>CP026657.1:2070000-4483042 GCA_023525915.1 Acetispira formosa (nom. nud.) | reverse complement strand
TTTTTAAAATCCTGTGTTGGCCGCGCACGGCATTGAAAAGAGCATGGCGGGAGTTCTCCCGCCATGTGAATCCAGTGGTCCAGGCCTCAGGAGGCCGGGGCGGCTGGGGCTTCAGCCGCGGGCGCGGGGGCGGCCTCCGCCGGAGCGGCTTCAGTCCCGGGAGCCGCTTCAGCGGCCGGGGCGGCTTCGGCCGCTGGAGCGGCCGGTTCTGAAACTTCAGCCGGGGCGTGAGTATTGACGTAATCCTTGACCTTGTCGAACATCTTCCAGCCCAGGAAGGCCGCGCCGGCGATAATGATTATGGCCAGGAGCACCATGGGCCAGCGCTTTTTAGGCGGCTGGAGGGGATCATTATAACTGCGGGTGGCACCCTGCGGCAGCTTGGCCGTGGAGGTCAGTTCACCGCCCAGCATCAAATTTATGGGCACCTGGCTGTTGATGGCCCAGCCGGAGGCGTCCAGCATGGGGCCGAGAGTTCTTTTGCGCAGGCGCAGCCAGGCCAGAATGACTGAAGGGCCGGAGATGATGAGGAAGATACCCAGAATCAGAAGCGGAAACTGCCACCAACTTAGCGAAAATAAAGATCTGGCAATGCTGGCGGCGGCCGTGCCCAAAGCGCCCAGAGCCAGGCCTATGGCGGCGAAGATGCCCACGCTTTTGCCGATATCGAACGGCGGAGCGGCGGCGGGAGCCGGAGCGGCCGCGTTTATTTTTGTCAAAGTCTGGGTGGCGGTATTGAGTATTTTGTCGTTGCCGCTGGAAGTTAATTTGGTGACCTGATCACCGATAAGGCGGCTGATGCGTTTATAAGGATCCCAGATGGCCTGTTTGAGCCCGATGGTGTTGGGAATGTATTTGACGATGGTGGCGTCCCAGTCGTGGCCGTTATTGTCGACAAAAACGCCGTTGCGGCCCTCCATCAGGAAGTCTGAACCGCCGTCGGTAATGGCGGCCACGATGAACATGGTATCGTCCGGCACTTCCAGGCCCGGCTTCTGGGTGCGGCGGCACTGGCAGTAGATGAGGCAGAGGTGGCTGTGGGCGCTCATGGCCGAGTGTTTTTCCACGTCTTCCACCGGCAGACACAGCGAACAGTCGCGGCCGTCGATATGCAGCACCCCCGCCTGGAAAGCGGCGGTACGGCCCACGCTGTAAAAATCATAAAAGGAAACGAAATTCATCAACAGATGATAAAGGTGGCGGTGATAGAGAATCAGGCGCTCGAGAGCGGCCACTTCAACATCGGATTCCGGTGAGGTGACGTCGCGCTCCAGGGTCTGGAGGAATTTATCAAAAACTCCACTGGATATAATGTCATTGATTCTGGCTTCATCGATGGATTCGATTGAGGTGGTGGCGGGAACTGAACCCGCTGCGGAAACCGGGACCGGACGTGAACTCATGGCTTGTCCGTAGCCGGAAAAGGCGGCTTTAACTTTGGGCCAGTCATCACGGGTCATGGTGCCGGGGGTGGTCAGAAGCGGCCCGGCCAGTTCGATGAAACGGTCCAATTGCCGCCGCCAGGCCGGATTTATGCCGCAATCGCGGGCCAGGGGCCGGTCCGGCTCCACCCAGGCCAGAGGCAAATCTTTCAAACCGGCAATATCCACGCCGTTTTCTTCAAAATCAGGATTGAGGGCCTTGGTGGAATTGGGCGCGAAAGAGGCCAGTTCCGTGCGCAGGAAATAGTCATCGATTTTATCAGCCAGCTTTTCCAGAATTGCCCAGGCTTCGGCCGTGGCCTGAGGCTCCAGCGGCATTTCCACCCCTTCAAGGTTATCATGCCAGTCCTTCCAGGTCTTGAGCGAATCAATAAAAGCCTGGCCAAGTTCCTTATTGAGGCCGGGACGGCCGTCCACGCCTTCCTCACCGCCCACCAGAGCCAGGCCGTCGGTGATAAAATCGGCCAGTTCCTGCCCCAAAGCTTTATCCGGCGGCAGAATGCCGTCGCCGTTAAATAGCTGGCCGCTGGCTTTGGCCGAGGCGTCCATTATTTCCTGACAGGTCAGGAATTCTTCGCCGCCCTCCCGGCCAAGGGCTTTGAGAATTTCGCGCCCGGTGGCCAGAAGACGGCGGCCGGCGTCGGTATCATCTTTTATGTAAGCCAGGGGAAAAGCGTCGGGGGGATTGGCGATGGTGGCCGGGTCTTTGAGGCGTTCGGAGATCCAGTTGACGGCCTCCACCACTTCCGGCACCCGGATGCGGCCGTTGCGGTCGGTATCAATGAGGGCCATGGTGCGGTCGTCCAGTTCGAGGCCGGAGGCCGGGCAACTGAGGGCCACCCATAGTTTGGAATCGAGTTCGCCAAGATGAAGAAAGTCGTCAGCGGTTTGAAGCGTCACCTGATCCAGACCGCCGAGGCGATGGAATCTCCAAGGGTAATTTGATTTTTCAGCCATGGCAACTCCTCTGCAATTTGATATCTTATTTTTTTCAGCATTAATATTAAAGGCATTATGAAACTAACAGAGAACCATTGCCAATTATATCAGAAAAATAGGCGCAGCACAAAGTAACGTCACTGACTTGAAAATCGTCATTCTAAACCACCGACATTTTTCCGGCCCATTTAACTAAGGGAATTTATAGATAGCCTTTACTTTGCTTTTAGATGAAATCTCGGATTGACATGGGAATTAATTAACAAACATTATTTGGTGTAAAATTGCATTCTTTTCTTCAATATCGCAAATCAGGCAAAAAATAGTTTGAGTTTGCAATTGACATCTCAAAAAATTAATGTCACCATCATAAACAACCTAAATAACTTGATATCATAAGCGGTATCTTTCTAGTCCTATGCCCATACCGCAGTATTAATCCCCATTACCAAATACCTAGTTAAGTCAATATATTGTTGACTGTTAACAACTATTGCCCGCGCAGTTGACGGCAAGCGCTGGAATTAATCAAACCTGGAGGCATTATTATGCAAAAACACGACCTTAGATCCGCCATTGATTCATTGAAAACATTTTCCGATGAACTGATAGAAACCGATGAGGAAGTGTCCCTCGACGGTGAACTGACCGGCGTCTATCGCTACATCGGGGCCTGGGGCACGGTTCAGCGGCCCACCCGCCTGGGTCCGGCCATGATTTTCAACCGAATCAAAGGACACCCCGAAGCCAGGGTGCTGATCGGGCTTTTATCCAGCCGTCAGCGGATCGGCCGTCTTTTGGGCATAGCCCCTGAAAAGCTGGGCTGGGCCCTTCGGGACAGCGTCAACAACCCCATACCGCCAATAACGGTCGAGAGCGATAAGGCCCTTTGCCAGGAAGTTGTTCACCACGCCACGGATCCTTCTTTCGACCTGCGCAAACTGGTGCCCACCCCTGTCAGCACGGCCCGTGACGCCGGGCCCTACATCACCCTGGGCATGTGCTACGCCAGCCACCCTGAAACCGGGGTGTCCGACATCACCATTCACCGCATCTGCATTCAGGGCCGCGATGAGCTCTCCATCTTTTTCAGCCCCGGAATCAGGCATATAGCGGCCATGGCCACCAGGGCCAACGAACTGGGGCGGCCGCTGCCGGTCAGCATCAGCATCGGGGTGGACCCGGCCATTGAAATCGCCACCTGTTTTGAGCCGCCCACAACTCCCTTCGGCTATGACGAACTCAGCATTGCCGGAGCCCTGCGCGGCCAGCCGGTGGAAATGGTCAAGTGCCTCACCGTTGGGGAAAGGGCCATTGCCCATGCGGAATACGTGATTGAAGGGGAAATCATGCCGGGCACCCTGGTTCAGGAAGATCAGAACAACAACAGCGGCTGTTCGCTGCCGGAATTTTCCGGTTATACCGGCCTGGCTTATTCGGCCTGCCGGCTGATAAAGGTAAAGGCCGTCACCCACAGAAAAAACCCCATTATGCAGACCTGCATGAGCCCCAGCGATGAATATGTCAGTATGGTGGGCATACCAAATGAGGCCTGTATTATCGATATGGTGGAGCGGGCTATGCCCGGACGTTTACTGAACGCCTATTCCAGCTCCTCTGGCGGCGGCGAGTTCATGGCCGTGCTTCAGTTCAAAAAAAGCCGGGACACCGACGAAGGACGGCAGCGGCAGGCGGCCCTTCTGGCTTTTGCCGCCAACGCTGAACTCAAGCATGTTTTCCTGGTTGACGAAGATGTGGATATTTTTGACGCCAATGATGTGCTGTGGGCGATGAGCACCCGTTACCAGGGCAATGTGGACACCATTTTCATTCCGGGCGTCCGCTGCCACCCCCTTGATCCGTCGCAGTCGCCAGAATACAGCTATATGGGCTATGACCGCGGCGTCACCTGCAAAACTATTTTCGACTGCACCGTTCCCTTCAGACTGAAGGAACAGTTTGCCAGGTCCGAGTTCATGGAAATCGACCCGCGCCGGTTCGCTCCCGGGCTGTTTCCTGATGAAGGGAAAAAATAGGTTATGGAAAAGCAAAGAATCGTGATCGGCGTCAGCGGCGCCAGCGGGGCCCCGGTGGCGGTGGAAGTGCTTCAGTTCCTGCGGAAATGCGAAAGCATTGAAAGCCACCTGATCATCACCGAAGGGGCGGAGAAAACCATCCGGCAGGAATGCGGCATATCCGCGGCTGAGGTGGCGGCCCTGGCTGATGTTGTTTATGATATCGGCGACATCGGGGCGGCCGTGGCCAGCGGTTCATTTAAAACAGCCGGGATGATCGTGGTCCCGGCCAGCATGAAGACGCTGGCCGGTCTGGCCGCCGGATACAGCGGCAACCTCTTGTTGAGAGCGGCCGACGTTTGCCTGAAGGAGCGCCGCCGGCTGGTTCTGGCGGCCAGGGAAACTCCGTTGAATAATATTCACCTGAGAAATATGCTGACCTTATCGGAAACGGGAGCCATTATTCTGCCCCTGGTCCTGGCCTATTACAACCGGCCCCAGGAAGTGAACGACCTGACCTGCCATCTGGCCGGAAAAATCCTGGATTTATTCGGCCTCGACCACCTGAAATTCAAGCGATGGGACGGCGGCATGGCGGTATGATAGAAATCGAAACACCCTGCCGGGGCAAAAAACTCTCCGCCCGCGCCCATTTCAGCGGGGAAGATTTGTGGGTGCTGGTCAGCGGCGGCGACCTGGAACACATCGGCTCCGTCAGTCTGGCCGTGCCCCGCGCCAGCCTGACCGGTGACGGAACTGACCGGGCCACGGTTTCCACCCTGAATGCCACCGGCCATAAAGACGACCACATCGGCAACCGGTTCGCGTCAGCCCTTTGCTCCGCTTTCCGGTGCCGTGTGTCGGTCAGTTGCGGCATACATTTCGAAAACCTTGACCAGGGCGGAATCGCGGAGGTTGTTTCTATAGCCATGAAACTTCTGGTCGAGCTCGAAAATGGGCTGGATGATTTAAGACGTGAAATTAAAAACTAACAACCTATCCGCTTAAAGATATTCGACAGCGGTTGACCGCCGCCGGGAGAAATGTTTTTGCGATGGTTCCGTTCCGGGGGTCTTTAGTCACGGAACCATCGCAAAAACATTTCTCCCGGCGGCTGCCTGGTCGGCTTTCTTAAGAGCTTGATAGCAGGCAATTCTAAGCCAACTTGCCACATATAATGAGGGTCGAGCCATGGAGGGCGAGACGGAGCGACAGCGACTGGTTTTGACGACGAAACAACTCCTCGCGAAGCAAAAACCACGCTTTTTGCGTAGCTACGAACAGTAAGTTGAATGGAAAAAGTCGTAATTAAAATCGCTCCGGGAGCCGGGGATTGTTTTTGTCCCGGCTCCGTGACTAAAGACCCCCGGAACGGAGCCGGGACAAAAACAATCCCCGGCTTCCGGCGGGTTAAGGCATTAAAAATCCAAATGCTACCAGGGCCAGCGCTTTACCAGAGCCCTGGCCAACTCTTCACTCTGGCTGAAGGAATCCCGCATTATGGCCCTGCCCCACAAGGCCATCCGACGAATCAACGGAAGTGATGAAGCCCTTAAATCCAGGCTGGCTTTTATCTTTATGGCGGAATCAAGAAGCCGGGGAATGAGGCGGGCGGTCAGGGCCAAGGCCAAAGCCAGCTTCTGCGCCCTGATATGCCCGATCACCGGGGCGGTCAAGCGGCCCACCGGAATGGCCAGCTCCAGGGGAGTCTTAGCCAGCATCAAATGTAGCCCCAACCCCAGCCAGACCCACAGCCTGATCACCGGCAAAAGACCACCGGAACCAGCCAGAAACAGGCCCAGCATTATCAGGCTCCAGATCAAAGCGAACACAATAGCCGCCTTAAGCAGTCGACGGCCGTAAATCTTTCCGGGAGCCAGAATCAAGGCGGACATCCAAACCACTGCCGCAAATGGAAACAGCCAGTCGCCCGGAACCCATGGCACCAGTAACGCGGCTGTCCAAATGATAACCCACAACACGACAGTCGGCGTTTTTTTCAAGCATCCGCGCCAGAACAAACCCATTGCTTCTCCGTAAGATGAATCAGTCAACACACAGCCACGCCGCCGCCCCGCCCTTTACAGGCTGGTTGCGGCGGCGCTTATGGCTCGACCTGTTCTACCTGATCAAACCTCAATCACAGAAGTGGTTCATAGGTAGTGGTTTTGACCGGCACGGTCAGCGTGGAAAGAGCCTTTTCCAGCAGCACCTCATGGTGGCCAAGCTCTTTCTCACGGTAACCGAAGGTAGCCCGAATGGCTGTGGCCACAAACTGGGCGCTGCGATCCATGGCCACCGGCAAACTGTCGCCCTGAAGAAGACTGCCGGTCAAGACGCTGGCGAAAATGTCGCCGGTGCCGTGATACTGCGTGGGCACATGGGGACGCTCGGTGATCCAGAAACGATCGTCAACCCGGTCATAGGCAATGACAGTGCTGGATTTCGGCCGCGTGGCCAGGGGCGCGCTGGTGATCACCACCATCTCCGGCCCCATGTCGGCCAGAGCTTTCAACCACTCCTTGGCTTCCTTCTCGCTGATGGTCTCCGGGGTGATGCGATCGAGCATGAAAGCGGCTTCAGTCAAATTCGGGGTGATAACCCTGGAAATGCGGGCCAACTTCTTCATCTCATCCACCATCTCCGGCGGCATGGTCGGATAAAGCTTGCCGTGGTCGGCCATAACCGGATCGACCACCACCAGTGTCTCCGGCCCCTGAAAATCTTTGATGAAATTGCCGACAATGTCCACCTGACGGGCCGAGCCCAAAAATCCGCTGTAAATGGCGTCGAATTTCAGGCCCAGCTCTTTCCAGTGGTTGATGATTTTGGGCAACTCATCGGTCAGGTCCAGAATGGTAAAATTCGGGAACAGGGTGTGGGTGGAGAGAATGGCCGTCGGCAGCGGCGAAACCTCAAAACCCATGGTTGAAAGAATGGGAATGGCCACAGTTAACGAACAGCGGCCGTAACCGCAAATATCATGTATGGCCGCGACTCTCGGAAGTGGATTTTTCACTGACAAACTCCTGAAGCTCTGCCGGACACTGGCCGCAAGATTATACAGCGCCATAAATATTTGAAAAACCGGCCAGGTTTTCAGACAAATATTAACGGCAGCCAATACAAACCGGCAGCAAACCGCGCGCGGCAGGCGATTTTGATAATTGGCGTGACAGACGGCAAGCCTGAAATTTATTCAAGCCGTTATCCAGTACGCGCTAAAAAAAACGGATCGATCTTCCATTCAGACGGAAAGAGCGGGCGCTCCATCATTGATCGTCTGAAGTTTTGTCAGCGGAAGCTCCTTTGGACGCAAAAGAGGCGACAAAACCAATCAGGCCAACCAGGCCCAGAAGCAGCGTAAGGCTGCCGGAAAACACCAGCATAACGAATATGTGAGGCTGAGTCTGTTCAAAAGCCCCACGGAGGACCCAAATCCCCGCCGGTGTCAGAAAAACGGCCGCAAGGGCCAAGGCGATTCGCGCGACCGGGTGTTTAGTATTTATGCTCACATCCATAATCGGCGGCCCATTTCAAAGTTTGGCCGACGGCTGAAAAGCCGCCGGCCATTTCCTGGATTGACCGAAAAATTATTCTTCGGTCAGGGTGATGGCGTCGTATTCGCAGGCTTCGACGCAGGATTCGCAGCCGAGGCATTCGTCGGCGTTCACAGGAACGGCCTTGCCATCTTTGATTTCATAAACGTCAACCGGGCAAGCGTCTTTGCAAGCGCCGTCGCCATTGCATTTAGCGGCATCAACTTTAACATCCCAACCCATGATAGTAACCTCCCTAAGGTTTTACTGTCCATCAGGACCATTATAATCACTGACAAGACTGGTTTTATACCGGGGCCGTTACGGCACCGGCCCGATATGGATCAAAAACATCCATGAATCGATACTCATATATATAACCAACTTCCTTTCAATTTGCAAGTAGGAAACTGCCGAAAAAATCATTTTTTTATCATCGTGAAAGCGGCCCGGTTTCCCTTCATGGCGGCTAAGGCCCCGGCATGTTTCACATCTCGGAACCACGGGGCGGACTCTCCCGATCGGCTTTAAATCATTTAACAAAATTGCTCGATTTTCTGTTATAATAAAAGATTCTGAATCACCATCCATAGGAGGTGGATATGAGCCCGATTACGATACTGAGGCTCCGGGCCATGATAGCGATTGCGGCCCTGATGAGCGCGCTGATTATATATCAGTCATCAATACTAATGGCCAAAGGCGGGCAGACGCCCGATATAGATATAAATGTCGGCCAGCCCACCGGCATGTGCTACAGGCAGTCCGCCATGACTGAAAAAGAACTGAAGCTGGCCATTGAGGCCATGCGGGCCATTGTGAACAAAAAGGGCAACCTTTCACCCGAAGAGGAAGAAAGCCTGATAAGCTCCAAGGGACTGACCGCCGACCGGCTGAACTGCCTCATGGGCAAGCTCATGGCCGCCAATGATATTTTCAACTGGGGTAGCGCCAGGGCTTACGGCATCCCCCTGACGGATAAAGAACAAGCCTTTGCCGCCAAATACAAAAAAGACAGCCGCATGCTGAAACGCTATATGGAAGAGACGCTGAATATTACAGTGGAGTAGGTTCAGCCGGGATATGACCTAAGGAGTCTGTTTTGACATCAAATTTCATTTCGAAATTCAAAGAATCAGCCGTTTCCGTGGTTCCGGTTATGGCGATTGTGATTATTTTGAATTTCACCATCGCCCCCCTGGAGAGCGGGCAGCTTCCGCAGTTCATCATGGGCGGAGCTCTGTTGATTCTGGGGCTGAGCATATTTCTGGTGGGCGCGGATATCGGCATGGTGCCCTTCGGTCAGGCAGTCGGCTCATCACTGACCTACCTTCGCAAACTTCCGCCGATGCTGATTGCCGCTTTCGCCATCGGCTTTGCCATCACTATCGCTGAACCAGACGTTCAGGTGCTGGCCACCCAGGTCACCGGAGTGGTGCCCACAATTGACAAGAGCCGCCTTCTGTTCTCCATCGCCGCCGGCGTGGGGCTCTTCGTCATGATCGGCATTATCCGCATAGTTCTGCAAATGTCCTTGAGGCTGATGCTGGTGGTTTTTTATGTCCTGTTGTTCGTGGCCGCCTATTTTGTGGATACCGGCTTCGTCTGCATCGCCTTTGACTCCGGCGGGGCCACCACCGGCCCGGTGACGGTTCCCTTCATCATGGCCATGGGTCTGGGTGTGGCGGCCACGGCCAAAAAGAAGGAGGGCGACGATAACGGCTTCGGCCTGGTGGGCCTGGCCTCCATCGGCCCCATCGCGGCGGTGGTGGGCATGGGCCTGTTGGCCACCGGCGGTCTGTCGGATTCCATAGGCCGGGACAGTGAAACCAACGCGGCCGCCGTCGGCCTGATTGACCATTTCCTTCAGATCATTCCCCACACCTGCTACGAAATCGCCATGGCTCTTCTGCCGATCGTCCTGATCTTCTTTTTTTTCCAGTTCGTTCTTCTGCATCTGCCGCACCATCAGGTGAAAAGAATGCTGACCGGCTTCTTCTACACGTTCATCGGCCTGGTTCTGTTCATGACCGGCGTAACCGGCGGCTTCAGCCCGGCCGGGCAATCGCTGGGCATGGCCCTGGGAGCCCACGGCGGCTGGGCCCTGATTCCGGTAGGCCTGGTTCTGGGCGCGGTGGTGGTCTGCGCGGAACCGGCCGTCTGGATTCTCACCGAGCAGGTGGAAAACCTCTCCGGCGGGCACATCCGCCGTTCCATCATGCTGGCGGCCCTTTCTATCAGCATAGCCCTGGCCGTGGTGCTGGGCATGACCAGAGTTGTCTTCAGCTTTTCAATCTGGTGGGTGCTGCTGCCGGGCTACGGCCTGGCCCTTCTCCTGACTCGTTTCTGTCCCTCGCTGTTCACGGCCATAGCCTTTGACTCCGGCGGGGTGGCCTCCGGGCCGATGTCCACCACTTTTGTCCTTTCCCTGACCCTGGGGGCCTCCATGGCCACCGGCGGCAATCCGGCCACCGACGCCTTTGGCATGGTGGCCATGATTGCCATGGCCCCCTTGGTCACGATTCAGCTTTTAGGGCTTATTTTCAAATATAAGGAAGACGCCGCCAAGCGCAAAGCCGCGGAAAAAGCGTCAAGGAGCGCCTGACATGGAACCCATGCGACATGTATTCAAACCGGCCAAGCTGCTGATATGCTTCGTGGCCCGCCACCGTGGCGACCAACTGGTGGCAGTGACCAAATCAGCCGGAGCGCGGGGCGGCACCATTGCCCCCGGCCGCACCATCGGCGGCAATCGCATTCTGGCCGCCCTGTCGCTGGCCGACATTGACCAGGACATAGTCTTTACCATCATGGGCCTGGAGGCTGAAGCCGTTATTGACGCGGTTCAGAAAGCCGCCATAAAAGAGCCTAAAAAGTTGGGTGGAATGGCAGTGCTCCTGGATGTATCGGGAATGCTGTTCAGGGTTCCCGGCCGGGAGCGCGAAGAAAACATAGAAGAGAGCGGAGAGAAAATGAATTCGGGATATAAATTGATTACGGTTATTGTCAACCACGGCTATGCCGATGACGTCATGGCGGCGGCCCGCAAGGCCGGGGCCAAGGGCGGCACCATTCTGACCGCGCGGGGCACGGGCACTGAAGAAGATGTGAAATTTTTCGGCATAAGTTTAGTGCCGGAAAAGGACATGCTGATGATCGTGGCTGAAACGGATACCATATCCACCATCCTAAGCGCCATCAACAGCGTCCCCGACATCCAGAAACCGGGCGGCGGCATAGTCTACAACATGAACGTAGAAAAATTCATCCCCCTCGGCCACCAGGGCTGAGCCCTGGACCCACGGATGCTCGCGCATCCTTCGTCTAGGTAGGCCTTTCCCGTAATAGTTACTTACGGCGGCCATCATCGTATTAAGAGTGTTGCCCCCTTGGCGATGGATACAATCATCGCCAAGGGGGCACAGCTATATGATACTTTCATCCACCATTCTTCGGCCCAATCAGCCAACACTGTAGGAGGCGGGGGTTGAAAAATTTCTGTAGAGAACCATTGTTTCAGCGCCACTTGTCTGAGCTGAGTCTTCGAAGCGAGTTGTGGCGCTGAAACAATGGTGAACGGAAGAAAATTTTCAACCTCCGCCTCCGGCCCATCGCCAAAAGCACTCACCTGGACGGACGATGTCCCGGACCGGTGTCAAACATTATCCTGCCCCAATGGTACATCTGCCCGGGGGCAATCACCAGCGGCACCGGATTTGGCATATCAGCCATGAAAGGCTCATAAGCCCTTATAGCCAATTGGGTGCAATAGTAGCGGTTGGGGACGCTCAAGCCCACCAGGCCGGTGAAGTTATAGCCCGAACCCAGCCAGCTTCTGGCTCTGGCCACAGCCGCCGCGCTGGTTTCCGGGCCGGACCAGACCGGACGGATGACCAACAGGCGCTGGGCTTTGGCCACGAAATCAGCCAGGGGCGTAACGTGGACGCCCGAGCCGTCGGCCTCAATGACCTGATCATTTTCCAGATCATAAATGGCCGCGTGCGACAGCGGCATGTTAGTGGCCATAGTCACCAGATTGTCGGCCGCAGTCACGCCCCTGATGACCAGCCAGTCGCCGTTATGCAGATGTCGCCTGATTTCTGAAACTGATACCTCCGCTATGGCTTCAGGAGATTTCACCACGCTTCTGACCGCGCCCGCACAGCCGCCGCCAAAAATCATGGCGGCCATCAGCAGCCCCAAAAGTTTCAATGGATTGGATACTTTTTTCATTTTCAAAGCAACCCCGCTTTCACAGCCCAATTACAAAGGCGGCAGCAGTTTCAGATCAATCCCCTCCCCTTTCTCACGAACCTCAAAAACAGCCGCGCCCTGATGGTCGGTGCGCCAGATAACGGCTCCGCCTTCTTTGGCCCGTTCAAGAGAGCGGATATTGGGATGGTCGAAATAATTGTTGCGTCCCGCTGAGAATACCACAAATTCTGGTTTCACAGCGGCCATAAAATCCGGGGTCATGGAAGTGGCGCTGCCATGATGAGGGGCCACCAGCACAGTGGAGGCCAGCTTTGAGCCATACATCTCCACCAGCCGCCGTTCAGTCTTCTTTTCAATGTCGCCCGTCACCAGGAAACTGACCTCACCCCAGGCGATCTTAAAAACCATGCCCATATTGTTGGCCCAGTTGCCTTTGGGAGCAACCGGCGGCCAATCATATTCCGCTTCAGGCCAAAGCATCTCCACGCTCACCGGCCCAATCAGCCAGCCGCGCGCGAGGTCGCTAAGATCGGCCCGCTCCGTTCCGGCCGTGCTGTGCAAAAATTCTTCATACAGCGGAGAAATAGTGGCCGGCCACGGATTTTCCCAAATCTCGTCCGGCCGGAAATTACGGCAAAGACTGATAAGGCCTTTCAGATGGTCCTCATCCGGGTGGGTGAGAGCCGCGTAATCAAGTTTATAAATGCCCTGCCTCAACAAATACGAAGTGACAAGGCGCTCACCAGGATCGAAAAAGGGGCTGCCTCCGCCGTCAATCACCATCTGCCGCTGATCAGGAAAGTTGATGTGTATGGAAGCGCCCTGCCCCACATCCAGCACCGTAAACCGCAGAATGCCCCGGTCCCCCTGACCCTTGAGCAGATAAGGCATCAAACCCGCTGTTAATATCAGACAACACCACAACAGCCGCGTCTTTACCGAACGCGGACTGCGAAGCCAAAGCCACCCGGCCAGGAAGTAGGCCGCCAAAAAGAGCTTGCCAGGAATCGGCAGAAGATAGCCGGGGCCTGCAATGTTGGAAGCGCCCTCCATCACCGGCATCAGAAACATCAGGACGGATGAGGAAAAATCCATCAACATCCCGGCGATAATTTCGCTGAACGGCAGAGCCATCAGCGAAAGAAGACCGGGAATCAGCACAAAGACGCTGATAAGCGGGCTGAATATAAGGTTGCCGGGAATACCGGCGGCCGGAAGCCAGCTGAAGTGCCAGATAACCAGAGGAGCGGTGCTGAAAGCTCCCGCCAGGGAGGCCAGCAAAAGCTGACGGAAAAATGATTGCGGACGATTCGGCCACTCCCATTCATCTTGAAGCGCCTCTTTGTCCCTTTTCAAAATGGCCTTCAGAAAGCCCGCCGTTATCGGAGTATTCCATATACTCGGCACTTTCTTGTCCGCCGCCTTTTCCCGACGGCCCGGCCGGGAATGGAAAACGGCCACCATGGCCAGGGTGGCCACAAAACTCATCTGAAATGAAGCCTGGAACAGACGGTAGGGCTCAGCCAGCAGAAGCACCCAGGCCGCGGCGGCGATGATATTCCATGAATCAGCCCCGCGCCGGGCCAGAATAGCCAGCGCCACGGCCGTCACCATGATAGTGGCCCTGATTACCGGCGAAGCTCCGCCCACCAGAGCGGCATAAAATAAAGCCGGCCCCAGAGCCATGACTGAGGCCAAAATAATGATCCGCCCTGAATACAAACCGCCCCGGCTTGAAAAGCCGAGCTTTTTCCACATGCCCGGTGCAAACGTCAATGCGAAACGCGGCAATATCCGGCGAAGAAAAATCAGCGACAACCATAGGCAGAGACCATACCACAATCCCAAATGCAGGCCGGAGACGGCCAATATGTGGCTCAAACCCAAATTTCTGAAAACAGTATCGCTGTTGGAATCAACATCGGAACGCCGCCCCAGCAGCATGGAAGCCAGGAGCCCGGCGGCCGGATATGGGGCCTTTTCATATAAAAATTCCGTAGATCGTTCCCGCACTGGAACCATCAGGCCCGGATCGCCGTAATTCGGCCAGGAGCTTATCAGCCTCGGCTCCCGGACGTAACCCTTCACCCACACGCCCTGCGCGGCCCAGAGTTTTTCCGGGTTCAAGCCGCCCGGATTGCGAAAACCCGACATGCGCCGGATAACCACCGGCAGCCGCACATAGTCGCCCGGCCGGACAAAAGCGCCGTCCGTCACATCTATTCTGGCCCGGCCGCTCACCGCCAGAAATTCGTCGGGACCATCATATCCCGGCCTGACCAGTTCCCTCCCGTCAATAATCAGACGCTGATAACGGCTGTCTGTCCGTTTAACGGTCTCGACCACAACACCGCCCAAAACAACATGGTCGGCGAAGCGTTCTTCAGTAGCGAAATTGATAAGATGACGCGGGTCGGACGGCTCTGTCAAGGTGCGTGAAGTCAGCCCGCAGCCCAACAAAAAAGCGGCAATAATTTTAAATATTATCAAATATTTAAATCGGAAAAAGGAAACCACCAGAGCCGCCGCCGCACAAACTACGCACCAGGCCAGCGGCGTGAAATATGCCCCGCCGCCAACCTCCCAGCCATAAATTATACCGGCGATATAAAATGGTAAAAGACTTATCAAAGGCCTGTCGGCAAGGGGTTCCACCAAGCGGCTAAATTTCACATAAATACCTGACATAACAGATCAATTACCGCACAATCAAAAAATAGGCCCAGCCGTCTCAAAAATTGGCATTCCTATTGCTTTTAACTCAGGCAACACTATTGCCCCGCAGGTGGCAAGGTTTCAACAACCTGCCTGCCAACTGGGTTAGACGACTCCCGATTCGGGATTGGTGGAAGGAGATGTAACATGGACGTCACTGCTATTAGCCAACTATTAAGAGATTCAAAAGTTCAGGGCAATCTGGGCCGCCAGCCCATGACCTCCGGCCTTGGTTCAAACGGCGCCGCCAGAGGCCTCGGCTTCATGACCGGTGGTGACAGTTCCCTGTCCATCCCTTCAATGGGTTCCGGCAACAGCGCCACCATGTTTCAGGATATGGTGGCCATGGCCCAGACCCAGGCTGAAATGAGCCAGGGCAACCCAGTCAGCCGGGAAGCCGCCCGCAGCGTGGCCCAGATGAGGGCCATGAGCATGCAGAACGAACTTTTAAGCATGGCCGGGCTCGATGGCCAGGATACTGAAAGCAACGCTTCCAGCCTGGTGGCCCACATGAATATAGAAGCCCTGATGAGCGCCGACACCTTCGGCAACCTCTTAGGCGGCAAACGCGGCTCGATGGTGACCGGCCTGGACACCGGGCGCAGCTTCAGCCCCCAGGAGCTTCAGTCCTGGCGTCAGAAAAACGGCCAGTTCATGCGCACCACCCAGGATGACGACGCCCCCCAGGCCAATCTCCAGATGCCTTACGGACTGACCAGGCCCCCGGCCCGCAAAAAAGCCTCTGAAGCTTCCGAAGCCGAAGACAACACCAAGCGCGAAAAGCTGGATGAAGAAGCCGTCCTGACCGCCCAGAAAAACGACTCGGAAAAAGCGAACAAGGGCGAAAAGATGTCCATGGACGCGATTGATAAAATAGTGAACAAGGTTTCAGTGGCCTTGGGCATAGACGCCAACCTGGTCAAAGCGGTTATAAAAACTGAATCGAACTTTAACCACACGGCTGTCTCCCGCGCCGGGGCCAAAGGCCTGATGCAGCTCATGCCTGGTACGGCCAAAGAGCTTGGCGTAGAGGACCCTTTCAACCCAATCGAAAACATCTGGGGCGGAGCGCGCTACCTGAAAAAAATGCTCGACCGCCACGGCGGCAACATAAACAAGGCCCTGGCCTCATACAACTGGGGACCGGGCAACTTTGACAGATACGGCAAAAACGGCAATATGCCCAACGAAACCCGCAATTACATCAGCATAGTCAACCAGCACTACGCCAAATTCAAAAAAACCAACTCCGCCCAAGCCTAAGTTAAGGCTCAAGAGGCTATTATTAGAGGGGGGCTTTGCCCCTCCACCCCACAAGGGGTAAACCCCTTGACCCCACCGAAACTCCTAAGAAGGAGTTTCGGTATGTTTTTTTGGGGCGCTGTAACTTTCTGTATATGCGTGCGATCAAATTAGGTGCCAGTTCAGAGGAGGACTACCGCTACCTCAGAACTGGGCATCAAGAAAAAATCGCGTATCCACTCAGCCACGGCAATTTCATCTCGCTTCAAAATTCTTCTGACAGCGCGGCCAACAATATAGGAGGCGGGGGCTGAAAAATTTCTGTAGAGAACCATTGATTCAGCGCCACTTGTCTGAGCTGAGTCTGCGAAGCGAGTTGTGGCGCTGAATCAATGGTGAACGAAAGAAAATTTTCAGCCCCCGCCTCCGGCCCACCGCAACCATGACCGCACACCGGATGGGGGTCAAGGGGGCTATGCCACCTTGCGGGGTGGAGGGGCAGAGCCCCCCTCTTCTCTTCCAACCATTCACGCTTTGTCAGGCAACTGAAAACCCACTTTGATCTTAAAAAGCTTTTCTGATTCCAGCACATAAATCTCATCAATACCAGTCGCACGTTTCAACCCATCCAAAAAAGCGGGCAACTCTTCCGGGCTGCCTGAGGTGTAAGTAAACCAGATATTGAGATCATCAGAGCGCAGGTAATTGTGCGTCACTTGCGGCGACTGGTTGACCAGATCACCGAACTGATCGATTTTGTCTTCAGGCACGCGGGCGGCGCACAAGGTTGAACTGTAGCCAAGATTGCGGGCATTGAAAACCGCCCCCAGGCGACGGATGTATCCGCCCGCTTTCAGCGCCTTAACGCGTGAGAGAAGCTCCGTCCCGTCAATGTTCAGGCCGTGGGCCTTATTGATTCTGTCGGCCAAGGCGTCATAGGGACGGCTTTCAATTGGAAACCCTTCCTGGATGGAATTGATGATCAGCCGGTCCAGACGATCCAGCGGGTGCCCGTCACAGAATTCGCTCATGCCTCAGCCCCCTTTCCTGATTGCGGCTGGTGCGGACATAAGGGCTCCGGCCCCAGATAATCTCCCTGGGCATGGGCGCGGGCCCGGCAGCCGCCGCAGATGTTCCAGTATTCGCAATCACCGCATTTGCCGCGATAGGTTAGGCGGTCACGCAGGGCCACGAAAAGCGGCGATTTTTCGTAAACTTCCACAATTGATTTTTCCCGGACACTACCGGCCGACAGCGGCAGATAGCCGCAACCCTGGCATATGCCGGTGCTGCTGACAAACATAAAACCCTGCCCGGCCAGACAGCCACGCCCGCTGTGCCGCCCGGCCGACAAGCCCATTTCACGGCCGATGCGCTGATACTGCGGGGCGCAGGTGGCCTTGAAATCTATGGTGAGCGACGGTTCACGCTGTTTGATGGTTTTCAGCGCCGCCTCATATTCTTCAGCCGAGAGGGATTCCATATCCCCGGCCCGGCCGACCGGCACCAGAAGAAAAATGTGATGGGCGGCCGCCCCCAGTTCCACAGTCATGGCCGTCATGATTTCGGCCTGGGACAGATTCCCAGCGGTCAGAGTAGTGTTTATCTGGAATGAAAGACCGGCTTCCCGCAAATAGGCCGCGCCTCGCTTCAAAGCCTCAAATGCGCCGGGCATACCGCGAAAATCGTCATGGCTGGCCGCGTCCGGGCCGTCCAGGCTTAGACTGACCCTGGCCACCCCGGCCCCTTTCATGTCGGCCGCCAGTTGGGGTGTTACCAATGTGCCGTTGGTGGAAAGAAGCATCTTCAGGCCCCGGCTGGTGCCATAGGAGGCCAGTTCCAGAATGTCGGGCCGCATCAAAGGCTCACCGCCGCTGAGGATAACCATCGGGGACGGCTTCCAGGCGGCGATGTCCTCGAGCATCGAGAGGGCTTCCTCATGACTTAACTCATCGGCGGGCGGCTCCAGCACGGCCTCCGCCCGGCAATGGCGGCAGACCAGATTGCAGGCCCTGGTCGTCTCCCAGGCCACCAGCCTCGGCGGAGATATGGATTTGCCGGTGCTCATGAGCACTCACGCAGCCATTTGGCCGCTTTGGGGGCCATATAGGTGATGATAATGTCCGCCCCGGCTCGCTTGATGGACAGAAGCGATTCCAGCGCCCCGGCCTTCTCATCCATCAGCCCGGCCCGCGCGGCGGCCATGATCATGGCGTACTCCCCACTGACCTGATAGGCGGCCAGCGGCATGTCGCAATGCTCCCGCACGTCGCGTATTATGTCCAGATACGGCCCGGCCGGTTTGACCATGACAATGTCCGCCCCCTCGGCGATGTCCAGATCCACTTCAATGAGCGCCTCGCGGCGGCGGGCCGGGTCCATCTGATAGGAACGGCGGTCGCCAAACTGGGGGGCCGAACCGGCCGCGTCACGGAAGGGGCCATAAAAAGCCCCGGCGTATTTGACGCTGTAGGCCATGATCGGAATGTGGCTGAAACCTTCCTGGTCCAGAAGCGAACGGATCGCGCCCACCCGTCCGTCCATCATGTCGGAGGGGGCGATCATGTCGGCCCCGGCCTGGGCGTGGCTCAGGGCCTGACGGGCCAGATGCGGGAGAGTCGCGTCGTTGTCGACGGTCTGTCCGTCCAAGATGCCGCAATGGCCGTGATCTGTGTATTCGCAGAGGCAGACGTCAGTGGCCACCACCATTTCCGGCACAGCCTTTTTGATGGCGCGAATGGCCGACTGCACCGGACCGTGTGGATCGGCCCCTGAAGCTCCGGCCGGATCTTTTTCAGCCGGAAGGCCGAACAGGATGATGCTTTTCACGCCCAGCGCGAAAACATCGGCCGCCATTTTAGCCGCCTCATCGGCGGAGAGATGGAACTGGCCCTCCAGAGCGTCAATAGGTTTCTTAACGCCGCTGCCGGGAACAACGAAGAGCGGATACATGAAATCGGAGGGGCGGAGCACCACCTCCCGCAGCATTTCCCGGATAGCGGAAGAGCTTCTCAATCGGCGCGGACGCGCCACAAGTTCGGCGGACATATTTTCACCCCTGGCTCAAGCCTGAATGATCATTAAAGTTTGATAGAAATTTCGTCGTCGGTGAGATAGCAGGCCGGATCTTCGCCCCAGACTTCGCCGGTGGCCGCCTCGGCCCTGGCGCGTAAGTTCCCGCCGCAGACTTCCAGAAAGGTACAGGCGCGGCAACGCCCGGTGACATGATCCTTCTTATTCTTCAGGGCCATGAGAAATTCATTTTCCTGATCGTGCCAGATTTCAGCGAAAGGCCGCGCCTTGACGGAACCGAGCACCACATTGCGCCAGAATTGATCGGGGTGAACGTCACCGTTCCAGGATACAGCGGCTATGCCCCGGCCGGAACTGTTGCCGCCGTTAAGCTTTAAAAGCTCCAGAACACCCGCGGCCAAATCAGTCCGACCTTCCTTGAGAAGCCGCAGATAAACATAGGGGCCGTCGGCATGATTATCGACAGTGAGCACTTCCATGGGCTTGCCGCGCGAGTGCAAATCGCTGGTTCTATCGATAATCAGATCAACGGCCCGTCGAGTTTCCTCATGGCTCAGGGTGTCGGCTGACAAGCCGGTCCCGCGCCCGCTGCTGACCAGATGATAGAAGCAGACCCTGGGAATGCCCTCCCTTTCCATCAGATCGAAAATGCCCGGCAAATCGGCCACATTGCGACGGCTCAATGTAAAGCGCAGGCCAACTTTAAGCCCGGCCTCCCTGGCCACGGCCATGGCTTTCACAGTCTTCTCAAAAGCGCCGGGCATACGGCGGAATTCATCATGGGCCTCGGCCAGCCCGTCGAGACTGACGCCGATATAGGAAAGCCCCAGCCCCTTCAGCCGCTCGGCCGAAGCCTGATCAATCAGCAGCCCGTTGGACGACAGAACCGCGCGCGGCCCCCGGCTGACGGTGCGCTCTATCAGGTCGAACAATAATGGATGCATCATCGGCTCGCCGCCGGAAAACAGCACCACCGGAGCGCCGTATTCGGCCAGATGGTCGACCAGAGCGAAAGCCTGTTCCGGGCTCAGTTCGTCTTCGGCCGGTTTGGCGGTGGCGTTGGCATAGCAGTGCATGCAGGTGAGGTTGCAGGCCCTGGTCATATTCCAGACCACAACAGGTTTTTTATCTTTGGAAAACTGCAGGAGGTGGCTGGGCAATTTGTTGGACATGCGCCCGTAGCGAAGCGGATCTGAGGCTTCAACAGTGCCGCAGTATAATTTGGAGATGCCGATCATGCACTCCCGTCCTCTCTATAAGTAAAGTAGTCAACTCTACAAGTATACCAGCCCAGCCCCCATTCGGCAATTCAATAATGTAGACATTCCTGCTTCAGTTTATGGCTTTCAGCCAATATAAACACGCGGCACGCGTTTGCCGACCATGCAGACGATTTCGTAATTGATGGTGCCCAGTTTGGCGGCCACCTCATCGGTGCTGATATCCGGCCCGCCGAAAAGGAGCGCCTCATCGCCTTCGCGGGTTCCATCCAGGCCGGTGATGTCGGCCATGCACTGATCCATACAGATGCGCCCCACCACTGGAGCCCGTCGGCCGCCCAACGAAATCTCGGCTTTGCCGCTGAGCATGCGAGTCCAGCCGTCGGCATAGCCAATGGGCAGCGTGGCGATGCGCGAAGGAGCGGCGGTCACAAAGGTGCAGCCATAGCTGATGGTCGTCCCGGCCGGGACATCCTTGATCATGGCCAGACGCACTTTCAGGCGCATGGCCTGTTTCGGCTCAAAAGGCCGGCTGGTTTCGTCAGAGGGGTTCAATCCATACATGATAATGCCGGTGCGAACCATATCCAGATGAGCCTCCGGCATGTCCAGAGTCGCGGCGCTGTTGGCGCAATGCTTTATAGGAATGCGTATGCCGGCGTTCTCTATGGACGTCAGGGCCGCGGTGAAACCGTCCACCTGCTGTAAGGCATGGGTTTTATCGGTGGCGTCGGCCTTGGCGAAGTGGGTGTAGACGCCCTCAATCTCCAAATGGGGCAGGCGGGCCACGGCCCGGGCAAACTGGGCCGCCTCCGCCGGGCAAACCCCCAGACGGCCCATGCCGGTATCAACCTTCAGGTGGACTCTGGCCGTGCGCCCCAAAGCGCCGGCCGCGCCGCTCAGGGCCTCGGCCTGCTCGACGTTGAATATGGTCTGGGTCAGATCACGCTCTATCACCATATGCGCCTGGACCGGCGGCGTGTAGCCGAGTATCAGGGTCGGGGTGGTGAAACCGCCCTCGCGCAGACTGACCGCTTCATCCAATATGGCCACCGCCAGATAGTCCGCCCCCAGCTTCACCGCCTCACCGGCCACCGCCAGGGCGCCGTGGCCATAGCCGTCGGCCTTGACCACCGCACAGAAACGAGTCTCTGGCTTTAACAGCTTTTTTATGCCCATCATATTGTGGCGGATGGCCGCCAGATCTACCTCGGCCCAGGCCGCTCTTCCCACTGACATATTTTTCTCCTGACTTCTGAAATAAACCCGTTGCCGGATCCCCTGATTTACGACACACCGATCACGCACTGGCCTCCGCCTGTTCGCGGCATGTTGATCGTGCTCCGGCGGGCATATTTTACTAATTAAATGAATCGCCCGCAACCCAGTCCCATACTTAGAGCTTGTTCGTAAATAAGGGATTTTGTTCTCGGGCTAGGCGCGAGTGTTTTTTAAGCGGAGTAATATATTAATATTTCGAGCATTAAAAAACCAGGAGCAACAACGCCAGAGGCTTCACTATTTACGAACAAGCTCTTAAAAACAAAGCCCGCCCTGAAACAGGAGCGGGCTTTGCGGCTTCAATCAGGCGGCGATTCAGCCGAGCACTGAATCAACCGGAACATAATCGCCCATCATGCCAAAGGCCTCGGCCACGGCTTCATAGGTGATCTTGCCCTTGTACATGCTCAGGCCCAGCTTGAGGGCTTCGTTGTCACGGCAGGCTTTTTCCACGCCCTTGTTGGCCAGCATCAGGCCGTAACCCAGGGTGGCGTTGTTGAGGGCATAGGTGGAAGTGCGGGCGTAAGCGCCGGGCATGTTGGCCACGCAATAGTGAACAATGCCGTCCACCACAAAAATGGGATCGCTGTGAGTGGTGGCGTGTGAGGTTTCAAAACACCCGCCCTGGTCAATGGCCACGTCGACGATGACCGCGCCGGGCTTCATTGTCTTCAGATGATCCTTGCGTACCAGTTTGGGGGCTTTGGCGCCCGGCACCAGCACCGCGCCGATGACGATGTCGGCCGTTTTCAGCTTGCTTTCCAGGGTGACGGGATCATTGTAAAGGGCCTTGACGTTGGCGGGCATGATCTCGCTGAGATACTCCAGGCGCGGAAGGTTGATATCAAGGATGGAAACATCGGCCATGAGACCGGCGGCCACATGCGCGGCATTGGTGCCCACCACGCCGCCGCCGAGAATCAGAATCTCGGCCGGGGCCACGCCGGTTACGCCCATCGGCAACAGGCCGCGGCCGCCCTGGGTTTTGGCGGAATAGAAAGCGCCCATCAGGCTGGACATACGTCCGGCCACTTCGCTCATGGGTTTCAGAAGCGGCAGAGCGCGGCCTTCCTGAACCGTTTCATAGGCCAGGGCGACGATTTTCTGCTCCATGCAAGCGCGGGTCAAGGCTTCATCCGCCGCGAAATGGAAATAGGTATAAACCAGCTGATTTTCTTTCATCAGCTTATATTCGCTCTCGAGAGGTTCCTTAACCTTGACGATCATGTCGGCAACGTTCCAGACCTCCTGGGCGGTGGGCAGGATTTTCGCGCCCACGGCGGTGTATTCATCGTCCATAATGGCCGAGCCCAGGCCGCCGCCCTTTTCGATGAAAACCTCATGACCGGCCTGAATATAGGCCTGGGCCGCGCTGGGGGTCAGACCGATACGGTTTTCATTGTTCTTAATTTCCTTAGGGCAACCGATTTTCATAGAAAACTCCTCCATTAATGTGGATGCAATTGGATTTTTTACCGGCACCGCCCGCGGCATTGAGCAAGCTGGAGGTATACGCCGGAGTATAGTGAACAATAGTTAAAACGGACGGCCACACCAGAGCCGTCGGCATGAAAGGCCATTTTGGAAACTGTTACCGGAAAATGGACGGACTTATGCTAGTCCGGCTTTCGGTAAAGAAAATTAGAAATTGTCGACTAATAGAACAAACGACGGCATAGACTTCATTTGAGAAACGAAGTCCTGGTGTGAAAGCAGAGAGTTGAATATGTGTGATCTTGCTGAATACGAGAAATATTTTATCGCAATGTTTTTTAAATGTCAAGCGAATTGGTTTGGTACGAAACAACCCTTGAAACGGCAAAGGTGAAACCCGGCCGTGCGGGCGAAAAAATTTCTGACGTCGCTCGTAATTTTCTCGTATTCCCGGCCGGGTGGCTTCAGTGGCGTTTTGCCTGTCCGGGCCCGTCCGGGGAGCAAAATTACGAGCGACTTACAGAAAATTTTTCGCCCGCACGGCCTGGTCAGTGTCGGCGTTTGGGTGGGTGACGGTTGCGGTTTTCTTACATGAGCCAACTATGTCCAGGAGGGCGGGGCGGTGAGATTTCTCCAGAGGGGACCACGATTTTTGCTCCCCGGAAGGGCCACCGGTTTAAGGGAAACGGTCTGCATTTTAAAAATAGCTGGTCGACCCGATAGGGGAGACGGAGCGCCAGCGACTGGTTTTGAGGCCATAAAAGCCGCTCGCGAAGCAAAAACCACGCTTTTTGCGTAGCGGACGGGCCGCCAGTTTAAGGGAAAATGCCATACTTAAAATGTCTCCGCCCTCCGGGTTTTACCTCCAGCCATTTTCAAACGAGTGCCCCACCTGTATGCTGGTCCATGTGCTTGGCAAAAAAGTTGGGTTATGTTAGTATATTCTTTTTGTGACAGCCGCCTTGAACAGGTTACGGCCCCTTATTTGATCATTAATTAAGTTCAGAGGATTTGCTAATGTCCGCTACAACCACCAGGTCCATGTCCTTTCAGGATATGGTTCTGACTCTGTCCCATTTCTGGGCTGAACGCGGCTGCCTCGTCGAGCAGCCTTACGACATGGAAGTGGGCGCGGGAACTTTTCATCCCACCACCACCCTTCGCTGCCTCGGCCCCGAACCCTGGCGCGTGGCCTATGTCCAACCTTCCCGCCGCCCCACTGACGGCCGCTATGGCGAAAACCCCAACCGCCTCCAGCACTATTATCAGTTTCAGGTGATCATCAAGCCCTCTCCGCTGAAAGCTCAGGATCTCTATCTGGACAGCCTCCGCGCCCTCGGCATCGATCCCCTTGATCACGACATCCGTTTCGTTGAAGACGATTGGGAATCCCCCACCCTCGGGGCCTGGGGCATCGGCTGGGAAGTCTGGCTCGACGGCATGGAAGTGACCCAGTTCACCTATTTCCAGCAGGTGGGCGGCTTCGACCTCTCACCTATTTCAGTGGAATACACCTATGGCCTCGAACGGCTGGCCATGTATCTTCAGGGCGTCGACAACGTCTATGACCTGGACTGGAACGGGCACATCCGCTATGGCGACGTGCACCACCAGGGCGAAGTGGAATATTCCAAACACAATTTTGAATTTGCCGATATTTCAATGCTGTTCCAGCTTTTCGACATGTATGAGGGTGAATCCAAAAAGCTGGCTGAAGCTGGTCTGGTGCTCCCCTCTTATGATTATTGCCTGAAATGTTCACACACTTTCAACCTTCTGGACGCGCGCGGCGCCATTTCCGTGGCCGAGCGCACCCGCTTCATCGGCCGCGTCCGCAATCTGGCCCGCGAAGTGGCCAGACTTTATGTTGAACAAAGAGAGGCCATGGGACACCCCCTGATCGGCCGTTGGGAGGGCAGTCTGTGAGCAATACCGTCGATTTGATTCTTGAACTTGGAGTCGAAGAGATTCCGGCCAGTTATTTTGGCCCGGCCATCACCTATCTGGAAGAGAGGCTGACCAAAACCCTCACCGATGCCCGTCTGCCTTTCGAAACCCTGAAAGTCTGGGGCGCGCCGCGCCGCCTGGGGCTGGGCCTCTGGGGCCTGACCGCCCATCAGCCGGATGTGGAAGAGGAAATCACCGGGCCGCCCCTTTCGGCCGCCTATGACGCCAACGGCACGCCCACCCGCGCCGCCACCGGCTTCGCCGGCGGACAGGGTGTTTCGGTCAGCGACCTTTTGACCGTCACCACGCCCAAAGGCCAGTATCTGGCCGTGCGCAAAAGCGTCAAGGGCCGGGCCGTGGAGGAAGTTTTGTGCGAAATCCTGCCCGACATCCTCCAGAGCCTCCCCTTCCCCAAAAGCATGCGCTGGGGCAATGGCGAATATCAGTTCGTCCGCCCGGTCCACTGGCTCCTGGCTGTTCTCGGCGGCGAGGTTCTGCCCATATCCTTCTGCGGGGCCAAGGCCGGAAAAGTCAGTTATGGCCACCGTTTCCTCCATCCGGGCGCGGTGGTTATCACCAGCCCCGACGAATATGAAAACCGCCTATCCGAAGTGCATGTGCATGTTGATTTCGACAAGCGCCGCGAACTGGTGCGTCAGGAAATCGAACGCGTCACCCAGGAAAACAGCGCCGACCTCCAACTGGTGTCTGATGAGGAACTGGTGGAAGAAGTGGCCAACCTCCTGGAAGAGCCGGTGGCCGTCCTGGGAAATTTCGACAGCCACTATCTGGAATTGCCCCTGGCCGTGGCCACCACAGCCATGAAGGAACACCAGCGCTATTTCGCCCTGACCGATTCCAGAGGACGGCTGGCCCCCTATTTCATCGCGGTCAATAACACCAGAGCCCGCGATATGAAGGTAGTTCAGCGGGGCCATGAGAGGGTTTTGCGGGCCCGCCTGGAAGACGCCCGTTTCTATTTCATGGAAGACCGACGGGTCAAGCTGGCCGAACGTGAAGATGAATTGAAAGGGGTGGTGTTCCATCATCTTATGGGCACCTCCTGGCAGAAGGTTCAGCGCATCAAGGCCCTGGCCCTCTACTTAGGGGAAATTCTGGCCCCGGAACTGAAGGACACCATCGGCCGGGCCGCCGATCTGGCCAAGTGTGACCTGGTCACCGGCGTGGTTAAGGAATTCCCGACTCTTCAGGGCATTATGGGCCGTGAATACGCCCTGGCCGACGGTGAAGCGCCGGAAGTGGCCGAGGCCATCATGGAGCATTACATGCCGCTGCGGGCCGGGAGTGATTTGCCCGCCTCCAAGACCGGAGCCATCCTCAGCGTGGCCGACAAGCTCGACACCATCGCCGGATGCTTCGCGGTGGGCCTCATCCCCACCGGCGCGGCCGACCCCTTCGCCTTGAGGCGCGGGGCCCTGGGCATTATCAATATTTTCATTGACCGCGGCTGGCAGATGAGCCTGACCCCCTTGATCGACCGGGCCTTACAGAGCCTGGAAGAGTGGGCCAAACGCCCGGCCAAGGAATCCAAGACAGCCATTCTGGAATTCTTCAAGGTTCGCCTGAAAAACATGATGACCGGGCGCGGCGTTTCCGGCGACGGCGCTGAAGCGGTTTTGAGCATCTATGCCGATCAGCCTCTGGCCGCCATGCAGCGGGCCTTGGCCCTGGAAGAACTGAAAGCCAAAGACGGCTTCAAAGATCTGGCCCAGGTCTTCAAACGGGTGGTCAACATTATCAAGAAATTCGGAGCCAAAGACGACTTCACCCATTGGGAGCGCCTCAGCCAGCCGGCGGAAAAAGTTCTTCTGGAGCGGGTGGAGGAATTGGAGAACAAGACCCGTACCTACCTGTCGGCCGCTGACTTCAGCGGACTGATGACCCAGATAGCCTCCCTGCGCGAGCCGGTGGACAAATTCTTTGAAGACACTCTGGTGGACGATCCCGATCCCGAGATCAAGGCGGCCCGTATTGCCCTGTTGACCCGTGTCGGCCGGATATTTGAGCAGATAGCTGATTTCTCACGCATCAGCACCATCTAAAAATCCACTTGGGAAATTCTGCATTGCCAACGCTATGGGCCTTGTTGAAAAATAAGGCCCATATTTTAATTTTACCAGCATACGTTATTCCCACTCTGGCTCATGAATATAACTTGACGCGGCCATCCGGCCCGATGGAGAAATCGGCATGAGTGATCCGGGCGAAAAATCCGGGCGGAAAAACCTGGCCGTGGGGCGAACACTCCCACGGCTGCGGATAGCCTTGGCCGCCGCGCTCTGCATCTGCCTGATCTGCGCTGTATTCTACGCCTCCCCGGCCGGAACACTCATCATTGACGGAGCCTATGACCAACTGCTGGCCCTCAGAACCAGCCATGACCCGCCAGACACCGCTCCCAAAGATTGCCCGGTGGCCATCATCGCCATTGACGACGAGACCCTCAACTATTCCCAACTGGCTGTGCCGGAACTGTTTCAGCACCAGTATTATACGCGCATTATCAAGGCCCTGTCGGAAGCTGGAGCCAAAGCCGTGGTCATCAACCAGATCCTGCCCAGGGGTGACAGTGATTTATCCAACCCGGAAAAAGTCCACCAGTGGTTCAGGGAGGTCAGTTCGATAAATGACCGTATGCCCGTTCTCAGCGGAATGATGTGGCTGCCCCACCGGGCCCTTCTGCCCAACGATATCTATCTGGAGCGTCTGAACCCTGAACATTTCGGCTTCATCAACCTGGAAAGGGACGTGGACGCCAAAGTGCGCCGGCAGATCACCCGCTGGCCGGACTGCCAGGGACGCATCGGCTGCCGCAGCCTGGCCGCGCTGGCCGCGCTGGCGGTCAACCCGGCCCTGGAACTGCCGGAGGGTCAAAGTTTCATCAACTTCGATCCCCGGCCGGACGCCGTGCCTCAATACAGTTTCATCGATGTCTACGATATGTCCGGTAAAAAACGATTTGACTATTTTGTCAATAATTTCTATGGCAAGCTGGTCATCATCGGCGAGATAAATTCCCTCAATCGCGGCCTCTACCCCACCCCGTTTTCCGAGCACACCAACCAGGGCGACACTTCTACCGAGATTATGGCCCAATCGGTCCTGACGCTCCTGTCCGGCCGTGAAGTGCGGGTCATGGGGCCGGTGAGCCGTTTTATTCTAGTCTTCATCCTCACCCTGATTTCGCTTCTGCCCACCATGCTGGGCCGGAGTGACGGCCGTACCGGTTTCGGCCACTGGCTACCCTCGCTGATGATGGTTCCGGTTTTGCTCCTGTCGGTCTTCGCTTTTATTCGATATGTCCATCTCCCGGTAACCATGACTCTGACCGCCCTGCTCATTGCCCAGACATTCTGTTCCAGCCTCAGGTTCCGCGAACTGCGGGACGCGGGCCGCACCAGCCAGACCGCCCTGGGTCTGTACCTCAACCCGGAAATAGCCGAAGCCATTATCCAGCGGCCGGAGCTCCTGGCCAGGGCGGGTGAGCGCAAAGAAATGACGGTCTTTTTCTCCGACCTGGTGGACTTCACCTCGCTGGCGGAAAAAACCAGCCCGGAAGCCCTGGTGGATATTGTCAACCGTTATTTCGAATACATGGAGCCCAGCATAGAACGCTTCGGCGGCGTTCTGGACAAGTTCGGCGGGGATTCCATCATGGCGTTCTGGGGTTCCCCCCTGGCCCCGGAGCCACGGCACGCCCTGGCCGGGTGCCTCTCGGCCCTGAGCCAGAAAGAAGCCCTGACCCGCCTGAACAGCCACCTGGCGGCTGAAGGCCACTCACCCCTGTCGGCTTTGATGGGCCTGAACAGCGGCCCGATGGTCGTCGGAAACATCGGGGCTGAAAACCGCTTCAATTACACGGTAATGGGTGACGCCGTCAATCTGGCCTCCCGGCTGGTTTCGGCCAACAAAGTTTATGAAACCAGCATTATCATCAGCGAAACAACGGCCATGGAGGCCAGTGAAGGGGTTGAACTGCGGACCCTGGATCGGGTGCGGGTGAGAGGCCGTGAGGAAAGCCTCCTGATATTTGAGCTAATGGCTAAAAAAGGCGGCCTGACCCGCGACCAGATTCGTGCGCGTGACCTCTATGAGTCAGCCCTGGGCCATTATTTCCGGCGAGAGTTTCAAAAGGCTTTGGCGCTGTTTGAAGAAACCCTGTCAATCCTCCCTGAAGACGGCCCGGCCGACCTGATGGCGGTCCGCTGCCGCGACTACATGCGCATCCCTCCCCCCGCCAACTGGAACGGCATCAACTACGTCTAGCCAGGGCGGAGCCCTGGACCCACGGATGCTCGGGCATCCTTCGTCATTGCGGCACTTTCCCGTAATAGTTAAATATGGCGGCCATCATCGTATTAAGAGCGGTGCCCCCTCTGCTACATGGCTACTTGCTCACTTGCGAGTAAGCCGCTATTGCTTGCCTGCCAATCACTATGCGAGAGTGGTGATGACCACCTACTTTCCCAAGGCGGGAAAATATACTCAGCCGTTTGACCGCCGGGAGTCGGGGCTTGTTTTTGGCTCGGCTCCGTGACTAAAGACCCCCGGAACGGAGCCGGGCCAAAAGCAAGCCCCGACTCCCGGCGGTCAAACGGCAGGCAATCATTAAAGATCACCCTCCCGGTTTTACCTTTGCCGTCCCAAATGATAACCCCCGGTGACCTCTCTGTCGATCACCGGGGGTTTAATTTTTTCAAGATGGACATTTAGGCTTATTTGGAGCCAGCTCCAGCGCTTTTGGCTGTTTCCAGGGAAGTGATCTCGCCTTTGGCGGTTCGCTCGGTTTTAGAGGAGCTGCCCTGGTGTCCCGCCAGTTCTACCTGGCTCATGATCCGCGGGTCATTGTAACGACGCTGGGCATACAAAAGCTCAACCTTCTTGTTCTCCCGCTTCCAGCTGTCAAGGCTGCCCTCAAAGGGGAACCCCTCCAGCCACAGGCCGGCATGAATCACTTCACCGGTATTCAAATCCGTCATCACGCCCTGGCCGTGGAAGGTGTCATCCATGAACTCGCCCTCATAGACAAAAGGGACACCGCCGCGATCAAGCAAATCATTGTTAATGTAGACCCCATGACCCTCCATGCGGCCATGAACGAAATCACCGGCGTAATAAAAGGCGTTATAATGATAGGCCTCACGCGCCAGAAGCTCGCCGCGCCCGTGCCAGAGCCCGTTCTGGACGGAACCCTTGTATCTCTGCAAAACCAGGTTGTCATCAGCATATTTGACAGCCAGTTCACCGGTGCCGTTAATCATTCTCCGGGAGCTACCGTCAAAAACAAGGGCTTTTTGATCAGCGCCGGTCCAGTGAAAACTCAGCGGAGCCTCTTCGGTCAGAAGATAGGCGCTTACCCCCTGGGTGTTGGTAAAAATTCCATTCTCACCCGGCACTTCGGCCTTGGCTTTGGTGAAAAAAGCTTTTTCAGCTTTGGAAAGCTCAAAACTGTCCTCGGTTATCAAGGAGACAGAGCCATTGATTTTCCCGGCGGAGCCAAGGGAAAAAGCACCGGCGGCCAGAGCGGGGCCAGCCGACATCACCGCCAGAATCATCACCATTGTCAACATACAGATCAGCTTTCTCACTTCATCCTCCTGATTGGTGCCAAGCCGCGGCAATGTCCGCCTGATTGTGAAAGAGAATGGGGCCGCTCTTCCTTAATCGTGATAGCCGACATCCGCCATAAATGCGGGGCCGAATAGATATTGAGTCAAAACATGTTAAAAACGTGGATAAGTGTTACCCGTAAACATGTCCCATAACAAAGCAAATTCCGGGCCAATAATTTAAGGCATTATTTACCGAAAAAACCCTGATTACATTAAAAATTTATTTAATAATATTAGAGTATTACAAAGTGAATTTAAAAAATACTTATTCACTCGTTTTAATGCGCTTTAATATTGTTATGTCCCTTACTAGTCCCTAAATACCTTAACATAGTAATTGAACTCACAAAATTACCACAGACGTTCCCAATTGATCACAATGGAAAAAGCTGATATTAAAACGGATATTTTGCTAAAGGACATTATCAGAGAATCAGAGACGGTCAGTTCACACCCGGCAAATTTTGATGAATAGGAATTTTTGACCGGTCAGTAAACGGGATCCGTCAAAAAAACATCGATGAAGGGACATTGCGCATACTGGCGGCCGCCAGTTGACGGCATGTTGGCAGTGTGCCTGTAAAAACATTTGCGGCAGAATAAAAAAGCCGCGCCGTTTCGTTACGGCGCGGCTTCGTCTTCATAATTTAATCTTATTCAGCCATTCCATCATCCTCATTGAGGCTTAGTTCATCGGCTTCCATCTTGGCCAGGTCTTCGAAGCGGATATCCAGGCCCAGAATGCCGACTATATCGTCGTCATTATCGCGGATGGGGCCGCTGACTGTTATACAGAGAGCGCCCGTGTAGCGTGAGGTATAGAAGTCGGTGACGTGTATTTTGCCGTCATCCATAGGTTTTACAAACCAGATGCGGTCAGAGAGGTTGGCCCCGACGCCCATGCTGGCCGAATCAAGATATTTGGCCTTTTCGTTCAGAGCGACCACATTGCGGGTTATTTTGACGCCGCGCTGGTCAGTAACATACATAAACTGGACGAAGGGGATCTCGGTAAGCCATTCCTCCATGATGTTTTCCTGACGTTCCGGGTTCATGGAGCGGATTTCCAGGTTCTCTATCATATTAACGATGAGATCGTGGGCCAGCTCACCGGCCCTGGCTTTCAGGCGGTCGAACTGGGAGACGAAGAGTTGGGGCATATAATGGCGGGCCAGCTTTTCCAGTTCGCGGCTGGACATGTTGGTGCTGCGGCCGCCGGCGTATTCCCTGGCGATGGACTTGTTCATTTTAATGACGCCGGGGTGGCGCTTGTCGATGGCCGCCTCCCCTGTCAGGCCGAGTTTCTGGTTAAGCCAGTGGACTATGCCGGCCGTCCCGGATTTGTCATTGATGGAAATGGCCGGGGCGCGGCCCAGGATGGCGGCTGTGTCAAAAATGTTATAAATTTCCTCGTTTTTCAGGAGGCCGTCAGCGTGGATACCGGCGGAGGTCACATTGAAATCGCGGCCCACCAGCGGCTGATAAGGCGGAATACGGTGATTGGTCTCTTTTTCAAAATAGCGAGCCATGTCGGTGATGGCGGTCAGGTCCATGCCGTTGGTCCTGCCGGTGATGGCGGCGTACTCCACCATCAGGGCTTCCAGGGGCGTATTGCCGGTGCGTTCGCCAAAACCCAGAAGGGTCGAATTGATGGAGCCAAGGCCGTAGAGCCAGGCGGTGGAGGCGTTGATGAAACCCTTGTGAAAATCATTGTGGCCGTGCCATTCCAGGTCGGCCCCATCATAGCCGGCCTCTTCAATCATAGCCCGGACGAGCTTGCCGACTGAGCGCGGCAGAGCCGCGCCCGGATAGGTGACGCCCATGCCCATGGTGTCGCAGAGGCGGATGATGATGGGGCGCCCGGCTTCCATGGAGAGGGCTTTCAACTGCTGGGCAAAGGGAATGACCAGGCCGTAGATGTCGGCCCTGGTCACATCTTCGAAGTGGCAGCGGGGGGTTATGCCCATGGAGAGGGCGTCCTTGACCAGGGATAGATATTTTTCCACCGCCTGGGCACGGGTGAGATTGAGTTTGAGATAAATGTGGTAATCAGAAATGGAAGTGAGAATGCCGGTTTCGGTCAGGCCCATTTGCTTAACCAGATCCAAATCCTGGGATACGGCCCTGATCCAGCTGGTTATCTGGGGAAATTCCAGCCCCAGCTCACGGCAGGCGTCAACGGCCTGGCGGTCTTTTTCGCTATAGAGGAAAAACTCTGATTTGCGGATGATTCCCTGGGGGCCGCCCAAGCGGGCCAGAAATTGGAAAATTTTCACAATCTGGGGCACCGTGTAAGGGGGGCGGGCCTGCTGGCCGTCCCGGAAAGTGGTGTCGGTGACCAGAGGCTCGGCGGCCGGGCGGAGGCTGGGTTCGCTGCCGTCGAAAGCGATGCGGGGCACTTCAGTGTAAGGGAAAAACTCCCGGAAGAGTTCCGGCTCCGGCCTGTCTATCAGGGCGAAACGGCGAACCATTCTGGCGTTGTTGGGAATCAGTTTATCTGTCATCATCAATCCTCAAAGCTGTGGCCGAAGCCCCGTTCAGTCCGTTTTCTTGACGGGCATATATATGAAAAGTTTACTGCTCTCGATAAAATCAGCCGGATATAATTCATAGCAGGGAGCATACAGAAACTCATAGGGAACTTTCGTTTGCGGCCAGACGTGATAGGCGTATTCATAGGCCGCAGCCAGTTCCTCGAGTGAATCCACCTGGCACTCGGCATAAAGACCGCCGGGGATTTCCATAACTTCCATACCGGAGGGCACGGGATCGCCTTCGCTCCAGGGGAGCGCGGCCATGTAATTGAAATTGTTTTCATCCACCATCTCTGAAACGCCATAGGAACAGTTGGGGAAGCTGGCCACTTCAGGCATGCGCGGGCCGAAACCCGCTTCCCACAATTTGTAGCAATCATTCATGGCGGTGGACATATTGGTCAGCACCTTCAGGCCCACGACCTTTAATGTTTCACGTTCCACCACATTGACCTTGAATTCACCAGTCATAATACACCTCTCTCGGCGGAAATACCGGCCGATGGATTGCGGCCCATGGGCCGCGCGATAAAGGACTTGGCCCGAAGGGCCAACCAAAGGGTTCCACCCTCTGGACTCCGGCTGGGGGAGGGCCCACGCGGGCCCTGCCCCAGACCCCACCCGCGCCAAGGGGCAAGCCCCTTGGAACCCCAAGAGGTCAGGGTCAGCTTCAACTTTCTTCTTCCCGCATCGCCGCAACTCGCTTCGAGTACGAAGCTCAGACAAGCGGCGACGCTTCATACTGTGTCGACCTCTTGTGCTATAGGTGATTTTACGTTGCTTCGTTGCTGCTTGCGATAGGCAGCTTCATTAGCTGAGTGTCAGTTCTCGTATGTTCGGCTTAAATCAGCCTCCCTTTAAAGGCTCTTTCCAGTGCTGCTACCGCACCTCTACGCCGCTCATTGCTTTTAATGAGATCTTCATTAAAAAAGCTGGCGGAACCTCACCGCTGCAGCGCTGGAAAAACTTGTTGAGGGGAAAAAGTATTAAGCCGAACATATGTGAAGCAACAAAATTTTTCTACTGCTGCCTATAGCACAATGTATCGACCAGACCTGAAGTTACTGGGAGCGCCCGAAGCCGACCCGACATGAAGCGCCGCCGCTTGTCTGAGCTTCGTACCCGAAGCGAGTTGCGGCGGTGCGGGAAGGTGAAAGTTGAAGACAACCCTGACCTCCGAAGGGGGTCCAGGGGGAATTCCCTGGCGGGGGTGGGGTCTGGGGCAGGGCCGACGCCGGCCCTCCCCCAGCCGGAGTCCAGAGGGTGGAACCCTTTGGTTGGCCTTTCAGGCCAAGTCCTTTAATCGCGCGGCCAGGGGCCGCACTCCTTCATCCATGCTTAAACGCGTCGCACCGGCACATATAACGTTATCAGTCCGGTTTGGGGGTAGTCGGTCGGGTAGAGTTCGTAGATGGGAGCGGCCGGATTGAGCCGGTATTCATTTTGGCCCGGCAGCCACTGTCTCAAAATCGCCTCAAGCACTTCATAGCGCTCGGTTTGCATAATCAGAAGACTTTCCAGATAAAGACCGGCGGGAATCTCCAATTCATCAAGATCCTCCGGCACCCGGAATCCGGGAATCGACGGCACTGAAGCGATGTATTTGAATTTTTCACGGAACGGATCATAGCTGGGAATGATTCCAAAACCCATGGTCGGGAGGGTTGTCATCCGTTCTATATAGGGCGAAAAATTCTCCTGCCAGTGGCGAAAACATTCCTGAAGGGCATCGGCGGTGTTAATCTGGGTCGGCAGACCAATGACTCTCTGGGTCGCGCATTGGGTGACGTTGAGCATAAGATCATCAGGCATAAATTCCCCGCTTCCAATGGTACACACAGCCATATGTGGATTGGCCGGGAGCAGCGCCCTCCCCCGGCCGTGGTGGCGATGTATCAGACTTTTTTTGCCTCAATCCGCAAACCCAACTCAAGCAACTGACGCGGATCAACCGGGCCGGGAGCCTCTGTCAACGGACAGGTGGCTTTCTGGGTTTTGGGAAAGGCTATCACATCACGCAGAGAAGTGGCGCCAGCCAGAATCATAACCAGCCGGTCCAGGCCAAAGGCGCAGCCGCCATGCGGGGGCGCGCCGTAAGCCAAGGCGTCAAGAAGGAAACCAAATTTCTCGCGGGCTTCCTCCGCTTCAATGCCCAGAGCCGCAAAAACCTTGGCCTGAACATCGGGCCGGTGAATACGGATGGAGCCGCCGCCGATCTCGCTGCCGTTAAGCACCAGGTCGTAGGCCTTGGCCCGCACCTGACCGGGATCGCTTTCAAGGATGTCCAAATCCTCATCGCGCGGCGAAGTGAAGGGATGATGCATAGCCGCCCAGCGCTTGGCTTCGGCATCGTATTCGAACATGGGGAAATCCGTGACCCAGGTCAGACGGAATTCGCCCTCCTTGATCAGACCCAGTTCCTGGGCCAGACGGGCCCGCACATGGCCCAGCACAGTGGCCACCACCTGAACGGTGTCCGCACCGAAGAAGATGACGTCGCCGGCCTTGGCTGAAAGCGCTTTGGCCATGCCTTCCTTTTCTTCTTCAGTAAGAAATTTCACCAGCGGACCCTGCCAGCCTTCGGCCGTGATCTTGATCCAGGCCAAGCCCTTGGCTCCCATGGAAATGGCGAAAGCCACCATGTCGTCAAGCTGTTTCCGGGAAAAAGTGGCCGCTCCGGGAGCGTTGATAGCCCGGATACAGCCGCCCCGGCCGAGAGCTTCGGCAAAAACTTTGGCTTCAGATTTGGCCAGCACAGTCGAGATGTCCACAATTTCCAAATCATAGCGAAGGTCGGGACGGTCATTGCCGTAGCGGCGCATGGATTCATCATAGGTCAGACGCTGGAAGGGGCGCGGCAGATCGATATCCAGGGTTTCCCTGAAAACTCCGGCGATATAGCCCTCCAGCATATCCATCACGTCATCCTGCTCGACAAAGGACATTTCCAGATCGACCTGAGTGAATTCAGGCTGACGGTCGGCCCGCAGATCCTCATCGCGGAAGCATTTGACAATCTGGCAATAGCGGTCAATGCCGCCCACCATCAGAATCTGCTTAAAAAGCTGGGGCGACTGGGGCAGAGCGTAAAATAGCCCCTGACTGACCCGCGAAGGCACCAGATAATCGCGCGCGCCTTCAGGGGTGGACTTGGTGAGAACCGGGGTCTCCACTTCCATAAAACCATGCTGATCGAAATAATCGCGGGTGAGCTTGGCCACATGGTGGCGCAGAAGGAAATTCTTCATGACCACCGGCCGCCGCAGATCGATATAGCGATATTTCAGGCGAACGTTTTCATTAACGTCGGCATGATCCTCAACCTGGAAGGGAGGGGTCTGGGCCACGTTAAGAACCCGCAGTTCACGGATGAAAACTTCCACCTGCCCGGTGGTCATTTTGGGATTGACCATTTCATCGGGGCGGCGGCGGACGACGCCCTTCAGGGCCAGCACATATTCGGAGCGCACATCGTGGCTTTTCTGGTGGGTCAGCTCATCTTCCTGGGGGTTGAAGACGGTCTGGAGCAGCCCGGTGCGGTCACGCAGGTCGATGAAGACCAGCCCGCCGTGGTCGCGGCGGTGCTGCACCCAGCCCATAATGACCACTTCCTGCCCCAGGAGCGTTTCGTCCACCTCGCCGCAATAGTGCGTGCGTTTGAGACCTTTCATGTCTTCCAGCATTGTAAAAACTCCTTCAATATATGTATGCGGGCGTTTAACCAAGAATGCTCCGAATGGCTGGGCCGGGCTGAAACAGGCCGCATCACTTCTTAAGGATGCGGCCCTTTTCACGGCGGCACTGGCGCGGGCGCCATTCTAAAAAGTTAAACTTTCATATTTATGAGACGATTGACAAAAGGGTCTCAAACAGTAATTTTTAGGCCATATAAGGCGCAAGGTCAAGCTCGGTCTGTTCGTGGGCCTGCATATCGCGGACCACGGCCTGCTTGCGGCCCAGCTCGTCATCGCCGATCATGATGGTTTTGGCCGCGCCGGATTTGTCGGCCTTTTTCATGCGGCTCTTCAGGCTCCCCACTTCCCAATCGCCGGCCACATGGTGGCCGTTGTCACGCAGATCCTTGGCCAGCTTGAAAGCCACCGGCAGGGCCGCCTCACTCAGAACGGCCAGATAATAATCCGGCGTCTGGGCCTCAATGGCGGCCTTTTCCTTCAAAAGCATGACCAGGCGCTCCATACCAATGGCAAAGCCAATGGCCGGAATGTCCACCCCGCCCAATTCCTTGCACAGGCCGTCATAGCGTCCGCCACCGGCCACCGCGCTCTGGGAGCCGAGATCATCGGAGAGGACTTCAAAAGCCGTTCTGGTATAATAATCCAGGCCGCGCACCAGGAAAGGATTGACCTTATATTTCAACCCCAACAGGTCCAGCAGTTCCTTCACTTTATTGAAGTGGTCGGTGCAGTCGCCGCAGAGATGGTCAAGCATGATGGGTGCGTCTTTGACAATTTCCCGGCACTTTTCATTTTTGCAGTCAATAATGCGCAGGGGGTTCATTTCCAGACGGCGCTGGCAATCCGGGCACAGCGATTCCACCCGCGCGGTGAAGAATTTGACCAGAAGTTCCCGGAAAGCCGGGCGGCATTCGGGGCAGCCCAGGGAATTGAGATTGATCATCAGCCCGGTCAGGCCCAGGCCGTGAAGGAAATCATTGAGCCAGGAGAGCACTTCAACATCCACATAAGGACCGGCGTCGCCCAGAACTTCAACATCAATTTGATGGAACTGGCGCTGACGGCCTTTCTGGGGTTTTTCATACCGGAACATGGGGCCCATGCAGAAAAGGCGGACCGCGCGGCCTCCGGCGGTCAGGTGGTGTTCGAGAACGGAGCGGACAATACCGGCGGTGGCTTCAGGGCGCAGGGTGATTCTCTCTTCCCCTTTATCCACGAATGAATACATTTCTTTCTCAACGATGTCAGTTGCTTCACCGATACCGCGAGCGAAGATCTCGGTTTTTTCCGCTATCGGCGGCCGCAATTCTTCGAAATCATAACGACGGGACACATCGCGGACCACTTTCTCGATGAACTGCCAGAAAGGCGCGTCGGCGGGCAATATGTCTTTGAAACCTTTAATGGAGTTTATAGTGCTCATAAAAATTATCCCTCCTGAAACTCTTAATTTTACTTCAATATGCGTTACCTGTCAACCAGGGTAATCGCTTGTGGACGCAAAGGTAAAACCCGGCCGGGCGGGCGAAAAAATTTCTGACATCGCTCGTAATTTTCTCGTATTCCCGGCCGGGTGGCTTCATTAAGAGGTTTGTGGGTCCGTGCCCGTCCGGGGAGCAAAATTACGAGCGACTTACAGAAAATTTTCCGCCCGCCCGGCCTGGTCTGTGTCGGCGCTTGGATAGAGTGACGGTTGAGGTCTTCTTTTGTGAGCCGACCAGGGCTAGGAGGGAGGGTCGATGAGATTTCTCCAGAGGGGACCACGATTTTTGCTCCCCGGACGGGCGCGGACGAAACGGAATGCATATGAAGCCACCCGACCGGGATCAGAGAAAAATCGGGGGCCGCTATGGAGAAATCTCATCGACCCTCCCTCCGGGTTTTATCGCAAACCTTTTCAAGCAATTGCACTTAGTGATAAAAGGTGGTATTTTGGACAATTCGGGCGCTTACGCGCCCACGGTGAAATAAAGCGAAACAACGCGGGAAATGCGGCCGGTCCAACGGTCATAAGCGTGTTATTTTTGAGGATGAACCTATGCTTATCGTACAAAAGTACGGCGGAAGCTCGGTGGCCACTCCCGAACTCATCCGCCAGGTGGCCAAAAGGGCCATCGAAACGAAAAATCAGGGCCACCAGGTTGTTGTGGTTCTGTCGGCCATGAAAGGCGAGACCGACCGCCTGTTGGGTCTGGCCGCCGAAATGGCTGACAGCCCGGAACCAAGGGAAGTTGACCAACTCATTTCCACAGGTGAACAGACTACCATCGCCCTCTTCGCCCTGGCTTGCCAGCGCATGGGAGAAAGGGCAAAATCCTTCACCGGCGGGCAGGCCGGCATACGCACTGATGAAATGCACCAAAGGGCCCGCATCACCGGCATAGATCCATCCCGCATAAAAACCGAATTGGCCAAGGGCCGCGTGGTGGCTGTGGCCGGATTCCAGGGCATGGATAAGGAGCAGAACGTCACCACACTCGGACGCGGCGGCTCCGATACCACCGCCGTCGCCCTGGCCGTGGCCCTGGGGGCCGACACCTGCGAGATCTACACCGATGTGGACGGCATATACACAACCGACCCCAACATCTGTGAAAATGCCCGGAAAATGGAAAAAATCAGCTTTGAGGAAATGATCGAGCTGGCCTCCCTGGGCGCTAAAGTCATGGAAATCCGCAGCGTCGAATTCGCCATGAACTACAATATGAAAATTCACGTCCGCCACGCCCATCTGCCTGGCACTGGAACAATTATTTGCGAAGAGGATATTGATATGGAGAAGAAACCGGTCACCGGGGTGGCCTATTCCAAAAACGAAGCCCGCGTCACTTTGCTGAAGGTAGCCGACCAGCCGGGTATCGCGGCCAAAATCCTGGGCATAGTTTCCGCCTCCGGCATTGTGGTGGATATGATCATCCAGAACCAGTCGGCCGAAGCCGATCCCTTAACCGGCCGCTCCCACACTGATTTCTCCTTCACCGTGCCCCTCTCCGATTACGCCAAAACCATGGAACTCATGGAGGGCACGGCTCAGGAAATAGGCATGGAGCGCATTATCGGCACCGACAATATCGCCAAAATCTCTCTGGTCGGCGTGGGCATGCGCAATCATGCGGGCGTGGCCACCCAGATGTTCCAGACCCTGGCCAAAGAGGGCATAAACATCAGCCTGATATCCACCTCGGAAATCAAAATAAGCTGCGTTATTGAAAAGAAATACACCGAACTGGCCGTGCGGGCCCTCCACGACGCTTTCGGCCTCGGAGACGCCCCGGACGTGCAGGAATAACCATGCAAAAGGCACTGAAACCCGGTCAAAGACTCGGTATTATGGGCGGGACCTTCAACCCCGTCCATCTAGGCCACTTAAGGGCGGCTGAGGAGATCGCCGAGAGTCTGAAGCTCGACCAGATTTATTTCATGCCCTCCGCCCGGCCGCCCCACAAGTCGCCCAATCCCTTGGTCGGCTACTGGCACCGGCTGGAAATGCTGAAACTGGCCGTCTCCGACCGTCCCGGTTTCTGGGCCTCCGACCTGGAAAACCACCTGCCAACCCCAAGCTATACCGTCAACACCGTGCGGGCCTTTAAAAAAGCCTGGAGCGCCCGCACCGGCATATTTTTTCTGGTAGGCCTGGATTCGTTCATGACCCTGACCGGCTGGCATCAATACAGGGAACTTTTAAACCTGGCCTCTTTCGTCGTTTTCGGCCGGGCCGGAATCGAGCCGTCTTTCGACGACATGCGAGCCATGCTGCGCCGCGACGTTGACCCGAAAGTAAAGTGGAACTCCAAAACCGAGACCTTCACCGCCCCCAACATCAAACCGATTTATTTCCGTCCCGGCGGCAAACTGGCCATATCGTCCACCGACCTCCGCCAGCGGCTGGAGGCCGGGGCTTCAGTCCGCTATCTTGTGCCGGAGCCGGTAAGGGTTTATATTGAGAAAAACGGGCTTTACCGGCCCGATAACCGGCCTGAATAGCGGGCAGGGCCCGCCGCCAACACCGAGGCGGCGGTCAGTCTGATTGTAGAATAACGGCCGGGAAGCATCGTTCAAAGAATATGTTCCTTATAAGTAGACGGCAAGTCAGCCCCGGCTGGGGCAGAGAACCCGACAGAGAGGCAAAATGAAAAAAGCGGCAGGCGACCAGGCTGAGGCTAAGGCCAAAGCCCCTCGCGCTCAGACGAAAAGCACTACGGTGAAAAAAACCACCAAAACCGCGGCCAAAAAGACCGAATCTACCAGCAGCGGAACCAAGGCCAAAATGACCGCTGAAACCAAGGCCAAGGCCCCGGCTAAAAAAACAGCCGCGCCCAAAACGAAACCGGCCGTGGCCAAAACGGCCGCACCCAAAGCCCCGGCCAAAACCAAAGCGGCCACGGCAAAAACCGCTCCGACTAAGGCTGGTTCTGTAGTGGTCAAACCAAAGGCCACCAAACCGGCCGCCCCCAAAACCGGCGGCAGGAGCAAAGTCAAGGGTCCGGCTCCGGCCAATCTGGCCCAGATAGTGGCCCTGGCCGCCTCTGAGCATAAGTTGATTAATCCGGTTCTGCTGGATCTGACGGGCCTTTCGTCAGTGGCTGACTGGTTTTTCATCGGCACGGCTGAAAACGCGCGTCAAATGGGGGCCGTGGCTGATAAGATCGCCCGCCGGGCCAGGGACCATGGAGTGCGCACTCTCGGTCAGGAAGGCCAGAGCGGCGGCCACTGGGCCTTAGTGGACCTTGGCGACGTCATAGTTCATATCTTCAGCCCCGAAGCCCGCGAACTCTATGACCTGGAGGGCTTATGGGCCGACGCTCCCCGGCAGGGCCCCGATTTCCCGGCCAAATCCTGAAAGAGCGGAACGCCGGCGACCGGCGCTGAAGTAAAGGCACCAACTCGCCGGGCAGAAAACTCAATTTTTGCCCGGCCGCGACAGCAATTCTCAAAGTAGACGGCATTTTCAAAATAGCAGGTCGACCCACCGGGGAGACGAAGCACCAGCGACTGGTTTTGAGGCTACAAACGACGCTTGCGGAGCAAAAACCACGCTGTTTGCATAACTCCGAGTCGCCATTTCAAGGGAAAAAGTTTACATTTAGGATTGCAGCGAATAATCTATCGAAGGGAGAGGGCTATGCACTTTATAAAACGCACTCTGATTCATCTTCTGATATTCGCCCTGATTCTGCCCTGGACTCTCCTGAGCCCCATTGCGGCTTCGGCTGAAGAAATAACCCCCAAGAAGGAAAAGGAACTCGGCCAGCGTTTTCACCTGAAAATGGCCGCCACCGGCCTCCTGCTCGACGATCCCATTGCCAACAAATATTATAAATCAGTAACCGACCGCATCATGCGCGGCGCCGGTCTCAATCCCGATCAATATCAATTCTTCATCGTCAACAGCGGCGGCATCAACGCTTTTGCCGTGCCCGGCGGCTATATTTACATGCATACGGAGACCATCATCAGCCTGGAAAACGAAGGGCAGCTGGCCTCCATCATCGGCCACGAAGTGGCCCACATCACCTCGCGCCACTTCGCCCGCCGGGTGGAATCGGCCACGACCCTGTCAATGGGCTCGCTGGCCGCCATCCTGGCCGGGGCGCTGTTGGCCTCGCGCGGGGGCGGCTCCGCCGCGGCACTGGGGCAGGCGGCCATTATGGGCGGGACCGGGGCCACGGTGCAGGCCATGCTGGCCAATTCCCGCGACGACGAATCCGAAGCCGACGCCAAAGGCCGTCAATACCTGACCAGAGCCGGCTATAACCCGCGCGATATGTATGGGGCGTTCAGAATAATGGCAGACCGCAGTTTTCAGGTTTCAGCCAAAATACCCACCTACATGTCCACCCACCCGGCCCTGACCAGCCGTCTGGCCACCACTTTTCAGGACTATGCCAACATGGCCCCCTCGCCGCCCGACGCGCGCTACAAGGCCTTCAGCGACCGGATTCTGGCCCTGTCGGGTGAGCCTCGCCGGGTGAAGACAATCCTTAATAAAAGACTGGCCGCCAACAAGGAAGATCATTCGGCCCTGCATGGCCTGGGCCTGTTGGCCGAACGCGAACAGAACCTGACCAAGGCCGATGAACTGATGGATATGGCCCTGGCTTTGTCGCCGGGCAATAAGGAATATCTGGCCGACCTGGGCGACCTGAACCTGAAGCGTCGCCAGGTGGCCGACGCCAAGACTTATTTTGAAAAAGCCGGTCAGGACAACCGTCAGGCCGTGCTGGGTCTGGCCCGGGCCTCGGAACTGCTTGGCGACAAGAAGCGGGCCGGGACTCTTTATGATCAGGCCATAGGCATGGAGCCGGAAGCCTACCCGGAGGCCCTGGAGCTGGCCGGCCGCTTTTTCGGCCAGAATGGCCAGTTGGGCAAAGGGCACTATTACACAGCCCTTTATTTCGCCAGCATGGGCAACATTGATAAGGCCATTTTTCATCTGAAGGAAGTTGGCAGGCAGCCGAACGCCGGAAAATACAAAAATTTAGCCGCCACCGACCTGGCGGCCCTGGAAGAAATTAAAAAAGACGATAAGTAGATTCGTCAAAAAGGGAAAAGGAGTATACTTTGTCAAAACACTTGATCGCCCTCGTTCCCGGCGATGGTATAGGCCCTGAAGTAGTGGGCGAAACGCAAAAAGTATGTGAGGCGGCGGCCGGAAAATTCGGCTTTGAACTGGAATGGAAGCATTTCCCTTTTGGCGCTTCTTATTATCTGGAAAACAACGTGGTGCTGCCTGAATCGGCCCTGGACGACATGGCCGAATGCCGGGCCATGCTGCTGGGCGCGGTAGGCGATCCGCGGGTGAAGCCCGGCCCCCTGGAACAGGGATTGCTGCTGAAACTGCGCTTTCACTTTGATCAGTATCTGAACCTGCGTCCGGCCTTAAGTTTCCCCAATGTGCCCACGCCGGTGGCCCTGACGGAGGGCCGCCGCCTGGATTCAGTGGTGGTGAGGGAAAATACCGAAGACCTTTACATGGGCCTTGGCGGACGCGGGCGCGGTGTTATCGAAGAGGCCCTGGAAACCAAACGCGGCCTTTACGAACTGTCCGGCAATATTGATCTGCGCTTCGCCCCGGCTCAGGACGCGGCTTTCTCACTGGGCCTGATGACCCGGCCGGGCGTGGCCCGCATTACCCGCAAAGCGGGCGACCTGGCCCGCGAGCGCGGCGAGAAAAAGGTTTTCATCGTCAGCAAGGCCAACGCTGTGCCGCACCTCTACGGCTTCTGGGATGAAGTGACCCGCGCGACCATGGAAAGCGAATATCCTGACCTGGAAGCGGCTTTCGTCAACGTCGACGCCATGTGCTACCTTCTGCCGCGCCAGCCGCATGATTATGGCGTTCTGCTCTGCCCCAACCTCTTTGGCGATATCGTCAGTGACCTGTTGTCCGCCCTGGCGGGCGGCCTGGGTCTGGCGGCTTCAGGCAATATCGGCGACGGCCTTTCCATGTTTGAGCCGGTGCACGGCTCGGCCCCGACCATCGCCGGGACGGGCAAGGCCAATCCGCTGGCGGCCATCCTTTCCGGGGCCATGCTCCTGAAGCACATCGGTGAGGCGGAAGCGGCGGCGGCCGTGGAGAAGGCGGTTTTCGATTACCTTTCCGGCCCGGACAAGCCCTTTGAGCTGGGCGGCGCGGACAACCTGACCGTTGTCGGTGACAAGGTGGCCGGGCTCATTAAATAAGGAAATCGGCCAAGAGTCCACAAGTGATTAAAGACTGAGCTTCGTCTTGGTGAAAGCTCAGTCTTTAATCGCGCGGGCATAGCCGGATAATCATATCCTGTCCACTAATCCCCCTTGCCGCATGGCTTCATACCATCTCACCGCTTGCGCGTCATTCAGTTCATCGGCCCTGGCCCTCAGTCTGGCAGCCAGTTCATAATTACGCTGAACGATTTTGCCGCTGGCATACATGGCGGCCAAGAGAAGCTGCGCTTCCACCACGTCTTTCTCGGCCGCCAGATGCAGCATGTCCACGGCTTGGCCATAGAACTTTGCGTCGTCATGGCCCCGGAACAGATAGGTCACCCCTATTCCCAAGTAGCCGTCATTATAACCCAGGCGGGCCGCGGCGTCGAAAAGCTTCAAGGCTTCATCGTCGTCTTTGTCCACGCCCTGAGCGCTTAAGTACATCCAGCCCAGAGCACTCATGGCGGAGCGTTCACCAAGTTCAGCCGCCGCGCGCAATTGTGCGGCCGATTTTTCATAGCTCTGCTCCACCCCCAAGCCATAGAAGTAAGCCCAGCCAAGCCACCGCATAGCCCTGGGATGGTTTTGCTCAGCCGCGCGTTCGCCCCACTGGACCGCCGTCTCGTAATCCCGCTCCACAATTTCACCATCGCCATAAATACAGCAGAGACGGTATTGGGCTTCACTGACTTCCCTATCGGCGCAGATATTTAACAGGCGCAGGCATTCCTCATAATCAGTAAAGCCAGAGTTCTTACTGCCATATAGAATGGTCAGGTTCATCATAGCCTCAGTGTCGCCCCGCTGAGCCGCCGGCAGATAAAGCTCCATGGCCCGGACATAATCGTATGTCGGTTCCTGGCTTTTTTCATTCATGCGGCGTTGATAAAACCGAAAATTCATCAATACCTGACGCATGACTTTCTTCAGCCATTTCACCAAATCACCTTCCCGACGGAAAAGCCCAACACATAGTCAATCTCATAAAGCCTGAACCGCAACGGAACCGGGCCAAAAAATTCTCCCGCCGGCGGTCACCCGCGTTTATGCCATTTCCATATTGACCGCGCACCAGGCAATCCATGTGTCCCCCAAATTGATGCGGCAATAATGTTCAAAATTATACCACAACCACCCAGTAATGACGAACCGCGGCAAACTGACGGTTGAAGGAAAAAAACATATAGGGAACACTCCGCTTGAAAGCGGCAAAATAAAGGTTTATAGTCAGGAAATAACCAACGGAACCATTCCGTTGCCAACAGGAGGAAATTATGGATTTCATGGATTTGTGCCAACGCCGTCAAAGCTGCCGCGATTTTGCGGATAAGCCTGTGGAGCATGAAAAGCTGGTGAAATGCATAGAAGCCGCGCGCCTGGCCCCTTCGGGGTGCAACTCCCAGCCCTGGAGCTTTGTGGTGGTGGAGGATCAGAAGATCGTGCCGGAAGTGGCCAAATGCACCCAGCAGTTGGGGGCCAACGAATACATTGCCGGAGCCAGGGCTTTCATTGTGGTCCTGGAGGAGCACGCGGTCCTGATGCCGGTCATAAGGAAAGTCCTGGACAGCCAGTATTTCGCCAAAGGAGACCTGGGCGCGGCTGTGGTGAGCATATGCTACGCCGCGGAGGCCCAGGGCCTGGGCGCCTGTATTTGCGGCCTCTATGATCGCGAAAAACTTTGTGAACTGCTGAATATTCCGGTCGAGAAACAGTTTGGCGGAGTTATTGCCGTTGGCTACCCGGCCTCCGACAAAATCCGCAACAAGGTTAGGAAGCCTATGGAGCAAATCGCCCGCTTTGTTTAAAATCCTGCCTCTCGCCCCCACCCGCTCCGGGTGGGGGCGTTCTCCCACGTCCCGCCCGGCTCTGCAAATCAGCATAAAAACATTTCAAACAGCTCCGCACACCTCAAAACCAGCTTTATATTTCCACGTAACTATTAAAGGTTTTTATTTCATTATCCGATAAGAAGAGCGAGTAAAATTAATTCACTCTTTTGCCCCTCATTTGGAAAGGTGAGCTTCATGGTTAATTTAGCTTCAAATCTATTCGCCGGCAAACTCTCTGTGGGAGCGGCTACTCTGCCCCCTTCCACCGGTGCACTGGCAACCAGACAAAGCTCTACCGTCAAATCTGTTAACTCCGCAGGAAGCCAGGTGGAAGTAGCGGCTGAAGAAAACACTAAATCATCCATATACGACCGCTTTTCCAATGAAATGTTAAGCCGGTGCCAAAAGTCTCTGGATAAATCTTCACAAGAAAATCCCTTAGCGGCCAATATGCTGGCCGAGAGCCTGGTCCAGACCGCCAATGAAGTTAAAAACCAATTCGGGCAGGAAAAGGCCAATGAATTTATGAGCTCGGTCATTTCCGTCACTGACGGCGGAGTCAATGAAAACAGCTTAACCGCCGCAGTGGGCGGATTTTTTCAAAATCTGTCTCAGGAAGTCAAGGGAACTCAGGAGGGCGTGAATAAAATGGCCGCCATGAAAGAGTTTCTGAATAAAGGCCTGGATCAAATTTTTCAGGATGATGAAATCGTCAACGAGGATTTTTCCAGCGGCGCCGCTGTCGGGCTGAGTTACGCCCTGAACCGGTATTTCGACAAACCGGCCGCAGTTGATGAGGAAAACCAAAATGGAGAGGCCTTGGGTTTTAATGCCGACTTCGAACGCGTCAATATGGGCGTGCGGAACAACAGCCGGAACGTTGATCCTGAGACCGGGGAAGTATGGCTGAACGTAAGAAGCGCTTCCCGGATCACAGCGAGTGAATTGAGCACTTCTGAGACAGCCGGAAAAGTTGCTGATTTTTTACGAAATGAGATTGGCAATGAGAATGCGGCCAGCTATATGGAAAGCCTTGGTGAGGGTTCACACTTCATGGAGGCGATTGGAACGGCCGTGGGCATAGTGGCCGAGGAAGACGGCCAGGAAGCGGCCCGGAACTTCGTTTCATTTCTGAACTCAAACGTAAAAAGCGCGGTTGAAAACACGGAAGACGGAATGAAATTCTCCGGTTGGAGACTTGGCAGAGATTACGCCTCAGACAATATTGAACAAATCTCCGGCTCAAAGACCAACGAACTATGGATAGCGGACGGCTTTATGGAAGACCGTCTGGAAAAAAACAAACATCAGGGGCTTTATACAAACTGGATGGATAACAACAGCGGCGTGGGTTCCGGTCTGACCCTGGATATTAATCAGCTGTACGCCAATTATCAATCCTCCGCCAAAGCCTCCCCCGCGCCCACGAACCAGCCGACCGGCAACCTGGTGGACACAACCGTTTAAAGAGCCCGCCCCGCCTACTCTGGCGGGGTTTTCCATTCAGAAACGCATCAGGCGTTAACCTGCTGGAGCGCCTGTCCCGATACGCCCGCCTGTCCTCCACATTTTCTCCATATTTGTTCCATACTATATTGTCATTCATGGTTTATATTGGAACCATAAAAGAAGCTCCAAAAGGCCCCGCCATGAAAAAGTACATCAAATTTCTGAAATACCCCATAATACTGCTGATACTCTTTCTTGGGTTCAGTTGGCTGGTCATCGAAGAACCGGCCGCCGAGGACTTTGCCGTCTCCCCTACCCTTCTCGATAAAAACGGGCGGCTTTTCCACGCCCGCCTGTCGGCCGATGGCGAGTGGCTTCTGCCCGCGCCGCTTTCGTCCATGGGCGACTGGCTGCCCAAAGTGGCGGTGGCCATTGAGGATCGGCGTTTCTACAGCCACCACGGCGTGGATTTTCTGGCCCTGGCCAGGGCCAGCTGGCAAAACTTGTCCAACTTACGAATCGTGTCTGGCGCGTCCACCATTCCGGTGCAGGTGGTGCGCCTCTCCCACCCGCGCCCGCGCACCATGGGCAGTAAATACGTCGAATTCGTCCAGGCCCTGAAGCTGAGCCGCCACACTGACAAAAACCGCCTGATGGAACTTTATCTGAACCGCGCGCCCTTTGGCGGCAACCTGCGCGGCGCGGAAGCGGCGGCGCGTTTCTACTTTGACAAAAGGGCCGAAGATCTGTCGCTGGGCGAGAGCGCCACCCTGGTGGCCCTTTTGCGCGGCCCCAGCATTTACCGGCCGGATCGCAACCCCGAATTGGCCAGGCAGAAGCGTGACGGCATTCTGGACCTCCTGGTGGTGCGCGGCGTGGCCACTGAAGAGGAAGCGGCCGCCGCCAAGGCCGAGCCCATCAGCGGCCAGCCCGGCCGGATGCCGCGAGAGGCCTGGCACTTTTCAGAATTGGTGCTGGCCGGAAGCGGTGAAGCCGGGCAATGGCGCTGGGGCGGTCCGGGCCGGGAATACGGGCTGAAGACCACGCTGGACCGGCGTCTTCAGGTGTTATTGGAAAACCGCATGTCCATGGGTTTACGCGCTTTCCCCTCCAGAGTGACCGGGGCCGGGGCCATTATGGACAACAACAGCGGCGCGGTTCTGGCCTATGTCGGCAACGCCCGTTGGACGGAAAACTATCGCTACTGGGTGGACTGTGCCCAGGCTCTCCGCTCGCCCGGCTCGACCCTCAAGCCCTTTATCTATCTGGCTGCCTTTTCCAATCGCGGCCTGACCCCGGCCTCACTGGTGGCCGACACCCCCCTTCAGCTCTCCGGCCAGGCCCCGCGCAACTTTGATCGCTACTATCGCGGCCCGGTCAATCTCCGCACCGCCCTGGCCGAATCGCTCAACGCCCCGGCCGTGCGGGTGCTGCGGGAGGTCGGCCAACGGCCGGCGATTGAAATTCTTCGCCAGGCCGGTTTTGAAAATATCGGCCTGGACAGCCGCCACTATGGCGATTCATTAATCCTCGGCGGCTGTGAAGTGACGCTGATGCAGCTTTTGAGGGCCTATGGCGCTCTGGCCCGGCAGGGCTCCTTCATCGAGCCCCGCCTGCTGGCGGCCAACTCGGCCCCGGAGACCCGCCGCATTTTTTCAGAGGGCTCTTCCTGGCTGGTCAACGAAAGCCTCAAGGACGACAGTCGTCTGCCGACCACCCTGCGCCTGAACCGTGAGAATAACGACAGCGGGGAAGCGGCTTTTAAGACCGGCACGTCGCACGGCCTCCGCGACGCCTGGCTGGCCGCCTACACGCCCGACCACACCGTGGTTCTCTGGAACGGCGACCCGGACGGCTATTCCCACCCGGAACTGACGGCCTTGAAAACACTGGGGCCGGTGATGGTGCCGCTTATGCGCGATGTGGAGAGCCAGGCCATTGTCTGGCCGGAGGCTCCGCTATCGGTGGAGACCTATATGGCCTGCCCGGTTTCAGGCCAGCCCGCCGGCCCCCACTGCCCCGGCCGCCAGACGGCCCATCGCCTCAGAGCCGGAGCCAAAAGCCACCCCTGCCGTCTGCACACCATCAAAGACGGCCAGACCGTCACCCTCTGGCCGCCGGAACTGGCCGGTTTCATGGCCACTGCTGAGGCGGCCCCGGCGGCTATAACTTTTGGTTACGGCCCGATAGTCACCTCGCCTTTGAATGGCGGAGCCATTATCGTGGAAGGTTCGGGGGAAAAAATACCCCTGCGCTGTGAAGGGGCCAGGGGGCGGGTCCACTGGTTTGTCAATGATGAGTTTTATACTTCCGCCAACGCTGACATGACTCCGGTGATGAATCTTGAGCCGGGCGAGCATCAGGTGGCCTTGGTGGATTCATTGGGCCGCACGGCCTCATCCAAATTTTCCGTATTGTATTCAATAGAGCAGGATGGCGACCGCCACCTCCCGGTTCTTAGTTTTTAATAACGGCGACTACTGCCGTGTATCGCTTTAAATACCACAATAGCGTGTGACCGCCGCCGGGAGAAATGTTTTTGCGCGGGTCCCGTTCCGGGGGTCTTTAGTCACGGGACCCGCGCAAAAACATTTCTCCCGGCGGCTGCCTGGTCGGCCGCAACCAAGGGCTGAGTCGAGTTGGAGCCGGACAGCAATTCAAAGCAACTCCGCCGCATATAACAGGGGTCGAGCCATGGAAGGCGAGACGGAGCGCCAGCGACTGGTTTTGAAGCCGAAGCGGTAACTCGCGAAGCAAAAACCACGCTTTTTGCGTAGCTACGAGCTGTAAATTAAAGAGAAAAACGCTATAAATTGAAAGGCATTTGAGGTGGGTGTGATGAAAGAGAAAATGGCTCTGGCCCTGTTGGTGTCCTTTTTTGTCTGGCTGGGCGCGACCTGCGCTCTGGGGCTGGCCGATTCAGCCGAGAGGGTGGAGATCACCACCCAGAAACTGCCCACCGGCCGCACGACGTACCAGACCCTGCCGGCCGCCAGCGAGGCGGCCGAACCGCCGACAGAAACGAAAACTTACAGCCCCACCGCACGGCCGCCGTTTACCGGCCGCCTCAAAATGCAACTGACGGAAGGAGTCATGAGGTTTTCATGCAGCTTTAACAGTCCGGCGGTAAGAGACGCCAGCATTATAAACAAAGACCTAGCCGCCTTTGAAATGCCGTTCCAGGTCAAAGGGCCGATGAAAGTCAGGGCCAAGTGGACCAGCACGAACGACTTGACCATAGCCGTTACGCAGACCAGACGTGAACTGGAACAGCTTCTCCTGACTGAAAAAGTTTTTATTGAATGGGACGAAAATTTTCTCAGCGCGGACGGGCGGCGGCTCCATTCAATCACTGTGATCGACCCGGAAGAAAAATCGCGCCCCTTTAGGATGTCACGCAGCAAAAACAAGCCCGACAAGGGTTTCAACCATGCCCGTGAGCTTGGCCTGGAACCATTTTCAGTTTCAGTCGAAAAACATACCAACAACGAAACATATGCCTCCCTGGAAATCCGCTTCAACCGGGCCATGGTGGAAAACGATAAAATCCGCCGCGACCTTGAGCTTTCGGCCGTGCCCGTCACCATCGATCCGCCCCTGCCGCTGAAAGTTTACTGGAAGAATGACAGAACCCTTTACCTATACAGCGAATTCACCCGCGATGGATTCTGGGAGCGGATAAGCGACCAGCCATTTACCGTCCACTGCCAGGATAATTTGAAAAGCCTTGACGGCGAGCAAATTGTGCTGGAATCCGGCCGCCCTTCGCAGACGCAGTTCGGCAAGCCTTTCTATTTCCATACTTTCGATATGGCCGGCTTCAAACAGAGCGGCATGGATCTTGAGAGTCAGGCGGAGTTCGACCTGATATTCAACAAACCCGTCGACCCGGAAGAGGTGGCCCGCCAGGTGCGGGTGGAAAAACTTGTCGTGCCCCTCCTGAAAGCGGCCGACGGCGGCTTTGTGGCCGAAGACGCGGAAGAATGGCGGCCGGTGCCCGTTGAAGTGCTGGGCGTGGGCGGGCGGCTCGATGAATACGGCCAGATAGCCTCCCTCAGGGTCAAAGCCAAATCCGGCAATAAACTGCGGGTGGTGGTCGAAAGGCTTAAATCCGCCGACGGACGGGGGTTGATCACAGATCGGGCCGCCTACGCCACAGTCAGCGATTTTTTCGAAATCGGCAACACCTCCACCGGGGTGGAGGACCGATACCCCTGGAAGCCTTATTTCAATATCGATGTTTCAGAGCCGGTCAATTTCAACGATCCGCAAAGGCCGGTCCATAAATACATCAAACTGGAGCCGCCAGCGGAATTTTCCGTCGTCCCCCATGGCCGTGAGGGCCGGACCATCCAAATCTTCGCTCCCTTCAGTTCGAGCATCCCCACCAAGGTGACCCTTCTGACGGGCCTGCCGTCCCAGCGTGGCGTACTGACCGAGGACGTCAGTTTTGAGGTCCGCGCCTCAGCCAAGAGTGACCGGCGGCTCATGTTCACCGGCCGGGGACGCTACCTTTCGCCTGAAAAGCCGCTCCTGGTCAAAATGGCCGGGCGCAACGTCGACCGGGTCAAGCTCCAGGGCTGGCGTATTTATGAAAACAACCTGCCGGTCATCATCAATGTCCAGGATTACGACAGCAACCTCCGCACCCGCCTGGCCCAGCAGTTTTCCAAAAACGTCATCAGCCGGGCCACCGATACCGGCGCCCCGGCCGGCGACACCTTCGAGAGGCTGATTGACCTCAAACAGGTACTCAACGACGACAGCGAACCCGCCGGAGCCTACCTTCTGAAAATAACTCCCATGAGCAAAGGGGAGCGGTCCGACGACGGTGAATATGATGATTACGACTATGAGGACTATTACAATTATTCCGATTACTATTATCACACCGAACGCTATCTGCCGGTGATGATCAGCGACCTGGGCCTGTCGGCCCATGTGCTGGACACCAAAGTCACCATGTGGGTCAACAGCCTGTCCAAGGCCGCGCCGGTGGCCGGAGGCACGGTTAAATTCTACGACCGGGCCAATCAGGTCATCGCCCAGGGCACGACCGACGGCGAGGGCCTTTTCACGGCCGACCTGCCGCCGGGCCGGGCCGTATTTGTGACCGTGGAAAAAAACGGCGACCTCAATTACATGACCTTTGGCCGCCATCCCCGCACCAATTGGGAATCATCGGATTACGACGTCTATGACAGCGATTATTATGACGACTACTATGATGACTATTATGCAAACTGGCACGACAGCGGCGACGCCAAATGGTATGGGGGCGACGCGGGCTATCTGAAAGTGGATCTGCCGCCGGAGGACGGCGACGAGCGCAACTATCTTATGCGCGGCTATGAGGCCTTCCTCTTCATGCCGCGCGACATCTTCAAACCCGGCGAGACCATCAAAGTCAAAGCCATGGTGCGCGACCGCGACATCATGCCGCCCAGGGAGCCCTTTCCGGTCATCTGGCAGGTGACCGATCCGGACGGGCGGGTGATCAGCCAGGGCCGGGCCGACATGAATGAAAACGGCGGCCTGGATTTCGCCAGTGAAATCCCCTTCTCCGGCCGCACCGGACAGTATGAGGCCGCCATATCCGTGCCGGGTTCGCAGAGCGTCCTGGGGCTGATAAAGTTCACGGTGGAAGATTTCGTGCCGCCCCGTCTGGCCATTGATCTGAAAACGGATAAAAAAATCTACGCCGAAGCCAATCCGGTGATGGAACTGTCCAGCGAAGTTAAATATCTGTTCGGAGCCCCCGGAACTAACCTCAAATGGGAGGTCGACGCGCTCATCACCCCGGCCGCCTTCAATCCCGGCGGCTGGGAGGGTTTTGATTTCAGCAGCCCTTTTGGGTTTGAAGCCACGCGCCGGAATATGGCCAGAAAAGGAACCCTGGATGAAAACGGCCGCGTGACCGTCCAATACCAGCCCGACCTGGAAAACAAGCGGCTGCCCGACAAGATGACGGTCCAGTTCATCTTCCGGGCCCAGGAAGACGGCGGGCGCTGGAACGCCAAAAAGACGGCGGTGGACTATTTTCCCCGCCCGGCCATTCTGGGCGGCAAAGGGCCTGAGCAGGCCACGGTGGATCAGGAATTCATTTATGAAGCGGCGGTAGTAGACCCTGAGGGCAACCCGGTTGAAACCGGGCCGCTGGAGTTTCAGATTTCCAAGGTGGAAGAGCGCTATTACAATACCTACCGGTATGGCCGCAGCTATCGGCAGTCTGTTTCCGAACTGGTCCCCCAGACCAAGGGCAGCCTGAAGCTGAATGAGGGGCGCGGCTCCATCAAATACACCCCGCCCAGTTCGGGAATTTTTGAAATAAGCATCAGCGATCCGAAAAACGATCTAGCCATCACCCGCCGGATAAACGTCTATGGACTGGGAGTGGCCCAAGAGGCCTCCCCGCAAGTCAAAGGCCGGGTGGAACTGAGCTTCGACCGCCCCTCATATCTGCCGGGTGATGAGGCCCTGGTGAAGATCAAATCGCCCTTCCCCGGCCGTCTCTGGCTGACCGTGGAAACCACCAGCCAGCTCTATTCCAAAACCATGAACCTGGAATCAACTGAAGCGGAGGTGCGCATTCCGGTCAATTCGGCCATAATCTCCACCGCCTATGTCTCGGCCACAGTGGTGCGGCCCTTGGCGGAAGGTGTGACCAACTATCGGGCCATCGGTCTGGGCCGCCTGGAGATTGACCGCGAAAGATACCGCCTCCAGGTCCAGGCCGACCTGCCCGGCCACATAAAGCCGGCTGAAAAAACGCGCTTTAAAATAAAACTCTCAGATGCCTCCGGCCGCCCACTGGCCGGTGAGGCCACCGTTTCCCTGGTGGACGAGGGAGTTCTGTCACTGACCGGCTTCAAGACCCCTGATCCCTGGAAAATGTTCACTGTCGGCCGCAAGCTCATGACCATTTTCTATGACCTCTATGATCAGCTACTGCCGCTGGAAAAAACCACCGTACCCTTCCTCATTCCTGGCGGCGGCGACGGCATAGGGCGTGCTGGCCTCTTCTCGCCCTTCAAGCGCAATCAGGAGGTGCTCTCCATCTTCCTGGCCACGGTGGAAATCGGGCCGGAGGGTGAAGCCGAAGTGGAGCTGGATCTCCCGGAATACAGCGGACAGGGCCGCCTGATGGTGGTGGCCTCCAGCGGCCAAAAATTCGGCAGGACGTCCAAAAGCGTCAGAATAAGCCGTGATCTGACCGCCGAAGCCACCCTGCCGCTGGCCCTGGCTCCAGGCGACCGCTTTGAAATCCCCATCCGGGCCTTTCTGGCGGCCGAAGCCGCCCCCGAAGCGGGCCTTGAAGCTTCAATATCAATCAAAACCGAAGGCCCCATCCGTCTTCTGGATAAAAAAGAAGCAACATTCAACCTTAGCCCCGGCGAAGGGCAGACGGAAATTTTCCAAGCCCTGGCCGAACCGGAAGAAAGCGGCGGCGACCAGGCCGGAATCGGCCGCCTGATAATTGAGAGCCAAAGCGGCCTGGGTGAAACCTTCAGCCAAACCATCGAAGCCGTGGTGAGGCCGCCCTACCCCAGAATGACCGTGGCTTCCAGCGCCCGGATTGCCGCCGGGGACACTGAAATCAGCTTCGATGCCGGCCCCTATCTGAAAGGAACCGTCGAAGCCAGCCTGACCATGGCCCCAAGCCCGGCAGTAGAGGCGGCGCGGGCGGTGCGCTATCTTGGCGACTACCCCTATGGCTGCCTGGAGCAGACCACTTCCAAGGCCTGGGTTTACATTGCGGCTGGCGAAATGCTCGGCAGCCAGGAAACCGGCCCGGACCGAGAAGCCCAGGTAGCCAAGGGCCTGGATGCGGCTGTCAAAAGGCTGGCCATCATGCAGACCTACAACGGCGGATTCAGTTACTGGCCGGGCCAGGAATCAGTTTACGAATGGGGCACGGTCTATGCCGCTCACTTCCTGACTGAAGCGGGCCGCCGGATGGATCTGCCGTCCGGGCTGAAGGAAAACGCCCTGAAATGGCTTGAATACTACCTCAGCGCCGATTACGGCCTTTCATCCGACATCAACTACGGTCTCTCAGTGCGCTCCTACGCTGTCTATGTGCTGGCCCTGAACGGCCAATACCGTGCGGGCTGGGTCAATACCCTCAAAGATCGCTACGAGAGCCTCTCCCCCTCGGCCCGGATCTTCCTGGCCGGGGCCATAGCCGTGCATGAGGGCAACCCCCGCGCGCTTAATCAGCTAAATAACATGGAACTGGCCCTGAACACCCTGAACCACCAGCGCAGCAGCCTGGAAAGCCATGCCCGCAACCTGGCCCTCCAGTTGATGGTTTGGAACGAAGTCGATCCCCTTTCACCTGAAGCCGCTCAACTGGCCAGCAACGTATCGGAACTGGGCCGCGGGGGCCGGTGGACCAACACTCAGGAAAACGGCATGGCTGTCTACGCCCTGGCTACCTGGCTGAAAAAATCAGGCACGAATCAACCCTACACCGCCACCCTGACCGACGTTCACAAAAAAACAATCTTCACCGTCACCGACAAACAAATAGGCTCGGCCGGTCCCAAGGCCCTGGCCGCCATTTCCGATGGCCCCCTTAACCTTCATATGGAAGGGAAAGGCCAGGCCTATTACACCTTCACCGTGGCGGCAACGCCCATAGCCGCGCCGGAACCAAAGGCCGATTTCATAAAACTGACCCGCACCTGGACCCTGCCGGGCGATGAAACGCGCGACCTGACCGAGACCTTTGAGCCAATCAAATTAAAGAAAGGTGACCGCGTCAATGTAACAATCACGGCCAATTCCCTGGTGCCGCTCCAGAATATGGTGCTGGCCGATCTTCTGCCGGGCGGCTTTGAGATAGAGAACCCCCGCCTGGTTACCCCCTCCGGCGAGGACTCTTCCCACCCGTCCTCAGATTCCCGCCTGGAACTGCGGGAAGACCGGCTGATCGTCATAGAGCCATACATCGACGGCGAAACAACCTACAGCTACACCTTGAGGGCGGTAACCAGCGGCGAATACGCCCTGCCGCCGACAATAGCTGAAGGCATGTATGAACCCCACTGCCAGGCCATAACCTCAGGAGGAAAAGTCATCGTGGAATAAAGCAATTGAAGAGAAGAGGGGGGCTTTGCCCCTCCACCCCACAAGGGGTTAACCCCTTGACCCCACCGCAATTCCGGAGGAATTGCGGTTATTCGTTTTGAAGCGGCAAAGGTAAAACCCGGAAGGGGGCGCGGAAAAATTTCCTTCGGACGCTCATGATTTTCTCTGATCCCGGCCGGGTGGCTTCATCGGAAGTTTGTGAGTCCCTGCCCGTCCGGGGAGCAAAATCACGAGCGTCTACGGAAAATTTTCCGCGCCCCCTTCCTGGTCGTCATCGGCGGTTTGGGGCCATTGCTGTTGTGTTAACCGGAGCAAACGCGTTTCTAATTCTTCAGACAGCACGGCATAAAAGCAGGAGGCTGGGGCTGAAAATTTTCTGTAGAGAACCATTGTTTCAGCGCCACTTGTCTGAGCTTCGTCTTCGAAGCGAGTTGTGGCGCTGAAACAATGGTGAACGATGCCTTTCGTAAAAAATTTTCAGCCCCAGCCTCCGGTCCTATCGCAACCATGACCGCACGCCGGGCTGGGGTCAAGGGGGCTTTGCCCTCTTGCGGGGTGGAGGGGCAGAGCCCCCCTCTTCCACCAGGTTACGAATAGACGTGAACGCTGCCCTGGGCCGAAGGAAGGGAAGAAACGCCCAGCCAGGTGATCATCAGGAGGATAAAAGCTATCGGCAGAACCGTCAGCGTCAGTCGCGGGAAACGGTTATGGAGCCGCAGGTGGATGTTGAGAAGATAGGCGGCAGCCGTTACCAGGGCCCAGGTTTCTTTGGGGTCCCAGGACCAGTAATGACCCCAGGCCTCTTTGGCCCAGGCCGCGCCGCTAAGAAGACCCAGCATCAGGAAACCAAAACCGATATAAACCACATTGTCCAGAAAATGATTCAGGGATGGGTCTGGCACGGGTTTCCGCAATTGGATCAGGGCCGTTATGGTCGCCACGCCCATCATGGCATAGGCCAGGATGTAGGCAATAACGTGGGGGACAAAATAAGGACTCTGGAGCGCGGGCATCAGGGTTATGGAATGTATCTCGGGCTTGGCCAGATTTATAACCACAAATACAATGGCCATCAGGCCGGAAAAGGCTGAGAGCCAGGAATATGACCAGCGGTAATAGGTCCAGAGACCGGCTGAGGCCAGGAAGAAGGAATACCACAGCCGGGTCTCGCCCATGGTTCTGAGCGGCGGCCGGTTCTGAACTTCCCAAAGAATGGCGATGAAAGCGCCCATGATCAGAATACCAGCCAGGGAAGCCAACATTGAGGCTTTTTTACTTCCGCGCACGGCCAGCCAGCCAGCCGCAATCCAGGCCAGAGAGGCGGCGGGTCCGAAGTAATTGAACAAATCCCAGCCCATTATGCGGCCTCCCTTTCTTTGCCGTCTGACGAGGACGAGGGGCGTCGACGGCCTTGCCAGATCATCACTACCGCCCCGGCCCCCATTAACAGAAGCGAAGCCCAGATAAACTTCAGCCAGGGATCATAAACCAGCTCAAAGCCGCTGTTGCGAGACATACGCCCGGCCTCTTGGTCATAACTGTATTGATAGACCATCCAGTCACCCGCCGTAAGGGGTTTGTTGACCTCCAGCACCACCCGGCGGGCCTGGCCGTCAGGCGTGAGGAAGGTGATGTCGGAAGTGAAGCGCTTGGGTTCCGGGCGGGCCATGACCAAGGCCAGATCATCGGTGAGGTTCAGGGCCTGAAAAGGCTGGGCCGGGCCGCCGTCGGTTATCCAGCCGCTGACCAGCATGCCGTCAGGGCCGCGCACAATCATGTGGGCGGCCGGGTTGGCCTCCGGCCGGGGGGATTCCTCATATACCCCATCCTTGCCGCGAATGGCCAGATGGATGTATTTGTCGAGTGTCACGCTCCATTCGCCTAAACGGCCCTGGGGGCGTTCGGGGTCCAGCTGAAACCACTCCGCTTTACCTTCCGGCTGCGGTTTGCCCGTCTGGCGGCTGATAACGGTTATTTTTGGCGGATAAATCTCAAGGTCAAAATCATGAAGATTTATGGCCAGGGGCAGCTCAACCACAAAGCCGTTGGCCAGGCGGCCGCGCCATTCCACGCCCTCTTCTTCCACCCACATGGTATAGCGTTGGCGGTCGGCCGCGCCCAGCCCGGCAGCGGTCAAGAGAACCCAGAGGCCCAGATGGTTGAGAATGAAGACGAGATTGGGGCGGCGGCGGATGCGCCGCACCGTCACCGCTCCCAGGACGATAATTGTGGCCAGATAGATCAGAATGAAGGGCCAGGAGGCGGTCATTCTGGTCAGGCCAAGGCGATCCGGCCAGCCGGGGTCGGGATTGGGGGCGGCCAATTGTGGAGTGAGACCCATGAGCAGGCTAAGTAAAAGCATGGCCGCGATCAAACAGACGCTGAGAGGAACGCCGGTCAGCCACTCGGCCAGACGACCGCGCAGACAGCCAAGAATGATGGACATGGCGGACAGACCTATTCCCAGCCCCCAACTTACGGGCGCTCTCAGAAGGTGGATGTCCAGCGGCCCGGCCAGTTGCAGACAAAGGCCCACCACTAAGAGACCAAGGACAAAGGCGGCGCTTTCCCGGTATTTCCAGGGCCAGACCCACCAGGTACGATTACCGTCGGCGGAGGGTGCGGCAGAAAGGTTTTTCGACATATCGCCTGTCATAGACTTTCAACCTCAATGGAAGATCAATACATCCCAACTGCGAGACTCCAGGCGGCCACGCTGATGTTTTATTTAGGGAGAGAGAGCCGCTGTGCCGCCTGGGGCACATAAAAAACCTGGAACGGGTAATTCGTTCCAGGTTTTTTCTAAATCAGCCTCTGTCAGTCAAGGCTGATTTTACAGGCGATTGTTGGCCTGAGCGGATTGAATCCACTGAGGAATAACAACTTCGCGGAACTGTTCTTTATCCTTGTTCAACTTTTCCATATCAAGGCCGATGTAAGCCTGAGCTTTCGCCTTGGTGGAGATATCGGGCATAACAAATTCTTCGGTCTGGCCGTGGTTGAAAAGGATTCTCTGCAAAGCCAGCTGGGCCTGCATGGATTTGTCCAGACTCTTGGCCATGACGCGCTGAGTCTCAACCGGGGCATGGAAAGAGGAGCCGTGGGAAGCCACGCTGAAATCCCAGGCCCACTGAGCGCTGCGGAGCATTTTCAGGACATCGGCCATCTCTTCTTCAGTAGCGCCGTTGTCCCAGGCGGCTTTGGCCATGATGTGGGCTTTGGCCAATTCAGGTTCAACCCGGTCACGCAGTTCCAGGATTTTATCCTGATGCTCATAGACGTAGTTCTTCAAAGCCTCTTCCGAATCCCGGTGGCAGGTCTGGCAGGTGCGTGAGACGTCTTTGAGGGGACTCATGAGCTGGTGATCGGAATATTTGATGCCGCCTTCAGCCATGTAAGGCATGTGGCAATCGGCACAGGACAGGCCGCGCTGACCGTGGGTGCCCATCTTGAAAAGCTCGTAATCGGGATGCTGGGCCTTGAGCATGGGGGCTTTGCTGAGAGCGTGGGTCCAGTCGGTGAACCCAACGTTTTCATAATAAACTTCCATGTCTTCCAAGGTGGAACCATCATCCCAGGGGAAGGTCAGATATTTGCCTTCGCCTTTGAAGTAGTATTCAACATGGCACTGGGCGCAAACCAGAGAGCGCATTTCCTGAAGGGTGGCCTTGCTGATATCCTTGCCCTGGCGGTCAAAGGCTTCGACCAAAGCCGGGCGGGTGATGGTCAGATTCATGGTCTGGGGATCATGGCAGTCGGCACAGCCAATGGGGTTGACAATCTGGTCGCCAAGGGCGCTCCAAGGGCTTTTGTAATATTCAGAGACGCCGATTTCCTGCATCATGCGCGGCACATCGGGGCTTTTACAGGTCCAGCAGGTGCCGGGCTGAAGATCTTTCTGCCCATCCACTCCGGGGGAACCGGTGCGAAGGGTGTTCCGCATATCCTCAATGGTATACATGTGGCCGCGCGGAGCGGAATAATCGCGGGAGAAAGCGTAGCCGGCCCACAGAACCACCATGTCAGGGCGTTCGGCCAGCACATCGTCGAAAGTGTTGCCCAGATGCTTGCTTTTGAAATCCATATTAGCGGTTTTCAGCCAGGTTTCATATTCCCTGGGATAGTTGTCGCCCCAGATTCTGTTTCTTGGCTCAAGACCCTGGATATCCACCTTTTTGTTGTTATAAATGCTGGCTATCTCGGCTCGGCGTTCGGTGATGGTGGCCGCCAAAAGACCAAGCAGGAAGACCCCGACCATAACCACAGCGAATATAGTCCAGCCGATGATCGGTTTTTCTTTAATGGCTTCGGTAATGTCGTTGAGTCTCATAATCATACCTCTTGTGTGCGTGGTCCGCACAGGACTATGTCTAGGTTAGGTTTTCCAGTAATATAGTTTTGGCGGCCATCATCGTATGAAGAGCAACGCCCCTCAGCTATAGATTTTATACTGCCTCATGTTTGCACCAGGTGGAATAACATCCGGAACCACGGTGCCCATGGAGAACGCGCGTAAAGCCTACATCAGTTCCTTGAGCCATTGAGGCACAGGGGAAGCGGGCAGGGGCGCGATAGCGCCGGGGGCGGAAGCCACATTGCTGATATTGGTGTGGGGTACCTGCGTGTGGCAATCCCAACAGGCTTTGGCCTCACCCGCTTTAACATCGGCATAGGTGGCCATGCCGGTTTTGACGAATTCGGTGTTCAACTGGGTGTGGCAGCGAATACAATTTTCCATGATCACGGCGTAGCTGCCGTCGCGGGGGCGGATGACTTCCGGCTCGCCGTTGACGGTGAAGACGGCGGCATGGTAGAGCCCGTCTTCAGCCTTGAACATGTAAGTTGAGACAATGTTGTTCTGCGGCACATGGCAATCGTTGCAGGTGGCCCAGATGGCGTGGGAACTGTGATTCCAGGAGGCGTAATACGGGGCCATGATATGGCAGTTCACACACACGGCCGGATCATTCGACAGATATGAATAGGCACGCGACATGTAAACAGTGTATCCGCCCACACCCGCGACCAGACCGCCGAGAATGAAGAGGGGAATGATAAACTGATTCGGAATGAAGCTGAGTATTTTTCGCATATTTCATACCTTTTGGCGATAATATACCACGATTCATCCAAACACACAACAAAATTCAACGGCCCGACACAACAAACTGCTTATGGCGACATTTAGGCCTATAAAACTATAACACTGTTATTTTATTTAAATTTTACTCGGAAGTCCGCGGCCGGGCCTGGCGGCTGGGTAAAAAAACAGCCTCGGCCATGGCTGCCACCCGGCCCTCCTGATCCAGAATTTCAGCCGTGGCTTGAATTTTTCGCCCGCCCGCTTCATCGGTGCGAGCCACCACCACATATTTTTTGAAAGGCTCCAGAGGCCTTTTGTAGCGCAAATGAAAATCCGCCGTGAAAGCCCAGTCGCCGCTCTTCTGCTTCACCACCCAGGCCATGCCCTCATCCATCACCGAGGCTATCAGCCCGCCGTGAACAACATTGCTGTAACCGCACCAGCTTTGATCCGGCTCAAAGGGAATGTGAACGCTTTGGGTTTCGTCATTCCACATAATATGCAGTTTGAGGGCGCGGTCATTAGTATTATTGTTATCACAGATAAAACATCCGGGTGAGCCGGGCAACCTTTTCAAGGTGGTGGAGTTCATTGTTATCCCGCCTTTATTTCAACAACAATTAAAATATACATTTAGAACTTGTTCATAGTTTCAGCTTATAACCCCAGAAGCTGACGCGACTCAAGAAGGTTTTCCCGCACCTGCCAGGCCCCGGCCGCAAACAAGGCCTCACGACTGACTCCGCCCTGGGTCAGACCAATAGCCCGGACCCCGGCGGCGCGGGCGGCCTCCATGTCGAAAACGGCGTCGCCGACATAGACGGTCTGGCAGGGATCGGCATTGAGCTGATCAAGAACCATCAGAATCATATCCGGTGCGGGCTTGCCGCGCATTACGTCCAGACAGCCCACGGCCGTATCGAAATATCTGGCCAGGTCGATGGAGGCCAGGGCGTGCCAGGCATTGTCACGGTTAGTGGCCAGCGCCAGTTGAACCCCGGAGGCCTTTAAATCAGTCAAAAGTTCTTCGGCTCCGGGGGAAATTTCCAGATAATTCTTCTCCTGCTTGGAGACTTCGGCAATAAAATAGCGGCTCCACTCTTCGTCATAACGGCCCCAGAGCGTACTCCAGAAAGCTTTGGCTTCCAGGCTCATAACCCCGCGGGTGTCGTTTTCATCGACGGGCCGCAGGTCAAACCTCTCGGCTATCTTATTGAGTCCGCGCGTAATGGCCCTGATGGAATCAACCAGAGTCATGTCGTAATCGAGTATCACCGTTTGTGGCATAGTTGCTTTCCTGCATTTATAAACATGTGGCGTTTTATCCTTAACCGGCCTCCCATAGCCGGGCAAAAATAGTTATTTTGCCCGTCGAGCACCGGCTTCAGCCTTAAATCCAGCCTCAGACGCTCTGTCTCCCTACGGTCGACATTCGCTAAATGAAGCACATCGGCCATAATTGGAATCGCCGTGACACAGCGGTTCTATTTGCTGCGTCGGCGCAAGAAATCCAATAACTCCGGTCGGGCGTCCCCGGCATATTCCAGGGCGTTGAGGCCGGCCTCATCCTTTTCCAGAGGGTCGGCCCCGGCGGCGGCCAGGATCCTGGCCACTTCATCATTTGGATTGAAAGCGGCCGCCAGCATTAGAGCGGTGCGCCCATGAGGGCCGCGAGCCGAAACATCAGCCCCGGCCACTATCAGTTCCCTGGTCACTTCCGGCACGGGATTGACCGCGGCGGCCAGAATGGGGGTGAGGCCGTTTTCACGCGGGGTGTTCAGATCGGCCCCAATCTCATGCACCAAAAAATTGACCACATCCGGGTTCGAATTGGAGAGGGCCGCCTGAAGAAGCGCGTCCGCGCCGCTATTATCAACAGCCCGGACATCGGCCCCGTGTTTTTTCAGCTCCTCCAGCACCGGCCTGGTGTTTCCGGCCGAGGCAGCCAGAAAGGGGGTCAGGCCGTCATTGTCACGGGCTTCCAGGTCGGCCCCGGCCTCAATGAGGCGGGCCATAATCAGCGGATCGCGGTTGTCCGCGGCGGCAAACAAGAGCGGAGTCCGGCCGTTGGAACTCCTGGCCTCAAGCTTGGCTCCAGCCCTTACCAACGTATGGACACTCTGAAGTCGGCCATTTATGGCGGCATTCATCAGTGGCGTGACCCCATCCTGATCGGCGGCTTCCAGATCGGCCCCGGCTTTGGTCAGAAGCAGGACCGTGGCCGCGTTAGAGGCGACGGAAGCCGCGTGATACAGGGCAGTGCCGCCGCTGTTGTCGCGTATTTCCAGATCCGCCCCCTCTTCAATCAGGGCCTGGGTAACAGTGGGCACATTGAATGCGGCTGAAAACATCAGTGGGGTAAAGCCCAAATGAGACTCTCTATCGTTAAGGCGCGCGCCCTTTCTGATAAGAAGACGGCTTACATCAGGATCAGAGTTGGAAGCGGCGGCCAGCATCAGGGGAGTCATGCCCTCAAGGCCGTCTTTATTATTTGGGTCGGCCCCAAGATTCAAATGATCATTAATATCACTAAGGCTTCCAGAACGGTACAAGGATATGAGGCTTGAGCCGGGTGAGCTGTCCGCGGGCGGAGAGGCTTCGTCATTCGCTCCGGCCACTGGGGAAAGGCCGCAGACTATCAGCAGCATTAAAGATATGAAAAGGCGGTGCATAATTTCACCTGTTCGAGACTAATGGATACTAAACCTTATAACTTCGGAACCGCACTGACCCGCCGGAAGCCGGCTCCAGCTCGACTGGGGCTCCAGCTGCGGCCGATCAGGCCGCCGCCGGGAGAAATGTTTTTGCCCGGTTCCGTAACTAAGCCCCCCGGAACGGAACCGGGCAAAAACATTTCTCCCGGCGGCGGTCGCCCGCTTTTCCGTGATTTTAAGATTGCTGGTTCACTGCCTCTTTAAGAGTTTTGGCGGCTTTGAATTTAATGGCCTGGTGGGCCTTGATTACAGTCGGCTCATTGGTGCGGGGGTTGCGGGCTGTTCTTTCAGCGCGGCTCACCACCTCCAGGCTGCCCAGGCCGGAAAAGGTGAAGCGCCCTTCCCTTTTCAGAATTTCAGTGGCCTGAATAACAATCATATCCAATACTTCCCGAGCAACGGCCCGACTAAGACCAGCTTCGGCGGCCACTCGGTCGATAAGTTCAGCTTTCGTCATTTATATAGAACCTCTTCAATATTTATAGAAAAACACTCACCCAAGGAGGCAATATAACAATCTTTGAAAATTGAATCAATAGCGGCTGTTCTGATTATGACTCTTTCCCCTGAACCGGCGGTGCGCAGCCGGGCAAAAAATGTGATTTTCGCTAGGCGAGCAGCCGCTCCGCCTCACGATGCTCGCCCCCAGACCTTATATGGCGGCGCGGGCCTAATTAGAACTGCCGGCGCTCAAACCGCCGGAACAGGCAGGACAGGGCGAAATTGAAAATGAAATAGAGGGCGGCCACGGTCAGCCAGACTTCGAAGAGTTTGTGGATGGTGGCCGAAAGCTGCTGCCCGCTGTAAGTCAGTTCAGCCAGACTGATAACCGAGACAATTGAGGACTCTTTCACGGTGGATATAAACTGCCCGGCCAGTTGAGGGGCCGATTTGCGAAAGACCTGAGGCAGAATGACAAAGCGATATTGCTGAAAGCGCGACAGCCCAAGGCAGTATGAGGCTTCCCATTGCCCTTTGTTCATTGAGATAATGGCTCCGCGAAGTATTTCTGAAAAATAGGCGGCCTCATAAAATCCGAGCGCCATGACGGCCGGGAAGAAAAGGCCAAGCTGGCGTGAGTCGACGGCAAGGAACTCCACGGCCTGCGTGAATAACGGGCTGATGCCGGTAATCAGGGAGATGATATAGGGCCAGGGCAGAAGCTGGGCGCTGAGAAAATAGAAAGCGATAAAGACCAGCACCAGCGGCGGGATATTGCGGCAGACCTCGACGGCGGTCCGCGATATGAGACGCAGATACAATGAACGGCTGAGCCTGGCCAAAGCCAGGAGGAGCCCGAAAAAGAGCCCCAGGGCGGAGGCCCAGAGGCTTAGTTTAAGGGTCATCAGCAGCCCCAGGCCGAGTGTTCCAAGCTTCAGGGAACCGCCGTAATTGGAAACTATAAACTGAGGGATGACCGACCAGTCCCAGGGATAGTTGAAATGGATCAAAACCCGCCAGCCCATCCAGATCATAACGCCAATTATCAGAATCAGCGCGGCTGAGTCAAAGGGCCTCCAGCCGTGGCGACGCAGTTGAGGCGGTATTTTGGCTTCATTGTTCAAATGACATACCTTGAAATGATGATCGGCTATGGACCGGAACGGGGCATTTTTGAAGAGGGGCGGAACCCCTCTCCAAAAATGCGCTATTGGAGCAGGGGTTCCCACTGGAGGGATTCGAACCAGTAGCTCCAGGTTTTTTCCAGCCACTGGCTTTTGTGCCTGGCCTCTATCCAGGCGTTAAGGGCCGGGAGAGCGTCTTTGTCGCCTGGAGCCAGGCCCATGCCGTTCGGTTCTTTGGTCAGTGTGCCGCTTATGGGCACATAGATTTCGTTGGGATTCTGAAGAGCCAGTTCGGCCGGATAGGGGGCGGAAGCCACCAGGGCCTGAGCCCGGCCGCTGCGGACTTCCTGGGCAGTCTGGCCTTCATCGTCAAACTCTTTGATATTGGCCTCGGGAAAGAGCTCTTTGGCCGCCAGGGCCGCCGTGGTGCCGCTCTTGACCACAATGGTCATATCTTTTTTGTTGAAATCGGCAACCGTAGAGAGGCCGGGTGCGCTGGTGCGGCTGGCGCAGATGGCCATGCCGGAATAGATATAAGGCTCGGTAAAGGCCACCCGCTTGGCGCGTTCCTCGGTTATGCCCATGCCGCCGATGATGATGTCGAAATTGCCGGTGAGAAGGGCCGGGATGATGCCGTCCCAGGCGGTGGGCACGAACTCGGGCGCGACGCCCATGTCGGCGGCCAGGGCTTCGGCCACGGCGATTTCAAAGCCCACGAACCGGCCGTCCTTGGCTTTCATCGCCCAGGGACGGAAAGTATCAAAACCCACCCGAAGCACTCCCTTGGCCTGGATGCGCTCTACCCAGGGGTTGCCTTTAAGGAAAGGGGCGTCGGCCTCATTGACCGGGGGCGGCCCCATTTGCGCGGAGGCGGCCGGAGCCATCCACAGGGCGACGGCCAGAACAGCCAGAGTCAAAAACATGCGTCTGATCATATTGTAGTCCTCCTGTATTTGTTGCCCGCGAAGCGGGCCGGAGCGGGCCGGAAGCGCGCCCCGTTTTTAACTGATTATTTTATCCAGAAACTGTATGGCCCGGTCGGTGGAAGGATGATTGAAAAAATCACGGGCCGGGCCGCGCTCGACAATTTCACCCTCATCCATAAAAATAAGCGTGTCCCCAGCTTCCTTAGCGAATCCGATTTCGTGGGTCACCACCACCATTGTCGCGCCCTCGTTGGATAAATCCTTCATCACAGCCAGCACCTCCCCGATCATTTCCGGGTCCAGGGCGCTGGTGGGTTCGTCAAAAAGCATCACCTTGGGATTCATGGCCAGGGCCCGGGCAATGGCCACGCGCTGCTGCTGACCGCCGGAAAGCTGGGAAGGGTGCGCCTCCGCCTTATCGGCCAGGCCGACCTTGGCCAAAAGCCCGGCCGCCGCCGCCTCAGCCGCCTCCCTGGCCAGGCCGCGAACCCGGATAGGAGCCAGCGTCAGGTTCTTCATAACTGTGAGGTGCGGAAACAGGTTGAAAGACTGAAAAACCATTCCCAGCTCCGGCCGCATGAGATCCCGCAGCCTGGGATTTTCGGTAACGGTTTGGCCCTCAATAGTAATGGAGCCTGAATCGACCTCCTCCAGCCCGCAGATGGAGCGCAGAAGGGTCGACTTGCCGGAGCCGGAGGGCCCGATAACCACCACCGTCTCACCCCGGCTGACAGTCAGTGAAACATCCCTGAGGGCGGCCTGGCCGCCGGGGTAGGTCTTACTGACCCGATCTATTATTATGAATGGCCCCCCAGAATCCATATTGCCCTCGCCTTTTACCAGCCGCCGTTCCGGCGCTCCAAAACCGCGCCGAGCTGGGACATCAGAAGGTTTATGATCAAATAAACGGCCGCGATGGTCAGCCACAGCTCGAAAGCCAGAAAAGTCTCGGAAACCAGGGTGCGGGCTTCCTTGGTCAGTTCATAAACCGCGATGGTGGAAGCCAGCGCGGAATCCTTGACCAGAGAAATAACCAGGCTGCACATAGGCGGCAGCAGCATGGGCGCGGTCTGGGGAAAAATAACCCGCCGGAAAGTGTCGCCGTTGGAAAGGCCCAGACACCAACAGGCCTGCCACTGACCTTCATCCACAGCCAGAATGCCGGAACGAAAAATCTCGGAAAGATAAGCCCCTTCAAAGAGGCTCAGAGCCAGCACGGCCGACCAGAAACCGGAAAGCCCCCAAACCGCGCCAAAAATAAAATAAACAACTGAAAGCTGAACCAGAAGCGGAGTATTGCGCACCACTTCCAGATAAACCCTGGCCACGGCGGAGAGAACCGGCCCCCCGGCCAGGCGGGCCAGGGCGGTGGCCAGGCCCAGAATGAAAGTCAGTAAAAGGCTCCAGCCGATAATCTGAAAAGTCACACCAAGGCCCTTTAAAAGGGGGCCCGGAACCATCCTGCCAAAGTCGAAAATAAAGCCGGGAACCTCACTCCAATCCCAGTTGTAGCCGGTGGCCAAAGCTCCGGCGGCCACAACATACGAAAAAAACAGGATAGTCGCTCCCCATCCTGTCCAGGCGGCAATTTTATTTCCAGAAGGTTTGAGCATTATTTCATCCGGCACCTACAAATGAAGGAATTGTAACAAAATAAATTTGATAATGAAAGGCCGCTTTTTATGTTCAGGGTAGAAGAGGCTATTATTAGAGGGGGGCTTTGCCCCTCCACCCCACCAGGGGTAGAACCCCTGGACCCCACCGAAATTCCTAAGAAGGAATTTCGGTATGTTAGTTGGGGGCGCTATAACTCTCATTGTTGGCGTGCTATCAAATAAGGCGCCAGTTCAGAAGAGGACTACCGCTACCTCAGAACCGGAACATTAAGAAAAACGGTTACTTCAGCGGCGGGTGCAACGCAACAGCCAAGGGGGCACCGCTCTTAATACGATGATGGCCGCCCAAATAAACTATTACGGGAAGAACTCACCCAGACATGGGGTCCGGGCCCTGCCCGGGGGCCCTGCCCGGGGGCCCTGCCCGGGGGCTTGCATCGGGGGGCAAGGAATGATAGCATAACAGAATTGTAAAAAATTAAGGCGGTTTGAATAAACAGCCGGGTATGCACTGGGTTCTTTGATTTTGTTCTATACAAAAATGTTCAAAATTATCAAAAAGATAGTAGCCTCCGTCACAGCTTTCTGCGGCGGGGCGGCCGCCGTGTTCTTAATCAGCGGAACCGGTGAACCGCTGCTCAGAATAATGGTGTTTACAATCTTCTTCGTTTCCGCCATCAACCTTGGAATTTATGCCAAAGAGGCTTGGGCCGAACGCAAAAAGAAACCGGCCGGCGGCGGGCCAGGCAAACCAGGCGGCGGTCAGGGCGGCGGCCCCGGAGGCGGAGGAGGCGGCCAAGGCGGAGGCGGCCAGGGCGGAGGCGGCCCCCAAGGCGGAGGCGGCGGACGTCCCGGAGGCGGGCCGCCAGGCGGAGGCCAACGATAAAATCAAGCCGGGTGTCGTCAACATCGACACCCGGCTTTTTCTGTTTTCAAATATGCATAAATCTTCCAAACTCACGCATTTTCCTTCAAAATACTTGCGTTATATTTCAACTGCACAGAATTGTCCCGTCAAGATTCCTCTCCAGCCATCTCCAGCACACCCAATAATACACCAGCCAAGACATCACTAAATCAGGCCAACATTAGCATATATCGTTATATTTCAACCCATTACACATTTAGTTTGTAAACACTAATAATTTATTATATAATCACAAATGTTTATAAAATTTCACCTACACAAATAAATGGAACCCCATAAACCAATTAAACAGTGTTATTTTTTGATAATTCTGAAATGTCGCAATAGTGTACATTTATTCCATAGCAATAATTTGATTTCAAAAAAATTATGACGTATAATTCTTAACATTATTTCTGAATCAAAAAATTATACCAATTTATCATCGTTCAGCCAATCAAAGACAAGCGGTTGGACCAGCGCTGAATTTTTTAAAAAACAGCGGTTCTGGCCCTCAGCCGATGAAAGCCCTCAAAAGCCATAACGGCCCTGGCTGGCCATCGCCCTTTAACTGGCGTAATTGGATAAGCATGCTCGAAAACGGCTTTTTATGCGATTTCGGTCAGCTGTTCTTTGACCGCCTTATAATTCACAATCTAAAATGGAACCAGGAGCGATAAGTGAGCGGTATCGCAAAGCACACACCGACCATTCCCAACTTCGGCAAAATTCTTATCATGCAGATGACAGCAGCCGTGATGCTTTTGATGATATTCACCCCTGGGCCTCTTCAAGCCACGGAACCCAAGGATTTGTATATCTATGGCGGGGGCGGAGGAGGAGGAGCGGCCGACCTGGATATTCCCTTTGCTATGGGTGGCTCGGGTGGTATCAGCATCGGGATGACAGGCGCCGGTGGCGATGGTTCCGGCTCATATGATCCTTCAGCCAGAGGGGGTCAGGGCGGCGGCTCTTATATAGGCCATAATTTGCAAGGCGGCGATTCTTCAGATGGTGCGCCGTCCGCTATGGACTCCAAGGACGGTGAAGACGGCCAATCGGCCACTCTGTCTATGGGAGGCGATTACAGCGGCACATTTCTGACCATAAACCTCATCGGCGGCAACGGCGGCCAGAGTGGACTGGCCCTGACACTGGATAATTCCGGCGCCGGCGGCAATGGCGGGGACATCAATCTGACCATTGACACTTCTTCCGGCACTTCACCATTCGAAAGCTCTATCATTAGAATAACCAATGCCAATCAGGCCCCGCTCGCCTTTGAAATCTCAGGCGGTTATGGTGGAACACCTCCTTCCACAGGTATAACCTCCGGTGAAGTTCTTTCAGCCAGCGGCAACGGCGGCAAAGTATTTGTGGATCTGGGCGGTATTGAACTATCTGTGGACGGGGACATGTCCATAACCGGCGGAGCAGCCAACTCGGCTGAAGGTGGGCAGGCGGAACTGACAACAAGCTCTGAAATCACAGTCAACGGCTCGCTGTCGCTGACAGGCGGCACTGGAGGACAGATTTATTCAATAGCCGCCAACGCAAACGGCGGCGGAGGCATGGCCACCCTCATCAGTTCCAGCGACATAACGGCAGAGGGATTGAAAATAATGGGTGGAAATGGCCATGAAACTCCAGCCATCGCTTTCTCGGATTATATTAAATTCACTGATGGCGGCCTGGCCTCATTAACGGCGGCGCACGTAATCAGCACGGACGGCTTCACCATTGCCGGAGGCAGCGGCGGGGAATCCGACGGCAATATTTTAGGCGGCGGGGGCGGCGCAGTCAAAGTAGAGGTTGAGAACTTAACCTCCCAGGCCGGCAAAATAAGCATAAGCGGTGGCGACACCGGCCAGTATACAGCCAAAGACGGAAAGGGCGGTTCGGTAGAAATAAACGTCGTCGGCCGGCTGGCCGCGCTGGCGGCGGTCGACAGCGCCAGCTTTAGCGCGCCCGCCCCGCTTTTGAGCATCAGCGGCGGCAACGTCGAGTCCTATGGAGCGGACAATTCCGGCGGCAGTGTTGTAATTAATGCTGGCAGCCTGGAAGTGGAAGGCGGACTGGCCCTTAAAGGCGGCAACACCGCGGCCACCGGAAATGGACATGGCGGCAGCGTCACGCTAACGGTCGACACCGGAGCGGACGGCCTGGCCACAGCCGACACACTCTCCGTCGCCGGCGGCGACAGCACCGCCGGCGGACAGGCGGCCAATGGCGGTAACGCCCTGCTAAGCATAACCGGCGACTTTTATCTGACGGGCAACAGCATCGATATCGCCACCGGCACCGGCAATACAGGCGGCAGCGCCCTGGTGGATATCACCGGCAGCCTGGTGCTCACCGGTCAAACCGAAGTGGATATTCAAATCTTCAAAGCCGACACCAGCCTGGCGACCCGCTCCACCGGCGCCGCCGAAATCAGCTTCAAAGCGGAAAGTCTTCAGTTGGAGGCAACAACCGCCACCCTGGACACAGCTTTCCTGGCCAACGGCGCGGCCTCCAGCGCCCAGACAAATACGGACGAAGTATCATTTAAGACCCTGAGCCTCAGAGCATTGGATGATACAGGCAGCGTCTTCATTGCCCACGGCGTCAACGTGCCCGACAAAGCGGATGGACAGGGCACGGTCTGGGGCCAGACCTTCAGCTTTACCGGCCTTGAAACCTTTGGCACAGGCAACGCCCTGGTCCTGACCGGCCTCCATAACAACGCCCCTTCCGAATTGAACCGCTACAAACCCGGTCCGTCAGGTGTGATAACCATCAACCTGCCCGCCGACCTCAAAGACGGCGACATCCTTCTGAACACCACCCTGGCCGGCCTGGGCGCAACAGCTGGCAATCAAATCGACTTTCAGGATTTTAATCCGGCCAACTTCATCTTGAAACAGGCCGGAGATTTCACCAATCTGGAGCAGTCAGATAAAATAACATTGATCAACGGCGTAACCAACATAACCCCGGACTTCCTCGGACAGGAAGAAAAAGAATACCTGACGACCGTCACCAGGGGGCTGACCACCATCACCCATTCTTTCGGCCTCATCTATGACCAAGCCGGTGACGGCGTCATCGAGGCCACCTATCACGGCCTGCATAGCCTGGGCGGCAATGGTGAACCCCAGCCGCAGGAAGGGCACAAAGCCTATTTCGAATCCAGTCTGGGCGCGGCCGTCGCCGTGGCCATGGGCAGTGAAACCGGCCAGAACATGGCCCAGAAAGCCCAAACGGCCATTTCCGCCGGAAGCTTGGGCGTCACCTCGGACGTTAACGGCTCCAGCGGGCGCTATAAGACAGGCAGCCATGTTGACGCCGACAATTTCGGGGTCGGGCTGGGTCTGGCCAAAAAATTCTCTCCCGGTTATAACGGCACGTTGACCATCGGCGGCTATATCGAAGGCGGCAAAGGCAGCTACGATACCTACAATCACACCAGCAACCTTGGAAACATCCACGGCGAGGGCAAAAGCGATTACTTTGGCGGCGGTCTTTTCCTGAATTATGAATTCGAATGCGGCTTCTATCTGGAAGCCGGGGCCAGGACTGGCCGGGTGAGCAATCGCTATGAAGTCAAAGACCGCCCGGACACCAAATATGACACCTCAACTCCATATCACGGAGCCAGCGCTGGTCTCGGCCGCAAGTTTGAACTGACCGACACCGCCAAACTGGATGTGTACGGAAAGGCCTTTTGGACCCACCTCAACGCTGACAGCGCCAAAACCAAGGCGGGCGAACGGCTTTCATTCGATGCGACTGATTCCCTGCGCACCAGAATAGGGGCGCGCCTGACGCGCTCATTTAAGGAAAATGCTGTCAAAAGCTATATCGGAGCGGCCTGGGAACATGAATACGACAGCGAATCATCAGGCAGCGTTGACGGCCGCAGGCTGAAAGAAGCGCCGGACATGAAGGGTTCCTCAGCTTACGGCGAGTTGGGTTTGATACTCCAGCCGCAAGAATCTCCGGTGTCGTTTGAACTTGGCGTGTTCGGCCTCAGCGGCAAACAGGAGACTGTAGGCGGAACGCTTGGCGTGCGTTTCAATTTGTAAGAGGGTGGCTCCGACTGACAATCCAGCAATTCTCAAAGTAAACTTTTTCCCTTCAAAAAGTGCCGTGCCGCTACGCAAAAAGTGCGATTTTTTCGCCTTTCGCAGCGCAAGGCCGATTTCAGTGCGGGGATGGACCTTCAGGTCATCCCCGTGCTGGAAGTGGACTTGCGTGAAGTATGGCGGAAAATGCGTCCGCCCTCCCAAGCCACATTTAGGTGCGTAAGCCCTGGCTGCTGACAATCTAACTCTTGATCATGGCTTTGATTTTTGTTATACTGCTATGAAAATATCGTCATGGATTAATATTGACGGCTTATTTTGGAGGAATCATGGAACATCCAATAATGTTTCTGGCTGTTCTGGCCGACTTGATTGGCGGATCGGTGTCTGATTTTGCCCACCACTACCCCCATGTGCTTTACTCATGGATGGTGATGATTATTTTGATCGTTCTGGCTCGCCTGGCTACGGCGAAGATCAGCATGGTTCCCTCCGGCCTCCAGAATCTTTTTGAATTTCTGGTTGAAACTATTGAAAACTTTCAGCTTTCAATTATGGGCGAAAAAGGGCGGGTATTTTTTCCGCTTATCGCCACTCTTTTAATTTATGTATTCAGCTGCAACGTTCAGGGTCTGATTCCTGGAAGCTTCGCGCCGACATCCAATATTAACACGACTGTCGGGCTGGCGATTGTTATCTTTGTGATGACCCACGCGGTGGGCATTAAGATGCATGGCTTCCATTATATCAAGCACTTTCTGGGGCCACTGCCGCTTTTGGCTCCGCTGATGTTCGTCATTGAAGTAGTCAGCCACCTTTCACGTCTGATTTCTCTGACGCTGCGTCTTTTCGGCAATGTTATGGGTGAGGATCTGGTTATTCTGGTGCTCTTCGCTCTGGCCGGCGCCTATTTCGCTCCGCTGCCGATGATGTTCCTGGGACTGTTCACCGGGTTCCTGCAGGCTTTCATTATATCCCTTCTGGCCATGATTTATATCAGCGACGCTCAAGGGGATTCGCACTAATCTGGAACGGTTCCGGGCCTGGCCCGGTTGATCGTGCGCCGGGGCCATTGGACCGGCGCGATAAAGCACCACAAAACCTATGCTTCAGGAGTTAGAAATGAAAAAGAAACTCGTTTTCCTGTTCACCGCTCTGGCCGTGATGGCGACTTCCGCCGTGGCTATGGCCCAGACCACCGATCCCGCCGTGGCCGCCTCGGCTCTCGACACCATCGGCAAAATCGCCTTGGCCGCCGGTCTCGGCATGGGCCTGGCGACTCTCGGACCAGGCCTGGCCCAGGGCTTTGCCATTAACGGCGCTCTCCAGGGCATCGCCCGCAACCCGGAAGCGGCCGGCACCATCCGTACCAACATGATCATCGGTCTGGCCCTGATTGAATCACTGGCCATTTACGGTCTGGTTGTTGCTTTGATTCTGCTTTATGCCTTCCCGCTGAGCAGCGTCATCACCGGCCTGTTCTAAGACCTTAGCGGTCCGATTATTTTCGGCCGCGTTTTTGGGAAAGCGGTTTTTCCAATGGAAAAACCGCTTTTGTTTGCCTGGCCCGAATGGGCCAGACACATCCCCCAGGCGATGGAAGCGGCCACCGCAAAGGGGGCAACGCTCTTAATACGATGATGGCCGCCAAAACTAACGCCCAGGGAAACCGCCTCATAGACGAAGGATGCGCAAGCATCCGTGGGTCCAGGGCTCTGCCCTGGTCCAGGGAGCTGCCCTGGGGTAGGATATGATTATGAAAATTGAGTATTTTCCAGAGGATTTACAGGAATTTCTGGTGCCGTCCCCGGCGGGCGGACTGGGCTACAACTGCTTGAAATGCGGTAAAATTCATCCACCTAAAAAACTTTATTACACCTGCCCGGATTGCGGCGGGCTCCTGCTTCTGGAAGACGCCAGGGAAGACCGGTTGAAAGAACGGCCCGGCAAATTCTGGCGGCGCTTGTTTGATTACCGGCGCATGCTGAATTTACAGCCGCTGCGCGGTATTTTTACTTTCCATGAGTTTCTGGCTCCGCTGATTCCTGTGGAAGATATCGTCTATCTGGGTGAGGGCCACACTCCGCTGGTGGCCGCGCCGGAAGATCTGTCACGCGAAGTCGGGGCCACCCTTTTTATCAAACATGATGGGCAGAATCCCAGCGCCTCCTTTAAAGACAGAGGCATGGCGGCAGCTCTTTCCTATTTGAAATATATAATCCGCACTCAGAATTTGAGCGATGTTCTGGCCGTGTGCGCCTCCACCGGCGACACCTCGGCTGCCGCCGCTTTGTATTCGGCCGCACTGGGCAGCCAGATCAAGTCGGCTGTGCTGCTGCCCAAAGGCAAGGTGACTCTGCCGCAGTTGAGCCAGCCGCTGGGCGCGGGGGCCAAGGTTTTCGAACTGCCGGGCGTTTTTGACGACTGCATGAAAGTGGTGGAATACCTTTCCGATCATTATGAAGTGGCTCTGCTGAATTCCAAAAATCCCTGGCGGGTGTTGGGTCAGGAGTCCTATGCCTATGAGCTGGCCCAGCAGTTTGATTACGAGCTGGGTGACCTGGCCCTTTTCGTGCCGGTGGGCAATGCCGGGAATATTACGGCCATTATGAGCGGCCTAATGAAAATGAAGCGCTATGGCGTTATTGAAACGCTGCCTAAAATCGTGGCCGTCCAGTCCAGCCATGCTGATCCGGTGTTCCGTTATTACAGCCAGTTGGAATCCGATCGCGTCTATAAGCCGGTGACAGTGCGTCCCTCAGTAGCCCAGGCGGCCATGATCGGCGACCCTGTTTCTTTCCCCCGCGTCCAAAAAATGGTGGAGGAATACAACAAGGCCGCTGAAGAAGGGCGTTTCTTTGCCGTTCAGGTGCGGGAGCAGGCTATTATGGACAATATGATCGCGGTCAACCGCTCCGGCCTGACGGTCTGCACCCAGGGCGGCGAAGGCGTGGCCGGTGTGCGGGAAGCCCTCAAACTGGGCATTCTGGCCCACGGTGACAAGGCCGTGGTGGATTCTACCGCCCACGCGCTCAAGTTTGCGGAGTTCCAGAGCGCCTATTTTGAAGACAAGCTTGATGAAGGCTATGAAGTGCGGGCCAAGGCTGAACTGGTGAACCGTCCGGTGGACATCTCCCCGGCGGGAGTGCCGCTGCCGGCAGCCGGTGAGACGCAGTCGCCGGAAGACCGGGCCGCCTACGTTTCGGCCGCCGCTTCCGACATTGCCAACGCCTTGGGATTGAAGGCTCGCTGATGGCTCGCGGCGGAAAACCGGCCCCCCGGCCGAAAAAGAGCACCACTAAGCGGCCGCGCCGACCTGAATCGCGCGGCCGCGAAAGTGAAGTTTCACAGCCGGAAGCGGAGCGGACGGAAGGGGATTTTTTTATCAACAAGCGTCCCCTGCCGGAAGGTCCGCCGGAACTATTGGCCCCGGCCGGTTCAAAAGCTTCATGGGCGGCGGCGGTCATGAATGGGGCTGACGCGGTGTATGTGGGCCTGAATAATTTTTCCGCCCGCACCTATGCCGACAATTTTTCGCTGGCCGAGATGAAAGCCGTCATCGCTGAATCCCACAAAGAGGGGGTTCGTGTCTATGTGGCTTTCAACTCGCTGATCAAGGAAGGTGAACTGGGACAGGCCTTTAAGCTCCTGGCCACCTGCGCCGCTTTTGGGCCGGATGCCCTGATTATTCAGGATCTGGGGCTGGCCCGACTGGCGGCCAGACATTTCCCCGCCATTGAACGCCATGCCTCGACCCTCACGGCCGTCCACAGCCTGCCGGGCCTTATAACCCTTCAGAACGCCGGTTTCAGCCAGGCGGTGCTGGCCAGGGAACTGGCCTTCGATGAAGTTCAGGCCCTCTCCAATCACAGCCCCATTGATGTGGAAATATTTGTGCACGGGGCCTTGTGTTTTTCCTTTTCCGGCTTGTGCCTGATGTCCAGTTTCCTAGGCGGGCGCAGCGCCCTTCGCGGCGGCTGCACCCAGCCCTGCCGCCGCACTTACCAGCGCGGCAGTCAGAAAGCCGCCTTTTTCTCCACCACCGACCTGGCCGCCGCGCCCTATCTGAATGAACTGCGCCGCCTGCCCATCAGCACCTTCAAAATTGAAGGACGCATGAAAGGCCCGGACTATGTCGGCCGGGTGGTCAAAGCCTACCGCATGCTGCTGGACGCCCCGGATGCGGAGTGGCCCTACGCCCTGGCCGAAGCCGAAAATATCCTGGCCGAAGCACCGGGCCGACGCACCACTGGCGGCCCCCTGGCCGCTGAAGTAGAGGGTGCGCTGGCTCCCCTGAGCGCCACCACCTCCGGCCTGAAGATCGGCTTTATGGAAGCTGGCGGGCAGGTGACGCTGGAGCGCCCCGTTGCGGTCAACGACCGTCTGCGTCTGCAATTGCGGGCTGGTGAGGAAAGCGCCGGATTTAACCTGAAGACCATATCTTTCAATGGTGAGTCAGTGGACAAGGCCCCGGCCGGGAGTGCTGTCATTCTGGGCGGCCCAAATGTGCCTGACCAGAAAGGCATGCTGTTCAAGGTCTCCTCCGGCGGAGAAGAGCGAGCCATACTGGCTTCGCCCCTGGTCAAAGCGGTTAAAGCGGTGGCTGAAAAAACGGCCCTGCCCGCGCCCAAGTCTCTGCCGCCGGAGCTGAAGCCTCAGCGAGGCGACGCCCGCTCTCCGGCGGCCGATCCGGTTCGTCAGGGCTTCTGGGTCTGGCTGGATCGGGCTGAAGACATGCGTGAAATCGGTGATTTTGAAGCCAGGAGAATCATCATCCCCCTTAATGTGCCCAACGTGCGGCATGTGCGTCATAACCGCCGCCGTCTGAAAGATTTTTGGGAGAAAATTGTCTGGAGCTTGCCGCCGCTCATTTTTCACCGCCAGCAAAATATTCTAAACAGAGAACTGGGCGGCCTGATTGAAAGCAACTTCCGAGATTTCCTCATATCCAACATCGGCCACATAAATATGGTGCAGCGGGCTGCCCGTGAAAAGGGCGATGTAAAAATCTGGGGCGACCACCGTCTGGGCGTTCTCAACCACCTCTCTGAAGAGGCTCTGGCTGATCTCGGCCTTACAGGCCTGACTTTCAGCCTGGAATCTGACGGTGAAATATTTAAAAGTCTCTGGCGGCAGCCGGCGACAGCCAAACGGCTGCTCTATCTCTACGGGCACCCGGCCCTCTTCACCGCCCGCTACCCCCTGGACAACCGCAAAGTGGCCATAGTCAGCCCCAAGGGTGAAAAATTCAGGATCAACCAGGAAGGTGAAGCAACAATAGTCACCTCCGACAAGGCCGTTTTCATGACCCATTTATTAAAAATGGGTCCACTAAGCGGTGCGGCCGGGTGCATAATTGACCTCCGGGGCGAAGCCCATCCCGGTCAGAAGTTACGGGAGCTGAAAAAATCGCTCAGCGGCGGCCGAGGCGGCCCCGGCTCCCCCTTCAACTTCAAACGCACCCTCCTCTAGCTAGGGCGGAGCCCTGAACCCACGGACCAGGGCGGAGCCCTGGACCCACGGATGCTGGCGCATCCTTCGTCATGGTGGCCCTTTCCCGTAATAGTTAATTGCGGCGGCCATCATCGTATTAAGAGCGGTGCCCCCTTGGCTATGGGTATGAGAGGTCCGCATGGGGTTCACCACACTACAATCGCGTGGCCAACACTGTAGGAGGCGGGGGCTGAAAAATTTCTGTAGAGAACCATTGTTTTAGGCCACTTGTCTGAGCCCCGGCCTGCGAAGCGAGTTGTGGCGCTAAAACAATGGTGAACGATGCCTTTCGTAAAAAATTTTCAGCCCCCGCCTCCGGCCCCCAGCCAAATATATTCGCTCTGTTAAAAATTGTGAAATACCATTAAAAAGTGGTATAATACTTAATTATGCCTATTCTTCGGCCGCAAAGCCGGGGTACCATACTGCGGAGGAATTATTATGTCAGAAACCAAAAGACGGACCAAAAAAGCGGAGCCGGACACTACGGAAACGGCCTCAGCCCCCCGTCAGACCCGCGTTACCCTGGCCAGGGATGTATCATCCAAATATCGAAAAGTCATGCCCCGTCCGGGCGGTGGAGCGCCCTCCGGGCGCGGCGGCCGCTCCGGGGGCGGTGAAGACGGCGCGGCTCCGCCGCGCAGACGCGGCCCCGGCATGTCCTCCGGCCCTGACGGCGGCAGCCGTCCCCGCGCCCCGCGCCGCCCTGGCGGCCGCGACGGCTCTTTTTCCTCCGGCCCTGAAGGCGGCCGTCCGCCGCGCCCGCCAAGGGACAGGTCAATGTCTTCCAATCCTGACCGAGACAGCCGTTCCCGCGCCCCCAGACCGGGCGGCGCGGCTCCCGGCGGCAGACGCGGCCCCGCGACCGGCGGCCGAGGCCCCTCAACGGGGCGTGCTCCTTACGGCCAGGGCAGGCGCGACTCGCTGGACCCGATGACCTTCAAGGCCATTGTCCACCGCGAACTGCCGGAAGCGGCCAGACAGATAAAGGAAATTCAGGAACTGATTCTATCCACGGCCGAGGCCATGCTTGGCCTGACTGAGCAATTGGGAGACTGTCACGGCCAGTTGAAAGACAAGCTGGCCGCCCTGGCCGCCGCCCACCAGCACCTTGGCGGCGATTTTGAGCCGCTGAATCTGGATGTTGAAAGTGCCCAGGGGGCAGTGACCGGCATTTTTGAAAAAATGAGCTTTCAGGATCTGATCGGGCAGCGCTTGATGAAGGTTGACAGCTTTCTCAAATCTCTTGATGAAATCATGAAAAAGCCTCCCCGTGAGTCATCGCCTGACCGCAGCCGGAGACCAGCTCCCCGCCGCGATGACGACCGGCGGCCTGCCCCACGGCGTGACGGCGACAGAAAGTTCTCGTCCGCCCCGGCTAAACCGCGCGGCGATAAAAGCCGCCTGAAAGGCCCCCAGGCGGCCGGCGGCGGCATGGACCAATCCGATATTGACGCCATTCTGTCTGACCTTTAAGCCGGTGTGTCCCTGTGAGTGAGGCTCCGGTCATAGAATTGAAGGACATTTATGTGTCCTTCAATGAAAAAAAAGTGCTGAACGGCTTCAGCCTGAAGGTTATGCCGGGCGAAAAACTTTCGCTGGTGGGCGAATCGTCGTCCGGCAAAAGCACGCTTCTGAAAGTTATGGTCGGCCTCATCCGGCCGGCCCAGGGGCTGGTGAAACTTTTCGGCCAGGATATCAGCCGTCTCTCGGCCCGTGAACTGAGGCGGGTGCGGCAGCGCATCGGCATGCAGTTTCAATCCGGCGCTCTGTTTGATTCCATGAGCGTGATCGAAAACCTGATGCTGGCCCGCAGTGAATCGGCCCGCAATGAAGCGGAAGCGGCCAGGGCCGATAACCGCGCGGAACCCATGAAGCTATTGGCCCAGGTGGGCCTTTCCAGAGCGGCCGATCGCCCGCCGCACGCCTTGTCGGGCGGTATGCGTAAAAGGGCGGCCCTGGCCCGCGCCATTACAACCAATCCCGATGTGGCTGTTTTTGATGAGCCGACCGCCGGTCTTGACCCGGTCACCAGCCGCCGGATAATTAACCTGATTGAATCCGTTTCCGCCCAAAGCGGGGCGGCCATGATTCTGGCCACCACGGATGTGCAGGTGGCCCGCCACTTTTCGCCCGATCTCATAATTATGAATGAAGGCCGGATGTGGGCCAGGGGCAGCATTAATCAGCTCCAGCAAAGCCAGGACAAATTTACCCAAAAACTCCTGAGCCGTCTTTTGGGATGAAATGCCGCGCTGATTGAGCTTGACGTGTACCCTTCGCGGGTTACAAAAGGGCGGTCTATCCGCCTTTTTATATGACTTTTTTAAATGATCGTTTAATGAACGCTTTCGCGCACTGTCTACCGTTCATTGACGGCATGTTGACCGTGCGCCGGTAAAAGGATGGTTTACGGCACACGCTCGCGAACTGCTCAACGTATGTTGACGGCATGTTGACCGCACTCCGGTAAAAGATCATTTAATGCATATCGATACGCACTGTTCGTTGCCCGTTTACGGCCTGTTGACCGTTCGCGGTAATAAGGATGAGAGAGTTGATTTTGAATAGCCCTATTGAAAGCTGGCCGGAATTGAAAAAAGTGGAGCGCCCCGGCCGATATCTCGGCGGCGAAGTTGAAGCCGTCCCCAACCAGCGCCCCGATGAACATGGCCGCATGCTGCGCGTGGCCCTGGCTTTTTCCGATGTTTATGAAATCGCCCACGGCCATTTGGGCCACAAAATATTATACAGCCTGATCAATCAACAGAGCGGCCTCTCGGCCGAGCGCGTCTACGCGCCCTGGCCTGATTGGGAAAAAGTTCTGCGCGAAAAGGGGCGAATCCTGGAGAGCCTGGAAAGCCGCCGCGCTTTGAAGGATTTCGATCTGGTGGGTTTTTCGCTCCAATATGAACTGGGCTATACCAATATTCTGAATATGCTGGAAATGGGCGGCCTGCCGCTCCGGGCCGAAGACCGTGACGACTCCATGCCGTTGGTGGCCGCCGGTGGTCCCGGCGCTTACAACCCTGAACCGCTGGCCGAGTTCTTCGATCTGTTTTTTCTGGGCGATGCTGAACACTCTTTTGTTGAAGACTTAGCCATCATCAAAGAATGGCGGGCCGAACGGGCTTCCAAAAGCGAATTGTGGGAACGTCTGGCCGGGCGGCCCGGCATCTATATCCCTTCCCTGTTCCGGCCTCATTACGGTCACGACGGCCGCTTCAGCTCCATCGAAGCGCTCAAAAGCGGCTATGAAAAAACCAGGCGGGCGGCGGTCTCCAGCCTGGATCTGTCGCCGTTTCCCCTGTGCCAGATAACTCCGCTTATCAAACCCGTCCATGACCGGGTGGTGGTGGAGATCGGGCGCGGGTGCAGCCGGGGCTGCCGCTTCTGTCAGGCCGGGTACATCTATCGCCCGGTGCGCGAGCGCCGTCAGGAAACTATTATGGACCTGGCCGGGCGCAATCTGGCCTCCAGCGGGCAGGACGAGGTTTCCTTTCTATCCCTCTCGGCCGGAGATCACACCCAGATTGCTCCCATGGTTTCCGGGTTTATGGATGAATACGCGGCCAAAACCGTGGCCCTGTCCCTGCCGTCATTGCGGGTGAAAAGCATGAAAAGCCACCTGGCCCGCCAGATCCGGCGGGTGCGGAAAACCGGCTTCACCCTGGCCCCGGAGGCCGGTACCCAGCGCCTCCGCGACGTCATCAATAAAGACCTGACCGACGACGACCTGTTTGTGGCCGCCGAAGAGGCCTTCTCATTGGGCTGGCGCACCCTGAAGCTTTATTTTATGGTCGGCCTCCCCACCGAGACGGAAGAGGATTTCCAGGGCGTGGCCGAACTGACCCGCCGGTTGAAAAAAATGAGCCGGGCCCAATTGAACCTGGGCGTGGCCCATTTCACCCCCAAGGCCCACACCCCCTTTCAATGGCATGCCGGTTCGACGGCCGAAGAGATTAGCCGGCGCTTGTTCCTGTTTCGTGATACAGTCCGCGCCCCCGGACTCACCCCCAAATGGAACGCGCCCGGCGCTTCCTGGGTTGAAAGCCTTTTGGCTCGCGGCGACCGCCGTTTGGGCCGGGTGCTGGAAAAAGTTTACCGGGGCGGGGCCAGATTCGAAGCCTGGGGCGACCGCTTCAATCCCGAGCTGTGGATTGAGGCGCTGGCCGCTGAAAATTTGGATGAAAAGCTGTTCCTGACCCCCTATGGGGAGGATGAAGCCCTGCCCTACGACCACATTGACGCGGGCGTAACCAGAGGCTTCTTAAAGGGTGAATTGGAAAAAGCCCGGCGCGGCGAGACCACGACTGATTGCCGGTGGGATAAATGCCACAAATGCGGCGCCTGCGAAAAAGGCGTGGCCATTGATCTGGCCCAGCCGGAACCGGCCGCGCCGCCGGAAGAGGCCGCCGAACTGTCCGGCCCGGCCGCGTCGCCTTCGGATAAATCCTTACCCGGCGCGGTCTTCCTGATTAATTTCAGGAAAGAGGGCCGGGCCGCCTACCTTGGCCACCTGGAGCTGGTGGAGCTTTTCAAAAGAGCTTTCCGCCGGGCCGGGCTGGAACTGGCCATGAGTGAAGGTTATCACCCTCAGCCTAAAATTTCTTTCCTCACGGCCCTGCCGCTGGGGGTATCGAGCGATGATGAATATCTGCGGGTGGTCACGACATCGATTATGGGTGCGGAGGAAGTGGCCTCTCGGCTGGCTGAAAAACTGCCGGTCGACATAACCCTGAAAGGGGCGCGGATTCTGCCGCCCCATCGTTCCAAGATTCAGCCGGAAGCCGTCACCTGGAAGGTAACCGCGCCCGCTCCGGTTTTTACGCCCGGCCCGCCCCTTCACCCGGAGGCCGTATTGGAGTATACTGACAAAAAGGGACGTGCCCAGACACATAAATTGGCTGATTTCGTCACCAGGGCCGAATCCGACCAGACCAGTGCCCTGATCACCATCAAACTTGGCTTGAGTGGAACGCCCAAACCAATTCCGGCGGCCGCCGCCCTCTGGGGACTGAATGAGGATTTGACCCAATTCGAATTATTTAAAATTGAAACCATATTGCGGGGCGATTCCTAAGGCCCTTTCCCGTAAACTCGCGGTTGGCAGCTACGCAAAAAACGCGGTTTTTGCTTCGCGGGCAACATGAGGCAGTGTCAACACCAGTCGCTGACGCTCCGTCTCGAAGACTCGACCGGCTACCGCCATACCGCATATTGAAAGAGAAAAATGTCGTCTGAACTCATAATAAATTATCGACCGCATGAAACCAGGGTGGCGCTTCTGGAAAACGGCACGCTGGTGGAGTTTCAGGTGGAGCGCGGCGCTCAGGGGGCCGGGCTGTTGGGCAATATTTATCGCGGCCGGGTCATCCGGGTGCTGCCGGGCATGCAGGCCGCCTTTGTCGACATCGGGCTGGAAAAAGCCGCCTTTCTTTATGTTGACGACGTCTGTGAACAGCCCGGCGATTTTGAGGAACTGTTGGGCCAGCCCGATGAGGAGCATGAAGAGGCGGAGCATGACGATGAAGAGGCGGCCCACGAGCCCGCCGAATCCGACCGCCCTTCCCCGCCCATTGAAACGCTTCTGACGGAGGGGCAGGAAATACTGGTTCAGATTTCCAAGGAACCCATCGGCCAAAAAGGGGCCAGGGTCACCACTCACATTTCGCTGCCCAGCCGCCGTCTGGTTCTTATGCCCACCATGACCCATCTGGGGGTCAGCCGCCGCATTGAGGATGAGGAAGAGCGCCGCCGCCTGAAGGAAATTCTGGACGGGCTGGGCCACCATCACGGTTTCATCGCCCGCACGGCGGCCGAAGGGGCCACCGCCTTCGAACTGAAGGCCGAGGCCAAATATCTGATGCAGCTGTGGAAGCGGATTATGGACGATTCCACCAATCAGCCCGCGCCCTTCCACGTCCATCAGGAACTGGACGCCACCCTAAAAGCGGTGCGCGATAATTTTACCGAGAACATCGACCGTCTGCTCATTGACCATCAAGGTCAGTATGAATCGGTGAAACGCTTCTTGGAAATGTTCTCTCCCGAGCTGGCCGGAAGTCTGGAGCTTTATACCGGCAGCGAGCCGGTTTTTCACGCTTTCAACGTGGAAACCGAGTTGGCCCGCGCCCTCAGCAAAAAGGTCTGGCTGAAGAACGGCGGCTATGTGGTCATCGAATCCACCGAAGCCCTGACCGTCATCGATGTCAATACCGGACGCTACGTTGGCCGCCACAACCTTGAGGAAACTATCCTCAAAACCAATCTGGAGGCGGTTAAGGAAATTGCCTACCAACTGCGTCTGCGCAACATCGGCGGCCTCATAGTCATTGACTTTATTGACATGGAAAAGGAAAGTAATCGCGAACGGGTCTCCCTGGCCCTGAAAGACAGCCTGCGCCGCGACAAGGGCAAGACCAAAATTCTCCCCATGAGCGAACTGGGCCTGATCGAGATGACCCGCAAGCGCACCAAGGAAAATATCGACCGTTTCCTGCGCGAACCCTGCTTCTATTGCCAGGGCCAGGGTTTTCTGCTTTCCCGCACTTCAGTCTGCCACGAAGCTTTTCAGGATTTGGAGCTTCAGGCCAGCGAAAATCCCGTGGGCCAGTTGAAGCTCACTGTACATCCCTCCATCAAGGAAATGCTCTTGGATGAAGGGCGTTCCGCGCTGGAGGATCTGGAGAAGAGGCTGGGGCGTTCCATTTCCATCAAGGCTGATGAGACTCTCCATCTGGAAGAGCATATAATTGACGTGATCGGCCGTAACGGCTGACCGGCGGCGAGGAAGACATGGCAACCCCCAAAATCGAAATGGCCCAGCTCAAGCTCATCCGCAGCCTTTTCGCCTGCAACATCAATTTTCGCCCCAGTGAGGAGCGGCTCACTATCGGCGTGACCATGAAGCATAACGGCGAATTCCTGGACGAATACAGCCGGGCCCACTTTCTCCAGCGTTTCCATACTGAAGAAAGCCCGAATGTGCCCTTCACCATTGACGTGGAGTTCGGGGCGCTGTTTCTGATAGATCCGCCCATCATGCCGCTGGAGCGCGATCACTATATCCGCCGGGTTTTTCCCGAAATAGTTTTTCCCTATATGCGCGAATACGTGGCCGAGACCACCCGGCGCGGCGGCTTCAGCCCCCTGATCATCAACCATACCTTGTTTGAAGATATTGACGACCCCGATACCACGGCCACTTATGAGCCGGATCTGAACAAATGGATTCACTGACCATGCTGATGTGGGTATACCGCATAGCGGCCGATCTGGCCGGTCCTCTGGTGGTGCTGGGCACGACCCTGAAGGGGCGTTTCGGCGGCCGCTGGCAGGATCGTCTGGGCCTGGTTTCAGCGCCCGCACCGCGGGCCGGGCAAACGCGGCTGTGGTTTCACGGCGCTTCCGTGGGCGAGGCCAAGTCGGCGGCGGCCGTTATCAGGGCGCTTCTGGCTCAGGCTGATGAAAAGGGCCTGGACGTTGAGGTTTATTTCAGCGTAGGCACCCCGGCTGGTCTGGAAGCGGCGGAGAACGCGTTTAGTGAAGAGACCAGAGTAACGGTCTTCGGCGCGCCGCTGGATTTCTGGGGTTCACCCGCCAGGGCGCTGGAGGCTCTGAAACCCCGCGCACTGGTGATTCTGGAAACCGAATTGTGGCCCAATCTGATTGAAGGGACGCACAAAAGCGGAGCCAAGCTTGTCCTGGCCGCCGCCCGGCTGACCAGCCGTTCTTTCCGGCGCTATAAGATCGTCGGGAAATTTATGGCCGGGCTTTTGGGCCGCTTTGACCTCATCGCGGCTATGGGCGAAACCGAGCGTGACCTTTACGCCGCTCTCGGTGCGCCGCCGGACAGACTGACCATTTCCGGCAACCCTAAATTCGACCGACTCCTGGCCGACGCCGCCGCCCCGGCCTTTCAGGAAAAGACCCGGCAGTGGACGCGGAAAATCTGGGGCGACGAACCGCGCGGCCCCTTGATCGTGGCCGGGTCCACTCATCCGGGCGAAGAGGAACTGATCGTCCGCGCTTTTGAAGCGATCATCAGCCAATATCCGGCCGCCACGCTCCTGTTGGCTCCGCGCCACCTGGGACGGATCAGCGAACTCATGTCTTTTCTTAACAACCGGAACCTGCCGGTGAGCCTGACCAGCGGCTCGGCTCCGCTAATCCGGTCCGGCGGCGGCCCACGGGTGCTCCTGGCCGACCAAATGGGGCAGCTTTCCAGCTTCTACTCCCTGGCCAATGTGTCCATTGTCGGCGGCAGTCTCATTGAAGGGCTAATGGGGCACAATCCCCTGGAGCCGGCGGCCACCTCCACGCCCATGCTCTTTGGGCCGCACATGGCCAGCTTCGCCCTGGAGGCCAGAGGCCTTTTGGCCGCCGGAGGCGCGGTGGAAACATCCGCCGAACGTCTGGCCTCCGATATTGAAGTTTGGCTGAAAAACCCGGCCGAGGCGACCCGTTCGGCCCGTGCCGGGCATGATTATCTGGCCGGGCGTCCGCCCGCCGCCCCCGCTCTCGCTTCCGCCATTCTGAACCTCATAACCGCGTAGCGCTTAAAGTTACGCCAGCGGCGGAGGACCGCCCCCGGGAGAAATGTTTTGGCGAGGGTTCCGTTCCGGGGGTCATTAGTCACGGAACCCTCGCCAAAACATTTCTCCCGGCGGCTGCATTGTCAGCTTCCATCGGCCTGGAAAGTGTGCATAGCCCAGAGTGGGAGCCGGAAGCCGGGAATTGTTTTTGTCCCGGCTCCGTGACTAGAAGTCATTTCATAAATAAGATTTTTGGTTCCTGGCTAGGCGCGAAGACTTTTTAAGCGGAGGAATATACGACATATTTCGAGCATTAAAAAGGCTGAGCAACGACGCCAGGGAGCAAAAAGATATTTATGAAATGACTTCTAATGACCCCCGGAACGGAGACGGGACAAAAACAATTCCCGGCTTCCGGCGAGTTAGTGAATTTATCACAAGTTTAAGAGACACACGCTAATAATCTGAATAAGAGGAACCGCCATGCCTGAATCGCGACGTTGTAGCTTCGCTTTCAAATTTGTTTTCTCGCTGGCTGTATTTGTCTCGGCCCTGTTCGTGAGTTTCCCGGCCAAAGCCCAAAGCGCCCGCAGAGCCGTCACCCAATTGGGTGATTTCACTCTGTCCATGGCCATGGCCGGTGACAACGTCTGGCTGTTCGAACTTTCAGACCAGGAAATATCAGCCGCACAGCCGTTTGACTTCTCGATAATGGTTACGCCGGGTTTGAGTGTAACCGTTCCCTCCGGCGGCGGCAATAGCTGGAGCGGCGACGCCGCCCAGGTAACCCTCAGCCAGTCGCCGCCGTCCATAAGCATTACCGGCAATGACGGCACGGAATCATTCGTCATCAGCCCCTATGCCCCGGACGGCCAGCTCAGCGGCATCAGCTTCACCGGCGATTACACCCACCTCTTTGGTCTCGGAGCCGATTACCGGCTGGCCAGCGACGTCTTCAGCCTTATGGGTGAAACAGTCATGCCCGGCGGCCCCTTTGGCAACCGCCGTCTGGCCCGTCAGGGTTATCGCCCCAATCAGGTTCAGATTCCGGTTTTGTACGCTTTGGGTGAAAGCCATAAGTCCACCGCTCTCTTTGTTGACGAGACCCGTCCCCTGATGTGGAGTTTCAAGGGCAGCCCTTGGGTGGCCTCCGTGGCCGGGCCGCTGGGGCCCAAACGCTCTTTCCGTTTCTTCGTTATTCTGGGCGCGGACATGCCGTCCCTCCGCCGTCAGTTCATGAGCCTCACCGGCCGCCCGCCCGTGCCGCCCGAGGATGCTCTGGGCGTTTGGGCCAGCGATATGGACGAGGGGCCGGACACCGACTGGCAGGGTAAAATAGCTAATCTCAGAACCAGCGTGCCGGGGTTGACCGGGCTGTGCCTGCGGGCCGTCTACACCGAGGGCGCGGCAGTCTATGAGGTGGCCAAGGCCAACAACCTGAGGGTGATGGTGGACGAATCAGCTTATGTGCCCCAGGATTCCAGCAATTTTTCAGAAATGGCCAGAAGGTCATATCTGGTGCGCCAGGGCGGCCCGGACGGCCCGCCGCTGGTGCTGCCCATACGCGGTAAAAACTACGGGCTGGTGGATTATACCAACAACCTTGGCCACACCTTCTGGCACAGCCTACAGCGGCAGGAACTCATTAACGAAGGTTTCAACTTCTTCCGCCTGGTTGACGGCGACCTGGACTCTTTCAGCGCCAGTGCCTATTACGACGGCGGCCCCGGCGCTTCGGCCCATTCGCACTATGCCTGGTCCAACGTTTATCCCCTCAAGTGGCTGGAGGGCATCGCGGCGGGCACGGCCAATCAGTGGATGCGCAATCGTCCGCGTCTGTTTCTTCTGAGCCGCACGGCCATGGCCGGCCTCCCGCGTCTGGCCGGGGCGCTTTATAACGGCGAGGCCTTTCTGTTCAACACCCGCACCCTGATGGCCATTAAAGCCCATGTCTCGCTGTCGGGCATTGACTATTACAGTTCGGATCTTGGCTCCAGCATTCAGAGCCAGCCGGTGAGCCAGTTCGGGCAGGTCTATGATATCTGGCTGGCCAAAAGCGCGTTCACCGATCTGCCGCTGATTCTGCCGGAAAGCCTTTTGGCGCGTCCGGCCACCCGTTATAACCTGGCTCTTCGAGAGAGCCTGAAACCCTATTATTATTCTCTGGCCTGGGAAGCGCACCTTAGCGGCAATCCCATCATCGCCCCCCTGGCCTACCACTTTCAGGACGACCAGGCCGCCCGCGACCGGATCGCCGAACTGATGATCGGCCAGTGGCTGCTGGTCGGGCTGAACCTGGAGGGCAGCAATAACGAACGGACTTCGGTTTACGTACCCCAGGGACAGTGGTACAACTGGCGTACAGGCGAGATGATCGACCAGCAAGAGGCCGGTACGGTGCAGATGGATTTAAAGGACGCCGGGCAGATTACCCCGCCGCTTCTGGCCAGGGCCGGGGCCATCATCCCGGCCATGGAGGAGGCTTCCGTCAAGAGCGGCCCGCCGGTGAAGATTCCGGCCCTGAAAATTTTTATCGGCAGCGATAATTCCACTTTCACCTGGTATGAAGACGACGGAGTAACCCAGAGCTACCTGAACGGCCGCTACGGCAAAACCACCATCAACGCGGTCACCGGGGCGGACGGCTCCACAGTGGTGACGATCAAAGCCAGGGAAGGTTTCTGGGAAGGCGCGCCGGACGAGCGTCAGCTTCTGATTGATGTGTATGGCCCCAAGGCTCCGGGCGAGGCCACCCTGGACAACCTGCCCCACAACCGGGTGGCCCACACGGAGGAACTTGATGAGCTGGATTCCGGCTGGGTTTCGTTGGGTAACAACAGAATCCGTTTCAAAACTCCGCTTCTGGAAATGAACAAAGATCATGTGCTCTGGTTTAAATAAATGACAGGCCCGGCTCTTCACATAGGCGACGTCGCCATAGACAATCCCTTCATCCTGGCCCCCCTGGCCGGACTGACCAACTGGCCTTTCCGCCGCCTGGCCAAGGAGGCCGGGGCGGGTCTGACCGTCAGCGAAATGGCCAGCGCCACCGCCCTTTCCTTTAAGGGCAAGGCCACGCTGAAAATGCTGGATACGGATAAGAGCGTGGAAACGCCCTACTGTGTGCAGCTTTTCGGCAAGGAACCGGAGCGCATGGCCATAGCCGCGCAAATCGCGGTCGAGCGCGGGGCCGATCTTATCGATCTCAACATGGGCTGCCCGGCCAGAAAAGTGATCGGCAGCGGACACGGTTCGGCCCTCCTGAAAGAGCCTGAGACGGTGCGGGCCATTGTCAGGGCCATGGTCAAAGCGGTGAAGGTGCCCATAACAGTCAAGACCCGCCCGGCATTCGCGCCAAACGTCGGGGCCACTGTATTCGATCTTCTGCCTATGCTGGTGGACGAAGGCGTCGCCGCCATAACCCTTCACCCGCGGATGACCTGTGAAGGTTTCAGCGGTGAGGCCGATTGGAGCGTTGTGGCCCGCCTGGCGGAAAAATCCCCCATTCCCATCATCGGCAGCGGTGACGTAACCACTGCCGATGAGGCCCTCCACAGACTGCGGAACTACGGCGTGGCGGCGGTCATGATCGGCCGGGGAGCCAAGGGCCGTCCCTGGCTTTTCCGCCAATGCCTGGCCGCCTGGAGGGGTGAGGAAGTCACTCCGGCCACTTTGGATGAACGGCTGGAGACGGCAATACGTCATGCTCGCCTATTGGCCGAAGCGGTGGGCGGCAAAGCGCCTTACATGCTGCGCACGGTTCTGATGTGGTACACCAAAAGTCTTCACGGGGCCTCGGAATTCCGGGCCCGCATCTGCCGTGAGGAAAACCTGGAAACGCAGATCTCGCTCCTGACCGAGTGCGTGGAGCGCCACAAAGCGGCTGAAGCGGCCGGGGGAAACACTGCCGTCCACAGCATCTGAAGCGGCCTCCTTAAACTCTTCTGACAGCGCACCAACACGGTAAATGACGGAAAAGCGGGCGGGCGCCGCCGGAAGAAATTTTTTTTGCGATGGTCCCGTTCCGGGGGGCGCGAGTCACTGGAGCATCGCAAAAACATTTCTCCCGGCGGCGGCCTGGTCAGCCACAACTGTTTTCAGAGCCGGCTTCCGGCGGGTCAATGCGATTCCACCCAACCTGCCGCCAAACCACAGACAGAGCGTGCCGCTATACCATAAACTAACCTTGAAAACGAAAACGAGGGCCGGGATATGGAAGAAAAAAAAGTATCATGGCTGGAATTGTTTTTCGATCTTGTCTTTGTCACCGCTGTTTCATTCACCACCCATCTGTTCATTCAAATAGATCATCACCCGGAAAAAATTCACCTCTACCTTGGAGAATATCTATTGATGGTGTTTCCCATGTTCTGGGTCTGGACCGGGCAGACCATGTTTTTCAATCGCTTCAGCGATAAACTGCGGCGGCCGGAAATTTTCATGCTGCCCCAGATGTTCTTTCTGATAGTGATGACAGCCAGCCTCGATTTTGAATTCTCGCATACCTACCATTCTTATCTGGCCAGCTATGCGGGCCTGCGCCTGATTACAGTTATCCAGTATTATCTGGCCGCCGGCCGTCTGGAGGGTCCGCGCCGGGAAGCGGCCAAACTTCTGGGCGCGCTCTTTATTCCGGGCGTTTTGATTCCCTTAAGCTCTCTTCTTTTCGTTGGCACATGGCACTATGTGATCATGTATGCGGGCATTGCCGCTGATATGGTCCTGCCGCTCCTCTTCGGCGCCCAACTTGGGCAGGCCCCGGTGAACCTGGGACACCTGGCCGAGCGGTTCGGCCTGTTCGTGCTGATAACTTTTGGCGAAAGCCTGGTTTCAATTAATACCATTTTGATCGGCCACACAGCCGATCTATACACTTTGGCCTTTGCGGCTGCCGGTTTCTCGGTTATCGGGCTGATGTGGGCCTCATATTTCTATTATTATGAAAACGTGGTGGACCACCACAAAAAGACCAACGGGCAAATCCTGATCTACGGGCACTTTCTCATTCTGGTGTCAATAATGGCGCTGGCTGGAGACATTGAGCTTCTGTCTGAAGGCGGCCTCCCTAAAATAATGCTGCTCTCTTTCCTCTATGGGCCGGTAGCCCTGTTTTACTGCGTTGAGAACCTTGTCTTCTATTTTCATAAAAAAGACGCGGCAAAGTTTTATCATAAGGAAATCGCCGTAACGCTATGCCTCTTGCTGCCGGCGTATCTGGGCGGCGTTTTCCTGCAAGTTCCGCCCCTGGCCAGCCTCTCGCTGCTGGCGCTGATATGCCTGGTGCAACTATTGGTTCAGCTCGGCTTTCATAAAAAAATCCCGGCCGCCATTTATCACCGAAAATAAAAAAACCGACGCTGCCGTCAGCGCCGGTTGATCGAGGTTGAACAGTCAGGAGGCTACAGGTATCGTACAGTCAGACCCAATATGGCCAGGACACCGATAATGGCGGCGACGGTCATGAATTTATTGCGGCGATTGTAAGTGCCGGTATAAGTCTCATCCAGGTAATCATGCCCGCCGTCGGTGAGGGAAAAATAAACGTCGAATTCCTCCAGAGGCACATCATCGCCCCGCATGAACTGCTCCACCTGCCAGTCTTTGGCCACAAAGCGCGGCTCAACCAGCCCATGGCCAACCAGCACACCCAGATCATCCTTCAGGCCCGGCTCCTTCAGCGCGTTTTTAGGCAGAAACTCCGGCCCACGGTCACTTATCAGCTTCAGCAGTTTTTCCTCTCGCGGCTTCAGTGAGGCCATAGGAACTCTCCGAAGCCGGGTCAGGCGTCCATCAGGCGGATAATGTTTTTCAGCGTGGCCGCGTTTTCGCCGCCGCGCTTTAAAATACTACCAGCCCTGGCCAGCCACTCGTCATCATCACCGGCCGAGGCGCTCCCGGTCTGTTTTTTTTCCGGCGGCTGCCCTCCGCTGTGCAACCGGCGGCCTTCCTCAACAAAATCATTGAGGTTGCAGCCGAGTATGCCTTCCAAGACATAGCCGCTCATGGCGTCCGGGGCCATAGACTGGGCCACCAGATTTCGGAAAGCCGAAGGATCAACCTGGATAGTTTTGCATAGATCGTCTATACTGGTATCAGGAAATTTATCATTAAAAGCCGTTTCAAACCATTTCATCCGGTCGGAAGAGGATTGACTGTTCATTGCCACACCTTATTTATAAAAAAATACTGCCTTAAATTCATGTAAATTATACTTCCCATATTTCTTTTTTACAATCCTTGAATCCAGATTACTGATAGAATTAATAATACGGTCAAATGGGAATATGAATCATAACAAATAGAAAAATACGCGATGTATGAGTTATTCTACAGGGTCGCACATGCCGACATAGTATTTTTCACTAATATGGACTATTTTACACTTGTCCAGTTGAGCTATTCGGTAAATAATAGAATATTATGATGAATGAAACACCTGACGCCCGACATTTCCGCCTTGCCATGCAATCGTTCATCGGCAGGGACAAGATTCACAACCAGACGACGCTGGCCGTCGCCAGCGGCGTATCACGCTCGCTGATCAACGAGATTATTCACGGCAAGCGGTTTGCCGGGCGCATGGCCCAGGAAAAAATCGCCAGGGCCTGCGGATTATCTCTGGCGGATTTTCTGGCCATGGGACAGCGCATGGACTCCATGCAGGGCGCGGGCACCTACCAAATCACCCACGCCAGCGGCACGCCCACCCAAGAATCAGGTCCGCCCAATATCTCAAATGGCGTTGCCGCACCCTACAGCCCACCGTCACCCCATATTGTCCGTTTGCCTGAATCGACATCCCAGACCATGGGCGTGGCCGCGCTGGAAAAGGTTCATCTCTCGCAAAGACCCATGCCCATGCTGGGCTTGGTGCAATGCGAGGCGATGGGCTGGTACAATGTGATGGATATCGCGGTATCAGCCTCTCCCCTGGCGCTTGGCGGCCGCTCCTTTGCCGTGATGGCTGAAGGAGAGAGCATGAAACCGGAAGGAATCAGCCGGGGAATGCTCTGTTACTGCGACCCGGATCAGGAGCCGCTCAAGGGTGATGCTGTCTATGTTGGCACCGTCGGCCCAGGCGGCGTGGAGATGGGCACCATTAAAGTCTTTTGGGGCTGGGGTGGGGATGCCGGAACCAAAGATAACTGGCTGAAAGTGAGAGGCTGGCAGAAAATGGACAAATTCGACCGCCAGACCGATTATTTTATCGAGATACCCGGCCCGAACATTATTAAGCTGGCCACAGTAGTCCTGGTTCGCCGCCGCCTCTAGCCGGACCCGGACCCAACGCCGGGCCGGGCCCGGACCCAATGTCTAGGCGGCTGTTTCCCTTAATGAATAATGGCGGCCATCATCGTATTAAGAGCGTCGCCCCCTTGCCCGATACCTGTCCACAGGGCTGGATGAGGGGGATTTCTTAATATAATGACAGCTGCCATTATAATGCCGCTGGAAGTAGCCGCCAGGCGAAAAATGCCGCCTTTGCTGAAAAGCGTCCGTGAGCCCAAGGCTCTGCCCCGGCTAAAAAGTATTGTCCACCCCACCGTTAACTAACTCTTTCTTCTAATTTTTTTTTGGCAAACCAACTGTTCCGATCCACGATAGGTCGACAATCACCTGTTTATAATGTATAATCGATGGCATGATTCAATTGAAATGATACCTCGTCCATCGGCCGGCTGTATGGAGAAAATTAAACATGAGTCAAAATCCAATAACCGTCACCTGGCATGGCCATTCCAATGTCATGATTTCAGGCGCTGGTTGCACATTTTTAATTGATCCGTTTTTCGAAGGCAACCGCTTCGCTCCTGATTGGCGAACTATTCCCCGCCCCGATATGATTTTGATCACCCACAGTCACGGCGACCATCTGGGCCAGGCCGTTGAGATAGCCGGGGCCACCGGCGCCAGAATCGGGTGCATAGCCGATATGGCCGACTGGCTGCTCACTCAGGGCGTTCCGCCGGAGCGGATTATCAACGGCGGCAGCGGCGGCAATATTGACGGAACAGTGGAAGAGTTCGGCGTGCGCATCACCCAGACCCAGGCCACCCATTCCTCAGCCTATGGCGCGCCCATTGGCTTTGTGCTGGAACTGCCGGGCGGAACCGCCATCTATCACGCCGGCGATACCGGGCTTTTCAGCGACATGGGCCTCATCGGTGAACGCTTCAATCTTGATCTGGCCATGCTGCCGGTGGGCGGCACTTACACCATGGATGGCCAACTGGCGGCCAAAGCCTGTGCCATGCTGAAGACGAAAGCGGCCATGCCGCTGCATTACGCCACCTTCCCGCTGCTTGCGGCCGACGCTTCCGCCTTTAAGGAAGCGGTGGGCCATCTGGCGCCCGATTGCGTCGTAATCGCGCCCGAGCCTGGCGGCTCTTTCATAATCTAAGCGATCCTACCACTAGGCAAGGAGCTGAAATATGGCCTGGTCATGGGCGGCCCTGATGCCGCACCCCCCCATATTGATTCACGAAGTCGGCCGAGGCCGGGAGCGGGAAGCCTCCCGGAGCCTTGACGGGGCCGAGGCGCTTCTGAACGGCCTCAAAGCCCTCCCTGGAGCAGGGCGGCCGGATGTCCTTCTGCTGCTTTCTCCACACCAGCCTTATGACGCCGGTTATTTTTTCATAAACACCGCCCCGGAAATTCAGGGCGGCATGGGACGCTTCGGTGTGCCGGAAATAAACTTTTCTCTGCCTACGCCATTGGAGGCCGCCACCAAACTGGCCAGACACCTGGAAGAAGCCGGGTTCCGCCTCAGCGGCGCGAAAGTGAAAGACCTCACCCCTGACCACGGCTCACAGGTGCCGCTGTACTTCCTTTCAAAAATATATAATCCCCTGCCCCCGGTCATTCTGGCCAACCCCGTCGGCCTCACACCGGAAAAGGCCCTGGCTCTGGGACGGGCGCTGGCCGATTTTTCAACCGGTTCCAAATCATGGGCGCTTCTGGCCAGCGGCGATCTGTCGCACCGGCTCAAAGAGGGCGCACCCGCCGGTTACAACCCGGAAGGGGCCGCGTTCGATCAGGACATCGTCGAAGCTCTGAAAAGCGGCCAGGCGGAAGAAATGATCGGGCGCTGGCCAGCCGACAGGCTGAAGGCGGCCGGTGAATGCGGCTTCAAGTCCGCATTGGCCCTCCTGGGCCTGGCGGACGGCCCGGCGGAAGTTCTGTCATACGAAGGGCCTTTTGGGGTCGGCTATTGCAATGCATTTTGGAAACCGGCGGACAGCCCGGGCGCTTCGGCCGGAGAGAGTCATCCCTACCCACGCCTGGCCCGGCTGACAGCCCGGAAATATCTGGGCGGCAATCCGCCGGACGCCAGCCTGACCAAAGAAATCTCAAGCGACCCGGCCTTATGGTCGCCGCAAAAAGCTTGTTTCGTCTCCATAAAAACAGTTTCAGGGGAACTGCGCGGCTGCATCGGCACCATCCTGCCGGTGCGGGAAAATTTAGGGGAAGAAATCATGGCCAACGCCGTGAGCGCCGCCACCCGCGATCCGCGCTTCAAACCCATGGTTTCCGATGAACTCGGCGGGGTGACCTTCTCGGTGGATGTTTTGAGCCAACCTGAGCCGGTCTCATCGCTGGCTGAACTCGACCCGGCCTATTGGGGTGTTATCGTGGAAAAAGACGGGCGCAGAGGCTTATTGCTGCCCGACCTCGAAGGGGTGGACACAGTGGAGGCACAGCTGTCCATAGCCGCCGGCAAGGCCGGCATAACGGATTTGCGCGGCCTGACCATCCACCGCTTCAGCGTCACCCGCTATCAGGAACAGGGAGGCGGACGATGACGACTCCGCACTGGTGGCAGACGGAAGGCACAGATTCGGACGGGCAGCCTGTATACCGGTGCAGCCTCTGTGCGCATAAATGCCGGATAGAAGTCGGAACCGTGGGCCGCTGCGGCGTTCGCGGCGCTGATGAAAACGGCTTTATATCGCCTTGCCTCGGCTGGTTCAGCGCCTGTGCGGTAGACCCCATTGAGAAAAAACCCCTCCTGCACTTCCAGCCCGGCACCCAGATTTTCTCTCTGGGCAGCATGGGCTGCAACATGTTCTGCCCCTTTTGTCAGAATCATCATCTGGCCCACCCGCGAAAACGGCTCTCATTTGAACAGTTGACGCCCACCGCCCTTTTGACTCAGGTGGTCGAGCAGAACCTTACCTCCGTGGCCTATACCTATAATGAGCCGCTCCTTCAGGCCGAGTTCATCGTTGAAGCCGCGCCCATGGCCCGCGAGCGTAAAATCGCCACCGTGCTGGTCACCAACGGCATGTTTTCAGACACGGCCCTGGAAGACCTGACTCCCTGGCTGGACGCGGTCAACATCGATCTGAAAACCTTTAATAAAAAAAAATACGCCCAGATGGGCGGCTCCCTGAAAGCGGTGCAGAATACCATCAGCTACATGGCCCAGGCCGGTATTCATGTGGAACTGACCACGTTGGTCGTGCCCGGCATAAGCGATGACCGCGATGAATTCGCGGAACTGGTGGATTGGGTGGCCGGGGTGTCCAACAATATCCCGCTCCACATTTCCCGCTATTTTCCGGCCAACAAATACCACGAACCGCCCACCGACGTAAACCTGATGAAGACTTTTCACAACATAGCCAAAGGAAGGCTTCGGCATGTCCATCTGGGCAACATCCATGTTGAAGCCAGCCCGGGCCGGGACAGGACCAATATTGAAGACGGCCTTGATGATAGTGAGGATTGAAATGGAAATGCAAGAAATAAGAAAACGCGCCCGTGAACTGACCAAAGGAAGCTGCCGGGTCTGCTCCGTCTGTGACGGACGGGTCTGTGCCGGTGAGGTGCCGGGCATGGGCGGGGCCGGGACTGGCGCGGCTTTTATGAATAACGTGAAAGCGCTGGCCGCCGTGCGCTTCAACACTCGTCTGATTCACAACGTGCGCCACCCGCGAATGGAAACGGAAATACTGGGGCTGAAGCTGGCCCTGCCGCTTCTGATCGGCCCCATAGGCGGCATATCGTTCAATCTTGGCCAGGCCATGGGCGAAGCGGACTATCAGCGTGAAATCATGGCCGGGGCCGCGGCCGGGTCAATTGTGGCGGGCCTGCCGGATTCAGCTCCGCCGGAAGTGCTGGAAACCTCCCTGGCCTGCGCCCGCGAACATAACGGATTGGGTATTCCCTTCATAAAACCCTGGGGCTTTGAAGAGCTGGAGCAGAAAATTGAAATGTGCGCCCAGGCCGGCTGCCGGGTCATCGGCTCCGACTTTGACAGTATCGGCCTGATCACTCTCAGAAAGATGAACCGCCCGGCCTATGCCAAGGACTCCGAAGAGCTCCGACGGATAGTCGAAGCCAGCCACCGGCGGGACATGCGCTTCATCGTCAAGGGCGTTATGGGCCTGGAAGACGCGCTGGCCTGCCTGGAGGCCGGGGTTGACGGCATAGTCGTCAGCAACCACGGCGGCCGGGTGCTGGATTTCACCCCCGGCGCGGCCGAGGTTCTGCCCCGTATAGCCGAGTCAGTCAAAGGCCGTATGGCCATCATCGCCGACGGCGGCGTACGCACCGGCGTCGACATCTTAAAACTCTTGGCCCTTGGCGCGGACTGCGCCATGATCGGCCGCCCCTTTGCCATTGCCGCCATCGGCGGCGGGCGCGAAGGCGTGGCCCTCCACATTCAAACCTATAAGGATCAACTGGAGCAGGCCATGATCATGACCGGCTGCCAGGATGTCAACCAGGCGGGCAAACACCTCTTGTTCCAATAACCCCCGCGCCTCCCGCGCGGTTCTGAAAAGCAAAAAAATGAGTGAAGCTGACAAGATAATTTCCAAAGACCAGCCCTTCCTGACGGGCGAAAAAGACGATTTCAAGCTGGTGTGGCTTAACGATGGAACGGATTACCCGGCCCTTCTGGACGCTTATTTTAAGGGTGAGCTGGAAATGAAATGCCTGGCTAAAGGCGACTATCCAGCCCGCGAGACCTATTTGGTCGAAGCCCTGGGACGAAAGTTCATTTTCAAAAGGATTCACCAGCCGCCGGAGAGAAGAAAGCGCCATATCTGGGATTTGATAAGCGGCACGGCGTTCTCACGCCTGATGCGTGAAACCCGAAAGGCCATTGACAATGGCTGCACGATAATTCCCGAGGCCTACCTGATAGCCGAGAAATTCATCGGTTACCAGTATTGCATCGACAGCTATCTGATAACGGAGTTCATAGAAGGCGAAGTGCTGAAAGGCGATCCGCCCTCTTCAGGCCCCTGGATAACGGGTCTGGCGGAAACGGTGGGCAAGCTCCACGATTGCGGCCTGGCCTCCGGTGCGCCGCACCCCTGGAACCTGGTCAAGACTGATGAAGGCATGAAGATGATAGACATATCGTTTAAAGGGCCGATGGTAATCTGCCAGGCGCATGATACTCTGGATGTAAAAAGAAAATTCGACATAGACGTGCCAATAAAAAAGCTGTCGATAAAAATCTTCTCACGCTTAGTATTTTTAAAATACGACTGGCACATGTTTAGAAAAAACCTGAAAAAGAAATTCAGGTAGGAGAGGCTCTCAAAGAGAAGAGGGGGGGCCTTGCCCCTCCCTCCACCCCACAAGGGGTTAACCCCTTGACCCCACCGCAATTCCGGAGGAATTGCGGTTTTTCGTTTTGTGGCGGCAAAGGTAAAACCCGGAAGGGGGAGCGGAAAAATTTCCTTAAGACGCTCGTGATTTTCTCTGATCCCGGCCGGGTGGCTTCATCGAGGATTGAATCTTCAGTGCCCGTCCGGGGAGCAAAATCACGAGCGTCTACGGAAAATTTTCCGCTCCCCCTTCCTGGTCGTCATCGGCGGTTTGGGGCCATTGCTGTTGCGTCAACCGGGGCAAACGCGTTTCTAATTCTTCAGACAGCACGCCAAAAAAGCAGGAGGCCGGGGCTGAAAATTTTCTGTAGAGAACCATTGTTTCAGCGCCACTTGTCTGAGCTTCGTCTTCGAAGCGAGTTGTGGCGCTGAAACAATGGTGAACGATGCCTTTCGTAAAAAATTTTCAGCCCCAGCCTCCGGTCCTATCGCAACCATGACCGCACGCCGAGTTGGGGTCAAGGGGGCTGCCTTTCCCAGAAAACCCCCTTGCGGGGTGGAGGGGCAGAGCCCCCCTCTTCTCTTCATCTGTCAGCTCTGAGCGAACATGGCTTTCAGATCGTCTTCCGGTGTACCAATGGGCGTAAGATTCAGCTTCTCATGAAGAACATTTAAAACATCCGGGTGGATAAACGCTGGTAGCGTTGGCCCAAGGCGCATGTTTTTAATGCCTAAATAGAGCAGCGACAACAGCACTGCACAGGCTTTCTGTTCGTACCATGACAGCACCAGACTCAACGGCAGATCATTTATTTCACAATCAAAAGCTTTAGCCAGAGCCTGGGCTATGATCACGGCTGAATAGGCGTCGTTGCACTGGCCGATGTCCAACAGACGCGGCAGTCCTTCAAATTCTCCCAGCTTGTGATCGAAGAAGCGGAACTTGCCGCAGGCCAGGGTCAGGATTATCGTATCCTGGGGCGCTTTATCCACCAGCTCGGTGTAATAGTTGCGGCCCGGCTTAGCCCCATCGCAGCCTCCCACCAGAATGAACCGCTTGATTTTGCCGCTCTTGACCAGCTCCACCACCTTGTCCGCCACCGAAAGCACGGCGTTATGCCCAAAGCCGACCATCACCTCACCCTTGTCTTCATCCATATCATAGCCGGGCATTGACAAGGCTTTTTCAATGATGGGCGTAAAATCCTTATGCCCTTTGGAGTCAGCCTTGATCTGGGGCATGCCGGGCCACCCCACCAGACCGGTGGTAAAGGTGCGGTCGCCGGTGGCCGGGCCAGGGCGCTGAATACAGTTGGTGGTGAAAAGCACCGGTCCGGGAAATTCCGGCAGTTCAGCGGTCTGGTGCTGCCAGGCTGTTCCGAAGTGGCCGTGGAAATGCGGGTATTTTTTCAGCTCAGGATAACCATGGGTGGGCAGCATTTCACCGTGGGTATAGATGTTTATGCCCTTGCCCTTGGTTTGCTCCAGAAGCATCTTCAAGTCTTTGAGGTCGTGGCCGCTGACTACAATGGCCTTGCCCGTTTTCGGGCCTAAGGGGACTTTGGTCGGCACTGGGTGGCCGTAGGCGCCGGTGTTGCCGTCATCGAGGAGCTTCATGGCCAGGACGTTCATTTCCCCTACCTTCAGGGCCATGGCGAGCCAGTCATCCAGGGTCAGGCTCTTATCGCGGGTTGCGGCCAGGCATTCATAAACGAACTTGAACAGGTTTTCGTCTTCCTGTCCCAGGACCGAGGCGTGATCGGCATAGGCACACAAGCCTTTCAGACCATAGACGGCGGTTTCTCTCAAGCCCAGGGTGGCCGCCTCCGGCAGATCTTTGTGCCAGTAGGCGCTGTGGTCGGCCGCCTGTTTGATCAAACTATCCAGAGTCTCAGCCGGTTTGAGGTTCATTTCTTCACAGTCGCATTCGGGCATGTCAGCTTTTTGCTTCAGCTGGTCGCGATAGGCGGCCGCTTTGTTGATCAGCTCCTGGAAACGCGGCGGATCGAAATCAACATTGGTGATGGTGCTGAACACTGCCCCTATGGTAAAGCGGTCAATCTCGTTATCCACATGGCCCTTGGCCCTGGCGGCCAGGGCGGCTTTGCTGAGGCCGGTCAGAATCAGGCGCAGAAGATCCTGGAGATCGGCCACTTCCGGCTTTTTGCCGCAAACTCCCCCCGCTTCACAGCCTGTGCCGTTTCTAGTTTGTTCACATTGCCAGCAAAACATGATAACCTCCCCATGGGCACTTAATTTATTGTGAGAAATGTGCCATGAAAATTATATCATACTAAATTTTTTGTGGTGTGTTAATTTAAACCAAAGGCAGGAATACTGTGAACGTTGTGCCATTTTGATATGTTGAGGTCACGGTTATATTGCCGCCGCCTTCATGGAGCAGACGGCTGACCGTCGGTAGGCCCAAGCCGCCGCCTCTGGCTTTGGTTGAGAAAAATGGCTCAAATATTTTTACAATTATCTCGCTGGAAATACCGGGGCCATTGTCATTGATCTTCATCAATGCCTGGCCGGGCCGGTCCGGGTCCGGGCCTGTTTCAATGGTAATGTGAAGTGTATAGTTTTTCTCGCCCGCCTCCAGGGCGTTGCTTAAAAGGTTCCAGAGTATCTGGATGAACTTGTCTCTGTCGAAATAGACATTGGGCAGAGGCTGAAGATTGGTTATCAGTGACCGGCCCTCCGGCAGGGAACATTCAAATACTCTCAGCTGTTCGCTGATTGTCTCATTGAGGTCAAAGGCCTGCGGCACGGGAGGGGAAGGGCGGGCAAAGGAGAGAAAGTCATTGGAAAGGTTGGTCAGCCTTTCCATTTCACGGCCGATAATAGCCATCAGTCGCTCCTGATCCTCCGGGCTGTAGGAATTGCCCTGAAGCATGGTTATGGCCCCGCTCATAGAGGCCAACGGGGTTCGCACCTCATGGGCCAGACCGGCGGCCATTTCACCCAGGGCGGCCAGATGTTCGGCCTTTTTCACTTCCGTTTCCATGCGGTTCAGGGAGGTGAAATCCTTCAGGACCAGAAGACGGCCCCATATTTCATTATCCTTGTCCATTAGAGCCATGACGTCAAGTTCCAGAACCAGCTCGACATTGTCCTTTGCCCGTAGATATTCAAAGCGCAGGCCACTGACTGAATCACGAAAGGTGAAGCGGCTGCGGGCGGACAACGGCAGGATATGTTCCAGCTGGGGCAGAAACATCTGCCAGGGGCGGCCGTAAACTTCGTCGAAGCCGAGGCCGAGTATGCCCAGCCCGGCAGGATTGACGCTCAGTATCAAACCGTGGGTGTCAGTGGTTATAAGGCCGGAATCTATGCTTTTTACGATGCTTTCATTGAGATCGGAAAGCCGGTCGAGAGTGGCCTGGCTTTGCACCAAGTCGCGCCGTGACTGGATAATTTGGCCGGCCAGATGCCCGCTGAGGACAGCCACCAGATAACAGGCCCCGGTGTTGATGAGAATGTTGACCACCTGACGGCCGGAAAACTCAACCTTTTCATAAACTGCCGGGAAGGAAAACCAATCATCAAGGAGATTTATGCTTTGAATGGAAATTATCATGCCCCACAAGGCGGCGGAAAAAGTGGCCACGGTCAGGGCCAGCCGGATTCCGCCCATGAAGGAGCTGTTGATTATAGCGATCAGGAACAGAAAGTTGAAGGGGCTTTCCGCGCCTCCGCTGATCAGAGTGATGCAAATGGCCAGGGCCAGATCGCTTACGATTTGCAAACCCTGACCGGCCACCCTCCCTCCCGGATAGACAGGGTATCGGTAATGGAGGACGGCCAGGAGGATGTAAATACCTATAACTGTCAGGCCGCTTTCAAACCAGCGGAGGCTTAAGGCGTTGGCTGATCCATGATAACGCAGAAGGAATAGTGAAACAAGTATGAAAGTGCTGGTGATGAGGCGGAGCCCCATCAACCAGCGCTGCTGCGGAGTTCGGACCGCGCGCGGCGAGACGTCGGCCGGTGTTTCCATTCTCAGCCGATGCCTTCGCCCATGGAGAAGATCGGCAGATACATGGCGATGACCAGAACGCCGATACTAATGCCCAGAAAAATTATCAGCATGGGCTCAATCAGAGCGGTAACCGCATCCACGGCCGCGTCCACTTCCTCATCGTAGAAGTCAGCGACTTTTACCAGCATGGTGTCCAATGCACCAGATTCCTCGCCGACCGCGATCATCTGGGTAACCATGGAGGGGAAGACACCTGATTCCAGAAAGGGATCGGTCAGTGATCGGCCCTCGGCTATGGCCATGCGCGATTCTATGATGGCCTCTTCGATAATTTTATTGCCGGCCGTGCTGGCCACAATATCAAGGCTGCCGATAATGGGAACACCCGCCTGGAGCATGGTGGCCAGGGTTCGGCTGAATTTGGCCACCGCCATCTTGCGCATCATGTCGCCGAAAACCGGCAGTTTCAAGGCCAGAATATCCAGAACCAGGCGTCCGGGACCGGTGCGCGCCACCCGGCTCATGGCAAAGCCGAAAGCAATGAGGCCAAGGAAGATCCACAAGGCGTTATTGGACATAAAGGCTGACATGTCAATGACCGCGGCGGTCAGGGCGGGCAATTCCCGGCCCATGCCCTCAAAAACTTCTTTGAATACCGGAATAACCCAGACCATGATAACGGCAATAACGCAGACGGCCACGAACATAACCACGGCCGGATAGATCATCGCGCCCTTGACTTTGCGTTTGAGCCTTTCGGATTTTTCAATGTATTCGGCCAGCCGCTTGAGAATGCTGTCAAGAATACCGGCCGCTTCACCGGCGGCGATGAGGTTGCAGTAAAGCTCGTCAAACATGCGGGGGTATTTGCGCATGGAATCAGAGAGGGTGCTGCCGGACTGCACTGAGCCGTTGACCTCCCTGAGGGCTTTTTTAAAGGTGTCATTGTCGGTCTGATCCCCAAGAACCTTCAGGCTTTGAACCAGCGGAAGACCGGCGTCGATTAGGGTGGAGAACTGGCGGGTGAAGATCATCACGTCTTTGGGCTTCACCTTGGGCTTGAAGAGAACGATATCCTTAGGCGCTTCCTTGATGGTGTATTCGCTGATCCTCAGCCGCTTTAGAAAATTTTCAACCTGTCTTTCATCGGGCGCCTCAAGCTTGCCTTTGCGTTTTTTGCCGCTGCTTCCAATGCCCTTCCACTGATAAATAGGCATACAACCTCCTGGATTCCAATATATGGCATTCCCTTGAACTGCTCATCTTTATTTAACTCAAAGCTTATGGGGCGAGTTCAGCCAAACGGATTAGACCTTATTTATATAAATTTATCAGGATTTGCCTTTTTATTCCACAACTTTTTCCAGCTGCGCCCCCGCAGCCTGTACCCTGGCCTCCCTCTTGGCGGCCCCATCCAAATAGATGGCTTTCCGCCGCTCCAACTCTTCTGATACAGCCCGCTTTCTTTCCGGCGTCAGATCTTCTCCCAGAATTTTCTCCAAAGCCGCCACCCTGTATTTGTCCAGCGAATGTCCGGCAGAAAGTTGATCGGGGTGGCCGCCATAACGGATGACCAGCTCGCGGTCGATGAGCCCGGCCGGATGGAGCCGCAGTATTCTCAGCCACAGGTCATAATCTTCGGCCGCCGGGAGCGTTTCGTCGAAGAGGCCGACCTCGTCCAGAAGGGAACGCCGCAGCATGACGGCCGAAGGGCTGATGAGGCAGAGCTTGACCGAATCCAGAAAAATATCTCCGGCCCGTTTGAGGTGCTTGCGGCCGGGATTGACCCGTCGGCCGTTTCTAATCCAGCGTTCCTGGGTCTGAACCAGCGGCGAAAGCGGATTGGCGGCCATAAACTCGACTTGGGCGGCCAGCTTGCCAGGCAGCCATTCATCATCGCTGTCGAGAAAACAGAGCAGCGGGCCTTGGGATGATTTTATGCCGAGATTGCGGGCCGCGCTCACTCCACGGTTGTCTTGGCGCAGGACGGTCAGGCGTGGGTCCGTGGCCAGAGCGGCCAGTAGGCCCGGGGTTTCATCGGCCCCGCCGTCATCCACCACAATCAGCTCCAAGGGGACATAGTCCTGGTCAAGCACTGACCGGACCGCCCTTTCAATGGTTGCTGCCCGGTTGTAGGTGGGGATTATGACGGATACCAAGGGGCCGGTTTTCAAGCTGCCCATACCAAAACCCAGGCCAAGGTCAAAATAAGCTGACCATACATGGCTGCTTCGAACAGATAGCCATAGGGGCTGCGGAAGAGAGGCTTCAAAAGGGCCAGGCAATAAAGCGGACCGCTGATGATCATCAAAAAGGCCAGTGGCGGCAAAGCGCCTGAGAAACCACTGACGGCCAGCCAGGCGGTCCAGATGATGAATATTAATTTCAGGGCGTTCTTGGTTCTCTTTTCCCCCAGGATAATCGGCAATGAAGGACGGCCGAAGATTTGATCGCCCTGAGCGCCCAGCACGTCGCCCATGATCACCAGCGAGAAGATGTGGCCTGATATGGCCACCAGAGCCGACAGGGCTGTGAGCGCGGATATTTTCATATCTGGAGACATATTAAACAGACCCGCCGCTCCAACCAGGGCCGCCCCCCAGCCGGCTGCCAGAACGGCCGGCTTGACCAGCAGACGGGCGATGTTCCAGTCTTCATAGCCGCGGGGGCGTGGAGCGAATTGGTATATCAGGGTGGTCAGCCACATTATTCCCATCAGGAACGTCAGTCCCGTTCCGCCGGTGGCCGCGCCCAGAGCGGCCATGACAAAGCTGAGCGCCCCGAAGACTATCAGAGGCCGCCGGTATTTGGTCATGAAATACTGGCGGTCTGGATCGTTGAATTTAACGGTCTGGCCCTTGGTGAAATCGCGTAAAAGGTGTATGGATATCACTTGGAAAAAGAAAAAGCTGAAAATAAACGGCTCCAGCGGCAAACCCATTAAGAGGGCCGCGCACTGGCTCAGCCCGGCCATGCCGAGGGCCGCGTAAATGTTTGAAAGGACCAGGGCCCGCATAAGGCGCGGCAGGAAGCTGCCTTTGGGGCGGGTCATGGTGCGGACGGCTTCAAGTATCTGGCCGATCTGCCAGTTGGAGGTCGAAGCCCCGGCCGCTATGCCCAGCGTCTTTACGCCCTGGAACCAGTCCGGCTCCAGGTCATCCACTGTTTCGGCCAAAAGGGTCTTGAGACCCTTCCGGCGGCCTATGCCGGCCAGACGGGCTGTGTTGCCGCTGGTCTTGCCGCCTATAATGAGAAGGGCGTCCACCTCCTCCACCAGTTGGCGCACGTCGCCCTGACGGGCCACGGTGGCTTCACAGATGGTATTTCTGATCATGGCCTCCGGCCAGCGGGCCAGCACGGCCGCTTCAATCTCCGGCCACTGTTCCAGATCCTGCGTGGTCTGGGAGACCAGAAGCACCCGTTCGAATTGCGGCAGCTTCGCCACCTCCGCCGCGTCTTTCACCACATATCCCCGGCCCAGCGAATGGCCCACCAGGCCGATCACCTCCGGGTGATTGGCTCCGCCCCAGATGATGACGTCACGGCCGCTCCCGGCTTCCCTGGCCACCAGGTTCTGAACCTTCAGCACTCGGGGGCAGGTGGCGTCGCTGATGGTCAGATCGGTACGTTTTAAAGCCTGAAGTTGTTCCGGCGGCAGGCCATGGGCCCTGACTATAATGGCTCCGCTGGTTTCCCCGTTCCATATTTTCAGCCCTTTTTCCGTTAACAGTTCCAGCGCGGGATTGTTATGAATCAATTCCCCGTGGCTGAAGACCTTTTCCCCGCGCCTGGACAGGTGCCTGAAAGCCATGTTCATGGCCCGGCGTACGCCCAGGCAATACCCAAGAGATTCCGCAAGTTTTATTTTCATCTAAAAATCCCGCAAGTTTTCAATCAGAATACCAAAGTCGGCCGCCTCTTACAAGCGCTCCGGCCGATATGATTAAATTACCATGGTTTTTTTTTCACCTCCGTGTTATAATTCGAGATTATGTATTTCAGAGTTTACGTAATAGATACAAAATAAACGCGAGTTTTTACCAGGGAGATAGCCGGTAATATTTACGGTATGTCAAAAACTGACGATTGGCGTTCTAATGTTTTAATTGAAATTTTTTTAGGCTCATCCGGTCCTCCGTATGAGAAGGCTATTTTTTAAATTTCCATTTGAAGCTGAAGTGGTTTCCCCCCGCCTTTCCGGATGGCCAATCCCCTGATATAAACAACCTTGTTGTTACTTGTCCGCTGTTTTAGAGGCTATGTATGAAACATCTCATGCTGATGTGGAAGATTTTTTTCTTTCTCACGCTGTATCCCGCTTTTTCTAACGCCAATTATGATTTCATGGCCAGAAATACCCAAACTGTCTACGATCTCAACGGACCGATACCAATTGTTCAGGCCAATCAGGTTCTCCAGACGCGTGACGGATATATCTGGATCGCCAGCTATGACGGCCTGTTCAGGTATGACGGCCGGATGACCAAATTCTTCAGCCTTGAAGGTGACGGTTTCCCGTCGGTCAGCATTACCGCTCTTTACGAAGATTCCCGGCAAAGGCTCTGGGTCGGCACCAACAACGCCGGTCTGGTTCTTATGGATAAGGGTAAAATATCGATATTCAGCATTGAAGAGGGCTTATCTTCAAGCTCAGTGCGGGCGGTGGCTGAAGACAGTCAGGGCAATATCTATGCTTCCACCGTGTTCGGCGTGGTCAGGATTTCCCCGGAACTGGAAGTGGAGCCGCTGAAGGTTGAAGGGCGGGAAGAATTTCTGGCCATAGATATCATGGTCAGCAGTGAAGATGAACTTTGGTGCGTCCTCAATAACGGCGCTGTGCTGGTGGTGCGGGACAGCCAGGTTACCCATGAATTTGCTCCGCGCCATTTTAATGAACTGATCATCAATTCCGTATTCCAATCCAGCGCGGGCGATATCTACCTTGGTTCCACTGATACCAGGGCCGTCATCATCAGCCCCAGCGGCGCTTATCGTCTGGTGGATACGGGCGACTGCTCGACCATAAACAGTTTCAATCAGGACAGCGCCGGCCGGATTTGGGTTTCCTCAGACACCGGCATCGGCTTTTTCGAGGATAATCAGTTCTTTCCTGTGCCCGGCACGCTCATTTCCGCCTCAATTGAAAACATGATTGAGGATTATGAGGGCAATCTGTGGTTTGCGTCCTCCCGTCACGGCGTCCTGGAGGTGACCCGCTCGAAGTTCGTCCAGGTCAGCCAGCGGGCCCGGCTGCCGGAAATGACGGTCAACGCCACCCATATGTATAACGGCGACCTGTTCATCGCCACCGATGAGGGGTTGTTCATTATGGATCATCGGTATATGCTGATCCAGACTCCGCTCACCGACTATCTGAGGGGGACGCGCCTCCGCAGCCTCCTGGCGGACGGCCAGGGCAATTTGTGGATCTGCACCTATACCGGCAAAGGCCTGATCATCTACCGGCCGGACGGCAGCTTCGATTCCATCAATGACGGGCCGCTGCGCGACAAGGTCAGATGCGTCATCCCCTCCCGGTTCGGCGGCGTCATCGCCGGCGGGTCCTTAGGGGTGGCGATAGTGCGCGACGGGCAGGTGGTGCGGAGCTACGGCCGCCAGGAAGGCCTGACCAATCCGGTCATCCTGAGCCTCTATGAGGATGAGAACGGAGTCATCTACGCCGGCAGTGACGGCGGCGGCATCTACCGCCTTGAAGGTGACGAGGTCAGTGTCTATTCCGAGCGCGACGGCCTTTCCTCAAGTGTAATCCTGCGCATGGCGGCGGACCCGGAATTCGGCGGAGTCTGGATTTCGACCGGCAACGGCCTGAACTTCATGGATGAGAATGGCATCAGGAACATAGACAAGCTTGGTTCGGCCGCCGCCAATATCTATGACATCCAGATGGTCGATCAGGAGGGCATCTGGCTGCTTGGCTCCGGCGGCATCATCAGCGGGCTCCGCTCCAATCTCTTATCAGGCGATCCACTGGAAGTCGAAAAATTCCAGCGGCGCGACGGCCTGACTTACCCTCTGACCGCCAACTCCTGGAACTACATGGCCCCTGACGGCACGCTCTATATCTCCTGCACCAAGGGGGTGCTGTCCATTGATACGGACGACGTCTACCGCAACCTGACCATACCCAAACTGCTCATTTCCCAGGTGGAGGTCGACGGCCAGGTTCACGATCATCCAGCCTCCCTGGTTCTGTCATCAGACACCAACCGTCTGAACATCACCTTTTCCCTTCTTAGTTTCACGGCTGCCACCGGCAACAGTGCCACTGTATTTTTGAAAGGTTTTGACAAAAACCCGGAAACGCTGCCCACGGAGGTGACCACCACCGTCAGCTACACTAACCTCCCCGGCGGCGAATATGTATTTGAGGTAAGCGGGGTAAACAAGGACGGTATTGAAAGCCAGACGGTGGCCCTGTCGGTGGTGAAACAGCCGCATTTTATGGAGCGGCCGATAGTTCGGGTGGGGCTGGGTGCGCTGGTCATAGGTCTGGCCGTGCTTGGCGGCTATTTGTACAATATCCACAAGACGCGGGCTATATTAAAAAAGCAGCAGGAATATCGCGACATCACCCAGCAGGCCATCAAGGCCATTGCCGACACTATCGACGCCAAAGACCGCTATACTGCCGGTCACTCCCACCGGGTGGCCGAGTATTCAATGGCCATTGCCCGGCGCATGCATTTTTCGGAAAAGCAACTGGAGGATCTCTATTATACCGCGCTCCTGCATGACATCGGCAAGGTCGGTCTGGAGGATCAGATCCTGAACAAACAGGCCGCGCTGACTGATGGAGAATACATGAAAATGAAGAATCATGTGCGGGTGGGCGGTGAAATCCTGAAAAGCATCACAGTGGTAAAAGACATAGCCACCGGCGCCAAATATCACCATGAGCGTTATGACGGCAAGGGTTATTGCGAAGGCCTGAAAGCGGAGGAAATCCCGCTTTTCGCGCGCATCATCTGCGTGGCCGACTCTTATGACGCCATGAACTCTGACCGCCCCTACCGCAAAGGGCTCCCCCAGGACGTTATTATCGCGGAACTCCGGCGTGGGGCTGGAACCCAGTTTGACGCCAAAATAGTGGCGATTATGGTGGACATAATCAACGAGCGGTGAAGATGAAGAGAAGGGCTCTGCCCCTCCACCCCGCAAGGGGGTTTTCTGGGAAAGGCAGCCCCCTTGACCCCAACTCGGCGTGCGGTCATGGTTGCGATAGGACCGGAGGCTGGGGCTGAAAATTTTTTACGAAAGGCATCGTTCACCATTGTTTCAGCGCCAGCCTCCTGCTTTTTTGGCGTGCTGTCTGAAGAATTAGAAACGCGTTTGCCCCGGTTGACGCAACAGCAATGGCCCCAAACCGCCTATGACGACCAGGAAGGGGGAGCGGAAAATTTTCCGTAGACGCTCGTGATTTTGCTCCCCGGACGGACACTGAAGAATCAATCGTCAGTGAAGCCACCCGGCCGGGATCAGAGAAAATCACGAGCGTCTTAAGGAAATTTTTCCGCTCCCCCTTCCGGGTTTTACCTTTGCCGCCACAAAACGAAAAACCGCAATTCCTTCTCAGGAATTGCGGTGGGGGTCAAGGGGGCCTTGCTCCCTTGTGGGGTGGAGGGGCAACGCCCCCTTCTTCTCTTCTGCCTTACTCTTTATTGCCACAGCACTGTTTATATTTTTTGCCGGAGCCGCAGGGACAGGGGTCGTTGCGGCCTATTTTGGGCTGGTCACGCGTTTCGGGCTGGGCCTTCTGGGGCTCTTCTTCGCCGCGGTGAGAGAGGGTTATGGGCTGCTTGGATTCTTTTGGGGCCAGGCTTTGCACTTCATCTTCGTGGCGGATCTGGACATGCGAGATCAGCCCTATCGAGTCGGCCCGGACCCGGCCCAGCATTTCCTGGAACATGTCAAAGCCCTCACGCTGGTATTCGCGTAGAGGATCGCGCTGGGCATAGCCACGCAAGCCAATGCCGTCTTTGAGGCGATCCATGGATAGAAGGTGGTCTTTCCACTGGCTGTCCAGGGAATTGAGCATCAGCCAGCGGGTCAGGTCGGCCGACATGTCATTGCTCAAGGCCTCATGGCGGGCTTCCTGGGCCGCTTTGGCCAGGTCGTAGATTTTCTGGGCTATGGCGTCCGGGTTGAGATCTTCAAAGTCCTCTATTTTAAGGGTCAGGGCAAAATAGCGGAAGATATCGGCTGAGAAAGCGGGCCAATCCCAATCTTCCGGGTCCGTTTTGGAACTGGCATGCTGATCAACTATTTTAAGCACCTGCTGTTCCAGCATGTTGTTGATTTCATCGTCAAGGTTCTCACCGGCCAGAATGCGGCGGCGGCTGCTGTAGACAACCTCACGCTGCTTGTTCATCACGTCGTCGTATTCCAGAAGATGCTTGCGGATTTCAAAGTTATGGTTTTCAACCTGCTTCTGGGCGTTTTCAATGCCGCGCGTTATGAGGCGGGCCTCCAAGGGGACACCTTCAGTCATGCCCAGACGCTCCATAATGCCCTTGAAGCGGTCGCCGCCGAAGATGCGCATGAGGTCGTCTTCGAGTGAAAGATAGAAACGGGATTCGCCCGGATCGCCCTGGCGTCCGCTGCGGCCGCGAAGCTGGTTGTCAATGCGGCGCGATTCGTGACGCTCGGTGCCAAGGATAAAGAGGCCGCCCAGTTCAGGAACGCCGGGGCCGAGAACGATGTCAGTGCCGCGGCCGGCCATATTGGTGGAGATGGTCACCGCGTTTTTCTGACCGGCCTGGGAGACGATCTGGGCCTCCTGCTCATGATGCTTGGCGTTCAGGACGCTGTGCGGGATGCGTTTCTTTTTCAGCATTTCGGAAATCTGTTCCGAATGGTGAATGGAAATAGTGCCGACCAGAACAGGCTGCCCCTTTTTATACAGTTCCTCAATCTCTTCAATTACGGCATTGTATTTTTCGCGGGAAGTGCGGTAAATCACATCGGCGTGATCATTGCGGATCATGCGGCGGTGGGTGGGAATGACCACGACTTCCAGGTTGTATATTTTGGCGAATTCGGCCGCTTCAGTGTCAGCTGTGCCGGTCATGCCCGCCAGCTTTTCATACATGCGGAAGAAATTCTGAAAGGTGATGGAGGCCAGGGTCTGGCTCTCGCTTTCGATCTTGACCCGTTCCTTGGCTTCCAGGGCCTGATGAAGACCATCGGAATAGCGGCGGCCCGGCATGGTGCGGCCGGTGAATTCATCGACGATAACCACCTTGCGATCCTGGCTGACCAGATAATCCTTATCGCGCTGGAAAAGGGTATGGGCTTTGAGGGCCTGGGTCAGGTGATGCAGAAGTTCGATATTGGCCGGGTCATAGAGGTTTTTCACCCCCAGAATCTTTTCAGCGTTGCTGATGCCGGGCTCGGTAAGATTGGCCGAACGGGCCTTCTCATCCACCACATAATCTTCATCTTTGACCAGTTGGGGTATGGCTTTGTCGGTGCGCAGGTAAAGTTCGGTGGGTTTTTCAGCCGGGCCGGAAATGATTAGAGGGGTACGGGCTTCATCGATGAGGATGGAGTCGACTTCATCGACTATGGCGAAATGAAATTCGCGCTGAACATAGTCCTCAAGACGGAATTTCATGTTGTCTCGAAGGTAATCAAAGCCGAACTCGTTATTGGTGCCATAGGTGACGTCGGCCAGATAGCTTTCGCGGCGTTCCCGGTCACTTAAACCGTGGATGATGACTCCGACCGAAAGGCCCAGGAAATTATAGAGCTGCCCCATCCAGCCCGCGTCACGGCGGGCCAGATAATCGTTGACCGTAACCACATGAACACCGCGCCCGGTCAGGGCGTTGGTATAGACCGGAAGGGTAGCCGACAGGGTTTTACCTTCGCCGGTTTTCATTTCCGCGATTTTGCCCTCATGCAGGGCCAGGCCGCCCATGAGCTGCACATCGAAATGCCGCTGCCCCAGCACCCTCGCCCCGGCCTCACGCACAGTGGCAAAGGCTTCGGGCAAAATATCATTGAGCGGCTCGCCTTTAGCCAGCCGTTCCTTGAAATGCTCGGTCTGGCCGGCCAGAGCCACGTCGGAAAGGGCGCGCATCTTCGGTTCCAGAAGGTTGATTCTGTCGACGATTTCGCAATAACGTTTTATTTCTCGATCGTTGGCTGTGCCGAACATCTTTCTGATAAGTGATTTCATATCCTACCCGCGAGCTGAGACCAGCCCATAAATGAGGGTCTCCGGCAAAATTGAACCCCGATATATTCGGGGTTCTTGAAAAAAATATTGTAACCCGAACAGCTTTCCGGGTCAAGGATATTGATGCGCCGTAAATCAGTCGAGAGCCACCCCGTCGTCAGAAACCTCGATATTCCTGGCCGTCCTGGTCGGCAGCATCCGCATGGGATCGACAGCCACCCCGCCGAGCACGGTTTCATAATGGAGATGGGGACCGGTGGAACGCCCGCTGTTGCCGGTGCGGGCAATGGGCTGGCCGCGGCTGATATCGGTTCCGGCTTCAACGAGTGATTTCGAAAGGTGGGCATAACGGGTAACCAGCCCATAGCCGTGGTCAATGGTCACCAGAAGGCCGTAGCCTCCGGCCTGAGTGACTGAAAGAACAGTGCCGTCAGCCGGAGCACGCACCACTGTGCCAATGGGAGCCGGAATATCCAGTCCGCGATGCATTTCCACTGATGAGCCGCCGAAGGGATTTTTGCGCCGCCCGAATTCGGCTGAAATCCGGCGATCCAGGGGCAGCATGGTGGGGGTTGAGGCCAGGACGGAACGGGCGCCCGATAGGCCATCTTTCAATGATGTGATATAGTGCTCGGTGTCGTCGGCCTCCATCATCAGGCGGTCGATGTCCCGGTGCATGCCTTTAATAATATCGCGTGAAGTGCCGGCGACAGTGGCGCCCAAGGCGCTGGCCAATTGCTCGGAGCCACCCACGCCGTTGGTGTTATCGATGGCCCAGGCCACTGTGGCGTTAAGATGGGGCAGAAGCTCCACTAAGGGAGTATCCGGGTCCAGACCAAGCTGTTTATTGAATTCAGAGGTAAGTTCGGCCAGTTCTGTCTCATGATTTTTAAGGAGGGTGAGCTGATTATCCAGGGAGGCCACACGTTCAGCGAAAACATCCAGTTGGGCCTCCTGGGAGGCGTTGGTGAACCGGAGGGATTCCAGTTCAGCCGATCGGTCGACATAGCTGGACATTATTTGGTGGCTATGCCAGGAAAAAACTGAAAGTCCGCCAATGAGGCCTAAAACCGTCACGGCCAGGGCAGGAATAACCCAACGGCTGATATTGAGGTTTCTAACCTTGCCGCAGCCTACGGGCATAATACAAATTCTGATTTTGTTCGATTTCAAGTCTCATCTCCGGCTGGTTGTTGTTGGGGGCACAACCCGACCCCGCCGGGGTCGAATAATCATATTTATACCCGCACACGATCAACATGCCCTGAACAGGCGGCCGACAGTGCGCGTCAATATAACTTAAACCATGAGTTTCCATAATAATGCATGTCACCAAAACAACATCATTAAGCACCGCCCGCAATAGCTCAGGCTCGGCCATGAAAAGGATGTTGAAACATTATTAGGGATTAAGCGATATTACAACTTATTAACTCTAGAAAAACACCCACTATATATCGAGCTGTTCTAATATTTTTAACACAGAATCCCCCATATGGCAACCCCCCCCGCCGGGCAGGGCCCGGACCCCATGTCTAGGTGAGCTTTTCCCGTAATAGGTATTTGGCGGCCATCAACGTATTAAGAGCGTTCCCCTCTGGTCTGTCGCCGCATCTTTAGCGGAGGGGGTAACGCTCTTAATACGATGATGGCCGCCAAAACCAACACAGGGGGAAACCGTCCCAAGACCCAGCCCCGTGCGGGCCACGCACTAGTATCCGGTAGTCCGGCAGTTGGTCACCAGACGTGTGTTGGTGACTCCGCTGCGGCGGGCCGCAATGCCCACAATCTCAAAATCACCCGTCGCGCCGGGCTTGAGATATGTGGGCGCAAGATAGGAGGTACCATGAGCCACCAGCCTCCCCTTCTGGTCGTACAAAACTCCCTGAAGGGTTACCGACTGATAGGCCGCGGTGGAATTGTTCCTGGCCGTACCCTTTATGCGGATATGCGCACCGTCGTTGAAATAAGACCAGCGATAATCAATCACGTCGAAATCCAGGCTGCCAGGCGCTCTTTCAGCGACATCCATATCAACCTGCGGCCCGATCTCGGCAGTCATGTCCTTGCCAAGGCAGCCAGTCAGAACAAGCGAAGCACAGACACAAGCCAAGAGCAAAATACGATTAAAGACAACGCTCATCAACTACACCTCTCAGTTTTCCGACTGCGCCTCCTGGGCGGTCATGGCCTCCACGGCCAGGGCAATGAAATCAGCCAGGGGCAGCCCTATTTTTTCGCACAGCCTGATATGATCCCGGTTCACACTCCGGGCAAAGGCTTTGTCTTTCATTTTCTTGGCCACTGAAGACGGTTTGACGCTGGCGATCTTCTTGTCCGGCTGAACCATGGAAGCGGCCGCAATCATACCAGTCACGACTTCACCACAGGTCAGGGCGAAATCAAGCTCCGTCTCCCGCTCGAGCCCCAGAGCCTCGGCGTTGTGTCGCTTGACCGCGTTCAACTCCTCTTCAGTGAACCCCTGCCCGGCCAGAAGTTCAACACTCTTCAAGCCATGCAGCTCCGGGGTCGCCTCGGTTTCACCATAGTCCAGATCATGGACTATCCCCAGAATACTCCACCTCTCGACCTCTTCAGCCGGTTTGCCGAGCCGCAGGGCCAGAGCTTCCATTACAGCGCCTGAAGCCAGACTGTGCCGCCTGAGCGCCATTGATTCCAGGTATTTTTCCATCAAAGTAATTGCCGATTGTTTATCCATAAATCACCCAAACAATATAAAGGGCCGGACGATGAAGCGCCGGGCCAGCCGAACCGGCAGCGCGCCACATCAGACCGGCCGTTAATGACCGCCAAAAGAGGCATTGATTATAGATATTTGCGGCTGTTTCTCTTCAGCTTGACCACGGCCTTGCGCAAATCCTTGCGGGCCTTTTTATCCTTTTTATCGGTTTCAGCCAGCTTGGCTTTCAGGCTGTTGATTTCCGGCTTGATGGCGCGGGGATTGGCTTCTTCAGCCCCGACAGCCTGATTTTCAGCCTTTTTGACGGCCATGGTGATTTCAAAGCGGTTCATGCTCTTGATGCCGTCGATATCTTTGGCCTTGTCTTTCAGTTCGTTGAAGGTAAGCTTGGACAGATTGACAGCCTTTTTAGCGGCCATTTCACACCTCTTTAAATGTTTTGTAGTGACGATATTCCGGCGATATAACGCCTGTATATGACATAAACATATATTTTAGTCTATTTGCATCCCGTTAGCAAGAATTTTGTGTGTGGTGTGTGACCGCACGGGGCGGGTCTGGATATCACTTTCCCACGATAGTGAAAAACGGCGGCTATTATTATATTGAGGAGTGTTACCCCTTGGTAGCCAGTGAATATTAACATGACGAAAAAGCAGGTGACCGCCGCCGGAGGAAATATTTTTGCCCGGCTCCGTTCCGGGGGGTCTTTAGTCACGGAACCGGGCAAAAACATTTCTTCCGGCGGCTGCCTGGTCGGCTTTCTTAAAGGCTGTAGCCTGGCCAAGCGGCGACTGGAAGGCGGGTCAACTCAGTCCCATAATTATAAGGCGGACGATGTGCTTGCCTATGGCCGAAGGGCAACACTCTTACATCGCAAAAGCGATTCGCCGGGCCAGGAGTGATAATCCCGGCCCGGCGAACTCTGTAAAGTCAGGTAAAAAAATCTACCTTTAGAACTGCGGTGAAACGATGGGCGGCGCCGGCGTGCCAGGCTGCTGGGCCACATGAATTTCCACCCGCCGGTTGCGCGCCCGGCCACTGGCGGAGGAATTGTCGGCTATGGGCATTGATTCTCCCAGGGAGGTCAGGCCAAGGCGGGCCGCGGCCACCCCGTTGCGAACCAGAACCTCACGCACGGCTTCGGCCCGGCGCATGCCCAGCTTCATGTTGTAATCATCAGTGCCGATGGAATCGGTATGCCCCTGAAGCGAGACGTTCAGGTCGGGATAATTGTTCAGCACCACGGCCGCATCCGCCAGATGGGGCAGGTATTCCGGCTTGACGATGGATTTGTCGAAGTCAAAGAAGTTGGCATAAGCCACCACCCAGCAGCCGCGATCATCAACCGGAGCGCCAAAAGGAGTGTCCGGGCAGAGGTCACGATCATCCGGCACGCCGTCACGGTCAGAATCCTTGATCGGGGCCGGACGGCAGGTGCGGCCATCCAACAGGCGTATCATATCGCTCTGGCCCATCATTATGGCCCAGTCTTTGGGAGTGCGCCCCTTGATATCGGCTGCCCGGCAGTTGGCTCCGTTGTTCAGAAGGAGCTTGCCGGTGCTGTGGCTGCCGTTCCAGGCCGCCCAATGCAGGGCCGTGGCGCCATAGACGTCAGGCGCGTTGACCCGTGCGCCGGAACGGAGCAGAAGCTTAGCGGCCTCAATATTGTCAAGATAAACCGCCCAATGGAGAATGGGCCAGCCGGTGGGGTCGAAAGGCTGTTTGAGAATCGGCATGTCGCCGCCAAAGACATCCTTGACTTTAAGCCCAAGGCGGGTCAGGGTAATGTTGGGATCAGCCCCCTGGTCACGAAGGGTGATCATTGTGGGCACATCACCCTGGGCCAGGGCGAAAAAGAGCCCTTGGTCGGCCACCAGCTGGCGGGCCAGGGTTTTCTCAGGGTCCGCTTTCTGGGCCATAGCGGTGCCGCAGAAAGCCATAAACATCAGAAAAAAAATGGGCAAGCGTTTCATAATTCTCCACCTGGAGTCAACTGGATGAAAACCATGCGTTTACGAGAAACTGCCGCATCCGCCGGAGGCGGATATCCGCAGTGAGTCCGCAAAGAACTTTAGTAATACTCCACTATCAGCCGGGCCTCATTTTTGAGAAGGCTCATGGTGACGGAGTTGTCAGCCGGAGTCTGGCAGGGCATGGACAGCTCGAAATAAATCGAGTTCCGCCGCTCACTGATGGCCCTGGCCCCAAAAAGGGAGATGTCGAACAAAACCCATCCCTGCTCATTGCTGCCGCGGGTCACTATCTCACGCGGACTGCCGAGACTCTGAAGTTCGTCCCCCACATTCAGGCGGCCGCGAAGCTGAGCCTGGGCCAGCCGATCGGCATTGTCCGGCGAATGCACGGCCAACACCACCCTCCGCACCTGGGCGTCGTCCGGGAAGCCGGTGGGGTCGAAATTGAGCATGGCGGTGGCTGAATGGCCTGGAATGCCGCAATAGTCGCAATCGTCAACCGTGGAGGTCAAGGGCTTGCAGCCTAGCAGCACCTGGTTTCTCCCGCGCATTTTTCGGGAATTGTAGGGCGATTCAATCCAGATGGATATGTCGAAAGGCTCGATGGCTCTGGCACAGGCGGCCTTGTCCAGACGGTTGTAAGGAACGCCGCCCAAGCTGGTTTTGCTGAAAGTGCCGCTGGAGCAGACCGGCTGCAAGGGCGTCGTTACCTTGGCCGGCGCGCCGCAGCCTGAGGCCGCCACTAGCGAAGCGAGAATCATCAATGGCAATATGCGTTTGAACATGGTGCTATCCTCTTCAATTGCCAAGCGAGTTATAGGTTCCAGCCGGCTCCACGAAGGGCGGGTCCAACTGTCTTTCAGGTCCGGGCTCCAGTGGATAGAACAGGAACACCCGGTCGGTCAGCCCAACGGCGTCTTCAGTATAAGTGATGCGCGCCACATAGCTGACCGGCTCGACATCCTGATTCTGATCTTTTTTCTTCTTCTTCAGGGCGGTCGTGTTCTTTTTGCTGATCGGGGCCAGCCCTTCCACCCGGGCCACAACCGTCAGTTTACCTTTATATGTATACAATTCGCCCACCGAACTGAACTTATCCACCCGGTTCCTGGTGGCTTCACGAACAGTTCCGGCGGTGCCGTAAATGGGAAATTCCCGGAAATAAGGATCGGAATCGCCATAAGTGTCCGAATCCAGAATTTTGGCCAAATCCTCAGTAAAGCGCACCATGACTTCATCATTGGTGCTCATCAGGGTTCTTCCGACCACAGAGGCCTTGTCCGCTCCATCCCCGTAAATCAGGCCGCCGCGCTCGCTGGAGGCAATGATCTCGCCCACGTCTCGAACTTCATAAATAGCCTCCTGAACGGCTCCGCTCTGCGGATCAGCTTTTCTGACCTTGACCCTGATGGAACCCGAACCGCCAAGTCCGCGCCCGTCGGCCACAAAATTGAAATATTTGGGAAAGCTTATGTCCAGGACCTGGCCATGATCATAAAGGGGAGCAGGCTGATTACCCTGCGGCGGCGGAGGCACAAGGGTCGTTTTTTTAGCGCTCAGGGTTGATTCAGGGAAGATATAGATGGTGTCGCCAGGGGTCAGCTTATCGGGGTGAGAGACCAGATTGCGGTTGGCCTGCCACAGCTTCTGCCCAAGACCGGTTTTGCCGTAAAACTTTTTGGAAATGCCCGAAAGGCTGTCCCCACTTTGAATAACATAAGGCTGGGCCGCCCCTTCCGGCGACTGCGCCTCAAGAGTCGTGCCCATCAGCAACAGGGCCAGGGCCGCCGTCGCCATGATTTTCAATCGCGTCATCACAGTCCTCCTGCCATTTACCCAAAGCTTCGGCATAACCTTATGCGCGGCCGCAAAACCTTTCGCGCCAGTGGCGGAGCCGGCCGGCGGCTCTTCGCCAAATCGCTTGTGGCGGCCGGGATATAAAGCCAAACGCGCCCGAAGCCCGGTCAAAATCATGTCGATACCTCTATGTGATCTATATTCTTAATTAAGCCGAAATTATATTAAAATACGATTATTTATAATACTCTTTTTAACAGTCGGAAGTCAACTTAAATTCCCCATTGAATTCATATATTTGTCCCAAGATCAACTATATACCGCATATATGGGTCCACTTCGCCCTACCCACAAAATATGCATAAAAAATGAATGAAACCCGTCCGGTCTTTTCACCTTTTCACAGGCGAAGCGGTTTTGAGGCCAGCCGTTCAGAAATCAAAGCCAGCCTCAAACCGGTATTGGGGCGGCAGTGAGGCCAGGAGCGCCCCCCCCTTCCAGGCCGGTCAGAGAGCCAGGCGGCTGAAGCGGAAAAGGCCGCGAACCTAATCATCTTTTGTTGACTTCCATATAGTCATGGCGTATACATGTAATAATTGAATAGAAGCTGTGTATTTACAGCTTCGGAGTGTTGGAAACTATAGTCATGACGCGGGCGGGTTCGATTTTGTTGCGGAGCGTCAAAAGTTGTTGCGCCAACTGACCGGTCAACGGTCTATGCGCAAAAGCTTTTGCTGCCCGGCAGGAAAAATCATCAGGACACCGCCCGTCGGCCGCCCGAATCAAATTAAGCGCCTTGGAAGGAAACAAGATGCCGGATTATAAAAAACCAGAATACAAGGAACCTGCGAAAAACACTCCCAAAAACATGAAGATTCTGTTTGTGGCCATACCGGTGGCCATTGTCGCGCTGGCCGCGATCTTCATCGTCTTCGGTTTCCTGCGCGGCACACCGCCCATAGCCATGCCGCCGCAGCAGGTGATCCTGGGCGAAGTGACGGCCAAGGACGTCAACACTTCCATGGAATATGTGGCCCAGATGGAAGCGGACAACAGCGTGGATCTTCTGGCCAGGGTCAGCGGCTTTCTGATTTCCAAAAATTTCTCTGACGGTGACCTGGTCAAACGGGATCAGATCCTGTTCCAGATTGAGCCTGATCAATATCAGGCCCTGGTGGATACGGCCGAAGCCAAAGTCATCTCGACTCAGGCCCAGCTGGATCGGGCCACTCTTGATTTCAACCGCATCAGCGACCTCTATAGAAAGAAAACCTCGCCCAAGAGCGATTATGACAGCAGCAAAGCCACTTATGAGGTGGCCAAAGCTGAGGTCATGAGCGCTCAGGCCAGCCTGACCGAAGCCAAGCTGAATCTTGGCTACGCCTCCATCAAAGCCCCCTTTGACGGGCGCATCAGTGACACGCCCTTTTCCGAAGGCAGCCTTCTGGGCCCGGACAGCGGCGTTCTGGCCAAAGTGGTTTCACTGGACCCCATTCTGGTTACCTTTGGCGTTTCGGATAAAAGCATAACTTCAGTCAAAGGCACGGATATATCCAATCAGGAAAGCGCCGACGACTGGCAGGTGCGGCTGCGCCTCTCCAATGGCGCCATTTATTCACATATCGGTAAAATTAGCTACATCTCCCCGCTGGTCAACCCAATGACAGACACAGTCAAATTTAAGGCCAAATTTGAAAACCCGGATAAAATTCTGGTTCCCAACCAGATTGTGACGGCTATCGTTGAAAAGGTCCACCCGGCTCGGCGGCTCCTGGTTCCCAAAGAAGCGGTGCTGACCGATACTGACGGAAACTTCGTCTATCTCCCCAAACAGAGCGATGACGGCCAGCAAATGGTAACCGAAATGCGGCGGGTCACCCTCGATGGTGAGCTGGACAAGGATTACATCATTAAAGAGGGTCTGTCCGAAGGGGAAAAATTTATCCTAAAGGGTTTAATGTCCGGCGGAGCCACTCTTACCCCCGGAGCCGCGATACAGATATCCGAACCACAGGCGGCCGAAGGCCAGTTGCCCCAAGGCGAACAGCCGAAAGCTGAGGATGGGGGAAATAAATGATTTCCCGAATATTCATCGACAGACCCCGCTTTGCGGTGGTGGTTTCGCTGGTCATCAGCATAGCGGGGCTTTTGGCTCTGTTCAATATCCCGGTGACCCAGTTCCCGGATATTGTGCCGCCCCAGGTCAACGTGCGGGCCACCTACCCCGGTTCCAGCGCCGAGACCCTGGAAAGCTCGGTGGCCCAGCCCATTGAGGAGGCGGTCAACGGCGTTGACAAGATGCTGTACATGTCCAGCCAGTCATCGGGCAACGGCAGCTATGAACTGACCGTGACTTTTGAACTGGGCACTGACCCGGACATGAACATGGTCAACGTCCAGAACCGCCTGAAAAAGGTGGAATCGTCGCTGCCTGATGAAGTTACCCGCATCGGCGTGGACGTGGATAAAAGCTCCTCCGGCATGCTGAAGGCCTTTTCCTTCTATTCACCGGACAACAGCATCGACAAACTGACCCTCAGCAACTGGGTGACCTCCAACGTGGTTGATACGGTTTCCCGTATCCCCGGCGTGGGCAACGTCACCAACTTCGGCAGCCCCTACAGCATGCGCGTCTGGCTGGACGTCAACCGCATGGCCAAGCTGAACCTGACCCCGGCCGACGTGATCCAGGCCCTTTCCCAGCAGAACATTCAGGCGGCCATTGGCGAGGTGGGTTCCCCGCCGACCAACGGCAACCAGGAACTGCACTTCAGCCTGGACGCTCAGGGCCGCCTGACCACGACCGAAGAGTTTGAAAATGTGGTCATCCGCACCAGCGAGAGCGGCATTCTGCGGCTCAAGGACATTGCCGACGTTAAACTGGGCCAGGAATCTTACGATGTTTCCGGTTTCTACAACGGCCAGGAATCTTCCGGCATCATGGTCAGCCAGTCGGCCGGCTCCAACGCGGTGGCCGTGGTCAATCAGCTCAATAAAACCATTGAGGAGATGTCCAAGCGCTTTCCGCCGGGCATGACCTACGACACCGTTTTCGACGCCACCACTTTCGTCAAGGCCTCCATCTATGAAGTGCAGCACACCATCGTGGTGGCCTTCATTCTGGTCATCATCGTGGTGTACCTGTTCCTGGGCAACTGGCGCTCGACCCTGATTCCCATGATCGCCGTGCCAGTCTCCCTGGTGGGCACTTTTGCGGTTCTCCTGATTGTCGACTTTTCAGCTAATACCATTTCCCTTCTGGCCATGGTTCTGGCCATCGGCATCGTGGTTGACGACGCCATCGTCGTGGTGGAAAACGTCGAGCGCGTCATGGAGCAGGAACACCTGCCCCCACGCGAAGCCAGCATCAAGGCCATGCAGGAAATCACCAGCCCGATCGTGGCCATCACCCTGGTGCTCCTGTCGGTGTTCACTCCGGTGGCTTTCATCCCCGGCGTTTCAGGCAAGCTCTATCAGCAGTTCGCCGTCACCATTTCAGTGGCCACCTTCATTTCCGCCGTCAACGCCCTGACTCTCTCCCCGGCCCTCTGCGCCGTCTTCCTCAAGGATGAACACGGCCGCAAACATAACTTCGTGGTCCGCAAATTCCAGGATTTCATGAACAAGTTCCGCGATAAATATGTGGGGCTGGTGGGCATACTTCTCAGACGATCCATCTTCGGCCTGGTGCTGGTTGTGGTGTTCCTGGCCACCTCTTACGGAGTCATGCGCTTCACCCCCACCGGTTTTCTCCCGGATGAAGACATGGGCGCGCTTCTGGTGCAGCTGGGCACGCCCGAGGGCACCTCCTTCGACAAGACCAAAAATGTGGCCATGAAAGCTGAGGCCATGATCAGGGAAATACCGGGCGTGCGCAACACCATGGTCGTTCTGGGCATGAACCTGATCAACAATTCAGTTCAGAACAACGCCGCGTTTATGTTCATCATGCTCGAAGATTATGAAAAGCGCACCACCAAGGATAAATCGATGGAGAGCATTCTCTATCAGGCCAACATGCGCCTATCGACCATCATCGAGGGCACGGCCCGCTCCTTCACCCTCCCGCCGATTATCGGCCTGGGTTCGGTGGGAGGCTTCGAATACATGCTCCTGGACTATGAAGGCCGCCCATTCAAGGAATTCGAGCAGGTGGGTTTTCAGGTTATGGGCGGAGCCATGGGCGATCCGCGCATGCTCTACGTCATGACCTTCTTTAACACCGCCACCCCGGTCATCAAAGTGACCCTGGACCGCGACAAGGCCCAGACCCTGGGTGTGGCCGTATCGGACGTTTTTTCGGCCATGCAGTCCTTCCTGGGCAGCTATTACGTCAACGACTTCAACCTCGAAGGCCGCACCTGGCAGGTCAATATCATGGCCGATCCAAACATGCGGCGCAACATCGACGACGTCTACAACATCCATGTCCGCTCCAAAGAGGGAGCCATGGTGCCGCTGTCATCGGTGATAGAGGCCCGGATGACCACCGGCCCCCACAACATCACCCGCTACAACAATACCAGGGCCATCAAGATTCAGGGCAGCGCCAAACCCGGCCTGGGCACTGGTGAGGCCATTGTGGCCATGGAATCTGTTTCAGAACAACTGCCCAGCGGCTACGGTTATGAATGGACCGGAGGCACCTTGCAGGAAAAGGAATCGTCCGGCCAGACGGCGTATCTCTTTGCCCTGTCGCTCCTGTTCGCCTACCTCTTTCTGGTTGCCCTGTACGAAAGCTGGACCATTCCCATTGGCGTTATCCTGTCGATTTCGGCGGCCATCTACGGGGCCATGCTGGCCGTTAAAATATCGGGCCAGGCAGTGGGCATCTACGTTCAGATCGGCCTGGTGACGCTGATTGCGCTGGCCAGTAAAAACGCCATTCTTATCGTGGAGTTCGCCAAAGAGGCGCGTGAAAAAGGCATGAAGATCAGAGAAGCGGCCACCGAAGGGGCGCGCCTGAGGTTCCGGGCGGTCATGATGACCTCCATCGCGTTTCTGGCGGGCTTACTTCCGCTGATCGTGGCCACCGGCCCTGGCGCCATGAGCCGCCAGAACGTGTCGGTGGCGGTCTTTGGCGGCATGCTGAGCGCCTCAATACTGGGCATTGTGGTGATACCGCTGGTATACGCCATGTTCCAGAAGATGCGCGAAAAATTCCACAGCATGCGCGGCCAGGAACTCTATCGGAAAGACCGGCCAAATGCGCAGGGTAATTTGATGGAATAATTCCAATAAAAAAGCCCCGCTGTCAGTCGTGACAGCGGGGCTTTTTTATTTGCGGAGCAGGCCCATCAGCGGCGAGTTGGCGGTGGGGCGGTCAGAGCCTTATTTACGCCAAGGCCGGAATATCTTTTTCACTTTCTTTTCCAGCTTTTTATAAAAGCCCCGGATAGTGGCTCTCAATTGAATTTTGATCTTCAAAGACCAATATCTATAGGGGTTATAGGGCAGAATGAAATCTGAAAACCTGTCTTTGTTGCTGCGAAGGTAAGGCGGAAAACGATCATCAAGCGGCACCGCGGCAAAGATCGTTCCCCTCCGGCTGAATAGATCATGGCCTTCGGCTACCCTCTTTTTGATTGTATCGACGTCAGTAAATTCAGGATAATTGAATTCCTGATGAGCAAAAATTTTAATCTTGTGTGATATCTGCTCCGGCGACATCAAATAACTGAAATGCCAGCCTCCATTTTTAATTGTGTCTTCCGCCGTTGTCTTATAAAGTCTCACTTTGGTGGGTGTGGTCGTGCCATCGTCGGCTAGAGGGTTATGGATATTGTTTATAGGCACATTATCAAGGGCGTGGCGAAGACTTCGATAATCCAAAATTTTCCCCATATACCAATAAGTGTCCTTCATATTCAAATTATTAAAGGCATAATAGAACATATACTGTTCCAGCGCCTTGATGCCGCTGCCGGGCTTATATCCCAAAACCGCTGAAGGAGAGGGAATCTCATCGAGGTCGGAAACAACAATCACATCATCGTCATCACAGTTTGAAAGGCCGGCCATCAGGCAGTTTCGCTGATAGGCTTCGTTGGTCCAGGCGGTTTCGAACTCCGGCCACTCAGTCACAGTGATCACCGTCAGCTTGTCCATAAAACGATCGAACCGTGAATCGCGGCCATTGGTAAAATGGAGCGGCTTTTTTTCATTGGAAAAAGTCCGGTCGCCTTCCACCAGTATGAAACGGTCAATCACATCATTGAGAGTATTCAACCGCAATTCAAGCAGGTCAAATTCACTGTAAAAGGTAAAAGCATCGTAACGCATTTAAATAACTCCAAAAAATAGACAAACTCACTTGGGAATAGCGAGCGGAAACTATCACTAGTTGAAAGAAGATATTGACCATGGTTCGTTTTCTACATATTTTCCAACAAGATAGACTGTCAGAAAAATAGATGCGGAAACCTATTGGAAGCTTATCCTTCATTTAAAAAATGGAGTTAGCATCAGACCTGGATTCGCGTATATTCCTAACGAAATGTCGCACGCTTTCTTCAGGCAACTACCGTTTTGCATATTATAACATAAGCATCAGTGACCGATTTTAGTTGGCACAATAAAAAAAAGCATTTATTATTCTTTCGATTTCAATACTTGAATTTCCTTGACCATATGGACTCTTGGAACCATCGAGTCTGGTCTCTGCCCTGTCCCTACTTAGGATTATTCCAGCTTCTCTGATAATTTTCATTTTATCAGCTCCTACAAGTTTGGCAAAACCAGCATCAATTATTTCTTTTCTTTCAGTTTCAAGCCGCATAACTAAAACTGGATTACCAAAGGTTGGAGCTTCTTCCTGAATACCACCACTGTCAGTAAGAACTAGTTTAGAATTTTTCATGAGGCAAACCAGCTCTGGATAATCTAAAGGCTCCGTTAGTACAATATTCGATTTACTATCCAGGGCTTCATATATTCTATTTTTTACATTTGGATTAGGGTGTACTGGCAAAACAAATTGATGATCTGAAAACATTTTAGCTAATTCAGCTATAGCTTCAAGTATCTGCTCCAATCTAACTCCATGATTCTCTCTTCTATGCACAGTTATCAGAACTAATTTGTCATTCAGGATTATATTTCCCCTTTTTAGTGATTTTTCAGCATCCTCGACAGATTGGTTTGACAATTGCATCAAAGCGTCAATAACCGTATTGCCTGTGACAAATATCCGGCTTTCATCGATATTTTCTTTAATTAAAACATCTTTGGCATATTCAGTAGGAGCAAAATGAAGATCAGCTATGCGCGCCACCATTTGCCTTATCGCCTCTTCTGGAAATGGTTCGTTTAATTTATAGGAACGGAGTCCAGCCTCCACATGAAACAACGGTATTTTATTATAGAAACTCGTCAACGCTCCACCCAAAACAGTGGCGGTGTCACCTTGGACAATAGTTGCGTCAAAACGATTAGCAGAGTAAATTTGGGCCAGCCTGGACATCAGCAGGGACTGGAGACCAGGCAGCGTTTGGTTATCCAGCATGACATTAAGATTAAAATCAGCTTTTATGCCAAAAAAGCCAAGAGCTTGATTAGAAATTTCTTTTTGCTGCTCTGTGTTGCAAACAAGAATTCTGTATTTTGGATTCTGGCGCAATTGAAGAATTACAGGAGCAAGTTTAATCGCCTCTGGCCGAGTACCTAAAATTACTATAATTTTTTTCATATTTTTACAGGTGTGCGCTATTTTTTTTGCGCAACAATAGCATAATCATAATTAGGACGAAATGACTTGACAATACATTTGTTAAAGTCACCGGCATAATCAAAAAACTCATTGATCATTGGGGGCACCAAGTATAGGGTATGTGTCATTTCCAGCCGTGCGGCAGGTTCATCAGAAAAGCCATCTGGTACAAACAAAACCAGACTTCCCCCACTTGTTAACATTTTTGCCGCATTTTTTAATGATTTTATGGGTTTAATTACATGTTCAAAAGAATGCGACGCCACAACCAAATCAAACTTGCCATGCATATTTTTAAATGGTTCAACATCACAAAAATCCTCCCATGTGGCTTGGTATATGTTAGATGTAGGATATTTTAAAGTGTCCCATTCGCGGCCGTTAAATTTGATCTGGTCTTCACATAAATTTTTATCCGCACCATACCAGTTTCTATAACAGTTTTTTTGAAAGACTGGCTTTTCTCCTGGACCAATCTCCAATACATATGAATCATCGTTTAACCCTTGAACGGACTGTTTTATATATTTAAACATATATTTTTGAGGATCGGCGTCAGCCTCAAAATAGTACATTCCCAATTGTCGGTCTTTATACAGTTTGTGCTTTATATCTCGACACAATTCAATTGGCAGTCCGGTTTCCTTATGGCAGGCGTAATCTGTTCTGAAATCCTGATAATTTTTATAAAAATTCAAAACCTTATCATAGGCTTCAATATTTATCCCGGATGCTTTTTTTCGCTTTCCGCGGTTAATTTTCAAATTTAACCCTAGTATGGTTATTATTCTTTTCGTTCGTGTTTTATCGTAATGGAAAATTTTCGATACCAAATATTTAATGAAAAGATTCTTCCTTCTTTTACCTTTAGGCAAACACTTTTTAATACTATATAGCAAATAAGGATCTCGTTGAGAAATAGTTTTCCAGCCATCTTTTAATAAAATAAATATGGCGTCATTCATGGTCCGCAAATTGGCTTGCCTCATGGAAAGACCTTCAGAATCACGCCCTAAGGCATTGGCGAACTCAGGCAGCGAACCATATAGCTGTGCGTTATTTTTAGGATGGGGAGGAACAAATGTTTTGATGCCATGTTTTAGAAGTTGCGCCGAAAACGCCATATCTTCCCCGGCCCGTTTAAACTTTTGAATTTCTTCTGGAGATTCAAATAAATAACGTAACCATTCCTTTTTAAAAAACCAACTATGTCCAACAAAGTCAACCTCTGCCGTAAAATTGAGCTGCCCATCCCAACCGACTCGAAAAAAGTCGGAAAACGGATAACTTTCAGGCTCCTTTGTAATAATTCCTATGGTTCCATATAGCCCTTCCTGCTTCAGCAACTCTGAATAACAGTTTTCAAGCCATCTTTGCCCAGGTATTGTATCATCATCAAAAACACAAATATATTTGCAATTAGCATGTTTTTCAGCAAATTTAAACCGACCCCACACACCAATATTTTCCGGACTAACTTTAATAAAATCAAATTCACGATATAGAGGTTCTGGAATCTTAACTGTATCGCCAGTACCATCCTGATAGAGCAATATTTCTTTAGGTTTCAAAGTCTGATTCTTTAATGCCTCAACTTGCAACTTCAGATTTTCAGGACGTTTATAGAGATTTAAGACAACGCTGACATCAAAATCAGTAATCTTGGGATCGGGCATTTGGCAGTTCTTACTCGCATAAGTATTACCTGCCTTCATATATGGTCGCGTTTTAACATTATGAATATATTCATCAAGGCAAGAACCAAAATCAATATAAATGTTATCAGGATTGTTTTTATACAATTCGGCAATGATCGGTTCAGACATAGGCCCAGCCGATAAAACGTAAAGCAAGCCAGACTGGCTTCCAAAATCCCCCTTAATTTCATCTATCAATTGATGAGCACCATCCTCCCAGAAAGAGCAGCAATCGTCACCCACAGAATAATACTTTAATATATTCAGTTTCTCTATTTTTTTACCATACCCATTATGATTGCCAATAAAAATGGCATCACTTTTTAGATCTCTCAAGCTGCTGATAAATCTGCTATAATTATCATTCACAAATAAATTAGAAAATGTTTTATTTCTATTTGAAATTCTTGTTGAAAACCAATAATAAGCGGATGGATCGCAGCAAGGACAAGATATGGCATGGAATACATTTTCAGCATTCATATCCAGAGTAGACAATAATGCCTTGCCCAGATTACTGATATAGTTTGGTGATTCCCATCCCTCTTGCGCTTTAACAGGCACACCAGTCATAAGAGCCTTTTCACCATCACCATATCTAAGCAAGGCAAAATTTTCTCTGTTTGCAATCTTTTGCCAAAATTTACCAAATTCTTTATTCAATAATATTTCTTTAGTCATGGCCATCTGAAGAAGCTCCAAATTTGTAAAATAACCAATATTCATACAATCGACATCACCTTCAATATTTTTCAAAAAGAGCCATGTGACTCTTTTATCATGGAAATGTCGACTTTGTTCTTAATCAAGTGATGCATGGCCCCAAAGGTAGGCTTTAAAAGGAATCTGTACTATCACAGCCATAGAGGGATTTGATTTTTGGCTCACATGGCCCTTCTTATTGGATATTGACGTTCAGCATCAAATTTTTCGCGGTTTGCGCTTCCATAATTTGAAGTTATGACCGAGGATATGCAAAACTTTCATACCGCCAACATTCTTTATTGAAAAAAAACGTTCAATTCCCTTATATTTAAGCCTGTGGAGGGGCTTTCCGGCCATAAAATCGCGCAGCCCCTCGTGGCCGCTTCGGCCCAGCTCATATTTACTGATCAATTTCAAGGCGTACCCATTAAATACCGCATCATCCTGACAGGCCAGATAACCAGCCCCCCGGCGCAAAACGGCATAAAACAAAAAGTCAAGGTTGGCCAAATGACGATCCACCGCACCGTTGGAAACATAGTGTGAATAAACATCTTCAAAGGCGGCCAGAAAATCATACGCATACCGATTGCCAATTTCGGCGGCCACCCTGTCATGAGTTATCGAATCCGCTCTTTTTCGATAATAATAGGAATAGTCATTTAGAAAAAATACAAACCTGGCATGCAACACGTATTTCCACCAGAAAGCCCAATCTTCTCCCATTATGAGGCCCTCCGGCGCTTTAACGCCGCATCCATTTAAAATGCTTTTTTTATAAAGCTTATTGCACATGGAACCGCTGCAAAGACCCGCGATGTCAGTCGACATAGGATACTTTCCGGCATGCCCGTCAAAGCCGGAAATATCCCGTAAAGACACTATCCGGCCTTGATTATCCAGAGAGGGCCGGGCCAGTTTCCAGCAGACAACGTCAACGTCTGAATCCGCCATCTCTTTCCAGGCAGCCTCATATGTGCCCTCATCAAGCCAATCATCAGCATCAACACAGGTCAAGTATGGAGCGCACGCAATCTCAAAGCCCTTGGCGCGTGCGGCTCCCGGCCCCGCATTCTCCTGATGCAATACCCTTATTCGACGGTCTTTCATGGCCCAATCATCCATAATCGCAGCACTGCCATCATTGGATCCGTCATCAATCACGATTATTTCTAGCTCACGCAGAGTCTGCGCAAGCAACCCACTCAAGCATTTAGAAAGGTAGGGGGCGGCATTATAGACCGGGACAATGACAGATATTTTGGGTGCGACAAAGGTAGTCATCGAAACAACCGCAGTATTCTTTTAATTAGTTAAATCCATTTTTATATATTAATTCATTATCATAAAATGAACAATCAAAAAAACGCGTCAGAGACAGTTGCTCCAACGCGTTTTATATGTCTACTTATTGAAACAACCTAGAAAAGCGGTCCCTGGAAGGTCTCGGCCATTTTCAACAGATGCTCGTAATCGCGATTAACGCGCTGCTGGATCATGGCGATGTCCTCTTCGGCCAGGTGCCTGAAACGGCCCTGGGCCTTGAGGTAGTCGGCCACCGGTATGGGGTTGTCGACCTTCTGGTTGATGATGTACTGGCCGTCGATGATCTCATAGAGGGGGAAGACACGGCTCTTCACCGCCAGCTTGGCGCTTTCCACGGAAAGCTCGGCCTTCATCTTCCAGCCCGTCGGGCAGGGCGCGTAAACATGGATATAGGCCGGGCCGGGAATGGCCGCCGCGCGGCGGATCTTGTTCATCAGGTCCAGATGGTGGGCCGGGGTGGCCGTGGCCACATAGGGAATATTGTGGGCCGCGGCAATGGCCGGCATGTTCTTTTTCCAGGTATTCTGGCCCTTGGACATTTTACCGGCCGGGCTGGTAGTGGTGCTCGCGCCAAAGGGCGTGGCCGAACTGCGCTGGATGCCGGTGTTCATGTAAGCTTCATTGTCCAGGCAGACGTAGATGAAGTTTTCATGATAGCGTTCCAAAGCGCCAGACAGCGACTGGAGACCGATGTCGGCCGTGCCGCCGTCACCGGCAATGGCCACCACCGGAATGCGTTTGTCCGGGAGCTTGCCTTTGCGGCGCAGGATGGTGTTGCCCGCGTCCACGCCGGAGGCCACCGCGCCCGCGTTTTCAAAGGCCACATGCAGCCAGGGAATTTCCCAGGCCGACTGCGGGAAGGGGCCGGTGCACACTTCCATGCAGCCGGTGGCCGAGACGGCCATGAAATCGCGGCCCAAGGCTTTCAGAAGAAGGCGGAGGGCCAGAACCTCGCCGCAGCCCTGGCAGGCGCGGTGGCCGGAGGCCAGGGTATCCGGCCCCTTGGGAAAGGTTTTGGCCGTAATTTTTTCAAATTGTACTTCGGCGGATTTCATTCGAACACCCCCACTATTTCGTAGTGGCCCTGACGGCCCTCGGCTTTGGCCCTATCGGCAATGTACTTGAAGTGGTCGCGGGGCACGTCGCGGCCGCCCAGGCCAAGCACGAAGTTGGTAATTTTCGGACGGTTCTCCTCATGATACATGAGCGCCCGGATTTCAGTGGCCACCGGCCCTTCGGGAAAGCCCATGATGATGTGGCGGTCCACCACGGCCAGGTTTTTGCAGCCGCGAATGGCTTCGCGGAACTCTTCCACCGGGAAGGGCCGCCACAGGCGAATGCGCACCAGGCCGACCTTTTCACCGGCCTCACGCATTTCATCAATGGCGGTCATGGCCGTTTCGGAGATGGAGCCCATGGTCACGATGATGGTCTCAGCGTCTTCGGTGCGGTATTTTTCGACCAGGTTGTATTTGCGGCCGAACATCTTTTCGAACTCATCAAGAGCCTTGACAATGTGAGGCTTGGAAGCCACCAGGGCGTCGTCGGTGGCCTTGCGGGCTTCGGTGTAGACGTCGGGCGCGCCCAACAGGCCGATGGATATGGGTTTGTTCAGGTCCATCTTATGGCTGGTTTCATAGGCGGGCAGATATTTCTTCACCAGGTTCTGCGGCGGGAAAGTAATGGGTTCTATAAAGTGTGACAGGGTGAAGCCGTCGAGATTCAAAATGAAGGGCATCATCACGTTTTTATCTTCCGCGATGCGGAAGGAGATGATGGTCATGTCGGTGGCTTCCTGGCCGTTCTCGACGAACATCTGAATCCAGCCGCAGTCGCGCACGGCCATGATGTCGGAATGGTCGTTCCAGATGTTGATGGGGCCGCTGATGGCCCGGTTGGCCACGGCCATGACGATCGGCAGACGCAGAAGCGGCGCGATGAAGACGATTTCGCTCATCAGCATCAGGCCCTGGCTGCTGGTGGCGGTGAAGGTGCGCGCGCCGGCGGCGGAGGAGCCCATACAGGCGCTCATGGCCGAGTGTTCGGATTCCACGGGCACATATTCGGCATTGAGTTCGCCGTCGGCCACCAGATCAGACAGATGCTCCACAATGTGGGTCTGAGGGGTGATGGGGTAGGCGGCGATTACCTCGGCTTCGGCCAGTTTGACCGCCTCGGCAATGGCCAGGGAGACCTCAATGCCGACCGGTTTGGTGCTGTCAGTTACGCTCACGGCTAGACCTCCTCAACCACCATCTGGATGCATTTTTTGGGGCATTCGTGGGCGCAGACGCCGCAGCCTTTGCAATAATCCAGATCGGCCTTGTAGTATTTTTCTTCGGCCCCCATGTCCTGATAGACGCCGTCGGGGCAATATATGTAGCAGAAACCGCAATAAATGCATTTGTCGCGGTCAAGCACCGGCCGGGCGCTGCGCCAGTCGCCGGTCTTGAAATTTCGGGTGGTGCCCGGCTGGGCGGTGAAGCCCAGGGGAATATCGCCCACCTTCATGGAGGCTTCCATAGTAATGTTCTTCTTGGTCATTTTCAGCCCTCCATATTCGTGTTTTCATAGGCCCGTTCAAAGGCTTGTTGGTTTCTGGGAGCCAGGCCGGGGCCGAAACGGGTCAGAAGGGGTTCGCGCACATCGGCCGGAGTGGCCACGCCGCAAACCTTGGCCAGGGAGCCCATCATGACCGTGTTGGTGATAGGCACCTTCAGCACTTCGAGCGCGATATGAAGGGCGTCAATGGTGGCTATCTTCTGTTTGAAGCCATACTGCTTGCGCAGATCTTCGGCCGAGCGGGCCGAATTGATGATCAGAAGGCCGTCATCCTTAAGCCCGGCGTCGACCTTGGTGACGTTCATGACGCTGGGGTCCAGCACCACCACAACATTGGGCGAATAGACTTTTTCGCGGATACGAATGGGGGTTTCGGAGATACGAAGAAAGGCCGTAACCGGAGCGCCGCGGCGCTCGGGACCGAAACTGGGGAAGGCTTGGGCGTATTTGCCGCTGCCGATAGCCGTCTGGGCCATGAGCTCAGCCGATGTGACCGCTCCCTGACCTCCACGGCCGTGGAACCTGATTTCTATCATGTTCTTCTCCTGGCCAAATGAGGTTATTCCGGAATCACGCCACGCCCCCTGTAGGACGGCGGATTTTTTTGCCGGACGTTATCTAATAAAGTCGCCGCCACTCTTACCATCACGGCGATGAATAGTGCTGGTTGGTAACGGAAGCGCATTGACCCGCCGGAAGCCGGCTCCCACTCGGCTACGCATACTTTCCAGGCTGGGGGGAAGCCGACCAGGCAGCCGCCCGCTTTTCCGCAATTATATTATTGACTATGTACTAGCCCTGAGCTTATTATTACAGGCTGCCGACACGCCCGGATTCTCCGGTGTTGGTCGGCCTGTCGTAAAAGCGCTTGAATTTTTCAGATGTAAGATTATGAACAATAAGCGTCGTTTCGAAACAATAAACACTCCCTGCCCAGAACAGGATTTTTGACTAATTCAGGAATTATTTATTGCTATCGCCTCAGCGATATTGCTATAATATACATGACTTGAAGTTCTTATACAAGGCCAATCTTAACAGAAACGTAATTTCGTTTTACGGAACTGACCAGATTAAAGGGGACTATTTTGAAACGTTATTCCATTTTTGCTGTTATCCTGATGATACCTTTGCTGTTTATGGCTTCACCGCTCTCCGCCGCGGACAAAATAACCCTCATTCTGGCCTCCAGCGGGAATGAAGGCGATAACTTCGCCCACGTCACCTTTGATAAATTCATGAAGCTGGTGGAGGAGAAAGCCCCCGGAGCTTTCAACATCCAGTATCGGCCCGCCATGAGCATGGGCGATGAAGCTGAAACGGTGCGTCTGGTTCAGGGCGGCTCCATTCAGGCGGCCACCCTTCTGTCCAACACCATGGCCACCTTCTCGCCCTCGGTGGGCTGGATGAACATGCCCTATTTTTTTGAAGACCGGGAAAGTTTTCACCGGGCCGCCCTGGGCATGTGGGATCTGACCAATGAGCTGGCCATCAAGGAATCCGGCTGCCGGGTCATCCTTATAAACGAGATAGGCTTCCGCAACCTCACCACTGACGCGAAGCATAAAGTAACCGACCTGGAGGAGGCCAGGAAGCTGAAAATACGTCTCCCGGCCAGCGCCCAGGGCATGGCCCTTTACGCTGAACTGGGGCTGACGCCGGTCCCCATAAACTTTGCGGAAACCTTCAGCGCCCTGGCCCAGGGTGTGGTGGACGGCCAGGAATCGGCCTATTCACTGGTCACGCTGAAAAAATTCTATGAAGTGCAGAAATACGCGCTCGACATAGAAACCGGCCTCCATGTGGGTTTTATCATCGCCTCTGAAAAATGGCTGCAGAGCCTGCCGGATCATTTACGGGAAGCGGTTCTGGAAGCCGGGCGCGAAGCGACGCTCTATGAATTCAATACAGTAGCCCCGGATTACCTGGCCCGCGACCGGGCCACCATGATGGATGCGGGCATGGAATTTCTAGGGCGACCCACAGATTTTGAAAAATGGCGCGAAGCCGGGCGCAAATCCTGGCCAGCCAATTACAAGATTATCGGCCGTGGTGATGAATCGCTGGGCCGGGCCCTGGTGGCCAAGGCCGAAGAGGCGATGAAGAAAGACGCTCTCGGCCAATGAAATTTTTGGCGAATCTGTTTGAAGCGGCCGAAGATAAAGCAGGGCCGCTTTGCATAGCTGTGCTCATGCTGGTTTTAGGCCTACAGGTGGTCGGGCGGGCCCTGGGCTTCGGTTCCAGCCTGACCTGGACGGATGAGGCGGCCCGCACCCTGTTCGTCTGGAGTGTCTTCCTGAGTCTGCCGCTGGCCTCCAAGCGCGGCGCGCTGGTGCATATCAAGCTCTCTGAAAAGCTGTGGCCGGCGGCCTGGCGGCCTTATATGATCCGGTTTTCATCAATCCTCTGGACGGCCACCTGTCTTTTTCTGGCCGGGCTTACGGCCATGAATATAGAGGCCCATAGCGAATTTCCTCAATTGACCCCAATTCTGGGCCTCAATCAAAACCACCTGTTTCTGGTGATGCCGCTGGCCTTTCTGATGATTTTCATTAGAGGTTTGTGCGATATTTTCAGGCGGCCCGGCCGATGATCGCGCTGATTGTCTTCGCGGTGCTGGTCTGGATCGGGCTTCCGCTGGTCGCGCCCCTGTTCTGGGCGGCTTTCGCTGGCCTTACGGCCAGCGGCAACGACGCCTATATCGCGGCTGAGGCGCTTTACCGGGGGCTGGACAATCTGCCGCTGTCGGCCATAGTCGGCTTCGTTCTGGCCGGGGGCCTGATGGGGCCGACAGGCCTGACCGAAGAGCTGGTGGACTGCGCCCGTCGTCTGGTGGGACGGGCCTCCGGCGGGCTGGCCATGGTCACGATTCTGGCCTGCCTTTTCTTCAGCTGCCTGTCAGGCTCTGGCGGAGCCACCTGTGCGGCCGTCGGGGCCATTATGATTCCGTCCATGCTCAAGGAGGGTTACCCGAAAGAATACGCGGGAACCATGGCCGCCACCGGCGGAGTTCTGGGCATTCTCATTCCGCCCTCAATCCCGATGATCATTTACGCTTCCCAGGCCAATGTGCCCTCGGATCGGCTGTTCATGGCCGGAATCATTCCGGGCCTTTTGCTGGCCGCCCTTCTGATGTTCGTGGCCTGGCTGGATGCCAAAAGGCGCGGGCTGACCGCCCCGGCCGCCGCCGATGGCGCGGATGAACTGCCGTTATGGCGGCTCATCTGGCGGGCCAAGTTTGCCGTCGCTCTCCCGGTCATCATTCTTGGCGGCATCTGGGGCGGGCATTTCACGCCCACGGAGGCGGCGGTCATTGCCGTCTTCTGGGCTTTGGCGGTGGGGATTTTCCGGCGTAAACTTACGGTTTCATCCATCTGGGGCGTCTTGACCGATACCGCGCTGTTGGCTGGCGGGGCGGTAATCCTTCTGGCCCCGGCCACGGCGTTGGCCCGCTATCTGGCCATTATAGGCGCTCCGCAGCAACTGGCGGTGGAGGTGGCCGCTCTGGCCGGAAGCCCTGAAGTGTTCCTGTTTATAATGGCCGCCGCTCTCTTTCTTTGCGGGCTGTTCGCGGACACCATCTCCATGATTGCCATTATGACTCCCATTTTTCTGCCTACCGCCCACCTGCTGGGAGTGGACCCCACCATCATGGGGCTGGTTTTCATTCTCTGCTGTGAAGCGGGATTTCTGACCCCGCCCTTCGGCGGCAATCTTTTCATCGCCGCCCGGCTGTCCGGCTCGGATCTGGGCCGCCTTTCCGTCGCCGCCCTGCCCTACGTCGGGGTGATTATGCTTCTGACGGCTATTTTAATAATATTCCCGAAATTAGCTTTATTCATATTATAGACAAGAGCACACATCAAACAGGAACCGGAAAGGGCTGGAATCCAGCCCTTTCCGGTGGTTTGGGTACAGCGCCTTAACGAATAATACCGCAGGCAAAACGGCCGTCACCGCCGCCCAGCTCTTCAGGATGATCAGAATAATTATCCCCGCCGATGTGGACCATCAATGATCTGTTCTTTATCTCAGACACAGTGAGGTCCTTCACTTTCATAACACCATCGGCCCGGCCCTCGTTATTGGCGGTCAGGCGGGGCAGATCGCCTTTATGGCCGCCGCCGTCAGGGCCAAGGTGCTTGCCGGTTTTTTCCGGATCATAATGGCCTCCGGCCGCTTGCGCCGGAGTCATGACTCCGGCTTTCTCCATCGGCTCACAGGAGGCATTCTCATGAATATGAAAACCATGCTGCCCGTTAGGAAGCCCATAGAGAGACGTTTTGATCTCAACCCCGTCAGAGACATCCGTAAAGGTAACGGAACCAATGCTTGCGCCGCTGCCCTCAAGTGTGGCCTGATGAAGCTCCACAGTGGCCGTCTCAGCCCAGGCCAGGGGGGCGCTTAGAAGACAAATACCAAAAAAGACTCCCGCTATTTTTTTACCTGTCACAATTCACCTCATATAAGTTATTTTTAACGTTATCAACCTATCAACACAAATAATATATCACAATAAAAATTAAATACAAAGACATAACACGACATGTAAACCAATAAATATTCTTTAAAACATGTAAATAAAAAAATCGCCGCCGACTCTCAATCAAGTCAAACGACGATTTTTCCAATGTTCGTAAGTAGGCCGTGTATCACTTAAAGTTGCGCGGATGGCCTTTGACCGCCGCCGGGAAAAATGTTTTGGCCCGGTTCCGTTCCGGGGGTCTTTAGTCACGGAACCGGGCCAAAACATTTCTCCCGGCGGCTCCCTGGTCGGCTTTCTTAAGGGCTGTGTTCCTGGCCAACTGGGAGCTGGAAGCCGGGGATTGTTTTCGGCCCGGTTCTGTGACTAAGACTTCCGGAAGGGAACCGGGCCGAAAACAATCCCCGGCTTCAGGCGGGTTTGGCGTCCCAAACTTTAAACGGCACTAATAGCCTACTTCATGGTTTTGGCTTTGGCGAAAGCTCTGGCAAATCCCGGCAGAGAGTTTCTTATTGTCGTTTCAGGCACACAGTAGCAAATGCGGAAATAACCCGGTTGGGCAAAACCACGGCCGGGCACGGTCAGGACGTTTTCCTGCTTCAGGAGGTTTACAAACGCCGAGTCGTCGGCAATGGGGCTTTTGGGGAACAGGTAGAAAGCTCCGTCCGGGATGGTCAGCTCGAAACCGATTTTCTGAAGCCCGGCCACAAACAGGTCGCGGCGCTGCTCATAGTAGGAAATGTCCACGGTCACGCCTTGCAGTTCCCCCATGGTCAACTGCATAAGTGAGGGTGCGCTGACAAAACCCAGAATGCGGTTGGCCATGCTCATGGCGTCAAACAGGGGCTTGGAATCAGGCATGTCGGGATTGATGGCCGCATAGCCTATGCGCTCACCAGGCAGGGACATATCTTTGGAATAAGACGTTCCTATCATGGTATAAGGATAGGCCTGAAAAACAGACGGCACATCCATGCCGCCATAAACCAGCTTGCGATACGGCTCATCGGAAACCAACAGTATGGGACGGCCGATTTTTTTGCCGGCTTCGCTCAGCATCTGGCCCAGTTCGCTCAATTCCTCCAGAGTGTAGACCACGCCGGTGGGATTATGGGGCGAGTTGATCAGCACAACTCTGGTAGCCGTGGTTATTTTGGAGCGAATGTCGCTGATATTGAGGTGAAAATCCTCGCCGGGCTCGGCCGGGACAATTTTCGCGCCGTGATTGTCCGCATAGAAATTGTATTCCATAAAATAAGGGCGCGGCACAATAACTTCATCGCCAGGATCGAGCACTGACTTAAAAATGACGTTCAAAGCCCCGGCCGCGCCCACGGTCATGAGAACGTGATCGGCGGTGAAGGGGTTTTGCAGGTATTGACCCTGCTCACGGGTTAGAAAGGAAGCCACGCGCTCGCGCACCTTGGGCCAGCCGGCGTTGGGCATGTAGCCGTGGATGCCGGGGCGGTCCTGGGCGATGATGGCGGAAAGAGTCTCCTTGAATATGGGCGGCGGCGGAACATCGGGATTGCCGATGGAGAAGTCAAAAACCTTGTCTGGCCCGAACTTGGCCTTCAACAGGGTTCCCTCTTCAAACATCTTGCGGACCATGGAGGCTCCGCCGGCGGCGGCGGTCATTTTTTTACTGACGGGCATGTATTGCGGCTACCTTTCTAATGTACTCTTCCGCGCACCGCCAACTGCCCGTTCGCGGCAGATTGGCGGTGCGCCGGTAAAAATATCAGTTTCTTTCAGAACCAGGAAGATACCTCTTTCCTTAGGCGGAAATGAGGTCGTTCACTTCGTAGGAACCTAAAAGATAATATTTTTCCGAATATTTTTCAAGCAAAGACAGAGCCCTGGCCGGTTTTTCTTCCTCAAAGTGTCCCTCCAGCTCCAGAAAGAAATGATACTCCCAAGGCTGATCAATGCTGGGACGGCTATGGAGCCGGGTCATATTGACTCCCGAATCGGCCAGGGGCTGGAGGCAGGAATAAAGGCTGCCGGAGCTGTGGGGGGCCGCGAACCAGCACAGGGTGCGGTCATGGCCGGTGGGGGCGGCGTGGTCGTGCCCCATGACCAGGAAGCAGGTCTGGTTGTGGCTCTGGTCTTCAATGTTTTCGGCCACCAGATTCAGCCCGTGAAAATCAGCCAGAACCGGGTGTCCGATGATGGCCACCGAGCCGTCTTCAGTAGCCATGGAGGCGGCGGCGGCGGTGGAGGCGGCGGCAATCAGCTCGACCCCCGGCAGATTCAGACTCAGCCAGCCGCGTGACTGGGCCAGGGCCTGGGGATGGGAGGCCACCTTTTTCACGGTTGAAAGATCAAGGCTGCGCGACATCAGGGAGAGAGAAATCTTGAGGGTGACCATGCCCCTGGCGTGGAGTTTGGTTGAACCGAGCATATCCAGAGTCTGGCCGACAATGCCCTCAACAGAGTTCTCAAAAGGCACCACGGCCATGTCGGCCCGGCCCTCTTCCACTTCTTTGAAAATTGAGGGCAGGTCATCCACGGGCTGAAAAATGCCCAGAGCACCGAACTGGCTCAGGGCGGCCGCATGGCTGAAAGTGCCGGTGGGGCCGAGAAAGGCCACCCGGATGGGGGCCTGGGCGGCCCGGCAGGCCCTGATGATATCGGTGTAAATTTCTCGAATGGCCTCGCCGGACAGTGGCTGGTCCACCGACTTCATCATCAGGCGATCCAAGAGGCTCTTTTCACGGCCGCGATCCAGCACGGCAATGGAATTGGTCTTTTTCACCCGGCCGATTTCAATGGCCGTGGAGGCCCGCTCCTGTAGAAGCTCCAGAATCTGGTCGTCAAGATTATCTATTTTGCCGCGCAATTCTTTCAAAACATCGGTCATTGGGGCACCGCCTGATTGGCCGAAGATGAAACCGTGGACACGGCGCGGCCGAAATGCGGGGCCAGCTCGGCCAGTTCCCTCATCAGGATCTGAAATTCCACCGGGTTGAGTGATTCCTCGCCGTCGCAAAGGGCGGCCTGAGGATTGCAGTGAACTTCAATCATCAGGCCGTCGGCCCCCACGGCCAGGGCCGCCTTGGACAAAGGGGCCACATAATTGGCCTTGCCGCTGGCGTGGCTGGGATCGACGATCACCGGCAGGTGGCTGCGTTCCTTAATGGTGAGGACAGCCGATAGGTCGAGAGTGTTGCGGGTGCTGTTATCAAAGGTGCGGATGCCGCGTTCGCAGAGGATGACGTTTTCATTGCCGCCGGCCAGAAGGTATTCAGCCGAGCAGAGGAATTCATCGACCGTGTTCATCAGGCCCCTTTTTAGAAGAATAGGCTTCCTGCACTGGCCGAGACGCTTTAACAGGGAAAAATTCTGAGCGTTGCGCGCACCCACCTGAAGAACATCGGCATAGCTTTCCACCAAGTCGACGTCGGTGGAATCCATAACTTCGGTGACGATCGGGAGGCCGGTCAGTTCTCTGGCCTTGGCCAGCATTTTCAGGCCCTCTTCGGCCAGCCCCTGAAAGCTGTAGGGGGAGCTGCGGGGTTTGAAAGCGCCGCCGCGAATCATATGGGCCCCGGCCATTTTTACATCCCAGGCCGTGCCGAGCATCTGGGGATCGGCCTCGACCGAGCAGGGCCCGGCCATGACGATGAATTCCTGGCCGCCGACGGCCGACTGCCCTAGGGGGACAACGGAATCATCGGGATGCGTGGCCCGGCTGGCCAGCTTGTAAGGCGGCAGCTTGATAGCCGGGGCGGCTTGCTTTTCAATGTTCTCGCTCATGATTTCTCCTTGTTGGCGGGACTTTCCGCTGATGTTAAATATTCCAGGCATTCGATTTCAAGACGCGGCACATAAAAAAACCGCCGGGAACCTTTTTGGGTTACCGGCGGTTTGTATATTGCAATAAAATACAGCAACTCGCTTAGGCAACCCTCCCGCGAAAGTAAAAATAAAAAAAGCCAAACCAGTTGGCGATAAGCCAATCGGAGAAGCTTGAATTGCGGTAAGAGTTGCTTTGGGCGTTCATTCTGAAATTTCCTTGTTAAAAAGAAAGGCTGAACTTTTCTCACAGTTCAACACATTAGGGATAATATCATGCCGCCAGTTATCTGTCAACGGCTAAGTTGGCTGGACCGGGGCAGTAGCCAAGGGAACGGCAAAGATAAAACCCGGCCGGGCGGGCGAAAAAATTTCTGACATCGCTCGTAATTTTCTCTGATTCCCGGCCGGGTGGCTTCAGCAGAGGTTGGTGAGTGCGTGCCCGTCCGGGGAGCAAAATTACGAGCGACTTACAGAAAATTTTTCGCCCGCCCGGCCTGGTCAGTGTCAGCGTTTGGGTAGGGTGACTGTTGCCGCTTTCTTAACATGAGCCAAACAGGACCAGGAGGGCGGGGCGGTGAGATTTCTCCAGAGTGGACCACGATTTTTGCTCCCCGGACGGGCACGGATAAAACAGAATGCCGATGAAGCCACCCGGCCGGGAATAAGAGAAAAATCGGGGGCCACTATGGAGATATCTCACCGACACGCCCTCCGTGTTTTACCTTTGCCGCCCCAAGCTATTGCCCCGCCGCACGGACCACTCCCACTGGATTTTACCGGGGAAAAGGTATAAGATGTCTGAAGCGCTATAACATCTGAAACATTCGACGTCCCGGTGCGCGGGCCAAACATTTCAGCCGATCTCAGCGGATCGGCCCGGAGCTTTTTAAAGATGAACCGCCATTTGAAAATCGCAGCCTCTTTTCTCTTCGCCCTTTTTCTCGCCTCGCCTGTAAACGCGGCCGTTATCAGCGATGACGCCGGCCAGATTCTGGACTTTGATGAAGCCCCGCGCCGGGTCGTCTCACTGGTGCCAGCGGCCACTGAAATCATTTGCGCCCTCGGTTCCCAGGAACATCTGGCCGGGGTGACCTATCATGATACCAATCTGGCCGGGGCGGCGGGGCTGCCGGTGGTGGGCGGAGCCAACTCACCCCAGTTCGCGCTCATAAACTATCTTCAGCCTGATCTGGTCATAGTTACGCCGCGCACCTTTGAACTGGCCAAAGAGGGACGCGGCCCCAATGGCTATCCAATCATGGTCTGGGACGACGCGGTCACTCTGGATGGGGCCGATGAGCGCACCATATGGTTGGGCGAAGTGCTTGGAAAAGAAGATGAAGCTGAACAGCTCGTAGCCCAAAACCGCGAACTGATGACGACTATCGTAGAAAAACTGGACAAAATTCCCCCGGAGAAACGCCCAAGGGTGATGAATCTGCTCAATGGCCCGGATACGCCTTTCACTTATGGAACCAAATCGTTCCACAATGAGGTTATCACCCTGGCCGGGGGCCTCCCGCCCGCCCTTGGTGAGAATCCGGTATTGCCGGTGAGTCTGTCGGAGTGGCAGTCTTTCAACCCGCAAGTGGTTTTCGCCTGCGGCCCGGCCTATGAAGCCCTGACGCAACTTTTGAGCGGCGAAGGCTGGAACACGGCGGAAGCCGTGAAGAACGGCCGTGTCTATAGCTTCCCCTGTGAAATGACCGACCGCGCCGCCGCCAACACAGGCGAGTTCGTTGCCTGGCTGGCGGCCACCATTTACGGTGACCAGTTCCTCGACAAGGCCGCCTTGGTGCGGCCGGAGGAAATCATATCACAGAGGGCAATTGATATCGGGCTGGCCTATGTGGAAAAAGCCGCCGTAGTGGAAAGCCGGGTGATGGATTTTGCCAATCATACCCTGCTGATTGAGTTCAAAACGCCGCAAAATGTTATTTCCACTGCTGAGGGCGGCCGCGAGCAGCTTCAGACTATAGGCATTTCCTCCTCCCCGCCTTCCGGCTGGACGGTTTTCAACAAAATGAAACCTGGCCAGGCCCAGACGGATCTGGCGGCCGTACTGAATCTGGACCTCCAACTGTCAGCCCTGATGACCACCAGGGCCGCCACTGACAACATGGCGGTGGCCAGAGCCTCGACCGACTCCATGACCGCAGTGGCGGTGGTTACAGCCACAGTCGAGCAGAAAGCCATGCGCACCACTCGTGAGAACGGAGCCTGGTACGAACCGGCCTCCATCAATATCATAGTCATGACCAGCCATAAACTGACGCGCGGCCAGACGGCCCGGGCCCTGGCCACCATCACCGAAGCCAAGACGGCCGCCCTTTGGGACATGGATATTCGGAGCGTCCGCACGCCGCTGGTCAACCCGGCCACCGGCACCGGCACAGACGATATTATGGTGGTTGAAGGTGAAGGGGCGGCGCTCACGGCCGAGAGCGACCTGTCGGCCATGGCTGAACTCATAGCCGGGGCGGTTCACAAGGGAGTTCAGGAAGCGCTGTGGAAGCAGCACGGCAAAGTGACGCCCCGCAGTATTTTCGAGCGCCTCAGCGAACGCGGCCTGATGACCGCCCACCTTCTGGGCGGGCCGGATTATCCCTTCGGGATTGATCCGAGAAAATTCCAGAGCGATATGGAGATCCTTCTGATGTCGCCCCGCTATCGCGGCTTTCTGGAGCTGGCTTTCGCGGTCAGTGACGCCAGGAACTCCGGCCAGTTGACTGACCTGGAAGCTTTCAACATTCTGGCCCGCCAGATGGCTTCAGAAATTGCCGGGACTCAGGTGAGAAAAATAGAAGATATCACCGCGGCTGAAAATCTTCCGCCAGTCCTGAAAACGGCCCTCAATGCCCTGGGTACCGGCCTGAAGTATAAGAAAAGATAGCGGACCCTGACCCTGTAATCAGAAGGCGGCCGCAGCTTAAAGTTGAGGCCGCTTTTATTATAGATGTGCGAACCTATTTTTACCGGCGGGAAAACCTTATGTCGCGCGAACTGACCAACAGGCAGTATCTGGGCGTTGTTCTGCCCTTCATGATATCCACCAGCACCCAGCCGCTAATGGGCGCGGTCAACACGGCCGTCATGGGCACCCTCTCGGACCCGGCCTATATCTCCGGCGTGGCCCTGGGGGCGGTGCTGTTCAACACCATCTACTGGCTGTTCGGTTTCTTGCGCGTCAGCACTTCCGGCTATTCGGCCCAGGCCCTGGGCACCGGCGACATCATGGATCGCGCCACCTCACTGGGCCGCCCGGCCGTGGTGGCCATGGTCGTCTCCACCATCATCCTGATTCTGCAAAAACCCATTCTGGCCGCCTATCTCCATCTGGTCAACCCCGCCCCGGACGTGGCCGCCCTCACCGCCTATTATTACGACATCCTCATCTGGGGCGCGCCCTTCACTCTTCTGAACTACGTCTTCCTCGGCTGGCTGATGGGGCAGGCCCGTCTGCGCGCGTCGCTCTTCATGCAGATGTCCACCAACATTCTGAATGTCATTCTCTGCATTTTTTTCGTCATGGGCCTCGGCTATGACGTGGGCGGGGTGGGAACAGCCACTCTTATTTCCCAGGGCTACGGCTGCTTGGTGGGCCTCTGGCTGGTTATCCGCTATGCCGGGTTCAGCCTCAGAGAGGTGCCAAAAGATGTCCTCTTCAGCTTCAGTTCATTCCTGAACATGATGAAGACCAACGGCAATCTCATGATCAGGACCTCCTGCCTCCAGATTGTCAACAACCTGTTCGCGGCGGCCAGCACCTCCTTCGGCACTGAAATTCTGGCCGCCAACGCCGTGATCCTCCAGGTGCAGTATATTCTATCCTACCTCCTGGACGGGGTGGGCAACGGCAACAGCCTGTTCACCGGCCGGGCCGTGGGGCGCCGCAACCGCCAGCTTTTTGAAGAGACCAAATCCACCACCCTGAAGTGGCTGGCCGTGATCATCTTCATCCTGTTCAGCCTCTGCTTCCTGGGCGGCGACTGGTTTCTGGGCATTTTCTCCAACAATGAGGAGGTGCTGAACCTGGCCCGCCAGTACACCCGCTACCTCTACCTCTATCCAGTGGCGGCCGGGGTGGGGCTGGCCTTTTACGGCATGTACACCGGGGCCACCTACACTTCACCGATGCGCGACATGATGATCATCGCCATGATCTGCTTCGCCGTCTCGCGTTATTTTCTGGTGCCTCTTATGGGCAACGATGGTTTGTGGATATCCTATCTGCTCTTCTATGCCGCGCAGTCGGTCATCAACCTGCTTTTCTTCGGAAGATTGCGCCGGCACATAGGTTTTTATGGTAAATTTGAGCCAAAGCCCTGATAAAATTCGCCCTCTGTGATATACTAAACTCAATTGCCGTCCTGGCGGCCATACCGCCCGCCAAACGCAAAGAATACGCCAAGGCCAAGGGGGCAACGCTCTTAATACGATGACAGCCGCCAAAACCAACGATTACGGGAAAACACAGCCCAGACCCAGTCCAGTGCGGACCACGCACCAGGGTTTGACTCAAATATTGAAACTAGAAAACCTATCCGTCAGTTTTGAGGGCGGCCTGAAACCGGCGGTGCGCGGGGTCAGCTTCAGCCTCATGGCCGGCGAGATAGTCGGGCTGGTGGGCGAGAGCGGTTCAGGTAAAAGCCTGACGGCCCTTAGCCTGATGGGGTTACTGCCCTCTTCCGCCGTCCAGGACGGGGGCCGCATTATCTTCAAAGGCCAGGATCTTGGGGCCCTCTCGCCGGACGAACGCCGCCGTCTCTGTGGCACCCACCTGGGCATGGTTTTTCAGGAACCCCTGACCGCGCTGAACCCTGTGCTTTCAATAGGCGAACAGGTAGCGGAAATCTATCGCCTACGCTGTGGCAAAAGTTATAAGGAAGCTCTGGCTGAGGCGATAGAAATGCTGGGGCGGGTGGGCCTGCCGAATCCGGCTCAGGCGGCCGAAAGTTTTCCTCATCGCTTTTCCGGCGGCATGCGTCAGCGGGTAGTGCTGGCCATGGCCTTGGCTCTGTCGCCGGAAATCCTCATTGCCGATGAACCCACCACCGCGCTTGACCCGACCATTGCCGCCCAGATTCTGGAACTGATGAGCCGTCTGGCGGCCGGGGATAATTCATCAGTTCTCTTCATCACCCACAACCTACGCCTTCTAAAGGGCCTGGCCCAACGGGTTATGGTCATGTATACCGGCTTGATAGTAGAAGAAGCTCCGGTCGGAGAAATATTCGACAGCCCGGCCCACCCATATACCCAGGGACTTTTGCGGGCCTTGCCGCCGGGACTGGACGAACCTGCCCCGGAACGATTGACGGCCATCGGCGGAGCGCCGCCCGTACCCGGCCAATGGCCGGCCGGTTGCCCCTTCGAGCCGCGCTGCGGGCGGGCTTTCGCCCCCTGCCGGGAGAGTGTGCCGCCGATAACGGATTTGGGCGGCGGCCGACACGTGCGCTGCTTCCTCTATTCGTCAGAAGATTGAGACTGCGGGCTGGAAACATCCAACCTGTGTATAAATAATCGCTGGAGCATTTATGTTCACTCTGAAAAACGTCTGCAAAACCTTCAAGCCAAGCCGGGGGCTGGGCCGTGAGCTTTCGGCCTGGCTGGGGAGCCTGGGCGGCCGCCGGGAGGATGATGACGGAGTAAAAGCCGTGCGCGGGGTGGACCTGATAATCCGTCCAGGTGAAATCCTGGGTCTGGTGGGTGAGAGCGGATCTGGCAAATCGACCTTGGGACGCATCATGGCCGGACTATACCTCCCGGATGAGGGCACGGTGTTATTTGATGGCCATGACTTGACCAATCTGGACAAAGAGGGCTGGAAGAAATTCCGGCGGCGGGTTCAAATCATGTTCCAGGATCCTGTCTCCTCACTCAACCCGCGTTTGACGGCCGGGGCCATTGTTGAGGAGGGGCTGGTCATTCACAAAATGGGCACGGCCACTGAAAGGCGGGCCAGGGTATTGAGCCTGATGGAAGAGGTGGGCCTTCCGGCGGATTCAGTCAACCGCTATGGGCACCAGTTTTCCGGCGGCCAGCGTCAGAGGCTTAGTCTGGCCCGGGCCTTGTCTCTTGACCCGGAGCTTTTGATCGCAGATGAGCCCGTCTCTGCTTTAGACGTTTCCATTCAGGCTCAGATTATCAATCTTCTGATGGATTTGAAAGCCCGCCGGGGCATGACCCTGGTGATGGTGAGCCACGATCTGCCATTGGTGCGGATTCTGGCTGACCGTCTGGCGGTGATGTACGGCGGCATGATCATGGAGGTGGTGGATCGGGAGTTTCTGGAGACGGTGCGCCACCATCCTTATGTCATGTCGCTGTGGGCTTCGGCGGCCAATGAGGGGTTTTCGCATATTCTGGAGGGTGAACCGCCCGACCCGCAGAACCCGCCGACCGGCTGCCCTTTCCATCCCCGCTGCCGGGAGGCCATTGATATCTGCCGGGAACAGCGGCCCCAGTTGCTTCAGCACGATCCAGGGTTCGCCTGTGCCTGTCACCGGCGGGACAAATTGGAATTTAGTCGGCAATTGCCGCTGTAAAGCAGTAAGGTATGCGGCCATTGGCCGCGCAATTAAAGGACTTGGCCTGAAGGGCCAACCAAAGGGTTCCACCCTCTGGACTCCGGCTGGGGGAGGGCCCACGCGGGCCCTACCCCAGACCCCACCCGCGCCAAGGGGCAAGCCCCTTGGAACCCCAAGAAATCAGGGTCAGCTTCAAATTTCTTCTTCCCGCATCGCCGCAACTCGCTTCGAGTACGAAGCTCAGACAAGCGGCGACGCTTCATACTGCTTTCGCTTTAACCGCTCTCGCCGCTTCACATTGGGCTGTTACATTTTGCTATAGGCAGCTTCATTGAATGATTGCTGCTTTACGTATGTTCGGCTGATTACTTTTTCCCCTCCAATAGTTTTTCCAGTGCTGTAACGGTGAGACTTGACCGTCTTTTTTCTAATGAGCAACTCATTGAAAAGCAATAGGTGGCAGAGAGACGGACTAACAGCACTGGAAAGGGCCTTTAAGGGGTGGCTGATTTAAGCCGAACATACGTGAACTACCACTCAGCCGATGAAGCTGCCTATCGCGGAATGTCACAGCCCAATGTAAAACTGCCTATAGCACCAGAAGCCGGGCAGTATGAAGCGTCGCCGCTTGTCTGAGCTTCGTACTCGAAGCGAGTTGCGGCGATGCGGGAAGAAGAAAGTTAAAACTGACCCTGACCTCTTGGGGGTCCAGGGGGCTCCGCCCCCCTGGCGCGGGTGGGGTCTGGGGTAGGGCCCGCGTGGGCCCTCCCCCAGCCGGAGTCCAGAGGGTGGAACCCTTTGGTTGGCCTGTCAGGCCAAGTCCTTTAATCGCGCGGCCAAGGGCCGCTTTCCTTTATTTTCCTGACAACACATCAGATGGAAACCTTCCCAGGAAGTAATTTTAAACAAAAATCCCGGCTCAGGCCGGGGAAATTTTCATGTGCAAACAGCAATTATTTGGCGTTCTCGCGACGGCGACGAATCTGCTCACGCTGATGAGTAAATATCCATTGAACTATATCGTTCTGATCTTTGCTTAAAATATCAAAAAATTCAACACCATAAATATGTGAATAGCCTGAAGCCGGATCCGTCGGATTTTTGACGTGCACAACTTTACCCGCAATGTCCATCAAAGCACTCTCAGGATTAGGCAACTTGAGGCCGATCTCCAGAACCGCCCCGCTCTCTATCACCATGGCATGGCCGAAAGACAAACCAAATTCCGAAATATCCTGAACCGTTCCCTGATAAAGATAGGTCTTGCGGCTGCTGCTTTCAGCCATCATGCCGATAATCAGGGAAAGCTTCTGATCAATGCGGTACAAAAGGGCCTGGGCCTCCGTCTTGGGAGGCATGATTTTGATGGAATCAATGGAAGCCAGACGCTTGGTAACCGATGACTGACCACGCACATAGTCACCCGTCGCGCCAAGGACATTAAAAAAGAACTCGGCCGGCAGCGCGGCCCGCAGCCCTTTTCGGCGTTCATCACTGGAAGGCATATGGTCCGTCCTTCGTTACTGGAGTAATGGACAAATCGGTAGCCATACGAATGGTGTCGCGGCCTTCCCGTTTGGCCAGATATAAAGCCTGGTCTGCCCAGTATACCATATCATCTGGCGAGTTGACCATAAAATGTTCAACATCGACCACACCTTGGCTGATGGTCTGATGAAAAATGGTGCCGTCAAGGTCAAATCCACTTTCCTCCAGGCTCTTTTTGAGTCGCTCAGCCACGATATAAGCCTGCTCCTGATTGGTATGCGGCAGAATAACGGCAAATTCCTCTCCGCCGATGCGGGCCGGAAGATCGGCCGTCCTGGCCACCTTGACAATAACCTTGGCCACAGCCTTCAACACCATGTCGCCAGTCTGGTGGCCAAAATTATCATTGACGGACTTGAAATGATCCAGGTCCAGGCTCAACAGGCTCAGGCTGTGATTGTGCCGCTTAGCCTTGGAAAATTCCCGCTTTAAAACTTCAGTAAAAATACGGCGGTTATACAGGCCGGTCAGTCCGTCTCTGGCCGCCAGGTTAACCGCTTTCTGATACTTGTTCACCGCCTGAAGAGCCATGGATATCGCATACACCAGCTCCATCATGACCGAGCGTTCCTTGATGGCCAGGTCGCTTTTCTCCTCGAAATAAAGGAACATCTCGCCCAGAGCAATACCATTGGCGGTCAGTTCAAAACCAAGACGGCATTTAACGGGTCCGCCGTCGCCCTGGTCACTGACCGCATCTTCCAGCCCGCTAAAAGTGTTGGTCTCAAAACAATATAAAGCGTCGGTGAGGGAGGAAGAAAGTGCCAGTTCCACCCGCCGGGCGTTAGTCAGGGCTTTAACGGAAGTAATGATATATTCTTTAAGGTTTTTGATGTCCAGACGGCCGGTCAGGCCGTGATAAAAAGCGGCCAGAGCCTTCGCCTGGCTCGAAGTGCCGCCGCTGAGGACGCTCTGAAACGTTTCGCAGGTTCCCAGGGCGCTGAGGGCCAGACGGCGCAGACGCTCTTCATCCAAAGGTTTTGGCAGAACGCTGAAAACGCCGTCCGCCACCCAATCCATGGCTTCATCAAATTTGGGTTCTGAGGTTACGGCGATGACCTGGGCCGGAATTTCCAGCCGGGTTATTTCTTCAACCCAGACTCTGGGGTCGGCTTCAACGGAACAATCAGCCAGAATCAGAGCAGGCTGAATGGAGGCGATCATTTTTCTGGCCCTGGCGGTGGAATTGGCCGCCAGAACGCTCAACCCTTCAGGCATAAGCACTTTGGCGACGTTCAGAGCGCAATCACCAGAACTATCGATAATAAGAACAGTAATTTGATTCATATTGACCACCTCATCGCAGGCAATTCGCCCTGTTTGAGGTAGTCTGTTGCATATTCCAAGCCAAAAAACCTAAGAAAATTCTTCACCCTTAGTTTTTGGTTTCAAGATATTGTTGATCTGAAAAAGACCGCCACCAAGGCTTGTATGGCATAGTGAACCTGCCATTGACTCCCTTAATGTTGCCATCTGTTGCACCCACCAGCGTTTAAATTGCAGACCGGCCTGCCCAGCAACCAGGAAGATAATGCCGATTATCTACCGAACTATAGGTCTGTCGCGTCAGGAAGCTGGCGCATTAAAGTTTTAATGATCATAGATTGATTTTATTATACTAAAAATTAATTTTCACCACAACATTTACGAATAAACCATTTGAGCACATCATTGTTTTGCACAATTGCAAATATTTCTTTCACCAATACAATATTTTACTACCAAAGATACCTAAACCAGCCTTCCATTCCTCGCTATAGTCACGGATAACACCGCAATTCAGTGTTTTCATAATATTTTCAAGATATATATTGACTTCCTTCATTTTTATATGATAAACTACCGCTCGAATTGGGTTTTATTATTATCAATTCAGTATTTGAGCTTATTCCCGCTCTCAAGGGGAACTCCGAAAGCTTAAATACAAGGCGTATGTCCGTTTGTAGTTTTTTTCAGAAAACTAATCATTTTCGACATCAGGCCTATCCAAATAGATAAGCGGCAAAGTTTAAAAATTCTTTTCGCTCTTTGATCAATCAAAAAGCGGCCAAAAGGTTTTTTATCCGCGTACTTTAAGGAGAACCGATGAGCGCATCCAAAAGAGGAATCTTCCTCAATTATACCCTGATAATTTCCCTTCCCCTGATACTGATGCTGGTTGCCTCCGGCTGTCAGTCTTCATCCAAAGCAAACGCGACACGCGCCCACCGGATGCAAAAACAGGAAGTTCTCTCCAATCAGAAGAGAGTCGACAACGTTCTTAAAACCGCCTTTTCCCAAGTCGGCAACCCATATAGATATGGCGGCAACTCACCCGAAACCGGTTTTGACTGCAGTGGTTTTGTCCGCTGGGTTTATAAGCAATATGACGTGGAACTCCCCCGCACCAGCGGAAACATGATAGCTGTCGGAACCCCGGTCTCGCGCGACGAACTGCGACCGGGCGATCTGGTGTTCTTCGGCCGCAAAAGAGTTTCGCATGTGGGCATCTATACCGGCAATAATAAATTCATCCATAGCCCCCGCACCGGCAAGAGCATACAGGAAAGCCACCTCGATTACCGGGGCCGCGGAGAAAGATACCTGGGAGCCCGCCGAATCATCAATAATGAAGGCACCAGCGCCGTCAGTGAAAACCTGAAGCAGGCTTGGGTCGATCAGTCCCGTCAGCAGGTGGCCGTTAAAAACGCCCCCTCTTCCGCAAAAAACAGTCAGGCCAGGATTAACTCCAAAACTACCGCCACCGCCAAAAAATCAACCGTCAATTCCAAAAAGCATAAAGTCCGCTCCGGCGATACGCTGTATGATATTTCAAAGAAATACGGTGTCAGTGCCGATGCTCTGGCCAAAGCCAACAATCTTAATGGCAAGAAAAAAAGCCAGTTAAAACTGGGGCAGACTCTGGTTGTTCCGGTTAAATCCAACTAATTGCCATTCTTCCATACATATATAAAGAACCGCCTTCTAAGGCGGTTTTTTTATCCCTGATTAAATAGGGCTTGACTTCCCCGTCCGCAAGAGTTATGCTCTTTTGAGCAAAATAAATATTTAAAGATTATTGATATGCCAAGACCAAAACATGACCGGCATGTAGCCACCGCCCCGACAGTCACCTACTTTAAGCCCCAGGGGGTGCCCATGATCTACCTGGAGGAGGTCAAACTCTCTGTGGAGGGTCTGGAGGCCATCAGACTGGCGGATTTGGAGGGACTGACTGCCACAGAGGCGGCAGAGCGAATGAAAATATCCAGGCACACTTTCGGCCGGATACTGGCTGAAGGCCGGGCGGTAGTCGCACAGGCGCTAGTGGCCGGTCTGGCCTTGCGCATTGAGGGGGGCAACTGGGTCTTTGCCGATAGTCCCCCTCCCTGCCATCGTCCCAGGCAGGCCGCTGGCGGCCATTTGGGTGCTGCCAGGGGTGAGCAGGAGAACGTTAACGCCAATACGGCCCCTTCAAGAGCGGACGAGAACCAATAATGACGTCTGATATCCAGCAACTCTCAAAGTAGATGGCAATTTTAAAATAGCAGGTCGCCCCGCAAGGGGTGACGGAGCGCCAGCGATTGGTTTTGACGGCGAAACAGTTCTTCGCGAAGCAAAAATCGCACTTTTTGCATAGCTGCACGGCACTTTATTGAAAGGAAAAAGTTAACTTTGAGAATTGCTGTCTGATATTCGGTTTCTTTTGCGATAGTATTACATCTGATATGGCCGATACACTCGACTCGGCCGATATTTTCTCGATTGAGGAGGAAGAACAATGAATACAGTGCTTGTGGCCGTACCTTCAACCAACCCTGGCGGTCTTGACGCTCCGGTAAGTGCCCACTTTGGTCATTGTGACCTTTACACTCTGGTGGAGATTGACGCGGATGGCGTCAAATCCGTGACGACGATGGACAACCCGCCCCACCAGGAAGGCGGCTGTTTGGCTCCGGTTCAGCTTCTGGCTGATCGCGGCGTGAAAAAGCTGTTGGCCGGGGGCATGGGTCGCCGTCCGCTTATGGGCTTTCAGCAGGTGGGCATAGATGTTCTCCTGGCCAGAGGGCACGAAACGGTAGGCGGCTCCATAAAAGCCTATCTTGATAATGAGTTGCCAACCTTCTCTCTGGATTCAGTCTGCGGCGGCGGAGGCAACTGCCAACACTAGTGCGTGGTCAGCACGGGACGATGTCTGGGTGGGTTTTTCCCGTAATAGTCAGGTACGGCGGCCATCATCGTATTAAGAATGTTGCCCTCTGGCCTATGGCTGTATCCATAACTGAGGGGGCACCGCTCTTCATACGATGATGGCCGCCGCAATTCTCTATTACGGGAAAAATCCACCCAGACGAAGGATGCGTGAGCATCCGTGGGTCCAGGGCTCTGCCCTGGTGGGTCCAGGGCTTTGCCCTGGAGGCTAACTGTTATTCGTTTTTTTTCAATGAAATGAAAATGATGCGGCTAAAGTACGCTATTTCAATAGAGTTTGACAGGTTTGTGTACAAATTTTTTGTTAATAGTGCTTGACTTTATCCTCAAATATGGTTACTGTAACTGCTCTGGGATTAGTATCTGCCGTAATGACTTCGCCTGTGCTTAGCTCCATTATCCAATTTTACAACCCCGACATATTATCTTTCAGGAAACATTAGTTTCTTCTAATAAATGAACCTGCCACGCCGGGAAAGAACGGCACAGGTGCTACCGCCTCAGCGGGAACGGAAAACCCGCAGCGCATCATGGAGTTATTCACATGACCATTTCTTTGTACGTCGGCAATCTGCCCTACACCACCGATCAGAATTCTTTGCATGATCTTTTCTCTCCTTTTGGAGAAGTGCATTCTGCCAACGTGATCTCCGACCGGGAAACCGGCCGCTCACGCGGCTTCGGCTTCGTTGAAATGAGCGAATCCGATGCCCGTAACGCCATCACCGCACTCGATGGCCAGGAACATCAGGGCCGCAAACTGCGCGTCAACGAAGCGCAGAAACGCGAAAACACCCGTCGTCGCTTCTAATTTTTCCAGTTCAGGTAACCTTCAGGCGATGCTTGAAGGTTTGCGGCTCAAAAACGTTTTGAGCTAGCTTACTCTGCGAGAATTAGTCAGTAAAAACGCTGGATTGAGAAATCAATCCAGCGTTTCCTGTTTCCAGTCAAATTTTGTGTTTTTTTCAACCCCTGCCTGTGACATCCTCTAAACCATTATACTACATAGTCAATCTTATAATTTCGGAAGCATATTAACCCGCTGGAACCCGGGGATTGATTTTGACCCGTTTCCGCTCCGAAACTCTTAGTCACGGAGACGAGCAATAATATTTCTCCCGTCGGCGGTCACCCTGTACTGCGAAACTTTAAATGATATATGATACCTACCTGTTCAGCACCTTCTTCATAGTCATTTTTTATAAAAATTAACAAGGTACCTTTTGATTTTTTCTTGACACAGGGTCTGAAAAGCGGTATCTTCATTATCAAGGTACCTTGCAAATTCAATCAAGCTTAAACGGCCTAAGATCTGTAAGAGAATGAAGGAGAGAATATATGTGCCATTACGTTTCTAATTCCAGTCCGCGCAACTGTCTTACCTCCACCCCGCCCGCATCCGCCAGCGGCATTCCGAACGGAGCGATTCCGCAGTGCTGCCACCAAGTGACCAACACTGCCCACTTTGTCGCCGCCAATGCCAACTATCTGAGGCAGGCTGTGAAAAAGGGCGATAGTTTTTCAAAGGATTAAATTTATCAAAGGAGTGAATGTGACTCAGCAATATGACATAAAAGAAGAGTTATTGGAAATGTTTCACCGCAGCGCCCATCTGCTGCACCGGAGCGGCCCCCATCTGCGCCGCCACGGCAGGCGGGCGATGATGCCGCCGGCACAGGGCCGCCTTATGAGGCTTCTGGAGGCAGCGGGTCCGATGACCCAGCGCAGTCTGGGGGACATTCTGGACATACGTTCAGCCTCTTTGAGCGAACTGTTGGGTAAACTGGAAAAACCGGGCTGGATTGAACGCCGCCCCAATGAAAACGACAAACGAACCACTGATATCACTTTGACACAGGAAGGCAGGAATATGTTGAGAAATATAGGCAACGAACGCGCTGAAATGGCTGAGGAAGTTTTCGGCTCGCTGAATGAGGATGAACTGAGGCAATTGCACAGCCTCCTTGGCAAACTGATCGGCGATTGGGAAACCCGCTTTGAAGACGAGGAAGGACGCTCCAGGCATGGCCGCCGATTCCGCGGTGAAAGCTGCCTCGGCCATGATGATCATGGTCCCGGCTTTTTCCAGCACCTGCGGGAGCATTTCCGGCCTCACCATCACCATCATGGCGGTCCGCATGACCATGATCATCATCCCCAATCGGAACACGAGCGTGATCACAGCCGACACAAAGCGCACGGCCGCTGCGGCCATCGAGCCGATTTTGAAAAAGCTTCAGCTCATCCTGATCAGGGCCATGACGATTCCAACTGGAGGCACTCAAGCCAGCATGGTCCGGATCGTTCTGATGATGAATGACAATGGCTGGAATTTTGACCCCAGGCAAATGATGCAGCCTTTGAGAGCTTGTTCGTAAAAAAGGTGTTTTGCTCTCCAGTTAGGCACGAGTGTTTTTTAAGTAGAAGAATATATTAAATATTTCAAGCATTGAAAAACGCGGGCAACAACGCCGGAGGCTTCATTATTCACGAACAAGTTCTTAGCCATAAACAAACGCACCAATTCCAATGAAGGAATTGGTGCGTGACTAGAAGTCATTTCATAAATAAGATTTTTGTTTCCTGGCTAGGCGCGAAGACTTTTTAAGCGCAGCAATATTCGACATATTTCGAGCATTAAAAAGGCAGAGCAACGACGCCAGGGAGCAAAAAGATATTTATGAAATGACTTCTAATGAAACCTTCCCCTTTGAGTGTAGGGTGGAGGGGCAAAGCCCTCTTCACCGAAGCTCTTTTATGGACCTTTCACGGCTGGGGGAGTGGCCATAGTATTCTTTGTAACGTTTAGTGAAGTGTGAGCCGTCGGTAAAGCCGCATTCCATGGCGATATCCCTGATGGCTTTGGCCGTGTTGCGCAGGAGCCAGCGGGCGTGCCTGAGCCGCAGCCGCCGAAAATATTCGGCGGGAGTGTTCTTGACATAGTGATGAAACAGACGCTCCAACTGACGGGAACTGAGTCCGGCCGTCTCGGCCACCAGTTCGACGGTCAGGGGTCTGGATAGATTCTGCTCCATATATTCGACAGCCTGCCAAACCCTCTGATCAGTCCCGGCGGGAAAGTCGTCGGCCAGACTATTCTGACAATCGGCTTCGGGAGAGGCTTCGTCATACTTCATAAACGTACACCACACCAAGCTTTCCGTCGGCTCAGGTCCAGGCTAAGAACTTGTTCGTAAATAAGGGATTTTGTTCCCTGGCTAGGCGCGAGTGTTTTTTAAGCGGAGTAATATACTAATATTTCGAGCATTAAAAAACCAGGAGCAACGACGCCAGGGGGCAAAATCACTATTTACGAACAAGTTCTTAGTCAGCCAGCCCCAGATACATCTTCTTCACATAATCATTATTGGCCAGTTCTTCACTGGGGCCTTCCATGACCACGGCACCCTGCTCCATAACATACGCGCGGGAGGCCACACCCAAGGTGGTGGAAAGGTTCTGCTCGACAATCATGATGGTCACGTCCTGGGCCACCAGCTTTTTGATGGTGTCGAACACGACCAGAACGTTGGTGGGCGAAAGGCCCATGGAGGGCTCGTCCAGTATGACCAGATGGGGATTGCTCATCAGGCCGCGGCCGATAGCCAGCATCTGGCGCTCGCCGCCGCTCATGGTGCCGGCCAGCTGTTTGCGACGCTCCAGAAGCCGGGGGAACATATCGTAGACGTGTTCGAGATATTGCTTTATAAGATCTTTGTCGGAGTTGAAATAAGCGCCAAGAAGGAGGTTTTCCTCCACGGTCATGGCCTGGAAGATGTTGCGTTCTTCAGGCACAAAGGCGATGCCCTGGCGGGCCAGTTCATAAGTGGGGTGGCCGGTGACGTCCTGCCCCTGAAAGAAGACTTTGCCGCTCATGGGCGGAACCAGGCCCATAATGCTTTTCAGAAGCGTCGTTTTGCCCGCGCCGTTGGGACCGAGAATAGCCACGATCTCCCCGACGTTTATATTCATGGAGACCTGCCGCAGAATTTGCAGGTGCCCGTAGGCCACATCCAGTTTTTCTATTCTAAGCATTGTGGCATTCCCCTTACGAATTCAGAACCAGGCTGTCGCCCAGATAAGCTTTGCAGACCTTTTCATCGCTGGTGACCACGCTCGGCACATCCATGGCGATGAGTTCACCGAAGCACAAGACGGCCAGACGGTTACAGACTTCCATAATCAGTTTCATCAGGTGCTCGACGATAAGGATGGTGACGCCGCTGTCGCGGATACGTCTGATGAGCACAATAATATCATTGAGTTCACCGGGCGTGAGGCCGGCGGCCACTTCGTCCAGGAACAGGAGGCGGCAATTGGAGGCCAGGGCTTTGGCCATTTCCACGCGCTTGAGCTGCATGGTGTTCAGGGTATTGGCCGGAGTATCGGGATCGGCCGGGAATTCAACGAATTTGAGCAATTCTTTGGCTTTGGCAATGGCCTGGGTCTCGGTGAGGCCGGCGCCGAAGATGCCGCCCACCACCACATTTTGCATGGCCGTCATGCGCGGGAAAGAACGGACGATCTGAAAGGTGCGGTTAATGCCCGCATGGCAGACCTGGTGGGCCTTGAAGCCGGTGATATCTTTGCCTTCGAAGAGAACCTTGCCGCTGGTGGGGGGGAAGGTTCCGGCGATAGTGTTCTGGAGGGTGGTCTTGCCGGCGCCGTTAGGGCCGATCAGGCCGAAAATGTCACCCTCTTCCACGTAAATGGAGACGTCATCGACAGCTTTGAGCCCGCCGAAGTGTTTTGACAGATTAAAAGTTTCCAAAATTTTCTTGGCCATGATTTCCCCCGTTTATTCGCGTCCGGCTCCAGCGGAGCCGGACGCAATCTCAGCAATTCTCAAAGTAATCATTTTCCCTTGAACCAGGACTCAGCAGCTACGCAAAAAGCGTGGTTTTTGCTTCGCGAGAGGTTATTTTACCGTCAAACCCAGTCGCTGGCGCTCCGTCTCCCTTATAGGTCGACCTGCTATTTTAAAATCACTATCTACTTGAGAATTGCTCTGTCATCAATTCAACTCACTTAACCCAGGCAGGAATCTGAAGGTCTTTTTCCTTGACATGGGGCGGCCAGATCATGGAGGGCTGGCCCTTCATGTACTGGATGACCGGGAACATATAGTAATCGTTGCCGACCACCAGATCCGGGAAAGTTTCCTTGGTGTATTTGTATTCTTTCATCATGATGCCTTCGGTCAGGCTCAGTTCGCCCGGGATGACCATCTCTTCAGCGCACTTGGTGATGTTTTCAGTGGTCAGGTCGCCGTATTTTTCCAGCGTGGTGGTCAGAACCTTGCGGAAGAAAGTGGCGGTGTCGTAGCACAGGCCGGCGGTGGAGGGGCCGGGTTCGAAGTCATACTTTTTGATAAAAGCTTCTTTGAAGGCCTGGCTCTTGGGCGTGGTCCACTGGGGGATCATGTCCAGAATGTAATCGGAGAAATCGCCGGTCAGTTCATACCATTCACCCACCCAGCCGAGGCCGTCGGAAACAACCAGGCTCTTGAGGTTAACTTCGCGGGTCTGCTTGGTGAAAGCGGAAACGGACGGAGGATCGCTCATGGTGCCGATAACCAGGGCCACTTTGGCTCTTTTCAGCTTGTTCAGGAGAGGATGGAAATCGGTTTCGCCCAGCTGAACCCAGTCATAGCTGACCACTTCCCAGCCAGCGTCTTTGAGCTGCTGGCCGACCGAGTTGCCGAAATTGCGGCCCCAGTCGTTATCCACGCCGTAGACGGCGGCTTTCTTCTCTTCCGGCTTCCAGTTGCCCTTGGCAATGGCGTCTTCCAGCATGTCCACATAGCCCTGGGAGAGCTTGTAGGCGGTGGGCCAGCCTTTGCCTACCCAGTATTTGTATTTTTCAGGGTCGGCGTTGTATTTGTCATTAATTTCGCTGCCCGCGCCAAAGGCGAAGAAGTGGGGCATCTTGTATTTGGCGGCCACTTCCATGCAGGAGAGCGACACCCAGGAGTGCCAGCCGCCGTAGCCGACGTCGATCTTGTCTTTCACGATGGCCTGCTCGTAAGCGCGCGCACCCTTTTCAGCGTCGGATTCGGAATCGATCCAGATGAATTCGATTTTGTAATCGCCGATTTTGTAATCGACTTCCTCAAAAACCATATTAATGGCTTTCTTGAACTCTTCGCCGGTACGGGCGGCCGGACCGGTGAAGGGGCCGAGGGAACCGACCTTCAAAACCTTTTCCTGGGCCAGGGCCGGAGCGGCCAGCATCAGGACGGCGGCCATGACGCACAACAGTCTAAGCAATCTCATGTCTCTACTCCTTTTCGCTCTCTAATCAGAGGCGGTGTATGGCCGACGGACGGAGGGACCGCCGGCTTGTTCAGGGGAAATCTTTTACAGGGGGTCAAGTTACCGAATGCCCCAAGCTGGGTCCTGGCTTGAAGCGGCTGATTTCGCGTACCGCCCAAAGCGTCGGATAGTTACGGTATTTATTGCCTTCCCCGGTTTTAATTTTTATGAGCCGAAGTCCATCCGGTGATACCCAGCTTGCGGCACAGGGCATTCCACAGGCCTGAAAGACCGCCGGGATAATAGATCATCACCACGATCATCAGCACCCCGTAAAGGACCAGGCGCAGTTCCATCATATCCGACAGGGCCTGGATGCTCTTGAGCTGCTCCATGGCCGGGATGATGATCATAGCCGCGGCCAGGCCGCCCCAGAGGGAGCCACGCCCGCCGATGTAGGAAATGACCATGATTTCCACGGTGGCCTTGGTGTGCAGCACCTGCGGAGTCAGAACGCCGACATAGTGGGCCATGAACCAGCCGATGAAACCGGCGAAGGCGCAGCTGATGGTAAAATTCATGATCTTGTAATAATTGCCGTCGATGCCGCTGATGGAGGCCGCTTCAATATCCTGGCCAATGGCCTGGAAAGCCAGACCGGCTTTGGAGCGGATCAGGAGGCTGAGGATGATGTAGGTCATCAGCACGATGACGATCACCGTGGCCAGATACGGGAAGTTGGCCTCACTCTGATACAGAAGAGGAATGGTGAGGCCCGTCGCGCCGCGCGTCATGGAGACCCAGTTGGAGGCCACACTAAGCATGGCCATAGCCACAAACCAGGTCATACAGGCCGCGAAGATGCCGCCCAGACGGATGGTCAACAGGCCCAGCAGAAGGCCGAGTCCGGCGGCGGCGGCGACCGAAAAAAACAGCCCGGCCCAGGGGCTCCAGCCCAGGTTGTAGGACAGGCAGCCCGTCACATAGGCCCCCAGGCCCCAGAAAGCGGCGAAGCCGAAGTTGACGATGTTGATGTAGCCGCTGGTGAAGTCAAAGGCCATGGCCAGCGCGCCATACATCAGGGCGGTGGTCAGGGTGCGGATGTAGTATTCGTTATCCACCATGCACAGGCTGATAATGCCGATGATGAGGATCAGAAGCCCGGCCGGGCTTAAGCCCAACGTCCCGATAGCTTTTTTGAAGCCGCTGGTTTCGGCGGGCGTTTCAGGCACGGCGGAAGCGGTTGTCTGGATGATCATGGTCATTCTCCTATTCCACCGCGCTTTTGACGGATTTGCCAAAGATGCCATTGGGCTTCAGAAGCAGGATGGCGATAATGACGGTCAGGCAGATGAATTCCTGCGAGCCGCTGCCAAGGTACTGGCTGAGATAAGTGGTGGCAAAAGCTTCCAGAAGACCCAGAATCAGGCCGCCGACGATACTGCCGCCGATATTGCCCATGCCCACCAGAATCAGCACGAACCAGCTTTTGTACAGCGGCATGGTGCCCATGAAGGGGAAGGCCGGGGTGATGGACAACAGGGCCGCCCCGGCGATGCCGGCCAACAGGCCGCTCATGGCAAAGACCAGGGTGTGAATAAAGCCGAGATTGATGCCCACCAGGCTGGCCCCGGTTTCATCCTGACTGACGGCCCGGATGGCCCGCCCGGTGTTGGTTTTGTTCAGGAACATCAACAGGGCTACGATAGAAACCACCGCGATGAGAAAGCCGATCAGCCGATCGGGCGGGAGGCCGATACCATAGAGCCAGTCCAGGCTCTCGCTCGGCCACATTCTGGTGACGCCGCGATATTTGGCGCCCCAAAGGAGCTTGGCGCCGTTCTGAAGAATGATCGAGATGCCCAGAGTCAGAAGAAAGGTGTTCATCAGCCATTGGCCCTTGCTGCGTTTTCGGAGGGCCCGGAAGACCGTGCGTTCAATGACCCCGGCCACAATGAAAACGCCGATGCCGGCAAAGGCGATGCTCAGAAGCGGGGCCATAAAGGGCGGCAGATTCATCGCGTTAAGAACGCTCAGGGCAAAATAACCGAAGAAAGCGCCCAGCATGTAAAACTCGCCGTGGGCGAAGTTGGCGATATTCATAACGCCAAAGACCAGGGTCAGCCCCACGGCCATCAGCGAATACATGCCGCCGCGCAAAATTGCTGTGGATAAAAAATCCCAAATTTCCATCAATATTTCCAAGATACTACCTCCGTTTCAGGCCGCCTGACGCGGCCATCGCGTCCCCAGACGGGGAATGCGTCGTCCAGTTTGAGTCGGGGCACAGAGCTGGAAAAACTCCATGCTCCACCGCTTCAGACGACGATCAAATGTGCCCGTAATAATCGCGGTGCGCGACCACGGAGTAGGCGTGATCCAAAAGAGTGCCCCAGCTCCAGACCGGCAGATCCAACTCACGCTGAATGGCCCGGGCAAACATCTGCATGCCCGTGCACTCCAGCATGATGGCCCCGATGCTCGGGTTTTTGGCCACGAATTCTTTGCAGATACGGATCATGTCGGCCTCGGCCTTGTCATAATAGGCTTCGGGAATGGCCGGGCGCTTTTCGTGATCCCAGAGGTGATCGAATTCAGGGCAGCCATATTCATCCTGGGCGCCGGCGATGAGATAGTTGGAGCCGGGAGTGATGCCCACATTGGCCAGGTGCGTGTCGGTCAAAAAACGTTTCTGGGCACAGACTATGCCGACCTGCTTTTTGGGGCCGATAACCTGCTGAATGAAGGGCACCTGAAGGAGGCTGGACATAAAAACCGGCACATCCACCGCCCCGGCCACGTCCTTCTGAAAATAGGCGAAATAACCGCACTCGGCGGCAATGGCCCGGCAGCCCATGCGTTCCAGTTTCTGGGCCGCGCGGATGATAGGGGCGCGGCAGGGCGTTTTGTCCTGCTCCCAGACCAGAGTGTAATTATCCACGCCCTCGGCTATTTCATACTGAATGGGAAATCCCCAGGCGCTGGCGTTGCGCACGTCGCCGGGAAAACCCGGATAGGCGTCGTCCAGCACCATGATGCCGATGCCCATGCCGTAGCAGGTGTGGTTTTTTCTGGTGATCATGTGATTGATGTCACGGTCGCGTTGACGGGAATACATTGTGACCTCCACCAGCGGCCATAAGGCCGCTGCTTCAACTCTATATCTTCGTTTGCTGTAAAACGACACGCACGATAATCTCCTGTTCGGGGCAGGTTGACCGTGCGCCGGGAAAATTTAGATAAATTTCTTTTCCCAAACCGCCAGTTCATCCAAAATGGCCTTATCCAATTCCGGCACCTGATGTTCTTCCACGGCGGTCTTAATAGTCTGATGTATCTTGTCGCGCACTTCAGAGTGATCGGGGTTTTTCATCTTCCGGCTGAAGAGGCTGGAATAGAACACCTGGCGATAATTCTTGGCCGTGTGGGCCGTCGTCACATAAGCGCCGCCGGGGCCGGCCTTTTCGATCACATCCATGGCCAGGGTTTTTTCATCCACGGTCACGCCCTTGGCGAAAACTTTCAGGCCTTCAATGATATCGTTGGCCAGCACCACGGTTTCAGGGGCCACGGAGTTGCAGTGATCCATAACGCCAACGTCGTGAATCAGATTGGCCTTGGAAAGAGCGGTGGACATCAGTTCCATGGTTATTTCGGCCACGCCCTGTTCATCGAGGAATTTTGCGTCCGAGCAGCCGGCCGTGCCGTAGAAAGGCACTTTGTAATAGGCGGCCAGATCGGAGGCGGCGTTGATGGCCAGATGGAATTCATAAGCGCCATAACTGCCCACGGTGCTCTTCATATCCAGGATGGAGGGCATGTGGCCATATATAATGGGGGCGCCGGGCTGAACCAATTGGGTGAAGACCAGGCCGAAAAGGAACTCGGCGTTGCCCTGGGCCAGGCTGGCGGCCATGCTCATGGGTGCCGTGCCGCCCATCATGGAATAAGGCATGTAGACCACGGGGATCATGTTCTCGGCCGATATGCGCAGTTTCTCGGTGCTCTCAATGGGATGAGTGCGGGGCGGAATGGGTTCGCAGTAATTGAAGATGAAGGGTTTTTCCTGCAAATTCTTTTTGCCGCCGGCCACCACAGCCGCCATGTCAATGCACTGCTGGAGCGAATCAATATCGTTGGTGGAAAAATTGATGACTTTGTCAAAATTTCGCAGGGTATCCAGAAAAGTGACCTGGGTCTGCACTTCCGGCCGCACGTCGGCGCTCATGCCGACCGACAGGATGAAGCTGATGTTATCCAGATAGGAACCCAACTGGCACATCAGCTTGTTGTCGGCCCTAAGGAACGGGCGGACTTTACCGGTGAAGGGATCGACGATTTCAAGCTGATCGGCGTGGGTGCCGTAGAAGACCGGATGATCGGTCTTATTGATATGGATATAGGGGCTGCCGTCGCGCCTGTAAAGGTTCAGTTCTTTCGGAACGGTCTTCAAGGCTTCATCAAGCATTTTCTCCGTTATATAGACCATTTCGCCATCGACCCTGGCTTCGCTTTTGCGGAGAATTTCCAACCCGCGTTCGCCGCCGACTTTCATGCCGCTTTTGGTCAAAAGGTGAAGGCTGGCTTCATGAATTTTCGCTATTTTCTCCGCATTCAGAACTTCCAGTCCCAGATTGCGAACAGTGCCCAGAGGCATGATTGATGTCCTTTCATTTAATTATAAACTTTTTCCCTTGAACCAGCTGGGCGGCGCTGCGCAAAAAGCGTGGTTTTTGCTCCGCGAGAGACTGCCTTAGCCTCAACACCAGTCGCTGGCGCTCCGTCTCCCTTGCGGTCGACCTGCTTTTTCTGAAAAAAGCTTATAGAGTTGCCGGGCCGGAACCGCTTCCATGGGGCGGCTCCGGCAACTGTCGCTTCACAGGATTACTTTTTCTCGGTGTAAACGCCTTCGTTGAGGTATTTCAGCATTTCCTCTTTGTTCATGTGGCCGATGCCCAGATAATCAAGGGTGTAGCCGCTCTTGTAGAAATCCTGTTCGGCCATGACGTTGGCCAGATTGATCATCGAATCCACCACCGGGGTCTTCACGCCGAACTTTTTGCCCAATTCATGATACACATGGCAGCCCACCGGAATGTCTTCGGTGATGTAGCGGTTCTGCACGGTGAAGGGGCCGGTGCCAAACTGAATGGGGTCCTGCTCGGTGAAGGGAATCACATAGTCCTTGCCCATGTATTCCTGGCCAAGGAGGTTCTCGCGGCTGAAGAAGTGTTCTTTCTCGTAATCCTGGATACCCACGCCCATGGCCTTGGCCAGTTCGCACTGTTCCTGATAGAACTGATACTGAACGCGGCTGATGGAGGGGCAATAGGCATGCGAATAGATCGAGAACTTGGAGCGGTCGTCGCCAAAGACAACGCCGAAATTCTCCATAACGCCCACGCCCAGGATGACGCCGGGGCAGTGGAGGACCGGGTTGACGTTGGAGAAGCCGGTATCCATAACAGTGTTGCCGGGAACCGGGCCTTCGCCGTTGCGAATGCCGCCGAAAGCGCCGATGTACTCGGTGCTGGCGATGAAAGTGTCATTATCCTTGTTGGGGAGGGCCGCGCCGCGCAGGGTGATGGCCCGGTAGTAAACGCGGATGCTGGGCAGAATCACGCCGCCTTTGATGTCCACCCGGCTGCCGTAGGGGGAGCTGGACCAGCCGCCGATAATGACGTTTTTGGTGCAGCCGGCTTCGCGCATCATCCGGCGCAGGATCAGTGAGCCGAAGTTATCGGGGATGATATGAATGATCTGGCCGTCTTCCAGGCAGGGGATGAGTTTTTCAAAAAAGGGCTTGTGGCCCAGGGCCGGAGTGGTGACTATGATGATGCCCGCGCCCTTGACGGCGGCGGCCACATCGGTGGTGACCATGTCGTATTTGGCCTGGCCTTCGCGGCGGAAACCATAAAGGTTGAGCTGGTCGCCATAGAAACGGACGCCCTGTTTTTCAACGCCGAACAGGGTCTTTGAGGCAAAGGGCTCCATATCGCAGATTCGAACCTTGTTGCCGCCCAGGGCGCTGTCGGCCGAAACGGCCTTGGCCACCGCGCCGCCGCCGAGAACCGCGATTGGTTTGTCCTTCAAATAACTAATGTCTGCCATTTTTACTCTCCATATGCCTTCGTCCAGTTCATGGCCAGGCGATCATTGCGGCTCCAAAAAAGAACCGTGACAGGCGGCTAACGAACGTCAGCCGATGTGTAAATAACATTTTTAGACACAAAAACCCCTCCCGCGCCCACACTAAGAGAGCGTGGCGGGCATACTTACTTGCGGAAACAGGGCGCAAAAATCCCTCACTATCCCCGGATAATGAATTGAAGGGGATAATGATCAGCCAAAGTGCTAAAAATTGAGATTCAAGTAACAACTCTGTAAGCTGGGAGAGGATATGAAAATCCCATCCAAGTTTGACACCTGCAACTATTTAAGCGATGTTGACGGTTGAGTTACTTTGTTGATCGACTTACGGCAGCCAAACCGGAGGCTGCGCCTAAATGTTTTATCATTGATAATAATTATACAGAATTCAGCCACAAAAGATTGTACCCATCAGACACCCGATAGAATATTTCCGACATCAAATGTACCGGACTGAACTGGCCAAAGCTGGAAAACGGTTGGGAGAAAAATTACTATTGCCTTGCTATAAGCGGCTTTTGCTAAAATCAGAATCAAGCCGAATCAAAATTTTACAAAGTAAAGGCCATAAACCTACTAAAGTCAAACAGTGATTAAAAAGATAATGAAGAAACCATTTTTTGAAATTTAGATGGCGAAAAAGCGTTTGGGCCGCCGGAAGCCGGGGATTGTTTTTGGATCGGTTCCGTTCCGGGGGTCTTAGTCACGGAACCGGTCCAAAAACAATCCCCGGCTTCCGCCTCCCACTAGGCTAAGACGGCAGTTGCGTCCGATCAAGCAGCCGCCGGGAGAAATGTTTTTGCCCGTCTCCGTGACTAAGACCCCCGGAACGGAGGCGGGCAAAAACATTTCTCCCGGCGGCGGTCATCCGCTGCTCGGGTAACTTTAAAGAGTGTATGTCCTTAACTTGAAACCCGAAAATCTTCCAGCTCCAGTTCTTCCAGGCGCTCGGCCTCCCGGCCTTCCTGTTCCAGCCATATTTCCCGGTGGGCCTCAATCTTGCCCACCGATTTTGAGGCCTCAACCAGAAGTGCTCGGGCCGCCGCCAGGGCTGACCGGGCGTTTTCTTCATCCTTTACAGCCAAACGCACCTTCTCCTCTAAAACCAGTTCATGATCAGCCAGAGCGGCCAGAGAGGCTTTGAAAGCCTCCAATTCAGCCAGGCTCATTTCCAAATGCATGATGGAATCATAGCGTCGTTCAGTTTCATCGGCTCGCCATTGGCGATAGCGGGACAATTCGTCCTCGGCCAGCCCACGAGCTTCAGCGGCTCGCCCGACCTCCGCCTCAGCGGCCAGAACGATTTTGCGGGCTTCGTCCTCCCGCAGTTCGCGGATATGGCGCAACGATTCGAGAGGATAGCCGGAAACCATCAGCCGACGGCTTTCTGGAGTGCGGCCAGGGTTTCGTCAAAGGTGGATAAATCATCCAGCCCCTGACGCAAAAAGCTGTTGACCGCATCGATCTTGGCCAGGGCCTCGTCGGCGGCCGGGTCCGAGCCTTTTTTGTATTCGCCGATTTGCACCAGAAGCTCGATCTCGTTGTACTTGGCCAGGATGGAGCGCAGGCGGGCGGCCAGTTTGCGGTGTTCAGGTGTGGTTATGGCCCCCATGACCCGGCTGACGCTGGCCAGAACGTCGATAGCCGGATAGTGGTTGGCCGTGGCCAGCTTGCGTGAAAGGATAATGTGGCCGTCGAGAATGGAGCGGGTTTCATCGGCAATTGGCTCCGTCATGTCGTCGCCCTCGACCAGAACGGTGTAAAGGGCGGTGATGGAGCCCTTGTCGGAATTGCCGGCCCTTTCCATCAGTTTGGGGAGGCTGGAAAAAACGGAGGGCGGAAAGCCCCGGCGGGTGGGCGGCTCACCGGCGGCCAAGCCGATTTCTCGCTGGGCCCGGCCGAATCGGGTGACTGAATCCATCAGCAGCAACACCCGCCGATTCTGGTCGCGGAAATATTCAGCAATGGCCGTAGCCGTATAGGCGGCCTTGAGGCGTTCCATCGATGCCCGGTCGGACGTGGAGACGACCAGCACCGAGCGGGCCAGTCCCTCCGGGCCGAGATCACGTTCGATGAACTCACGCACCTCCCGGCCGCGCTCACCAATCAGAGCCAGGACGCAGACATCGGCGGTGGTGCCCTTGATGATGCTGGAAAGCAAAGTGCTCTTGCCGCCGCCCGCCGCCGCGAAGATGCCCATGCGCTGGCCTTCGCCGCAGGTCAGAAGGCCGTCAAGGACGCGCAGGCCCAGAGGCAGAGGCCGCTCAATCAACTTGCGGCGCATGGGGTTGGGGGCGTCGTTATAGACAGGGTAATACTTGCGGACTTTCAGCGGCGGGCCATCGTCCATAGGGTCGCCCAAGCCGTCCAGCACCCGGCCCAGAAGCTCCTCACCCACGGGCACGGCATGGATTTCGCCGGTGGGGATGACCTCGGTGCCCGGTGAGATGCCGCTCAAATCGCCTAAGGGGGTCAGGAGGGCCACCTCTTTGATGAAGCCCACCACTTCAGCCGTCAGGGTCCAATTAGTGCCGGGGTTGCGCAGAATACACAGTTCGCCCACTTTCACACCGGGGGCCACAGCTCTGATGATGGTGCCCACCACCTGCTCGACGCGGCCGCGCACATCCAGGGTGCTGGTGGTGCGGACGGCCTCTTCCAATAGGGTGCTGATGTATTCGAAAGCCAACTCAATCCTCCGGCTGAAGCGATTACGTTTTTCCCGGAACGGGCAGCTTCTCGGCTACGCTAAAATCAGAACATAGTCAATTTTATGATTTCGTAATCACATTGATCCGCCGGAAGGCACGCATTCGAGCCCTTAAAAAAGCCGACCAGGCAGCCGCCGGGAGAAATGTTTTTGCCCGGCTCCGGTGACTAAAGACCCCCGGAACCGGAGCCGGGCAAAAACATTTCTCCCGGCGGCGGTCACACGCTTCGATAATCGTTACTCCGACTGACTCATAACTTTGCGGCAGAGGGCTTTTTCCAGAAGTTGAAGCTGGGTCTCCAGGCTGGCTTCAATCACGCCCATTTCGCTTTCCAGCACACACTGGCCCTGGCGGAGCAGGGGATCGGGCACCAATTCCATAAAACTGTGTTCACCCCGGCCGAGCACTCCGGCCAGATTTTCGCGCACGGCTTTTTCATCGCCCGCTGAAACCCGGATGACTATCCGCTTCTCATTGCGAACGGCCGTCAGGGCCTGGCGCACCACCCGCACGATGACTTCACGGTCATCCATCTCCCCAATAACCTTGCGCACCGCCTCACTGACGATATTCACCACCGAGCTTTCCAGCCCTTCAATGAACTCCACCGATTTTATCACGGTCTCCATGATTTTCTCAGCGTATTCCATTCGCCCTTCGGTCAGGCCGTCCTGGTAGCCTTTCTCTTTCAGGGCTTCGGCCTCCGCCTCGGCCGCTCCAATCAATTCGGCCTCACGTTCTTTCCAGGCCTCCATCAGACGAGAGGTCTCCAGATAAACGGCGGCCTCATCAGCCTTGATGACCTTCTGACCGGCTTTGGGACTTAACTGGCCCGGAATTAATCGAAACACGGCCGCCATTGGGGAGCCACCTCCGTCAAGAGTATCTTTTTAAGCCTGAACCACACCTGCCGCACCAGCGCCTCATCAGGTGTGCAACCTGAATCGACTTCGTCCCGCCCCTGTCGGCGGAGCCAATGGCTCCGCAATTCGTCCGGCCAATCATGAGCACAGAGACTCAAGGCCCGCCAGCCTTCGCCCTCCGCCGCTTCACGGTTCAGCGGCAGGCGCGGATCGACCTTGAGCCGGTCCCGAAGGCTGCCAAGATGATACAGGCCACGGCTGAGAGCGTATTCATAAAGCTCGCGCCCGAATTCCCGGCGCAGGGTCAGAACTTCCTCGGCCCGCACAGTCCGGGCCAGACGCGGGGCCAGCGCGGCCACGCCCCAGCGGAGGGCCAGGGCACACGTTTCATCCGGTCCCACCAGCGCCAGACGGCGACGTTCGCTTTGAAAATCCCAAAAGCCGGGGGAGCTGTCGCGGGGAAAGAGTTTCCACAGGCGGGGACGCTGACTGAGGGCCGCCCCCAAAGCCGCATCGGCGGAAAAGTCCGGCGGACCGGACAACCGGTTAAAAACGAGGGCGGCTTTTATCAGTTCCGGCCTTTCTTTAAGAAAGACTTTGAATGCGGACCTATCCATCAACGTTCAGAGCCTTTCGCGCCCTCCCCTCCGTCGGGGCGGGTCAAACGCCAGCCTTTGCGGCGCAGAATAACGGCCGCCAGAGCCAGAGCGGCCAAAACGGCCGCGCCGATAATGATCGACAGGCGATGTTTTTCCACAAATCCGGCCGAGCCGCCAGCGGGCGGGATAACATCTTCGCGGACAGGCACCAGCATGACTGAAACTTTTTCATAATCCAGCCCCGGCACAGCTTTGGCGCTGGTTTCCTTGATTTTGGGGATCATGGAGACCACCGGAGAATCGGGGGTGTGGCGGAGAAAGACGGCGGCCGACGGCGGAGTGCTGCGGCCGGAGGCCGCGTCATACTGCGGCAGCACCACATGGGCGCGGGAGGTCAGAACTCCGTCGATACGGGAAAAAGTGTCGGCCAGTTCCTGGGAGAGGGCAAAGGCCAGGCGCGATTGTTCCTCAACCGGAGAGGAGACCATGCCGCCGCCGGAGAAAACCTGGCCCAGACTCTGGAAATTTTCACGGGGCAGGCCCTGAACTTTGAGTATTTCCAGTGACCGGGGCACATCTTCTTCAGGCACGGAGATGGTGTAGCCGTTTTTGCCGGCCGCGGCTTTGTCGGCCGGAACGCCCCTTTCCAAAAGAGCGGCCAGCATCAGGTTGGCCTCCCCTTCAGTCAGGCCGTGATAAAGCTCCACCTGACAGCCGGTCAGCATCAGCATTAGTCCCAGAACAATGGCCAGTGGCGTAAATCGTCCGCGCATGGTTAACTTAACCTAAAAGGTCTTTGGCCAGACGGGCCGACGGCCCTTCGGCGGCGGCCAGGGCTTCCAGAATCGGCCGGGCTTCGTCCCCTTTATTCTGAAGACGCAGTGAGAGGGCCAGAAGCGCGCGGGCTTCCTCATCCTGGGGATTGGCGGCCAGGACATTCTGGATGACCAGATCGGCCGGGGCGAAATCGCCCACCACCAGATGCGAGAACGCCACGCCCAACTGAGCGGGAATCAAGTTGGGGCGCACGGCCAACAGGCCCTTGAAGATTCTGCGGCCCTGAACGGGAAGCCCCCGGTGGCAGGCTGTCAGGCCCATATCCAGAAGGCGTTTTTCCTGAGATTCATTTAGCATACAGTCCTCGGTTGCCCCGCTGTCAGCTGGTGCGCTGAGCCAGGGTTTTCAGCATTTCAGTCATGCTGGAGGTGATGGAAGAGAGGGACTCCAACAGGGCATTGTACTGGCCCATTTCAAATTGGAGCATCAGCATGTCTTCCTGAGAGATTTCCTCCTGATTGAAAATCTCATTCATCTGGGCCTGCATATCATCGCTGTGCCGCTCAATGCTGTTCAGGCCGTCTTTAAATATCGCGCCTAAATTTCCGGCATCACCGCTCATAATATCCTTCCTTTCTCACATAGAAAGTTTTTCGGCCACTTCACGGGCCGCGCCACAGCCGGTCAGAAGCGCCCGGACCGGACCGGCCTCATCCGGGGGGAGCCCCTTATCCAGTTCGCGCTTAACCGTCATTTCGATTTCGAAAAGCTCCTCGGACAGGGCTTTCACCTCAGCCGGATTCTGTCCGTCTTTGGAGAGGATGTCCAGGGCCGATTTAAATTCTTCACTCATCGCTCGCTCCCAGTTTATAAGTGGTGAGAAGGTTATTTTTGCTGAGAATGATTTCATCCGCTTTGATCTCTTCGATCACATAGCCACCCGGCAGCACCGCGCCCTCGAAATATTTCTGGCCGTCGCGCATGCTGATGAAGCGCATGGGCGACAGGGTCACGCCCACAATGCTGTGGCCACCCAAAGGTGAGGCGGGACGGTCATCGCCTGGTGGCGCAATGGCGGCCGGTTCACCCGCCCGGACCAGCACCGGCTGAGCCGCCGTCGGCTGGCCTTTGGCGTCCACCAATTGGAATTCCACCGGGGTTTTCAGATCATTTCGGACCTCGTCCAGAACTGTTTCCAGCCGCTCAAGCTGGCTGAATTCCAAAGTGGCCGCCAAGCGGACCAGATTATCAAGATACTCGCGCTCAACATCGTAAAGACCGGCCTCATTCAAGGCCCGGCTCAGTTTGCTTTCAACTTCGTCGGCATAAACAATGCGCCGGGTCAGGGCCAGAGTGTCAGGAAGATCGCGGGCCAGCGCGCCAAAGGCTCTGGCTTCCACCCGGCCGTCCTTCATATAGGCGGCCACGGTCAAGCCTTCGCGTCCCGGAGCGCGGTTGACGGCCGCCCGGAAACCGTGCGCCCCCAAGGCTTCGCGCACGGCCCGCACCAGGTCGTCATCCACCCTCACCTTCAAATAAATGCGGTAAGGCTGGCCGGACAAGAGTTCAGAGACAGCCCTCAGTTCATCATCGCTGGCCACCACTCCCGATACCAGAACAGCCTCATCGCCGGGGGCCGCAGACAAGCCGGTGAAACCGCCTTCTTCCAGGAGGGCCGACAAGGCGGCGGCCTGGTTTTCACGATTGTCGGCCTGGCGGGCCGGATAGTAAAACAGGAGGGCCAGGAGCGCCAAAGCCGTTACAAGGCCCAGCCAGAACCCGGCTCCCCGACGATTTCTTTTCCGCACAACCGGATCTTCCATCACAAGTTCGGCAGCCTCCAGAGCCTCGATATCAACTAAGGCCTCATCCCCGGCCACGGGCTGGGCCGGAGCTTTCGACGGAGGAGGCACGGCCGGTTCCGCCGCGCCCGCGAAACCTAGAGGCACCAGAGAGACGGTCCCCCAATCCGAATTCAGCGGCCGCCAAGCCAGGGCGGTGAAGCCCAGCGACAGAGGCTCGCCCTCCGGCAGGGGCCGCCCTTCCGGCGGCAGAGGTTCACCGAACAGGGTCACTTCAGCGTCCAGAGGCGAGGCCGTGATCCGGGGAGAGCCGCTGTCATCAACCTGGACATTCAAAGACAGGTGACGGGCCGCCACCGTGGAATCGGCCAGGATGAAATCGCAGGAATCCCCGGAACCCAAAATATACAACCCCTCAGACACGTCCAAAGCGGCCCCCACATTGGGTCCGCTCAGGACGCGCACTTCGATCGTCAGGGTGGGGGCGGCGGCCATCATTGTCGGCTGCAACCTCCACGCTTGACGGCCGGTACCCTCGGCTCGTAAGTGGCCTGGGTGGGGCTGCGGCTGAAACTCTCGTCATCAATGTGCGACGGCATAAGGTTCATCTGGCGCGGGCGGATTATGCGCGGGGTTATCAGCACCAGACGCTCCATCTTGCGGGTATTCTTGCTGCTGGTTTTGAACAGATGCCCCAAAACCGGAATGTTCATCAGCACCGGAATGCCGCTGACCCCCTCGTTTTTCTCCTCAAAATAATAGCCGCCGACCAATAGGCTCTGCCCCTCTTCCACCAGGGCCTGAGTGTTGATCTTGGTCTGCTTTATGGGCGGTATGGCCATGTTGCCGACCAGGCCGGAAGTGCTCTGGGAATTGTCCTGGTCATCCTGCACGCTCACCGACATTCGAATGGTGGGCGGGCCATCTTTATGCTCGATAATGTGCGGAGTCACCCTCAGGACCGTGCCTGATTCCACTTTGAAAAGATCCACCGCGTCCTTCCCGGCCACCTCGATATAATAGGTGGTGGTGTTTTCCAGGGTGGCCTCCAGATTGTCGGTGGTCAGGACTGACGGCCGCCCCAGCATCCGGGCTTCGCCCTTTTCCTCCAGGGCCTGAATCCGGGCCACAAAATAGCTGTCGCCGTGGGTGTAGATGGTGGAGAGCATGGCCCCGGTGCTGGTCATGGTGCCCATCTCCGGATAGGGCGCGTATTCGCCCGGCCCCTCCGACAGCTCGCCGCCCACGCCCCAGCCGCTCTTCTTATTGGAGGCCCCCTGATAACTGACTCCCAGTTCCCGCTTGAAATCAGTATCGATGTCGACAATGGCGGCGTGGATTTCCACTAAATTCACTTCGCGATCCAGATCGCGGATCACCTGAACATAATAAGGCATGCGATATTCGTAATCGTGAACAATCACGGCATTGACGCGGGTGTCGGCCACGATGTTGGCCTGAACTTCCTCCTGGGCCTGGGGCTGGCTTTCGGCCCCGTAGGCCCCCGCGCTGAGGCCCTGGCCGCTGAGCTTTTCCACCGTGGTGGCCGTGGGAATTACCTGCGCCCCGCCGACGCCGCCCGAAGATCCGCCCACCATGGCCCGCAGAAGACTGGCCACCCCGGGGACGGTGACGGTGCGGTCCATGCTGTCGATGACCATGTCGTCGGCCGAAGCGTATTTGAGGCGGAAAACCCGCATGACCACCCGGCGGCCGTACTGATTGTAATTTTCCTCCAAGGCCAGCGCGGCCTGTTTTATCTGCTCGATATACTGCGGCGGCCCCTCCACGGCCAGCATGCCGCCGCGCGGCGGCGAGACCGGCAATTGCGGCGAGACCAGAGCGGAGGATAAAAGCTGGCTGTAAAGCTGATCAGCCCCGATGGACTGAGGCCGTATCCAGGCCGATTCCCATTCCGATTCATGAACGAAATGGATGGTGTTGGCCAGAATATACCAACGAACTCCAAAAGCCGATTCCAGCCCCTCCAGAAAAGTATGAGGCTCGACTTCATTGAATCGCCCGCTCATCCGGCCGGTGACCGCGCCGGAGATGGTGGCCCGGAGGCCTTGCTGCCGGGCGAAATCAGTCAGAACCTGCGGCACTGGCTCTTGATCGGAAAAATGGGTGTAAGGCGTGGTCATGACCGCCGCCGCGCCACTGGGCGGCAAGGGGGCCTGAGCCACAGCCGGAAGAGCCATGATGATTAAAAGCCCCACAGTCAGGGCGGCCATTTTGGCCGCGCAACGCCCTGCCCTCATGGCCTCAGCCCCCCAAAAGCCGAAAAGGCCGGGGCGGCTTCGCCCATAGCTTCCACCGCCTGTTCACGCCACCAGTCGCAATCGTCAAGGAAAGACGCGCATATTTCCGGCCAATGGCTATCCGGCGTGTCTTTTAAAGAGGCGGATTGGTGAAGGCTGAAAACACCATCACGATACGAAAGCACGCTTCGTCGGCGGCTGAAGACGGCCGAAGCCAAGCGGGCCATCCCGCGGCAGGCTTCATCAGTATCGGCCGTCGGGGGCAGTTGAGCCACAGTGGAAAGGAAAACGGCGCTTTGGTGATCCGGGGTAAAAATCTCCAGGACCGGGCCGTTTTCCAGGTCATATCTGACCCGTCCGTCCGCTTCCGGCTGTTTTTCGCGCCAGCCGGACTCCCGGCTGATGATTTTCACAATATCAATAAGATCCGCCAAATGTACTCCTACGCATTTCCAAGCATCAAGCCTTACCCTAAAATCTTGGCTCTGGTCTGGTTCATGGTCTGCTGAATGCTGTCGGCCGCGCTCAGCACTTTGCTTATTAAATCGGAAAAACTCTGGTTCAGTGATTTCAGCGATTCCACAGAACCCCGAATCGTTTCAATTTCGGATTCCAGACCTTTGACCCGCGCATCGCTGTTTGAACCGGCCAGGCCGGAGCCTGAATCCATCATCTTGACCAGGCTTTGAAAGGCCCCGGATATACCCTCCGTAAAGGTGGCATGATGGGCCAGTTCCGCGCCGTAGAGCTGGCGAATGGTCGTCAGTTCCCCCTCATTGGGTTGGGGGCGGCCGACCTCCGGTTGAGCCTCAGCCGCCTCAGCCGGGCGGGGGCGCGCCGGTTCATCCAGATCGACTTCCAACATGTCCAGCTCCTCCGCTCCGTCAAGTGAGCGTTCAGCCGCCGGGCTTTTAGACTTGAATTTGTCTTTGATGCTGTCAAACTTTGTGGCCAGTGATTCTTTGGCCTGGCCCATTTTATCAGAAAATTTCTCAACCAGGGTATCCCCGGCCGCGTTGCCCTCCACCCCGGCCACAGAATCTTTCAAAGCCTGGGGTTTGGCCGGGGCCTTGGCGGCCATGCCCACGCTGAAACCGGCAGCCGCCAGACTTAATGTGCCGGAGACGATGCCTATGGCCAGCATGGCCGCGCCTTTGGAGCGCATTTCCTGGGCTTGATCCAGCATTTTTTCAGAAGCCCGGTTAGCCTCATCAACGATCATTTCCTTATTGATCCTTCGCTGGTCGGCCGCCGTTTCAGTGATCATGGCCATAATGGCGGCGGTGGGTGAAGGAACAGCGGTGAAAGCGCGCAAAGCCTCTGTCTGGCTGGCGGTATTTTTCACGGGTGGCTGCGCCAGCTCGGGCGTATCGCGCTTTTCCGGCGTGGCCAGGCCTTTTGAGGCCATCCAATTGGCGACGAAATTATCGTCGAGCATGGCCATGCGGCCGGGAGCGGCTTTTTCCAAAACTTTCGATTCCAAGTCGGCAAACTGATCTTCCGAAAGACCGTAACGGGTGGTGACCACCTGTTTTAAATCAGCGGATTTTATATTCATAGGCCACCTCTCAGCGCCCGGCAGTCCGGGGCCTGGCTTGGCATACAGGTCAGCAGCCGGTGAGGATTCTCTGCTGGGTATCCAGATTGTCCTTGATGAGCTGGGTGATCTTGCCGGTCATATCCTGATATTTTTGCATAATGGCTTCCATATGGCCGGTTTCCTGGTCTATGGTGGCCTGGATGTCGGCCAGTTCGGCCTCAAGCTCTTTGCTGACGGCTTCAATGTCGGCGGCTTCGTCGTCCAGCACCGCCCCGGTCACGCCGGTGGCCGCGGAGGAGAGCGGGGTAATGAACTGGGTCCACATCATCACCTTATTAGTGAAAGTGGTCACGTCCATGATCTTCCCGCCGCGCCCGCCCATGGCCGCTTTCATCATATTGGCCTGAAACTGATTGAGGATCTCTTTTTTGCCTTTCTTATCCAGACCAGGCATATCGTCGACTATTTGTTTCATAGTCTTCATGGCCCCATGCTCATGGGTGCCTTTGATGTGACCGCCGGGCTTCAAGCCTCCGCCCAGATTGACCACGGCCGTGGCCAGGCCGAAGAGCATGGAGGCGATGTTCTGAATCATTTCCTGGACTTTCTCATCAGCTCCGCAGGCCTTGGCAATGCAGGACGACAATCCGCCCACCAGGGCCACATCGCCGTCCGTGCCCATTTTAACGGCGCTGTCTATCATCATCACGGCCGACATGGCCCCTCCGGCCACCATCAGGACATTGCCCGTCATGGCCCCGACGGCGATGCTGGCCACCGCTCCCAGGACCGCGAAAATCATGCCGATGATCTGGAAAGCTTTAACGAATCCACCCAGCACATCGTTGCTTTTAAGGTTGCCCAGATTCTTCTGGACCTGCTCCATGCGCTTGGTATTGACTTCTTCCTGCCGGTCGGCCTGGACTTCGATGGTCTCCCGGCTGGATTTGGTAGTGGTCTCCCGCTCTTGGCTGTTTAAGAGCGTATACAGGCTGGTCAGTGAAAGGCTGCCGGACGGGGGGGCCAGCGTGGGCAGATCCGCTGCGCTGGAGGCGAGCGAACCAGCCCCGCCCCCGGCCGGGGGCAGACTGCCTGGCCTGGAGGCCGCCGCGCCGCGCCCGGCGGAAATCGAATCAGCCTCTGAAGCCGCGCCCGTTCCGGCGGCTGTTCTCGGTCCGCCGATTCCATCGATCTGACTCATGGCCTCACTCGCTTTCTTCCCGGAGACGGATAATCTCCAGGAGGTTTTTGGCCTTTTCCACTATTTCCGGCTTGGCCGCCGCGCCCTCCAGAAAGGGGATTGCCTCCAGGGCGCCTTTGGCCCTTTCCAGCTCATCGGCCTTAAGACAGCACAGGCCGCCGTAGTAAACCGGCTCAGGGTCGTTGAGGCCTTCAGCCAGGGCGGCCATGGAATAGCTGTCCACGGCAATGAGATATTTGCCTAAAGCCTGCTGGGTTCCGGCCAGCCCCATCCAGAAGCGGGCCTGATTGTAATCATAGAGGCAGAGAGCCTGAAAAACCGTCTCAGCATCTTCGTAGCCGCCGGAGGTGTAGAGCTGATAGCCCAGCCCATACAGGGCTTCCAACTGCTCCGGGCTTATCCCGGCCATGACGGCCGGGGGCAGCCCGGTCTTCAGGGTGTACATGACGTCGGCCAGAAAATCTTCCTGCGTCATTTCCTTCGGCGCGGCGCCGGTGTTGTTGAGGTCGGTCATGAGGGCTGCCCTTTCACTGGCCGGTGGCCAAACTTCTGAGAATCTGATTGCTTTCCTGAATGGCGCTGTTGGCCCCGGAAAGATAGGAATTATACTGGCCCATGAAATCCTGCACATAGACCATCAGGGTCTGGGTGTCAGTGCCAAGAGTCTCCTGATAGTTCTGGAGAGAGGTGATGGCCACGTCCCATTCATCCTCATCATGCATATTGTCACTGCTGGACGTATCATAGGCCAGGCCGTGATCATCCATGAACGTCTGGATTTCCGGCGGCATCGCGGTATAGCCGTCTTTTTTGCCATCACCGCCAGCATCTGTTTTAGCGCTGTCTTTGGTTTCGTTTTTGGCCTGATCCTGGAGGACGCGGCACTGGGAGATCATATCGGCCACCATGTTGCTCTCTTCCTGGGCGGCGGTGATCTGATCCATATAATCGAGAGCCGATTGTTTGTTGGCCTCGGCCAGGGTCATCTGAAGGATGGCGAACTGCATCTGAACGCTCATATTGCCGGAGGCCAGAGCTTCAGGGTTAAAGGAGACGGTGCTGCTGCTGGTTGGGTCGATGCTCATAATATTCTCCTTCTCTACTACAGTTTGAGTGCGCCGGCGCGGCCGCGGCCCTTGGGGGCGGCCGAGGTTTTTTGCGTTTCAGATTGGCCCTTTCTTTCAGCCCCGGCCCGTTTGGCGTTTTCCTGGGCCACGTCAAGGGCTTTTTGCAGTTCAGGCGAAAGTTTATCCATTTTGACGGCCTTAAGTTCAGCCTCGGTCATGCCCAGAGTCTTTAGTTGGGCGTCAAATTGACTGTTGAGGCGGGAAAGTTCGTCCTTCAGGCGGTCAATCTGCTCGTTCTGGGCTTGGCGCTGTTCTTCGGTGAAAGCCATAAAATCCTCCTGGGGCGGGCGGTCCGCCGTGTGTTGCCAGTATATAGAGCAAGGGGCGGGCCAATTTGGTTTCTAAATTTGTGAAATATATTTTCCTTTACAAAACAAGAGGTTAGCTACATAGATCTAAACCCTGCCAACACATGGGAAGGTAATCAGCGGCTGACACTGCCAACTTTGTATGCATCTGAATAAAAAGAACAGTTGGCACTCAGCCAATTGCGAAGCATTGCAATATCAAAATATTATAACATATTTCGATTCCTTATTAAACAACATAGCGATTATTATTCAGAGCCGCTTTGTTTGGCGGGCGACCGCCGCCGGGAGAAATGTTTTTGCCCTGGGTTCCGTTCCGGAAGTCTTTAGTCACGGAACCCAGGGCAAAAACATTTCTCCCGGCGGCTCCCCGGTCAGCTTTCTTGAGGGCTGGAAAGCACCCATAGCCGAGTGGGAGCCGGAAGCCGGGGATTGTTTTTGTCCCGGCTCCGTGACTAAAGACCCCCGGAACGGAGACGGGACAAAAACAATCCCCGGCTTCCGGCGGCATAGCGTTACCACCCAAATTACCCCATTTAAATTGCTGAAACATATTAACGGCGAAAACAGAGCATGGTTATGTCGTCGGATTGAGGGGCCGCGCCGCGAAAACGCGCTACCCGGCTGTCAATTTCAGCCAGGAATTCACCTGGGGCCAGGCCGCTCAGTTCACCGGTCAGTTCCTGAAGACGTTCGCGGCCGAAAAACTGGCCATTTTCATTCTGGGCCTCGGTAACACCGTCGGTGAAAAGAAAACAGCTTTCGCCTATGTCCAGAAAATCGTGGTTGGAAGTGAAAGTCACTCCCGGCAGCGCCCCGACCATCGGGCCGCCCGCGCCCTCCAGCGTTCGTACGCCTCCCGGCCCGAAAACCAGCGGCCGTTCGTGCCCGCCGTTGGCATATTCAAGCGCTCCCGTGGACGGCTCGAACAGGGCGATGATCAGGGTCGAAAACATGCTGGTGGGATTGTTGGCGCTGAGGCTTTCATTGATGCGGGTCATGGCCTCGGCCGGGCCGTGCCCGTCGGCGATGGTCCGGCGGGCCAGGGTGACGGTCATGGTCATGAACAAAGCGGCCGGCACGCCCTTGTCGGACACGTCACCGATGACCAGGGCCGTCCGGCCGCAGGGCGATTCGAAAACATCGTAAAGGTCGCCCCCGACCTCGCGGGCCGACTGTAGGAAGGCGGCCGCCTCAAAACCATGAGCGGCGCGGACGTCCTCCGGCGGCGGCAGAATGCCAAGCTGAATATCGCGGGCCGCGTTCAATTCGCCCTCCACCCTCTGGCGGGCGGCGGAGCTGGCCACCAGCTCCCGCACGTTACTGACCAGGGTTCGCCCCATATTGGTAAAAGAATCGTGAAACTGCCTGAGTTCCTCAGTTTTGTCGAAAGCCGGATCATCGGCGAAAAAATCTTCAGCGCCCGGAGAGGCGAAATCCAGCCCGGCCACGGCCCGGACTTTGGCGCTCAAAGCCTTGACCGGCCGGGCCATGCGGCTGGCCAGATAGGCGCTGGCCGCAAGTGAGGCCAGAATCACCATCAGCCCCACGCCCACCATTTCGCGCCCAATAGCCAGAACCGGTTTGATGCTGGCCTCCTGGCTGATGGTCAGGACGATGAACCAGTCCAGCGGCCGGAAATGAATGGCGTGAACCAGACGGGCCGGTCCCTCCGGCCCCTTGGGGATGAGCCGCTCGGCCCTTCCGCCGCGCAGGGCCTCATCCAGCATGTCGGCCGGGGGCAAGGCCAGTGAAGACGCAGTGGAACTGAGGACATTGCGCCCGCCGTCAAGGATGTAGACGGCCGCACGCTGATCCATGCTCAATTGCTGAAAGAGCTCGGAGAGCTCGGCCACAATCTGATTGAGGATACGGCCGTCGCCGGTCTCCAGCCGGGTGATGTCGTCATAGGCCATGATCAATTGACCGTCAAACCCGGCCGGGAGGAGAAACGCCACCATCAGCCGCTCGCCTTCAAGCCCCTCAAGGTGCGCCCGGAAAACCAGGAGACGGCCCAGCGGCGGAAGCTCGCGGGCGTTCAGAAAAGCGCTCAAAGGCCGTCCGGCCACATCATTCAGATCGTCCAGGGCGGGGATACGGCTGTGCCCGTCAAAGGGCGGGACAACCTGCCCGTCGGCCGTCAGCCACAGCGCCCCAAAGCCGCGCCCGGCCAGATATTCAAGGTGGGAGGAAAATATCTCCGTACGGCGTTCCAAGGTTTCATCGCGCAGGTCGCGTCCGGTCTGGCGCAGCATGACCGCCGCGCGGCGAAGCTCTCTCTTGTGTTCGTTCAGCTCACGCACCAGTGAGGAAATATAAGTCGTGTAACGAATGGAGAGCCCGTCCAGAGCCATGGAGCCGACAATATTGAAGGTGTTCATTTCCCGCTGGATGTAGTTGTCCTTGAGGCTCTTGAGCATATACAGGCAATAGGGAATTACGGCCAAGAGGCAGGCCAGAGCGGTGATAATGAACATTCTGGCGGAGAGATTCATTTTCATGATTCAGGCCACAGTTTCTTCATTTTTTTGCGCAGCCCTTCCCTGGAAAGCCCCAATTCCTTAGCCGCCCGGCTTTTGTTGCCGCCGTGACGGGCCAGAGCCGCCTCCACAGTTCTTTTCTCCATATCGGCCAGACGGCCCGCGGCGGGCGCAGGCGCGACCTCCAGAGCGGCCGCCCTGATTTTCAGCGAAAGGTCCTCCGGCTCGATGGCCTCCCCCACCGTGAGGGCGGCGGCCCGCTCCATCTCGTTGTTCAGCTCCCGCACATTGCCGGGCCAGCCGTAAGCCAGAAGGGCCGTCTGGGCCGCGCGGGTCAGGCTCAGGCCCGTACGCCCCAGCCTGCGGGCGTGGCTTTCAAGAAAATTGGCCGCCAGAAGCAGCACATCCTCGCCGCGTTCGGCCAGCGGCGGCAGGCGAACCTCGGCTACGTTCAGGCGGTAAAAAAGATCTTCACGAAATTTCTTTTCCGCCACCGCCTTGTTCAGATCAATATTGGCGGCCGATATCACCATCAGATCCACCGGCTTGTCCTTAGCCGCGCCCACCCGGCGGATCTCCCGCTCCTCCAGCACCCGCAGAAGCTTGGCCTGATTGGTCAGGCTCATGTCGGCCACCTCGTCCAGAAACAGGGTGCCGCCGTCAGCCTCCTCCACCAGCCCCCGGCGCTGGGCCACTCCGGTGGCCACCCCCTTTTCAATGCCGAACATTTCACTCTCAAAAAGGGTTTCCGGGATAGCCGTGCAGTTGACGGCCACAAAATTATTCTCGCGGCGGGGGGAATTGTAATGAATCATCTTGGCCACCACCTCCTTGCCGGAGCCGGTGGGGCCAAGGATCATGGTGTTGATGGGCCGCTTGGCTATCGACAGGGCCAGATCGGCCACCTGGCGTATTGCCGGACACTGGCCGACCAATCGGCGGGAGTGAAAAGTCTCCTCCACGGCCAGGCTGAGGGCGACATTGCGGCGGGCCAGTTCGGCCCTGGCTTCATCCAGCTCCAGATTGCGGGCCGAGAGATCGGTGATAAGGCTTTCCTGGTGCATCTTGCGGGCCTCAAGCTTGACCAGCATCAGCCCAAAGGCCTCGGCCAGGGCGGCCAGCTCCGGCGGCACCCCGCCGGGGTCGGTGAGGCTATAGAGCAGCTCCTCGTCAGCCGGGCGGTCCCAGGCCAGATCTTCGCAGAGGCGGGTCAAGCGGCGCAGAAGTTCATCATCATGGCTCATGGGTTTTGCTCCAGACTTTTGACCCAGCGCAGCACTTCGGCCACCGGGCCGATGAGATCTCTGGGGATATAGCTGTTTTCCATTCCGTATTTAAAAAGCTCGCGGGCCAGCGGAGCCTGGCGCATAATGGGGATACCTTCGCGCTGGGCCAATTCAATCATGCGGCGGGCCAGGTTGCCCTCGCCTTTGGCCACCACCACCGGCAGCTTGGTGCGGCCCTCTTCATAATCGAGAGCCACCGCCACATGGGTGGGGTTGGTGACCAGCACCTTGGCCCGGCGCACATTGGCCAAAGTGTTCTGCGACATCATTTCCTGATGGAGTTGTTTGCGCTTGGATTTTATTTGCGGGTCGCCCTCGGATTCTTTGTATTCCTGCTTGACTTCCTGTTTGCTCATCATGTTTTCCTTATTGAAGGAGTAACGCTGATAGAGATAATCAAGGGCGGCCAGCCCGGCGAAAGCGGCGGCCGCGTAGATTATCAGATCAGCCACGGCCGAGCCGAGAATCTCCCACATGGAGCTGATATTGGTGCCGCGCGGCAGCAGAAAAAGTTCGCGCCAATGATCATCCAGAACCGAATGAACCACCCCGGCCAGAACGACTATTTTGATCAGGTTCTTAAGCAGCTCGACAGCGTTTTTCTGGGAAAATGTTTTTTTGAACCACTTGGCCGGGTTGAGGTTTTCCATCTTAGGCGTGGCCGCCTCGGCTGAAAACAGCACCCCAACCTGGGCCAGATTGCCTATCAGGGAAACGGCCATAACGATGATCACCGGCGGCAGCACCACTTTCAAAGCGCCCTCAACGGCCAGCCCGGCGGCCGCGTCAATAGCGTCATCATAGGGCACATTGATCAGGGCGAAAATACCGGCGGCCATATCAGTGATAGTCTGAAAAATATCGCGGCCCATGGCGACCAGATATATGCCCAAAGCCATCACTACCAAAGCGGAGGGCACATCCTGACTTTTGGCGACCTGCCCTTTTTCCCGGGCGTCGCGCAATCGTTTGGAAGTTGGTTGTTCGGTTTTTTCGCCGCTCATAGCCAGATCCTCCAGATGTGCTCGATATTCTCACGGATGGACACAAACAAGTCCGGCCCTTCGCGGAGAAAGATTCCATAATAGACCAGAACGATGAACATGGTCAGCCCGCTTTTTATGGGCATGGCCAGAACATAGACATTGAGCTGGGCGGCAAAACGATTAATCAGCCCCAGAGACAAATCGGTCAGGAGAGAGGCGGCCAGCACCGGCCCGGCCAGAAGAAGCATGTTCAGCATCAGCCAATCGGTAATCTGGACTATAAAAAGCGGCAAATCATCCGGGACCCCGGGAAACCACAGGGCCACCGGCCAGACCACATAGGACTGCCAGACCAGGGCCAGAAAAGCGGTGAACGCGCCGCTGATAAAAAAGAGATAGACCAGGCTCTGAAACATGAAAGAGCCCAGCGGCGTGCTCTCCTCGGCCGAAAGCGGATCGGTGAGGCTGGCGGAGGAAGCGCCGCGCTGGTTATCCATAAGTATGCCCGCGCTTTGGGCGGCCCAGAAGACGGCCCCGGAGATAAAGGCGATGATGAAGCCGACCAGCGCTTCTTTGGCGGCCAGGGCGGCGAAAAAAAACATATCCCAGGTAGTAAGGTCCGGGTTTTGGGCGACCAGCGGATAGACAGTGGGGTGAACGATTATGTAAAGCGACAGCCCCACGGTGAATTTCAACTGCCCGGAGACGATGGAAGAAGCCAGGAAAGGACAAAAGGTCAGGATCATCATAATGCGCGGCATGCCGATGACGGCGGCCAGAAGATGACGTTCCAACTGAATATATTCAAAAAGAGCTTCCATTGTCCTCCGCCGGTAAACCGGAGAAACGGGCCGCCCCTTCAGGCGGCCCGGATTCCATTTTTCTAGTTACCGCCCCCGATGGCTTTCATGACGCATTCCTCCATCTTGGAGTAAGCCACTTCATCCAGACAGCCTTTCACCGCCTCCCTGTGTTTGGCTTCGAGCTTGACAAGCCGGTATTTGCTGTCGGCCTCTTCACGCCGGCATTCCATCTCAGCCAGGCTGCCGGTGTCCGCCTCTGGATACAGCAACTCAGACTTGATGTTTTTGTTGCCGGCCACCGCCCCCATCATGGCGCACAAACTGTCAAGCAATTCAAGTTCAGGGATCATTGATTTCACCCGCTCAAAATCCTTGCTTTCGACTTCTTCACCGTCTTTATAAATCGTCAGTCGTTTGAGATCGCCGTTGTCATAGAACACCTCTTCCTTGCCGTCCTTTTTGCCGTCTTTCAGTTCGGTTATCTTCCAGGGAACATCACTGCCAACGTCATACAGTTTTTCCAGGACTTCGGCGCCATCTTCATACACAGTTTCCTTGACCCGATAGCCATCCCTCGTATATTCCGAGGCCACCCCCACATATTTATTGTCTCTCAGCAGATATTCGTTTTTCAGTCGCCCGTTTTTGTAAAAATACCTTTTGGGGCCGTCAAGTTCGCCATTGTTCCAGGTTCGCATATGCCAGATGTCGCCGTTGTCCCTGTAATCATATTCAGGGCCGCTTTGTTTTCCATTTTTATCATAGGTGCTTTCACTGGTTACTTTCCCTGTTTCCGTATTGTACCTCAGATAGGAAACGCGTTTACCGTTGTCATATTTAGTGACCGCCATGGATTGGCGTTCCGGTTCATACCACTTGCTGAGTCCATGCTGAACATCGCCGTTCCACTGCTCTTCCTGTATGAAGGTCGGGATTATTCCGCCGCCCTCCATTGATTTACGGGTAAGATATTTAACCCCTTTACGATAGTAAATCTCACCCGGAGGATCTGACCGGTCCTCCAGATACACTTTCCCGACGCCATCCATCAGGCCGTTTCGATAAGGCACTTCTTCGTTATCTATAAGGATCGTTCCGTTAATCTGAGATCCGTTGGAATCGACAATATAAGTGGTGCCGTTAATTTCACGGCGAAAGACGTTTGACATAGCATAGACCGTGGCGGGATTGCCGGCTGAAACCGCCCCGAAAGTTGAGGGGGCCATAGGTTTGGGGATTTCAGGCATGGGTATGGCCGGAGCTTTTCTGGAATCCGCCCGCACCCGTGTGTGGGGCGGCGGCAGAGGGCGGGCGTTCTCGTCAGCCGGAGGGCTTGATTTTTCATCGGAGGAGGCAGCTTCGTAGACCGGCGGTTCCTTACCCTGCGCTTTAGCCTCCAGGTAATCCGTTCTTCTATTTGTGACGTCAGTATAGGCCTGGGCTTTGGTACTCCCTCGGTCCATCAGTTCCTGGGCTTCCCGATCACGGCCGACGTTAATCCATTGAATCTGTTCGTCCTTAATATTCTTCTTAAAATCTGCCGGCAGGTTTCGCCAGCAATCCACTATTCTTTTTTCCGCCGCGGCAAAACCGGAATCGGCGGCGGCCAGAGCCTGAACTTCAGCATCCGGCAAAGCCAGGGCCTGGACCGGGCACACAAAAGGGAGCAGAAAAAACCCTAAAACGAAAAGAAAACGACGCATAACATCTTCCCTAAAATTTTTATAATGAGTACCGGCCTTAATCAGGCCGGTTCAAGAGGCGGCTCGCCCCGCCATGCAATTCAGATCAAGTAAAATTTTTCGAAAATATCCTGCCCATATCGCAGAAGCTCACCGCCGAGCCAGGAGGCGGTTATAAAAATAGTGGCCACCACAGCGATAAGTTTAACGCCAAAGGAAAGAGTCTGTTCCTGAAGCTGGGTAATGGCCTGAAACAAGCTCAATCCCAGCCCGACCACCGAGGCGACGATAATTGGCGGCAAAGACAGCATCAGCACCAGATACATAGCCCTGGCCGCATAACTGAAAACAGTGGCTTCCATAAAACACCCTCCCCTACAGCCTGATGCGGTCCACCGGCTGGACTGATATTTCCGGGGTCAGTTCCTGATAGGAAATGACCGGCAGTTCATAGTGATCGGCTTCAATCAGGCGGCGCACATAACGCCTGATATCGATTGAAGCCATAATGACGGGCCTGTTTTCCTGCTGGCGGTATTTTCCGGCCGACTTGGCCACCGCCTCCAGAAAACGCTTTGATGTATCAGGGTCCAGAGCCAGAAAGGCCCCGGCCGAAGTCTGACGAATGGCCTTGCGGATGGTTTCCTCAACTCCCGCGTCCAGAAGAATGGCCGGGAGGATGTTCTGTCCGCTGGAATACATATAGCTGATCTGCCGCTTCAAGCCGCCGCGCACATATTCCACCAGCATGATGGTGTCTTTCTCTTTGGGGCTCCATTCAATCAGGGCCTCCAGTATGCCGCGCAGATCACGGATGGAAATCTGTTCCTGCACCAGCCGCTGCAAAATCTCAGCGATCCTCTGCGTCGGCAAGAGGCGCGTGGCTTCCCGCACCAGATCAGGGGCGCGTTCCTCCATTTTGTCCAGGAGGTATTTAGTTTCCTGAAGCCCCAGAAAGCTGGCCGCGTGGCGGGCCAGAATCAGCGAAAGATGATAGGCGATTATCCGCGAATGATTCATATAGCCCAGCCCGGCCTTTTCCAGCAGAGGAATTTTATCCTCCGGCAGCCACAGGCAGGGCTGGCCGGGTATGAAACGGTCGCCCTCCACCGGGGTCAGCCCGAGCAAACGAAAGTTGTCGGAACTTTCATTGACCATCACCATGCCCGGCTCCAGCTTCCCGCGTGAGAGGGGTATTTCATTGAGCTGAAGAATGTAGCTCTGCCCCGGCAGGCCCGGATTGGGGCGGATGTTGATGCCGGGGAAAGGCACGCCCAGATCGAAATAAAGAGCCCGCCTGAGAGCGGCCAGCTCCTCATTCATGCTTTCGTAATTCAAATTTTCCGACAGTTCCGGCGAAATATCCAGGATGATGGGCACCACCGGCGAAAATTCGTCCCGCTGGGCCTCCCGCCCTCCCCGCCCTTTGGTGGCCTGCCGGGCGACCACGGTGGATTGAATGGTCTGATTGAGTTCCTCTTTATAATCGGTCTTGCCGGGTGATTGGCTGATATAGGTGAGAGTCCGGCCGATAATGATCAGAAGAGCCGCCAGGGTGAAAAGCTGCGGTTTGGGAAAGCCAGGCACCAGGGCGAACAGGAAAATCAGCCCGCCCGCCACCATCAGGGCCTTGGGCTGATTGAAAATCTGCCCGCCTATCTGTGCGCCCAAATTATCGCTCTCACCGCCGGAACGGGTTACCAGAACACCCGCCGCAATGGTGATGAGGATGGAGGGGATCTGGGAGACCAGCCCGTCGCCGATGGCCAGAATGCCGTATAGCTCCAGGGCCTCCCCGGCCGACAGGCCGTTCTGAAGAACGCCGATGAGCGTGCCGCCGGTAATATTGACCACGGCGATGATCATCCCGGCGATGGTGTCGCCTTTGACGAATTTCATGGCCCCGTCGAGCGCGCCGTAGAGGGAGCTTTCCTGGCTCAGTTCCTCGCGCATTTTCTGAGCTTCTTCGGCATCAATATTTCCGGCCCTCAAATCCGCGTCAATGGACATTTGTTTGCCGGGCATGGCGTCCAGCGTGAAACGCGCGCCCACTTCACTGACGCGCTCGGCCCCCTTGGCGATGACCAGAAACTGCACAATAGTAATGATGATAAAAACCACCGCGCCGACAATGAAATTGCCGCCCACGGCGAATTCACCGAAAATGGTTATAATCTCGCCCGCGTCGGCTTGAAGCAGGATCAGGCGGGTAGTGGTTATGTTCAGGCCCAGGCGGAACAGAGTGGTGAAGAGGAGCACGGTGGGAAAGGATGAAAACTGCAAAACCTTACTGACATACATGGTCATCATCAGCACGGTGAAGCTCATGGCCATATTGATGCCGATCAAGGCGTCCACCAGAGGCGTAGGCATGGGGGCAATCATCATGGTGATGACGATGACCACCAGAAAAACCAGCACCACGTCAGTGTGCCGGGTGACCAGACCCACGCCGGAGCGGGCTTTTTCCGCGAAACTCATTTGCCCCCCGCTTCCACAGCCGGAGCCATATTCAGGTATTCATCCACCGCCGCGCCCGCTTCGGCCTCACGGCCCAGCCCCCACAGGGCTTTGGCCCGCATCAGCCAGATGACGGCCTCGCCGGAGGGGCGGGGTTTATGGCCCAGCTTATCGAGACTGGCCAGTGCGTCAGCGAAGCGGGCCTGTTCCAACTGGGCGGCGGCCAGTAGTTTGAGGGATTCCGCATCATCGGGCCTTACAGCCAACAGAGCTTTGAACAGCCGTTCCACCCGGTCGAAATAACCCAGCCTCCAATATAGAAAGCCCAGAGTTTTAAGGGTTGTCAGTTGATTATCGTTCAGCATGGAGCCCCCTCATCCGCCAATCAGAAGGCCGGTATAGGTCCGCAGAAGTTCGGTGTTCTCCATCAGCGGTCCCAGATCATCCCGCACGAAACGCCGCACCTCCGGGTTTTTGACGGCTCGAAGTTCCTCCAGCGAAGAAGCGAGATTCCCCATCATCACTTCCGGTTTCAGAAGATCGGAATCATAAACTTTGGGGGCCAGATTTCCGGTCAGAAGATCACGGAACCCCGGCATTTGATACAACTCCTTCAGCCCGGCCTCGGTTGTGACGTTGGAGGATAGGCTTCTGGCTTTGGGGAGCCTGGCCGAATCGGTTTGCGGCTCCATTATATTTTGAACGCCCAGATTGGGGTCGAGCAGATTTATGGGCATTTAGGGCCTCCTGACAGGTTTGAAAAAAGTTCCCGCATAGTTCTGAAAAGCGCTTCCGCCAGCCTTTCCAGGGCCGGGGCTGTTATCTCGGAAGCGGACAGGCGCGACATCAGCATTAACTGGCCGTCCTCAAAGCCGCAATAAAGCTGGGGCGCAAACCCTTCATCATAATGGCAGCGGGCCAGAGCGCGAGGCAGAGTCTCATGATCATGGGCAGCCAAAGGCGCGGCCAGATAGACCAGCACTTCATCACGCTCCGCCACTTCCAGATGAAGGCGGCCCAGCCCCTCCACATCCAAGGCCAGACGGCCCTCCGGTGGTGACAAGGCCAAGTCGCCCAAACCCATGCGTAGGCCGAATTCTGAAATTTCCCGCTCAAACATACAACCTCCTCAAATACCGCCTCAAACCTGTCCCGCCCGAATCCCCCTCGGCCCCAGCCACGGGGGCACAGCTCTTAATACGATGATGGCCGCCACAACTATCGCCCCGGGAAACCCTCACCCAGACATAGCCCCGTGCGGGCCACGCACTACTCTTCCAGGGAGGCCAAGAATTCGTCCTCCCTGGCTATGGCTTCGTCCACCGCCTCCTGAACGGCGTCGATAAACTTGACGCGGTTATCAGGTGTCTGAAAAAAATGATTGGTAAAATTGCGGGCCGCGCCCAAAAATTCCTGAAGGAAAATCACTTCCATTTCCACATCCGGCGGCTCGGCCATTTGAGCCAGTTTACTGACCCGGGCGGCGGCAATGAAACGTTCATCCTTAAAGGACATTATTTCCTTGAACAACCCCATGGCCGTCAGTCTGGACGACTTGACTTTATGCAATTCTTTCCAGCGGCCGGTCAGACGATCGACCAGAGCATAGGCGCTCTGAAGGTTGCGCACCAGACCGAGATTTGCGGCCACACTTTCCAGGTGACCACCGCCCATGCCCGGCACATCGGCGGCCAGATCGGCGGCCAGAGCGCGGTATAGAAAATCCAGGGCCAGGTCAAAGCCGTCCGTGCCATATGTCTGATGGATGAATTCAAACATCTCGGCCGCGCCGGAAAAATCGCAGGCCACCTGCCGATAGCCCTGGCCAAGCTCCATCGCCCCGCCCAAGGGCTCAAAACCTTCCGCCTGAGCGGCTCCGTTGATGGCCGCCCTGATGCGCGGGCCGTCCTCCTTCTCCAGAAGAGCCAGAGCCTCATCCAAAACTTTCAGGGTTTCAGCGTCACCTTCGCCCTCCAGCTCTTCGCGAATCTGGCTGAGGACGGCAAAAGCCTCGGCCGCGTCGGGAAAACTTTCTTTGGCCGCATTCAGGGCGGCTCCAGCGTCGCGGCTGTTTCTGAGCGAACCTTTCAGGTCGGCCGCCTTATCGAGACGGCCGTTTTTTTCCATCAACTCCTGAAACATCCGCACCCGGTCGACGAAGCGTCCGGTATCCGGGCGGCCGGCCTTTTCCTTGCGCTGGGCCAGCTTGGTCTCGCGGCTGTTGTCAACGGCAAAAGCCAGCTCTTCGGCCGAATTGGCCAGAAGCGACATGGGGTTTTGCACGGTCGACACCCGGTGACCGGCCAGAGTGCCGTGGGCCGTGCTCGGTGCCGCGCCGCGGGCCTCTTGCGGGCCGCCGGTCTGAATGGGCTGGTTATGTATGGTCAGTCCATTGGACATGTGCGTCTCCTGAAACGTCTGAAAAAAATCAGCCCGACAACCGTTAAAATAAGGCTCAAAACCTGTCCCCAGGTCAGCCAGCCCCAGGCCAGATAACCCCAGGCCGCGTCCGGCTGGCGAAAAAACTCCAGGCCGAAACGCATCAAACCGTAGGCAACGGCCAGCATCGCGGCCACACAGCCGTCGGCCGGACAGCGGCGGGCATAGAGCCACAAAATTATCCACAATATCGGCCCTTCCAGGGCGGCCTCATAAAGCGGCGAAGGGTGGCGCAGCTGTGGCCCGGCCGCTGGAAAGACTATCGCCCAGGGTACGGACGAGACGGTGCCCCACAATTCGCCGTTGAAGAAATTACCCAGGCGGCCGAAGAAGAGGGCCAGGGGCGTGATGAGGGCCACCCGATCCAGCGACGGCAGGAAAAGTTTGGGGCCGGACCAGAGGCGAACGGCCGCCAGGGCTCCGGCCAGCCCGCCGTGGAAGGACATGCCCCCGCGCCACAGGTGCGGTATTTCCGCCGGATGGGCCAGATAGTAGCCCGGCTCGTAGCCTATGACGTAGCCCAGCCGCCCGCCGACAATGGCCCCGGCCAGGCACCAGAGCATCAGGCCGTCGACAAAGGCCGGGCCAATGTTTTCCGGCCATTTCAGCCGCCGGGCCGCAATCCAGGCCAGAGCGAACGCGGCCGCGTAGGCCAGCCCGTACCAAGGGAGGCCGGGCATGTTATTTCAGGCCGCCCTGATAAATTTCATCCACCATGGCCAGCACCTCCAGAGGCGGATTCCAGCCAATGGCCAGGGCGGTGGAAATGTTCAGGGCCAACCCCAGGGGCGGGGCGTAGAAAGTTCTGATTTCGGCCGGAGCGCCGCCGCTGATGACAGCGTCAATGACCCCGGCTTCAAAATAGCCCAAATCCTCAAAATTTCTGTGACTGACACTCAGCAAAGCGCCGAGACTGGTTTCATCCGTGCCCTTCTGGGAGAAGGTGGGGAGGCGCTTTTCCAGCACCGGCTTTAAAAGGTTTGGCAGTTTTTCCGGCGGCAATTCAGCGGCCGCGGCCAGAAAAACAGCCTGGCTGTTGTCACTGAGATAATTCAGGCAAGCGGCCTGATCGGCCGGGTCCGGGCAGAAGACGGCTTCAAAGCCGGTCTCCTCTCCCAAAGCGATAATCTGGCGGCGGCGTTCAGTGAAGACACCGTCCGGGCCGTCGGGCACGGCGCTCATAACGCCAAGGGTCTTGAAGCCGAAAAGATGATGAAAGGCTTCAATCTGCCGGCCGGTGGAATCAGCTATCTCTAAAAAATGGAGATTGGCGGGCAGTTGTTCTGTCGCGAGTGTTCGTCCGTCCAAATCAAGGCCGATGATAGTCGCGTGGGGATTGAGTTTAGCCAGATGGACGGCCTTATCAGGCCCGGCCAGCGCCAGCACCAGATAGCGATGGCCGGGACCGCCCAGCCTTTCAGCCAGAAGCTTCAGCTTGGCGTCGCTCTGAAAACCATCGGCCGGTATTATTAATCCGGGATTGGCGCGTTCTTCAGCCGCCAGCCAGCTCCAGGCCTCTTTCGCGCTTAATGGGCTTTCCGGCAGGGGGCCGGGCCGGAGGCGATTAAGTCCGGTCAGGCCCTTGATCAGCCCGATCATGACCGGGCCGTGTTCCGGGGCCGCTTTTTCCTCAAAAAGGAACATCGTCCAGGGCCGTTCGTCAGCCATGAGCGGCGCTGTCAGCCAGAGAGGCAGGAGGAAGACGCCCCAAAAGATAGTTTTCAGCGATAACCGTTCCAATGCCTCACCACCTGACTGACGAAATTTTGCGTCTCCCGGAAAGGCGGCATGCCGCCGTGTTTCAGGACGTTGCCCGGACCGGCGTTATAGGCGGCCAGGGCCATTTCCACCGATGAGAACGCCTCCAATTGCTCCTTCAAGTATCGCGCACCGGCCCGGATGTTGGCTTCCGGGTCGAAGGGATCGTCCAGCCCCAGATACTGCCCGGTTTCCGGCATAATCTGCATCAGCCCCTGAGCCCCGGCCGGTGAGACGGCGGCCACGTTGAAATTTGATTCAACTTTGATGACGGCCGCCACCAGGGAAGGGTCCAGGCCAAACTCGACACTGACCGCCTTTATCATATCCCCCCAATCCGGGAATGAAGCCTCGCCACGGCTGACGCTCATGACCAGCGCGGCCGGGACCATGCGCCCCTGGCGAAGCATTTTAGCCCCCGGCGAGAGTGAATAAACATCAATGGAGGCCAGGCGGTTTTCGCTGGGCTTCGGGGCCGGGGCCTGGCCGGGACGGGTAATTGACTCGGCCTCCCTTTGTCCCAGGGTAACGGATTCGCTGAGAATGGCCCCGGCCGAAGCGAATGGAGCGTCCAGCCCGGCCAAGCAGCCGAAAGCCAGAATTATGGCCGCGACAATTCTCATGCTCCCTCGCCGGTCAGGTCGAATGAGAGTTCCACAAAATTAGTGTCGCCGTCTCTGGTGTAGCGGTAAACAGAAGCGGTCGAGCGCACCAGATACAACCCCAGCCCGCCGATGGGCCGGTCGTCCAGACTGCCATCCAGGTCAGGCTCGGAGGCTTCTGTGAACGGATCGAAGGGTTCTCCCCAATCGCGAAAAGTCACCTGGAAAGCGGTCCCTTTGTTGGTCTGGAGAGTGCCGCAGCCGATTTCAGCGCGGCCGGTGCGGCCCCTATAGGCATATTCACTTATATTGACTAAGAGCTCTTCCACAGCCAATTCTATTTTCCCCAAAAAACCTCTGGCCTCGGCCGGGAGTTCAGCGGCGATGAATTCGTTTAAGCGGGCCAGCTCTTCCAATCTGGCGGGCAGATTAATAGATTTCATAGCCGCCCCTCCGTGATCACAAGCTGGCCAGGGCGGCGGCTTTGTCCGGGAAAACTTTCATGATGGATTGAAAATTGGAAATGGTGAAAACCTCATTGACCATTGGCGTCAGGCAGCAGAAGCCCAAAGGAATCCGATTTTTTCCGGCCGCTTTGGCCAGGTTGAGTATGCCCCTCAACCCGGCTGAGCTGATGAATTCCAACTGGCTGAGGTCCACCAGAATTTTTACGCCGGCCCGGCCGGCCAGATCGGCGGCGGCCTCATCGAAAGCCTTGACGGTGAGCGCGTCCATGCGGCCGCTTAAAGCCAGCACCTGACAGCCGTTTTCTTCACTAATATTTATATCCATAATTGAATCCTTATTGATAGCTATACATCAAACCCTGGCTTATTTTCAGCCAGCCATCCAGGGTAACGAACAGAAGAAGCTTGAAGGGCAGAGAGATAGTGGTCGGCGAGACCATCATCATGCCCATGGCCAGAAGAATATTGGAGATAATCAGATCAATGGTGATGAACGGCAGATAGAGCAGGAACCCGATTTTGAAAGCGCGGGTCAGCTCGGATATGACGAAAGACGGCATCAGCACCATCATATTGTCGCTGTTGATGAACTGGTGATGCTCGGGCGGCCATATTTTTTTGGCCGAAGCCTGAAAGGTGTTGAGAACCTTGGGGTCACTGTTTTTCTGAAGAAAATTTTTCAATGGCGGTGAAGCCTGATGGAGTATTTCGCCTATTTCCGTAGGTGTGGGGTTATCGGGCATATTTTTGTTTTTCAAAATATCCCAGGTGCTGAAACCCACCGGCCCCATGATGAAGACGGTCAGGACAATGGCCAGCCCGTTCATGACCATGGTCGGCGGCACCTGCTGAACGCCCAGCGCGTTGCGGACCAGAGTCATGACGACGACGATATTCACATAGGAAGTCACCATCATCAAAAAAAACGGCAACAGGCCCATGACGGCGATCAAGGCAATTAAATATATGGGGTTGATATCAGCCATTGGCGACAATCCGGCGATCTTACGGCTTGGCCGACAAATCGGTAATCTGAAGGCCCAGAGTGCCGCCCAGATCGACCAGACGCGCCTTGCCGATGGTTCGTCCCCCCACGCGGACACTGACCGGAGAACGGCCGTCCACCGCCAGAGGGAAGCTCACCCCCGGAGCCAGCGCCTCAATTTCGCCAAGGGTCATTATGCGCCTTTCCAGCTCAAAGGTCACCGAGAGTTCCATATCGCCGCCAGCCCCGGCCGCTTCCGTGGAAGAGTCAGCCGTTTGCTCCTCCGGGCCGTTTATCAGATCCCTCTTCACTATTGCCTCCTTTATTTCCAGCACCACGGCTTCAGCCGCATCAACCACCGCTTCCCGCCCATCCGGCAGGTTCAGCGAAAACCGTCCGCCAGCCGCCGGATAGTTTGTCGGCAGAAGGATATCTTCCAAACCAAGACCATCAACTTCACTTTTTGCAAGCGTCATCCATCCGGCTATTACAGACACTTCAAACCGCAAACCACTCCGCCCCGCAAAAGCCCTGTTTAAAGGCGCGACCGCCCGGAGCGCTTCAGCCAGCCACAGGCAAGCCTCTGTTGACATGGGACGAACCCGCATTTCCGTCAATGAGGCCGCACCGGAATCGATAGTGAAAAACAGGGCTTCGCCCTCCGTCAAATCGGCCGGAAGCTCCGTCACGGCCGGAGCGGCAACGCCCAGCAGCCGACCCAAAGCTTCGAGCGCCGGTTCAAGGGCGATATCCAGGGCGGCCGATTTGAGCGGCTCCGGCAAAGCGGCCGCGTCAGTGCCAACCAAAGCCGGATGGGCGGCAATGATAGACAGGTCACTCAATTCGACCTGGAAAAGATGCCCACCGGCTGAAAGCGCGAAAACCAGAGCGGGCGCGGCAGCGGCTCCGCCATCCGGGTGAAAGGGATGGAACTCAATCCCGGCCGTACCTCCGTTCAAGGGAAAGGAGACCGATGAGGCCCGGCGGCTGAGTTCCGTCACCAGACTGGCCAGAGAGGGTTCCAGGTAAGGCGGCCGGTAGCCCGGGGCAGCGCTGAGCTTATTCATCATCAATTCCCTGAGAGTCCACCAGCCCTCTGGAGCGGCCGTCGGAGGTGTCGCGCGGTTCGTTCTTTTCGATCACAATCCTAACCGCGCCATTTTCGTGCGCTTCCAGCCTTTCCTGGAGCCGCTGGCGAGCCGCCACCAGAGTCTGGCGTGAACTTTCCTCACCACTGAATATCTGGACTGTTAAAAGGCCGTCCTGGCTGCGGGTCAGGCTTATTTCTGTATCACTGAGCACACTGTTCTGTAGGAGCAGCCGCACTTCGGGCTGATTTGAATGCGCCGGGTCCGACACCAGAATCCGGCTGACCAGCGTTTCCACCAATTCGCCAGGGTCAGCCGCCCCGGCCGCTGGAGCAGTCGGCACCACCGCATCAGAGGCGGCCGGGCGGCCGTTTAAAAGGCCGCTCATCAGGCTGGAAAGGCTGGAAGCTGATTGCTCCTCACCGCTGTCGCCGGAATCGTCTGAAGACGAACCGCCAGCTTCATTATCCTGTTTATATAGTGATTTGAAACGGTCTTCGTCTTGAGCGGAGGGACGGCCGAGAGATTCTTCATTTCTTTCAGCCGTGCCAGCTATAGACGTATCCATCCCGACTTTCATAGTCATCGGCCGTTCCCCCAAAATGCGGATTTTATATTAATATCACAACTCCACTGATATTCCAACATATGTTGTTGACTGGCCTTTTAGCGATTTTAATTATGCCCCTTGAACTTGCGGCCTCTCCGCTTAGCAAATAGCGTGGTTTTTGCTAAGCGAGTTACCGCTTCGGCTTCAAAACCAGCCGCTGGCGCTCCGTCTCGCCATCCCGGCTCGACCTCGGTCAGCTCCCGCTCATCTATGCATACTTTCCAGCCCTTGAGAAAGCCGACCAGGCAGCCGCCGGGAGAAATGTTTTTGCCCGGTTCCGTGACTAAAGACCCCCGGAACGGAACCGGGCAAAAACATTTCTCCCGGCGGCGGTCACACGCTTTTACTCAATCATAACATTGGCGTCCAGCCTGTTAACGAGAGATTGGCGCGCACTGACAAAAAAATCAATCCAGAAAGATTTCGACCGCCCTTCCCCCGCTTCTGGTCACGAAAACCGTCTCAGCGGCATTGAAGGAAAAGGTGAGCCCGGCCGTTCCGATAAGAGCGTCAGTCAGTGAATTGCCGCCGCCCGACGCGGGCTTCAGCTCCAGCCTGGCCGGACGGAAATCGCCGCTGTCCAGTATTACCGGCAGTTCGAATTTCTGGCCGGGTCGAACGGCATTGGCCTTTTCCACCACATCCGGCGCAAGCTCCCTGGTCAGGGTCAGAGTCAGTTCATCGCTGTCGGACTGATCGATCTGGCGCACTATTCTGTCGGCTGTTTCGTTCGACAAACCAGCCCGGCGGCAGAAATCATCCACTTTGGCCCGGTTGACGTTCCCATCGCCGTCCTTGGTGAATACGGCGGTCAGGTTGCGACTGACGCCTTTGAGGCGGAGGCCGTCAGCCGTGGTCCGGGTGAGTTGGGTGTGACCGGCGGAATATGAGGCTGAAACCTCCGCCTCCATCTGGCGGAGATCAACCTCGGCCCCGGCCGAGAACCGGCCGCGTCCGCCATCGACCCGCCCGCGCTCAAAACCGGCCTGAGGCCCGACAGTCGCGTCAGGAGGCCGTTTGGAACTTTTGGCGCGTATGGTGATCCCAGGATCTCTGTTCAATTGAACTCCGGCCGAAACCGAGGCCGTAAAGGTAGCCCCGGCCACCACAGTTTTGGTGTCGGCCTGGAGGTTGACGGCGGAACGCCTGAAACCGGTCAGGGCCACCGTGCCGCTGGCCGAGATGGTCGGTTCCAGCATACTGGCCAGAGAGGCTACCGCACCCTCTCCCAAGTCACCGGTGAGGGGTTGGGTATAGGTGATCCCGGCCCCGGCGATGAGGCCGCCGCCGCCCTGATGGAAGCTCTCCACGTCCCGGCATTTAGCCAGAAGGGCGGGCGTCACTTCGATCCTGGCCAGAACCGCGCCCATGAACTCGGCGCAGTCATCGGCATTGGCGAAAGTGAGGCTGAGTCCGCTGGAAACATTACCGGCCGCCGTTAAATTGACCATACCGATTTTACCAAGCCCGGCCAGCACGCCCGTGAGGCTGGCCGCCGCTTTGGCGTCCAGACAAGCTTTCACCCCGCCGTTCGGCAGTTTAACCAGTGACATGCCGTTGGAAAGGGCCAGGTTGCCCGCCAGCACCACCCCGGCCGGTCCGCCGGGAATCGACTTAATGACAGCCACCGGATCAGTAGTGAAATTTAACGACAGGCGGCGGTTGACGGTCAGTGCGTCGCCGCCCTCCAGTTGTCCCAGGCCGCGTTTGATGGTGGCCGACAGGGCCGCCTTGCGCTGGCCGGGGGTCTGGTTGTGCCACTGCCTGAAAGCCGCATGGCGCATCTTGATGTCCCGGCGGCTGCCGCCATGATAGCGGCCGAGAGATCTCAGGCCATCGACGAGCTGCAAACGGCTGGGGTTCATCAGGGTCGATTCGACACAGGTCCGGGCCAACTCCGGCTCAATTCCTTTGGCCGTCATTTTGGCCGCAATGGCTTCAAATTCCGGCCTGGCGCGCAGCGCGTCCGAAGTTAAAGGCAGGCCGGTCAGCCAGCGTTCCAGGGTCAGGCCGTCGCGCGGGCCGCCGGCATCACGGAAGCTCTGAAGAATGGCCAGGCCGATCATGTTGTTCAATATCCGCAGGTCTTCAGATGTCCGGGGAGTTACCCGGCTGGCCGCCTCACGGCGGACCAGAGACATCTCTTGGCTAACCTGCCGGACTTCCTCACAGATCCGGCCGCGCTCCCGGCCATAAGTCCGGCCAAGGTCGGCCGCCGCCGTCTGGCTGACACCGCATTTCGCCGCCAGCCGCTGAAGGTCGGCCTGCCCGCCGGTCCCGTCCGGGAGGGCCGCCGCACCTAAAATCAGGCGGCTTTTATTCATCAGCCCGTTGTCTTCCATGAATGTTAACAGCTTTTGAGCTGTCTCGTTAAATTCGTCCACCGCGCTCTGAAGGCCGGGCGAAGCCGCCAGCTTAACTGACCGCGCTTTCATTTCCCTCAATAGCGTCCGATACTCGCGCCCGCCCGCATCACTGGACAGACCAGACCCCAAAGACCCGCCCTCCAGAGAATCCAACCGGAGGTGACGCTGGATCTTCAAATTCTTGAATTCACCCGCCAGACGCGCCGCGTCTTCGGCGGTAAAAGCGCCCTCACGGCGCGGGGCCAGGAGGCTGGTGAGGGCCAGGGTCATGGCGGCCGTGTCCCGGCCGCGCACCCGCCCTGCAAAGAGGTGGCCGTCCACCAGCGCTCCCTGTTTAATGAGCACGGCCCGGCTTTCAGCGTCTCCCTGCCAGCCAGGATTATCCCGGCGGGCCACATCCAGGTTGCGCGCCTCACCGCTGCCAGGGGCGCTTGCGGCCAGATCGATGCGCGGCGGGGCGGAGGCGGCTATCCTGTTCCGCATGACCGATATCATGCGGTCGATGTTCCAGGAGCCGTCCCGATCGGCGGCCTGGTTTATTTTGCGGTCCATGCGTCGATTAAAGAAAGTCAGGCCCCGACTGACCCGGCCCGCTTTGCGGGCCACCTGGGCGCAGCCGCCGCCAAGGCTCAAGTAACTGTGGAAGTTGGCCGCGTCGAGGCCGCGTCTGCCGCCGATTTCAGCCCGAGCGATAAAGCGGGTTCTCAGTTCCTCAGTGTCGTTGCCGCCATGGCGTTCCTTATAACGATCCCAATAGCAGTTGAGAAGATAAATATCCAGATCATCATAATGTTCATCATGGCCAAGAACCAGCTTGCGCAGAAAAGATTCACTCAGGCCGTCATGGGAATCGATAGCCGCGTTTTTCAGGGCGACCCGGCCAAGGCTGTTTTCTTTGAGGCGATCAAAGAGCGCCCGTCTGTTCCGGTCGGCCTGGTGGGCGACGGTTACAGCCTCCCTTTCCTCCGGCGGCGCAAGGGCCAGCTTGGCGGCCAGCGCGGCATTGTCAAGAGAATGTTCCGGCCCCAACAGACTATCGACGGCTTCCATGGCCGCCTGACGGCCGGATGAGCCTGCCTCTTCCGCCAAACCCCGGCCGATGGTCTTCAAAAGGTCGGTCATGGCGGCGGGAGTCAGGCCGCTGAAGGTTTGATCGGTCAGCCTGGCGATCAAAGCCGGGCTGCTCCAACCGGCTTTCAATAGAAGTTCAAGCCCCTGCCGGGGCACCATCTGCCCGTCCATAGCCTTGACCAGCGCCTTGAATTCATCGCCGCCCAAAGCCCTCTTCGCACAGGATTCTTTCAGGGCCGCCTCTGCCGCGCTGAAGTTTTCGCGGAAGCGGGCGCGGTCTTCCGCGCTCAATAGCCTTTCCGCATCACGGGCGATCAACCGCATGGATTGGGCCGTACGCGGCGCGGACATAACCGATCCGGGAGGCTGATTCAGAAGCGCGTCCAGACGGCCCTTCAGAGCAGTAAAATTTTCAGTGGAAAACTCACCCAGCCGGGTCAGAAGCAGCTCACGGCGTTGCGATTCAGCGTCCGGCATCCGGCTGATGACGGCTTCAATAACCCCATAAGTGCGTCCGCCGGAGGCGGCTTCCCGCAGGCCGGTCAAGGCCCCTTCCAGGGTGGCGGCCAGCTTCGCTCCCTCCACGCGGGCGGCCAGGCTTCTCAGGCTGCCCTGCCACAGGGCCCGGTCTTCCTCACCGAAACGGTCGCTCCATAGTTTATGATTACCGGCATCGACAGCTCCATCCGAGAGGGCCTCGTCTATTTCCAGCTTCAGGGCTTCCAGTCGGCCGTTGAGGTCGGCCACCTCACCGGCCAGCGGCAGACGGCCGTCGGCGGTCAGGATGGCGGCCTGATCGGCTATTTCCGCCAAACTTTCAGTCAGCCCGGCCAGATGCTCCCGCACGGGGGCTGAAGCCGCGGCCCGGCGCTCGCTAATGGCCGAATCCAGGTCTCCCAAAGCTTCATTGAGGGCCAGACGACCTTCTTCAGACAGCTTGTCGCCCAGAAGATCCATAGTCGCACAGGCCAGTTCCTCGGCTGTGGACAGACTGATTCCGGCCTGGCTGAGATGGAAATCATCCGGCAGAGTCGTGCTTATTTGCAGGCACGCATTTTTGACCACGGCAGCCGAGTGGAGCGCTTCGCCATAACCTTCGGGCGGCTGAAGCCAGCCCGGTAAATCCTTCATTTGCTGAAGCCCGGTCCGCAACGCTTCATTCAGCTCCTCATGGTTCCCGGCCGCGTTGACCGCCGCCAGGGCCAGGTCGAAACGCTGCCGGACATCATGATCGGCCTCGTCTTTCAGAGCCTGAGCGCGATTTTCAAAAAGACTCAACGCCCTGGACTGCGGCTCACAAAAGTGACCGGCCAAAGGTGACGAGCCGGTCCTGGACAGGGCTTGACCGCACTTTTCCAGCGCGGCCTCAAGAACAGCCGTCCCGTTCAGAACGTCAGCAACCGTTACCTCCAGCGGCAGGGCCGCCTCCAGTGAAGCCGCCTCGGAGACGGCCGACAGTTTCAGGTCGACCAGATCATTCAGAGCCGGAAGCTGCGCGTCCGGCGGCAGTAGAGTCGAGAGGGCTTCAGCAGCGGCGGTTATGTTTTTTCGCCCGTCGGCGGAAGCCAAACATCTGATAGCGTTGCCTACAGCCGCACAACTTTCCGTGCTCGCGGCGGGATCAAGGGTGTTGAGGGCCGTGAGCATGAACAGGGCCACAGCGGAGGCGGCCACAAGCTGTTTCAGGTCGCGCCGACCTTCATCGCCCGCGCCGTTGAGGGTCCGGGCGGCGGCCTCAAAGCGGGCCAGTTCGTTCATAGCGGAGCTGTATTCATCGGCGGTGAGTTCCCGGCCGCGATCCAGGCAGCCGGCCGCGAAATCCGTGATTTCGCGGGCCAGCCCGGACGCGGCTTGGCCTGACCGGAACAATCCGGCCCCACTGATCGCCACATCCAGCTTCAGGCCGGAAACGGCCGCCTGGTAGGGGGCGGCCACAACCTGTTGAGCGGCCGGGCGGGCGGCGCCCTGCTTCAGGCTGTGCTTGACAGCCAGACTGGAGCCGGACCGTGAAGGAGCCGCGCCATCCGTGGGACGGGAGGAGGAAGAATCGGCCGGGGAAGGGCCGGTTTTCGGACCTGTGCCTTTAACTGTTGGCCACATAGTAAAACCTCCGTATTTCAACCGCGAATGGGAGCCTGAAACTGGGGGCGAAGCAGATCGTCTTTGTCATTCAGCAGCTCAGGCCGGTCACTCCCGCCCTCATACAACCCGGACGGTGCCTGGCCCATCAGTTCATTGAGGTACCAGGTCAGCACTTCGTCATTTTCCGCCTCGTCACTGGAACCGGGAGAAATATCCCGCACGGCCTCTTCGATTTGAGCCGCCAGGCGGCTCCCTTCATAATCCATTTCAGCCAAGGCTGACTGAAAAGCGGATTTATCCAATTTAGCGGCCTCAAACTGGCCGGTCAGGATGACCGTTCCGGCTTCTTCTGACGCGGCCAGGCGAAGCCCGGCGGGCAATATGCCTGGCATGTTTGCTTCAGCCGCCAGCCAAAGGACAGTTTTAACAGTCTCGGCCCCTGAAGCCTGAAGAGACATCAGATCAATCCAGGCATAAACATAATCACTGTCATCCGCTTCCAGATTGATGATCAACCCGGAAGACAGCGTTCCGCGAACAGCGCCCTCCTGATCAGGCATGGACCATCCGGGCAGTGCGTTTTCATTCAGCCAGGTTTTCAGTAAATTTAAAGCGGTCATATTAACACCTTTCCAGTCAGGCCTGGTCCAGGCCTTTCGGTTATTTTCAAAATATCTATTGAGCAAGGTTCAGGCCAATGGTCTTTGCACTTGTATATATATGAAATTATTAGTGTAAAATCTTTAAAAGGAAAAGCGTTGGCACACTCGACGCCAACATTGTTGGCGAATAGCTCCAACTGCCAACTATCGCGGTTTATGTTAGCCTATAAGTGTTGAATCCGTCAAGAAAAGTTAGATTGGAATGTGGGAGGGGACGGAACAAAAACTGCCGGAACGAGCTTGTTCCGGCAGTCGTCGAATGAAATTATTTACCCAGCATTTGGGCCACCAGGCCCAAAGCTTTCTGGGAAGTGGTGACGGCTTTGGGGAAAAGGCCGGCCGGGACACAGCCGTCACAGCCCTCCGCCTCACCGGAAAGGGCCAGCCAGGCCAGCCGTGCGTCCTTGAGCGGCTCAAGGAAAGACTCGTGATGGGAAGTGGTCACCAAAAGGCGCACCCCCTCTTTCAGGCCCCAGGAACCCAGTTCATCAAGAGCCAGCGACTCCCAGCTATTGATACGCCGGTAATCGAAATCACCGATATTCAGAGCTTCTTCAAGATCCGGCCCGTCCTGCGGCTCGGCGGAGATCCAGGTGACGGTGAGTCCGGTGCGGGCGGCCAGGGCGGCCGTCTCCAGAGCCAGGGCGTCGTCGCCCAGAATGAACAGGCGGCCCAGCCCGGCCTTAAGCGGCAGAAGGGACCACTGGTCGGCCAGTTCCTCCGGCATTCGCGGGGTGGTCCAGGGACCGAAAGCGCTCAGAAGGTGGCGGGCCATTTTCAGGGTGCCGTCCTCAATCATGGGCATGGTCAGAAGCCAGGAGGCCCAGGCCCCCTCCTGATTCTGAAGAGCGGTTTTCCAGAATCCTGCGACATCATCATCAGATGAGAGGCATTCCAGAGTCAGGTGGCTGGGTTCGGTCAGAAGACGGCATTCCCCGGGAGCAATGAGGCGGGCTTCCTCGGCGGCCTGGGCCTGAAGCGAAGGTGAGCCCAGCCCTCCGGCCAGCAAATCGCCATCACGGCTGAAGACGGCCGCTCTGGCCAAATTGCGGACGTTGGAAAGGGCCAGCACCGGATTTCCGGCCAACTCCTCCACCAAAACAGGCAACCAAGCTTTCATACCACCCCCCCGGGCAGGGCCCGGACCCCATGTCTAGGTGACGGTTTCCCGTAGCAAATTACGGCGGCCGTCATCGTATTAAGAGCGATGCCCCCTTGGCTGAAGCGCATGTTAAAAGCGGAGGGGGCGCCGCTCTTAATACGATGATGGCCGCCGTAACTTACTATTACGGGAAGGCCTACCTAGACGAAGGATGCGCAAGCATCCGTGGGTCCAGGGCTATGCCCTGGCTTGTTGCATGAGGAATGACTCTACGAAGCCGCTGATGTCGCCGTCGAGAATGGCGTCGACGTTGCCGCTTTCATGGCCGGTGCGGTTGTCCTTGACCAGACGGTAGGGCTGGAGCACATAGGAACGAATCTGGCTGCCCCAGGCTATTTCCTTTTTGCTGTCGTGGAGCTTCTTGACCTCGGCGGCTTTCTTTTCCTCTTCCTGCTGATACAGCCGGGCCCGGAGCACCTTCATGGCCACATCCTTGTTGCGGTGCTGGCTCTTGTCATCCTGACACTGCACCACTATGCCGGTGGGGATGTGGGTGATGCGCACAGCCGAACTGGTCTTGTTGACGTGCTGTCCGCCCGCCCCGCTGGCCCGATAAGTATCAATGCGAAGGTCTTTATCATTGATTTCAATGACAATGTCCTCATCCACGTCCGGGGTTACATAAACGCTGGCAAATGACGTGTGGCGACGGCTCTGCGAATCGAAAGGGGATATGCGCACCAGACGGTGAATGCCCACCTCAGAACGCATCAGGCCGAAAGCATAGGGGCCGGCCATGGTGAAGGTGACGCTCTTAATGCCCGCCTCATCGCCATCGAGCATATCGACAATCTGGGTTTTGAAGCCGTTGCGGTCCGCATAGCGCAGATACATGCGCATCAGCATCTGGGCCCAATCCTGCGATTCCGTGCCCCCGGCCCCGGCGTGAATATCAACAATGGCATTGGATGAATCATGCGGCCCGCTGAGCGTCCGCTTGACTTCATATAAATCCAGGTCGCGCGTCAGAGCCTGAATCTTCTGAACCAGTTCAGTTTCCTGCGATTCGTCATCTTCTTCCATAGCCATATCCAACAGGAGAGATATTTCCTCGCCCTCACTGTCGAGCGTGGTCCAGGCGGCCAGTTTGTCATTCAACTTGGTGCGTTCCTGACTGACCGTCTGGGCCGCTTTGGGATCATCCCAGAAATTGGGCTGGCCCATTATTTCATCCAGCTCAGCCAGCCTCTGTTTCATGCCAGCCAGGTCAAAGATACCCCCTAAGGGTGGCAAGGCGGTCACTTAAAGCTTTGACTTCGGGTTTCAGATCTATAAGCACTTTTTCTTCCCTCTTATGTCCTTGTTCAGGGGCGTTTTAAATAATCAAGCCTTAAAGCCCGGCCTTTACCGGCGGCCCCTTTGGCTATATACGAAATACGCCGTAGACGTCAGACTGCGGCGTAGTGATGCAATATATCATGAAAAGCTGAAAAATCCAAACCTGGAACCTGTGGCCTGTGATTCTTTAAATTGCGGAAAAGCAATACCCGCCGCAATCCGGCCAAGCGCACTTTCAAGCTCTTAAGAAAGCTGACCAGGCAGCCGCCTGGAGAAATGTTTCAGCCCGGCGAGGTGACTAAAGATCCCCGGAACCTCGCCGGGCTGAAACATTTCTCCAGGCGGCGGTCCACCGCTACTCACGAAACTTTGAGCGGCACATATCACCAGGTTCAAAGCAGATTGACTGAGGCCAGATAGTCATCACGAAAAATAGCCATGCGAATCACATCACGATAGCGGCCATTGATGTAAAACTCTCCCTTTAATACGCCTTCGGATTCAAAGCCCAGCTTCTTATAGATATGAATAGCCCGCTCATTTTCCTTGGCCACCAGAAGATACAGCTTATAGAGGTTCAGCACAGCGAAGCTGTATTCAATGGCCAGGCGGGCGGCCGGAGCCGCATAGCCCCGCCCCTGGTATTCCGGGGAAATGATGATTTGAAACTCCGCGTTGCGATGAATCTGCTGAATCTCCATCAGCTCCACCAGCCCGATATTCTCGCTGCCTTTGCTGATAATGAAACGGCGCTCACTCTGATCGTGGATATGCTTTTCATAAATATCCACCAGCTCCACCAGAGCCTCATAAGGCTCTTCGAACCAGTAGCGCATAACGTTGATATTATTGTCCAGGCCGTGGACAAAGGGCAGATCTTCACGCTCCAGTGGTCTGAGGCTGATGCTGTCTTCGTTCATACAACCCTCCGCCATGATAGTGGGAGGCTCGGCCGCAAACGGTCAGGCTCGCTGAAAAAGGCCGCTGGCTCCGCCGTCCTTCATCATCAGTTTTATATCAGTAATGGTCATGGAACGGTCTATGGCTTTGGCCATATCATAGATGGTCAGCCCGGCCACTGACGCGGCCGTCAGGGCCTCCATCTCCACCCCGGTGGGTCCGGTGGTCCGGGCCGTGGCGGTAATGTCGATGCGTCCTTCTCCGGGGCGCGGCTGAAAATCCACCGTCACCTGGCTAAGCGCCAAAGGGTGGCAGAGGGGAATGAGTTCGGAAGTCTTTTTGGCCGCCATGATGCCCGCCACCCTGGACACGGCCAGAACGTCGCCTTTTTTGGCGGAACCCTCGCAAATGGCCGTGAGCGTCTCTTCAGCCATCAGCACCGTGGCGGAGGCCACAGCCGTACGCGGGGTGTCGGGCTTATGCCCGACATCAACCATATGGGCGGCTCCGTTTTCGTCAAGGTGAGTGAGACGGCCGGACATAATCAGCCCAGCGCTTTTTTAATCTTGCGCTTGGCTTTCTTGGCCAAACGTTTGATAGGCGAATCTCCCCGCTTTTCAGCTTCCAGATCGGCAAACTCACGCAAAATCGCTTCCTGACGTTCAGTCAAGTCCTGAGGGGTGGTGACGATCAGGGAGACGATCAGGTCGCCGGTGGCCCCGCCGGTGGGGCTTTTAAAACCCTTGCCGGTCAGCCGCAAAAGCTTGCCGTTCTGGGCCCCGGCCGGGACGGTCATTTTCTCATTCTCGCCAGTGACGGTGGGCACATCGATTTCACATCCGAGAGCGGCGGTGACCAGATCGATCTTCCGCTCCAACAGCACATGGTTGTGCTCCCGGCTAAAAAATTCATGGTGGCGGACGATCAGCTCCACATAGAGATCACCAGAGGGACCGCCATTGTAGCCGCTTTCGCCCTCCCCGGTCAGCCGCATGCGCGAGCCGGTGTCCACACCGGCCGGCACCTTGACGTTGAGGGTGCGGGTGCGTTTGATGCGGCCGTGGCCCCGGCAGCTGTCGCAGGGGTCGGTGACTATGGTTCCTGTGCCCCGGCAGATGGGGCAGGTGCTGGCCATGCGGATGAAGCCGCGGCCCTGATAGACCTGGCCCTGTCCGCCGCACTGCTGGCAGGTGGAGCGGCTGTGGCTTTTCGAGCCGGTGCCGTCACATTCCTCACAGGTCTCCTCGCGGGGGATTTTCAGCTCGATGGAGGTGCCGGTAAAGGCTTCGGTGAATTCAATCACCGCCTCATAAACCAGATCGCGGCCCGGACGCGGCCGGTTGCGGGCCGAAGGGCCGCCGCCTCCGGCAAAGAAATCCTGAAAGATGTTGCCAAAGGCGGAAAAAATATCGCCAAAATCCTGGAAGCCGCCTTGAAAACCAGCGTTGTTGAGGCCTTCGTGCCCATATTGGTCATACAGACGGCGCTTTTCCTGGTCGCTCAGCACTTCATAGGCCTCGGCCGCTTCCCTGAATTTGGTTTCAGCCTCAGCATCACCAGGGTTCCGGTCAGGATGATATTGAAGGGCCATGGCCCGATAAGCTTTTTTGATGGTGGCGCCGTCGGCCTGACGGTCAACGCCGAGCACTTCGTAATAACAGGTTTTTACGCTCATAACTTATCCGAATGATTATACAATATGGCTTTAATCCGCCACTGGAATAAAAAAGACCATCTCAGCCCGGCCCGCCGGGGCCGCGCGTGTCAGGTCGCTGGTAAATATGGTTAATAATGTTCCGAAATATATTTGGCCGCCCGCTCAGCATACAGGGCCTTGCCGCTGTTTTCGGCCGCTTCCCGCAGGGCTTCGACCTTCTCTCTGCCCAGGGATTCGGGCCCCAATTTGGCGGCGGCGGCCTGAAAAAGGAAAAAGTTGCCTTCTTCTACGGCCAGCTCCGCTATTTCCCGCAAGGCCTCCTCATCATTGGCCAGGGAGAAAAAAGTAGCCGCATCGGCCAGGAGGCTTTTGTCCATCAATTCGCGGGCGGCATTTTTAAAGGTGTCCGCATTGGTGTTAGGGTTATCGGTCAGGGCGCGTCGGCCCTCCCAGGTTATGGCAGGTTTGGCCATTTATCATCCTCCGTGAAGCAATTACAGCCGCTAAATCCAGCAAAACCGCTCAAAACCCCAGTTTTGCAAAAATCTTCGCCAAGCCGCATATATTTCGATATTTAAATATAAGGCCTAATTTTAAATAGTCAATACATTTCAAAAAAAATTCCCCAGGGCGCAGCCCTGGACCCACGGATGCTTTCCAGGAAAGGCAGCATCCTTCGTCTGGGCGGCTCTTTCCCGTAGTAGTTAAGTATGGCGGCCATCATCGTATTAAGAGCGCTGCCCCCTTGGCTATGGCTGAATCCATAGCCAAGGGGGCAGCGCTCTTAATACGATGATGGCCGCCAAAACCAGCGCACCGGGAAACCCTCACCTAGACGTGGGGTCCGGGCCCTGCCCGGATGATGGCCGCCAAAGCCAGCGCACCGGGAAACCCTCACCTAGACATGGGGTCCAGGGCCCTGCCCTGGTTTTAGGAGGCCTTTGCGCCAGGCGTAGGCTACGGCTTCGGTGCGGTCATTTAGGTGGAGCTTGCCAAGAACATTGCTTATGTGCGATTTGACAGTGGTCTCGCTGATGTGGAGCTTTTGGGCGATGCGGGCGTTGCTGCCGCCTTCGGCCAGCTCCCGCAGAACCTCCAGTTCACGGTCTGTAAGCGCGGCAAAGGGATTGGGCACGGGCTCGCGGCTGGAACGCACCACCTTCAGAATGCGCTTGGCCACAAAAGGGTGGATGACATCCTCACCCCCGGCTATGCGCAGAAGCGTTGAAAGCAGTTCATCGCCCAACATGCTTTTTAACAGGAAGGACTGGGCCCCGGCCTCAATAGCCGCAAAGGCCAGCTCATCCTCTTCAGCGGAAGTTAATACCGTTATATAGGTGCGGGGGCTGGCCGTTTTGATGGCCCGCACCACACTGACTCCGTCCATCTGCGGCATCATCAGATCCAGAAGCACCATGTCGGGCACCATTTCCCGCACCAACTCAATAGCCGCGGGGCCATCGGCCGCTTCGCCCACCACCTCAAAGGCGGAGGGCATCTCCTTTAAAAGGCTGCCGATACCCTCACGGACCACGGCGTGATCATCCACCAATATTATTGTCGTTGGCATCTCTATCCTCTGATTTTGTTGATTCGCTGTAATCAAAAATCACTTTCAAAACCGTGCCGCATCCCGGGCCGCCTTTGATCACCAGATGGCCTCCCGGACAGCTTTCAGCCCGCTGCTTCATATTAGAAAGCCCCATGCCGCGCCCGCTGACCCTGGATTCATCAAAACCACAGCCGTCATCTTCGATTATCCAGAAACCGGTTTCACCTTCGCTGTGAAAACTCACCTTCATATTTGAAGCCCGGCTGTGCTTGAGGACGTTGGCCGCCGCCTCAGTGGTGATCAGCAAAAGCTGACCGGCCCAGAAGGGCTCTGACTCCAGCTCGGCCGCCTCTTCCGGTTTCAGGTCGATGCTCCAATTGATGTCGCTGCCCTGGAAAAGAATATCCAGGCTGTCCGTGGTGGCCTTCAAAAGACCGGCCTGAGCGATGGTCGGCCAGGAAAAACGCTGAATGACGTCGGCCAAGTCGCTCTGCACCAGCTTGGTCAATTCAAGCGCGGACTGCACCAGTTCAGTCCGTTTGGGGTCATCCTGACAGATGCGGGCCAAGAGGCTCAATCGCAGCCCCAGGACGAAACAGCGCTGCTTGGCCGTGTCGTGCAGATCCCTGGCCAGGCGGTTGCGCTCCTCTGAGGCGGCCAGCGACTGCTTGACCTCTATGTTCTTCCCAAGCACGTCGGCCATATGATCAAAGGCGGCCGACAGACGCCCGAACTCGTCGCGTCCGGGGTCGTTGATGCGCACGCCCAGATTGCCCAAAGCCCACTCGGCGGCGACCCGCTCGGCCCGCCGTATGCGGCGGACCACATAGGCCGCCAGGAGCAAAGCCGACAGAAAACTGATGAAGGTCAGGTGGATCAGCACATGACCGGCCGCCCTCAGTTCGGGAAAAATCACGCCAAGAGGATGCATTTTAACCTGAACCCCCAGCGTTACAAAAGTTTCCGGCGCACCCTCCACCGGCAGACTCGCCACCGTGATCCAGGAGTTGGACGCGGAAATTTCCGTACGCATGCCGGCCGCCGCGCCGGTCTGCCGGGCCTGGGCTTCCATTTCATCAATCAGAGGAGGCAGGTCGCCTGGCCGCTTGGTCACATATTCGCAGACAGTATCTTTGTCCCGGTAGCGTACTATTAGAAAATAATCCTCATGAAAAGCCAGGCTGCGGTTGTAGCGCCGCCACAGATCCTTGCGGGCGTCTATCAGATCAGAGACCATGGCTTGCAGAAGCTCATGGCAGAAAGGAGATTCGGCCCGCGCTTTCAGCTCGGCGGGGCTGATACCGGCCAATCCCTGCCGCATGGTGCGTATAACATTGTCCGGCTCCATTTCAAGATCCAGACGCGCGCGGTGCTTCATCCCGCCAAAGGAAAACACAGCCACAGTCCCGAAAAAGAAAATGCACATAATGCCCACCAGGCACTTGATAAAAAGTGAGCCTGACCAGCGGCCGCGTCGAGAGGGGAGGTATTTTTTAAGATCGTGGGCAGTCATAGTGCTTAAGTGTAGCAGAACAGACGGCAAAACTGAACCCTCTGTATGGATGACGATGAATCATCCGAAAGTAGGATGCAAAATCCCCCGGCCCGCTGATGATAATGGACCGAAAACAATATATGTTAAACCATCTGGCAGTATCCACTCCGCCAACCTTCCTGAAGAAGCTCAACCGGCGGTCGCCGGGGAAAGGCGACAAACATGTTTTCCTTGTATGTGAACCATGATCATAATTTCCGCGCTGAAACCTCTGACATCAACGACAGGTGGTGGGAAGCGCGCCATGACGACAACCTCAATCGACTGGTGGAAGCGGCCCTCCGCAATAACGACAGCCTGTCTGAGACCATTCTGAACGTGGGCGGCGTTCTGTGCGCGGCCGGCCTTCTCAGGCAGGATCTGTTCCCGTGCGCCAGAAGCGGCCCTTCCGGCCGCCCTTCTTCCGGGCAGGTTATCGATTCCAGAAGCGTGCGCACCTTTGGCGGCGAAATGTGCCCGGCCTATGAACTGACCTTCTGGGAACAACTGGCCCTGACTCCCGACATCCGTCACTGGGAGTATATGGCCACGGCTGAGGATCAGACCGCCGTCCGGCTTATTCTGGTCAATAACCTGATCGACGCCTATTACCACCTGGCCTATCTGACAGATGCGGTTGAAGCCGCCCGAGCCACCCTCAGATCGTTCAGGCAGATTCAGAAAACATTTTCTCAGAACAGCGACCGCAATGATCCCGACATGCACCGTCTGCGCAGGGCAGTCACCGCCCTTGAAGCGCGGCTTCTGGAATTGGGCACGCGCCGCCGGGAAGTGTCCGAAAACCTTCGTCAGTTCAGCGGCCTGTGGGATGTTGATGAATCGGTTTTTTCCAAAGGCATACTCCACGTCTCTCCGGCCAATATTGACCTTGAGCAGCCGCTTTTTGTGCTGGCCAATCGGCCCGACCTGAAAAAGGCTGTTTACCATCTCAGCCGTCTAACATCAAATCCGTCTCAAATCAATTCGTTCAGGTGGCTGCCCATGATGACACTGGAAGAGGCCATTAAATCTGTTTCCGGCCGGATGCAGTCAGTGGTCAATGAATCAGCCGGCGACTCGCTGAATTACTATTTCAGTCTGGAAACGCTTGATTCCGTCACCATGATATATGATGACAACCCTGAATACGCCTCTCGCAAAATGGCGGTTGAAAACGTGCTGTCGCTGGCCCTGGCCGAGATCGACATTTATCACAGTGCCTATGTGAAAGCCAAGGAGAATCTGGCCCACAGCGAAAGACGATATATCAGGGATTGGGAAAAATGCGTGGCCCGCAGCAGTTGGACGACGGAAGAACCTGAAAACCTCATCGCCGACCTCAGCGCGGCCAGGAACGCTGACGCCTCCCGTCAGGTCATGCTGAAAAACCGCTATCAGGTCATCCAATATGAAAACATGATTTTCAAAACTGTAAGTGCGCGTGCGTGGTCCGCAGCGGACCATATCTAGTACACAGTCAATGTTGAATATTCGGAAAAACATTTCTCCCGGCGGCTACATGGTCGACTTCCCTCCAGCCTGGAAAGTATGCATAGCTGAAGTTGGAGCCGGAAGCCGGGGATTGTTTTTGTCCTGGCTCCGTGACTAAAGACCCCCGGAACGGAGTCAGGACAAAAACAATCCCCGGCTTCCGGCGGGTTAGGGTTTCAGTTGTTTCCGGTCACCGCCCAAAAAAGTCACGCCGGTATTCCCGTCAAGGAACCCGGCGCGCTTTATCAATTTACCGCGGCACTTTGAGAAAGGCCGCATCTGAAACCCTCCAGGTTTGGCCGGCCTTCAGGCGGTAAAGGCCGGCCAAACCCGATCAGCCCTCAGGCGGTTGATAAGCTGATCATGGTTAGAGAATACAATATTACCGCCAGGCCGTCATCAGCCGCCCGGTTGAATTCATCTCCGACTTTTGACCGATATTTACTTCACCTGTTAATGACACGTCTTCTGATAAAGAACTTTGCAATACACGGAGACAATATGGTTTATTCAATTCTCCTGGCCGATGATCATGACGTGGTGCGGCACGGGCTGCGCAGTCTTCTGGAAATAATGGATGAATTCGAAGTGGCGGGTGAAGCGGCCAATGGCCGCCTGGCCGTGGAGGCAGCCGCGCGGCTGCGGCCTGATATCATATTAATGGATCTCATCATGCCGGAGATGGATGGAGTCACGGCCATCAGGCAGATCGTGGAATCTTTGCCCGACAGCCATGTGGCCGTTCTCACCTCGACTGATGATGACCGGCTGGCTTTCGCGGCCATTGAAGCGGGCGCCAGATCGTACCTATTGAAAAATATGATGGGGGATGAACTGCTCTCCGCCCTCAAACGAATTGCCGCCGGTGAAAACGTTATTCATCCGCGTGTGGCTCAAAGAATTTTGGATGTGGTGCGCCATGGGTTCGACCCCGTCCCAGTGCCGTTCACTGAATTGACGGCACGTGAAATAGACGTGTTAAAAGAGCTGGCCAACGGCGGCAGCAATGCCGGTATAGCCCAAAAACTTTCCATCAGCGAGAAAACGGTGAAGACGCACTTGAGCAGTGTTTTGGGAAAACTCCAGTTGAAGGATCGCACTGAAGCTGCGGCTTACGCCTGGAGAGAGGGCTTGCTGAAGGCGGACGTGAGGTATTGACGGGCCGGCGGAATTATTTTCCTTAAAGATGCAAAAAATGCCCGTCCGGCCGAAGGAAGAGGCAAAATTGAGGCTGGAAAACCCTCAAAACGCGTGCTCCGCAAGTGGCACGCTGATTGCAAAACAAATTTGCGGATGAGGAATTTCAGGCGGGTGGCCCCGGCGGAACCGGGCCATCAGAAAATTCCCCATTACCCCCTCCAAACAGACATCACTCCAGGCGGACGAATAGGCGGACCAGTGAAACAGACGCGGCAAACTTCTGCCCGCTTTTCACAATAAGGGAAGCATATAGCTTCGCGTTTTTTCCAGACATCAGGCGATAATCCGGTGCCAGAGCGCCGGGAAAAAGATTTTCAGACCATCCGTACCCTCTCGGTCAGGCGCAAGCGCCATCCGTCAGGCCTATACGGAAAGGTGCGAATTTTCACCAACGGACACAGTGCTCCCTATTAACGGAAGATGGGCCCGGCACAGGAATACTTTGCGCAGGCGAAAACATGTTTTCACGCAAACCTTCCCGCAGCCGGACACAACATCCCGAACGGCGAAGCCATGCCCGGATAAAGCCAGAATGTATACCCGGCCGGTTGTTAACTGACCGGTCGCGCGATAAGTGCGCCCTGAAAACGGCCCGGCAAAAAGATACCGGGTAGAGCGCCATAAATAGTATAAGCAAATCATGCGCCAAGCAACATCAATTGTCAAAATAGACGGCGATTTAAATAGCAGGTCGAACGACAGCGAGACGGAGCGCCAGCGACTGGTTTTGAAACCGAAACCGTTGCCCGCCGAGCAAAAATCACACTTTTTGCTCGTCTGCGAACCGCAAGTTTACGGAAAAAAGACCGCTATGAGAATCGCAAGGAGGATAACTATGGCCATCAGCAGCGCAATGTACGCGGCCGTGACCGGCATGAAGGCTCTCAGCACCGGCATGCAGACCATCAGCAACAACATCGCCAATGTCAACACCGTGGGTTTCAAGGCCGGACGCACCAACTATGAAGACCTCATCAGCCAGAGCTACACCTCCGGCGGCAAAAGCAATCAAGTCGGCACAGGGGTGAAAGTTTCTTCCGTGCAGACTATGTTCACCCAGGGCTCATTCATGAGTTCGGCCCAGGATACCGACCTGGCCATTGCCGGTGAAGGTTTCTTCAGCGTCCGCAATTCGGTGACCGGAGCGATAAACTACACCAGGGCCGGCAATTTCACCCTCAGCAACAGCGGCTACCTTGAAGATCCTTCCGGCAACATTCTTCAGGGCTGGCAGATGTCCACCCCCAAACCGGGCGAATCAGCAGTCAGAATCGGCGCGCCAACTGACGTTAAGATCACCGTCATGAACGCCCCGCCGGAGGCCACCTCCCAGATCAAAGTGGCGGTGAATCTCAATGCCGATGATGAAGTCGCCTATAATTACGAACAATACGAACTGGCGGCCAGCTATGCGGACCAGCAGGCCGTGCCCGTGGCGGAATCGGCCCGCGTTTCCACCATCGCCGCCACCTACCCCACCACCGACAGCCCCAGAGTCGCGCTCGACGGGACGCCCGGAGCGTCCACGGCTGACGCCGCCAGCATCGTTGCCTCCAGTGACGACATTTATAACGCCAGCTTCCTGTATCTTTTCAACGACCGCTACATCCGCCATGACGGCAGCGGCAACGCCAACGCCAATCCATCTGACGACCTGACTTCAGTCACGCAGATAAAAGTTGTGGACGACAGCGTAACCTTGACTCAAACCGATCGTGACAACGGCTGCCTGACTATTTCCGAATACAATCAGCTGTCGGAGGACGCCACCGGTCCGGTGGCCACCCTCAACGGCGTGCCCGGCCATTATACCAGCGCGACCAACTATTCGGCCGCCTCCATTAACAGCTCCGGCAACGATTTATATGACACCTACTTCACCGAGCTTTATAACAGCTATCATACCACCAGCCATACTTCCCTGGCCGATTTCAAAGTGGTGAAAGACGGTGTGGTGCTGACTGACGCTGAAAGACGTCAGGGATTCATGACTGAAGCTGAATTCAATTCCCTGGTCGTCTCGGCCAAAGCGGAAGCCAGGGCTGAAGCCACCGCCAGAGGGCGCGACGCCTATAACAACATGTATAACAACATTTATGATTCAACCTACAAGGCCATCACTTCCAGACTTACCGACTGGCAGTTGGAAGGCAACGGTTTTGCCGGAGCCTGGGACGCCAGCGAAAGCCCCTATATCGACACCGACAACTACACTCACGTCGAAGCGGTGACCATATATGATTCCCTGGGCGCTGAACACAAAATGATGATCTACTATCAACCCAATCCACATATGGACAACGTCTGGGACTATATAATCACCTGCGACCCGCTGGAGGACGCCCGCAAGGATTCCAACAACAATTTGCTGATGAGCGACACCTCCACTTTCTCCGGCCTGATTCAGAAAGGCAAGATAACCTTCAGCACCGACGGCGTGATTAAGGACATCGAAGCGCAAAACATCGACCTGGAAAAAACGAAAATGGCCACCACCGATCCGGCCCAATACACATCGTCGACCACCACCACCATGCGCAACGCCACCATCGGCGGCTATTACAATGGTTCTCCCAGCGTCAACCCCTATACCGGAATGTATGAATCCAGTTCCCGTACCTACAGCGTCAGTTGGGGCGGCAACGTTCAGAGCGACCCGGTGACCTCCGGCCTGATCTGGACCGACAACGCCGGAAACTCCGGCGTCATACCGGTTTATGACAAACAGTTCGCCGGGCCATATTCCTTCGGCTCCGGCATGACCATAACTTTTGACACCCAGGATCTGCCGCTGCGCTTTGGCACAGTCGGGGCCGATTCCCTGGAAGTTACGGCCAACAGCGAACAGACGGCCTGGACCAATATTCAGCCCAATGAGCAAGGCTATTTCGATTTCGATGTGGCATTCGTCCAGTCGGCCTCCATGGCCCTTCATCCGCCTTACCCGGAAGGGATGCCCACAGTTATCCAGAATATCTCCTTTGACATGGGCGCCAAGAATCCTTATGGCCTCAGCGCCTCCTGGACTCTCGATGAAATGGGCACCACCCAGTATGCCACCAAGTCGTCAACTGTCTTTAACAACGCCAACGGCTATCCATCAGGTTCGCTGCAACGTGTATCCATCGGTGAGGACGGCGTTGTGACCGGCGTCTATTCCAACGGCAGCTACCGGGCGCTCTATCAGATCGGCCTGACCAAGTTCATCAACCCCTGGGGACTCGAAAAACTCGGCGACAACCTTTATGCGGAAACCAGATATTCCGGCACCGGTTCACTGAATGAACCCGGCACCGGCGGCACGGGCACCGTGCTGGCCAATTATCTGGAACAGTCCAATGTCGACCTGTCTGAAGAAATCGTGAACATGATCGTCACTCAGCGTGGTTTCCAGGCCAATTCAAAAACCATCACCACCACTGATTCCATGCTGGAAGAAGTGATATCCATGAAACGTTAATAATCACCAATCCCCGGCCGACCGCCGTGCCAGGGAAACGATATGGGTTCGGAGCATCACCGCCGCTCCGGGCCCGCCTCCCCGGCGGATCCGCCTCCGCCGGGGAACGATTTGGGTTCGGGGCATCACCGCCGCTCCGGGCCCGCCTCCCCGGCGGATCCGCCTCCGCCGGGGAACGATTTGGGTTCGGGGCATCACCGCCGCTCCGGGCCGGGCTCCCCGGCGATCCGCCTCGCCGGGGAGCATTATAAAAAAAGCAACTAACCTCAGTTAATGAGCATATGATATCAGGGAGGCAAAGATGTCTTCAACAGTTTCAAACACCATCTCCGGCGCTATCAAATGGACCGGCCTGGGCTCCGACACGGATTTCGCTTCTGTTGTGGACAGCCTGGTGGCCATTGAAGAACGCACCATCACGAAACAGGAGACCTGGAAATCCCAATGGGAAGAGAAGTTGACCGCCATCAACACCCTCGATATCCGGCTGGAAGCACTTAAAACCGGGGCTGAAAGTTATGACACCCGCGAAGAGCTTTTGACCAGAAAAGCTACCAGTTCCAATGAGTCGGTGGCCACTCTCAGCAGCCTCTCGACCGCGGCCACCGGCACTTACACAGTTCAGGTGGGTGAAAATATTCAGGAGAAACTGGGTTCCAGAACTTATTCCACCACCGCTGGAATCGGTTATCTGGGCCACAATACCAACTCCGATGGACAGGCCCTGGATAAAGACGGCAAAGTGATCGGGGCGACCGATTATAATGACGCCAATGTCCAGGCTGTCATTGACGCTGATGGAACGGTCAAACTTAATGACGATGGTGTCTACGTCTCAGTAATTTTTGATGAAGACGGTGAAATCGAATCGGAAGAAATTATCGCCACCAGCAACCCCGATGATTTTTACTATCCGCCGATGACTATCAGCATGGGTGGAAAAACCCTGACCCTGGAATATGATCCCGACGCCGAACCCGGCAATACCGACCATAAATTCAACGGCGATTTCACCATGGAGGAGCTGGCCGACCTCATCAACTCCGTTATGAGTGAGCCTGATTACAACGGGCCGAATATTTCCGTTGAAATAGTGTATGACAAAACCCGCAAAGAAACTGATGATGACGGCGAAACAGTCAGTGTCAGTCACAGCCGTCTGGTTTTCACCGGAAATGAAGGCGGGCAGAAGAATCACATCACAGTGAAAGACCCGACCAATCTGTGCCTGGACCGCACCGCCATTGATCAGCCGGTCACCGGCGCCATGTACGGCACCACCATGGTGCCGGTGATATCGGAAGATTCCAGTTATACCGGCCACACCAATAAGAACGTAACCTTTGTGGCCACCACCGGCGGAACGCTGGGTACTGATGAAATCACTTTCACCTGGGCCGACACTGAAGGAAATTCCGGAAAATTCACCCTCTCCCCCAGTGATTGGGATTCTGAAAATAATTGCATGAAGGAAGACGTCGAAGTCCTTCAGGGCCTGAAGATGAATTTCCAGTTTGGCGCGAGCGGCGTGGTCATCACCAATGAAGCTTTCAGCGTGGACCTTCAGACGCCCGTAATGCAGAAAGCCGCCGACACCGGCCTGGCCCAGACTGATAAATGGGTCCACAAAGGTTTTCCCGATCTGACCAGCTCGGTGACCAACGGTGCGGGCAATTTCGATTTTACCTACGGCGGCGAAGAGTATTCCATCAGCATCAGCGACGGCACCACTCTATCGGCCCTGGTGGATAAAATCAATTCGTCTTCCAACAACCCCGGCGTCATTGCCAGCGTTCTCAATGACGGCATGGGCACGGCCACCAGCTACAAGCTGGTGCTGACCGGCGCGCATCCCGGCCTTGAAAACACCATCGAGATCCTCCCCTCCAGCAAACTCAACAAACTGGATTGTTCCCCGGAAAACTTTGAACACGCCCGGGAAGCCTCCAACAGCATGTGCCGCATCGACGGCTACCCCAGCGACGGCGTTTCCTGGATTCAGCGCCAGACCAACGACGTGGGCGACGTTATCGACGGTGTTTCAGTGTCGCTGGCCGGCGTGGGCACCACCACGGTTAACGTTGTCAATGACGTCACCGGCATGATGGACAAGATCAAGTCGATTGTGGAAGCCGTCAATTACGCCAAAGAATATATCAAGGAACAGACCAAATACGGCGGCGGGAAACTCGTTTCAGAAGTTTTGAGCGACGGTTCTTTCAACCGCACCACCGAAGGCGGCGACGCCAGCGGGGTTATGATCGGCAATTACGGCTTTCAAATGGCCCAGAGTGATATTGACGGCCTGATGACCAAGGCCATTTTCACCCGCGATGAATATATCAACACCATCGATCCTGAAAAAACCAGCCAGGCGCTTCTTTCCAAGCAGGAACAACAGGCCCTTTATGAACAGTACCTGGAAGACAACGGCCTGGTCTATACCCGAATGACCGATATCGGCATAGCTTCCGACCCTGAAAATAACGGCCTGTATGCGATTGAGGAATCAGTGCTCAAGGAGGCCCTGACCAAGAACCCGGAAGCGGTCATCAAGCTTTTCACCTTCCAGCCCGACGAAAGCGTTGCCCAGAAGCAGCCTTATGCCGATGAGGACCCGCGTCCCAGCATCGGCGGTTTCTGCGTGATGATGAAATACAAAATGTCGGACCTCACCCGCTCCGATGACGTGATCGATTCTACAACCGGCGAAATCGTCACTCCGGCCAAAGGCATTATGAAAGTGCTCGCGGCCAACTATACCAGCATCATCAGCGGTATTGACGAAAAAATATCCCGCGAGGAAACGCGCATCGCCCTGGTGAGGTCGCGTCTTGAGGAAAAATTCGCCCGCCTGGAAACCAGCCTGGCCACCCTTAACAATCAGTCATCAAGCCTTGAAGCGCAGCTGGCGCAGTTGAGCAGCTAACAGAGGAGGCGAACCATGGCCATGTCAATCATAGAAAAATTCATTCGCAGCCTGGAAGACCATGTGGAGATGTATGAAACTCTTGCAGCCCACATCGCGGCGGAACAGGATTATATCAGCGAAGGTGACGACGATACGGCTTTTATCTATTCCATGCTGAGGGCCGAAGCGGCGGAAGAGCTACAGGATAACGCCCACCTCTTTATCATGGCCCTGAAGGATACGGCCTGGATGCTGGGCCTCCCGGATTCAGGCGCGCCCCTGTTGACTGATGTGGCCGAAGCGCTGCCCGCGCCGTTCGGCGACAGAATCAGACGCGGGGCCAGACGGCTGGAGTCCTTGAAAAACCTGCTCAGACGTGAAGATGAAAGCGGCAGTTATTTTATTGAAGAAGCGCTTCGCCTCACCAATGAATACCTCCATTGCTTCAGGCAAACCGGCCTGAACGCGCACGGCAAGGCCTCTCCTTCAGCGGCGGCCCTGTCTTAAGGAGTTGAACTATGGGCATCACTTCCAGTATGTATACAGCCATCACCGGCCTGAACATGGCCCAGGCGGGCATGGAGGTGGCCAGCCATAACATCGCCAACGTCAACACGCCCGGTTACTCCCGGCAGCGGCTCAATCTGGAAACCACCCCGACTTACCAGCCCGGCAATTATGGACAGATGGGCACCGGGGTCAGTGCCCAGAACATCACCCGTTTTCACGATGAATTCCTGACCCGCAGCCTGGTGGAAAAAAGTTCCGAGTATGGTTCGGCCGTGGCCAGAAAATCGGCTATTGATACCCTGGAATCCTGCTTCAACGAATCGAGCGGCAATGGCATTAATGAGGCCATGAATGATTTCTGGGCCGCCTGGGACAGCCTGGCCGACGGCTCCGACCTCAGCTCAACCAGAACCGAACTGGTCAGCCTGGCCCAGACCCTGGCCGGCCAGGTGTCGGCCCGGCGCGATGATCTGGATTCATTGCGGCAGGAACTGAACAGCCGACTGGAAAGCAGCGTCAGTGACGTCAACAGCATCATCAACACCATCGCTTCGCTCAATGAACAGATTATGAGAAGCGAATCGTCCGCCCTCAATCAAGAAGCCAACGATTTGCGCGATACCCGTGATTCGCTCCTAATCCAGCTGGGCGAATATATGGATATAGATTACTGGGAAGATCCTTCCACGGGCACCCTCAATATTTCCCTGTCGTCCGGCCCGGCCCTGGTCAGTAATACCACCGCTTATGAAATGGGGGCCTCTGTCGATCAGAACGGCGACGTGCGCATTATCGCCAACAATCGCCGCACCTCCCCGCCCTGGCCGGAAGACGTCACCGACAAAATATCGGGCGGAGCCATTGGCGGCTGGGTCGATTTTCGCGACAATGATCTCAAATCTCTCGACAGCCAATATGAATCATTCGTCGACAATCTGATTTTCCAGGTCAATAATCAGCATGCCCAGGGCGTGGGCCTGGATTTGTACACGGACATAACTTCCACGTCCAACATTTCCAATCACCCTTCGGCCGAATTCAGCTTCGGCAGCGACGATAGCGGTATCAAGCTGACCGCCCTGGTCAATCACCAGACCGCGCGCGAACCATATTCGGCCATTAACGACCCGGACAACATCTCGGTGCGCTTCGTCAAATCAGACAAAGTCACCAATGAAATCAGCTCCACAGTGGTCTGGAATGAGAAGGCCGACGGCGGCGGCAAGTGGGAGATATCCGTAGTCCTGCCCACCGATTCCAACGGCAACGTCACCGCCACGGCCGACGACGTAATCGAATATATCAATTCGGAAACTTCTCCCACCGCCGCCTCTGGCGTCCCGAGCCTTCCGCCGCTCACGACTTCCGGCAGCTACAAAATCGGCGATTTCATCAGCGCGGAATCCATAGCCGGCAGCAGCGGGCGCGGCGCCATCAGTTTTAACGGCAAAGCTTACCCCTCCGGTGACGGCGCTTACAGCTCTCTGGATCGTTCACTGGCCAACATGGCCGGTCTGGGCCACCACCTGAGCTATGGCTATGAAAATGCCCAACTTGACACCACCCTGGCCGGAACCGATAATGACGTCGTCTTTAAAGCGGCCCAATCCGGCGCGGCCGGGGAAAATATCGCCATAGAATATGTGACGCCCAACGGCGCGGAGCAGCCTCTGGGGGTGAGCGTCTCTACCGATCTCGACGGCACCAGACGCATCACCGTCTCCCTGGGCACGGACGCCAACGGCAGCGTCACCACCACGGCGGGCGACATAGTCGACCTTATCAATAAGGATTACGCCACCCGCGACCTGGTCTATGCGGAAACACCTTCCGACCAGACCGGCCAGGGCGTGGTCGGGTCTATGGACAAAACCTATCTGGACCGCAGCGGCTCATTTGAAATAGTCACCTATGACGATGAAGGCGAAGCCTCCATCCATCGCATCACCGTTGACCCTACCGACACCCTTCAGGATGTCGTCAAAAGAATCGGCACCAGTTTTTCCGACGGAGTGCCGGGACTCCGGGCCGAAGTGCTGACTGACAAAAACGGCAACGAAACCATCAGGCTGATTGCTGATTCGGAAAGCGGCATTGAATTTGGTTTTCGCAATGATACCTCCGGCGCGCTGGCCGTTTTGGGCCTCAATAATATTTTCTCCGGCGATTCCAGTTCCAACATCGGGGTAAACCAGCTCCTGGTCGACAACCCCGGACTTCTTGGCGCCGGAAAAATTTCATCCGACGGCGCCAGGGCCGACGGCGACAATACCAACGCCCTGGATATGGCCGACATCAAAGACCAGCGCTATACTTTCTCGGACCTGTCCTCCGCCACTTTGAGCACGGCCTTCAATACCTTTTATTCCAACATCGGCGCAATCAACAACAGCATCACCACTGAATACGAATTCACCAGCGGCATTCTGGAGAACCTCAATGACCAGCAGGATTCCCTGGCCGGAGTCAACCTCGACGAAGAGCTTTCCGATGTGCTGAAATATCAATACATGTATCAGGCCGCGGCCAAGATAGTCACAATTATTGACGAAATGATGGAGACCCTGTTGGCGATGCGGTGAGGTCCGGCCGAAGACTTTTGCGGGCCGGACCGGCATGTCCATTAAGCCGGGGAAGGGTTATCACAGCGGTGGTGCCCCGGCCGATTTTGCTTTCAATGACCAAAGTGCCGCCGCATTGCATGGCCAGACGCTGGCTGACATTTTCTATCCCCACATGCACGCGCCCATCCTCCATTTTCGCGGCAACGTCAAATCCACGTCCATCATCGTTAACCACTATGATTATGCTGTTCTCCGCGTCTTTGGTGCTGACCGTCACCGAGCCGCCGGACCGCTTTTTGGTGACGCCGTGACGCACGGCGTTTTCCACCAGGGGCTGAACCGTGAGCGGCGGAAGGAAAAAATCTTCAGTCTGAAAATCATACGAAACTTTCAACCGTTCGCCGAATCTGGTTTTCTCCAGTTCCAGATAATAATTGATGTGCTGTATTTCCTGGCTGAAGTGTATGAACTCCGCTCCGTTGACAGAATCAATATTGCCCCGCAAATAATGGGCGAAACTTGAAATGGCCTTTCTGGCCAAGGCCGGCTCTTCTATGCAGAGCCCCTCAATGGCGGCCAGGGAGTTGTAAAGGAAGTGAGGCTGAATCTGGCTGATCATCATGCCTATGCGGCTGCGGGTCAATTCATTTTCCAAAAGTTCGGTCTCACGGGCCTTTTTCAATTTTTCCCTGGCGTAATCCATCATCACAAAAAATTGAATTACCGTAAAAATCATCAGGCCGAACTGGAACAGAACGATCCAGTATTGTTTGGTGATGTAGCAGTTGATTATCTCCGCCAGGGCGAAAAGGGCCAGAAGAATCCCGGAACGGATGACCCACCTGGTGCGTCTGTCCTGGTGGGCCTTGCTTTCAATAAACAGAAAAACCGCGGGAGAAACCACGAATATGACCGACACCAGAAGAAGGGTGTCAAGCACCTGAAAGGTATCCCTCATGCCGGTGGTGAGAAGGAAGTAATACACCAATATCAGGGCCGACCAGATATAGATGAGAACCTTGATGAACAGACGCGGCCCGGGGCCCCTGATATAGTGATAGAGGTAGGCCAGAAGAAATTCCACGATAAAGAACTGGGTCAGGTAATCCAGCATATTGACCATAAAGGCATCGGGAAACAAAAGGGTGACATATTGATAGTCAATGAAGGTGCAGGTGGAACCGCATATGAGCAGCATGGCGCAGGAAAAGTATCCGCTCATGACCGAAGCTTTCATGATGAATTTCAAAGTCATCATTGAAGCCAGGAGCGACAGCCCCATAATGAAGATAAGGAAAGCCGCCCCTATGCGGATAATATTGGCGCTGACCTGATTCAGGAGAAGGGCGTTGCCGTCGCCGCCATAGATATTTTTTAGAAAAATGTCGTATGAGGCCTTATAGATGCCAGGATATGAATCAGTGATGATAATCTCGATTTTGTCGTCAATGGAAATGCCGGGCGAAGCCAGACTGAACCACTCGGTGCCGACCGACCTTATTACCGGAAGATATTCGCCTTCCAGCCCATATGACATTATGACCTGACCATTCAGCTTCATCAGAACGGTCATCCGGCTCATATAAAAATGCAGCCGGGTGTTGACCGGCACATCGGAGCTGAAACGCCCGCGCAGGATCAGCTGGTTGCCCCCTGTTTCGGTTACCGGAATGTCGCCCGTCACCTGCCTGGCCGGGCCGCTTTCTGATGTTTGATATGTCCCAATAAATTCAATGCGTACGATAGGCTCACCCGTCCGGTCAGCCCGGCCGGAAAGAACGGCCACATAAGTCAGAAAAAACAGGCTGCATACACCCAGGAATATAAAAACCCAGTTTGACCGGCCCATAACATGTTCGTCTGCCATCAATGCTTGCGACTCCACTGGTTAGTGTGATTTGATTTATATTTTTCCACACCGGTTCCAGCTTCAATGTTTGGTACCTGGAATGACAATGCAGTTGATTGGCCCCTGAATCTTTAACCACGCACGGTCAGCATGCCGTAAACAGGCGAAGGGATAGGGCGCGGGCGTACGCGGTAAACGCTCCTTTGCCGGAGTGCGGTCAACACACCTCGAACCGGCTGTCAAGCCGTGCATATCGGTGTGCGATAACCATCTTTAACGTACTCCCAGCCGGAAGCCACTGTTTGTTAAGAAATAGGTTTTGTAAATTGTTTTTCGCTGACTTTAATTTATTCAAAAATGTACTGTCGCCAAATATACAACAGGGTTAACACCATAAACACACCTTATTAACACCAAATCAACATCAAGGCGGCAAATTAATTTTTTCTTTAAAAGTACAACATTTATAACTGAAAAACAGCGGCGAATTGTGCTATAATATTTATCAATAAACTCCGCGATCTTAAATTGTCTTGTCGGAATAACACGGCCCACGGCGGACTGTAATCACGAATCCTTGGGATTATTTGAAAAGAACACCAGCCAGCTCTTTCGAGTTCATTGGCAAGAAACGACCGCCAAAAAAGTCAAACAGTAGTACATGCAAACATACAATTATATGTTTCATATCGCTAAATCATCCGATGAATTTATCAGACGGACAGAGCAATCTATATTGAATTGATTCTTTTTATGTATGCGCCTAAGCCTGCCTGAACAGGCTGAATAGTGTGTGCCAATGAACTGTACGTACGCCATTTCACCGCGCATCGCCAAAGCGCGCCGAACCGGTGATTGCCAGTGTAGGTCAAGGCACCATAAACAATCTGAAAAAAGCGCATGAATCATATATTAAAGAGGACTAATAGTGAACATTATTGCGGTAGATGACGAAAGACTGGCTCTTCTGGTCATGGAACAGGCCATCATGGAAGTCGTGCCGGAAGCCGAGCTGTATTGCTACACCAGCCCGGAAGAGGCTCTGGACCATGCCAGAAAAAAACCGGTGGATGTGGCCTTTCTGGATATAGAGATGGATTCCATCTCCGGCATATCTCTGGCCCTGGAACTCAAGCAGATCAGCCCGACGACCAATATTATCTTCGTGACCGCCCACACCGACTACATGGGCTACGCCTTTTCAATGTATGCTTCCGGCTACGTATTGAAACCGGCCGATCCGGCCAGGGTGAAGCTGGAACTGGAAAACCTGCGCCACCCGGTGAACCCGCCTGACGAGCATCGTCTGCGTATGCAGTGTTTTGGAAATTTCGAAGTTTTTCTCGATGGCCGGCCGCTTTCATTTCCGCGCTCTAAATCCAAGCAGCTCTTGGCTTATCTGGTTGACCGCAAAGGCTCCGGGGTTTCCATACCTGAAATCTGTGCCGTATTGTGGCCGGAAAGGGATTATTCGATATCACTGCAGAAGCAGGCCCAAACCATCATTGCCCAGATGATCAAAACCTTGAAAGACGCCGGGCTCAATGATCTGATACGCAAAAGCTGGAACAGCCTTTCAGTCGATACCAGTAAATTCTCATGTGATTACTATGAACTGCTGAACGGCAATGTGGCCGCCCTGAATAAATACACCGGTGAATACATGTCCAGCTACAGCTGGGCTGAACTGACGGCCGGGACGTTGAGCCAGAAACTGCTGAAATAGAACGCGGCGCTCCACTCAAAATTTAAGCCGGAACCCTGGCCAGCGGGCCGGGGTTCCGGCTTAAATTTTTGGTAGACCGGATGGGTATTTACTTCAAAACGTATTTTTTCATGATCACATAGACGGCCGCCGCCACCACAATAGAATTCAGCGGAGCCACGCACAGCGGCCCTTCGGCCGGTGACAGCATGGAGACAGCCACAGCCGGAGGCCAGGCCGCCATAGCCGCCCAGTTAACTTTTCTGATAGTCAGCCCCTTCATGAAATCTGATTTCGACTTTCCCGCGTCCAGTAAAAAATCACTGATAAGAATGCCGCCTATGGCCGGGATGAAGATGCTGAGGAAATTCAGCCAGCCGACGAAATTGTTATAGAGAAAATCCGCCAGAAGTGTGCCCACCAGCCCGCCGATGATGGTGGCCATGCGGCGGCTCATGCCGCTGATGCTGGCCAGCCCAAGGCCTGAAGCGTAAAGGGCGTTGTCATTGGTGGTCCAGATATTGAGCGTCAAAAGGGCAATGCCCGCGCCCAGAAGCCCCTGGGCGGCCAGCACCTCGGCCGTGTCCGACAATCCCGTGGCCACCGCGCCCAAGGCCCCGAAGAAGAACATCAGGCTGTTGCCGACGGCAAAGCCCATGACCGTGGCCGAGACGCCCTCTTTCCGGCTTTTGGCGAAGCGGATGAAATCAGGCGTCAGGGTCGCGCCGCTGATGAATGAGCCGACCCCAAGAGCCACGCCGGTGGAGAAGGTTAAGGGATTTTGCGGCTCCACCGCCGCCAGGGCCGCCAGGCCGCCGAAATCGCCTACGGCCCTGCCCATGGACCACAGCCCCAGAATCAATATGGCTGGAACGGCCAGGCGGCTGATCCATTCCAGAGCGCTGAAGCCGATAACCACCGTCAGGGTCATCATGAACCCGCCCACCGCAATCAGGGGGAACAGCGGGATCCCGGTCAGCTTGTTGACCGCGTAGGCGAACATGGAAACGCCCACTCCGAACCAGCCGATCTGAGTCAGGGCCAACAGCAGCGACGGCAGGGCCGCCCCGGAGCGGCCGAAAGCGCGGCGGGCCAGCATATGCGTTGAAAGGCCCGTGGAAGATGAGGCGTAGCCCAAAAGCCCGCCATAGAGGCCCAGGATGACATTGCCGGCCAGAATAACGATGACCAGATCGGGGAACAGCCTGAAACCCAGCCCCAGCGTCCCGCCGACCCACATACTGGCGGCAAAGAAAGTGTAGCCGAGCATAACCACCGACATGGACCAGAAGCCGCGCCGGGCCTCCTGGGGCACTGGAACTTGAGAAAAATCGTCGTGCTTTTCCATCGGGTCAGCCTCCGAGCGAGTCGGCGGCCAGGATTTTTTTGGCCGGTTCGGTTCTGGCGATAATCTCGCCGTTGCGGATGGAATACAAAGGCGGGGACTGGCAGCGCACGGCGTTGTAGACGGAATCCGCGTCCAGGATCAGGAGACTGGCTGGTTTGCCTGGCTCCAGGCCATAGCGGTCTTCGATACCTAAGGCTTTGGCGCTGTTGGTGGTTATCATTTCCAGGGAGCGGTCGATCTCGCCCCGGCCGGTGAGTTGGGCGATATGGAGACCGTGGAACAGCACATTGAGGATATGGCCGTTGCCCATGGGGTACCAGGGGTCCATGATGGAATCCTGGGCGAAACAGACGTTCAGGCCCGCCGCCAGAAGTTCCTTGACGCGGGTGAGGCCGCGGCGTTTGGGATAAGTATCCATGCGGCCCTGAAGATGGATGCTCTCGGTGGGACAGGAGACGAAACTGAGCCCGGCTTTCTGCAGGACGCCCATAAGTTTATAGGTGTAGGCGTCGTTATAGGAGCCCATGGCGCAGGTGTGGCTGGCGGTGACCTTGCGGCCATTGCCATAGGATATGGCCAAAGCGGCCAGCACTTCTAAGAAGCGGGACTGTTCGTCGTCTATTTCATCGCAGTGGACATCCACCAAAAGACCATTGTCCTCAGCCAGTTTCATTATAAATTTGAGTGATTCGACCCCGTAATCGCGCATAAATTCGCCGTGAGGAATGGCTCCCAGCGCGTCGACGCCCAGTTTCACGGCCTCCTCCATCAGGCCTCGGCCGTTGGGGAACGATAGTATGCCGTCCTGAGGAAAGGCGACGATCTGCATTTCACACAAATCGCGCACCATGGTCCGCACCTGGGTCATGGCCCTGAGAGCCACCAGGTCGGGGTCGGTCACGTCAACGTGGGTGCGGATGAACTGAATGCCGTTTAAGGCGCACATTTTAACCGTGGCCACAGCCCTTTCAATGACATCCTGCTCGGAAAGGGTTGTTTTACGCCTGGCCCAAAGTTCTATGCCTTCAAACAGGGTGCCGCTGGCATTCCATTCCGGGTCGCCCGCGGTTAGAGCCGCGTCCAGGTGGATGTGGGGTTCAACGAAGGGAGGGCTGATAAGGCGGCCTTCAGCATCAATAGTTTGGCCGGACACATCGGTCAGGTTCGGGGCGATTTTTTTAAAAACGCCGTTTTCAATTAAAATGTCACAAAGTTCTGGTGTGCCTGGAATCCGGCAATTGGTAATTTTCATGATAAATCCCCGCAAAAAATAAAAAGCCGCACAGCCCCAAAGGGCGAACAAAACAATCGGAAGGTTTTACCATGAAAAAAAACAGCTTGTCAATTGATTAGAAGTGCCGGCCTTGCGGGCGGCTACCATTTGATGTACCCAGCATGCGGTCAATCTCACCAGTGCGTAGTCAAGGTTGTAATTTCGGAAACGCATTGACCCGCCGGAAGCCGGGGATTGTTTTTGTCCTAGCTCCGTTCCGGGGGTCTTTAGTCACGGAGCTAGGACAAAAACAATCCCCGGCTTCCGGCTCCCACTTCAGGTATGCATACTTTCCAGGCAGGGGGAAAGCCGACCAGGTAGCCGCCCGCTTCTCCGTCATTTTAAAATTGACCACATATTAAATATTGCTTTCCATGCTGATTGGTTTGGCGGCGAAGTCGTAATAGGTGCCGTCCCACCTGGGGTCCAGAGCGTGGATGCGTTCATCCAGGGGCGGATGGGTGCTGAAAAGGCTGTGCTTGTCCGGCTGGGCGATGAAGAAATGACGATAGTCCGGCATCTGGCTTGATTTTATGCGGCTGCCTATCGTGAGGCCCCCGATCTTTTTCAGTACCCCGGCCAGTCCTTCTGAATTGCGGGTGAACTGCACGGCTGAAGCGTCGGCCAGATATTCGCGCTGGCGGCTGAAAGCGGATTGCAGCAGCCGCCCCAAAATGGTGGAGACTGAACCCACCATCATGGCCAGTACGGCCCCGGCAAAGGCCATGACCGAGGCGCGGCTCAAAGTCAGGCCATGGGTCGACATGAAGTAGCGCCCCAGTATATTCAGAAAAAACAAGCCGTAGAGCCAGCCGGCCATGATGGTGTTGTGGCGCATGTCGCCGTTGAGAATGTGGCTGAACTCGTGGGCTATCAGACCGCTCATCTCATCACGGCTCAGATATTTCAACGCTCCCCAGGTCACCACTATGGCCGCGTCGTCCGGGCTGAGCCCGGTGGCCAGCGCATTTATGCCCTGTTCCAGGGGCAGAATGTAGATGTCAGGTTCGGTTACGCCAGAAGCCAGAGCCATTTCGGCTACAATATTCTTCAGTTGCTTCTCCCTGTTCCTGGCCGCCCCCTTCATAATCAGCTCGTCCCCCAAGGGATGCCCGCCGAGGGCGGTGGCCGCATAGGTGCTGCCGCCGTCCATTATTTCCTTCATCTTTCTTATGGACGCGCCAAGGAATATTATGGTCAGAACCGTGGTGATAATGGCCGGGAGCCAATGAATGACGGTTAGCGAAAAGGGGCCGGGGTTTCTGAAATTAAACAGCCAGCCGAGCCAACTGAGAATCACATAAATGCTCAGCATGCTCACCATCATGGCCAGGGAAAAAGCTATTCCAAAAAGAAGGCTCCACCTCTTGGCCACATCCTGCCGTTCAAAGAAATTCCCGGGACTCAGCATGATCGGCCGCTCAATTAGTGGTGCTCATCTCACCTTCGGTTTTTCTTCCGAAGGAAACTTTCACCGGCTCGGCTTCGTTTCTGTCATCCAGAAACCACAAATCGGCCGGGCCGAAACCGAACAGGGAGGCAAACAGCACGGCCGGAAACATTTCGCGGGCCTGATTGTATACCATAACCGAATCATTATAGGCCTGCCGGGAAAAGCTGATTCTGTTCTCAGTGGAGCGAAGTTCTTCCATCAGGTCGGCAATGGTCTGATTAGCTTTCAGATCGGGATAATTTTCCATCACCGCCATCAAGCGGCCCATGGCCCCGGACAGGAGGCCGTCGGTTACGGCCAGTTGATGAAAGGCCGGGCCCTGGGTGGGATCGCCGCCCATGCTCTCACGGGAACTCACGGCCGCCGCCCTGGCGTTGATAACGGCCGCCAGGGTTTCACTTTCGTGATTGAGATAGCCTTTGGCCGTCTCCACCAGATTCGGGATCAGGTCATAACGTCTTTTCAACTGAACGTCAATCTGGGAAAAGGCGTTTTTGAAGCGGTTTCTCAGGGCCACCAGCTTATTGTAGACCAACATCAGCGGCACACCAATGGCGGCGATTATCACCAGAAACAACAGAATCATCAATAACAGGGTAAACATGGCCTCTCCTCCAGAATATGACCCGGCCGCCTGATGGTGCAAAAACCGGGCCTTGATAGATTACCTGTCTGAATATTATAGCATAATCACATTGTTTCATGCCTATTATTTTCTTACTGTTTCAGATGACAAACATTTGCGGAAATATGTTAAATTGAGTTTCTAAAAATGCTTGAGGCGAAAAAACCGGGGAGGCGGAAAATGAAAGAGATCAGTGAATCGACCAGGGCATTGCTCCTGCAATATCAGCGGACGGAGGAGACCGACCATCTCATCTACAGCCGGATGGCCGCCCGTGAAAAGAATGAAACGAACAGAAAAATACTATCGCGCATAGCCGCCAATGAAAAGGAGCACTCGGCCCTGTTCCAGCGCTATACCGGGCGGAAAATCGGGCCGGGAAGGTTTAAGGCTTTTGGGCTTTTCATCATGAGTGTTCTGTTCGGCTATACCTTCATCATCAAGCTGATGGAGAGGGGGGAATATGCAGCCAACAGTTCCTATCACGCCCTGATTAATGAAATCCCTGAAATGGAAAGAATCATCGCCGACGAGCAGCGCCATGAGGATGAATTGGCTGAGATGCTGGATGAAGAGCGGCTGAAGTATGTCGGGGCTATGGTTCTGGGCCTGAACGACGCCCTGGTGGAACTTAGCGGCACCATTGCCGGATTGACTCTGGCCCTGGGCAATACCCGGATAGTGGCTATGGCCGGCATTATAACGGGGGTATCGGCCACGCTGTCAATGGCGGCTTCAAACTATCTGGCCGAGCGGGCCGACGGCAAGAGCGACGCGCTCAAATCGAGCCTTTATACGGGCATAGCCTATATGGTTACGGTGGTCTGCCTGGTGGCCCCCTACCTTTTATTCCCGCAGGATATGTATATCTCGGCCCTGGTGACGATGCTGATAATTGTGGTGCTGATCATTTTCGTGTTCAATTATTATGTGGCTGTGGCCAAATCACTGCCCTTCGGCAGCCGTTTTCGTGAAATGGCCTTTATCAGTCTGGGGGTCATGGCCATATCATTTGTGATAGGCCTGTTGGCCAAGCAAATTCTTGGGATTGATATTTAGCGCCGCCGTAAGGAACATCAGCGTTACACTTCTTTACTTTTCCTTACAGCCTGGTGACAATTTTGGGCTTGAAAGAGCTATAAAAACTTGATATTCTTTATCCGTGCGATTGCTTTCTTAATAAAAAGCAATAATTATTGAGATATACGCTAATGTCCAAGCGGCATTGAAAGGAGCACGATATGAAGAATTTAATGATAGCCCTGGTGGCGGCCATGATTTTCTGTTTCGCGTCGGTGGCTTTGGCCGACGGCAACAAGGGCGGCGGTTTTACCGGCCCTAACGGAACAGTGGCCACGGTGGCTGAGGCCAAAAAAATGGCCGATGATACGCCTGTGACTCTGGTGGGCAGAATTGACAAACGGCTGGGCGGAGATAAATATGAGTTCCGCGATGATACCGGCACGATTACGGTGGAGATCGACAATGACGACTGGAACGGCGTGACTGTCGGCCCCAATGACATTGTGGAGATTTCCGGTGAGGTTGACAAGGATCTGACGAGCCTGGAAATTGATGTGGACAGAGTCGTTAAAAGGTAAATGCGAGTGCAAAAACTCCCTGAGCCGCCCGCCGTTTCCGGCGGGCGTTTTTTATGGAAGTATATACTTTAATTACAATAACCCCATGAACCCGCCGGAAGCCGGGGATTGTTTTTGACCCGTCTCCATTCCGGGGGTCGCGAGTCACGGAACCATCGCAAAAACATTTCTCCCGGCGGCGCCCGCCCGCTGCTCGCGTAACTTTATGAGCTATGTGAAGTTTTTTTTATCAGAGTTGCGGTCTTGTCCTGAATGTATTCTTCACCATTAAGCAAGCAATACCAGGCCCGCTCCAACTGCATGCCGATATACATGGCGTGGCTCAGGTCTGAAATCACTTCCCGCTGATAAAGCTTTCTGCCGAGTTCCGATGGATTTTTGCCCCGGTATTCGTCCAGCAGTTCATTCTCATGTGAATAGTGCTGAACCACTATTTCCTCAGCTTCCGGGTCCAGAGCCAGTTTGACGTAGCCATAGGGGTCCATGATCATGCGCGGGCTGCGGTCTTTATAATCATCAATATAAGTTTGAACCTGCTCCAGATCGGCCGGGTCAACGGAAATGGAAAGCGAAAGAACCGTCAGCGTGCCGGGCGCCAGTTCATGGTTTTCCGTGCGGTCCGGGCGCTGGTTGGCCAAGGTGCAGACTTGCTCCATAATCTTATAAAGCCCGAAACAGTTGCGGGGCCAGGCCCTGGTGCCGTTGTGGGAGCGGAAGGTGGCTGTCAGGTCCAGCTTGTCATCCCGCTTTCTGAAAAAGAGGGAAACCAGACACGGCGATTCTTCGCCGGTCAGGTCGCGGCCGTTGTCCCACAGGGTGATGAAGTTGTGGCGGGAATCGAGATTTTTGCTCAAATCTTCAGCGGCCAGCCCCAGCATATCGCGGCCGAAATAAGCCCTCATCCGGTTGCCGTAGGTGTAGGAGCCCTCCGCTTCAGTAAATTCCGCTGAAAGAAGGGTTTTCTGGTATTCCCGGATTTCTTCGGCCGGCAGGTTGAAGTAGGCCAGCTTCTCCGCATCGAAATCTCCCGGGGATAAAATGACGGCTTTCATGTTCAGCAGTTCATGCCGCTTTTTGCCGTCGCGAAAGGTGACGGGCTGGCCGAAACGGGAAAGCCGGTAAAGCATTTTTTCCCAGGCCTCAACTATGGTATCAGCCGTGACTACATGGCTGTGAGGCTCACTGGGGAAAACATCCACTTCCGGCTTGGGCAGTTCTATGACTACCCGTTCGCGCGGAGCGGGGTCGGCCGGTTCGCGGCCGAATTCATCCACCACCTCCAATAAGGTTTCCGTGTGGCCAAAGGATATGTCGGTTATCTGGGGCGGATATTTGAAATGGCCCGGCAAGACCATTTCGTCCATGGTATAAACTGAATCATGCCCGGCAATGGATATCAGTTCCATCTCCCGCCGTGTGCCGTCGGCAAAAATATACATCCTTTTCCGGCCGGTGCGCTCAACCCGGCCGGAGAAAAAATTGACCAGGTGCTCTTTGGCCCCGGAAAAATCCCGGCCATAAATGATCAGGTGCTCAATCTGCGGATTGCTCAACAGGTTTCGCAGCATAACCTTCAGTCCGCCGCCGAAGAGCCCGCCGATCAGGGCCACCGGCGACGTCTCGCCCGAAAGGCAGATGCAGCCTGATTCCAGAAGGTGGCGAACGTAATTAGGCGGAGTCCATAGGGTGCAGATGGCCAGCCGCCCGGCGGGGTTTATGGTGATTATATTTTTTGACGGTATGCTGAAGTCAAGATTCATGGTTAACCTGAGGGCAGAAGCCGTTCGGACGTGATGCCGGTCAGGGCTCCCACCATTTTGTTTAATGACGTTTTTGAGATAGTCGCCTCTTCATAGGTTTTGAACCAGCTTCTGGCCTCTTTTTCCCAGGCCGCGTCCCTCACCGGATCGATGGACTGATAGCGAAGCTCGAAGAAGACGTGATGAACCCCGGCCTTGCGCAGAAGCTCGGTGCAGCGGATGCAGGGGGCCAGGGTGATATATAGTGATGACCCTTCCAAGTTGACGTTCAGCGTCTCGGCCAGACCAATGGCATTATCCTCGGCGTGGACGCTGGGGCAGTGCTCATGTTTTTTGTCGTCTGGAATATTGCCGCTCCGGCGCAGACAGAAAATGTCATGGCCGTCCCCGCATTCGGTGCAGTGGGGATGGCCGGAGGGCGGGCCGTTGTAACCGGAGACCAGAATACGGTGATCACGCACGATCACGCAGCCCACCGGCCTGGATGAGCAGGTGGACCGTGTGCTGATGACCTTGGCGATAGCCATGAAATATTCATCCCAGGCTGGCCGGGGCGTCAGCCTCTGGGCCAGCAGTTCAGGATTCAGATCAGCCTTTCCGGCCATTACTTAGCCTGCCCGCGGGGGCCGCCGACATTGATGAAGGCCGAGTTGAAATCGCGATACAGAAGCTTATTGTCGCTGATGCGGTGCCATTTCTTAATGAAGCCGGCCGGTATCTCGCTGCCGGGCAGGATAGTGACCTCATTCCAGTTGCCGCCCGGAATGGGGTAGGCGTAATAGGGATATTCCCGGGGCACGCCCTGGATGAAAACCACTTCCGGGTTCCGCCATTCCAGGCGGGCCACATACATGCGGTGCATGCCGTCGTTGATGATGGCCGCCGTCTCGCCGTTGGCCTCGGCCGCGCTCTCGATGATGGGCGGAAGAACGTCTATAGGTTCGTCGGCTTGATCGGTGGTGATGGTCACATAGCCGCCAAGGGCAAAGAGGTCATGGCCGTGCTTTTCCAATTCCCATTTCAGATTCTGGGCTTTTTTCAGCTCATTTTCCAGAACGTAACGCTGGGCGGGCACCACTTCCTGAAAGGTCACTTTGCGCAGGGCTATGTCGGCCTCCTTATAAGGGTAGGCTCCGGGATCTTTCAGCATGGTAACCTGGCGCAGTTTTTTCAACAATTCAGCTTCACTGTGGTGCTCGACCGACAATACTTTAAATGTGGTGTGGCTCATGCCCAACTCTCCTTGTGTGCCGGGCAGGGCCCGGACCCTATGTCTAGGTGGCGGTTTCCCGTAACAGTTAATTGCGGCGGCCAACATCGTATTAAGATCATTGCCCCCGCCGCGGGTTTGGGGGCTATTATACCTGCCCAAGCCAGCTTTAACAAGTCGGCCTAAATCAGGATTTGCAATTGCCCCGGTCGTGCGTTATATTTATGGATGTTTCAGATTGAACAGACTTTGGAGTATAGCATGTCATTGAAATTACACAATACGAAAAGCGGCCAGTTGGAAAACTTTCAGCCCATTAATCCCGACAAGGTGACCCTGTATGCCTGCGGCCCGACCGTTTACGACAACGCCCATGTCGGCCATGCCAGGGCTTCGGCCGCTTTCGATATATTGGTGCGACACCTGAAAGCGTCCGGCTATGCGGTCGATTATGTGCGCAACTATACTGACGTTGACGACAAAATCATCAAACGCGCCCGCGACCGCGATGAAAACTGGCAGGAGCTGGCCCAGACCTATATCGACAGTTTCAGCGAAGATATGGAGGCCATTAACTGCCTCCCGCCCACACATACGCCCCGCGCCACTGAATATATTGATGAAATGATAAAGGACATCCAGGAAATAATCGAACGCGGCTTCGCCTATGAGGTGGAAGGCGACGTCTATTTTGACGTCCCGGCCTATCGCAAATACGGCCAGCTTTCCCACCGCGAGATGGATGAGCAGGAGGCCGGGGCCCGTGTGGCGGTGGACGACCGCAAAAAGAGCCCGGCTGATTTCGCTCTATGGAAAGCGGCCAAACCCGGTGAACCTTCCTGGCCCAGCCCCTGGGGGCGCGGCCGCCCCGGCTGGCACATTGAGTGCTCAACCATGAGCCACCGCCTCCTGGGCGCGGAGTTTGACATTCACGGCGGCGGGCAGGATCTCATCTTCCCCCACCATGAAAACGAACTGGCCCAGTCCGGCGCGCTGGACCGGCCCATGGCCAGGGTCTGGACCCACAATGGCTTTGTGCGTCTTAATAATGAAAAGATGTCTAAATCCCTGGGGAACTTTTTCACGGTCAAGGACGTGCTGAAAAAGTTCGACGGCGAAGTCCTGCGCTACCTTTTGGTGTCCAAGCATTATCGCGGCCCGCTGGACTTTTCCGATGAGGCCCTGAAAGAGGCCGAAAAAGCCCTTGAACGCATTTACCGCGCCCTGGCGGCGGCCGAAGAGGCTATGGGCGATAATGACATGCTGGCTTTCAACATGAATCTGGTGGCCGATTACCGCGAAAAATTCAAAGAGGCCATGGATGACGACCTGAACACGGCCAAGGCCCTTGGCGTGATGTTTGATCTGGTGCGGGCCCTTAATAAATCAGCTTCGGCCGGGAACCTGGAAGAGGTGGCCGCCTATTATGCCGCTCTTAAAATCATGGGGGACGAACTGGGCCTGTTGGGCCGCTGCCCGGCCGACTTCTTCGCCGACCTGGCCTCCCATAAGGAAGTCGAAATGACGGCTGAAGAGATAGAAAAAATGATCACGGCCCGCACTGAAGCCAGGGCCGCCAAAAACTGGGCCGAGGCCGATCGCGTCCGTGACGAACTGGCTTCGCGCGGCGTGGTGCTGGAAGACAAGGCCGGAGTCACCACCTGGAAATATGCGTAACCCTAGCGGCGTGTATCGCTTAAAACTACGGAATGACTGTTGACCGCCGCCGGGAGAAATGTTTTTGCCCGGCGGCTACATGGTCGGCTTCCCCCAGGGCGGGAAAGTGCGCCCGGCTCCCGGCGGGTTAATGCGGTTCCGAAATTATAAGATCTGCTACGTACTAGCGGGCTGGAGTAAATATGCCGTCAGACTTTTCCCTGTCGATCAAACTGGCCGTCGAGGCGCTGATGGGGGCTGACCCTCTGGAGAGGGCGGCCCTGTCCGGCGGAGTTTATGACGCTGACGCTCGTTCGCTCACCATCAATTGGTATGAGCGTCCGGTGATGTTCAGATATGAAAACGCAGCCCTGTTGTGGGCCGACACCGGCGCTCCGTTCGATGAACAGCCGGCCGACATTCCCATTATGCACTATCTGGTGAACGCTAAAGGAACCATGCCGACCGGCGAATATCTGCCCTATCGTTCCCTTTGGGGGGCCAATGTGCAGAGCGGCCCCTTTATCAGCCGCTATCAGCAGGAACTGGCCGACCGGTTCGGCCATTCGCCCGAAGATATCTTAAACAACGCCAAACGCCTTGAGGCCACCATCGAGCGCAATGGCCTTGACGCCGTTATTGATGTGAAGGCCTTTCCGCACCTGCCTTTGCGCGTCATGCTATACGGCGCGGATGACGAACTGCCGGCTGAGGCCAAGATTCTTTATGATTCCGTTATCGCTGACTACCTGCCCACTGAAGACAGTATTTCCGTCGCGGAAATGCTTTCGCGCCGCTTGACCGCTTAACTGATCTTTTCCGGTACACCTCCAATCCATATGAGCGGCCATGCAGTTATGTAAGGGGCTCTTGATCAAATAATAAGATGATAGATATTAAGCATTCCATTCAAAGCCTCGGAAATAAACGGAAGATTTTTCATTCCGAAGCTGATTTTCAGTTCTCTCTGGCGTGGGAGATTCAAAGGCTCCATCCATCGGCAAATATCCGCCTTGAGTATTGCCCTGTCTGCGCACCAAGGCGACACATCGATATCTTACTTGAACTCAACAAGCGCAAATACCCAATCGAGTTGAAGTATAAAACATTGAAAACAACAGTAACTGATTGCGATGAATTGTTTAATCTCAAAAATCACGGTGCACAGACTATCGGTAAATACGATTTGCTGGCAGATATAGAACGTATTGAATCTCTATCAGAGTCTCTGCCTGGTTTTGAGGAAGGTTATGCTGTTTGGCTTACAAATGACCCAATTTACTGGCAATCTCCCTCGCGCGAGAACACCATCGCCGGTGTTTTTCCCGTTCACAATGGAGCTGTCGCCCACAGAGAAATGCCATGGGCGCCGCAAACGGCAATGGGAACGAAAAAAGGCCGAGACAAATCTATCGTGCTTAAAGGGCGATATGCAATACAGTGGGAAGATTTCAGTGAAGTCCATATGGAGCGCAACGGCAGTTTCAAATATGCGCTAATAAAAGTGCAATCAACATTATAAACCTTTTCCACAAATAAAGCAGAAGCAAAATGTGATGGTTTACATCATGCTTACAGGCGCAGCCTCACCAGTGTTGGTGGCGTGCTGACCGAGCGCCTGTAAAACATCGCCACCCTTAAATCCCCCGAATAGTATGGTGACCATATATGATTGAAAAGCGGAAATTCCAGCTTGTCAGTGATTTTACCCCGCAGGGCGATCAGCCGGAGGCTATTGCCTCCCTGGTCGGAAACCTTCGCGACGGCGCGCCCAGCCAGGTGCTTTTGGGGGTGACCGGCTCCGGCAAGACCTTCACCATGGCCAATGTCGTTGAGCAGATCGGCATGCCGACCCTGGTGCTGGCCCCCAATAAAACCCTGGCCGCCCAGCTCTACACCGAGTTCAAAAGCTTCTTCCCCCACAACGCGGTGGAATACTTTGTCTCCTATTATGATTATTATCAGCCGGAAGCCTATATTCCGCAGTCCGACACCTTCATCGAGAAGGACAGCCAGATCAACGAAGCCATTGACCGTATGCGCCATTCAGCCACCCGGGCCCTCTTCGACCGCAATGACGTTCTGATTGTGGCCTCCGTTTCCTGTATTTACGGCCTGGGTTCGCCGGAAGCCTACAGCGCCCTGATGCTGCACCTGGAAGTGGGGGTGGACAGGCCCATTGAAAACGTTCTGGCCAAGCTGGTCGAAATGCAGTATGAGCGCAATGATTATGATTTCCATCGCGGCACTTTCCGTCTGCGTGGCGACGTTTTGGAGATTTTCCCCGCCTATGAGGAAAGTGAAGCGGTGCGCGTGGAGTTCTTCGGTGATACAGTCGACCGCATCACTCAGGTAGATCCCCTGCGCGGCACGGTCATTAAGCAGATGTCGGAAGTGCTGATCTACCCCGGCAGCCATTATGTCAGTACCCGTGAAAACCTGGATCGGGCCATGGGAGTGGTCCGGGCTGAGCTGGAAGAGCGGCTGGACGTGCTTCTGAAGGAAAACAAGCTGGTGGAAGCCCAGCGCCTCACCCAGCGCACCAATTTCGATCTGGAGATGATGAAGGAACTGGGCTGGTGCCACGGCATTGAAAATTACTCACGCCCGCTCACCGGCCGGAATCCAGGCGATCCGCCCCCCACCCTTCTTGACTATTTTCCGCAGGAGTTCCTGCTGATAGTCGATGAAAGCCACATTGCCATTCCCCAGGTCCGGGCCATGTGGCACGGCGACCGCAGCCGCAAGACGACCCTGGTGGAATACGGCTTCCGTCTGCCGTCGGCGCTGGACAACCGGCCGCTGACATTTGACGAGTTCAACGGCCGCTTGTCCCAGGCCATTTATGTGTCGGCCACCCCGGCCGATTATGAACTGGAGCTGTCTACCGGCCTTATTGCCGAGCAGGTTATCCGGCCCACGGGCCTCACCGATCCGCCCATTGTCGTCAAGCCCGCCAAAGGGCAGGTGGATGATCTCTATCTGGAGATCAAAAAACGCGTGGCCAAAAAGGAGCGCGTCCTGGTGACCACCCTCACCAAACGAATGGCCGAAGACCTGACCGACTTTCTCAACGAACGCGGCCTCAAGGCCCGCTATCTCCATTCAGATGTGAAAACTTTCGACCGGGTGGAGATTCTGCGTGATTTGCGCCTGGGCGAGTTTGACATCCTGATCGGCATTAACCTTCTCCGGGAGGGGCTGGATCTGCCTGAAGTGTCCCTGGTGGCCATTCTGGACGCCGACAAGGAAGGCTTTCTGCGTTCGACCCGTTCACTGATCCAGACCTGCGGCCGCGCGGCCCGCAATGTCGAGGGGCAGGTTATCCTCTATGGCGACAAGATCACTCCGTCAATGGCCGCGGCCAAACAGGAAACCGAACGCCGCCGGGCCAAGCAGATGGCCTACAATGAGGCCCACGGCATAACTCCGGCCACAGTAAAAAAGAACATCGGCAGCATCGCCAACTCCATCTGGGAAAGGGATTATGTACCCGCCCCTGAAATCAGAAAAGTCGAAGCCGACAATGCCGCGATTCCGCCTGATGAGATTCCGCGCATTCTCAAGGCGCTAAAAAAGGAAATGAAAGCGGCCGCCGATGAGCTTGATTTCGAAAAGGCAGCCAGGGTGCGCGATAAAATCAAAGCCCTGGACGACGCTTATCTGTCATCATGACAACATTCCCCGTCCTGAAAACTTTCAAGGCGGGGAATGATAATTTTGCTGAACAGATGAGAGTCCCCGCCGACCGGCTCTCACTTGTTTCAGTCGTATATTTAGGAAAGTAACTGGCGAAAGTCTAAAAATCCCTTTGGCTCATAGCTGTTTCAGCATCAAGGTCCAGCCCGAAATGCTTGATGATCTCACTCACCGTTTCTCCGATTGATTCCCTGGCCCCTGTTTCAATTTCACTGTCATTATCTTCGAATTCGGCTTGCGGCTCATTTATTTCATTCATGCATTCATCGAATCTGGCTTGTACTTCAGCCATATCTTGCGGTTCTTTCTCCAAAAAAGAGACGACTTTTGCAAGAGATTCTTTGACTTTATCCACAAGAAAACCGGGAAAACAGCTGTCTCGATACATATCCGCCAGATAACGGGATTCATCGAATTTTTTCATTTGTTCACCCCTTCTTGAAAGTTGACCTATCCCACAGCATCACCTGGGCCGCTTCCCGGCCAAAAGCCCCGTCAGTTCAGAAACATTGCCTCGGCAATTCCTTGTGTGCAGAGGGAACGGGGATTTATCCACAATCGAATCTTTTTCTCTTCGTGACGTGATGTTTCGCCGCCGAAATACTGAATAGCATTACTGTTAATAAATATATTTAATAAAGTATTGTAACATAAAATACTTCACACAGGTAAAAAATCCAAACCTACCAGTTAAATTTCTCGCTTTGCGAAATAATACAATTAAATCTTATAATTCTGGTCATTTTTAGGTCATTCATGGTGTACTTTCGGTGTTCATTATGTAGTATAATGTACCTGTACTCTACGTGAAGCTTCGGCGGCTCACGCGATTAGGTTCAATGGTGATAAAATCCCTCGTTTTGTATTTCAGCGCGGGAAAAGGTCTCAAGCACGCCGATTGTTTCTATCACCTGCCATAGCCGGGAATACCGGGAAACGGAGCCAAGACCCACTGCTATTATTATCAGACCCGCCACCCCCTCACTTGTTTTTCTTTTCATTAACAGCCCAACAATTTTCGTCCGCGCGAGTCAATTGTGCGAAACCTAATACCAGCCAGAGGAAATTATGACGAGCAAAAGCAAACGAAACCATATATGCAACGTTTTCAGTTTGAAACCGGAGCTTCATCTTCCGCTTTTCTGGGAAAGCTATAATGAGTTGAATATCAATGAGGGTGATACTCTCGATAGTGGTGTATTCAAGGTAACTTCCGATAGAAAATATCAACCTGAAATCGCCGGAGCCCATGGGCTGGACATAGCCTCGGAAGCCACAGTGATAATATACATAGCCAAAGATGTGACTTTGACCTGCCTTGGCCGGGCCGGTAACCGCACGATAAACGGCGGTGCGGGCATAAGCCTTCCGGCCAGTTCCACGTTGATTATCTGCGGGCAGGGACGGCTGGTCGCCTCCGGCGGTGATATTGAGTATCTTGTGGCCGACAATGATGAATTGTGGGATGATTTTAGCTTGCCGGGCGCCGGCATTGGGGGGCCCGGCGGTCCTGGGGCCAATCCTGGCGGCGTTCAGGGCGCCGGGACTAACGGCCGTTACATGGGGACGCTTTATCTACTGGATAGTGTGGTGATTGTGGCCACCGCCGGTAATTGCCCTGACGGTGGACGAACTGTAAATTGAGTTGCTCTTTTTTGAAGAAGACAAGGAGTGCGGCCCTTGGCCGCGCGATCAAGGACTGGGCCTGACAGGCCAAGTCTCAGATTGCTGACAAAGTCATTCCGTCGTGGCTATCGGTGGTACAGCCGCGCGAAAAGCGTGGTTTTCACGAGGCGAGTAGCGGCTAACCCCTTAATATCAGTCGCTGTCGCTCCGTCGCCTACGGCGACCTTTACAAGTCTGAACGATCGACTTTACCATACAGGGGGTTTGTCAGCAGTCTGGGACTTGGCCTGAAGGCCAAGTCCCAGACTGCTGTCCGCAAGGACGATGCCGCATATTTCAACAAGGTGGCTGAATGCAGTTTCAGCTATTCAGGCCAATAAGATAATCATTTAACAACACGGCCGGTTCAAGGCATTCCATTAAAACGGAACGCACACAGACCACTGTTGCCCCAGCCGCTCTGGTCAGGCCGATATTATCCGGCCTGATACCGCCCACCACCCACACCGGTATTTTTAAATCACGCCTCAATTCCGATATAAACTCCAGACCCCGGCCCGGCAGACCTTTTTTGCAATCCGTCTCAAACACATGGCCCGCCAGAATATAATCCGCCCCGGCCCGCTCAGCGGCCAGAGCTTCATCCCGGCTATGAATTGAAACCCCCACTTTCATCAGCCGTCCCGGGCGGATTAGGCCGCCGCTGATAAAAAGGCTGAATGGAAGCTGAAGCCCCCAGGCCGCCACAGCCTCAGCCGCTTCCGGGCTGGAATTAATTATCAGCCGCGCTCCGTAACGCCTGGTGACCACGGCCACCTCCCGGCTTAGAGACATCAGGTCTTCGCCTGATAAATCTTTCTCACGCAGCATCAGATAGGGAGCACCGGCGGCCAGCACTTTTTCAACACGCTCAATCAATGGTTCCGGGCACAGCTTTCTTTCTGTTATAAGACAAAACACGTCTCAGACCCGTACATAATCATTGAAAACCGGCTGGCAGCCTTTGGCCGCGATGGCCCGGCGCACTTCCTCCACACTGCGGCCATCGGATTTGTGGAACTGCTCATCCCCTTTGCCCTCGCCGCTATGGCCGCCGACCCCGGTCTCCACTCCGGCCGACAGGCGCGTTATGCCCAGGCCGATCAGATGATCACGAAACTCAGCCCGTTCCCGGGTGGAAAGGCTCAGCCCGGCCCAGGGCATAAACAGCCGTAAAGCAAGAATCACTTGGGCCAATTCAGCCTCACCCACATGGCTCTCATTCTTTTCCTGATTGGGAAAGGGCCTAAGGCGCGGGGTTGAAAACGATATTTCGGCCTGCGGGTATTTCCTGGCAATCAGCTCGGCGTGCGCCCCTGTGGCCAGCACGTCCCGCCGGAAATCACCCAGCCCCAGAAGCGCTCCGAAGGACACACCGCGAAAACCAGCCTCCAACGCCCGCTGGTTGGCCCCGAAGCGCCAGGCGTAATCCTTCTTGGGGCCGGAGAGATGAACGCGGTCATACAGATCGGGATCGTAAGTTTCCTGATAGACGCTGACATAGTCGGCTCCGGCCTGTTGAATCTGACGGTATTCATCCACATTCATCGGATAAACCTCTATGCCCACACATCTGAAATGCCGGGCCAGGATTTTTACCGCACCGGCAATATAATCGACGTCGCTTTTGACCCGCGATTCCCCGGTTAACAGCAAAATCTCGGTGAGCCCGGTGGCCGCAATGGCTTCCGCTTCCGTCTCTATCTCTTTAAAAGAGAGTTTGGCCCGCCGGATATGATTGCGCAAGTTATAGCCGCAGTATGAACATTCGTTGACGCAATGGTTGGCAATGTAAAGCGGGGTGTAAAGGGCGATGTTGCGGCCGAAAAATCGGGCTGTGACTTCACGGGCTTTCAGGGCCATTTCCTCGATATGGAGGAAACCCGCCGGGGACAGCAACACGCCCAGGTCATCAAGGGCCAGCCGTTCTTTGGCTAAAGCCCGGTGCACCTGATTGGAAGTGACGGCTTCGAAATCGAAATTCCAGACGGCCTTGACTTGCTCCATCATCAATTCAGCATTATTCATCAGAGACCCTCATCCAAATTCGACAGAAACCCGGTGAGCGGAGAAGAAGCCTCCCCGCGCCCGACGCGGCCGGGACCGGCCAGATAAGCTTCACGCCCGGCTTTTACGGCCAGGGAGAACGCCCTGGCCATGGCCGGGGGATCGTCGGCTGTGGCAACGGCCGTATTGATCATAACCGCGTCCGCCCCCATTTCCATGGCTTCGCAGGCCTGGCTGGGCCGCCCGATTCCGGCGTCCACAATCACGGGCACTTCCATCTCCTCAATGATCAGGGCTATCAGCTCTCTGGTGACCAGCCCCTTGTTGCTGCCAATAGGCGCGCCCAGCGGCATCACCGCCGCCGCCCCGGCCTCGGCCAGCTTGCGGGCCATGACCAGATCCGGGTTCATATAAGGCAGGGCAATAAAGCCGTCCTTTACCAGAAGACGGGTGGCCTCCAGGGTTTCCTCATTGTCCGGCATGAGATATTTGGTGTCGGGTATGACCTCAATTTTGATAAAATCGCCGCAGCCCAGTTCGCGCGCCAGACGGGCGATTGTCAAGGCCTCCTGGGCGTTGCGCGCGCCGGAGGTGTTGGGCAAAAGGGTTTTTCCGGCCGGGATGTGATCGAGAATATTTTCCCGGCCGCCCGCATTGGCCCGGCGCACGGCCAGAGTGACTATGTCGGGCTGGCCCGCTTCCACAACTTCTTTCATCATGGTCAGGGGGTACTTGCCGGAACCCAGAATCAGGCGGCTGGAAAATTCACGGCCGCCCAGAACAAAGACATCCAAGGGATACTGGCATGCACTAGCCTCTGCCGCCTTTTGGCGGCAAATTGACGGTGCGCCGTTAAAAACATCCATTTGCTTCACCTTTATGGTTCTTGATTATTTAACAATAGACGGATAGCCAGATTGGCCTGATGACCAGCACAGACCATCACCCGCGGAGCCATAAGGCTGACCCCTTCCGCCACTTCAGAAATTCCGTCGCCGCACACATACAGCCGCCCGGCCGCCCGACGGGTGACAATGTCATTGGCGCTTCCCAGCCCGGCCAGGCCTGAGGCGCTGATGATCCGGGCCTGCTGAAAAGCGGCCAGCGCGGCGGTGACCAGCTCCGCCTTGGCTGCTGCGTCATCCAGGGCTTCGACGATCACCGTCCATCCGGCCAGGACATCAGGCACATTGCGGGCAGTGAGGCGTATGTCGGCGGTTTGAATCTCGATATAGGGATTGATATCCTGGAGCATCTCTTTCAGGGCCGACGTTTTCGGACGGCCGACGTGCCGGGGAAAATAACATTGGCGATGGAGATTTGATTCATCCACCTCATCGAAATCGATCAGCTTCAAGCAGCCGACTCCGCAGCGGGCCAGGGCCGTGGCCACATGAGAGCCCAGCCCGCCCAGACCGGCCACCGCCACCCGGCCCGCACTGATTCCGGCCTGAACTTCGGGCGTATGCCGGGCGGCCAGGAGGCTGAACAACCCATCTCTGTCCGGCGGCCAGCCCATCAGCCGCCACCGACAAAGGAAACTACTTCCAGCTCATCATCCGCCGCGACCCTGGCGGAATCCAGTTGATCACGCGGCACAATCCGGCCGTTCAGCATCACAGCCACCCGTTCGCAATCAAATCCGGCCTCGCGCAAGATTTCAGCCAGCGGGCGCGGCGTCTCTGTTTCATAGGGCTGTCCATTCAAACGCATAAGCTGCTCCAAATAAAAAACGGTGGTTTCATTTGCGAAAACCACCGCGAGCCAGGCTTGTGTCAGTCCAGTTTCCTACGGCGGCATTATCCGCATCAGGTAAGAGGGTTCGGCCAAAGCCGTCTCAGCCCTTTCGAGCACCCCTACTGATATGTTATCTCAAAGTAAAATAAACAGCCGCGATTGTCAAGCCGTGTAACTATTCAGCCGGTAGGTGGCGGGTGCTCAGACTTTTTCCGCCATGCGTCGCCCACGGCCTTTCAGATCAAGGGGATGACCTGAAGGTCTATCCCCTCGATCTGAAAGGCCTCCGCCTAGCCTGGCGAAAAAATTCTTCGCGCGGGCGTGGCAGGAATAGGTAAATAGCTGATTTTATTACAGCGCATTTTTTCATTTTAAAATGGGCTGAATAGTTACCAAGCCGTGAGGCACTGTGGCATAATAGGGAAATGAAAATAGTTGAGGACGCAGTAATGGAAATCAGACTTTTGCGGCATGATGAGGTGGAGAAACTGGTGCGGGCGCGGCTGGATTTTTTCCGGATATTTTTTCCGGAATGGACAGCCGAAGCCCCGGAATCTGAAAAAACGCAAATGGCCGACAATCTCAGGGCCTATTACAACGAGCGGCTGGGCAACGGGATTGAGGCCGCCGCCGCCCTGGAAAACGGCAGGATCGTCTCGGCCGCCATTCTGACCGTGTCCCGCAAATCCCCCACGCCCTCCGCTCCGCTGGGCTATACGGGAGAATTGGCCAATGTGCTGACCTATCCCGAATACCAGCGGCGCGGACTGGCCAGCGGAGTGCTGAAGCTTCTTTTGGAGAAAGCCGCCGACCTGGGGCTGGAAAGAATTGACCTTCAGGCCTCCCGTGAAGGTGAAGGATTGTATAAAAAGCTGGGCTTCACCGCTTATGAAGGTCATCTGCCCATGCGGCTGTTTTTGAATAAGGGTTGATCATGACAGAAGGTGCTAAACAAACGGTATTGTTGCTGCACGCGGCCGTGGTGGGGGCCTGGTCGCTCAACCTTTTAGGCCGCAGGCTGGAGCGGGAGGGTTTTAAGGTCATCAACCATGATTACCCCAATCGCAAACTAACCATTTTTGAGGCGGCCGAAGATATTCTCCCCCTGTGGAAGAAGGTGGCCGACGAAAATCCCGGCCCAGTCCACATAGCCGGGCATTCCATGGGCGGTCTGGTGGCCAGACGCCTTTTGAATCTCCACCAGCCGCCCAATTTCAGTCGCCTGATAACCATGGGGACTCCCCATAAGGGCAGCCCCCTGGCCGACAGTTTGCACAACTGGATTTTTTATCAATGGCTGTTTGGCCCGGCCGGGCAGGATTTGATCACCGCCCGGCCCATTGATTGGCCGGGGCCGTGGCCGCCGGCCTACGAGATCGGGCTGGTGGCTGGAAGCGTGCCGGTGGGACCAGGCACGCTCACGCTTAGAGGCAGAAGCGACGGCACAGTGCTGGCTGAATCTTCCCAGCCCTCCGGCGGCACGGACTATGTGACTGTGCCGGCCACTCACACCAGCATTCCTTACCTCAAGATTACGGCTAAACTGGCCGCCAACTTTTTCAGGACCGGCCGCTTTAAGATATGACAAAGCCGCCCGCGATAGATCACGGGCGGCCCGGCTGGAATTCAGCGTCTGATATTTAGAACTTGTTCGTAAATAAGGGATTTTGTTCCCTGGCTAGGCGCGAGTGTTTTTTAAGCGGAGTAATATACTAATATTTCGAGCATTAAAAAACCAGGAGCAACGACGCCAGGGGGCAAAATCACTATTTACGAACAAGTTCTTAATGCCATTGACGCTCGTTGATGATCGATTGAAGGGTGGAAATGGAATGGCGCAGATCTTCCACCTTGCCCTTCATTTCCGAACTGATGGAGGTCAGGGAGTGGGCCTCACGCACGGTCTGGCCGGAAAAGCTGTCCATGTCCGACACTACCTGGTTGACGTGACCGACGCTGTCCCTCTGCTCGGCCGCCGCCGAGCCGATCTTGTCGATAATGCCGTTAACGCCTTCCAGTGAATGCATGATGGCGCCGAACTTGCTCTCCAGTTCTTCCACAATGCCCATGCCGCGCGACACCCGGCGGACTGTTTCCTCAATCATGGGCGCGGTTTCCTGAACGGCCGTGGCCGAACGCTGGGCCAGATTGCGCACCTCATCAGCCACCACCGCGAAACCCTGCCCGGCTTCGCCCGCCCGGGCCGCTTCAACAGCCGCGTTCAGGGCCAGAAGATTGGTCTGGAAAGCGATGTCCTCAATGGTTTTCAGTATTTTGCTGATCTCGCCGGAAGAGGCGCTGATGGCGCTCATGGCTTCGCTCATGTTTTGAATGGCCTGAAAGCCGGCCTGGATGTCCTGGCTGTTGGCTTGCATCAGTTGGGTGGCTGTTCCGGCGTCGGAAGCGCTGGCGCTGATGCCTTCGGACATTTCCTTGATGGAGGAGGTGGCCCCGTTGACCGAATCCTGCTGTTCCTTGGCCCGGCTGTCCAGATTGCCGCTGGAATGGGAAATGGTCTGGGCATACTGCGACATGGAATCGGCCTGCTCGGAAAGATCACGGCTGACCACAGCCAGCGGCCGGGTGATGGATTTGGAGACAATCACGCCCACCAGGCAGCCGAGAACCAGAAGAATCGCGGAAATACTCACCGTAGTCAGAAGTGAGCGCCTGAGGGCGGCGTCCATATCACCTGTCCCCGCTTCCGAAACCAGATACCAGCCCAAGGCTTCCACCGGGCTGACCACGACCATCCTCAAATTGCCGTCCGCATTCTTATATTCGAAGCTGATGCGTTTCCCGGCGGTGATTTCCGCCCATTTTTCCTGATAGACCGGCTTGACTTCAGCCGCCTTCTTGCCTTCATGGGCCTGGTTTTCCACAAAACGCATAATGCCCTGGCCGTCGATCATAAACACTTCGCCATCTTCTCCGATCTTCAGGCTGTTCAGTTCTTTGGCCAGACTTTCCAGATTCATGGAAACCGAAATCATGCCCCGATACTGTCCGTCAACATCAACACGTTCGTTAATGTAGGCCGAGGTGCCCCAATCAGGATCATTGACATAAACATTGACCACCATTTTCGCGCCGCTGTCGCGGAAAGAATAGAACCAGCCCCAGGCCGGATCTTCAGGCGTGGTGATATCGAAGATGTTGCGATTGCCGCTGTTGACGCTGATGTACTTTTTCGTCAGCCCGGAACCGTAATTGGCGCTCATAATGCCGTAGTTTTTGATGATGGACTCCATCATCCTGAAAACGGCGTCGTCACTCTCCTGGGGTTCGCCGTCTTTGATCCAGCTTTGGAAAAATGGGTTGTTGACCAGAAGCTGAACACCCTTGGGCGGCTCCAGGACCGTCTGGTGGACCCGGCTCAGGATCTTGTCCGACACCAGAGGCAGCTCTACTTCCTTCAATTGCCTTTTCATGTCCCTCTGGAACAGAAAACTGTTGACGGCGATTACCGCCACGGAAGTTACGGTCAGAAGTATGATGATGAAAATAACCAGTTTTTGAACGATACTAACGTTTCTCAACTTTGCCCTCTCCATATTCAATGGGTTAAGTTCTAGAAGGCACGCTTTTTTCGTTTCGAGGCCAATACGAACGCGAGAAGGTACCAGGACAGGGGAAAAGGCGCATACCTCTACACCGGCGATTCCCCACAAGTTTAAAACCGGCCGGCCAAGATCCTCGCTCAGAATCCGCCACCAGATTAGTTTTTATGCCTAAATCTTATAAAAATACTTATCTGGCTGTCAGAGCGGCCAGTGCCTGACGGTGCAGTTCAGCCGACTCTTCTGAAAAACAGACCAGCCGCACCTCTTCAATCGCCGGATTCTGCTCCAGGAATTTTTTAACCGCCCCAACAGCCACGGCCGCCGCCTTTTCTTTGGGATAGCCATAAACCCCGGTGGAAATGGCCGGGAAGGCCACTGTCTTCGCCCCGACCCGCACGGCCTCCTCCAGGGAGCGGCGATAAGCCGAGGCCAAAAGTCCGGCCTCACCGTCATGGCCCCCGTGCCAGATGGGCCCCACCGTATGAATTATCCAGCGGGCCGGCATTTTATAGCCTCCGGTGACTTTGGCCTCCCCGGTGGCGCAGCCGCCTAAGCCGCGGCAGTCCTCCAGAAGCCTGGGGCCGGCAGCTTTATGAATGGCGCCGTCCACCCCGCCGCCGCCCAGAAGCGAATTGTTGGCCGCGTTGACCACTGCGTCAATATTTTCCTTAGTGATATCACCGACTTTAATGGTAATGCCTTCGCTCATAATTCCGCCTCCCCACAAAAAGCCAAACGATATAAATCGCTTGGGTTATGAGTTGAATGGGCTATATTTTTGGGGGCCAGTATATGATTTAATGGATCGGGGCTTGGCAAATAATGTGTGAATTTAATAGGTGTATTTATTAAAAAATATAAGTAAAAAATTATCAGTGTAAAGGCGGCTGTGAACCGCCCCGGCTGGAAAGCCGGGGCAGCGGATTCAGGGATTTATAAACCGGTGGCGGCCAGGTTCACCCAGGCTTTGGATATTTTCAGAAGATAATCACCCAATCGTTCGAAATAATTAAGCATATCGGAAAAGACCAATCCCTGGTCCACTCCGCAGTGGCCGCCTTTGAGGCGGTCAAGGTGGCCGTCGCGCATGGTGGCGCGCATAACGTCGAGCTGCTGTTCAAGCTCTTCTGCCCGATCGAGAATGTCGGTGCGGTTCTCGCGCATGGCGCTGGTCACCAGTTCATGGAACTCAAGGGCTGTAGCTGAAATGTTGCGGTAATCGGCCATAGCCTCATCCGAGAGGTAAACATTGTGATCAATGGCGTAGCCGATCAGGTTGGCGATATGGGTAGTGGTATCACCCACCCGCTCAATGCCGTTGACGATGGTCATCTGGGCGGTGATAATGCTCTGCTCCTCCTGGCTGTTCTGGTCGCCATAGAGCTGCACCAGATAGCGGTGTATGGCCCGCTGGAGGCTGTCAAGGGCTTCCTCTTTCACTTCATGCGGGCCGAGATCCTTGTGTTTTCTGCTAATGAGGGCCGGAAAAACCTGGGCGGCCATGCTCTGGCTGATCTCTGACATGCGCACAATTTCCTTGCGCGACTGGCTGAGAGCCACGGTGGTGGTTTTGAGTGAGCCTTCATCCAGATAGAGTGGAGTCATGAGGTTGCCGTGATCAAGTTCTTTACCCCTGGGGGTAAGGGCGGTGCCCACCTTGACCAGAAGCGGCAAAGCAGAAACCATGACAATGGCGTTTACGACGTTAAAGATTGTGTGAGCGTTGGCCACATAGCGGGAGATATTGGGTTTGGCGCCGTCCACTACCAGTTCGGCAGGCCCCAGCCCGGCGAAAGTCTGGGTGAACCAGACCACCAGATCAATATAGAAGGGGAAGAGAATGACCATATAAGTCGCGCCGAGAACGTTGGATATGGAGTTGGTGCGGGCCATTCGCCGGGCGGCCAGATCGGTCTTCAGGGCGGCCAGTTCCGCGGTGATGGTGGTGCCGATGTTGTCGCCGAGCACCAGGGCCATGGCTCCCGGCAGGGTCAGGAGTCCCTGGCTGGCCAGGGCCATGGTTAGGCCGACCGTAACCGAGCTGGACTGAACGATCATGGTGCAGACAGCGCCCACCAGGACGCAGAGAATGATGCCGCTGAAGGAAGAGGCGTCAAATCTGGTGAAAAAATCGACCATGACGCTGGATTCCTTGAAGGGGGAAACTCCCGCTTTCATCAGATCCATGCCATAAAACAGAAGGCTGAGGCCGAGAATGAACCCGCCGATTTCCTTCAGGTTTCGATTACTGGAGAAGACGCGGAGGAGACTGCCGAGTGCGATGCCGGGCAGGGCCAGTTCGGAAACATTGAACGCCAGAAGCTGGGCTGTGACGGTGGTGCCGACGTGAGCGCCGAGGGCCACGCCGACGGCCTGGGTGGTGGTCATGAGTCCGGCGTTGGCGAAGCCGACCAGCATGACGGTGGTGGCGCTGGAGCTTTGGATTACGGCGGTGACGCCCACACCGGTAAGGCAGGCCACAACCCGATTGGTGGAGACGGCGGCCAGGATGCTTTTCATCCGTTCGCCGGCAATGCGTTTGAGGGAGTCGGACATGATGGTCATGCCGTAGATAAACAGGCCTAGACCACCGATAGTGCTGAAGAGTACCAAATGCCAGTCCATATAATGCAAAATCCTTGTTTAAAGAAAGAAAAGCAGCGCATTTCCAGAGAATTATGAACTGGTAGAGAATACCATATTTTACATCAGTTTTACAGGCCAAATTTTTGAAGAATTGATATGGCCTATGGCGCGTAATTTAAAGACCTGACCTGAAAGGCCAAGTCTTTAATTAAGTGGCCCTCCGAGCCGCATTCCGCTTCTTCCCCTATTCGATAATACCCAAAACTTTCAGGCTGGCTAAACCCAATTCAATTCTTTTGGCGCCTTCAGTTTTGAAATCCTTGATATCCATATTAACAGCAAAGGGGTAAATTTGATCTTCCAGCTCAACCCAGCCAACCCACCATCCAGTGCCGGGTGAAGTGCGCATGGACAGCCCGGTCTTGGCAAAAATTTTGGCGTTGCCGCTTTCTTCCATGAAAAGGATCTCTCGCACCTGCTCCTGAACATCGTTTCTTAAAGGCAGAGCCTGACAGGCCAGCCTGTCCAGAAAGAACGTCTGCTCGGCGGCGCTGATTCTCAGTGGCCCTTCCAGCCAGAAGGTATCAACCACATTGCCGGTTTCATTGTTGCCATAGCCGATCATAATCAACTCGGCCTGCATCCGCTCCAGACCGGTTCTGCGGGCCAGTTCCTGAAATATCGGCACATTGGAGACTTTAATGGCCTCCCCCAGCCCCATATCTTTGGCCCAGGCCTTGTTGCCACGATCATCGCCGGTAAAGGGAATTGTCTCATTTACATCCTTAACCACCCCAACGTCCAGCCCTATAAGGGCGTTGACGATCTTAAAAGTGGAGGCGGGCAGATAGCCGGTGTTGGCCCGCGTCTGGTTATAGCCGGTGAATGTGCCGCTTTGGCGGTCATAAAGAACAAAAGTTCCGTTGACTCCGGCCGACTGAAAAACGGCGGCTACTTCAGGGCTGTCCCGCCACTGTTGCCCATGGGCTGAATTGGTGACCAGAATTGACAGCAGGGCCGTTAAAAAAGCTATTAGTGAAAAACGCATCTGATTCTCCTGTCGAATTGACTGTATCAATCAAATAAGGTTTCCGTATTTCCTGATTCGATTCTTTGACATAAAATTTCAATCTGTGATTTCAGCACCCTGTGTTCGGACAGTTCCGGCAGGCAATGTGTGTAAAAAAAACCAGCCGCTGTCGTCTCATTGGTCTGCTGCCGCAATGAGCCCCCTGTGGCGCGGCAGAGAAAAAAGGCCTTATGAGCATGGGGGAGCTGGGGCGGATGCCCATGCTTGAGTTTGTCGAACAGGGCCAGAAATCGCACGGGCGAAACAATCAGCCCTGTTTCCTCCTGAACTTCACGGGTGACCGCTACCGAGGCGGACTCCCCGATGTCGCACCAGCCGCCCGGCAGCGTCCAGAGACCGTCCGAGGCCTCTTTGACCAAGAGAACCCGCGCCAAGTCATCGAGTATTATGGCTCTGACATCAAGCTTGGGCGTCGGGTAATTTTCATCGAGACATATCCAGGAGAGGACAGCCTGTTCAGGGACATCCACCGCTTTGGCCAGGAAGGCGGCTGTTGCGGCTTCCAGTTTTATGAATCTTTCGATGTCAAAAGGATCCTTTGAATAGGTGAGGCCCGCTTGGGCCGTGGCCAGCACTGTTTCAAGATATCTAGTCAGGGTTTTCATGAGATGCTCCGTCTTTCCCATATTGACTTTTTACAGCATAACGATTAAATGTGGAAAAGCGATGAATTTTTCGCCAAAGATTGATGAAAATAATGGTGCGCGATAATGGATCAAAAACAATATTGGGATAATCTGGCCGAAACTAAAGAATTCACCACTCCTTTTCAGGCTGACGAGTTTATGAGGTTTGTCGGCCGGGAGAAACTGATTCTGGATATCGGCTGTGGATACGGCCGGACAATGAATGAAATGCGCGGTCTGGGCTATGAGCGTTTGCTGGGAATGGATTTTTCCGGCAAAATGATTGAGCGTGGCCGGAAGCTTTTTCCAGGGCTGGATCTGAGAGTGATGGAAAGCAGCACCATCGCTCTGCCGGACGAAAGTGTGGACACGGCCGTTTTGTTCGCGGTTCTGACCTGCATCCGCGATGATGACGGTCAGCGCTTCCTGATTGAGGAAATCCGGCGAGTGTTAAAGCCGGGCGGCATAATTTATGTGAATGATTTTTTGTTAAACACGGATGAGCGCAATCTCCAACGATACGACCAGTTTAAAGATTTATACGGCTATGGGGTGTTCGAACTGCCTGAAGGCGGAACCTGCCGCCACCATGAAATAAAGTGGATGGAAGAACTCCTGAGTGACTTCACCCGTCTTAAACTTGAAACAGTAACCTTCACCACCATGAACGGCCACCAGTCCAACGGATTCTTCTATTTCGGCCGTAAATGAAGCTATAGCCAAGGGGGCCGCATTCTTAACACGATGATGGCCGCCAAAAATACCAACCAGGGAACCCCTCACCAAGACCCGGTCCTGTGCGGACCACGCACACAAAGAAAGTAAAAATATGTCGTTTCAAACTATGAGGCTGATTATTGAACTGACGCTCAGCCTTCATTTTTTTATCAGATGCCGCGTGGCTTTTGGCGGCGGCTGGTGGCAGTTGCCGGTGCTCTTGTGGCTGGTCATCATGATTGTCCCCCAGACGCTCCAGGGGCTCGATGTGCTGCCTGAACCCGTGATGGGAATTTTGCTGAAAATCTGGCCGGTCTGGGCTGGATATTTGATTCTTTTCCTGGTCGCGGCTCTGGGGCTGGATCTCCTGCGCCTTCTGGCCGGACTGGCCGGGGCGGCCTCCGGCCACTCCTGGTGGTCGTCTTTGGCCGCTAAAAGAGCCGTGCCCGCCGCTCTGGCTCTGTCCGCTGTCATTGCGGTTTATTCCTATTACACGGCCTATAACCCCAGTCTCAAGCATGTAGTCTTTCAGACCGGCAAACTGCCTGAGGATGTTGATTCCCTGCGTATCGTGCAGTTGACTGACGTTCATTTGAGCAGCCTTATCGTTCATGACGATCTGAAGAAAATGACTGATCTGGCCATCAGCGCCAAACCGGATATATTGGTGGTGACTGGTGACTTGGTAGATACAGACATGCGGGGGCGGGATTCAGAAGCCGCTCTTCTGGCTGCGGTCAAGCCCCGCTATGGCTCCTATGCCGTGATGGGCAATCATGAATATTATCGCGGGGTGGAGAATTCACTGGGCTTCATGGAAAAAGCCGGTCTCAATGTGCTGAGGGGCGAGGGCCTGGAGGCGGGCGGCATCATCGTGGCCGGTGTGGACGACGAAGCTTTCAGGAACAGTCTGAGTGTAGAGCCGGTGAGGATGCTGCGGGATTGGTACAGTTCAGGGCTGTTCGTGCTTTTCCTTAAGCACCGGCCCAGCCCGATTCCGGGCACCTCGGGGTTTTATGATCTACAGCTTTCCGGGCATACTCATGGCGGGCAGATGTGGCCGGGCCACATCCTGATTAAAAAGGTCAACGGCTATCTGAGCGGTCTCTATCGGGATCCAGGTGGAAAAAGCTTCATCTATACCAGCAACGGCAGCGGTTTTTGGGGCATGCCCCTGCGCTTCCTGGCCCCGCCGGAGGTGACGCTGATCGAATTGGTCAGGAAAGAACCGGAGAAGATTTGAAACAGGAAGCCGCAAGTATCAGCTTGCGGCTTTCCAATTTCTGAGGTTGAACTATAGCGGCTTATTCCGTGTTTAGTAAAGTTACGCTGGCAGCGGGTGACCGCAGTCGGAAGAAATGTTTTAGCCCGTCTCCGTTCCGGGGGTCTTTAGTCACGGAGCCGGGCTAAAACATTTCTCCCGACTGCTGCATTGTTGGCTATGCTTGACGGCTGGAAAGCAGCTATGGCCATAAGGTTGCCCTCTGAACTTATTTGAAGTCAACACCCGGATTGTTTCATAAATTCAGAGCCATTTTTTAAATCTCCAGAAATGAAAAGTGCTCAAATAAAAAAGCCTGGACGAGGCACGCCGGGAAAAGTGTGAGTTTTGCCCGGCGTGCCTCGTCTGTTAAAGTAAAAATGACTATTTCAACTAAAAGGGGAAAATAGCCATCAGTGAAACTTGATGGGCGTCAGTCTGGGAACCGGCGAATCCGTCATAATTCAGTGAGAAGATGCAGGATTCCGAGGACGCATAGGTCAGGCCGGCGCCAAAGGTGGCCACGGTCTGGTCAAAGTTGACATTGTAGCCAAGCTGCACCACGCCGGGGGCAATGGCGCGGTTGGCCCAGCCGGGCAGGTCGTCTTTGGTGAAGCGGTGGTTGACGCCGCCGCGCAAGGTGACGGTCAGGGGGCCGCTGGAATAATTCAGCTTCGCACCCAGACCGCCGAGGTGAATCCAGGCGTGAGCGTTATTCTTGCCAAATTCGTCAGTGCCCAGGGCGTTCTGGTTGGAGAGGTGGGCATACAGGGAGCGCCAGCCGATATAGGGAGTCAGGGTCCAGGATTCGTTGAGGTTGACATCGTTCTCATACCAGGCCATCAGGGCGGTGACCCTTTGGGCATAGGTGTCGAGTGAGCGCTTGTCAACCACGTCTCCGGCAGGATCGACAATCTGTTCATGGCCGCTGACGCTGTCAAAACCCTGAACCAGGCTGAGGTTCAGGCGGCCATAGTTTTTCAGATTGATGTCGCCCATAACAGCAATGATATGAGTGTTGATTTCCTGCTCGGTTTCTCCGCGGGCACCGGCGTCGTAAGAGGCTTTGGGAATCAGCACACCGCCGGAATAATCGGTGTAGGCATATTGATAGGCCAGGGTCATGCTAAGCATTTCACTGACTTCACGGTTGAAAATGAATGCGATGGAGCCGGTGTTGGCATGGCCGCCGCCGCTTTTCAGATCGAACGGAGCCAATGTTCCGGTGCTGAGGGTGCCGTGCTGTGAATAATGATACTGCGGCGAAATGATGAACATTTTTTTAGGCGGAGCGGCCGACCCGGCCGACGTGGCCATCATCTGTTCGGCCTCATATTTCTGGGCGGCCAGGGCCGCGTCCTGAAAGGCGCGGTTTTTGTCGACCATGCCGTCAGGGCCGCTGGCCACAGCCATTGACGCGGCAGCCATCAGTCCCAGAAACAGGCCAATGGAAAGAAACTTCTTCATAATATCCTCCTCGCTGGACCGGCTTGAACGCCGGAAAAAATATACTAAGCCGTTGGAACGCCATTCCCACCGACTTTTTCTCTCAATTCAGCTAACACCTGATAATATCTAAGCCTATGCTTAAACATTGTATCGGCGCCTGCTCATAAATACATGAAATAAATCGAATGCCCGCCCCCGGCCGCATGAGATAAGCCAATGAATGTTCGTTCCATTTTTTAATTAAAAAAACGAAACAAACTGGCTTTTTCAGCCGGGATTCGTTTCAATACACCATCCGCAGCATATTTTTATTTGTTAAGAATAGGTCAATCCCAAGCGTTTTGTCAAGAGATTCCATTGTTGAAGTTATGATGACTAGTTTTAGTGTTTCAATGGCGGCGGCGGCCCCGGCCGGTTGGTCGAGAGCGGCCGGGTGGACATCAATAATGGCCATAGCTCGTGTATGCGTTCAAGATGAGGGGCCAGAGGCTCGGGGTGAGCCAATTCCACTTCATGCACATAGGGCTCGCGGCCGCCCGCAAAATAAAGAACGGCGGAAAGAGGTCCCGAAAAACCGGCCGCCGCCAGCGCCTGCCCGTAAATTCGCAATTGAATCTCATAAGCCTCCAATTCCGCGCCGCGCCGGGGAGTGGTCAGTTTGTAATCCACAATCCGGCCGCCGCCGTCGGGAGTACAATGGAACAGGTCGATGCGGCCGCTGACGTTCAGAACGTCACCCGCCGCCGGGCCGGGCACGGTCAGACTGAAAGCCAGTTCCCGATACTCGGCCAGACCGGCCAGCCGGCAATCCCGCCAGAGCCTCCCCACCGGGCCGGACAGAAAGTCATCCAGGCTTTTGGCCAGAGATTGCATCTCGTCCTCTGAAGGGTTCAGCATCATCAGCTCAGCTTCCTGATGGAGACACACCCGGGGACGCGGGTCTTCAAGATTGACTTTTTCCAGCACGGCGTGAAAAAGCGTACCGGCCTCAGCGGCGGTCAGCCGCCGCTGAGGTTCGGTCGCTGAAGCGACCGCGGGCTTATGAAACTGGAAAAAAGGCTCGTCAGTGCCGGGCCGCCAGTCGAAGCCCCGCTTCAGGCCCAGATGATACTCATTGTAAAAAGCTCCCGGCGATACCAGAAGGGCGCTGAGTGAAGTTACGGCCAGGTTCTGGCTGTGAGGCCTCATCGGCGGAAGCAGCTCCAGGGGCCACTCCAGGGCTTGGGGCCCGGCTGCTGTTTCCTCCTTATCCTCATTGGCCGCAAGAAGTTCACCCGTTTCAGCCGCTTCATATTGCACCAGGCCAAGCCCATCGGCAATGGCCTCACATTCGGAGACGGTCTCAAACCATGAAGCGCGTGATTCCGGCTTTCGTTTGCTTTGGCGCGGCCAGCCCAGAAAAGCCAGGTGATCCTTGGCTCGGGTGGCGGCCACATATAATAGACGACCGTCCTCTTCCCGCTCCAGAGCGTCCTCCTCCTCTTTCAGGCTCAGGTAGTCGGCCGGTTTTATGTCCTGCCCGTTGTCGTCAGTAAAGCGGACGGCCAGTACGCCATCGCGCGAGATGATGACCGGCGAAGATCTGGCTCTGGCCGCCCGGTCCGCTTCAGCGATAATCACAATGGGAAACTCCAGACCCTTGGAGCCGTGAACGGTCATCAGCTTAATAGCCCCCGGGTCCAGCCGTTCGTCGCCGCCCCGGCGGCTGGAGTCCCAGTTGCGGGCCAGTTCATCCAGTTCTTCGGCCGGTCCCAGGGGCAGGCTGTCCCCGCTGTCGCCCACTGATCGGCTGGCGGCCAGAAATAAGGTTATGGCCCTGGCCCGCTCTTCTCCATCCGGCTCCAGAAGGGCCGAGGGAATCAGCCGCCGCTCCTCCACCAGCCGCTCTAAAATCTCCACTGGAGGCATGCGGCCGACAAGCGGAGCCAGACTGCTGAAAAGAGATTTCAGGCCGTTCAGCGTCTGAAGATCTTCGGCCGAAAGTTCAGGCCACTGACGCTCGCCGGTAAAATATTCCGTGAGTTTTACGGGCCTGTCTTCCCCGGCGGGACGGGCCAACGCCAGGAGAGCCGCGTCCGAGACCGGCCCCAAAGGCGAGCGCAAGGCCCCGGCCAGGCTGATTTCCTCATCCACCCCGCCCAGATACTTGAACGCGGCCAGGAGCGCCTTGACTTCAGCATAGTTGAATGGATTGTCGCCAAAGGCGGTCTGGCATTTCCAGCCGGCCTTTAAAAGGCTTTCCCGGAAAACCAGCGCCCTTTTGGCCTGCCGGAACAGAATGGCCACGTCACCTGGCCCGGGAACTCGTCCGCCGCCGCGGCCGTCATCGACCAGAACGCCCCTTTGTCCGCTGAAAAGTTCGCCCAGATAGCGCACCAGCGCGGCGGCCTGGGCCCAGGCCCGGTCGTCGGCCCTGGCGGGGCGCTCTTCACCGGGAATGACCAGATTTACCTGAGGCCCGTCATAAAGGGCCGGACGCACCTGATTCTGGGCGTCATGCTCGGTAAAGGAAGCCGCGCCCAGGTGGCTTTGGAAAAGTTTGTTGAAAAAATCTATCAGCGGCCCCTGTGAGCGATAGTTGTAATCCAGGGCCAGCACCGCCCCGCAGCCCTGGCTCAGAGCATCCCGGAGCCCGGCCATGACTTCCACTTCCGCACCGCGAAAGCGATAGATGGATTGCTTCAAATCACCAAAAACATTCAGGCGCGGCGCGGCCTCAGCCCAGGGCATGTTGCGCCACAATTCATAATCTTCAGGGAAAACCCGGTCGTCGTCCGGGTTCAGCAGCAGATAGGCCAGAAGGTTGGCCTGGAGGCGGTTGGTATCCTGGAATTCATCGATCAGGATAAGACGACGGCGCTTGATCTCCTTCTGCCGCACCATGGGATTGGTGGCCAGGAGCCGCCGGGCCAGAATGAGGATGTCATCAAAATTAATGGCTCCGCGCCGCCGTTTCAAGCTGTCCAGCCGCCGGGGAAGCTGGTGGGCCAGTCTGAGAATCCTTTCCTTGACCGGCACGGACAGGAAAGCGTCATTGGCCGCCTTGAGGGCGGCGGCCGTCGCTTCCAGCTCTTTTTTCATGAGGCGGCCGCGTTTGCTGAACCAGTCGCCGCTTTCTTTTATCAGCCTCTGCCACAGGGCGATATGCTGAGCCGGATTGACTCTGAATTCCTCAAACAGCAGGCTCACTGCTTCATTCAGCCGCAGCATGGCCGAGCGGACTTTTTCGTAATAGGGCTTGGATTTGTTCAGATCACCGTTTTCAACCAGCTCCAGACCGCTTTTCACCAGCGCCCGGAAGTCGTTCAAGGTCAACTCGCTCACTTCAGGGGCATCTGTGTCAGCGGAAAGGCGGCTCAACCCCCAGGAGCTGAAGCGTGTGGCGCAGGCCGACAGTATGCCGGACAGGTGGGCCGAGGACATTCTATCCAAGAGCCAGCCCAGATCCTGGTCGTCCTCATCCAGCCAGTCGGTGATGGTGTTGTTGAAATCGCGTTCGAAAGAGAGATTGTTGCCGTCAATTTGGATGGAGGCGGCCAGCCCCAGGCTGAGGGCGTTCTCCCGCACCAGCTTCAGGGCATAGCCGTGGATGGTGCCTATGTCGGCCCGGTCGAGGCGGGCCGCCTCTTTGCGCCAGAATGGACCCTCTTCCGGCCGGGAGAGGGCTTTTTGCCAAAAGGCCCGGCCAAGCCGCCAGCGCAGCTCGGCGGCCGCTTTTTCCGTGAAGGTGAGGGCCAGAAGCTCCTGGATGGAGAAGGGTTTTTCTTCCGACAGCGAATCGGCCAGGCGCTTGACCACCGTCTCCACCAGTGTGCCGGTTTTGCCGCTGCCCGCCCCGGCGATGACGCAGAGCTGGTCGCGGCACTCCATGACCAGTTTTTGTGAGGGGTTGGGGGAAAAGCCGCTCATTCCTCACCCCCTTCTTCGTTTTTATCCATCAGGGGACACAGGGCGGTGAAGCCGCAGTAATCGCAGCCATTGCCGGAAGGTTCATAGACGCCGCTGATAACCTGGCCCCACAAGCCGCGCAGATGTTCCGGGAGATTGAACCCTGTCTCGGCCGGCGTGACGGACAGGGCCGCATCAGCCGTATTGAGGGCCTGGGTCTGGGATTCCCCGTCGAGACTGGCTTTGATGAATTCATAATAGCTTTGGGCCGGCCGCCCGAAATGTGATGAGGCGGCCATGGCATAGACGGCCAGTGGATAGACGGAGGTAGGAACGTCGATGGTTTCACCGGTTTTGCGATCAATTTTCACTTTGTAAGAGGCGCGGCTTCGCAGTTTGTAATCGCGCACGGCCAGGCCGTCTTCCGTATCATCGATGCGATCGACCCGGCCTTTGAAATAGATGGAGCCGCCATTATTGAGCGGCAATTCAAACGGCGGAGCTTCCGCGTTTTCGCCGGTCCCGAAGGACCATTCCATTTTCCAGGGCCGCACTGACTGGCGGCTGAATTCCCGCTTCAGCCATCCGGTCAGGATACCCGGCAGTTTCTTCAGGCGCGCCCGCCACAGCGGCAGCCGCCCGACCGGCATGCGGCCGCTGAAGTATTTGATTTCTTCAGCCAGTATTTCCATCAGGTCGGCCCGGCATTCCTCAAAATCTGATTCGCCCGGCCAGGCCCGGCCGGGACGGCCGTCCGGCCCCAATCTTTTTTTGAAAAATTTTTCCAGCACATCATGAAGAAGCGTACCCTCACGGCTGGCCGGCCATTCCTCCAGCGGTTCATCATCGCTTTTAAGGCCCAAGGTCTGGCTCCACCAGAAGGCCAGCGGACAGTCGGCGAAATTTTTCAGAAAGTCAGGCCGCAGAAGGGGGCGGCCGTTATGGCTGTCCAGCCGCTCCAGCCACTTCTCCACCGATAGCTCACCCGGCCGGGCGGAAAAACGCATCTGCCGCCACTCATCGCGACGGCGATGAATGTCGCGCCAGATTTCCGGCCAGTGGTTGCGCTCCCTCAACTGTTCCGGCCAGTGGGTGGGGTTGACCTTGATCAGGCTGGCCCACAGCTCATCTTCACCGCGCACCATCGGCGGCTGCGGCGGTATGCTCCAGGGCCTCTCGGTTTCCTCCAGAACGCCCTCCGGCCACAGCTCTTTCAACTGGGTCAGGAGGGGGGATGGCAGAGCCGCCCGCCCGTCTTCGCCGCCGCTGTGATAAAACAGGCGAACGCGCCGCCGGGCCTGCCCCAGACCGGTGGCCAGCATCAATTCCTCCTGGCGGTAGCGGTCATCGACATCGCTCCACAGGGGGCGGCCCAGAAATGAGGCTTCAGAGGTGGCCTTGATGAACTCCTCCGGCCACCAGCGCCCACTGGGGCTGGTCTGCGGAAAGACGCGTTCGTTCAGCCCCAGGAAAAAAATCTCGTCAAACACCCCGCCGTGAATATCATAATAATTGAGCACCCAGATGCGGCCGTCCGGGTTGCGGTCATAGGCCATGTGACGCTCTTCCAGCACCCGGCGCAACCACAGGCGAAACTGCTCCAGGCTAACCTCCGGGGCGTAGGGGCTGAGCATGGCTTCTTCCAGGCGTTCCAGTTCCTCCTTAAAGGCGAAAGCGGCGGCCAGGTCGGCCCCGGCCATGTTGACCGGCTCGGCGGGCGACTCTTGTATCCGGCCGGGCCAGCCCAGATCACCCAGAAGCTGTTTGAAACCGGTGAAAAAATCCGGCCAGTTTTTGTGCGCGGCCAGACGCTGGCCGTGTTTTTTCAATTGCTCCACCAGCTTGAGGATTTCGCCCGCCAAAGGCCCGGCGTCGCGGGACCGGAGAAGCTTGGCCATGTTCACTTCAAACCCTCCGCCGGCCCGGCGATCGGTGACCCCGCCACTGAGCGACAGACGGCTGAGTTCGGCCAACTTTCTTTCCGTCAGGTTAAAATAGGGGCTGGCCAGAAGATTGACCACCCGGGGCCTTTCCCAGTTGGACGACCACACCGAAATCAGATCCATAACGGCGCGGGCCGGGCCGTGATCGGTGAGCATTTCGCCCCGGCGGAAGTGGAAAGCCAGCCCGAAGCGGCGGCCCACGTCATCGATGAGGGGGCCGTAGCTATTGAGATCGGGCACAACCAGGGCCAGATCGTGGGGTTCAGACTGGCCACGCGCCACCAGTTCCTTCAGGTGGCGGGCAGCTTCCTCCACTTCCTGATAGGCGCTTGGGACGCGAGTGATGCTCAGACAGCCAGAAGGGTCGGGCGGGTCGTCCCGACGATAACCGGGCGGGGCCAGAAGGGTTTCAGCGGCATAGGTGAGAGCTTCCGGGCCGAGGGGATTATCGACCACGTCGCTGTAGCTCAGGAAAAGGTTGTTGGAGCCGATATGTTTTTCCATTTCCCTGAAAGTCCGCACGATGTCGAAGCCTGAACCGTGGGAAACATCTTCGTTGCGCACCCAGGAGGGGATGTTGAAAATGACATCGACCTGATACTGCCGGCTCAGAGCGATCAGGAGGTCGGTCTCAAAGGGCGACAGGCGCTGGGACCAATGGCAGTTGATGGTGCGGACGCCTTCCAGGGTTCGGAAGCCGAACCCTTCCTCCAGAAGTTTCAGGACCATCTGACGTTTGGCGAAGCGGTCGGCGCGGCCGAGTTTGACTAAACTTTCATCGTGACGGCGGCCGAGTTCGGCCAGGGTAGCGGCCAGCCGGGCTGGTTTAAGGCCGGCCACCATATCCCAGCTTATGCCGGCCAGTTTCAGTCGGCCCAGGCCATCGCCGAGTGAGTCGGCCAGCTCTGAGAGCATCGAAAGGCCCGGCTGATGAGCGGCGTCGTCGTCACCGGCGCCTATTTCCAGCGCTTCAGCCAGTTCCACGGCCAGACCGTTAAGGATAAAGCGGCGTTCCAGGTCATCGGCTTCAGGAGGGCTCAATTCATTGGCCAGAAGGGCTTCAAGGGTGCTGAAGGTCAGCAGGCGCGGCCTGAAAGCTTCGTTAAAAACAGCCTCACCTGTATGGCTGAATGCCTTCTGAAGCTGGAAGAGCACCAAATCGTTGGGAGCCAGCCAGATCGTGCGGGAGGAGAAAAATACAGCCCGGAATTGTGATTTTCCGGGCTGATTCAATGATGATGAAAGGGGAGCTGTCAAAATTCAACCTTGAGGGCGGTTCACTTGCTGAACACGGCCACGATATCGACTTTGGCCGCGGAATCAGTATGGACTGAAACATGATAGGCTTTTTTATTGGAGTAGTCCTCATTCAGCGGCTGTCCGCTGATGACGGAGGGAGGGGCAAAATCCATATCAAAGCCGTGCTCGGCCCAATCCGCGCCGGTGAGGCCGATGATGATGTTTAAAAATTCGCTCAGAACGTTGGCTGGGCCTTCTTCGGTTTCGACCAGGCTTTTATCGAAACCGAAATATTCCGCCAAAGCCTGTAAAAGCGGCAGGGATTCATTACGTTTGAGGAAGCCGCAAACCACATATCCATTTACGTCGCCTTCGCCGCTGACCTTCCCATTGAAATCAATCCGCACAGCCAGATCGCAGGAGCCAATTTGCTTCGGCGGCGTATTAATCTTGATATCGAGAGGCTTGAGTTTGCTGGTGCGAGTGATGACGTCGGCTGTATGATTGCCAAGGATTTTGGCATAAGTTGCTTGCATGTGAAAGCTCCTTCAATGGTTTGGGGGGTATTATAAAACGGCGCGTCATTCCGGTCAAGTTGGTCCTTTCAGGGGGATGTTTAAGAGAATGTAGGCGGCCCGGAGGGCCGCGCGATTAAAGGACTTGGCCCGAAGGGCCAACCAAAGGGTTCCACCCTCTGGACTCCGGCTGGGGGAGGGCCCACGCGGGCCCTACCCCAGACCCCACCCGCGCCAGGGGGGCGGAGCCCCCTGGACCCCCAAGAGGTCAGGGTCAGTTTCAACTTTCCCCTTCCCGCATCGCCGCAACTCGCTTCGAGTACGAAGCTCAGACAAGCGGCGACGCTTCTTACTGCTTCGGCTTCTGGTGCTATAGGCAGTTTTACGTTGTGCTGTAACATTCCGCGATAGGCGGCTTCATCGGCTGAGTGGTAGTTCACGTATGTTCGGCTTAAATCCGCTTCCCCTTAAAGGCCCTTTCCAGTGCTGGTAGTGCGTCTCTCCGCCACCTATCGCTTTTCAATGAGTTGATCATTAAAAAAAGACGGCCAAGTCTCAACGTTACAGCACTGAAAAAACTAGGGGAGGGGAAAAAGTAATCAGCCGAACATACGTGAAGCAACAAACATCCAATGAAGCTGCCTATAGCAAAATGTAACAGCCCAATGTGAAGTGGCTGACAGCGGTTAAAGCGGAAGGTGTAAGAAGCGTCGCCGCTTGTCTGAGCTTCGTACCCGAAGCGAGTTGCGGCGATGCGGGAAGAAGAAATTTGAAGCTGACCCTGATTTCTTGGGGTTCCAAGGGGCTTGCCCCTTGGCGCGGGTGGGGTCTGGGGTAGGGCCCGCGTGGGCCCTCCCCCAGCCGGAGTCCAGAGGGTGGAACCCTTTGGTTGGCCTTTTAGGCCAAGTCCTTTAATCGCGTGGCCCTCCGGGCCGTCTCCATTTTAATCCGGTGAATCAGTTTTTATTGGCAACCTCTTTCTGCTTCTCAATTTCAATGGTATCGCAAATCATAGCCTCTTCCAGAGTCCGCATTTCATTGAAATGCGCGGCCGCGCACTCTAAGATAAACATAGATATGGCCGCGCCACTGCCTTCACCCAGCCACATGCCCAGATCCAAAAGCGGCGTCAGCCCCAAATACTCTAATGTCGCCCGGTGAGCCTTCTCTTTGGAGCAATGCCCGGCGAAAAAATAGTGACGCATGGCCGGGGCCAGCTTTTCAGCCAGGAGAGCCGCCGCCCCCCCGATGAAGCCGTCAATGATCACGGCCGATTTACGCATGGCCGCCCCCAGATACACTCCGGTCATGGTCCCGATTTCCAGGCCGCCGATTTTGGCCAAAACATCAATCGCGTCATTGGGATCAGGCTTGTTAACCTCAATGGAGCGACGGATAACCTCCGCCTTGTGGGCCAGCTTCTCCGGGGCCAGGCCAGAGCCGACTCCAGTGGCCTCTTCCGGAGTCAGACCCATAAGAAGGGAGCAAATGGCCGAAGACGGGGTGGTGTTGCCAATACCCATTTCCCCGGCCGCCGCCAAATCCACAGCCGGTTCACTCAGCACAATTTCAATGCCGGTCAAAACACTCCGCAAAGCCTCCTTACGGGTCATGGCCGGGCCTTTGGCCATGTTTTTCGTGCCGTGGGCGATCTTGAGATTCATAATGTTCGGATTGGGCGGAAAATCATAATTCACACCCACATCCGCCAACAACACCTTGGCCTTGGCGTGGCGGCCCAATACGGTGATGGTGCCGCCGCCCTGGGAAAAATTGGAAATCTGCTGGCGGGTGACGTCTTTTGAATAAGGACTGACCCCTTCCTCCAACACACCGTGATCAGCGGCGCAAACCACGATCAAGCGGTTTTCATGGCGCGGCCGATAGGCGTTCTGAATGCCGGCCAGCCGAATAGCGCACTCCTCCAGGCGGCCGAGCGTGCCCCTCGGCTTGGCCAACGCGTCTTCACGCTCTTTGGCGTATTCAGTCAACGCTGGATTGGGGACGGTAATCTGTTTCAAATGTTCTTGAAGCTGTTTTTCTAAATCCATTCCATTCACCCTTTGTTCTCAATAAACGCGAGCGTCCCTTTTTCAAAGCCCTGAAAAAAGAGACCCGGCCGAAACGATGAAATCGTCTCGGCCGGGAACGCCTTTGCCATCGGAGTCCTCGCTTGTTTCAGGCCGGATATTAATCCGGCCGCCCGGCACGTCTTCTGGCTTCCCGGATCGTTTCCCTTTTCCGGCCTTCCCCCTGATTTTGATCAATCTGGAGTGACACTGAATGAAAAAAGAATCCCCGGTTACAGCGGCGGGACCGCCACGGATTCACACCGTGTTCCGTTTGCCTGGGCTTTTGGCTTTTCTATGGCCGCGACTAAATTGCGCGGCCATCACTGTTTTCAGATACCTTTGGAGGCCATGAAGTCGGCCAAGTCGGTGACGCGGCAGGAATAGCCCCACTCGTTGTCATACCAGGCCACGACTTTGGCCATGTTGCCGCCCAGCACCTGGCAGAACTCGGAATCAACGATGGAAGAGCGCGGATCGCCCTTGTAATCCATCGAGACCAAGCCTTCCTCATCGTAACCCATGATGCCCTTCAGTTCGTTCTGAGAGGCTTTTTTCAGGGTTTCGCGCAGTTCTTCAGTGGTGGTTTTCTTGTTGAGTTCCACAACCAGATCGATCACCGAGACGGTCGGGGTCGGCACGCGCAGGGAATAGCCATCGAAGCGGCCCTTCAGTTCCGGGATGACCAGACCCACGGCCTTGGCCGCGCCGGTGCTGGTGGGGATGATGTTCAGGGCGGCGGCGCGGGCCCGGCGCAGATCCTTGTGGGGCATATCCAGGATGCGCTGATCGTTGGTATAGCTGTGAACGGTGGTCATCATGGCTTTTTCAATCCCGAAAGCCTTTTGGACGACCAGAGCCGGGGGGGCCAGGCAGTTGGTGGTGCAGGAGGCGTTGGAAACCACAAAGTGCTTGGCCGGGTCATAGGTGGTATGGTTGACGCCGCAGACGAAAGTGGCGTCCTCACCCTTGGCCGGGGCGGAGATGATGACACGCTTGGCCTTGCCGCCGTCGATGTGGGCGCGGGCCTTGTCAGCTTCGGTGAAGAGACCGGTTGATTCGATCACCAGCTCAGCGCCGACTGAACTCCAGGGAATTTCCTTGGGATCGCGGAAAGCGAAGTTTTTGACCGTCTGGCCGTTGATGGAGAAATCATCGCCCTTCACTTCCACCTGACCCTTGAAGGGGCCGTAGTTGGAATCATATTTGAACAGATGGGCGTTCATCTTGGCATCGCCAAGGTCGTTGACGGCCACCACTTCCAGGGTGTCGGGATGACGTTCCATCATCGCTTTCAAAACCTGACGGCCGATCCGCCCAAAACCATTGATACCGACTTTCAACTTAGCCATTATGAGCCTCCTGCAATTTAAATGTTGTGCGTGGGTGCGTAGTCCGCACTGGATTGGTCCGAGGTAGCGCTTTCGACAGACGAGAGGCTTTCGGCCGGGAAGCGGCGGCTTGGCAGCGAGTGCTGCTTTCCGTCAGCCCCCCCACTTGCTGAAAACAGCCACCTTGGGACCCGCTCTGTGTTGACCGGGCACACAAAATATTGTTGTCCGACTATTCATCTAATTCATTAGGATAGATTACTCTTCCAGATAAGTCAAGGCGGGTAAGAATATGCAAAAAATTCCCGCAATTGCCCGGTTATTTTGGCACGGCCTCCACCAGCACCAGCCTTTTTTCCGGGCGCCTGGTTCTCAGTGGCTCAAGATTACATGCCTCTAAAGTTGCCAAAAGCTCCGCCTCCCGCCTGATGGGCAGCATCAGAGCCGCCCGGCCGTTGGGAGCCAACAGGCGGGCCAGACAGCGGCAGAGGTCGCCCAGATCACCGTGGACTTCATGGCGGGCGGCATTGGCCGCTAAATTTCGGGAAGGGCGGCCGGAGTTCCGGCGGAAATAGGGTGGGTTGACCATTATATAATCCAGTCTTCCACCGAAGTCTTCCGGCTTCAGCTCCCGCCAGTCGCTCTGGAGACAGCGGAGGCGGGCGGCTGTGCGGGGCTGATATAGACTGATGTTGGCAGACAGCGGCTCCAGAAAATCAGGATTCACCTCCACAAAGAAAACCTCTTCCGCGGAAGGAGCCCGACCTTTTTCAAGGGCCGCCAGCCCAACAATGCCGCAACCCGCCCCTAGATCGGCCAGACGGTTTGCGTTGCCGCAGGAGGCGAATTCAGCCAGGAGAAGTGAATCAGCCGAAAAGCGATATCCGCTCTCCGGCTGATGGAAGTTATGCACAGCGTCATAAATCATTGCAGTAAATGAATGGCGGTGCGCCGCTGAAACATCATATTTTTGGCCATAATTCAATGGCCATTTCCCGCAGTTTGTATTTCTGAATCTTGCCGCTGGCCGTCATCGGGAATTCCGGCAGCACCTTGACATAGCGCGGAATCTTGTAGCCGGAAATGCGCGGCCGCAGATAGGCCTTGACCTCTTTGGCCGAAATGTGCTGATTGTTCTCGTCAGCAATGATGAAAGCGCCCTGCTCCTCACCATGGAGCTTCGAGGGCACGGCCACCACCTGAACATCAACCACTCCCGGCATGTGCCGGAGATATTCTTCGACTTCCTGGGGATAGATGTTTTCACCGGCCCGGATGATCATGTCCTTCCAGCGGCCGGTAATCACCAGATAGCCGTCCTCATCGAATTTGCCCAGATCGCCGGTGCGAAGCCAGCCGTCTTGATCGATAATCTCGGCTGTGGCCTTGGGCATGTTATAATAACCCTTCATCACCACATAGCCCCTGGCCATAACTTCACCGATGGAACCGGCGGGCAGTTCGCGCCCGGTTTCCGGATCTACCACCCGCACTTCCACGCCCGGCATGGGCCGGCCGACGGTTTCGGTGCGCTTCTGAAGGCTGTCGCTGCCGGTGGTCTGAGTCAGAACAGGGCTGGTTTCGGTCAGGCCATAACAAATGGTGATCTCATTGGCATGCATGCGTTCAATAACGTCCACCATCGTTTTTATCGGGCAGGGCGAACCGGCCATGATTCCGGTCCTGAGCGTGGTGAGGTCAAAGCTGTCAAAACTCTTCTGCTCCAGAAGGGAGATGAACATGGTCGGGACACCGTATATGGCTGTGCACTTCTCCGCCTCAACCTGTGAAAGAATGTCGAGCGCGCTGTAGATGTTCAGCACCACCATAGTCGAACCGTGCCCTAGGGCGGCCATGGTGGCCAGCACCAGGCCGAAGCAGTGGAAGAGCGGCACTGGCATGCAGATGCGGTCGTTTTCCGTCAGGTTCTGGTGATAGCCAATCCAATAGCCGTTGGTGACGATGTTCTGATGGGTCAGCATGACGCCTTTGGGAAAGCCGGTGGTGCCGCTGGTATACTGCATATTTATGACGTCGTCATAATGGAGGTATTTTTTTATCAGCTCCAGCTCGCGGGCCGGGGTTTGTTCGGACATGTCCAGAACTTCGCGGTAATTATACATACCCTCCTGAGGCGTCTCGCCCAGGAAGATAACTTTTTTCAAATAGGGCAGCGCGGGCGATATTATGCCGTCGCGCCCCCGGTCCTTTATTTCCGGGGCGATTTCATAAAGAGCCTCCAGATAGCTGTAGCCCCGGAAACTTTCCATCAGCACCAGATAATCGGCATCAGACTGGCTGAGGAGATATTGGATCTCTCCCTTGCGATAGTGGGTGTTGACCGTTATCAGCACCGCCCCGATCTTGGCCGCGGCATACATGGTCGTGAGCCATTCGGGCACGTTGGTGGCCCAGACGGCTACTTTATCGTTGCGCTTCACCCCAAGGGCAATCAGGCCGCGAGCCAGGCGGTTCACTTCCTCGTTCAGCTGCGCCCAGGTATAGCGCCTGTCGCGCCCTGGATAAACCAGGGCTTCTCTATCCGGCCAAGTGGCCGCGTTTTGTTCCAGCGCCTCTCCGATTGTTTGGTTGCGCAGGTAATCAGGCATATCCACTCCATAACTTTTTGCGGAGCTGTAGTCAGAACGTTCGGTGTCCGAATATCGTCTTCAAATCAACGAAATATACGTTTACTGTACACCGATACGCACTGTTCAGCGCCCGTTGACAGTAGGTCGACCGTGCGCCTGTAAAAAGCGTCCGGTTCTTAAAATGAATGAGCCGTGGTCTTTAAATTTTAAACCAGTGACCTTTGAGGAAAAATTCAGAGGTCCGACATGGGAATGTCCGGCGTAGGCCGGAAGTATTAGTTTTTCCACGGTTTTAAATAAACTTGGCGGCTTCAGCGGCCGTAACGGACAATATTTCAGTATCTATAAAAAAACTCAGGCGGCTTCGATAATCAAGCAGCTTATCTCCGCCCCGCTTTCAATGGTATAGCGCCCTAAACCGGCCGGAATAACCACGGCCCGGCCGGGCTGAATCCGGGTGGCCGGAGCCGGTCCCTGGGTTCGCAGCCGGCCCTGTCCCTCCAGGGGCCAGATGACGGTGGAAGCATCCTGCGACAGCACCCCGCGCATCAGCGAAGTGGTGACGAGCGTCACAGTCAGGTTTTCGCTGTCGAACACCTGTTCCATGCCTCCGCCCAGACTTTCATAAGCGAGCCAACGGGGCGGATCGCTCTCGGCGGCCCGGCTGATCGACCCGCCGTCCCCGCCGTCCAGCGGCCAGACCGGGAGGGGAGCCGCGGGCGGCCCTATCTGTAAAACGTCAAGGCCCGCCCCCAGAAGAAGCGGCGAAAAAGGCGGCAAAAGAAGACACGTTTTTCCGGCCGCCTCATATTCAGGCATGTAATCAGCCCACCGGCCGGGATCGCCCCCCGCCTCGGCGGCGGCGGCTTTCAAATTCAGCCCGGCCTCAAAACCGGCGTTGAGAGTGCTTTTATCACCAGCTTTCAAAAAGAACCACAACGACACTCCGTCCAGCCCCACAGCCAGGGCCGAACCGCCGGTCCTCCGCATTTTCATCTCCAGCGGAAAAGGCGCGTCCGGGTCGTCGGCGGCGTTAGCGCCCACCAGATCAGCGCCCCATAGCTGCTTCAGATGCCCCAAAGTCCGCCCGGCCATTGGCCCGGCCGCCACCCGCGAATTGTCGGCCGCCAGCCGGATGAGGCCCTGGGTGAACTCACGCGGGCCCTCCTCATCATAAATCGATGATTCAGAGTGGCCCCATTGTTCGGATATCACAGGTTCCAGAGTCAGCGGATAAAGATCATTATTCATGGCGGGTATGTCCGGTCGTCTTTATAATTTAAATAAGCAACCAGCTTAGCTTGGTAGTTATGTATTATAACACATCATCCCTGAAGCATGGTAAAATATTCGGCATAATCAACAGGAGAAAGTCATGTCACGCAGGAAGTTAAAAAATATTCTAGGCCCCGGCAAAAGCAATCCGCGAAACGCTGTTTTTGTGCTGCTGGCGATTGCCGCCCTTTATCTTCTACAGGAAAGCGGCTTCTGGCCCGCCGCCGGTCCCGGTCCGCAGACCGACGGCCTCATATCCGGCCGTGTCGTTAAGGTTCATGACGGCGACACTTTCACCATGATTGATTCCGGTGATCAAAAGATAAAAGTGAGGCTGTTCGGAATCGACGCCCCGGAACTGGATCAGGCCCACGGCCGGGAATCGAGGCGCTATCTTCGTGAGCTGCTGGAGGGGCATGAAGTCAGGGTGGAGAGCCGCGGCTTTGACCAATATGACCGCCTGCTAGGCCTCATATACCGCCCGGACGGACACTCGATAACTCAAGACTTGGTTGAATCCGGGCAGGTCTGGGTTTATGAAAATTACTGCGATATTGATTACTGCGCCCAATTGCGCCAAGCCCAGAAGGAGGCCAAAAGCGCCCGCCGGGGCTTGTGGGGTGATGAAAACCCGCTCGCGCCCTGGAAATACCGACGCGCCCAAAACTGAAAAAGCGAGAGGAATCCCTTCTTCCTTGGATAAAGTTCAAAAAGCCGCCTTTATTTCATTGACAATCGGCCCTGCCGTTGCCATAATATCCATATCCAAGCTGTAAGATTAATTCTTCCGGCAAGGACAAAAACAGCTGCTTCTGACGCCAAGATTCTTATCGCGGCGAAAGCAAGGCAACAGGCAGATGAACAGATGCTGAAAGCGCCTTGCGGCGCTTTTTTGTTTTTGCGCGATTCCCGCGATACGGGAAAGGAAAGGCAATGGATACCAGAGTCGCCATAATCGGAATTATTATTGAAAATCCTGATTCAGTGGACAGGCTCAACACCCTGCTCCATGATTATTCAGAGATAATAATCGGCCGCATGGGAATCCCATACCGCAAAAAGAACGTCAGCATAATCAGCCTGGCGGTGGATGGCCCGCAGAACGCCATCAGCGCCCTGTCGGGCAAGCTCGGGCGGCTGGAGGGTGTGGCCGTCAAAACCGCCTATGCCTCCGTTTAAAGGAAAAGAGTGCCTTATGGCAAAGGGCACTTTGAATGGAAGGTCGACCCGCAGGGGAGACGGAGCGCCAGCGACTGGTTTTGAGGCCGAAATTGCAACTCGCGAAGCAAAAACCACGCTTTTTGCGTAGCTCCCAGCTGCCATTTAAGGTCAAAAGCCATTTTCAAATCTGATGGGAGAAGTTTTTCTGACTCAGAAGAAAGGTAATGAACATGTATAATCCCAAATCCATGAAAGCCGAAGAGTTCATCAGCCACCAGGAGGTGCTGGACACTCTGGCCTGGGCTGAGGAAAACCGCGATAACACAGCGCTCATAGATTCCGTCCTGGAAAAAGCCCGCCTCCGAAAAGGTCTGACCCACCGTGAGGCCATGCTGCTCCTGGACTGCTCCATACCTGAAAAAAATCAGGAAATCTTCGACTTGGCCCGCCAGATCAAGCTTGATTTCTATGGCAACCGCATCGTGATGTTCGCGCCGCTCTATCTTTCCAACTATTGCATAAACGGCTGCGTATACTGCCCCTATCATAAAAAGAACACCAACATCCCCAGAAAAAAACTGACCCAGGATGAAATCATCCGGGAAGTCACCGCCCTTCAGGACATGGGCCATAAGCGTCTGGCCCTGGAAGCGGGCGAACACCCGGAGATGAATCCCATTGAATATATCCTTGAATCCATCAAGACCATTTATGGAATCAAGCACAAAAACGGCGATATCCGCCGCGTCAACGTCAACATCGCGGCCACCACGGTGGATGAATACCGCATGCTGAAAGAGGCCGGAATCGGCACCTACATACTCTTTCAGGAAACCTATCACAAAGAGAGCTATGAAAAGCTCCACCCCACCGGCCCCAAGCACGACTATGCCTGGCACACCGAGGCCATGGATCGGGCCATGGAGGGCGGCATTGACGACGTCGGCCTGGGCGTTCTCTTCGGCCTGGAGAGATACCGCTATGAATTCGCGGCCCTTCTGATGCATGGTGAGCACCTGGAAGCCGTGCAGGGAGTCGGCCCCCACACCATCAGCGTCCCCCGCATCCGCCGGGCCGACGACATCGATCCCGACGTTTTCGATAACGGCATTGATGACGACACCTTTGCCAAAATCGTGGCCTGTACCCGCATAGCCGTGCCCTACACAGGTATAATAGTCAGCACCCGTGAAAGCCAGGCTTGCCGTGAAAAGGTTTTGTCGCTGGGCGTTTCCCAGATCAGCGGCGGCTCGCGCACCAGCGTGGGCGGCTATTACGAGCCGGAGCCGGAAAACCAGGATTCATCACAGTTTGAAGTCAGTGACAACCGTACGCTGGACGAGGTGGTCAATTGGCTGATGAAGCTGGGCTACATCCCAAGTTTCTGTACAGCCTGCTATCGTGAAGGCCGCACGGGCGACCGTTTTATGAGCCTGTGTAAATCCGGCCAAATTCAAAATTGCTGCCACCCAAATGCCTTGATAACCCTGAAGGAATATCTGGAAGACTACGCCGCGCCCGACACCAAAACCAAAGGCGACGCGTTGATCGGCACGGAAATAAACAATATCCCCAAAGAGAAGATCCGTCTTTTGGTCAGCGACTATCTGAAGAATATCGGCCAGGGAGCCAGGGATTTCAGGTTGTAAGAGATCGAAGAGGGGGGACTCTGTCCCCTCCACCCCTGGCATGGGGCACGCCCCCTGCACCCCTGCCCGGTGTGCGGTTATAGTTGCTATAGGACCGGAGGCCGGGGCTGAAAAATTTCTTTCGTTCACCATTGTTTCAGCGCCACAACTCACTTCGAAGACTCAGCTCAGACAAGTGGCGCTGAAACAATGGTTCTCTACAGAAAATTTTCAGCCCCGGCCTCCTGCTTTTTTGGCGTGCTGTCTGAAGAATTAGAAACGCGTTTGCTTCGGTCGACACAACAGCGATAGCCTCAAACAGCCGATGACGACCAGGAAGGGGGAGCGGAAAATTTTCCGTAGACGCTCGTGATTTTGCTCCCCGGACGGGCAGGGACTCACAAACTTCCGATGAAGCCACCCGGCCGGGAATCAGAGAAAATCACGAGCGTCTTAAGGAAATTTTTCCGCTCCCCCTTCCGGGTTTTACCTTTGCCGCTCCGCCGGCCCAGATGACGGCACGGATAAAAAAAACCGGCATGAGATCATGATCGCATGCCGGTTTGGGGTCAAGGGGGCCTTGCCCCCTTGTGGGGTGGAGGGGCAAGGCCCCCCTCTAATAATTTGCCCCTACCTTAACACTTGTGGGCGTCACAGGTGGGGATGATGGCCGGGGCCGGGCCGGAAAGACCGGCGGCGGAGCGCAGCTCTTCGGCTTTCGCGGTTGATTCCCAGGTGAATTCGGGCTCGGTGCGGCCGAAGTGGCCGTAGGCAGCCGTCTTTTCGTATATGGGGCGCTTCAGATCCAGGAATTTGATCATATCGGCCGGTTTGAATGAGAAGACCTGTTTGAGGGCTTCGGATATTTTCGTGTCGTCGATCAGGCCGGTGCCAAAGGTGTCGGCCATGATGGAGACGGGCTCGGCCACACCTATGGCGTAGGCCAGCTGAACTTCACAGCGGGTGGCCAGACCGGCGGCCACCACATTTTTGGCGGCCAGGCGGGCCATGTAGCAGGCGCTGCGATCCACTTTGGAGGGATCTTTGCCTGAGAAGCAGCCGCCGCCGTGACGGCCCCAGCCGCCATAGGTGTCCACGATAATTTTACGGCCGGTGAGGCCGCAGTCGCCCATCGGGCCGCCGACGACGAAATTGCCGGTGGCGTTGACGTGAATTTTGGTATCCGCGTCCAGGAGGTGGGCGGGGATGACCTTTTTGATCACCTCATCAATGATCGCTTCGCGGACTTTGGCCTGGGTGATGTCGCGGGAATGCTGGGAAGCAATGACCACGGCTTCCACGCGTCTGGGGATTCCGTCCTCATACTGGATGGTAACCTGGGATTTGCCGTCCGGCCGGAGGAAGTTCAGGGAGCCGTTTTTGCGGACCACTGAGAGGCGTTTGGTCAACTGGTGAGCCAGATGAATAGGCAGAGGCATCAGAACGTCGGTTTCAGTGATGGCATAGCCGAACATCAGGCCCTGGTCGCCCGCGCCCTGCTCATGACCTTCACTGGAATCCACGCCCATGGCGATATCCGGCGACTGTTTGCCAATAGCGTTGATGACCGCGCAAGTCTGCCAGTCGAAACCCATATTGGAATCATTATAACCCACCCGCTCGATGGTTCTGCGCACCACTTCCGGGAGGTCTACCCAGCTGCTGGTGGTGATTTCACCGGCAATCATGGCCAGGCCGGTGGTGACCAGAGTTTCGCAGGCCACGCGGCCGTTGGGGTCCTGGGCCAGAATGCTGTCGAGAACGGCATCGGAAATCTGATCGGAAATTTTATCGGGATGGCCTTCGGTCACCGATTCGGACGTGAAAAGGAAATTGCCCTGAGGTTTCATCATAAGCTCCTTGAATTTATTAACGAGACCGCCGCCAAAGCGGCATTGTTAGGATACTTGGGAAAGTAATCCGTACATTTTACTTTTGTTGGAGAGCTATGTCAATGTCCTTGCCGGATTTCGCGCATTGGGCAATCGCGTTCCTTCAGGTAATTTTTCAGGTCGGCTATGCTGTATTCATTGAAATGGACAATTGAGGCCACCAGAGCGGCGGAAGCCCGGCCGCGAGTCAGCACCTGATAGAGATGATCAGGGTGCCCGGCCCCGCCGGAGGCGATGACCGGAATGGAGACGGCCTCCGACACCATTGAAGTGATAGTCAGTTCGTAGCCGTCCTTGGTGCCGTCGGCGTCCATGGCGTTGAGGCAGATTTCACCCGCGCCCAGCTCTTCGGCTTTTTTGGCCCAGGCCAGCGCGTCCAGGCCGGTGGGGGTGCGCCCGCCGCGGATGACGATCTCATAGCCGGAGGGAATGGTTGCGGTCACCGGGACTTTACGGGCGTCCATGCCCAGAACAATAGCCTGGGAGCCAAAGGCGGCCGCGCCTTCCGATATCAGGCCTGGATTGGTGACGGCGGCGGAGTTCAGCGAGACTTTTTCGGCCCCGGCCAGAAGAACGGCCCGCATCTGGGCGACGCTGGAAATGCCGCCGCCCACACTGAAGGGGATGAATATGGTTTCAGCCACCTTCTCCACCACATCAAGAAATATGGAACGCCCTTCAGCTGAAGCGGTGATGTCATAGAAAACTATTTCGTCGGCACCCTCTTCATAGTAGCGCCGGGCCACCTCCACCGGATCGCCCAGATCCACATTGCCTTGAAATTTCACGCCTTTGGTCAGTTGCCCGTCACGCACGTCCAGGCAGGGAATGATTCTTTTTGACAGCATATTTACCTCAGACTTCACCGCGTTCGGCGCGGACACAGTATTCGTGAAAATTGCGGAGAAGACGCAGTCCCGGAGGGCCGCTTTTTTCCGGGTGAAACTGCACAGCCCACAAACCCTCACGGCCAAAGACGGAGGAAAATTCAACGCCGTAACGAGTTACGCCCAGAATGTATTCAGGGGCGGGCAGCGGATAATAACTGTGCACGAAATAAAACTGGTCCTTTTCGCTGATTCCGGACAGGAGTGCTGTTTCCTGGACCGGCCGCAGATTATTCCAGCCCATGTGAGGTATGCGAATGGGGTGGCCCGCCTCATCACGCCCGGCCGGATCGAAGCGGACGTTTCGGCCGGAAATGATGCCAAGAGTTTTGGTATCGTTTTCCTCGCTGGATTCCAGCATGATCTGGCAGCCAAGACAAACGCCCAGGAATGGCCGCCCGGCCGTCACCAGTTCGCGGATGGTGGAGTCAAGCCCGGTTTCAGTCAAAAGCCCCATGGCCTGACCGGCCGCCCCGACTCCAGGAAAGATAAGGCCGGTGGCTTGCCGGAGCCTCTCAGGGTCGGCGGTTATTTCCGATTCCAGCCCCAGATGCTCCAACGCCCGGCGGACGCTGGTCTGGTTGCCGGCCTGATAATCAATAATGGCGATCATACGCACCTCGCAAAAAAATGGAATCCAGTTGTTAAATATAGTATGATATTAAATGAACGTCAATTCATCAAATCCAAGGAATAGGCATGAATGTTTCCAATGAAGTAAAGGAGCTCCGGCTCCTTTTTGAGATAAGCCGTCTCTTTGACGGCCTGACTGATGTCCAGGCCAAGCTGGATGAAGCCCTGGCCCTGATGACCCGGCACACCGGCATGGTGCGGGGTTCGGTGGCCCTTTTGGAGCCGGACGGGCAGACTATCACCATTTCATCGGCGGTGGGCCTCAAGCCGGAAGAATTCAGCCGGGGCCGTTATCAGATTGGCGAGGGCATAACCGGCCGGGTTATTGAGACGGGCCGCCCGATGGTGTCGCCGAACCTTTCCGATGAGCCGATGTTCCTTAACCGCACCGGCGCGCGTGATCTGACCAAGGAACGCATTTCCTTTTTCTGCGTGCCCATTAAAGTCGGTTCCCAGACCATCGGCGCGTTGTCGGCCGACCGCCTTTTCGCTGATTCAGTCGCGCTCGATGAAGACCTGCGGCTTCTGACCATCCTGGCCTCCCTTATTGCCCAGGCGGCCAAGGTGCGCCAGGAATTGAAGATGGAATGCGCGGGCATCATGGCTGAAAACAAGCGCCTGAAAGCCTCACTGACGGCCGGGCTGAAAGCGCAGTCTATGATTGGCGAGTCGCCCCAGATTAAAAAGGTCTACGAACTGATTGCCCAAGTGGCCCCGACCAATTTAAGCGTAATGATTTTAGGCGAGAGCGGCACCGGCAAGGAACTGGCCGCTGAAACCATTCACCTGGAGGGCGGCCGTTCCAGCCAGCCGCTGATCAAGGTCAATTGCGCGGCCCTGCCGGAACATCTGGTTGAGAGCGAACTTTTCGGGCATGAGCGCGGGGCTTTCACCGGAGCCAACCAGCGACACAAAGGCCGGTTTGAACTGGCCCACGGCGGAACTCTTTTTCTGGATGAAGTCGGGGAACTGCCGCCGCCGGTCCAGGTCAAACTCCTGCGAGTCCTCCAGGCCAAGGAGTTCGAGAGAGTGGGCGGAGGCGAGACGATTAAAACTGATGTGCGCCTGGTGGCGGCCACCAATCGCAATCTGGCCTCGATGGTGGCGGAAGGGAGTTTTAGGGAAGATCTGTTCCACCGGCTGAATGTCTTTCCCATCACCCTGCCCCCGCTGAGGGAAAGGCGAGAGGATATTACTGTGCTGGCCCATCACTTTCTGGATTATTGGGGGAGTGAGCTGGGCAAACGCATGCTGGGCTTCACCCATCCGGCCCTGGACGCGCTGGAGGCCTGGTCCTGGCCGGGCAACGTGCGTGAACTCATGAACGTTCTGGCCAGGGCGGTGATTCTTTCAGAGGATGGCCTCATCCATCGCCGCCACTTGCCCGGCGCGGAAAGTGACGCGAGTGAGGCTGAAGCGGCCCCGAAAACAGCCACGCTTATCGAAGCGGTGGACGCATTGGAGAAGCGCATGATCACTGAGGCGCTGTCCGATCACCAGGGCAACATGAGCAAAGCCGCCCAGGCCTTGGGGATAAGCGAACGCATCATGGGCTTGCGGATGAAAAAATTCAATTTTGATTTCCGCGAATTCAGAAAAAAAGGAGCGTGAAGCCCCAGAGTCCATCCTGTTGCTTCACGCCTTTTAACCTGGCCCAAATGCTTTGCCGGTTCAGCCGGAACCTCTTTTATTCATAAATATCGGCCAGGGTCATCGGCAGATCGTTATTGGGCCCCTTGGAAAGAACCAATTGGTGCACATCCAGTTGCCCGGTGCGCAGGGAGCTGGCCGCGCCCAGAAGATAAAGCGACCACATGCGGATGAAGCGCTCGTCAAACATTTCCAGAACCTTCTCGCGCACCTCCGGTTTAGAGAAATTTTCATACCAGATTTCCAGGGTTTTTACATAGTGCCGTCTCAGGCTTTCAATGTGCAGTGTTCTGAAGTCATAATCAGGCAGAAGGTCGGTTACTTCCCTCAGTGAGGGAATATAGCCGCCCGGAAAAATATATTTCTTGACCCACGAATTGGTTTCCTTCTCAGTCAGGCTGGTCAAGGTATGGAGCATAGTCAGGCCGCCGGGTTTCAGAAGCGCGGCCACCTTTTTAAAATAATCGCGGAAACAATCCCGCCCCACATGCTCGAACATACCGATACTGACCACCGCGTCGAAACTCTCATCCGGTTCGTTCAGTTCCAGATAATTGACCAGCCGTGATTCAACCCGGCCGCTCAAACCAGCCCCGGCAATGCGTTTATTGGCTTCGGCATACTGCTCTTCGCTCAAGGTTATGCCCACAGCCTCAACCCCATATTGTTCGGCCGCCCGCATAATCAGCCAGCCCCAGCCGCAGCCGATGTCCAATAGCCTCTGGCCCGGCGTGAGACGCATTTTTTTCAGAACGAGATCTATTTTTTGCAGTTGGGCCTGTTGCAGCGAGTCGTCATCTTTTTTGAAATAAGCGCAGGAATAGCTCATGGTGTCATCAAGCCACAGCGAAAAAAAACTGTTGCCGAGATCATAGTGGGCCTTGATATTCTCTTTCTGTTTGGAAACGGTTTTCAGGCGATTAAGCCCCTTGCCCGCCGCCGACAGCACCCGGCCGCCGAAGCTGGCTTCCGGCGGATTGAGCTGAACGATGCGGAACATGGAGTCCAGGTCGCCATTGAAGTCAATAATTCCCGCCATATGCTCCTCACCCAGGGTGAGAATGGGATCGGCCGCCATGGCCGCCAGTGAGGGCTTGGCGTTAAAGCGGCATTCAAAGGCGGGCTGTCCGTCACCGAAGGTAACTTCTTCGCCATCCCAATAGTGAACACCGAAACTACCCCCTTTAATTTTTTGAAAAACTGAATTCCAGATAGCCTTTTCCATCAAACGTCCTCCCGAAGAATTAGTTCATGTCAGCACCAGGAAAATACACTACATCAAATAAACCGTAATATATTATACACTTATTATAGTTCATATCAAGGTAAATATTCAAATAAGCAATAATAATAAACATAAATACAATTAATATTTCAAGAAAAGGTAGATTTTACTGAGAAGCGGATGGCCGCCGCCGGGAGAAATGTTTTTGCCCGGTTCCGTTCCGGAAGTCTTTAGTCACGGAACCGGGCAAAAACATTTCTCCCGGCGGCTCCCTGGTCTGCTTTTTTAATGGCTGTCTGGCCGAGTGGCAGCTGGGGGTTTAGGCTCTGAAGGTTTAATCTCTATACGGCATCAGAGCACTTGTCATTTCAGAATATAGAAATGACAAGTGCTCTGATGAAAGGCGCGATGAGGGAGGCTGTTCGGGCGGATAGTTATTCCACGGTGACGCTCTTGGCCAGGTTGCGGGGCTGATCGACGTCGGTTCCTTTGGCCACGGCCGCGTAATAGGCCAGAAGCTGAACCGGCAGCGCATAAACCAGGGGAGCCACGAAGGGATCGACTCTGGGCATAATGATGTGGCCGGACAGGCCGGAGAGCTGGGAAAGGCCTTCATCATCACCGATGAAAATGGTCTTTCCGCCGCGGGCGTTGACCTCAGCCAGATTGGAGGCGGTTTTGGGAAAAAGATCGTCAGACGGGGCGACTACAATCACCGGCACGCTGTCATCCACCAGGGCAATGGGGCCGTGCTTGATCTCACCGGCGGCATAGCCCTCAGCGTGGATATAGGAAATCTCCTTCAGCTTCAGCGCGCCTTCCAGAGCAATGGGGAAGCTGGTGCCGCGTCCCAGGAACAGCACGTCGCGGGCCGGGGCCACCAGTTCTCTGGCCAGATGCTCAAGGTGGGAACTTTCATTGAGAATCCCGGCCGCCACCGCCGGGGCTTCCATCAGGGCGCGCACCAGACGGGCTTCCTCCGTTTCGTCCAGATGCCCGCGATGACCGGCCAGCACCAGCGCCAGAGCGGCCAGAAGGGTTAGCTGGGCCGTGAACGCTTTGGTGGAGGCCACTCCGAATTCAGGCCCGGCCACAGTGGGCAGAACCACGTCTGATTCGCGGGCAATGGTGCTCTCCAGCACATTGACGATGCTCATTATGCCCAGCCCCTCGGCCCGGCAGTGGCGGAGGGCGGCCAGGGTATCGGCTGTTTCGCCCGATTGAGAGATAAACAGGGCCACCTGCCCCTCCCGCAGGACCGGACGGCGATAGCGGAATTCAGAAGCCACCTCCACCTCCACCGGGAGTCGGGCCAGCCGCTCGATCCAATATTTGCCGACCAGGGCCGCATAATAGGAGGTGCCGCAGGCCACCACCACCAGGCTGGAGGCTCTTTTTAAAGCCGGAAGGTTCGGCAGGGCCACCCGGCCGGTGACGGGATTGACCATAGTGTTCAGGGTATCGCCGATAACCTGGGGCTGTTCGTAAATTTCCTTAAGCATAAAGTGGCGATAGCCGCCCTTGCCTAGATTCATTGAAGTGATGGAGGAAACCTGAACCGGCCGCTCGACTTTGTGATTGTCCTGATCATAAATGGTGACGCCGCCCTTATCGAGCACCGCCCAGTCGCCCTCTTCCAGATAAGAGAGTTTTTGACAAATGGGGCCGATGGCCAGCGCGTCCGAACCCAGCATTAAACTTTCGTCCCCGTAACCCACGGCCAAAGGGGAGCCGCGCCGCGCCCCGATCAAAAGATCCGGGCGGCCGGAGAACATAAAAACCAGGGCGAAAGCGCCGGTGAGGCGGGGCAGAGTCTCACGTACCGCTGCTACCGGGTCCAGCCCTTCACGGATTTTGGCGCTGACCAGATGAGCCACCACCTCGCTGTCGGTCTGGGTTTCGAAGCGGTGACCGAGTGCCTGAAGCTCGTTTTTCAATTCCTGGAAATTTTCGATAATGCCATTGTGAATTATGGCCGCCTCGGCCGTGGCGTGGGGATGGGCGTTGGTTTCGCTGGGCGCGCCGTGGGTGGCCCAGCGGGTGTGTCCGATGCCGATGGATCCTGAGAGGGTGTCGCGCTCCAAAAGTTCCTCCAGGGCGAGGAGCTTGCCCTGGGCCCGGCGGCGCTCGATATCGCCGCTCTCCGAGAGGGTGGCCACTCCGGCTGAATCATAGCCGCGATATTCCAGCCGCTTCAAAGCGGCCACCAGATCAGGGACCACATCGCGCTTTTCATTGACAATGCCGATTATGCCGCACATATATTCAAACCTTTCCACACTTGGCTAAAATAAAAACAGGCCGGAGATTCGGCCTGTTTTTTTCTTGTCAAAAGTTCTACAGAAGGGGAGGAAACATTTCCTCAAAACTCAAGCCGGCAGAGAACAGGGCGCTCTCGCCAAAGTGACGGCCCACCAGTTGGATACCCACCGGCATGCCCTCCTTTACCCCGCGCCCAACGGGAAGCGACAATCCCGGCAGACCGGCCAGGTTGACCGGCAGAGTCATCAGATCCAGTTGATAAGCGGTCAGGGGATCGTGCTCTTTCGAGAAATCCCAGGCCGGAACTGAGGTAATGGGGGTGAGCAGGAAATCGCAATCTTCCAGGGCTTTGAAATAATCGTCTCTGATCAGGCGGCGGACCCTGGCCGCTTTTTTGTAATAAGCGTCATAATAGCCTGATGACAGGGCGAAAGTGCCCAGAAGGATGCGGCGGCGGACCTCCGGCCCCAGAGCCTCACTGCGGGAGGCCACATAAAGCTCGGTCAGGTCACGCGGGTCTTTGGTCCGGTGGCCGTAGCGCACGCCGTCAAAGCGGGCCATGTTGGTGCTGCCCTCGGCGCAAGCCAGAATATAATAGGTGGCCACGGAATATTTCAGATTGGGAATGGTAATGGGCCTGAGTTCAGCCCCGGCTTCTTCAAGCTTGGCCAGAGCGGCTTTCAAAGGGCCGTCCAGTTCGGGATCAATGTTGGCTTCCCACAATTCCTTCGGCAACCCCAAACGCATGCCTTTAACCTTCATAGGTAAAACCGCGTCATAGTCGTCCACCGGGTGGAGTGAGGCGGTGTTGTCACGCGCGTCCGGCCCGGCCACGGCTTTCAGGAGGCGGGCGCAATCGATGACCCGCCGGGCCATGGGGCCGGGCTGATCCAGGGAACTGGCAAAAGCCATGACACCATAGCGGGAGATACGGCCATAGGTGGGCTTCAGGCCCACACAGCCGCAAAGGGAAGCCGGCTGGCGGATGGAGCCGCCGGTATCCGTCCCGAAGCCGCCGGGAGTCTGATAAGCGGCCACTGAAGCCGCCGCGCCGCCGCTGGAGCCGCCCGGAACCTTGTCCGTATTCCAGGGATTGCGGCTGGGGCCGAACGCGGAGAACCCGGTCGACGCGCCCATGGCGAATTCATCAAGGTTGGTCTTGGCCACGATCACGGCCCCGGCCTCCCTCAATTTAGTCACCACTTGGGCATCGTAAGTGGGAGTGAAATTTTCCAGCATTTTGGAGGCGGCGGTGGTCTTTACCCCTTTGGTGCAAAAAAGATCCTTCAAGGCCACCGGCACGCCCCACAGCGGTTTGGCCGGATCGGGGCCTTTTTCATCCAGAGCTTTGGCCTCCGCCCTGGCTTCCTCCCCCATAACGGTCAGACAGGCGTGGATATCGGGTTCGGTCGCTTCAATGCGGGCCAGACAGTCACCGACCATGTCCGAAGCGGAAATCTCACGGGCCTGAAGCTTGGCGGCCGCTTCGGTCAATGTCAATTTATATAGTTCACTCATTCTGCATAACCTTTATGTGCGTTGGTGCGTGGACCGCACTGGACAGGTCCGATGTGGCATTTTCGGCCTGCCGGAGGTTTCGGCCGGGAAGCAGCCCCGACACAGTTTCTATAAAATCTTGGGCACGGCAAAAAAGCTGCCGATTCTGTCCGGGGCCTGTTCCAGTATTTCTTCAGTGGTGTTGGAATTGATGACCACATCCTCCCGTGCGCCGGGAGCCTCCAGCATGGGGGAGTAAAGCGGCTCCACACCCTGGGTGTCGGCTTCGCCCAGGATATCAATATAGCCGACAATGGTGGCCAGTTCATGGGTCAGCTTTTCCAAATCGGCCTGGGCCTGTTCAGGTTCAAGGCCCTGAGCCAAATTCAGGCGGGCCAGTGACGCGGTGCTTTGCACTATTTTCAAATCTATGGGCATATGAATCTCCCGTGAGCGGCCAGGGGCCGCCGCCAACGCCGAGGGGCGGCCCGTCTGAGTGTAGAGTAACGGCCGGGAAGCGGCCTTCAAAGAGTTTGTTACTTATAAGTCTACAGTATCTTAACTTTTAAGCAGCTTGACCAGAACTTCATTGGCCAGCTTGGGATTGGCCGCGCCCTTGCTGCGCTTCATAAGCTGCCCCACGAAAAAGGACAAAACTTTCTCCTGTCCTTCACGGTATTGACGGGCTTGATCAGGGTTGGCGGCGATGATCTCCTCAGCCATGGCCGTGATGGCCCCGGCGTCGGATATTTGAATGACGCCTTTGGCCTTGGCCAGTTCAGCCGGGTCGCCTCCGCGCTCAAAAAGTTCGGGGAAAAGATCATAGGCCGCCCGGCGGTTGAGGGTATTGTCGGCCATTAATTTGCCGAGAGCGGCCAGCCCTTCGGGCGGCAGCTTGGAATCCATGGGGGAAATGTCGTCACGCTGGCAGGCCGGCAGCAGCAGTTCCACCATCAGGGTAGCTACCCGTTTGGGTTCATTCAAAATCTTCAGGGCCAGATCGTAATATTCCACAGCCCGGCGGCGATCCAGGAGAACATCGGTCTGCTCCGCGGTCAGCCCCTCTTCCAGAAGACGGGCTTTCACCTCTTCCGGCAGTTCCGGCATTTCCGCTTTCAGCCTGGCCAGAAGCTCGGGCGTGACCACCACCGGGGGGAGATCCGGCTGGGGGAAATAACGGTAATCGTGAGCCTCCTCTTTGGAGCGGAGAGCGCGGGTCTCCTGATGGGCCGGGTCAAACAGGCGGGTTTCCTGAATCACCGGCTCACCTTTGTCATACAAACCGCCCTGACGGATTATTTCATATTCAATGGCCTGACCGGCATGGCGGAAGGAGTTGAGGTTCTTTATCTCACAGCGGGTCCCCAGCTTCTCGGTCCCGGCCGGGCGCAGGGAAATGTTGACGTCACAGCGGAACTCACCTTCCTCCAGGCGGCCTTGGGTGACTTCCAGGCGGACCAGAATGGCGTGGAGTTTTTTCAAAAACTCCATCACCTCACCGGAAGACCGGAAATCCGGCTCGGTGACGATTTCAATCAGCGGGGTGCCCGCGCGGTTGAGATCGACCAGGGTCTGTCCGCGCTGTTCATCGTGGACACACTTACCGGCGTCATCTTCCAGATGGATACGATTCAGGCGGATAAACCTTTTGCCGCCGTCTTCATCCACAATTTCCAGACCGCCGCCCTCGCAGATGGGCGGGTCCAGCTGTGAGGTTTGAAAACCGGCCGGCAGATCGGGGTAGAAATAATTTTTGCGGGAAAAAATGGAACGCTCATTAACCTTGCAGCCCAGAGCCAGCCCGGCCTTGGCGGCCAGTTCGACGGCCCGTCCGTTGGTGCGCGGCAAGGCGCCCGGCTGACCGGAGCAAACTTCGCAGATATGGGTATTGGGTTGGTCGCCCACCTCGGTGGCGCAGGAGCAGAAAAGTTTGGTGGCGGTATTGAGCTGGGTGTGAATCTCCAGACCGATAACGGGTTCCATTCGACTCATTGTAAATCCTTCCGGGCCGGAACCGCCCCGGCCGCGTCAAGCTAAAGTATTTCGCCGGCCTTGATTCGGCGGACGGCGACCATAGCGGTGTTATTCAGATGAAGAGGCCTCAAGGCCATTGGGTATTATAGGCAGGAACGCCTCCGCTGACAAGAGCGGATGGAAGAAAAATCAAGGCCATAGCTGAAAAAAAGCGAAAACCTGTCCGGTTAAGCCACTATGGGCAGTCTGACAAATATAATGAAAAATTTATCATTATCATAAAAGGGCTTATCATAATGACAGAAATAAGAACCTTGAGGAGTCAGGAAGCAAGAATGTAAATAGGGATAAGGTAAAGGATTATCGCAAACCCATGTCCACATTCGGACACTTGACCTGATATGGACACAAAGTGGCGCCCTATAGTCATTAGCGCTGTCGTTCCAGGTTTAAATTCAGACTAACCAGAAAGTCTACCAGCCTTGCCGCTCAAAATCACCGGAAGATAGAAATCTAAAAAACTACTTTTATTACTTGTTACGGCAGCAGCAACGATTCTTTCAGTATTCAGCCTAATTGTATAAAAAATGATGATAGACAATGACATTGTTGCAGCGCTTGAAGAATTTTGAAATAATATATAACTACAAATCACTGCCTATTGTTTTCATATTATGAAAAAAAGATCTTCATTTATAGTTAAATGGATTTTTTATTATATAATAGTTTTCCGCATTGCATTCTTGGCACATATATCGCAATACAAATACAACATCAAGCCTGTCATATTCGGGATCGGCTCTAGGGCAACACAGTTTGCCTGTGGTTTTATTTTATTTACCCGGCTATTGACGGTCAAGAAGAAAGTGATTACGTTTTATACATAAGTATAAAACACTTAAAATAAGAGGTTTTCCTGCCGAGGGCCTGACCCTCTCTACCTTCCATATATTCAGGGCGCTGCCCTGTCTGTGACTCCGGAGAGAATCTCCGGCCTGCCTTAACAGGGGCTAAGTCCCCGTCATGTTTGCGGGGCCTGATGGCGATAAATATCGCTCTCAGGCCCCGCCCTTCTTTATGAAATGGCTTTTTCCTTTAACCGGCGGCTCGTAGCTGAGCAAAAAGTGTGATTTTTGCTCAGCGAGTGGCCTGATCGGCTTCAATACCAGTCGCTGACGCTCCGTCTCGCATCCGCTCGACCCCGGCCCACATGCTATTGACCCGGTGTCTGAATGTTTTCCAATAATGCGGCATGGCTGGCTGTAACTGTATTAATTTAAACAGTAAAAACTACCGACATGGAATAAGAACAGACACCGGGTCACTAACCGCAAGTCAAATTCTTTCATAAAAGGTTTTGGTAAAACCCGGAAAGCGATTCACTATAGAGAGCCCCCAATAATCATCAATCCAAACGCTGACAATGATCAGGCCTGGTGAGCTGAAAATTTTCTGTAAGTCGCTCGTAATTTTGCTCCCCGGACGGGCATGGCCCCACAAACCTCTGACACCGCCACCCGGCCGGGAATCAGAGAAAATTACGAGCGATGTCAGAAATTTTTCAGCTCACAAGGCCGGGTTTTACCTTTGCCGCACCCAAGCGCCTGCCCTAATGAACCGAGCTGGGGCAGTTGACAAAAACCACAGTCAATGTAATGATATTGCAACTCTATTAAACATCTGGAGCCTATATGCGCATTATCGGAATAATTATACTGACGGCCATTCCGGCGATTCTCGCTTATTGCTATTTTACCGGCCTGGAAATCAGCATTTGGGGCTACGCTCTGGCAATTCTGGTCTGGCTTCGCGCCTTATCCCGCTTCGGCTGGTGAAAAAGCTTCATACCGGCGCCACCGCCTAAAGCCGCCCACGCCCTAAGCTTATTTATTAATGTAGCCACCCCTCTGTTTCCAAAAAAGCCATTATCTTAATCACCGCATTTTCGCACCAATACTCTTGACTATCATGTTGCCTTAAGGTAACTTAAGCATGTTCGTTTTGTATCTCTCAGTTCAATCCAGTATAAGTTTAGAGGTAAGGGAATGAAGTCTCTCAAGAATATTCAGCTTTTGTTCGCCGCCGTCCTCATGGCCGCACTCACAATGACCGGCTGCGGCGTCGCCTACGATATGGCGGCCGACAACGAATGGCGCTGGGGAATGTTCGGCGGCGTTGAATTTGTCAGTCCGGTCAAGCTGAAAGTAGGTGTGGCCCCCTTCCATGACGATGTGAATCTAGGCGCGCCAGACGCCGGCGCCAACATGGCCCGGCTCATGGGCGAAGAGCTGGCCAAAGATGACCGCATTGTTGTTGTGCCCTCCTTTGAAGTTGCTTCCGCCATCTCCGCCAAAGGCTACTCTCTGCCCCTCACCCCCAAGGAAGCCGCTGAAGTCGGCCGCGATCTCGGCCTGAACGCCGTGGTCATCGGCTCCATCAGTGAAGTGAAACAGTATCAGGTCCGTAAAGGCTGGCGCAGACTGGCCCGCGTTTTCACCTCCCAGCGCCAGTATGTGGACGCCGTTCTGGCCGTCAGCGCGGTGGACACCATGACCGGCATCGTCCTGGTCTCCAGGGCCAACACCGGCGAGCACGACGACGGCAAAGGCGACGGCGGCTATTTCGAAACCACCGCCGGTCCGGCCGCCCCCACCCAGGAAGCTATGGAAGCCAGCCTGGATAACGCCCTGGTTGAGGCTTATCACCGCACTCTCATGGGCCTTGGAACCCTGCCTTTTAAAGCCGAGGTCGTCTCCGCCTCCGGCAACAGCGCCACCATCAATTTCGGCGCGGATGTGGGCATCAAGAGCGGAGACGAGTTTGTCATGCTGACTGTCGATTCGGTCATCACCAATACCATCGGCGATACCTATTACGTCATGGGCGCGCCCCAGGCCTACCTGAAAGTGGACAGCGTCAGCGAATATCAGGCCCACCTCACCGTTACTGATGGTTATGTCGACGCCGGTGATATCATCCAGGCCGGCGAAAGCAAGGGGCTCTTTTTTTAAAATGACTTTCCCTTGGACCGGCGGTCCTGCCGCACGGCCACTTATAAGGAGTTAATATGTCAAAAACCATCGCCCTATTGGCGGCTCTGGCCCTTGGCCTGGGCCTGTCCGCTTCGGCCTGGGCCAAAACAAAAAGTGCGGAAGGAAGTAAAATGTACGTTCAACTAACGACCAACATGGGTAATATCATCATGGAGCTGGATCATGACAAGGCTCCCAAAACCGTGGACAATTTTGTGCAGTACGTCAAAGACGGCCACTATGACGGCACCATCTTTCACCGGGTCATCGCCGGTTTCATGATTCAGGGCGGCGGCATGGATGCCGACATGAATGAGAAAGACACCCGCGATCCCATTGAAAACGAAGCCCAGAACGGCCTCACGAACGACAAATACACCATCGCCATGGCCCGCACCAACGATCCGCACTCAGCCACCTCCCAGTTCTTCATCAACACCAAGGACAACGAGTTCCTGAACTTCACCGCCGAAAATATGCGCGGCTGGGGCTACGCCGTCTTCGGCAAGGTTATTGAGGGCCGTGATGTGGTGGATAAAATTGAGGATGTGGAAACAGCCAGCAAGTCCTTTCATGATGACGTGCCCAACGAGCCCGTAATCATTGAGAAAGCGGAAGTTCTGGAAAATTACGCTCCGGCCAAATAAGAAAGGGAAAGCGTCCCCGCCCGATATTCCCTGCCCTGCCACTATGGCTCCGCCTCCCCTTCGGAAGCGGAGCCCGCTCTGAGGTTGCCATGAAAACAATCCGCCTATTTCTGATGATCTGCCTGGCGGCACTGCTTTTTACACCCGCCGCCCTTCAAGCCGAGGACAAAAAACCCCGCATCGGCGTATCGCTCCCCACCACCCAGCAGGAACGCTGGATTCGCGACGAGGAAGCCATCCGCTCCATCGCCCGCAAAAAGCAGCTCGATATTCTGGTGGAAATGGGCAACAACAATCAGATGCAGCAGAACCTTCAGATCGGCCGCCTCCTGAGCCAGAATATCGATGTCCTCATCCTGGCCCCCCATGACGCGGTCGGAGCGGCCTCCATGGTGCGCAAGGCCCATAATCAGGGGGTCAAGGTTATTTCCTATGACCGGCTGGTGCTCGATCCCGGGGTGGACGTTTATATCACCTTTGACAATGAAAAAGTCGGGGAACTTCAGGCCCTCTATTTGACGGAAAAAGCTCCGCGCGGTGATTACATCGTCCTCAGCGGCTCGCCCAACGACAATAATGCCCGACTCTTCAGGGGCGGGGCCATGAAGGTTATCGAACCTCTGGTTGAAGCCGGTATGGTTAAAATAGCGGCCGACACGCCCGTTATTGACTGGATGCCGGAAAATGCCCAAAAGACAGTGGAAAAACTGCTGGCGGACGGCGTCCGGCCGGTAGCTGTTCTGGCCCCGAATGATTCCACGGCCGGCGGCGTTATTGAAGCTCTTGCCGCCCACGGTCTGGCCGGCAAAGTGCCGGTGAGCGGCCAGGACGCCGATCTTGAAGGGGCCCGCCGGATAGTCGAAGGGCTGCAATCCATGACTGTGTTCAAGGATACCCGCCAATTGGCGGCCAAGGCCATTGACGTTGCGGTTGAAATTTTTGAGAAGGAATCCTGGGAGGACTCGGTAAATGCCAGAACGGCAACCCCGGATGGAAAAAATGAAATCCCGACCATACTTCTTGAGCCGGTGATGGTTGACAAAAGCAATCTGCAAAAAATTCTGGTCGACAGTCAGTATCTGAAACAGAGCGAAGTCTTCGTCGAGTAAAACACACCGAGAAGGTATAACTTGCCTTTGCTGATCAATTGAACACCCGCGCACGGCTATGACTCCAGAGCCGCGCGTGGGTGTTTTTTATCGGTTGCCGAAATTGCAATGAACCCATTGATCCGCCGGAAGCCGGGGATTGTTTTTGTCCCGGCGAGGTTCCGGGGGGTCTTTAGTCACCACACCGGGACAAAAACAATCCCCGGCTTCCGGCTTCCACAGTGGCTATTCACACTTTTCAGCCCTGGGGAAAGACGATCAAGTAGCCGCCGGGAGAAATGTTTTTGCCCGGTGAGGTGACTAAAGACCCCCGGAACCTCACCGGGCAAAAACATTTCTCCCGGCGGCGGTCACCCGCTGTTCAGAAATTTTAACATTGACTCGGTATCAGGAACCCGCTTTTAGCTTTTAACTTTTTCCGCCGCTGGTGGTATCTCAGATACCTTCGTATCCAGCGCTTGTTTATATCCCAATGCCCTAAAACTAAGCAACTAGTTAAAATAATTAATTAAATCTTGTCTAAGGCGGCAATTTTGGAAAAAGAACCACAGTTTTGGAAAAATCACCTTAAAACTCATCGAATTGAGGTGAAAAGCAATCAAAAAATAACGTAACCATTTAAAATAAATGATAAATTTCAAACTCGACAGGCTGGAAGATTTCTATTTACCAAATCGAAAAAATAATGTATACTATCTTCAATCATTAAAAAAGTGGTTTATTAATCAGGACGTTAGGGCTTTACCGACCCATAGTGGCTCCTATTAATAATGGCGTGTTCAAGGCTCCTATTTCATAGGCAAGAAAATACTTTGACTTAAAAGCATGCTGAATTTTAACCGCACTGCCTTTGCAATGCGGACAGGGAAGCTGTTTTTAAATACATATCAGGTTAAATACTTGATTTATATAACGATTTACATGGAGGTTCATTACAGGGGACAATAAAGATTCAGCATGAGGGTTCTATTTTCATTAAGGCCGCCAGCGGCCGGAACATCAGGCTGAATCATTAAGCTCCCGCTGACCCTCTTTGGGAAAATTCTCGTTGTGCGTGCCTTGGCACGTGCAGTTGTGTTCACCAAAACAGGAGGAGCGACATTATGACTACAAACGCCCAAGCACAATGCCAATGCTTGGATCTGACCAAGTTGGAACCGGTCTTCGAGCGTTATCAGGGCCATACCGACGGCGCCTTGATTCCCGTTCTTCAGGCGGCCCAGGAAATCTACAGCTACCTGCCGGTACCCGTGCTTGAAGCCATTGCCGATCGCCTTGAAGTGCCCATAAGCCAGGTTTACGGCGTGGTCACCTTCTACGCCCAGTTCCATCTCGATCCCCGGGGCAAGCACATTGTCCGCACCTGCCAGGGCACGGCCTGCCATGTTCGCGGGGCCGGCAAAATCCTCGACGCCCTCAAGGAAAACCTGGGCGTGGCTCCCGGCAAAGCCACCGACGACCTTCAGTTCACCCTGGAAACCGTGGCTTGCATCGGCGCCTGCGGCTTGGCTCCGGTCATCATGGTCGATCATGACACCCACGGCCGCCTGACCCCGGACAACATTCCGGAAATTTTGGATAAGTATCGGAAATAAGGGAGTAAAGATATGAAGAAACCACCTGTATTCCCTCGCATGGAAAACCCCGCCGCTCTTGAAGAGTTCCGCAAAGCCGCCAAACCCAAAGTGGCCATCCGCCACCACGCCGACGCCGAACCCTTTCAGGGCGTAAAAAATCATATTATGGTCTGCTGCGGCACGGGCTGCACCTCTTCCGGGGCCGGCAAGGTCGTGGAAGCTTTTGAAAAAGAACTGGCCCGCTTCGGTATGGATAAAACCGTCGAAGTGGTCGTGACCGGCTGCCACGGTTTCTGCGAAATGGGTCCCCTGGTCATCATCTATCCCCAGGATATGTTTTATGTCCGCGTTCAGGAAGAGGATGTGCCGGAAATAGTCGAAATGACCATCAAGGGCGGCCAGCCTGTTGACCGTCTGCTCTATCGCGGCCATGAAGGCGCCGAGCCGACCATGAAGCACCACGATATCGACTTCTATTCCCGCCAGAACCGCATCACCCTCCGCAACTGCGGTTTGATCAATCCTGAAAACATTGAAGAATATATCGCTGAAGACGGCTATGCCGCTCTGGCCAAAGCCCTTGAAGATCACGATGCCATTGGCCTTCTGGCCGAAATAAAGGAATCGGGGCTCCGCGGACGCGGGGGCGGCGGTTTCCCCACCGGCATAAAGTGGGAACTGTGCCGCCGGGCCGACGGCGATAAAAAATATGTCGTCTGTAACGCCGACGAAGGCGATCCCGGCGCATTCATGGACCGCGCCATTTTGGAAGGCGATCCTCACAAGGTTATCGAAGGCATGGCCATTGGCGCTTATGTCATCGGGGCCGACGAAGGCTACATCTATGTGCGGGCCGAATATCCCCTGGCTGTGCATCGTTTGAGAATCGCCATTGCCCAGGCTGAACAGATGGGCCTGTTGGGCGAAAACATCCTTGGCAGCGGCTTCAACTTCAAGCTGAAGATCAAGGAAGGCGCGGGCGCTTTCGTCTGCGGCGAGGAAACCGCCCTCATCAAATCCATCGAAGGCGAACGCGGCATGCCTGTGGCCCGCCCGCCCTTCCCGGCCGTCTCCGGTCTGTGGAAAAAGCCCACCAACAATAATAACGTTGAAACCTGGGCCAACGTGCCGCCCATTATCCTTAAGGGCGCCAAGTGGTATGGTCAGTTCGGCACCGAAAAATCCAAAGGCACCAAGGTCTTCGCCCTCACCGGCAAGCTCCGCCACACCGGTTTGGCCGAAGTCCCCATGGGCATGACCATGCGCGAGATCATCTTTGATATCGGCGGCGGCATCCTGGGCGGCAAGAAGTTCAAGGCCGTTCAGATCGGCGGCCCCTCCGGCGGCTGTTTGCCGGCCGACCTCATTGACCGTCCCGTTGACTACGATTCACTGATCGAAGTCGGGGCCATGATGGGTTCCGGCGGTCTGGTGGTGGTGGATGAGGACACCTGTATGGTGGACCTGGCCCGCTTCTTCCTGAACTTCACCCGGTCGGAAAGCTGCGGCAAGTGTACCCCCTGCCGCGAAGGCACCACCCGGATGCTGGAAATCCTGAACAACATGACCCAGGGCAAAGGCAAGCGCGGCGATATCGAACTGTTGGAAGAGCTGGCCCGGAACATTAAGCTCTCGGCCCTCTGCGGCCTCGGCCAGACCTGCCCCAACCCGATCCTTTCGACCCTGCGTTATTTCAGACACGAATATGAAGCCCATATCTATGACAAGACTTGTCCGGCCAAGCAGTGTACGGACCTCTTGAGCTACTGGATCGATCCTGAAAAGTGCATCGGCTGCGGGGCCTGTAAGAAGGTTTGCCCGGTTGAGGCCATCACCGGCGAGAGAAAGCTGCCGCATGAGATCGATACCGACAAGTGCATCAAGTGCGGTTCCTGTATCGACGTCTGCCGCAAGGCCAAAGCCGTGATCAAGAGATAGGGGGAGGAGATACACATGAGCAACAATGTAACCTTGACCATAGACGGCCAGTCCGTAACCATCCCGGCCGGCGTCACCATCTGGGCCGCCGCCCGCAAGCTGGGTATCCACATCCCCACTCTCTGCCACCACTTCGACGTCAAGCCCTATGCCGGCTGCCGCGTCTGTGTGGTGGAGGTTGAAGGGGCCAGAAGCCTGGCCGCCGCCTGCGCTTTCCCGGTCAGCGAAGGGATGGTGGTGAAGACCAACACCCAAAAAGTCCGCGAAGCCAGAAAGCTGGTGGTGGAGCTTTTGTTGGCCAACCACCCCCGCAACTGCCTGACCTGCGACCGCAGCCAGAACTGCGAACTTCAGGAACTGGCCCTGGAACTGGGCGTCCACGAAGTGCGTTTCAAAGGCGCCAAGCCCAACTGGCCCATTGACGACTCCAACCCCTGTATCGTCCGCGATCAAAACAAATGCGTTCTGTGCGGCCGCTGCGTGCGCGTTTGCTCTGAAAAGCAGACTGTCAATGTCTACACCTTCGCCAACCGCGGTTTTGACTCCACCGTCACCCCGGCTTTCGGCAAGGGGCTGGGCAAAGTCAAATGCACCTACTGCGGCCAGTGCTCGGCCGTCTGCCCCACCGGGGCCATTACGGTGAAGGATGACACTGAAAAGGTCATCGCCGCCATCAATGATCCCACCAAGATAGTGGTTGTCCAGACTGCTCCGGCCGTTCGCGTGGCCCTGGGCGAGCTGTTCGGCGGGGAGCCCGGCTCCATCGTCACCGGCAAAATGGTTGGCGCGCTGAAGATGCTCGGTTTCGACCGTGTGCTCGACACCAACTTCACCGCTGACCTGACCATCATGGAAGAAGCGGCCGAATTCCTGGATCGCTTCAAGAGCAACTGGGACATGCCCATGATCACCAGCTGTTCACCGGGCTGGATCAACTTCCTGGAACTGTTCTACCCCGACCTGGTCAAGCACCACTCCTCCTGCAAATCTCCGCAGCAGATGTTCGGCGCTCTGGTCAAGACCTATTACGCCCAGGAACAGAGGATCGATCCGAAGAACATCGTCTCGGTTTCCATCATGCCCTGCACGGCCAAAAAATTCGAAGCCCTTAGGCCTGAAATGCGCTCCAGCGGCTATCAGGACGTCGATTATGTCCTGACTACCCGTGAGCTGGGCAAGCTCCTGAAATCCTCCGGTATCTTCTTCAATGATATCCAGGAACAGGAATTTGACAGCATCATGGGGCTGGGTACCGGCGCGGGCACCATCTTCGGAAACACCGGCGGCGTTATGGAAGCGGCCCTCCGCACGGCTTATGAGAAAGTGACCGGCAAGGCGCTGGAGAACATCGAGTTCAACGTGGTGCGCGGCATGGGCGGCATCCGTGAGGCCGACATCGACCTCGACGGCACCCAAATCCGCGTGGCCGTGGCGCACGGTCTGGGCAATGCCCGTCAGGTTATGGAAGCCATCAAACAGGGCAACCGTAACCGTTGGGATTTCATTGAAGTTATGGCCTGCCCGGGCGGCTGTATTGCCGGCGGCGGTCAGCCCATTTCCAGCGACATCAACTTCCGGGCCAAGCGTATTGCCGGTCTGTATGAAGATGACCGGAATCTCCCGCTCCGCAAGAGCCATGAGAACCCGGAAATTCTGGCCATTTACCGTGACTTCCTGGGTGAACCGGGCGGACACAAATCGCACAAGCTTCTTCACACCCAGTTGATCAAGCAGGGTCGCGAAGTCGACGTCAATTAACCAGGGCGGAGCCTTGGCTCCGCCGGATGCCTTCCTCTAAAGGCGGTATCCTTTCCGGTGCAGCAGCATCGGCCTGTTGGAGATTAAGGCCAGGAAGTGGCCGCGAGTCAAGTAACTGCGTATGTCATTAGACATTTATTACTGAAAGTTGTCGCTTCCGATTCTTAAAATCTCAAAAAGCAAACCGCACCGTATCCTCAACCGAGAATACGGTGCGGTTTTTTCAATGTAGTATGCGATAAAGGACTTGGCCCGAAGGGCCAACCAAAGGGTTCCACCCTCTGGACTCCGGCTGGGGGAGGGCCCACGCGGGCCCTACCCCAGACCCCACCCGCGCCAGGGGGGCGGAGCCCCCTGGACCCCCAAGAGGTCAGGGTCAGTTTCAACTTTCCCCTTCCCGCATCGCCGCAACTCGCTTCGGGTACGAAGCTCAGACAAGCGGCGACGCTTCTTACTGCTTCCGCTTCTGGTGCTATAGGCAGTTTTACGTTGTGCTGTAACATTCCGCGATAGGCAGCTTCATCGGCTTAGTGGTAGTTCACGTATGTTCGGCTTAAATCAGCTTCCCCTTTAAGGCCCTTTCCAGTGCTGGTAGTGCGTCTCTCCGCCACCTATCGCTTTTCAATAAGTTGCTCATTAAAAAAAAGACGGCCAAGTCTCACCATTACAGCACTGCAAAAACTAGTGGAGGGGAAAAAGTAATCAGCCGAACATACGTGAAGCCACAATCATTTGATGAAGCTTCCTATAGCAAAATGTAACAGACCAATGTGAAGGGGCCGACAGCGGTTAGAGCTGAAGCTGTATGAAGCGTCGCCGCTTGTCTGAGCTTCGTACTCGAAGCGAGTTGCGGCGATGCGGGAAGAAGAAATTTGAAGCTGACCCTGATTTCTTGGGGTTCCAAGGGGCTTGCCCCTTGGCGCGGGTGGGGTCTGGGGTAGGGCCCGCGTGGGCCCTCCCCCAGCCGGAGTCCAGAGGGTGGAACCCTTTGGTTGGCCCTTCGGGCCAAGTCCTTTATAATGCGGGCAAGGGCCGCAACCACACTATCCTCCGTCGGTGTCACTGACAGGCCAATATCTGCTATAATATATTCATAACCACTTCAAACCAACCTCAAGGAGTCCCACATGTCTGCTTTCCCGCCCAGCCAAACCAGAAACCCGGCCGAAGATAACGCCTCTCTGTCCGCAGGTGGCAAGCACATTCTCACCGGCGCATTTGGATACAGCGGATCATATCTGGCGGCCCTCCTCTTCGCCTCAGGCGCGGACCAGGTACACACTCTGGTCAACAACACCTCGGTGAATATCCCTCCTGAACTGGAAAACATCCATATTCATCCGCTTGATTTTGAGAACATATCCGCCCTGGTCAAAGCCATGGAGGGAGCCGATGTTTTCTATAACACCTATTGGGTCCGCTTCAATCATAAAGATTTCAACCACGCCCAGGCCGTAAAAAACACCCGGATACTTTTTGAAGCCGCCAAAATGGCCGGGGTTAGAAAGGTGGTGCACATATCCATCACCAATCCGAGCCTCAAATCACCCTATGAATATTTTCGAGGCAAAGCGATTCTGGAAGAGGATTTGAAAAACTCCGGGCTGGCTTATTCCATTCTGCGCCCGGCGGTGCTTTTTGGCGGCCAGGATATTTTGGTCAACAACATCGCCTGGGCCCTGCGCACTTTTCCGATTTTCGGGGTTTTCGGCCAGGGCAATTACGGCATACGGCCCATCTATGTGCGAGATCTGGCCCGTCTGATGTTGATTAACGGGCAAAAGCCGGGCAGCAACACCATCAATGCCGTAGGGCCGGAACGTTATACCTATCGCGGTTTGTGCGAGATGCTGGTGAAGACTTTGGGCCTCAAACGCATCATCTTCCCCTGCCCCGCGCCGCTGGCTTACGCGTTAGCCAAAGCTATCGGCATCATGCAAGGCGATGTGTTCTTAACTTGGCCGGAGATCAAAGCCCTTATGGACGGCCTTCTGGATACCCCTGAGAGCCCTTATCAGGCCACCGGCCGAACGCTGTTATCGACCTGGGCCGAACGCCGCAAAGACACTCTCGGCCGGCAATACGCCTCCGAACTGGCCCGGCGGCGCGGCCCGGCTGAATAGCGGGCAGGGCCCGCCGCCAACGCCGAGGCCGCGGCCCGTCTGAATGCAGAGTAAATGCAGAGTAACGGCCGGGAAGCGGTGTTCAAAGAATTTGTTACTTGTGAGCTATCGCATCGACTCATCAGTGTCTTGCTCCTGAATACTGACGACCCCGGTAAAGTAAGCTCCCAGCCAGCCGGAACCAAGCTTAATCGTCATCGGCTTGCCATCACGGATAATTGAAACAGGCTTTTCCTCATTGCCTTTCAACAGCATCTGCTCGCCCTCCAGCGAAGCCATGTTAATTATAGGCAACCCGTTATAACCGACAATGATGTCTCCCAACATCAGCCCGGCACGTTCGGCGGCTCCTGCCGTAGACACATGCTTGACGGCGAAAAACCCTCTCCGCATCTCTTCAGCAAGATGATCTTCCAAAACCTTTCTGGCCTTTTTAAAAAATGGATGCTCCAGGCCGCGATATTCCAGGGCATAGAAAAAACTTAGAGTATCGCGGCAAAATTTACCGGCGGCCATTTTCTCGTTGTAACTGTCATTCGCCACTATAAGCACGGAGGTCACAGCGTCCATCAGCGCTTGTTCATCCGAACTTTCGCCCATCATTACTTCCGCGACAGCCAACGGCACCGAGGCGCTATTAATGCTGAGCCCTTTAAGGACGCCAGCCGCTTTTTCAGGCTGATTCATAAAAATATGCTGCCAGGCGCAGCTTACTTTCAGGCGCATGATTTCATTGCCCACGAAATCGGATGTCTGTCCCTCACCAATTATGGCTAAAATATGCTCCAGTATCTCAACACTGGTTTCTGTCGCGGCCGGCCACCATAGATAGGTAACGTCCATGTAATAATTCAGATAACTCAGAAACTCAGCGGATTGGACACTCTGAACTTTAAGGTCGAAAAAATGGCTCAAATCCGAAATGATCTGTGCCGTCACTTTTTCATGTCTTCCAGGCTCATAAGATACCAATGAAGATGTGTACAGATTAATATCCGCGAACAAAAGCTCTTTCACATCCAGGGGTTCCTGAGCCAGAACAATTTCCCTGGTTTTCATGATGTGCTTGAATGATTCATCCAACCGTCCCAGACTCCTGGTCATATCCGCCATATTAGTATGCAGTTTATCGCTTTCCGGGAAATCAGCCAGCGCTTGTTTCAGTATTTTCTCCGCCTCTTCATATTCACCGGCCAGAAACAGATAAACAAAACGGCTTGATAAAATATCAGGGGACTGTGGGCATAGCCTCATGGCCCTGATATTCCAGAAGTCGGACATGGCCATGGCTGCGGGCTGCCCGGTAATGGCCTCAGTAGTTCTTAATCGTGCCGTCATATTCCAGTTGTCTTGCGCTTCAGCAAAAGGAAGATCCAGAACGTCAGGTGAATTCATAAATAAACGCTCGGCGACATGAAGACCGGCATAGTTCCAGTATTGCCTTAAAGCTTTTTCATTGGTGGGATCGACCGTCAGCACTTGCCGGAGGGCATAATAATCGTCCTCATCAGTCAGATTATCCAGGATTTCGGTCAGAAGCGTTTCACTGCCCGGCGAGGCCGGGCGCTGGGCAGTGCGGCTTTGCAGCCACCGGATATAATTCTGGTAATGATCGGTTTCCGCCAGATCTTCCGGCCGCTCCAGAAGGGATCGCCCGGAAGGGCGCGGCACTTCATTCTCATCCAGGCGCCAGCCGCCAAGAGCTTCAGCCAGCATCCAGGCCTTGGCGTCAGTTACACTTGATACGTTCAGGCCCGGCAGGGCCGAATACCCTTCACGATCCCAAACTGTCAGAGGTGAGCTGTTCAAAAATCCCAAAACATCGGCAAACAGAACGGTAGACTGCCACAACACAGCTTTCGACCCCTCCAGATTATAAATAAATAGCCTGTTGTTATTCTGTGTCTGCATCTCATAGACGTTGAAGGTGTTATTGATGGTAGCCACCATAAGAGCCAGACGGCCATCTTTCTCACCTGTCAGGTGGAGAGCCTGAATCTTTTGAGGAACAGTGAGCCTCCGCATAACGTCCCGGCCGGTTTTCACATCTGATATATGAATAACCCTGTCGCCTGACTGAACAGCCAAAAATTTACCGGAAGGAGAAAAGACCGCGTCAGTGAACTGCCCCGGAAAACTCCAGACCTGTTCCCGGCTGTTATGGTAACTTATGCTTTTATCAGTGCGCACTAAAAACTCATTGCGCCGGGGATGGAATAAGACCTGAAGTATCTTGCCCTCAACCCCGTTCCAATTATGCTCCATCGGCTCAAGCCCCCCGGCCCGCCAGAATGATAAGCCCTCACCAAACGTGATCAAGATGGTTCCATCCGGGCTGAAGACAGCTTCATCCGTATGGGCGGGACATTCAGTCACTATGGCCGGCTCTTTCGCCCCGGACAGAGCCATCAGGCACATCCGGCCGCCGCCAGCGCCATAATCAGCGGCCAGCAGCAAATCTCCGCCCGGATGGAACAAAACACTCGTCGCGGCTATGGGCAGCGGCAATGGCGGAAGCTCTTTCAGTGATTGCTCCATCCCTTCCTCACCTGAAAACTCCAGCGACACCAGCCGGGCCTCTTCAGGATTTTGCCGGGATATCAAAGCCAGAAGCCGGCCGTCCGGTGACAACTCGGCCTCGGTGATTATCCCGGACAGAACCAGACGCTCCCCGATTCTTCCGCCGGAAGGCGTTCGCAGTTCCACATATGAATTATTCGTATCTTGAGAGATTATGATCAGATTTCCGCCTGAAGGCGTGACGAATACCTTAACCGTCCTTTCAAGCCGATGAACGCTGACCCGCTGCGGAATCAGCGGGTTGGCATGAATGAAAAAATACTCCGGCTCGTTGCCTTCCACTCGCAGATAATGGCCGTCGTAAGTGAAATCCAGGCTGACCGGAGGCCGGGAGAGGCGCATCGGCAGGACACTGTCGCTCATATTTTCATCAATAGTCACCATACGCAGAACGTCCAGCGAGTCGACCACCGCCACGACCCGGCCACCGTGGCTGAAAGCCAGGTGCTTTACTGACGGCACGATCAGCCCCGGGTTGATCTCCTCGCCGTTGATGGTGTTCAGCATGGCCAGGCGTACATCGCCGTCTGAGGCCACCGGGGTCAGAAGCGTTGCGCCGTCCGGGGCCAGATAGAGCTTGTTTCCGGTAAAGGGCAGCCGCCGCATCCAGGTGTGTTTATCGTTGCCAAAGTTCCTGGCCTCCACCCGCACCGCTCCTCCCCAATGGGGCGAATAGGCCACATAAAAATCCGCTGTGGCCGGGTTGAAAGCCACCGCCTTCAGCCAGCCGGCCCCCTGCCATTCGACTAATGCATCATCATTCACATCAAAGAACAGCAATGAATAACCAGCGTCCTCGTCCCGGCCGGGTTTCCCGCTTTCAGGTTCAACAGGAAATTCCACGGAAAGGAATAATTTGCCTTTATCCAGATATCCCAAAGTGGAGATAAAATGATTGGCGCGGGGTTTTCTCAATTCATGCGGTTCACAATCCTCTGTTTCGCACATTTTGACCAGCGCCCCGGTCTGGGTATCGACATAGAAATTTTTAGGCCCGCGGAAAGAGCCTGGATCACGCAACATCGTCCCTTCCGGCGGCTCGGCCATGGGCACCAGCCAGGAACGCCGCAGAATCAGGCTGTCAAGCTGATTGAGGGCCTCCATTGTCGGCGCGACCTTCAGGCTGGCGCTGAGATAGGCCAGCGCCTCGCTGGCGTTTTTGGCCGCCAGTTCCTCATGGGCTTTGATTAAAAGCCCCTGGGCCTCTCTTATTCCAGCCTGCCGGTGTTCCAGCACCGCCCAGCGGGCCGTGCCCGCCACGGCCAGAGACATGAGCAGGAACGCCAAGGTCAAGAGCACCAAACGGCTGCGGCGCTCCTTCTCCACCATGGCCCAAAGTTTGTCGGGCGCTTCCTCCAGCATTGATGAGGCCACCTGAACACTCAGCCAGCGAGCCAGACGCTTCTCATTGCCGCCGGCGTCGTCCTGGCCGCGCACTTCTTTCCAGTTGGGCAGATTCCGGGGTCTGAACTCTTTCCAGTGCCCCCTGAGGGAAGGCGGCAGCACCCTGTCGGCCTCTTCCTCCGAAGCCCAGGGCTCGCCTTCAACTATCACCGGGATTACGCGGGAGAGGTCGCCTCCGTTTTTTTCCAGAAAATAGCGGACCTCCTTATCCACCTCATTGGCTTCCGCGCTCCGGCGCGAACAGAGCACCACCAGATACAGCGTTTCATCCAATGCTTCATAAATGCCGCGGCTCCAGTGATCGGCGGAAACTTTCAGGTTTTTGCGGTCCAGAAAAAGGCTGAACCGCCGGTTTCGGGCCAGCCAGCCAGGCGGATCGACTGAAGCTGGTATCTTCAGTTTCTCCAAGTCACGATAAAGCCTGTGCCCGATATCCGCATCTTTGGAACTGTAGGAAATAAAGGCGTTATACTTCTTCCTCACCTTGCCCCCTTATCCGTTGCCCGCTCTGCCTATTTCTTCAAATTGCCCATCCGTTCGATGAGACTGTTCAGCTTCTGCGCATCCAGCCCCCGCCGCTCCCGAACCTCCCTTATCAGGCCAAGATTGTTAATGGTGCTCTCCACCATCCAGGGTGTCGGACCTTTTATCATGGCCTTGCCGACCAAGGGCGGAATGATGTCCCAGTCGTCATCCAGCACGGCCGCCTCGATGAGTGTGGCGAAGTCCCAGTAGTCAGAATCCTTTCGGGTGGTGCGCAGACGCGCCGCCCACTTGACCGCCGGCAGCAGGTCACGATGTTTCTTCAGCTCACCCTCACCCATGAGAAACATCAAAGTGGCCGTATTAATGCCGGGATAAGCGTCTCGCGGGTCGGCCTCAAAGCCCCGCAGATAGCTTTCAATGGCCTGCTCAAGGTAGCCAAGGGCTTCCTCGTCACGTCCGGCCTTTAAGGCGCCGTCATAGCGGTCCTTATAAATCCGCCCCAGAAGGGCGCAGGTTTCGCTGGAATCGCCGCGTTGCTCCAATAGTTCCAGCAAAATCCTTTCAGCCTCATAACTTTCTTGGCTCTCCGGCCCGCCGAAGCGATTCAGGGCCAGGGCATACTGCTCCCTGGCCAGCACCGATTCACGCACGCAGGCTCCCATCAGGCAATAAAACTCCACCATATCCTTCCACATGGATTTTTCGCGGAAGGAAAGAAAAACAGCCACCTGAGCTGAGCTGTCCAAAGTGCGGACGGAATATTTACCTACAAATTCCGCCAACGCCTCACCCTTATCTTTCTTCTTGAAAGCTTCATCCAGCTCCCTGTAAAACGGCTCCGGCTTCCTGGTAAAGCGGATACGCAGGGTGTCTGTTTTCCTTCGGTCTATCTCCGGCGGCTTGATGCCCTGAATCAGGGAATACAAAGGGCTGTCCACCACCACGTTTTCCTGGGTGTGGAGCAGAAGATCGGTCAATTTAAGCGCTGTATCTTCAATACCGGTCAGCCCGCCTTTCTCATCAAGCTGATAAGGCAGATACTTCATAAAATTCAAATCAAAGGGCACCCGACTGACTGGAACCGGCGGATTGCCCCGCAAAAGCACAGTGCCGGTCGGCCAGAATCCGTGTCTCACGCCCAGTTCCCAGAACACGTTGGCATTATCCATGGTCATATCAGCCACGGCGTAATCGCACAACAAAATCTGCTCAAGCATATTGGTATGAATGATTCCGCCGAACATTTCGGTATCGGCGCGCAAAGGCTCCAGCCCGGCCCTTTCGACTGCCGGGCCGATCAAGTTAGCATAAACGCTATCAAAATCAACTTCAACACCGGTGGAGAATTTCTTTTTACCGAAAGGCATGATTACGAAACAACGTTGCCTAACCGGCGGAGGACAGGTGACCATAGAACCCATAATATATTTCTCCCTAGAAAAATTCCATTGGTATGAACTTAGTTTTCATCCATTTCACCACAATCCAAAAAAAAACGCAACCAGGGCATAGCCCTGTCCCCACCAGGGCAGAGCCCTGGACCCACGGATGCTCTCGCATCCTTCGTCTGGGTGAGGGTTTCCCTGTGTGTTAGTTACGGCGGCCATCATCGTATTAAGAGCGTTGCCCCCTCGGCTATAATGCGGCTATAGCTGAGGGGGCAACGCTCTTAATACGATGATGGCTGCCTATAGCGGTGGTCGAGTCTTCGAGACGGAGCGTCAGCGACTGGTTTTGACGGAAAAATAGCCGCCCGCTACACAAAAACCACGCTTTTTGTGTAGCTACGAGCCGTAAGTTCAAGGGAAAAAGCCATATTAAGAAGAATAGCTGCCAGGGCTCTGCCCTGGTGGTTAGTATTCGGGGTCGGGGGGGACGAAGCTGGAGAATTCGGCCATGAATTTTAACTTTACCGTTCCGGTCGGGCCGTTGCGGTGCTTGCCCACTATCATCTCGGCCTTGCCACGGAAAGGCTCCTTCTCTTCTTCCTTTTTATACACCTCCGGGCGGTAGACGAAAGCGATAATGTCGGCGTCCTGCTCAATGGCACCGGATTCACGCAGGTCCGAAAGCATCGGAGTTTTATCCGTTCGATCCTCCACTCGCCGATTCAACTGTGACAACGCCAGCACCGGCACGTTGAGCTCCTTGGCCAATCCCTTCAGTGAACGGCTGATTTCACTGATCTCCTGCTCACGGCTGTCCGCCTTGTCGCTGGCCCGCATCAACTGAAGATAATCCACCACCACCAATCCTAGGCTGCTGCCTTTGGAATCCAGCTGGCCCTTCAGGCGGCGCACCTTGGCCCGCAGTTCCAGAACTCGAATGGCCGGGGTGTCGTCGATGTAGATTTCCGCGTTTTCCAAATAACTTATGGCTTTGGTCAGCTTCTCTATGTCTTCAGGCTTGAGCCGGCCTGTGCGCAGATCACCCAGATTGAGGTGGCCGGTCTGGCACATTAGTCTCTGAAGGAGCTGCTCGGTGGCCATTTCCAGGCTGAAAACGGCCACAGCCACCGGCGGGATGTTGCGATTAGCCTGCCGGAGGCTGGGCAGGGCCGCCCCCAGAACCAGATTCAGAGCCAGGGCAGTCTTGCCCATGGCCGGGCGGCCCGCCAGGATGATCAGGTCCGAACGCTGAAAACCGCCGGTCAGTTTATCCAGATCCTCAAAACCGGTGGGAATGCCGGTGAGGCTGTCGTCCCGGTCGAGCATGGATTCAATGCGGGCAAAAGCCGCGCCCAGAAGGTCGGGCACCCGCTTCAAGGCATTGCTGCCGCGATTGTCACGGATACCGTAGATCAGCCCCTCAGCCCGGTCGAGCACCTCATCCACATCTTTGGGGGTACCCTGGCACTCTTCGGAGATGGAGGCCGTCACCGTTATCATCTGGCGCAGCACGGCCCGGTCGATGATTATCTGGGCATAGCGGGCCGCGTTGGCGGCAATGCCCACGCTGTCGGAAAGATAGGCCAGATAGGAGGCCCCGCCCACTTTTTCCAGGGAACCCCGCTTCAAAAGGGATTCCGTGGTCGTCACCAGATCGACAGGTTCGCCTTTTTCATAGAGATAGCGAATGGCTTCGAAAACCTCGCCATGCGCCTCTTTGAAAAAATCAGTGTGTTTCAGACCGATTTCAAAGACGCGCGGCAGAGCTTCGGTCGCGTCCATGAAAATAGCCCCCAATAGGGCCCTCTCGGCCTCCAGGTTGGAGGGAGCGGAATCCAGACCCATCTCCCTGGCCAGGCTGTCATGAGTATCGGAAGAGTGATCAACCGGCATAAAATCCCCTGAATTACGAAAAAAAGCCCGGCCCGAAATTCGGGCCGGGCTTTTTCAAGGATAACCGCCGTGGCGGCCCCGAAGTTACTCAGCCTTGGCGTCGGCTGCTTCTTCGGCCGGAGCGGCTTCAGCCGCTTCGTCTTCCGGCAGAACGGCGACTTTAAAAGTGCCGGTCAGTTCGGGATGGAGACGAACCGGGACTTCATATTCGCCCAGAGCCTTGATAGGCTCGGCCAGTCGAAGCTTCTTGCGGTCGATATCCAGACCCTGGGCCTGAAGGGCTTCCGCAATATCCATAGCCGTAACCGCGCCATAGAGCTTTTCTTTTTCGCCGGCCTTGCGGCGGAAAACCAGCTTGACTTCGGCCAGTTTGGTTTTAAGATCAGAGGCCCGGTCTTTTTCGGCCTTGGCCCTGGCTTCATATTCGGCCCGTTTTTTGGCCAGCATCTTCAGGTTGCCCTCGGTGGCCGGAAGGGCCGCGCCGGTGGGCAGAAGGAAGTTGCGGGCGTAACCAGGGGCTACAGTCAGCACCTGGCCGGACAGACCGAGATTGTCAACGTCTTTAACTAGAATGATTTCCATGGAGCCCTCCCATTAATACTGGTTGCTCGACGGCACCATAGCCGTGTAGGGCAACAAGGCCATAAAGCGGGCCCGCATGATGGTCTGGGTCAGAAGGCGCTGATGCTTGGCGCAGTTGCCGCTGATGCGGCGAGGCACGATCTTGCCCCGCTCGGTGACAAAATTACGCAAAGTCTTCACATCTTTGTAATCAACTTCATTGATGTGATCGACACAGAAACGGCAGACCTTGCGGCGATGGAAAGGGCGCTTTTTGCCCCGGCCGCGGCCGCGCGGATTTTTATCGTCCTGATTATTATCGTACATTAGCTGTTCCCTCCTCTACTCTTCTTCACCGGAAGCGTCATCGTCGTCGCCTTCGTCGTCATCGTCGTTGCCTTCGGACAGACGTGCTTCGGCGGCTTCGCGGGCCTTGGCTTTTTCGGCTTCGCGACGGGCGGCTTCAGCCAGGAGATTTTCCTTGGCGGCGGCCAGATCCTCATCGGTGAATTTTTTGTCCAGAACCAGGGTCAGGTATTTGAAGACTCTTTCATCGAGCTTCAGATTACGTTCCAGTTCACTGGACAGTTCCGGGCTGCCCTGGAAATCATAGAGCAGGTAGTGGCCGAACATTTCTTTTTTAACTGGATAAGACAGACGACGCCGTCCCCAGTCTTCGAAGCTCACCGGTTTGCCGCCGCCGGTTTCCATGATGGTGTTCACCTTTTCTTTAAAGGCGTCCATTTCTTCGGCGGGCAGGTTGGGAGCCAGCATAATAAGGGTTTCATACCTTCTTGGATGCATGTCTTCCTCCTCGTGGACATGTGGCCCCGCCTTTGTGGCGGAGCGAGGATAGCCGATAGTGATCTATGGGCTCGAATTCGCAATAATAACAGAATCCGCATAAAAATCAACCAAAATGTGCGTGGCCCGCACGGGGCTATGTCTGGGGGGCACTTTCCAGTAATCGTTGGTTTTGGCGGCCATCATCGTATTAAGAGCGTTGCCCCCTTGGCTATGGTTGAGTCCATAGCCAAGGGGGCAACGCTCTTAATACGATGATGGCCGCCATACTTTACAATTACGGGAAACCCTCACCAAGACGAAGGATGCGTGAGCATCCGCGGGTCCAGGGCTATGCCCTGGAGGACTTGGATGCCTACTATGCGGGCGGCCTGGCCGTCGTCGGTCACGGCCACTACCCGGCCTATGTCGTGGGTCGGCACATAATGGCCGTCTTTATGGCGCATTCGCAGGGTATTTTCATAAGTCATGCCCGGCCCCACAAAGACCTCCGTGAAGTGACGGGCAATCTGCTCCAGATCCTCAGGGTGGACGAAAGAACGCCAGCGCTCCACACTGCCGTCCAACTCGCCCGGGCTATAGCCCAGCATGTCAGTATAGGTAATATTGAAAGACAGATAATTTCCAGTGACGTTCCAGTCCCAGGTGCCCACCTTGGCCGCGTCAATGATCATTTCCATCTGCTCTTTCTGTTCCCTCAGGGCCTTTTCCGTCATCTTCTGGCTGGTGACGTCTATCAGAACCCCCATAAGCCGCAGCGCCCGGCCATTGTCGTCACGCTCCACCACCCGGCCCCTGTCCTGTATCCATAGATCTTTGCCATTGGGACGCCGCATCCGGTATTCCACCTCATAACGCGGCAGCTCACCCTGGGCATGGCGTCTGGCCACTTCGCGGGATCTGGCCCGATCCTGGGGGGTTACAAACTGTTCCCAGACACTGCCGATAGGCTCACTATCATCTTCCAAAGACTCGCCTGGAGACCAGGACGCGCCATAGGTGATTTCATCGGTTTCCAGATTCCAATCCCAAACGGCCATGTCGGCCGCGTCAATTATGGCGGCCATCCGCTCCCTTTCATTGTGAAGGGCGTCCTGAACCTTTTTCAGTTCTTCCAACGCGGTGAAATATTCGTGAACATCCACCGTGCAGCCAATGATCACCAGACCGGTACCGTCCTCTAGTTCCCGGCTTTCGCCCAGACTGCGCACCCAGCGCCACTGTCCGGTGGTCCCGTGGCGCATCCGATATTCCATACGAAAACCGCTCTGGCCGCGATTGAAACACTCACCCACAGCCTCCGACAGCAAATCCTGATCCTCAGGATGAAGCGCTTTAGTGACAAAAGCATTGAAACTGGTAGTAAAATCACTAGCGGGATAGCCAAAGGCGCTGAAGAAGCCGTCATCCACTTCCAGCCTGACAGCGCCCTCTTCCAGAGTGAGCCGCCACAGGCTCAGGCCGCCAAGGTTCTGGGCGTGCTCGATATCGTTCCAGAGCAGACCGCCTTCAAAAGTGCCTTTCAGGTCGATAGTTTTCATCCCCAAACCCCCCAGCCCTCCAAATGCCTGACGCATTGGATATGCCCGCGGCAAACGCATGATGTTGAATTACGACACAAACTATTTCAGAAACTTTTAAAATTATAAATAAAAATCAGCCGAAATGGAAGGTTTTTTAATCTTGTGCCGGAATGTGATATTAAGGTCGGGCCGGCGGTCGGAACCGGAGAAAATCGCGTTGCGGATTATGGCTTGCAACAGAAGGATGTTTGGTGTATGCTCATTGAAATATGTAAATATGAGGGGAGGAACTGAAGCAGGTAATTCATAATTCCATGAATCAGTTCTCCCTTATTTTTGGTTTTTGCGGCATTGGCGTCAAAATGCGCGGCTTTAAATTCACCAGATTGACAAGATTGCCGATAAGTATGATGGAACTCAATAAATATCAAACTAAATGAATGACATTAAATAATTAGATTCGGCTAACCCTCAAATTCAGCATCATCCTCAAAAGCCAGGAAAATTTGGTACCCGTTATTTTTACCCAGCTCGACAATTAAAAGCGTCTGCACCAGACAAGAACTGTACGATATACGGTTTTATCCTTGGGCGTGAAAAGTGTACCCGGAGGTAGGGTTGTGAAGTTAAGCACCAAGATTATTCTCGGTTTTGTTATCACCAATATAATTTTTACGATTCTTTCAGGCACCGTTATGGTCCTACAGCGGCCGGTGAAAAACGGCATGGTGGAGATGAAGGACGAGTTTATCCCCACATTGTATCAGGCTGCCGCCATGCAGTTCAGCATCGGCGTCATCTCCAGCCTGCAGACGGCCTATGGCTACAGCGGCTATGACGAACTGTGGGAAACAGCCGATACCTACGCGGCCGACATCGACGGCTTTGTCAAGGGCATTCAGGGGCATCTGAACCGCTCCGAGCACCTCAACACACCGGAGCTTCAGCAAAAGCTCCACGATGTGGAAGATAATTACAAGGCCTATGACCAGCTGGCCCGCAAAATTCCGGCCTTGATGAACGACACCCTGACTTCGCTGGAAAAACTTGAGGAGGGCTATGCCAGCTGCATCGAGCACGCCACAGCCTATCTGGAGCGTCAATATGTCATGCTGGCCGAGGCTCAAGCCAACGGGTCACTCTATCCCATAGCTCTCAACCGCCGCCTGGATCGAATCAGAAATATGAATAAAATCATGGATCTGACCAATACCATTGTCCTTAAATCCGAATCCGCCTACCTTAATGACAACACTGACGCCTTTCCTGAAATTAATGAAAACATCATCAGGATGAAAGAGCTGACGGCCGAATTTATTCAGGTTGACGACAGCGGCAGCGCCGAACTGGCCGCCGGGCTGAAGGATTTATTATTCTGGGCCAATGAATTTGAAAAGGTCATGCCTGTGTTTGAAGCGGCCATACTGGGCAAGCTCGATCAGGACGCCGCGCGCAGCAAAATCACCAAAGTGATGATTCAGGACGCGGTTGACCTGAAAAACGCGGCCATAGATTCCAGCGTCGAAATGGCCCAGATGACCCTGACTTCCCTCAACGCGGTGGCCAACACCTTGATTGCCGGTTTGATCGTGGCCATTCTGGCCAGCATCGCGGTCGGCATCATCATCACCCGCAGCATCACGCTGCCTATTTCCCGGATGATTGAGACCCTTCACGGAGGAGCGGAGGAATTTGAAACGGCCTCCACTGAACTGGCCCAGACCTCCCATGAACTCTCGGAAACATCCAACAGCAACGCTGAAAGTTTACAGGAAACATCTTCAGCCCTGGAAGAGCTGACTTCGATGACCAACAGGAACTCGGAAAATTCTTCTGAAGCCAACGCCATCATGGCTGAAACCATGCGGTCGGTGAAACTGGCTGATGAATCAATGGCCGGGGTGACCCGCGCTATGGATGAAATTTCCGTATCCGGCGAAGAGATAAGCAAGATCATTAAAACTATCGATGATATTTCCTTTCAGACCAACTTGTTGGCCCTGAACGCCTCTGTTGAGGCGGCGCGGGCGGGCGAAGCCGGCAGCGGCTTCGCCGTGGTGGCCGAGGAAGTGCGCAACCTGGCCGGCCGTTCGGCCGAGGCGGCCCGTAACACCGCCCAGCTTATCACCTCCACCATCAATAATATTCACGCCGGTTCTGAACTGGTGGCCAAAACGGCTGAGAACTTTAAATCGATGGAGAGCAATTCATCCAAAATAGCCGCCCTGCTTCAGGAAGTGGCCAATGCCTCCAACGATCAGGCCCAGGGTCTGGCCCAGATCAACACGGCCGTTCATGAGATGGACAGAGCCACCCAGACCAATGCGGAACTGGCCAAAAGCTCCACCCGCTCGGTCGACCATTTGAACTTGGAAGCGGCTCGCCTGATAGACGCCATTGATGACCTTTCCGCCCTGATTTATGGCCAGGGCCAGCAACAGGGCTTTCAGAACAGGGCGGCTCTGCCCAAACCGGCCAAGGCTCTGCCCAAGAGCACCGGGAAGACCGTCGGAGGCGCGAAAGCCAAAGTCAAAGCCTTGCCGCCCTCTTCCAGCGCGGCCAAAAGCGACGCCTCTTTTCCAATGGATGATTTCTCGGATTTCTAAAAAAGCCTGAACCAACACCAGCCCCGGCCGTCCTTACCGCCGGGGCTGATTTATTTCAGCCACAATCAGACAAGAGGAAAATGTATGAAAAAGCTGGGCATTATCGGAGCCGCCGGAGGTCTGGGGTCAACCATGGCTTTTTATCTGGGCCTGAAAGATATTTTTGAGGAAATAGCGCTGTTTGATATTAAGGACAACGTACTCCAGACCCACGTTATCGACCTGACGGAATGTTTCAGCGCGGAATGCGCCACCAGAGTCACCTGGGGCGGCTGGGAGGTGCTGACCGGCTGCGATCTGGTCATCATGGCCGCATCCCTGGCCGGGCACCGCGTCAAATCCCGCAATGAATACCTCGAGGCCAATCTGAAAATAGTGCTCGAAGCGGCCGGCAATATAAAAAAATACTGTCCCGGAACTACCCTTGTCAGTGTTACCGCTCCAGTGGATGTGTATGCCTATGTCTTCAGCCGCGAACTGGGCGACAAACATCGGGTGATGGGTTTTTGCCGCAATGATTCACAGCGTTTCCGCTGGGCGGTCAGTCAGGTCACCGGACTCGACGGCCGCCGCATCGGCGGCCTGGTGCTGGGGGAACATGGTGAAACCCAGGTGCCGGTCTTTTCCACGGTCACCGTGGATGGGCGAGAGGCCGGGCTCAGTGAAGTACAGAAATCAGAAATCACCAGGATTCTGCGGGATTGGTATCCGCGCTGGCAGTCGCTGGATTCCGGGCGCACCACAACCTGGACCTCAGCCACCTCCATGCTCGCGATGCTCGCCAGCCTGGCCGGTGGCTGCCAGGACGGCCCCACCATGGGTTCGGTGGTTCTGGAGGGGGAATACGGCTTGTCGGCCGTGAGCCTGGGGGTGCCCATAATCGCGGATGAAAAAGGCTGGAAAGAAGTGGTGGAAATTGAACTGACCGGCCAGGAGCAAGAGGCCCTTGGCCGCTCGGCTGAACACGTCAAGGGCCTCATCGCCCAATGCCTGTGAGAATCTGGGGCAAGCAACATAAAAGCCGCCCGCAAAGTTAGTCGCGGGCGGCTTTTTAGTGCGGTCAGGCTGGAAACTTCAGCCGCGTCCGAACATGCAATTGGGATAGCGGCAATCCGGGCACTGAGGACAGAGTCCGCCGTGGGCCAGACGAGTGAAATCGCGTCGGGCCAGACGCTGGCCCGCCAGCAGACGCGGCGCAATCAGATCGAAAATGCTGGCCCGGCTGTACATGACGCAACCGGGCAGGCCCATGACCGGAACCTCGCCATAATAGCCCAGCATAAACATGGCCCCTGGAAAAACGGGCGTACCGTAAATCACCACTTCATCGCAAACTTCCTTGATAGCCGCCGGGGTCTTGTCATCGGGATCGACGCTCATGCCTCCGGTGACGGCGACCATTTCGGCCCCGGCCGCCAAAGCCTCCCTGATTGCGGCGGCGGTGGCGCCGGGCTCATCGGGCACGATAGTGGTGAAAACCAGTTCGGAGCCCCAGTCCGCGAACTTCCGACGGAGCACCGGGGTGAAGCCGTCTTTGATGCGGCCGTGAAAAACTTCGCTGCCGGTGGTGACCACCCCGACTTTCATCTTCGGGAATGGCAGCACAGTCAGAAGCGGCCCCTGCTCCCGGCTGAGGCGCTCAACCGCGGCAATGCGTTCTTCCGGCACACACAGGGGGATGACTCTGGTCCCGGCCAGCACCTGTCCGTTTGAAACCTCACGCAACGTTTGAACCGTGGCGATGGTCACATCCTGAATATCGTTCATGGCCTCCAGGAGGTCCAAATTCAAAACGAAAAGCCCCTGAAATTCAGCTTTCAGGTTGATCCGGCCCTCGGTGGGACTGTCGCTGTAAACCACCCCCGGCCCGCAAATTGCGGCGGCAATGCGCCTGGCGGCGTCGTCTTCATGCACCATACCTTCCGCCTGCTCGCTCCAGACGAAAAGATTTTCCTTCCCCAGCCGCAGAAGATGGGGGATATCTTCCTGACGGACCACGTGTCCGCGTTTAAATGCCACTTTTTTGTGTTCCCCGGCAATAATTTCGGTGATGTCATGGCAAATGGTCAGCCCTACCGCCTGTTCAGTTGGAATTGATTTCATAAATTCTCCGCAATAATGCTCTTGCATTATTTTTCATTTTAAGCTATAACAATCGAGTTCGCTGCTTGCGGTGGGTGTAGCTCAGTTGGTTAGAGCGCCAGGTTGTGGCCCTGGAGGCCGGGGGTTCAAATCCCCTCACTCACCCCACTAGGTTATACAATCATCCTTTAAAATTCAATACTTTTCTCTCACAGGGTTTAATTTCAGACGTTATCAGTTCGTTATCAGCAATTGATTGGCGCCGCGCAAAGAGAGACTTCATATTTTCGCCTTCGAGTTGCAAATAGCGGTCGAAGGCTTTGTTTGTTGTATGGCCGGTCATCTTGCGGACTTCTTCATAGGTAGCCACATCACGAAGGCCCATAGCGGTAGAGTGCTTTGTGCCTCCATACAGATCAACACCTTCCAGGCCGAGAACGGAACAGGCCGCTTTCCAATCCCGATAGAACCTATTCGGACCGAATTTTTTACCAGCGTCCTTTTTGTCGGCATTGATCTCATGGCGGAAAAAGGGCATATCGGGAAAAGCAAGCGGCAGTGTTGATAGCAATTCCCTATCCTCATCCAATAACGGTACAACCTTGGGGCGGCGCTCTTTAGGGTGTGGAAAAATCAAAAGACCTCGCCGCCGGTCGATGTCACCTTCCTTGAGATTGAGCATCTCGCCGGGGCGAACACTAATATAGGTGCAAAGCCACTTGATACCTATCCACGACCTTATGCGGGTGGGGGAAGCAATTTTGTATACCTCCGCTAAGATTGCTTCTTGGTCGGCAATAGAAACCGTTTTTCGGAACTTCATTTCAGGCGTACCAAGGCGGGGCCATTTCTTCAAGGGTGGAATATCATATCTATCAGCAACCCAGGCCCAAAACTGTTTCAAGGCGTCCAGTGTATTCTTTTTGGTTTTAGCTGATAGATCAAGGCTTTTCATCAAATCTTCAACCTGTGAATATTTTATAGATTTGATGTTTGCGCTTCCCCAAATATTTGTGGCTCTCCGCATGGCATTTCTAAGTGGAGGCATCGAGCCGGACCGAACCTGAATGACCTTCAATTCCAGCCATTCATCGGCCAACCGGTCAAATGATAACGGTTTGGCTTTGACCTGATAATCGCGGGGGTCGAACTGGCCGGAACCCTCCTGGAAGCGAAGGCCGGTCAGGAATTGCAGGGCGGCCGGATAATTGTCGAATCGTTTGGTAATTTTGCCGTAGCGCACCACGAATTTATGCGGAGACTGCCCTGGATGATCGGGGCAAAATAACCCCTTCGGTTCTACCGATTTGAACCGGGAACCGCAAATCGGGCACGTCTGATCGGAATGGATACTTCCTTTCATGACTACCTCATATGAGAAATATGATGTGCCCGTAGGTTTCAAGGGTAAACTCCACCCAGGGCAAGCCTCCATTATGGGAGGATTGCCGGAAAATTCATAGATTGCGGTTTTTAGGAAAGTGTGAGTATAATTAAAAGTTTTTGTCTAAATCAGGTCGTCATCGTCGCCTAACAGCCAGACCAAAAACAGCATTATCGTTACATAGATGACGCAGAGTGAAATCACCCTTCACCCCTCCATCGCCTTTCTTAAATCTTCTTTGATGTAATAATTCCGGCCATGCTTCTGACACAGTTCCTCTGCTTGGCGGCCGAAAGCGGCCCAGTCGATGCCACTCTTCCGGTGATTGAGTTTGCCAATTTTCCATACGTCCACGCTGTTAAAGTGTGGGATGGCCTCTATGATGGCGGTAGGGTCAATGACTGGTTCGCAGCTCATCCATGTGTTGATGCCGAATTTATGCTTTGCCACACCGATATTAAGGTACCTTTGCTTAGGATGGGCCGCGCCGGGTTCGTCCTCCGGGCCTGCCCCACTCCAGGTAACGCCGAACCAATCGTTTTCATCCAAAAGATCAAAATCTCGTTGGGCCGTTTCATCGCCCTTGGTGAGAATCTGAACGTGGTTGCCGCTTTCCTTTATTGCCATGATGACTCCCCTTGTGGCTGAGGTGTCAAAACCTATCGGGTAAGGGTCACACATGAAGCAGAGCATGATTTTACGGCCGCGCCAGTCTGAGGCGGCAAGCTGCCGCTTGACAGACTCAACGATACCGGGGCGCGGCTCGACATTGGAATGGAACACTTCCGGTTTCCGGCGAAACACTGAGGGAACGTAGCAATATTCGCAACGGTGTGGGCAGCCGGTGTAAATGTTGACGGCCAGATCGCAATACTCAAGGGCGCGGGCGCGCGGTTCATAGATTGGATTTTTCATCATTCACCCCTCCACAATATTAAAGTTCATGACTTCAGCCACCGGCGGTTCCAAGCCGCCCTAGCTGCCTTATCGCTAATGCTGGTGGCTTCACCCATGAAAGATACCGCCGCTCCGCATTGACCACATAGGAAGGCTGGTATATTAGTTGGTCTGAGTCGTCGAGGCTCAACATGCCCACCACAAAACGGGCATGGCTGTAATTCCTCTGCGATGTTTTTCGCTTCTTTCATTCCTCATCCTCCTTCAACACCCGCGCGATTTCCTCCTTAAGCGCCGACAAAGCTGAATCGACATCCCCTTTCATCATTTCCAGACACTCCTGGCAGCACATATCAATTCTGTCGTTACTGACACACAGGGTCAGATTTTCACAGTACGAGCACTTGGTTAATTTGATTTTCATATTTCCTCCTAATCGGCCGACGGGGGCCACCTTAGCCGCCCCCCCCCAATGCCGTAAATTCAATTAGTTACCTTGTAAAATGGCTGTTTTACCTGCAGGTTAGTGTCCACCCTAGACCCACCCTACTCCGCCGCTACCAAACCCTCCAACAGAGGCAGATCATGCCGTCCAGGGTTATAATTGATAATGGAAAGCTGGCCGAACCGCTTTGAGTTCGAGTAGCAGCGCATGTAATCTTTTAAGAGCGTATCAGTCCACCCAGCTTGTACATATTGATTTTTCTCCAATGAATCAAGCGGCTGATATCTCATGGGGTTAGGCAACGCGCCCCATTCCCAGACTTTTTCGAGCCTGTACTGTGCGTCCTCCGGTGTGTCGTTGAAGCCGATCAGCACATACACGCCGAAGTCCTTAAGGCCCTGCTTGCGGCACAGGCTGATCGCATCGGCCACCGCCGCCTCATCGTTGACATGGTCAAAAGCGAAGCGAATCATTGGATTTTTAAGCATCGTCAGGCCATAGATATGGAATGGAGTCAGCAACCGTGCTTCAAGGCCCTGATTAAAATCCACAAAGGGAAAATCACAATCTTTCAATTTTCCAATCACCTGGCCAAAGTGACGGCGGGATGCGGCCAGAAGGTTGTTGTCGCAGATGATCGGTGCCGGCCGCCAGTCCCTCCCCAACTCCACCAAATCGCCCTCAATGCGTGGCACAGCGCAGAAGGGGCAGGAATTAGGGCAGCCCCGGCTGGTGAACGTCGCCAGGGGGTTGTGGAAGAGCAGCGGTTCGACCGGGCAAGGCCGGTTCACCGCAGCCACGTCGGCCAGATAATCCGGCATAAGCTGAACTGCCGGACCGCCCGCCTGGACCGGCCCTTTGTGGAGCAGGGCCAGTTGGCGGGCCTTGGGTAAGAGCCATGTGAACGGCACTGACAGGTACAGCGTCCTGCCGATCTCCCATTTGGCTATGTCTTTGAGCCAAGCTGTCATTACTTACAACCTCTCTAGCAACGGCAACGATGAAGCGCAGGCCGCCTTTAATGCCTCATCCGTACGCGGCGACAACCATATGCATTCCGTCCGCTGAAAATTCATTTCCGTGCGCGCAGAGTGTGTGAAGCTTGGCCAGTCGGCGTATAATTCGCTATATAAATCAGATTGATATCCACTTATAACCGCCATGCCCTTCAGATTATGAAGTCGTTCTGCCAGATCGATATGATCTTGATCACTCATTTCATATTTATAAGTACGATTACTCGATCTGGCTTTGTGGACATATGGTGGGTCACAATAAAAAAGTGTTTCATCAGTGTCATAAGTTTCAATCACTTTAAGGGCTGGCCGGCATTCTATAGATACCTCTTTCAGTCGACTTGTGAATGACGAAATGTGTTGGGTGTAATTATTCCACCCTTCTACCGGCAGATACCAGCCTGATAGCCGATTGTTGAAACCTGCCTTTGACGGCCGACCAGGACACCCTAAGGCCATTTGAATGCTGCAGCAGTACCGGCGGGCCTTTTCCACCGGGTCATTGGTGGGATCTTCACTGTGGTCATATTCATAGCGGGCATAAGGCGTGAGGGCCAGCGTGGCCGCAAGCTGGCTTGCCATGTCGGGGTCACGTAGCACCTTGAAATAATTGACCGCATCGTAATTCAAGTCGTTATATATTTCCGCCGATGCCGGTTGCTTGTTCATAAGCACACCCGCGCCGCCGCCGAAGGGTTCCACATAGACCTTATGTGGCGGAAAATGGCTTATAATCCAACTGGCCATACGCCACTTGCCTCCGAAGTATTTCAATACCGCCCGCTTGAGGCGTGGTTCTGCAGGTGTTTCCATTGTGTCCCTACTCAATCCTGTATCCGGTAAGACTGAATTTCCGTTGCGGTTACACTTCATGAGTCACTCATCCGCCTTCGCGCCGATCATCTCAAACCGTGGCTCACTGCCATCAGGGCAGACCCTTTTCATTTTCGCTTTGGCACCCTTCAAGGTGTCGGAAATGAAATACAATAAATTCTGCTGCTCGACATCCAAATCCAGAATAACCCTGACCAGCATCTGATCGAGGATGAAAGCCATGCCGCCCATGCTGTGTTCCAGAACGGACAGGGTTTCATAAAGTTCATTGAGGGAAGTCATTGTGCCGCTGCCATTGAGATATGCAATGCCCATGGTCATTCTCTTTTCGCTTCATTCAGTGCAGCTTTAATGAATGCTTTGCGGCGATTGGCCGCTTTAATCCTTTCGGCAGGGTTTATGAATGTGATGCGTTTACCGGTATCACTGTCGTGGTCATGCCAGAAACGTGCGCCGTCAATGGAAGCGTCGGGAATAAGTTCATTGTGGCATTGCATGGCATAATCCAACGCCAATCTGGCCATTAAATGCAAAGATGAATCATCGTTCTCGGTGAGTTGCTGTATGGCAGCTTGCGCGCCAGCTATGGCATTGTTGATTTCGTTGAGCAGGTAGACCAAGGCGCCAAGGTTGATGGGTTCCTCGTCAAACGACAAATAAAGATCTGGGCCGCTGTGGCTTTCTTCCCGCAATTTTGCTACACTAATCATGACTCAATTCCTTTCATTTCGGTGGGTTGCGAGTTGGCCCGGTCGGAAGTTGCCTCTTCCGGCTGGGCATTTTTTATTTCAATCTCCCATCTGGGACCATTGCCGTCATCGTAATATTTGCCGGTGCCCGGCAGATATTCCACCACCTGCCGATCATCCTGCCAAAAGTTCAGGGCCGTCAGACAGTCTTTTATATTTTTGATCAGGTTATCCAAATCCGGCTTACTGGTGGGGCGGGTCTGTCCGCCCGCCGCCCCTTTCCGTTTCTTTTTGGGCCAGGAGGCCGGAATGGGCAGGTAGGCTCTGACCCCAAGGTTTACGGCCCCCAAAAATGGGGAGTCCGGTCGGTGCCGTTCCAAGAGGCCGATCAAATGTGCTTCGGCCTCCCGCTGGGCCTGGGCCTTGAAGGTTACGCTGAAGCCGCCTCTGGTGCGGCCGTGCCGCGCCCTCATTTGGGCTTTGGGAATTATGGGGACTATAATTTTCATGCGTTTGTCTCCTGTGAGTTCGCCGTTGCCAGATAAGATCCCCGGCCCTGGGCATTTTTAATTTTGACCAAGAGGCCGAGTTCTTCAGCTACGGAGACTGCGTCTTGAATGCGGCCATAACCCCATCCAAACACTTCACGCGGGCCTTTGCTGGCCAGAAGTGGCGGCAGGCCATTAACCTCACGGCGATCCACTTCGGCAGCCAGGGCTCTGGCGTCTTCTTCCGCTTCCTTGTCATAGGGTAAGTTGTCGGCCTCATCCGCTGTTTTTACTTTGGACAAAAGGCCATGCTCAAGCCGTTCCATGTAGCAGATTGTCTCCGCATTACCGGCGTTTTTCTTGGCCACTCTGGCCGCAAGATAGTGGCCGGGGTTCTTGCCTTTTGCCGCCGGGCCGATGATTTTCTCCGCCAGTTCTGATGACAGCGGGGCCATCAGCATTGCCCAGCGGATGCAGCCCGAGAGGGCCGACGCTCCCCGAATGGCGGTTTGGGTCAGGGCTGCGTTGAGCTGCTCTTTTTTGCTGACCAGGTCGCCGCCCGCCTTACTGGTGTGATGCACCAGGATGACGTTGCAATCGAATTCTTTAATAATCTGTTCCACCAGCCCGCAGGCGGCCGTGACTGCCGGGTTGTCGTTTTCATCGACTTCCAGGAACCTGGCCAGGGTGTCCAGGATTAAAAGATCGGGGTTAACTTTGCTGATTAAGCGTTTCAGGCCGTCCATGTTTTCATTGGCTATCACGCCCGACTGGTCTTTTTGGCAGATGTTAATGCGGCCCTGGATAGGCACTCGGCAAATGCGGTCAGACGCTGCCTCTTTTTTGTCATCCGGCAGACTGTGCAGAATATAGTGCAGGCGGTTATGCAGAAGCACTTCGTCATCTTCCGCTGAAATGTAAAGAACGGTGGAGGGTGATGGGACTTCCCAATGGTCGAAAGCTTTTATGCCCGCCGCCAGGTAGGCCGACAGTTGCAGGGAGAAAAAACCCTTGCCGCAGCCTGGGGGGCCACAGATTAACCCCAGTTGGCCCCGTCTGAAGCTGTCCTTGATCAGCCATTCGTATTTCATGGTCGTGTTCTCCAAATCATTACGGCTAAAGCAGGCTTTAACCTCGACATCATATGGCCCTGTTTTGATGCGGTTGCCAGGGGTGGCCGGAATCTGTTCGATCAGCGTTTGGAGCTGGTGAAGATTGCCGCCATCGTTGTGCCAATCGATCAAGTCATAACCTTCAAATTTAGCTCCCGGCATTTCCATGAGTTTGACGCTTTTAACGCCGGCGGCGATCAGATCATGGCTGAGGCGGCCGCCGAAATCGCGGCCGGGTTTGTCGGAATCAACCAGTATGGCCACGTCGGCCCCGATGAACCATTTGGCCAAGGCGGGCTGATATCCGTTGACCCCACCGGCGAAAGTTGTGGCCACCTGGCTCCACTCCCACAATAAATCAGCCTTTGGTTCACCTTCGGTGATGAAGATTAAGCGGCCGTCCTCTTTGGCGTTCAAAATTTGCGGTAAATAAAGCGGCACCCGTTCCGCGCCCTGGACAGTCTGCCGCATCCGGCAGGTTTTCTTATGGTCCGGCTTTTCCCAGCGGCAGGCCCTATAAAGCTCCTGTTCATTTTGATCGGTATAGACCCACTCTTTGGTCGGCGGGCCATCGGTCGGGGCCTGGGGCAAATCTTTGCTGGGCTTTTTAGGAAGAACCGGAGCCGGGTTGGCCAGACCTAAATCAGCTTCCAGTTTTTCCAGGGCCTCTTTCATTGGTATGTTTTCTCTTTTAGCCACCAGAGCCACCACATCAATGCCCTTGTGATCCGGGATATTGAAATCGGCCCATTTGTGGGTTCTCAAGTTAAAGCTAAAGGAATCGCCGCGGCCTCCGTTGATGTCGGCAGCCTTGAGTTCAAAACCCGCCCTTTTGGCCCCCGGCAGCATCGACAATAAATAGCCGCCAGTGACGGCCTTATCGCTGGCTATTTGGCAACGCTGGCTGAAAGCTTCTTTTTCATGTTGGAAACTTTTTATAGCGACCATTAGAATGGAACCTCTTCAGTCGCTCTATCCGCACAGCCTATGGGATTATGAATTATGGCTTTATATTTTTGATGCAGGCACCAGTCAGCGGCTCCGGCTTTTCCCTGAAAACCGCAGGTCATCGGATCTCGGCTGTCAAAATATGAATGCTCACACCAGCCGTTGGTCAGATTAAAAATATATTCAAGGATTTGCATGAATTTATTGGCCGGGGTCTTGGCCTTGCCGTAAAGCACAGTCAAGGGAATGTTTAAATCAGGCCGCACGTTCAGGGCTTGCTCTAAAAGTTTGTAACCCTGCCCCCGAATTTGTTCCTGGTCGGCGGGCGGCAAGGGTGAGAGTGTGGAAATGATACAGCGCAGAACGCTCACCACTTCGTCTGTGCCGCATTTTAGTTGGGGCGCGGGGAGGTAATACGTACAGCCGGGACAGGCTGTTTCTTTCAGCGGCGCGATAGTGGGAGGATTGTCGCAGACCAGTGCATAATCGCACCAGCGGCATTCGGTTTCATTTTCAATTTTAGCGGGTGGGTCGGTGGCTTCTATGATGCGCCGGGCCTTGGCTTTGGCCGCTTCAAACATTTCACGGCTAAAATAAACACGCTCGGTATAGAGCTCCTGATTGTTTTTGTTCTCGACCACGAACAGAGCCCGCTCCAATTTGGCGTAACCCATGTAGCAATGCACCTGGACTTCGTAGGTGGGCTTGGCTTTGATGCCGCCTTTTTTCATGACTTTGAAGTTGGCGTCATTGGCTGTTTTTATTTCCAGAATGTGCGGGCGCCGGGTGATGCCGTGAATGATTCCATCACAATGACCTTTCAACTTGCCACCGAAATCACTATATTCCACCTGACGGCCGTCCACCGAAAATCCGGCGGCCTCCAGATCGGAAATGATTATTTCTTCGCGGCTATGACCATTATCGAAGATACGGGCCGTGCGGCCGTCGACCGGCATGGGTTCCGCACCATTGAGTGCCAGCCATAAAGCCCTTTCGCAGGGTTTGCCCAAGGAGCTGATCCCAAGGTAATCCCGGCGGGGTTCGGCCGCTTTGCGTCTGGCACAGGCTTCATAAACGGCCAGCACCAAGCGGTCTTCTTTAAAATCGTTCAGTCTGACCATAATTAAAACCCCTTCACTTTGCGGCGGCCGTTTTCTGTGACCAACGAGACGAATTCAGGAATGTGCAATTCTTCGATTCGATCAACTGCCATTCTGACCGTTTGAGGCATATTTTTTCCCCCGGAAAGCTGCCACCACAAAACCCTGGCCTTGTCCTGGCCATAGCGAGAGGCCTGCCCCTCAATATCCAGATAGTGGCGGACAACCCCGCCGGGAACGCAGTTCAGTTCCAAGAGCAGCATGTAGTTGCCTTTGAAGGAAACGTGGCCGTAGCCGCGCCAGGACATGACATGACTTTGGCCCGGCGGCGGAAGTTTGACTTCGTTCATAAAGGCCGGGGCGGTTTCATCGACCAGGCGCACTTCCCAATGGTGACCGCAATCGCCGCATGTAAGGCTGGAGACCGGCAAAAGGTTCCCGCACTCCGGGCATGATTTATAGGGCGGCTCACCGCCGCCGCTACCCGGCTTCCGCACCACTGGGTTGGCCGGGGCGCCGTGCCTTTTGTAGTTGCCGGACAGGTCAAGCACCAGCAAATCATTCTTGCCGGGGTGGAGCCGGGTGCCGCGGCCGATCATCTGAACGAAAAGAGCCGGGGCCATGGTCGGGCGGCAAAGCATGATCAGGTCCACGGCCGGGCTGTCCCAACCCTCCGTCAGAATGCCGACGTTGACCAGCACTTTCAGGTCGCCGTGGTCGAAACTGCTGAGGGTGGTCAGGCGGTCGCGCCGGTGCATTTTTGAATGAACCGTGGCAGCGGAATGTCCCGCCCGGCTGAAAGCATCGGTCAATTTTTCAGCGTGTTCGATGGAGGCGGCGAAGATCAGAATTTTGCTCCGGCCCTCTCCATATTTATTGTAGGCGTCGACCGCCGACTGGATATGGACGCTCCGAATTAATAGACTGTTCAACTCTTTACTGTCATATTCACCGTGCGAGAGTTTAATAGCGGCCAGTTCCGCGCCCAGGTCGGCCGCCTCCTTAGCCCGGATGGGGGTGAGGTATCCGGCGGCCGTAAGTTCGTCCAGGCCGATCTGATGATTCAATTTTGGGAAAAGGTTTGTGCGCCCGGCTTTGCAGTCGTCGCCGTAGATGTAGCCGTGGCCTAGCCGGTACGGCGTGGCCGTGACGCCCAATACTCGAAGGTTCGGGTTGGATTCTTTCAGGCGGCCAACCACAGAATGATACTGGCCGCCGGATTCAACGGCAGGTATGCGGTGACATTCATCCACTATTAAAAGGTCAACGCGCCGTTCCCAAGATCGGCTGTCCAGCGTCTGGACGCTGCCAATAGTCACCGGGCGGACGGTTGAGACCGGACCGACTGAAGCGCAGGCCAGCCCGAGATAACGGCTACCTTCCGGCCAGACTTTCAAAAGTTTCTGGTAAGCTTGCGTCACCAGTTCCTGCCGGTGAGCCATAACCCAGATACTCATGGCCGGGTATTCTGTCATCCACCGACGTATTATCTCCGAAAACATTATGGTTTTCCCGGCCGCCGTGGCCGCCTGAAGGAGAACGAAAGGTTCAGCCTTCAGGTCAGCCATGACGGTGTCCAGCGCTTCGAGCTGGTATGGACGCAGTTCGATGGTCATCTGAGTTTCAGCCGCTCACGCATGTCTTTGTTTTCAGCGGTGACAATGACCACGGTAATGGCCAGGTCTTCCAGGGCTTTTACCAGGTCGTCCATGTGTTCGGCCGTAAAAGTGACAGGCAGCCCTTCGCGGCCACGCTGGCACAGTCCTTTAATTTCATGCAGTCTTTCAATGGTCAGCATTGGAGCACCTCTCAAAATGGAGCGTCTTCGGCCGTGGGGGTCGGTTCGAAGGGCGACTGGGGACGGCTGACTGCACCGCCGATATGATCAATAGTGTCACCCCAAGTTCCTTGAGTCGGAGACGTGGATAACGGTGAGGATTGCGGATGATTTGCCGGAGGCGGCGGGGTCCGGCGGGGCGGCGGCGGGCTGGCATGCGCTCCCTGGGCTGGAGGCGGAGGGGTACTCTGCGGCGGGGTAGAGGCTCGGGCAGCGGGCGCAAAGGATGTGGGGGCGGACAGGGATTTGTAATCTTTGATTTCGTTGCGTTCATTACTCTCGTAGGTATCGATGGTCACCTTGATCGAGCAGGGACGGCCGTGCAGCTCTTCAGAATCTTCAATCCGGTTAGGGTTGTGGTGTCCTGTCGCATCGGCAATGGTTTTAAGTTTACGCTTGCCGAAATCCACAGCGTTGTCACTGCCGGAGAGCATGATTCGGTCGAAGAGCATTCGGCTGGCGTGGGGGCCTTCCAAAATGGTCCAGGACAATTTGAGCATCAAATCGCCATTTTTGGTGTTGGCGATATCGCTGTCAGTGATGTGGGCCTGGTATTCGCCAGCCGGAACGGGGTCGAAGCCCAAGCCGGCGGAAACGTCAGTTAAGTCTTGATTGATACGGGTCATTTTACTTCTCCAAGAATCTTGGCTCGAATTTGAGCCAGGTTAGGTGTTTCAATTTCGTTCAATTTTCCACTGCGGTCTTTGGCTGGGCGGCCAGAACATTTCCTGGTGCGGAGTTGATAGACACTTTGGCCGCTTTTATCAGGCTCCACCTCTGCGTGGAAAACCTCGTCGAATATGTGTGGCAGAAGCTCTTTCAAGTTTTTTCCAGGCATGGCAGGGGCGATGAAGCGACACTTTAAGTCATCGTACTCAATACTTTCAGCGCAGATCACGATCACGTTGTAATGGCTTGTGAGGTCGCGGAAGCTCCTTACGAGTGCTGCCATAGTACGGTCATATGTGCCCCAGCCCTTGAAATCTAATGGCTGGCCGGCACCTTTGTCTTCGAGCTCCTTTTTGCATATGGCTGCCATTTCCGTCAGAGAGTCTAAGAATACCCACTGATAACGGTCTCTGAACGGTTCCGTCTTGAGTGCATTGAGTCCTTCCCACAAATCCCCGACGCTTCCAATGGGGTATTCATGAACTATTCCGGCCAGGACATAATCTTTGACGGACAGCAACCCTCCTTCGGCCGAAAGGCAGCAAACCGTGTCGCCATCGGGTACAGTAGCCATCAGAGACGTTTTCCCTGAGCCGGGGCCGCCGATAACCAGGGCATTAAAAGTAGACAGAATTTCATCAGGCGCTTTGTATTGAAAGGCCATTATTATTCCTCCAGGAGGTCGAAGCTGACTTGCGGCGCACCGGGCTTAATGGTGCGGGCGGCCTTGAGCAGTTCGGCGTGGGCTCCGAATTCAATCGCTCCGGAAAGAATTTTGGCGCTTACCGGCCTGAAATCCCATTTGAAGACCCTGAAGAAATCCACGTCGCCCATTTTGGTGCGGGCTGCCTCCAGCTTCTCCTGGTCCCAACTCTCGTTTTCTTTGATCTGGACTTTGGCGCTGTAGTGGCGGCCGGCGGCGTAGCCGGTTTTGGATCCGCTTTTGTAGATGGCCCGGTCGACCAGAATCAGGTTGATCTGGCGGAGCTTTTCCGTCTGGGTGGTGATTTCTTCCTTAATGGCCGCGGCCATGTCCACCAGGGCGGCCGTCTCCATTTTTTCCAGGGGTTGCGGGAACTGTAAAATCTTTGCGGATTCAGGCATGGGCTACACTCTCTTTCTCTTTCGGCGGCCGGCCACGGCGCGGACTCGGTGGTTTGGTCTGGTCCGGCAGGTCGTCGGGGTGGGCGTCCGGTGATCCGTTTTCCTCCACCATCTGGACTTCTTGGCCTTCGGAAAAATCCAGGGGAATTTGCTTCTCTTCATCCATCAGAATGCGCTCACGGATAATTTCATTCGTATCGCGGGAAACATAGCGAACAATGTCGGTTTCATAATCTATGATCTTGCGGCACTCGATGCGGATGGTCTTTTGGTTACTGTCCAGCCGTTTGATACCCTCGTAGATGTGCTGGTTCAGGGTGTCCACTTCCTTTTTGGCGGCATTGATGGATCCCTTATAATCCTCAATCTTGCTTTCAAGGGCTTCGCGCCGGGCGTTGTGCTGGACCATTTCGGCGTGTATTTCCTCATGGTCGGCTGCGGTTAACGGCACAGTTTCGGTTATGGTTTCTGAAAATTCTCTGACGGTCATCAATCAATCCTCCTTTTCATTGGTTTTCAATTGGGTTGCGGCCGGCGGCGTCTCTGCCATGGTTTCACCTAAAGAGGTTGAACAGCATGCAAGCTGTGGTTAGCAGAGTCGGCAGCGCGAAGATGAAGAACAGCACGCCGCCGAGCGCGTCCATGGCTACCTCTATGGCTTTACCAGTCAGCCCCATTATTCACCTTGGTCCCATTTGTTATTACTGACCACGGCCTTTATGAACTCGGCGGCGGCGGCATAATTTTTACCGTGAATGTTATCGCTGTGCTCTTTCCGGCAACGAGCAATCCACTCTTCTAGACTTCCACCGAAACAACCGCACTGGATACGAATGGCTTTGTCCTCTTTCGACCAGTAGGCGTAGGTAATACCGTTGCGGCTGCCAATGGGGCCAACTGCTAAGACCTTGCCCCCGGCCCCGGACAGGTTGGCCCAGGACAGGTCGGCCCAGGACAGGTTGGCCTCGGACAGGTTGGCCTCGGACAGGTCGGCCCCGAACAGGTTGGCCTCGGACAGGTTGGCCCTGGACAGGTTGGCCTCGGACAGGTTGGCCCCGGACAGGTCGGCCCCGGACAGGTCGGCCCCGGACAGGTTGGCCTCGAACAGGTTGGCCCTGGACAGGTTGGCCCTGGACAGGTCGGCCCCGGACAGGTTGGCCCCGAACAGGTTGGCCCTGGACAGGTCGGCCCCGGACAGGTCGGCCTCGGACAGGTTGGCCCTGGACAGGTTGGCCCTGGACAGGTCGGCCCCGGACAGGTTGGCCTCGGACAGGTTGGCCCTGGACAGGTTGGCCCCGAACAGGTCGGCCCCGAACAGGTTGGCCTCGGACAGGTTGGCCCCGAACAGGTTGGCCCAGGACAGGTTGGCCCTGGACAGGTCGGCCCCGGACAGGTTGGCCCCGGACAGGTTGGCCCCGGACAGGTCGGCCCTTTTGCCCCCTTCTTTATCGCGTAACCATTTACCGTGCTTTTCTATAGCTTCGGCCAGTTGTTCTTTGCTGATTTCACGCAGTGCCATGTCAATCTCCTGATTTTGGGTAAAGCTTCGCCGGGCCCGGTAAACCGGGCGGTTTTAAAACTTTGGTTGTGGGTGTAAAACTAATTTTGGCTTGGGATGCAACCGGGTGTCTTGGCTGTCCTCAACCGGGTCGACTTATCTTTCTGCGCCGCAACGCTCCTTTGCCTGGATACTTCCCTGAAAATCCGCACAGGCCGGGAAGATTAGATTTTTTTCCGGCGGCACGGAGAGAAAACTCAAAAACTCCGTGCCGCCGCCCCAGGGCGGCGAGATGCCCAAGGGTTATTTTGATGGCTCATCCGGTTCGGGTTTCCGGCCTTTTGGCCGGGCTTGCGAGTGGCGGCCGGAGTACCAACTCCGTTTGAGCCTTCTAATCTACTCACTGAGGCCGCCCGTGAGCGGCTACGGTGAAGAGATTAGGCCGGTCTTGTCGAGAAAAAAACTAAAGGCGCTCCCCTTCGGGACACGCCACAGGTGTTTCCATAATTTTTTTGATATACGGACGCATAGCATCCTGATAGTCTACTCCGGCAGCTATCAGTATTTTTTTCATTGTCATGTCTGAAGGATTCTTTTTTCCATTTATAATATTATTTATCATTGCCTGTGAAACTTGAGCTTTATAGGCAAGAATGTGCTGCGATAGACTGGTTTTGTTAACGACATTGCAAATCCACATTCTGAATGCCATATCTATTTCATTTTTTGTCGGTACCATAGTAACCTCCATTGCCTCTTGGTAAATAACCTATGGTTGAATTTACTATTGGTTTATCAAAAAGTCAACGATAAACTTATCAAATTCACAAAACAATTACTTGCGGTAATTAATCAGTGGTGATATTATTTTAACAGTCAGGGGGTCAATATGGCTGTATTTGCAACAAAAGACGAGATAGATCAAGTATTTAAAGCTTGGCTATCTGAATATATATCTCATCATAACCTCACGCAGCTTCAGGCGGCCCAAATTATGAATACTACTCCTGCGACAATTCATAATATTTTAACGGGGAAAAAAAACGCCTCATCATCGATGATGAAAAAAATGGCTGCCGGGGCTGGCACAACTATCCAGGATGTATTAAATAAATCCGGCAATTCTCTGTCATCGGTACCTGTCTCAAATGACAGAAATCTTGCTGCAATCGGAAATAGACCGGCGTTAAAAGTAATAGACACTCAAGCCGCCAATGATATTCAAGAGTTGAGTCCGAAGGCTCAAAAAATGTTGGCCGACGCTCCACCGATTACTTATCTGGACGGGGCGTTACTTGTTGATGTGGTAATGGCTCTGGAAGAGTTTTTGATCGAACGGAAGAAGGTACTTCATCCCCGGTTGAAGGCTGAAATAATCGGGCAAATGTATCAAATGGTTAAAGAGGAAGAGGCAAAAGGCTCAGAGGCCAGGGCAGGCTTGAGAATAATCGCTCCGCTATTATCTAAAGCGTTGGACTCAGCTACAGATGAACCGCACAAAAAAGCCATTTAAAGTCGCTTCTTCAGGCTCTCCATAGCCCTCATATAATAAAATAAATCCTTTAAGGCGTGCGAATCCAGATCTCTCATGGATTCCGCGCCCCACTTGCGTTTCATAAGGGACCGCATGGCCGGGTAGAGTTTATATTGCTTGGCCACGGCATGGCAAATTCGGTAAATGTTCTCAGGATTGGACGGCGCATCATCACGGCAGCTGATCCGGCAGATGCGAAGTATCTCGTCTATTGCGTCGTCTTCGGCATGCTGAACATCTTTAGGGGCCGCTTGAAACAGTACATTTTTAAGATAGTTTTTCCATCTAGACATAGGTGGGCCTCCCAAGTCATAATTATGAGATATGCATTTTTTAATATAATTGCAGTATAACGCTTAGGCGGCATTGAGTCAAATAACACATTGATATAACATAATAAAATAATAAAAGTTATTATTAACATTTAAAGCTTGTTAATTGTATTTATACAAACTGCCACATGACTTACGATACATGCCCAAATTCGCCACATATATTGACTCGATGCGATAGACATTCACGATGTGGCGATAGGTTTGTGAGTGAGAGGGGTGGAGTTAGGGGAAGAAAAAAATCACCTATCTATTGAAAAAAAGCTCGGTCTGGGCGCTGGAATATGGTTTATACGGTAAACCTTGTCAAGCAAAAAATACGCTATTTCGACGATTTAACGTTAATACGAAAAGTATTGATTTTTAATTAACTTAAAACCTGAAGCCCTGACAGGTGTCCCCTTGACGTTAACGTCCAAAACCTGTATTATCAGAACATAAGCGAATTGTAAAATTAACACAAATTATATATTTGTATATAATTTGTGTTAAAAATATTTGAAATTTATGTTTTTCAACAGGCATTTTGATTCTAATAATGGATCAAAATGCCTTTTAGTTTTTGCATATAACTAAAATGATTTTTTAAGATTTAAGCGATGTAGGAGGAACATACGCGATGAACGATAAAAAAGCGACTGAGAGCATTGTAAACGAGACTGATAATCTTACATTTAAGTCATTTAATATGCTCTACGAATTCAGTAAGTTAACCACTGACAATTCACCGGCTACGCTTACTCATCAGGAGCATATGGATGGCATCAATCGACTCTTGGCTGACTCCGAAAAGGAGAGCCAGGATGACTAGCAGTAAATATGATGAATACAAAAAAGCCGCTTGCGAGGCGGCTTATTATCTGGATCATGAATTGGAAGAGAAGGCAAGATGGGATGAGGTGCAAAAAAAACTATTAGAAATCAGAGAAGTAGTTAAATTCTTTACCAAACTTGATATTTGCCCGAGCCATGGGGTTGGGTTTGATAGGCTTATCGCTTCTGATACAATTCGAACCTATTCCAGAGATATAGACAAAATGGTTTTTCTAGACCATGTAGTGCCGAATATCTTCCGTCAAGCTGCTGCTCTTGCTATATGGATTACCAGGTTGAGACCGTTGGCGCCAATAAGAAATAAGGGTAAGGCAGCTGAAGAATACGGGTGGATGGACTATAACATCAACGAAGTGTTTGCCGTGTTTATGGCTGGTACCCTGATTTATGCATATTACACAAAACCCAAAAAAGGCGAAACCTCATGGCCTGATGTAGATCTTCAAAATGATCAAAAATTATGTCAGATTTTTACGCATCGTTGGAAAAATGCTTATGTAGACTGCAAATCATCAACGTTTGCTGATCTTATTTCCACTCTTCGATATCGCTTAATCAGCCGGCACTCTTTATCCACTATGCTTCAATTGGATTTTGAGCGACACAAAGAGGCTGCGAGATTTGAAGCAAGGTTAACAAAAATGCGACCAGCTGATTCATCTCAGGACACCCCCCTGGCGGATGAGAAAGTGAAAGTAAAAAAGAAAAATACAGGTTCGGCTCCGCCTCCATCACCTGCTATTTAATATTTCGTCAACTATCGTAGCCCGGTTTCAGCCGGGTTCTTTTTTTTGGGAAGTTTAAAAAACAACGTACTTTTGCATTTACAGCCCCTTTGCATCTAAAGGGGGATTTGAAACGATGAGATCGTTGCGTGTGACGGTGATTAGGTGCGTCTCTGTTGAAATCTGAGACGCTGATCTTATTTTTTCTTCCCTATTTCGTGCTGGGTTCTTATTTTCTTTTTTTTGTCTCTTCTCTTGGCGCATCTCTAAATCTCTTCGAGGGAAACTCTCTAAGAGTTTTCCTCTCTTTAGAGAGGGAGATTTTGGAGATTGGAGATTAGAATAAAATTAATAGTTTACGAAGGCTGATTTTTACTGTTTTTGACTTGTCTCCAGAGATAAGCATGGCAATGCGATAACTATATAAAAATATTGAAATATCCTTATTTCTGGCGGTTAGGGAGTTATCGGAGATTAATTTTTATTTTGAAATAGCCAATTGTTCTTCCCCGGCTTCGTGCCGGTTTTTTTATTTCTATCGGGCCGCTTCGTTTTAGTAAATTACAAATATAAATATATATAAATTAATATCTTTTACATATTAAAGATTGACAAATAAATCTAAATTATATATAATGCATTTTGATAGGTTCGTTAGCCTATTTCTCCTTCGAGGGGGGCCGGGCTTCATAATTGCTCCTTTGGGTTGTAAAGCTTAAATCGTCCTACGCCGCCCCCGGCCCCCTTGAGAACTTTCCAGAAAGGCAGATCAACGTGTTACCGAACAATGATTTATTCCGCCGTCCTATCCCCCTTGTTCTGCCTCCAGCTCCTTCGGTTCACCTTAAACTTTCTCAATCAGATCATGAAAATATAACCGAAGGTCTGACTGCTTTGGCAAAAGGCATGGAAGCCAGTGAAATTAAAGATGATTGCATTTGGAATGCCTTTCTTTTTTTTCGTGACGTTGTCATTGAAGCCGGTCGGCATACTTCCCCTGCTGAATAAATAAATCACTCCCAAGCCACTTATTTCCTTGTAGCTTAAAAACTCCGCTCACATTTTCTTTCTGCTTTCCTCTCCCCGCCTATGGCCGGTTCAATCCGGCCTCCTTCCTTACAGGTTTCTCATATGGCTAAAAGCCCTACCTCAAAACACGATGATAACAGGACTGCCGCCGAGAGAGACGGCAAGGGTCGTTTTGTCAAAGGGCGCAGTGGCAACCCTGGCGGACGCCCGGCTATTCCTGATGCTGTGAAAGCATTCTTTGCTGAGAATACGATGAAAGCCGCTGAGAAGCTGGTTGAGCTTATCAATGATAACGACCCAAGCATTGCTATGCGGGCTTGTGTGGCTGTGCTTGATCGCGCTTTAGGTAAACCGGACCAGAGCCATAAGTTGGAAAGTGGCGACACAACGCCGACTATTGTGGTGGTCAGAGGAAAGCTTGAAAATGAGTGAGGTGTATTTTGATTATACGCTTCGCTCATGGCAGGCAGATGCTCTGGCAGCCCTGGAGAAGAATCGCTTCGGGGTGATCGTGGCTCACCGTCGGGCCGGTAAGACTGAAGCCGTTTGCCTGCGTCTGCTGATGGCGGCAATGGAGAAGGACCGGGTTCATCCTTCGCCCCTGTTCGCCTATGTCGCCCCTTTTTTGAACCAGGCCAAAGCCGTGGCCTGGGACCGTCTGAAGTTTTATTCCCGTCCTCTGACGGCGCTGCCGGGTTTTAAAATCAATGAGAGTGAGCTTTCCATCACCATGTGGAATGGGGCCACTATCCGCATTTTCGGGGCTGATTATCCTGACCGTCTGCGTGGGCTTGGCTTTGACGGCGTGGTGATGGATGAGGTGGCCCAGATGCGGCCCGACACCTGGAGCGCCGTGGTGCGGCCCGCCCTGTCTGACCGGCTTGGCTGGGCCGTTTTTATTGGCACTCCCAAGGGGCAGAACCTTTTTTATGATCTCTATCATGGCGCGAGGCGTGGCTCCCTGGGCGATGACTGGTGTGCCGCCAGTTTCCGCGCTGACCAGACCGGTGTTCTACCGGAAGATGAGCTGGTGAAAACGCGCACCGAGATGGGCGAAGATCTTTATCGGCAAGAATATCTCTGCGATTTTACGGCCAGCAATACCAACACATTCATTGATTTTATCAGCGTTCAGAATGCCTCTGACCGCCAGGCCGAGACCTGCCTTGATACGGCGGCCCCGCTGGTCTTTGGCCTGGACCCGGCCCGCTTTGGCGACGACCGCACCGCGCTTCTCGCCCGGCGGGGCCGTTGCGTCACCCTGCTGGAGACGTGGCGCAATCAGGATTTGATGTACACAGCGTCCAGAACTTCGGAGCTCATCAACAGACTCAAACCGCAAGCAGTATTCGTTGACGTAGTTGGATTGGGCTCCGGAGTTGTGGACCGCTTAATTCAGTTAGGGCATTCCGTGATCGGGGTCAACTCCGGTTCCAGGCCCCGGCGGCCGGACAAATTTGTCAACCTCAAGGCCGAGATGTGGTCGAACATGCGGGAATGGCTTCAGGACATCGCATCCATCCCAGATGATCAGAGCCTACGGACTGACCTTCTGGCCCCGATGTATGACTTTGACTCCAGCGGCCGGTTGAAGATCGAGAGCAAGGACGACCTCAAAAAGCGCGGTTTGCCGTCGCCTGACCTGGCCGATGCGCTGGCCCTGACCTTTGCCCAGCCGGTCGGGTTTATAGAAATCAAGGCCCCGGTCAAAGCCATTCAGGAAATCAACTTTTGGTAGGAGAAAAATATGTGCAGCAGTAAACCGAAAGCTCCCAAGGCACCAGTTTATAACCCCGCCCCTGTGGCTCCGACGGTGGTCGCGCCTATTGAAGCCGACACCTCGTCGCAATCGGCCGGGGATGAAGAACGTCGTCGCCGAAAGGCCGCATCCGGCCGCAGCGACACGATATTGACCAGTGGCGCGGGTGTGTCAGGCCAGGCCTCCACCGGCGGCAAGAAACTGTTGGGTGAATAATGGCCAGCAAAGAGCAGATTGGATTTTGGCGCAAGAAGCTGAAAACTCTGGAAAGTGAACGCAAGCGCGGCTGGGAGGGCCACTGGCGTGATTTGGCGCGTCACTTCATGCCCCGGCGCTCCCGTTTTCTGGATGCCGGTGAGCGGACTAATGAGGGCGATGAGCGCAACCGGCTGTTTGACAATGTCGGTATCATCGCCCGGCGGACGCTCTCGGCCGGCATGCAGTCGGGCCTGACCAGCCCGGCCCGGCCCTGGTTCATGCTCACCATCCAAGATGATGGAGAAAATAATGCAGCCTGAAGTCAAAGCCTGGCTACATATGGTTTATGAGCGGATGGTGGCCGTGTTCGCCCGATCAAATTTTTATGATCAGGTTCATCTGCTCTATGACGAACTGGGCACCTTTGGGACCGGAGCCATGCTGGTGGAAGAAGATGATGAGGCCACTCTCCGCTGCCGCACCCTGACCGCCGGTGAGTATTGCCTGGACGTGAACGCCTCTGGCCGGGTGGATACTCTCTATCGCCGTCTGCGGATGACTCCGCGCCAGATAGTTGAGGCTTGGCCCGATACATCGCCGGACCGTGTCAAGGACCTTGATCGGCGCGGCAACGGCCAGTGGCTGGAGGTTCTTCATGTGGTGGAGCCTAACCCGGATTATCGTGAGGGTGATGAGGCCGCCGTTCGGCCGTGGCGGAGCGTCTATTTAATGACGGACTCTGACGATGTGCTGGAGGAATCCGGCTATTACGAGTTTCCGGCCCTCTGCCCGCGCTGGAACACCACCGGCAGCGACATCTATGGTGAATCCCCGGCCATGGATGCGCTTGGGGATTGCCGTCTTCTCCAGAAGTTGGAGGAGGACGGGCTGATCGCCCTGGAGAAGGAAGTCAACCCGCCGCTGTCAGTAGCCAAGAGTGATGGACTCGGCCGGGTGATCAATGCTTCCCCCGGCGCTATTAATTACGTCTCACCCCTGGCCCAGGGACAGAACGCTATTCAGCCGCTTTATCAGGTGCGGGCTAATCTCGGATTACTGGAGCAGGTTAAAGAGCAGAAGCGGCAGAACATTCGTGAAAGTTTTTATAATGATCTGTTCCTGATGGTCTCGCAGGTCAACCGCCAGATGACCGCCACCGAAGTGGCCGAACGCAATTCTGAAAAGATGCTACTGCTTGGCCCGGTGCTTGACCGGCTACGCTCTGAGCTGTTTCAGCCTCTCATCGTACGTGTCTTTGGGATTATGACCCGCCAAGGCATGGTTCCACCCCCGCCAGATGCCCTCCAGGGCCGTGAAATCAAAATTGAATTCATCAGCATTCTCGCCCAGGCCCAAAAACAGGCCGGCATTGCCGCTATTAACAACACCGTGGCCTTTGTCGGGAACGTGGCCCAGTTCAGCCCGACGGCCTTGGACAAGCTCAACATCGATGAAGCCATTGACGAAGTGGCCGAAATGAACGGTGTGCCGCCCAGCCTGATTCGTTCCAATGAGGAAGTAGCCGAACTGCGAGCCCAGAGAGAAGAGCAGATGCAACAGCAGCAGATGATGGCCGCTATGCAGAGCGGAGCTGATGTGGCCGCCACTGGAGCCAGGGCCGCCAAAGATCTTGGCCTGTCAGAAGCTATGGCAGGTATGGGAGGTGAGAGTGTCGCTGCTCTTCAATGAAAATACAGAAAGTGATTTTCGTAAATTATTGAAAAGGCCGGAAGGCCGCCGGGTGCTCTTGCTCATATTGAGGCAGAGCGGTCTGATGGCTCCGTCATTCTCTGTGGATATGCACTCGACCGCCTACAACGAAGGGCTCCGGGCTATGGGTATATGGCTTAAAAACATTATTGATCAAATTGACCCGGCCGCCTTTGCCAGGATGCTGGCCGAAGAATCCAGGAGGAAAGAATGAGTGAAGAAACGGCGAGTGCCGCCGCTACGACTGAAACCCCGCCGAGTGATCAACCCCAGGCCGCTCCCCCGACCGGGGAGACGCTTCTGACCCAGCCTGATGATAGTACGGCTCCGGCCGAACCCAAAGAGGGTGAGACTGAAGCCCCGGCCACCACTATCCCGGAAAACCCTGACGGTTATGACCTGGCTTTCAGTGATGGTCTGGAACTTGACCAGGAGCTTTTGACCAGTTTCAAAACCACTGCCCATGAACTTGGTATCACCGGGCCGCAAGCCCAGAAGCTGGCCGGGATGTATGAGAGCCACGTTAAGGCTCTCACCGAAAAGTTGGAAGCCGAGCAAGTGGCCCGGTATCAGGAAGCCAAAGACAGTTGGGAAGCCGAAATAAAGAAGGCCCCGGACTTTCAGGCCAATCTCGGCCACGCCAAGCGGGCCTTGGCCGCCTATGGCTCCCCGGAACTGTTCACTCTGCTCGATCAGACCCTCATGGGCGGGCACCCGGCCATGTTCAGCTTCGTCTCTAAAGTCGGCAAGGCCCTGGCCGAACCCGCATTTCAGGGGCGCGGCGTCTCCGTCAGTGAGACTGACCCCGCCAAAATCCTTTATCCTGCCCATAAATAAGAAAGGAACACACCATGCCTCTTGTCGGCGTAAAATTCCCCACTCTCGGTGACGTGGCCAAGCGCACCGACCCTAATGGCAAAATCGACGTCATCGTCGAAATGCTCACCCAGACCAACGAAATTCTGGAGGACATGCCTTTCATTGAGGGCAACCTCCCTACCGGCCATAAAACCATCGTCCGTACCGGCCTCCCGACCGCCTCCTGGCGCAAGCTTAACTATGGTGTGCCCCAATCCAAGAGCATGACCCAGCCGGTCATCGACACCTGCGGCATGCTGGAAGCCTATGCCGAGATTGATAAAGATCTGGCCGACCTCAACGGCAACACCGCCGCATTCCGGCTCTCTGAAGATCGGGCTTTCCTGGAAGCCATGAACCAGCAGATGGCCGAGACTCTCTTCTATGGCGACACGGCCAAACACCCGGAACGCTTTCTGGGGCTGTCTCCGCGCTATTCCACCCTCAATAAGAACAGAGCCAAGACCGCCGAGAATATTATCGATGCGGGCGGCACGGCGGCCAATGCCCTTACTTCAGCTTTTCTGGTTTGCTGGGGTGAGCAGACCGCGCACGGCATTTATCCCAAGGGTTCCAAGGCCGGTTTCCAGCACACGGACAAGGGCCAGGTTACCCTGGAAGACGCTGAGGGCGGAAAATATGAGGGCTACCGCACCCATTATAAATGGGACATCGGCCTGACCGTTCGCGACTGGCGTTACATTGTCCGGCTGGCCAACATCGACCTGAAGACCGTCACTGATGAAGATCTCATCGAATACATGGTTGCCGCCGTCGAGACTCTGCCTGACCAGAAAATGGGGCGGCCGGTCTTCTACATGAACCGGCAGCTCCGCACCAGACTCCGCAATGCGTTCCGGCGCGGCACCAATGTCAATCTTTCCCTGGGCGAAGTCGGCGGCAAGCACGTCATCAGCTTTGATGAGATTCCCGTCAAGCGCTGCGACTCCCTGGTCAACACCGAAGCCCGCGTCATCGCGTAGCGCTTGGGCCGCGCGGCCACCGGATGCTTGCGCATCCTCTCCGATGTTGCTTCACCCGCCTGTGATCGATCACGGCCGGGAAGCGGCTGTCATAAAGAAAGGTATTCTATTATGATTCTCGATAAAGAAAATATGTTCTCGGAAGGTCAGGCCGTGACCGCCACCGCCGCGGCTACCAACATCGTCGACCTTGGCAATGGCGACATCGGTCCGGCCGAAGAGTTGAGTCTGTTGGTTATGTGCTCGCCTTACACCGGCGCGGGCACCATGACGGTCACGCTTCAGACCTCCGATGAACTGAATGCCGGTAAGACCGCCCTGGCCTCCCCGGTCACGGTGGCCACATATCCCGTCACGAATGAGCGGCTGACCGCCGGGGGGAAGATGGTCAGTGCCCGAATGCCTCATGGTATGAAGCGCTATGTGGGAGTCAACTACACCGTCACCGGCGCTCTGGCTGACGGTGAGCTGGCGGCAGGACTGCTCTTCGACGTCACGGCCGGTCAGTGAGGCCCGCCAATGGCCCGGTCAGTCGTCTCCATCTATAATCAGGCTCTGGCCCGACTGGGCGGCGAACAGCTTGAGAGCGTCGAATCAACCTGGGAAGACAGCGCCCTGGGCCGTTTGTGCAATAACAACTTCCCTGAAATACTCGATGAGGCGCTCTCCCGCCATGACTGGAGCTTTGCCTTGAAGTCGCAGGCTCTGGCCCTGAAAGGAGAGTCCGACCGGCCGGACTATATTTATCGTTACGGGTTGCCCACAGACTGCCTCCGGGCGGTTGAATTGCTTAGTGGCGGTACTTTCGTGATTGAGGGTATAGATATTCTGACCAGCACCAGCCCGCCCACTCTGCTTTATGTTACAAGGGTGGAAGACCCGCGCCGGTGGCCGCCAGCTTTTGCCACGTCCCTATCGTGGGCACTGGCGGCCACTCTGGCCACCTCCAAGGTCAACGATAAGCAGATGCAGCAATACTGCCTGCAGAACTATGAAATTACTATCGCTGATGCTATCGCCCGCGATCTAAATCAGTCCCTGCCGGTCTACCCCCGGAGCAAGTGGGTTCTGTCCAGAGGCGGTGAATTATGAGCGGCCTTACCTTACAGGCCGCCTTTACCAGCGGTGAGTTGTCGCCATCACTGTCGGCACGGGTCGATCTGGCCAAATACCAGCAGGGCTGCCGCACACTCCTTAATTTCAAGATTCAGCCGCATGGCGGTGCAGTCAAACGGCCCGGATTCCTCCTGTTAGATGAGCTGCCGGGAGAAGCGGCGCTGATTAAGTTCGCCTTTAACAAAGAACAAACCTACTGTCTGGCCCTGGGCGAAAAGTGGATGCGGGTTTTCATACCCGACGGCCCGGTATTGAATGACAAGGGTGAAGTCTATCAAATCGCCACGCCCTACACTCTCGAACAGGCCCGGCAGTTGAGTGTGGCCCAGAGCGGCGACCTGCTCTTTCTGGCTTGTTGGGGAGTGGCGCCGCACAAGCTGAAGCGACTTGGTCACGCTCAATGGGAATTCGAGGCCATGAGTTTCAAAGCGCCGATTAAAGCGCCTTCCTATGTCAGTGCGGAAATGCACAATGAGGCCAAAAAGTCTGACGGAAGTCTAAGTGAAGCCCAGTTGACCACGCCCTACACCTATTATGTGACCGCCGCGGACAAAGACGGCCGTGAAAGTGAACTTTCGCGCGGAGGTAGTATTACTGGGCCAGCCTCCAACAACTGGCAGGCTGGGGATTATATTGCCGTCAGTTGGGGGGGCTCTGCCGGCGCTACCGAATACAGGCTTTACAAATCGTCATTCGGCGGCCGCCCCGGTTTTCTCGCCACTTCCACCTCTGGTTCTTATAATGATTATAATGCCGCCGCCTCCCTCTCTGAAGGCGCTCCCAAATATGAAGACCCATTTCCCTCAAACGATTACCCCGGCGTGGTTTCTTTCTTCGAGCAGAGACTGATCTTTGCCTCCACCCCTAACCGGCCACAAACTATCTGGATGAGCAAGAGCGGCGATTATGGCAACTTTGCCCAATACACCCCCGTCACTGATGACGCGCCACTGGAACTGACCATCGCCTCCGCTGAAGTTTCTTCTATGTGCTGGATTGCCGCCTTGCGTTCGCTGGTGTTTGGCTCCACTTCGATGGAATGGGAGATATCCTCCAGCCAGGGCGCTTTCACTGCCAAGACAGCCAAAGCTACTCCGCAAAGCTATATTGGCAGCCGCCAGATACCATCTATCATTGTCGGCAACACCGTGCTCCATGTGGCCCGTTCCGGGGCCCAGGTGCGTGATCTGAAGTATGATTTCGGCGCCGACTCTTATGGCGGCACCGATCTCACTATCATGGCCTCCCACCTGTTGGAGCGTTACCACGTCACCGGCTGGACCTATCAGCAGCACCCGGACTCCATCGTCTGGGCTGTGCGTTCCGACGGTGTGCTTCTGGGCATGACCTATCAGCCGGAACACCAGGTCTTTGCCTGGCACAGGTGTGAGACCCAGGGGCGCTTCATATCTGTTTGCTCCATCCCCGACGACCATGACGACGCTCTGTTCGCTGTGGTCGAGCGTAACGGCCGCATTTTTATGGAGTCTCTGGCCGACGAATACATCGATGGCGATTACTCGCTGGCCGTTTTTCTCGATTGCGCTATGGTCTATGACCAGCCTGGCCGGAAGATACAGACCGTGCGCGGCCTGGACCACCTTGAGGGGATGCTGGTGGGGGTGCTTTCCGGCGGCGCGGTAGAACCATCCAAAATTGTTACCGGCGGCTCTATAACCCTGGAGCAGTCCAGTGACCGGGTTATCGTCGGCCTTGAGTATGTGGCCGATCTGGAGACCATGCCGGTGGAGATTGTCGGCCAGGAAGGTTCCAGCGTCGGCCGCAAAAAATACATAAACAGCGTCAGCATACACTTCCACCAGACCGCCAACGCCAAAGTGGGCGTCACTTTCGACCGACTGGAAAACGTGAAGTGGCGAAGCACTGAAAATTACGGCGACGCGCCCAGGGCCGTCTCAGAGGTCAAAAGCGTCACTGTCCGCTCCCTGGCCGAAAACGTGGCCACTGTCTGCATCCGTTCCGATACCCCCACCCCTATGACTATTCTGGCTCTCATGCCGCAATTGGATGTGAAATGATCGAACGTATCTGGGAAATAGTCGCCGCCCGGCCGGAACACATTGACCACATTGCCGAGCACATGCGTGACGATGATATTCGAGAGGTCTGGGCCCTCAACAGCCAGACCCCGCATGAGGCCATGAAGGTTTCTCTGGAGAGCTCCGTCCGGGCCTGGACCACCCTCATTGAAGGTCGCCCGGCTTTCATGTGGGGAGTCAGCCCGGCCGCCGACATCCTCACCTTTACCGGCATACCCTGGCTTCTGGCTACTGACGATATTATTCGGGTGGCCCCGGAGTTCATCCGCCAGTCCCGCGACTTCGTGGACCGCATGCAGGAAGGGTTCACCCGGCTGGAAAATCATGTCCATGCCGGGAACAGTCTCTCGCTCCGCTGGCTGAAGTGGTGCGGCTTCACCATCGATAAAACTCCGGTTGCCTTTAATTATGAACCTTTTTTCAAATTCTGGAGATGTGCCCCATGTGTTCTGTAGCCGTTGCCGGTATCGCCCTTAGTGCCGTTGGCACTGCCGTGGGTATGTATGGCCAGTATCAACAGCAAAAGGTCTCTGAAGCCGCCGCTAAACAGTCGGCTGAATATAACGCCCAGGTAGCCGCCGCCGATCAGGCCTCCCAGACCCAACTGGCCCAGAATGAAATCGCCAAAGGCGCGGCCGAGCGCAACCGTCACATGCGGGGCGGAGCCCGTCAGATGGGCGAAATGCGGAGCCAACTGGCGGCCAGCGGCTTTGAGATGGACAGCGGCAGCGGCCTCTCTCTTCTGGGTGAGAGCGCGGAAGAAATCCAGTATGACGCCAACATCATCGACCAGAACACGAATATGTCCGCCTGGCAGTATCAGGTGGGCGCGGCCAATGCCGCCAACAATCAGAGCTGGGCCAACTATCAGAAATCACAGGCCGGCAGCGGGCGCACTTCTACGTTGATCGGCATGGGCGGCACCCTCTTGGGCGGTCTGGGTCAGGGGCTTGGGCAGTACAACGCCTGGCAGAGCACCAAAACGCCTAAATTCGATCTGGCCGGCTACACGGTCAACAATGCTTTCAAGCCAGCTTACGGCATCAAGGGGTGAGGTGACCAATGGCCAGAGACACCATCGTAATTCAATACACCAGCCGGGAGGGCATTCAGAACGCCAGAGGCGGCGGCGGTGGCCAGTACCGTTCCGAATCCGACTTCATGACCGCCGGGCAAAAATCCATGCCGGGCGCTCTCAATCACCTGGCCAAAGGCATGGACCATCTCGGCGGCGCACTGTACAAACAGGAACTTCAGAAGCGCGAGACCATCATGCAGCTCGAACTTCTGAATGACGTTCAGGCTCATCAGGCCGCCTCACAGAAATTTATCGACGACTACCAGCAAGAGTATCAGGGCAAGAACGCCATGAACGCCGAGCAGGATTACAGCACCTGGAACACCAAACAGGCCGACGCTCTCAAAAAGAAATGGGACGGCAACGACCGGGCACTTCTCTATCTTCAGCAGCATGCCGGGAGTGTGGCCGTCTCCGGCGGCAACGCTATGAGGGATTACAGCAATCAGCAGTTGGGGGCCTGGAAAGACCAGACCTTTCAAGCCGAACAGGCCCACCTGGACCAGTCCATTGCAACTGACCCGATGAACGTCGGCAGCTACACCGCTCAGAAAATAAGTTCTCTGAATCGTATGCACCCCGAAAAGCCACCGGAGTGGATAGCGGCCAAGGCCAATGAGATAGCCATAAACGATATCAAGCTAGCTTATGACAATGCACTGGCCACCGGCGACATTGAAGCCGCTCATGAAATTTTTAAGAGGGCGGCAGTCGCCAGCTCTAAAGGTATGGGCCGTCCAGTTAATATTCCGGCCGCCGCTCAGCTATACATGGACACAGTCAACGAAGCCTCCGAAACATTTGGGGTACCGGCCAATATGATTCTGGCGGTGATGAAGACCGAATCCGGCTTTGACGCTGGGGCCGTCTCCAAAACCGGAGTGCGCGGGCTGATGCAGGTCACCCAGTCCACCTATAACGGGCTGGGCTTCACCGGCGACCGAAGCGACCCCAACAATTCCATCATGGCCGGAACCAAGTTGCTCGGTCAACTTTACCAGCAGTACGGCAACTGGCCGGATGCCCTGGCCGCCTACAACGGCGGCGACGGGGCCGTCCAGGGCCTGAAGACGGGCCGCTGGTCCTCTAATATCAACCCGGATAAACAGAGAGAGGTTAAGGCATACGCACCGACCGTCCTCAAAAATCTGGCCGCCATAGGCGACGGCGGCGACGGCACTGAGGCTGGCGGGCTTATGCCTTTGGGGGATTTGGCCGCGATGCAAAAAGCAATGAATGCAGCAATGGATGCCAGAATTATAGCAAATAAAGAAGCTGTTATACAGAAATATCAAGAATTAGATTTAGCTGGAACACTGACTGAGGGGCTACTGCTAGAAGATTCGGATTTCAAGACGCTGCCATATGATGAACAGTTGTTTTGGCGTAAGGTGGCCAGAGGTGAGGCAGGGAATATGGGGAGAATTCAAACGAATACGAAAAAAGCCCTAGAAAGCGAGTTTTATGCGGCAGCCGAAACCGGCGCCATTCCCAAAACACGGAGTGGGCTCCTGCGTTGGCTTGCCACACCGCAGAAAGTGGGCCAGGAAGAATATGATCCTTGGGACTTTCTTGATCGTTCTGATTTTAATAAATTTATGACCTATGTGGAAAAGGAAGCTGGAAGACTGAATACAGAGGTCGATAATTATCTCAATTACCACACCGGCCTTATCAAGCAACCGGCGGACAGGTTTATATTTAAACAAAAAGCCATAAAGTTTGCCACAGAACGACACCTTTCAGCAGATAGCCCGGAGTTGGCAGGCCTATTGGCGGACATGCTCCAGAATAACAATTTTCTTAAGGGCGAATATTCAGCTTCGGCCAAGTATTCCGCTAGTGACACGGTCAGAAATCAGGTTGAATATGAACAGGATCGCACCATCATCCGACAAAGTGGCTTGCCTGAAACATCCATAAACTTCGATCGGGCTGGACGGGCCAGGACAGAGGGGAAACCTATCCGAGAAGTTTTTGCTCCCGAGGCTAAGCAATGGCCTGGCAAGGGTCTGGTTACGTTGGACAGTGTTGATCGGCGGTTGTGGGCGGAAAAAGAAGTTTTTGAGGAGATGGGCAATTCCTTTAATGCGGACCCCAATTTTATCTTTGCCGTGGCCCAGGCGGTCAGCGGTGGAGACAAGTTTGCCAATGGTCAACTATCTCCCGGCCGAGTAGGCTTGATGCAGCTGGATTTGAAAACTGCCGAGGAACTGGGCTTGAATAAGGAGACCATGTTCGATGTCAGGGAAAATGTGCGAGTGGCCACTGAAATCTTAAAAACCTTGGCTGACAAAAACAATGGAGATTTCTTTCATGCCTTAGCCATTTATGCTTCTGATCTGCCGCCAGACAAATTGTCGGGATTCATTTCTGATGTTCGTCACATTTACAATGACAATTATGGGCAATGGTTTGACTTCCACGATTATAAGGGCTATGGCGCGGGCCATAAGGGCTATGGGCAATTGAAACTGGATATCGGCCCAATAGTTGCTCCAAATCAAAACAAAAATAAAGTTGATGAATCAGAATCCAAAAGCTGGGGCCAGGCAGCGGGTGAAGCTTTTACCCCCACCATAAAGGCCGGTTTGAGGACCAATCCTATGACCGCACCCATCGCTCACCAGTGGTTTAAAGCCAGAGGTAAAAATGATGAATGAACAGAATCTCATGCAACCTTCTTTGAATAATGACCAAACTGAACAGAGTGACAGCTTGTTGGGTGTTCCGGCGGAAGAACAGCCAAAATTCCAAAGCATCTTTGGCTATCGCAGCAAGCTGACTATGGCCGAAATGGAAGCCCAGAACAAAGCCAGATATGAGCGTGCAACAGGACCGGCCACTATAGAAGACCTTGACCGAGCCCGCACACTGGCCGAAAATCTTGAACCGGCAGCGGCCTTGGCAGAGGTCAAGGGCGTTATCACCAGACTACCGGAAAACCAGCGTGCCAATTTCCCACCTGTTTTGGCCGATAAAAATTCAGACTTAGTGGAGCAGTGGGATTTTCTTAAGCAGTATCCCAAAACTACCGACATTTTGACCATTCCGGCTTTTCAGCGGTTGTTGGGCACCAAGGCTAAAAAAATTGGCCTACTGGAAAAGGTCCTTTATTCAAACCCGGTCGGGGCAACCTGGTTGGGCGGGAAGCGCGGCGGTAGGAATTATCTGTATGGCCGTCATGCCCAGATGAATCTTTGGAATTTTTCTGATCCTCAATTCCAGGCTGAAATGTTCTCCATGATGGCTCAGAGGGCCGAAGACGCAGATTTTCTGGAAGCCTTGAATTTTGATGCCGGGCCTGTGGCCAGGTTATTTCGTGAGTTTTTGGTGAATTTTGGCGACACCGGCGGCGGAATGCTTTTGGCTAGCATGTCACCCGAAGCTCTGTTGGGAGCTGCGGGCGGTGGAGTCGCCGGGGCAATTGCTGGGCCGGGTTCCGTGTTCACAGCTACTGGCGGGTGGTTAAAGGGTTCATCATTGGCCTTGGCCGGTTCGGCCGGTGGCGCCAACGCTTGGGAGGCTTATTTGGCCCAGCCGGATGAAATGAAAGATGAGGAATTGGCCCGCCGCGCATTCTTTTTTACGGCCGTCCCCTCTTTCATCCTCGAACGGCTTGGCGCGGGTTATATGATTCGTGGGGCTGGCCCCGGTGTTAGGAGGGCTATTGGTTCGGCAGCACACTCTGCAGCCCCAAAAACCGCCGCCCAAATCACCGCTCTCCTGGCTGAAAAAAGCTATAGAGGAATAGCAACTCGTCTGGCCGTCAATTCAGTCGCCCATACTGTGCCGGAAATTATTACCGAAGGATTACAAGAAGGGCCGGTGGAAGTCGGCAGCCGCATGATGTCGGCTACTCTATATAATCGTGCTTATGGTGGACGCGGCTATTACAGCTCTGTACCAAAATGGGATGAAATGATCGAATCTGCCTTGGCCGGAGCTTGGCAGGCTGTTTGGGGTGGTTCGGGCATCGGCCTTATCGGTCCAGGTGCACAAGCTTTGGCAGAAAAAAGGCAGATATCAACCACCAAGCTGACTACCGGAAGTGAAAACGCCACCCCTCTAACTGACAATCAGCAAGAAGAAATTATCAATTATGGTGAAGAAGCGGCCGTGCGGAAACTTCATATTGATACGATTAGCCGGGCCAATGCTGAATTAAGAAGTCAGATTAAATCAGCCACCGATATCATTCGCAATGATCAGGAGCTCTCCGCCGAGCCGGAAGTAATGCGTGGTGTATTGGAACGCTTCGGAGAGCAAAGGGCTTATGTCAACGCAGAAACGCTCAACAGCCTATTTCAATCCACTCTTGAGAACCGATCGCCGGAATGGGAAAACATTGAATCAGGTTTTCTGGCGCCGCTTGGTGTTTCGGTTGAGCAATTATCCGAGGCTATCGATAATGGCACTGATATTTTGCTGGATTTAAATGGCCTCCCCGAAGTAATCAACAACCCGCTGTGGGAACAGGTTGCCAATTCCCTGACGGTTGAACCACTTCAGTTGACTGAACAGATGCGGATGGATTTGGAAAACATGGGCCCGCCGACCGCCATTGTGGAACGGGCTGATGCTGATGTCTCACAAAAAGTGCGGATGGAGTTGGAAAATAATCTGATCGCCGCCGGGCGCAATAAAAACTTTGCCCGCCGGGAAGCGGCCGTCTGGTCACGCATGGCCGGCAACCTGGCCAGAATCACTGGAGTTAAGGCTGACAGCCTGATCAACAACGTCACCTTTATGAGAGGGATGCTGGATAATTCAGGGAGTCGCGACAGTCTTCAGCAAGCGGCCCATATTCCGGCCACCGATTCCAGGGTTGAATTCAGAACCGGCATGGAAGACCTTGCCCCGGTTAGGGTTATCGACGGTGGCTTGATTGACAATAATATAACCTATGATCAGGCTAAACTTATTGCCTCTGCATATTCGCAACAAGTTGTAGAAAATGCTGATTTAGGTGAGTCTATAAGAATTACCAATACCGGAATCAGGGAGACATTGCGTCATCGGCCGAGCCAGGCCGACTTGAAAGCGTTTGAAGTTCTGTTAGAAATGCTGTCTTCTGGTCAATGGGTTAGGAAAGACCCTGATATTAGGTCAGGCAGACAATCATCAGGTATACTTTTCCTATATGCCCCCGTAAAAATAGATAATGATTTATTTGCCGCCCAAATTACTGTTAAACGTCGAGAAAATGGAGAGCTTAATTATTATGGGCATTCCCTAAAAAAAACAGAAGGGATTCCAGCAAAATGGAGTGGAGAAACTGAATCAGCTTCGAGCCCCGCTATGGAATCCCTTCAGAATGATGGAAATCCAGCGACCTGGAGTTCGGAAGCCGTTTTGGATACGACTTCAAGTAGCTCCGCTATGGATTCCCAATACAATTTTAAAATAATTGATCTGCTGGAAAAAGTCAAGCGGCGCGGCACCCGTCTGCCGGATGATCTGTCATCCCTTTATCAATCCGAATCCGATCAAGGATCCAGAGGCCGCCTGGACTTTCTGGCTGACGGCTCACTTCGCATTGTATTCACTGAAGCGGCCGATGCTTCCACGGCCATTCATGAATTTCAGCACACCTTCATAAAAATGGCACAGGATATTTTATCTCTGCCGCTTGACCAGATCGCTGACATGGAGGCCCACAACCAATTGAAAGCTGACATGGAAACCCTGGAAAACTGGGCCGGAATTAAAGACGGTGAATGGACCGTGGAGGCTCATGAGAAGGTGGCCAGGGCTTTTGAGCAGTATTTCATGGAAGGGAAAGCCCCGGTTAAGGCTTTGAAGAACATTTTTAGCCAAATGAAAAACTGGCTGTTGAAAATATACGAAAGCCTCCGAAACTTAGGTGAGCCTCTTTCCGATGACGTGCGCCGGGTCTTTGATCGGCAGTTGGCGACTGAAGCGGAATTGGCGGTGGAAAGCTGGCGAAATGAGCCCACTTTCGACACTGCCGACATGTATGATATGGACCCGCGGGCTATGGCCGAATACGAAGCGGCTGTAACCAAAGGCCGTGAGGCGGCCAAAGAGGAAATCATCAGCTTCCGCAATAGTGAGCATGAGCGCATGAGGCACCAGTGGAAACGCGAAGGTCTGGAAGCTGCCAAAGCTGACCCGCGCCAGAAGCGGTTGGTTGAAATTGTCCAGCGGGGTGGGATTAACCCTCAGAGCCTGGCCGCCGCCGGTATTGTCGCCGGTGAAATCAACAGACGTCGGCCTGGCATTGTGAAGAAAGACAGTAAACTTGGCATTGATGAAATGGCGGAGGAATATGGTTTTGAATCCGCTGATGATTTTTATCAGTCGATCATCAGCACCCCCTCCATCAAAGAATTGACTGACGCTTATATTTTCGAGCAGGAAGCGTTGTTTGAGCGATACTTTGATTCCGATTCCATTATTACTGACGCTGAACTGGATGCATGGGAAATGGAGCGCAACCTGTGGGCCAGATTTATGGGTGACCCCGGCAGTAAATACCAGAACCGGAGCTGGCGGGATATCAAAAAATTTATTGACCGCAAAACCGGAATCAAGCCCATTGATGAAATCGCGGCCCAGAATATGGCAGATCTGAAAGCCAGCCTTAAAGCTCAGGTGCGGGCCGCCCGTAGCGGGGAGCGGGCCGGATATGGGAAAGGTTTAGACGACGGCAAGGCCAAGGGCTATAAGCGCGGCGGGGTGGAAGGTTATTATGCCGGCCGCAATGAAGCCCGCGCCGAAGCTTTGGAGAAACGCCTGGAACTGGCGGTGCAAATCAAATCAGCGGCTGAGCGTCAGCGGGAAATGGATAAAACCGTTGCTCAGTGGCAGCGCATTATCAAACAGAAGACAGCCGATATAAAACGCCCCGGCGGTATTCTGCCGGAATATCATGGGCAGATTAAAAACATGCTTTCAATGTTCGGACTGGGTAAGCCGGTTTCGACCGAGACAGACCTTAAAAGCTTCGTCAACAACCTGGAAGCGGACGGCCTATCGGTGGCCGTGCCTGATTGGGTATTGGACGGCAATCTGCCTGTGTGGGAAACCGGCCGCCGGGCCGGACAGCGCAAAACATGGCGGAGCCTGGATTACAACCAGTTTACCGAACTCAAAAACGCAGTGACCAGCCTTTTATTTTTCGGCCGCCGCCAGCAACAGGTGAGAGTTAACGGCCGGTTAATGTCGGAAGATACAGCGGCCGGTGATCTTATAAAAAGCATTGCGGCCCATAATGATCTGGCTTCCTCAAAAAATCACCAGGAACTGTTAAATGAAGCCGCCGCCGGAAAGTCTTTCGGGCGTGGGATTCTGGATGCTCTCAGTGGCTATATGTCAGGCATAATCAAGGTTGAGACTATGGCCCGACGCCTTGACGGAGGTGAATATGGCGGCACGGCACAGAAACTTATCTATGATCAGATAAACAGAGCCTATGACCGGGCCACCCTTTTGACCGAAGATATCATTGATAACAAGCTGAAGCCAATAATTGAATCAACCATCGGCTTGAAGCGCTTGAGAAAGATGAGGTCTGAAAAAGTAACCATCGAAGTGGCCGGTGATTCTTCCCAGAATTTCGTTTTAAGCCGGGAACAGCTTCTCGTGGCCGGGCTCAGCGTGGGCAATGAGCAGAATATGAGAGCCCTGCGAAACTATAAATTAGGCCCCGACGGCACCCCGATGACCGATATGCAGTATCAGGCGCTGTTGGATACTTTGACGCAAGAAGAATGGAGCCTGATTCAGTCGCTATGGGACTTCATGGATAATGAAATGTTCCCGCTTTTAAATGACTTAACCCTGCGCACCAAAGGTGTTCCCCTGGCCAAAGTACAGGCAGCCCCGGTTTTGACTCGCTTCGGATTGATGCGCGGCGGCTACTTCCCGCTCGTCTTCGATTCCAGCATGAGCAGCCGGGCCGCCCAGATAAAGGAAACCGCCGACATTACCACTAACTCGCCCACCCTCTTCGCATCCAGCCCCAACACAAGGGCCAGCGCCACTGTTGAGCGTTCAGGGCGCACCTATAAAGATTTGGTGCCCAAACTCAGCTTTGACGTTTTGACCCGAAGCCTGACCGAAAACATTCACGATCTTACCCACCGTGAGGCAGTGAGCGACGTCTGGCGGATTATTAAAAGGGAAGACGTGCGGGAGGCTATCGGCTCCGCCCTTGGCGGGAATTACTGGTTGCAGATGAAAAGGTGGCTTCAGGAGATAGCCCGGCCGGAACAAGTGGGTGATTCCGGTATGGCCAGGATATTAAGAAAATTTCGCGGCAACACTTCGGCCGCGGCTATGGGATTGAAAGTAAGCGTGATGATTTGCCAAGGGACGGGCATTTCCCAGAGTGCACAAAAGCTGGGAGCAGCCTGGACGGCGGTGGGCATTAAAGAATTTTATGGAATGCCGGATCATATCCGGCAAGTCAAAGCCATGATCGATTCCAAATCCGTGCAGATGAAAAACCGCATCAAGGGCTCTTATGACCGCGACATCAAGGACGCACTGACCACTCACAGTCCCCTGCAGGAGAGTTTAGGCGAGAAGATGACCGAGCATATGTTCAAAGGCATAGCTGTGCTTGACCTGGCAGCCACTTACCCGGTCTGGCTTGGCGCATACCTGAAAGCAACCAAAGAGGGTAAAAACGAAGCTGACGCGGTGAGCTATGCGGACGCTATTGTCCGCACGACCCAGCCGACCGGGGCCAGCAAAGATTTGAGCTATGCCCAGCGCGGATGGGGTTTTGGCGAAGCCGGGAAGCTCATCACTATGTTTTCCACCTTCTTCAATGCCACCCAGAATATTATCTGGGAGCAATTCCATCAGACCAAGGGCGACTTCAAAAAAGGCAACTACCTGAAAGGGACATATCAGGCCGGGCGTACCGCCCTGCTGCTGGCTCTGATCCCAGCCTTTCTGGAAGCCGTTATTAAGGAAGGGTGGCCAGATGATGAAGAGGATTGGAACGACATAGCCAAAAATGCGACGAGTTACACCGTCGGCGGCATGCCGGTGGTCAAAGATGCGATCAGTTATTTCCTGGGCAACAGTTATCGTTTCCAGCCCGCGCCGATTCTTGGCTCGATGGAATCAATGCTCAAAGCGCCGGGCGGTGTGGTGGATATCGCGGAAGGTGAGACCATTAAAGGGGTCAGTCGCATACTGCGCGGTGTCGGGCCGGTGACGGGTCTACCCACCAGCCAGATTACTACCACCCTGAAGGGTGCTGAAGACTGGGACGACAATGAAGGGTTTGAGGCTTTTTATCGGCTGTTGGTTCGGGAGAGTCCAAAGTGAGAAAAGATTTTATTGTGTGACGTATAAAAAGTTTACGACTACTTGTTCTGAAAAAATACCTTCATGCTCAGGTGTAAAAACTTGTAGAGCGATAACACCATGATCAGTTCTCCAAAAAGTTTCACTTCTAGAACCCTTTATATTTAATTTTTTGGGTGGCAACGAGGGGCCGTATTTTGCAGTAATAATTTTTTCAAGTTCAGCCAAGGAGTCATCGGCTGTGTTTTGTCCAAAACTGGAAGGAGGGTATGCTATCGTAACTTGCGATAATCCATTAATTTTATGGTTAAAAATATACCCAACTTGTCCCCTTTCTCCAAATCCATCTGCAATATAGTCAAGACCAGTCGCATTTGGGCCAAGTAGAGGCGCAAGAGATCTCTGTAGCAATAATGCATCTGGCTGATTTTTTTCAGTGTTTTCTACTTCTTGCATACTCATCCCCCACTTAACCTTGCGAAAGACATAGTCATCATCCGCCCAAGCAGGAGAACAGTAAAACACAAAAACTATAGCCAGCAATAAAGTTTTCACACCACACCCCACAAAGTTTTAAAGTGAGCATAGCATGAAAACAGGCACCAAAACAAGAGGGGCGGCCGAAGCCGCCCCCAAGGCCAGATCAAGCCGCAGAACGGAGAAGCTGTTTTATTTTCTCAACTCTTGAGCCTGGCTCAGAGTATAGAGAAATTTCAATCCGAACATTGCTCAAATCACCAATAGAGTGACGGCAGTCAATGAGCAATTTATCACACTCTTCCAGGTGAGACTCGGTAGAGCAAGAAAGGCTGGTATCAGGGGAATGATCATTCAAAGGGGTTTCAGGTTGAGCGGGAGCGGCAGGTTTAGAAAGTTCGGATCTCATTCGGTTGAATTCTTCAATGTAGGCCAGCTTGCATTGCATGGCTTTATGGCCGGTGAAACCCATGACCACCAGCATGAAAGCGTCTTTGGTCAAGGAGTAAGACGGCCGCATTTCGCCCTTGGCATCTTTGATTTCAACCAGCGCAAAATTGCGCTCGTTGAACAATTCCGTGCAGTTAGCCATGATTTGGCGAATTTGACGCAAGACATCTTTGTGCTGCTTACCAAAATAAGCGGCGACATCAGTGGAAAGAGTACGGAGTTGATTGTCAGACAGAGTGATAACTGGAGTGTTTGGATTGGACATAGAAAACCTTCTTTCTTTTCATTAGAGAAATGCCGGGTGCTGAAAACAGCAGAAGGAGCTGCGGACTTCTTTCCCGAAGGTATTTTATCCGTCCACACCCGGCAATATAAATTTTGGACACAAAAAAAGCACAGTAGCGGTTGTGCGACCGCCTTCTGGTGTTTTCAGCACCGTAAACAGCAGTATTACACACTAAAATGGCACTGTCAATGTTAAACAATCATATTCTTAGCTGATAGGTGCTAAACGATGGTGAAAGGAGGTAAACAAAAATAAAAGAGCATAAACATCGCTTATGGATGTTTAACGCCCTTTAATTAATAAAAATGATGACTGGACAGAAAATATGACAGGTGACCTTAAAGTCCATTTTCATTTTTAATGTTGGGCAAAAAAAGTTTAACCACTGGTGCCCAGAATAACCAAAGAATATTTACCAGAAAGCCGGTCAAGAAGAATACAAACATTGTCACGATATTTATCAAAGGCAGAGCACTTAAAATCATAAACCCAACGGGCAATGCCCAAAATAACCATCCATTAATATCGATATATCTTAAATATAAAAAAATAAAGAAAAAGGGGGTGAGCATTGGTAAGGCCGCCAAAAAAACAATAATAAAAAACCTTGCGGCCCCATACCTAGACATGGATAAAAAAATGCGGTCCCTTACGGCTAGCGGCACAAAATCACTTTGAACATTGGACATAGGCCAAAGCAATATACATCGCAATACTTTACGTTCACGAACAGCTTGTGAAGATCTTATGGCAGGTTCCGCCGAGTCCAGAAGGTAACGGACAACACCACAAAATATGTAAGCTGCCAATATGGCAGAAACATAGTCTACAGCATTCATAGTACACCCCATAATTTTTAACCAATCGTATCACGTTTTTGCCTATGAAACAAGAAAGGAGGTACTCAATGACACATGAGATTTTGAGCAAAAACAGAGGCGGCCTCTATTGAAGCCGCCCTGGAAAAGATCAAACAGTATAGGTGATAAAAATGAAGAGATCACGACATCAAAGATCAGACGGCTCAAGCCCAGTCTTTTTGGCCACACGGGCCAGCATCCGAGGGCCGACCTCTTCACTGTCATGGAAAGAGAAGGTGAAATCGGGCCAACCTTCGCGACACAGTGTCAGGTGGGAACCTTCCTGGGCACGTTTCTCAGACCAGCCAATTCTTTTCAAAGCGGCCAGAAGCCGCCGGGCCTTAATGGCCGGCCACTGGCTCATGGATATCCATCTCCCCATGTTCAATCTTGTCCGCAATGACGCGCAGGGCCAGAGCCTGAACCCGGCGCAGAGCCTCATCACGGGTTGCTCCGTAGACCATACAGCCGGGTAATGATTCTATCTCCGCAATGACCCGGCCGTCTTCTTCCTGGTCGAAGTCAATATTCAAATTAACAAGTTGACTGATCAAGGCATTGAAAGCCGAAGAAGCGGAAGCGCTGGTCGTGATCTTGGCATTGTCGCTCATAAATTCACCTCTCATTTAATGATACTTCAAGCCAGTCTGATTGGCAAGTTGCCAAGGTTAAGGAAGGTTTATGACAGTAGAAAGTCCATACAACAAAGTGCAGTACCTGGGCGACGGAGCGGCCAGCCGTTTTCCGGTGCCGTTCCCGGTGGCCAATCCGGCCCACATCCATCTCTACCTGTGGGAGAACGAGCGGCAGACGGAAATGGACAGCGGCTTCCAGGTGATCGGAGCCGGGACTGCTTCGGTTTACGTCACCACCGCCGCGCCGATCAGGCCAGGGGTAAAGCTGACCATCCTGCGGACGGTTCCCTATGTCCAGCCTATGGACCTGGTCAACGGCGGCCGGTTCAACGCCGAGACGCTTGAGGGTTCTGACGACAATCTGGAATTACAAATTCAGCAAATAGCCGAACGGGTCAACCGGGCCGTGGTTGCTCCCGAGAGCCTGAACGAAAATGAGGTTACCTATGAAACCCTTCTCCAGATTCGCGATGACGCCCAGGCGGCCGCCGTAGACTCAAGCGCCAGCGCCGACCGATCAGAAGAGGCGGCAGACAAGGCACTGGCCAGTCAGAACGCCAGTGAAGAGTCTGCCCGGCAGGGTGCCGCTTCGGCTGGTGCGGCAAGCAAATCAGCTTCCGCTGCCGCTCAATCGGCCTCCAATGCCGCCGCCTCAGCTTCATCTTCAAAAGCCTCAGCCGATTCCGCTTCACTGTCGGCTTCCTCTGCCGCCGCCGATGCCGCCCGACTGGAAGTCAGCATGGAAGAGGTGAAAGTTACTTTTTCAGCTTTGGAGCCGGGATTGTGGGTGGCCACTCTGGGAGCCTTGAGGCGGGCGAATGCGGCCGTGGTCAACGGCCTGACCAGCACTAGAACAATTTCAAAAATTTACGGGAGTTTTTAAATGACGTTAACCTCTCAGGAAGTGGCCACTTTCATGGCCAAAATTCAGGCCATAGCCGACAAGCTTGGCTTAGATGTAGCCGATCTTTTGCGTCAGTATGAGCACATTCGGCAGGAACTTGAAACATCAGGTGGACAGGGCGGAGATATCATTGCCCACAACAATGCACTTGTCGATGGTCTGCACCCCGCTCTTCAGCAAAAAATCCAGGCAGACATTGACGGGCTGTTCGGTTCAAAAATCCGCAACCGGTTGACCAAAAACTTCACTCTCTACGTCAACGGCTCGACCGGCAGCGACAACAATGACGGCAGCCAGACCGCCCCACTGAAATCGTGGACCGGGGCCGACAAGTTTCTGAAGAGTATCGATCAGGCCGGGTTCACCGTCACAGTCCTTTTCGCCCCCGGCAGCTATACTATGACCGTATCCGAGGCCGACACCTATTCGGGCCGGGTCATTATCGACAGCGCCGATATCAACAATCCGGCCAATTTCGGCCAGATACACATTTACTCTAAAATGTCGGACTTCAGGCTTCAGAACTTCATTTCCACCGCCTTGACGGTCGGGGCGCTGGCCAGGGTGGAGGTTTATAACGCTGATTTCCGTTCTTCCGGCGCGAATACGAGTGCTTTGCTCCGCGCTGTCGATGGAGCATTAATCAATATCAGCGGCCTGATTCAATTCAGCGGAACCGCCGAAGTGGCTATATATGCCGCCACGGAAGGGAGTATCGTTGCGGCCTGGAAAAACACCACTATCCAGCTCAATGACTTTATCGCCAAGGCTGATGTGGTGCGCGGGCTTCTTGGGTATTACATGTACTTCGGCGGGACCACTTTTACCGGCAAAGCAACCGGCAGACGATATTATGCCGGAACTTATGGAGTAATCAGCACTGGACTTGGGGCTGAAGGCATACCCGGCACAATATCAGGAATCGCCGAGACCGCTATGGGAGGATACTATGAATGACAAAAATTACTATTGGCTGATAGCCGATGGAAGAATCTGGGGCTTTAAGGAAGCCCGGTGGCTTGATCGCACGGAAATGCCCGATGAAGACATGATGGTGGAACTGCGGCACAACGATCAGGTGGCCTGCCTGGATTATCTGCGGGAAACCATCCGCTTTTACGGTGGGGGGTTGGGTGAGTTGGCCACGGATAAGGAACGCGCCGTTGAGATCAAGAGCGAACTGGACGCACTCGATGCTGAATACCTCACGCCGCGCATTCTGGCCAATCTGGCGGTGGGTGATGAATACGCTCTGGCCAGGAAGGCTGAACATGAGGCTAAGGCCGGGCCGTTGCGTGAAGAGTTGGCCGCCTTGGAGGACAAATGACTGACACCGACACCAATAAGCTGTGGGAAAAGCTCGACAAGTTGGAAACCACTATGGACAAGCTGGAAGAGCTGATTCACGAAAACATGAACGTGCTGGCCCAGATAGAGGCCCGGCTGGACGCCAAAGATAAGGATTGCGCCCGCCAGGACACCTGTCTGGCCCGGCTGAAGGACAAGGTCCAGAAGCTTGAGCTCAATCAGGCCAAGGTGGCCGGCGCCGCCGTTGCTTTGAGTGCTGTGCTCAATTATGTGCTCAAGGGGTTGGGGGTTTAATATCAATACTGTGCCTGATAACGTTATCAGTTCGTTATCAGGCCAGTTAAATGCTATGATTGGCATAGCCTGTCGGGGGTTCAAATCCCCTCACTCACCCCACTATTTTACATAAATACCCTCTCTTCTTCAACTCTTTTGACTTCCCTGATAATTTAATCTTTACCATGACGGAACAGATTTTCTGCGATCTTTTTTTGTCGGAACAGTCATATAAAAAAGCCGGGGCTGATATGACCCCGGCTTTTTGTATAGTGTAATCGCCCTACTTTTCAGCCGCTTTTTCCTGGCGTACTTTTTCCACCAGCTGCCCGGTCAGTTCCATAAACCGGGACGGATCTTCCACCAGCCCCAGATTTGTCAGATAACGTCCGTCAACCACAATCGCGGGCACGGCGTCCGGGTTATAAACTTTCAGAATACCATCCAGCCATTCCATGCGGCCGGAGACTTCTTTTGATTTATATGTTTTCATAAAAGTCTCGGGGTCCAGCCCCATGGCTTTGGCGAAAGCGGGCAGATCATCTTCAGACCGGGGCATGCCCTCGCGGGTTTTAAAAGTTTCAAAAACTTTTCTATGCAAGTCTTTCTCCAGCCCCATCTCTTCCAGAGTCATGAAAATACGCGCATGCATGTTCCAAGGCTCGACCCAGGTGGTAGGCAGCACCCGGGTGGCCACATCTTCCGGCTGCTCTTCAGCCCAGGCCTCAAAAATGGGATCAACCAGGGAACAGGCTCCACAGCCATACCATAGGAACAGAGTCACCTCCAGGCGCGCGTCATCGGGATTGATGCGCGTGGCCGGTGCGGGCAGTTCCATATAATTTCCGCCAAGTTTAAAATCTTCCTGCGCCAAGGCCGTCAACGGTAAAAACAGAAGAGCCAGAGTAATCAGAAAGGGTATCTTTGTTTTCATATTTTTCACAGCACCACTCCTTTGTTTTCAGACACAGGATATTATGCTCATATCAGCTTGATTTGTCCAGTGTCAGCAATCGCGTGCAAAGAACCTTTGGTAAAACCCGGAGGGCAGTGCGGTGAGATATCTCCATAGTTGCCCCCGATTTTTCTCTGATCCCGGCCGGGGGGCTTCACAAAAGGTTTGTACGTCCGTACCCGTCCGGGGAGCAAAAATCGTGGTCCCCTCTGGAGAAATCTCACCGCCCCGCCCTCCTGGACATTGTTGGCTCATGACAAAGAACCCCCAACCGCAGCCCACCCAAACGCCGACACTGACCAGGCCGTGCGGGCGAAAAATTTTCTGTAAGTCGCTCGTAATTTTGCTCCCCGGACGGGCACGGACCTACAAACCTCCGCCACTGTCACCCGGCCGGGAATACGAGAAAATTACGAGCGACGTCAGTGCCTTTCGTAAAAATTTTCGCCCGCACGGCCGAGTTTTACCTTTGCCGTTTCGAGCGATAGCCCGGCTATGGCCAATTATGTTCATTTCTGCTATTCTTCGGGGTTATGGTTTGAAAACCATGTCAGGAGTAGAAAATGAACAGCATAGAATCATATGTCAATCAGCCCGGCCGCCTGCTCGACTTTGAAGGGGCCTACAATGTGCGTGACCTGGGCGGATACCCGGCGGCCGGCGGCCGGAAAGTCAAGTGGGGACGCTTGTTCCGCTCCGGCGACCTCAATAACCTATCGGATACTGATCTTGAAAAGATGGCGAAAATCCCGCTGAAAACTTTTATTGATTTCAGGGACGACAGTGAGGTGCGGGAATCACCGGACCGGCTGCCCTCTTCGGTGGAACGGGCGGTGCGCCTGCCGATAGTCATCGGCAGTATGAAGGAAGTAATCGAAAGCGGCCAGGAGCCTGACGGTCTTGTAATGATGCCCTGGATCAATGAAAAGCTGGCTACTGATTTTCATGAAACTTTCGCGCGTTTCCTGGCGATGGCCGCCGAAGAAGATAATGCTCCCCTTCTGTTTCACTGCACGGCCGGGAAAGACCGCACAGGTTTTGCGGCCATGCTGCTCTTAACGGCCCTGGGAGTTGGTATGGACCTTATCATGGCCGACTACCTTCTCTCCACCGAATGCCTTAGGGAAAAATACGCTCCGTTGGTGGAGCGCCATCCATATATGGCCCCGTTGGTCAGGGTGGAGCCGGAATATCTGGAGGCGGCCCTGAAGGTTATCAATGAGCAATATAAAGGGCTGGATAATTACCTTGCCAACGTACTGAAAGCCGACGTGAAAAGGCTGCGGGAACTCTACACCGAGTAAGCCCCGATGATTGCGGCCAAATTAGCCAGTGGTTCAGTTCAGCCTTATTTTATGATAAAATCAGGGCAACAGAATCAGCGGAGGATTGATCATGAAACATTTACTGATAGTGTTGGCCATCTCACTTTTTGTGATCAGCGGCTGTTCGAATAAATCAACCCCGGCCGCCCACAGGAAAGCGCCCCCAAAGGCTGTTGCCGCGGAAGCTGTGGCTGAACAGCCCCCGCCGCCGGCCAAAATAACCGCCAAGGATCTTAAGCTTCAGACCAAACGGTCCCCGATCAAGAAGTATAATGATTTGTCGCTTCATAAGGCCCGGCAGGAACAGAACGCCGAGAGCAGGGCCATCAGCAACAGCAGCAGCAAGAATTCTAAAGGCGGAGCTTATTCTCATAAATAACCGCAAAAAGGGCGGCCTCATTTGAATGAGGCCGCCATTTTTGATTCCATGTGTTTCAGCCGTTTAATCCACCAGTTCGTGGGTCAGTCCCTGCAACAGGGCCAGACGGTAATAGGCCCCCTTCTTCGCCACCAGTTCATCATGGCTCCCCTCTTCAATAAGCCGTCCGTTGTGCAAAACCAGAATTCGGTCCACCCGGCGGATGGTGGCCAGCCGGTGGGCTATGGTGATGGAGGTGCGGCCCTGAAACAGGGTGGAGAGAGCCCGCTCTATCAGCGCTTCGCTCTCTGAATCGACGGCGGCGGTGGCCTCGTCAAGAATGATGATTTCCGGCGTCTCAATCAGAGCGCGGGCGCAGGCCAGAAGCTGACGCTCACCAGCCGACAGATGCCTACCGCCCGGCCCAAGATGCTCGTCATAGCCGTGGGGCAGCCGTTCGATGAAGTAATCAGCCCCCACGGCATGGCAGGCCGCCTTGATCTCATCGTCAGTCAGGTTGGTGCGGCCGAGACGCAGATTGTCCATGACCGTCCCGGAATAGAGGTAAACGTCCTGAGTCACCAGGCCGAGACGGGCGGCGTGGGCTTTCAGATCCAGCTTTTTCAACGGCAGGCCGTCAAACAGGATTTCGCCTGATTCGGGATCGTAAGCCCGCTGAATCAGGTTGATGATGGAACTCTTGCCGCTGCCGGTCTGCCCGACCAGGGCCACGGACTCGCCGGGCGCTATTTTGAAAGTGATGTCTTTCAGGACCAGCGGTCCCTCCGGCAGATAACGGAAATTGACGTGCGAAAATTCAACTCCGCCGCCAGGATTGACCGGCTGGAGAGCGTTTTCAGGCGTTTCGATCTTATCGTCCTCGTCCAGAAGTTCTGTCAGACGCTCCAGTGAGGCGAAGGCCGATTGAAAGATGTTCAGCTTTTCCGCCATATCCTGAATAGGCTGAAAAAAGCGTCGTGCGTAACCGATAAAGGCGGCCACTACGCCCAGACTTAGAGTTCCGGCCAGCACCGACCCGCCGCCGTACCAGATGACCAGCGCCAGAATCAGTGAGGCGAAAACATCAATCAGCGGCACGAACACGGCGTGTATTCTCATCTGCTTTAAACCGGCCAGATAGTTCTGATAGTTGAGGCTTTCAAAAAGTTCGGTATTCCTGGCCTCGCGGCGGAAGGCCTGAATGATGTTGATGCCGCCGATGGTTTCAGCAAAACTTTGATTGATGATGGCCAGCCGGGCCCTGAGGTCGCGCTGAACAGCCCGGGACATTTTTCCGAAATAAGATGACAAAATCACCGTGAACGGGGTGAAAGCCACAGTGATGAGAGCCAGCTTGGGGCTGAGCGAAAACATGATCACCACAATCACCAAGAGGCTCACCAGATCGTTAAAGAGGGTGGCCACACTGGTTTTGGTGAGGTTGGACAGGTTATTGACGTCATTGGTGACGCGGGAAGTCAGACGGGCCGACTGGTGGCGGTCGAAGAATGACTGGCTGAGGCTGAAAAGGTGGGCCATGATTCTCTGCCGCAAATCCAGCGACAGCCGCTGGGCGGCCGTTTCCAGAACCACCCGCTGGCCGAACTCAAAAATATAGCCCAAAAACATCAGAAGGGCGAAGACCAGGGCCAGTTGCTTCAATCCGTCCAGATCGGCCGCCCGCCAGGTGGAGATGACCACATCCGGGAGTTCGGCCAGATTCTTTTCCTCCACAGCCAACAGTCCCGGCCAGGCCATGACCAGATCCGGGCGGCGCATGGCCAGAGTCTGCATGCGGCTTTCACCCTCGCCGCCGCTTAACTGGCGCACATAATAGCGTTCACGGCTGAGATAGCCCCCGGCCACCAGAGCCTCTTCCTCCCGCTTGTCCAACAGCTCCACCGCCTCCGGCTTCAGGAAGAACACGCCGCTTTCCCCGCTGGAAACGGAGTGGCCGGAATCAAGAGCCCGCCGGAGCGGTTCAGGCAGTTCAGTCCCCTCCGGCATGGTCACCATCGGACCCACCGGGACGATATAGCGGTCAATGGCCAGACGGGTGGCATAAGGCAGGGCCACACTGGCCATGGCGGCCACAAAAACCATAACCGCGCCCAGGGCTATGATCAACCTCAGCGGCTTTATCATGGGCCAAAGGCGGCCCAGAAGCTTCAAATCCCCGCCTAAGGGGCGTTTCACTTCATCTTCAACCATCACCAAGCCCCTTTCTTATTCCTCAAACTGATTCAGCTCGCGCACACGCTTGAAATAACTCTCGCGTGACATAAGCTCCGCCGGCGTCCCCACATCAGTGACGCGCCCGTTTTCCAGCACCACAATTCTATCCACCCCCATCAGGCTGGAGAGGCGGTGGCTGATGATCAACGCTCCCCTCTCCCGCCTCAGCGGCAAGAGGCGCGACATAATCTCCGTTTCCACAGCCGCGTCCACGGCCGAGAGGGTATCGTCCATAATCAGAAAATCAGGATCAATCAGAAGGGCCCTGGCCAGGGCCAGACGCTGCCTCTGCCCGCCTGAAAGAGTGATACCCCTTTCACCGACCATGGTGTTCAATCCGTCAGGGAAGCCCAGAATATCATCGGCCAGACCGGCCACGGCGGCGGCGGCCATGGCCTCGTCTTCCGTGGCTTCCGGCTTTCCGAACGCCAGGTTATCGAAAAGGGTGCCGCTGAACATGAAGCCGTCCTGCGGCACGTAGCCAAAGCGGGCCCGGAGATCGGCGGACGGCCACTCCTCCACAAATCGCCCCGCCACCTTGAGCGTCCCCGGCGCGGCCTCATAGAGGGCCGGGAGCAAAGCGGCCAAAGTGCTTTTGCCGCTGCCCATGGGCCCTATCAGGGCGGTGACGCGGTCATGGGCCAGGGACAGGCTGATATTTTTGAGCGCGGGCTTTTCCCTGGTGGGATATTTGAAACTGAGATCGATAAATTCAATATCCAGCGCCGTGTCTTTGGCCGGAGCAACCAGCTCTTTGGTCTTTGCCTCAACCTCCTCAGCCGAGAAGACCCGGCCGAGACGATTCAACGAAGCCAGCCCCTGCTGAATGAAGCCGATAATCATGCCCAGGGCCATAAGGGGCCAGGTGAGCATGGCCAGATAGGTGATGAAAGCCACGAAATCGCCGGTGGAAATATGGCCCAGAATAGTTTCGCGGCCGCCGAAATAAAGCACCAGGGCCACGGCCAGATTGCTCATAAAATGGAGGAAGGGAAAGAAAGTCCCGGCCAGGGTGGCCTGCCGCACGTTTATATTCAAATAGCGCCGCCCGGTCCGTTCGACTTCGGCCAGGGCCAGGTGACTCAGCCCCATGGCCCGGATAACCCGGAGGCCGCTGAGCTGTTCACGGACGCTTTCCGTCAGTTGCCCGAAAACGTTCTGCACTTCCAGAACAAGCTGATAGATGCGGCGGCCCAAAAAGTGGGTCATCAGGGTGATGGCCGGCATGGGGAGAAGGGCCCACAGGGTCATGGTGGGGCTGATGGTGATCATAAAAATAAGGGAAGTGCAGCCCATAACCACGGTGTCGGTTATGCTTATCATCCCGGCCGACAGAGCCATGCGCACGCTTTCCACATCATTGGTGGCCATGGCCATGAGGTCGCCGCTGGCGTTTTCCAGATGCCAGCGGGGCGAGAGTTTAACGATTTTCTCATAGAGGCGATCCCGAAGCGACCTTTCCACCCGGCGCGAAAAACCGATAATGAGATTGCGCCAGCCAAAGCGCGTAACAGCCACCACCAGGGCCAGCCCCAGAATACGGGTCACCGGCCGCCAGAGGTCGGAGACGACCGTGCCGTCGGCCCCCATCAGGTCAATGCCGCCCCCCAGAACGGAGGGAATGGTCAACTGGGCCAGATCACATATGATTAAAGCTAAAAAACCGGCCGCTATCATCAGCCGGTATTTTTTCAATATGGGATACAGGTATTTCAATCCGGTCAAAGATCACCTCACAGCCCCGATGCTTTATGCCGCCGCGCGGGTGTGACACCCCCACACAGCCCAGCCGGGAACCGGCTTTTATGGCCGCATACAATTACAGATCGAAAACAATAGTGGGCTCGTCCTGCCCGGCGGCAATCGGCTCGATAACTTCCTTCAAAGCCTGGTTGGCGGCTTTCAGGGCCAGCTCCGGGGTGTTGTTGGTCTGCGACAAATGGGCCAGAACCAAATGCTTCAAATCACTGTGATAGAGTCTGGCCGCCAGTTCGGCCGCCTCTTCATTGGCCAGATGCCCGGTCCGGCCGCGCACCCGCTGCTTCAGCGGCCAGGGGTAGGGCCCTTCCATCAGCCGGTCATAATCGTGATTGAATTCCAGAATGAGCGAACGCAGTCCCAAAAGCCGCTGGCGCACCAGATTTGTTACCGCACCCAGATCGGTGGCCAATCCCAGCGCACCGGAATCGCTCTCGATAACGAAAGCGGTCGGCTCGGCCGCGTCATGAGATATGGACATGGTCTGAACTCGCAGATGCCCGAAATTCATGGTGTCGCCGGTGGCAAACTCATCCCATCTGACTTTGCCGACAAAATTGGCACAGGCCGCCTGAGTCGCCGCGTTGGCTATCACCGTCAAATCCAGGGACCGGGCCAGAGGCCCCACGCCCTGAATGTGATCGCGATGCTCATGGCTGATGATGACGGCTTTCAGCTTCTTCAAATCCAGTCCGCGCATAGCCGCCCTGGCCTTGAATTCCTTAGCCGACAGGCCGCAGTCGATCACCACGGCCAACGGCCCCTCTTCCACCCAGATAGCATTGCCTTTGCTGCCGCTGGCTAACAGACAAAACCTCAAACCGCCGCCAATCCGCCGGCAGTTTTTTTCACCGGCCCTAAAACATAAACGCTGGTTCGCCCTTCGCTGAAAAACTCTTCAGCCAGGGCCGACAAACCTTCACGGGTAACTTGTTCCAGATTGTAAAAAGTTTCGGCCAGATCAATGGCCCGCCCGAAAATCAGCTCATTCTTGCCCAGGCGGGACATGCGGCTGTCCATTGATTCGCCGCCGAGAATCAGGCTGGTTTTGGACGAATTGACCGCCTCGTTCAGTTCCTCTTTGGTGGGCGGGGCCGAGCGCAGAGCCAGAAGCTCCTTCATGATCAAATCGCGGGTTTCCTCAATGCGGTCCGGTGCGGCGGCCGCGTAAATCTCCAATGCGCCGGCGTCCTGGTAAGCGGTGTAATACGAATAAACATTATAGACCAGTCCGCGCTGTTCCCTGATCTCCTGAAACAGACGGCTGGACATGTTGCCGCCCAGAACCAGATTCAGAACAGCCGCCGCCCGCCGCCGGTCGTCATTAACCCTGGGAAAATCGCAGGTGATCACCAGGTGGGCCTGTTCCAGTTTGCGGCGTTTGACGATCAGACCGTAACGGGAAACCGGCCCGCCGCCGAACCGGGCTTCCACCCCGGAGCGCGGTTTGATGCGCTCCGCGATAAGGTCAAGCAACTGCTGGTGCTCGACCTGCCCGGCCGCGCTGATGACTATGCGCGGCCCGGTGTAGGTCCTGTCTATGAACGAGACGATGGAATCGCGCCCCAACCCGTCCACGCTTTCGGGAGTTCCGGCCACCGGGCGGCCCAGAGGATGATCCGGCCAGACCGAGAGCGAAGCCAGATCATGAGCCAGCTCTTCCGGGTCGTCCTCCACCATGGCTATTTCCTGCTGAATAACCCCTTTTTCCAGCTCCAGCTCATCAGAGGCGAATAGCGAATTGTTGAAAATATCGCTCAACAGATCTATGGCCTCAGCCAGATGCTCAGGCCGGACACGGGTGTGAAAGCAGGTATGTTCCTTGGTGGTAAAGGCGTTGGTCTGGCCGCCCAGATGGTCGATGGCCTTGGCAATGGCCAGCTTGTCGCGGTCGGCCGTGCCCTTGAAGACCATATGCTCAATCAGGTGGGCCAGGCCGTTCTCCTCGGGCTTCTCGTCCCGGCTGCCGCAGGCCACCCATATGCCGACCGCCACCGAAGAAGAGGAATCAACCCGTTCACTGACAACCCGCAATCCGCCGCCGAGAGTGGTTTTATTATAAAAAGAGGTCATAAAGCTAACTTTTTGCGAGTCCTCCGCAGTAGGAAAGCCCGCTATAACAAAGCGGCGGCCCGCAATTTATGGATTGTGGCCGCCGCGTTTGGTTCAGGGTTGATGGAAGATTTTATCAGGGGGTTAACTTTCGAATGATACATGCGTAAGGCAAAGCTTTAAGTATCTGAATTCGCTTGCTAACGAAAGCACTGGATACGATGCTGGCATTCTTTGCTTAACACCCTCGATTTTATTGCTCTTCAATCACGGCCCGGCGCGACAGGCGAATCTTGCCCTGTTTGTCGATGCCCAGAACCTTGACGTCGATCATATCGCCTTCCTTGACCACATCGGTGACCCGCTGAACCCGTTCCGGGGCCAGCTGGGAGATATGAACCAGGCCGTCGGTGCCGGGGAGAATCTCCACGAACGCGCCGAAATCCATGATCTTGACCACTCGGCCGTGGTAAATTTTGTCCACTTCCGGCTCCTGGGTGTAGCGGCGCACCGCACTGACGGCGGCCTCGGCCTTTTCGGCCGTGGGAGCGTAGATGGTCACCTTGCCGCTGTCCTCAACCTCCAGGCGGGTTTCAGTTTCAGCCTGAATGGACTTGATGATCTTGCCGCCGGGGCCAATCAGATCCTTGATTTTCTCAGGATTGATCTCAATGATGGTCATCTTGGGCGCATACTGGGAAATTTCAGTTTTGGGCGCGGAAAGCGCGGTCTTCATCTTTTCCAGAATGTGAAGGCGGCCGCCTCTGGCCTGTTCCAGGGCCCGGCTCATGATCTCCCGGGTCACGCCGCTGATCTTGATGTCCATCTGAACGGCGGTGATGCCCTCGGCCGTGCCGGCCACTTTGAAGTCCATATCGCCAAGGTGATCTTCGTCACCTAAAATGTCGGTGAGGATGATGACTTTTTCGCCTTCCACCACCAGGCCCATGGCCACACCGGCCACCGGGGCGGCAATGGGCACACCCGCGTCCATGAGCGACAGGGTGCCGGAGCAGACCGAAGCCATTGAGGACGAGCCGTTGGATTCCAGGATTTCCGAGACCACACGGATAGTGTAGGGGAATTTGTCATGCGGCGGAATGACGGCCCGGATGGCCCGTTCGGCCAGAGCGCCGTGGCCGATTTCGCGTCGGCCCGGAGCGCCCAGGCGCTTGACTTCGCCCGTGGAGAACGGGGGGAAGTTGTAATGCAGCATGAAAGTTTTTGAGGTTTCCCCGATGAGGGTGTCCAGGCGCTGATCGTCATAGCTGGTGCCCAGAGTGGTCACGCCCAGGCTCTGGGTTTCGCCGCGGGTGAACAGGGCCGAACCGTGAGCGCGCGGGAGGTATGAAACTTCGCAGTTAATGGGGCGCACTTCATCCAAGGCGCGGCCGTCGATGCGGCGGCCCTCATTGACGATCATGCCGCGCAGGATGTCGCTCTCCAGCTTGTGGACGGCATAGCCCACATCACCGGCGCTGTCGGGATACTGTTCGGCCAAAGCGGCCACAGCGTCCTTTTTAACTTTGCTGATGCTTTTCTGACGGGCCTGTTTTTCCTTGGTGGTCAGGGCTTCCAGCATGGGGGCCCGGAAATCGGCGGCCACTTTGGCCAGCACTTCCTCATTGCGCACGATTTCCTCAACCGCGCGTTTTTCCTTGCCCACGGCCTTCTGAAGCTCCATCTGGATGTCCAGGAGCGGCTGAATGGCTTCCTGAGCGGCAAAGACCGCGTCCAGGATTTCAGCTTCGCTGGCCCCCTGGGAACCGCCCTCGACCATAACCACGGCCTCGCGGCTGGCGGCCACGATCAGGGTCAGGTCGGAAGATTCAAGCTGTTCCTGGGTGGGGTTGACGATGAGCTTGCCGTCAACACGCACCACGCGGGCGCCGGCAATGGGGCCGTCAAAGGGAATATCCGATATGGTCAGGGCGGCGGAAGCGCCAAGCATGGCCAGAAGGTCGGGGTCATATTTGTCGTCCACGCTGATGGCCTGGGCGATGACCTGGGTCTCATAGGTCCAGCTCTTGTTGAAAAGCGGACGGCAGGGACGGTCGATAAAGCGGGAGGTCAGGGTTTCCTTTTCCGAAGGACGGCCTATTTCCCGGCGAAAAAAATTGCCGGGGATGCGGCCCACGGCATAAAAACGTTCCATGTAGTCTACGGTCAGGGGGACGAAATCCAGGCCTTCACGTTTGTCGTTGGAAGCGACGGCCGTGGCCAGGATCATGGTTTCGCCCATGCGGACCACCACCGAGCCGCCGGCCTGACGGGCCAGCTTTCCGGTTTCAATACTGACGACGGCGTCGCCGAATTTGGTTTCTACTTTCATCTTTTCTCCTTCAGCCCGCCGGACGCTCCAAGCGGCCAGTTGGGAACCCCTGGTTCCCCGGGCAATTTCTCCCGGCATTCTCCAAAATCCATGGCTTCTTTTTTCTTCCCGTTTCTTCCCGAAAAGCACCTGAAGCATGGCATACATATGCCGGTTCATGGCGGGTTTTCCAAATCCTGTCGCCGTAACATAGTAAAGGACGCAAGGCAATATACCCGCATCCGACAATCGGCGGTGATCAGAATTTACGCACAAAACCCAAAATGGCGTATGCGGGCCGGGAACCTTTTCCCGGCCCGCGCCTACGCCGCAACTTACTTGCGCAGACCAAGGCGTCCGATAAGTTCGCGATAGCGATTGATATCCTGTTTTTTCAGATAATTCAGAAGACGGCGGCGCTGGCCGACCAGTTTCAGAAGGCCGCGACGGGAGGTGTGATCTTTGTGATGATATTTGAAATGGGCGGTGAGGTTGACGATGCGCTCGGTCAACAGGGCCACCTGCACTTCAGGGCTGCCGGTATCGCTTTCGTGGGTGCGATAGGTATCGATCAATTCACGGGTTTTTTCAGTGGTGATGGACATTTTCAACTCCTTGCCTAAAAGGCGCCCGGGCGTTCATTCAGCTCCGGTTGATAATACCCGCATGGGCCGCAAGTAAGGCCCATGGGGTGCGTGTGCGTGGTCCGCACTGGACTGGTCCGATGCGGCGCTTTCGACCTGCCCAGGGTTTCGGCCGGGAAGTGGCCCGGACTCATTTCTTTCTGGGAAAGTGTTAATTATTTCTCCAAGGCCGATTAAAAGACCTTCAGCATTTAATACTTTTATGGGGCGATTGTCAACATTATTTTCATAATCGCCCAATGGCACCGGCCGTCCCTGGGTAAAGAAACGGACCCCATCGCCCTCAAGGGTCAAACCCGGCAGGTGCGGCAGGGCTTCGGCCGGGGGCATGAGGCCTCTCGACCAGTCATCATCGCCCCATTCGGCCAGTTCCTCCAGGGTCACGGCCCGGCTGACCGCCCACGGCCCCACAGACTCGCGCCGCAGAGAAGCCAGCGCACCGCCCAGCCCCAGTTCGGCCCCAAGGTCGCGGGCCAGCGACCGAATATAATACCCTGACGAAACTTCGGCTATAAAATCCAGAAACGGGGCCTGATAGCCGGTCATTTCCAGGCGATAGGCCGTTACCCGCCGGGCGGCCAGCTTCAGGGGGTTTCCGGCCCTGGCGGCCTTATAGGCCCGGCAGCCGTCAACTTTTATGGCGGAATAGGCGGGCGGAACCTGATCGGCCTCCCCCACTTTGCCTTTCAGGGCCAGTTCGGCCGCCGCCGCCTCCGGCCAGGGGCCGCTAACGCGGCTAATCTCCGCACCGGTGATGTCGTCGGAATCAGTGGTCAGACCCAACTGCACCCGGCCGGAATAAGTTTTATCCATCTTGGTGAGATAGGGCTCCAGCCGGGTAGCCGCTCCCAGAAGGACAGCCATGAGGCCGGTGGCCATAGGATCAAGCGTACCGGTATGCCCCACCCTCTTCTGCCCGGCCAGACGGCGGACGCGGCCGACCACGTCATGGCTGGTCAGACCGGCCGGTTTATCAATCAGCAAAAGGCCGTGGTGACGCGGCGGAGCTTTGGCGGCACTCATGAAGCGGACTCCGTCCTCACAGATACTTTTCCACCACAGCCAATAGACGCGTTTTCACTTCACGCGCATCGGCCGCGCAAGGATCATTGTAGGCGGAGGCCTGGCGATGCCCGCCGCCGCCAAAGGACTTGGCCAGAGCCTGGGCGTTCACCTCGCCGCGACTGCGCAGACCGACCCGCACAGCTCCCTGCCCGCCGCCGGAATCCTTGATCAAAACGGAAAGGTCCACCCCGGCCAGACTGCGGCCCATTTCCACGAAATCCTCCGTGTCGGACATTTCCGCCTGGGCCGCTTCCAGCATGGCCGGAGTAACGCTCATAATGGCCACCCGTCCGTTGAAATGCAATTCCAGCGAATTCAGCACCAGCCCCATCAGGCGCAGCCGCCGGGGCGGCCAGTCTTTGCGGATGCGGCGATCCACCTCCTCCAGGCTGCCGCCCGCCGCCACCAGATCGGAAGCGGCCGCGAGAGCGCCGGACGTGGCGTTGGTCTGGCTGAAAAAGCCGGTGTCGGAAGCAATGGCCAGTAACAAGGCGTCGGCCGCTTCTTTGGAATAACTCCACTCCAAAGCTGATAAAAGGTCAGTCACCAGTTCGCCGGTGGAAGAAGCCGATGAATCCCACAGCCAGGTGGAAGAGGCCGTCTCCCGGTCACCCAGAAGGTGATGGTCAATGACCGCCAGCGGCGCGGTTTTTTTGGTGCCGGCCAGAAGGGCGGCCAACGCCGGGCCTTCATCAGGCCCCAGACGGTCGAAGCCGTGGCAGTCCAGAAGGGCCACCAGATCGTATTGCTCCGGCTCCTCCACCGCTTCCAGCACGGTCAGGTTCTCAACCAGAAACAAAAGGTTGTCCGAGCGGTTGCCGGTGAGGTAGATATGGGCCGTCTTGCCTTGCCCGCATAAAGCCAGAGCCAAGCCGGAGGCCGAACCCAGAGCGTCGCCGTCCGGATTTTGGTGGGTCAGCACCAGCACCCTTTCCGCCCCCTGAAAGAGCGACAGAACGTCCTGACTGACCGGCCGGCGAACCGGACATTGATTATTCCTGGTCGTCATCGTCGCTCCGCTCCGGTTGCCGCTCACCATCGTCCTGGTCGACCAGGCCGGTCAGAAGGTCGTTCATATGCTGGGCATATTCAAGGTTGCGGTCGAATTCAAATTTTATTTCCGGCGCGTATTTAAGGTGCAGCGCTTCGCCCAAGGCCGCGCGGACGAACCGCGAACCCTTGGCTAAAGCCACCCGCACAGCTTCCTTCTGCTCTTCGCCGCCCATGACGCTGTAATGGACCACAGCCTTTTTCAGATCGGCCGTCACCTTAACCCCGGTGACGTTAATCTGCTTCAGGCGCGGATCTTTACTTTTGCGCAGCAAAAGATCGGCGATGGTTTCGCGCAGAAGTTCGCTCATTTTTTCCAATCGGCGCTGACTCATTGCTTCCCCAAAAATGTGGCGGCCACAGCCGCCTTTTTATCTATTTATCCGGCGGGGAAGAAGAGGTCAAATTCCATTTCGGAATCGACCACCTCCGCATCCGCGTTATCTTCGATGAAATCCAGAACGTTGTCCAGAACCGTATTCAAAATGCGATGATCAGGCCCACAGACGGCAAAGCCAAGAACGGCGACTTCATAAACATCCTGCCCGCCCACTTCAGAGGCGGCCACATTGAAGCGGGCCTTGACCCGCCCCAGAATGCTCTTGACCACCTTGCGCTTGCCTTTGAGGCTGGAGTTGCCCTCCAGCCTCAAAGTGACTTCCATCACGCCGACATGCACGGTTATTCGCCGCCTTCGGCCCTTTCTATTTCGGCCTTTTCCTTGTCGGCTTTGTCTTTATCAGCCTTATCTTTGGCCGCCGCCCTGGCCAGGGCCTCGTCGATAAGGTCGACAGTGGCCGCGGTTTCCTCCACCTGATAGGCTTCGATGTGGTCGCCGACTTTGAGATCGTTATAGTTCTCAAAACCGATGCCGCACTCGTAACCGCTGAGGACTTCACGCACATCATCCTTCATGCGCTTGAGGGACGAGAGCTTGCCGTCGTGGACGACCACGCTGTCGCGCAAAAGGCGCGCACGCGAACCGCGCACGATCTTGCCGTCGAGGACATAGGAACCGGCAATGGTTCCGACCTTGGAGACAGCGAAGGTGGCCCGCACTTCGGCCCGGCCCAGCACCTTTTCGCTCTTGACCGGATCCAGAAGACCGGCCATGGCCTCTTTGATGTCGTCGATGAGCTTATAGATGACGTCATAATAACGAATCTGAATGTGTTCAGCGTCGGCCAGCTCCTGAACCTTGGTGGGCGGACGCACACCAAAGCAGATGACCAGCGCGTTGGAGGCCGAAGCCAGAAGGATGTCGGTTTCCGACACCGCGCCGGTGGACTGGTGGATGACATTGATCTTCATTTCCGAAGTGGAAAGTTTCAGCACCGCATCCACAATGGCTTCCAGGGAACCCTGAACGTCGGTCTTGATGATCAGGTTGAGAGCCTTGACCGCCCCGGCCTTGATGTTGTCAAAAAGGTTTTCCAGAGTCAGTTTGGAGGTTTTGGTCAGTTCGCTTTCGCGCTGCCGGAGAAGGCGGTGCTGACTGACCTGGCGGGCCTGCTTTTCATCTTCCAGCACGATGAACTCGTCACCGGCCTGCGGCACGCCGGAAATTCCCTGCACTTCCACCGGAATGGCCGGACCGGCCTCGGCCACACGCTGCCCCTGATCATCAAGCATGGCCCGGATGCGGCCGTAAAAAACGCCGCAGACATAGGTGTCGCCCTGCTTGAGCATGCCGTCCTGCACCAGAACGGTGGCCACCGGGCCGCGCCCCTTGTCCAGGCGGGCTTCGATGATGCGGCCCTTGGCCGCGCCGTCGGGACGGGCTTTCAGGTCCAGAATGTCGGCCTGAAGGAGAATCATGTCCAGGAGTTCATCAACGCCCTGGCCGGTTTTGGCGGAAATTTCCACAAAGACGGTATCACCGCCCCAGGCTTCCGCCACCAGGCCGATCTCCATCATTTCCCGGCGGACCCTTTCCGGGTCGGCGGCGGGTTTGTCGATCTTGTTGATGGCCACGATTATGGGCACCTCAGCCGCCTTGGCGTGGTCGGCCGCTTCACGGGTCTGGGGCATCAGGCCGTCGTCGGCGGCCACGATCAGGATGACGATGTCCGTCACCTGCGCGCCGCGCGAACGCATGGAGGTAAAAGCCTCATGGCCGGGAGTGTCCAGAAAGGTGATGTTGCGGCCACCGGCCCGGACGTGATAAGCGCCGATGTGCTGGGTTATGCCGCCGGCTTCACCGCTCTGGATATTGGTCTTGCGGATATAATCCAGAAGCGAAGTCTTGCCGTGGTCGACATGGCCCATGATGGTCACCACCGGAGGACGTGTCTCCTCCGGTGAGGAATCAGCATATTCCAGCTGAAGGATGTTTTCCTCATCAAAGGCCGACTTCTCAACTTCATAGCCGAATTCGGAGGCTACGATAGTGGCCGTATCAAAATCAAGCGACTGGTTGAGATTGGCCAGAACGCCCATGCTCATCAGCTTTTTGATGATGTCGCCGGCCTTGATGGACAGGCGGTGGGCCAGTTCGGAAACGGTGATGGCCTCATCAACTTTGATGCGGCGCTTGATGGCCTTAGGCACACTGGCCTCGGCCTTGGCTTTCAGGCCCTTTTTGGCGTTCTTGCCCCGGCGGCGCACGCGTTCCCAATCCCCTTCGGAATAGAGGTCGGTGCGCTCCACCACATCACGGCGGCGGCTCTTGTTGGCGCCGTCGTCGCTGTCAAAACGGGTTCCGCCGCCGGGACCTTTTTTCTTTTTATCGCGCCTGCGGCTGGTATCGGCTTCGGGCGGGGGCGCGGCTTGAGGCTCGGTCCGCCGGAAATCGGGGGTCCGCGCCGGAGCGCCGCCGCGTCCGGGTTCCGTTGTGGTCCCGCGCCGGTTCTGCCAATCACCGCCGCCGCCTTCACGCGGCGGACGGCCGTCACCGGCCGGACGGCGCGGCGCGCCTCCGCCGGGGCCACCACCGGGCCTTCCGCCGCCGCCCTGGGAGTCTTTCCAGTTTGGCTTGCTGCCGATGACCTTGGCCGCGTCAAAATTTTTGGGCGGGCTGATGATCTTGGCTGGCGTATCCCCCAGTTCACGGGTGATTTTGCGCGGCGCCACCGGGGCCGGAGCCTCCGGCGCCGGGGCGGCTTCAGCCGCCGCCGCGCCTGGTGTGGCTTTTTCAGCCGTGGGCGCGGCTTTCACCTCAACCTTTTCAGAGATAACAGCCTGAGACGGCTCCGCCGCTTTCTCCTCACGCGAAGGAAGAGACACAGACTGAGGCGGCTCTGAAGACTGGACAGGAGTGGGAACCAGTTTTTTGAAATCGGGAACTACCTGGTTTTTTTCGGCGGTCGCTGGCACGTTTTTCTTAACCTGAGAATCCTTGAATTGTGAAGGGGACAGAGTGGCGATAATAGTCGCCGATTCCGATTTGGGCGGACGCACCGTCACCTCCAGAGCCTTGGGAGCGGGCTCCGGCTTTGTTTCGACGGGTTCGGCATGTTCCTGCGCCTCGGCTTCTTCGGCCACCTGGGTCGAATCTGAAGAGACAGCGTCTTCCGCGCCGGCCGCGACTTTTTTGCGGCGGCGCACAACCTGAGGCGTGGATGAGGGATCACCGCCGCCGGGTGAATTGAGTCGGCGGCTTATTTCTTCAGCCATATAATCTTCCAGCCCGCTGGAGGCCACCAGTTTGTGGCCCGGCATAAGCTTCCAGTCAATAATTTTCTGAATCAGGTCGGCACTGGTCAATGAAAGTTCCTTGGCCAACTCATGAATTCTTTTTTTACCCATCCCATTACCTTCACTATGTTGCGACATCCGGGCATTATACCTTAATTTGAAAACACTTGCCATAGCTATTTTAATATGGCGTTTTTTCCTTGAACCGGCGGTTTGCAGCTAAGCAAAAAAGTGGTATTTGCTTCGCGGGCAACTGTTTTTCCGTCAAAACCAGTCGCTGACGCTCCGTCTCGCTCCCGCTCGACCCCGGCCATATGCGGCAGGGTTGCCATATTTTTATAGACAATTCAGACCGCCCGCTCCAGCGGCCATGTTTCCTGAAATCCCGGTTTGGTGTTTTTTTTTCAGAGGTTCGTGGTTCAGACGCGCTTTTAAACTGAACCCGACCCGGCTACTATTATAAAAATCAAATTTCCCTTGAACCGGCGGCCCGTTGCCAAGCAAAAAGAGTGATTTTTGCTTGGCGGGCGACCTGTTCGGCTTCAATACCAGTCGCTGCCGCTCCGTCTCACTGCGTTCGACCCCGGCTATAGCTGGAGTGGGGGGTGGAATTGCCGAGTCCATCCCCTTGGGCCGACCCGCTGTTTTAAGTTGCCGCGGTATTTATGACTTGCGGTGTTTCAACTTCTTTCAAATCCAAAGGCCTGGACACCTTGAAAGCTCGATTGAAAGCCTTTTTTTTCAGGGCGGCCGCCAGACATTCTCCACTGCCCCGGCAGAGCCAGGCTCCGCGTCCGGCCAGGCGGCGGCGGAAATCCCATTTGACTGAAAGCCCCCCCTCATCATCGACCAGAACCAGACGGGCCATTTCACTTTGGCCGCGCCTGGCGCGGCAACCAATGCAGGTGCGCAGCGGCTGAATGGATTGCCCCTTCATCAGAATCAGCCCCTACTGAAGTTCCCCATCGTCAGAGGCATCTTCTTGAGGCTCTTCCGCCGGGGCTTCTTCCACCGGTGCGGGTTCCTCGGCGGCGACTTCATCATCAGATTCCGATGTGGAGGGCATGGCTAGAATTTCCTTGGCCATCAACTCACGGGCTTCCTCCACCGCGTCTTCCTCCGCCAGATTATCCAGGTAAAGACGGGCGGCCTCCTTGACCTGATCAACCTTGGCCTCATCCAGCTTCAAAGCTTCAATCATACCCTGGCTGTCGGCCTCGGCCACCTCTCTGGCTGAACCGTAACCGGCCTCGAAGAGGGCGTCGGCCATGGTCTCGCTAACACCCGGCAGGCGAATCAGCGACTGATAGCCGTCTTTCAAGCCACGCTGATATTTTGATTCACTCTTGACGTCAATGCGCCAGCCCACCAGCCTGGAGGCCAGGCGGACATTCTGCCCTTTGCGGCCAATGGCCAGGGAGAGCTGTTCGTCCGGCACGATCACTTCCAGTGAGCGGGTGGCTTCGTCGACGACCACCCGGATTACGGCAGCCGGGGCCAGAGCGCTGGCCACATAGTGGGCGATATCCTGGCTGTAGGGGATGATATCGATCTTTTCACCCTTCAGCTCCTGCACCACCCCCTGGACGCGCGAACCGCGCATGCCGACGCAGGCGCCCACCGGATCGATGTCGCCGTCTTCGGTGGTGACGGAAATTTTGGCTCGGCTGCCAGGCTCGCGGGCCACCGAGACGATCTTAACGATACCTTCCGCGATTTCCGGCACTTCGGCCGCAAAGAGGGCGGCCAGGAAATCGGGGTGGGTGCGCGAAAGGATGATCTGGGGGCCACGGCTGACCAGCTTGGCGTCAATGACCAAGGCGCGCAGACGGTCGCCCCGGCGGTAATAAGTTTCCCTGGGGATCTGCTCTGATGAAGGGAGCAGAGCTTCGGCCCGGCCCAGGTTGAGGACGATGTTGCCCTTGTCCACCCGCTGGACGATGCCGCTGATGATTTCGCCGACCCGGTCCTTGTAATCGTCAAAAATGAGGTCGCGCTCGGCGTCCTTCATTCTCTGGATAATGACCTGCTTGGCCGACTGAGCGGCAATGCGCCCGAAATCCGCGGTATCAAGTTTGACGCCCAGCTCTTCGCCCACAGAGGATTCAGGGTCCAGCTTTTTGGCCTCGGACAGGGATATCTGGGTATCAGGCTCGGTGACTTCGTCCACCACTTCCTTGAACTGAAACACATCGATTTCGCCGGTTTCATCGCTATAGGTGACTTCGAAGTTTTCGCTCATGCCGTATTTGCGTTTCACCGCCGACTTGATAGCTTCTTCCAAGGTGCCGATCAGGACCATTTTATCAATGCCCCGGTCGCGGCTGACCTGCTCTATGATTCTTTTCAGTTCGTTGCTGTTCATAATTTTCCTACGTTTTTACAAGGATTCACATGGTGAGGCCCGCCCTAAGGGGCTGGTGGCCGAAGCCTGATATTTAGAACTTGTTCGTAAATAAGGGATTTTGTTCCCTGGCTAGGCGCGAGTGTTTTTTAAGCGGAGTAATATATTAATATTTCGAGCATTAAAAAACCAGGAGCAACGACGCCAGGGGGCAAAATCACTATTTACGAACAAGTTCTTAAGCCTCTTCACCTTCGGAGGCTTCACCGACGGAATCATCCTTTCCGGCAAAGACTTCATCCAGCGACAGACGGCATGAAATCACATCGTCAAAAGCAAAGCCGATCACTTCATCGGCCGCCTGCAAAACAAGGCCGCCATCAGCGCTCCGCCCCAGGCGGCCGCGGGCTGAAGCGTTCTTATCACCGCGCCTGAGCTTCATTTTCACCAGGCGGCCCTGGAAGCGCTCGTAATCGGCGGGTTTCACCAGGGGTCGATCCAGCCCCGGCGAAGAAACCTCCAGAAGGTAATCGTCCAGTTCGGGGTGGTCGTAACCGGCCTCTTCCAGAACATCGTCCAGCGCTCGGGAGAAAGCGGCGCAGTCATCAAGGCCGATGGTGTCGTCCGGCCCGGCATTGGCCCGGTCGATGAAAAATCTCAAAACCGGCTGACCGCCCTCCAGCGGGCACTGAGCCTGAACCAGTTCCAGCCCCATTTTATCCAGAACCGGCCCGGCCAGCTCAATCGCGCCGGACAAAAAATCTTTCAGCACAGCCTTGGAGACGGGCGCTCGTTTCGGAGCGGCTTTTCTTTTGGGTGAAGCGGCGGCCACTGATTTTAACCCCATTCGGATAAAAAATTACAACATACCGACACACTGACCGCCTCCTGTTCAAAGAATGGTTGCCCGGACGCCGGTAAAAAAATAAAAAAGCGGGCATCGGCCCACTTTCGAAAAAACGAGACAGGAAGCGTTTTCTTGCGGACACTCTCGACTGGCCCTGAAAGGGCGATTGCCATTGTGTGTCAGCGAATCGAATCTGGAGCGGGCAACGGGGTTCGAACCCGCGACCCCAAGCTTGGGAAGCTCGTACTCTACCAACTGAGCTATGCCCGCTCGAATCCAAACGCTTCTAGGTGGTACATCGACCACCTTGGAGCGTTATACTCCAACGCCTCATTAATGTCAAGCACATTGTGCGGCGGTAGCGATTGCAATACGGCTGCTTTCCCTGAACCTGCGGCCTCTCCGCTACGCAAAAAGCGTGGTTTTTGCTTCGCGCGAAGCTGTTTGGCCGTCAAACCCAGTCGCTGGCGCTCCGTCTCGCCATCCATGGCTCGGCTTTAAATATGGCTTTTTCCCTTGAACTTGCGGCTTGTAGCTACGCAAAAAGCGTGGTTTTTGCTTCGCGCGAAGCTGTTTGGCCGTCAAAACCAGTCGCTGGCCCTCCGTCTCGCCATCCATGGCTCGGCTTTAAATATGGCTTTTTCCCTTGAACTTGCGGCTTGTAGCTACGCAAAAAGCGTGGTTTTTGCTTCGCGCGAAGCTGTTTGGCCGTCAAAACCAGTCGCTGGCCCTCCGTCTCGCCATCCATGGCTTGGCTTTAAATATGGCTTTTTCCCTTGAACTTGCGGCTTGTAGCTACGCAAAAAGCGTGGTTTTTGCTTCGCACGAAGCTGTTTGGCCGTCAAACCCAGTCGCTGGCGCTCCGTCTCGCCATCCATGGCTCGACCCATTTATATGCGGCAGAGTTGGACATAATTAGAATTGTCCGTTGTCAAACCTTTCAGAACGCCGACCAGGCAGCCGCCGGGAGAAATGTTTTTGCCCGGTGAGGTGACTAAAGACCCCCGGAACCTCACCGGGCAAAAACATTTCTCCCGGCGGCGGTCAACCGCTTTTCCGAAAACTCAACCTTTAAAAATCCCATTCGCCCGGCGCAACTCTGGCCAGCTTGAGGGCGGTGTCGGTGCCTGGCGCGGCCTCCGGGAGAGAGGCCAGGTCCGGGCCGAAACGGTTGATGAGGCGATTAAAGGCACTGACGCGGTGGCCGGGCGCAAGCTCCAGGGCCTCGGCCCACAGTCGCCGGGCCTCGGCCGGCTGGCCCAGTTCCATGAAAGATACGGCTTTATTGTTGAGGCGATCGGCCGTCTCCGGCAACGGCCCGACAGGGCGTCGCGGATAAGGGCCGAAACTCAGGCGGGCGTAAATGTCCGTCAGGGCCATTTCCATCTCAGCCGCGCTCTGATAGCGCCTAACCGGATGGGAAGACAGGGCTTTATGGAAAAAAGCCGCCAGCGAAAGCGGAACCGGCACGGCGCAGGGGCCGGATAGATAAGACTCCAGCGCGTCCCCCACCATGGAACCGGCCTCCCAGGGCCGCCGCCCCAAAAAACACTCCAAGCCGCTCAAGGCCAAGGCCCACAGGTCCGGGTGGGTGTCGCCGGTCTGCTTTGACCCGGCCGCCTCTGGGGAAAAATACTGATGGGTGCCCATCAGACGGGCGGGAGAAACTTCCGTCATCGCGTCATTGTCAAAGTCGCGCGAGTTGTCCGGCGCTTCCACAGCCTCATCCTTATTCAAGGGAGCGAAATCAGCTATCAGAAGCCGGCCGCTTTCTTCCAGCATAAGATTGGCCGGTTTTACATCCAGATTGCGAAGCCCCAAACTATGAACATAGGCCAACCCCCGGGCGGCCTGAATCATCAGGTCCACCAATTTCAGGGCCAGTTCATCCGCCTGGCCGTCATAGAGAGGGCCCAGCCCCTCATCCATCAGCACGGACAGGTTGCGGCCCTTTACATACTCCATAAAAATGGCCGGCCGCCCCATGAGGTTAATCACATAGTGGCAGGCCACTACATGGGGATGCGGGGCAGGGACCAGCCAGGCGGAAGCTTCCCGGATAAACGCTTCGGCCGTCAGACGATCAAGGGTGGCGGCCTGGGGCAGTTTCAGGGCCATATCCAGCTCCCAATCGTGGCGGCGCACATGATAGACACTGCTGAGGCCGCCCCGGCCGAGAAGGCTGATGACCTCACAGCCGCCAGCCACAATCTGACCTGGGCGCAGATCCAGCCACTGGCGGCCCACCTGGTTGCGCAGATCGTCGTCACCTCCCGGCCCGGAAATAAAGGTGGGGGCTTCCCCGGATTTGGGCAGGAGATGGAAGGGAGCGCCGCATTGGCGGCAGGTGATGCTGCGGCCAAGGCTTCGCCGGGTCAGACGGTGGGGTCTTCCGCAAGCCGGGCAGGCCACGGATTCCTTCACAGCGGCCACTTTGGGTTTAATCGCGGCCGGTCAAGTCGGCCGGGCCCCCGTCCGCCTGACGGCGTTTCCACTCGGTCAGTTTCAGGCACAGGTTCAAGGTCTCATAGGCGTCGCCCACAATGTAATCCACGCCCAAACCCGCCGTATCGGCGGCAAATGATTCGCCGTCCCAGGTGGAGGTCAGAAGCCCGCCGCCGACGAATATCGGCGGGGCCTGACGGCCGTGATAGGTCTCTCGAATGAGGTGCACCAGCCGCTTGAGCGGCTCCAGGCAACTGCTCAGGAGCAATGAAATGCCCACCGCGTCCGGCTCGCGCTGCAAAATCTCTTTCAGGAACACGCGCGGCGGGACGTCCACCCCAAGATCAATCACTTCGAAGCCATAAGCTTCCAGAAAATAGGAAGCCATATTCTTGCCGAGATCGTGGATATCGCCTTCGATAGTGCCCAGCACTATAACGCCAGAGCTTCCGGCCGCCCCGCCCTCTTTCACCAGCCGGGGCATCAGAAGGCGCATGGATTGGCGCATTATCTCGCCCGACAGGATCAGCCCGGCCACATAGTATTCGCCGCGTTGGTACATCTCTCCGATTTCCAGGAGGCCTTCCTGGAAACACTGAAGAATGTCGTGCGGGGAGACTCCGTCGTGGAGGAGGTTGGCCACGGCCTGAAGCACCGCCACCTCATTGAGGGCGACAATCAGCTTGCGCAGCTCTGCCATTTGATTACTTTGCGTTTGATTACTTTGCATTTATCCCCAAACTTACAGCCCGGCGCTACGCAAAAAATGTGATTTTTGCTTCGCTCGTTGCCTTGTTGCTGTCAACACCAGTCGCTGGCGCTCCGTCTCGAAGACTCGACTGTTCATTACTTTGCATTTCCAAACTTACAGCCCGGCGCTACGCAAAAAATGTGATTTTTGCTTCGCTCGTTGCCTTGTTGCCGCCAATACCAGTCACTGGCGCTCCGTCTCGAAGACTCGACTTTGGCGGCAGGCGACAAATTTTGTAATTAAAACCGCTCAAGACCAAAATCAGTTAATGCCAATTCGGGCGCTTAACTTCAATCGGTTTTCCGGGCTGATGAAGCGGCCAACCGCCAGGGGCGACAAGCCCGAATCGAAAAAAGCGTATTCCAGATTAAAACCCACCGAGCCCACAGGCACAGCCAGGGTGCGGGCATTTTCCTCATCCAGAATAATCGGGGTTATCGAGAGAGCCGCTTTCTTGATCAAGCCCTGCCCGCTGCCGGTAAAAAGTCCGGTCAGATAAGTGGCTTCCAGCTCCGCCTCCACCACCGGGCGGCGCGGGTCCAGAAGCAGATAGCCTTCCTGCACCAGGAGAGTCCCCTCTTCACCTTCAATGTGGCGGCGGAGAAAAATCACCGAGTCGCCCAGTTCAATGCCCAGTTGGGCGGCGACCTGGGCGTTGGCCCGGCGCACTTCGGATTTGATGATGTTCACCTTGGTCTGGCGCGACCGCACGGTCTCAACCAAACCATCGATAAAGAAAGGAGCGCCGCTCCAACTCAGTTCCTTGACGAAAGTGCCGCGTCCGGGCACCCGCTCCAGGAGGCCCTGCTCGGCCAACACCCCCACAGCCTGACGCACCGTCATCAGGGCCAGCCCATAATCGCGGCTGAGCGCGGCCTCAGAGGGGATCTTGTCGCCGCACTTGTATTCATTCAGAATGCGCTCTTTGAGTATTTCCGCCAGTTGAACATAGGCGTGATGCTCGGCTGGCGCGGCTTCCAGAGCGGCTTTCTTCGAGCGGCTGTTTTTTTTGTCGGTCATATTGGATCGGGCCATTTTAAATCCAAATTTGAATTCCATATTGCGGCAATTTTTCAGAAGCGAAACAGAGGCCGGCCCAAATGGTTAAAGGCCGGGGGACATGGAAGGCGCGCAATCTTATAGAGCGTTCAGAAGAATCATTCCGTGCATCACCTTTATTAATATATATCAGATAAGAGCCTATCGCAATATAAAACGGCCCGATATATATCAGGTGTTTTTAATTTTTACCCAATTTTCAATTATCGTAAATTCTGGGCCGAAACAGCTATAGAGTACAAAAAATGAGCCGGGTCGTCCCGGCTCTGAAGCAGATTAGATCATTAGGCGCCCGGCAGGTTCAACATAGACCCAATAGCCCGGCATGGTCACCGCTTATTTTTTCTGGTAACGCGTTACCTCATCCTCGGTGGGGCGGACGACCCAGGGGGCGGCGGAAAGTTTCTGTTCTTCCTGAATCTTTTTCCCAGCCGCCTCAGCCTCTTCCTTCGTGGCGAAAAAGCCCACGCGAATACGATGCTGTTGTTTTCCGTCTACAGTGGTTTCATAGGCATAGACTTGACCGCCAGCGTCGGAGCCCATCACTTGAGACAATATCCTCAGAGACTCAGAAGCATTGGGAGTTGATGAGATGTTCACCACCCACAAATTGGATATCGGCAGGCTGGCCGCCTGTTCAGCAGGTTCCGCTGTCTGGCCGCTTTCAGCTTTGGTCTCGGCAGCGGCAGTCTCCTGAACTTTAGAGGGTTCAGCGACAGCCTCTGGCATGGCTTCAGTTTTGGCCGCCGCTTCTTCCTGGGCCTTTTTTTCTGCCGCCGCTTTCTCTTCGGCCTGCTTGCGCGCGGCCGCTTCAGCTTTGGCTTTTTCTTCGGCCTGCTTACGGGCCGCCTCAGCTTTGGCCTTCTCTTCAGCCTGTTTACGGGCGGCTTCTTCGGCTTTCGCTTTCTCTTCCGCCGCCAGACGTGCGGCTTCTTCAGCCTTGGCCGCCTCTGCCGATGCTAGTTCCGCCGCCTCGGTTTGGGCCTCGGCCCCAGAAGACTGCATCGCGCTTTCCGCCGCACTGAAAGGATCGGAGCCGACAGCCTGAACTTCAGCGCCCGGTTGTTCCGTCGCTGTCCCAGAGGCGGCCTGTGCGGAGGCATCCGTGTTGGTCCCACGTTCCTCCGCCACAGCCACGGAGGCGGCTTCAGCAGTTTCCAGAGCCGTTTCTTCGGGATCGGCGGCAGGCGGAAAAAGGGTCTCGCCGGCTGGGGCAACCGGGGCGGCAGTGGCGGCATTATCAGCCGGAGCCGGATTTTCCTCCGGCTCGGAACCGCTTTTGAAAAGATAATAGGTTCCGGCCAGAACAATAATGGCTACAATCACGCCCAGCCAAGCACGGCCGCCGCTTTTGGGCGTCGGTGCTTCCGGACGGCGTGATTCACCGGGTTTGATGTCGTTGCCGACATCAAACTCGTTTTCACGAGACAAATCGTCAATAATATCTTCAACCATATCTTTGCTGTCACGGCGTTCCTGATTGTTATCGTTCATGGCCTAACCTCTGTTACTTTGATAAAGAAATCAGTTTGATTCAGCAGCCGCTTCCCCGGCCGGGGCGTCGGCCCGTTCAGCTGTGTCCGCTGAAGCCGCGTTTTCATCCGCGGCGGCAGCCGGTTCTGAATCCGCCGGGGCGGGAACTTCCGCAACTTCAGGCAACACACTGCCGGGGAAAGCCTGCGGCCCGCCTTTGAGGGAAACCAATATGCTGTTGGCCATATAGGCTTTGGTATCATTGGGGAATTCGTTTACCACAGCCTGATAGTTGGTTATGGCTTCTTCTGTTTTTTCCCTGGCGACATTGATGCGGCCGAGAGCCAGAAGACAGTCACGCCGCAAGGCCGGCTGAGAGGTTCCCAGGTTCAAAAGGGTTTCATATGTGACCGCGGCTTCGTCGTATTTTTTTTCCGCCTCATAAAGTCCGGCCAGATTTCCGAGAAGGACCGGCTTCAGGGCTGTTTCCGCGGCGGGCAGGGTGCGCAAAAGTTCTTCAGATATAGCCAGAGCTTTGCCGATTTCATTTTGGGCGGAATAGAAGCTCGCCAGGGTATAGGCGGCCATGCGTGCGGCCTTGCGGCCCTTGAAATCAGAGCGGACGGTTTCGAGAGCTTCGGTGGCTTTATCGGGATTGGCCACGATGGATTCCAGGGCGCTTTCATAAGCCATCAAAGCTTTTTCTTCGGCCGAGGCTTCATATTTATTGTAGGCGGCAAAGGCTATGACAACAGCGGCCACGGCCACGGCCACGATTATGAATCCTTTTGTATGACGCAGAAAATATTCATAAATTCTATCTGACGTAGTCAAAAAGGCGTCTTTTTCCGAAAGAAGATCCTTAATGGGCTTTTTCTCAACAGGAGTGTTGGCTGACATAATTTACCGTTTTCTTAAAGATAATGGGATGAATCTAAAAGGTTCAGCCCATTAAAATACTCCAAAACAGAAATAAATGCAATATAGCCGAAAGTTAATTGCAGAGCCATCGCTTGAAAGAGGGAGGTTGAAATCCATACTGAACAACGCTTCTATGGCCACGGATTGTCAGGGATTCCGATTCCGCCGAGAACAAATTCCGCCGGTTCCATTTCATTGCCACCAGACTTCAGGAAAAGTATAATGTCATTTATGGACAAATCTTAGATGCTCCGCCTGAGACCATCTTAAAAATCTGACCTGGAATTAAGAGGCTTTATAACTGTGCTGTCCCATACTGATATGGAAAAATTCAAAGCTGTGGCTGAGGCCATTCATCTTGCCGGGGGACGGCTGTTCCTGGTTGGCGGCCGGGTGCGTGATTGTTTGCTGGGGGCGGAGACCGACAACCACGAACCGGATACGTTGAAGGATTCCGACCTGGTGGTTTTGGGCCTGCCGCTGAAAGAAATTTTGGCGGCCCTGGCTCCCTTTGGCGCGGCCAGGGCCGTGGGCCGCCGCACCTCAATGGAACGGGAAAAGGAAGATTCCATTGCCCACCTGTCGCTGCCGCCGGATCTGTTGGAAGTCAGTCCGGCCCGGCGGCTGAACGGAAGTGAGGCGGAGTTCTCTTCGGAAGCCAGCCTGATGGATGACGCGATTGCCCGGGACTTCACTGTCAACGCTGTCTATTTTGACCCTCTGACGGAACGGCTTGAAGATCCACTGGGCGGGGTTCCCGATGCAGAGCGTCGGAACCTTCGGCTGTGCGGCGCCAGAGCCTTGGAAATGGACCCGGTGCGGGTGATGCGGGCGATGGTGCTGGTTTCCCGCTTCGAATTTACCGCCCAAATGGATTTTTTGGCGGCCACGGAGGCGGCGGCGGGCTTGTTGAAAACCGTTCCGCCGGAGCGGCTGTGGCCGGAATGGCGCAAGTGGTGCCTCAGCGCCAAACCTCATCTGGGCTTGGATTTTATGAAGGACAGCGGTTTGTTGAATTTCTGGCCGGACCTGGCTGAACTTCCGAAAACGCCCCAGAATGAGCGTTTTCACCCGGAAGGCGACGCCTGGGTGCATACGGTGATGGTAGTGAAAGCCATGAGAGAGCTGGAACTGCCGGAGGGGGCGGACCGTCAGGTATTGACCCTGGCCGCGTTGCTTCATGATATAGCCAAACCAGTGGTGACCCAGATGGTAGATGGCAAGTGGGTATCGCGGGGCCATGCCCAGGCTGGGCCGCCGCTGGCCCTGAATTTTCTGGAATCAATCAAAACGCCGCCGAAAATCATTCGGCCGGTTCTGAAGCTGGTGGAGCGCCACATGGATCTGGCTTTTCAGATTGTCTCGCCCAAGGCCTTGCGGCGGCTGGCCCGACGCTTGTCGCCGGAATGCGACCTGATTGATTTCTGGGCCATTGCGGCCGCGGATTGGAACGGACGGGGGCCGGAGATGGGCAGATTCCCAATGTCGCTGCAAGAATTTCTGGCTCCGCTGGGCGGGCGGGCCGACAGTCCGCCGCCGCTGTTGATGGGCCGGGACCTGATCGGTCATTTCGGTCTGCCGCCGGGGCCGGAGATTGGCCGTCTTTTGCGATTAATCGAAGAGGCGTCTGATGAGGGAATTATTACCACCAAAGAGGCGGCACTGGAATATGCGGCCGGGCTCATATCGGCCCGGTAATCCATAGCAGACCGGCAAGTCCGGCTTGGGGGGCCGCCAAAAGCCCGCCCAGGTCCTCTATCCCAAACATTTCACTCCCCCCGGATTTCGCGGTATCCACTGCTGGCCGCGTTTGATAACGCAGGCGGCGGAAGCATAAAAAACGCGCGCCTGATGTGTCAGGCGCGCGTTTCTGTAAGCCGTTTGGCCTTTCAGCCATTGAAGGCCGACAAGATTAATACATCACCGCCTCGTCAGAATTCAGCCGGATGTTGGGCAGGTGGCTGTTCTTGAGGTTCATGTATTCGTGGCGGGATTCATCTTCATACACAACACGCAGATCGAACCGGTCATAATTGTTGGGCACGTCCAGAACAAAGCTCTGGCCCTGGCCGATACGAATGGGAACCATCGGAGTGTTGACCATTTCAACAGCGGCCTCACCAGGCATCATGCCCTCTTTAACCATGGCCACATCGTGCCAGGTGTTGCGACCGGAGTCGGAATAGGCATAACCCACGATGGTGGAGCCAGTATTGTTATGTACAGTGACGGGACTGGCCATGGCCAAAGCGGGCAGCAGCATCAGACCGAGAACCATTGCCATTGAGGCGACCATTATTTTTTTCATAATCTCTACTCCCTTTTCTTTATTTTGCCAGCAAATATTTATGCCAACCAATAAAAGTTTATAAAGAATAAGAGTTAAAGTCAACCTTTATTTCTTTAGCATAGAGACTTATAAAACCGCCGTGCCCTTATCCATAGCCTTATCGGCACCCGTCTGAACGGCTCCGGCGGCGGGATAGGCCCTGACCATCAGCGCCAGCAAACCACCCCCGGCAATATTGCCCAAAGTGACGGGAATGAGGTTATTAAACAGCATGGAAGACCAGGTGGCGGTCAGTGGCAAAGGATCGACGCTGTTCAGATAGGCCTGGCTTTCGCCAAGAAAAATTCCCAGTGGAATAAAGGTCATATTGGCGACGCTGTGTTCAAAACCCAAAGCCACGAAAGCGGTGACCGGCGGCCAGATCAGCACTACTTTGGAAACAGCGTCCGGGGCGGCCAGCGATATGAATATAGCCAGGCAAACCAGCCAGTTGCAGCCTACTCCCCGGATAAAAGCCACCTCCCAGGGCAGGGAACATTTCGCATTGGCCAAATTGACCGCGTAGTTGGCCAGAGGCATGGCGCCGTCAATCCTGTCAAAAAAGATTCCGGCCGCCAGCCCCAGGAAATAGGCGACCAGAAGGCCGCCCACGAAATTGCTGCCATAGGATGTGCCCCAATTTCTTAAAAGGCCGGTGAGGCCGCATTTTCTAGTGGCAACAGCTGAGGGCATATACATACAGTTGCCGGTGAACAGGTCGCCGCCGGTCAGGAGAACCAGCAGAAGGCCGACCGGGAAGAGCGCCCCGAAGACCAGTTTCTGAATATTTCCCCAGTATTCGAACGGCATTCCGGCGGCCACTTTAATGGCCAGAATACCGCCAAGGCCGATGTAGGCCCCGGCCAGCACTCCCTGATAAAGCGACCGGCCCAACATGGCCTGTGATTTACCTTGTCCGATGGCGCACACTGAACCGGTGCACTCCGCCGGTGATTTGATATAGCCCATAGACCTTTCCTCTCTTTTTGAAACCGGCCGCTGTTTTCAGACCGGGCAGTTGGAACGCAAACAACACCTTTGACTGCCGCGGCACAGCAACACTATATAAATATAAGATAAAGATGAGATATTATGATAAAAAAGGGGGGGTCATCTTTTAGCGGATTCGCTAAATTATACTGAAGTATGAAGACTTGTCAAGCTGATGGCGGCCTCATCACAAAATACTGTTGAGCCTGAGTATCTAAAGTTGTCTTTCAAACGGCCGGTGTGATATTATGAAGTCCGTTTCCCACAACCAACGGCCGCAGCCCCCGCCAGTTCTGGCGATTGCGCGGCGGGATAATAAAAACAAGGGGTTATATCATGGCAGTCCCATCATTCAACCGTAAAGATCAGGCTTCCGTCAACACCATGCGTCTACTGGCCGCGGACATGGTGGAAAAGGCCAAAAGCGGGCACCCGGGCCTTCCTCTGGGCGCTGCGCCAATGGCCTATGTCCTTTTGAGCCGTTTCCTGAAGCACAATCCGGCCGATCCGGCCTGGCCTGACCGCGACCGCTTCATTCTTTCGGCCGGGCATGGTTCGGCTTTACTTTACGCCTGGCTGCACCTGGCCGGTTACGGTCTGAGTCTGGATGAATTGAAGGATTTCCGTCAGTGGGGCAGCCTGACTCCCGGCCACCCTGAGCATGGGCACACGCCCGGTGTTGACGCCACCACCGGCCCCCTGGGGCATGGTTTTGCCATGGGCGTGGGCATGGCCATGGCTGAAAAAATGATGGCCGACCGCTTCAACCGCCCTGAATTCAACCTTTTCGATCACAAGGTCTACGCCATTGTTTCCGATGGCGACCTGATGGAGGGTGTGTCGTCCGAGGCGGCCTCTCTGGCCGGGACTTTGTCACTGGGCAACCTCATCTATCTCTATGACGACAACAGCATCACCATTGAAGGGCGCACCGGCCTGGCCTTTACAGAAGATGTGCGCGGCCGTTTCCTGGCCTACGGCTGGCAGGTTATCGTGGTGACCGAGGGTGAAGATTTAGGTTCCATTTATATGGCTATTGAAAATGCCGTCGCCGACAAGGAGCACCCAAGCCTTATCATGGTGAAGACCAAGATCGGCGCGGGCAGCCCAAAAGCAGATTCGCCCAAAGCCCACGGTGAACCGCTGGGGTCAGAGGCCATCAAGGCCACCCGGGCTTTTTACGGTTATCCTGAAGATCAAGAGTTTACGGTAGATGAGCGGGTTTATGAAAATTTCAAAACCCTGAGCCAGCCCCATTTGGAGGCCTATAATAGCTGGGGCGAAAAACTAGCGGCCTATGAGAAGGCTTATCCAGTTGAGGCGGCTGAACTGAAGCGCCGTCTGGCGGGTGAACTGCCTGAAGGGTGGGCTGACGGACTGCCGTCCTTTGAAAAGGGCAAGGCCATGGCTACCCGTATCGCTTCCGGGCAGGCCTTGAATGCTCTGGCCGCGCAAATACCGGAACTCATTGGCGGCAGTGCGGATCTCTCCCCCTCCAACAAGTCATCGATAGATGATGGCGGCTCTTTCAGTGCGCACACGCCTTCCGGCCGCAATATTCATTTTGGGGTGCGTGAGGAAGCTATGGGGGCGGCGGTCAACGGCATGGCCCTTTATGGCGGCATACGGCCCTATGGCGCAACCTTTATGGTATTTTCGGATTTCGTGCGTCCGGCTTTGAGGCTGGCCTCGCTGATGAAGTTGCCCGCCACTTTCATTTTCACCCATGACAGCATCGGTGTGGGTGAGGATGGGCCGACGCATCAGCCGATAGAGCATTTGGCCGCTTTGCGGGCCATTCCCGGCCTGGCGATGATTCGCCCGGCGGACGGCTATGAAACGGTTGCCGCCTGGCGTGTGGCCGTCAAGCGCAAAGGCCCCACGGCCCTGGCCCTTTCGCGTCAGAATCTGCCGACTCTCCATCCTGATGATTTTCCTTCGGTGATCGGCGGCCCGGAGAAGGGTGGCTACATTCTGTCCGAAGCTGAGGGCGGAGCGCCGGAGGCGCTCATCATGGCCAGTGGTTCTGAGGTGTCGTTGGCCCTGGAAGCCCAGAAGCTCCTGACCCAAAAGGGGCGTAAGGTGCGGGTTGTATCCATGCCCTCCTGGGAGCTGTTTAATGAACAGTCTGCCGCCTATCGTGATGAGGTGCTTCCGCGAGAGGTGAAGAAGCGTTTATCTGTGGAGGCCGGCATTTCAATGGGCTGGGAGCGTTATACCGGTAATGACGGCAAATGTCTTTCCATTGAAAGCTTTGGCGCGTCCGCTCCGGCTGAACGCGTGTTTAAGGAGATGGGATTTACGGCGGAAAATGTAGCCGCCCTGGTTGAAAGCTTGTAGGAAAAAGGGAATGCGGCCTACGGCCGCGCAATTAAAGGACTTGGCCTGAAAGGCCAACCAGAGGGTTCCACCCTCTGGACTCCGGCTGGGGGAGGGCCCACGCGGGCCCTACCCCAGACCCCACCCGCGCCAGGGGGGCGGAGCCCCCTGGACCCCCCCAAGAGGTCAGGGTCAGATTCAACTTTCTTCTTCCCGCATCGCCGCAACTCGCTTCGAGTACGAAGCTCAGACAAGCGGCGACGCTTCTTACCGCTTTCTCTCTAACCGCTGTCGGCCGCTTCACATTGGGCTGTTACATTTTGTAATAGGCAGCTTCATTGAATGATTGTTGTTTCACGTATGTTCGGCTGATTACTTCTTCCCTTCCAATAGTTTTTCCAGTGCTGTAACGGTGAGACTTGGCCGTCTTTTTTTAATGAGCAACTCATTGAAAAGCGATAGGTGGAGGAGAGACGGACTAACAGCACTGGAAAGGGCCTTTAAGGGGTGGCTGATTTAAGCCGAACATACGTGAACTATCACTCGGCCGATGAGGCCGCCTATAGAAAGCTGTAGCAGCTCGACGTGAAGCAACCTAAAAGCACCTAAAGCGGAAGCTGTATGAAGCGTCGCCGCTTGTCTGAGCTTCGTACCCGAAGCGAGTTGCGGCGATGCGGGAAGAAGAAAGTTGAATCTGACCCTGACCTCTTGGGGTTCCAAGGGGCTTGCCCCTTGGCGCGGGTGGGGTCTGGGGTAGGGCCCGCGTGGGCCCTCCCCCAGCCGGAGTCCAGAGGGTGGAACCCTCTGGTTGGCCATCAGGCCAAGTCCTTTAAATCGCGCGGCCAAAGGCCGCACTCCATTGCCTTCTTTTCTTTCAAGGAAAATCATCACTCCAGTTGCCGGGTTGGCTGCAGTCTGGTATAATGATAATTTCAAAAATGAGCCGGTTACAAACGGACCGCCAGTGTTCAGGCGGCCTTGCCGGTAAACGTCCCTTAAGGAGATCCGAAATGTCAAAGAAAATCCTGGTTGTCGATGACGAAGCCCATATCAGAATGCTTTACAGCGAAGAATTGACCGAAGAAGGCTACGAAGTTATTACCGCCGAAGGCGGCTTGAACCTTCTGGAACGAATCGAAACTGAAAAGCCGGATCTGGTGGTTCTGGACATCAAAATGGTGGATTACAACGGCCTGGACCTTCTTCAGGATATTCGCAATAAATTCTATGATCTGCCGGTAATCCTCTGCTCGGCCTATGATACGTTCAAAGACGACATAAAATCCATTGCCGCCGATCAATATGTCATCAAAAGTTTCGACCTTGCGGAACTGAAAAGCAAAATTTCAGAACTCCTCTCAGATTGATGACCACCAAGGCAATCGTCAGGGAAGCGGCGGAGCAACGCGAATTTCAGATTCTGGCTCCCTTCGCCGCCAAATCCCGCGAAGCTGAACGCGCGGCGGAAGAGGCCCCCTGCCCCTTCCGCACCGCTTTCCAGCGGGATCGTGACCGCATCATTCACTGCAAAGCATTCCGCCGTCTGGCCTATAAAACCCAGGTCTTCATCAATCCGGCCGGTGACCACTATCGCACACGCCTCACCCACACCCTGGAAGTCGGCCAGATATCCCGTACTCTGGCTCATGCTCTGGGCCTCAATGAAGATCTCACCGAAGCCATTGCCATGGGCCATGACCTAGGCCACACCCCTTTCGGCCACTCCGGCGAAAGGGTGCTGAACAAACTGCGGCCAGGCGGCTTCAAACATCAGGAACAAAGCCTCAGAGTCGTTGACTATCTGGAAAAGGAAGGCCAGGGACTAAACTTGACCAGAGAGGTGCGTGACGGCATTCTGAAACACTCCAAAGGCGGCGGCCCCATCTTCGCCCCGGAAGGGTGCGCCCCGGCCACCCTGGAAGGGCAGCTGGTCCGGGTTTCCGACATCATCGCCTATCTGGCCCACGACCTTGATGACGCCCTGCGTTCCGGCCTTTTGATTCAGGATGATGTACCCCTCACTTTCAGAGAAACCTTTGGTCACCGCGGCTCCACCAGAATAGGGGCGATGGTGGACGACCTTCTGACCAACAGCCAGATTGAAGATGATAAACTCACCCTGGCTTTCTCCCCGGCCATGGAACAAAACATGAATGACCTGCGGGAGTTTCTCTACCAAAACGTCTATCGTCATCCCAAACTCGACCGGAGCATGGAAAAGGCCGATAAAATTCTGATCAATCTTTTTGAGGAATTTCTGCGCGATAAGACTTTACTGACAAGATACTATCCGGCTGCGGCCTCAAGGCCCAGCCCCCAGGCGGAATGGGACGTCTGTGACTTCATCGCCGGAATGACCGACCGCTACGCCCTTCAAGTGCATCAGGATCTGTTTCTCCCCCAATGCTGGCCAGTTGAAAACTAGCGAAAACGCCTGAAAAACTCACACATAAAAATAGCCCCGGCCACCGATACGTTGAGCGAAGCCACATGATTGCGTTCCTGCGGGATGGCCAACAGGTAATCGCAGGTTTTTTTTATGTTCGGACTGACCCCCCGGCCCTCAGATCCTAGAACCATCACCAGCCGCTCGGGAAATTCAAAGCTGAAAAGATCCGTCTCGCCGTCCTCTTCGGCGGCGGCCAGCCAGAAACCGCATTTCTGCAAAACTTCCAGACTGCGACGAAGATTGACCACCCGGATGAGGGGCAGAACTTCCGCCGCCCCGGCCGCCGCGTTGACTGCCGTTGGGGTGAGCGCGGCCGAGCGCTCCCTGGGGACGATGACCCCGGCCGCGCCAAAAGCCAGGGCACTACGCATCAAGGCGCCCAGGTTGCCGGGATCTTCCACTTGATCGAGAGCCAGGAGCATCACCGGCCCCTCCGGCGGGAGGGTATCCAGAAAATCCTCAAACGACAGATAATCGCGGCGGTCAAACAGTGCCACCACACCCTGATGACCCGGTCGTCCATAGGTCCGGTCCAGAGCCTGGCGCGGCACGGTCCGGTAACCCAGCCCATGCCGACGGATGAGGTTGAATATTTCGTCCAGGGCGGCGTTACGATGGCGGCCTTCGGCCACCATGACCGTGCGGCAACTGCGCGGCCGGTGGTTCAGAGCGGCCAGAACAGCGTTCAGCCCGCCCACCACCTCGCTATGTCCATTGGCTTCCGGCATTTCTTCAGACACGGCCGCATCTTCTGTCGCCGGTGCGGGACCGGGTTTAAGAATGATGGAGCGCTCCGGCGGCTGTGCCTCACGCCGCTTTTTTTTCCCTGAATAATCCGGTTTCATAGTCCCTCAAAAAATACCGGCCAGAAATTTTCCATCTCCGACATGGAGCGGCCGCGCCCGTGTTCAATAATTTCAATCATCTCGCTGGCGGCGGTTTCCAGATCATCGTTAATCACCAGAAAATCATAGACATGGCGTCGATCTATTTCCGACCTGGCCCTGGCCAGACGGTTGCGCGCCTCTTCCACAGTTTCAGTGTTCCGCCCGGCCAGACGGCGGCCCAACTCAATGGCCGACGGCGGCACCATAAATATCAGGGTGGCCTCTGGCATCTGCTTTTTCACAGAGGACGCGCCCAGAACGTCAAGATCGGCCAGAACATCATTACCCGCGGCCAGCCGGTCTTCCACCCAATGTCGGCCGGTGCCATAAAAACGGCCGAAAACTTCGGCCCATTCCAGAAAATCCCCTTCGTCGATCATGGCTCTGAATTTCTCATTGACCACAAAATTGTAATCACGCCCGTCAACCTCGCCGGGCCGGGGATTTCTGGTGGTGTAAGATACGGAATAAACCAGATCCGGCAGACGCCGCATCACCAGTTCCTTGACAGTTGATTTGCCTGAACCTGACGGCGCACTGAGGACAAACAGACGGCCCTTTTTTTTCGTATTCTCGGTCATAATAAAATATCCATTTTAAACATGCATAATCATCATTTGCTATATACTTACACGCAATGTCCAACGCCAGTCCAGGGCAAGTTGACTGTCCTCCGGTAAAAACTCAGGAATTACCGCCGGCCTGTCTTTCCAGTGAATCATGGACGGCGCGTGAGGCTTCCTGTTGATAGCGGGAGGCCAGGGTCTCAACCTGTACGGCACTCAGAATAACCTGATTAGCCGTGGTAATGATGATTGAGCGCGTGCGGCGGCCCTGGGTGATGTCCACCAGCCTCCCGCCGTCACGGGCGTCATCTTTCAGCCGTTTGGCCGGGGCCGAATTAGGTGAGACCACAGCCACCACCTTATCTACCGCCACCATGTTGCCGAACCCGGCGTTCATTAATTTTAGCATATTTCCAACTTTCAGCCCGCAGCCGCAGCAATTCTCAAAGTAAACTTTTTCCCTTGAACTTGCGGCGTGCAGCTACACAAAAAGCGTGGTTTTTGTTCCGCGAGTTGCTATTTTACCGTAAAAACCAGTCGCTGGCGCTCCGTCTCCCCTTGCGGGGCGACCTGCTATTTAAAATTGCCATCTACTTTGAGAACTGCTGCCGCAGCCTGGCAGAAGTGTGACTTTTGCCCGGCGAGTGACCGCTTCGGCTATAATCAGTCGCTGACGCTTCGCCTCATCGCATTCGGCTTCCGCAATTAAAACAGCCGCCGAAAGCGGCGGTTTCGCGGCTTACTCGATGTTCTGCACCTGCTCGCGAAGTTTTTCCAATTCGGCTTTCATATCCAGCACCAGACCGGTCACTTCCAGATCCTGGGCTTTGGAACCCATGGTGTTGACCTCGCGGCCCATTTCCTGAAGCAGAAAGTCCAGGCGGCGGCCGGCGGCCTCATTATCGGAGAGTATGCTCTGAAAGCGGGCAATATGGCTGTTCAACCGCACCACTTCTTCAGTGATGTCGGCCCGATCGGCCAGAAGGGCGGCCTCCTGGGCCAGACGGGTCTGATCCACCTTGACCCCGGCCCCCAGTTCAGAAAGTCGATTCTTGAGCTTTTCCAGCAACATGTCCGGCGCGCTGGAGGCCAGTTCCTCCACTTTGCGGTTGGCGGCCAGAAGACGGGCCAGACGCTTTTCCAGATCATGAATCAGATTGGCCCCTTCGGCCTCCCGCATGGTGACCAGGGCGGTCAGGGCCTCTTCCACCAGGGGACTGACCGCGGTCCAAAGTTCCTCCAGAGCCGGGCTGTCGTCACTCTGGCCGATGACGCCGTGGGCCAGGATGTGATCAAGGGTGATGGAATCATTCAGATCCAGATGATCCTTTAACTGGGTCAGGAGGCCCTTGACCTCATAAGCGTATTCCAGATCGATGGTCAGGCCTCGCCGCTTGGCCTCCCGGTCATCAAGCTGGAGCCACAGGTCGACCCGGCCGCGCTCCAGGCGTGAGGCCACCAGCTTCTTGATAGAGTCCTCCAGAGGCGCGCAAATTTTGGGCATTCTGGTGACCACTTCGCGGAAGCGGTTATTGACGCTCTTAATCTCCACAGTCAGGGTACGTCCGGCAAATTCGCCCGAAGCCGAGCCAAAGCCCGTCATACTTCTTATCATATTAAAATGTTCTCCCTTTAACATGCGTCTCGGTGCTACGCAAAAAACGTGGTTTTTGCTTCGCGTGTTGCTTCTTCGGCTTCAATACCAGTCGCTGGCGCTCCGTCTCGAAGACTCGACCCTCCGCTTTCGGTAGCGGTGTGGGTCATACATAACAAGCACCCGCTTTTCGGTAGCGGCGTGGGTCATACATAACAAGCACCCGCTTTAGCAACGGCGTGAGTCATACATAAACAAGCCCACGCTTTCGATAGCGACGTGGGTCATACATATCAAGCCCCCGCTTTAGCAACGGCTTGAGTCATACATAAACAAGCCCCCGCTTTCGGTAGCGGCGTGGGTCATACATAAACAAGCCCCTGCGCCCTCTTGGCCAGGCACACAGCCTTAAGAAAGCCGACCAGGGAGCCGCCGGGAGAAATGTTTTTGCCCGGTGAGGTGACTAAAGACCCCCGGAACCTCACCGGGCAAAAACATTTCTCCCGGCGGCGGCCAACCGCTTTTCCGAAAACTCAATCTTGATATGCGCTAACCTTCCCCGCCGGTTTCCCGCAGGCGGACCATGCAGGCCTTGCGCATCTTTATCAGCCAGGTTTGTATTTCAGGCGTTTTGTAATCCTGATAGGTCCAGGGAAAGGCCTGGAATTCACCCTGGTGAAAGTGGAGGGTCAGTTCGCCCCAGATGCCATGGCCTAGATGGAGACGGTGCCCCCGGAATTTGCCGGTGGACAGAACCAGGCCGCCGCTGAAAACGTAGCCGGGGTCGATGTTGACCATGCGTCTGTCCTCATTGGAATGGCGCGTCTCCAGCTTCATAGAGGCCAGCTTTATGGCCACCAGCCGATCAGGAGTTATCAGGTCCGGCCAGGAAGCATAGGTTTTAAACAGGCCTCCGCCCATTTCCCGCTCGTAATATTTGGTTTCAATGACCGGGAATTCAGGGCTGAGAATGTCGGGCTCGCCGCCCAGAAGATCACTGAGGCCGACCAGGGCCTGAACGATCAGGGCCCGGTCCCAGGAAAAAATGGCGGCGAACGGTTTTACCAAGGGTAATGGTTTTAAGGTACTCACGATACTATCACAAAACGGGGCATAATCTCGCCGGGTTCCACGGCGGCCAGTTTCAATTTCAAACGCTTGCCGAACATCTGCGGGGTCGGACCGCCGCTCTCACGCGGCAGAAACATTTCTGTTTCCAGCATGTAATCGGTGACGCAGACCCGAAGGCGGCGGTCACGCTGTTCGAACACCAGGGCCGAATATTCACGCCCGACACTGCCGGCCAGATAGGTCATCAGCCAATAGCGCTGCCGGTTGTTCTGCATCTTCTGGATGCGCTGCTGAAGATCATGGGCCGGCAGGGCCAGGCGCAGAAATTCCTGCTCGTTCATAGCCGGGGGGCCGCCGTCGCTCAATGAACGAAGCTGGCGAGCCACCAGGAGATCGACGTAACGCCGCATAGGGGCGGTGAAAGCGGTATAGACCGGCAGACCCAGGCCGTAATGGGTGGCCGGGACGAAACTCAGGCCCGAACGGCCGGTGCGCCGCCGGGCGGCCAGGTTCAGGGCCAATTCCAGGTCCGGGTCCTTGTTTCCGGCCTTGAGAGCCGCTTCTGACGGGTCGGGCTGGCGCGGCTTTTCCTGAAAGCGGTAGGGACAGGGATAGCCGTTCTTATGCAGAAGATCGGCCGCCAGATAGTTGGCCAGGATCATCAGCTCACTGACTATGGTCTTGGCCGGGGTGTCCCACTGGGTCAGACCCACGCTGAGGGCGCCGTCGGGCTGGAAATAGACGTTCAGCTTGGGAATGTTGAGGTTGACGCCGCCCTTGGCTTCGCGCCAGGCGATGAGGGCCTGAGCCATGTCCCACAGATCTACCAGATCGGAATCATCATCCATGGTCTGATCAGCTTCGGAAAAGGAGAGCTGCCGGTCCACCCTTATAAGGCTGGAGGCGGTGGAATATTCACTGACCGATCCGTCTTTTTCAACCGTGGCCAGAAACGAGAAAGCCGGCTTAACGTCTCCGGGAGTCAGGCTGAGAAGCCCTTCGGAAAGCTCGGCCGGCAGCATGGGATATTTCCCTTCCGGGAGATAAATGGAGCACCCCCGGCTTCTGGCTTCAAGATCCAGGGGGGAATCGGGCGTGATAAAGGCGGCCACATCCGTTATATGAACACCCACCTGCCAGCGGCCGCCTGCCAGTGATTTGATGGAAATAGCATCATCAAGATCCCTGGCCCCGTTGGAATCAATGGTCATGGTGTACAGGCCCGTCAGATCCAGCCGCCCGGCCTTTTTGGCCGCCACTGAAGACGAGAGCCCGGCCACTTCCTCCATGACCTCTGGTTCGAAAGAAAGGGGGATATCCAGGCGCCGCAGTTCCAAATTCTCATGCCGGGTGAATTCACCTAAGCCCGTCAGGGCCTCAACGGCCCCCTTCTCATCGGCCGGGAGACCGGCCCGCTCCAGAATCCGATTAGCTTCGCCGCGCCTGGGCGCTTTCTCGCCCGAGAGGGCCAGATCCAGAAGAGCCTGGCGGGCGCTGTCCGCTTCTGGCGGCTCCGGGGCCACTTCGCCGCGCACCGCCAGGGCCACCCATTCGGCCAGGGCTTTCAGGGCGCGTTCAGACTCCTCAGCCCGGCGGCGCTCTTCCAGTATTTTCGTTACCTCATCGGTCGAATTGCGCACCGCGCCTTCGGGGGTGAAGCGAAATTTCAATCCGTCGTTGAATACGGCCCGGGTGATGGCCGACACGTCGTCGGCTGAAACAGAGCGCCCGAAATATAGGGAGGCCAGGGCACCAAAGGCAAACTGATCGCCCTCCCCTTCCAATATTTCCCACATCTCGTCAAGTTCCACCGCCTCTGCCAGTGAGCGCCGGACACTGTCAGTAGCCCGCAGAAGTTCCAGCCGCCCGGATTTATTGCCGGGATCGGGCAATTCGGCCGAATTCAGCACCCGGTTCTGGGAAATGGTCATATCGCGCCCGTTCTGGCCCAGAACGGCCAATCGTCGCGGCGACGGCTCCATCACCCAGGCGGTCATGAAATCCCGCCCCTCAAGAAACTCCACTATCATAGGGCGTTCCGGCCTCCTTCAGCTTTGGATATCTCCTCTGAAACAATGTCCAGCACACGGCCGGAGGCGCCCGGCTCACCAAGCTGGGCGCGGACCGAAGCCAGATCGGCAGTCATTTTATCCCTTTCGGGGCCGCCGCTCAAAAGAGGCCGCACCGCTCCGGCCAGGTTCTCAGGCGTGGCCCTGTCCTGAAGGAATTCAGGTATAACCTCACGCCCGGCCACCAGATTGGCAATGGAAACATAAGGCACGGAGACCAACAGACGGCCCAGGAGCCAGGAAAGGTCACTTACCTTATAGGTGACAGCCATGGGCGTCCCCAGGAAGACAGCCTCAACGCTGGAAGTGCCGGAAACCACCAGGGCCGCCTCGGAAGCGGCCAGAAGCTCCCTGGAGCGGCCAGGCGTAATCACCACCCGTTCGCGCAAGGCCGGTGAAGCGGCCTGTAAAAAAGAATTCAGATAATCATGGGCGATGGAATCAGCCTTCGGCATGGCCAGCTGCAAATCCGGCCTTTCGGCCAGAAGAATCTCCGCCGCCCCCAGAATGACCGGAGTTAACCGCTCCACCACTTTTTTGCGGCTGCCGGGCATCAGGGTCAGAAGCGGCCGGGCCGCTTCAAAACCCAGTGATGTTTTGATTTCCGCCGGAAGAGGCATGGGCGGCAATTCATCCAGAATAGGGTGGCCCACCCAGTCGGCGCTGACGCCGCGTTCTTCATAAAACTTCTTTTCAAAGGGAAAAAGGACGGCCCGGCGATCAATATAGCGAGCCAGAAATTTAAGACGGCCCGAGCGCCAAGCCCAGACTTGGGGACAGATGTAATAGATGACCGGTATACCCAGTTCATGGGCATGGCGGGCCAGGCCAAAATTGAAATCAGGGAAATCAATCAAAATGAGAGCGGCCGGCCGTTCCAGTTCCAAGCCGCGCTTCATAGCGCTCCGTATGGAGAGGATTTTCTTCAGATGCCCGACCACCTCGGTCAGGCCCATCACAGCTGTGTCATTGATATGGGCCAGAAGACGAGCCCCGGCCGCAGCCATGCGGTCGCCGCCAAGCCCGACGAATTTCCAGTTCAGGCCTCTGGCGGCCGCCTCTTCCATCAGGGCCGCCCCATGTATTTCACCGGAACTTTCCCCGGCCGAAATCATGATCTTCAACGGGCGTTCCGCCTCCGAAGATTTATGATGACTATGATCAGCGTCAGGCTGCATAAAGTTAAATAACACTCCAGGCCCCAAGCGGGGCAATGCGCCGCCGTAACTTCAGCGACGTGTAAAAGGTCGGCCGGGAACTATCCCTAAACTTTGCCGCCTCTATTATTTAGAAGCAATTTTCATCCCAGACCACCAGAGCCAGACCGGCTTCGTCAGCCAGCCGGACAGTCTCTTCACGGTTGACGATCAGAACGCTGGAAGCATCCACCGCCAGAGCGCCAACTTTGACCTCAGCCATGACCCTGATGGTGTCCGGCCCGATAACCGGCGGGTCCAGCCGCAGATCCTGCATGGGCTTGACCACCTTGGCCACGGCCACGGGCTTGTTGGCCAAAGCCGCCCCGCGCCGCACGGTTTCATCCGTGCCCTCGGCCGCTTCCACGGCCAGGGTAATGCGGTCACTGACCACGGCGCACTGACCGACGTCCAGCCGACCCAGTTCCTTGGCGATTCGCCAAGCCACTTTGAGATCGGCGGTAAGTTCCTCATCGGGCACTTTTTTGGTCAGTACCCCCGGAGCGGTCAGAAGTTCGGGCAGGAGGTCAGTCACCGCCCCGAAAGCCATTCCTTCCCGCTCCAGACGGGCGGTGACAGCTCGCAGAATTTTATCCGTGTGAAAATCATCTATGGACTCCATCACTTCCAAAGCCATATCATCAGGCTCATAATTGAAAATGATGTTATCGCGGCTGATGCCCCCGATCATGATCAAATCGCGCACACCGCCGGCCCGGAAAAAATCTATCGTGGCCTGGAGCTGGCCCAGCCTGATCCAGGCGAACCCGTCCGCCAACTGCTCCAGCTCCGGCTCAGCCTCACCTTCTATACCAACTACAATCACCGACCGGCCAAGTTCCTTGGCCTTGCGTACCACCATCAGGGGCAGTTCACGATTTCCGGCAATCAGACCAATGGGAGCCGCCATATCCGTTGACCTCACCGATAGGTACCGCGCTCAGAGTCGCGATAAAACTTAATGAAGTCGGCCACTTCAGGTGTAGCCCCAAACTTGTTCTCCGCTTCTTCCAGCACTTCGTTCAGGGGGCGGCGGTTCTTGCAGACGATTTTGAAAGCGCCCCACAGGGCCTCCAGAGTCTCATCAGGCATGTTGCGTCGCTTCAACCCCACCTTATTGGGTCCGCCCAGCACCACATCGCGTGAACCTTTGGACGCGCCGTTCATATAGGGCGGCCAATCCTTGACCACCCCGGAACCGCCGCCGACAAATGCGTATTTACCAATGCGGGTAAACTGGTGAATGGCGGTCTGGCCGCCGATAATGGCATTTTCGCCCACAATCACATGCCCGGCCAACACCACATAGCTGGAAAGAATCACCCCCGCCCCGATGCGGCAGTCATGGGCCACATGGACAGTGGCCATGATCAGGCAGCCGTCGCCGATTTCGGTAATGCCGCCGCCTCCTTCGGTACCGCGATGGATAGTGGTGGATTCGCGGATGGTGACCCTCTCGCCTATGACCAGCCGGGTCCGTTCACCCTGATATTTCAAATCCTGGGGATCGGCCCCCAGTGAAACGAAGGGGAACACCTTGGTCCCGCGCCCGATAGTGGTGTCTTTATCTATATATACATGGGCCATGATCTGAACATCGGGCCCGATAACCACGCGCGGGCCGACAACCGCATAGGGGCCGACGGAAGCGGTGGAATCGATTTCCGAGCTGGGATCAATTATGGCGGTAGGATGAATTGGCATGTTGAGCTTTCTTTGGATTTCTTATAAAACAAGCATATTGGTTACGGTAGATTGACACACGCTTATTAATCGTCCATTCAGGACAAGTCCACGACGAGGCGGTTAAAAACCAGAAACGAGACCAGTCGGATCAGGAAAGAGCCGCCGTCATTTCGGCTTCGGCTGTTTTCTGGCCATCGACAGTGGCGGTGGCCGCCACTTTCCAGATGCGGCTGCCCAGGCGCAGAAGCTTCACTTCCATATCCAGCCTGTCGCCCGGAATCACTTGGCGACGGAACTTCACTTTGTCAAAACCGGCGAAAAAAGCCACCCGCCCTTCCAGTTCCGGGAGCGACACCCCGTCGGGCACCGCGTCAGGCGCGTGTTTTAATGAGAGGGCGATGAACATGGCCGCCGTCTGGCCCATGGCTTCAACTATGAGTACGCCCGGCATGACGGGTTGCCCTGGAAAATGCCCCTGGAAGTGAGGTTCATTAAAAGTCACGTTTTTATAGGCGGCTATTGATTTCCAAGGGTCGAGCCCGGTAATGCGGTCCACCAGCAAAAAGGGATAGCGGTGGGGCATTATGGAAAGAATGGTGGAAATATCAAACTGCGTCTCAATCATAAAATTCCCTATATGTGCGTGGTCCGCACTGGACTATGTCTAGGTAGCCCTTTCCCGTAATAGTTGGTTACGGCAGCCATCATCGTATTAAGAGTGTGGCCCCCTTGGCTATGGTCTGCGTATGGTTCGCGCCAGCCGATTATCAAATTGCGGCAGGGCTTCAGCTTTGGTCTTTTTTGTCATCGGGCGCGAAAAAGGCCTCCTTCAAGGCGTTGAAGGAATCGGCTTTTTTCAAAAGCTGAAAAAATTTCCGTACTTTGGGCAATTGTGAAAAGCTGAGGGCTGAAACCTGAAGGTGATCTTTCTGAGTGCGGGCCGGAGTGCCGCTCCAAGGCTGACGGCCGGCTGGAATGGTGCCGCTGCCGAAGCCGGTCTGCCCGGTTAAAATTGCATCCGCGCCAATGGTCACGCCCGGCCCCAGCCCCACCTGGCCCAAAAGGAAAACCCGGTCGCCAAGAACCGTATGGCCGCCGATGCCCACCTGCGAGACAATTATGCAGTCCTGCCCAATGCGGCAATTATGGCCGATCTGGACCAAATTGTCGATCTTAGTGCCGCGCCCGATAATTGTATCAGAGATCAGCCCCCGGTCAATAGTTGACTGTGCCCCGATCTCTACGTCATCCTCAATTGTCACGCTACCCAGATGCACATTTTTATAATGGATCAGCCGTCCGGTTTTCATGTCCGGCAGTTGGGTGTAGCCAAAACCATCGTCGCCGATCACCGCGCCGCAGTGTATCTGGCAGCGGTTGCCCACCCGAACCCCGTGGCGCAGGACCGCCCTGGGGTGAATGATGCAGTCCGCGCCAATAGCGACTCCATCCTCAAGATAGGCCATAGGACCGATAACCGTGCCGCGGCCGATTTGTACATTGCGGCCGATATAAGCCCCCTGGCCTATCTGAGCACCGTAACCAATATCAACAGAGGCACGGTCGGCAAAAAAAGCTTCACCGGCCACTTGAGCGGGCTTGAGTTCCCGGCTGCGATTTTCCAGCAGAATAGCGAAAATCAGGCGCGGTTCAGGGCAGATAATGGCCTGAAGCGGCAACTCCTCGCCCGCCAGGGCCGGAGTTATTATAACAGCTGAAGCACCGGCTTCAGCGGCTTTTTTCAAATAATTGGGCGCAATGGCAAAAGCAAGAGCCCCCGGTTCAGCCTCATCGGCCGCCGCCAGCCCCATCACCACCACTGAACCGTCCCCGCGCAATTCAACAGGCGGAGCCGCGCCGGGAGCACCCAGAGCGGTCATCCCTTCTGTCAGGGAAGAGACGGCGGTCTCATAAAGTTCTTTCAATGTGAGCGGTCGTTCAAACCTGAGCACAGGTCACCTCCGCAACCAGAATAAAGAAAAGCCCACCAGCGATTTTAAAAAAAGCCGGTGGGCCAGCTTGAGGCGCGCATCCTGGCAGGTGGCCGGGAAATCCGCCGTCAAAACAAAAGGCCGGACCATCGGGCGGCCCTGTTATTATTTATCGACAACCTTCATAACTTCGGAGGTCAGATCCAGCCCGTCGGCCGCAAAGACCACACCGGCCTGCTGAATTTCCAGCACCACAACATAGCCGCGCTGACGGCCAATATCACCGGCGGCCTTGACAGCCTTGTCGACCAGGGGCTTGAGAGAGGCTTCTTCGCTTTTGCGCATATCCTCATTGTGCTTGGCCAACTGTTCCTGATAGGCGGTGACTTTTTTCTTCAGTTCTTCGTCTTTTTTGCGGAAATCTTCAGCGGAGATGGTTTTGGCTTCAACCTGTTTGCGCAGATCGCCGCTGAGTTTGCTCAGTTCGTTTTCTTTAGCTTTCAGTTCGCCCTGAAGCTTTTTAAACTTTGATTCCAGACCGCTGCGGGCGGCCTTGCCTTTTTTGGAGTCGTTCAATACTTTTTGGAGATCGAACACGCCGATGTTGGACTGCTGCTGGGCACGGGCTTCAAGCGACAGGCCAAGGAAAGCGACCATGGCCACGGCCGCCACCAGACTAAAAATCTTAAGGTTAATGTTTTTCATTGCTCCTCCGTATTACAATATTATGAATTAAAAAACCGGCCGTTGCCGGGCCATCATCACTGTATAATTATCATTCCAGCTTTTATATCACATTCCATTCAATTTATCCAGCGATTCTAATTAGGGCCTAAAATGAATGCGGCCTTTGGCCGCGCGATTTAAAGGACTTGGCCTGATGGCCAACCAAAGGGTTCCACCCTCTGGACTCCGGCTGGGGGAGGGCCCACGCGGGCCCTACCCCAGACCCCACCCGCGCCAGGGGGGCGGAGCCCCCTGGACCCCCAAGAGGTCAGGGTCAGTTTTAACTTTCTTCTTCCCGCATCGCCGCAACTCGCTTCGCAAGCTCAGCTCAGACAAGCGGCGACGCTTCTTACTGTGTCAGCTTCTGGTGCTATAGGCAGTTTTACGTTGTGCTGTAACATTCCGCGATAGGCAGCTTCATCGGCTGAGTGGTAGTTCACGTATGTTCGGCTTAAATCAGCTTACCCTTAAAGGCCCTTTCCAGTGCTGTTAGTCCGTTTCTCCGCCACCTATCGCTTTTCAATGAGTTGCTCATTAAAAAAAAGACGGCCAAGTCTCACCGTCACAGCGCTGGAAAAACTATTGGAGGGGAAAAATTAACCAGCCGAACATACGTGAAGCAGCAATCATTCAATGAAGCTGCCTATAGCAAAATGTAACAACCCAATGTGAAGCGACCGACAGCGGTTAAAGCGGAAGCGGTATGAAGCGTCGCCGCTTGTCTGAGCTTCGTACTCGAAGCGAGTTGCGGCGATGCTGGAAAAAGTAAGTTGAAGCCGACCCAGACCTCTTGGGGGTCCAGGGGGCTCCGCCCCCCTGGCGCGGGTGGGGTCTGGGGTAGGGCCCGCGTGGGCCCTCCCCCAGCCGGAGTCCAGAGGGTGGAACCCTTTGGTTGGCCCTTCGGGCCAAGTCCTTTAATCACGCGGCCCTCCGGGCCGCACTCCATACACCACATTCAACACTGGCTGAAAAGGTGCTAAATTACATGCGTTTTTCAAAATTTGTTAAATAAAATTGAAATATGTATTGCAAATTATCATATAATTTACTATAACTAATCGACAGGTAACTCTTATTGTAAAACGACTATCATCCTTTTTTATTTAAGTGAAGGACTATTGACGTCCAATTATTGATGCACAGTCGGGTTATTTAGCCAATATATGGACGCTTTACTATACAGACCACAATATGGCGGGGCTGGATGTAATTTTTTATCGTTTTTTTCACCAATACTATTGATCCCCCAAATGTCAGCCGGGGACAGGCGCAATCCGGAAAATATAGCCGCGTTTACCCGCTAAAGGTGGCATAAAAATAGCATGGATTCACAGTGGTGAATCGTTCCAAAACAGTGCCGGAGCTCCAGGGGGGCACCGGATTAACCAGGAGGCTTTTGAACAATGAAATGCCCTTTTTGCGGTGACCTCAACAATAAGGTCATTGATTCACGCCTGGGCAAAGACGCCCTGTCGATCCGCCGCCGCCGCGAATGTTTTAAATGTACGCGCCGCTTCACCACTTATGAAAAAGTTGAGGAGCAGACCCCTCTTCTGATCAAAAAGGATGGACGCCGGGAATCTTTTGACCGCGAAAAGATCAGGAGCGGCATTTTAAAGGCAACTCAAAAGCGCCCTGTTTCCGTCGAAGTTATCGACAACTTCATCGACCAGTTGGAACGCCAGTTCCAGGAGGCCAATTCCAAGGAAATTCCGGCCTGGGAAGTCGGTGAAAAAGTTATAGAATTTCTGAAGCAGGCAGACCCCGTAGCCTATGTCCGCTTTGCCAGCGTCTATCGTCAGTTCACCACCTTGGATGATTTCAACAAGGAATTGAAAGAACTGGCTCCCGATCTCGCTGGCGAGATAAGGTTCAAGCAGTAAAAAAGCCGCGTCACTGTAAAGTTTCAGCGAATCGGCTTGTGGGAGCTGTCCAGGACGTGTTGGAGAAAAGTCCACATTTGTGTGGAGCCGCAACTCCCGGTCTATCGGCCGGACTGAGAGGTACCAATGAAGTTCTTACTGGCTCTGATCATATCAATGGCGCTGGCTCTGGCCACCTCGCCGTTGCTGTTTACCGAGGAACAGCCACCGGAGACCGAGGCCCCGGCCGAACAGGCGGAAGGTGAAGAGCAGGCGTTGAAACCTGAACCATTCACCTTGGAAAACCGGGAAGGCGACAGCGTGGAAATGGCCAAATTCAAGGCCTCTCTGCGGCTTCTCAACGCCTACACGGTCACGGCGACCCAACTTCGCACCTGCGCCGCCTCCACCAATGCTCCTGAAGTTAAAAAGGCCCTTTCCAATTATCTTAGCCGCAACGGCACCACGATGAATCAGGTGATGCAACAGGTTAAGCTTAATGGAGGACTGACTCAGGAAATACGCGATATGATGGATGCGCGCGCGGCCGAGCTGATCGGAGATGCTCCCCAGGGCGGCAATTGCATGGTTCTGGTGGAAGAAGTGGCTGCCGGCGGTGAGGATCTGTATAAGGCCCCCAAATACGCTGACGACTATAAGCTGATGAGATCAAAAACTAAATAATATGGCCCGCTGGTGACTTCCAGATGATTTCTCCAGGCCGTTCAGCCCGGACAGACCCGCCGCGCCCACCGGCCTGCGGCGGGTTTGTTATTTTGGCCGCAAACGATCGCCAATAACCGCCCACAGGTCAGTCAGTCGGCCCAAACCCCGCCGGACAGCTGGCGGACTCCTGGAGAACCGAAGCACACTTTTCGCTTGGCCGCGAAGCTCGGTTTGAAAAAAAGCCCGGAAATCGCTGAAAGTTTATATTTAAATTTGATATCAGAGCCTTATTCTGGTAAAATATCATTTGGCAAATTTCAGAAGAGTTGGCGGCCGCGCCTGAACAGGCGGCGGATTCGTGAACTCTATCACAATCTTTGTGGAGAGAGATAACAATGGGTTACGACAAAAACATGAAAGTTCTGGTGGTTGACGATTTTTCAACCATGCGCCGCATTGTCAAAAATATCCTTCGTCAGTTGGGTTTCAGCAATATCTCCGAAGCTGAAGACGGCGAAAAGGCGGCGGCGCTCCTGGAAATCGAAAAATTCGATATCATAATCAGCGACTGGAACATGCCCAATATGACCGGCATTGAACTGCTTCGCCACGTGCGTTCATCCGAACATCTCAAGGACATTCCCTTCCTGATGGTCACGGCTGAAGCGCAGCAGGAAAACATCATCGAAGCGGTCAAGGCCAAAGTCTCCAACTATGTGGTCAAACCCTTCACAGCCGACACACTCCAGGAAAAACTGGAAAAAATGTTCCCTTAATGTGCGTGGCCCGCACGGGGCTATGTCTAGGTGGCGGTTTCCCGTATCCGGTAACTTCGGAGGCCGTCATCGTATTAAGATCGGTGCCCCCTCGGCTATAAATGCAACACCGTCCAAGGGGGCAGCACTCTTAATACGATGACGGCCACCGTAATTACTAGGGAAGGTACCCTGATATATGGACTATATCATCGCCATTTACATTCTGATATTTGCTTTCGGACTGTCGGTCGGCAGTTTTTTGAATGTCGTCATCTATCGCCTGCCACGGGAGAGCCTCAGCGTCAGTAAACCCACCCGCTCTTTCTGCCCGGTCTGCGGCAAACCCATTCGCTGGTATGACAACATTCCCGTCTTAAGCTGGCTCATTCTCAAGGCCAGATGCCGCGATTGCGGCGAACCGATCGGGGCCAGGTATCCGCTGGTTGAGCTGGCCTCCGGTCTTCTGGCCGTCTATCTTTATTACCACTTTGGCCCCTCCCTCAATTTCTTTTTCTATTTTTACTTTGTAATGTGTCTTCTGGCCATTGCCCTGATCGATCTGGAATTGATGGTTATCCCCACGGCCCTGATGTATCCGCCTGCTTTAGCCGGTCTTTTGTGCGCTGTTCTGGAGCCGTCGGTTAATTTACCCGGCCCCTGGCTGTGGATGAAGGTGGAGCCCCTCTGGGGGCCGCGCGCGGCCTCGCTGGCCGGTTCACTGGCCGGGCTGGTTCTGGGCTGGGGTTCGCTGAAAGCCGTCTCGGTAGGTTACAAACTGGCCAGAGGACACGATGGCATGGGCGATGGAGATCCGCCGCTTCTGGGCATGATCGGGGCCTTTTTGGGCTGGCAGGCCATACCGGTGATCATTCTCGGCTCAACTATCATCGGGCTGGCCAGCGTGGGCATCATGATGCTTATCTCCAAAAAATCGCCTGATGAGGGTTGGGGTTTGAAAGCGCTGCCTTTTGGGCCGTTCCTGGTGCTGGCCTCCTTCTTTTATCTCTTTTTCGGCCCGGCTCTTGTTAACTGGTATCTGTCAATGATTCTTTAGTGCGGTGTAATTCTTCGCTAAATAGAGGATGACCGCCTACTGTAGACATATTTCCCGCTTCATGCAATTTACAGTGAATGTCCGAAAGCAGCAAGCGATAGCGTAGGTGATGAAAGTTATGAAAAAAGTTGTATCCGCATTTTTGGGCGGTTTTCTGGCCGCCTCTTCAGCTCAGTTGACGGAGGCGGCCAGCCTCATAGATTTCTCAGGATACTACCGGGCCATGTACATGAGTGAGACCAACACCGGTTACGGCCCCAAACATGGATCTTTTACCGATTCCTACTTTCAGGATCGTTTCAATATAGAAATGACCTTCCGGCCCACCGACGAAATAGCCGTACACTGGCGCATGCGCACCCCAAGCAGCTACCGCCGCTGGGGCTCTCAGGACGTATACACAAACCTGGAGACCCATTTCGTCTATGGGGAAATTAAGCAGAATTGGGGCACCATACTGGTCGGCCGCCTCAGCGACGACCTCGATGTTTACGGCCTGGCCGCTCTCGGCTATCAGCCGGCGGGCATCCCGGTCTATACCAATGTCGGGCCTTTCGACCGGGCCGACATCTTTGACGGGATCCGCTATTCTCACGCCTGGGACAACGGTTTCAGCATTATGGCCCAATATGGGAAGCTGGACAACAAAGGCAAGACCGGCGGCCTGATTCAAAAGGAAGAAGTAGGCAGCGGCGGCTGGGTCTATGTTGACGGCCGAACCCCTTATATCGACCAGGATTATGACCGCTACCAGGTGCAGGCCGCATATGCCTGGGACGGCGGCGGCCTGGCCCTTAATGTCGCCTATGACCGCAACGCCACCGGCAATGCCAAGGACCAGCATTTACGGGGGAATCCCTATGGGTGGGGCTACTACGGTGTGCTCAAGAAGACTGAAACATGGAGCCTGAACCCGGCCTTTATGCATAGCTGGGGTAGTATCAGCCTTCATTTCGAGGGTATGGCCGCCTTTGGCCGGGCCAATTATATAATGTCCAACGCCCCCTTTGTGAATAGGGACGGGCAGGGCTACGGCGCCTATCTGGACTTCGACTATAACTATGGCCCAGGTAACGCCACTTTGGCGGCCTGGTGGGTTTCCGGCACTGAATTGAATGACGTCAGGGATGTTGACAATAAAAGTAAAAGTCTGGTCAATTTGGTCGGCGGCAATTTCTATCCATTGCTGGTGGCCTATAACGGCCTGGATTCCACCCCGGGGGGTAGTTATGTGAACGGAGGCTATAATATCAGCGCCATCGGCATGGCCAACAACGGCTATGAGAATTATGTCAAACCCGCTCAAACGTTTTACTCGGGTAGTTGGAACCCGGTCTATATGTCTTTGAACGGAGTGGACCTGAATATGAGCGGCAGCGGGATTCCCAGCGGGTTTGTCTGGGATGTGCTTGGCACATCTTCTGACAGAGCCATCACATCTTCATTCAACAACGGCACCGAAACCAATCACTGGGCCATTGCCCTGACCGGCAATCACGCGTTCACGGATGACATTTCCATGCACTATGGCCTGGCCTACCTGGCCTTGAACGAACCAAACTACCGGGTTGTCCAAGGCTCAACTTTCCATGAGAGTGGGCTTGGCGAAGTCTCCTGGAATGACAAAATCTATCGTGAACAGGATAAGGATCTCGGCTTTGAGATTGATTTGGGCTTCTCCTTTCAGTTGCTCGACAACCTTCAGTTCGTCACCGCTTTCGGCTATATGTTCAACGGCAAGGCCTATAAAGAGTTAAAAGGCTATAGGCTTAACGACAATGACAACAGCGGAGACTTAAGCAATGGCGACAGTGTCGAGGGTGTGTGGGAGAACGCCGCCGACAGCTACGTCTGGTTCAACAGCCTCACCTTTAGTTTCTAGTGGGTGAGTTATAAGTATATGATATAGGGCTTCAGGAAATCACCCTGAAGCCCTTGTAATTTGATCTCGCCTAATATACTGCTGCGTAGTCATGGTTGAATTTTCGGAAAAAGCGGTTGAGCGCCGCCGGGAGAAATGTTTTTGCCCGGCGGCTCTCTGGTCGGCTTTCATAAAGGCTGGAAAGCCTGCCTGGCCGAGTGGGAGCCGGAAGCGGAGGATTGTTTTTATCCCGCCTCCGGTGACCAAGACTTCCGGAACCGGAGGCGGGATAAAAACAATCCTCCGCTTCCGGCGGGTCAGTGCAAGTCCGAAGCAAGATTGTCAGCAATTCTCAAAGTAGATGGCAATTTCGAAATAGCAGGTCGCCCCACAGGGGAGACGGAGCGTCTGCGACTGGTTTTTGAGGCAAAATAGTAACTTGCTGCACAAAACCAGGCTTTTTGTGAAGCTGCACGCCGCAAGTTCAGAAGAAAAAGTTTACTTTGAGAATTGCCGCAAAATTGTCACACCCGTTGATTGAGGCGCTGATTCCTGATATATTTATGAAAACCGAACAATTTCATAGTGCCGATCAACAGTGGAAGGACCACATGGTATGAGCCTGACCGTAAAACAGCCCCAGGGGCTGTTCAGACAAATAAAGCAACTGGCCCACACGGGCCTGGAGCAAACGGTTAAACCGGCTTTGGAACGGGCCGGCCTGGCCATGAGCCGGGAGGCCGGGCTGTGGCCGGCTTTCAACCTGGGCCTGCACTTCTGCGCCATGTACCTGGCCCTGGCCGTCATCGTCGTTGGCCGGGGGGCTACCGACCCGGACCGGGCCGGCGTGCTTATCCATTTCCTGACCGTACCCCTGGCCGGGCTGGGGCTGACCCTGGGCCTGGCGCTGGGCGGCCGGCTCTGGCGGGGCTGGCCGCTAATGCTGGGCGGGGGCGCGGTTCTGGGGGTGGTCTGGATGCTCAGCCTGAGCGAGAGCGGCCTGAGCGGACGGTTTTCTTTCCTGCCGACAGCTCTGATCCTGACCGTGAACTGGCCGGTAGGCCTGTGGCTGTTTTTCCGAACCCGGACGGAGCGGGCCGGGCTGACCCTGGGCCTGGCCATGGCTTCCGGGGAGATGACCTGGATTTTGCTGGTGCCGCTGTTATCGGCGGCTTTCGCCGGCCCCATGTCGGCCGGGCAGGTGCTGTATATCGTCAAGACTCTGGGGCTTCTGCCGGTCTTGAGCGCTTTGTGCCTGGCCCTGATCACCTTCCGCCTGAGCCGGGACGGAGTTCAGGCCCCGGCCGAAGCCGCCCGGCCGGGGACGGGAACCTGCCGACGGCCGCTGGGGTGGCTGTTCGTGGGCGGGGTCTGTTTTTTCGCCCTGTTCGGGCTGGCCTGGGGCTCGGGCCTGCCGCGCTCGGTGATTGCCCCGGCTACCCGGGAAAACCTGCACTATTTTCAGCTCTTCGGCGCGCCCCTGGCCGGCTGGCTGCTGGACCGGGCCCGGTTTGGAAGGTCTCGGGGGCTGGCGGCGCTGCTGGCCGCCCTGGTCCTGGCCGCTCTGGCCGTGCCGCTGAGCAATTTGTCGGGCGGGGCTTATTCTCCGGCCGCTTTTACGTTAATGAACGTGGCCCGGAGCTCCTGTCTGCTCTTGCTCTTTTTAGGGGCGGCCCGGCTGTCGGGCCGCTGGCTGCCGCTGTGGGGTTCCCTGGCCTATTCCATCTATCTGCTGCAATTTTTAGGGGCGGCGGCCGGGCGGGGCCTCTATGGGCGCTGGGGCTCTCAGGGCCTGATCCTGGGCGAAGCGGGCCTGACCCTGGGCCTGGCCCTGGGCCTGGGCTGCTTTTGGCTGACCCTCAGACGTGAGACTTGGCCGGCCCCGGACGAAGATATTCCGGCCGGGGACAAAGCGGCGGCGGAAACGATCGACTCTACGCCCATGGAAAATTCCAAAACGGCTCTGTTCACAATGGCTTTCGAGCTGACCGGACGGGAGGCCGAGGTCCTGGCCGGTCTCCTGCGGGGGCTGAATTCCCCGGCCCTGGCCGAATCGCTGGGCATCAGCGAACGGACCCTGAAATACCATCTCTCCGGTCTATTAAGGAAAACCGGGCAGCCCAACCGGCGCCGGTTGGCGGCCTTTTACGCCTGCTGGAGCCCGGCGGACCGGCCCTGACCCGGCCCTAGATCACCAAGGTGCGGGGCGACTTTCGCCCCTGCCCGGCCGAATTGTCGGAGCATCACCGCCGCTACGGCGGCGCATTGCCTCAATGGAATTATGCCATGTGCATTATTACCAACTTTTATCGTTTTTTTCAGCGGTGTTTTTGGTATTTTTAGCTAAAAATTCTGGCCAAGTTTTCCATCCTAACAATAATAAAAAATTAACTCAGGCCGCCGACGCTCCGGCCCTGGAATCGCTCTGGAGAGAGCCTCCCCTGTATCTCACGCCTTCGTTTCATCGCCAAAAAAATCAAAAAACAGCTTAAAAAAGACAAAAGGTACAAGGTTAGTACAGTACCTTTAGGGCGATTTTTCCGCTATACTATAAATTCGCCACCAGTGATGCCGCCGAAATCCAGGAAAGTTCAGAGCTGGCGTGCCTGATGAAAATGGTCATAAAAAGTATGTTTCAGAGGAACCACAAATAGGTTGTGGTTTTGGCTGGCGGATACCTAATCTCAAACATTTATGGAGTTATCATGAAATTGAAAATGAAGCTGATTCTGGCCCTGGCCGCTCTGGTCCTGATTCTGCCCCTCTCCCCCGCTCTGGCCGAAGGCGGCTGCAAGATCAAGGAGGCGGAGATCGAAAAGCAACTGGCCATTGCCCGTGACGCGGGCAACGCCGGGCAGATAGCCGGGCTGGAGGAAGCCCTGGAGCAGACCCGCCGCCACTGCGACGACGCCCGGCTGGAGACCAAGATCGATATGAAAGTGCAGGAAAAGGAGCTGAAGGTCAAACAGCGGGAACTGGATCTGGAAGAGGCTAAAGCCAAAGGCGATAAGGACAAGATAGCCGAACGGGAGGAAAAGCTCAGGAAAGCCCAGGCCGAGCTGGAAGAGGCCAAAGCCAAAAGGGACGCCCTCCAATAAGCCGGGCGGCCATTTCAGCGCAGACGCGGCCGATGAGGCCAGGGATCTTTATTGCCCTGGCCCGGCCTGAACCGCCGGTTAGCCGCCGTTGCCCCAATGGCGCATTGCCCCGGCGGCGGTGGCGGCAGCCGGCCATCCCGGCTTTTTATTATCCATTATAATTATCTTGCGGGAATAGGGGTTGATATGCGGAAAATTTTAGTATTGATAAGCCTGGCAATTTGGGCCATTTGCGCCCCGGCCTGGGCCCAGACAGTTTTTATATCGAAGGATACGGATAATGGCGATTTCGGGGAACTGCGCACCTTCTTGCAGGATACCCTCATCCCACCCGCTGACTTTGGCATAAATAGCGGCATAAACCCCAGCCTTAACCCGACAAAAGGCCCCATTTACATTTACCTGCCCGACTCAATACTGATCGGCAATAGCGCTGACATTACCCAAACCGCCGCAATCATAACCAGCCTAAGCGGCCTGTGGGGCAAGCCCGACGATATTGGCGCCTATATGGACAATAATTTCAGCACAGATGTGACAAACGCTCTTAGCTCTATAGACGGCGACATGGACCGTACCAAAATATCCGGCAACGACAGCCGCATATTCTACTGGTATTCCACCAAGGATGTGGCCGACTCCACAAAGGATTCTGGAACCCCGGGCAACAGCAACGGCTTCCGACTGGAAAATCTCGTTCTGGACAGCGGCAAGGTAGACCTGGGCACCAGCGGCTTCCATGGCGGCGGGGTTATGGGCGGCCATAGCAGCCTGACCTGGAAAATCGCGGACGACTTGGCCGCTCGGAATGACTTCGAAGCGCTGTCGCGTATAGTGCATCTTAAGAATGTGGCTTTTGAGAACATAGAAGTAACCGCCAGCCCCAACTATGCCAATGATGATGGTAATGAGGCCACCGGCGGCGGGGTGGTGGGCGTGTCCGCCACCTCCGCCGTGGAAAACTGGACCCTTGCTGCCGCACCCAATGCGGAGGCCAGCACCATAAAGGTGGAAGCCAAGCTGGGCGATATAACTGACAGCCTGTTCCGTAATATCAAAGTGTCCGCGCCCGACTACGATTTAAGCGGCGGCGGGGTTATCGGGGTAATGGCGGAGAGCGGCTTTAAGGGCACCGACTACACCACCACCCCGCCATCTCCACGGCCCGGGCCGCAGACAACCGGCTCTTCCGCCAGCCTGGGTAAAATAACCGGCAGCCTGTTTACGGATATTGAAGTCGATTTTGCCAAAATCAACGGCGGCGGAGTGGTGGGCCTTTCCGCCAGCCCGGCCCTGACCGGAACTTCTTTTGGCGACATGAAGGACAATATCTTTAGCGACATTAAAGTCACGGCCACCAAGGCCATTGAAGGCGGCGGGCTTATCGGGGTAAAACTCTATTCCCCACCGGCCACCAATTTCAGCATTGGCAGTATAAGCGACTCGGTTTTCGACAATATCAGCATAACCGCTTTCAACCCCGATTCCGCTGAACCGGAGGGCGATTTGCAGGGCGGCGGCCTTATCGGCCTGACCCTGTTCTCATCCTCCGAGGCCGAAGCCAAGCTGGGCAGCCTGGACAACCTGGTGTTCAACGATGTTTCCATTAAAACCGGGGAACTTACCGGCGGCGGGCTTATCGGGGTCAGCGCCGGGGCCTTTGACAACTCCACCACCCCTGGCGACACCAAGGCATCCGCCTATATAGACAGCATAAGCAAGATGTATGTCCAGGGAACCAAGGTGGAAGCCTTTGAAATCCAGGGCGGCGGGCTTATCGGGGTGGCCGCCGGCAGTAACCACGGCCCAGCCATAGCCACGGTTAAAAACATAACCGACAGCTATTTTGCGGGCAACAGCTTCATTGCCAGCGGCTCCACTGACGAAAAAGATCCGCTTAACGGCGATATCTGGGGCGGCATTGTTTACAGCGGCGGCGGGCTTAAAGTGACGGACAGCCAGTTTGTCAACAACACCTTTGAGGCCAAAGGCACGGTGTATAGCAGCGCCATTACCATAGACACAGCTTTCTCACTGCCCACCGGCGAGACAAGCCACAGCCTTAGCCTGGAAGCCACCGCCGGCCAATCCACCATTATCGCCGATAATCTGAACAGCCCCTCCAGCACCATGGCGGGCATTTATTTCGGTTCGCTCAAGCTGGGCGAACTAAAAACCACTGATGAAAACGGCCAACCTCTAACCACCATCATCAACCTGCCCAGTCAGGCCGACGGGGATCTGACCATAAACCCCATGGCCAGCAACAGCACGGTTGCCCTGTTCAATCCCCTAAAGGTGGACATGACCGACAGCCGCGCCCATGACCAGTCGCGGAATAAATCCAGCTTCACCATGCAAAAAATCGGCGACGGCGATTTTATCTGGGGCGGACATAACGAGATTTTGCTCCATGACAGCGCGAACAAGGGAAGCGTGGCGCTGACAGCCGGCACCACCTTTCTGGCCAATGATTTCAGTTTGAACGCCCCCAACTCCAGCTTCACCTTGAGTTCCGGCGCTGATTTGCGCATGAACCTGCCCGGCCAGCCCCATTCCATTATTGCCGACAGCATTGATCTGGAAAGCGGCTCCACCATTGGCCTGCTGGATGACGTTACCGGCCGGCGGCTTTATTCGCCTGTGCTTTTAAGCCTGAGCGCCAGCGGCGAGATCAAAAAGGACAGCACCCTGCTGGGAGATGGCGGGGCGATTGAAATCGGTTTTTATGATTATGACAGCTATCATCTGGAATGGGCGGGCAATAATCTGGTGCTTGGCGGAAACCGCCAGGAGAACACCGCCCGCGCCGCGGTGTCCGCCATAACCGCGCCCTCGGCCATTGCCGCCCAACTGCCCGGCAGCCGGGAGGTATTCAGCCGCATACGCGGCGGCCTGGGCAGCGGCAGTGCCGTTTGGGAATCCGGGCCGTTCGCTGGCTCCCACGCGGCGTCGGCAGGCAGCGCGTCGCCTCTGGATAGCCGGGAGTATCGCCCCGTGCGTTTGTGGCTCACCCCGTCCTATTCCTATAGCTCGCAAAGCTCGGCCGGCAGACTTTCCGGCTACGATATCTCCACCCCCTCCATAGCTTTCGGCCTGGACTACAACTTTGGCCAAGCGCTTGTGGGTGTGGCGGTGGTTGGCTCCTGGCCTGATTACGAAAGTGATGAAGCCGATGTGAATGCCAGGGACATTACCGGCCTGCTCTACGGCGGCGTCAAACTGCCGCTTGACCTGGACCTGGCCCTGCTTTTGGGCTTTGGCTATACCGGCTATGACCAGACCCGCCGGGTGAGTGACCAGCGTATCAGCGCGGATTACCATTCCAAGAATTTCATTACCGGCGCCGGACTCTCCCGCGAATTTGCCTTAAATGAAAAGTTCCTCCTGCGCCCCCTGGCCAGCTATGAGTACATGCATATCGACGTCAGCGGCTATGACGAAGGAATGGGCAATAACAATCTGAACATGGAAGGCTTTACCCAGGGCCTCCACCGCCTGAAAGCCGGGGCGGAGCTGGAGTATGTTTCGGAAAACGGTCTAAAGGCCGGGGCCGCCGCCTATTACCAGGGTATGTACGGCGACCGCGAAGCCACTACCCGCGCTTTCTTTAACATTGACGCTGCCCGCACTCCGCTGCCCACCAGCGGCAACCCGGTTGATGAACACTCCCTGGGCCTGGGCCTGTTCGGGGAAATCCCCGTTAACCAAAATGTTTCGTTAAGCCTGGGTTATGACTTCCTGGTGGGTGCGGATACGCAAAGCCACGCTGGCAATGTAAGCTTAAAAGTGTCTTTTTAGCCTTAGAATTTGTCGTAAATAAGGGATTTTGTTCTCTGGCTTACATCGTCAAGGTTGTAATTTCGGAACAGCATAGACCCGCCTGAAACGGGGGATTGTTTTTGTCCCGGCTCCGCTCCGGAAGTCTTTAGTCCCGGAGCCGGGACAAAAACAATCCCCCGTTTCCGGCTCCTGCTTCAGCTATGCATACTTTCCAGGCCGGGGGAAGCCGACCATGTAGCTGCCGGGAGAAATGTTTTTGCCCGGCTCCGGTGACTAAAGACCCCCGGAACCGGAGCCGGGCAAAAACATTTCTCCCGGCAGCGGTCACTCGCTTTCCGAAAAGAAAATTCAACCTTGACTACCTACGAGACGTGTTCGAGCATTAAAAAACGTGAGCAACAACGCCAGAGGGCAACACCAATGTGACGGAGACGGAGGATGCGGGCTTTGAGCCGGCGGGATTACAGAGCTACCAGATTGATCAGGCACTGACGTGCCTGAATCAAAAAGGGAGCCCATACACCAGGGCTCCCTTTTTGATTGGCCGTAAACCAAACTCATCAGACGGAAGCGATCACTTCAGCCAGACGGCCCTCATTGGCCGCAATCCATTTCATGTTGCGGATGAAGTGGGTCAGATAGTAGATGGACTCATAGTCATTGGTTCCTTCCGGGTCAAGGTAATACCACAGCTCGGTGCACCAGTAGACCAGATAAATGGCCGCGATGGTCATCATGGCTGAAAACCGCTTTTTCTCAACTTCATTGAATTTCGGCAGACATGTGCCATCCAGCGCGCTATTGTAGCCCTCCAGGAAAAGACGGCAGTCATCAATGCGGATCTGTCCGTCAGTGGCCACATGCCAGGAACTGCAGCAATAGACCAGGCCCAGGCAGACGTCAAAGAGGCGCACATCGACTTTCGACCAGTCAAAGTCGAACAGACCGGTGGTTTCTTCGCCTTCAAATTTGACATTGCCGGCATGATAATCACCATGAATAGGCGTTTGGGGCATTTGGGCGTAATCTTCAGCCGGGATGAGGTGCTGGTCGATCACTTCCTTGATCCTGGGGAGGCTCATGTTAAAATAATCGTGGAATTTGGTATCCAGCGGCTGCGCGCCCAACTCATCGAAAATCCGTTTCATTTCCGGCAGCAGCACTTCAATTCTCGGCTCGGCCTTGGTCACCGCCTGCGGTTTAAAATCACAGGTGGAATTGTGGAGACGGGCCAGGAGCGCGCCCAGGTTTTTCAGTTCCGTGGGGGTGCACTCGTTGTCGATCCAGGTGTATTTGTCTTCACCGCCCAGATATTCATAGACCGCGAAAATACGCGTCTTAGGCTTGCCGCCGATGATTTCCTTGATTTTGACAAAGGTGGTGCCTTCTTTGTTGATGTAAATGCGGGCCGCTTCCTTAAAGCCCTGGCTGATGGCATAGTTTATCAGCTTGTGTTCCAGCTCGACATCCTCATCTATGGCGGCGGCCTTATATTTGCGGACGAAATATTCGCCGCGCGCGCCGTCTTTCTCACAGATAATGCCAAAGCTGCGGTTGGTGTAACCGCCGAAAACTTCGTAAACTTCCTGCACAGTGCCAAGGTCATAGTGATTTTCCACCAGATCCACCACCTGATTGCGCAAAACCTGATTATCAATGGTCTTGTAAAGATAATCAAAAGAGCGCTTTAGATTCTTGGCCCTGTCCAGGAGTTCCAGGAATTTGTTGGAGTTGATATTTTTAATCTTCTCCATTCGAGATGTGTCCATAGCCATACGAGTAACCTCCTCATAAGCTGTCTGACGATCTTTCCATATTTTTTGGTTAAAGAAATCAGACTTTCGCGGACATAGTCAAGTCCGCGAACAATGTTCATACAAGTAGCATATCGGATATAGTATATACTATTTTATGTATTTTCGCCAGTCCGCTGCGGAAGCGTCACGGAAAGGGCTTAAATTCCAGAGGATTCGGCTGATAGAACTTCCGCCGGAATGATTCCGCTGACGGCAAGACCTATCAACCCAAGCCTCCCGAATTCTCAATGGCCGGAAGCCGCGCGTCAGTTACGACACGCGGCTTCCGGGAACACCGGGGCCAAGCTCCGATTATTCGTACCAGGAAGCGTCACCAGCGGGCAGGCCCGGAATGTGATCGCGCACCTTTTTGTCCAGTTCGGCCGGGAAGGCGTTCTTGTTGGGCTGGGTGAGAATTTTTTTGGCCAGGGCATAGGCCTGATCGGCCGCACAGGGCTTGCCGTCATGCTCCCACTTGCTGCGGAAACCGCGCACGCCGATGGAAGGATAGTGCGTAACCTTGCGCATGTTCTTGGCCGTGTGGGGCTGGTCCATGTAGTTTCCGGCCGGTCCCAGTTTGTGGATGAGATCAAGGCAGAAATCTTTTTCCTGATAGGGGATGCCCCGGCGAAGCTGCTTGAGGTTCATGGCGATTTCGTTGTCGATGACGGCCTTGGCGAAATCGAAGGCCATCAGGCCGCCCAGAAGGCCGCCCATGTTGAACAGATCCGCCCCGCCCAGAAGCGCGGCCGTGGTGTTCATGGCCGTCTCATAACCGTTCTGGACATCGTTGAGCTGGGAGTTGGTGAGGCCAATGTAGCCGCCGGAGGGCACGTTGTAGAAGCGGGCCATTTCCGAATGCCCCATCTGAAGGATGCCGGTTTCAATAGCGCCGGGGGCGTAGTCGCCGGCCCGCATGTCGGCCACGGTGGAGAGAACCGCGTAGATGACCGGAGCGCCGACCTTGACCGACTGCATCAGGAAACACAGCGAAAGGAACTCGGCGTTGCCCAGGGTCAGGGTGCTGAGTAAGCTCATGGGCGAGGTCATGCCCGCGTTGGGGACTATGGTGCCGTAAACCGGCAGGCCCATTCTCACCAGATGAATCACGCTCTCGGTTGATTCCACGTCATAGGTGAGCGGGGAAATGACCGGGCAGTAGTGATGGTTGATGAAGGGGCGGGCCATGTAGGCTTCTTTGCTGCCCGCGATGGTATAGCCCATATCCAGAACCTTTTCCAGATCCGGGATGGTGGGGGTATTGGAGCGCACCGGCTTCTTGCAATTTTTCAGGGCCGGATAGAAGCGGTAGAGCGAACGCATGTCCGGGGGCGCTTCATCGGCCAGGATGGAGATGGAAAAAACGTCGAAGCCGGGCAGTTCATTGATGAGATAGGCGATATTGGCGATGTCGCGGCTGGTGCCCCGGCGTTCCTCGCCGGTAATGGGGTCCACCACGTTGGGGGCGGAGGAGCCGGTGACGATGACGGGCCGGGAATCGGGCAGAGTCACGTCGAAATCCGGGTTCTGGGCCTTGAAGGTGAACGTGGGCGGCACGGACGACATTTTTTCATTGACGATATTGCGTGGGAAACGGACCATCTGGCCGTCCACCTGGCAGCCGTTCTTTTTAAAAATTTCCACAGCTTCCTTGTTCTTGACCAGCATGCCGGTTTCTTCAAGAATGGTCAGTGAAGCTTCGTGGATGTTTTTCTTTTGTTCCTCAGTGAAGAAGTTGTAAAAATTCATAAAATCCTCCAAAGGGCGCACTCCGTACGGACAACCGTGAGGAACCGCTCCTTCGACATATGTGGATGTGTCGTCTCCGGCGGCCTCCGAAAGAGGCCGCCGGTCTATTGGGTTAATTCTGAAGTTCCGGCGGCAGATACTTGGTGCGGGTGCGGCCGTAATCGGTAATGGCGTATTTGTAGCGCGCTTCGCCCGCTTCATCGAAGTAAGCCTCGCGGGCTTCGATGATGCCGGTGGCCTTGACGGCCATTAGATGGTTTTCCATCTTGTCCAGGCTGAACTGCCCTTCGCCCTCATATTCCTTGGAGAGCTGTTCATAGATCTCCTTGGTGGTCAGGGACTGGTTGCCGGCCTTGTTTAAAACGTACAGGATGCTGAAACGCAGGGGTAATTTGATAGCCATAGGTTACATCCTCCCTCAGCAGGCGTCCCTGAGCTTGAAGAGCTCTTTGGGGTTAATGGAAACCAGGATGGCGCCGACGCAGATAATGGCCGCTCCGATCCAGGCGTTGGCGGTGATGTAGGCTTCACGGCCCATGATTTTGGCCATGAGGAAACCGAACAGGACGCCCCAGAAAGCGTAGGTGACGTTGAAAGCCATACCGCGGGCCACACCGCAAGCGTTCAGGGTGCGATACCAGGCGATATAGGAGAAGCCGCCGAAGAGGCCGCCCAGGAGGCACAGCCAGACAGCCGGGCTGTTGAGCATGGTGAAGGTTTTGCCGACCAGTTCCCAACTGGTGGCCACGTCGGCGGTGATGCCTTTGGAAGCCATGTAGAAGCCGATGCAGGGCAGAACTATCAGACCCAGGACCAGGGCGCTGAAGCCCTCGCGGATACCAAGGGCCACGTCGGGATCAAGCATGTCCATGCCGTAGGTGGAGAAGAGCCCTTCAGTGGCCCAGCCGATGCAGGCCAGAGTCGACAGGGCGATGCCCAGCTTAAAGTTGGGGGCCACGCCCGGATCGCCCCAGGCGATGATGAGCGAGCCGCAGATGCAGGCCAGAACGCCGATCCAAACGCGCAGCGGGTTGCGTTCCTTCAGGATGAAGAAGGACAGCACGGCGGCCAGGGCCGGATATGAGGCTGTGATCGGCAGTGAATAGACAGGACCGGCAAAGGTGACGCCTAAAAGGTAGCCGCTCATGCCCACGGGGCCGCCCAGAATGGCGCCGACGCAGACGAGCTTGCCGGGGGTGGTTTTAAGGCTGCGGGCGTATTCAGCGAATTTCCCTTTGGCACCGTTGAATCCAAGCACCCAGAGGGCCGCGAAAAAGTCGTGCATGAAAGCCAGGGACAGGCCGCTGGCCACGCCGAACATCATCTGAAGATATTCGATGTGGACAGTGGCCGCGTCGCCTTCCAGGCCGGCCCCGCTGGAGCCGACGGCTTCAGGCCACAGGCTGGTGAAAGGTTCAAAATTGAGGGCCTCCCAAAGAGTGGTGCCGGAAGCGCCCCAGAGCATACCGGAGATAATACCGGTTATGATACCGATTTTGGCCAGCTTTAGTTGCTTGGCCTCGAGAAGCTGCAAAGCGTTAGCGTTATTTTCAGCCATTCATTCCTCTCTTGTGCGTGGGTGCGTGACCACATTGGATTAGTCCGACGCGGCCTTTGCGACCCGCTAAGGTTTTCGGCCGGGAAACGGCCGGGGTGGCTATCGCTGTTCCGCCTCTCTCCAAAAGCCGGCGGATGCGGCCTTTGGAGAGAGGGATGTTTCCATAGCGGCTCCGGCCCCCGACAAGGCGGGCCGGAGCGTGGCGGTTGAAATTAAACGTCGGCAATGACCTTGGCCAGATCAGCTTTGTGAGTATCGATCCAGTCCATCACGCGGGTGATGTGCAGGAGATAGTAAAGAGCTTCATAGTCGTTCACCAAAGTGGGGTCCTCATAGAAGAACAGGGCGGTGCACCAGTTGATCAGATACTGGCAGGCCGCGGCCATCATGGTGGGGAAGTGTTCCTTCTCCGTCTCGTTCAGGGGCTCGAGCTGGCCGAGTTCCTTGAGCTGGCGGTTGTAGCCTTCCAGGAAGTAGCGGCAGTCGTCAAGGCGGATGATGCCGTCGGTTTCCGGCCGCCAGGAGGCGGTGCAGTAAACCAGGCAGAAGCAGATGTCGAAGAGGCGCACTTCAATCTTGGACCAGTCGAAGTCGAAGATGCCGGTGCAGTTGTCGCCCTGCCATTTCACATTGCCGGCGTGGAGGTCGCTGTGAATGGGGCTTTCGGGCATTTTCTTGAAAGCCTCGTCGGGAATCTGGTTCTTTTTGATGTTCTCCACGATTTCAGGCAGCTTGGAATTAAAGAAAGCGTGGAACATCGAATCCGGCAGGTCTTTTGAGGCCAGGCGGGTGAAGAGGTTGACGAAGGTGGGCAGAAGATACTGAATCTTCGGCTCGGCTTTGGCCAGCTTACCGGGGTCGAACTCACGGCCGAAATTGTGGAAGCGAGCCTGGAGAGCGCCGAGGTTGCGGAATTCTTCGGGCTTGTTTTCGTTATTAATCCAGGTGTAGCGGTCTTCGCCTTCAAGGTAGTCATAGACGGCGAAATAGCGCTTCAGGTCTTTGCCGGTTTCATCCTGATCGACCAGGCTGACCATGGTGGTGCCGTTTTTGGAAACGTAAACTTTGGCCGCCTCTTTCAGGCCGTGCTCAAGGCAATAATTGATGAGATTGTGTTCGTAGAGGATGTCGTCGGGATTGGCTTCGCTGTTGAATTTGGCTTTGTATTTGCGGACGAAATAATCGGTGCGCTTGCCGTCTTTTTCACAGATAACGCCAAAGCTGCGGTTGACGTAGCCGCCGAAGATTTCATACACTTCCTTGACTTCGCCCAGATCGTAGTTCTGCTCCACAACTTCCTTGATCTGGGTGCGGATGAAGTTCATGTCGGTTTTTTCATAAACGCTCCGGGCTCTTTTCAGGAGCTTGGCCGAATCGATCAATTGCTTGTTGGCAAAAGCCGAATCGGGGTTTTTGAAATGCAACATTTTCGAAGTGTCCATCTTAGACTTTTCCATTACTGAACTCCTTGGAAGCCGTTGGCTTCTTCGTGGTGTGCCGCCGGGCGGCGTTGAGCCGGGCATATCCGCCCGTGATTAATTGCTGCGGACGGGTTTCGTCCTGATTCAGGCCTCCCGCCCCTTCAGCGGGAGGCCTGGCGTTCGTTCGTTTGCTGTAAACCGATACGCACTGTTGGCCGCCTGTTCAAGGCAAGTCGAGTGTACTCCGGTAAAAGATTATTCCACCCAGACCGGGTTGCCCCAGGCCCGGAGACCGTCTTTGTCATAGACAACCAGTGAGAACCACTTGCCGGCTTCAGGCGCTTTGACGTCGAAAGAGACTTCCGCCATTTTGGGCGCGCTCTCGAATTCCAACACCTGAAGCTCTTCGCCATTGCCGATCAACACAGCCTTGCCCAGACCCATGACGCTTTCCACTTCGAATTTCAGAGTGGCGTCTTTACCGGCCGGGATAGCTGAGCCGAACATTGTTTCGGGATAAATCAACGGCCCCTGGCTGATGAAGGACTGACCGTCCAGGAGGCTGTCGATGAATTTATCCATGGTCAATTCGCCGTCAACCTTGACAAAAGCTCTCATAACCGCGCTGGTGGTTTTCCAGACGTTGTGGTTATCGGTGCCGCCGCTCAAATATTTGCGTTTGCCCTGATTCCACATTTCCCAATAGAGGGGTACGTCCTTTTCGAATTTCTCCAGCGAGTTGATCTCCATCAGGTCGAAACTTTCGTCAAAGACGCCGCCGGGGATGGTGCCGCGGTCACGGGCCGTGAAGTAGCCGTATTCGATGGTCGGATGGTTGACCACGATGACGCGCGCGCCCAGGTCGCGGGCCGCCTTGAAAGTTTCAGCGATGGGAGTGACGTTGGCATCAAGATCCAGGCCCTTGCCGAGAGGCAGTGGGTAGACGTTGAAGTGGGCCCACGAAGGTGAAATTTCCAGGCCGGGGATAAATTGGAGACCGGCTTCCTGGCTGAATTTTTCTATCTCGTGGTGGTTGGCCACAGTGTCATGATCGCTGATGAAGGTGAAATCCACACCGGCGGCCGTCTGGGAGCGAACCAGATATTCCGGAGGAGTATCGGAATCCAGAAGGTTGGAGTGGTGGTGGAGATCGGCATTGTAAAAACCGCGCTTTCTGGGCTGGGCCTCCAGGGCGATAGCCACATCGGCGGTCATGGGCTGGCCGGGCTCGACGGTGATGGTCACCGGGATGGGCGGGGCCATGAAGTACCCGGCATGGGTGGCCGAAAAAGTGTAGGCCCCGGGAGCCAGCGGCACGACCACTTCACCCTTGGGTTTGATCTCAGTGAAGATGGTGTTGGGGCCCAGGAAGACGATGGGCTGCTCCACACCCTCTTCAATAGCCAGACGGGCGGCCAGGGGCTGGCCGTCCTGGTCCATGACCTTGAAAGTGACGGTGCCGGGTTCGGCCAGTCCTTCAAAATTGAGGTCGGCGTTGCCTTTTTCTTTGATGGCGACTTTTTTCTTTTCGCTGGGTGAATGATTCAGCGCGGCTGCGTACAATTCATATTCGCCGACGGGCAGAGTCATTTCATACTGGCCGTCTTTGCCCAGCGCCCAGGTATAAATTGAGCCGTCTTTTTCAACCACAATGGCCGGGACTTTCACGGTTTCCTGGCCGGTTGATTTCACCGTGCCCTTGATAGTGCCGAGCTTCTTTCCTTCGAATGCGGCTTCGGCGGCCAGAGCGCCGGAAATATCGCCGCTGGGCAGAACCTGGAACCAGCCTTCAAAGGAGCGGCTTTCACCGGGCTTCAAAGTGTGGAGGCCATACATGTCCTTGCCTTCATAATTGGCGTGGGTGACATAAGGCGCGTAAAGAGCCAGAGCCCAATCCTCTTCATAGGCCACGGTGTGAAGGGTGCCGGGGCGTTTGACTTCGGCCACGGTCTTGCGGCTGGCCCGGACGCCCTCGGCCCCGGCCGGTTCCTTCAGCGCGCCGGCCTTGGCCCACTGGGCGTAGCCGCTGTAATGATCTTTCATCTCTTCTTTGCCGTTATTGGTCATAACGGTTTTCAGATAAACGCGGTCATCGCCGTCCAGGACGGTGTAGGTGGAGACCAGAGAGGCGTCGCGCCAGACCCGGTCCATCTGCACCACGGCTTTTTTATCGGTCTGTTCCAGAATTTTGATATCCGCGTCAATCACTGACCACTCAGCCCACTTGTCGGTGAGGAAGTCCATGAGGGTGAGGCGGTCCATGTCGAGCTTGCCGTCTTTTTTGGCGGCCGCGTCAATAATGCCGCCCTTGGGCATGCCCCAGGGAGGAATGGTGCCCACGGCGATGCTGACCGCGAACAGGTCGTTGGCCAGGGTGATGTCCTCCTGGGCCAAGGCGTCGCCGCCGGGAATGGGGGTTGGGCCGATTTCCACGGAAACCTTGGCTGAGGCGGAGGTAACGAAGAACAGCGAAAGAGCGAAAAGAAGCGCTGTCGCTGAGCTGAAAATTCTTCTCTGCATGAACAATCCTCCTCGTGTGCGTGGTCCGCACCGGACTGGTCCGATGTGACGCTTTCGACCTGCCGGGGCTTTCAGCCGGGAAGCAGCCTGGACACAGTTTGTCAAAAGTCGGGCAGAAAGGGATGGCCTGCCGCGTGACGGCCGGCTTTTACGGTCTCATTTAAAAAATTCGAGAATTTCATTCAACTTGTCGCCGGCTTTCCAGGCTCCCAGCGAGAGCAGCTCTTCAGCCGAATGGCCGCCGGTGGTTACGGAGAACGCTTTTACGCCCGCTCCGGCGGCCGCGATCAGGTCGCCCTTGGAATCGCAGACATAAAGTGTTTCCTCGGCCGGGGCTTTCATCAGCTCAATGGCTTTGATGATCATATCCGGCGCGGGCTTGCTCCGCTCCACATCCAGAACGCCCACCACCGTGCCGAAAAGGTGATCAACCCCCATGGCCTTGAGGGCTTTCTTCGGATAATCGCGATTGGAGGCCATGCCGATGGGTATGCCCATGCCGTGCAACGCTTCCAAGGTTTCGCGCCCGCCGGGGTAAAGCTCCATGGAGAGATACTCGGTGTCGGTCATGTGGTCGGCGTAGGCTTCATACCATTTGGGATCGTAGTGACCCCAGAGATCCTGCCACAGGCTCTGGAAAGTGCAGTTGGGCACAGATATTTCCGCCTGATAGACGGCCTCATAGGTAACCTTGGGCAGACCGAACTCTTCGGCCACCATGTTGGCGCTGACCATCAGAGGGGTGATGGAATCGATCAAAGTCATATCAAGATCAAAGACGGCGTAGTTGAATTTCATGAATCTTCCAGGTTGCAATACGCCCTCGCTTAAAAAGCTTCGGGCCTCAGTTTAAGACGCGTACCTTGGGCCACACACCGGGTTGAAGACGGGATAATAATTTATCGACAATGTGAGTTGACCCCCGGTAAAAAAACCCCCGACCGGCGGGCCGGTGCGGGGGTCTTTATGCTTACTTGATCAGGAAACCCTGGGTCGGATTGAAATCAGGGTTCTTAACCGGGACGCCCCATTCTTTTTCAGTTTCTTCGATAAACTTGCGAATATCTTTGGTCACTGAATCAGGAAGCGCCTCGACTTTGTGGTTGGCCAGAACGTCTTTGGACTTTTCCAGGGCCACCTGATAGGCATCGGGCGAGCCGAGCTTCTTCCAGGCTTCCATATTCATGCGGTCAAAGAATTTGGGGCGGCTCTGAGACTTCATGTATTTGCGGGTCAGAGGCGCAACCATGTAGTTGCCGTGGGGGCCGATCTTGTGGATTTCTTCCAGATCGAGAGTTTCCTCATTAACTTCTTCTCCTCGAAGAAGGAAGAGGACCATCTGAAGCATATCCGAATCCAAAAGAAGCTGCCCGTAGTCGACGGTCATTCCGCACTCCAACATACCCGCTCCGTAGATGACATTGGACCCTGCCAAGCCAGCCATAAGAGCCGTCAGAGTTTTTTCGTGACCGGCCTGCGCGCCGCCGGGAATCTTGGAATCCGTCTATGTGCCGCCGGTCCAGGACGGTACGCCATGGAACTGCGCTATCTGCGCGTTCATGGCCGCCATCATGGCCATTTCCGGCGAACCGACCGAAGCGTCGCCCTTCTTCATATCCAACTGGGTGGAGGTGCCGCTGCGGAAGATGGGCGCGCCTTTGTTGACCGCCTGGCTCAGAGTGGCACAGGCCATGAACTCGGCGTTCTGAACGGCCATAGTGCCGACCATGGTGATCGGGCTGGTGGAGCCGGACAGAGCCATGGTGGTGAAGCGCACCGGAATGCGGTGTTTGGCCCCGGCAATGGCGATTTCGCAGCATTCGCTGACCAGCCGCAGTGGGCTGACCGGGCAGGTGCTGAGAACCATGAAAGGCTCCAGGTTCAGTGAGTCACGGTCGCCGCGGACCATGGCCGCCATTTCAATCATTTTGTGGACCAGCTTGCCGTTGCCGCCGCCGAGAGAAATGGGTTTGGTGGTGTTGTGGACCATGGCCTCAAAGTTGTGCAGCGGATAGGTTTCGGGGTGCACATCCTGGGAGGCGACGGCCCGGTGTATGATATCGAATTCGTCACACCAATCGGCCAGACGGGTGATGGCCGCCAGGTCCATTTTTATGGAGTCGCGCTGCTGGCCGGTATATGGATCGTTAACGCGCACGCCTTCGCCGAAGGGGGTGTAGCTGACGCGCTTGCCGCCCACCACCAGGCTTTTGTTGACATCGCGGCCGCGAACGATAAACTGGGAGGGTGCGCTTTGAAGGGCGGCCTCGGCCAGATGGGCCGGAATGCGGACCCGTTTCTGGGCTTTATCCACAACACAGCCAATGGAGTGAAAAATTTCCAGCGCCTCATCGGATTCCACGAAAACGCCGGTTTTCGCCAGAATTTCCAGGCCGGCGTAATGAGTTTCCTTGACCTCGTCCGGGGTCAGGAGCGTCAAACCGCAGCCTTTTTGAGAAAGCGTACCCGTTTGGACAGCTCTTTTCATAAAGTTTAACTCCTTAAATTTAGTCGGTGTGACTGTTGGGGCGCCAACTGGCGTCCCGGAGCCGGACAAAAGACAGAGCCTTTGCCCGCTGATAACAGGTCAGACAATAAAACCAGCCAGTTAAACTCCCTCCCGCTCAATTTGCGATATCGTAAAGAGAAGAGCTTTTGAATTGCCTGGGTTTGGTCATCCAACCTCTAAGTTACCTGTGTGAAACAGACAGCCTTAACACAGTGAACAGGCCGCAGAAATAGTCTAAATAAATAGTCCCATTCTGTCACAGCTCCCCCAAGCCGATAGCCTAAACACGTTGTCAAGCATTGCTTAACAAGAGATCCAGAGGACTTCGTTTACAAATTAAACCAGTAAAGATAGCTAAAAACTCAGCACTAAAGATACATAAACCAATCAATCTTTAAAAACTGGAACTGCTCCCCTTGTTGCGTCAGAAAGTCCTGAACAACACTATAAGGTAATAATGGTCAATACCTTATGTTATAATGTAGTTATAACACTGTCCACATGATAAATAACAGCAACGGTTTTGCTCGCCCCCGGAGTGGTCGTCTCCTGGCGTCCAAAACTTTCTCACCGTGTCTCCGACTGACAAGATGGCTAATATCCTTATCAAAGTGGCGGTTCTAAGTCCAGTTGAACGAGTTGCTTTGTTACTGTGGTGATTTCTTCTTCAAGTTGAAGACATGGTCGCATAAAGCAAAAACATAGTCAAGATAAAATTTTAAAATCATCAACAGCTGATTAAGTCAAAAAATACGGTCACGTCTTTCTCTTACCCAAATCGTTTGTGGTTTAACCTTTTTTTTGTCGTATAAATACCGAAAATTTTTTTTCATATTTTTACCGCAAAGTCGCGTTTAAGGCCCCGCTGTCGCCAATGTTGCCTTACCCGGCAAGACCTATCTTTATATAACATGCTGTTATTAAAAATAAATAATCAAAAATAAATAATCAAAAGAAGCTTTTGGCTCTCGTTATTTTTTGCCCAATGAATTATGCCGCCTCTGAAAATAACACTAAATCGCCGGAAAGCCTTGAATCACCGTTGGACAAAATTATATAGGCTCATTTTTATTTTGAAATAAGAAACGGACAATAGCATACTTTCCACATAAAGAATCATTTAAAACTAATATTTTAATTTTTGCTAAATTCAACAACTTTAGCCTGCCGCCAGGGGCCGGTTTCAAGATGCCAGGACTTAGTAAATCCGCCTCATTAACTGCCCCTGAAAGAGGCCGTCCAAGCCTCACTAGTCGGCTATATAAATATAATTCAATGATTTTATTGATTTTATCAATATAAGTAAAAAACACTGATGAATATTCGTTAAAATTGAGACAGTGGTCCAGATTAAAGGTTTTATTTTTTTAGTATATGATTTTACAGTGTAATTTCACTATTATGATATTATATTAGATAGGAAAAGTCCAATAAATATATGCCGGGATTTGCCAAAATCACTAAAAAAGGGTATTATGCCTTCAGTTATGTAATGAGTGTTCATTCATAATTAAATATTCCTTTCCCCCAGTCCAGTCGATTACAGATAGTTTTTTTCTCAGCCCTTAAACAAGGGGCGGGGCTATTTGAGACACCCGCTTAAAAGCACAAGATATACCGACATTATAACCAGCAAAACTAAGCGTATAATTTGGAAAATGCTAGATTTTATAATAATTATATGCTATTTAATATAGTGTTGCCTATATACAGGCTGGTCCTGTCCGGCAGATAATGAGTTAGCGCAATTTATTATGATCTGGAGAGAGAGTACACCTTAGATGACAGAGAAATTCAGGTCAATCCAGGAATACGTCCCCGGAAAGCAAGCCACGCTGGCCCATATGATTGCTCACCCCAGTGCCGAGCTTTGCCAGCAGATTGGCGTGGCCGAGCAGGGTGCGATAGGAATCATGACCATAACTCCTGGTGAAGGGGCTATCATTGCCGGCGACGCGGCCGGCAAGTCCGGCGATATAAAGCTGGAGTTTGTGGACCGCTTTACCGGCTGCCTGGTTTTCACCGGAGATGTGGCGGCCGTGGAGAGCGCCCTTCATGGGGCGGTGGACGCGCTGGCCCGCGTTCTGGGCTTCAGCCCCGCGCCGATAACCAAAACCTGAAGCACCGGGCTTGGAGCGTTGAAGCGGCCAGGCCTAAACCGCGACCGGACGATTGGTTTTTATTAAAGTGATGATGAATGCGGAAATGTGAATTTATATGAAATTGGAAAGAGATACAAGTGCCTGATACAGCTCCAGCCAAGCCACTGATGGTCATCGGCCCGGTCGGAGCCGGAAAGAGCACCCTTTTGCATGCCCTGAACCTGGGCAGTGGTGAAGTAAAAAAGACCGAGGCCTTGACCTATCTGGATCAGGCCATAGATACGCCGGGCGAAATGCTGACCATGCCCCGGTTCTATAATGCGCTGATACTGAATTCTGTACGCTCGCGCCTGGTGCTCTTCCTGATGGACGGCAGCCGTCCTATCAGGCTCCCGGCCAGGCTGGCCCTGGCTTTAAAAGCCCCGGTAGTGGGCGTGGTAACCAAAATTGATGTGGCGCAGACAGAGGCGCGGCAGAAAGCTGCCGCCGCCCTGGAATGCGCGGGAGTTAAGGAAATATTTGAAATATCATCGCTTACCGGTGAAGGAATTGAGGAATTGAACGCGTGGATCTCCGGCGTGGGCAAGGCTAATTGAATTTGACCTGAATATGTGCCTTGCTGTTCCAACCGCCGGACCCAGTAAAAATTTTTCAAAGGTCGCGGGCCGGGCTACAGAAGCTCTCCCGAAAGTCCGCTAAAATGGAGGTAGACCAGTGATTTTGAAAACCACACTCTTCGGCAAGACCTACCAGTTCAAGGACGTCAAAGACGTTCTGGCCAAGGCCAACGAGGATCGCTCCGGCGACCATCTGGCCGGAGTAGCCGCCGAAAACATGGCCGAACGCATTGCCGCCAAGCATGTGCTTTCGCAGCTGAAAATTTCCGATATCCGGGAAAACCCGGTGGTGCCTTATGAACAGGACGAAATCACCCGCATTATTCAGGATGACGTGAATGAGGCCATTTACAAGGAAATCCGCAACTGGAACATGGCCGAGCTGCGCGAGTGGATTCTGTGCAACCACACCGGCGGCGACGACATCCGCCGCGTCAGCCGGGGCCTGACCTCCGAAGTGGTGGCGGGCGTGGCCAAACTGATGACCAATATGGATCTGGTCTATGGCGCGTCCAAGGTCCGGGTCACGGCCCACTGCAACACCACTATCGGCCAGCCCGGCACCCTGGCCATCCGCCTCCAGCCCAACCACACCACCGACGACCTCGAAGGCATCCGGGCCTCGGTCTACGAAGGCCTCTCCTTTGGCACGGGCGACGCGGTCATCGGCCTGAACCCGGTTGACGACACGGCCGACAATGTCAAAGCCATCCTGGAGCTTTTCCGCGAAATCATGGACCGCTTCAAAATCCCCACCCAGAACTGTGTGCTGGCCCACGTCACCACCCAGATGGACGCCATTCGCAAGGGCGCTCCGGCCGATCTGATTTTCCAGAGCATCGCCGGTTCGGAAAAGGGCAACGCCGCTTTCGGCATTGACATGAAGCTCATGGACGAGGCCCACGATATGGCCCTCCATCAGGGCACGGCCGCCGGTCCCAACGTGATGTATTTTGAAACCGGGCAGGGTTCCGAGCTTTCCAGCGAGGCCCACCACGGCGCCGACCAGGTGACCATGGAAGCCCGCTGCTATGGTTTCGCCAAACGTTACAATCCCTTCCTGGTCAACACCGTGGTCGGTTTCATCGGGCCGGAGTATCTGTATGATTCCAAACAGATTATCCGGGCCGGTCTGGAAGACCATTTCATGGGCAAGCTCACCGGCATTTCCATGGGCTGCGACGCCTGCTACACCAACCACGCCAAAGCCGACCAGAACGATATTGAAAATCTGGCCATTCTTCTCACCTCCGCCGGCTGCAATTATTTCATGGGCATCCCCCACGGCGACGACGTCATGCTGAATTATCAGTGCACCAGCTATCATGACGGCCCCTCGCTCCGGCAGCTTCTGGGCGTAACCCCCATTCCGGCGTTTGCCGCCTGGCTGGAGAAAATGGGCCTGTGGGAAAACGGCCGCCTGACCGACCGGGCGGGCGACGCTTCCATATTCGTTTAACCCGTCCCAGGGTTCGGGGTTTCGTCAAAAGCCTTACCGACAGGGCCGGTCACGAAACCGTAAAATCCCTGGAACCGCGCCAAGCCGTCTGGTCAACGGTTCGGGGCGTGACCGAGATGGACGGCCCCGACCGGCCGCCTGTCGAAAAAGGGATTCGACGCAACTTTTTGTAGATTTTGTAGGAGGAGCCTTGTGATTCTCAAGACCAAACTGGCCGGGCAGGTTTATGCATTCAAAGACCTCGCCGATGTTATGGCCAAAGCCAATGATGAGAAGTCGGGTGACGTTCTTTTGGGGCGCGCCGCACAGACAGTGACTGAACGCACGGCGGCCAAGATAGTGCTGGCCAATCTGACCTTGGCCGATTTTTACGAAAATCCGCTTCTGCCGCCGGAAAAGGACGAAGTCAGCCGGGTGCTGAAGGAAGACCTGAACCAATCGGCTTATGAAAGCATGAAACACTGGACCATTGGTGAACTGCGCGATTGGATTCTGCGCCATGAGACCACCAATGACGATATCGCCCGGGCCGCCAGAGGCATTGAAGCCGAAGTGGCCGCGGCGGTGGCCAAAGTCATGTCGGCCATGGATCTGGTCTACGGCGCCTCCAAGATCACCGTGATCACCACCTGCCGCACCACCATCGGCTACAAAGGCACCCTGGCCTACCGCTGCCAGCCCAACCACCCCGCCGACGACCTCGACGGAATCAGGGCTTCGCTGTATGAGGGCCTCTCTTACGGCTGCGGCGACGCCGTCCTGGGCGTCAACCCGGTGGAGGACAATGCCGAGAACACCAAGGCCACCCTGTGTCTGTTATGGGATGAGATGCAGAAGTGGAATATTCCCACCCAGAACTGCGTTCTGTCGCACATCACCACCCAGATGGCGGCCATAGAAAAAGGCGCGCCCTGCTGCACGCTCTTCCAGAGCATCGCCGGGACTCAAGCCGCCAACGACGGCTTCGGTGTCACCGCCCAGATTATCAGGGAAGGCTATGACCTGATCCACAAGATGGGCACCGCCCAGGGCCCCAACCTGATGTATTTCGAGACCGGCCAGGGTTCCGAACAATCCATCAACGCCGACGGCGGGGTGGACCTGATGACCCTGGAAGCCCGCTGCTACGGCTTCGCCAGGGCTTTCAAGCCCTTCCTGGTCAACAATGTCTCCGGCTTTATCGGGCCGGAAACGCTGTATGACGGCCGCCAGATCATCAGGGCCAGCCTGGAGGACCATTTCATGGGCAAACTCCTGGGCCTCCCGATGGGCATGGCGCCCTGCTACACCAACCATACCAAGATCAACATGGATGACCAGGAAATGGCCACCATGCTCCTGGCTATGGCCGGGGCCAATTATTACATCGGCATTCCCGTCTCGGACGACATCATGCTGGCCTATCAGGACACCAGCTATCATGACAACGCCACTCTGCGCGAACTCCTGGGCCGCACACCCGCGCCCGAGTTCTTCGAGTGGATGAAAAAGATGGAGCTGATGGATGAAAAGGGTTGCCTGACGGCTAAAGCCGGCGACGCTTCGATTTTCTGCTGAACCAAGCACACTAGTGATCGAATATACCAAGGGGGTAGACAATGGTTACAGAACACGAACTGAAAAAAGCCGTTGAGGCTATTCTGATGGAAATGGGCGGAAAGATTCCGGCCGCATCCTGCGGCAGCGGCCCGGCCCAGTCCGGCCCGGCCCGCACTTCCGCTGTTGAAGAAGGGAGCCTGCCGGATCTGGGGGCCATCGACCTTCAGGAAGCCATCTACGTGCCCAACCCGCACAACATGGACGCCTTAAAGGCCATGAAAAAAAGCACGCCCGCCCGCATCGGCGTCTGGAGAGCCGGTCCGCGCTATCTGACCGAGACCCTTCTGCGCTTCCGGGCCGACCACGCCGTGGCCATGGACGCGGTTTTCACCGATGTGTCCGAGGAGTGGATCAAGGATCATAACCTGCCCCACTTCAAAACCATGTGCGACAGCAAGGACACCTATCTGACCCGCCCCGACCTGGGCCGCAAATTTGATGATGACGAAGCCAAGAAGATCAAGGCCCATGTGGGCGGCAACAACAAAGTGGTCATCTTCATAGCCGACGGCCTTTCCACCACGGCCGTGACCACCAACGCCATGGATACCTACAAGGCCATTGTCGACGGCCTGGCCCGTCACAACATCAAACCCGCCGCCCCCTTCTTCGTGCAGTATGCCCGGGTGGGCACTGAGGACGCCATCAGCGAAATCACCGGGGCTGAAGTGGTCTGCGCCCTGATCGGCGAACGGCCCGGCCTCATCACGGCCGAGAGCATGAGCGCCTACATGGCCTACAAGGCCACTGTGGACATGCCGGAGGCCCGCCGCACCGTGGTTTCCAATATCCACCGCCGCGGCACCCCGGCCGTTGAAGCCGGCGGCTACATCGCCGACATCATCAAGATGATGCTGGACAAAAAAGTCAGCGGCATCGACCTGAAGCTGTAAGGCCCAGCGCCAACCATATATGAGAAGAGGGTATAAATATGGCTAAGAACGATCCCATGAAAGCAACTATACTGGCGGCGAAAATCATTCCCAACGTGAGCCCCGATATGGCCAAGGACTTAAATCTAAAGCAGGGCTTTAAAAGTCTGGGACTGGTTACCGCCGACAGCGACGACGTCACCTACACCGCACTCGATGAGGCCACCAAAATGGCCGATGTGGAAGTGGTTTACGCCAAGAGCTTCTATGGCGGCGCGGCCAACGCCAACACCAAGCTGGCGGGCGAAATTATCGGCATCATCGCCGGGCCCAACCCGGCCGAAGTTCGCAGCGGCCTGAACGCTATCAAAGATTTTGCCGAAAACGAAGCCTGGTTCATCTCGGCCAATGATGACGATTCCATCATCTACTACGCCCACACCATCTCCCGCACCGGCAGCTATCTGTCGCAGGTGGCCGGGGTCAATGAGGGTGATTCGCTGGCCTATCTCATCGCGCCTCCGCTGGAAGCCATGTACGGCCTGGATATGGCCCTGAAGGCCGCCGATGTGCGTATGGCCGCGTTCTATGGTCCTCCGTCTGAAACCAACTTCGGCGGCGGTCTTCTGACCGGCAGCCAGTCGGCCTGCAAGGCCGCCTGCGACGCCTTTGCCGCGGCCGTCCAGTTTGTCGCCGATAACCCCACCTCTTATTAACCAGGGCAGAGCCCTGGACGCAACGCCGAGGTGACGCTTTCGACGCAATACGGTTTTCGGCCGGGAAGCGGCGTAGTTTGTAAGGAGTGATCATTGGAACCGAGAGTCAAACAGGCTTTGGGAATCATTGAAACCAGAGGCTACACGCCTCTGGTCACAGCCGTGGACGGGGCCATCAAAGCCGCGCAGGTCAGTCTGTTGACCCGCCGTCTGGTGGGCGGCGGGCTGGCCAACGCCACCGTCACCGGTGACGTGGGGGCCGTCAAGGCCGCCATGGACGCCGCTGCAGCCATCATCACCAATATGGGAGCGCAAGGCATGACCCACGTTATCGCCCGCCCGGCCGCCGATGTCTGGAAAATGCTGGAAGAGGACGGCCTCAAAGGCCTCTCCCGTTCCGGTGATGACAGCGGCGCGCCATTGCCTCCGGGCGGTGGCTCTTCGGGACCGGAGCAGGTTCCGGCGATGCGTAACGCGGCTGATGTGCCGGCCGTGCGGCAAACGCCTGAAGTTCCGGCCATTCGGGAAGAAACCGAAGTTCCGGCCGTCAGGGCTGAAGCCGGTCTCCCGGTGGTTCAGGAAAACCTTGAGGCCATGCTCCCTGAAGTGGAAGAGCCTGAATCCGAACTGGAAAAGGCGGCCCGCGCGGTAAAGAAAGCTCCGGCCAAAAAGAAACCCCGCAAAACCAGCGGCAAAAAATAACAAACTGGACACTCGCTAAAAAGGGGCGCTAGTAAGGTCCCTGAGTTAAAAGCAAGGAGCTCCGATGACCATAGAAGTAAAAGACCGAGACCTGATCTCAATACAGGAAGCCCGCAACGTGGTCCAAATGGCTGTGGAAGCCCAGGCCATCTATAGGGAATACGATCAGGCGGCTGTGGACCGGGTGGTGGAGGCCGTGGCCAAAGCTACCGAGGCCCAGGCGGTCCGTCTGGCCAAAATGGCCAACGAAGAGACCGGCTTCGGCAAATGGCCGGACAAAGTGGTGAAAAACCTCTTTGCCTCCAAACAGGTGTATGAATACATCAAACCGCTGAAGACGGTCGGCCTGATCAGGGAAGATTTTGAGAAAAAAATATTCGAAGTCGGCGTCCCGGTGGGTGTGGTGACGGGTCTGGTGCCCTCCACCAACCCCACCTCAACCACCATCTTCAAGTCGCTCATCGCCTTGAAAGCCGGCTGCGCCATTATCTTTTCACCGCACCCCAGCGCCAAAAACTGCATTATCGAAGTGATCAAGATAGTGCGGGGAGTGCTGGCCGATCTGGGCGCGCCCAAGAATCTGGTGACCTGCGTCACCAACCCCACCAAGGAAGCCACCCACACCCTGATGACTCATCCGCAGATGAACCTCATCCTGGCCACCGGCGGCAACGCCATGGTGCACGCGGCCTACAGCTCCGGCACCCCGGCCCTGGGCGTGGGCCCCGGCAACGGCCCCTCCTTCATTGAAAAGAGCGCCGACATCCCCTTGGCCGTCAAACGGATTTTCGATTCGAAAACCTTTGACAACGGCACCATCTGCGCCTCCGAGCAATCCATCGTCACCGAAGCCCCTATCAGGCAGGCGGTGATGGAGGAAGTGCAGCGTCAGGGCGGCTATTTCCTGCCTCCGGGCGATTCCGAGCGGCTGGAAAAAATCCTGATGGGCCCCGGCGGCACCATGAACGCCAAGCTGGTGGGCCGTTCAGCCGAATATATCGCCCAGGCGGCCGGGATAACCATCCCCAAAGGCACCCGGGTGCTCTTGGGCGAGGAAACCCGCGTCGGCGACAAATATCCTTATTCCAAGGAAAAGCTCATGCCGGTTCTCGGCTTCTATGTTGAGGAAAACTGGGAAAAGGCCTGTGCGCGCTGTATCGAGATTCTCACTCTCGAGGGCGCGGGCCACACCATGAGCATCCACTCCCAGGATGAGAAGGTCATTCGGGAATTCGGCCTGAAAAAGCCGGTCTCCCGTCTCATTGTGAATTCTCCGGCCGCCTTGGCCGGGGTGGGCGCAACCACCGGGCTGACCCCCTCCCTGACCCTGGGCTGCGGCGCGGTGGGCCACAATGCCACCAGCGACAATGTCGGCCCTCTGAACCTCATCGACATCCGCCGCGTGGCCTACGGCCTGCGCGAGCTGGAGGATTTGAGGCCCAAAGGTCTGAATGAGGGCGGCATGTCAACCTGCTCCGGTTCAATGGCCGGTGACGAAATGGTGGATGTGCTGGTTCGTAAAATCGTGGAACGCTTAAAAGCATCCTTGTAAACCGGCGCGCACCGCCTGCCGCCCGTTGACGGCATGCAGACCGTCCGCCGGTAAAAAGCGTCATTATAATAAACCGGCCGCTTCCCGGCCGAAACCCTTGACTGGCCGAAACCGAGAACATCGGACCAGTACCGTGCGGACCACGCACAGGAGGAAATAACAATGGCATCTAGCGCACAGCAAGCTCTGGGCATGATTGAAACCAAAGGTCTGGTGGGAGCCATCGAAGCGGCCGACGCCATGGTCAAGGCGGCCAACGTCACCTTGATCGGCAAGGAACACGTCGGCGGCGGCCTGGTGACCGTGATGGTTCGCGGCGACGTCGGCGCGGTCAAAGCCGCCACCGACGCCGGTGCGGCCGCGGCCGGCCGCGTGGGCGACCTCATCAGCGTCCACGTCATCCCGCGCCCCCACAACGAAGTTGAGGCCATCCTGCCGCAACAGGCCGGCAATCAAGAGGGCGGCATGTAAATGAGTGCCAGTGGCCAGGTGGCCACCCTTACTCAAACCGACTTGCAACATAACGAAGGGAAGCTGGCGCGACTGCGCTTCCTGAAGGAGGATACTCGTATGGCCAATGACACCCGCGCATTGGGAATGATTGAAACTAAGGGCCTGGTGGGCGCGATTGAAGCGGCCGACGCCATGGTCAAAGCGGCCAACGTCACCCTGATCGGCAAGGTTCAGGTGGGCGGCGGCCTGGTGACCGTGATGGTTCGCGGCGACGTCGGAGCGGTCAAGGCCGCCACCGACGCCGGTGCGGCCGCGGCCGGCCGCGTGGGCGACCTTATCAGCGTCCACGTCATCCCGCGTCCCCACAACGAAGTGGAAATGCTCCTCCCCCAGCAGCAGGGCTAGCCCTGCACCCACCGGATGCTTACGCATCCTCTCCGAGGTTGCTTCACCGGCCTGTGAATGATCACGGCCGGGAAGCGGCCACGGTTAAGAGATCATAACCTTGAAGAAACCTCAAACAGGCGGAGACGAAATGGAAGCTGTAGCTGAAAAAATTGAAACCGCCGAGCAGCTTATAAAAGATCCCGAAAAATTTCTGGCCGGGGTGGAGAAGAGTCTCACCACCAGAATCCGGCCGGAAAAGGGCGAAGCCATTAAAGTGGGGCTGGATCTGGGAACGGCCTCCATCGTTCTGGTGGTTCTTGGGGAGAATAATCGCCCTTTGGGAGCGGCCAGACATTTCGCCCAGGTCGTCCGGGACGGCCTGGTGGTGGATTTTGGCGCGGCCCGCTCCATTACTGAAGAATTGAAGGATGAACTGGAACAGGCCCTTGGGGTTGAACTGACCGAGACGGCCATTGCCGTCCCCCCCGGCACCGGCGAGCGCGACACGGCCACCCATAAATATGTGGCCTCCGGCGCGGGGTTGGAAGTGGTGAGCGTTCTGGATGAACCCAGCGCGGCCAATCTGGTTCTGGGTCTCAAAAACGGGGCCATTGTGGATATTGGCGGCGGCACTACGGGCGTGGCCATCCTCAAAGACGGGGAAGTCATCCACACCCTGGACGAAGCCACCGGCGGCACCCACCTGACTCTGGTTATTGCCGGGCATTACAAAATGAGCTTTGAAGAAGCTGAGGCTTTTAAGCAGGACCCCAAAAACGCACGCAAGATCGCGGGCCTGGTGGCCCCGGTTCTGGCGAAGATGGGCACCATCATCCGTGATGGCATAGCCGGTTACCCGGTGGACGAAGTCCATCTGGTGGGCGGCACGGCCGCGACAGTGGGCGCGGAGAAAATAATCGGCCTGGAAGTCAAAAAGCCGGTGACAGTCTCAACCCGCCCCATCCTGGTCACACCGGCGGGCATAGCTTTAGGCTGTCACCCGGTCGTACCGGAGCCGCTTTCCGATAATTAACCGGGGCGGCGGTGGAATTGCACGCCCTCACCTGAAATGAATGGCACTTATTCGCGGGTCAGGGCATAAGGAGTATTAAATGCAAGTTACCGATGAACTGGTAAAATATATTACAGCCGAGCTGATGAAACGACTGGGCAGCTCCGCCCCGGCCAAGCCGCGTTTAAGGCTGGTGGGCCGCCGCGATGACCTCAGCACCCTGGCTCTGGCCCGGCTTCAGGAAAATTTTGAAGTCGAAGACCACCGGGATTGGGATGACCCGCTGCCCACCGATGCGGCTGTCCTGATTACCAGCCTGAATATTCAGGCCCTGGTGAGAGTGGCCGAGGGCGATGAGGGCTGTACGGTTGAGGGCCGGGCCCTCCTGGCCGCGCTCCTGAACGGCCAGCCTGTGGCCGCGCTCAAGGAGGGCATCGTCTGGCGGCGCTACGCGTCCACCGCGCCCAAGGCTCTGCTGGCTCGCTACGCCAGATATGAAGAGGTTCTTCAGAGCTACGGCCTGAAACTGGTCAGCGAAGACGAGGCGGCGAACGCGCTTCTGGGTCGCCGCGCCGCCACTCAAGCCCAGGCCGCCACTGATTTTCGACCGGAACAGCCGCCGAAAGCCGCCGCTCCGGCCAAAGGCTATGGCGGCGGGCGAAAGGTGTTGACCGAAGCGGATGTTATGAGGCTCTGCCCCGCTTCCAAAGGCGAAGGGCAGGATCTCCGCCCGGAACCCGGAACCGTTTTGACGCCCCTGGCCCAGGATTACATCAAGGCCATGAAGATCAACGTCCTGTAGGCCCGGAGGATTTATGATTATCGGAAAAGTAGTCGGCAACGTCTGGGCCACCAAGAAGGACGACAAACTCAGCGGCTATAAGCTCTTGGTTATCAGGACCAACGGCAGCTGCGGCGAGAAGGATTCTGAAACCATCGTCGCCGTGGATACCATCGGAGCCGGAATAGGTGAAGACGTGCTGGTGACCAAGGGCAGTGTGGCCCGCAACGTTCTGAGGGAAAAGGACAGCCCCATTGACGCGGTGGTGGTCGGTATCATTGATTCCCTTGAAGTTGATGAAAGCGTATTGAAATAGCAGTTCCCCGGCAAACGAGCCGAAGTGGGACTGGGAACAAAATTATAGTGATTGAAAATCTTTAACCAAACAACAGGCCGCGAAGTCGCGCCGGGGCCGGTATGGTTCTCTGGAAGGCTGTGGCCGGAATCATGGAGGTTGATTTATGGGGATTAATGACATCATCCTGTACATCATGCTTGGTTTGATGGCTATCGCGGGTGTGGACCGCTTCACCGGCAACCATCTCGGCCTGGGCGAAAAGTTCGAAGAAGGTTTTAATTCTCTCGGCGCTCTGGCCCTTTCCATGGTCGGCGCGATTTGTATCGCCCCCGCGCTGGGGGCCTGGCTGGAACCCATTGTCGGCCCTATCTATCAGGCCCTTGGGGCCAACCCGGCCATGTTTGCCACCACTTTGCTGGCCAACGACATGGGCGGCTACCCGCTGGCCATGGCCCTTTCCGGGGCCAACCTCCCGGACGCCGCGCCCGAAGCCATTAACGCCGGCAACTTCGCGGGCCTCATTCTCGGCTCCATGATGGGCCCCACCATCGTCTTCTCCATCCCGGTGGCTCTCGGCATCATCGATCTGGAAGACCGTCCCTTCCTGGCCAAAGGCATCCTCATCGGTCTCATCACCATCCCCTTAGGCTGTCTGGCCGGTGGCCTGGTGGCCGGTTACCCGGTGGGCTGGATGATCAAGAACCTGGTGCCCGTTTTCATCGTGGCCATTGTCATCGCCGTGGGTCTGGTGGTTGTTCAGGATATCATGATCACCATCTTCCTCTGGTTCGGCAAATTCGTCATCGCATTCCTGACCGTGGCCCTCATCTGCGCCGGTATTGAAGGGGCGACCGGTTATGCCGTCATCCCCGGCATGGACCCCATCAGCGAAGGTTTCGCCGTTATCGGCTCCATCTCGGTGGTTCTGGCCGGTGCGTTCACCCTGGTCCACCTCCTGACCAAGTACCTCGGCGGCCCCTTGGGCAAAGTCGGCGGCATGCTGGGCATGAACAAGGAAGCGGCGGCCGGTATGCTGGCCACCCTGGCCAACAACATCGCCATGTTCTCCATCCTGAAGGATATGGATAACCGGGGCAAAGTCATCAACGTGGCTTTCGCCGTCAGCGCCTCCTTCACCTTCGGCGACCATCTCGGTTTCACCGCCGGGGTCAACAAGGACATGATCTTCCCTATGGTCGTCGGCAAAATCATCGGCGGCATCACCGCCGTGTGCCTGGCCTATTTCATGGCCCCCAAGAGCACCATCGGCCAAAACGACAAGGCCTGATCGAATCTGAATCCGGCGCGCCGCCCGCGCGGTGCGCCGCCCATAGACGAGGAACTATATGAGCAACATCGATCCTAAAAATCTGGAAGGCATGATCCGCAAGATACTGACCGAGATCATGACTGAAAATTCAAGCGGCGACGGCCTTCGCCAGGTTGATAAAAGCGGCGTCATGTCCGTGCGCACTTCCGGCGTGAAAACCGAAGTCTTTCCCTTCGACATCGGCCCGTCCAACGGCAAGGTGCGCCTGAAAGACATGGTCAGCCTGGAAGAAAGCCCCCGCATGGGCTTCGGCGTTATGGAAATGGACCGCACCACTTTCAAGTGGACCCTGAACTACGATGAAGTCGACTACATCATCGACGGCACCCTGGAAATTATCATCGACGGCCGCAAGGTGGTCGGCAACCCTGGCGACACCATGTTCATCCCGGCCGGTTCGACCATTGAATTTTCGGCCCCCGGATTCACCCGCTTCCTCTATGTAGTCTACCCGGCCAACTGGTCCGAACAGTAACCAGGGCGAAGCCCTGGACCCACGGATGCTTTCCGGGAAAGGCAGCATCCTCCGTCTATGGGGCGGTTTCCCGTAATAGTAAGGTACGGTGGCTGTCATCGTATGAAGAGCGCGGCCCTCGTGGCTGATAATGCGGCCATAGCCCAAGGGGGCACCGCTCTTAATACGATGACAGCCGCCAAAACCGGCAACAGGGAAACCCTCACCCAGACATAGTCCAGTGCGGACCACGCACCCACGCACACACAGGGAAGGTGGCTATGAAGCCGTTGACTGAACTTGATCTGAGAATGGCTTTGAAAGACAGCGACGCCAGGACGTATTCCGTGCCGCGCGGCACGGTCATTACTCCTTCGGCTGTTGAATATCTGAAGATGCGGCAGGTGGAACTGGTCTTTCAGGACGCAAAACAAAGCCCGGCCAAAACCCCCTCAAGCGGCTTCCATCCCGGCAGCGTCAACGGCGACGCTTTCAGCCGTCCCGCGCCCAAACCGGAAACCACGGCCTCTCAGAAAACGGAGCGCCCCGCCCCGCGCTGGGATTTCTCCGATCCGGCCGCCCGCAATTGCGCTTCCGAAGTTGAAAAGCCCAAAGAGTTGTTTTTTGGGCCGGATGGCGGCCAGTTCGATCACAAGCCCGAATCACTGACCCACTTAAAGGGCCGGCAGCTTGTCCATAAAGACCATCCCGTTATCATCTTTCGCGGCAAACTCGATACCCTGACCGCCCGCATCATTGAGGCCCAGGTCTGCGGCCACCAGTTAGGCAACCAGGAATATGTGAAAGATTTACAGGAAGTTTTGGAATTCACCCGCCGCCTCCTTACTTATGAACTACGAGGCAAAGAGGTGGAGGATTTTTATCTTCTGGGCCTTGACGCCGCCGCCCTGCGTGAGCGTTCCCATGATCCGGTAAAATTCTTCGGCCACCGCCACATGCTGGCTGATTACAGAATGGGCCCACTGTGTATCGCCCTCAACACCTTAAGGGCCATGGTGCGTGAAGTTGAGCTGGCCGCGGCCACCGCATTCAAGGACGGCTCCGGGCAGCCCACCCGCGACGATATCATCCGGGCGCTCAACAGGCTTTCCAGTCTGCTATATATCATGATGTTCAAATACCTGCCGCCGGACTTTGAACCGGAACATTCAGGCATTTAGCCACTTAGGTACCGGAAGCTGACCATCTCCTGTGCGCCGACATGTGAAAATTCGCCAAGGAGTTTGAATTAATGAGTGAATATCTGCTCAGTGTGGGCATAGATCTGGGAACCACCACCACCCAGCTGATTTTCAGCCGGCTGGAAGTTGAAAACACGGCCTCGGCCGCGTCCATTCCCAGAATCCAGATTGTCGACAAAGAAATAATATACCGCAGCGACATTTACTTCACCCCCCTCCTGAGCCGGGCCGTCATCGACGTGTCGGCGGTGCGGGAGCTGGTGGAAAAGGAATATAAGAAAGCCGGAATCACCCCGGATGACCTCTCGGCCGGGGCGGTCATCATCACCGGGGAAACGGCCCGAAAGGAAAACAGCGAAGCCGTTCTGCGAACCTTGAGCGGCCTGGCCGGTGATTTTGTGGTAGCCACGGCCGGCAGCGACCTGGAGTCCATTATCGCCGGGCGCGGCGCGGGCACGGCCGCCATGAGCAAAAAAACTTTCGGACGCGCCCTGGTCAATCTCGATATTGGCGGCGGTACCACCAATCTGGCCGTTTTTCAGGAAGGCGATCCGGCTGATACTTCCTGCCTCGACATCGGCGGCCGCCAGATTATCATTGATCCACAAACCATGAAGTTGACATATGTGGCCGAAAAAGTTTCTATCTTGGCCGGGCGCATGAACCTGAAGATCAAGGAAGGTGAAACGGCCTCAATCGGAGACGTCACCAAAATATGCGAACGGCTGGCCCTGATAATGGCTCAGTCGCTGGGGCTGGCCCCAGCCACTGAAGATCTGGATCTGTTTATAACCGCCCATCCGCTTAAACATTCGTGGCAGTTCGGAGGTCTGACTTTCTCCGGCGGCGTGGCCGACTTCATCTACAATGATTACGATTCGGCCAAACCCTTCCCCTATGGCGACATCGGTCCACTTCTAGGCCACTGTATCAGAAACTGCCGCCCCTTCGACCAGGTGGAGCGTCTCATCCCCCAGGAGACTATCAGGGCCACCGTGGTGGGGGCTGGTTCCAACACCATGGAAATCAGCGGCTCGACCATTGCCATTAGCGACGCGTCAGTGCTGCCGATCAAAAACATTCCAATCCTGAAACTGACTGATGATGATGAGGCTGGTGATTACAAGTATTTCAGTTCGCGTCTGGCTGAAAAAGCCAGTTGGTTCAAAGACGAAGGCGAAGATACTTATCAGCGGATAGCCGTGGCTTTCAGGGGCGTAGATAACCCTTCCTTCGAGAAGGTCCAGGAACTGGCCCGGAAAGTTATCGAGGGCATGGCCGATTATCTGCGAACCAATGACCTTCTGGTGGTGGCCATGGATCGGGACATGGCCAAAAGCCTTGGCTATGCCCTGATGAACGCGCTGCCGCACAAAAAAATTATTTCACTGGATACGGTTAAGGTGGAAAACGGCGATTATATTGATATCGGAACCCCCCTGGCCAACGGCCGGGTGGTGCCGGTGGTAGTCAAAACGCTGGTTTTCGGCAAATAGCCGCCGGGCGGGGCCCGGCCCCCATGTCTGGGTGGCGGTTTCCCGAATCGTTAATTATGGCGGCCATCATCGTATTAAGAGCCGTTCCTCATGGTTGTAGCAACTTCCTCCGCTAATGCGGCAGTTTGCCCACCGCATTTCAAATGGCAGGTCGAGCGGCCAGCGAGACGGAGCGTCAGCGATCGGTGGAGAGGCCGACCAAAATACTCGTGAAGCAAAAACCACGCTTTTTGCGTAGCTGAAGGTCGCAGCTTGAAGGGAAAAGGCTATATTCAAATAGCTTGGGAGAGATAATAATGATGGATGACATCCTCAATAAAATCAGAGAAGCCGGAATCGTCGGCGCGGGTGGCGCGGGCTTTCCCACAGCCATTAAACTGAAAGCCGCTCCGGAATTCGTGGTGGTTAACGGCGCGGAGTGCGAGCCGCTTTTGAAAGTGGATCAGCAACTGGCTGAAACTCACGCCGCAACCCTGATGAACGTCCTCAATACTCTGGTGCGGGAAATGGGGGCCAAGGCCGGTATTTTCGCTCTGAAGGAGAAATACAAGACCGCCACGGCCGCCCTGAAGAAAGAAGCTGAGGCCTATCCGGCCCTGTCCGTCAAAACCTTGGGCAACTATTATCCCATGGGCGACGAGCAGGTGCTGGTCTATGAGGTTACCGGCCGCATTGTGCCGGAAGGCGGTATCCCCCTGGCCTGCGGAGTGGTGGTCATCAACGTTGAGACGCTCCTTAATGTGGCCCTGGCCATTGACCACGACCAGCCGGTTATTGAAAAATACGTAACTGTGGCCGGGGCGGTGAGAAAACCGGCTACCTTTAAAGTGCCGGTCGGGGTCAGTTACGCCGAACTGATTGAAGCCGCCGGCGGGGCCACCGTGCCCGATCCGGTCCTCATCAACGGCGGCCCGATGATGGGCAAGGTCGAATGTGATCTCAACACGCCTGTGACCAAAACCTCCAAAGGCATTATTGTCCTTAATCGGGACCATGCCTGGGTGCTGTCGAAAAACCGCTCCATTGAAGAGATGATGCGCATCAGCAAAACCGCCTGCTGCCACTGTCAGCTCTGCACCGACCTCTGCCCGCGCTATCTTCTGGGCCACAAGCTGCACCCGGATAAACTCATCCGTCTGGCCTCCTACAACACCACGGCTGAAAAGGAAGAACCGGCCACCGGCGCTTTTCTCTGCTGTGAATGCGCCCTGTGCGAACTGGCCTGCATCATGCGTCTTCAGCCCTGGAAGCTCAATCAGCAGCTCAAACAGCGTATGGGGGCTCTGGGCATTAAAAACCCGCACCACGAGCAGCCCAAAGACGTCAACCGCTTCCGGGCCTGGCGGCAATTCCCGATTCCCAAGCTGATTCATATGGTGGGTCTGGCAGACTATGAACACCAGGACGCCCCGCTCACCGATTATCCCGGCCGGGTGACGGAAATAAATCTGCCGCTGAAGCAGCATCTGGGCGCACCCTGCGTTCCGACAGTCTCCGCCGGAGATGAAGTCAGCGCCGGACAACTGGTGGCCGCCCCGGCTGAAGGAGCCATGGGGGCCAATATTCACGCCAGCATCGGCGGCCGGGTCAAATCCGTTGACCAGGGACGCATAGTTATCGGCTGAGGCTTTTCACAGAATATAAATTGGGAGACAGATATGAGCAAAGCACTGGGACTGTTGGAATTTAAAACCATACCCGTGGCTGTGGAGGCCACTGACGAAATGATGAAGGCGGCGGAAGTGGAGTTGATCCTGGCCACTCCCATCTGCCCCGGCAAATATATATCCATCATCAGCGGCGAAGTGGACAGCGTGGCCACCTCAATTAAGCGCGGCGTGACGGTGGGCGACATCTTTGTGGTTGATTCCCACGTCATACCCAACATCTCTGAAGCCGTCATGCCCGCCCTGAGCGGCGCTACCATGGTGGATAACATGGAATCATTGGGGGCCATAGAGACTATCGCGGCCATAGGGGCCATCAAGGCGGGCGACATAGTGGCCAAGGCCTCACGCGTCCAGTTGATTGAAATCAGGCTGGCGCGCGGCCTGGGCGGCAAGGGCGAGGTTTTCTATACCGGGGAGCTTGGAGCGGTGGAGGCGGCCAATAAGGCCGTGCTGGAACGGCTGGGAGCGGACGGCGGCATAGTCAGTTCCACGGTGATAGCGCGTCCGCACAAGGCTATCAAGCACGCCATTGCCTGATTTTTGCCGACGCATTACATGGATTATTTAAACTGCCGCATTAAAATAAACGGGGCCGCCATTCAGTTTTGAGTAGCGGCCCCATTTATTTCAGTGGCGTGTTTATCGTCACACCGCGCGAGTAGCGGATGACCGCCGACGGAAGAAATGTTTTTGCCCGGTTACGTTCAGCGGGTCTTAGTCACGGAACCGGGCAAAAACATTTCTTCCGTCGGCTGCTTGGTCGGTCCTGACTGATAATTATGGCCGAGTGGTGGCCGGACGGCAATTCCAAGCCAACTCCGCCGCATATAACGGGGGCGGCAATCCCCGGCTTCCAGGGGATCAACGAGTTTCAAAGTCAGGATAATAGAATCATTTATCCGGCACAGTAACCGTGCTTAAAATGAAGTGCTTCAGGCCGGTCATCATTTCACCGGCCCCGTGGGGTACCCTGCGTCCCATGGTCTCTTGAACCTTAAGGGCCAGCCCGTTCAAAACCCCGTGCATTATAATCAGGGCGGTATTGTAGGTATCGAAAGGCTCCACCCGTTTCTGCTCCACCGAACGATCAAACCATCGTTTGATGAAATTTATACTGTAATCCAGAAAAGTGCCGTTAAAAATCTCGGCGCAGCGCTCATCCCTGAACTGCTCGGCCTGAATGAGCCCAAAGGCGTAACAGGTGAAGATGTTCGACATTTTTTCAGGTTCCATGAAAATGATGTTCAGCACGGCCCGGAAAGTGTCCGCTTGGGAGAGAGTCTCGTCAAGCTTGCGGAAATACAGGTAATACAATCCCTTGGCATGTTCCACCACTGCTTCCCACAAGGCTTCTTTGCTGCCGAAATGGTTATAGAGAGAAGCCGGCTTAATGCCGATGACATCCGCCAGTTCCCGCATGGACACGGCCGCATAGCCCTTTTGGGCGAACAGGATGGTCGCTTCTATGAGGATATATTCCTTTGTTTTACTGCTGGGCATAATCAGCGGCAAAGGATAGCTGTTGCCCAGTATTTCATAATGAAGATATTTCTTTTGTTCAGGGGTCATCGCTCACTGCCACCTTTTCCCATATTTAGTCAAAACCCGGACACATGATTACCATCGTTTTGTTAACCATTAAAAAAAGTCACTATTATTTCATCTATTTGAATCTAAATAAATATAACGAAGAATTTCTTTATAAATATCTTATGTTATATAATAATTTGGGCCGGAGGTAAATGATTATTTTTTACGTTGTTTAACCATCTTTATCAGGTCACGGCCCTCAACCGGCTCCGCAGGAAAATCTTACCGGAATAGTTTTAATATGGTATAATCGAACATCTCAATGAATTTCCAGGCGCGACACAGTTGGAAACCTCATAAGATCCTTAATATTTTTTAATTTTTAACCGGCGCACATCCATCGGCCGCTCCCGGGCGGCAGATAGTGCGTATCGGTGCGCAGTAAACGAAATAAAAACTGAAAGCACAATTATGACTTATCGGCAGAGGATTGAATGCGCGGTGATAATAATATCGAGGAAACATATAACTATGACCTGAGCAGGTCCTTGGCCATGCTTGAGGGCAGCCCCCATGCCCATCTTTTGTTTGATGATCGGCTGCACATCATTGACTGCTCTTGTAATGCCATAAAATTATTTGGTTTTGATTCCCGTGAAGCCATGCTGAAGGGCTTCTTTAAACGGGCGGCCGAAGTGGTGGCGGCCAGCCAAACGGCCGACTGCTCGGTTCGGCTTTTTGAAGCCCTGTTGCGTCTGGCCGCTCAAAAGGGCCGCCTCGATTATGAAACCGAGATAACCGTTGACGGCTGCCCCAAGGAAGTGGATATACACTTCAAACTATTGCCGGCCGAAGGTTCGTTCGTCATTTCCAGCTGCATCGCCGACACCACTACCCTCCGCCGGGCCCAGAATGAACTTATCCGCAAAGATCAACTCCTCCAGTCGCTCAATCAGGTGGCCTCAGTTCTGATGACGGCCAGCCCTGAAGATTTCGATCTGGCTATCTGGCGCTCGCTGGAGACCATCGGCCGGGCCGTCAACGTGGATCGCTCCTACATCTGGGAAAACTTTGAGGATGGCGGCAAATTATATTCACGCCAGATCTATGAATGGTCTGAGGGAGCGGAACCACAGCAGGGCAAGGAATTCGCTGAAGCCCTGCTTTATGATGACGTGCCCTACTGGCGTGACCAGGTTATGAGCGGCCAGGCGCTCAACAGCCCGGTGAGCCGGCTGCCGGAAACTGAGCGCGTGGTGCTGGAGCCGCAGGATATAAAATCGATACTGGTGCTGCCAATCATGCTTAAAGGCGAACCCTGGGGCTACATCGGTTTTGACGACTGCCGTGAGGAACGTTTCTTTTCTGAAACTGAAGAGCGGCTTCTGCTTTCCGGCGGAAATATCATCGTTTCAGCCATCACCCGCAACAAGGCCACCAACGATCTTCAAAAACAGATTATCGCCGCCCGGAGAGCCTCAGAGGCCAATCAATCCAAATCCAGCTTTCTGGCCCGCACCAGCCACGAAATCAGAACGCCCATGAACTCCATCATCGGCATGGCCGAACTGGCTTTGCGGGAAGATATCTCGCAGGAAGTGCGCAGCCACATCTCCGACATCAAGCATGCGGGCATATCCCTTCTGGCCATTATCAACGATATTCTGGATTTCAGCAAAATCGAATCAGGCAAAATTGAAATCGTGCCGGTCAGCTATATGCTCTCCTCGCTCCTCAATGACGTGATCAGCATAATACGCCTGCGCGTGGCCAAGAAGGGGCTTATCTTCACCGTCAATATTGACGGGTCCCTCCCGGATGAACTTTATGGAGATTCCATCCGTATCCGGCAGGCTCTAATCAACATCCTGGACAACGCGGTCAAGTACACCAAGGAAGGTTTTGTGGCCTTCAACGTCACCGGGCGCCCTGATCCGTATTCCAATACGGTTGAGCTGTCCTTTGCCGTGGAAGATTCCGGCTGCGGTATAAAGCCGGAAGATTTCGATAAACTTTTTCTGGACTTCGTGCAGCTGGACGCGCACAAAAATTGGGGAGTGGTGGGTACCGGCCTGGGTCTGACCATCACCAGAACCTTTGTCAAAACCATGGGCGGCGACATCACGGTGGAAAGCGAATATGGCCGGGGCAGCACTTTCAGCATAAGCCTGCCGCAGAGTGTCCAGTCTAAAAGATGCATTGCGGAGGTCAACGACCCGGAGGAAAAGGCTGTTCTGATGTTCGGCCTGTGTGAAAGATCCATGGCTTCAGTGGCCGGAACCTGCGGCACGCTGGGGGTGCGTTGTGACATTGCCCGCACCATTTCCGATTTCACCGCCCATCTTTTGTCCGGCGGGCACACCCATGTGCTGGTGATGGATTATGTCTATGAGGAGGCGGTTAAAGCCTTTGAGAAATCGGGCCAGCGGGCTGCCCTGGTGGTCATTGCCGATATAGAGAGCCAGCGTCCGGCCGGAGGCGTCCAGTCGCTGGCCCTGCCTCTCTCCACCATGGGGCTGGCCAACCTTCTGAACGGGATTCATGAAAACAAGGCCGGGCATACGTCCCTGTTCACCTTCTCCGCGCCGGAGGCCCGAATTCTTATTGTTGACGATAACGCCACCAATCTGAAAGTGGCCGTGGGATTGATGAAGCCATACAACATGATCATCGATACCTGCCTGTCCGGGCCGGAGGCCCTGAAGCTCTTGGAAAATAAAAACTATGACTTGGTGCTGATGGATCACATGATGCCGGAAATGGACGGCATAGAAACTACCCAGTGCATACGTCAGCTTGGTGAGACGGACGATTATTTTACCAGGCTGCCGGTTATTGCGCTCACGGCCAACGCTGTTTCCGGCATGCGGGAGATGTTCCTGAATAATGGAATGAACGGATATCTGTCCAAACCCATTGACGTGGGCAAGCTCCATCGGGAGCTGGAGCGCTGGCTGCCGCCGGATAAGCTGAAAAGCCCTGAGCCTTTGGATGAGAGCGCGGACGGGGAATCCGGTGAAACAATTGAGATTGAAGGGCTGGATACCAGGCTTGGCATGAGCCAGACAGGCGGTTCACTGAAAAAGTATTGTGATGTGCTGTCGTCCTACTGCACGGAGGGCATGAAGATATCTGACGCTGTTTCCGCCTGTCTGGCGGAAAATGATCTGGCCCGTTTTACGATATACATTCACGCTTTAAAAAGCTCCTCTGCCTCCATTGGCGCGCCGGAGCTCTCGCAAAGAGCGGCGCGGCTGGAAAAGGCTGGAGCGGCTTCGGACAGAAAAGTCATCAATAGTGAAATTAACGAGTTCCTCAACGATCTTGAATGGCAGATTGGCCGTATCCGGGCCGCCCTGATTGAAGTACGGCCGCATGGCAAGGCCGCCCTGGGCGACCCGGCCATGCTGCGCGGCCGTCTGCGAGCTGTGGGCAAAGCTATTGACGAAGTGGACATGAATGAAGCCCACCGGTTGTTGGAAGAATTGAAGGATTATGACTGGCTTGATGAAATAGAGGCTGAACTGGAAAAGCTATCGGACAACATTCTGATGTGTGATCTAGTGGAGGCCGGTCAGCGAATCAAGTGCATGCTGGTTATTGAGTAAGTGTTTGTCAGGCTTCGGCCTGTCGAAAATATCCATTGCCCCAGGCCAGCACCTTTTGGGGGTCCACATTTTTATTGTTAACCAGCACTTCAAAGTGGAGGTGGGGGCCGGTGGTGCGGCCTGTACGGCCGACTGTGCCGATTTGCTGGCCTTCATCAACGCTCTGTCCGTTTTTGACCATGTATTTATCCAGATGGGCGTAAAGAGTGGTCAGGCCGCCGCCGTGTTCGATTTCCACCACTTTTCCGTAAGCGCCTCTGGTGCCTACGAAGGAGACATGTCCGTCTCCGGCCGCTGTCACTGGTGAACCGCGCTGGGCTCTTATATCCACGCCTTTGTGCATTCTGGCGGTTTTATTCAAGGAAATCTTTCGCATTCCATAGCCGGAAGAGATGTCGCCCTGAGCTGGTTTCTGGCTCAAAACTTCAGCCAGAAGATTGTTGCTTCTGTTGAGAGGGCGTGTGTTTTCATATAGTTCAATGGCTCTGTTGTTGACCAGCCGTTTCAAATCATTGACCGCGTCTGAGTGCCTGGCGAGATTGCGGGTACCGGCTGAGGCGCAGCCGGTCGCCAGGACGGAAAAACATAAAATGGTTAAAATATTCTTAATCACAGACAGACTCTCCCTGGTGAATTTTTGAGGTTCTCACAAAGGGGACTTTGTCTGGCAAAGCCCCGCGACTCAAAAAAAATAACCACTCCCCCCCACGAGTCAAGTTTTGGTGGGGCTGCCGCTGGTGAAGAGGGAGATGGAATGCGGCCTGCGGCCGCGCGATTAAAGGACTTGGCCTTATCGGCCAACCAAAGGGTTCCACCCTCTGGACTCCGGCTGGGGGAGGGCCCACGCGGGCCCTACCCCAGACCCCACCCGCGCCAGGGGGGCGGAGCCCCCTGGACCCCCAAGAGGTCAGGGTCAGATTCAACTTTCTTCTTCCCGCATCGCCGCAACTCGCTTCGCAAGCTCAGCTCAGACAAGCGGCGACGCTTCATACTGTGTCGGCTTCTGGTGCCATAGGTGGTTTTACATTGGCATGTTACACTTTGCGATAGGCAGCCTCATCGGCCGAGTGATAGTTCACGTATGTTCGGCTTAAATCAGCTTCCCCTTAAAGGCCCTTTCCAGTGCTGTTAGTCCGTCTCTCTGCCACCTATCGCTTTTTAATGAGTTGCTCATTAGAAAAAAGACGACAAAGTCTCGTCGTTACAGCGCTGGAAAAGCTAGTGGAGGGGAAAAGGTAATCAGCCGAACATACGTAAAGCAGCAATCATTCAATGAAGTTGCCTATAGCAAAATGTAACAACCCAATGTGAAGCGGCCGACAGCGGTTAAAGCGGAAGGTGTATGAAGCGTCGCCGCTTGTCTGAGCTTCGTACCCGAAGCGAGTTGCGGCGATGCGGGAAAAAGAAAGTTGAAGCTGACCCTGACCTCTTGGGGTTCCAAGGGGCTTGCCCCTTGGCGCGGGTGGGGTCTGGGGTAGGGCCCGCGTGGGCCCTCCCCCAGCCGGAGTCCAGAGGGTGGAACCCTTTGGTTGGCCGATAAGGCCAAGTCCTTTAAATCGCGCGGCCAAAGGCCGCACTCCTTTCTCCCCTCCCCCACTGAAAAAACACCCTTGTGGGCTATATATTATTATGGTATATATGTCCGTTGTTGCTAAAACAAAATGTCGGCCGCCTGCAAACGGGATCTGTCCAACGGCGGCAGACTGGCCTTACCTTAGGAGATATTATGCCGATTTATTACTTTCTGGGTCAACATTCCCTCATGCCCGGCTCAATGGTCGCTCCGGGCGATATGCGGCGGGAACTTTTCTGCCTGCGTCAGCCGGAACTTACCGTCCGCTGGCCCCAGGCCCTGCGCGAAATGATTTATGAAAACGTGAGACAGTCCTTCTTCGAAAACCGTCCCTCACGCCTGTCTTCGCACAGCCTTTTCGAAAAACTCGACGACGCAGTTGAACACGTCCGCCGCTTCGAACCCCATAAAGTAATCCACGAAGTCGAGGCCATGCCTCAGGCGGACCAGTTCGCGGCCGACCTGATATATATCCGCAAGGTTAATCTCGATCAGAATCAGCCGGTTATGACGGTTTTATGGAACGCCGCCCGTCAATACTGGGAAGAACATGAGGAACGCCAGGTGCCGGAATTGATCACCGGCTCACCTGTGCGTATTCTCAGACAAGTAAATATCTAAGCACTTTTAAAATACACCACTATACAGGGACGAAACACTATGATTCAAAGGCCGGAAGCCAGAGCGAAACTTCCGGCCGCTGAAAAATTCACTGTTTCCAAACGCCCCAGAGTTCACCACTAAGGAGTTTTGTTATGCCCGAATGGAATCAAGGGTATATGACGGACGTAAATTACACGAAAAACGCTTTCAACGAATTTTCGCCCGCCAACATTAATTTTGCCCTAACCCTTTCCAGCCAGCCGGTCCCGGATTTGAACAAGCCCTTTACTTACGCGGAATTGGGAGCCGGTTTCGGGCTCTCCATATCCTCCTGGGCCGCTCAGTATCCGAATGGGGAATTTCATTCCATTGATTTCAACCCCAGCCAGAGCGCCTGGCTCACCAAACTGCGTGACGGCGCTGAGCTGAAAAACCTTCACATCCATGAACGTTCCTTCAATCAAATGCTGGGTGAGGAACTGCCGCAGTTTGATTACATCATAATTCACGGCATACTCTCCTGGATCAAGCCGGAAGTCCGCAAAGACATCCGTGACTTCATGACCAAATTCCTCAAGCCCGGCGGCGTGGTCTATGTTGGCTATAACGCCCAGCCCGGCTGGAGCACCGTCGGCCCCCTGCGCCACATCATTCTGGAAGGGGCCAAAAGCACGGGCGAGAAAAACCCCATTGTCGCTCTGACCCAGGGCCTGAATTTTCTCAAAGAACTGAAGGAGGCCGGGGCGGTTTATTTCAAGGCCGTCGGCAACGCCTCCAACTGGCTGGACAGCTGGTTCCAAGCCGATCGCAACTATCTGGTGGGCGAACTGCTCAACAACGAGCATAAGGCTTTCTACTTCAGTGAAATGATGGATGAAATGGCGGAGGCCAAGACTTCCTACGTCGGTTCACTGGAACTGGCCAATTATCTTGAGCCGCTCATCACCCCCCAGGAGTTCCTCAAACGCCTCGAACAGGTCAGCGGCAGTCTGGCCCTCCGCGAGACGGTCAAGGATATGCTTTATAACAGCACTTTCCGCTATGACCTTTTCGTCAAAGGCCCCCAGCCCCTCCCCCGCACCAAGGCTGAAAAAGCCCTGAACAAGGTCAAGGTGGTGCTCTCCGGCCTCCGCGGCAGTCTGCCGGAAAAGGTTACCCTGAAAGGCGTTCAGGTTACCCTGAAGCCCGAAGTTTACGAGCCGGTCATGGAATTCCTCTCCAAAGGCCCGGCCACTATGGAAGAGACATCTAAAGCTTCCGGCCTGAAGTTCAACCAGGCCGCTCAAGCCATAACGGTCCTTCTGGCCCTGGGCTGGGCACAAGCTGCCCCCCCAGCCGCCAAAGTCGAAGCCGTAAAAAAATACAATCTGGCCCTCGACGACCTTCTGGGCCCCGAAGCGTTCAATTCCTTGTTGACCGTCAACGGCTCCTGGCTCCGCTGTGGCTTCCTTGACCGTCTCTATGGCCTGGCGGTCATGAAAGGCGTTGATCCGGTTAAATTTGTGACTGAGATGATGAAGGAACGCGATTGGCAGTTAAGCCACGAAGGCCAGCCCGTAACCGAAGCGGCCAAACTGAAAACCTTCCTGAAAGACCAGGTTAAAAAGATGGACGAGCAGCTCCTGCCCGTCTTCAAGCGCATGGGCCTTTATTCATAAGGTTTTCTCAGCAGAGGCACAAAAGAAACGGCCGCGATTCCTTTTTGGAATCGCGGCCGTTTCTTTATTAAGCCAATTCACTATACGATTTAGCAATCGCGGGTGACCGCCGCCGGGGGAAATGTTTTTGCCCGGTTCCGTTCCGGGGGTCTTTAGTCACGGAACCGGGCAAAAACATTTCCCCCGGCGGCTGCATGGTCGGCTTTCTTAAGGGCTGGAAAGTGTGCATAGCTTAGTGGGAGCCGGAAGCCGGGGATTGTTTTTGTCCCGGCTCCGTGACTAAAGACCCCCGGAACGGAGACGGGACAAAAACAATCCCCGGCTTCCGGCGGGTTAACTGGCAAGGGCAAGTCTAGCGATCATTTCTCTTTTCTTTTGACCAATCCTAAAATGTAATCTGTGCTGACCTTATAATACTCCGCCAAGGTGAATAAATGACGGACAGGCAACTCTCTTTCACCAGACTCATATCGTGCATAGGTTTGTTGAAGTATTCCCAACACTGCCGCAACTTCTTTCTGCTTTTTATCATGATCTTCTCGCAACTCGCGCATCCTGTTATAATAGGCCTTTTTCATGCACCAGCTCTCCCTTACATGATAAAGATACACCACACCGGACGCAATTTGCTCATAGGGAAACCGATTGGTTGTATAATAATAGGCCTAAGTGAGGAAATAGAAGTTGATAATTTCTCTTGAGTGCCAAAAATTCAGGGCACTTTTTTGAATCATTGAGTTATGCCACTGAAATTTTGTTAAAAAAATTAAGAATAGAAATGGCACCTGTAAAATTAGCGCGAATTGTTTGGTCAGGCGATAGCTGAAGAGAGAAAACTGAAAAGCTTTACTCAAGCGGAAGTTGCTGAATATTTGAACATAATAGATTTTTGCGTCTCTAGGCCCAATTAAGAAATAATACCTGTGATTAATGCTCATCTCTTTTGGCCAATCCTAAAATGTAATCTGAACTGACCTTAAAATAATCCGCCAAGGTGAATAAATGACGGACAGGCAACGCCCTTTCGCCAGATTCATATCGTGCATAGGTCTGGGGAAGTATTCCCAAAATTTCCGCCACTTTCTTCTGAGTTAAGTCATGATCTTCCCTCAACTCACATAATATGACCTGATATGGCTTATTCATAGAAATATCCTCCCTTTTCTATATAGGAGTATATCTCACAACCGCTTGGATGTATTAAATTGACATCGAATACGATGTATAATAATCTACATGAACAAGCAATATTGACCCTAGATTAGGCAAATTTTTTAAATTGGAGCATTATAATTTCGGAGTATTATTATATAGACAGTAAACCGGCATCAGCGAGCAGTTGCATGGGGTCAACCTCAAGGACCTTTGCAACAGCCAGAAACTCCACCACATCCAAACGACGTTCGCCACTTTCATATTTGGATACAAAAGACTGAGGCCGCTTCAACCTCTGAGCAACTATTTCCTGCTTCAGGTTCTTATCATTTCGAGCTTTCTTTAATGCCGCCAGAAATGCTTGATATTCCACTGAATGAATAGACTTCATAATCGAATCCTTTTGCAGGACAGGCTATATTCCATTGCTTAATATCCCAAAATAGGATAATTTAATCTAAACATGATTAAACTGCGGTTATCTGTGTTGATACTATTTAATGAATAAAAAAAGCGATGATTCGATGATTTAATGTATTGAAATGATATAAAAGAAACCAAGCGCGGGGTCGAGCGGGGTTAGGGGGAGATGTGGCGATTAGCTGTGATGTTAAAACAGCCAATCGCCGGATTTCGAACACACGAATCCAGGCAAACCTGTCGTTCGCTGGTCAATTACACCAATGAGGGGCTATGGGTATTAATCGAGCTGCACCAGTTTATCCGGTGTAATGCCCAGCGTCTTGGCAATCCGATATAGCCCGACCATCGATGGCGCCGATAAACATGACGACTCCAGACGAGCAATGGTCGTCAGGCTCATATCAACGTGTTCCGCCAGATCCGCCTGGCTTATACCAGCTTTCTTGCGGTAATACTGAATTTTGAATCCCACACCTCTAATAAATTGTATTTCTTCTGGCGAATAGGAATCACGGGAAATAGGCATAGTTTAATCTCTCTTTCTATAAGCAATAAGGTATTTAAAATCTTATAGAAAACAGAAAAACTATCCAATAGCATTAAACACTATAATAATAACGTTAAAGGAAGTATAGGAGTCTTTTAATGACATTAGAATCAAGAACGGCCTGTTTTTGCGGGTATCGCCCCGAAGAGTTCTCTTTTATATTGAAAAAGGGGCATAAAGCTTATTTTATATTAGAACACCACATAAGCCAGACCATCCTTCAGGCGGTGGATCATGGCTACACTAGATTCTTATGCGGAATGATCAAGGGGTTTGACCTCACGGCCGGAGTTGTGTTAGCGGAGTTAAGAAAAAAGCGGGAACACATGAGGAAGGTGGAACTGGTGGCCGTTCTGCCTTATGTGGGGTATGGCTTTGATGATCCGTGGCAGATTATCTATCAAATGGTGATAGCGCAGGCCGATGAGGTGATCACGCTGGCCCCCGCCTGCACCCGGGAAACTTTTCTGGCCCATAATCGTTATATCATTGATAAATCCACCCGCCTGATCTGCTATTACGAGGGCAACAAGGACGACATGAAATATACAATTGAATACGCCAGAAAAAAACAGCGTGAGATTATTAATCTGAAAACATACGACATGATAACCTCCCCGCGCGGTTAATGCCGTCCGGTTCAGGTAGCTACGACGCGGCGTTTGAGGGTTTCTCAATCCGGTAAATCTGCGCGTCATAGCGCCCCAGGTTATTCAGGCCGCCTCCAACATCGACTCTGTTAAATTTGAAGCCGCATTTTGTCAGCACTGATTCCGATTTGAGGTTGCGCTTGTCAATACGGGCCTCCAATATGCCAGCCCCGGCTTGATCAAATAAAAACCTGACCACCGCCGTCAGGGCCTCACTCATCAGGCCCTGGCCCCAGAAAGCGCGGCTCAGGCAATAGCCTATCTCCCAAGCCGCCCCGGTTTCAGGGTTGCGCCCCACAACGCCAAGGCTGCCAATGGCTTGATGATCACCCTTAAATTCCAGGCACCAGATATACTGGCCGGGGCATTCATAATCTTTAAGCCAGCCATCTATCACTTCACGGGAGACATCCAGCCCGGCGTGCGTCGGCCAAACCAGAAATCGTGTCACTTCGTCGTCGCCGGCCCAGTTGGCATACATATCGTATGCGTCGTCCATCGTGAAACGGCGAAGTATCAGCCGATCGGTTTCAAGTTTAACTGTGCCGGGGCCGGGTTCGATCATAGTTTCCTCCCTGGAGGCGGCCGTGGCTGGCCAATAAGATAATCAAGCCCCCAGGTCATTATTTGCCGGCGGGCCTTCAAAGAGCCACATAGAACGCTTTCAAACTAAAGCGCGGTTTTGGATATAATCAGATTAAAACTCACCATTTAGTTTTTTTGCCGCCATTAATATCTGACATTGAGTGTGAAAATTTATTCCCCGCCGCAATCAATTTCAATTCATATTTGATTATTCCAGGATAAAAATCATGCTCTTTAAATTCCGGTTTGGTCAATAGGTTCTCAAAAACAGCTTTGGCCTTATCAAACTCTCCGATCCGCCGGTTCAGTTCGCCCAACAATATCTGAACTGTTTCTATGTCCTTTTCTTTTTTTCCTTCCGGGTTTGCCAATAAAGCCTCGATAGCTCTAATAGTTTCACGCGCGTAAGTTTCATATCTATCAGTACCTTCAGCCTGCCAGGTAGCCTGCAACAGCCTGAACCACTGTTTATCCAAAGGCTCCCCAACCTTTTCTTCCAGCTTGACTATTACCCAATAAGTGGTTTCCTCCGCAAGCATTTGCTTGTATTCAGCCGTGGCTACAAACTCTTTTAAAATAGCTGTTTGTTCCGGCGTATACTCGTTTTTATTATAATCGTTCCTATAAATGAGCATCCCGTCATTAGGGCATTTAGCCACAGACTCAGGGTATCGCGTTCCATACACACTTACCGGTTGCAGATCAAGAGCTGTATCCGTTATGCGATCCGTGGGAGATACCATATGCGAGACACTCGCACCGTCAACAGGGCAGATATAAGTGACAGACATTGGCGGAAGCAAAGCCTGGGCCGTAGCCGGAAACATTGACAGCACAAAAATCAGAGTACACAGGCAGCGCATTTTTTCCTCCCAGCCTCATTAAGAGACGGTTTGTAACATCATTAACGTTTGTCAGATTATTGTGACATACCTTTTAAAGTTTTTCAATTGTTCAGCCGGAGAAGCTTTAAACGTATGTGGACACAAGAAAAACCAAGCCCGGCAAAGTTTTTGAAACTTTGCCGGGCTTGGTTTGATCTATTGGTGGAGATGAGGGGGATCGAACCCCTGGCCTCGGCATTGCGAATGTTAAATCGGAAACCAGCGGGATAAGATTACAAGCGGCAAATTCGCTTTGAAGCGTTAAAAGCCTTGAAAATACAAGCCCCCCGGCGTTATAATCGTTTTCACCGTATCGGAAGCCCGTAGGCAAATGTAGGCAAAATGCCGTTTTCGCGTAGGCAAAGCGTAGGCATTCCACCTGCCCGCCGGGATTAAAAATGCAAAGGATTTCGCCGTGACCCGCTATGTAAAATCCAAATACACCGGCGTTTTCAGCCAGCCCTCGACAGTCAAAAAACACCAGGGCCGCCCTGATCAGGCTTGGTACATCGAATATCAGCAGGATGGAAAACGCAAATGGGAGAAAGTCGGCTGGGCCTCTGAAGGCTACACCGCCGCCCTGGCCAATCAGGTCCGGGCTGAACGTATCCGTGGCGTTCGCGGTCACGAAGAAATAGTCGGCCGTGATTTGACTTTGGATGAGGCTTGGAACATGTCCTGGGAACGCCATATAAAGCACCTGGGACGGGCCTACAACGACATTAAATGCTACCAAGCCCACCTGGGGCCGGTCCTGGGCTCTCGCACCCTGGAGACGATAAAAACCAGCGATTTGGAAATGATAAAAGACGGGCTGATCGAAAAAGGCCGGGCTGCCGCCACGATCGGCCATATCATCGGCCTGGTGGGCCGCATTTACAATTATCTGGCCAAATGGGGAGTGTATCAAGGGGAAAACCCGGCCGCAAAGGTAACCATCCCCAAAAAGGACAATCGCCGGAGCCGCTTTCTCTCCAAAGAGGAGGCCACTGCCCTCCTGGAGCACCTGAAAAGCCGTTCGCAATACGTTTATTGGGTTTCCATGATGAGCCTGTACACCGGCATGCGGAGTGGCGAGATCATGCGGCCTGCGGGGCGAGCATATCGATCTGGAGGGCGGCCGCGCCAGGGCGACCGACACCAAAAATTTCAAGGACCGGACAGTTTACCTGCCGGGCGTGATCGTGGATATGCTGCGCGAAATCGGCCTTACACCTGGCGAGCCGGTTTTTCCCCGCCCCAAGGGCGGCACCTACGACCGGGTCAGCCACGTCTTTGACCGGGCCGTCAAAGACCTCGGATTCAACGAAGGCCGTGATGACCGCCGCGACCGGGTTGTATTCCACACTCTGCGACACACCTTTGCCAGTTGGATGGTCATCCAGGGCCAGAGCCTTTATCTGGTGGGCACTCTCCTGGGGCACTCCAGCGCCCAGATGACCCAGCGTTACGCCCACCTTGCCCCCGAAACCCAAAAAGCGGCGGTGACGGCTATTGAGAGTTTTATCAATAATCAAAACTAACCCCTGGTGCCAAATTGATCACGAGTGCGGACCTTGTTTGATTTGAGATAGGCTTCCACATCCGTGCACTTATAAAGAATAAGATCACCATCGCGGCTGTAGGCCGAGCCCCGGCTTTGGCCCCGCCAGCTCCGCAAGGTGTTGGAATTGAGGCCATAAAGCGTCTGCACCTCACGGGCGCTGAGATATTCTTTATGCTTCAGCACCTCCATCTCGGCAATCTCTTTTGGCACCGATGAGCCCAAAGGCAGTTCCTTGATCTCCTCTGTGATGACTTCTTTTAGCAGCGGCCTAAACAGCCCCCGCAAAAAATCTTCCAGATTCATTTGCAGTCCTGGTCCCATTCGAGCCTCCATTGGATATGGTTGCGGTGAGGTTTTGATTTTTTACGACGGAGCCGCCAAAAAATGAGCGCCAGTCCGATGGCCGCGCAGCCTGCTATTATGAATTGCATATTACCCCCAACGCCATTCAAAACGGCAGGTCTTCGTCAGCGATCTCAGAAGTATTCAGACAGGAGTCGATCGCTGAGAGCGGGCCGATTACGAAATCACCACAGTAGACGGACTCGCCGTTGTGGTCGATATCTTTTACCACCTGATTGAGCTTGGCTTCGGCTGCCTCCCGGCTGTCGGCTTCGACTGTCATATCGCCGGAAAGCGTCAGCATAATTGTGTATTCCATAATTTTTCCTTTGTTAATAATGGCCGGGCCCCCGATGGGACTGTGGCCTTGCCTTATCAGCGACGGCCCGGCCCACTTTTCTCCGGAGATAAATTCATCTGAGTCTGCCCAAGCTAGGGCGGCCGCCAATGCTCAATACCCGACGGAGATGGGCATAGCATGTGGCTCTTAATAACCGTCATAATCAGTGGCGCCGATTTTGAGGCACGGCTGTTCCATCCGGTCCATAATATTCTGAAAAGTTCTGGCAAAGCTCTGCAGACCCATATTGAAGGTGATGGCGGCCTGCTCCAGGGCGGTCCAGATGGATTTCAGCCGATGGTCAATCATGCTGCCGCCTCCTCAAGGGAAACCAACAGCGGATGGTCCGCCTGCGGCCGGATTTCTTCCGGAGCGTCAAGAGCGTCGCTGTTCTCACCGATGACAGCCCTGGCAAGATCAGGCGGGACGCTGTTGCCGATGGAGCCCACCTGTGACTTTTGAGACAGAGGCTTGCCGTTCACCACCGGATCAAATTTATAGCCGTCGGGATAGCCCTGGGCCCGGGCCAGTTCACGCGGTGTGAGCATCCGCAGACCGATATCGGCAATAACGTATGGCTCTCCCTCTATCCAGACCAGCGGGACATGGCTCACGGTCACCAGCCCGTAACGCTCTTTTGTGGTCAGAGTGCCCAGCGGCTCGTCCAGGGAGTGGCAGGTGCCGTTGCCGTAATACTTGGTCAGAAAGGCCGTGGTCAGGCCCAGCTTCAGCCGACGAGTGGCCGTGGACATGGGTAAGGCCAGGGTCTCAGCCCAGCCGGTGCCGTAATATTTGGTCAGGAAAGCAGCCGCCAACCCGGAGTGGAGCCCGCAGGAGGTGACGGTTTTCATCGGCAACTCCAAACGACCGTCTTGCATGGTGCCATAGAAATGGCTTAGATAGGCCACAGCCAACCCAAAACCATGCTTTTGAGTAATCGTCGGGAGGGGAAGAGACAAGCTCTGGCCACGAAAATTGAAGCTATTACTGGGTGTGTGATTAACCTTAGTCAAGCACGCCGACATCAGGCCGAAACGGTTCCCGACGGCCGTAGCCGTGCGGAATGGTTCATCCAGAGCGCCGCAGCGTGGGCGCTCGCCTAGCCTGGTGCCATAGTAATGAATCAGGTTAGCCGCAACTAAAGCCATGCCCCCGCCCTTGGGATTGGCGGTAATAGTGCGGAGCGGTTCATCGGCGGGCATAACCCCGGCCCGGCCACGACCGCCATGTTGGACATGCTGAATAAAGGACATGAGACGGGCCTCGGCCAGCTGCTGGTGGCTGCCGGTCAGGCAGATGGTCGAGAGCGGCCAGTCGGCCGGCCGACCGATCACCCCGGTGTTGGCCTGGAGCAGCCAGGAGGCCCGGTCAGGATTGACGATGAAGGGCTGATCGGTTTCAATCACAAAACGGCGTAGCCCCTCGGCGATGCGTTTGAGGGTATTCTCCACCAGGGGTTTCTTCCGCTCGAAGATGGACGGAACCGGAATGCTCCAGTCGATGCACTCGGCGGCGGTGCGCCAGGGGCGCTCCCGGCCCGGACCATGGGTGGGCTCCGGCCACTTGACCGGCTTGCGATCACGCCGGGCCACAATGAAAAGACGGCGGCGAATGGTGGGCGCACCATAATCACAGGCTTTTAAAATGCGCCAGTCCACACTGTAGCCCTCCCGCCTGATAGCGGCAATCCAGCGCCGGAAAGTTTCCCCGGCCTGCGCTTTAATCGGACGGCCCTCGCCGTCCAATGGCCCCCAGGTCAGGAACTCCTCCACATTTTCAATCCCCACCAGCTCCGGCCTGGTGTAGCGTATCCAGTTGACCACGGTCCAGGCCAGCTCGCGGCGGCCTCTGCACTTGGGCACGTCGCCTTTGGCCTTGCTGAAGTGGGTGCAATCCGGCGAGGCCCACAGAACGCCCACAGGCCTCCCGCCGGTAGCGTCCAAGGGATGCACCTGATAAATGTTCTGAACATAATGCCGGGTGCCCGGATGGTTGGCGGCATGAATGGCCACTGATTCCGGATTGTGATTGATGGCGATATCCACCGGACGGCGCAGAGCCATGTCCATACCCAGTGAGGCTCCGCCGCCACCGGCAAACAGATCCACCATCAATTTTTCACAACCGGCCATCATAAAACCTCGTTGTCAGAGCGCGGGTCGATATTGAAAACCTTTTTGACCAGAAATTGCAGATTTTCCCGCGCGGCCTCCAGGCCGATGAAATTGTAGTGCGGTGAGTCAGGTGCCAACTGGCTCCTGAAAAAACAGCAAGCCTCGAAAATTTCCATCTGGAACTCGCGAGAGGTGGAACGGAATCCGTCTTCTATCGGCGCGCCCATGCCTTCAAGGGGCATAAACCAGAGGGCATCATAAGACTCAAGCCACTCGTGCCTGAACATATGAAAACACTGCAGAGCCCACTTCCATTGAGAATAAGGCTGCCACCGAAGTAAAAATAATCGATGGAAGCTTTAGTCACCTCCCCGCACTCTTCGGCCAAAATGGCGGTGGCATGCACCGGATCTATCGGCCATCCGGGGTGTTTGAGCGTGGCCCTGTGAAGCTCGGCGACGATCAGCTTCCAGGTACCATCATAATCCTGCCCTGGTTGCCGGTCGTCCTCATCAGTCGTGGCGGCGGGCACTCCGGTAACCTGCTTTGGCCCAGAAACCGGCTCCGCTGACTGGCTTACTGTATGGGCCAGCACCGCCGAACCTTTCGGCCCGCCTTTAACCTCGCCGCCGAACTTCTCAACCAGATTGGAGCCATAAAGCGCGTCGAGCCGCTCCAGAATATGACTTCCCGGCTTGATGTGGCCGGCTTCCCATTTGCCGGGCAAGCCGATGCCCAGCCCCAGCCTGGAAGCGACAACCGACTTGCTGAAACCGGCCGTCAGACGGAGCCGCTTTAATTCCGCAGCCAATGTGGGCAGCGTCTCCGCCGTCTCCCGCGCGTCCTCTTTCACCTCAGATACATCCACAGGCTTTTCAGCGGGAGCATCGGCCTCGCCGCTATTTAAAATCTCTTCCATACTTATAACCTCCGAATCGCCCGCAGCCGTCGCTGGCGAAATAGACGGGCCGGTAAAAGGTGAAAGGCCGCATTCCCGGCAGAACAGCCGCCGCCCGCTCATCCGCATCCGGCGACAAAGGGCTGAACCAACCTTGCATTCATATTTCGGACATGGCTCCAGCTTCATTTCGCCGCTTCCGGCCGCCAGGGCAAATCGTTGTGCTGAACTCCGTCCAGGAGGCGGCCAGATTTTTTCTTGCCAACCTTAAACATCGGAACAGGCCCATGCATGGGGTCGCCGGAAAAGCAATTGGTATAATGCGCTATTCCACCATAATAGGTTGTTCCATAATCATCTTTAAGGTACCGCGTTTTTCCATCATAATCAGGCGAAAATTCGCCCCAGCCTTTGAAAAAGAAGGACACTTGGGCCTCACGGCATTGATCGAAAATAGCTAGCACCCAGTTCGGATGCATCGGCCGGGCGTTATTTCCTGTCTCACCGCCAACGATAACCCCATCTATCTTTTCAGTCGCGTGGCTTTTCATGTAAGCATTAATATTAAGACTCCAGATTTAGGGTGCTTGCACCGTAGCCAAGGGGCAACGTTAATACCGCCCAGCATCGGTTCAATGGAAACAAAGCGCCCGACCGCCGGGATAGATAACAACATCGGGATTTTATCGTCCGCCTCTTCCTGGTTGCAGACGGTCACTCCCAGCCAACAGTTGGGGGGCAACTCACCGTCCTGGGCAATGACCCATTCAACCGCCTGCCGCATTAAATGCGGCCGCTTGGTCAAGATAAGAAATGAGTGATCAGGATATTCATTCATCCTGGAAAACAATGATCGAGTCAATTGGCCATCGTCATCGTCCAGATTGGGGTGAAACAAGTCAGTCATGCTGCCGATGAATACACTGCACGGTCTTTGGGGCAACCGGTCGAATACAGATAAATCCATCTGGCTGAGTTTCCCCGTCCAACGCCCCCGGTTATTGACCACGCCGCCATACCGGACAGCCGTCTTGGACATTTTAGCCAGCCGGGCCGCCTGGCGCTCAGCGTAGCAGTTGTCGCAGCCCGGCGAACACTTGGAGCAACCCACCACGGGATTAATTGTTTCATCGCACCATTCGATTTTTGTATTGGCCATGATCAAAATCTCCTGTTAGGAATGATGGGTTTGAGAAAGCCCCCGAGGCATCGTTCCTCCCCTGCCCCAAAGGGTGGGCAGGAGTATCACGTCGCTTTTCAGCCCCGAGGGGCTTTCTCAAACCCACTGCCTGACGCAGTTTTTAGAAGTCTGAGCCACACCCCGGCGGTACATAGTACAAAGCCGCGTCCGGAGATTCGCCGCCAGGAGGGTGGCGGGGGGTATGCGTTTTTCATGCTCCGCAGACTTCAGGTTCGCCGGTGGTTCGCGCAGAGGGGAAGATGCGCCCGGCGATATTCAATTGGACCTCTGCCGCTTGGCCTGCCAGACCTTGACCGCGATGAGCCTGGTCTTGGCGTCGCCGCCTTCCATCCACAGCCGGGGCTTGGTGCCGGTGACGCTGGCCAGATAACTGGCCTGACCGCCACCGGCCTGCTCCTCGCCGTCGATGACTTTGATCAGCCAGTCGAAATCGGCATTCACGGCCTCGGCAAAAGCCAGATACAATTCACGGTCAGTGATCAGCATGGTCTGGCTGGCTCTTCGGATTTATAAGAATCTCCTCGGCCTTCTCCCGCCTTGGAGCCATGATCATAGCCAGATGGCCATCCTGCGACTTAAAATGAACGGAATCGTCAGACGCGGGGTCATCGTCAATTTCAAAAATACCGCCAGGGTGGAGCGACAAGGCCAGGTCGACCATGGGGCGCGACAGAACCCGAACGGCCGCGCCACACCCGCGCCTCATAATCACCCGAACCCCGGTTGCTTCGGCCGGGCGCACAGGAATGGGATTTTTAATTTTAAGGCGCTCCAGAGAGCTCCCCACATCGGCCGGTTTTTCCTTATCTTTTAACAATCCCAGCGGCAGCTCCCCCATGATAAGAATGATTCCATCTGTCCAGCCAATGAGGTTGCTTTCCTGGCCGTCATAAGCCTGCCGAAAAGGCCCGAACCAGTTGACCAGCGGCAGAGCCGGTTTGTATTCACAAATTTCGGCCGGAAAAATACTGCCAACCGGGGGGACGTTCTCATCTTCGCTGACAAAGCAGTCTACGGTGGCTCCCGTTTCCATATTCACCTGCAACTCGGCGGTACAATGAGGACAGCGAATAATTCTAATTGTATCAATCATATTTGCTCCTTCGTTGGTGTGCCCTTCGCAAGGTATCACTTTTTATTCGCACGAACGGGCGCGGCCGACTCCATGGACTGAGCTTCCGCTTCGATCAGTCTTTTCCAGGTGGCCGGGGAGCTTCTCCGCAAATTTTCCAGAGCCGCCATGGCTTCACCCACCCCTTGGGGGGCGGCGCTCTCGCCGTAATACCCTTCAGACAGCCAGTCGCAGACGAAATTTACATATTTCTCAGGCATGGGGGCGCGATTGCCGGTTTTTTCCTTAAACACCTCGCTCACTCTCGATAAATCACGGACCAGCTTCATGTCGCCCGCTTTGATGTGCCTTAAAAAATCACTCATTTTGAAATCCTTTCATCGCCATCAGTGGCTTCCTCTTCCTGGCTGATGGCCATTATTAAACCGCTCACCCGCTTCTGAACCTCACAGGCCAGGCCGAGAAGATCAATCTTCTCCGAGCGGGAAAGGCCCCGCCCGCCGGGGCTGTCGACTCGCCGGGCAGCCAGATAGCGGGCCGACAGCTCGCCAAACTGGCGCAACAATTCACTCATCTCCAGATCGGCCGGTATCAGGCTTTCGGTCTCCGGCAGCTGGATGACCACGCACCCCAGGGGCTCTGCCAGATAATCCAGAGCCATCAGATAGCCGCGCTGCCTCTGTTCCAAAACCGATTCGTCAGTGATTTTGGAACAGTGCCCTTTTTTCAGGTTGTGGATATGAGAAAGGATGACCGAGATCTCATCGACACGAAAAACCAGATTTCCTTCCCGCCGCATTTTCCTGGAAACGGCCTGAACGCTGATGCCCAGGGCCCCGGCGATACCCTTGAGGGTAACGTCCGGGTCGCTTTCGATCACATCGACCAAAAGATCATAGAGGCTGTCAAAGTCCAGATGGTTTTTCCGGGTCATGTTGAAAAATCCTTTGCTCGGTAAACTTGCGGACCAAACCCGAAGCGTCTACAGTAAATATCAACAAGGAGCTGGCTGTCGGCCCTGGTGACGGCCAGTTATCTCCTCAGACCGGCCGTCACCGCCGACTGCCCGCCTTTGAGGGGCTCGGGAGGTCGCGGAGACTGAGATCAATGAAGTCGGCTCTGGCCCAAAAAATTGATTCGGCTTCAACGCTATCCGGCACCTGCGGGGCAACGTGGTCGAACCTGGGTGATAGCCCTCTCAGTCGCATCACTTCAGGCTGAGGGGTGGGTTTTTCCACTGGCTGGCTCCGCTGAATATAAGCCGCTACCACCTGCCGGAGCGCCTGGCCCTCAAAGCCGATTTCATGGAAAATTTCAATGATGTCGGTCAGCATGGTTCCGTCCAGAGTTTTGGGGTCATTTTTCAGGAACCGGTTCGAAGTGGCTTTCTTCCACATTTTTTTCTCCTTTGACGGTTTGGGTATGATAATTTTTTACTCTTTTAATGTCATAGCAAGGGATGATCATTTTCTCCTTACTCTTTGTGGTATAATTTGGGTTACCAAACTCAAACTAACCACAAAGAGAAGGAGAATTTTGTCAATGGACCGCAATGGACCACCGCTTCCGACTGTTGAGAACAAATTTATAGACCCTGAAAACCGGATTACTTATCGGGTGATGGCCTACCGCAGACTGACCCGGCAGGAACTGCTTTTGAGCGTTGGAATTTTCCACCAAAAGCGCGATAAGCGGCGAAAATTAAAGCCCGGCACTATTATCGAGATCATCAGCCTGATCGGCCTGAGAGACACTCCCTGATATCAGCTGCTCCCGAGTCAGGCTGATGACGAAGTCAGTCAGACTGCCGCGCGTAATGGTGCAGGTTTCCTCCGGGAAACGGTGCGAAATGTAATGAACAACCAGGCGCTGAATTTCGGATTTCTGCGTACCAAGCTCGTAAAGTATCTCAACGACATCCAGTAGCATATCGCCGTCTTTGGTCAGTGGTTTCCACGTCAAAAGTCGTTTGCCCTTACCGTGGTTTTCTTCTGTATGCTCTGTGGTTGTTAGCTTTTGTGGCTTTGATGGTGAAGGTGACGGTGGCCTTTGAGCGCCATCGGCGGCTGGAATAACGCCACCTCTTAATTCAGCTAAATCTGATTTATTGTGCGTGGACATCCTTTACACCTCTTTCGCCGCCACCCTGTGAACCGAGATTATCCAATTAGAGTTAAATCATTGGATGGAACCCGGTCATAGAGGAAGTCTCATCAGTCCAGTTTTCAACCGCAGCTTGGCGAGCTTTTATATCTCCACCTTGTAACCATAATCGAATATCAGTTTTCGTTAATTTCGCAAGATTATCTGCAATAGATGGTGAAGCGCCAGATCTTCCAGCAAGATAATCGCAAAGAAGCTGCGGTGTAATTCCAAGGATTCTAGCAATATGTGATTTTGTGCCGTATTTCATGATTAAACATTACGAAATATACGCAAACTTGTCAAGCATAATTTGCGAAAATATTGTAAAGACATTCTTACGAAATTTTCGTAAGATTCATATGGGAGATATATTATGGATTTAAGTGATGTTTTTGTTGCATCATTAAAGAAGCACCTTAATGAGCAGCCTTACGGGATAAAAACGCGGATTGCGAAATTGGCAGGCATTAGTCCTAGTCATTTAGGCGATATTCTTGCGCAACGTACTTACGGAACTGAAGATAAGAGGCGTAGTATAGCAGCAGCTTTAGGCTATCCAGGTCGCAAGTATGAAGACTTTCTTGATATAGGACGTCGAATTCTACAAAACGAGTCTGCAGAAATAACTGAGCCAACACTGCCCCAAGGGGATGTGAGGGGCAATGCTGTTACCTTGCGCCTGGTTGAAGAAGAATCAAAGGCTCCGCCCACACCACATATTGACCGTGGGCTGCTTTATGACGTATTCAGGCTGTTGGAAGAATTCCTGGAAAGTAGCGGGAAAAAGCTGGATTTGCGGGCCAAAGTTGAGGTGGCCGCACAGTTGTATGAAATGGTGATTGAGAAGGAAGAAAACGAATCAGCAAAGTCCATTCAAATGCTGCGCGTGATAAATGATTTCCTGGATAAAACCGCTTAACGCCTCTTGATCTTTTCCAGCCCGCGCATAAAGTAAAAGAGACTTTGCAAGGCTTCCAAATCCATATCCCGCATGGATTTCACTCCCCATTTGGCTTTCATCATCTGCCGCATCTCAGTGTAAAGGCCATATTGTTTGGCCACGGCGTGGCAAATGCGGTAAATATTATCTGCCTTGGCCGGGGCCCGTTCCGGTACCTCACTTCGGCAGAAAGCCAAAATCCGGTCCAGCGTGGCCATCGACTCATCACCGCTATCTTTGTCCGTCTCTTTGTTAATTTCTTTGCTGACCTCCGGCTTGATCACCGACAGGACTTCCCGTAGATATTCTTCCCGGACATACATAATTCGGCCTCATTTAAGCATATGGTTTTTGATAAACAGTGTATATAAAACTGGTAAATAAATCAAACTATCTATCTGGAATTGCTTAAAAAGCATTTCAGTTGCCAAAAAAGCACACAGGATGTTATAATGAGAAACATACATACGATAACAGGAAAGTTGAGGATAGAACCCCTGGTTGAACTCCTTCACAGCGTGCCCAAAGCGGCAGTTATTGTGAACCGGGAGAATCTTATTTTAGAAGCGAATGCCAGTTTTGAATCTAGATTTGGCCAGGGGCAACAACACAATGTCATCGATTTCCTGGCTGAAGGCAGGCACCAAAAGAAACTGCACAAAGTGCTGTTCAATGGCGGCCCAGATTGGAGAGGGGCCGAAGTCACGCTGAAAGGCAGAAGCGGGCCCAGCCTTTATTGGTGTGAAAACCATTCGCTGATGATTCAGAAAGAGCTGTATCATTTTTTGGAGATCCAGGAAATGGAACAATTCAGGGCCCTGGAAGCCGCTTACTTACACCGTCTGCGCCGGGTGGCTGACGACAATCTGTGGATATTGGATAACGATGCGTCCTTATTGTGGGTTCGGATGGACAATGCCGAATATGAAAAGTTCATTGACCGCCCCTCACTGGAGTTGATTGAACCGGCCGATCACAGCCTATGGCGAAAAATGCTGATCAGGCCAGAGCAATCCCCGGTGAAGCGGTGGAATGCCGTATAAGGGCTTCCATAGACGGAGCCAGCCGCATCATAGATATCTGCTATCTGGCAGGTGGAATTTTCGGGGGCCGTTTTTATGCGGCCAGCCGCAAAACCACGCCCGCCGGTTCAAGAATCGTGCTCCGCCTCAAAGAAGCCTGGGGAGTGCGGGAAGATCAGGAACTGGCGGCCAGGCTGGGCACTTCTCAGGCCACCGTCAGCCGGGCCAACCAGCGGGAATCCGTACCGGCTTCCTGGCTGGTGAAAACATTTGAGGAAACAGATTTCAGCCTTGATTGGCTTTTAACAGGGCAAGGCTTCAAGAGAAGAATTTAGCGGAAGGTTTTCTTATGGCACAAGACCCAAGTGCAGTAGGCAAAAGATTAAAAGAATTATCGGGCCTTAATTATAGAGTATCAGGATCGTTTAAAAAATACCTGCCATATGCCCTGAACCCAGATGAGAAAATTTTGGCTGTTACCACAGGTATGTTGGATGATGAAGCGTGGAATTTAGCTGTTACCGACAAACGCTTGCTACTGATAAGAAAACCCTTGTTTTCCAAACCAATCCTCAAGGCAATATCTTTTCAACAGGTAGGTGTTGTGGGCTGTGAAAAAGCTCCGATTCTTAAATCTGATCTGCTGCTTGTGCTTTGCGAGAATGAAACACTACATTTCTCTTCTGTAGTTTTCGGGCATACCAGAAAAATTTTTGCGATTATTGAGGAAGCCTTGTCTTCATTCCGGGCTAATGGCGGCGGATATCCTGATTTGCCGGATGAAATCATTTTTGGATGTCCGGATGATGACGATGATGATGATCGGGATGAACCTTCTGAAAATTCCCCCCGTTCTGAATGGTATTCGGATTGGAAAGAGCGTCTGAATTTTTTTCTTGGCCGCCGACCGAGCCAAAAGGAAGAACGCTATTACAGAGATCTTTTCGGCGGGGATAATGAATGCCGGTTCAACCTGACTATGTACTTATCCCGCATTAAAGCCGGACCGATCTGTGTCCATGCCCCGCCCGATGATTATTATCGGGTCCGTTATGAAGTGCTGCACCAAACCGGGGCAGTTCTATCTGGAGTTGACATCAACCCCAAAGATCGCCTGACTACTGTTTCAATGGAACAGCTGAGGGCTCTGGCCAGTCAACTGAAGTTGGTTAGGCATAGAGCCAAGGCGGATTTGATTGCAGCCCTGAAGGAATGCTCAGAGGCTGACCTTGAAGCCGTCTGGCCAATAACGGGAATGGATCCGGATGATTTATTCCTCTTCGACAACTATTTATTGAGAACGAATTGATCGGTTGTTTATTTTTTGGCTCATCATCATCGCACTCAAAATAAGCTTAAAGTTGATTAGCTTATTATAATTGAGATATCAATTTCGAAAGCAGTGTCCGTGCGAATGTTTTTAAGGAATAATTATTATGTCTTCAAAATATAATGATAAAGCCCATCATGTGCCTTTCAAACCTGAGAGAGTGGAAAAAATATATTTGAGCAACACTTGTTTTGACAGCGATGGTATCGAGTACGGGACGTATCGCGAGTATCTTATTAACACTCGAGATAAGCTTGTTGAATTTTCACTAAAAATATATGTTACTTTTTCGACTGTTTTTTTTGGATTTTCCCTTGCGTTAATGAGCCAAGATCCTTGGAAAGAATCGGGCAGTATTTGCGCTGTTAGATTTGCTTGCATCTTGTTTTTATTTAACTTAATAATTGCTACTATCTCCAATTGGGTTGCAACCACAAACGCTGTAAAGCAGGTTAATTTTATTGATGAACTATGGAGCGATGAAGGGAAGCTCCCCGATAACATGCCTGATCATGACTCTAGAGTATATAATAACCGAATGAGGCTTAACGATTGTCATAAGGCCATAAACTTTTGTAATGCAGTGGTGAAACTTCTGTTTATTTTGGGAGTGATTTTATTAATATATTTTTTGGGATCGGTTTGGTTTTCTTAAATATGAGGGGGAAGTGTATGACTGACATAGAAGAAAAAGGCAAAAGCTCGTCAACTAGTATCGAGCTCACAGAACGTTTTGAACAGAAAAAAGATGATGGCAACTGCTCGATTATGGAACAACTGACTCTTTTTGGTGCTAAAAAACGTAAGCCTAACGACAAGACAGTCTCTATCAATGAGGTTAATGACAATAAGGCCACTGACAAGAAAGGTTCAAAATAATGCAAAATCCGAAAAGAGTATTTTGCTATTAGAAAGGAGAAATTATGGCAGAAAAAGACAAAAATAAAAATAAATCATCGGGAGAGAAAAATCCACTTGAAACAGAAAATCAAGATATACCAGACATAGGATTGGAAAATTTAACATTGTTTTCGCCCAAAAAATCAAAACCGGCTGACAAGAAGGGTTCAACAACTCCAAAAAAATGATTTTGTGCAACAAGGAGAGTAAATTTTCATTTTTGAAGTCGACCCTTGTGATCACACCCCCAGACCGTGCGGTGGGCATATTCTTTCGCACCTTGAGGAAATGGCCACCATTTCCTCAAGGCTATCTTTTAGTTCCAGAAACAGCTTCTCATCCACTTTTGACCCTTTCAATCATGAGGTTGAGTATTGGCTAAAGCACCAGAAACCGCCATTGAGGACGGTCTTCAGATGTTTTTCTCCAGGTCAGCCAGCCCCTCCAACAAAATGGACCGGGCCAGATCGGCCCGGTCACGGTTCAGAGTGTCGGCCAACTCGTCCAACCGCAACCCATCGGCCACGGTCAGACGAATATTGACCACATAGGAGAGAGGATTTTTGGCTTTCGGACGGCCTTTGCCGGGCTTGCGGCCGAGCGTGGCCGTTTTTTCATTGGTTTCAGCCATGGCTTTGGTGACGCGCCAGGTATTCACGGGCAGCCAGGGTCAAAATTTCATTGACAGGCAAGCCCTCTTTCCGTGAGGCTTTGGCCAGGTCGGCCCAAAGGCCGGCAGGCAGAAGATTTTCATCAGATGAAGAATTTAATGAAACAGTAACCAGCGCCAGATAAGGCTGCCCGGCTCCCTCAAAAGATTCAGCCGCCGCGACTGTGGCCGGATCATGCGCCTCGGGCAGAGCCTTATTGTCATCAAGTTCATCCTGAAGCCAGCCCCGCACCGCGTCCTGGGCCATGTAATAGGCCTCGTCCCAACTGAATCCCTCGGTGATGCAGCCCGGCAAATCCGGCACATCCACAGTGTAGCCACGGCCTTCAGAATCTTCATAAAACCGCGCCCAATAAGACTTGTTCATAATTTACCTCGTGTGCGGAAGGGGATTGTCGCCCTAGAAATCCAAACCGGTTTGTTTTTTTATGCGGGCCAAAGTATCTTTCAATATATCTGTATTGTGCAGGGGCACTGTCACTTTACCCTTTTCCGGGTGGTCAGGGTGGATGAACTGGTGATGTGAGCCATCGACCTTTTTCAGAATCCAACCTTCCTTCTTCATTTTTTTTATCACGTCTTTTGCTTTCATTGCAACCCCACCCTTTGAAAACAATATAGCACATTTCTATTTTTTGTCAACATTAAAATGCCTGTAAATGATTCCAGGCACAAAAAAGCCCCATAGCGGGGCAGAGGATGAGGTGGCGGGGGTTGTAGAGGCTATTGAGAAGTGGACAGCCAATCGCGGAGAGCATTTTTATCGCTGTTGGCTTGGCGGAGGGCTTCGCGTAGCTCCAGGGCCCAGCGGGCCAGATCGCCGTTGGTTCGGCCGGTCAGTTGCGGCTCCGGGATTTCCTGCAGGTAGACCGTCGGCGGGAGTATCGGCCGGGCCGGAGGGCAGTCAGCGGCGCAGGCACTCAAGAACGCCGTCAGGGCAATCAGTATTAGCCCATGTGCGAGCTTGTTGGTCATTGTCGTAAACCTCCTGGAGCTTTTGTTTTAGGGCGGCCGTCTCTTCGGCCAGGCGCTGGCGTTCGGCTTCGCGGGCTTTCAGGGCGGCGTGGTTGGCTGAGATCTCGGCGGCCATGACCTGGTTGGCTCTTTCCAGATCGGACAGGCGGCCGGTGAGACGGTCATTTTCGGCCGACAGCATTCGGAAGTGGGCCATGCCGACGAGAAGCCCGGCCAGGAGCGCGATCGTGGCGATGGATTTGATTTTATCCATGGTCATCTCCTTCTCCGGAAGATTCAACGCAGGCGCTGGCGGCTCCGGCCTGGACGGTGAATTTGTAGCCACGAGCGCGGGAGTCGAGGCGGTTGAAGACGGTCACACCCAGGATGAGGCCGTAGCCGATGAGGTTATTAATCTCCGTGAACAGCCCCATCCACATCAGGGCCAGCCCGGCGGCCACCACCAGGGCCAGCATGATCTTGCTGCTTTGGATGCGCGCTTTCATGCTGGCACCCAGGCGGCCCGGCGGAGCCAGCCTTTCAGATACTTTTGCTGATTGGGCCGTTTGCGGACGATTTCTCGGTAATACTCTTCCTGGGCCCGCACCAGCAGCTGCAGCATGCGCTGTTCGTCATCCGGCGAAATAAGGGTGAAAGCCAAGGCGTGTATGGTTTTGGGACCGGCCGCTCCATCGACCACCAGGGGCCCGGCGGCGTTCATCTGATTGACGGCCCGCTGGAGGAATTTCACGGCCTGTTTTTGGCCGACATTGATGGAAGTATCAAAGAGCTTGGCCGTGATCAGCGCGGGCAGGTTCAGGATCTGAAAGGGCAGCCAGAAGTTTTCGTGATAAAAACCGGCCACCAGGGCCTCCATTTCCGCATCCTGGTTGAAGTAAATATCTATGGCCTTACGGCTGACGGCACCGGTTCTTTTGACCTGGTCGATGCGGTCCCAGCCCGCCCAGTTGGGCCAATTTTTGCGGGAAATGCCGCGAAAGGTTTCACCGCCCCGGTCGTCCGGATCGTTGACATATCCGCCTTCAAATTGAAGGGTATGCTGAAGCGCTTCATTAAACTTTGTCCCCAAAGACATATGTCACCCCATGAATTTCAAAAGGTTGCTGGCCAGAACGCTCAAGAGGGCGGCCGCGCCGATGACCTTGTATTTATCGTATTCCAATTGCCGCACCCGCTTTTCCAGGTTGTCGATCTGGGTACACCGCGCGTCGCACCTTTCGCTAAGTTTGGTTTCAATGCGGGTCAGGCGATCGTAGATGGTGCCGAGCTGGCTTTTCAGATCTTTAATTTCAGTGTCACCCATGATATGGTCTCCGGTTAGTGGTATTGATCGAAAAAATCCTCCGGCATTATTGAACCGGAATACCATAATAGATTATTTGCGGGTCCTGGCTGACCCGGTCATTTGTCCGGCAAAGAATCAAGTTCATCCTTCAGGCTTCGCCATTGATCACGCAAAGGCTTGGCCAGCTTTTCATGTTTGTCATATTCACCCAAAGCGTATTCATCACCCAAAGCCAACCCGGCCAGAACGCGCGTGGTAAGAAACTCAGCATCAAGCGCGTCCAGTTTGGTTTGGAGTTCTGACATACGAAGGGCGATGGTGTCAGCTACAGTGGGCTCTGGTTCCGGGTGACGGTTCAGCCATTCCTGTTCCGTGAAATAACCTTGCGGTTTTTCAACCCAAACTTCAGGGTTTCCATTCGGTGAATAGTAAATTGTTGTTTTCTGCGTGTCATCCATTGTAATACTCCACAATTCCGGCACCAGAGCCGCCTTTACCGCCGTTGCCGCCAGTAACACTTCCAGCACTTCCATAAACAGCACCGTTACCAGCAGCACCAGCGACACCTGGATAACCTGTGGAAATGGCACCACCTCCTCCTCCACCACCGCCGTTGCCATATCCATATTCATTCCTAGCGCCGGACCCGCCCACTCCTCCATAGGATGCGGAAGGGCCGGTAGCGCCGCTACTTGCACCCGCCGCGCCGCTTCCACCACCACCAGCCAAACCACCTCTACCAGCATATGCACCTGCACCATTGCCCCCATTGAAAGAGCTTGTGGCGCTTGAACCGCCATTTCCACCAGCGCCGATAGTCACATTAACGGTTTGCCCGGCTGTCAAATATAGGTAGAAAATTGATACATGCCCTGATTCCCCGCAGCCGCCACCCCCTCCTGAGCCACCAATAGCTGAGGAATTGCCAAAGGAAGTTGCGCCCCCCTGACTTCCCCCATTTCCTCCCACAACTGGGGTATTATTACCGCCTCTTCCTCCTCCTCCACCGCCACCGATAATGATTACTTTGTACCAACCTGTCTTCGGTACGGTAAAATTTCCGCTGGCGGTGATTGTCGTTCTGGTGTTGGCGACTGCTGAAGCTCCTGGAGCACCCTTTGGACCTGTAGCGCCAGTTGCACCCGTGGCACCAGTAGCACCGGTAGCCCCTTTGGCCCCAGTAGCCCCGGTATCGCCTTTGTTCCCCTTATCGCCCTTGTCGCCTTTCGGCCCCTGAAGCTGGGCCGCCTGGATTAAACTCTCGACGGTTTTTTTGTCAATAGTGTCGGCGGCCAGTGCTTCGGTTTTATTTTTTACCCCATAAATTTCAGCGTCGATGATTGTGAGGGCTTCATTTAGACGCGGCAAATCATGATCTAAAAAATTCCACGCACTGGGCAGAGGCAGTTTCAGATTCTTGGTTCTTTCATCTGTTATCATGCTGCATCTCTCAAATAGTCAGCACACGCAGGTTGGCGGCCTGTGGTCTGGCTGAGGAATTGCCGGTCAGCACCAAGCGAATGCGGACCATGTCGGCATCGGTGTTGTCGCCCCAGGTCAGTTCGTGCCAGCCGTTGTCCAGGGGGCTGGAGCCGGTGCTTGTTAATGGCAGCCACTGGCTCTGACCGTCGGGGCGCATCTGGGCGATAATACCGGCTCCGGCCGGAAGGTGAACGTCCAGAATGACTTTGACCGCGCTGTTCTGCCCGGCGGGCAGGGCCCGGCTTATATAATCGGCCTCGGCGGCGGCGGCCACGCTGATGAGCTGGGCTCCGGGATAGAGGACGGAGGCGAATTTGCCCTCTGAGGTCAGGCAGGCTTTGATGCTGACCGGGCCGGTGAAGGGCTCCGCCAGGCGGATGGGCTGGCCGTCGGACACAACCACCAGCTGGTCCCCGATCGTCAGATGGTACTCGACGTGGCCCTGGACATCTGGTTGCTCGGCCGAAGCCAGGAGCATCAGGTCGGTTGCGCCATGGACATTGACCTGCCCGAGTTCCTTTTCAGTCTTTCCGCTTTTATAGACGGCCTTCAGCAAGCGGAAGGTCAGATCGCGAGTCTGATGGGCTGTCCAGGTGTTGGCGTTGGATGAGGACAGCAGCACTCCCACCTGATAAGGCTGAGAAGTCACCCAGCAGTTGCCCACCACATCCCACTGGCCCAGCTCGGCGATGGAGAGAGCGGTGGTGGAATCATCGCAGAGAATGGTGAGGGCGTATTCCGTTTCGGCCGAGAGGGCCACTGGGGTTTTAAAATTGATGCGGGTGGGCTTGCCGCCCAGAATTATGGCCGAAGGATCTATGATGGCTTCGCCCAGAACGGTGCGGTTGGGAAAGCCAACGGTGGTTTCCCGTATCTGCACCACCACCCTGGAAGTTCCGCGCGCCGTGAACCACAGATCCGTACCAAAAATTTGGCAGGCCTCGCTGAGAATAAAGGTCTGGGCCAGCGGGTCCACCGGTACGGTGACCACGGTGGTAACCAGACGCAGGGTCTGATTGGTTATCTGACCCTGGCCGGAAAAGACGGCTTCGCCCCGCGAACCTCCGGAGCCGGTGGCCACCACTTTTTTTTGCCCGGCGGGTATTCCTGCGGGTATGGTAAAGCTGCCGGATATCACTCCTGAATCGTCGGCCACCGCCTGGCTGGGAGTTACGGGCAGACCGTCGAAAGTCATGGTCATTTTTTCACCGGGGCCAAAGCAGGTGATTTCATATTTGACCGGAATCTGCCGCAGGTATTCCAATTGGGCGGTCGTGCTGGACACCAGCTGGGTTGAAGTCCGTTGCGAAGACACCCAGCCGCTTATGGGGCGGGTGAGCGCACTGGCCCAGGTGGTTCTCACTTCCGTCCAACGATCTATGGCCGGGTTCAGCGATATTTCAGCCGGCAGTGGCTCAAAAGCATCGTAAGGGTTGACCTTCATGAAACCAGTGCGCCGGAGCTGTTCCAGCACGGTGACCGGAGAGGCCTCCGGCTGCCAGGTTTCTCTCAGGCCCCCGTCCGGCTCGGCCACCTGGTCGAGCACCACCGGCAGGGTCAGAACGCCGGGGATGATGGCTGCTGTCTGCTCCAGCCCCTGATCGCGCATTTCATCAGAAAGGAAGGGATCTACGAACATGCCGCGCTTGGCTCCGGCCTCGCGGGTGAAAATGTCGGTGGTCAGCCGGTTCTGGGCCACTTCGTTAACCACCAGGTCCAGCCGGTCGTTGATGGCCGCGATTTCATCCATGGGCACCACGCGCACACCGTCGTTGCGGACGGTTCTGGTGTCGTCCCAAGTCTGATGGACAGTGGCCAGGGGCAGAAAATCGTCATCAACGGCGGGCGGCTTGGGGTTCCATCCCGAAGCCACGCCCTGGACCCAGATCAGGCGGCCCTCCTTGTTCAGGCAGAGCTGGTCCTGGCGAGGCAGGTGCAGGTCATAGGTCACCCAGATCTGGGTGGTGGGCACAGCCCCGGTGAGAGTGAAGCCGCCGGAATCGGGGTTCTGGGCCTCTGCATCGGCCAGGTGCTGATAGCGGACCGTATAAGTGCTGCCGGGGGCCGGTTCGCTGCCGCCGGGGCTCCAGTCCACGCGGCCGCCGGTCAGGCTGTAATCGGTTTTGGCGTAAACCGTTTCACCCTGCCTGATTTCCTCAATGGCCACTACCGGCGATTCCGGCAGAATATCCTGCCCGCCCGCGTAAGCGCCGCGCGTGACGGTGGCCGTGCTCTGGCGGGTGATGCGGACTTTGTGGATTTTACCGGCCGGATACCTGTTCAGGATAATGCGCTGCGGCTCGGCGGTGGCGGAAAAATGCGGCTCCGTGTCGATAAGCTGAATGTCCGGAACAGCCGGATAGTTCAGGCGGCGGGCCGTATCCAGGGCCACGGCGAAGCCGCCAACCCTGGCCCGCCCGGCGGCCACGGTGTAGACCTGATCGTCGCCGTCATCCTCCAGAGCCAGAACTTCCAGCCCGGAGATGACGTAACTGCCACCGGAAGAATCGCGGTCATAGCGGGCCAGGGCCTGCGTCACCGCGTCCAGGCTGGGCGGCGGCTCCTTGGCATCGATGTGCCCCTCCTCATCCACAGTGTGAACCGGGTAAAACAATGCGCCGTCCAGGGAATCAGTGGCCAGACCCCAGACTGCCTCGTACAAGAGGCGGGCCGCCCCCGGTTCGCCTTCTCCCGGAACGCCGAGAGCGATATTGTAAAGGGTGGGATCTTCGATCTCGGTTACCACCCGGCGCTTTAAATGGATACCTATAGCCGGGAGGGACTCTTCGTCCTCCTGGGGCGCGGGCAGCCCGATAACCGCCTCGGCCACCGGCCGGACGGCCCCGGCCAGGTAGACCAGACCAGATTCGCAATGGGCTTCACGCCGTACCGTATCGTCTTGGCCAGGCAGCGTTTTGATAGTCACCCGGCAGTCCTGAACCAGATCACCGTTGCGGAAGATGGCATCTGCCATCCCGCGCAGGTCGCGGCCGAACATATACTGCAGCTCATTCATTTCAGAGCCCTAGGCCATGCGGCCCTCCCTGAATAGAATTCTTTCATATTTTTCAGCGGCTTCCGGCCGAAAGTTGTAGCCGTCGAGTTTAACGTCTTTCATATTATGCCTTTCGTAAAAAACCTTTAAATGGGCAGAACGAATTCGAATTCCTGGCGGGTGGCCGGAGATCTGGCGATGACCGGGTTCAGACGCTGAATGGAAATCAATATCCCCGGGTCGGCCAGTTGTTCCGGAGTAAAATATCGCTGGCCAAGCGGGAGTTCCTGGTCCACCTCGGTGGCCATGAACAGACCCACCTCGCGGATGGTGTCTTTACAGGCGTCGCCGAAATCATAAGCCACCTTCAAATAGAGGTTGGGGGTAGGCGTATCCGCAATGCTGTATCGCAACACCTCCACTTCGCCGCTGAAGAGAAGCCCGGTGGGCACCACCAACTCGCCATCAGGGTTCGGTGTGGCAAAGCCGATGATGTTGATTTTGCGTCGGCCGATTTCATTTACCAGCGCCGTCTCCGGCCGGAGCGATACTTTAAGGTGCGCCTGATCGTTGTCGCCGTCCCATTCAGCCAGGCCGGTTCCCCAAGCCAGATGCAGTGGCTGGGCCGCCACGGCGGCCAGGAGGGCCGCCCGTCCGGAATCAGTCAATGTTGCCAGATTCATGTCATTCTCCTATGTGAGTGATCTTCATGTAAACAGGCGGCCGCCAGCGTCCCTCCCAGGGACCGCTCCAACGGCGCGGTGCCAGCCCGCCCCCCGGCCAGCTGATAAGCGCGGCCGATGTCGCGCAATTAGTGCCATGACCGTTACCTTCGGACGGCTCCGCTGTTGCGGTCGCGCGCGCCGTTATGCCGCCGCCGATGATGGTTTCCGGCGGCTGAACGCTGACGCTGGTACGGACCGTCCGCCGGACGCGAACAGGTTTATCCGCCGGGAATCCGCCCGGCCATTGGACGGCTCCACTCATTTTGGCCAACTGCGATATAAGGGCGGCTGAAGCAGACGGAGCGGCTCGCAGCACGGCCGAGACGCTGTTCAGGCCGCGAGCCAGTGCCTTAGACCTTTCGACAGCGGCCGATCGCCCTTCCGATCGCCAAAGACGAATGGGCATAATGTTGCGGCTGCCGAATCGCCAACGGCCCAGACGGGGATGGTCTTCATATACGATAAATTCCGCACGCCGATCGGTACGAAGTTGTTTGAGGTCAGAGGGCCGCGCGGCTTCGCTGACCAGGGTGCTGGTGTCGATGAAAAGTTCATGCAGCTTGATATAAACCGGCTCATAATCCTTGTTGGAATCGCCGTATCTGAACTCGCCCCAAATGATGCGCCGGGCCTCAGAAAGATGTCCGCGACCGCTCAGTTGCTGGAGCGGCGAACCATAATAGCTCTCGCCCCAGGTAAAGGCCGATTTGGAAAAGTTTGCCACCGGGCTTGCCTTTCTCGCCGGATTTATATGTCACCTGCATTAATTGTTTGGTCTGTGGATCATGATATTGAACCTGGCATTCCTGATATCCGGTGCTTTCGGAGGCTTTTTTAAATCGAAAATCACTGAAGGAAAACTGATCATTTTCCGGGTTGATTATCAGTTTCGCGGCTTGGCTGTCAGCCTGCTGTGCTGAAAACATGATCAATTTCCCGTCATGGATCTTAAGATTTACGCCGCGATCGGCCGCCAGACGATGCAGAAAAGCCAGATCAGTTTCAATACGCTGGTCCTGACGATTAAAATGATAGGCGGGCGCATCGTAAAAAAGCTGTAAACCGTTTTTTTGAGCGATGTCCGAAGCTATACCTTGCAGAGTGAAATCTTCCCAGCCGCGAGTACGGTTAGTCTGCCGAAGTTCATCCGTTAAAGAGGCTGAAACGGCCTTGATGCTGACTTTATTGGGCGGGCCGCTGTATTCGGCAGGCTCATCGCATCGGAAGGTGCCGCAGTTCAGCTGACCATGGCGGCCAGGACCGAACCAATTTAAGCATTTTATGGAAGCTACTATTTCAGCCCCTTTGTCCGGCAGCCAGCCATTGAGCCAGTTTTTATCACGGTCATGAAGCTCAATACGGACTTCATCCGATTTGCCGGAAGCCTCATCCGTGTATTGGAACGAAATTAAATGCGGCTCCAGGTGGGAAGTAGCGTCATGGCCGTCAATGCTCACCTGCAGCAAGGTGCGCCGGGCCTGATCGTCTGAAATCAGCTTCTCCATGGGGGCAGCTCCATTTTCACCAGATCTTCGGGCCTGGAAGGAATGACCAGCTCCACGCCAGCCGGAAATATTACCGTGTCCATGTAATCAGGGTTGGCCTTGATCAGCTCCATGAAAAGACGTTCATTGCCCCACAAACGATAGGCGACAGCATCCCAGGCATCACCCTGGACGGTGACGTATATTTCAGCCATCGTATGCCACCCGGCGCTGATTGGCAGCAATGCGCTCGATCATCTGGCCGAAATAAGCTTCAAGTTCAGATTCCCGGCTTTTTATTGAATCGACCAGCACCTTGCCGATATCAGAGCTTGGTACCCCATTGATGGTTATGGGAATGGAGATCTGCGAATTGATACCGCCGCCGCCCATCTCAGGCATTTTAATATTCAGCCCATCAAAAGAAGGGGAGCCGAAACCATCAAAATCTTCCAAAGCCCCTTGACCGCTGAAGTCCATATCATCAAGGAAGCCATGGCCACGAAATTCATGGTCCAATTGCTTGCCGGTCAGATCATCGAGCTTTTGCTGAGGAGTGCTAACTGTATTGACTGCCCAGAGAGCGGTTTGCATCGCAGGGCTGACATTGGCCATATCTGGAGCCAGAGCTGCTGCGGGACCAGATACCGGGACCGCACCGCTGGCAGACTGTTCAGGCTGGTCTGGATTATCATCCTCGTCATTGAATAGCCCCTTGACGGTGGCCCAGGCATCAGCGACAACGGCAATTTTAGATGCTACCCAATCGAATTTTTCCCCCAAAAAGTCAAAAAAAGTGGTCGCCCCTTCGGCCACAGCACCCCAAACCGTTCCAAAAACGGTTATGACGGGGCCAAAGACAACACCAAGTTTATTCACTAAGCCTGATGCACCACCAATAATGTCATTCCAGACCCACCTCACCAACCCTCCGATTGCAGTCCATATCTTCTGGTGGATTTTCCATACCAGCACTATAGGAAAAAGAAGCACCGGCAAGACGGACTTGCCAAACGCTTTTATTTTTATCCACAATCCATCAATAGCGACCCTGACCGGCTCACAATTCTGATAGAGCCAGTAAAGACCGGCCGCCAGAGCACCCACAGCCAGAACGACCAGTCCTACGGGGTTGGCGAACATAGCTGCATTCAAAGCCAAAGTTGCCGTTCTGACAGCAGCGACAGCGCCTCTGGCAATCAAAAGACCGTCAGAAAGAATGGTTATGGCGAACCCACCCGCTACAGCCGCGATTTTCAGGCCAATAAGCCCGGCCACCACACCCGCTACAGCGGTCGACGCTCTGGGGAATGTTTGTACAACCCAGGAAGCCTTGTTAGTCACTACGGTCATTCCCTCGGCGGTGGTACGAATTGAAGGGGTAAGAAGGTTGCCAAAGGCGATACTGAGATCTTGGACTGCTGAACGTAAAACTAGTAGTGAACCGCCAGTCGTGTCCATCATCTTCTTCGCTATTTGGCTTGCTGTACCTCCAGAATTGTTCATTTTTTCCATGTATTGGCGGAGAGCTGTAGTCTGATTCCCGTATGCGTCCAGTATAACGTTGCCGTATTTATCGACAGTTTGACCAGCCTGAACCATAAGGTCGGTCATGGCGGCAGATGCGGTGGTACCAAAGATCTTTTTAATCTTCTCCATCCGTTCACCGCTGCCCATGCCTTCCATCTTTATATTCAGTTCTTCAAGAATATCGGCTAAAGGTCTGAGATTACCTTGAGCATCCTTTGTCGTTACCCCCAGGCTTTTTAAGGTGTATTGCGCGTCACCGACCTCAGACATCAGTTCTTCAAAGCCTTCAACACCTTCGCCAGTCAACTCCATCAAAGCTTCAGCCGCCTGTTTAGGCGGCGCTGATAAGCGCAACAAAGCTGCTCGCAATGCCGTACCAGCCTGTGAACCTTGAATACCGACATTTCCCAGCATACCAACAGCGGCGGCGGTATCTTCCAAACTCATATTGACAGCTGATGCTACCGGCCCGACATATTTCATCGTTTCGCCGAGTGTTTCCAGGGTGGTGTTTGGACTGGTGAACGCATTGGTCAAAATGTCGGAAACATGCCCCATATCAGAAGCTTTGACTTTGAATGCCGATAATATATTGGAGGCTATATCCGCAGTTCTGCCGAGATCTGTAGCACCAGCAGCAGCTAAATCCAATAGTCCGGGCATGGCATCCATGGTTTCGTTCGTATCGAACCCGGCCATGGCTAAAAACGACATACCCTCCGCAGCCTGACTTGCCGTGAATACAGTGTCGCGGCCCAGCTGGCGAGCCTGGACGGTCAGTTTTACCAAGTCTTCTTCATTGGCTCTGGCCAGGGCACCGACTTTGGCCATGCTGTCTTCAAACTCGACCGCGAGTTTTATCGGAGCCCCCACGGCCGCCGCCATGGCCACGGTGCTGAACAATTCACCGCGCAGCTCACTGCGTCTGTTCTGGTTGGCCTGGCGGCGCTGCTGCCGGGCCAGGGCCGCTTCGGTTCTCGATATGGCAGCGGCGGCTCTGGCCTGGACTCTGGCGGTATCGGCAACGGTGATGTTGTATCGATTTGCCTGCGCTTTAGCTCTGGTAAAGGCTTCGGTAGCGCTATCAAGCTGCCTTTTTAGTTGAGCGGTGGGGTTGGCGGCATATTGAGCTTTCAGTGACTGAAGTTGCCGGGAAGCTTTATCCAGGGCAAAGGCTTTAGTGGAAACAGCGTTAAGCTCTTTCAGGCTGGATTTGAGGGTTTTTACGCGCTTGTCAACGGTAGCAAAAGTTGATACCACTGTCGGCCCCATTTTTGCCCCTAACGCGAATGTAACGCCTAAAGCCCTGCCCACTATCTAGCCTCTGCTTTCTTTTTCAGCCAGTTCGGCGGCACCGTCGTACCACCAGGTAGCCTCATCATAGGTAAATGCCATTATTTCAAATGGCCCCCATCTCATCAGACGCGATAATCTGAGGGTGATCTCCCGGATCTGCTCATCACTCGGTTGAGCGCCGAAACGATGTATATGCGTCTTGCAACCTCGTGTAGTCGTCATAGTCCAGCATTTCTATTTCTTCCATTTTAAGGCGGGTCAAGCTGCAGAAAAGCCGCATTTCCGACTCAAGGTCCTCCTGGCCTTTGGGCCGATTTTTTTTGAGTTGGCCCATGGTGGGGCGGGTCATGATAACTTGTTCCAGAAGCCGGTCCGCCAGTTGAATGGGGAATTCCAGATCAATGGTTTTTGTTTTTTCACGTTGTTCCGTCATGATTACTCCATGCCCAGGTCGCGCCGGACCGTGGCCAGCATATCTTCGCCCAGGACTCTGTATATGAAATTGAGTTTGTCTATTTCCAAAACTTCTTCCCCGCCTATCCACAATTTGAAGTAGACACATTCCAGCTCCACTTCATTGTCCATCTTTTTGGCGGCTTCAATCTTGCCCATCCCGACTTTTTTGGGCAGTGTCTTCAGCACCACTTTAACCGGCTGAGAACCCAGCTCGCCGGAAGCGGTGTCATAACGCTGGATTGAAGCATAAACCTCCAGGTGGTGTGTTTTAGTCTGGAGCAAGACCATGGCCGCAGTGCTGATCACATTGAATTTGAACTTGAACGGCAACGACTTGACATGCCCCATCACCGGCGTTTCAAGTTCACCGGCCAGGCCAAGACCGGCGATGGATTCCGTGGTGAACTCGACATCGGGAAGCTCGGCGTCGCCGACACCCATCAGTTCATCCTTGCCCTCCATATATATTTTGGCGTTGATGAGCTTGTCGGGAATAATATTGGCGGACGGTAGGGATATGGTCATAATTTACTCCTGCAGCCCGAAAAGCCTGGAAAGGTAGGCCGGGTCATATTCCAGATCAAAAATCATCTCTCTGTTCGGAGAGGGCGGTGCGATGTAGACACGGAAGCGGCTGATTCCGTCCATAAGATCGGTAGCGGCATTATCAGCATTGAGAAACTCAACCCGCCCGCCGAGAATGAATTCCCTGGCGCTCAGGCCGTTAAGCCAGATATTGAAGGAATCACATATGGTTGTTATATGCCTGCGCCTGAGGGGCCCGTCGAGAAACTGCCAGGCGGTCAGCACCAGGGTGTTGCTGATAAAGTGAAACATCCGGCGCAGCGGGATGAAGGTGTCCTTTACATCGGTGGCACCAGGATAGGCTCCGGTCCTGTTGCCCCAGGCCACCAATCCGCCAACCCAACTGAGCCCGACCATAATGCCCTGGCCGTTAAGGTAGGCCGCTTCTACCGGGGTGAGGTGAAGCTCATTCCCGCCATGGACAATACCGTTGGCTAGGAGTCTTTTATTGGAGGGCGACCAGTAGGGAATGCCCTCATTTTCCATATCACGCTGGGCCATAACTCCGGCCACATGGCTGGAGCCGCTTTCAGGGACATTGCCGTAGGTAGGCTGGCCGAAAAAGAAAATCAGATTACGGTCAACCAGGTTATTATCATTAACCCAGGCACTGACTTCCGTGAAATGCCTGACGCTTTCCGGAACATCGACAATGCCCACACAGTTGAAATGGCCGTTGATATTGACGGTTTTCGCGCCTAATATCAAAGCCACAGCCGGATCGCCGGAGAATTTAGGGGCGACCAGTTGACCAGGGGTAATGCCGAAGCGGGGAAAAACTTCTTCCACCAGTTCCAATCCCGTCCGGCCCCCGGTTACGGAGTCGATGCCGCCAATGATGTCATCCGGCGAAACTTTGGTGACATCCGGTTCGCCTTTATCATTCTTGTGTTTCTCAGGGTCGAACACGTTAATGAAAACGACCGGGCAGGCCAGATAACGGCCCATATAAATGTTGGCAAATTCACTCAAAGTATAGTCACCAACCTTGGCCCCGTCCGGAAGCGAGCCAAAAGTTTTAACTATCTCGCTCTGGCTGAACAAAAGGTGCGGTTTGTTGATGGAGTCCCTCATCGCTTTTGAATCCAGCATGTGAACCGGAGCGGTGCCAACCACCACGGGCAATGAGGAATCCACCCTTACAGGCGGGACAATGCTGGTGCCCTGTTCCTGGGCATAAACGCCGTGTCTGTAGGCCATTACTTACTCCTTGAACAAAGATTGAGCCTGCTTGTAAGCGGCGGTATAGTTTCCGACAGGCAGGACACCTTCCAGTTCCCGCAGGGCGGCCCCGGCTTCTTTCAGGCCTACGAAGCACTTCCTGACCGCCGCCTGCTGCTGTTTATTTTCGAGCATATTGATTCTGCTCTCAGGCAGCCCAACGAAAACAGAGCGGTGAGTCAGAGGGATCGGCTTAATCAGGTTCGGCCCGATATACATTACTTTCGCCGGTAGAGTCTCCTGGATAACCTCGGTCTGTTCCAGTGCGTCTGCCGGGAGGCTTTTGTTAGCCATATTGTCTCCTTATTCCCAGCCCTTATAGCTCCAGTGGCTGGTAATTGTTGCCTGTAAAAAGGGCCTGGGCTGGGTGTCGCCTTTTTCCCAGTGGAGCAGCCGCCCACTCAAATCCGGCCCTAAGATATAGCGGCCCGCCAGGGGCACTCCCTGGCTGGCCGGATACAAAGCCCCGCTCACCTTGGAAATTAAAGCGGCCAGATCGGTCTCACCACCGGTCGAATCACCATCTTCAGGGTTATAGACGCAGCAGATGAGGGCAATGGCGGCGCAGCTGAATTGCTCGCTATCCATGTGGCCTGAAAATGGAACGATGACTACGCAGGGGATCTCCCTGACCGATCCGTTTTTTTTCTTAGGCGGCAGATCACCTGTCCATATCCGTGGCGGCACCAGTATGTCTCCGCCATCTGATTGAGCCACCAGCTTGAGATCGGCTGTGGCCTCGGTCAGATGTTTTTTAAGAGAATTTATCAGCCTGCTGTACATTTTTACCTGCTATGATCCGCGATGGCTTGATCGACATACCTGGCCAAAATACCGGGGAAGCTGCTTCCCGCCCGTTTCACGATTTTAGCTTCCACTTCCGGAGCGGCAGCGTGGTATTGAACAGACGGGCCTATTGATTCCTTAACCTGACCGCGCCCGCTCTTGGATTTGTTGCCGGTTCGGTAATACACACCGAGATGGCCGCTGTTCATTCTGGCAATGAACAGGAGGCTGGCCCCTTCTATCCGGCTTCGACCGGCCTGAGTCCGGCCCCGGCGGAGAGCGAAAGTGAAATCCGGCCAGTTTTTGGAACGGACTCCTTTGCGGGCGGTCACCGCCTGAGGCTGCACATCGTAATTTATTAATGGAAGCCTGCCGCTTCTGACTTTTAGTTCGGCCCGAACTCCGCTGCTGGCTGCCGAGATTCTTACTGAAATAGCTTTTTTAGTCTGCTTGGGAGGCAACGCGACTTCCAAAGCCAGATGCTCGGCCAATTGAACCTTGGCGTTCTGGGCGACTTAATGCACCGCCGGATAAACAGAACGCTGAAGCGCATATGGTATATGACGCAGTTTTCGCAGAGCGTCATCAATTTCCCGGGGATCAAAACTAATTTCCACCGGCATGGTCAGCTCTCGTTCCTGAAAATGGTCATTTTGAAGATTCGGCCGTCCGGCCGGGCATCCCTGACCATCCATTTCACTCCGTCAATTTCAATCTCCTGATCGGCAACGGGCAGAGGAATATCAGCTTCAGGCAGAGGGAGAACATAGATGTTGCGTTCCACGGTGTTAACGCCAACCATATTCATGGTCGCCCCATAAAACTTAGCAACCGGCTGAACCTCCTCATCCCAGACACCGAGAGCAGGTTGGCCGTCAATGGTAATTTCTTCACCAAATTCATCAGGATTGAAAAATACCCCGGCCTCTTCATTCAGCACATCTTTAAGAGTCAGCATCAGGCAGCTACCGGACTATTCAGAATCAGTTGATTCGCTGGCGGAATCATCTTCAGACTGCTCCTGCCCGTCATCAGAATTATCGGTTCCGTCCAAATCGCCGCCAGAAGTATCCTGGTCGTTTATCTCGCCATCTTCGGGCGGAACCTCACCTTTTTTGGGTTTGGTCCGGCCGCCCTTTACCCCGCCTTTGGCCGCTCCAGCCGGTTTTCGGGACGAACTGGCCCTGGGCGGTTTCGCTGCCGCGTCCGGATCAGGCGCGTCCAGATCTGCCAACTCCAAACGCAGCATGGAGAGTGCCTGCTTTTCATCAAGCTCCAGGACGTGGCCGGGAGGATAGACTGAATCGCCGTTATCCAGCTGGCAGCGCAGTGTTATTTTTACTTTAGCCATATCAACTCCTTAAACCACTTTGGCCCGGACGGTCCAGCCCGGCTGCTTGGGCCAGGCCAGCGGCCTGGATTCGGCGATGGAAAAAACTCCGGAAGGGTCTTCCTGTTTAAAGGCTTTGGAAAAGATCTCCACCGGGCCCTGGCAGTCAACGTCAACCGGGAGGCCAAACTCAATAACGCTGGCCGCATCTCGGGCCACCAAGAGGGTGCATTCGGGATCGAGATAATTATTTACCGTCCCATCCAAATCGATGTAGGAGCCGACGATCACCCAGATGTTCAGGCCATTCCATTTGCCCTTGAACTTGCTGCCGATTTTGGGGGCCAGATGGCCGACATCAATGCCTTTGTTGTCCAGGTCGTCTTCAACATCATGGTGCTTGCGGAACGCTTTCCAGGCGTTTTTGCCCAGAAGCAGGTCCGTAGCTCCATACCCGGTTTCTTCCTGGATCATCAGGTTCCACTCGTCCACCTGCCCCTGAAGGTCTGAGTCCCGATCGGACCAGAGGGCGGAGCCGGAGAGAACGATGTTATGGTTGTCCGGACGCTTGAAATCGACGGTGAAAGTGAGCTGGGGTCCGGCCGCTTCCACCACGTCGAAGAGCTTTATCTTTCCGTGAACCATAGCCTGGCAGCACATGATTTCCAGGGCGAAGTCGATTTCTTCCCGATGGAGATCCATATCTTCGGCCACAGCCCGGTCCACAGCGTTGGCGGCCGGATCGTATGGTGAAACTCCGGCCGGATTTTTGAACCTGTCGGCCGCCATAAATGCCCTTTTGGGCCGGAAGCGGGGAGCTTTGACCGCGCTGACATCCGTCACGTCACCCTTCCGCATGGTACCTGGGGCATGGTTGGTGATGGTGGGCAGCATGCTGATACTGCGGGTTTTGACGTGCAGCTCGAACAATTCAACGTTGCTGGGCGGCCGTCTTTTAAAGAAAGTGGCGAAAATATCGCTTTTCAGCGGCCGCCTGTTAATAACTCCCGTCAGAAGCCGGGGATCGAAATAATCAATGTTGAAAGTCATGAATTAAGCCTCGCTGGCGTAAATGCCGAGTTTACGCAGATTTTTCAGGGCGGCCAGCTGGTCGGCGGCCGAAACGCCCTCAACCAAGATCAGTTCGGAAGCAATGGCCGAACAATGGACATAGGCCAGGGCATAAACGTCGCCGCTGGCCGGGACCACGACATCCTCGGCCAGAATGCAATCCACCTCGGAATCTGAATCCCAGGGCTGGCATTTACCGTCTTTAAGGCCCAAAACCGTTCCGGAGAGGAGAGTCTGCTCCTTGCCGGAAGACGCGATAAGCACCCGCTGGCTGACCGGCTGATGATCTTTAAGGAAAACCCGGCGCTGATAATGTGCTATGTGCTGCATAAAAACTCCTTACGAGACGGCACTGATGCGGTCAATGGCCGCCTGCACCTGATCGGCCGGTTTAGGCGCTACCGCCGCGGGAACCGGGCCGGGCGTAGCTCCGTGAAGAGCATTTAAGATCTCGCGGCGGCTTTCAGATTCCTGGGTCGCAGTGGTGGACTGAGTGCTGGCCTCGGTTTTCAAAAGCGGGCCCATGGCTTTCACCTGTTCCGGCGTTACCCCGGCCAGATAAAGGTTGCCCACCGTCGCGGCGGCTTCCGGCCCGGCCACCAGTTCCACCAGGGCATGATAATTTTCGATGGAGGCCTTCAGTTCGGCATTCGCCTTGGCCCCAGCTTCGGTTACGATTTCAGCCAGAAGCTCCGGATGGGCTTTGGCCAACTGCTCTCTGTTCATAATGGTCTCCTCGTTAATCTGAGCGATTAAGGCTTCCCGGTCCCGCACCAGCCCCTTGATGAGCCCCAGCCTCATGGCTTCCTCCGCCAGAAAGACCTGGCCGTCGCCCCAGGCGGCCGGATTTGCCGCGTCCACCTGGGTGCGGCTGGCCACATCGGACCGGAATATATCGTGAAGGTTGTCGACCAAACCTTGCATATAGGCCTGATCAGCCCCTGAAAGTGGTGCGTCGCTGTTTCCGGCCGCTTTCCAGGTGCCGCCGGTGATATAGGTGTAGCGCAGGCCTTCGGCCGTATTCGCCCCGGAGCGGTCGCAGTGGACCTGGATTACTCCGATGGAACCGACGGTGGCTGTGGCTGGTGCGTATACCCGCCCGGTGGCCGAAGCCAGCCAATAGGCGGCCGAAGCGCAGAGCCCGTCGGCATAGGCATAGACCGGCTTGGCCGTCTGGGCGGCGATGTGGTCGGCCAGTTCCTTGACTCCGGCCGCTACTCCGCCGGGGCTGTCGAAGGACAGTAAGAGGGCATGGATACCGCGATCGGCCATGGCCGCGTCGACCGCCGCCCTGATTGAGTCCTGACCTGCCCAGCCAAAGCACAGAAACCGCCCGCTGCTGCGATGGATAACCCCCCTGGCTTCGATGATGGCCACACCGTCCCGGTTCAGGTAGAGGCCGCCATCACCACCATCGTCCTGGGAAGTGGACATGGCGGCATGGACGGCAGTATTCTTGCCCTGGCGGCGTGAGGAAAAATCGGCCCAAGTCTGGGAGATTGATTCGAACGCCGCCGGTTGAATGGCCCAGGGTGCCGGAGTTAAAAGATCAGACAGAGGCATTTTTATCATCCTCGTTTTCAACAACTGTTATAGGCGTTGACTGCGAAGGTGAGAATTGAGCCAGGCGGGCCTCCTCTTCTTCACGTTCGTCCATCACCTCTTCGAAGTCGCGGCCGCGCTCGGCAATGGCTTCGGAATATGTCATAAGACGCTTTTCCAAGGCGGTGACCGTGGCCGCCACTTCCTTCACCGGGTCCACATAGCCGCGAGCCGGGCCTATCCAGGTGGCCTGGGTATAGAGGCGCTTGGCATCATAAAAATCCGGCGCGCCGGAAGGTAGCTTTAAAAGACCGGACAGCCAGGCTTCTTCAATGACCATGCACCAGGTGGGCTGACAATAATGACGTTCAAGCCAGGAGCGATACAGCAGAAAAATGCGCCAGGCCTCCAGGAGGGCCGCGCGGGCGGAGCTGTAATTGGTCTTGGAAAAATCTTTCGACAGAACTTCATAAGAAATATCGATGCTGGCCGCCATGGCCCGCAAGACGAACTCGCTGAAATTGGCCCAATTCGGTGAGGGGCGCGAAGAATTCAGCACATGCGGCTTTTCATTCTTGTTGCCATACATGAAACGGCCCGCTTCCACCTCCTCGTAATAAACCCGCTCGCCGTTCTCACCCAAATCCTGTTCCATGTGGCCGGGGAGAGAAGTGCCGGAATCCCGTTCGATAAATATCGGGAGGGTGGAAGTCACCACCTGGGCCAGAAGTTCATTGTCCAGCGAATCAGATAAATGGCGGAACAGGTTAATGCCGGGCCGGAAAATAGATTCCCCGCGCATCTGTTCTTCTTCAGTGTGGCGAAACAGATGAAAGCAACCAGGACGGTGGCCAATCTGAGCTGGAATCCGGGTGAAATGGCTGGAAGCCAGGCAGTCAAAACTTTGCAGCCGGGCCTGGTCATTGCTGGGAGTGGCCAGCCAGTAATATTGCGGTATGCCCAAATTGTCGATTTCGATACCATCGACGATATTGCTCTGATAGGTTCTATCAAACGGAGTACGCAGGCGGCTGGGCGAGACATCCTGAATGGCCAGGCTGATTGTCTTGCCGGGCTTCTTGAACATGACCGGCAGATGCACCAATTCACCCAGACGCAGCATAGTCCGCAAACCAAGAAACTGAAGGTCTTCAAAGTGAAGCATGCCGCGAACATGGGCGCGAGGCACCCAGTCCGCCCAGATACCTTCAATATCGTTCTGAAGCTCCAAGGCGGCATCGCGGCTGATACCAAGGCGCTTGGCATTAATGTGGGACTGCGGCTTAAGGCCGGTGCCCACGGCGTTGGTGGTAATGGAATTGAGGCCGGAGTTGGCGGCCCAATCATTGACGGAAATATCAGCGGCCCGCCCCTGGGCCACCTGCCGCTCATAGGCCTGATGTTCACGCGAACCGGTGAGCGGCACTTTCCAGGATTTCAGCGAACTCCTGAAAGCCCCGGCGTTGCGGGAAACCTTGACGGGCTGCGGAGCCGCAGTTATGGGTCTGCCGCCGCTCATCTTTTCATCCTGACCGTGACATAAGTCGGGCTGGTAGTCCCGCCCGCCAGAGCGTCAATAACTTCTGTGAAAAAGGCTATCTCTTTATTGATGTCTGCCAAGTCATAGCGGGTGAGCTGACGGCCGCCGATCTGATAATACTTGCCTGTGGCGGCGGCCCGCTTAGCGGATTTCCACAGTTCAAGATCACTTTTGGCTTCTTCCAGCGTATAGCCTTTGTAGGTTCGCGTGCTCATGTGAATATTGATAGCACGTTAAAATCGTTTTGTCGTGGACGTCATGGACGTGGTGGACGTGGTGGACGTCATGGACAAAAAATTTTCATTTGGACAGACAGAAGATGATTATATTGGGTGAAAAAAGGTGAGAGCCCGGACAATTGTCAGTCTGTGGTTATTTGATACCAAATGATATTTTTAAACATGCATCTAACATTGGGTGCAATTCAGAGCCGGGAAACCCGGTGAAAGGAGTGTTTTATGAATATCATCAACAAACCCGGAGGCATGTTGCAGATCAACCAGGGTGGCAAACACCACAATTGCGATTGTCTGCCGGAAGAAGGAGCCAACATCTGCGAATGCCCTGAAGGCGGCATTCCCGGTCCGGCCGGGCCCCAAGGGCCTAAAGGCGACAAGGGGGATAAAGGTGATAGCGGCGGCGGTTTAATTGACATCCATCCTGAAGGTGTGGAGGTGGCTACCGGCAGGTTTGATCGAAGTGAAACGGATGGCGTGGTCAGACCGACCTATTTAAAAAGCATAAAACTCGCGGTTGCATCCGGTACGACAAAATTACACGATATTTCCACCATGATTCCCAACTTCAGGCGGAGTGTACCCAGCTTTATGGAGTTTGCTGTCGTACTTTGGTCTAACGACGACAGTAGAGCATACTGCACTTACACCAATCCTATCTATGAAAATTCTGCCTGTTCCTATTTTTGGCAAAAAGGCAGAAAGGAAGTCGTAGTTATGAGCGGCAAGGCGCAGACGGCCATACCGTATATCATGCTCACCTTGGAATACACCAAGGATTAATATCAGCAAACATTCTTTTATTTCACTTAATCAGTCAGCCGGGTTATTTTCCAATTGCTCGGCTGGCTCCTGGTTCAATTTTGACTGCATGTATTTTTCACAATCAGTTCGCCTGACTCTTATTCCTTTTTGCCTGCCAACTCTAAAAAAAGGAATTTTGCCTGAATTGGTTAGATTATAAAAATGTGATTTTGAACAACAGATGATTTTGCATGCCTGTGCCCAATTGAGTATTTCAGGTTCAATGCGTGACATGGTCATCTCCTTCGAAGGGCGGCCAAGCGATCGCCTGCGCTACCTGAATGTTTGGGAATAGGACGCATTATTTGTGCTGGTTTCTTATCCAGATTCGGTGCTTTCATATTTCTGAGATTCATTTCCCAGGCAGCCACTAAAGCCATAACTTCACAATCCCAAAAATGGTTTGGGCGGCTTCTGGGATTTTCCCAAACCATAGTTTCAGGGTTAAACACTTCAGCGCACATTTCCCTGGCATATTCTCCCAAAATGCCGCCGGACTCGCCGGTGATCTCCCGCTGGACAGTATTGGAGTGGAGCCAGAATGTGCCGGGATCGCCGGGAGCAATACTCAGCTTTTCCGACAGGTCGCTCTTAAAGAAAGTGGTGTCCACCCTTCGGAGGACAATACCATCGGGAATTTTGATCTTTCGGCCTTGGGAGTCGGGAAAAAATTCTATGGGGGTGTAGCTTATAGGGGTAGGCAGAGTCTGCTTCCCCTGATAAGCCAGGGCCAGGCGGTGCCTGGCGCACCAGGCGTAAACAGCTTTGGTGCGGCCCGGCGCACCCATGGCGTCGATCACCGCCGCCCGCACCCGGTATTCATTGCCGACAGCATCTTTATAGACGCTTTTCCATAGCAGCTGGTCCAAGGCCTGGAATGTCGGCGCTGTACCAGCCTGGACAAGCCAGCTCTCTTCAGTATCACCATAGCCAAATGCCCGGATGATATAACGAAAATAGGTGGCCTGCGTGTCTACTCCCGCGATTAGGGCAGACACTCTCGGCACCCCGTTAACCGGGCCGGGCACCATGCCGCGCGGCCGGTCATCACAGAGGGCCAGTATACCGTCTTCCTGACGCTCGGCCCGGACTTCGGTCCAGGGTTCGGCTTTGTATTGATTCATAAAATCTTTGAGATCGGCCAATTTACCGCTTTTTTTCCATTTTAGAAATGCGTGGGCCACTTGAGACAGTGAAACAAAGTAAGACAGCCAGGCCGGAATATGAAAGCCCAATTTCATCGGCTGGTGGGTGGCCAGGTGGGTGAAAAGCTCCAGACCGGAGCCGCGTTCGATCCACTGTCCGACTCGCACCGCACGGTTGCGGTCAGCGTCATCCCAAAGAGCCTGACAATGCTCACAATGATAAGCAGCCAGCCTGTCTTTCAGAACTTTTTCCGGGTCGCGTTCGTTTTCCGGCCAGCGGATGTTGTCAAACTTCATCAACTGGCGGCCGCCGCAATGTGGACAAACCACCTGCCAGTCAAAGCGGGCGTGAGCCTCCTCAGTGAAAGCCACCCAGATTGGACCGTTCTCAGTAGTCGGGGTGGATATTTTCAGGATCAACCGTCGGCGGCCCTCCCAAGTGATGGTCCGTTTCTCGGCCAGTGCATCGGAATTGGCTTCTTTGGATGAGTTGGCATATTTATCCATCTCATCCAGAATCAAGAGGCGAATAGGCTTGGAGCCAAGCCGGGAGACAGAACCGGACCAGCCCAGGTAGATGGGCATGTGTTTCAGGTTGATGCGAATGCTGGATTCATCACCGGCTGAACCGGAGAGGTGGCGGCGCAGCCTGGGCGAGTCTTCAAACATGGGCAGCAGGCGGTCCTTGGAAATTTCCTTGGCTGTGTCCTTATCCGGGTAAACCACCATGGCCGGGCCGGGGAAATGGTCGGCCGCATGGCCCAGAATATTAAGCCCGGCTTCGGAACCGGCCGTCTGGGGGCTTTTACATATAATGCCCATTTCAACTCCGGGCCAACGCAGGGCATCCATAAGGGGAGCCAAGTATGGCGTAAAAATATGTTTCCAGCGGCCCGGAATACTGGAAAGGCGCAAAACGCGATGCCGGGCGGCCCAGTCGCTGGGCTTTTCCGGCTTACGTTTACGCAGCACCATTTTTTCCGGTTCGCTGAACTGAAAACGGATTTTTACCCGCCCGCCGCACCTTTCCACCAACTCTTTTGGCAGCCAATGGGGTATGCCGCATTTTATGGTCCGGCAGGTGCGGGGGCGTTTATCAGTCATCGGTGTCGTCTGTTTCCTGACTGTCATCACTACCACTTTCCACGTCAAATTCCAGCTCTCGCGCAAATTCGTTGCAGGCGTCGTCCAGGTATTTTTCCAGCGTTTCAACCAGAGCGCGAGTTTTTTTAGGCTCTCCATCCACCGTGGTCACCAGATCGAGGGCCACAGCCTCAAATTGCAATTTGAGGCCGGAATGGAGAGCCATGGCCCGCGCGGCCAATTCCTGATCCACCTGCTCGCGCCGCACGAACTCCTTCCGCATCACCGCCGCTTTCAGCTCCTCACGTTCCGCCGTGGCCTCTTTGATGCGGATTTCCGCCTCTTCTTTGCGCCGGAGCCGGTCCTCCGCATCTTTGGCCCGGCCGTCCGGAGTGGAAGATAACGGCAGGGAAGCGGCATAGCGCTCCACATCCCGCCTGCGAAAAACTTTGTCCGATTTGCGTAAAAGGCCCCTTTTGATGTCTTCATAGAGCTTGGTCTTTTCAATTTTGCGCCCTAATTCCTGCAGGTGCCGTAAAACAGCCAGAGGGGATTTAAATGTTTCAGGGCCATCTGTGCCGCCGTTTTTATTACTCATAGCGTTCTCCAACATGGTTGTGGCCCGTTGGAGAGCGGTCAGGTTGGCTGGGGAAGGATCGTTCCTTCACCAGCTTTTTTGCTTTTTCCTTGGCTTGCAGGAGCACAGGAATATCAGTTCCCGTGCTCCTGTCCAACAATGATTCCAAAGCCGCTCTCTCGTCCGTGCCGGACTGTGGTGCATCAGCGTTCATGGAATTTCCTTTTTCTCAGAGTAATAACGCAACCATCTTGACAAACGTCCCGATGATATGCAGACTATCCACGGCAGCTGGTGTTGCTTGTACCAATACCTCTGCTGGGGCGAGATGGTAGTTGCGTTACCATCTCGCCCAACTTTTCATATCAATTCATCAAACAGGCGGCCGTCAGATTCCCGCAGGGCCTGCTGGCCGGTGAACTCCTGCCAGCGTTCTATAATCACCTGAACATATTTAGGATCATAATCCATAGTGTAACAGTTTCGGCCCAGCTGCTCGCAGGCGATCAGGGTGGAGCCGGAGCCGCCGAAGGGGTCGAGCACCAGCCCGCCGCTGGGAGAGGAATTGCTGACCATAGATTCGATCAGCGCCACCGGCTTGGTGGTGGGATGCTTATCCGATCGCTGGGGCTTGGGGGCCTCTATAACCGTGGTGGCCATTTCTTCCAGGTGTAGGTCCTGCCCGGTTAAGTGGTAAAGTTTCCCGTCGACCAGCACCTGCCAGGAGCCGTCATCGCCCTGGACCAGTCCGGGCAGGGAGTATTCCTGAATAGTTTTCCTCTTTCGGTTGCCGTACCATTTGTGGGCGGAGCCGGGTTTCCAGCCGTAAAGAATGGGTTCGTGCTGCCAATGATAATCGCCGCGCCCCATTACGGATTGGTTCTTTTTCCAAATCAGGCAGCTTGCGAACCGCAAACCGGCTCGGCTAAAAGCCTGCCGAAAGGCCAGGCCATTGCCAGCTTCAGAGTGAGCCACATAGATGGCTCCGCCGGTCCGGAGGGCTTCGCGCATCCTGATAAAGGCGGTCAACAGAAAATCCTCAAAGCTGCTCTCAAACATTTTGTCGTTCATGATGGTCCCGGCCTTGCCCTCATAGGCCACATTGTAAGGCGGATCAGTCCAGACCATGGCCGCCGACTTCCCGTTCAACAGGTGCCCCATGTGAACGCTGTTCAAGGCATCGCCGCACAAAACACGGTGACGGCCCAGCAGCCACAATTCACCCTGGCTGACTATCGGGTTCTCAGGGACATCCGGCACAGCATCGGGATCACTTTCGGAAGCGGCCGCGTCCTTGATCAGCCTGTCCAGCTCGCTCTGGTCAAAGCCGGTAAAAGTTATGTCATAGCCGGACAGCATCAGCGCCGCGATTTCCTTGGCCAAGAGGTCTTCGTCCCAATCGGCCCAGGTGGCCGAGCGATTGGCCACCAGCCGAAAAGCCCGGACCTGCTCCGGAGTCAGATCGTCGGCCAGAAGCACCGGCACTTCCGTCCGCCTCATGGCAATGGCCGCTTTAAGCCGCAGGTGGCCATCCACCAGTTCCCCGTCACTGCGAGCCATAACCGGCATACGGAACCCAAACTCCCGGATGACGGCCGCCATGCGCTCGACGGCATGGTCATTTTTCCGGGGATTGTTGATATAGGGCACCAGCCGTTCAACCGGCCAGTATTCAATTTGCGAAATCATAAATTTTTCCTGTGTTTTTTAACAAATTCAGTCAGACCAGTCGGCTGAAAAAGGCATTTTAGGCAGGTGGACAGATTGACCACCGCATCTTCGCAGACGATATAGAAGGGCTGGTCGTCCGGGTCTCGGCCAACAGGTGTCTGAAAGTAGCCAAATCATGGCGGCAAGTTTCCGGCGGGCACTCCTGCTTTGATTTCGACGCTGAGATCGATGTATCAGCAGTGGGACTGTTAGCTGCCGTTTCCGTATCCCCATTCCCCCTTGGCGATAGCGACCCAATAGACGAGATTCCCGCACTCCCGGCTGATGGACCCGGAATGGACGGCGGCAGGGCATCAGCGATCCATTGGGCCAGCTCCACGCCCTGGGCCACCGCCTCGCCTGGATCTTTGCCCAAAGGAACCGGCCAGCGTTCCGCCTGCGGATATGTGGACTCCCACCAGCATGAACCTTTCTGACCGGCCTGATCATAATCAAGAGCGACGAGGATCTTCTCGGCGGCCAGAAGCTGCTGATGTGTTTTGGGACAGGGCTTGCCGGTATTAGAGAGCATTGCCAAGGCTCCGATTCCTGAAATATTGCCACACTGCTCGGCTATGGTTATCGCGTCAAGTTGACTTTCCACTATTACCCAGGTCTTTATTCTGGAGGTGTTGTTAGTCACGGCCGTCATGGGTAAAAGAGCGCTGCCGGTGATTATGTAATATTTGTTTGATTTTTTACTTTTTAGGTCAGCTTCTGGCCGACGAATACGCAGACTGACAACTTCTTCCCCCTTCAAAGTCGGAATCACCAGTCCACGCGGAATCCAGAGTTTCTTGGCTACAGTCTTCCCATTCGGTTTTTTCCGCTCCACTTCCGGCAGGCCCCAAGAGGAACGTGGGCGATAGTAACAACCATTGTCATCATCGCCAGCCAACCAACCCAGCCGATATCTGGTGACCGATTCCAGGCCAATGCCGCGTCTCTTCAGCCAAGCCAGAAGTTTTTCATTCTCCAGGAGGGCGGCATTGGCTTTCTCTGCCAGTCTGGCGGCCCGTTCCAACCATTGGGCTGACGGCAATTCACGGTCGACTCCACTGAAGCATTCAGTCGCATGGCGGCAAGGAGGGGTAGGCAGCTTACGGTAGGCCATGGCCCTTTCCAAGCCGAGACGATCGCAGGCCTCGCCATAAGAAAGGCCATCAAAGTAGCGCAGAAACTCGATAACGTCTCCAGCTTTGCCGCACTCCCGGCACCACCAGGTTCCCCCGTTCTCACCTTGGTTGGGCCAAATATGAAAACGATCCTTACCGTGGCATCTAGGGCAAGGCATATGATATTCCCCACCTTTTGTGGCCGCCTTACGCCGCCCAGGGTCGAGCCCTTTTGACCTGACTAAATCGAGGATTGATATCAAGGTCCCCATCCTTCCCGCCAAAACTCCGGCCTGCTAACATTCAGCATTTATTACCTATTTACTTTATTTATCTGCCCATTCGGAAGATCGGAGGATAATGTGTAAAAGTGCGTGCGCGTGGAAAGGCCTATTAACGCACGCGCCTGCGTTGAATATAGGGACCAACCTTCCGAAGCTCCGGAGACATTAATCCCTTGAATAAATTCAGTATGTTATCAAGGTAAACGCTCCCGACAACCTTCCGGTTACTGTCCCTAAACTTCCCATAAAGAGCTCTTGCCACTCTTGCCCTCACTTTCGGACTTGACCCGTAATTGCTTGAATTCGTCAGTGAGATCAATGCCGATCCAGAACATTGCGCTAACTTTTTTCTTTTCAAAACCTTTTTTGGCCATTATTTCACTGAAACGTTTATTGGAAAATTCCCGCTTCCTGGAAACTTCCTGTTCATACCAAAAGCTGAAGTGGTCATAAAGATCGCTTGATTGAACCTGGCAGCCGGAGCCGACATTGCAACATTCACTAATGAAACGGCCGATCAAATCTTCATTTTCGCGATAGGCTTGAGTGGCCTCGGTGACCTGCGGCGGTGGATTGAGCCCATTCTCCAGATATTCCCGACAACCGCGCACCAGCCAGGCCAAAATACCGGGCGCTTCGGCTGCCAGTTTTTCATATAAATCCGGATCAGCTTGGCGTTCAAATTCGTTGTTAGGATTTGGATGGGGCAAAAAAGAATACCGAAACGGCACCAGATGCACTCGTGACCAGAAAGCCTGGTCATCGGCTCTGGCGTGAGGCAGATCATTGGTCAGAAGAATCAACGTATGTGTACTGTCCCAGTGGGACATTTCCACCCCATACACGCCGCGAGCCACAATGCGATCCCCGCCCGACAGCCACTTGACCTTGCTGGAAGAAAAGCGCCGCCCTTCGTCAGTCTCAGAAGCGTAGGCGATACGCAAACCCTTCAGGGACATGATGTCGGCCGCTGGGCCGCTGGAACTTTTAGCATATCCCTGATCCAGAAACATTTCCGACGGCACCGGGGACATGATGGATGGGCCTAGAACCTGCTCCAGGATCTTCATGAGAGTGCCCTTGCCGTTCCTCCCCTTCGCCCCAGACAGCACCAAAAAGACATGCTCCCGCTGCTTCCCTATCAGTGCGTGCCCTAGCATCCGCCTCATATAATTGACTAACTCAACATCTCCGCCCAAAGCACTGAGTAGAAAGTTTTCAAAATCAGGGCATTGAGCCTCCAAGCCAAGCCATTCGGTGGCCACCGCGCAGGTAATATAATCATCTGGCCGACCTGGGCGCAGTCTGCCGGTTTTTAATTCAATCACTCCATTGGGCGCAGCTAAGAGCCAGGGTTTTGTATCCAGTTCCAGACCTTCGATAACCATGCGTTTATCTTTACAGGTTCTGGCGAATTTAAGCACCTTCTCTCGTGGGGTGTCGTCATGCAGCTGGCTAATTTTGCTGTTAAGAGCTTTAAGGTTCCGCTTTATGGTCTGATCTTTGGCATTGCCCCCCTTGGACTCCAGAACTTCATCGGGTAGATCTTCCATTTTCTGATGATCGCCGCCATGCTCGTTTAAACTTTTCCACCAACCAGCCGCGACCCGCCGATATTCATCCACAACCGTTTCCACAGCGGCCAAAGCCTCAGCCGCATCAATATCCTTTTGCCAGTAGTGACCAACCCACTGCAGCCACTCCCTCTGACGCTTTATGTAGAGATATTTGCCATGGTTTATGGCAATGAAGACCGCCGCATCGCCAGCCCTGTTTTCTTTGGCGCAGGTCGTAATCTGAAAATCCGACAGTTCCGGTCTAACTGGCTCCGGGGTTAGATCGGAAGCCTTTTCAGCTTCCACCCTTGCTTTCACCATGGCCCGATAATCGGGTTTTTCATCGCTCATCAACACACCTCATGATTCATCAGCGGCCGAAGCCCGGCCGTAGAGTTTCCGTTTTTCCGCGAACATTTTCCGTCAGTCCTGAAAAAAGCGCGGGATGCAGCCACCCGTAACTCAGATTTTCGCCAGGAAGGACCCGCTCGGGGCCAGGGACGCTGGGAACTTTTGGCCGGTTCCCCGTCGAGAGGGGTGAAAGGGGAGAGAAAAAAAAGAAGAGATGAAATTTCTTTTAAAGAGAAGTAGGTAGCAGCCGCCAACCTCCCTCTAAGGCACTGTTGGCCTAAAGAAAGGGCACAGGCATCCAGGCACCTCACTGGAAAGGCGACTGCAGCATATAAATAACAAACCAAAAATTTAAATAATAATGAAATGACAGTGCAACAGGGACAATTATAGCTGACAATACAGAAGGTTAAGATCGGATATGAAATGGAGGTACACTTCAATCTTAGCACTTGAAGCGGTTCCACATAAGCGTAGGTATAGCGTAGGCAAAAAAATAGGACTCTGCTGCATTGATAGCGCAAAACCCTTGAAATCATTGGTGGAGATGAGGGGGATCGAACCCCTGGCCTCGGCATTGCGAACGCCGCGCTCTCCCAGCTGAGCTACATCCCCAATTGGTCGAAGTATTATTATCCTTATTATACGATTTTGTCAATGTTTTTTTCCATTGGCTACAACTGCCAATGATTCCCGCCGATATAGGCAAACCATCATGGATAAACTCACTCACGGCTTAAGACGAAGAAGGGGGAGGCCCGCGTGGCCCCCCAGCCGAGTACGTGGACGGCCCCCCCCGCAGGGGCAAACGCCCCGCTCTTCTCCAGACCAGCCCAGCCGCAGGCCACAACCGAACCTCTGATTTTTGGAGTTGTTCTATTTTACCCCCCACTATGCTATAATAGTATAAATAGGATTAACAGCTATTATGGAATAATTAATGAAACACCTGATCGGCATAAAAAGAATCGTGATGGTATGGAAATCGTTCTTATTTCCGGGGACAAAAATTGAGAATAAATTATAAACTCTTTGTCGTATTGGTACCGATCGCCCTGGTAATTCTGTTCATATATAATTTTCAATTGAACTATACCAGCACCCGCAAACTCATCGAAGAACAACTTCAGGGCAACCTGAACACCATGGAGAAACAAATCAGCCTCAGTGAAACTGTAACCTCTGTGGTTATGGGAGAGCTGGACAAGAAAAATCTGGCCCTGGCCCGTATGCTGGCTATGATCGTCGATGAACGCGGAACGCTGGAAATTGATCTGGACGAAATGCAGGAAATTGCCGACACCCTCCAAGTCACCGATACAGTTGTTGTTGGTGAAGATGGCTATATAATCAGCAGCAACCAGCCCCACTACCTGAATTACGAAATGACCTCCGCCAGCCAGTCCCGCGATTTCATGGCCCTCCTTGATAACAAAAGCCTGGAAATCGTCCAGGAGCCGCAGCCCAACGGCAGCCGGGGCATCTGGTATCAATATGTCGGTGTGCCGCTGAAGAGCCGTCGCGGCTTCGTTCAGGTCGGAAACGATCTGGAACATATAAACAGAATCAAAAACGCCATTGATATTCAAAGAAATGTGGAAATTCTGGCCAGTGACCAGTCCAATTACGTTTTTATCGTCCATAACGGCCGCATTCAGGCCCATCCAGATATCGCGTTGGTGGGTAAAAATGTGGAACGGGAACCCTGGTACTCCACGGCCAGAAATAATGACAAATTTTCCTGGCTGAACATTGAAGACAGAGAATTTTTCGCCGCCCACAAAAACATTGGCGATTACACCATAGTCTCCATGATTCCCAAATCACTATATGATTCCAAATTAGGCGGAATCCAGACCTCAGCCGTCATTTTTCTGGTGCTGGCTCTGTGCTTCGTGGGAATACTGACCATGTTCATTGCCATGCTCAATAATGCGCGCAAAGAGGCGGAGAAAGCCAATCGGGCCAAAGGCGATTTTCTGGCCAATATGAGCCACGAAATCAGAACGCCTATGAACGGCATTATAGGTTTTTCCGAACTGGCCCTCACCGACCTTAATACGCCGCCCAAAATTCAAGGCTATGTATCCAAAATAAAGCTGAGCGCTGAAGGCCTTCTAGATATAATCAATGATATCCTCGATATTTCCAAAATAGAAGCCGGCCGAATTGAACTGGAAAAAACCCCCTTCGCCCTTTCAGAAATATTCTTCCACCTGGCCTCTATCCATGAACCCAAAGCTCTGGAGAAAAATATAAAACTGACCTTTCACGCGGATCAGCTAACCGGGCACAAACTGATTGGCGACCCGACCAGACTGCGTCAGGTTTTATTGAACCTGATATCAAACGCCATAAAATTCACCCAGAACGGAGTGGTCAGTGTCCGGGCCGCCATATCAGGCAGCACCTCAGACTCGGTAACCATAAAATTTGAGGTGCGCGACAGCGGTATCGGCATGCAGCCGGAACAAATAAAAAATATCTTCGAACCTTTTACCCAGGCTGATTCCAGCATCACCCGCCGTTATGGCGGAACCGGGCTGGGCCTGGCCATAACCAAAAATATCATCGAACTCATGGGCGGCAGCCTTCAAGTCGAAAGCATGTTCGGCGTCGGCAGCCGGTTCGGCTTTGGCCTCACCTTTGAAACCATTGAATCCCAGGATACCGCCCCGGTCGAAGAAATCATGTGTGAAGAAAAGCCGTCCTTTATAGGCGACATTCTGGTTTGTGAGGATAACGCCATTAATCAGGCCGTCATCACCGAGCACCTCCGGCAGGTGGGCATCACCCCTTCAGTCGCCGTCAACGGCCAGGCCGGGCTGGATATGGCCAGAATGCGCCTGGCCGTTTCCGGCCGCCCTTTCGATCTGGTGTTCATGGATATCCACATGCCGGTCATGGACGGGCTGGAAGCAACCAAAAAGCTGCTCAGTATCGGGCACAATTCACCTATTGTCGCCTTAACGGCCAATGTCATGTCCCATGACCGTGAAAAATATGTGAAGCTGGGCATGGCCGACTGTCTAGGTAAACCCTTCAAGGCTCAGGAGCTGATAGCCTGCCTGACAAAGTACCTGAAAAAAGCTGAATCAACTGAACCCGCGGAATCCCCGGCCGAGCGGACGCTGGAAGCTGAATCAAACAGCCTGTCCCCCGCTGTAGATCAAAGGCTTGGCCTGGGCCGGTCCGCTGGGAACCAGGCTTTATATGAACGGCTGTTGAAAAGATTTGTCGATGAAAACAGAAATGTTTATGAAGAAATATGCCGTGATCTGGAAAGCGGCCAGGGAACGCTGGCCCACCGTTACGCCCACACCATAAAAAGCACGGCGGCCATGATCGGAGCCGAGCGCCTGGCGGCCGCGGCTTCAGCCGCTGAACCGGTGATAATGGAACTCGAAAAGACTGACGGGGCGGACTTTCAAAAAAAGATGAAAAAGCTGAAAGTGGAGCTGGATGCTGCCCTGGCGGCTGTTGATGACATGATGGCCTCCACAAATGGGAAAAATTAGCCGCCGTTGGAAATTTTTTATAGACTTGTCGCATAGAAAATAGCCGGAACTTTAAACAATGTCTCAAACAATGTTCAAAGCATCCGGCTTTTTCCGGGAGAAAAATTACGCGTGTGAGTCTTTTGATGATTCAGTTGATGGGAAAACGCCCCTCACCAGATCTCGTCTGACCTTCATTCGGTGATGATCAAAGAAACGGCTTCCGGCAGAACAGTCACCGGCGACATGGGGTCGCCGGTCATTTTTTCAGCCATGGCCATGGCCGTCTGAAGATCGGCGGCCGGAATCAGGCCAAAAGCTTCCGCCAGTTCCGGCGGAGCCGCGGACACCAGAATGATTCTGCGTCGCCTCAAAATGCTGGCCGTGAGCTGAATCACCCATTGATCCGGCTGGGTTTCGTCAGATTTGCGCCCGCTTATTTCTTTAAGAAGATCATCCAGTGAACCCGCCTGACGAAAGGTCTCATAAAAGCCCTCCGCCCCGTGGCCGTCTCGGCATTCGTTGACGGCGACGATCACCCCGCCGGGCGCGCAGGTCAGGTCGGCGGCCATCATGGATTTAGTGGCCTGGTAAATATTCTGATCAAGCGGATATCCGCCGTTGGAGGTTACGACTATAGGCGCGGGCGCGGCTTTGACGGAGCACTCTTCAGCCACGAAACGGCATCCGGCCCGGTGGGCCAAATCGGGCTCACCGGCAAAGGCGGCGGTGACGCGCTTATCCGGCGACAGGGTCACATTCAGGATGAAAGCCAGGCGAGCCAGGCGGGCGGCCTGGAGCATGTCCTCCTGAAAGGGATTGCCGTCCAGAACTCCTGGCCTGGCCTTGGGGTGAACGGTGAATTCCGCGTTGTGGCTGGCCAGGACGCTTTTGAGCGCGGCCACGCCCGGCAGCACACTCTTGCGGCCGCCGCTGAACCCGGCAAACTGGTGCGGCTCGATGAAGCCGTCGGCCAGCAGAAGATCGGCCTCCACGGCCAGACGGTTCAGGCTCAATTCACCACCTGACGGCAGACGGCCAACGGAGATCAGGGCGGATTCGTCACCCGGATCGTGATTGACTATGCGTTCTGTGGCGACTAGTTCCGGCCCGAATTTCTCCCGCATCTCTTCGTCCGTGGTGGCCCGGTGGCTGCCTACGGCAATGAGTATGGTGATGTCGGCCTCCGGTGAGGCGCGGCGCACTTCGGCCAGCATGGGGGGCAGAGTCAGGCGGCTGGGCACCGGGCGGGTATGGTCGCTGGTGATGATGACCACTTTCTTCTTTCCCCGCGCCAGTTCAGACAATGGCGGCGAACCGATCGGCGCGGCCAGTGCCGCGGCGATTATCTCCGCCTCCGATGGAAGACCCTCCGAGGTCCGGGTCTTCATCCGCAAAACGTTCACCTGCCGCCGCTCATCTGTTGCCAGAATCTGGTGGCTCTGTCCGTATGGGATTTTTTCCATCCGCATCAGGCCGCTCCTCTCGCCAGAGATTCTGGCTTTTGGATGGCAAATTCGTCGGCCAGAGTGGCCAGGTAATCGCGCGTGGCCGCATCCAGAAATACGCCCTCCCGCATGGCCGTCTCGCGGCTTTCATCTTCCTTTTCACCATGGATGAAGATACGGTCATGTCCCGGCACTTTCTCGCCGGACCGAATTACTTCAATTATGCCCGCCAGATGCTTTTTCAATTCTTCCGGCGGGCCGAAGAGGTCCAGCCGCAAGGCCCCGAAGAAGTGGCAGATACCCGCCTGCTTATTGGGATTGTAGTTATAGGTGGCGAAGCTGGCCGTGCCCAGCGAAAGGCCGGAGCAGAGCAGCTCCACCAGAAGCCCCAGGCCGAACCCCTTGTGCCCGCCGTTCTCTTCACCCTCCCCGCCCACAAACAGGTGGCCGCCCAGGGTGCTTTGGTGAAAAGTTTTTTCAAAGGAAGTCGCGTCGGTAACGCCCTGCCCTTCTTCATCGATAACCCAGCCCAGCGGCATGGGCTTTTTCCGGCGGTCATACAGCTCGATCTTGCCGTGGGCCACGGTAGTGGTGGCCATATCCAGGAGGAACGAACGGCCGTCCCCTTCCGGCACAGCCACGGCAATGGGATTGGTGCCAAGGCAGCGGCGGCGGCCGAAAGTGGGTGTGGCGGAAAGATAGCTATTGGTGAAAGCCATTCCGATCATGTCTTTTTTGGCCGCCAATTCCGCCCAGTAACCGGCAATGCCATAGTGATTGGAATTGCGGACCGCGCAAAAGGCCAACCCGGTCTTCTCTGCCAGCCCCAGCATTTTCTCAACACAGAATTCCGACACATAACAGCCCACGCCGCCGTGCCCGTCCACCACCAGCGATGAAGGGGTGCTCCAGACGACTTCCGGTTCAGTGCCGGGACGGGCATAGCCCTGTTCCAGGTTTTTGCGGTAAAAAGCCAGACGGGCCACGCCGTGGGAGGGAATGCCGCGCGCGTCAGCTTCGGCCAGCACCCTGGCGGTGATGCGGGCTTCGCGCTCGGAATAGCCAAACCCTTTCCGCAAAGCCTCTTCTGTGAATTTCAGCAATTCTTCATATGGGATATGTGTGCTCATTATATCTGGGCTCCTTTCAGTTCCATTTCCGGGAGGGTTCCCGCTTCGATTTCATCACGATCCTCAGCCGGAACCAGTCGTCCGGCCGGTTCCTTGCAGAAGATGGCGCAGAAAAGGAAAATTCCTCCGCAAACGGCCCATTCCACATAAATCAGTTCAGGGCCGATGCGCAATGAGGGAATGTAGGTCCAGACCACCCACAGAAGAAGCGAAGCCAGAACGATCCAGAATCCGGCCGCGCGGCGGCAAAGTTTGGGGAAATAAATGCCCGCCACGATCAAAAGGGTGAAAGAGGTCGTGACAGCCAGAGCGGTGGTGATGGTTTTCAGAATGCCGACCACGGTCAGGGCCAGACCAAAAGCCAGGAGACTGACCAGGAGGACCACAATACGGGAGGCCATCATTTCGCGGCGCTGGCTCATGGGTCCGACGGCCTTTTTAACCACATCCTCCATAACCAGGGTGGAGCAGCCCATTAAAAGGCCGACGGCGGTGGAGACGTCGGCGGCCCAGAGAGCGGCCAGGAAGATGCCGCCCACCAGGGGGGTGAGGCTGGAGACCAGGACCGGCAGGGCCATGGCCGCGTTTTCCAATCCGGGATATCTGGCGGCGGCGATAATACCGAACCAGGCGCAGAGGAACCCGGCGGGCAGAATCAGAATGCCGCCGACGATCAAGCCCCGCCGGGCCGTATTTTCATCGCGGGAGGCAAAGGAAATCTGGGCCACGGCCTGGGTGCTGATAGCCATGGTGACCATAACCACCACAAAAGCGGTGACGGTGGCCATGCCGAGGCCGCTGATCAGGTCGGTCCAGGGGCCGCCGGCCGGGAGGGCGGCGGTGACGGCGGTCATGCCGCCGGACTGTTTAAGCGTTTGCCAGAGGGCCACGATAATGCCGACATAAATGGCGGCCACATTGATGATGTTGGTCAGGCCGCTGGCCCAGTAGCCGCCGACCAGGGTAATGGCGATAAAAATGAGGGCCGAAGCGATCATGCCCTGGGTGAAGGTGAAAACATCCGGGAGGAGTGCGGTGAGTATGGAGCCGCCGGCCACGTATTGGAGGGCGGTGATGCTGATCATGACCAGGAGCTGGGTGATGACGCTGATGAACCGGGTGCGCGGCCCGAACATGGCCCCCATCATTTCAGGGATGGTGCGGACGGACATGCGGCGGAAGTGGCGGGCCACGGTGAGGCCGACGACTATGCCGCCCAGGCCCCAGGCGGCGTTATACCATCCGGCCGAAAGCCCCTGGGTGTAGGCCCGTTCGGCCACTCCCACGGTGGAAGCGCCGCCCACGGCCAGGCCGGTCAGCATGACGGTGACCACAATGGCGGGCATATTGCGCCCGGCCAGTAGATAATTGAGGGCCGCGCCGCCCCGGCTGCTTTTCAACAGCTTTGTGGACCACCAGGAAACGGCCAGAAGAGTCAGCACATAGCCGATCAGAATCACCAGTTGAACACTCACGATATATCCTCCCATTTTTGAAGAGCCTTGGGGCTGTGAAGCCTGGCTCCGTTTTAAATTCAGGGCAAAAAAAACCGGGCATCCATTGCGCTTTTGCGAGGATGCCCGGCTTCAAGAACTTTCGGTTATTTTAAACGGCTGTCACAAGGCCACAAAAAACCGAGAACGCGCGGTACCTCGCGGTTCTAAACCAAAAGCTAAAGTAGTAATAGCGGCTGACGTAGTTCGTCATCTGTCGCTCCTTGACATGATCTTGAAAATATAACCGAAACTTTTCAGTTTTGTCAACAGAAAACAGTGCCTCATAAGTAATAAACTCCTTGAAGGCCGCTTCCCGGCCGTTACTCTACACTCAGACGGGCCGCCCCTCGGCGTTGGCGGCGGGCCCTGCCCGCTCACGCGGTATCAGCGCATCCTTTTGAGGATGATATTGGTAACAGTTTTGACCCTTCTACTGCCCGGCTGGCGATGATGAGGATTGGGCAGCATGGCGGCCAGAGTGGCGGCCTGGCGGCGGGAGAGTTTGGCGGCCGATGTTTTAAAATAATGGCGGGCAGCCGCCTCAGCCCCGTAAATGCCCTCACCCCATTCGACCACGTTCAGGTAAATTTCCAGAATCCGTTTTTTTTCCAGAGACCTTTCCATACGCCAAGTGACTATGGCCTCCTGGGCCTTGCGCACCATGCTTTTTTCCGGCGAAAAATAGAGATTCTTAGCCAGTTGCTGGCTGATGGTGCTGCCCCCGGCCGACAGGCGGCCCTCGGCCATATTGCGGTTGAAAGCCACCCGAATGCCCTCCCAGTCGAAACCGTCGTGGCTCCAGAAGGTGCTGTCTTCCGAGACGACCACGGCCTGCCGCAAATGCGGCGAGATCTGGTCCAGCTCCTTCCAGTCCCATTTAACCGTCACTTCACGGCCGGCCCGCCGCCATTGTTTTTCGCGGTATTCCATGAAAGAAGTGGCCTGGGGATTGTTATCGGACAAAATCCACATCGGCGGCCAGACCAGAAAACGGGCGATATTCAGCACAAAAAGCATCATCAGACACAGAAAGCTGAAAATAACCGGTCTTCGGCGGGCAAATGCCTTGACTCTGTCTAATTTCATCAATATCTTTTTCATCGGAACCAATCATCAACTCCGGGATTTTTCCCTCAAGCTCTGAATTTTAACAGGCTTCGGCAGTTTCAGCAACCTGACGGCAACTCTGAACCTGGAAACCGCTTGGAAACGGCAAAGGTAAAACTCGGCCGTGCGGGCGAAAAAATTTCTGACGTCGCTCGTAATTTTCTCGTATTCCCGGCCGGGTGGCTTCAGCAGAGGTTTGCTTGTCCGTGCCCGTCCGGGGAGCAAAATTACGAGCGACTTACAGAAAATTTTTCGCCCGCACGGCCTGGTCAGTGTCGGCGTTTGGGTAGGGTGGCTGTTGCGGTTTTCTTACATGAGCCAACAACGTCCAGGAGGGCGGGGCGGTGAGATTTCTCCAGAGGGGACCACGATTTTTGCGTAACTATAAGCCGCCAGTTTAAGGAAAAAGTCTATATTTTAAAAATAGTAGGTCGACCCACCGGGGAGACGGAGCGCCAGCGACTGGTTTTGAGGCCATAAAAGCCGCTCGCGAAGCAAAAACCACGCTTTTTGCGTAGTTGACGGGCCGCCAGTTTAAGGGAAAAAGCAGTAATTAAAATCGCTCCACTATGGAGATATCTCACCGCCCCGCCCTCCGCGTTTTATCTTTGCCGTTTCCAAGCGCCCGCCACATTCCGGCAAGGCTCTGGAAAATATAATTAAAATGGAGTATGCTTATCTCAAGATAATTCATCGTGGTAAATTTTTATGGAACACACCCTTTTGGCTCCGGGCGGCCGGGCCCTTACATATCTGCGTCTGTCGGTGACTGACCTGTGCAATCTCCGGTGCCGCTACTGCATGCCCCCGGAGGGCGTGACCAAACTCAGCCACTCCGACATATTGACCTATGAAGAAGCCTTACGGCTTCTGCGTGTGGCCTCATCTCTGGGTATGGACAAGCTTCGCTTTACCGGAGGCGAACCACTGGTGCGTCGCGGCCTGACCAGCTTTGTTAAAAGGGTGAATGACGAGGGTCTTTTCAGCCAGATGCGGCTGACCACCAATGGAGTTTTGCTGGCTCCCCTGGCCGCCGATCTGAAAGCTGGCGGCGTTCAGGGCCTGAACATCAGCATCGACGCCCTTGAGCCGGACGTTTACGCCGAGATGGTGGGTATGGGCGGTGAAAGCGGCCGCAAGCTGTTCAGGCAGGCCTGGGGCGGCTTTATGGCCGCCCTGGAATATGGCTTCACCACTAAATTGAACTGTGTGCCCATTCGCGGCCGCAATGACAGCCAGATTCTGCCGCTGGCCCGTCTGGCGCTGGAATATCCGGTGACGGTTCGTTTTATAGAGCACATGCCCATAGGGCCGGACGGCATTTGGAAAGAGTCGGCTTTCATTTCCGCCAGCGAATTGAAGGAGACGATTGAAAAAGAATTCGGCCCGCTTACCTGGCTGGAGCCGGAATACCCTTCGGCCCCGGCCCGTCTGTTCAAGCCCCGGGGCGCGCCCGGGGCCATAGGTTTCATCAGCGCCTTGAGCCGCCACTTCTGCGCCGACTGCAACCGTCTGCGCCTGACGGCCGACGGCCGCCTGAAGCCCTGCCTTTTAACGGAACGTGAGTTTGACCTGCGCGGTCCTCTGCGCCATGGAACGGATGACGAAGAACTTCGCAATCTGTTCCTGGAAGCGGCCGGGCGGAAACCGATCAGCCACCAGTCGGCCGAGACGGTCCAGACGGACTGCCGCCGCCAGATGAGCCGGATCGGCGGCTGAGTTCTTCCGTTTTCTGACTAAGCCAATCCCTTTTCTCCTACCTGCCAATCTTTTCCGTTGATCCGCCGGAAGCCGGGGATTGTTTTTGACCTGTCTCCGTTCCGGGGGTCTTTAGTCACGGAGACAGGTCAAAAACAATCCCCGGCTTCCGGCTCCCACTAGGCCAGACCCGCTTTAAAACCCCCAAATAAGTCGACCAGGCAGCCGCCGGGAGAAATGTTTTTGCCCGGTGAGGTGACTAAAGACCCCCGGAACCTCACCGGGCAAAAATATTTCTCCCGGCGGCGGTCAACGGCTTTTTTGTCATTTTAACATTGACACTGCCTACTAAATGAAAAAAGGGGTGCATGCCAAGCGGCATACACCCCATTGAACCCTATTTAATCAGAACTCATTCCCCGCGCGCCGACCAGGGCAGCATCGAAGAACGGCGGCCGTTGTAACGGATGGTGTCATAATATTGATCAACATCCACCACATACAGCTTTTCAATCGCCTGCTTCAATGAAATTGAGGTTATCTGCCCGTTGCGGAGAGCCACCATGCGGCCGAAATCCTCTTCCAGAATCAAATCCACCGCCGCAATGCCGTAATGACGGCCCATCAGACGGTCACGCGCTGAGGGCTGGCCGCCGCGCTGAACATGGGAAAGCACCACATGCCGCGTTTCATAGCTGGTCTGCTTTTCCAGCTCCTTGGCCAAATATTCGCCGATGCCGCCCAGCACCTTGTGGCCGAAACCGTCTTCCTTGTCGGAAAGCACGAATTCGCCCTGCCCCTTGACCCTGGCCCCTTCGGAAACGACAACGATGTCATAACGCACGCCGGCCCGCCGCCTGCGTTCCAGAAGTTCGGCCACCTTGGCCACTTCAAAATCATGCTCGGGAATCAGGATGACATGCGCCCCGGAGGCTTCACCGCCCTCCAGGGCCAGCCAGCCGGCGTGACGGCCCATAACCTCAACCACAAACAGGCGGCTGTGGCTGCCGGCCGTGGTCCGCAGGCGGTCCACTTCCTCCGTGATCACATTCAGGGCTGAATCATAGCCCAGGGTGTAATCAGTGCCGTTCAAATCGCGGTCAATGGTCTTGGGAATGCCCACCACCCGCTGGCCCAGACGATGAAGCCCGGCCGCCACCGACAGGGTGTCCTCGCCGCCGATGGCCACCAGCGCGTGCAGACCCAATCCTTCGATATTGGCGATGCATTTTTCGCTCTGATCATTTCTGGGATTAAAGGGGTTGGTGCGGGAGCTGCCCAGAACCGTGCCGCCCTGCCTGTCCCAGGTGCGCACCACCAGCTCATCCAACGGCATGGTCCAGCGGGCTAATGAGGCCGGATCTTCCGGGTCAACCTCAACCAGGCCTTTCCAGCCCTCCCGGATGCCGATGACTTCCATCGCCTCGCCCCGATGATCGGTCAGAAGCGGATCAGTGGCGGTTTTGGTCACCCATTTAACAGCACTGTTAAGGCCGGCGCAGTCGCCGCCTCCAGTCAATACACCAATTTTAAGCGTCATTTATATTCTCCTTCTTGGGATCAGCTATGCCGATCATAATTATTCAAATGTATAATATGCTAGGCAATCAATCAGATATCAGTGCAAGGCTACCGTTTATAATAAATGATTAAAGCCCAAGAATCAAGCGGCCTGAATAAAATGCCGCCGCCGCGGCCCTTCAGTGAAGCGGCGGCGGCGGCACTATGTTAATTGAATGATGCGAGATTACTGGGTTTTAATCATGGTCCAGGCTTCGTCATAAATGCGATTGGCCTCACCCAGATCCTGCATATATTCCATCTTCTTTATCTCTTCAGCCGAAGGATACAGGAAAGGATTGGTGCGGTGCTCTTCCGGGATGAATTCCATAGCCGCCGCATTGGGCGTGGCAAAGAGGGTGTAGGTCGAAAGCTGGGCCCCGACTTCCGGCTCCAGAATGTAATTTATGAACTTATGCGCCGCCGCCGCGTTGGGGGCGTTTTTAGGAATGGCCAGGAGATCCATCCAGATTTCACAGCCACCTTCAGGAATCAGGTAATGGACTCCAGGATCTTCATCCTGTGCCCGCAAACCTTCTCCGCTGTAGACTTGAGTGACCGTGGCCACGCCGCTCAAAACTTTGTTCATGCCACCCACGCCGCCGTCAAATCCGAAAAAGGCTTTGCGCTTCTTGGTTTCCATTATCAGGCGGGCCGCCGCCTCCACCTCTTTCAAGTCGGTGGAATTGATGGAATAGCCAAGGTGTTTCAAGGCCGAGCCAATGACGTCACGCGCGGTGTCAAACAAAATCATATTGCCGATTTCCGCTTCCGGGTTATACAAAATGTCCCATGACGGTTTCAGGCTCTCGATATCCTTATAGCGGACCAGAAGCCCGGAAGTGCCCCACTGATAAGGCACGATGAATTCCCCTTCGGGGTCGACGTCAAGACTGGCGAACTCTGGCGAGATATTCTTCAAATTGGGAATAGCTTCCTTATCCAAAGGGCGGATTAGATCAAGCTTTTTCAAGCTGGTGACAAAATAAGTGGAGGGAACGATGAGATCATACTGCCCGACGCCGCCGCTCTGAAGCTTGGCCACCATTTCCTCGTTGGATTCATAAAAATCCATACGTACTTTAATGTCATGCTTCTTTTCAAAATCTTTGATGAGGTCGGGGTCCATATATTCGGACCAGATGAAAATGGTGAGGGTCTCGTCAGCGGCGCGCATGGGCGCGGCGATGGAAAAGCAAAGCAAAAAAGCGGCCAAAGCCACAGCCAAAGTCTTCATAGCTATTTCCTTTCACTCCAGAAAAACGGAGAGTGCATTTATAATACAAATCCCCCTTGTTGTCCATGTTTAATTTAATAAAATCCAGGCCATTATCGAGCAGACCAGGTTGAGTGCGGCGAAAGAAGAGGTGGGCGCGGCCCACAACACTGCGCAAAGGGAGCGGAGCCATTTGAATCACGTCGCTGCCGTCCTTCTTAGGACGGCAGCGACGGGGGTCAAGGGGGCTGCCTTTCCCAGCCCCCCCTTGCGGGGTGGAGGGGCAGAGCCCCCCTCTTCGCTTACTCGGCGCGGCCAAGAACGGCCAGGACCTCGTTTTGAGGCCTCAAGTGACGGGCGGCGACTTCCATGACCTCCTGGGCCGTCACCTTCTCAATGGCCGCCAGGCGTTTTTCGTCGTAATCCAGGCCCAAACCGTAGAGGGTGTTAAGAAGGGCCTGTCCCGCCCGGCTGGAGACGGTCTGGAGGCGGATTTTAGTCGTGCCGATTATGTAGCGTTTGGCTCCGTCCAGTTCCTCATCACTTATGGGCGTGGTGCGGGTGCGCTCAATGATGTTGTTGAAACCGGCCATAGCCTGATCGACTTTTTTAGGGTCGGTGGCAATGTAGAAGCTGAAGGAACCAATGCTCAGGCCGGGATTGTAGCCGCAGTGGACCGTGTAGGCCAGGCTCTGCTGGTCACGCAGTTCCCGGAACAGGGGGCCCGACATGCCGGAGAGGTAGGCGGCCAGAACGTCCAGGGCCGGGCTGTCTGGGCTGCCCAGGCCGGGGGCCTGAAAGCCCATGGCAATGTGAGTCTGGGCCCGGTCCAGGGTTTCAGAGACGCGCACAGGCTCGTCTATGGCCGGGGGAGGGCCAGGCACGGTTACCGGCGCGCCTTTGCCGGCGGGCTTCCAGCCGGCCAGGGCTTCGTCGAGAGCTTCCTTGACCCGCAAAGGCTCAATGTCGCCGGCGGCCACAATCAGAAGTTCCTCGGGCCGCACCAGCTCCTGATAGAGCTTTTTAAGATCAGAAGGGCTGAATTTGGCGACGGTCTCAGCCAGACCGAGCTGGTCGTGGCTGTAGGGATGGTCGGCCGGATAGAGGTTTTTGGCCAGAAGCCGGAAGACGCGCCCGGCCAGCTGTTCATCCTGGGCCTTGATCTGGGCCAGGATTTCAGGGCGCATCCGCTCCACATCGTCACTGCTGAAAGCCGGGGAGGTCAGGACTTCCGTGAACAGGCGCAACCCTTCCTCACGGTTGGACGACAAAAACGAGCCCGACAGCAGAAGAGAATTGCGGCCGGAGACGGCGCTGATGGAAGCGCCGATATTTTCAATATCGCGCGAAAGTTCGGTGACCGTGCGGCTGGTGGTGGCTTTGGTCCAGACGCTGGCCATGAAGTTGGCCAGACCTTCCTGCCCTTTTTTCTCAGACAGGAGACCGCCGAGAGTGGCCGCTTTAATGGAAACCTGCGGGAGCGTCGGATCGCGCATCACCAGAAGACGGGGACCGGCCGCCAGCTTCATTTCCTGAAACACAGGCGCGGGATTGGCTTTTTCAGCCGAAGCGGGCATGGTCAGGCGCATGGCCAGATCGGTCAGAGCTTCTTCGGTGGGGTAGTTGGTTTGATCATCGCGCTTTGGCAGCATCACCACCATGGTCATGTTTTTGGGCTTGAAATGGACCGCGCCGCTGCGAACCAGTTCGGCCGGTCCGGTGCGGTTCCACAGCGGGAGATAAGCGTCGCGCAAACGCCAGTCGCCAAACATGTTTTCAAACTCGGTTATCTGGGAAGCCAGCCCCTGGGCGCTTTCCTGCCCGGCCAGGAAACCCTTCTCAGCCAAAGCCTTGGCCCGGCCCAGTTCATCGTCGGCCGGGGGTTCGGAAATCAGCTTTTCCAACTCCTGCCACACGGCGGAAACGGCCTCTTCCACCTTTTCAGGTTCGGTTTCCATGGAAATCATAAAGCTGCCCTGATAGCGGGGCGAATATGACCCGGTGGAGATATCGGTGACCAGGCCTTTTTGGTCCTTGATCACTTCAGTGAGGCGGCTGGCTTTGCCGCCGGAAAGAACCGAGGAAAGAAGATCCATGACCGGAGCTTCGGGATCGTGCCCGGCCGGGCCGCGAAAGCCGATGAAGACTTTGGCCAGAGCCACTTTTTCACTCTCGCTGACCTTCACCACCGGACCGGCCGGCGGGGCCAGAGCCGGGGTGGGCAGTTTGGCCAGTTCGCTTTGCGGCTTTTCCAGAGGCAGATAAAAATCATTGATGGCGGCCGTAACCGCAGCCCGGTCAAAACCGCCGGTCACCACCAGAACGGCGTTGTCCGGCCGGTAATGGCGGTCATGGAAAGCCTTGGCCTCGTCAACGGTGGCGTTACGCACCGTCTCTTCATAGCCGATTACCGGCCGTCCGTAGGGATGGTCGGGGTAGGCGGCCTGGAAGAATTCTTCCATCAGGAGACGATCCGGATTGTCTTTGCCGCGCTTGATCTCCTCAATAACCACCTCTTTTTCCAGGGTGTACTCTTCGGGATCATAGATGGGCGAGAAGACCAGATCGGCCAGAATATCCAGACCCAGCCGCACTTCCTCGCTGGGCATGCTGAGGTAGTAGACGGTGGAATCACTGCTGGTGTAGGCGTTCATGTCGCCGCCGTTGCGCTCCACCAGGCGCGAGATGGTGCCCGGATCAGGATAGCGGGAGGTGCCCTTGAACGCCATGTGCTCCATCAGGTGGGCCAGGCCGTATTCACTGCGGACACTTTCATCGGCCGCACCGGTGCGGATCATCACCCGCATGGAGACGACAGGGCTGCCGGGCTGCTGAACCAGAATGACTTTCAGCCCGTTATTGAGCAAAAAGCTCTCTTCAGCCGCGCCCCAGGCGCGGACGGGCGGAAAGAGTCCGCCGACCATGAGAAACCCCAAAGCTCCGGCCAATCTGAATACTGTTTTCATTGCCAATATTTGATCCTCCTGTAATGTCGTATTTGTTACCCGTCCGCATAAACACGTCCGCGGCAGGAAAAGGTCAAGCTGATGAGCAGATAATTTATGCTGAGAAACTTGACTTATGTTAAAATAAATCTTTGGGCGATTTTTGGCAACCATTAATATAAGGGCGGCAAATTCAGATGGCTGAAACAGCAAGAGGTGTTTTTTCAGAAGGACACTTGGAAAAGCTGGCCGAATCCCCGGCCGTGGAACTGAAATTCATCCATTCGGCCGGTCCGGGCGGCCAGAACGTGAACAAGGTGGCCACGGCCGTGACCCTGCGCTACGACCTTGGGCAATCTCCATTGACGGAATCACAGTTGGGCCGATTGCGGCTATTGGCGGGTAACCGGATCAGCCGTGAGGATATTTTGATCATCACGGCCCGCACCCACCGCACTCAGGGCCTGAACCGGACCGAAGCCCTGACGCGCCTGGCGGAGCTTCTGGCCAGGGCGCAGATGCCGCCGCCCCGGCCGCGCAAAGCCACCCGTCCGACCAAACGAGCGGTTGAGCGGCGTTTGGAAGCCAAAAAACATCAGGCCGGACGCAAGGTTGCCAGACGCGCGGTGAGGGGCGACAATGATTGAATTATTAAACCCCCAATCCTTTCATGCCCTCTGGAGTATAGCGCTCCCCCAGGATGGATTCCGGCCGGAACGCTTTCTCCAGACGCGAATTCTGCTCATCAGACAAAACCAGTCCGGCCGCCCCCATATTTTCCTCCAATCGCGTGAGATTCCGTGTGCCGGGTATGGCCGCCAGACGGGCGTCCCGCCCCAGCAGCCAGGCCAGCGCCGTTTGGGCCGGTGTGGCGGCCAGCTCCCTGGCCACGGCCTCCAGTTCCGGTAAAAGATCCAGATTGCGCTTCAGATTGTCATCCTGGAAGCGGGGATTGGAACGGCGAAAATCATTTGAGGCCAGCTCTTCTACATTTTTCAGGCGGCCGCTCAAAAATCCCCGGCCCAAGGGGCTGTAGGCCACAAAGCCCACCCCAAGTTCCCGGCAGACCGGCAGAATTGATGATTCCGGCTCTCTGGTCCAAAGGGAATATTCGCTCTGAACCGCCGCTATGGGATGAATGGCCTGGGCCGCCCTGAGGGTGGCGGCTGAAACTTCGCAAAGCCCGATATGGCCGATTTTTCCTTCCCTGACCAGGGCGGCCAGGGTTGAGATTGTTTCACTGAGGTCGGCCGCCGGGTCCAGACGATGGGCATAGTACAGGTCGATTCGTTCCACCCCCAAACGTTTCAGCGAAGCCTCACAGGCTCGCCGGATGTATTCCGGCGAGTTGTTTATCCGCCGCTTGTAAGAATCATTGACGGACCGTTCCAATCCGAATTTGGTGGCGATGTTCAATTCTCCCGTCTCCGCTCCAGCCCGGCGGCTCTTCAGGAAACGGCCGATCAGTTCTTCATTTTGCCCACGGCCATACATGTCGGCCGTATCAATCATGGTTGCGCCCAGTTCCACCACCCTTCCCAAGACCGCAAGAGCGTCCGCCTCCGGCAGAGCCGGGCCGTAAAATTCAGATAAACCCATTGCCCCGTATGACAGGGCTGAAACCTTGAAATTGTCACCAAGCAAACGCGAATCCATTAGTTGTTCCTTTCTTTTTTAAACGGATGCCCTATGGGCCAATAACTAAAACTGGCGAACAATGTCCGCATGTGATAAAGTAAGCATATGACTTAGAGTTAGCTCTAAGTCAAGCTTTATTTTTTTGGGGGGGATTTATGCACTATTCAATCGGCCAGTTCGCGGAGGCTACCGGCTTAAGCGCCCACACCCTGCGGTATTATGAAAAAGAGGGCCTGATTGAAGCGCGGCGCGGACGCGGCGGGCAGCGATATTATTCTGAGGCGGATCTGAGGTGGGTTGAATTCATCATGCGGCTGAAAGAGACCGGCATGCCCATCAGGAAGATAAAAACCTATGCCGATCTGCGGGCTGAGGGTGAACCGACCCTGGCGGCGCGGCTTCAGATGCTTCAGGCGCACCGGGAGCATATTATGGCCGAACTGTCCCGCTGGAGCGAGCATTTGAAAAAGATGGATTTGAAAATTGAATACTATCAGGAGGAGCTGCAAAGGCTGTCCGCAGCCGGAGCCAGCGGCAGGAAGCGCTGAAGCGTTCTAGCAAGGGTGGATTTAATTAAATTCGGTGCGGTTTTTAGGCAGGTCGATGACAATCACTGTCCCCTGGCCGGGGGCGCTGAAAATAGTCAGTTTTCCTCCGCACATGGCTATCAGCCGGGCGCGGACGTTGTCAAGACCCACATGGCTGCGCGGCTCGATCTCATGGGGCGCGGATTCAAAGCCGTTGCCGTCGTCAGCCACTGTGATGCGCCAGGAGTCATCCAGCTCTTCCGAACGCAACATTATGGTGCCGCCCTCTTTCTTTTTGGTCAGGCCGTGGCGCACGGCGTTTTCCACCAGCGGTTGAAGCGTCAGCGGCGGCAGGCTGAAGTTTCTGGCCTCAATCTGAAAATCAACCCGCAGTTTTTCCTCAAAACGTAGGGTTTCCAGCCACAGGTAATGCCCGACATGCTGAAGCTCCGTGATGAAAGGTATGGCCTGTTTACTGGTCAAGGAATCCATGTTGGAGCGCAGGTATTTGGAAAAGTGCATAATCGCCCGCTGGGCCTTGGGCGGATCGGTCTGGCAAAGCTGGCTGATGGCGGTCAGCACGTTGAACATAAAGTGGGGGCGAATCTGGCTCAGCATCACGTCCGCCCGGCTTTCCGCAATGGCCACTTCCCATTGATGGGCTTTGTCCATCTGGATGTTCATATACAGAATCATCTGGTTCAGAAGGCTGATGATGAAATGTGTCGTAAAGTAAACGTCGCTGAGAGAAAAAGCGGCCACCGCGAATATGCTCGTAAAAAAAAAGTAACTCAGGGAAGCCAGTTGACGTCTTAGCAGCAGTGACCGATGCCGCCAGGTGAAGTAAATGAGAATGAAGAACCCGCCGAAAGGCAGTATCTGGGAGATGAAATACCAGTCACCGGTATGGAATAGATTCATCTCATCAAAGTAGGTGTACATATGGTTAAACAGTGAGACGACGAGAAGGATAACAGAAATAAAGGTGCCGGCCCAGACGACCTGAATCGGCCGGCGCGATATCTGTTTTCCTGAATCAATGCAGGCATACAGGTATTCACCCAACACCGGCACTTGCCCATAACCGCCGACAAAAGTAAAAAAATCGGCTGCCCGGACGGCATAATAACTCAGAGTGGAGGCATTGTTCTCAAAATACCAGACGCTGGCCTCCGCCACCATTCCCACGATATTAAAAGCGACCATCCAGATGAACATACGGGAGAGGTGCGAGCGTGTTCTGGAAGCCCCGACTATCAGAATCAGGGAGGGCAGAATACAAAACAAATGCAGGGCAATCATGATATAGCCGGTCGCCGTCATAGCTCAGCCCCTATCCCAACGACGGCGGAAAGCGCTTGCGGCGGCAGGCCGGCTTATGTAAGTATCGAACATTTCAGCCTCCTGTTATGAAAACTGGCTTTCGCCTCTCCATATGTTGTTCGGGCCGTCCGCCGCGTCAGCCGCCCGTCCCGGCGGCTTCGGGAGGCTGATGACGGCCACCGTGCCCCGGCCGGGGGCGCTGTTGATGGTCAGCGATCCGCCGCTCATGGCCGCCAGCCGCCCGCGCACATTGTCGATACTCACATGGCCGCTGCCGTCCTCATCATCGCTGACCGGTTCAAAACCATCCCCATCGTCAGCCACCGTGATTCGCCAGCCATCTTCCAGCTCTTCAGAGCGCAAGGTGATGGTGCCGCCCTCTTCTTTCCTGCCCAGGCCGTGGCGCACGGCATTTTCCACCAGGGGCTGAAGCGTCAGCGGCGGCAGGCGGAAACCTTCGGCCCGGATATCAAATTCCACCTTCAGTCTTCCCTCAAAGCGCATCGTTTCCAGCCACAGGTAATGCCTGACATGCTGAAGCTCCAGTTCAAAAGCAATGGCGCGTTTGCTGGTGAGGAAATCCATATTGGAGCGCAGATACCTGGCAAAATGCACTGTCGCCTCGCGCGCTTTGGGCGGATCTCTCCGGCAGAGCTGGCTGATGGACGCCAACACATTGAAAAGGAAATGCGGCCTTATCTGGCTTAGCATCACGGCCGCGCGGCTCTCGGCCACTTCCATCTCCCATTGATTGGCCTTGTCCATCTGGATATTGATATACAGAATCATCTGGCCCAGCATGCTGGCGATATAGGTCATGGTGTAATACAAATCGGTGAGAAGGAAGGAAGCGGCGTCAATAATCCACATGACGCCGTAAAACATCAGGGCCGCCATTTGCCGCCCCGGAATGAGGTTCCGGTGTCGACGGGCAAAGTACATGATAATAACCAAGGTTCCCAGGGGAAATATCTGTGATATAAAAAACAGGTCACCAATGTGATATACGTTTAGCTCATCAAACCAGGTGTACATGTTGTTGAATTGCGACACAACCAGAAGAAGCATGGCCAAGGCGGCTCCGGCCCAGGCGATTCGCAGGGGCCGGCGGGATACAGGAGGCGCGGGAGGCTTGGAATCAAGAGAGGCATACAGGTATTCCCCGAAAATGGGCATTTGACCATAGACGGAAACATGAGATATAAAATCAGCCACCCTGACGGCGTAATAACTCAGCAGCGACGTGTTATTCTCAAAATACCAGGCTCCGGCTTCAGCCAGCATGCCCATAATGTTGAAAACAACCATCCAGATAAAGACGCGGGAAAGATGGGAGGGTATTCTTGAGGCTCCGATAATCAATAGAAGGGAGGGCAGGATACAAAACAAATGGAGCGACACCATCACATATCCCGCTCCAGTCACAGCGCACCGCCTGAAAGCGGTCCGCCGGAACCGCCGAATTTTATAATGTTAGGTGTTTTACTCATAAACACTCTGCTCTCAGCAGGCGTTGACGGCCTCGGAGGCTTCCCTGGCAATGATTCCTCCGGCCAGCCCGGCGGCGGCCTTGACCAGTTGCTCGCATTGGGCCTTTCGCTCCGGCGCGTCATGGGCCAGGCCCTTGGTCAGCACCCGGCAGCAGGTGGACTTATGCATGTCGCGAAAGCGGTCGTGCAGTTCTTTGAACAAGGCGCGGGCTTTGGCCGTCGACTCCTTGTCCTGTTCACCGTCGGCATTGCCGCGATACCCGAAAACCGAACCCAGCACCATCTGTCCCCCGGCCAACGCGCCGCAGGTGCAGCCTCCGCCGCCCATACCGCCGCGAAAGGCGCTGCTCATGGCCACCGCCGCCTGGGGAATATACCGCGTTCCGAAAGTTTCCTGGAAAGCCAGGAGCAGAGCTTCCGAGCATCCAAACCTATGGCTGGCCATAAGCTCACCGGCCCTGATTATTATTTTATCCCAATCAGCCGCGCTCAGGCGGCCAAGCTCTTTCAATATATTCATTTCGCTCATCTCAATCTCCTCACAGAGGCCAAGGCGGGACGGTTTATACCAGCGATTCCAATTATGGCTTTTTCCCTTAAACTTGCGGCCCCTCCGCTGCACAAAAAGCGTGGTTTTTGTTTCGCAAACGGCCTTTTTCGCGTCAAAACCAGTCGCTGGCGCTCCGTCTCGCCGCGCTCGACCCCGGCTTTATGCGGCGGCGTTGGCCATAATTAGAACTGCTGGGCCATAGCCATCCCGCCTGATTTTGGCCGGGCCCTATTTATACTGAGCGACATAAGTTTTTGCGCATTTTAACGGACCTGCCGGCTGTTTATACGCAAGGACTTTTGAGGCCCTATTTAAGAAGCTCCAGCATCCAATCGGGAATTTTACAGACCTTCTGGGTTGAGCGGTCAACCACGGCCAGAGTGGTGTAACCGGCCACTTTGGTCTCTTCCGGCTTTTCATCCAGAAACAGCCGGTATTCGAAGCGGAAGCTGGCCCGCTTGATCTGCGATATCCAGCATTCCATGCTGATCATCTCATCATAGTGGAATGACGAATAATAATGGGCAAAGGCCTCCGTCAGCGGGGTGCTGAGGCCTTTGGCCTCAATCGCGGAATAAGGCATGCCCCGCTGGCGAAGATATTCATCGCGGGCGCGCTCGAAGAAGCGGAAATAGGCGCCGTTATAAACTATGCCCATAGCATCGGTATCCGCGTAAAGAACGCGGTGGCAACTGGTGGCGACAAAGGTGTCTTGTGGTCTCTTGGTAGTCATTTTTCCTGTCCGAACAACAAATGGCCCAGCTCCGCGCCGGGATCGACCAGCACTCCGGTGGAGGCGGCGTTAGCCTCATCATAGGTCAGCCCTGAAGGTTTCAGCTCTCCGACTGTGGAGCTGTAGAGAATGAAAGGCACCGGCTCGGCCGAGTGCGTCTTCAGTTCCAGGGGCGTAAAGTGATCGCAGGCGGCCAGAATGCGAAATTCCTCGCCAAAGCGGGGCATGGCGCTCAGAAGCGGCCCCACCACCTTGGAATCAAATTCGCTGATGGCTTTAAGCTTCATATCCAAAAGCCCCTGATGGGAGCATTCGTCCGGCGCTTCGATATGCACCACCACATAATCGTATTTCTCCAGCGCCTCGAGCGTGGCCTTGACCTTGCCCTCATAGTTTGTGTCCAGCCAGCCGGTGGCTCCGGGCACATCAATGCGCTCCAAACCGGTGAGGATGCCCAGCCCCTTGATGAGATCGACAGCCGAGACAGTGGCCCCGGTCACGCCCCAGCGTTCCTGATAGGTTTTCACCTGCGGCCGGAGGCCCGGCCCCCACAGCCAGATGGAGTTGGCCGGAGGCAGGCCCTCGGCCCCCCTCTTCCGGTTGACCGGGTGGCTGCCTAAAATCTCCCATGAAGCTTTGGCCAGGTCCATCAACGGCTTGGCGGCCGGGTCGTTCAAGAGGTGCGAAACCTCCTGATCGCGGAAATCATGGGGCGGAATGGAGGGCACGTCGGCCGGCTTCATTCCGGGCCAGGTGAACAGGTGGCGATAACTGACCCCGGAAAAGAGCCTCTGGCCCTCGGTGAGGGGCAGCTCTTTGGCCAAAGCTTCCACCAGTTCAGCCGCATCCTCGCTGGGGATGTTCCCGGCCGCGTGGTTGCGCATGTAGTGAGAATCTCCCTCATGCCCCAAGGTCACCAGATTCATTCTGAATACCAGCTCATCCGGCGCGGTCTCGATTTTCATGCTGGCCGCTTCCAAGGGGCCTCGGCCGGTGAGTATCCCTTGAGGATTATACCCCATCAGAGACATAATGGCCACATCGGAGCCGGGAGGCATGCCCTCCGGCACGGTGCGGGCCAGGCCCAGCGTGCCGTTTTGAGCCATAAAATCAAGGTTTCCGGTCTCAGCGGCCGCCAGGGGCGTTTTGCCGCCCAAGGCCGCCTGAGGCCAGTCACCCATGCCGTCTCCGATCAAAAGCAGGTATTTCATCACAATCCTCTCAACATTTAATCGGCGACTGCCCCAAGGGGGAGTCGCCTGAATAATTCAGTATAATAAAAACATTCACACATTTATCCCGCCGGAAGCCGGAAGTTTTCATTCCGGCTCCCACTCGGGCTATGCACACTTTCCAGGCGGGGGGGAGCTTACCAGGCAGCAGTCGGGAGAAATGTTTTTGCCCGGCTCCGTGACTAAAGACCCCCGGAACGGAGCCGGGCAAAAACATTTCTCCCGACTGCGGTCAAACGCCATTCACACAGATTTTCATCTACGCCGCGCCGCGCGCCGCGCAACGCTCCTCGACCCTGATGAGCATGGTTGATTCAATCACGGAATCAAGGTCGTCGGCCTCTTTCAGGGCCGCGTTCATATCGCGCTCGGCGGCCGTGTGGGTCAGCATCACCAGCGGCACAGCCTCCTCACCTGGGGCGGCGCTCTTCTGAATCACCTGGGCAATGCTGATACCTTTTTCCGCGAAAATTCCGGCAATACGAGCCAGAACGCCGGGGCGGTCCAGCACGGTGAAACGCAGGTAGTAAGCGGTGGAGACTTCGCTCATGGGTTTGGGCCGTTCGTCTGAAAGGCGGCACCAGCCCAGAGCCGGAACGCGGGCCGAGCAGTTGGCTCTGGCCGCGCGGGCCAGTTCCACCATGTCGGCCAGCACCGAGCTGGCCGTGGGCATCATGCCCGCGCCGGGTCCATTGAGCAGAATGTCGCCCACAGCGTGGCCGGAAATGTGAACCGCGTTCATGGCCCCGCCGATACCGGCCAGGAGGCTGTCCTGGGGCAGCATGGCCGGATGCAGACGCACCTCCAGGCGGCCCTCCTGATCGCGGGAGGACATGGCCAGAAGTTTTATGACGAAACCCAGTTCACGGGCAAAGTGAAAATCCTCTGGAGTCAGTCGGCTGATGCCCTCGACATGAATGTCGTCCAGGCTGGGCAGCACGCCGTAAGCCAGGGCGGTGAGGATTATCAGCTTGTGGGCCGCGTCGAAACCTTCCACATCGAAAGTGGGATCGGCCTCAGCGTAACCGGCTTTTTGGGCGGCGGCCAGGGCGGTAGCGAAATCCAGTCCCTCACGGGTCATGCGGCTTAGAATATAATTGGTGGTGCCGTTTAGGATACCAAAAAAATAATGAATGCGATTAGCCGACAGCCCCTCTTTGAGGGTGCGGATAATGGGAATGCCTCCGGCCACGGCCGCTTCAAACATGACTTCGACCTTGTGGGCGGCGGCCGCTTCGAAAATCTCGCGGCCGTGCAGGGCCAAGAGGGCTTTGTTGGCCGTGACCACATGCTGGCCGCTGGCAATGGCTTTCATCACCAGAGTGCGGGCCGGTTCAATGCCGCCCATCAGTTCGGCCACCACCTCGATATCGGGATTGCCGACAATTTCATAGGGATCGGTGGTAAGCAGCTCCCGGGGCGGAGTCCAGGGACGGCGGCTGCTGGCGTCGCGCACCGCGATTTTGGCCAGCGAAAGGGGCCAGCCAAGTTTCTGATTGATGAAATCGCGGTCTTCAATGAGCATTCTGGCCACACCGGCCCCGACGTTGCCGCAGCCCAGAAGGCCGACTGTTGTTTGTGAGGTGTTCACGATACTGTTTTCCTTGGTGAAGTTCCGGTGAAAGCTGAGACCGGCCGTATCAGACCGGTCTGCCTGTGGTTGATGATATCCTTGCCGGTGAGGGGCTTATGGCCGTCCGAGCTTATTCTGAAAAAACTTTCTTAATGCCCCTGATCGCCTGATTTATGCGCTGAACATTCTCCACCAGGGCGAAACGGACATAGCCCTCACCGCCCATCCCGAAGCCCAGGCCGGGGGAGACGGCCACCTTGGCCTCGCGAATGAGCATTTTGGAAAACTCGACTGAATCGAGGTGGCTGAAGCGTTCCGGGATTTTGGCCCAGATAAACATGGCCCCCTTGGGGATGTGGACGGGCCAGCCGGCCCTGGCCAAGCCGTCACACAGGGCGTCGCGGCGCTCCTTGTAGATGGAGACGATTTCATCCACACATTCCTGCCCTTCGTTCAGGGCGATGATGGAGGCGATCTGAATGGGCTGGAACGCGCCATAGTCGAGATAGCTCTTGATGCGGGTGAGGGCCGCGACCATTTCCTTGTTCCCGCAGACATAGCCGATGCGCCACCCGGCCATGCTGTAGCTTTTGGACATGGAAAACGCTTCCACCCCGATATCCTTGGCCCCCTTGACCTGGAGAAGGCTGGGAGCCTTATAGTCGTCAAAACACAGGTCGGCGTAAGCCAGATCGTGAACCAGAAGGATTTGGTGCTCTTTGCAGAAATCCACCACCTTTTCGAAAAAATCCAGCTCCACCACGGTTCCGGTGGGGTTGTGGGGAAAGGAGATGACCAGCATGCGCGGGCGCGGCCAGGTCTGGCGCACGGCTATCTGAAGATCTTCGAAAAAATCGCGGTCCGGCCCGATAGGGACGCTCCGCAAATCGCCGCCGGCGATAATGGCCGCGTAAGAGTGAATGGGATAGGTCGGGTCCGGGGCCAGCACCACCTCGCCGGGCGTGATGGTGGCCAGGGTCAGGTGGGCCAGACCTTCTTTGGCGCCCATGGTCACCACCGCTTCAGTGTCCGGGTCCAGATCGACGCCATAGCGTCGGCCATACCAGTTGGCAATGGCGTGGCGGAGCTTGGTGATGCCCTTGGAAGCCGAATAGCGGTGATTGGTTTCTTTCTGGGACGCTTCCAAAAGTTTTTCAACGATGTGTTTGGGCGTGCCCATATCGGGGTTGCCCATGCCGAGATCGATAATGTCTTCCCCGGCGCGGCGGGCGGCCATTTTCGATTCGATGACCGTGGCGAAAACATAGGGCGGCAGACGCTTCATTCTCTGAAATTCAAAAAGGCTCATCGTACAAATCCTTACATATACTCTCCCTGAAGAGCGTGCGGTAAAGGTGTGATTTTACACCGCCGGTCAATGATGAGTCAACCCCGCCGCTCACGGCCGTAGGCGCTGATATGAAGAAAAAATTGCGGATAGATCAAACATCGGGGTGGATGTTTTACTTTTCTGAAAGTTTTTCGTTTTTAATCTCAAATAATAATAAAACGCCGCTCGAAAATTTTTATGGGACAACCGCTCAAAAAAGCTTGGGGTAAAACCCGGAGGGCGAGGCCGTGAAATTCCGCAATAGGCACCAAATGCCGACACTGACCAGGCCGTGCGGGCGAAAAATTTTCTGTAAGTCGCTCGTAATTTTGCTCCCCGGACGGGCACGGATAGAACAGAACGCCTATGAAGCCACCCGGCCGGGAATAAGAGAAAATTACGAGCGACGTCAGAAATTTTTTCGCCCGCACGGCCGGGTTTCACCTTTGCCGTTTCCAAACGATCACCCTGCAAATTTTCACGGAAGCGGTTGCTATTCACCCGCTTTCCTGCTAAAATTAATCCGTTCATTCTCTCGGAACACGGTGAAATTCCGTGGCGGACCCGCCGCTGTAAACGGGGACAGCCGCTCCTGGCCCTCATGGGCCGGCCACTGATTGACAAATCGGGAAGGCGGAGCCAGGTTGGACGATCCGTAAGCCAGAAGACCGGATGAACAACTCCCTTGAAAACCGGCGAGTCCCCGGCGGGAGTACGCATACCTGGTGGTTGAAGGTAAAGACCCCCTTGGCAGCCGTTCGCGGCGGCCGGGGGCTTTTGTTTTTTAACAGAAGCCCACACCGCCGTATTACAACAACGCCGGGGTCCAGCCTCCCGGCGGCTCTCACGGGAGAATCGTCATGTTTAAACTGAAGGAACACAACACCACTCCGCTGGTGGAAATCAGCGCGGGCCTCACCACTTTCTGCGCCATGGTTTATGTCCTGGCCGCCAACCCGGCCATTCTGGCCATGGCCGGCGGGCCGCCTGAAGCCCTCTTCACCGCCACAGCCCTGGCCGCCATTATCGGCTCTCTGATCATGGCCCTGGTGGCCAACCTCCCTTTCGCCGTGGCCCCCGGCATGGGCATTAACGCCATTTTCGCCTTTGTGGTCATCCTGGCTATGGGCTATAGCTGGCCTCAGGCCGTCAGCGCCGTTCTGGTCGCCGGGGTGCTGTTCTTCCTCATCTCCCTTTCACCCATTCGCGAAAGAATTCTGCGCGATATTCCCCAATCACTGCAATTCGCCGTCTGCGGCGGCGTGGGCATACTCATCGCCGGAATCGGCCTGATCAACAGCCAGGCCGTGGTTTTCACCGCCGGGCTGCCGTCCTTGGGCGACCTTCACTCCCCTTCCGTGCGGCTGGTCTTTGTCGGCCTCTTCATCACCGCCACCCTTCTGGCCATGAATTTCCGCTATGCCGTTCTGGCCGGAATCATCCTGACTACGATCGTCGGCATTCCCATGGGCGTGACCGTGCTGCCGGAAAGCGGCGGCCTGTTCAGCCTGCCGCCCAGCCCGGCCGCGCTGGCCCTGAATTTCGATTTCTCCCTGATCACCACGCCCGATTTTTTCTCGGTGGTGCTGGTCTTTCTGTTTCTGGCTATTTTTGACAGCCTGGCCGGCTTCCTGGGCCTGTTCAGCATCATGGGCGCGGAAGAGGAAGCCCGCTGGCGGCATAAAATGGGCCGGGCCTTTGTGGCCGATTCACTGGCCATGATCGCCAGCGGCCTGTTGGGTATATCCCCCAACACCGCCTATGGTGAGAGCGGCACCGGGGTGGCCTCCGGCGGACGCACCGGCCTGACCGCCCTGACCACCGCCGCCTGTTTCGGGGTGGCCCTGTTCTGCGCCCCCATCTTTCTGGCCATTCCCTTCGCGGCTGTGGCCCCGGCCTTGGTGGTGGTGGGCTGGTACATGCTGTCGCCCCTAACCAGGATTGATTTTAAAGACGCCACCGAATCTTTTCCGGCCATTATGGTAGTGGTGCTGATCGGCCTGTCATGGAAGATTTCCGACAGCCTGGCCATTGCCTGGCTGACCTATCTCCTGATGAAGACCGCCTCCGGCCGGGCTCGTGAGCTAAATCTGACCGTGTGTCTGGTGGCTGTGGTTTTCGCGGCCAAGCTGGGCTGGGATCTGGCCTGACCTGCCCGGCATAAAAAAGCCGGGGTTCCAAAGGCGGAACCCCGGCTTTTTTTATGAACAGTCAACGGCCTCAGGCGGCGGGGCCGTCTTCTTTCACCACTTCATCCGTCTCATGGCCATCCTGGCCTTTGAGATAGACGTTGATGCGCTCATCGCGAGTGGTGGAGATCTTGAAGGGGACGTAATCAGCCTGAATGGGCATTTCGCGGTGTCCGCGATCGACCAGCGCGGCCAGTTCGATGCGTGAGGGCCGCCCGAAGTCCACCAGGGCCTCCAATGCCGCCCGCACCGTGCGGCCGGTGAACAGCACGTCGTCAATCAGCACCACCCGGCGGTCGTCCAGCCGCTGGGGTATCTCGGTTTTGCCCACTTTGGGCAGCGCCCGGGCGCGGGTCCAGTCGTCGCGGTAAAGGTTGATATCGATGACGCCCTGCTCCGGGCGTTTGCCGGTACGCTTTTCGATAATATCGGCCAGACGGTCGCTGATCACCAGGCCGCCCCGGCGGATGCCGATCAGAATGGGTTCATCGGCATGGACAGCCAGTATGTCGGTGGCCATAATGGAGAGCGCGCCCGCTATTTCTGATTCGCCATATATAACTTTGGTCATAATGAATCCTTCCTTTTTACAGTGACGGACTGGCGGACCGGACCAAGCCTCCGCCCCAGTGCCCCAGAACAAAGATAGCCCCGTTGGGCACGCCCTCCAACCGCCTGCTGCCATAGACCAGCGCGTGGCGGACGATGGAAATGGCGGGCCAGAGCCCGAACTCGGCTCCGAAAGCTTTTAGAAGGGCGACGCCTGTCGGAGTAACCGTTTCGCCGGAGGAATCAAGGCCCACCACCGGCACCCCCTCCAGAAGCCGCATCACGGCCGGGGCCGGGGACGGCAAGAGTCCATGCTGGCATTTGATGACGCCGTCGCAGACCGGGAGCGGACCGCAGACAATGCGGGCCGGGGCCAGATAGTCCATCAGGGCGGCGGCCAGCCCGAAATCGAGAATGCTGTCCAGCGCGCCTACTTCATGAAAATGGACCTTTTCAGGCGGCAGGCCGTGAACCGCGCCCTCGGCTTCGGCCAGGAGGCGGAAAGCCGCCAGGGCCAGTTCCTTGGCCTTATCGCTGATTTTGGACTTCTCGAAAAACGCCTCCATATCGGCCAAGGTGCGATGCTCATGTTCATGGGGCAGATCGACGTGCAGGCCGACCCCGCTGATGCTGTCCAGCTCCCTGGATTCCAGGCGGACGCGGCCCGCCAGATTCTCCAGGTTCAGGTCGCCCAGAATGGAATTCAGGCCATCCTGATCCAGCCCGCTCAGGGCCAGGAGGCCGGCCACTATGATATCGCCGGATATGCCACTGTTGGGGCGGATGACCAGGGTGCTGCCGTAGGCGGCGCTCTTGCTCAGTTCGCCGTAAAGCCGATCGGCATGGTGCAGTATATCCTGATCATGATGCTGGTCATGGCGGTGATGGTGGCTGTGATCGTGTTTGTGATCATGCTGGGCCGCCTGATGGAGTATATCGTGATCATGATGATGGTGGTGAGGGTGTTTTTTGTCAGCCATAATTTTCCCTGAAAACTCTTTATAGCGTCCGGCCTTGACTGGTCAGGCGCGAGATGGTTTGGACTATATGTGGGAGGTATTGTCTATCAAAGCCGATTTATAGTATAATATATATTTTCAGTTCAGGCAATCATATAGCTGACAGTACACAACAACATCTCATACCGGCCGGTGAGGAATCCGCCAGCCGGTCCGGTTATACTTTTTATCAGACAGATTGGGAAGAACTAATGACAGTGAAAGGTTTTAAGGCCGCCGCCATTGCCGCCGGCCTCCGCTACTCCGAACGTTTCGACATGGGCCTGATTGCGGCCGATAAACCGGCCGCCTGGGCCGGGGTTTTCACCCAGAGTGTTTGCCGGGCCGCGCCGGTTATCTGGTCGGCGGCCAAGGCGGCGCGCGGCACAGGGCGGGCCTTTCTGGTCAACTCCGGCCAGTCCAACGCCCAGACCGGCAAGATTGGTGAAGAACACTGCCGGATGTCGGCCGGGAGTTTGAGCGGCCTCCTCCACACCACTGACGACGAGATCATGCTGGCCTCCACCGGCATTATCGGCCAGCCCATTAAGATTGAGGCTATGATGGCGGCCCTGCCCAACCTGGTAGCCGCCCTCCGTGATACTGAACAGGCCTTTGATGACTTTTCCCAGGCTATCCTCACTACCGACACGCGGGCCAAGACCGCCTCGGCCGAAATTGAGCTGGGTGGGCATAAAGTGTCGCTTTGGGGATGCTGCAAGGGTTCCGGCATGATAGCGCCCAACATGGCCACCATGTTGGGGTTTGTCCTGACCGACGCGGCTGTCGCCCCGGAACTGCTACAGTGGTTGACCAAGGAGGGAGCCGACCTGACCTTCAATCGCGTCAGTGTTGACGGCGATACCTCCACCAACGACAGCGTGATGGTTATGGCCTCCGGGGCTTCCGGGGTGACGGTTGAGGGTGGCGAGTCGCTGGCCGCATTCAAAAAAGCCTTTTTTGAGGTAATGAAGTCGCTGGCTGTTCAGATCGCCCGTGACGGCGAAGGCGCGACCAAGCTGGTGACGGTGAGGGTGCGTGGCGCGGCCAATGATGAAGAGGCCCGCAAAGCGGCCCGCACGGTGGCGGAATCGCCTTTGGTGAAGACGGCTTTTCATGGCTGTGACGCCAACTGGGGCCGTATCTGCATGGCTATCGGCCGCAGCGGAGCCAAATTCGACCCCTACGCCGTTGACATTGATCTGGATGATGTGCCGTGGATCAGGGCCGGAATTGACAACGGGCGTGAGGAAGAGGCCACGGCCGTGATGCAGAAGAAAGAATATGTGGTCGATATAAACCTTGGCGCGGGTGGTTGTGAATACGATATCATGACCTGCGATCTGTCTCACGAATATGTGACTATCAACGGGTCGTACCGTTCTTAAGAAACATGATGCGGCCTACGGCCGCGCGATCAAGGACTTGGCCCAATAGGCCAACCAAAGGGCTCCGCCCTCTGGACACCGGCTGGGGGAGGGCCCACGCGGGCCCTGCCCCAGACCCCACCCGCGCAAGGGGGCAAGCCCCCCTTGACCCCCAAGAGGTCAGGGTCGGCTTAAACTTTCCCCTTCCCGCATCGCCGCAACTCGCTTCGAGTACGAAGCTCAGACAAGCGGCGACGCTTCATACTGCTTAAGCCTTCACTGCTGTCGGCGGCTTCACATTGGGCCTTACATTTTGCTATAGGCAACTTCATCGAATGTTTGTTGCTTTACGTATGATCGGCTGGATATTTTTTCCCCTCAAAAACTTTTTCCAGCGCTGAAACCGGTAAGACTTCGCCGTCTTTTTTATAACGAGAAACTCATTATAAAGCAATAGGTGGCAGACAGACGCACAACCAGCACTGGAAAGAACCTTTAAGGGGGAGCTGATTTAAGCCGAACATACGTGAACTAACACTCAGCCAGTGAGGCCGCCTATAGAAAAATGCCACAGCCGGGGCGTGAAGTTGCCTGTAGCACCTAAGGTCAACGAAGTATAAAGCGTCGCCGCTTGTCTGAGCTGAGCTTGCGAAGCGAGTTGCGGCGATGCGGGAAGAAGAAAGTTGAAGCCGACCATGACCTCTTGGGGGGTCCAGGGGGCTCCGCCCCCCTGGCGCGGGTGGGGTCTGGGGCAGGGCCCGCGTGGGCCCTCCCCCAGCCGGAGTCCAGAGGGTGGAACCCTTTGGTTGGCCGAAAGGCCAAGTTTTCAATCGCCAGCAGCCGCAGGCTGCTCACCTTTTATAAACTCCCGCAGCACACTTGTAGCATAAGCCCCTTTGGGCAGGGCGAAACTGAAGCAAAAGCCCTCCGCCACTTCTTCCACACTCAAATCAGGCACTAATAGACGATTGATGCGCCTGTCCCCGCTGCCGGCTCCGGCCATTTCCTCTTCACTTAAGCCAAGCCCGGCCAGGATGGATACCTCAAACTCCCCGGCCTCACCTTCAGCCCGCTTTGTTTTTGCCCCGAAAATAGGGCCGGTATGGCTGAGTTCACCTTGCCGAAAACGAGCCGTTTCCGCCTGCCCGTTTTCAGAGGTGAAAATGCCTCCGGTTTCATATTTCTTGCAAATGTCGCCAGTCATCACTACCGGAAACAGGCCGCGATTCACACGCTCCCCCAAATAATGGTTGTAGATGAACGACTGAAGCGACGACAATAAAAACTTGTCCTTCCAGCTCCTGGCCTTGCGCCCGCTCTTCAAAAACTTCAGGCCAAGCGCCATATTATCGCCGTCCTTGCCAAACCGCTGCGCCCCAAAATAGTTGAGCACGCCTTCCGACCGCAATTTTTCAGCAATGGCTTTAGCCTCACTAATGGAGCCATTAGGGCCGCTGAGAATGATCGTAAAACGGTTGCCCAGAAGGTGGCCGACCTTCAGCTTATTGCGGTGGCGGCTGAGGCTTAAAAGCTCCCAGGCCGCACCGACGGAACGCCCCCTGGCCTCTTGGTCATCCATGTTGGTGGCCAGCGAGAAAGTTTGGGTGGTCAGGGCCTCTTTATCCTTCAAGCCGCTGTAGCCGATGGAGGCAGCCGGAACATCATAAGCTTTCGCCAGCTCATCCACCATCTGGCGGGTGGTCAGGCCTTGGCGCCGCACCGTCAGATACAGGTGCGGCCCATCGCCGGAAGGTGCGTAAAGCGGAATCTCCTCCACAACAAAATGTTCCGGCGTGCTCTTCAACACACCGCCGACTCCGGGAAGCTCCGCGCTGATATAAGGTAATTCCACTTGACCTGACCCACTCATATCATCTCCTACAGCCACGGCTCAGTCAGATAGGGCGAATCAGGCGAAGTATATTCCAGCCTCATGCGCCGCAGAAGCTCTTTGCCCACCGGACCCTGCCGCCCTTCCCCCACCGGCCTCCCATCCCAGGTGGTGATGGGCAGGACATTGGTAGTGGTGGAACTGATGAAAGCTTCTGAGGCGTTCATCACCTGGGCCTGGGTTATGCCTTGATGCCTCACTCCGCTCAAAAGGCCATCTTTGACCATGTCGGCGGCTATGGCCATAATCCGGGTGAGAGTGGTTCCTTTAAGAATAATGTTCCATTCCGGGGCCAGAAGTTCGCCTTCGCGCGTGACAATGGAAATATTCTCGGTGGAGCTTTCCGTCATGAAGCCGTCCCGGCCGAAACACACCGCATAGTCGGCCCCGGCGTCCAGAGCCGCTTTTTTCACCAGCACGTTCTGCATATATGAAGTCGTCTTCATGGTGGCGATGGTGGGATCTTTGGCCAGGAACGGCGCGGTAATCACCTTCATGCCCGCCTCATATTTCTCATCGCTGTAAATGCCCAGCCGTAAAACGGTGATCAGCAGAATGCCCATAGGGCTTTCATAGGGATTGCTGGTGAAGCCGCCCGGCCCTCGCGAAACCGTCACGCGCACCAGCACATCCTTCTCGCCCCCGGCCCGCACCGTGTCGGCCAGAATCTCTTTAATGCGCTCAAAATCCGGCGGCATTTTAATGGCCAGGCTGTTAACCGTATTTTTTAGTTTTATCAGATGGTCTTCCAGGCAATAGGCCCGGCCGGCCACGCATTTGAAAACTTCGAAAACCGCGTCGCCCCGGTGGACGATATGGTCATCCACCGGCACCGTCCACAGGGCCGGATCAGTGACTATGCCGCCCCACTGGCTGGAATACATGGCCAGATACTTTTCGTGATAGGGCTTTTGCCACTGGCTGATAGCTTCAAAATACCGCTCACGGTTAAAAACAGGAGTGCTCACTTTTTTCTTCCTTCCAATGTAGAAAATACACCGGTCGGCCGACACAGGCCGACCAGGCGATTATCGGAGCATCAGCACCCACTTATCTAAAGCCCCGTCACAATAAAGCCGGGGTCGGTTGGCCCCGGCTCCCGGAACCTGCCGGGAAATGTCTTCAATCAGCCCGCCACCAAAAACGGGCCGCTTTCTATCGCTTTAAACTGTCCAGGGCGGCCTGATAGTCAGGCGCTCCATACAGAAAAGAACCGCTGACCAGAATGTCGGCCCCGGCCTCGTAAAGCTGGGCCGCGTTTTTATCCGACACCCCGCCGTCAACTTCTATCAGAATATGGCGGTCCGTCCTGGCCTGAATGAAACGCCGGAGACGGGCAATCTTGTCCAGCGATTCAGGGATGAAAGCCTGCCCGCCAAAACCCGGATTGACGCTCATGATCAGCACCAGATCCAGCCCGCCGATAACTTCACTCAAAGCCTCCACCGGAGTGGAGGGCGTCAGGGAAATCCCCACTTTGGCCCCGGCCTGGGCGATTTTCATCATCACGCTGTGAACATGAGGGGTGGCCTCAAAGTGAAAGGTGACGATGTCGGCTCCGGCCTTGGCGAACTGGGGCGCGTAGGTCAGGGGATCTGAAATCATCAGGTGCACATCCAGCGGGATGGAAGCGGCCCGCCTGGCCGCCTCCACCACCAGCGGCCCGATGGTCATATTGGGCACGAAATGGCCGTCCATCACATCAAGGTGATGGTAATCAGCCCCGGCCGCCTCCATGGCTGAAAGCTCCGCTCCCAGCCGCGTGAAATCGGCCGACAGGATGGAGGGCGCGACTTTCTTCATGATCATTTATCCTGAAAATCTTCTTTGGTGACCACCGTGATGCCACGCGGAGTCACATGATAACGCTTTCGATCCTCTTTGGGATTGAAGCCGATGGAAGTATTGGCCGGAATTTTGGCCCCGTCGGAGATGATGGCTTTTTTAATCTTACAGTATCGACCGATATCCACATTTTCCATAACCACCGATTCATCCACCACAGCCCCGCGATGCACCGCCACATTATAGGACAGAATGCTGTTGCGCACCGTGCCGCCGCCATTGACGCAGCCGTGAGCCACAATTGAATCCAGATATTCACCCTGAAGGTAAGTGCCGTCTTCCTGCTGAACGGAAAGGGTCTTGACCGGCGGGAACTGACGCTGCATGGTCCGCATCGGCCACCGGACGCCATAGAGGTTGAAGAAGGGGGTCAGCCCGCAGAGGTCCATGTTGGCGTTCCAGAAAGCGTCGAGATTGCCCACGTCCCGCCAGTAGCCTGAATCCGGGGCCACTTCCACCGGCACCTCGGCCCGGCTGCCCTCGGCGTCGGTAAAGAAGACCACTTCTTCCAGCTTGTTCTCCCGGCGATAGGGATAGGCCATAATTTTATGGCTCTTGAGAATGCTGGGCAGAATGTCTTTGCCGAAATCCGGTTTGTCGTCCCGCTTCAACAAATCCAGGAGCACCTCGGCCTTGAACATGTAAATGCCCATGGAAACCAGGCTGTGATCAGGGTCGCCGGGAATGGTGGAAGGGTTTTTTGGCTTTTCCTGAAAGCCGGTGACATTGTAATTATCATCCACCTGGAGAACGCCATATTCGCTGGCTTGATCTATAGCGGTTTCAATAACTGCTATGCTCACGTCAGCGTCGGTCTTGACATGGTAATCTTTGAAAAGGGCGTAATTCATCTTGTAAATATGGTCGCCGGAAAGAATGAGGAGGTGGCTGGGCTTTTCCTTTTCAATCATTTCCAGGTTCTGGCGAATGGAATCGGCCGTGCCCTGATACCAGTTCTCCCCTTTCATCATCTGCGGCGGCACAACCCTTAAAAAATGCCCCAGAGCGCCGCTGAAAATATTCCAGCCGTCTTCAATGTGCTGAATCAGGGTTTGACTTTTATACTGCGGCAGGACCAGAATTTTATAAACTTCGGAATTAATGCAATTAGATAAAGTGATGTCAATCAGAAGATAAAGCCCGCCGAAGGGAATGGCGGGTTTCGACCTGGCGGCGGTTAAAGGCATAAGCCTTTCCCCTTTGCCGCCGGCCATAATTAGAGCCATGACGTTTTTCATTGCCGTACCTTTCTTCAAGTAATAATTCTGGAGGAAAACCATTTTTATTATATCAATGAAACCTCAATCTAACAAGAGATAAGAGCCCACCACTGAAATTCTCATATTGCGGCATATTGGCAACAACAATGGAAGAGAACCACTTAAAATTTGTCCATATTTAAAACCGAATTAATTGAAGCTTTCCAAAAATTTAAAGCAATAGTTTTATTATAAACAATATAAAATCCTTGATAATGGATATTCTTGCATAATAACCGCTATTATGTTATATTATAAATAGATCTAGCTAAATATATCTTTCTTCGTCACGGCTGCCCTTTTTGACCTTGCCGCCGGTAAAATACTGAATTAAAGCTAAACAGATAAAGAACACAATTAAAAAAATTGCGGGCAAACAACCCGCTTTTTATATTGGAATTTGTTGTTTGTTAAATCTGTATGAATTTTAATTCATTAATAAACCGGCCATTAGTTTTGGTTGCAAATCAGAAAGGGAAACATGAACGTTAAGTCTTTTATCAATCTTATGACTGTTTTCGGATGCGTAATTTTATTATGTCTACTCGGGGGAATTCTGGCGCTGCGCTACGCTTTGACCCAGGTTCAGAACTCCATCGAAAATCAACTCGTCTCCCTGTCGCTGTCCCAGGAGACGGCCGCCAACTCGTTCGGCCTGACGGCCAATGTTAGAAACTATGTGGCCAGCGGAAGCCTGCGATTTAAAGAAGACTATTTCCGCATCCTCGACATCAGGTCGGGAAAAGTGGCGCGCCCGGATTCAGCCGCGGTCCAGCCCGGCCGCCAGGTGGAGCTGAACAGCCTCTATGACGAAGCAGGCTTTACCAATGAAGAAAAACAGCTTCTGGCCAAGGCCAACAGTCTGTCAGGCACACTGGCGGAACTGGAAGTGGCGGCCATGAATCTGGTTGAACAATCGCCGCCGGAAAAGATGGCTGAAGCCAGGCAGGAGGCCATACAACTGCTATATGACAAAGCCTATCTCGACGCCGCGGCCGCCATACAGGTTCCGGTGGGTGAATTCGAACGTCTTCAGGAACAGCGCCTTAACAGCGCCAGGGAAAAATCCATCAGCCTGGCCAGGCAAGTGGAATACGCGCTTTTCCTGATTCTGGGCCTGGCTTCCGTATTGGCCTTAATCAGCATTATCTGGCTGAGGCGAAAAGTGCTCAATACACTTCAGCGGATCGCCGGCGAGCTTTCTGAAGAATTCCAGGAATTGAACATGGCTTCCGGGCAGCTTTCCAGTTCATCCGGCAACCTGGCGGAGGGGGCGACTAAAAATGCGGCCAGTCTGGAAGAAATCAACGCGGCACTGGAAGAGCTTTCGTCCATGACCAGACGTAACGCCGATAATTCAGCTGAAGCCAACAATTTGATGAGTCAGGCTATCGGCGCCGTCGGCGAGGCTGAACAGTCCATGACCAATGTTATAAGGGCGATGGACGAGATCCATTCTTCAGGGGGAGAGATCGGCAAGATCATCAAGACCATCGATGAAATAGCCTTTCAGACCAACCTTCTGGCCCTTAACGCGGCCGTAGAGGCGGCCAGGGCCGGTGAAGCCGGGGCGGGCTTCGCTGTGGTGGCCGATGAAGTGCGCAATCTGGCGTCACGTTCCGCGGATGCGGCCAGAAACACTTCAGACCTCATTGCCGCCACTATCTCCAATATTAATTCAGGCTCTGAAATGGTCAACTCCACCGCCGAAAGCTTTCAGACTGTCAGCGGCCACTCCGCAAAAGCGGCGGAGCTGTTAAGTGAAGTGGCCGAAGCGTCCAAGGAGCAGTCAAGCGGCATTGACCAGATTACCCAGGCCATGAATGATGTGGACCAGGTAACCCAAGCCAACGCGGCTTCCGCCGAGCAATCATCCAGCGCGGCCGCCAAGCTCTCTACTCAGGCCAATCATCTGTCCGGGGCGGTTGAAGAGCTGAACTCTCTGGTTGGAACAGACCGGTGAGCTGACTCCGTTATGCAATAGTCTCCCCCCTGCTCCAGATAAACCAAGCCGCCCCGGTGCATTCACCGGAGCGGCTTGGTTTTTGGGGGGCGTGCGTGATCAGAGACCAGGCAAGCCGGGCCATCGGCGGCCAGTAATTCTAATTATGGCTTTCGCCGCCTATAACGACTGTCGAGTCTTCGAGACGGAGCGTCAGCGACTGGTTTTGACGGTAAAATAGCCGCTCGCGAAACAAAAACCACGCTTTTTGTGTAGCTACGAGCTGCCAGTTCAAGGGAAAATGCCATAATTAGAATCGCCCATCGGCGGCCCTTTCAGTCCCTCTCCGGCCCTGGAGGCAGGAACCTGGCCAGTACGTTAACCATGTCATCAATCTTGAAGGGCTTGGATATATAGTCATCCATGCCGGCCTCAAGCGTTTTTTCGCGGTCACCGGCCATGGCGTTGGCGGTCATGGCTATTATTATCTGGTGCCCGCATGAGGTTTCACTTTCCTTGCGCCGCTGCATGCGCGTGGCCTCATAGCCATCGAGCTCGGGCATCTGGCAATCCATGAAGACCACGTCGTAGCCGCTCTCTTCCATACAGGTCAAAGCTTCCCGGCCGTTTTCAGCCGTGGCCACGACATTGCCTAGCTTCTCCAGCATTCTGGCGGCCACCATACGGTTCACCGCGTTATCATCCACCACCAGGAGGCTGCCCTTAAACGTCGGGCGTTTTGACCGCACTGGTTTGGCGGCCAGTTCATCGGCGGTGGGAAAATGTTCGGCCAGCGGCAGGCGCAGGCGGAAATAGAAGGTGGAGCCTTTGCCCAGAACGCTCTCCAGCCACATTTCACCGCCCATGATCTCAACCAGCCGTTTGGAAATAGCCAGCCCCAGACCGGTGCCACCGAACTTGCGGGTAGTATCCAGCCCGGCCTGTTCAAATTTCTGAAACAGCCGTTCCCTGGCCTCTTCCGAGACGCCTATGCCCGTATCCTTGACACTGACGATCAGTTCATTGTCCTCGGATGTTTCCACATCAATATGAACATAGCCCTCCTGGGTGAACTTCACGCCGTTGCCCACCAGATTAACAAGCACCTGACGGATGCGGCCGGGATCGCCCAGAAAGTGGCGCGGGGTGCCTGGCTCGTAGTTGGCGGCCAGTTCCAGCCCCTTTTTCTGTGCGGCCGGGCCCAGAAGGTTTATGACGCTGTCGATGATTGTTTTCATATCCAGCGACAAGCTCTCCAGCTCTATCTTGCCCGCCTCCAGTTTGGAGAGATCCAGAATGTCGTTGATGATGGTTAGAAGGGTGTGTCCGCTTTCAGCGATTGTGTTTACATAGTCCTTCTGGCGGTCGGTGAGGTTTTCTTCAGACAGAAGCTCGGTTACGGCCAGAACGCCGTTCATGGGTGTGCGGATCTCGTGGGACATGCTGGCCAGAAATTCGCTCTTGGCCCGGTTGGCCTCGGCGGCGGCCACCACCTTGGCCTGTTCGTCCCGCACGGTGTGCACCATATCATTGATTGAGTTTGAAAGGTCGCGGAATTCGCTTAACCCGGCCGGCACCAGCATGGTCTGCTGTTCCGGCCCGTCTTCCTTTATTTTCAGCACCGCCCGCCTGATTCCGACCAGGGGACGCATCAGGGCCAGTTCCAAAAAGCCGATGAAAGTGAGGAAGCAGAGAAGCAGACACAACCCCAGAACCAGGAAGACGAACTTGCGCACCCCGGCGGCGGTCTGTCCGATATCGCGCGGTATGCGCCCGATGACCGCGAAAACAGGCTCCCCGGCCAAATCGGGCGGAGTGATGACAAAGGCGTATCTGGAATCGGTTTCCGGGAAAAGATAGATCCCGTCGCGGTCGGCCAGCTTCACCCACTCAGCCACCTGCGCCTCATTTTCAGCGTCGTTTTTTATCAGCAGAATATTGATGCCCGTGAAATTCCGCACCACATTAATCACCGGTTCGGTGATGTAGGTCATGCCGATGACGCGGCCTCCTGGAGTGTCCACCTCATAGCTGTGCGGCACCACCGGCACTGAGGCCACCAGGGCGGGATTGCCGTCTATATTGAGATAGCCATCGATCGACCGCATCGGATCTTTTGGTATCAAGACGCCCCCGGGCTTCAGCCACCCGGAGAAGTAATCCGGCAGGGGACCATAGTCGACGTAGCCGTCGGGCTGGCGGTAGCGGGCGAAAATTATCTCCCCGGCTCCATTCACCCAGATATAGACATCAAAATCTCCGGCGTCCAGCGCGGCGTCGTTGAGGCTGTCTTCCTCAAACTGTTCAGGGGCGATGGAGCCCCGGCTGTATTCATAGGCCAGATCCCATTTAGTCAGGGAGGCCAGCCGGGTGTTGAGAATTTTGAGATCATTCAGCATCATGTTATGCACCTGCTGGGCGCTGCGGCCCACCAGGGCAATTTCCATATTTCGGAAATGCGGCATCAGCCGGTATTCGAACAGACTCAAAACCGAAATGATGGTTATCAGGGCAATCAGTGATGATGCGAGGAAAACGACTTGTCTGACTCTCATGGCGATACATATCTCCAGCAAAAACCTTGAGCGCGGCATACCCCGCCAACCAGACGCATTGAACCGGCCGTATGCTGATTCAATGGATCGGAAGGGCTTTCTCGCTTTCAATGGGGCTGAGGCGGTACATGTTTAATAAGAAGAGATAGATACACTCATAAGACATAAGATGAAAGTATAATTATTAGATTTTTTTTCTGACCTCAGTCGGCCCGGCAAGAATAAAATATTAGTTTCATTAATTATTAAAATATTATTTGGTCTTGATGAAGTGCTATTGTATTGCAGGAACGCTGAAAAATCAAGACCTTTAGTGTGCGTGGCCCGCACGGGGCCGGGTTTGGGGGGCGGTTTGCTTGGGTGGCTGGTTATGGCGGCTATCATTGTATTAAGAGCGGGGCCCCCTGTCTAGGGGGCAACATGTCCGGCGGGTATAATGAAAGGCGATGGAGCACCGGCCTGTTGCACCATCGCCTTGAATGTTTTTAGATGAAATCAGGCTGCTTTTTTCGCGGCGTCCTCAATGTCTTTTTTCGCTTCTGGAGGAATGCCCAGAACTTTGGCCAGGGCGTCGAGATAGCTGTTTTCCATGAAATGGTCCAGCTCGATGACTGAGCAACTGGCCAGGAATAAAGCCATGGCCTCTTCCGGCCCGGTAACCCCGGCCGCCACCAGATTGGGATCAAGGGGCTCATTAATGGCGGCGGCGACAATTTTGGCCGCCTCCTGGCCCGCGCCCATCTGGCTGAGGCGATTGTTGATGGCCTGTTTTTCATTGTCGTCGATCTGGCCGTCGCTTTTAGCGGCGAAAACCATGGCCCGAATAAGGCGGACCAGGGAAGGATCGGCCTCGACCCTGGTCAGGCCGGTGGATGAGGCCGCCGGGTCCACCCGCACCATCTGCGCGTCTGGAGCACCCTTGGCCGTGGTCGGCAAAATCCTGTCTTTGTATTTATTCCAGAGAAGAGTCGCCAGCGCCGTGCCGCCGCCAGCCCGAAGCACACCGCCCGTGCCTGACTTGCCAGGCAGGATCGCGGAAATCAGGCCCCCGAGTACGGCCGGCCCCAGAAGCTCCGTGAAGCCGCCACCGGTTTTGCTTGATGTGGAATCAGCCCGGCCGCTAATGGCCGTACCGAGCATTGACTGCAAATCGTCGAAAATTCCCATAATGGCCACCTTTTATTGTAGTTATAAGAAGAGAGAAATTGAAATATCCAGAGAGGCAAACCGTACAACATTTATAATTTTACGACATTATCTAAAAAAATACAACAAGTGGTGGGCAGTTTCAGCAATTCTCAAAGTAGACGGCGTTTTCAAAATAGCAGGTCGCCCGCAAGGGGTGACGGAGCGGCAGCGACTGGTTTTGACGGAAAAATAGCCGCTCGCGAAACAAAAACCACGCTTTTTGTGTAGCGGAGGGGCCGTAAGTTCATGGGAAAAAGTTTACTTTGAGAATCGCTGGGGCAGTTTGCAAGGCGGTCGTTTGGAAGGGCAAAGGTAAAACCCGGCCGGGCGGGCGAAAAAATTTCTGACGTCGCTCGTAATTTTCTCTTATTCCCGGCCGGGTGGCTTCAGTGGCATTTTGATAGTTCGTGCCCGTCCGGGGAGCAAAATTACGAGCGACTTACAGAAAATTTTTCGCCCGCCCGGCCTAGTACATAGTCAATGTTGAATATTCGGAAAGCGGGTGACCGCCGCCGGGGGAAATGTTTTTGCCCGGTTCCGTTCCGGGGGTCTTTAGTCACGGAACCGGGCAAAAACATTTCCCCCGGCGGCTGCATAGTCTGCTTTCTTAAGAGCTGGAAAGTGTGCATAGCTTAGTGGGAGCCGGAAGCCGGGGATTGTTTTTGTCCCGGCTCCGTGACTAAAGACTCCCTTCACCTCGCCGGGACAAAAACAACCCCCGGCTTCCGGCGGGTCTATGCGGTTCCGAAATTACAGCCCTGACTACGCACTAGGCAGTGTCGGCGTTTAGCAAGGGTGGCCATTCTTTGTGTGCCGACCAGTTCCAGAGGGCGGGGCGGTGAGATTTCTCCAGAGATGACCGTGATTTTGCTCCTCGGACGGGCCGCCGGTTTAAGGTTTCTACATTTTAGCAATAGCAGGTGGACCCTCCGGGGCGAAAGCCGTTCGCTAAGCAAAAACCGCGCTTTTTGGGCAAACCCTCTCCTCAGAAGGGAAAGACCAGGGCCAAAGAAGCTTTGTGCATGGTGGAATCCGAACCGGCCGCCCCGTCATACCCCAGAGCCATGATGGCGTTTGGACTGAAAACGTAGTTCAGGCCCAGGTTGTAAGTGGCCAGGGTTCGATCCATGAAGATGTTGTATCCGATATGAACCATGCCCGGAGCCATGGCCCGGCTTGCCAGGCCCGGAACATCGTCGTGAGAGGTGCGGTGATTCACGCCAGCGCGCAAGTGCACACCCCAGGGGCCGTTCTGATAGTCGAAGCTCAGGCCGCCGCTGATCAGATGAGCCCAGGCGTGCGCGTCCACCTTGTCGCCCGGCATACCGGCCGCCACCCCGAAGTTGTTCTGGTCGCTCACCACCGCGTAGACCGAACGCCAGCCAAGATAAGGAGTCACGCTCCAGGCCTCGCTGAGATTGCAGCGGCGCTCATACCAGGCCATCAGAGATGTTACCCTGGTTTTGAAATCAGACAGGGTGCGGGTATCGGTGCCATAGGGTGAGACAAAGGTTTCGTGGCCATCGTAGCTGTCGAAATCCTGGAGCAGGCTCAGGTTCAAGGTGCCGTATTCCTTTAAATTCACAATGCTGAAAAAACCCACCAGATGTGAAAGGCTGTCCAATTCCGTCTGACCGCTGAAACCCGCCAGATCCGGCGTCAGAAGTCCGCCGGAATAATCCATATAGGCGATCTGATACAAAAAGCCCAAGCTGAAGGTGTCGGTCAATTCCTTGGAGACGGTGAACATCAGGCTGCCGGTCTTGGAATCGCCGTCCGACGTTTTGAGTTTGGTTCCGCCGAGTTTCGTTTTCATATCGCTGTGGCTGGAAGAATGGAATTCCGGCATAATGACAAACGTTATCCCGGCCCCGTGGCCGTCTTCCCCGGCGGAAACGGCCTGGGGCTTAAGCTGTGATTTAAAGTACAGATCGCTGAAAACCCGGTCGCGTTCGGACGGGCCGCCCGCCTGGGCGCCGGTTGAAAAAGCCAAAATGAACAGGGCGATTAAAATGCTGCGAATCATGCCTTTTTTCCTCTCCCCGGCCCCTATCGTTTCTGAAAGCCGGTTTGTTTGTGGAATCTGGTTTTCAACGACCTAGACCGGAGCGTTCCAGCCATTTGAATGAATAGCCTTCCGGGTTATTGGACTTTTTCCAGGCCACGAAATCCCCGAAACTTTCCCGAGGCTTGATCTGGAACGAAGTCGAGGAGTCAGCCTCCGGCTGGCCGAAAGTTCTGACGGCCTGAACGGCCGCGTGAACATGTTCGGAAGGCGTGGCCGGCGCGACGTTGCTCAAAAAGAAGACGAAGGGAGTCAGGCCGTTTTTCCCGGTCAGGGTGTAATGTTTCACCCGCTCGACTATCGCCTCCACCGGGCCGTCTTCCAGGAGCTTGGTCATCAGGCCCAGGAACATGGGCACTTTCTTGCGGTCGGCGTAATCGCGGTACCATTGCGGGCCGATGTTGGCCACATCAGGGTCCATGCCGCCCAGAGTGCCGCCGGTGACGTGCACCAGATCATCAGTGAACTGTTCCCGGTTTTTTTCCGGCACCACCCCGACTCCCCAGATGCCTTTAATTCCGAAAGTGATGTCGGCGCCCTCAAAAGCCCGGCAGAGTTCGTCATAATACCGCACCACATAATCCCGGAAAATTTTGGGCGAAACCAGGGGCGGGCTGGCGAAAGCGTCGGCCAGGTCATATTGTCGCCGCTCGGGCAGAACTTCCAATTGGGCCCGGTAGAGCGGCACCATGAAATCATAAATAATGCGGCGGAGCATTTCATGGGTGAACCCCGGATCGCTGATGGCCGACAGGGCCAGACGATCCAGCCCGTAGATGTTGGCCGCCAGGCTCCAGGGCGCACAGGCGTCTGAGGCCGGATAGCAGCCTGCGTATTTCCTGAATGCTTTGACGTATTTCAGCAGATAGGGATAACGGCCGCTTTCAAGGCCGCCGAATTTTATCTTGTCCAAATCATTTTTGTCTTTGATCAAATAGTCGCTGCGGTCGATATCCGGGTAGCGGCCGGTGGCGTAGGATATTTTCTGGCCCATGGATTCAGCTTCGAAATTGTAGGCGTCCAGATTGGCTATCAATAAGGAAACATCATAGTATTCATAAACCAGAAGAGTGCATTCCGCCATCGATTCAGGGTCGTCGCGCAGGAGATAGTCGTGCGGCAATTGGCAGAGTTGGGGAATGTGTTCGTTGATCTGGGCCAGGATGGGGACGGCGGCCCTGGGCCAATTGGCCAGGGCGCCGAAGTCGCCCAGTTTTTGCAGTACGAATGTCATTGTCTTCCTCCTTTGTTGCGGATCAGTGAAGCTGGCGCGGAAGGGCCGGTCAGGATTTCAGCCAGACCTCAGCCTTCTCCCTCATTTCTTTTTCCAGGCCGCTGCCTTTGGTGGCGAAGAGCCGTTTAACCGGAAAGCCGCCTTTTTCCAGAACATAAGCCAGCGGAGCATATTCGCGGGGGTATTTTTCCGCCACCGCCCCTTCTATTTCCCCCGGTAGGCCGGAAAAAGTGAAATACCCGGTATCATAGACGCTCTGGCGCTTGAATATTTTCCATTCGCCCTGATACTTTTCCAGCAAATCGAAAAAGCGATTGTGAACGACACAGCCCAGGTTAAGGCGCGGGTTGTCGGCGATGATGGCGGCGTTGGTCTCGGCCACGGCCTTGTTTCCATTAAAAGTTGTCACCGGCGAGCCGACGAAGTGCTTGGTTTTCAAATCCGAACGGCCCATGCGCTTGGACCCTTCCACGAAATCGGCGAACGGTCCTTCAAACCAGGTGACTTCAATCGTTCCTGCCGGGTGAAACAGAGTCATCAGCTCATCCCATTGTCCGTTGTCGCGGTACATCCATTTGGTCATCAAATCGGCAATAGCCAGTTGGTCAGTCAGATAATCAGGCATGGGGCCCTCCTGTGAATGCAGAATTTTTTGAAATTTCCGGCCAACTCTAGCCCGGCTTCCGCTCCGGCCGGCTCTGGTGTGCCGTAAATGGGCGATATGTCCGCGCCAAAAGAACACAGCGCAGCTACTTGCGACACGATCCCGGCCGGCACAACAACAATCTGAATATTGTTTTGAATAGCGGGCAGGGCCCGCCGCCAACGCCGAGGCGGCGGCCCGTCTGAATGTAGAGTAACGGCCGGGAAGCGGCGTTCAAAGAATTTGTTACTTGTGAGTAATCTCGCGTTTTGTATAGATTAGCGCATAGACATTTTTATGACAATACGTTAAAATAAAACAAACTGTTGCAAAAATAGGACGATAAAATGGACCTCAATGATATGCGGTATTTCGCTCTGGTGGTGGCCCACAACGGCTTTGCGGCGGCGGAGAGAGCTTCAGGCATTTCCAAATCAAAACTGAGCCGCCGGATAAGCGAAATGGAGAACAGCCTGGGGCTGAACCTGTTGCGGAGAAACACCCGCAGCCTGGAACTGAGCCCGGCGGGGGAAGAGTTTTATAATTATTGCCGGTCGGTGACGGAAGAAGCCGAGGCGGCCCAGGCCATGCTTCAGAAACTGAAAGCCGAGCCGAGCGGGGGTGTGCGCCTGAGCTGCCCCAACAGCATCAACATGTTTTATTTAACGGAAATATTATCGAAATTCATGAAGAAGTGGCCGAAGGTGAAAGTGACCCTTCTGGTTACCAACAATCCGGTGCGGATCATCAATGAGCGCATAGATGTGGCCATATTGACCAAATTCAGCCTCGACAATTCCCGGCAGGATTTTGTAGTCAAGAAACTGACCGAATCCCGGATGGTTTTACTGGCCAGCCCGGACTATCTGGAAAAATACGGAACCCCGGCCGGACTGGAAGAACTGCCGCGCCATACCACCATCAGTTCGGTCGATGACCGTCTGGAAGGCCCGGCCACATGGGAGTTCACCACCAGAGACGGTCTCAAAACAAAAATTTCTCACCAGCCCCGATTCAGAACCCATGACACCGTATCCCAGATCAGCGCCGTACTTCACGGGCTGGGCATTGGGCTGGTACCTGAACCGCCGGCTTCGCGGGAAATCCGCCAGGGGCGTCTGATTAAGATCCTGCCCGAATATTACGGGGAGGAATCACCCATCATGGTGGCCTTTCTGAGCCGCCGGGGTCTTTTACCGGCCGTCAGAACTCTCCTGGATTACTTGAGTGAACAAATCCCGGCGGAAGTCAACCGATATCTCCATGGCCAGGTTTAATCAGGGGTTTAGTGTGGAATGAGGCGTGCGTCCAAGCTGGTCGGCGGCAGACCTCCGTCACTAGTACACAGTCAATGTTGAATATTCGGAAAGCGGGCGGGCGCCGCCGGGAGAAATGTTTTTACCCGGCTCTGGTTCCGGGGGTCGCGAGTCACCTCGCCGGGCAAAAACATTTCTCCCGGCGGCTACATGGTCGGCTTTCTTAAAGGCTGAAAAGTGTGCATAGGTAGAGCTGTAGCCTGAAGCCGGGGATTGTTTTTGGCCCGGTTCCGTGACTCGCGACCCCCGGAACGGAACCGGGCCAAAAACAATCCCCGGCTTCAGGCGGGTTATAGGAATAACCGAATTTTTAAGCATTACACGGTACGTTGAAATCTCTCCTGAGGTCAGCGGCCGGAAATAATCTTCAGCAACAGAAGAGCCAGCACCACCAGCACCACCGGACGAACTATCCGGCTGCCTTTTTTGATGGCCAGCCCCGCTCCGAACCAGTGCCCGGCAATACTGAAGACAGCGGCGGTCAGCCCCAGTGCGACCAGGGTTTTGCCGCTGAGAAGAAAGAGGACGAAAGCCGAGATATTGGAAGCGAAATTGACCATTTTAGCGCCGCCGGAGGCGTTTCTGACGTCCATCCCGGCCACCGATGAATAAAGGAGCACCAGAAAGGTGCCGGTGCCCGGACCGTAAAAGCCGTCATAGCCCCCGACAATAAAGGAAATGATGGCCGCCAGCACCATGCCCTTGCGCCGCGAGATGGATTCGTCCGGCGTTTCAGACAGTGATTTGGGCTTAAAGACCATATAGGCGGTGAGCGGCAGTACGGCCATCAGAAGATATTCCAGAAAACGCCCCGGCACCAGAAGGGTTATCCGCGCGCCAATGGCCGAGCCTATCAGGGCCGCAACAATGGAGGGCAGGATGAAAGAGATGTCGACAAACCTGTTTTTCCAGAATCGGAAAGCGGAAACCGAAGCTCCCATTACTGAAGAGAGCTTGTTGGTGGCCAGGGCGTTGTGGACGGGAACACCGGCCAGAAGGTAGGCGGGCAGAGTTATCAGCCCTCCCCCTCCGGCAATGGCATCCACAAAGCCCCCCAGAAAAACCAGGGGGCAGACAATCAGATAGGTGATAAGCGAAATTTCCATGAGGAGTCAACCATCGATATAAAGTAATGAAAGCCTGAACCATCTATTCCAGAGTAACTACCGTAACCCCATCGCCGCCGGCGTTCTGCGGCGCGCGTTCAAAATTCCGCACCCTGGGATGTGATTTCAAAAAACCCCGCACCCCGTTGCGCAGGCGGCCGGTGCCATAGCCATGAATGATATGGAGCGTTTTCTGCCCGGCCATTGCGGCCCGGTCGATCTCTTTTTCTATCATCATCATGGCGTCATCAACCGTCTGGCCAAGAAGGTTGATCGACAGGCCGAAACTGTCGGCCGGGGTGACCGTAACATTGACCGTGCGTTTCTTTGGCTGCCGCCGGTCCGCTTCAGCCGGGGCCGGGGCGAACAGGTCGCCCACGGCCACCTTGACGTTCAGTCCGCCGATATCCACCCACACGTCGCGGTGGTCCGCGCTGATGGAGCGCACCACGGCTTCCCGGCCGAGCTTCCCGACCAGCACCTTGTCGCCTTCATGCACCTCTGTGAGGGGTTTGTCCGCGTTTGAGGAGGTTTCCGGCCGAGCTGCTCTTAAACGTTTATCCAGCTTGGCTTTGCGCTCGCTGAAAGCGACCTGTTTGGACGAATCACGCCCGGCAATGGCCGCCCGCATTTCACTTTTCAAATCTTCGAACTCACGCCGTGTTTCAGCCAGAGCCTCAGTTATGCTTCGGTTCTGGGCCTGCGCGCGGCGGTTGAATTCTTCGGCCTCGCGTTTTTTCTGGTCACGCAGTTCAGCCTCGGCCCTGGCCAGGGCCATTTTGTTTTCCTCCAGCTCTTCACGGGTCAAAATCAGGGCGCTGCGCTCTTCATCCAGCTTGGCCAGAAGCTCCATGGCCCGACGCTGGCCGTCGTCCAGATAGCCTTCAGCCCGACTGACCAATTCCTCCGGCAGACCCAGGCGGCGGGCCATCTTCAGGCCGCCGGAAAAGCCGGGGCTGCCGTAGGAAAGACCATAAAGAGGCTGACCGGAATCAGATGAATTGACGGCCGCACTGACCACTGATTCATTGAGCGCGGCCCAGGTTTTGATAAGCTGATAGTGGGTGGCGGCCATGACCAAGGCGCCGCTGTCCACCAGATTTTCCAAAACGGCCAGCCCCAGGGCCGCGCCTTCGGCCGGGTCGGTCCCGGAGCCGATCTCATCCAAGAGCACCAATAGGCCCGGCCGGGCTTCAGTGATAACTTTGTGAAGCGAGCGGACATGCCCGGAAAAGGTGGAAAGGTCGGATGACAAATCCTGTTCGTCGCCTATGACCGCCAGCACCTCATCAGGAAAATCCAGGCGGCTGCCTTCAGCCACTGGGAGGTAGAGGCCGGTTTTGGCCAACAGCATGTTCAGCCCCAGGGTTTTCATGGCCACGGTTTTGCCGCCGGTATTGAGGCCGGAAATGATGACAATGGGCTTTTGCGGTTCTATGAGCAGCTCCAGCGGCGTCATCTTGCGGCGCTCCCCGGCCAGCCGCCGCATCAGAAGCGGGTGGCGGGCCTGATGGAGATGTATGCCCTGCCCTGGCTTATAGTCCGGCCGGATGGCGTTCCAGGCCCTGGCCAGACGGGCCTGGGCCATGATCACGTCCAGCTGGGTGAGGATGGCCCCGGAAATGATAAGCTCAGGCGCGGCGGCCCGGCAATCGTCGGAGAGGCGGCGCAGGATGCGCTCGATCTCGGCCCTCTCCTTCCTTTTCAAGAGGCCGAGTTTATTGTTGTCCTCCACCACTTCCAGCGGCTCCAGGAAAGCGGTGGCCCCGGTCTTGGACCAATCATGCACCAGTCCGCGCCGCTGTCCGGCGGCCGAAGCCCGCACCGGCACCACAAAACGATCCGAGCGGGTGGTGATCAGCTCGTCCTGAACGATGTGGCGGAAATTGTCGGAATGCATGAGGCCCGTGAGTTTACTGGTCAGCCCCTGCCGGGTGGCCACTTGCTCCAGCCTCAGGCGGGCCAGCTCAGGTGAAGCGGTATCGAGAATTTCGCCGTCCGGCCCTATAGTGCGTTCAATGGCCTCAATCAGATCCGGCAGCGAAGTCAGTCGCGCGGCCATTTCACAAAGATTGGGCGCAACCTCCAGCATGGACGCGAAAAATGACTGCGTAAGTTTGGAGCAACGCGCTTCATAACCCACTGCCCTCAATTCGTCCACATCCAGCATCGAGCCTTCCACCTTCAAAAGCTCAAGTATTTGTGTCAGGTCAAGATGGTCATTGAAATCAGGGTAACCACCCTGATTAAGCACTTCGCGCCCTTCGCCGACCAGAGTCCAAGACCGGATAATGGCCTCGATCTCCAAATCAGGCTCCAGAGCCAGCGCGGCCAGACGGCCGGCCTCGGAATGGGTTTCTTCGGCCAGCCACTCCAGGGCGGCCTGATATTCAAGAATTTTTAAGGTGTTGGTATCCATATTTCCATTTCTTAAATAGCGGGCAGGGCCCGCCGCCAACGCCGAGGCGGCAGCCCGTCTGTGTGTAGAGTAACGGCCGGGAAACGGCTTTCAAAGAATTTGTTACTTATAAGTTGTTCGGCGCGGTTCCGGCCCGGCTTCAGAGGCCCCCATGCTGATTTCAAAAGCGGACGCTGTCCAGAATCAGCCGCCACTGTCCATACAGCGCGGGCAGTTCAACAGTTGCCGCGCCGCCCGTGCTCAGGGCCAGTGACTTGCCATACAAACCGTCAGGATTTTCCTGCCAGTCAAATTCAACTACCAGGGGACCGTCGCTTAAAAAGGGGTGCTTCCTTATTATTTCATGGCCGGAGACGCCGTCAAGATTCAAATCCTTAAGACCGACGCCGCTTATTACGCCGGTGGCGTCCAGATTTTGAAAGAAGCGCGAAATCTTGCCGTTAAAGCCGGGCCGCAGCGCTAACCGCTCGCCATTGGTAATGGTGTTGATGTAAAAAGTCTGCTCATCCCGGGTGAGGGCAGCGAAACCGATGGTGAAGACATAGCCGTCTCGCGGTCCGGGGTCGACTGTTCCGTACATGGTGCGCATTTCTGAAGCCGATTTTGGAGCCGGTTCAGGTGAAGGCGAAGGGTGATAAAATTGCAAAAAATCCTTCACCCGGCCAATCAGGACAGGTTCCCACAGAGATGTATCATCAGGCCGACTTGGAGTCATCAATATAAAATTCAGTTGAACATTCTCGCAGATCAGGGCCACCAGCATGGCGGGCTTATCGGCCAGTTCAGTTTCAGGGATATCTGAAACCATCACCGCCGGCAGGCCCATAACGGCACTGATGTCAATCACCTCGTATCTTTCAGCCAAACCCCGCCGCGATTCCTCGAAATGCTGAAGGGCGCTTTCATGGTCAGGCCGCCACCTTTCATTGATAGTGATTCTGGCTTCGGCCCAATTGAGTGAGGCGTTAAAATGATCAAGGCTGAAACTTTCCGGCAGGCTGATGGAAAAATCATCGAAATGAAGAGATATTGTTTTCTCAGGTTCAGCCACCGGCGCGGGCACTATGTCGAAGGACATGGAGCGCCAGGCCAGAAGCAGCACGGCCGCCGCGCAGACGAGAAAAACCCCTCCAAGACCGACTAGAATTTTCTTAAAGCTAATATTTGAAACAGCCATGGTCACTCCCCTGTCGTTGACTATAAAATTCCGCAATTACAACCAGCCAACGGCTGATTATAATCGCGGAACGATAATAAATGCAAACAGGATATTTTCCGGCAGCAATTCTCAAAGTAAACATTTTCCCTTCAAAAAGTGCCGTGCAGCTACGCAAAAAGTGCGATTTTTGCTTCGCGAAGAACTGTTTCGCCGCCAAAGCCAGTCGCTGGCGCTCCGTCACCCCTTGCGGGGCGACCTGCTATTTTAAAATTGCCGTCTACTTTGAGAATTGCTGTTTTACCGGCGCACGATCAACCTTCCCTGAATAAGTGACAGACAGTGTGCGTTGGTATGGCGTATAACTATTCAGCCAGCAGTTCTCTGCCGCGGGCGAAATCAAGGGTGCCGGCATACAGAGCCTTACCGCTGATGGCCCCGATTACGCCTGACGGCCCCAAAGGTTTTAAGGCGACCAGATCTTCCAGGGTTGAAACGCCGCCGGAGGCTATGGTGGGCAGACCTGACACTTCAGCCACTCGGCGGGTGTTTTCGATGTTCGGCCCAACACCGGTGCCGTCACGTTCGACATCGGTATAGATGACCACGGCCGCGCCCAAATTTTTCAGGGAAGCGGCCACATCAAACAGTTTGTGGCCGCCTGATTCTTTCCAGCCCCGCACACGCACGTCTTCGCCCACGGCATCGAGGCCCACGGCAATGCGGCCGGGGAATTCGGCGGCCGCCTGTTCAACCAGGGCCGGGTTTTCACAGACCACAGTGCCCATGATTAATCGTTCCACCCCCAAATCGAACCAGCGGCGGACAATATCCAGGCTGCGAATGCCGCCGCCGAGCTGCATCTTGAGATCGACTCTTTTGCGAATGGCCTCCAGAGCGGCCCGGTTGGCGGAGCTGTCGCCCAGGGAGCCGTCCAAATCGACCAGGTGGAGCCATTTCGCACCGGCCTCCGCCCAACGCCCAGCCATGGCGGCCGGGTCTTCTCCATAGATGGTCTGTTCCTCAAAGCGGCCTTTATAAAGGCGGACGCATTTGCCGTCTTTCAGATCAATGGCGGGAAAGAGAATCATTATAAAACCCCCTTAGTGGAAAGAACGCCACCGCTTCTGGGAGCCAGGGACTGGGCCAGGGCGCGGCCGACGCCTTTGAAAACGGCCTCGGCCAAGTGGTGGCTGTTGCCGCCGTGGCGGCCCATGATATGTAAGGTGAGGCCGCCGCGCTGACTGACGGACCGCCAGAATTCTTCCACCAGCACCAGTTCGAATTCACCACAAATTGCTTGAGGCCATTGGACTTCAAAATGGAGAAAAGGCCTGCGGCCCGCATCGACGGCGACTTCGGCCAGCGCGTCATCCATGGGGGTGAGTGATGAGCCGAAGCGGGCGTGGTTTGAATAATCGCCAAGAGCGGTTGAGAGGGCCTCTCCCAGCACCAGACCGACATCTTCAACGGTGTGGTGGCTGTCGACATGAAGGTCGCCGTCAGCCTTGATCATGAGTCCCCACCCGGCATAGGTGGCCAGGGCGGTGAGCATGTGGTCGAAGAAACCGAGACCGGTTTTGATGTCGACCGGGCCTCCGTCGAGGTCCATTTCCAGTTCGATATCGGTTTCTTTGGTCTTGCGAGTGACGGTGACAATACGGCGTTTTTCGCTCATGATGAGGCCTCTTCATTTTGGACATTAAGGAAAGCGGCCTACGGCCGCGCAATTAAAGGACTTGGCCTGACAGGCCAACCAAAGGGTTCCACCCTCTGGACTCCGGCTGGGGGAGGGCCCACGCGGGCCCTACCCCAGACCCCACCCGCGCCAGGGGGGCGGAGCCCCCTGGACCCCCAAGAGGTCAGGGTCAGTTTTAACTTTCTTCTTCCCGCATCGCCGCAACTCGCTTCGCAAGCTCAGCTCAGACAAGCGGCGACGCTTCATACTGTGTCGGCTTCTGGTGCCATAGGTGGTTTTACATTGGCATGTTACAGTTTGCGATAGGCGGCCTCACTGGTTTAGCGGTAGTTCTCGTATGTTCGGCTTAAGTCAGCTTCCCCTTAAAGGCTCTTTCCAGTGCTGTTAGCCCGTCTCTCTGCCGCCTATCCCTTTTTAATGAGTTGCTCATTAGAAAAAAGACGACAAAGTCTCGTCGTTACAGCGCTGGAAAAACTCTTTGAGGGGAAAAAGTAATCAGCCGAACATACGTGAAGCAGCAATCATTCAATGAAGCATCCTATAGCAAAATGTAACAGCCCAATGTGAAGCGGCCGACAGCGGTTAGAGCTGAAGCTGTATGAAGCGTCGCCGCTTGTCTGAGCTTCGTACCCGAAGCGAGTTGCGGCGATGCGGGAAGAAGTAAGTTGAAGCTGACCCTGATTTCTTGGGGTTCCAAGGGGCTTGCCCCTTGGCGCGGGTGGGGTCTGGGGTAGGGCCCGCGTGGGCCCTCCCCCAGCCGGAGTCCAGAGGGTGGAACCCTTTGGTTGGCCCTTCGGGCCAAGTCCTTTAATCGCGCGGCCAAGGGCCGCACTCCAATCTCTTCAAGAATCGCCGCGTTTCACGCTATAACAGGGCCTCTTTGTTCTCGCGGCTGTCCATAGGTAACGCCACCAGACCAGTGCGGGCCATGGCTTTGATCCGGTAAGGCGCCAGCCCAGTTATAACCATGTCCACCATATGGGCTGAACCGACAATCTGCAAAGTCAGGCTCTTCTCATCAAGGTCGGCAATCTTGGCACCAAAAGTGTTGGCCAAACTCATAACCTCAATTCGCTTCTCCGGCTCCACAACCACAGTCACCAGGGCCACTTCACCAGTCACGGCCTCCGAATACTTCAAATCACGCACCTGGATACAGTCGATAAGCTTTCGCAGTTGCTTGGTTACCTGCTCCAGTTCTCGCTCGTCGCCGGAGACGACCAGAGTTATGCGGGTCATGGCCTCATTTTCCGTCGGGCCGGCCGCAATGGATTCAACGTTATAACCACGCCGGGTCACCAGGCTGGCCACATGAGACAGCACGCCCGGACGGTTGCGCACCAAAAGGGATATCATTTTCTTCATGGAATCCATATTATTCACCATAAAAATCGGTCTGGCCGCCACCGGCGGGTATCATGGGCAGCACGTTCTCTTCGTGGGTAACCTTAAACTCCACCAACTGCGGGCCGGGAGTGGTCATCATTTCCTCAATGGCCCCGCGCATATCCTTGGGATCACTGACGCTGCGGCCGGGAATGTCATAACCTTTGGCTATCTGGACGAAGTCCGGCATGAAACCCCAGAGGGTGGCGGAATAGCGTTTCTGGAAAAAGAACTGCTGCCACTGACGAACCATGCCCAGGCAGTTATTGTTGACGATCACAATTTTTATGGGCAAGTTGTGCTCGCGAATAGTGGCCAGTTCCTGAATGTTCATCTGGAATCCGCCATCGCCGCAGATAAGCACCACCGGCAGATCCGGCCGGCCGAACTGCGCCCCCATAGCCGCCGGAAGACCGTAGCCCATCGTGCCCAGCCCGCCGGAAGAAAGAAAACGTCGGGGCTTCCGGCTGGTTATCAACTGAGCCGCCCACATCTGGTGCTGGCCGACGTCGGTGACGATGATAGCGTCTTCTTCCGGCGTTTTGCCGCGACTCAACTCATCAATGGCCTTTATGAGGCTCTGAGGCTTGATCTCCTTGTCGTCGACCGGCACAGGCAGAGGATGCTTCTTGCGAAGATCATTAACCTGATGCAGCCAGTCCGCCCGCTTGGTCGGGGTGATGTGATCGAGCACATGGGTCAGAACCGTCTTCAAGTTGCCGATCACCGGAATGTGGGTATCAACACGCTTACCGATCTCGGCGGCGTCAATATCAACATGCACCACCTTGGCCCGCGGCGCGAAACGGCGGACGTTTCCAGCCACCCGGTCATCAAAACGCGCACCCAGGCACAGAATCAAATCCGATTCATAAATGGCCAGATTGGCGTATTTGGCCCCATGCATGCCCGGCAGACCCAGCGAAAGGGGGTGGTCTTCCGGGAAGGAGCCCTTGCCCATCAGGGTGGATACGCAGGGGATGTCGGATTCGGTCAGGAAACGGAACAACTCCCGGTCAGCCCCGGAAGCGGTAGCCCCGCCGCCGAGAAAGGCAATGGGCCTCTGGCTGTGCTTCAAAGCCTCAATCATGGCCTCAATCTGCTCCGGCTGGATAGAGGGTTCCGGGTTGTAGCCTGGAATACGCACGGGCTCAACTTCCGGCGGTACAATCGTACCCACCTGAACATCTTTGGGCACATCAACCAGCACCGGTCCGGGACGGCCGCTTTTGGCCAGGTAAAAAGCTTCAGCCAGCACCTGCGGCAATCCGGCCACATCCTTGACCAGATAATTATATTTGGTTATGGGAATGCTTATGCCGTAAATATCCGCTTCCTGAAAGGTATCATTGCCGATGGCGGTGGTGGGCACCTGCCCGGTAATGGCCAGAAGCGGCACGCTGTCCATATTGGCAGTGGCAATGCCGGTGACGATATTGGTGGCGCCGGGGCCGCTGGTGGCGAAAACCACGCCGACCTTGCCGGTGGCCCTGGCATAGCCGTCAGCCGCATGGGCCGCGCCCTGTTCGTGACGGGTGAGAATATGTTTGAATTTAGCGTCAAAAATAGCATCATAGAGGGGAATGACCTGCCCCCCCGGATACCCGAAAGCCACTTCGACCCCGGCGTTTTCCAGAGAGGAGACAATGATCTGAGAGCCGTTACGGCTATTTGAATCGATAGGTTTTGTACTCATAATAATTCAGTCCTTAGTGCGTGGCCCGCACGGGGCTATGTCTGGGCGGCGGTTTACCTAGGGTTTTGGCGGCCATCATCGTATTAAGAGCGCTCCCCTAAGTTATAGACGCAGCCCCCGCGAAGGGGCGCCGCTCTTAATACGATGATGGCCGCCATAATTAACTATTACGGAAAAGCGTCACCTAGACGAAGGATGCTGCCTTTCCTGGAAAGCATCCGTGGGTCCAGGGCTACGCCCTGGTTAGAGTTCGCGGCGGAATTCGAGGGATTGGCGGAGGGTGGCCCCATCAACGTACTCAAGGTCGACGCCTATGGGAATGCCCCTGGCCAGACGGGTGACGATAATGCCGCGCTCCTTGAGCCGCTCGGCCAGATAAGTGGCCGTGGTCTCGCCTTCCGGCGAGGAGCCGGTGGCCAGAAGAATCTCGCGGCACGGGGGATTGTCCTCCCCCGTGCCGCTCTGATCTATGCGATTGAGAAGTTCAGCGATTTTCAGGTCATCCGGCCCAATGCCGCTCAAAGGGGTGAGCGCGCCGCCCAGAACGTGATAAAGGCCGTTGAAAATGCCGGAGGCGTCCAGGGCCATCAAGTCGCCGGGCGTCTCCACCACGCAGATAATGGAGCGGTCCCGGCGGGTATCGGTGCAGCGGGGGCAGGGATCTTCATCAGTGAAATTATGGCACAGGGAGCAGAATTTTATCTTCTCCTTAACCTCAGTGAGCGCCCCGGCCAGTTCGCGCACATCGTCTTCCGGCTGACGCAGAAAATGAAGGGCCAAACGAGTGGCCGACTTGCGTCCCAGGCCAGGCAGCCGGGCCAGCCGTTCAATGAGGTTTTCCAAAAGAGGGGGATTGGCGTTTTTCATCTTTTCTCCGGGGCTTCATCAAGGATGACCTGAACAGCCTAAACCGGCATGTCACCCTGTGGAAACCTCACTCTTCAAAGCGGCAGGGACGGCCCGCGGTTTCCAGAAACCAGCCGAGCACCTGACCATATTCAGCGAATGCCCTAAGGGGCGTACTGTGTGCGTATAAAATTCACACAGTTTAAACAGTAATTATACTCCACTCGATGATTTGTGACAAGTGGCCGATGTCAGGCCGAATTGCCGGATTCGTCCGGTGCGTTGCGACTCTCAAATGAACAGGGGAAACCAGCCGCTGCATTTACCCCACCGCAACCAAAGCTCGCACAGAGCCAAACACTATTATTTCAATAAAAAGACTTATTTTTTCAAGTAATTGCACATCAAATATACATCAGCGACGGCAATCCAGATATTTTCTGAAATAATCGAGATTATGCTGCCATTTTATATTGCATAGAAAAGGACAGTTTGATAATATTCGTTTATTAATAATTTAAACTTTATAATACTGACCCATAAATTCATTACCACGGAATTAAGGCAATTTTATGTATGACTTCAATAAGTTACTTACACTTATATTCTTTTTTCTGTTTTTCACACACCTTCTTTTTTATTTTCCATTCAAAACCGGCCCCAGATCGGCCATAATCCTTGGCTTTATACTTTTGATGCTGCCGTGGCTGAACGAAAGCCTTTTGTCAGCCAGCCCGGAATCACCTGTTTATTTCCCCTTCATAAAAATTATCCACGTCTTTTATGATGCTATCATTCTTAGAGTTCTGATCGTTCAGGGCAATTTCAGCCGGATACTCTTCGGAGTATTCTCCGTGGCTTCGGTATTTCAATTATTCACGATCTGCATTTACGCCTTTTTACTGGGCGTATTCAATTATCCAGCCTCGACTGAAACGTTCTCTCTTGGCCATTGGTTTGTCATAGGGGCCTGTCTGGCCACCTTCCCTTTCCTATATCTGTTCGGCCGCCGGCCTTTTCAAACCATTCTGGATTCAGTCGAAAAGTTGAAATGGTATTTCCTGAGCATAATCATTATGTTCCTCTTCGCACTTGAATATTCCATCACCATGGCCATGACCGCCATTGACAACCAACTGATAACCCTCAGCAGCTTCATGGTGGCCGGGACGATAGTCGCGTTCTATTTCACGCTTTACAACTTTTTGCTGCAAAAGAATAAAAGCCAATACTGGGAAGGCCAACTGCGGCTGTCGCAGAAACTTCTGCGAGTCTACGCCCACCATGATGAAGAAATGGCCCGCAAGGATAACCAGATAGCTGAATTAAAAAAATATTGCGACTGCATGCTTTGTCGGCCAGGGACTTTGGCAGACACAGTAGAACCGCTGGCCGGGCTGGACGGCCTGACCTGCCCACGTCCGGGCGAAGGGCTGTCGGAATTGACCAGCTACAGCGGCAATAAGACGGCCAACGCCATTGTCTCGTTTTATTTCTCGCTGGCGGCTAAAAGCGGAGCGCGCTGCAAAGCGGTTCTGGACCTGCCAGACAATATCGGATTAAGTGACGCGGAATTGTCGATTATTCTGGGCAACGCGCTTGAAAACTGCATTAAGGCCGTGCGGCCCATGGGCAGAAAAGGATATATAACACTGAACGCCCGTCAGGTTAAAGACTGCATAGTATTCAAGTTTAGAAACAGTCTGGTTCCTGGAACATATCAGAATGGTCCAGGTCTGGGCCTGGAGGGACTGCGCCTGATCTGCTCTAAATACCTGGGGGACGTCATGATAGTGGAAGACAGCGCGGCATTTGAAGTTACGGCCATTATTAAAGATAACTCGTACTGTCCGCAATGGGATATTGCCCATATGATCAGCCGCCTTACGGGCGGCAAAATGGACAGTGGAAAAATGAATTGACTTTTCTACGGCCTCGGATATAATCAATTTTTGATTATTTTGGGCGATTAGCTCAGCTGGATAGAGCGTTAGCCTCCGGAGCTAAAGGCCGCGCGTTCGAATCGCGCATCGCCCACCATTATAAAGCAAGGGCTTCAGCCGTTTTCGGCTGAAGCCCTTGCTGCTTTTATAATATCTACCCAACCGTATACCCAACCTCTTCCATCCAAAACAATCCCACTCTTTACCAAAAAAAGCAAAAAGATAAGTCTCATCTCCCCAGCGTCTGAGACTTCCGGTAAGGTTATATCAACGCCTGATCAGACGTGAATTAGCTTCTAACCGGAAGCATTGGCAATGAACAATTATATCTGGGAGAAATGATCATGCCTCACATCGACACAACCCTGGATGAATGGGTCAAGCAAGAGATCGAACGGCTAGGGATTAGCTGTAAAAGCTTATGGACTGAAAAGGAGTATGCGTCCTATCGCTGTTGCTCTGTCAGTACGGCGCAAAAAGAGAGGCACCTTGGTAAAGGCCCGATTTACTTGAAGATCGGCCACCAAGTGCGTTACCGGCCTGGAGACGTGCTTCGTTATTGCTTTGAGCGCCGAATAAACCACCTGACGAAATGATTCAGGCCAATCCCAAATACTCCCCTTAAAAATACAAGGGGAGTATGAATTTAACGTTAATTATTATAACCCACAATCCACTTACCCGCAACCGGAAAAGAATTGGTTCTAAGATTAACGTTATTTATGCTTTATAACCTCAAGCGCGCTAACAAGCCAGCAGTTCTGGCTTGTCAGCGCAAAGAAAAAGGAATGCGTTATGCAAGAAACGACTAACCGGAAGTCACCTAAGGCCATTGAGCAGGAGTACGTCCAAGTAGTGGAGTATATAAAAGAACATGGGCCGACCCCTGATTTGGAGCTGTCGGTCAAGCTGGACATCCCAGGCAATCGGATCACGAAAATACTTCTGAAGGCTTTTAGGAACAATGCCCTTGAAGCCAAGAACCCTCCCTATGGAGTCATGCTGGGCAAGAGCCTGCCGCTATTGATCAGAGAGTGGTTAAAATGCCAGGACTCCGATCTCATCCGTATTGACAGCATTGATGACACCGTAGCTCTAAGCATCGTCAAGTAACCAAAGCACAACAGACCGCCAGGATGCCTCTGGCGGTCGTATTAAAGGAGATGACCATGAGTAACTCGCGCCCTCCGTCCGATTTTTGGGAGTTCTCCCCTCCCGACGATGACTTGGAGTTTGACCCCTCCTCGGCATCGAATAGCATTGTCCCCAAGTCAATCATTGCCGTTACTGGCACCACTCAAGGTCCGGTTAACCTCAAATCAGAAAATAGGCCAGAGCGTAAGGGTAGTATCATCCCCGCATCGGCATTTCGCAAGCCTGAAGTGGATAGTATTATTAACCATAAACTAACGCCTGAAAATCCGCTCAGCTATACGCGAACCCCTGTGGTCAGCATAGCAGGCCCTCCATTTAGCCTTGACTCTTCGCAACAATCCCTCCATTCGCTCCAGGGTTTCTCGCAGCCTGTGTTTTATACTCCGCCTGCGCTTTCCCCCTCAGCTCGGCAGTTGATGGAAGCCATAATCGATGATGTTGCGCTCATTAAGAAGTTCCAGAAATTGTACGATGAGCGGGCGTTAAATAGTTATCTGGAGTCGTTGTGTAGGCAAATGTCCCAGAGTCCCATGTCGCCGCTGGGCTTGATGCCGGAGCAGCATGTTGACATTCAGAATTGGCGGGTGCCGCGTTCCCTTCACGAGCTTATCGTTATAACAGGCCGTGAGACGGGGTTTGATTATTTCACATGCCTTATTTCCATTATTTGCATTATTTCCATTTGCCTGTGTGGGCACTTTACAATTCAGGTTAAAAACGGCGTTGAAGAGTCGGTCAATCTATACTGCCTTTTGATTGGCCATTCCGGTATGCGAAAAAGCGCCTTTATCAAGCGTTTCAAGAAGATTATCGTTAAGTTTATCGAAGAGCGGCAACGCCTATTCGATATGGAATCCCCTCAACAAGAGAGGCTGGTTCGATTTTTAAAGAAAACCAGCAAAGAAGAGGAAAAGGGAATTTTTGCCAAGATCGTTAAAGAGTGCCGCCTGAGCAATGGCCAGCTGGACTACCGGAAAGCCAAAGATTTGCTCGAATCAAATGCAGAATGGTTGGACAGGGCCGCCGGGGAAATGTGCGAGATAGGAAGTCGGCCTCAATATTTACTTGATGTCGGCACGAGAATTGGACTAATAAAAGCCTTGGGTTCGCAAGGGGAGTGCGGGGCCGTACTTGCAGAAGAGCCGGGGTGGCTGCTGAAAATTATGGACTCCGCAACGCTCAACGAGGATGCGATGATATATTCCTATGACGCGGAGAGAATAAGCCATAATTCTAGCCGGGAGCGGATTATTCTTGATAATCCATGCCTTAATATATTATCCGCAATTCAATTGGGATTAGCTGGAGATTTTTTCCACCCGCATACAAAAAAGGGGAAGCATTTGAAGAAGCAGGGGTTCATGGACAGGTTTATGCCGGTGTTTATCAGAAGGATAGTTGAATGGGAGTGCTATCCCTCATGCCCGTGCTTGATAACGGAAGCAAGGTTTCCTGAGTCCGACTTTTCCATTGAGCAATTAGAGTCCGCGCTAAATGAAATGTTGGAGGCTTTTTTCCCGGCAGAGCACAAGCGGAAAGTGGAGAGTCTGACTTTATCAGCGGAGGCCCATGCAAACTGGGAGTCTTTCGCTGATAAAAATGAACGGTTAGCTCAGCAAGAGCACAATAAGCCCCTGGAAGCCTTTTTGCGCAAGCTGCACGGTATGGCCTGTAGGATCGCCGGGATTATTCATATCTGGTCAAACTTCCCTGAATGGCCTGTTGAGGTTTCCGCCGAGACGATGGCTTTGGCGATCAACATAGCCGAGACCTTAATTCCTCATGCTGAATACGCATTCAAGCCGAGTGGCTTAAGCGCGCTCAAGGATGCCGAGAAAGTTGAAGACTGGATCAAGTTGCATCGACGCTATGTATTTACTTATCGCCAAGCTCTTCAAGGGGTATATGACCTTGATAAAAAGCGGCTCATGCCGGCCTTGGATGCTTTACAGCGAGCCAACAGGATCGCTCAACACCCGGATTTAGATAAGATTCGTATCTGTGTGGTCAACCCGCAGTTATTAATCTAATCATAATCAGTTGAGTTTGGGGTCAAATTTGTGGCTAATATTTCATGTGGCCTTAAAAAATAACTTCCAATCCTTAAAAACCATCTACAAACTGTTTTGTAGATGGTTTTTGTTGTTAAAAGCGATTTTATGTCTGATAGGCATATTCAGCCAAAAAACATAAAGGATATTTCCTTGGAAATTTTTATGAAAACATTAACGCCATGCTTTATTCCATCAACCTTAATGTTGCTGTCCATTAAAAAAGACACAACGTGATTATTATATGTGAGTTAGCGCGATATAAGACGAGCGCCAACTATCACATCAAAGGAGGGACAGTCTTATGGCCTTAGGAAACAGTGAATGCTTGTTCAGTAAGCTGCGGCAGTCTTTGCCGCCGATCTTCAGCCGGGAAGAGGCGGCCAAGCATCTTGGGGGCATCTTCAGGGCGTCGACGCTCCGCAACATCGACATGCGGGGGGAAGGACCGAAGCTCAAGGTCAGGATCGGGAAGAAGATCGCCTACGAACGCGATGACTTCATTGATTGGCTCCAGAGATACAACGAGAAGTAACTCTCGAATTTAACGACGGACTTAGGGCAGCGGCTGGTGACAGCCGCTGCCCTTTCGCTTTATGCCCAGTAACTTCATAACGCTCCCGACTTACATGTAAACTTTTATCTACGTGTATATCTTATGGCCCAATGTATCACTGTCCATCTCGGTTCGGTGATTCCGGGCGAAATACTCTTAAGGAGATTTTAATATGAACGACAACGAGATTCGCTACATCTATGTTGGACGCGCCGACAAGCCCTACGGCCCTTGGGACATGATCCAAGATACACCTGAGGAGCGCCAAAAGGCTATTGCAGAGGGGTACACTGCCTTCAGCACCATGTCTTTCGCCTACGAGCCGGAAAAAGGTAAACCCGAGCCCGTTCGGTACGGGGATTTTATTATGGACATCGACTGCAAACATGGGGCAGGTTCAGATTTAAAGTTTTGCCCGGACATGGCTATCGCTAGAGCCAAAGACCTACTGGAAAGATTGGCGGAAAGAATCCAAGTTGATCCGGGATACTGCCGCTTCTACCTAAGTGGCCGAAAAGGCTGCCACATTGAGATACCGGCGGCGGTCTTTGGCGGAGAGGCGGGACATCCCGAACTGCCCCTGATTCATAAGCACATGGCCAGAGCACTTCAAGGCATGGCCTTCGCTCCGGCTCCGATCCCCAATATTTTGGATTTGAGTCTGTACTGCATGGGGCGCGGACACCTTCTGCGCTGTCCCAACATCAAACGGGGCGACAATGGCCGATATAAAGTCCCGGTCAGTGCCTGGGAATTCTTTAATCTCGATTACCCTGACTTGGAACGCTTGACGCTGGAGCCGCGAATAGGCTTTGATGCGGGAACGAAAGAGCCGGTCTTATCGCCTCGTCTGGCTGAACTGTATGCTGATGCCATTGGTTCTATCCGGGCTTTCAACAACAGGGCCAACCCCGTATCCGGCATTGAGGCTCTTCTCAACTGCGATTTTATAGCCCACTGTTCCAAAGACAGAGATACCCTGCCCGAACCTCATTGGTGGGCCATGATTAGAATTATGGCCTCTTTCGGCGAAGCCGGCCGAAAGCTGATCCACGAGCTAAGTCAGGGCTACCCTGGTTATAGTTTCGAGGAGACAGAGAAAAAGATTAACACCCCGCAGATGAGGCAAGGGCGTGGCCCCATCGGCTGCGAGTATATTAGGAATCTGCCATTTGAGTGCGGAAAGCAATGCGGGGTTCGCAGCCCGGCGGACCTATGGAAATATCGGCGATCAGAGGAGACCCGGCGGGCTATGAACTTCTTCCATAAAAAAGATGGGCTTTACCGCCAAAGCGAGACCGGCGACGGCGAACCGGTCAGGGTCTGCTCGCCCTTGAAGGTGCTGGGGAAGATGCGAAACTCCGAAGGGGCCGGCTGGGCCAGGCTGGTGGAGATTACCACTTCCGACGGCCGCAAAAAAGAAGTCAGCGTCTTCATGAGGGATATGAAAGGACGCGGTGAGGTCGTGATCAGCCTCTTGCTTGATCATGGCCTGGAGCTATCCCCGACATCCTCAAAGGCTCAGTCGTATTTAATGGAATACCTCATGAACGGGGCTCCGAATGATTTACCCCTGCTCTGCGTCCAGCGTGTTGGCTGGACTGGCGATACCTATATCCTGCCGGACGCCAGCTTCGGCGGGGAGCTTGAGGAAAAAATACATTTTCAGACTGAGGGAACGGACAATCTTTATCAGGTCTCCGGAACCCTGGCCGAATGGCAGGAGCACGTCGGCCGTTATTGCCGGGGTAATAGCCTCCTGGAACTCCTGACCTGCTATGCCCTGACCGGCCCTCTACTCAGGCTGGTCGGTCTGGAGGGCGGCGGTATCCATGTGTTCGGCGAGTCTTCAACCGGCAAAAGTACCTTGGCCATGGTGGTCGGCAGCGTCTGCGGGGGTGGTGGCCCACGGGGTTACATCCTGCAATGGCGAACCACGGACAACGCTTTGGAAGTTGGGGCCACTCTGCATAACGACAATCTCATGATTCTAGATGAGATTAGCCAGGCCCGCGCGGAAGACGTTAGTAGGATCACCTATATGCTAGCCAATGGTCAGGGTAAGGCCCGCCTGCGGGCTGATGCCAGCCGGAGGCCGCTTCATAAATGGCACCTGAACTTTCTGTCCACCGGAGAACAGACGATCAACGATAAAATACAGGAGTTCGGTAAATATACCACTCTGGCCGGGCAGGAGATTCGGGTCATCGACCTGCCTATCGATGGGCTGGAGACGGAAAACACCTTTCAAGAGCTACATGGTCTGACGGACGGCGGCAAGCTCAGTGAACTCCTGAGCTATAACGCCTGTCGCTATTATGGAACTCCATTTCGTGCTTTTATGACCGCTCTATGCGCTGATCTCGAAGCTAACACCGCCTTCATAAAGAAGGAGATGGAGGCTTTTGTCTCAGAATACTGCCCGCCGGACGCTTCCGGGCAGGTCAGGAGAGTAGCTCGGAAACTCAGCCTCCCTGCCGCCGCCGGGGAGTTGGGCATCTCATTTGGAGTGCTGCCCTTTGATGTTGGGGCATCTAAAAAGGCTGCCGGTGAGTGGTTCAACATCTGGCTTAGCCACCGAGAAGGCCATGGCAACCTGGAGAACATAAAAGCCATTAAGAACCTTCAAGACTACATTGCCAGGCACTCCGGCACCTCCCGTTTCATTGACCTGGATTCCCCCAGCCCGTATCCTCCCCATACTGTGGATGGCTATACTTGGAGCGAAGGTGATGAGAAGTGGTACCTTCTGTTGACGCCGGCCTTCAATGAACAGACGAAAGGTGTCAACCGTAAGGCACTACTGGCTGCGCTGGACCGTCTGGGGTGTCTAGCCCATACCAGTGCTGGGACAATAAAGACCAACAAGTGGGTCAACGGTCGAAATATGACGGGGGTGGTGTTCATCCCGTCGTCTTGGGAGGGCAAACCTGACCCGGAAGAGCTCGAAGAGGAGCGCCAAAAGGCCATGCGTAATGTAGACGCTCTTTTTAAGTGATGGCCATCTGCGTTCTATGCGGTCGAGGGGTCGTATACCCCAAGCAACGAGGCCGCATAGAACGCAGCGCCGCAGAAGCCATTTTTCGACATTGCATTTCAGTCCATGGGGTCGGAAGGGCGGGCCTCAAAAGGAGAGACGGCGTGACTCTGCCGGTCGTTCTCTTTTTCCCGCCAGGCTACATGGTGCTGGCGGCGATTGCCATGGCGGGAGCGTGGGGGACCTGTCGACCGCAAATTTACTTTACCGAATTTTGCTCGCTGCGGTCCTGCGGTTCTGCGTTTTCATTTTCGCCCGTTATAACCTGGGTTGGCTGGAGGAGGCAACCTCCGGCCAGTCATAACCCCGTGAGCCTATATTTGTCTGAGAACCGACCTTCGCGAAGTCATCCCAACTGCTTGCTAAGTTTCCTGTTTTAAAGCTTATTCCATCGCCAAGAGGCGTGTCTGATAGGCTCCCGCCTCGGCTTGGACGAGCTAAACCCATGAGCAGTATCTCTACCTTAGATAAGCCGTTTCCACCCGGATGACATCCTTCCAGGGCTTGGTGAGCCTCCCTTATGAACGCGATTCTATCCTCTGTTGGGTGATCCAAGGTTATGGTATAATTTCGATATGTTGAATCGAGCTGCCCAGGCATTGGGTCGATGTTGGCCATTCCGGCTTTATGTTTAGAATATTGAGGATTTCTTCCCGAACGTGCGACTTTCACCGTTCCACGCTTACTATAAGGCTCGCGCTCTGGCCGATTACGCCTACGGTCGGGATAGATTGACCGTGGCCCTGGCCTCTTCGGAGATCGAGATTTTTCCCTTTCAGGTGGCCGCCGCCTTGTTCGCCATGCGGTCGCCGTTCGTCAGGGGCGCGGTGCTGTGTGACGACGGAAGCCTGGGTAAAACCTATGAAGCCCTCTTGGTGCTGAGTCAGAGGTGGCATGAGGGCTGCCGCCGAATCATCATCATCGTTCCCGCTCCGCTTTTGGGGCAGTGGCGGCGGCTCATTGACCGACGCTTCAGCCTGCCCCTGTTTGTCATTGACGGCTCGGCTGCGGCCCCGGAAAACGGGGCCGGAGAAGCGGACAACCCTTTCCGGCAACCCGGAGCCATTCTGACCACCTATGACTACGCCGCCGAACAGGCCGACCTGATCTCCGAGGTGGAGTGGGAAGTGGCCGTCTTTGAGGAAGCCCATCACTTGCGCCACGTCCACTCCGGGGAGAGCCGGAAGCTGGCGGCCGTCAAGGCGGCCGTCGGCCGGGCCTTCAAGCTACTCCTGACGGCCACGCCCATCCAGAACTCCATCCTGGACATTTACGGCCTGATCAACTTCATCGATGAAGGCGTCTTTTACAGTGAAGACGCCTTCTATCGCCGTTACTTCCGCCGCCCGGAAAACTATGGGGAACTGGCCGAGCGGCTGCGGCCCTACTGTTTTCGTACCCGGCGCGATGAGGTCGCGGGTTATCTGAAAATCCCCCAACGCCTGGCCATCACCTGCGAATATGCCTTGACCGGTGAGGAGCGTCAGCTTCACGGCCTGTTGACCGACTACCTGGAGCGGCCGGTCAAGGCGGCCTTTCCCAAGATGGACGGTTATGATCTGGCCCTGATGCTGTGGCGCTCTTTCTCCTCATCCCCGGCCGCTTTCGGCCAGACTCTCCGGGGCGTCATCTCCCGCTTGGGGAAGAATACCGGCGACGAGGACGTGGCCGCTGAACTGAATCTCTTCCGGGAGATGCTGGGCCTCTGTGAGGGACTGGACGGCGGGGCCAAGGCCGGGGCTTTTCTCAAGGTGCTCCGGCAGAGTCTGGCCCGCCTTAAAAAGGCCGGGGCTGCCCCCAAGGCCCTTATCTTCACTGACAACACCGCCACCCAGAAATACCTTTTCCGGCTTCTGAACCAGGGGCGCTTCCGGGGCCGGGTGCTGACCTACAACGGCCGCAACAGCCGGGACTACGGCCTGATGGACCGTTTTCAAAACGAAGCCGACATCCTCATCGCCACCGACCTGGCCGCCGAGGGTTTTAACCTGGAATTCTGTTCTCTGGTCATCAATTATGACTTGCCCTACAACGCTTTGAAGGTGGAGCAGCGGGTGGGCCGCTGTCACCGGCAGGGCCAGGCCAACGACGTGCTGGTGGTCAACTTTCTATGCCGGGAAATTTTCTCTGACGTTCGTCTGCTGGAATTGATCAACAAGCGCCTTTTGCAGTTCGACGGAGTTTTCGGCCTGGCCGAGGACTGGCTGGGGCAGTTCAGCCGGGCTGAAGAATACGGCCAGACGGCGGCCCAGGCCAGAGACAAAGCTGAGATCGAGGCGGCTTTCGAGCGCTTGCTGGAAGAGCATAAGGAGGCCAATAAGGCTCTGGTGCGGAGCGCCGAGGATATTCTGTTCAGCGGCTTTGCCCAGGAAATTCATAGCCAAGCCGTTGTTTCGCCCCGATATCTTAAGGACAAGGTCAAGGCCGTCAACGACTCCCTGTGGGCCGTGACCCGCTGGTTTTTCGATGGCAAAGAAGGTTATGAGCTCGACGACCAGACCCGTACCTTGAAGATCGGCCTTCAGCCGGAAAAGGTTTTCACCGGAGCCCGCCCGCGTCGGTCCGAATACAGCATGACTGACCGGAGCCTGCCCAAAACCGGCTGGTACACCATCACCAGCCCGCTGGCCCAGAATATTTTAGGGGAAATATTCTGGCGGGGCATTCCCGACCGGGGCGAAATCAGGGTCGAGGCCGAACTGGAGCCCTGCCGCATCGGCTTCTATGAAGTCACCATCAAGGCCAACTTCTTCAATCAGTGGCGTTACTGCGTTCTGGTCGGGCGCACGGCTTCCGGCCGAGTGCTGGATGAAGCCGAGTGCCGCCGAATAATGGAGCTCCCGGTGGCCTCCTACCGGGCCGACCGGGAAATCTACGGCCGACGGGACGGTCGGAGTAAGCCCAAAGCCCCGGACGCCCTGGACAAGCTGATCGACCCAGAGCCTTTTCGGCGGGAAACGGTCAAAGAGGTTGATTTGGCCGAAAGCCAGGAAATTGCCCGGCTGAAAGCCTATAATCTGGAAGCCAAGCTGGACCTGGAGCGGCGGCTGGACCGTTTGCGACGCCAGATCACCCAGGCTGAAAGCCGTCTGGGTCAGGCCAGCTCCCCTCTGGAGAAGCTGGAGGCCATGAAGTTTCTGAATTCCCAGCGCCAAAACTTTAAAGCCGCCGAGCAGACTCTCTTTCTGGACAAAATGCGGCTGGACGCGGAACTGGAGCAGCGCCTTGAGGAGGTGGCCAAAGGTACTCAATTGACCTCCGAGGTCGTTCGGCTCTTCGCCATCAATGTGGCGGGCGCGTGAGCCGTTTTTGTGGTATATTTGTCTAAATTTTGCTGATACGGGAGCCTATACCCATGACCGAGATAATGGACGGCCTGTCGAAGGATGTGGAAGCCGAAGAACTGGACAAGCTGAAAGCGGCCTTTCCGCAGTGTTTTGTGGAGGGGCGTCTGGACATCGACAAGCTCCTGAGCCTGTGCGGCCAATATATCGACGACGACTTCGAAAAATATGAGTTTAAGTGGAAAGGAAAAGCCGAATGCCTCAAGCTGGCCCAGAAGCGCAGCACGGCCACCCTGCGCCCCTGCCCGGAAGAGAGCGTCAATTTCGAGACCACCAAGAATCTCTATATCGAAGGCGACAACCTGGAGGTGCTGAAGTTATTACAGGCTTCCTATTATCGCCAGGTCAAGATGATCTACATCGACCCGCCTTACAACACCGGACATGATTTCATCTATGAGGACGATTTTAAGGACACCCTGGCCCGCTATAAAGAAGTGACCAGCCAGACCACCAAGTCCAACCCGGAAAGCATGGGCCGCTTCCACACCAACTGGCTGAACATGATGTATCCCCGCCTGCGCCTGGCCGCCAGCCTGCTGCGCGACGATGGGGTTATTTTCATCTCAATCGATGACCATGAGGTTCATAACCTCCGTAAGCTCTGTGATGAGGCTTTCGGGGAAGAAAATTTCGTAGGAACCATCATCTGGAAAAATGCGACAGATAATAATCCTACTCAAATCGCTATAGAGCATGAGTACACCATGTGCTATGCGAAAAATAAAAGTGCAACAGAAAGTATATGGAAAACAAAAATATCCGCTGTTAAGGATTTGCTTGTAAAAATTGGGGACGAGTTAAAGGAAAAATATAACGACCTGGACGCTATGCAAGAAGCTTATTCTAAATGGTTTCGAGAAAAAAAGTCACAGCTATGGCCTTTAGATCGGTACAAATATATTGATTTTGATGGAGTTTATACCGGGAGTCAGTCTGTCCACAATCCGGGCCGTGAAGGTTATCGATACGACATAATGCACCCTATAACCGGGCAGGCTTGTACGCAGCCACTATTAGGGTATCGCTTTCCAGAATCGACCATGGCCGAACTGATATCCCAAGATAAAATCTTATTCGGAGATGATCATAATAAAATTGTTGAATTAAAGGTTTACGCCCATGAATATGAAGAAAAGCTTTCTAGCCTTTTTGAACTAGATGGGAGGATTGGCTCGTATGATTTAAAAGAATTATTTGGTGAGAAGCCTGTTTTCAGCAACCCAAAGCCCGTTCAATTGATTGCCCGGTTTGCATCTTTTATTACTTCTGATAATGATTTGATTTTGGATTTTTTTTCTGGCAGCGCTACCACTGCTCACGCCATTATGACGCTGAATTATACTGATAGAAAGCAAAGACGATATATCTGTGTGCAATTACCAGAAAATTTAGATATCCAGCTACTGGCAGTTGATCAAAAGTCTAAAGCGACCATCAAAAGCGCTATCGCATTTCTTGACTCATTACAGAAGCCTCATTATTTAACCGAAATAGGTAAGGAACGTCTTCGCCGGGCAGGGCAAAAAATCCAGGCTAAGTTGACTAACGATAGCCCTACACTAGACTTTGACGGAGAAGGCAAACCTGAACCAGACACCGGCTTCAAAGTCTTCAAACTCGACGGCTCCAACCTGGAAACCTGGGACCCCAGCCCCATCACCAGCGACCAACTGCCCTTGCTGGAAGAACGCCTCAACCGCATGACCGAGCGGGTCAAGCCCGACCGCACCGACTTGGATATGGTTTACGAAATCATGCTCAAGCAGGGCCTGCCCCTGACTGAGTCGGTGATGCCTCTTGATATCGAAGGCTTCACCGTTTATTCCGTGCGGGAGGACTCCCTCTTGCTGGTCTGCCTTGAGAAGGACCTCTCCACCGAAGCCGTGAAGCAGATGGCCGCTCTGGCCCCGGCCCGCATCATCTTCGGCCAGGACTGCTTCCCTGATATGACGGCCATGAGCAACGCCAAGCTGTCCCTTAGAGACGCGGGCATTGATTTCAAATTCGTGTAACCATGAAACTGAAATTCAAACACCAGGATTTCCAGACTGAAGCGGTCAACGCGGTGGCCGATCTGTTCATCGGTCAGGAAAAGCGTTATCGGCAGTTCGATCTCAATGACGGCCGCCAATCCTTGTTCCAAGGTGAGTATGGCTTCGGCAACGCCTTGCTGATCGACGAGGCCACGCTTCTGGCCAACCTCAAGGCCGTGCAGAAACGCCACAATCTACCCCTGAGCGATTCAGCCGCCGACAAACGCTTCTGCGTGGAAATGGAAACCGGCACCGGCAAGACCTACGTCTACACCAAGACCATCCTGGAGTTGAATAAGCGCTACGGCTTCACCAAATTCATCATCGTGGTGCCGTCGGTGGCCATCCGCGAGGGGGTGAGAAAATCCCTGGCCGTCACTGAAGAACATTTCGCCCTGATCTATGACCATGTGCCCCACCGCTATTTCATCTATAACAGCGCCCGCCTGTCCGACGTCCGCCAGTTCGCCACCTCCAGCGAAATAGAAATCATGATCATCAACATCGACGCCTTCCGCAAGAGCGAAAACGTTATCAACCAGGCCCAGGACCGGCTCAACGGTGAAACGGCCATGCGTTTCATCCAGGATACCCACCCCATCGTCATCATCGACGAACCTCAGAGCGTGGACAACACCCCCAAGGCTAAAGAGGCCATAGCCAGCCTGAACCCCTTGTGTGTACTGCGTTATTCAGCTACGCACCGGGAAAAGATCAATACTGTCTACCGCCTGACCCCGGTGGACGCCTATCAGATGGGCCTGGTCAAGCAGATCAGCGTGTCCTCCAGCCAGGTGGCCCACGCCCACAACCAGCCTTATGTGCGCCTCATTTCCACCAGGCAGGACAAGGGCTTTCGGGCCAGGCTGGAGATAGACGTCCGGTCCGTCAGCGGCGTGGTCACCCGCAAAGCCTTGACCGTCAAGCCCGGCGACGATCTGTTCATTCTCTCCGGCGAACGGGAGCTCTATCAGGGCTACAAGGTGGCCGGCATCGATTGCACCCCCGACTTTGAAGCAGTGGAATTCGACAATACCGAGTTCGTCCGCTACAGTCAGCCGTTGGGTGATATAGATCAAAACGCCGTCCGCCGAGCCCAGATCAGGCGCACCATTGAAACCCATCTGGAGAAGGAACTGCGTTACAAACAGCATGGCGTCAAGGTCTTGTCCCTGTTCTTTATTGATGAAGTCAAAAAATACCGGACCGAAGACGGCTCGCCCGGCCCCTACGCCCTGATGTTCGCGGAATGTTACGACGAACTGATGGCCCTGCCTAAATTCGCCGAATTGAAAAGCCGCTTCCCCCTGCCGGTCGAAAAAGTACATGATGGCTATTTTTCCCAGGACAAGAAGGGCCATTATAAAAACACCAAGGGCGACTCCCAGGATGATTACGACACCTACAACACCATCATGAAAGACAAAGAGTGGCTCTTAAGTTTTGACAGCCCCCTGCGCTTCATCTTCTCCCACAGCGCCCTCAAAGAGGGCTGGGACAATCCCAACGTCTTCCAGGTCTGCACCCTGCTGGAGCAGAAATCCACCTTCACCTGCCGTCAGAAAGTGGGCCGGGGCCTGCGCCTCTGCGTCAATCAGGACGGCGAACGCCTGGAGGACAAAAACATCAACATCCTCCACGTCATGGCCAGTGAAAGCTTTGCCGAGTTCGCCGAGAATTTGCAGAAGGAAATCGAGGACGAAACCGGCCTCAAATTCGGGGTGCTGGAAATCGCTCTTTTCTCCGGTCTGACCTATGAGCAGCCGAAGACGGTTGAAAAGGTTCTGGCCCCGGCTCAGGCGGAACAGTTCGTCCAGGAACTGACCCGCCAGGGCTACTTGCAAGATGACGGCTCCGCCACGGCAAAACTGGCGGCCGATTTAAACGCCGGCCAGGTGGAACTGCCGCCCGAACTGACCCCGGCCGCCGAGGCGGTGGCCAGGCTGGTCGAAGCCAGCCCCCAAACCCCGCTGGCTGGCGAATCCATCTCCGGCCTCACCTATACCGCTGTCATCACCGAAGAGAAGACCATAGATTACGACGAGGCCAAAGAACTGGTCGATCATTTCCAGAAAAAGAAGTATATCGACAAGAGCGGCCGCATGGCCCAGACCATGAAAGAGGCCCTGCGGGACGGAACTCTGGACTTGCCCCAGAAATTCGAAGCCGCCCGCCAAAAGCTGGAAACGGTCATCCGCCGTGCCGACAACCGGCCGAAAATCAGAGACGCCTCCAAAGACGTTACGGTCAAGCTCAACAAACGGGCCTTGCTGTCGCCCGAGTTCATGGCCATCTGGGACCGCATCAAACACAAGACCACCTACCGGGTCGCAGTCGATCAGGCCGAACTTACGGCCAAATGCCTCAAAGCCCTGAAGACTATGGAGCCGATCCCCAAAACCCGCATGGTGACCCAGACCGCCGACCTCAACATCGAAAAGTCAGGCGTCACCCACACCGAACGCGGCCTGCGCACCGCCGACCTGGAAGCGGCCAACCCCTTGCCTGATATTCTTCTGATCTGGCAGGAGGAATGCGGCCTGACTCTCAAACTGGGCCGCGACCTGCTGATCGAAAGCGGCCGCCTGACTGATTTCGTCAACAATCCGCAACTTTTCATTGAAAAGAGCATTCCACTGATCAACGAAGCCATCCACTCCCTGGAAATAGACGGCATCCGCTACATGAAGCTGGCCGGCCAGGAGTATTACGTCCAGGAAATATTCGACAGCGAAGAACTTCTGGCCAGCCTGGACAACAACGCGGTACCTGTCGGCCATAGCCTCTACGACCACATCGTCTACGACAGCGAAACCGTGGAAAAGCCCTTCGCCCAAGCCCTGGACAACGACCCGGACGTAAAAATGTTCTTCAAACTGCCGTCCAAATTCAAAATCGAGACGCCTTTAGGGAGTTACAACCCCGATTGGGCCGTCTACCTGGACCGCGATGGAGCCCAAAAGCTATATTTTGTCCTGGAAACCAAAGGAAGCGCCAAAGAAGCCGAACTGCGCCTCAAGGAAAAGTTAAAAATTCATTGCGGGCGGGAGCACTTCAAGGCCTTGGAGAATGATTTGGAATTTAAGGTCGCCTCGGATTGGAAAGAATTTCGAATAATAAGTTGATTTTATTGAAATGCACCAGACGATCCAACTAAAAGCGCGATTCTTAGAAATTACCTAAACGTCTGATGTTACAGAAAGCAGCGGTCTGTTCAAGCAAACTTTAGCTCAAGCAAGGACTGTATCTGGATGCCCTGGACTTCTAAACGCATTAAATGGTTCGCCGACACTGAGGAACGATTGAAGACTACCGACGGCAAGGAGGTCGAAGTCTGGGAGTTCCGTCATGAGAACGACGAGGCTGTGCTCTCCGCATGGGCGAAACACTTTCGCAACCACTACTGCTTTGGCAGCGAAATTGACTATTGGCGCAAAGGGTACAACTGTTCGCGTAAAGAGTATCTCCATTCCATAAAGTTTCCAGACCCAAAAAATGCACCAGGGCCAAGTATCCGTGCTGGCGACTTTGGAGAAGTGCTGGCTGCTGATTTTCTTGAATACCTACTTGGCTACTGGGCTCCGCGAACACGCTATGGCGATAAAACAATTCGTAATGAGCCTACTAAAGGCGCTGATATAATTGGCTTTCATATCGTCAAAGAAGGGGCCCTTTCTTCGAATGATAGAATGGCAATTTTTGAAGCGAAGGCGCAGTTCTCAGGAAAAAAGGCGGAAAAGAACGGCGGTTATGGATACAAATGAGCTCCGTGTTTAAGAGAAATAAGATAAAGCGAGGGGTGGCAAGTCATAAAGATGATGTCTTTGGCGGCTGGCCGACGCGTACCTTATTGGAAACAGGGTGCATCCCTATTGCCCAAATCGCAGAATTGGCTCTACGTGAAGGACAGGGCTCTAATCCATTGTACCGGGTTCACCGCTGGTTTGCACGGCGGGTGGGCTCTCAGTTTCGTTCGATACTTACTGCGCTGACGCTCACCCCTGAAAAGGCGGACGCATTCTGGGATACCTATCTCGGTCAGGCTTCAGTTGGTGGCGCTATCGTCCTTGACCCGTTCATCGGCGGTGGGACAAGCTTGGTGGAGTCCATGCGTTGCAATGCTCGGGTGATTGGTTTTGATATCGACCCGGTCGCGACATTTATTACCCGTTTTGAATTGGCTGCTCCTCGGATGGAGGCTCACTACCCGGAAATCGAAGAAATCTGCAATGAGGTAGCGTACCTAATTACACCATTGCATCGGACAATGGTGCATGGAGCCGAACGGGACGTATCTAATCTATTATGGCAAGTGGTACAATGATAAAAATGGTGATTCCTAATTATTACCCAGGCGATTGAGCTTGTTTGCCCCATGGAAACGGCATGCAGAAAGGTTAGTGTTTATAATGAGATTTTTATTTTCTATGCTGATGGGTTTTCTGTGGGTTTTGTCAGCACCAATGGCCAAGGCTCAGATCGCCCTGAAATATCCGTCACCTACTTTCTGCCGGATGAGCGCAAGGCGGGCGGCGCTTACGTCGTCAAAACCGGGGCGGTCAAAAAGATCAATGAATACGAGCAAACACTTGTAATGCTAGATGGGTCTGTTATCCCGATAGATGATATCGTGGCTATGGATGGAGATCCGTTCGAATGAATGGCAGTGTATGATTCGGGCCCAGGTTCGTCGACCTCCCGGCCGGCTGTCGGACCGGTTGCCTGGATCGAAGATGTTGTTTAATTTTTAATGATCTTGATTTCTTCCACCCGCCGAATAATGCACGCTCCTGATACCGTATTTTCTCCACTTCAAAAATGATCATATTTCCCTATCCATCATTCTATGGGCGTATCGTCCCACACTTAGCAAGGTGTTATGTATCAGACATTTTGAAGGGATTTACGATTATGATGAACAATGATCTTATTGAAGACATGTTGGCGGAAGAGCCTGCCGAAGATGAAGACGATTTCTCACTTGTTGAGCTTATTGACTCTATCGATGGCATGACCGACGAGCAGGCCGACATCTCGAAGGAGGCCGCCATCGAGGTGATCGACGAGATGATCCAAACTGTACAACAAATCATCGGCATCCTAACCCAATTGAAAGAGGCTGAAAAAATGGCAGAAAAAGTCGAATCAGCCGTAGAGTACCTGGTCAATTGGAAAAAGTTCATGGAATGCCACGGGGTTTCCAGGGCTTCGTTTGCGGCCCAGGATATTACCGGCAACCTGACCAGGCTGACCAAAGGCCAGATCGGCCTCGAAAGTTTCAGCGAAGTCCCCACCAAGAACGGTGAGGCTTACAAAGCCTTGATGATGGCGACCGAAGCCAAGATCGCCCGTGGGGTCGAGGCCATTATCGTAGCGGTCAAGAAGATGGTCGCCGCTTTGGTCGATCATCTGAGAGCATTTTTCAGCGTGGGGCTCCCCGGTCAGATCAAGAAGCTCCAGAATCTCCGGAAGGAACTGGATGTTTCCCAGGGGGATGAAGCCGCCGCCCTCAAGGCCGAAGGCCTGTTCGTTAAGGCTTCCGACATGAAAACCGTGCTGGACGCCCTTAATACCCAGATCGGCCAGATGGAACTGATGACCGTTCCCGCCGTCGCCGCCGAAGTCCAGAAGGCCAATGCGGCGGCCGAGAAGAACAGCAAAAACCAGACCCTCCGGGCCGCCGGCTACACCAGCCGGAACCTCAAAGACCTCACCCAGTCCGCCCTTGATTTCTTGACCAAACTCCAAGGGAAGGAAAAACTGGTTGACGAATGGGTGAACCATGTGAACCAGAAAATGTCCAGTGAGAACGTTGACCAGCAAACGGCCGCAGAGGTGAAGGAGAAGGCCAAAAATCTCCAGACCGCTATCTTCAAGAGCGTGAAGATCGGCACCACCCCGATCCTCAACTCCGGCAAAGCCTTCCTGGCCGCCAAAACACAGCCAGAAGGTTCTCCCGCCAATGTATCCGCGAATATCACGGATGAACCAACGCCCGCCGCCGCTTAACGGCCTTTTTAAAACGCACCTGCCCTGGGCTTTCCAGCCCAGGGCAGGATAATGCTTTTATAATAATTTTAGGTATATATCGCCATCTTGAAATGACATCTTGATTGTTGTCAACCATGCCGTCGTGGGGTTAAGCTCAGGGTGGCGTTTCATTCCCTCAGCCAAAGCAGTTTCTCTGGTGATGTCATCATGGAAAAATGTTTTTACTTTTTGATTAAACCCAAAACTAAGCCGAGGCCAGGCTTTGTTCATAATCATGCGGCATGTTTCTAATATGCTTTATATTCCTCCTCGGAGGTTCACCGAAAAGCCGCTTGTATTCCCGTATGAACTGGGTAGGACTTTCGTAGCCCACGGCCAGGGCGGCCTGGGTGACGTCATGATCTCCCGACAGCATGAGCCTCTGGGCCTCGCCCAATCGCAGGCGTTTCTGATACTGCAAGGGGCTCAGGGTGGTGACTTCCTTGAAATATCGGTGAAAGGTGGAAGGGGCCATGTTGCTTCGATCGGCCAGTTGTTCCACCAGCAGAGGCTCCGTATAATTCTCTTTCAGCCAGGAAATTGCCTGGGCGATCTGATACCCTTGCGACCCGAAAGTATTCAGTGATCGCAGCACATGGCCGAAGGGGCTGGCCAGCAGCCGATAATGTATCTCCTGGATAAGCAGCTCTTTCATGACCGGAATCTGTTTCGGTCTCTCCGCCAGCTCCAACAGCCGCAAGAAGGCGTCCAGTAAATCCGGCTCGACTTCCTGAATCATGGCTCCCATGGTCAATCCGCCTCCGATGCCGGTCGAGGGCGGCACCTTTGAAGCCAGGCCGGCTATAAGGCCGGTATCCAGATACAGCGACATGGAAAGATATGGTTTTTCCTCGCTGGCTTCCATGACGCAGCTGGTAACCGGCATGTCCACGCCGGCCACGAAGCAGATGTTTTCGCCGTATTTAAATTCTTCATCACCTATTCGGATCATTTTTTTCCCCTGGGCTACCACAATGATTACCGGTTGAAAAAAATGCGGCTTAGGGTCCTGGTTGCTCACTTGGCGATGAAAGGCAAAACCTTTGATTCCGGTTTCATGCGTTCCCGGGCCGGTAAGCGTATTCCGCCAAATACCGTCCCTCAGTAATAGCCAGCTTTTTTCCGCATCAACGCGATTACTCTCCATAATGATCAGATCACCCTCCCGGAATAGCCTTCTGCTGCATTAGCAAATAAAATAAGGCAGTTTATACAAACTCTCTGAATAAGGCTTTGAGGTCTTAATCTCGGTTTTTGCTGTGGCGCTTTAAGGAATATCGAAGTAACCATTTCCTGCCGCCTTTAGGTCTATCCTGCCACAAATTATCCCCATAGTCACTTGTTTTAGAGAAATAGGCAGAAATTAGGCAGGAATGGTCTATTTACTTCCGCCCGGCCCTGATAAATTAAGAACAGATCATGTGCGACAGGAGAAAACCATGAAAAGAACTATCAAAAATTGCGCGGTGTTGCTTCTGGCCATTGGCTTGTCTTGGGTTCTGGCCCCGGATGACGCCGCTTTGGGCCAGGCAGAGGTCAAACCAATCACCCTCAAAACCATGAGCAGTCTGTTTTTCGGCGGCACGGTCACTAAAAAACCGGACGGCGACACCTTCCACGGAGATCATGGCTACGCCCAATTTTATATTCCCGCCCAGGCCAGGGAATACCCCTTGATCATGTGGCACGGGATGGGACAGTCCGGCCGAAGCTGGGAATCCACCCCCGACGGGCGGGAAGGCTTCCAGGCCCTCCTGACCCGCGACGACTGGCCGGTTTATATCGTCGATCAGCCCAGAAGGGGCCGGGCCGGTTATACTCAGGCCCGTTCCGACGATCCGGGCGCGGTGCCGACCACGGCCCGGGAAAGCGGCGTATGGAACGCCTTCCGCAACGGAGAATGGGTGCCGCCCAATCCGCCCGCGATCTATCCGGGCGTCCAGTTTCCCCAGGACGCCGCGTCCATAGACCAATTTTTTCGGCAGCAGACGCCCAATACCGGCGAAGAACCCATGACCAACGAATATCGGAGCCTCATGGGGCAAACCATGGCCGCCTTGCTCGAACAGACCGGCCCGGCCATTCTTATCACCCACTCCAACAGCGGCCAATACGGCTGGTTCACAACTATGGCCGCCCCTGATCTGGTGAAGGCTGTGGTGGCTTACGAACCGGGGGCCTTCGTGTTCCCGGAGGGCGAACGGCCGGCCGATATCCCGGCCAAAGCCGAAACCGTTGATATCCATATGGCCCCGCGCATGGTGCCCTTGGAAGATTTCCAAAAGCTGACCAAGGCTCCTATTCTGATAGTTTATGGCGACAATATTTCCACCGAGCCGAGCGAAGTCTTCAACGTCGATGTCTGGCGCATCGCCAGCGCCCGGGCCGGCCAGTTTGCCCAGGCCGTCAATCGCCACGGCGGCAACGCCACTGTGATACGTCTTCCGGAGATCGGCCTCAAAGGCAATACCCACGCGCCTTTCGCCGACCTCAATAACCAGGAAATCGCCGCTCATCTGCAAAAGTGGCTGAGCGAGCAAAAATTGGATGGAAAGACTCGGCCTCATCAAGGCCCTAAGAAAAAATCAGTGGCCATGAGCATCCCCTTGCCGCAATAAGTTGAATTAACCCACTCCGAAAGGTGGTAAAAAATTATGGAAAAATTTCTACTTACCGAAAACGGCGTTTTCCCCAGAGGAACCAATGACGATTACGCCCAATACTTCACCGGCACCAGCTATATTCAAATGCTGAGCAACGCGGAAGCGCTCATTGCCAACGTAACCTTTGAACCTGGCTGCCGCAATTTTTGGCACATTCACCAGAAAGGCGGCCAAACCATTCTGGTAACCAACGGGCGAGGCTGGTACTAGGCGGAGGGCCAGCCGGCCCGGGAACTCACGGCCGGAGATGTGGTTGATATCCCGGCCGGAGTCAAGCATTGGCACGGCGCGGCTAAAGACAGTTGGTTCGCCCATCTGGCCATCAGCGTTCCGATGGAAGGGGCCTCCACGGAGTGGCTGGAGCCGGTTTCAGATGAGGAATATGGACAGCTTAAATAGATACGCCTTAGCCTCAACCAAGAGCCATACCTTCTGAAAGATGGAAAGTGGTGTAATTTATTCAATACATTTTAATAGAGGAGACGGTCAAAATGCCGGTTATCACCATGGAATCGAGCAAGCTGAGCAAAGAGCAGAAAACTCAATTAGTCAAAGAGTTTACAGATAGTGCCGCGAGAATATTGAATATGCCTAAGGAAACCTTCGTGGTCTATCTGAAAGAAAATGAACTGGAAAATATCGGGACAGGTGGGAAGCTTTTGTCGGATGTAAAGAAAGAATAAGCCTTAGGCGATTTTTAGAACTCCAGGCTGGAAACTTTCAGAAAAGAAAGTTTCCGGCCAACCGAAATCCGGAGGACACTATGTCATATCTCGGCCAAGAAATAAAAAAATTCGGTTTTGGCCTGATGCGCCTGCCAAAGCTCGGAGAAAACATTGATATCGAGCAGGTCAAGGCCATGGTCGACCGCTTTCTGTCGGCTGGTTTTACCTACTTTGACACGGCCTGGGCCTATCCCGGCAGCGAGGACGCCATCCGTCAGGCCCTGGTGGAGCGATATCCGCGTGAATCCTTTCAGTTGGCAACCAAGAACGCGGCCTGGATTCAATGCCATAACCGTGAGGATGCCATCAGGCAATTCGGAACCTCGCTGGACCAGTCCGGGGCGGGCTATTTCGATTTCTACCTGCTGCACAATCTTGGCGCGGGCCGAACAAAGGTCTTTGATGATTTTAACATGTGGGATTTCGTGCTGGAGAAAAAACAACAGGGCCTGATCCGGCACGTGGGTTTTTCCGCTCACGCCACGGCTGAAGAACTGGAGGCAATTTTGTGCGCGCACCCGGAAGCGGAGTTCGTGCAACTGCAAATCAATTATGCCGACTGGGAGAACCCGGCGATTCAGTCACGCGCCTGTTACGAAACGGCCCGGAAGCACGGGAAACCCGTCATCGTCATGGAGCCGGTCAAAGGGGGACTCCTGGCGAACCCGCCTGAACCGGTGGCCGATATTCTCCGTCAGGTCAATCCCGACGCATCCCTGGCCTCATGGGCCATCCGCTTTGCCGCCAGTCTCGAGGGCGTGCTCACTGTGTTGTCCGGCATGAGCTCCCTGGAGCAGATGGACGATAACCTTTCGTTCATGAATAATTTTACTCCCCTGACCGAAGCGGAAAGAAGCACAGTGGCCGAGGCCCAAAAGGCTCTGGCCGCCATCCCGCTCATTCCCTGCACGGTGTGCGACTACTGCGCCAAGGTCTGCCCTGAGAACATCGGTATTTCTGGCACTTTCATCGCCATGAACTACCTGACCTTATATAAGGACAAGGCCGCAGCTCTCACTTGGGAAGGCTGGCATGTGGGCGGTCACGGCAAGAAGCGCGCGGCCGAATGCATCAAGTGCGGAGAGTGTGAAAAGGCCTGCCCCCAGCGTATAGCCATCAGGGTTGAGATGGACAAAGCGGTGGAGTCGCTCAGTTAAAGTACGCCATAGCCGCACGTGACACAGTTGGTCTGCCAACTGAACGATTGCGCAACGTGGCCGCAAACCTTTCAGCCAAGGTTGGAAGTAAGGCGCGAGAGAATACAGCGCCAGAACCGCAAGCAATTCTGGCTGGAAAATAGTCGGAGGTAAAGGCTATGGAATATACAAAATTAGGCAACAGCGGCCTGGATGTTTCCCGCATTTGTCTTGGCTGCATGAGCTTCGGCGACCCGGAAGGCTGGGTCCATAAATGGGCGCTTAACGAAGAGCAAAGCCGGCCGGTCATCCAAAAAGCCCTGGAACTGGGCATCAACTTCTTTGATACGGCCAACGTCTACAGCCTCGGCCGAAGCGAAGAGATATTGGGCCGGGCCATAAAGGATTTCGCCAACCGTGATGAAGTGGTTATTGCGACCAAGGTTCATCAAACCATGCGCCCAGGCCCCAACGGGGGCGGCTTGTCCCGCAAGGCGATTCTGAGTGAGATTGACCATAGCCTGGAGCGTCTGGGCCTGGACTATGTTGATCTTTACATCATCCACCGCTGGGATTACGGCACCCCGATCGAAGAAACCATGGAAGCCCTGCATGACGTAGTAAAGGCCGGCAAGGCTCGCTATATCGGGGCCTCAGCCATGTGGGCCTGGCAATTCCAAAAAGCGCAGCATGTGGCTGAAAGGCATGGATGGACAAAGTTTATTTCCATGCAGAATCACTATAACCTGATCTATCGGGAAGATGAACGGGAGATGATTCCCTTATGTCGGGACCTGGGCGTCGGCTTGACTCCCTACAGCCCGCTGGCTGCCGGACGTTTATCCCGCCCTTGGAACGAAATGACCAGACGGCATGAAACCGACAAAATCGCGGAAAGCAAATACGATCACAACAAAGACGCGGACAGGCCGGTTATTGACCGGGTCTCGGAACTGGCTGAAAAACGAGGCCTGGCTCGAACCCAAATTTCTCTGGCCTGGCTCCTGCACAAGAACCCGGTAGCCGCACCCATTATCGGCTCCAACAAAATAAGCCACTTGGAAGATGCGGTCAAGGCCGTCGAGGTCAACCTCTCGGCCCATGAAATAGCCTATCTGGAAGAATTATATAAACCGCACCCGGTTCAGGGGCATAACTAAATAGATCAGCACTCAAAGCAACATTAGTGGTCCACAGCATCATTTTTGATTGCGATCAGACAGTGCATAGTGATGGAATTATCCTAAGCGGGAACATAGTTTTCACTTAGAATGGCTATAGAGGTAAATGTTGTCACGACGCTTTCTAAAAGGCCCTGTAAAGCGTCTCCCCACAACCAAGGCTATGCCGATTATTTAAGCTGAGCCCATGTTTAATTTATGGCCCACGATGTGGGCCATAAATATTAGAGCCATATTCAAGCATGGTTGCATTTAGTAAGAACCCGGTCATCAGATAGATATAAGTAAAACTATTTTCTAAGGGTTCCTTTTATTTGACATTTGCAGAAGGCTGGTGAGGTCATTAATTGCCCCGGCCAGACTATAATCCACCCGAAACTGCTCTATGACGGCAGCTTTATCTCAGTGCATTACCCCATTTTGAGACGATGCTACTCGAATTATTTCAAATATATATTACCATATTGAAATGACATCCCTTTTGTTGTCAACCGCACCGCTGTGGGCCTCCGGCTCACGGCGGTTTTCCATTTTAGGAGGTAACGTATGGAAAATTTATGTTCGGAGGCGATCAATGAGTTGTCGGGAGCGATGCTGAAAGTGCAGGCGGAGATCAGCCCGGCCGTAAAAGACCGGGAGAACCCTTTTGCCAAGGCTCGCTACGCCACCTTGAACTCGGTGGTGGAAGCCTCACGGGAGGCTTTGCTCAAGCACGGGATTTGGCTGGTACAGTATTCGGTTCCGGCGGAACAGGGCCATCTGGGTTTGGTGACGAAGTTGATCCACGCGGCCAGCGGGCAGTGGCAGGCGTCGCTGATGGTGATGCCGTTGCCGAAGGCTGATCCGCAGGGGTATGGCTCGGCGCTGACCTATGCCCGGAGATATTCCCTGGCTGCCTTGGTTGGATTGGTCGTTGAGGACGACGACGGGGAGGCGGCCTGCGGCCGGTCCCGAAAGGAGCGAAAGAAAGCGACCCTTGATAACCGGTCAGTCGTACCGGATTCAAGCTCGGCCAGCGACTTGGAACCTGGAAACACACCGCCCGCAGAGTCGGAAAACGAGATTCTGAAAAAGCTGCCGCATTTGGAGGGCATCAATTACCAGTTGGTCACGACGCCTGACGGCCGGGCCTGCGTCATCGCCACCGGCCACACGGCCGCCAAAAAAGAGATGTTGAGCGCCGCCGGCTTCCGCCGGAACGCCGAACGGAAAATCTGGTGGCGCTACGCTGACGCCGCCTGATTCTCAACATTTAAATATCGAGACACGCCCGGCCCCGAGAGGGGCTTTTTTATTGGAGAAAATCAATGAAAGCACAAGAATTACTGTCGCTTCTGGCCTCCGGGCTGGAAGCGGCCGCCCATGCGCATACCGCCTCCAACCTCGGTGATCGACGAACCTATCTCGGGATGTCTGATCTGGCTCGGGGCCTGACCTGTCCCAGGGCGGTGGTTGCCCGAAAGCTCAATGGCGAGCCGACATCCCTGTCCCTGGAAACGCTACTACAACTCCGTCGAGGGCACTGGCTGGAATACGGTGTCGAGGAGGCTTTGACCGCTGCCGGCCAGAAGTTTATTTCTCAGTTGGAGATAAGTATTGAACACAATGGTGTTCCCATAAAGGCGCATCTTGATCTGCTGATTTTTGATGAGGAGGCTAAAGCCGTGACCGTCATTGAGCTCAAGAGCGTCGGCCGGCTACGGGACCATGTTTACGGCTCCCATGAAGCGCAACTCTATGGACAGCTTGGATTACTGCATCGTTATTGGAGCCAGGCGGTTTTCGCGAATAACGTATTTGTAAAGGGTTCGTCCTTACCTGCTTGTTCAGAGTACTGTTCTTTCTCGGAACTGGCCTCTCGTCAGTTGGGCGTCCAACTGCCAAAAGATGCTGATTCGGTTTCCATCCATGGGTTTGTACTGACCGTGGCCCCTCAGTCGGCCAAGGCGTTTGGGCCATATGCACCGAACGATGAGGTGCTGAAGGTGCTTTTCCAAACAGGCGCCGGCCTTTGGAGCCACATGGAGGAAATCCGCTCCGGCCGAGCCGACCTGGGCCAAGTAGCCTATCAGCAAGGGTTCGATCCCCTGTGTGATTGGTGCGGGCATAACCGCGACTGTCCCAAATTCCAGGGCGACAGCCACCCGGCCTTGGAGCCGGAACTGTCCGCCCTGGCCGATTTGAAGGCCGCGCGCTCCCGTCTCGAAGAAGAAATCAAGGAGCGTGAGGAACAGCTAAAGGCCATCGCCGCCATCATGGGCAAGTCAGGCCAGTGGATAAGTGGCAACCGCTACCGCTTCAAGGTCTCCCGGATGCCGGGCCGGGCCACCATCGACCAGCATCTGCTCAAATCCAGCCTTGGCCAGTTGAAACAAGTGGATGAAAATCAACTGGACTCACTCCTGTCGTCAGCCCAAAAAATCAGCCGCCCTTTCGAGCGGCTACAACTTAGCCCCATACATTAAGGAGAACCAATATGCACAACGAACTCGCCAATTTACAGGCCGTCGATCTGGATGCCGGCCAGGTCTTCAGTGGACGGCCTTCCGGCCGGCTCATCAAAGGCTATGACAAACCCGGCCCCTACAGCCCGCCAGCCGACTCGGACTATCTCTTCCACGAATCCAGCCGCGACGTCATCGTCTGGTTCCTGGAAAAGTCCGATCCGCTCTATGTCTTCGGCCCCACCGGCAGCGGCAAGACCAGCCTGGTCAAGGAACTGGCCGCCAGAATCAACTACCCCGTGTTTGAAGTGTCCGGACATGGCCGCCTGGAATTCCCTGATCTGGTCGGCCATCTCAGCGTCCGGGACGGGCAGATGGTTTTTCAGTATGGTCCCCTGAGTCTGGCCATGAAATACGGCGGCCTGTTCCTCCTCAACGAGATTGATCTGCTGGACCCATCCACCGCCGCCGGTCTGAACAGCGTCCTGGACGGCTCCCCCCTCTGCATCCCGGAAAATGGCGGCGAGATCATCAGCCCCCACGAGATGTTCCGCTTCGCGGCAACGGCCAACAGCAACGGCGCCTCGGATGAAACCGGCCTGTACCAAGGCGTCTTGCGGCAGAACCTGGCTTTTCTGGATCGCTTCATCCTCTGTGAAGTCGGCTATCCCGCCCCGGATAGGGAGAGCGAACTCCTGGGCCGCCTGGCCCCGGAACTCCCGCCTGATCTGCGGAGCAAGATGGTGGAATATGCCGGGGAAGTCAGGCGGCTCTTCATCGGCCAGAGCAATCCCAACCCGTCCGGGAATGTCCTGGACGTTACCTTTTCCACCCGTACCCTCATCCGCTGGGCCAAGCTGACCATCCGCTTCCAGCCTTTGGCCCGGCAGGGTTTATCACCCCTCAAACACGCCCTCGACCGGGCCTTGGCCTTCCGGGCCTCGGCCGAGAATCGCACCTTTTTACATGAACTCGCTCAACGCATTTTTCCCGAAAAGGAGGTCTGATCTATGGCCGCTATACCCTGCGACATGAAAATACTGGACCGCCTGGTGGCGGTCAATTTGTCGGTAACTATCTGGACGGCCCGCCGCAAGTTGACGGCGGCCGACTTCGGCGGGGCCGAGCTTCCGCCGGAGGAACTGGCCTCCTGGGGCAGCAAGAAAATCTGCGACCCGGAGGCCCTGCGCATCTTCAACACCCTGAAGTCCAGGGCGGTCGCCCATCTGGACAAGATCGGCGTCCGATTCCTGGGCGGTTGGGCCATCCCTGAGCATCTGGCCCAAGACGCCCACTATCACCTGCACAGTCTGAAGGGGAAATTTCAAAACGCCAAAGACGCCTTCCTGGATTCCTATGACCAGGCGGTCAAAGACTGGGTTGACCGGCATCCGGGCTGGGAGAACCTCATCGCCACGTCAACTGTCGGCGCTGATTACGTTCGTTCACGCCTATCGTTCGACTGGCAATTCTACAAAGTGGCCGCACCGGAGCCGGGCGATGTTATGGCGGACAGCCTGACTGGGGAGGTCTCAACCCTGGGTCTGACCCTGTTCGAGGAAATCGCTAAAGAGGCCCGGCTGGCCTGGAACAAGGTCTATTCCGGCAAAACCGAACTCAGCCATAAAGCCCTTTCTCCCCTGAAGACCATGCACCGCAAACTGGTCGGGCTCTCCTTCGTCGAACCGAGAGCCGCGCCGGCCGCCGACCTAATCGAAGAGGCCATGCGTGGGGTGCCCAAGCGGGGGCTGATCTCCGGCCCGCCGTTGGTCATGCTTCAGGGCTTGGTGTCCATGCTCCGCGACCCCAGGCTGCTGGTGGAGCATGGTCAGAAAGTTATCGAAGGGCATAGCCCGCACGAAGTCATTTACGGGCTGAACCGCATAGCTGACGAAACTATTGAATTGGAACCCGCAGACTCAAACCACAGCCCGGAGCCCCCGGCGGTCAAACCCATCGTCGACAGCCTGGGGCTTTGGTAAGGAGAGACTATGAACAGCAATCACTTCCTGCGGTCGCTGCCTTTGGTGGCCTCCGCCCTGGGCCGCAAATACGGCCTTGAGGTCATCATCGGCGGGGACAAGGCGGCCACCAACGGCCGCCGTATCTTCCTGCCCAGCCTGCCCCTGGACTCACCCCCGGAGTTGGTCGCTTTGGCTCGCGGGTTTTTAGATCATGAGGCGGCTCACATCCGGGCCACCAACTTCAGGCAGATCAAGGCCGCCAAGCTTTCCGCTCTAGAGTTCCATGTTTTCAATATCATTGAGGACTGGAGGGTGGAAAAGGTTTTGGGCGAAATCTTTCCCGGCTGCCGCAGTAACTTCGACTGGCTGGCCAGGCATTTCTTCGACAAAGCGCCGGAGCCGGATGCCCAGCTTGATCATGACCTCCTCAACTGGCTGCTGCTGGAGGCCCGGAGTTGGTCGGTGCCCGAACTGCGGCCGAGGGCTGAAGCTCTACGGCTCAAACTGGAGGTGGAAGTCCCGGTTCTAATCGCCAGCCTCGGTCCGATTATGGACGAGGTTCGAGCGGCCTGTCCCAACAGCCAATCCGTCATCTCCTTTGCCCGCCGTATCGTCGAGGTGATCAAGGATTATGTCAATAACAATTGCGGGTCAGAGGCGGAATCGTCGGCGCCTGGTGAGGACGAGCTGTCTACGTCTTGCGACAATGACCACTCAAACAATGAGTCGGAGAATGAACAGGGAACCGCTTCAGCCTTAAAGTCTCTGCTGACCAAGCCTGCCGGGGAGCTTCCGGCCGGTCTGGGGCAAGAGTTGGAAGGCATACTGACCGCAGCCAAAGCCGCCGCCGGTGAAAACCATCAACTGCGAGTAGCCCAAGTCTGCCCGCGTGAGCTGGGTGAACTGTCGCCATTGGCCTTGGCTGAAACCAATACGACAACCCTGGCCCTGAAGCGTCGGCTGCAAAGTCTGCTTCAGGCCGCGACCCTGAAGAAAATCCGACTTGGCCATCGGGGGCGGTTGGACAACGGCCAACTTCACAGAGTGTTTGTTAATGATTCAAAGCTGTTTCGGCGCTCAGGGCTCAGGATCGGCTTGGACAGCGCTGTTCATTTATTGATCGACGCCTCCGGCTCTATGGGCGGCCAGATGACCTTCGTCTCCGCCACCGCTTATTCTCTTTGCAGTGCCCTGTCCAAAGTGCCCGGCTTAAGTCTAGGGGCCACCGTTTTTCCGGGCCGGCCTACCAGGCGTTATAAGGAGCGGGAACTGTCATGGGAGACGGTCTCTCCAATTCTCAGTCACGGACAGACCCTGCACCACAAGTTTCAACTGACAGCGGAAGGCTCAACCCCGATGGGCGAAGCCGTCTGGTGGGCCTTGCAGGAAATGTCTCCCCTGAAGCAGAACCGCAAGATCATCCTCATCCTGACCGACGGCGAGCCCGACTACATCGACAACACCAAGACCGCCATCGCCGAAGCGACGCGTCTTGGTTTCGAGGTCTACGGCCTGGGCCTGGACAGTAACGATATCAAAAAGTTGTTGCCCGGTAGGAGCGCCGTCATCAGACAACTGGCCGATCTGCCCCAAGCCATGTTTGGGCTGCTGGGCGCGGCCATAACCGGAAAGGAGAGTTCATGAAGAAACCGAAATGCCCGTTCTGTAAAACCGATATCTTCGTCGTGCCGGAGGCTTGGGGGGCCAAAGTAGGCACGGTCCTGGGCGGCAGCCTGGGCCTGAGTTTGGCCGTCAGCCGTGGAATCAGCATGGGGGCCTTGATCGCCTCGACCGCCACGACGGCTTTCACGCCCCCCATCCGCATCCTGGGAAGCTCCGGCGGAGCCGTGGCCGGAGGCATCGCCGGGGCGGTATCCCTCATCCTGGGCTGTTCGACGATGGGACGTCAAATCGGCCTGGAAGTCGACGAGTATCTTCTCCGCGTCTTTCGCTGCAACAGTTGCGGCACCCTCATCAAAGCCTGAAAGGAGGCGTTATGCGTAAAGTTTTGATCTTAATGGCCGGAGGCGTCCTCGGCTTCCTCGCCAAAACCGTGGTCGAGGAAATGAAATGGCCCTTAACCGTGAACACCACCACCGGCCAGGAGGGGCAACGGGTTCCGCCCTCTATTTTTAAGGATACGGCCGAGGCGGAGCCGGTAAAACCGGACCTCGACTTTTAAGCCGCACCCGCGAACTTCAGCCGCTCTAAAAGGCGGCTGGAGTTAGAGTACACTGCCCACTCAGGTATTATTTTGAATTGGGATAGCCTAACGCTATTACTCATAAATTATCTCATCATGCAAGAGGCAACACTTTACCCGCTTTAACGCACAGCCTGGTTTGTTCGAGGTAGGCTTTCATGTGTCGTTCTGAACTATCCTTAGCATTATATTCCCACGATTTAAATATTGTTTTCCTGATTTCTATCGCTTTTCTTACCGTCTCCAAAATAGGTTTCCCTTTTAATTCTATTTGGTCCCATGCCCAAAGTCCTAAAAAACGGCTAATCTGCATTTCCTTGAAAGACTTGGAAGCATGGCTGTGTGCTTGATAAAAAATTGCGTCCCCATCAGACGGATGGAATGCTTTTTCAAAGTACATGGTAAAATGCATTTTGCAAAGGTACTGTATGCTTTTATCGGTCAGACTTTTATTGTAATTTTTATCATTAATTTTAATAATAAAAATGAGATCAGGTTTCGTGCAAATGTCCCAGTCTGATATATTTTTAGCAACCAGACAAATCTCCGCTTCATTAAGAATGACTTTTTTCTCTTTTCGTTCAATATTTTTATTTTTGATCTCTTTATTGATAATACGGCATATTTTTTTTGCCAGTTTCTCGCCGTCAGACCAGTTATCCCGATCTGGCTTAATCCAGATGCAGGCCAGCAAATCATTATAACAATACTTGGTTTTTAATGATTCGATTTCATTTTTTGTCCTGTACCCTCGTGGAAAAGGGCATCTATCAACGATTAAATTTTGCGATATTTTTTCTTTCTCTTCGGAGAGATTATCATTTCTAGATTGCAAGACTGGTGGTAAAAAAAATATTGGTAAGAAATCTTTCGTAGAAGGGGCTGTAAAGCATAAACAATCAGTTACTGAATTTTTATCTAATAAAGGATGCCAAGCATAGCCTTTTTCAACAAACCTTGAAAGATGGCGTTCATAGAAAGAGTCTGTTCCATCAAAATCATCTTTGTTTTGAGTATCAATATGTTTAAGTGTTTGTATCCTTCGATCAATCCTCTTTAGCAGAGAAAGCGATTTATCGCTACTTATAAATATGCTTGTTTTATCTTTAGCCGCAGTCTTACCCAGCAGTAAGTCGCGCTCTTTTTCTAAACTTTCCAGGTGGTTACTCTTGAAAAAGTTCAACAGCTTATTCATCGGGAACCAATCGGCATAGTTGTAAAAATAGTCACCGTAAGTGTGTGACAAATCCGACAAGAATTTAGCTTCAGACTGAATATCTACTGGTAGTGATGCGTATTCCTCTATAAGTGTTTGTTCCATTCTTGAGAGTGGTAAATAAAACAAATTATTAGCATAGCTGTATTGAGCATCATAAGCACTTACAAGATACCTTATATGTAGTTTAACTTGGTCACAAGAGGGACTCCCCCTAACCCATTCGTTTTTAATGTAATTGCCTCGTTCCATCCATTTGGTAAAAGCATTATTTTCGACCTTTGCGTCTGTAAGTAACCTAACCATAATTTTTCTAACTCGATTCCAGTTCTCTGTATCGTGCTTTATTTTAATTCTTCCACTTTTTTCATCAAATTCATTGCCTTGCATTACCTCGACTCTGTACCTACGTGAGGAATACTGAAATAACCAAAAATTATACTCAGCAAATCGCAAATATTGCAGTTTGCTTTTCTGCGGTTGAGCGTCGAAATATTCTTTTATAGTCATTACAGGTGCCTATATGTCTATCATCACTTATCTGTTGTCTCGCCAAAGATACCCTCTGCTACAGATGCGGCACGCTGCATAGCTTCATCGGCCAAATGGGCATAACGTTGGGTCATTTGAGGGCTGGAATGAGTTAGAAGGCGTTGAAGTGTATAGAGATTAACCTGTCCGCTGGAGGCTAGAAATGATGCAAAAGAATGCCGCAGTCCATGCAATGGTCTGAAGCTTTCAGGCAAGTCAGCCTTATCGCGAACTCTTTTGGCTAATCTCCTAAAATCCGAACGTTTTCGGCCATCGCGTCCAGGAAAGACATAAGCGCTATTGGTTCGATTTATTTGTTGCAAAATTTCACGAACTGTTGAATTCATAGGTATTTGCTCAGTTTTATTGTTTTTAGCCGTTTCCCCACACAAAGTAATAAAGCCACGGTCGAAATCGATGTCATCCCAGCGTAACCCGATTAGGGCGCCTTTTCGCATGCCTGTCGCCAGAGCAAGGCGCACGAATGCGGCTGCATCCTGGTCGGGCTCTTCGTCAAGCGCTTTAATTAGGCGTGATAGCTGTTCTGACGTAAGGTGTTCTGTCTTCTGGTTGTCAACTCTTGGCATCTCGAAGTGCAGCTTCGACGGGTCAGGTAATGAGCATTGGCCATTTTTGGCACAGAATCTAATCATTCGCCTGAGAAGGCTTAAAATGTGCTTAACTGTTTGAGGACTTTTACCTAATGTAAAAACCTTATCCCGTAGAGCACAAATATCGGCAGTGGTGAGTTCTTCTATTCTGACCTTCTCAAGAGGCTTTAAATATCGTTCATAATAGCAAGTATCGACCTTGAGCCCAGCAACTGAGGCCTTTCCAGCACTCCGATGCGCCAAAAAATATGCCCACATATCTTTCACTGTATGGCAGCCTGACGACTTCTCCTGCTTAAGCTTTTCTCGTGCTTCTCTTTTAGATGGCTCGCCCTTTATTCGAGCGCTGAGGAAATCAGCCGCTTGGCGTTCATTCATGCCGTCGGAGAATTGGCGGCCGGCCTTCTCTTCATAGGTTCTGCCATTTTTTTTGAAGATTATGTAATAAATTTTTTCTTCACCAGATCCACCAAGACGTTTTCCGATTATATAGAAAACCCCTGGGTGTTTGGTTTTATATCTTTTGCTTGCTGGCATACTAACTCCCAATAAAAACTATAAATCAAAAAACCGCTAACGATCTCTATACCCAACCGTACACCCAACCCCAATACTCATAATAGAGGAAAGTATATACAAAATCAAGAAAACAATTTTCATTAAACATATTGAAACTTATAAATAAATGATAATGAATGAAAGTAAAGGACAATATATCTACTTAGCCTCCGGAGCTAAAGGCCGCGCGTTCGAATCGCGCATCGCCCACCATTATACGCCAAGGGGTTTGTGAGGAATCACGAGCCCCTTGGTTTTTTTGTTTTCTACGAGCACCACCCCTATCTCCAACCTCGATACTGAAAATCATTCCAAAAAAGAGATACCCCTTGCGACTATCCAACGAGCGGGCGGCCCGTCAAATCCATGAAATGCGAACGCGTTTGGTAGATCCATATGGTATTGGTACCGTTTGTCAAAAATATCAAAATCTAGATATAAGGTCCCATACTTTGATAGGTTGGGTCAAAATGAAAAAGCTACGGTCACACGCTGCTCCGTAGTTTAAATATTGACTGCGTAATCGATTGCTGGCCGTTAAAACAACAAGGGGTCCAGCCTTTCAACTGAACCCCTCGCCGCTATTTGAGCCACCGGTTATCGGATAAAATTGGTCATAGCTCGTTTTTCCTTTTCCGGCAGAGGCACTCCGGCTTTCTGCCCGGCCTCCTTGCACTTTAAAAACCAAGCCATATTTCTGGCCAGAACCCGCATGGTCTGAAGCCCTTCCAAATCCTGACGCACGTCATCAGGCGTGAAACCATGCACCATATTCCAATACTGAGAAGAAATCACCGGCATTTGAGATATGGTGAAATATTTGATCAGTTGGTCAAAAGCGGCCGTAGTCCCGGCCCGGCGGGCGGAAATGATGGCCGCCGCCGGTTTGAGATAAAAGGCGTCGCCGCCGGAAGCGGCCCCGGAATAAAAAGCCCTGTCCATGAAAGAGGTGATGGACCCGCTGGCCGCCGCGTAATGGACAGGCGAACCGAACACAAATCCATCGGCCTGCCTGGCCAGGGCCGTAAATTCGTTCACCTTATCGGAAATCACACAGTGGCCCAGCTCCGCGCATTTGCCACAGCCCAGGCAGCCGGACAGGGGTTTATTGCCCACCTGGAAAAATTCTGATTCGATGCCTTCATTCTTCAGGGTTTCAGCTATTTCCTGCAACGCGGTGTAAGTGCAGCCGTGCTGATGGGGGCTGCCGTTGACAAGCATCACTTTCATAAAAATCCTCCCACTTAATATTGATGTATAAACACGCGGTAAAGCGATGTTCCCGGCTGGTGTCCTGGGCTGGCCGGAATGTTAATTCTATCCCATCGTCAAAGCCAGTGCAACCTGACGGTTTGGTCTTTTTTTGTCTTGTTTTGTCAGGAAAATGTCATATCATGGTCAGACGGCGGTTATATACTTTGAAAAACTCCCGCCTCTTGACAGTTGAACGGCCGGGGGCGAAACATTCCTGAAAGGTATCCAGAATGAAAGCAATTGCCATTGGTTTACTGACGCTGCTGTGCTGTTTGTTTCCACTCCGCGCTTCAGCCGCTGAAAACGACGCCCCCTCCACTGTTTACATGACCAAAGACATCAGCCCGGCCGGACTGATGAAAATCTATCAGGCGCTGGAAAGACCGGCCTCCGGCAAGGTGGCGGTAAAGCTGACCGTGGGCGAGCCCGGTGGCCATCACTATCTGGCCCCCGCCCTGATAAAGGAGCTGGTCACTTCGGTCAACGGCACTTTCATCGACGGCAACACCGCCTATGGCGGGCGGCGCGGCACGGTTGAAAGCCACCTGAAAGCGGCTGAGGATCACGGCTTCCTGGCTGTCGCCCCTATGGACATTCTCGATGCTGGCGGCGAAATCAATTTGCCCATAACCGGCGGCGCCAAACTCAAGGAAGTCCCAGTTGGCGCGAATTTCAGAAACTATGATTTTGTTATGGTTCTTTCGCACTTCAAAGGCCATGCCATGGGCGGCTTTGGCGGAGCCCTCAAAAACATTTCCATCGGCATTGCCTCACCGGCCGGCAAGTGCCTCGTTCATACGGCCGGCAACAGCTCGACCAATCCGTTTGACGGCCCGGAAAAGCAGGAAGATTTCCTGGAAGCCATGGCTGAAGCGGCCGCCGCCATGATAAACGACAAGGGCGCGGACAAATGGCTTTATATCAGCGTTATGAACAACCTTTCCGTGGATTGTGACTGTTCATCAAATCCTGCCAAACCGGAAATACACGATATCGGCATTCTGGCCTCTCTCGACCCCGTGGCCCTGGACAAGGCCTGTGTTGATCTCATATATCAGGCCGACGACCAGGAGAGCGCCTCACTCCGTCAGCGGATGGAATCAAAGAACGGAATTCATACAGTGGTCCACGCCGAGAAAATCGGTCTCGGCAGCCAGAAATACAATCTGGTCAGCCTCGATTAAACATTCCCGCAGACTTTGAGAACCCGCCCCGCATTCAGCTGCTCGGCGGGTTTTTTGTATCCGCCGCCTTTCGATACCAGCCGCCCACCATGGCCATTAACAGCCCGGAGCCGATCAGCAGCCACTCAACGGAAACGATGTCGGACAGCGGACCGAAAAAAGTGATGGATATCGGCACGGAACCGGCCGCCATAATATTATTGATGGAAAAGACCCGGCCCAGCTTGGCCGGATCGGCGGTTTGCTGTATGAAAACCGTTTCAGCGGTGGTGAATATGGGCATAAAGAAACCGGCCGCCCCCATCAGGGTCAGATAGGCGACAAAATTCCAGGCCAGCCCCATAAGGCCGAAGCACAGGCCGAAAGCAACCATGCAGAGAGCCAGCACTTTGGGCTTGTTCTGAAAATCGCCATGGCGGGCCACAAATATCCCGCCAATAATGGAAGCCCCGGACCAGACGACTTCATTGGCCGTCAACCGCCAGACCTCCGGGCCGAAGGAGCGGGCCACCATCAAGGGAGTCAGAACCCCGGCCGGAGTCACCAGAAAAAAGAAAGCCGCCGTGCAAAGAAGCATGAGCCGCAGTTGCCGGTGGCTAAAGACATAGCTAAGCCCCTGCCTCATCTCTGAAAAGGTGGATTCAACCGCCCCTGGCGCCGCAGCCGGAATCTTGATGGCCCCCAATATTACGATAGCGGCCACCGCCGTGACCACATCGACCATAAAGGCCAGTTCCAGGCCGACCAGCCCCAGTATCAGGCCTCCGGCCATGGGCGACAGGAGCATCAAAATAGCCGACAGAGTTTGATTTATGCCTTGCACCCTGGCCAACTGCTCGGCCGGGACAAGCTGGGGATAGAGGGCGTTGACCGCCGGAAGCTGGACCCCGCCGCCAATGGACCGGAAGGTGGACGCCAGGAGCAGAAGCTCCAGGCTCTTGTAACCGGACCAGAAAGCCACGGCCACAATCAGGGTGGCCAGAGCGACAAAGGCGTCGGCCAGCATGATCAAGAGCTTGCGGTTGTACCGATCGGCCCAGACGCCGCCCCAGAGGGAGATTATTACGAAGGGCAGATTAAATGTCATGGTGGCCAGCATCATCCAGAAACCGGAGGTGGTTTCCAGGGTGATGTGCCAAATGATGGCAAAGCCCACCACTGACGAACCGAACAGGGAAACGTTCTGGCTGATCAAAAACAGGGCGGCTTTCTTCTTCCAATTGTCAGGCGGGGAAGGGGGCTGAGTAGAGTTATGCATATATATCTCTCAGAAATGCGGAGTGGTTCCGCAATATTGTTTTCTAAATCAGGGGGCTGTCAAAAGCAGCGCGCATCAGGACTGAATGATTTAGAAAACAATGTGCATATCTATGCTCCTGAGAAATTTGAAAAATAACACAGCAGTCAGTTCGTTGTCAACCGTGGAAATGAATTTGCCGCCGCCAGAAACAGGCGGCGGCAAATTAATAAAGCTGTCACGAACGCTTCATTTAGCGGCAGCCTTTTTAAGATGTTCAATATAGGCAGGCATAAAAGCGGGCAAATCTTCCGGCTGGCGGCAGGAAAGCAGATTACCGTCCACCACCACCTCGGCGTCAACCCACTGGCCGCCGGCATTGGTCAGATCGACCTGAAGAGTTTTGTAGCCGGTTATCTTACGGCCGCCGCGCAGGATATCAGCCGTAATCAACAGCCACCCGGCATGGCAGATGGCCCCCAGGGGTTTGCCGCCCTTATCCACCTCGCACACCAGTTTAATGACGGCTTCGTCACGCCGCAGAAAGTCCGGGCCGAAACCGCCAGGCACAATCAGGCCCAGCAATTCGTCGGCCTTGATTTCTTTCACGCTCTTATCCGGTTTGGCCTCCAGGTGTCCCTTCTCCCCGCGATAGGACTTGAGGCGGCCGGTATCGGCGAAGACAGGTTCAAATCCCGCTTCCTTCAGCCGCCAGTAGGGGTACCACAATTCATGCTCGTTGTGCATCTCTTCCAGCAATATGGCGATTGTCTTCATATTGGTTCTCCGTTATTTCTGAATGGCTTTTTTTATAAACTCCACCGCCAGACACATGGCCGCGCGGGCCGGAGCCGTTTCGGCCAGGGCGTCCAGCATCACAAAATCGTGAATGGTGCCGCCCACACGCATGGCCGCCACCTTCACTCCGGCCGCATCGAGCTTGAGGGCAAAGGCCTCGGCTTCATCCCGCAGCACATCATTTTCCGCGGTGAAGACCAGAGCCGGGGCCAGGCCCTTCAAATCTTCAGGCCCGGCCTGAAGCGGTGAGGCGGTAATTTCCCCGCGCTTGCCTTTATCCGGGAGATAAGCATCCCAGAACCATTCCATGGCTTTTTTGGTCAGCCAGGGACCGTCGGCGAAATCCTGATATGATTCCGTATCCAAGCCCGCGTCAGTCACCGGATAGAACAAAACCTGAGCAATTGGCCTGGGGCCGCTCTTCCGGGCAGCCATGAGACCGCAAACTATGGCCATATTGCCGCCAACGCTGTCCCCGGCCAAAATCATTTTGGCCGGATCAAGTGAGTATTTGGCCCCGTTTTTACCAAAATATTCCACCACCCCGAAAGCTTCCTCAAGGGGTTTGGGGTATTGGGCTTCCGGTGAGGGCGTGTAATTGACGAAAACAACCGGACAGCCGGTGCCGTGGGTCAGTTCCCTGATAAGGCGGTCATGCGTTTTTTTATTGCCCATGACCCAGCCGCCCCCGTGAAAATAGACAATAAAAGGGGCGCTTTCCGCCGGCGCGTTTTTCAGGCGTACAATACGCACATCAACCTTGCCTGACGGACCGGCCGGAAGTTCCAGATCATCAATATCGACTTCCGGCCTGGCCGTCTCGCCGGACTGGGCCTCAATCAGAACCTGCCGGGCCTCTTCATAAGTCAAGGTATAAAGGGGTGGGGCGTTCTTGGCCTCCAGTGCCTCAACGAATTCTTTTGTGCCCTTGGTCAGATGAGGTTTTTTTGAAGTGGCTTTTTCCATATCAAACTCCTAAAGAATTATTTCCGACAACCAATACCAATATTTATTATACATTTGAATATTTTTTAGTCAATAAACACAACAAATAATACACCAATTACAAATAAAACCGTCAACACTTTTGGGTATTGACGGTCTCATAGGCCATAGCCAAAATTTATGATTTCCGATAAGTGGGGGGGGTGGAGCTTGAAAGTATGCATAGCCCCAGTGGGAGCCGGAAGACGGAAGTTTTGTCCCGTCTCCGTGACTAAGACCCCCGGAACGGAGACGGGACAAAACTTCCGTCTTCCGGCGGGTCAATAGGATTATGAAATTATAACATTGATTATATACTAGTCGGTAAGTTCCACAGCCAGACGGTCGGCCACCAAAAGGCCTTTTTCCGTCGGGCGTATGCGGCCTTCGCTTTTTATCAGGAAACCGCCATTGATATATTGCTCCAACCGTTCAGATTCAGGCAGAAGCCCTTCTGAAATGCCCTCCGGCAGACGCAGCCCCAGCATGACCTGCTCCAAGCGAACGGCCTTTTCGTCCAGCTCTTCGGTAAAAGCGCGCGGCGCGGCCCCGGAGGCCAAAGCCGAACTCCACTGCCGCACGGAGGGCAGGTTTGCCCAGCGCCTCCGGCCGTCAAACGAATGAGCGGACGGCCCCAGTCCCAGATAGGGCTGGCGGTGCCAATATTTCAAATTGTGCTGTGATTCATGGCCGGGCAGAGCGAAATTGGAAACTTCATAACGGTAATACCCGTGCATCCCCAAAGCCTCGGGGCTGATGAGGAACATGTCGGCCACCTTCTCCTGCGGCGGCGGAGGCGGCACAAAGCGTGAGGCGATGGAACGGGCCAGCGGCGTGTTGGGTTCAACCGTCAGACTGTAAGTGGAAATGTGGGCCGGCCCGGCTTCGGCGGCCCGCCTGAGGTCTGCCCCCCAATCCTCAGGCTCCTGGGCGGGCATGCCGTAAATAAGGTCCAGAGACAGATCATAGGGACGGCCGTCCTTCAATACTTCAATGGCTTTGAGGCTGTCGGCCACGCTATGACAGCGGCCAAGGACATCACCCAGCCAGCGCTCATCAAAGGTCTGAACGCCCAGCGACAGGCGGGTGACCCCGGATTCAGCCCAAAGTTCAGCCTGACCGGCCGAGACGTCTTCAGGATTGGCCTCCAGAGTGAATTCCTTGATCCCGGAAATGTCCAGCGGAGCCAGGGCTTTCAGCAATCCACCCAAACCATCGCCATTCAAAAGGCTGGGGCTTCCGCCGCCGATATAAAGTGTTTCGAATGGTTTATCCCAGCCTGAAGCGGCGGCCGCTTCAGCTTCACGGGCCAGCGATTCCACATAGCGCGGAATCAAATCCAGCGCGGACACTGAATAAAAATCGCAATAGGGGCAGCGACGCGTACAGAAAGGGACGTGAATATATAAACCCGGCAGTTCGGACATGGAAGACCTCATATTCATATGGCCGAAAGCGGCCGTGAAATCCCCGCCTCCGCGAGAGGCAAGGGCTTGTTCCTGATGCGAGAAGAAAGCCAGGAGTCATCGGGTGCGGTCGGCCACCACAAGCTCCAGACCGGCCACGGCCAAAACCACCTTTTCAGCCCTGGCGGCCAGAAGCTGGTTGGCGGCCCCAGCCAGATCCCGGAACTTGCGGGCCAGAGCGTTCATGGGCACAATCCCGCCCCCGACCTCATTGGAGACAATGATGACCGGCCCGGCATAGGCTAAAGCTGAAGCGGCCAGTTCAGCCACTCGCGTCATGATCCAGTCGGGGTCGTCATTTTCCGCCAGAAGATTGTTGAGCCAGAGGGTTATGCAGTCCAGCAGCACCACGCTGTTGCCAGTTAGAACGGAAATGGCCTTGTCCGGCTCCAAAGGGGCCTCAATGGTGCGCCAGTCCGGTCCGCGCTCGGCCTGATGATTTTTGATGCGCACGGTCATTTCATCATCAAAGGCCTGGGCGGTGGCCAGATAAAGGCGCGGGGCCGGAAGAGCCTCGGCCGCGGCCAGGGCCAGACGGGTTTTGCCGCTTTTGGCTCCGCCGAGATAGAGGGTAATGCCAGCCATAATCAACTCCATTTAAAATGATCTCTTACCGGTGCAACGCTATACCAAAAACAGGCGGCGGGCCGCCGCCCAAACGGCTGGTTCACCGCCGGCTGCATACGTCCTCTTCACCCTGTTCCGGTTCGTTCAGGCAATCAATAATCAGCCCGTGCAAGAGGCGGTTTGAGCCAAGGATATCACGGGTCTGCCCCAGGATATAAGGCTGCCCCTGGTAATCGCTTATCTGCCCTCCGGCCTCGGCCAAAAGAAGAAGCCCGGCCGCAACATCCCAGGGCTTGAGGCCGGTTTCCCAAAAGGCGTCGGCCAGCCCGGCCGCCACATAGGCAATATCCATGGCGGCTGACCCGGTCCGGCGCACGGTTCTGGCGGCCATGACCAGACGGCCGAAAGGATGGAGGATCTCCCCTCCCCTCTCATAAATATCGTAGGGAAAGCCGGTGTTCAGAAAAGCGCCGCGCAGCTTGTTGGTCTGGGTAACGGCCAGGGGGCGCTCCACCAAACCGCGTCCGGGAATGTTCAGGCGGCGGACAGCCCCGCAGCCGTGGCTGCCCCAATACAGTTCACCCAGCGCGGGCGCGTTGAGCACTCCCACCAGGGGGCGTTCCACGCCCTCGCTGTCCGGCCCGATCAGGCCGATGGAAACGGCAAAAAAAGGATGTCCGTGGGCAAAATTGGTGGTGCCGTCGAGAGGATCGATATACCATTTATAGCGTGCGTTGCGGAAACCGGTATTGCCCTCTTCTTCGCCCACCAGAAGGTGGTCGGGAAAAGCTTTGCTGATAATTTTGCGAATAACTTCCTCGGAACGCAGGTCGTATTCCGTCACCAGATCGGTCGCGCCCTTATACCTGACCTTGGGCTTGTCGCCATAACCGCTCATCAGTTCGGCGGCCCCGGCTTGAGCCGCGTCCAGGGCGACCTGAAGAGCCTGATGCAGAGTCATAGTATCCATTTTGCGTCCTGAGGTTTTTAAAATCACACCAACGGCCTTTTCGGCCGGACAACATCATATAATATCATGTCTCATCCGCCTTTGGCAATAATTATGCATAAGCTCTGCAGGGCTTACGCATCTAAATGTGGCTTGGGAGGTCGGACGCTTTTTCCGCCATACTTCGCGCAAATTCGCTTTCAGCGCGGGGATGACCTGAAGGTCTATCCCCGCGCTGAAAGCGAATTTGCGCTGTGTCTGGCGAAAAAATCGCCTCGCCCATGCGCATGGTAAGTTTTTATTTTGTTGGCTTTGCCGCATCAAGAATAATATTGCTGATTTTATTCATTATTTAGATGCGTAGGCCCTGATAAGCTCTGGAAGTGATTTGAAATGCTTATGGCCGGGCGGCCGGGAGGGCGGGACAGAGGCGGAAAGCACTTATTATTCCGGCGCGTTGATGTTCAGGCAACCTGACTTTGTCTGAAGAGAAGAAGGCTGAAGCAATCGCGCCGGAACAATAAGTTGGCCGGAACCGGATGGTTCCTTAATCACCCTGCCGCTCCCCCCGGAACAACCTGGTGATTTCCTTGTGGCCGGGACCAGCGGATTCTGTTCCCGGCCGGTTTTCATTCCTTAGCCGAAGATGCTGTCCATTTCCAGAGCGGGATGTTTTTTCTCGGTCAGGAAGGGCATGATTTCCTCTTCGGAGGTACCCACGGTTTCATCGGCGATGCGGTCATAGAAATCGGGAATGCCCATTTCCTTGCCGCGAGCGTCGATTCTCTCCTTCAGTTCTTCCTTCAGGCTCTTCGGCATCCAGACCATACGGGCCAGGCCGCCGTCGCCGGAGAGGAATTTTCTCTGAACGATGTTGTATTTCGCGTGGCCCACAAAGCCGGGGCTCTGATTGCCGCCGCCCATTTCACCGGCCAAAGTCGTGAACTTCATACCGATCGGGGTTTCGCCCGTGTAGTCGCGATGGACCGTCATAACGCCGTTGCAGCTCGGCAGAACCGCCGCGATGCACTCGCAGCAGCCGCAGGTGGTCATCGGGTCGTTCATCAGGCTATAGAAGCAGACGTTCTGAACGGCCTGACGGGAGGCCTTTTCCACGAAATCGTTCGCGCCTTTGAACACGCCCAGCTTCGGGTCCACGACCTCGCCCTTTTCGATCGGCTGGTTCGGGCCGGTCGGGTTGATTTCGAAGGAAGCCTTGCAGTCCATCCAGTTATACGCGCCGCACAGGCCGGTACGTTCCGGGGAGACCACGCACACATGGTTCGGAGCGAAGCTCTGGCACAGCGTGCAGCTATAGTAGGTTTCCGTGGTTTCGTCGGTCATGTTCTCCACGCGGGCGTCGCGGGTCTGATAGGTCTTGCGGGCCGCGTCGCGCAGTTTTTCCACTTCCTTGGTGTCCGTGTACAGTTTCACCTGAAGTTTGTCGAAAACAGCGCCGAAGTCCTGATGGAGCTTGCCGTGGAGGATGGTGCCGATGTGCTCCAGCTTGAAGCCCTTTTCCATCGCTTCCTTGGACACGCGCAGCATGCCGATGTCCCGCTGGCCGGTGTGCATCAGGCCCTGAGCGTAGTTGATCAGGTGGTGAATCTGCCGTTCCAGGATGGGCTCGAAGTCTTCCTGGAATTTACGGCCGGCCACTTCGACTTTGATGCCGAGAGCCAGCGTGCCGCCCTCTTTCACCGTCGACAGATCGGGCCCGATGACCTCGACCTTGCCGTCTTCAACCTTGTCCATGTCCATGCTGGCGACCCATTCGAAGGTCGGGGTCTTGGACGCGCCGCCCATTTCCACATACATGTCGCCCTTGCGGATGCGCTCGCCTTCGAAAGCCGGGCCGTAAGCCATCGGGATGTCGATGGTGGCCACGGTCGTCTTCAGGCCGCGCACTTCCACGGAACGCTGCACCATTTCGCTGTGGCCGACATTGGGCACGACGTGTTCGTAGGTGCAGACGCCGGTCGGCAGGATCGGCGGAATGTCGGTGTCGGCCAGGGTCGGGAAACCCCAGTTGACGCAGCCGGCCGCGTTGGCCGCCCACTCGGCGTTGACTTCACCAAGCGCGTTGACGAAGGCGAAGATGCGTTCCTTATTATAAAGGAGCATTTTCTGATAATCGCCGGGCTTGATGCCGCCGAAAGCCATGGCCGCGCGGTTGGCGAAGCCCAGGGCGAAAACGGCCGCCGATATATCGGGACCGAAAGGCACCAGGCGGGTGTTCCAGCCCACTTCCACGCCGGCTTCAATCAGCTGCTCGGTGAAGGTGGTGCCGCCCTGGTTGGCCACCATAAAGGTGTAGATGGAGCGCTTCTGGTATTCCAGAGCGATTTCCTTGGCGATTTCCGGGTTCGGAGCCGCGCCGACGATGGCGGCGAAGCCGGGGGCCGAGCCGTCCACGAACTGCACGCCGCGTTTACGGAACACGGTGTCTTCAGCCGCGCCCAGCCAGATCTTGCCTTTTTCCAGGTCAACATCTTCGCTGGTGAAGTAGAAATCCGGGTCTTCGACATAGCGAATGGCTTCCGCGATTTCTTCGGCCAGGATGGCGGCCATGCCGGCGTCCAAGAGTGGCCCCAGGTAAGGCAAATGGTTCTGGATTTTCACGTGGGCCGGCAGAAGGCCGCGGCACACTTCCAGAGGTTTTTTCGCGTCGGCCAGAGTTTTAACCGGGATGCCCAGCAAAGAGTAGATGATGGGCAGGTAGTAAGCGGTGTTCGGGAACTCCAGCTTCTGTTCCGGGCCGTATTTCTCCAGGGCGGCCGCGTATTTGCCCTCGGTTTTCTGTACTATATTGTAGGCGCCCTGTATGGCGGCGAATGCTACGAGTTTCGACATCTGTCTCTCCCTTCCTTAGGCGGCTTCGATTTTCTGACGGTCGGCCATATCCATCAACACGCGTTCACGGGCTGTATCGATGCCCAGAGCCTTGCGTTTCTTGTCGATGATCTCGATCATTTTATGGGCGCATTTGATCGGGTCCGGCTCGTAGCCCCACTTGGCTCCGTAAAGATCTTCCATCTCCTCTTCCAGAAGCTTGACCAGCTTTGGAGCGCCATAAATCGGGAGCGGCACGCCCAGCATGACCGAAACGCCAGAAGTTATGAAGTATTGAGCGATGCCCACAGCTTTCTCGCTCATCCAGCCGGGGGCGGAACCTACGGCCGGAAGATCGGCCAGTTCCTTGCCCAGACCGCCGGCCTTGATAACTTCAGTGGCGGCGGTGAGAATCCGGGAGTTATCCACGCAGGAACCCATATGGAGGACCGGCGGAATGCCGACCGTCTCGCAGACTTCAGCCAGGCCGGGGCCGCAGAAGACGGCGGCCGATTCGGGAGTCAAAAGCCCGGCCTTACCGGCGGCCATGGCCGCGCAGCCTGTCGTCAGGACGATAACGTCGTTTTTGATCAGCTCTTTCATCAGCTCAATGTGCCCGGTATCATGGGGCACACGGGCGTTGTTGCAGCCCACCACACCAGCTATGCCCCGGATGCGGCCGTTGATGATGTTGTCGTTCAGGGGAACGAAGGAGCCGCGGAAGGTGCCGCCCAGGTGATATTTAATGGCCTCGGTGGAAAAGCCCATGACCATTTTATTGGTCTCGGAAGGAATGCTGGTCTGGCCGCGATTCTTGAAATTGTCGGCCGCCGTGCGCACGATTTCCTTGGCTTTTTCCATGGCGTGATGCTCTTCAAATTCGATGTGCATCGTGTTCTTGCCGGAAGCGCACTTGGCAATGGGCATGGTGGTGATGAATTTGGTGTGATAACATTCGCTGATGTTGGCTAAATTCTCCATCACGCACTGAACGTCGACAACCATGGCCTCGACCGCACCGGTGATGACGGCCAGCTCCTGCTGAAGATAATCACCGGCAATGGGCATGCCGTGCCGCATGAGTATCTCGTTGGCCGTGCAGCACATGCCCGCCACGATATAGCCGTCCGCTCCCTGGGCTTTGGCGTATTCGATCATGTCCGGGGTGTGGACGGCGGCCACGATCATTTCCGACAGAAGCGGATCGTGCCCGTGGACGATTATATTGATCTTGGTTTCAGACAACACGCCCAGATTGATATTGCCGGTTGAGGGATAGGGCGTGCCGAACATAATGTCCTGCATGTCGGTGGCCATCATCGAGCCGCCCCAGCCATTGCCGAGCGAGCAGCGGGCGCCCTGCTTCAACAGGTTGCGGTAATCCTGATCCACGCCCATGTGGGTGCGGTGCATGATTTCGACCACTTCGCGGTCAATGCCGCGCGGCCAGACGCCCTGCTTGATCCAGCGTTCTTTGGTGGCTTCCGGGGCGCGGTTGTGATAGATCATGCGGCCCTGCTGCTGGCCCCACTGTCCCAGGGCGATGTCGGCCACTTCGCGGGCGATTTCCCACTTGTCGCGGGGAAAGGTTTCATCACCTTCCGTGACGGTGGTGGCCACGCCGAAATAACCGGCCACTTCACGCAGCTTGATTTCGTCTTTGATGGTGTAGTCTTTGGCCTCGCCGTAGGCCATGGCCCGGAAAGTTTCAATAACGCCCCGGCCGTGATCGGAATGGGTGGCGCAGCCGCCCGCGATCATGCGCACCATATTACGGGCGGCGATGGTCTCGGGAGTGGCCCCGCACAGGCCCATGCGGTTATCGGGCTCGGTGCCCTCTTTAATGCCCTTGGTCAGAGGCAGGCGGCACGGCCCCTGGGAGCATATTTTACAGCAAATGCCCTCTGTGCCGATGTTGCACTGTTTCATTTTAACAGCCCGGTCGAAAATGGTTTCCTCACCTTTGGCCTGGGCGATGTGAAGCATTTTGATGGTTGCGGTGTCACAGGTTACGGCCTCTGGGACCGCCTTCTTCTCTTCAGCCATGATAGTTCCTTTCCTGGCGGTTCCGCCCGCGATTGGTCCGGCGGGCGGAGGGCGATTCAATACCGGGCTTTTCTGACATGAACCCGGTCAAGCTGCATTAAAATCTGGTCTGCGATGGTTTCCTGGGGGGCAGGAACCGGGGCGCTCAGTTTTGGCTTTTCACTCTTCATACCAATCCTCTTTCCGAAAGCGACTTTGGTCGGGGTGGGCACGGAGCCGGATTTTTGTGTGCAAAAATCCGTCAGTTCCGGCGAGGGGGGCCGCCGAAACTGAATGCCCTGAAACACTATGGACAATCACTCCGTGAAGTGTTATATATGACTTATCGTAGACATAGATTACCAATATCAATCACGGCAGGCAATGACAGGGATGGGAAGCATCATCCCAAAAATGTCAAGCGTGGCCGCGATGGAACAGCAAGCCTCAAAGTAGACGGCAATTTAAAAATAGCAGGTCGACCCATCGGGGAGACGGAGCGAAGCGACCGGTTTTTAGGTAAAGCAGTTGCTCGCGAAGCAAAAACCACGCTTTTTGCGTAGCTACGAGCCGCAAGTTTATGGAAGAAAGTGTATACTAATGAAAAGCCTGTTGAACGATATGCCCCTGTTCCTGGAAGTGGCCAGGCAAAAAAGCTTTACCCAGGCTGCCGAGATACTTGATATTCCCGATTCGACAGTCTCGCGGCGCATTTCCGCATTGGAAAAAGAGCTGGGCGTGAGGCTTCTGAACAGAAACTCCAGAAGCGTGGAACTGACCGATTCCGGCAAGGAATTTTTCGAATACTGCGATAACATAGTCGCGGAAGTGGAAGCGGCCAGAGACTGCCTGGTGGGCACCAATAACAGCCCCAGCGGCAAAGTCCGCATTTCGCTGAGGAACGACATTTACCTTTCCCACCTTTCCGGCGCGTTCATCGAATTCGCCCAAAAGTGGCCGGACATCCAGCTTCACGCCACCTACAACAAACACTGGGTTGATCTGATGACCGAACCTTTCGACCTGGACATCAGGGTGGGCAATGATATGCCCGCCTCCAACCTGGTGTCCCGCCGCCTGGGTCAGACCAAACCGGCCATTTACGCCTCGCCCCTGTTGATGGATAAATATGATTTTCCTGAGTCAGTTGAAGATCTCAGGAAAATTCCAGCCATTGCCATTGCCTCAATGGACGAAAAAATTTCTTTGTGGAAAGACGGCCAATCCCAAACCGTCACCTTAAAAGCGGCCCACCGCTTCACCTGCGGCGGGGCCTGTCTCGGCTTTGCCTTAGCCGGTCTGGGCCTGACGCTATTATCACCAGGCCGGGCCGCCCCCTATGTGAAAGCCGGTGAGTTGGTGCGCCTTCTGGACGGCTGGAGCCTGCCGGGGGAAGACGTTCACCTGGTCAGCGTATCCAGCCGGATGCCCAAGCGGGTCCGGCTGTTCATGGATCACCTTTTCGAATATTCGAGCCGCACCAACTGCTGGGATTTGTAATTGTGGATGGGGTAATCGCACAGTGGCGATAAGCGTTAAAGGGCTAGTGGCAAATAGCTGGCAGCCACGAGATGGTTTTGCGATAAACCGTTTGACCGCCGGGAGTCGGGGATTGTTTTTGTCCCGGCGAGGTGAAGGGGGTCTTTAGTCACAGAGCCGGGACAAAAACAATCCCCGACTCCCGGCTACCACTTAGCTATGCACACTTTCCAGGCCAGGTGAAGCCGACCATGTAGCCGACGGGAGAAATATTTTTGCCCGGCTCCGTGACTAAAGACTTCCGGAACGGAGCCGGGCAAAAATATTTCTCCCGTCGGCGGTCATACGGCACTATGAGTTGCCGCCAGGGGAGATAAAACAGGCTTTCAATCCATTTTTAAGGTAATCGGCCCAAAATTCCTTTCTGGAGTGAGGCTCATCACCGGGGCTTGAAAGCCTTTTTTGATGGGTCAAAGCTTCCGTGCCCGGCCGCTCTTCAAGGTGCAGTTTGTCAGCCGAAAGCTCCAGAAGATTTTTCCCTTTGGCAGTGTTGGCCAGAATCAGGGAAACGCCCAATGGATCATACAATTTGGGCTCAAATTCTTCTATGCCAAAGTAGTCAGCGATGGTGATATCAGAAGCCCTTCTGACATCCGTAAATTTACAGGTATAACAGCTTGGGCGGGAGATCACGTTGTCCTGGATGAAGAGTTGGTAATAGCGGTCATCCTCACGGAAATCTTCTTCCCCCTCTATCAGATACATTAAGCCCTTGTTGGAATTTTCACGACTCCAGGCATACTGCTTGGACCTGAACTGTATTTTCACCAAACGGCCGCCAGCCTCCTCCGCCAGCATTTTTTTATAATCATCCCAAACGCGCGGACTGGGGACACTGTGGCAAATGAGATCGCAAATATAAAGGCCGTCATTGCCAGGGTGATCTTGAAAACAGGAACGTATGGCCGCCGTCTGACACGGAGTTCCGGTAAAAAAGGCGGCTTTGCCGGAATCCAGATCCGCACTCAAAAGATCATAAATCGGACTCAATTGGCTCTGAACATATTTGGAGATCCGCATGCTGTCCCGCTGCTCAGGCGTTTCCGCCCGCGTGTGGACCACCCGCAGTTCATCATCAAAATCAGCCCCGTAGATACTCCCACCCAGTCCCAGCACAACATCGGACAGGGCAGTGAAAGCGCCCCCGGAAGTCGACACTTTCAGAACTTTGGCGGATTTGTGTTTGGCAACATAAAACTGAGGCACTCCAGCCGACTTAAAATCATCCGGTCGCCGTACCGGGCAGGCCTCCTGACAGGCCCGGCAGTCCACGCACAAATCTTGATCTATCCGTGGATATTGAAAACCTTCCTCGTCTGGCACCATCTCAATCGCCCCCACCGGGCAGACTTCATAACAGGCCGCACAGCCGCTGCAATTGCTCTTCCCGTCATAGACCGATTCCATAATTCACCTTTCAATACTGATTGGTTTTGTCCAGGTAACGCTCCATATCCGCCAGACGCTTGCGGGTATCCTTAATGCTTTTGTGTCCCACCAGGAGGACAATTTTTTCCATGTTCATGACCAGGCTGGTATAGGCGTTGAAAAAACTAAAATTGTCCACGCTGTTGATAACAACAATATCCGCATACTCGGCCAGAGGGGCGGTGAAACTGTCAGTCATCACCGCCACGGAAGCGTTCATGTCTCTGGCCATCTGGGCGGCGAAGAAAGTGTCTTTGGAATAGCGGTGAAAAGAAAAAGCGATTAAGAGGTCTTTGCTGGTCAGTCCCATGAGCTGATCCACCAGCGGCTGGTCGCGGCCGACGGAAAAAACATTCGCCCGGCAGCAGGTCAGCATGGTGACAAAAGCCCCGGCAAATCCGGCACAGGCCCTGAAGCCCACCACAAAAACACGCTGCGCCTTTAATATGGCCCCGGCGACAGACTGAAGTTTAGCCTCTGTTTCACGATTTGAATCAACCCTGATGTGGTTTTCCACATTTCGCGTGTAAGCCTCCAGCAGTTCAGGTTCGGACAGATGTTCAGTATCGGCGAGTTTTTCATAGGGGATCTGCTCCGGCGCCGGCTGGCCGGAGCCTAAGACCTGATTATGGAGGGCCTTGCGCATGGCCGTGAAATTCTCAAACCCGAGCTTGGCCGACAGCCTGACCACGGAAGAGGCCCCGATGCCCAACTCGCGCCCTATTTCGTTGGAGGTCATCAAACAGGCCGTGCCTTGGTTTTTAATCAGAAAATCCAAAGCGATTTTTTCCTTTTTGGTCAAGGCGGCCAGATCGGCCCGCTGTTCGATATTTTTTTTCATAAGCTTGCCCTATATTTTCAAAATTGCGAAAGTCCTAACCCGCCGGGCATACTTCAAATACCTCAAAGAGGCCGACCATGTAGCTGCCGGGAGAAATGTTTTTGCCCGGTGAGGTGACTAAGTCTTCCGGAACCTCACCGGGCAAAAACATTTCTCCCGGCAGCGGCCCCCCGCCCGTTCTTGACAATGGAAGTATAACATGTCATATTGGTCGAGTCCAGCCATTTTATTTAATTTTTGATTTTTAAAAACCAGAGCGTATTATGAACAACATGACCACCGGCAGCATAGCCAATCACATGCTCAGATTCACCTTGCCGCTTATTTTAGGCAACATTTTTCATCAGTTATATAATGCTGTGGATGCGGTCATTGTCGGCAGGCTCATCGGCAAGCCCGCCCTGGCCGCCGTTGGCTCGGCCGGGGCTATTATGAATGTGCTCCTGTTTCTTATTGCCGGGATGTCGCTGGGAGCTTCTATCCTTATTGCCCAGTTCTATGGCGCACAAGACTATGACAACCTCAAAAAGGAAATGGGAACAGCCGTCAAGGCCGGGGCTGTTTTCACGGCTTTCATAACTGTCGCCGCTCTTCTCCTGGCCGATACCTTTCTGAAACTTATCAACACCCCGGCAGCGATAATGCCGGAGGCCGGATGTTACCTGAAAATTATCTCCGCCGGGCTTGGCTTCACCTTCTTTTACAATATTTTCTCGGCCTCACTGCGGGCTCTGGGCAACGCCAAGGCCCCCATTGTCTTTTTATTCATCTGCTCTGTCATCAATGCTGGATTGGATATTGTCTTCATCAAATATTGTCATCTCGGTGTGGCCGGGGCGGCCTGGGCCACCGTGGTCGCCCAGGCCCTGGCCGCGCTGATGTGTTTCATCTATATAGCCAAAAAATCACCGCTGATATATCTTCGCAAAAAAGATGTCCGCATTGAATACAGCCTTCTAAAAAAAACCATGCAATACAGCGGCATTTACGCCTTCCAGCAGTCGTTTTTATATATCGGGGTTTTGCTGGTGCAGGGGGCGGTCAATACACAGGGCATAAATTATATGGCGGCCTACAACGCGGTGACCAAGGTTGACGGCTTCGCCCTGATGCCCGGCGACAGCCTGGCCGACTCGCTGTCCACCTTCGTGGCCCAGAACCGGGGGGCCAATCAACGTAAAAGAATACTCAGCGGTCTGAAGCACGCCATTTTTATCGGATTACTCTATTGCAGCTTTCTGGCGCTGCTTCTGCCGCAGATCTCCGGGCATCTTATGGGCATGTTTCTCGATCCTTCCGAACAGGAGGCCATTGCTATCGGGGTTTCATATTTGCGGATTATGTCGATCCTATATATCATTACGGCTGTCTGCAACACCTTTCAGGGTTTTTACCGGGGCCTCGGGCTTATGCGCATCACCTTGAACGCCACCGTCATTCAGATACCGATCCGCGTCATCCTGTCCTACAGCCTCATCAACAGCTTTCAGCTCAACGCCGTTCCTTTGGCCACCGGCATTGGCTGGAGCCTGATGATCATTTATGAATTGTTTGAATTCACAAGATATTTAAAAACAAGCAAATCAAAATAAAGTCCGGTGAATATTTACTTAATCATATCCATAAAAATAGGCCTCAAGTTATTTGCTAATCATGCCGATTAAAAACACAGAGAGCGGGGAATGAAAAGCGCCTCAATGAACAGATGACTCCCCTCTCCAGAAAAGGGTTTTCCATGATTATCAATGCGTCGTCTCAAAATATGACAGCGGGCAGAATGCAAATCGGAAATCGCAGTGTCGACAGTGTTGATTCCATTGGTTCTGGATTATCCATCAAGTCCGGTAATTCAAACCCGGCTGAATCCACTTCGGAACAGAAGAATTCCATCTATAGCAATTTTGAGAAAGAGATGTCGCGCCGCCTGACTGAGGCCGCCAAAAAAAGCGGCTCCTCGGATAACGATGAGGCGGCTGACCCTTCAATTCTGGCTAAAAGCCTCACCAGGTCAATGGGCGAGATCGAACAAATCTTCGGCCGGGAGGCGGCCACTGAAGTGATGGCCAAAGTATTGACCGGCACGGCCAAAGGCGTGGGTGAAAGCGAACTTTTATCCTCCATTCAAAATGGGCTGGCCGGTTTGAGCCCCCTTGACCCCAACGGGACCAAAATGAAACAGCTGACCGAAGGTTTCAACCAAGACCTGTCATTGGCTTTGGACCCGGAGCTGGCCGAGGCCAAGCTGCAAAGCAAAGAAACCCTTAGCCTAAGTTATGCCATATCCAGCCATTTTGGCTCTCTGGCCGCCCCGGAGAATGTGGAAGACACCCAAGTTGCAGATGATCAGGCCGGAACGTCGCAGAGCGGCCAGGAAACTCTTACCGGCAAAACTTTTGAAATGGCCGGTTTTAATGAAACCGGGAGCTGGGATACGGTTAAGGTATCAAAACTTGATGATGTTTCAGCCGAAAAGCTGAGAGAGGCGGCTGAAGAGGGCCTGAGCACCGCCACCAGCCTGACTATGGCCGACATCATGGAAAATACTGAGGGCCACAACTTATTTTACAGTTTTGCCAGCTATCTCAACAACAATTTACAGGATAAAGAATCCGCCGCTTTTGTTGAGCAGTGCATTGCCGACTCATATCAAACCACAACCAACCAGTATGGCAAATCACCCAAAATGGCCGACATGCTCAGCCAGGTTTACAGCAAGGTGGCCTCCGATGGCGATGCCGACAAACTGGCCCTGTTGGAGAACTATATCAACACCGACTTTAAAGAGGCCGTGAACCCAATTCTTTCCCAGATGCAGCAGGGCGACGGAGCCCTCTCGGCCAGTCTGGATGTGGGGACGCTTCAATTCAAAGGCATAACCGGCGCTTCCCTGGCCGGTGAAAGCGACGCGTTCAGCCTCAACTGGGGCTATAAGGAAGACGACACCTACGACAAATCCATATCCAAGCGCTTCATGCAGGAAGACATTCGCGGGGTTAAGGCCGCAAAAGAAAAAAATGATCAAATAGAAGAAGATCTGTTCGTCAAGAACTGGGACGATTCGGACGACGAAAAACGTATTGATGAAGCAAAGGAGTCCAGGGACAGAATAAGGGCCGCCGCCGGCCGGTCAAACCCGGTTGACGGGACGGACAGTGGGATTGAGTCCAAGGATTCAGACCTTCGCTCATCCTACAGAGAAAAATTCGATGAAGAGCACCGCCAGAAGCAACTGGAAGAAGCCATGACCACCAAATTCGGTCAGCTCAGCGATAGTTCCCGCGATGAGCTGGAGAATTATTTGAGGGAGAATTTCAGTGAGGAGGAAGCGGAAAAATTTCTGGAGCACACTGATTGGAACAATGACATTATGAGCGGCCTGGCCGACATTCAGAATGATATCCGGGAATCTGGAGCGGAAGAGAGCAAGGTTACCAAGTTTGTCGACTTTTTAAATGGAACAATGAAAGAGGAAGTCGACAAAATAAGCAATGAACTCGGCGGTCTGAGCTTTGAGGGCTGGCAGACGAAGGAAGGGGTGGAGGGGGAACTTCAAGCGTCCTTCCAATTCACCGGGCAGGAAAATATGACCAGAGTCACTATTCTCGGTGCGGGAATTGATATGGCGGAAGAGGCGGAATCCCTCCAGGCCCAGGCGCCTGAAGCCGTCCAGGCCATAACTCCAAAGGATAATGAACAGACGCTGAAAAACCAGATGACCGCAACGTCACAGAAAATGATAGGCACCGGCTATCTGGTGGATCTTCTGGCCTGACCTCAGGCGGCGAGAGCGCAGGGGCCGATGGAGCATTTACCGCAAACGTCGCACAGACGATTGAGATAATTGAAATCGCCGCTCACTTCCAAAAGCCGCTCATGGCACTTGAAGCGGTCAAAACTCCCGCCTTGGCTGAAAGCCTTTTGCGGACAATGTTTCAGGCAACAGCCGCATTGTCCGCCTTTTTTATTCAGACACAGTTCCTCACTCATCGGCCTTCCCGGTTCGAGTTCAACAGAGATAAACAGAGTGAACAGAGGCCCCGCGCAGCCGGAGGCGGTAATTAACAGATTGTTCAAGCCGAAACGGCCCAGACCGGCGATATAGGCGGCGCTCCGATGGGACCATGAGGCTCTCAAAGCCACATCATCATAGTTGGCCGCTGGGGGCACCGTCGCCGCCGTCCGGGGCCAGCCACATTTTCCGCACCCAGGCCGGAGTCACCACCATGGTTTTATCCTTCTCCAGTTCCAGCTTGCGCCCGTCACCGATCATGGCCGCGATGCAGTTTTTGGCCGGCATGACCGCCACCTGCCGATTTTTGGCAAAGTCAGCCATGTGCGGGAGGCACGAACAGCCGAACATCAGCCGCACATCAGTTTTGCCGTCGTCGCGCTGGCGGGCAATCACCTCATCGAGTTTGGCCTCCAGCATCTCCAGATTATTGTCCAGACCGGCGTCAAGCCAGACTATTTCCCTATGGCAGCCATTGGCGGCCAGAACATGCTCCAGTTCATCCTGATAAATTCCGCAGGCAATCAATACTGACTCACTCACTTTGACTTACTTTTCCCGCCAGAGGCTTTGGCCGCCTCTTCAACCTGCTCCGCTTCCATTTCCAGGAGATAATCACGCAGGCAATTCTCTTCCCCAAAGGCGGCCACTGAACCGTTGCTTCTGATGACCCGGTGGCAGGGAATTATGATGGAAATGCGGCAATGGCGATTAGCTGTCCCCACCGCTCTGGCCGCGCGGGGGTGGCCGATATCTTCAGCAATCTGTTTATAGCTTCTGGTTTGCCCGAAGGGAATTTTCAGCACGGCCGCCAAAACGGTCCGCTGAAAATCAGAGCCGTTCAGGGCCAGAGGCAGATCGAAAGACTGCCGTTTTCCGGCCAGATATTCCCGAATCTGACGTTTGGCTTTTTTAAGCAGCGGAGTCTCTTTCTCCACCACATTGCCGAGGGTGGTATGGCTGGTCAGAAATACATCCGTAATGAGGCCGTCTAATTCGGCCAGAGCCATTTCGCCAAAATCTGTTTTAAGATAAGCTATGTTTTTCAGGGGCTTGCCCCGAGCGTCCTTCCTCAGCGGCCGCATATCTCCAGCCCTCAGCTTTCCCCGTGGCCGGAGTGGTCTTCCACTTTGGCGGCGGCCAGTTCATCTTCCAAAGTGCCGACATAAACTTCGATAACCCGGAAAAAGGCATCCACTTCGCCCACCTCACACCTTTCCAGCAACCGATCGAGAGTTGATTTCATGTCATTTAGGCTGTGTTTCTTATGCAAAAGACTCAGCCGTTTTCCTTCTTCACTGACGTGCAGCAGGGCTCTTTTGCCATCCACCGGACAGCGTTTCCGAAATAAGTAGCCGCGCTGTTCCAGCTTCTTGACGACCTGGGAAACCGCGCCCTTGGTTTTGCCGTCGGCCAGGGCCAATTCAGTTATGGTTATGCCGGGGCTGTCTTCTATGCTTTTAAGGGTGCTGATCTCGACGGCGGTCAAAAAAATCCCGGAACCACAATCTTTTGGCAAATTGTAATAATTGTTGTGAAGTGCCACGAAACGATAAATCAATTGACTCTTTTCATTAAAAATTTGATGAACAGTGGATATGGAATGACTTTTATCCATTGGCTGAGAGGCTCCCATCAGTGATTTTGGAATCTGAATAGATTCCGGCTTAAACCTGGGCCGTCTTTCGCTTCCCGCGTTTTATATCAAGGTTCAGCCCGGCCAGAGCCTCATAGGTTGCGGCGATAACTTGGTTAAGCCGCTCAACATCAACGCCCTCCCCTTTCAGCCGGTTCATGACCTCTTCAAGGGCGGCGGTGTAGTTGTTTTTATGGGCCTTGTTCAGCTTGCTCCAATTCACCCCCTTGAACCGGGCCGCGTCTTCCGGGTTCAGAGGCAGCCGGTTCTGGAGCATCAGGACCGCGATGACCGGATATCCGGGATAGCCTTGCCAATAGGTGGCATTATCATTGGATGAATACACATTTTCAAGCCATTCCACCAGATATATTTTTTTGCCGTCAGTTGATTTAATCAGAGCCCGGCCCTCACCCATTTCGATTCTATTGTCCGCAATGGCGCTGTAGGCTTCAGGAATTTTCTCCGGGGGAGGCATTTTCATTTTTGCCGCCTTTCTTAAAATCGGCCTTGACATTAATTTAGCACCTATACTATACTCTCCTCATTCTTGACCGTCAACCTATATTTTAAGGATTATCTCATGATCATCAGCGCCAGCCGCCGCACCGACATCCCGGCCTTTTATTCCGAATGGTTCCTGCGCCGCCTGGCTGAGGGCCAATTCCTGGTTCCGCACCCCAGGACGCCAAACCGCCTGGGCCAGGTGAAAGTTAGCCCTGACAACCTTGACTGCATCATGTTCTGGACCAAGAACGCCGGCCCAATGCTGGACAGGCTAAAGGATATAGACCATATGGGCTATCGCTATTACTTCTCCTTCACTGTCACCGCCTATGGACAGGAGGTGGAAAAGAACCTGCCGCCCAAAGGGGAGATTGTGGACACGTTCCGAAAACTGGCCGACCTGCTCGGCCCCGAGCGAGTCGACTGGCGCTTCGATCCTATTATGGTCGACAGCCTGCACTCCAGCGACTGGCACCTGGAGATGTTTGGGCGTCTGTGCCGCAAGTTTAGCGGCTATACAAATCGCTGCCTCATGAATTTCGTCAAGAGCTATCGGCACCTGGGTTCCAAAGTCAGGGAGATGGATGATGCGGCTGTCCAGGAGCTGGCTTTGGGGCTGGTCAAGGTCGCGGCCGAACATGGCCTGCCAATTTCCAACTGCACGGAAAGATTGAATCTGGAAGCCGAAGGGCTCAATTTCAGCGCCTGCATTGATCGACAGAAGATTGAGAATCTGATTGGCGGGCCGATCAAGGCCAAAAAAGACCCGGGGCAGCCCAGCATATGCCGGTGCCTGGAAAGTGTGGACATCGGCGTATACGACAGCTGCGTCCACGGCTGCCTCTATTGTTACGCCGTCACCAATCAGAACCGGGCCCGCCGCCGTCTGGCGGCCCATGACGCAAACGCGCCTATGCTGACCGGCTACCCGGACGGATCGGAAATCATCAGCGACCGGACCAGGCCGACCTTGAAGGATTCCCAGAGCAAGCTGTTTTAGATTGGTGAGATGAAGAGATAATCGGAAAGGAATCGTTTATGAAAATTTACATTGCCTCCAGCGCCAGGAATCTTCATGGCGTTCAGTTGCTGCGCGATGCCTTGACTGAACGCGGCCACCATATTCTTGACTGGACGGCCCTGGCCCCGCCCCTGCCGGATCATCTCTCGCCGGAGGAGCGCCGTCTGGCCCTTGATTCAGATGAACGGGGCGACATATTCGCATTCTGCTCCAAGGCCTGTATGGAAGCCGAGGCCCTGATCTATCTCGGCCCGGCCGGGCAGGACGCGGCCTGTGAAGTCGGCATGGCCTATGCGGCCGGCGTCCCCACCATCGGCCTGGCCGCCCCGACTGAAAAACCGGGCCTTATCCTGAACCGGGCCGTCAGATTCTGGGCCTCTGATGTTCAAGCCTGTCTGGAAATCATCGACCGGATAAAAAAAGAAGGGCCGCCCTCCAGCGGGCGGCCCTGACTGCCGCCCCCCCTATTTGGTAAAATCGATCATTCAGGCTTGGAAAAGTCGCCGTAGGCGACGGAGTGATAGCGACTGATATTAAAGGGCTGGATGATACTCGCATCGTGAAAACCACGCTTTTCACGATGCTGCACCGCTGATGGCCACGACGACGGAATGACTTTGTCATCAAACTGAAGGCGGCCCTGAAAGCTATTTCAGGAAACCATTGACAATCTGACTCTCCGCTTCCTCCTGACTCAGGCCCAGCGTCATAAGCTTGATGAGCTGTTCACCGGCGATCTTGCCAATGGCCGCCTCATGAATCAGGGAAGCTTCCCCATGATTGGCCGTGATTTCCGGGATAGCTTTGACGCTGGCGTTATCCATGATTATGGCGTCGCATTCGGAATGTCCCATGCAGCGGCTATTGCCGTTAATCCGGGATAAAAAAATCTGCGAAGACCTGTCCTTGGCCACTGATCTGGATATGACATTGGCGCTGGAATCGTCGCCATTCAAATCAACTTCAAAAGCGGTTTCCGCCGTCTGGGAATCATGGGTCATCAGCTTTTCCCGGACGATCAAAGTCGCGCCCTCCCCCAGCACGGCCCTGGTGATGCGTCTGGTGGAATCCACGCCCTCAATCTGAACGGTTTCCATTTCCATATAGGCGCCGGCCTCCATAAAAATATCCGTCACCGGATTCAGCACGTTCTCCCCGCTTCCAAGCCCCTCCCCATAATGCTTTTCCTCATAAAACACCCGCGCGTTCCGGTCGATGTGGAATATATGCAGGCCGTCATGGCGCATCTGGGCATGGCTGTCGTTATGGATTCCGCAGCCGGCCACTATGGACACATCCGCGCCCTCACCGATGAAAAAGTCATTCTGCACCACATCAACCAGGCCAGCCTGACTGACTATCACCGGGATGTGCAGTTTATCCCTGGTTCCGGGCCGGACATGTATATCCAGCCCCGTGCCGTCATCCTTGGGCCGGATGGAGACGTTTTCGCTGTCGGCCCGCCCGGCGCTGGAGCCATTGACGCGCAAATTATAGGCCCCCGGCGGCACGGCCTCCAGTCCGCTTATTTTGCTCAACAGACTTTTATCTACTTCATTCATATCCTCAGCCCCTTATAAAAATCACAGGCCCCTGAATCCACAAGCAATTGGGGCAGAACATCATTTTTAGCCCCTTCGGCTTTGACCCGCCCGTCGGCAATGACGATGATTCGATCGGCGATTTCCAGAATGCGCTCCTGATGGGAAATGATAATCACCGGGCCCTTGATGGTCTCGCGCATTTTTTCAAAAACCCGGATCAGGTTCTGAAAGCTCCACAGATCGATACCGGCTTCAGGCTCATCAAAGATCGAGAGCTTGGGCGAACGGGCAATCTGCATGGCAATCTCGATCCGTTTCAGTTCACCGCCGGAGAGGCTGCCATTGACTTCCCGTTCCACATAGTCTTTAGCGCACAGGCCGACTTCCGACAAATAGCCGCAGACGCTGTTAACGTCAAGCGCCCGACCGGCGGCCAGGGATAGCAAATCCTGAACGGTCAGCCCTTTAAAGCGCACCGGCTGCTGAAAGGCGAAGCCCAGGCCCAATTGGGCCCGTTCAGTGATGCTCAGGCCGGTGATATCCCGGCCCTCAAAGAGGATTTGGCCCTGGGTGGGCCGCTCTATCCCCATTATCAGCTTGGCCAGCGTTGATTTGCCTCCGCCGTTGGGGCCGGTGATGACGACAAAGCACTTTTCATCCACCGTCAGACTGACGTCGCGCAAAATATCTTTAGCGGCCGCCCCGGAATCATCCCGGACTTCAAAACATATATTCTTCAACTCCAGCATCAATTGCCTCCCCTGGATCGTCTCAGATTCGCTCTGAGAATTTTCAAACCTGTGGACAGCCTTTCCAAAGAATTGGCCGAAGCCAATGAAACCCTCAGAAACTGGCCGCCCCGGCCATGGCCGACCAGAAAACGGCTGGAGTGAAAAACCCTGACCCCCTGCCGCTTTAAAACCGCCTCAACTTCACAGCCCAGATTTTTACTTATCGGCAGCCACCGGTAAAAACTGAGCGGATGACCGGCCGCTCCGGCGGCCTCTGGAAAATATTGATCAAAAAGATCATTTGCACACCGGGCCAATCTCTTCTTTTCTTCCACGACTTTAAGGGCTTTGCCGGACAGGATGACGTCGCTGATAATTTCAGCGTCCATGGATGAGGTTTTGACATTGACGTTAAAAACAGCCCGGCAGACCTTTTCCTTGAAATTTTGGCCGAAAACCATAAAAGCCACCCGCAGACCGGAGCAGATCGGCTTGGATGTTCCGCAGACATACACCGTTCGCTCCGGCAGCAGCTGGAACAGGGGCTGCCGGTAGTCCTCAACAATACCGGCGGTCAAAAAAGCGTGGCTGTCATCTTCAATGGTGATGAGCTGATATTTATCGATAACGGCGGCCAGTTCCTTTTTGCGGTCATCCGAGATCATGACCGTGGTCGGATTACAGCAGGAAGGCATCAGGAAAACGCCGCTGATATTGTTCAGGCGGCACCGCCTCTCCAGCGCGTCCGGCAGCATTCCGTGATTATCGCCTGGCACTGGAATCAATTGAATATGATGCATTTTGGCCAGCTCGATAAAATTCGAAAAGGTATAACCATCAACCGCAATGGCCTGCCCCGGCTCAAACAGGGCCAAAAGCGTGATGGCCAGCGCGTTTTGAGAGCCGGAAACAATGGCCACCTGTTCAGCTTCGGCCCTCAGACCAAAAGCGGCCATCCAGTTTAAACCGGCCTTTTTCTGATGAAGAATTCCGGTGGGGTCATGGTAGTTGAAAAGGTGCTCAACATAACATTTTCCGATCACGGCCCTGGCGTTTTCCACAATCATGTGATTGCACTCTTCAAAAGAGGCCACAAAGCCAAGGTCGATACAATCACCGGAAAGGCCGTCTTTTGAAATGGTGATGGAACAGGCCGCGCCCGGCGACACAAAAGTTCCGCACCCGGTTACCGCATAAATCAGCCCTTTTTGCTCACAGATTTTATAGGCCCTGGTAATGGTCGTAAAATTCAGGTTCAAATAGTCCGCCAGTTCCCGCTGGGTGGGGAGCCTGGTATCGGCCGCCAGAAAACCGCCCTGGATATCATGCTCCAAAGCCCTGGCCACTGAAAGATAAAACGGCCTTTTCAGCAATGACCGGTCCGGTTTCCAGGACATTGAACACTGGACAAAAGGATTGGATGACACTTCCGGGCTCCAATAAATATGGCAATGGTGGATGCATACAAACATACTCCAAATTGTATGGATTTGCAATAATTAAATTACAGCGGCACAGGAAAAAAGCATCCGCCCAACTTTTAAGCCACGCAAAAAAACGCCCCCTTACAGCGGCGCATTCAAGCGACAGGTAAGGGGGTGTGTTAAAGGTGGAAGTCCTATCGCTGCCCGGCCGGAATGAAAAAGGCCTTTCCCGCGGACCTCACCTGGGAAATTATTGCCGCGAAGACAATTACCCGGCCGCCTTGGCCCTGGTTTCCTTATCAACCAGTTCCCTGATCCGGTTGAGCAGCGGATGGGCGGAAGTATACTCCAGCCCATAGGTGAGGTTAAAATTGTAGTCAAAGCCAGGGGGGTTCGCCCCCTGGTTGTGCTGCATGATCGTTTCCAGCTTGTCAAGCCCCTTAACCAGACGGGCTTCCAAAGTAGAGGCGCCTTCGTATTCATCCCACAGCGCCATGAATTCCGACCTGACAGCTTCCGGCAGCCCATCGCACAAATCACACATGCCCCGGCGCTCAACAAGTGACTTGTCATCACCTTCAGACTGGACAATGGCCGGCACATCACCGCAGACAGCCTCGCCTAAATCGTGAATAACAGCCAGCCGCAAAAGTTTACTCAAGTCCGCGCCTTCAAAGTATTTTGAAAAAACCATGATGAGCAGACACAGCCGCCAAGTATGTTCGGCTGTGCTTTCCGGGCGACCAGTGGAGGTATAGGCATACCTGAGCGTATTTTTCAGATTTTCCGCACGCTGGATAAAAATAAGGCTGTCGTTCAACTGTGTTATATCCATAAGATTCTCCCGGCGGCAAACAACCATGACCTCCACCAGCCGCCTGTATCAGGCTACGGCCTTCCTGGCGGCCTACAGCTTTGACTTGACCACTTCCGCTATGATTTGAACGCCCTTGTCAATTGTCTCGGGCGGTATCTGACCAAAACTCAAACGCATACAACTGTCCAGAATCGGCTGCCCCTCAGCGAAGAACTGCCTGCCGGGCAGATAAGTCGCGCCGGCGGCCATTACTTCCGGCAACAGTTCGGTCGAACTCAGCCAATCAGGCAAACACACCCATGAGAAAAGGCCTCCGTCAGGGTGGACCCAAGTCACCTCCGCGGGCATATGCGCCGCCAGGCTGTTCATCAGAGCGTCGCGGCGCCCACCGTGTATTTCACGAAGGCGCTTGAGGTGCTCAGGATAATAGCCTCTGATGAAAAACTCAGCGCAGATAACCTGTGTATAAACGTTGGTCAAAGAGTTGGTCGCTGTTTTAACATCATACATCCTGTCCACAATTTCCTGATCAGCATAAACATATCCCAACCGGCAGCCAGGTGAAAAAATTTTCGAAAAGCTGTTGGCATAGATAACGTGCCCCGTGGTATCAAAGCTTTTGATGGAGGGCAAAGCAACACCACTGTATCGCAGCTCACTATAGGGATCGTCCTCAATCACCATTACATCATAACGGCGGGCCAGTTCCGCAATGGCCTCTCTCCGCTCAAGCGTGGTGGTCCGGCCCGACGGATTCTGAAAAGTCGGAATTACATATATGAGCCGGGGATTGTATTTCTTAATGTTCTCTTCAAGCGCCTCAATGACAAAACCGTCCTTATCCGTCTCAACGGCCATACAGCGGGCCTGAAACAGTTGAAAAGTCTCGATGGTCTGAACAAAGGTGGGCGATTCAACCAGCACCACATCACCAGGCTCCAGATAGAGGTGGCTGATCATGCACAACCCTTCCAGCCCGCCGTTGGAGATTATGATATTTTCATACCTGGCCGGAAGACCATGCGGAGTCAAGAGATGGTCCAGCACCACCTGCCGCAGTTCAGGAAGCCCCATAGGGTTCCCATACTGAAGCATTTGGCAGCCCACGCCGTCTTTGGTAAAAATGTCCCGCGAAATTTCGGCCACTTCATCAACAGGCAGGGCCTCTTTGGCCGGTGCGCCGGCCCCGAAGGTTATTGTTCCGGGATCGGTTACGGATTCAAACAACACGCGAACCACGTCGGCCGAGGCTCGCATGTAGGGTATCCTTTCAGAAAAGGCGGTCATGGGTCTGACTCCTGGCAGGTCAATGGGTTGAGGTCATTAATTGCCGGCACCAGCAATTCTCAAAGTAAACTTTTTCCCTTGAACTTACAGCTTGCAGCTGCACAAAAAGCGTGGTTTTTGTTCCGCAAGTGGCTTTTTTGCCGTCAAAACCAGTCGCTAGCGCTCCGTCTCCCCTCTGGGGTCGACCTGCTATTTTAAAAATACCATCTACTTTGAGAATTGCTGTGCCGGCACAGCGTTGCTATACCGGATTTTTCGCCGGTTGGCCGGTTGAGTATTATTTGGGGGCAAATAATGCGGGATTCTGCGCGTTTCGGAACAGCAATCTGCGCTCTCTTGAGCCGTTGTGCATTTTGCCATTATATGAGCATAAAATCAATAAGGCTGGCCACATTTCTAAAAACCAACGGCCGAACCGTTAAATCCACGGTTCGGCCGAATCATGCTCATCGCCCCGGTGAGTACCGGAAAGCACTCCCCGCAAAGGGCGATTACTTTTTGGAAACGATGGCCAGGGTCTGTCCGGCAATTTCCTGCTCTTCATCAGTGGGGATGACCGCAATTTTGATGCGGCTATCGCTGGCGTTGATGAAGCGGGCTTCAGGGCTGCGGACATCATTTTTATCTTTGTCCAGCTTAAAGCCCAAACCGGCCATACCCTTCAGGACCATTTCGCGCATGGTGTTGGAATTCTCGCCCACACCGGCGGTGAAAGCCAGAATGTCCAGGCCGCCGAGGGCGGCCATGTAGGCGCCGATATATTTCTTGATGCGATAGGCATAAGTTTCCAAAGCCTGGGTGCACTGCTTGTTGCCGGCCAAATGGGCTTCTTCGATATCGCGCAGATCCGAGGAATTGATTCCGGCCAGGCCCAGCATGCCGCACTTCTTGTTAAAAAAGCTGTCGATACCGGCGGTGTCGAGCTTTTTGATGTTCATGACGTTCCAGACAATGGCCGGGTCCATATCACCGCAGCGGGTGCCCATTATAAGGCCTTCCAGCGGAGTCAGGCCCATGGAGGTGTCCTGGCATTTGCCGCCGTCGACCGCGCTGATGGAGCCGCCGTTGCCGAGGTGGCAGACGATGACCTTGACGTCTTCCGGCTTGGAGCCCAGAAGGGCGGCCGCCTGACGGGAGACATAGGCGTGGCTGGTGCCGTGGAAGCCGTAGCGGCGGATTTTGTGTTCCTCATACAGATCATAGGGTATGCCGTAGAGGAAAGCATGGGGAGGCATGGTGGAGTGGAAAGCCGTATCGAACACGCCCACATTGGGAACGCCGGGGAAGACGGCTTCACAGGCTTCAATGCCGGTGAGGTTGGGCGGATTGTGGAGCGGCGCGATGGAGAAGCAATCGCGAATGGTGGCCTTGACCGAATCATCAATGAGGACGGGATCGGTGATCTTTTCGCCGCCGTGAACCACCCGGTGGCCGATGGCTTTGACTTCGTCGAGAGACTTCAAGACGCCGTGCTTGGGGTCGATCAGATTTTCAGATATCAGCTTCACTGCTTCCTGAGCGTCCTTCACCGCAACTTCGGCCTTAATGACGTCACCTTTGTTGTTGGTGTACTTCATGGAAGTGCCTTCGATGCCGATGCGTTCGATCAGGCCGCCCGCCAGAACCTTTTTCTCGCCTGACATGTCGAAGCAGGTGAACTTTACTGATGAACTGCCTGCGTTAATAACCAGAATGATCATAGCTATGAGCCTTTCTGCCCTGAGTTTAAAGTTAGCCGCGCCTCTGGCGGCAGACTGAATTACCAAACTGCGGCAAAGCCGTAAAGTTTTGCCGCAAAAACCCAGCAATTCTCAAAGTAAACTTTTTCCCTTCAAAAAGTGCCGTGCAGCTACGCAAAAAGTGCGATTTTTGCTTCGCGAAGAACTGTTTCGCCGCCAAAACCAGTCGCTGGCGCTCCGTCCCCCCTTGCGGGGCGACCTGCTATTTTAAAATTGCCATCTACTTTGAGAATTGCTGGCAAAAATCCGCCCTGACATAGGACATACATTTAAATTTCACCCATTATAATCATTTTCCTCCCAACATAGCAAGCCAATTATGCCGCCGGGCAGGGCCCGGACCCCACCGGGCCGGGCCCGGACCCCACGTCTGGGTGACCTTTTCCCGTAATCGCCGGTTTTGGCGGCCATCATCGTATTAAGAGCGGTGCCCCCTCCGCGATAGGCGCGGCTAAAGCTGAGGGGGCACCGCTCTTAATACGATGATGGCCGCCAAAACCGGCGCCCCGGGAAGGGGTTACCTGGACGAAGGATGCGCCAGCATCCGTGGGTCCAGGGCTATGCCCTGGGGCTAGAGGTAGATGACGTTGCCGTAGGTGGTGATTATGTTTATCAGCTCATACATGTTGCTTTTGCGGCCCACCTTCAATTGGTCGCCGAGATTGAAATGATCAAGACATATGCTGCAGGTCAGAATATTGGTGCCCTGCATGGCCAAATCCTTGATGGCCGGAAGAACGGCCGAGGGCAGCGTGGTCAGTTTGGCGGCGGAATTGTAGAAAAAAATGATCTCCGGCGGAGTGGCCATGGCCGTCAACGTGTCAAAATATGTTAATAGCAGCTTCAGACCAACCTCTGAATTGCCATAACCCATTGAATCACTGTTAATGATAATCGCAGTCATCTTCGAATAATCATCAACGGTTCTATTCCGATCCGCATCGCCGGGACAGTCGTCCCCATCCTGGCCGGGCCGGATTTCACTCACAAGCCTGGCCATCTGGTCAGGTGCGTTGGCGCTCGATTCATCGTCACTGCGGCGCACCTTCCAGCCGCCGTGACCATACCAGACCGTCAGCGTGGGAGCGCCGGGAGGCGATCCCAAAACCAGATGGTCGTTGCCGGCCTGATACTTCTGCACCTTCCAGCCGTTTCTTTCCAGAACCGAAGAGACGCCAATTATGGCCAGGTTGCCGGTCAGGCGCAAGCCGACCGGATTAGTTTCCCCAGCCCCCAGATACTCCTTCAAGAAGTGAATCGCTTCAATATGTTCCTCCGAACGCAGGTCGTGGATAACCGTATCAGTCATTTTGATCTCCAATCTCGCCCTCATCAGCCGCCGGGTCCGCGTTTCTAACCCACCTGGCCAGACTGCGGAACAATTCATTGAGGTCGAGAGGCTTGCAGATATGGTCATTCATCCCCACACTCAAACTCTTCTCCCGGTCAGAAGCCATGGCGTGGGCGGTCATGGCCACAATGGGCAGTTTCTCATATTTCGGATTTTTTCGAATAGCCCGGGCGGCGGTCAAGCCGTCCATAACCGGCATCTGAATATCCATCAAAACCAGATCATAGGGCTCGTCTTCAAGCATGTCCAGGGCCTCTTGGCCGTGATTGGCCACTTTCACCTCAAACCCGGCCTTTTTCAGAATCCGGCGGGCCACCAGTTGGTTGACTTCGTTATCTTCCACCAGAAGCAGGCGCGCACCGGCCAGGTGGCGAACCAGATTGACCGGATCGCGCCCCTTGGCGGCCAGGGCCAGCTTGGTCTTCTTGCTGTCTTCACTCAGATCCTTGCGGCTGAAGACCAGAGACAGCACATTGTTGAGCGCCGACGGCGACAGGGGCTTGGGCAGAACACTTTTTATGCCCACTTCCGAAGCTTCTTTAATGACCTCATCACAACTGTGGGCGGTGGCCATTATCACGGCCGGCACTCGGTCGGGGGCGGTTATTTCATTGATGCGGCGGGTGGTTTCTATGCCGTCAAGGCCGGGCATTTTCCAATCGATCAGCATCAGGTCCAGTTTTCTATTTTCCGCGTTCATGGAGGAAATGATGGCCAGGGCCGATTCGCCCGATGAGGCGCTCAAAACCGAGAACCCCATAGCCTTGAGGAAGCTTTTGAGGATGTCCAGGGCCAGCACGTTGTCGTCCACGGCCATGGCGGTCATGCCGCTGAAATCGGTGCGGCGCTCTATATACCGCTGGGTCTGGCTGTGGCGGCCGAAGCGGGCGGTGAAGCCGAAGGTGCTGCCGACTCCCAGGGTGCTTTCGCACCAGATGGCGCCGCCCATCATCTCCACCAGACGCTTGGATATGGCCAGCCCCAGCCCGGTGCCGCCATATTGGCGGGTGTGGGAGTTGTCGGCCTGGGTGAAGGCGGTGAAGAGCTTGCCCGACTGATCGCGGCTCAAACCGATGCCGGTGTCGCGCACCAGAAAACGCAGTTCCGTCTCGGTTTCCGTTTCGCTGACCACTTCCACCGTCAGGCTGACCTCACCGCTGTTGGTGAACTTGACGGCGTTGCTGGTCAGGTTGTTGATGACCTGCAAGAGCCGCATGTCGTCGCCCACCAGGCCCACCGGGGCGTTGGGGTCCACCACCAGGAGGAACTCCAGCCCCTTGTCGCCGACCTGGGTGGAGATAACGTCCACCGCGTTTTTGAGCAGGTCCTGCAAATGGAATTCGTGGGGAACGATTTCAAGTTTGCCGGCCTCGATTTTGGAAAAATCCAGGACGTCGTTTATGAGCCGCAGGAGCGACTTGGCCGCGCCGTCGCTCTTGAGGAGGTATTCTCGCTGCTGATCGTCGATTTTGGTCTGAAGCATCAGGTGGTTCAGGCCGATCACGGCGTTCATGGGAGTGCGGATTTCGTGGCTGATATTGGCCAGGAAAGCGCTCTTGGCCCGGGTGCTCTCCTCAGCCAGATCGCGGGCCACCTGAAGCTCGCGCTCGTTCTGCCTCAGAGCCGTGACGTCCATCAGCCAGCAAAGGGTAGCCGGGCGGCCCTCGAATTCGTCGTCATAGGCGTTGACCAGGTTCTCACTGACCTCGCCGCCCGGCATGCGGACGGTCAGAGGACGCCAGTTGACAACCTTCTTTTCGCGCACTTCCTTTCTGAGGCGGGCCAATTCCCGGACGTTGACAATGCATTTACTGATAGGATCGCCAATGTCCAGACCCAAAAGGCTCTTGGTGTGGGCCGTGCTGAACTGGATCTGGCCGTCGCGGATAATAGCGAAGCTGACCGGGCTGCTGTCCAGAATGTTGCGCAGGAGGCGGCGTTCGCGGTTGAGGCGGGTCTGCGCGGCCCGGAGTGACCGCAAGTCGCGGAAATAGCCCAGCACGACAAACTTATCCTGCCATTCCACCCTGGAAAGATGCACTTCGCCGGGGATATTGGTGCCTTCGATATCGCGCAGTACAAATTCCAGGTAAGAATGGCCTTTCTCAAAAGCTTCGCGCACCCCGCTGACCAGCGCAATGGCCGACAGGCGGCCATCGGGCTGGTTGGGCGGCATGAGGTCATAGAAATATTTGAGATAATCCTCTTTCCTGGTTATGCCGCAGATATTGGCCGCTTCCTGGTTGCAATCGATAAGGGCGCCGTCATGATCAAAAAAGGTGGAGGCCAGAGGTGTGGCGTCCAGCATGACGCGCATGCGGGCGTCGGCCTGATGCGCGTCGGTGACGTCCTGCATTGTTTCAATGAAGCCGATGGCCTGGCCGTTCTCATCAACCAGAACGGAACTCTGACAGGCGTAGAAGTGTCCCGTTTCAGGCAGGTGCCGCACAAAACTCTTTTTGCCCGATTTGCCGTCCATAAAGGTCGGCTTGGAATCACGATAATTCTTCCAGCCGTCGCGGTAGTGGCGGCCGATGAATTCGGCCGGTTCCTCTCCGCCCATGGCTTTGGCCGCCGAACTGTTCAGATAGGTCCAGCGGCGGCTGAGATCAAAGACGGAGGTGGGGAAAGGCAGACTGTCCAGCACCGCTTTATACCAAACTCTCTCATTGGTTATGAACTTGAAAGCCTGCCCCATATACTGGCTGAAGCTGTCGTCCACATTAGTGCTGCCGGCCAGTTCGGCCATGGCTTTGCGAACGTTCTCCTGAACCGCGTCCTGCCGGTTGCCGGGATCGTTCATCAGCGCTTCAACCTCACGCTGAACCTCAAGCATAAGCTGGTTGCGCTCACTGACCTGCCTCTCCAAAGTCTCCTTCTGGCTGGAGATGAGGTTGAAGGAATGAGCCTGGATATCTTCCATCAGCTTTCGTTCAGTGAAATTCATCTGAATGCCGACCATGTGGGTACTGCGGCCCTCATCATCCCGCTCCAGCACCCTGGCCACGGTGTAGGCCCAGATGTAATGCCCGTCCTTGTGCATGAGGCGCTGCTCAGCCGAGTTGGCGTCCTCCTCATTTTCAACCAGCCTTCTGATGTTGTCCGCAACCCGTTCCCGATCGTCGGGGTGAACCAGATCTATCCATTTATACATGGAATTTTCAAGCTCGGCCTTGTCCCGGCCAAGCATTTTGGCGTAAAAATCATTGACCTGGACTTTGTCGCCCACCACGTCCCAGTCCCAGGTTGCGATGGAGGCGGCCTCCACCACCTGCTCCAGCCTGGCCCGGCTGCTCATGAGTTCTTCGCTGGCCTTCTTCTGCCAGCTCACGTCCAGGGTGACGCCCATCATGCGGGTGGGGCGGCCCTCTTCATCCCATTCCACCACCCGGCCGCGATCCTGGGCCCAAAAGGTGCTGCCGTCATTGCGGCGGGCCTTAAACGTGGCCTCATAATAAGATGATTCACCCAGGGCATGTTTCAGGCGGGCCTGGTAAACCTTATCCCAATCTTCCTGAACAATATCGTGGTTCCAGGGCGCCGTGAACCAATGCTCCCGGCTGCCCCTGGTCTCCGCGCCCAGATCGGCCAGGGCCCGGCCGTACAGAATATTGTCGCTGGTCAGATCCCAATCCCAGGCCAGGGCGTCGGCCGCCTCGATAATCGCATCCAGACGCTTCTGCTCCTCCAGCAATTTCCTTTCACCGGCGGCCTGCTTTTCCCGCGCTTCCTTCGAGTCCTGAATGTCTATGATACAGCCGAAAAAACGGGTGGCGCGGCCGTCTTGGGCCAATTGGCCCATCTCGCCATAGGCATGCACCCAGCGCCAGTGCCCGGTGACATGATTGAGAAGCCGGTGCTGGATATCATATTTAGTTTTTTTGCCGGAAATGCTGTCGCGGGTTAGGAGCGAGACGCTTTCATGATCGTCCGGGTGGACGCATTTGTCCAAAAATTCATCAAAGGAACGGGGAAAGCTGTTTTTATCCAGGCCGGACATATTGAGGAAATTGTCACTGACCAGAAAAGCATAGCCGCCGCTCACGTCATTATCTTCAACAATCTGCCAAAAGCCCAGCCCGGCCATTTCAATGGTTCGCTGGATATATTCCCACGGCAGTTGCTCTCTAAATGTGCCCGTCAAGGGTATTGATGTCATAATTAGGCCCGACTTCAACCCGGTCCCACTATAGTTCTGGATATAAACAAACCATCAGGCGGAACTGGGGTTATAGTTATTAACAGTATGTCAGCGGAATTGGCCCGCATATTCGGAATTTACAAATCAACGTATTATGTAAGGTCAAAAATTTAAAATAATCCTTAAATATTATACACCAAGACTACCAAAATAGGAAGAATCGTCTGGCTGTGCCATTCTTTTCGGTCAATCCGCCTGAAACATATAGGGGCGAATTTCTGGATTTTGCTGATAATTCACTTTTTCTATAACTAAAGCAACATATTATAAATAGAAAATATACTTTGCATTCCCCAAAACAACAGCGGCTAAAAGGCGAAAGCCCCGGCCGGAACCGCTGGATTGGCCGGAAACCTTTTCTTGCCGCACGGCGGACGTGTGTTATAATATTAACCACAACCCGCGCTATGGGTGAAGAGATGACGACTGATGAGAAAAAGGTAAAAAAATGAACGTTGAATTCATATATGGAACACCGAACCGGCCGGAATTCGGCCAGATGTTCGGCGGCTGGTTTACGGAACATAACGGCCAAACATTTCTGATTGACTGCGGAGTTGGAACCGGCGGACAATCCCTGGTCGAGCGGCTGGCCGGGCGGCTGGACGGCCGCAAACTGGACTATGTCCTCCTGACCCACATTCATATGGATCATGCCGGCGGGCTGAAGGAAATCATGAAAAGGTGGCCGGATGTAAAGATCCTAACCCATGAAAAGGGCCTCCGTCATCTGGTCAGCCCGGAGCGCTTGTGGCTGAGCACCAGGGAAGTTATGGGTGAACTGGCCGAAATGTATGGCGAACCGGCCCCGGTGGCTCGGTCGTCAATAATTCCCCACACAGAAGCTGACCTTCCAGGGCTGGCGATTTTTGAAACGCCGGGGCATGCTCCCCACCATTTGAGCTTCCGCCTGGGAGAAACCATGTTTGCGGGCGAAGCCGGCGGCTGTCCCTATATCCTGAACGGCCGCCTGTATAACCGCCCGGCCACCCCGCCCCGCTATTTTCCAGCCACCACCATCAGATCAATAGATGTTCTGCTCAAAGAAAAAGAGTGTCCGGCCTATTTCGGCCACACGCACGAAATGATTCCTTATCATGAGTGCCTGGAGCTGTACCGGGCTCAACTCCTCTTTTGGGAGGATTTGCTGAGGCGGCCCGAATCGGCCCGAAGAGAAGACGAGAGCGCCAGCGACCACCTCGAGAGAATGACCGACAGCGTGTTTCAAGAGGACGACAACCTCAAGCCTCTGAACGCCCTGCCTCCGGTCGATTTGTGGCGGGAAAGATATTTCATGCGGAACTCCGTTAAGGGTTTTTTAGACTATCTGGCTGAGGAGGCCGGGAGCGGAGGCACGAATAACAATGCCGGATGACGATCAAAAAATATCAGGCTCAAAAAATGCGGAAGAAGCTCTTGATCCAGTGTTCTCATCCCTGGCAGCCGAGCAGAACATTACGGAAGAGGACTGGAACCTTTTCAACCGTCTGACTTCCGTGGAGCTCGATGACAGGGAAAAGGCCATGGCGGTCAGTCCCGGACGCACCGCGCCGGGAGAGACTGAGCTTTTGGCGGTTCACTGGCACCCGGAATGGGTTCCAATGAATCTGATCGGAGAACGGCTGGAGGCCTCTTTCCCTGATGCGGCAAACTCTCTGATAATTCCCACCCAACATAATAAAGTTATGACCTTCGGCCCCTGGGCCGGAGTTGAAGCCGATGCCTATGACCGACAATACGGCCAAAAAGTGCAGCTCCTGATTCACTTCCGGGCCGACCGCCTGGACAGGGCCGGAACTTTCATCGGTATGATGGAGCGCACCTATAATTACCGGGCCCACCAGCTTCTGGATATCCTGAGCCGTCTGGCCGAGCCGGATGAGGTTTCGTCGCGGGTCTGGTCTTCTCTGAGTTGTTCAATCCCCTCTGAATCTTTGCGAATGGCCAGATTCTATGCCATCAGGCTGCGAGCGCTGATAGAGATGTCCGGCATACTGGGTTCAGAGCGCGATGAAATGCTGAAAAACCGCCTGCTCTCCGATTTTATGCTGAGACGCGTCTGTCGGCGGCATTCAGTTCTGCTGGAACAGGCCATGGTGTTCATCAACGCCATCAAAAGAAGTGTTAAAGCCGAATTGAGCCCGGACGCATTTTACTCGCCGCAGGAAATAATTGAGGAAGCCCGGTCATTCGGGGCTGGAGTAGTAATTCCGCATCCGCCGGTATTCTGGCCGATACTGCTGTCCGACCTTGATGTTGACGGCTGGGAGGTTTGGAACTCATCGACGCCAAGTCACACGGTATTTTTAACGGAAGCCCTGTCTCGGGCGAACCAGATACAGAGAAAGCGGCCGCTTCTGGTGTTCATGGGTGATGATACCCACATGTCGGCGAAGATCAGATTGCCTGTAAGCGATCAAAAGGGTTCAGCCAGCCGGGAGATAGGTTTTCAGGATCCATGGTTTAGCCAGCCTGTGAGGGATGCTCTGAATAAAACCAATCAGAGCCGTACCAACACCATAAATGAATACCGTGACAGGTTGCTGAACGGATAGCCATAGCGGACAATCATGTATGTATGCATGAAGCTTAATCCGACAGGAGTGGCTGTTGATAAAAGGTGAAGAAAAAGAGGTTGCCAGGAACTGGAGTTTAAAGTATACTACTAAAGTTTTTGAAGACAGTGAGGTATTGTTGCCAAAAACGGTAGAAATCGTAGAGGATACCTCACTGTATTCAATGCAAATATCATGATAAAAGCCGGCGTAGCTCAGGGGTAGAGCAGCTGATTCGTAATCAGCAGGTCGCGGGTTCAATTCCCATCGCCGGCTCCAGTTAAATCAAGGGGTTAGTCGAATCTTCGACTAACCCCTTGAGCATTATGGGTACCGTGGTACCCACCTGGTACCCACGAAAAAAATTGCTTTTTTGTGTTTTATTGATTACTATCGACTTTAGTCAACCGAATTTTGGCCACAAAATATTAGGGGCCGCTCATATCGCTCCGGAGTTGGTCAGCCGCTCCCGGAAAGTAAGCCGGTAAAAGCCGAACGAAAGCAAGAAGCTGTCGGAGCGAGAGGCTTATCTTTTCATTCCTCAACGGCGGTTTATACAATTTGGATGGCGCTGAAAACGACTTGGAAGGAGATGCCTGATTGGGCACAGACAAAAAAATAAAACCTTTGCGTGTTTTTGAGGCTTTTGCGGGAATAGGAGCTCAGGCAACTGCCCTAGAGCGATTGGGCGCAAACTTTGAAATTGTGGGGATCAGCGAGTGGATGGTTGATGCAGTCATATGTTATGACGCCATTCATCACCCGAACGAGCATTATGAAGAGTTGCCTTCATACGGAGAGCAGATCGATTATCTGTCCCAATTTGAGTTCAGCCGAGAGTCGGCACGAAAAACGAACCTCAAAGTGATAGAACACGATATAATTGAGAAACTTTATATAGCAAATCGAAGAAGCAAAAACTACGGCTCAATCTCTCAACTGACAGGGGCTAGAATGCCGAAGTGTGATCTGCTAATTTATAGTTTCCCATGCCAAGACTTATCAACTGGCGGCAACGGGTTAGGGATGAAAAAAGGATCAGGCACACGTTCCTCACTGCTCTGGGAAATTGAGCGGTTGTTAAAAGAATTACATTCACAGGAAAAACTGCCGCGCTATCTACTTATGGAAAATGTCAAAACTATCTTATGTGATCGATTTCGTAACGATCTGCAGGATTTTTTGAAATTTCTAGAGTCAATAGGATACCAGAACGACAAGCCAATGATTCTAAATGCCCTTGACTTTGGTGTGCCTCAAGACAGAGAACGCGCCTTCATTGTAAGTAAAAAAGGTAAACATCCCATACTTGCCTCTGAATCAATCTCAAAGCTCAAGAAGGCCAGACAGTTTGATGCGACCCAATTTTTAAGAACAGATTATTCCCGCGATGAATTTAAAAATGAAGCAGATATCGCACAGCTTAATAAGACCCCTTCCCGCCAAATAATGTGGGATAAGAATGGAATGGAGGCAAACGCCTCTACAATCGTACGAACAATAACGTGCAATATGGACAGAACGCAAACGGCGGCACTGTTTAAGTATAGCGGCGCTTTAGGAGACACCTTTCGCCGATTGACCATACGAGAAGCCTTCCTTTTTATGGGGTTTACAGAAGAAGAATATGAACGAACAATTCATTTAGACTTTAGCTATAGGCGCATGAACCGACTGATCGGGAACTCTATCGTCGTAAATGTGATGATGGAAATATTTCGAGATATGTTTGCCGGTCGCTATAATATCGTGCCCCGCACAATCCAAAGAAAATAACAAGCGGGGAGGAGGGAGACCTTGGGAAGGATTATTACCAAAGAACCGCCGGCGAAAACCCTAATAACAGGTATTCGTGCCATCGGGTACAATTTCTCCACGGCTGTTGCCGACATCATAGACAACAGTATATCTGCCAAATCTTCCCGCATTGATGTAATCACAGATGTTGCTGCCGGGAAATCTTATGTTGCTTTCCTTGATAATGGCTACGGCATGAGCTATGAAAAACTCGAAAATGCCATGCTTCTCGGTTCTAACCGTGATGACCGGCCTGACAGTGATATTGAGCTCGGACGTTTCGGATTAGGGTTAAAATCGGCTTCTCTTTCACAATGCCGTGAATTTACAGTTGTCAGTAAAGTGCATGGCGCAGTTAATGCCATCATGTTCGATCTAGATTTGATTGAAGCAGAAAATAAGTGGAATCTGCGCGTTCTTGAAGAAAAAGAAATACAATCCGTTCCCACTGTGGACAAATTATTCGAGTATACATCCGGTACTTTGGTGATTTGGACAAAGTTTGATAAAATCGAAAGCAGAGCAAAAAATTATGAGGACTCATTTCGAGAAGCAGTAGCAGAAGCGAAACGTCATGTCGAGCTTGTGTTTCACCGATTTTATGTTACACATGAGATATATTTTAATACCAGGCGAATAGAGAAACGCGATCCTTTTCTTTGCAGCTCTGCCCCGAGACAGCAAACCGGCCATACGGAACATTTGGTAATCGGTGGGCACACCATCCACGTCACCCCGCACACCCTGCCTTTTTGGAATACTATCACAGGTGAAGAGAAGGCCCTGCTGGGGTATCCGAAGAGTATTTATGATGATCAAGGTTTTTACTTATATCGTAACAGACGGCTGATATCTTGGGGCAGTTGGTTGCGGATGGGTTTAAAAAGTGAACAAAATAAGCTGGCCCGCGTACAAGTTGATATTCCGTCATCTCTTGACATTATTTGGATGTTAGATGTAAAAAAATCTTCCGCAAAGATCCCTGATGTTCTCAAGGAAGAACTTCGTGCGTCAGTGCGTGATTCATTTGTTCGCAGCAAAAAAACCGTGCGGTTTCCAGGGATTAAAGAACAGCAAGCTGAGAATAAGGTTTGGATTCGGACTGTAAACATGCACGATAAAACCGTGCAATACACCGTCAACAGGGATAATCCTCTAGTGACGGAACTGTTCGAAAATCTTGGCAAGGGCGAGTCTCGGCTGCTTGAAATGCTTTTATCTCAGATCGAAACCCTCCTCCCCAAATACTCTATTATGAATGACCACACGGACTCGCTGAAAATTCACGACGGAGAAGACGCCGCTGATAATGAACAACTAATCACCGAGCTGATCGATATACTGGCGATGGCAAAGCAGGATGACAAGGCAACATTGCTTGGAAGACTCATTGCATCTGAAGCGTACAGTTGTCTGAGTGACAAACTCGATTATGTAACGAGGAGGGTTCTCGGATGATTAATGCAGAAGTTGTAACAAAGGCTTTAACCATGCTTGAAGTTTTGATGGAAAGAAAGCCTTCCCCTCATAAAGAGCTTGTTTCCCAAGCAGCGGGAATCCTGGGCGTTCTAAAACTATTACCGCAAGCTCCTGATTTTCAGATAATCCTGAATGAGGTCGTCTGCCGTTATGAAAGCAATGTCGGTGTAAAGACCTTTGATCCAGACATTCTTATTGCGGATCCGTTAAGTGACACTTGGTTCAATGTTCGCCGCGGTGAAGAGCGTCCGTATTTTGAACGGTATCGTCGCTACCTACGACAGAGTGGATGGGATGCGGCGGTACTCGATAATCTTGAGTTGAATTGCGAGAAAACCCTATCCCAGTGTGCAGATCCTCACATCGCAGTATCTCTTTCTGAAGCAAAGAAACGCGGGATGGTTATGGGTGACGTTCAAGCCGGAAAAACCGCCAATTATCTTGGCGTTATTAACATGGCCTGTGATTATGGCTACCGCGTTATTGTTTTGCTGGCAGGATTAACTGACTCCTTACGCAAGCAAACACAAGAGCGCGTGGATTTAGGATTCATCGGTGCCTACAGCAATTCCATCGGCGGCATGATACAATACATAGGTGTTGGCGTGCCGGATCAACAATATCACGCTATCCCGCTTACAAACGGCGATTATGACTTTGCGAAATTCATCCAAAAGAGGTTAAATGCTGCGCCGACCGATTTCAATAAACCTGTAATACTGGTAATCAAGAAGCACACCAAAATTCTGGAGAGCGTGCATAAATGGCTTAAGCCCGGTGAACATAATATATCCGGCGACAGCATCTTAATCATCGACGACGAGGCAGATAACGCTTCGGTAAATACAAAGAAGCCGGAATATGATCCATCCGCAGTCAATCGCCGTATTCGGGACATCTATAACAACTTCCCCATCGCATCGTATATCGGCTTTACGGCAACACCGTTTGCCAATATTTTTATCAATCCTTTTGATGTCAATGAAGAGGATCAAGACTTATTCCCCGCCGATTTTATTATTCAGCTCAACGCGCCTGACATATATTTTGGCGGGGAGAAGGTATTCCCTGACGACGGATCAATTTCCCCTGCTATTCGGGTATTGGATACTGCAGAAACTGACTTCATACCGGTCAAACATAAGAAGGATCTGTACGTTAACGTTTTGCCAGACAGCTTGAAAGAAGCCGTCCTATGCTTCTTAATCAACAATGTGGTTCGCACTCTGCGCGGCGATCAATATAAACATCGTTCGATGATGATTAACGTCTCCCCTCTGAATGACCCGCAGGAAAGCATAAGAAATGCTGTCGATGCATATGTGAACAAACTTAAAAACATTATCGAACAGGATTCCTACAAATCTGAGTGCGATTTTATCACGAACGCCGATATGAACCGCCTGTATAAAATTTATATGAAAGCCGACGATCACGGGTCAGATTTTTATGCCCAAATACGGAGCGGTTTCAATTGGGTGGATATTCAGCGCGGACTATGGGAAGAAATTAAACAGTTTGAAACGGCAATCATAAATAACCGCTATCGCGGTAATTTGCGTTATGATTACAGCGCACATGCAGAGCAAGGATCGAGAGTAATCGTGATCGGCGGTTTCGTCCTTTCGCGCGGTTTGACGCTGGAAGGGCTCTGTGTCAGCTACTACAGCCGAAGCGCTACCGCGTATGACACTTTACTCCAGATGTGCCGTTGGTTTGGGTACCGCCCCCGCTATGAGGATTTATGCCGTATTTTCCTATCCCAAGCAAGTATTAATTCTTTCAGTGCTGTGATGGATGCTATTCGCGATCTCAAGGAGCAGTTCCGTGAGATGGAATTGCAGTGCAAGACACCCCGTGAGTTCGGATTGATGGTCAAAGAATCACCGGCGGCGCTTGAAACCACTATGCTCGTTACTGCACGAAATAAAATGCACCACACACAGGTTCTTGAACATTATGTAAATTATGGTGGTGTTTACACAGATACATCCAAGCTCTTTAAGGATGCAGGAAAAAATAGGACTAATAACAATCTCCTTGTCAAATTCTTCACGCAGCAGCAAGTGAAAGGAATCGGGTTCTCAACGATCAAAAATCGCTGTATGTTGCAAGGAGTTTCCAGTGCCGATGTGGCCGACTTGCTTCAGAGTATAGCCATTCCAAGCGTGAATAAGCGATTTGACAGTGCGAGCCTTGCCACCTATATCAGGGAAAGCCCATTATTCCAGACTTGGGATGTTGTAGTTGCGACTGGTGAATCTAATCAAAAGATACCAATCCCAGGACAGGAACTGCAAGCTTCTGAGCGTGTTTTTCATTTGGGCTCATCAGACGAAAACTTCATTCGCTTGGGCGGTTCAAATAACCGCATCATTGATCCCGGTATTTTTGACAGCGGCGTAGATATCACACAGGAAAAAAAACAAGAAATTCTATCCAAGAAAAAAAAGAAACGTTCTGGTAAGACGTCCGATCAGTTAACCGCTAAAGATTGGTTGAAACTTAGGGAGCGCCCGCTTCTCGCAATATATTATATTGATTTGAAGATTGACGGCAAGAACCTGTCTCTGGCAGACCGGGAAAAGTACGTGGCGATCAAAACGACCTTTGGTTCTGATTTTCTGGTCGGTTTTGCTGTTGGCTTCCCTGCCCGAGACTCCAAGGTGATGATACAGTACAGAGTAAACTCAATTAAAGCTGAGGAACTTAACTCTTATGAAGAAGAATTTGACGAGGAGGAACTCAGTGATGAGTAGCGTCACCAAAGAGATGTTCGAGGTTATTTCCGGGGAAATTGGTTCGCAAAAAATGATAGAGCTTGACTCTGCTGTCAAGGTTTATCATGGCATAAGCAACGATGGGAATCTGCGTCTGTCTTTCATGTCCTCTGTTGCACCACCAAAGATGGAGTCAACCAAGCTGTTAAAAGTCATCCAAGGAAAAGAAATGGATGGTGTTTATTGGACAAACTTTGATCTGTTGCAGACGAACGCGAGACAGGTTTTTTATTCGTTTTGCAATGATATGGTCAGCGCAATTGAAGGTATTGACGAAGAAAAAAAAGCGCTGATTTATCTCAAAAACAGATTCCACATATGGAAGTCCATGTTCAAGAGGGGCGGCGCAAACATATCCGCCGAATTGCTCAAGGGACTCTTTGGAGAACTTTACTTTCTGCATACCGCCTGCTCAGAAAAATACGGCATAGACGACGCAGTCGCGGCTTGGAGCGGTGCAGATGGCACAGCAAAAGACTTCTCAATTGAAACAGACTGGTATGAAGTAAAAACCGTGTCCTCCTCTGCAGTGAGTGTCAAGATTTCATCTGTTTTCCAACTCTCCTCAGATGTTCCAGGACATCTTGTCATTGTTAAGATTGAAGCCATGTCACCTCTATATACCAACGGTAAATCCAGTATAGGCGAACTTCTTCAAGCAATTTTGGAGAAAATAGACCTTGAGGAGACAAGGGAACTGTTCATTGGCAAGTTGGCAGGGTATGGCCTCAACTTGACTGACGAATGCTGTTTAGAAAAATACAGCGTGGTATCACAGCATTTTTATGCAGTCAACTCCCAATTCCCACGGATTTTGGAATCTGATGTAAAATTTCAAGAAATATGCAAAGTCAGCTATGAGTTAGTCATCAATTCACTGGATCGGTTTAAGGAGAACTAACTGTGGATTTACAGGAATACAGAGAATACTACCTAAACCAGATAAAAGCAACTTCAATAGAAGAGGAACGTTATCCGTACGAAGTCTTTATTGATTTGATCTCTGAAATAATGGTTAGTGATTGGTCGCTTCTTTCCGGTATTGACCAGTGCTATTTCTCAGTTCCCATAGGTACCCGTGCGTTTAAAAGGATGCTTATCCATGCTGGTTCCCTTGAGCATTCAACAAACTCTGTCAACTTGCTTTATGCTGATTATAATCCGAATCAAATAACCAACATAACGAACACCGACATCAACAAGCACAGCAATCAAATGATCAGTTTCGTTGAAAACGCTATCAAGGGCTATTTTGTGAATGCAGAGCAATCCAATCCAGCCGTTCAATTAGCACTGGATATCAAGAGAAACACTGCAGATATTTATAAAATACACCTTTTTATAATTAGTACAAATCAACTCAGTAAGCGCGTTAAGAATATCGAATTAGATGATATTCTAATTCTAGACAAGACATATAAAGTCGAACTTGACATTATTGATTTTGAAAAAATTTTCAATGCACAGCTTGCCTCCACCGAGAAAGAGGATGTTATAATTGATGTCACCGAATTCGGATTTGATGGTATCCAATGTATTCGCGCCGATATTGGCACAGGCAGTTATGAAGCATATCTGGCAGTCGTTCCCGGTGAATTTCTCTCTAACATTTACAAGCGGTTTGGTCCTCGGCTGCTTGAAAGAAATGTCCGCTCCTTTCTCCAATTGCGCGGCGGCGTAAACAAAGGCATTCGGGGCACGATCCTAAACGAACGGCAGAATTTTTTCTCATACAACAATGGCATTTCAACGACAGCCAAAAGCGTAGAATTGGATAGCATATTAGAGAAAGGGCTTTGTATCACTTCATTTACCGATTTACAAATTATAAACGGCGGCCAAACAACCGCCTCCTTAGCGTCCGCGAGTATCAAGGATGAAGCGTTATTGGATGGCATTTTTGTGCAGATGAAGCTAACGGTTACCCGCGACGAAAGCGATGAAGGCGGTGAGTTTGTTAGAAAAATATCGCAATATGCCAATAGCCAAAATAAAGTTACCTCTGCCGACTTGGCTTCCAACCACCCATTCTACCTGCGTATTGAGGAGCTCTCTCGCAAAATATACTCGCCTCCGTCGAAAGGCTTGCCCTATCAAACACTTTGGTTCTTTGAACGATCCCGCGGGCAGTATGATCAGCCCAAGATGAAGATGTCAAAAGGTGAGCGTGCTACTTACGAACGAATCAATCCGCATAATCAGCGATTCGACAAAACTGACCTAGCTAAATATATAAACTCAGCGGATATGTTACCATATAACGTGGCTTGGGGACGAGAAATAAATTCTGTTCGGTTCCAAGTAGAAATGGAAAAACAGTGGCGAAATGATCCCTCTATTTTCAACGAATCCTACTATAGGGATCTTATTGCAAAAGCAATAACTTTTTTAACGATCCGCAAAACCATCCTTGGATTGGATTGGTATAAAGAGAACAAAGGGTATCTTGTCCAATTGGTCACCTACACGTTCTCGCGACTGATATACGAGGCCCAAAATCTTGGCAAAATGCTAAATTATCGGCAAATATGGGATAGACAAGAGTTACCTGACTTCCTGATTGATGATATAGGCCGTATTGCATATGCCATCCGAGAGTTGCTTATAAGTCCAAATCACGGCAACATTGAAACATATTGCAAAAATAAAGATTGCTGGAGTGCCGTATCTGATATACCGATAAGATTGAGCGATTCAACAAAAATATTCCTGATCAGTAAAGACGATGGGCGTGACGAAAAAATGGCTGCCAAACGTAATCAAGAATTCAGCGATGAACTTTCTGCGGAGGTTCAGGTTTTTCAATTTGGTAGCGAATATTGGAGCCGCCTTTTAGACATAGGAAAACAACAGGATTTGCTGAATGCCCTGGATACTCAACTGCTAGAACTCGCAATTGGTTATTGCGAAGGCTTAATCGGTTTGCCACAGTCTAATTTCAAAAAAATTATGGCAGTCCGTGATAAGCTCAAGGAAGCGCAGGTGCAGATTGACACTGCTAATAAAAGCGGCTTAGATATGGCGGAGGCCAATGAGTCGCGCAGAAACTGGACACTCGAAGAGACCATACTCGCATTGGAACTCTATTGTACAATTCCAAGTGAAAAGGTCAATTCAAGCAATGAACAGATTGTCAATCTCGCTAAAACTATTGGTAGGACAGCGAATTCTGTAAAACTCAAGATGCAGAATTTCAAAGCATATGATCCTAATTATTTCCGTGATGGGCGTATCGGATTAAATCATGGCAGCAAACTAGATCGCACTGTAGTCAAGCAATTTTTAAACAATTTAGATGCCCTATTTGCCGAAGCCCGCAAAATAAAAGAAGTAATGAAACTTTATCCTGTTGATAACATGTAATTGGGAGGCTGATTCTATGGCCGACAATCGTTCTCCACAAGCTCGCAGTTACAATATGTCACGGATTCGCAGTACAAATACAAAACCGGAAGAAGTAGTGCGAAAGTATCTTTTTGCCAAGGGATTTCGCTACAGGAAGAATGACAGGCGATATTTAGGCAAACCCGATATTGTTCTCCCCAAGCATCGTACAATGGTTTTTGTACACGGATGTTTTTGGCATTATCATGAAAACTGTCCGCACTTTGTTATGCCAAAATCAAATGTTGAATTTTGGCAATCAAAGCTTGAAGGCAATCGAAACAGAGACAAAAAGAACATTCAAAAACTACGTGCTGCCAAGTGGAGAGTTATTGTTGTTTGGGAATGCGAACTTAAAGGCATAACCGGTGAGGCAAGACTCGAGTCTCTTATAAATGAAATTCTCAACCCATGAGAGAGTAAAATAAGATAGAGCAGAAGAAGGCCGCTATGTACGCGTACAATCCTTATTGAGCAAATGGAACGCTACTAAAAATTGAGAGTCGGGTCGCCAATCTCAAATCTCATATGAGTCTCCAGTAACCCAGGTTACAAAATATGGTCAGGTGGAAGCACAGAATTAGGAAAAGGAAGCATTCTTATGATTGAACCCGTTGTTTTATAAGAATACAGCGCTCGCCGATGATAGAAACTACTTTCCCCAGACTATCGTGCGCCAAATCGTAAGCGGCAAATTCACCATATAGTCTATGAGCCTCGCTTGGTATGATCTCAGACATTTGTAGTACCCGCTTTTTGACCTGAGCCGGTGATAGGCCCGCGCTTTTGGCAAAGGCCTCCCAATGGCGTTGGAACAGATCGTTGAAGCGGTATTTACCGCCGATCTTCATAGCCATTTTATCGGTGAGGTGCGGATAGGCGGCTGTGCACAGCACATCATATAGCGGGGCCAGGGTTGGATATTGTTTATCGTAGAGAAGCGATAAATTTTTGGCGTGGGCATCGTTGTTGCCCACCAAGGCGTTGAAGATTACGCCGTCCAGGAGCCGCAATATCTCCGGGGCGCTGGGGCGGGTGGCTGAACGAAGTAGTTCGAAACAGGCGGCCAGGTCAGGGCCGCCCTCGTTTTGGTATTTGTATTCTGGGGCGACGCCCAGGGCCTGACAGAAATCCTCCTGGTGAAGGCGCTCCAGTTGCCCATCTGGCCGTCGGCGACGATCATAGCGCTCCACCAGCAGAAAAATCCGACCTGAAGACGGAATTTGATGGACAGCGGCTCTGGCCGCCGGTAAGCCGCAAGCGGCGGCCAGGGTCAGGCAAAATGCTTCGTTGTGAGCGCTGCCGGGAAGGTCGGCGATCTCCGGCTTCAGGATGTGGGAACTGGGGGCCTGACGGGGCGGCAAAGCAACCCGAATCTGCCCGTCCGCGTATTCGGCCAGCACCGGCAATTTGTCTTGAGCCCCGGCCAGGGACAGGCGCAAACCGGATTCGCCCACCAGCATGGGACGCTTGGGCAAAGTCTCTAGCAGGCCGGTCAGCTCTTCATCATCCAGCCAGTGAAGAGGTGAAGGCGCAGAAGGCGGCAGAATTTCTGTGTGTTCTTCCAGCAAGGTAACGGCTCCGGCGCACTCGCCGCCTAGCCCGTCGAGCAGAGCGAAATCATTTTGCCGGGAAACTTGCAGGATTTTGGCTAACCGGACGCGCAAGTCACCTTCCGGCAACAGCCCGGCAAAAAACGGTCGAGCCGACCGATCATCAAACGGTTCAGCACGTAGAGGCAAGGATTGGGAAAGAGGTCTCCCCTCTGGGTTATTCAGCCAGGCCGGGTCATAGGCAAAGCGCAACCTGCCGTCTTCCTGTTGGAGTGCGCCCACCTTTTGGTTGAAAAGAAAAACCGTCAGTTGCCGTGGCATATCAGGCCTCCCCTTCTCCGGTCAGTTCCGGCGGCACTCCCTCTAAAGCCAGCCTTCCACCCAGAGCCGACACCACCCGCAGAACATTCTCCAGGCGCACGGTGGGTTTACCGGCCTCCAATTCCACAATGAAGCGTACCCCTACTCCGGCCGCCAAAGCCAGCTGTGGCTGAGTGAGGCCCAGAGTTTTGCGGGCTTTGCGGATGGCGGTGCCAATGTCGGATGGAGTGTTGATATTGATCATAGTATTTCCCTTTCGGTAAATTTTAATCAATGATTCATCCAAAATCAAGATAAATTACCGAACGGGAAATATCACTTTAAACAAAAGAGGACAAGTTTTATTAGCGTCGGAAATACTGACGGTAATGCGGCAACATTGAATTGAATATCAGTACCCGTCATTCAAGCAAGGGAACGCTTTACTAATGGACGTCGGCATTACCGACCCCCATAAGACAGGTGTGGATTTCAACGATGCACTTCTTACAGATTCTAAAGTGCTTATCGGCCAACCTCGCCGGAGTAGCCTGGCGTTTGCTGACGAGTTGGCGGCGTGAACGATGAGTTTTTAAAAATATTGCCGTCTTGTGAAACCGTTTGATCCCATCTGGATTGCGCCAGTTTTAAGGCTATGCGTTGGGCCTGCTCATTGTTGGCGCAGCAATGAACCTCGGCTCCGCTGTCGCGAATGAAAGCGCCGTCGGATAGCTTGAAAATGATCGTGCCCTTGGTATCAATGGTGTATTGGAGCTCGTCCTTCAACCCTTCCGATCTGAATACCTCCCGCATTGCAGCGACTGAAGCCAAAGTGGCCTTCGATGCGGCGGCTGACGATTGGCTGGGGGCAGTCTGAATGTGCCTGTCTCGCTGGATTTTTTCTTTCCTGGAGCGGAGTATGGCCAGGGCGGTTTCATTGCCCCGGTTGGCCTGATGCCGCAGGAAACGGCTCCAACTGGTATATGGATAATGCTTGGCGACTTCATCACGTTTCTGCTTCATCGTCTGACGAAACGTGCCAAGCTCTTTGGCTTTTTTGTCGGCGAAGGCTTTCATGACCTCCCGCCGCTGCTGTCGGAACATGGGCATTCGGCGAATGGCCTTGTACCGCTCGTCCCACTGTTTGGCCAGGATGCCGTAGAGTCGCTGCTCCTGCTGACGTAAGGCCGCCATTTCAGTTTGGCGTTTTTTCAAACCAGTTTGAAATTGCTGATGTAGCCCGCCGCGGCCAGGGTCTTTGTGCAACGGCGCGGAGTCGTATTACCTCGGACCAACTTCGGCAGGAAGAACTTAACGTATTCAACAAATGCGAGGACGGGAGAAACAGTATGCGGTATTTAGCTGAAGATATTAAAAAACTGGGATTCGGATTTATGCGGCTGCCAATGCTTGGCAACGAGGTTGATATTGAGCAGGTCAAAGAAATGGTTGATCTCTTTATGGACAGAGGTTTCAGCTATTATGACTCCTCGTGGGGCTACATGGGGGGCAAGTCGGAAGAAGCCATGAAAACCGCTATAGTGGATCGCTTTCCCCGTGAAACTTTCCATATCGCCACAAAATGTCCCGCCTTTGCCGCCGCAAACGCCGAACAGGCCAAAAACATGATCTGGACCTCACTGAAGCGCATTGGCGTGGATTATGTGGATTTCTATTTGATCCATAATTTGGGCGGCAGCCGCACCAAAATCGTCGATGATTTTGGAATATGGGATCATATGCATGAACTGAAAGAAAGAGGCGTAGCCCGGCATATCGGTTTCTCCATCCACGACAATGCCGCCGCGCTGGATAAAATTCTGACCGAACACCCGGAAATAGAATTTGTCCAATTTCAACTGAACTATGCCGATTGGGAGAACCCAGCCATTGAATCCCGGAAATGCCATGAAGTGGCGCTGAAGCACCAGAAACCCATTGTGGTCATGGAGCCGCTTAAAGGCGGCACGCTGGCCGGCCCGCCCGAAAAGGTCAAAAAAATCCTTGAAACCGCCGATTCCGAAGCCTCGCCTGCTTCGTGGGGAATTCGTTATGCGGCTTCTCAAAATAACATTATTACCGTGCTGAGCGGAATGTCGACTCTGGATCAGGTGCGGGACAATGTTTCCTACATGGAAAAATTCACTCCGTTCAGCCCGGACGAAATGGCCGTTATCGGCCAGGCCCGTCAGGCGATAAATGAAATTAAAAGCATCCCCTGCACGGACTGCCGGTATTGCCTGGAAGGCTGCCCGCAAAAAATCCTGATCCCCAGGGTATTTGACGCCTACAACCGCAAGCTGATTTATAATGATCTATCTGAAGCCGTAAACCATTACAAGCTTGAAGTAATGACGAACGGCAAGGCTTCGGACTGTATCGGCTGCGGCAACTGTGAACGAGTTTGTCCACAGCACATTAACATAATAAAAAACATGGAATTAATCGCTCAAGACCTCGAACAGCAGCCTCTTGCTCTCGGCTAGAATTCATCCGCCCTGCGGATGCAAGGTGCTGTCGCAGCGGATCAGGAGAATCTCGGCCTGCCTATCCGCGATTTGGCTCAGGGACTTGGGCACATCCAGCGGCCCTTTCGGCCGGGGCGGTAGCATTTTTTCCGAGAAAGCGCTCGTCCGGTCCCTGACCACCGCCTGCAACAGGGCCTCCTTGCTTTTGAAGTGCGCGTTCAGGGTCGCCTAGGAAACGTCGGCCACCCAGCTTATCGGGACCGCGCCAAAGGACGCGCCCTGCGGCCTTCAGGACTGCCTCATTGCCCTCAGTTTTTTTGAAATGCTGGCCCAGGTCAACGGCGTGGGCACCACCTGGGCTGGGCTCGTCTGCTGGATGCTCACATTTGTCCCGGAAGCGCGGTCCTCCTCGGCATCCCCGACGATCATATAATCGGCTATGCCCTGCTTTTCAGCCTGCCGGGCATCTCCTTCCCCCGCACGGTTCAGCGCAAGATCGAAAACGTCCGCTTCATGGAATCTATCTGATGGCAGCCTAACGATCTCAGTCTGACGGCCGCGAAATCGCCCGAACCGTAATTGCGGTTCGGGCGGTCCACTGCACCTTTAAGAAAAATATCAACTTAATCAATAATTCTTCAAAAATGACAACTAAGAATCTTTTCGTCTAGCTTTTCGCCTTTTATCGGCCTGCTTACCACCATCCATATTTAAAGCCAAATCTCGAAAAGAGTCGGCCAGTATAAGAGCATCCTCGGGGGTTTCGACTTCGACCCCATGAAAATGGGGGTTATAAGAAACCTCTTTTTTGGCATTGGAGGCCAGTTCGGATGAACCTTCAGCGACCTTGTGTTCAATGTATTTTTTAGCGAACGCGGAAGCGGTTTCCTCGCTTTTCATCACCTCTTCTGAAAAACCCGTGGGCGGAGCGGTGACGTTTTTTCTCCAATTCCAAATAGTCCGAACAGTGACGGCATAGCTCTCATCAAGTCCCTGGTGAATAGCCTCATCTTTTATGGCTCTCACAAGAACGGACGGCTTAATGCCTTTTGGTCTGGTATGAGAGTCTGACTCACCAAGCTGAGTTCCAAGGGACGACTCTATTTCAGCAGGCGTCCCAGTTTCAGGCTCCAGTGCGGACGATGTGAAATAGCCCTTGATAATCTCCAAATAACGCTCTCGGGTTAAACCTTTAACCTCTCGGTGAAATGGGTAATAGTTGCCATATAGAAATTGGACGGCTTCATCAAGAACGACATACGAAAAGAAAACATACGACCCTATCAGGTTATTAAATATCTCCGTTTTTAATGTTGTCAGAGAACCGTCAGCGTGAGGCACAAGTAAGCCATATAAGTGTTCATTGCGCCATCCAGCAGCGATTTCGGGGAATTCTGCCCTGAGGCCTTCCTCAGACTCCAGTTCTCTATACGTCGCCAAAAGATGATCCAAAACCAGTTCAACCAATCTCTTTCTGGGTAATGGCAATCTTTTTACCTGCGAAGAGTATTTTGTCGCATACTGGAATATCAAATCATCAGTCACTTCCAGGAGAGAAGCGCCTTTAAATGCAGCTCGATCATTCGGGTCAATAATTAACCGATTTATTGGTATTACAGGCTTGGTCGGCAGCAGTGTGCGCAAATCAGTCAGATCGTCTGGAGAAAGTTTAAAGGCTGTGAAAAGTTTGCCAAGCGAAATCAGCATAGATCACCTCTCGGCCCTGGCCCTCGGTGCGAATTTGAGAATTCCATTTTGGGGAACGCTGCTCAAAGCTTCAGAAATTTCCGCACCGGTGTCCTCGGCAATTTTGTGTGCCGGATTGAGCGCCACATGAGCATAACGGGCGGTAGTGCTGGAATTCTTATGACCCAGCAAGGCCCCGATCATGGGCAGACTGGCCCCGGAATTGACCGCCGCTGAAGCGAAGGCGTGACGTAGATCATGAAGTCGCCATCCCGATAGACCGGCATGGGCGCAGACCGCCGCCCAGGGCTTGCGAATGCTGCTTAGGTGTCCGCTTTTGGAACCGCTGGGAAAGACATAATCACTATCGAACTTCGGCAGCGCCCGCAAAATTTCCACCGCTGATATAGGCAGATGAAGCACCTTGAAGCCGGTCTTGCTGTCCGGCAAATTGGCCAAGTTGGATTCAAGATCAAGATACGACCATTTCAAGCTGAGAATCTCATCCAGACGAGCTCCGGTTAAATGCAGCAATCGTAAGGCCGCCGCCGGCATAAGTGAAACCTGCCCCAGAGCCTCAAGGGCCGCAAGAGACTGGCCGATGGCTTCAATATCTTCTATTTTAAGGAAGTCCATCCGCTTGCGCTCTTTGTATTTTTCCAAGTCCTCAGCCGGGTTGCTGTTTCTGTCCCGATAGCCGTTCTTCTCGCACCAGTTGAAAAATTTGGACAGCACCGCCGCCGTCCGGTTGGCCATGTAGGGTGCGTCGCGAAGTTCATGGTGCAACCTGGCCACATCTCTGTGAGCCACATCCTTGATATTGATTTTGCCCAGCATTGGGACAATGTGCTTACCGATGATGCCGCTATACAAACGCTGGCTGGACGGCTTGAGCTTGGCGCTGATATGTTGCAACCAAAAAACTTGAATGACGTCGGCCACGGTCAGGGCGCTTTTGGCCACCTTGGCTTCATCAGCCGGGTCAGTGCCCATAGTAACCTGGGCAGCCAGCTCTTTGACTTTCTGCCTGGCGTTCTCCGGCGTCCAGGCTGGATAGGACCCGATGTGCACCCACTTTTTGACCGCCGTTCGTCCCTTGCCTGTGCGATAACTGTAATAGAATGATATACGTCCGATCTCGCTGACCCGGATAGCCAGTCCAGGTAAATCATCGTCAAAAAAGACCTGGCGCTTGCCAATGGGCTTGATAGCATCAAGGCTCTTTTTGGTGAATTTCATACTTTTCTCCTCACTGTAGCCTGCTGATTAAATATCGGCAGGCCACGTCAATTTTTACGCTCTCCGGGACTGCTGATTTTGACTCAGCCTCAACACTCAGTGGGTACCAGAAAATCAACTGCACCGCCCTAAATGGCTCTGGTACCCACCTGGTACCCACCGAATAGAAAAATCGGGGTATCAGCCGAAAATTAAATATAACATAACTCATTGATTTTAGAAAGATAATATATAGCTAGGAATAGTCAGAAAGGCCATTTCGCCAGATTCGTAATCAGCAGGTCGCGGGTTCAATTCCCATCGCCGGCTCCAGTTAAATCAAGGGGTTATGGATGTTTTCCATAACCCCTTGATGCGTTTTTTGACTTATTGCTCCAAATATGCTCCAATGGCTCCAGAACGAGAGGTTTGAAAATGGCCAGTATCCGTAAGCGCGGCAATCTTCAATGGGAGGCCAGAATTCGTCGGAAAGGTCTGCCCACCACCTGTAAAACCTTCGATACCAGGGCCGATGCTGAAAAATGGGCCAGAGAGGTCGAGGCTGAGATGGATAAAGGCGCCTTCGTCTCCCGCACTGAGGCTGAAAGCACTACCCTCAAAGAGGCCCTCGAACGCTATATCGAAGAATACATACCTCAATTGGCCCATGCTGATAAAAGCGAACGAATGGCCAGAGCGCTCCAGCGCCGCAACATCGCCAATATGATCATGGCCCGTATTCGCAGTAAGGATATAGCTGACTTCATCAAAGAGCGTGAAGCTGAGGGCGTTTCTGCCAACACCATTCGGCTTGACCTTGCCCTACTCTCTCGCTTATTCGAGGTGGCCATCAGTAATTGGGGCATGGAAAGCCTGACGAATCCAGTTAAACGAACCAAAAAGCCGAAACTGCCCCCCGGCCGTGAACGTCGTTTGGAAGAAGGTGAGGAGGAACGACTGTTGGCCGCTAGTGGCCCTGAGCTTTAATATCTTATTAAACTTGCCCTGGAGACGGCCATGCGGCGCTCCGAGTTAGCTAGCCTGACCTGGCGTCAAATAAACTTTAAGCGCCGAACGGCCACTCTGCTGGCTGCCGGCGTCAAAAACGAGGAAGCCAGGACTATACCTTTATCGCCAAATGCTTTGGAAATCCTCCGCGAAATCCAAATGGAGCAACGCTCCAGTTCAATGTCGGAAGAAAATGAGCAGCCAACTAAAACCGTGGAGCCATCCGCCAAGCTGTTTAACCTCACCCCGGATGGCATAACCAAAGCCATGAGGCGGGCCTGCCAGCGTGCTGAGATTAATGGACTGGATTTTCATGACCTACGCCATGAGGCCACTAGCCGCCTTTTCGAGAACACTGACCTGGATATTATGGAAATCAAGTCCGTCACCGGCCACAAAACCCTCCAAATGTTGGCTCGGTATACCCATTTGCGGATGGAGAGACTAGCAGACAGATTATTTGGCTCTAAACGTGGACCCAATGTGATTTGAGCGTATTTTTAGCCTTTCGCATAGTCGATACAGCTTGGTTCCCAAATGTAGCAACATAGATCGAATAAAAGGCGGTGCCGCTCTTCAAGCTCATGCGGTCCAAATGAGTCGTACGACTTAAAGGCTAATCCAGTCTGCTCTATGAACCGTTGGAAGTCAATTTTACTTTTATAAGTGTCTTTACGAAGGGTCTCGTTCCAGTATAATGAATTTGCATACGTTTTTAGCTTTTCCGCATAACATTCATCGTTGCTCGATATATTATCGAGACCCTTTAGCAAAAGTACTCCACCAAGGCGATTTCGTTCCACCTCAAACCTTTCTTCATCGTGACCAAATGATTCTAGACTCTCCTTATTATGAGCAAGTATGTGTTCCACATGGAAACCTGTTTTAACGCCTCTATTCGTTACTAGATTTTTTATTGGGTGGCGCATATCAACTTTCATTGCGTTCGCTAGCAGCAACTCCACACGCGCGAATAGATAACGAATAAAACGCTTATTTGGTCTGTCGACTGTCATATTTTTGAAATAAGTGTAACTAAATGGCTGAGAAACAGAGGCAACATTTTTGTTGTCAGCGAGCTCATCACATATGAATTGCGTAAATACTGGTTTTATTTCTTTTACTGGTTTCTCACGAATTGCTATGCTAATTTTAAATATGAGTTCTGCAAATGAATTTGAATCATATACCCCTTGTAATTGTAACAAAGAAAAAATTCGATCAATTTCTTGAGAAACGACTTTTATTTTTTCATCTTCCTCTGAATCACGAACCCTACAAGATGACAATATAAGCATAAATTGCCCATCTTGTTCGTTAAGCGAGTTATAATAAACAGAGGGATAAAGTTCATCAATATCTTGCGTACCTCGCCATATTTTTGAATACAAGCCCGTATAATACTCAAAAGAATCATCAAGAAAAGTCTTAACTCCGCGGGGATTATGATCAAGCGACAACTCTTTATCCATATCAGCCTTGAACATCTCTCGATGGTAGTCACCATCAAAGCGTTGCCCTTCTTTTCGCGTTCCTGAAAACTTTCCCTTAAGCCAATAACGAAAAAAATTATCGACTTCATCTTCTCTAAACGAATTTACTGTTCTAACAATGCAATCCCAAGTCTCGTTATAATTTTTGCTGGCAAGTTCGTCTTTATCTATTTGACCAAGCAATTTCCCTTTTAAAATTTCATACGGCTTGAGTCGAACTCCACGGTCATTTATTACTTCAAAAACCATTGGTACATGTTGTGTTTCTACAGAAAGATTAACCAAAACCAAACGTAGTAAAAAATAGTATATAAACGCTTCGAGATGATCCTTTCCCTTAATTTTATCATCAAGATAGGCAGAAATAAGGGAGTAATTCGCAACCATATCCTCTGCGGTAATTCCACTTGAAGTATTAATCTCATTAAGATCAACTGCATCAAGCAAATTTTTTAAAACATGAATATGATTTATATGATTCATCCAAAACTCATGCTCTGTGCCTGAATAGCCAGCTATTTTCGATTCTATCCATTTGTTTGTTTTCGAATTGTACTTATTTGCCAAATGGTACAATTTAATTAAAATCAACGTGATCGTTGTAAGCCGTTGTTGTCCGTCAACAACAAAATCCTTTCCGTCAACATTATTTGTTACATATGTATTTAGATAATACCATGGATATTTTGCATTAATATTTTCCTTGTTTGCATCAAGGTCTGAGTATCGTTCGTAAGATTCATCAAATTGATAAAAAATATCCTCTAACAACCGATTAACGGGCTCACTAGCCCATTTATAATCGCGCTGATAAAAATCTATATAATATACCGTTCTGGCAAAAACTTGGTCAATATTTTGTTTTTCCGGTTGAATATCCATGAATTCACCTCATCACGAAAATATGTCTGACTACTTGAAAGCCTTATGGATCTAAGATGTTACGCCCCATGGTGAGTACGTCCACTAGTTCATACCCCAAAGCGTGAGCGATCTTCTAAGCCTGAGCCATGGATGGGGCGTACTTCCCGCTTAAAAGGCGGTTAAACAAGCCCTGCGTTATACCCAATTCCATAGAGGCGCGAAGCTGATTCATGCCCGATTCTTTAAACCAGACCTGAATTGCCGCGCGGAATTGCGTGGTAGCAACTAAATCTTTTGCGTCTAATACAGCCATTTGAGTAATTTATCATGCTTAAATCTCGATAAAATCCCGTGACTGAATTATTTCATTGACGGAATAAATTCCATGACTGTATAATAAAGACAAAAGACGTCTTTACCGATTCAATGCGCGTGGGTAGGGTTTATCTACATCTGTTAGCCCGACCAGGTAATCAACACTGGTCTTATAATACTCAGCTAACATCACGATGATAATCAAAGGCACCTCACGTTCACCACGCTCATATTTTGAGTAAAGTGATTGATCACAGTTAAGATAATCAGCTATTTGCTGTTGTCTCAGGTCCCGGTCTTCTCGCATATCTCGAATTCGAAGCCGCATATTATCACCTCGAATTCATTTTACGGTAGGACGTATCGTACTATTGACATTTAGGACCAATAGTCCTAAATATAACTTGATCAAATACTCTGTAATTTTGTTCGTCATTATTTTGGCTGAATAATCACCTCAATTGAAGGACTGTTAAATGACGCTTGCGCTGGAGTTGGCTTATCTCGCTCATCAGGCCGCGAATTTCGGGAACACTCAACTCGTTTTCCTGGCCGCTAAGACCGAGAGCGGCTTTCAACAGACCTCCGACTCTCCCCAGGTCGGCCCTGGTCTTAATCAACTCCAATTTAAAATGCTCATGTTCAAAAGTTTTGACCTCATGTCCGAGGCTGACCTTCCTCACAAAACTTGAGACGGAGATACCGGCCATCGCATCCATTTTTGAGATCGTCTCATGTTCCTCCCGAGTCAGATATGACTTCACGGTTTTCCTATTCGTACACGACATGCTTTACCTTTCTATAATCAGCGTTGAGCCCGCAGGGCGAATAAGCGCACCCGCCCCTGAGGCGGGCTGGACAGGAAGAGGCCTGCGGCAGTAGGCCTGCTTCCTCTGTCCAGCCAAATAGTTTTAGTGACATTTTCAGCGCAATGTACCAATATCGATGAATTTGCGCGAAATGGGCGTTTATTTGAAAAATCCGCCAAGGTTATTCAAAAATTACGCAATGATCGAAAAATCGGCCAAATTTGGCCCACCTCAGATCAGCTCCTCAAGCGGTAATCTCTCCACGAAAAAAGGGGTGTCCTTGCCTATTTTGGTTTGGGTCTCCCTTTTTTTCGGCAGGGCCAAAGCTCCCGCTTTCTTCTTTTTGGCATGCTTGCGTTCGCCGTTTCCTCGAACGTAATCACAGAAGGTGGAGTAGCTGATATTTAGTTTTCCGGCGGCCACCAAATCCTTATAAATAGGCAAGGCGCGGCGGCCCGTAGCCAGCATTTGTTCAACTTCTTCCTGGACCGCCCGATATTGAACTCGGCCGGTGTATTCTCCTTTTTTATTTGATGATTTAGGCATCAGTTGCCACCTCATGGTTTTGCGGAGAACCGGAGTCTGGTTTGGTTTTTTTGCGGCGTTTTTGCTTGTTGCCAGCCTTACTTTCGCGGGACACCAGCACCTTTTTTTGCACAGCCTGGTAACCATCTAAAAATTACCTCAGTACGCCAGCTCTTATTATCACCCAATTGATGACCCTGCGTATTTTGATAATAGGAACTTCACGGGTAAAGCGTGGAACCGGAAGTTTATACGTGCAATTCAAGCCGTACTGAATTCGACGCACGGAAAAATTGGACGTGGCAAGAATTTTTTTAATGCGGCATTCGGTAGAAATTTAAAGCAATTTCACGAAATACTCCTTATGCCGGAAGCATTCATCATAGAGCGATACAAATATGACCGCGAAGCATATGAACGCTATTTAGCAAACGGGGGCAAGAAAAACGACAAACTGACTGCAGAAGTTCTCGAAAAATATGGAGACATGACCGCTCAATGGCGTAGTGAGTATGCGGCACTTACACCGCAACAGAAGCGGCAAGCGAAGCCAATAATAGAGAGCAATATTTTTACAGACGAGGCTATCGGAGATGTTGAGCCAGCCGTACGCCAAGTCCTTCAGTACTACCGTATAAAACGTTACGAGGATATACCTGAAATTAACGCTGATTTTTAACCAATAAGCAAGCACTGATCATTGAGCATCTATTTTCACAGCTTGCCTTGTGTCAAGTCAAGCGCGAGTTTCTGTAAAAGCTAAACAGCCTCATAGCATCTTGACATCTAATATTATCTGAGTTAAATTTAACATACATAGTGTGACGTTTTCCATTGGATGGCTCAATGAAAATTTTCAAAACCAAATCTTTTACACAATTTAGCCGAAAAAAAGAGATTACTGACCGGGAACTGCTTAAAACTGCCATCGAAGTGGAAAACGGCCTGATTGATGCCAGCCTCGGCGGCGGAATCATTAAAAAGCGAGTTGCTCGGCAAGGTCAAGGCAAATCTGGTGGATTCAGAGTCATAATCTGCTTCAAAGAAGGTGAACGTTTATTTTTCGTCCACGGCTTTGCAAAATCAAGCCAGGATAACATCTCAGTTGAAGAGCTGCATGATTTTAAAGATTTGGCCAAAATTCTATTCAATCTGCCGGAAGCCGATCTCAAAGCAGCCATCGAAACCGGGGCTTTGAGGGAAATAACGGAGTGAAAATCATGAGCAAGAAATATAAAAGTGACGCCAGCGAATCCGTCCACACCGTGATTGAGGATTTATTCAATATCGGGGCCGTTGATAAAGTTACCATGCGCCGCTTTGATGCTTCATGCCTAGTTCCCGTAGATGAATTAAGTCCGCAAGAGATCAAAGCGATCAGAGAGAAAGAACACCTTTCTCAGACAGTCTTCGCCCACTATCTGAATGTCTCCAAAAATTTGGTATCTGATTGGGAACGGGGAATCAAGAAGCCTGGCGGCCCTGCACTGATGCTCTTAGCCATCGTCAAAACTAAGGGACTTGAGGCTATTTCTCTGAATTGAAGGGAATGACCATGTTGACATTTAGTAGGTATTTATGAATAATCGGGGCACATCAGAACTGATGAATGATAATCATCAGTACATAATTTTTGCTCCAAATCTGCTCCACTGGAGTTGAGAAAAAGCGACTTTTCATGAATATCCATGAATCGCCAACAGATTGATTTTTAAAGAAATATAACCATAACTACTTGATTCTATTCAGCTCGAATAGAGATTCGTAATCAGCAGGTCGCGGGTTCAATTCCCATCGCCGGCTCCAGTTTTTAAAAGCGAAAACAAGAGGTTACTCGAAAGAGTAGCCCCTTCGCTTTTTTCACTTACAAGCCGATTTCCGCACAATTGTGCGCGTGTGCCACTATGCGAAACTATTCGAACTTAAATGCCCTGGCCAGGGTATCATAGGCCCCACCGGCAAAAGTCTTTGCATAGCCTAAAGTAGTTTTGATATCCACATGCCCGGCTATCTCCTGAACCAGCTTCACCGGCGCACCGTGGGCGATCATCCAAGTCAACCCGGTATGACGAGTCTTATACTCCTTCATTCCCATTTACACAATCTATTTTACACCCTCGGTTGGCCAGGAAAATGCGCAACGCTATTGCTAAACCTGACTTCTTACTCGTTCTGCTCACTTTAGATGCGTAGGCCCTGGCCCCCTTGACATTCGAACTGAGTTCTGGTACATTTCGCAGGTATTTATGGATCTATTCGATAACCTCGACCGTTATCTCGATGGTCGGGGTTATTATATTTACAGATTTACACGCTCTTCAGTCATTCCTGTACTTCTTGAAGTGCCGGCAACAAGCTGAAATATATTGTTTCGCGGCGTTAGTCCCAAGTATTTCATGCCAGCGACAGGGTTTCAAATACTCTCGGGGACGCCAAATAAATCAGTAGCCTAGGCTATGTGATTTGCCGGAGAACAGCTTGGTGATTGTTTCCCGGTTACTTTTTTATCAGCCTTATATCTATAAATATTCGCGTTTAAAGTGCCAGCTCATTGATGAACGCCTGATTGAAGCATCCTAATAGCATTTCCTTAAAAGATCGCCGGGTAGGAAGCGTCAACCGCCTAGATATACTCGCCCACCACAATTAAGGAACTATTTTACATGACCATTCACTTCGACTGCCTAGACCTTTCCCCCGAAATTTTAAGCGCCATTAACGGCATGGGTTTTAAAACGGCCACCCCCATCCAGGCTCAGGGTATTCCCTTGATTATGGCGGGTAGTGACGTTTTGGGCCAAGCCCAGACCGGTACCGGCAAAACCTTAGCTTTCGGTATCCCCGCCATTGAAGCTATCGACGCTGATAGTGAATGCATTCAAGCTATAGTTTTATGTCCCACCCGAGAGCTGGCTGTCCAGGTTTCCGGGGAATTAAAAAAAGTGGCGGCGGCAAAGCCTGGCGCACTTATTCTTTCTGTTTACGGCGGCCAGGACATCGATATTCAGCTTCGCATGTTGAAAAAGAAACCGCAAATAATCGTGGGAACTCCTGGCCGGGTGCTGGATCATATCAAACGCGGCAGCATCAATCTGAAAAATGTTTCCATGCTGATTTTGGATGAAGCCGATGAAATGTTGAATATGGGTTTCCGCGATGACTTGGAAGCTATTTTAAGCACCATTAATAAGGATGCCCAGAAAGTATTCTTTTCCGCGACTATGGCTCCAGCCATGATGAAACTGACGGAAAAATATCTCAGAGAGCCGGAGCGAATAAAAATTAAAGATATGATGACCGTCGCGGCTATTGATCAGGTGTATTATCTGGTGCGTGAGCAGCAAAAGATGAATGCTCTTTGCCGGGTGATTGATGCTAAAAGCTTCCGCAAGGGTCTGGTGTTTTGCACGACCAAAAATGCGGTGGATGAAATGAACCACCGATTGAAATCCCGTGGCTATCAGGCCGATGCCTTGCATGGTGGCCTTGATCAAAAACAACGCGACCAGGTTATGAGGCGTTTCCGCAGCGGCGGCATTGATATTTTAGCCGCTACCGATGTGGCCTCACGCGGGCTTGATGTGGAAGACATCGACATGGTCATCAACTATGATCTGCCCCTAGACGCAGGTACATACGTTCACCGCATTGGCCGCACGGGAAGGGCCGGGCGCTCAGGGGTTTCTTACAGCTTTGTCACCAGCCGGGAGCAATATAAACTGCGCGACATAATGAACTACACCAAAGCCAAAATCCAGGAGGAACGCATCCCTTCTATGGCGGACGTTCTTAAAATGCAGACTGATAAAATTTTAGGGGATGTTAAATCTACAATTGATGCCGGTGCACTAAAAGCTCAAGCCCGCATTGTTGAAAATTGGGAAGCCCAAGGTTTCAGCCAGGCGGATATTTCAGCGGCGCTTTTAAAAATGCTCATGAGCCGCGAGAATGCCCAGGAAACTAATAGCGCCGAACAACAGGAGTCCTTTAAAGCCGATTTTATTTTTTCGCACGCCCCAGAGAAAGCTAAAAAACGTTCGGTGAATTCTTCTAAAAGTAAAAAATCCCCCTTTGATTCTCCACGGGCTTTTAAAGGGAAAGGCCCCAAGGCAGGAGCTAAGCCCAAGGGCCGCCGCTTCAGCGCTGCTTAAACCGTCAATGACGCACATGGCCCCGACCCGGTTGCAGCCTTTCTCAAAGTATATTTCACCGTTGGTGGCAATGGTCTGAACGGTCTGGAGGCAACCCCTCAATATTGACGCCAGGCACCATGAGGTTACCGTCGTCGTCGCGGCGCACTCCACCCACGGCATTGATACCGGCCACCTCCAGAAAAGGATTTTTCAGAAGATCAGTGGTGGGCACCTGGCCGTCGATCTGTGCGGCGAATTCCTGGACCACATCAAGACCGGTCTCCCATTTGGCCATGGCCGTCAATTCGGCTTTCTCAGCCTTGGCCTGCCATTTGGCGGTTTCCTGGTCGCGTTGGGCTTCCTTCCCGGTCACGGTCATTTCTTGATCTGTGTAAATCCAGGCACGGTATTCGCCGGACTTATGATTTTTCAGCCAACCATTGGGTCGCTCGCCGTTCATGGTGGCATTATAGGCTCCGTCTTTGGAGTTTGACTTACCATCCTGAACCGGAACCCTATAAATTTTGCCATCCATTTTTGGCAGGTCATCCACTTGGAATCCTGCTTCTTTCAGGACTTTTGAAAATTCTTCGGAAGCTGCCAGAACTTTTTCCATCTCCGGCTCTCTTTCCGAAATCCATTGGCTCAGCTTGGCCAAGTCGGTACCTGGCTCTGCCCCCCAGACTTTTTCGTCCCGATCCCACTTGGCCCCAGCGGCTTTGGCCAGGTTCTTTTCCTCAAAAGGAACCGCCAGAACCACCCGCTCGGTGGCTATTTCGGGCACCCCCGCCACATCGGCCATCTGCTCCTGAGCGGCTCCCAGACGCTTGGGCGGAAATCGTTTGGTGATCTCGGTCAAATTTTTGTTGTTGATACTGGTGACCACGCTCCTTTTTGATTATCGAAAAAGGCCCCCAAATCCTTGGCGTCCTGCCGATGTTTGTAGGGAGCATCCAAAGGCAGACGGTCATTCAGGTCAGGTTCGACCAAGCTGGGCCGGTTCAGCTCATTGGCCGGCAGCCAGCGACCAAGCTTCGTCAACTCAACCCCCGGACGAGCGCACCAGGTGCTGTTCTGCCGATCCCAGGTGGACCCCAGGGCCTTAACCATCTCCTTTTCTTCAAAGGGAACGTCCAGGGTGACGATGTCACTGCTGTATTCAGGGAAGGTTTGACCCCAAACCATAACAAAGGGAGCTTCGAACAACCGGGGTAAAGCAGTAAATAAAACCCAAGCCAACATGGACGGTCACTGCGTCGCTATCGGAGAAGGTGTAAAGTTGAACGCTTCTTCGCTTGGCTCAACAAATATAAACGAATCTTCACACGATGGGATCGTGACTTCCAAACTTTTGCCGCTTTCGTTCATCTGGCTTGCGCCACGATTCTTTTAAAGGGAATTTTGGTATTTATGAAATGACTTCTAAATAAACCTTGACTTACATGGAAATGAAGAGTATGGTCATCAATAGGTTCATCAGAACCGGGACCAGTTTCATTTTTTGTTTTGACCTTCGCCAGTGCTTAGCTCCATTCATCAAATCTACTTTCCCACTATTTTAATCATGGAGTTATTCACATGACAGTTTCAATTTACGTCGGCAACCTTTCTTTTTCAACTGAACAATCAGATTTACACACCCTCTTCGGCAACTATGGTGAAGTTATTTCCGCCAATGTCATTTCCGACAGGGAGACCGGACAGTCACGCGGCTTCGGTTTCGTTGAGATGTCCAGCGAAACGGCTGCAAACACTGCTATTTCCGCTTTGAACGGTTCAGAATGCGATGGCCGCAATCTCAAGGTCAATGTGTCCCAACCGAAACCCCAAAGGAATCAGGGTTATGGCGGTCGCCGCTATTAATCTCTGATAGGAAATATTTTTCAACAAAAGGCCGCTGTTACAGGCGGCCTTTTGTTATGGAAGCATTCTGTATACAATGGCTTGGCTTCTTCAAAAAAATGGCTGATTGGGTTATCAGGCATCAGTTATCCTGAAGCATTTTTTTGGCATACCATGCTTTTCGGCCTCATTTTTAATGGCTTTCAGCAGGGCCGGTACAGCCGCTCAATGCGCACTGCTCTTCTTGGGGGGTCTTATCTTGGAATTTCAGGCGTCTCGTAATTCTCTTCTGAAGCGAAATCCATTGCATCATCAGCTTCTTCAAAGTCGTGTTGCACTCCGATAATTTGCTCATATGCCACCCTGGTCAACCCTTTAACCTCCCTCATGAAAATGATAGACCAAATCATCCATCAGCAATACAACCTCTTCCAATTCAACAAAAGAAAAAAGGTGTATGAGGACTCCAGGTGAATACTTATTTCTCGAGCCAACTTTTTTAAGCTGCCGGTAAGTCGGGAGACCAGTTCATAAATAAGGCTGTCATGATATCCATAAAGCCATTGGGCGGTCAGAGCGTTCCACTGCTGTGGACGGTCATCTTTTTCCATCGTTTGTGACATTTCTATGAGGTGATTGATTACATTCTAAACTACCTATTCCCTTGGCCCTACCAGCTTCAAAATTGGCTTGGTTTGAAGAGTCGGCATATTCTTTAGGCCAATTTGTGGCTGAAGAGGATAACCGATTGCTCAAGATGCTTGCTTCGGTCTTTCGGCTTAATATACAAATTTGGACGGCCGGTTCCGCCGTCGGCAAGGATATTGCCGCACTGGCTGGATCGCCGGGTCGACAACTTCGGGAGAGGAACAGGCAAAAAAATGAGAGGATCGAATCTATGACTCAAGCGATTGAGCGGTTATAATTTGGTGCAATCAGCAGGTGACGGAGGCCGCCGGCGCGGCCGTCCTGTTGTGACGAAACGGTTGAACATTTATCAGTCAAGGGGGTAATGGAATGGCCGACTTGGGAGAAAAGATTAAAAAACTTGGATTCGGTTTAATGCGGCTGCCAATGAAGAACGATAAAATTGACATTGAGCAGGTCAAGCAGATGGTGGATCTGTTTCTCGAAAAAGGCTTCACATATTTTGACACGGCTCATGTCTACAACGACGGCCAATCCGAAGCGGCCATAAAGAAAGCCCTGGTTGACCGTTATCCCAGGGACAAATATCAGCTCGCGACAAAATTAGCGGCCTGGCTTGGCCCCCAAACGGCCAAGGAAGCCCAGGACATGTTCTGGACTTCCCTGGAAAGGACTGGCGTGGAGTGCTTTGACTTTTATCTGCTTCACAATCTGGGGGTGGGACGTACCGACTCTTTTGAGCACTTCGGCATCTGGGATTTTTTGGCCAGGCAAAAACAGGAGGGGCGGATCAGGCATCTCGGCTTTTCAATGCACGCGACCGCCGACCGCCTTGAGGAAGTGCTCGAACAGCATCCGGAGATGGAATTCGTTCAATTACAAATCAACTATTCCGACTGGGAAAGCGGCATAATTCAGTCAAGAAAATGTTATGAGGTCGCCCGAAAATACAACAAACCGATTATCGTCATGGAGCCGGTCAAGGGCGGAGCCCTGGCCGACCTGCCCGAACCGGTGGCCGACATATTGAGACGGGCCGCCCCTGAAGCCTCCCTTTCGTCCTGGGCCATCCGCTTCGCCGCCTCGCTGGAAGGGGTCGTAACCGTGCTCAGCGGCATGTCAAGTGTGGCTCAGATGAAGGATAATCTTTCCTATATGGCGGATTTCAAACCCCTCAGCCCTGACGAACTGGCCGTGGTGGAAAAAGCGCGGTCGGCCCTGGCTGAAATTCCCCAAATCCCCTGCACCGACTGTCATTACTGCCTGAAAGGCTGTCCGAAGCATATCGCCATCCCCGGCACGTTCAAAGTTATGAATGATTATTTGCTTTATCATGACCTGAACACGGCCAGGTATATCTACAACTGGGAGACGAGCAGCGCCGGGAAAGCTTCCGACTGCATCGAGTGCGGTCAATGCGAAACCGCCTGCCCGCAGAGCATTCCGATTATCAAGGAACTGGCCGAAGCGGTTCGGGTGCTGGAACAGCAGTAGCTCCGCACTTTCCGAATTCAAATGGGATTGTCACCGGCCGCCTGGTGACAATCCCATGTTAGTTCAGCAATCTCATGGGCCTTTACGCCCGGTCGACGACATATTTTTTTGTCCAGGCTTGGGCATTATGGGGATTGACGGTAGAATCGGGCAATAACTGGAGAGAAATGTATCTTGTCGACCGAGTCCGGCGCTGGTATAAAAAGGATAGATTTATACGGATGCGGGCGACTGGTTGCCATCGCCCATTCAGAACGATAACCAAGCCACATAAGGAGATCGAAAATGGACCGGCTACCGAATACAACCGAAGCCATCTCGCCTTTTCCCAGAGGCGAAAAGAACGAAGTTTTTGCCAGATACTTCACCGGCACCAGCTATCTCAACATGCTCTCGACCGAAAGAGTGATGATCGGCAACGTCACCTTTGAACCGGGCTGCCGCAATTTCTGGCACATCCATCACAAGGGCGGGCAGATTCTACTGATTACAGAAGGGCGTGGGTGGTATCAGGCCTGGGGGGAACCGGCCCGGGAACTCCATCCGGGCGACGTGGTCAATATTCCGCCTGAAACCAAACACTGGCACGGAGCGGCCAAGGACAGCGGGTTCGCCCATGTGGCCATTGAAGTTCCAGCCGAAGGAGCTTCCAGCGAATGGCTGGAGCCGGTCTCTGACGACGAGTACGACAAGTTGAAGTAACGGCGATTGCTTTTGGATTGAATGTTAATGCGGCTGTCGGACAGCAAACCGGTGAAGCCAAGAAAGACCCTGTCGGTTTGGGAGCGCTCCACTGACTGGAACTTGAAGTCATTTCATAAATAAGATTTTTATTTCCAGCCAGGCGCGAAGGCCTTTTTTAAGCCTGAGGATATACAACATCTTTCGAGCATTAAAAAGACTCCCGCAACGACATCAGGGTGCAAAAAGATATTTATGAAATGATTTCCGCTGAAGCCAAAGGCTTGTAAAAGCAGTTTTCCGCTTTGCCTGTTTCATCCCGCCGGTGGAAAAAAATCTCGGGCACAATGGTTTGGTGATCTCTGGGAGACAGGGCTAGGCTTATATCAATTTTCTTCAGCTGTTAGTTAATGGTTTTTAAATTTTTAATTCCCCGCCTCTTTAAGATCACTGTGAGCGAATAAACATATTAACCCTTCCGGCCATCACCCGGCAACGGCAGAATCGGGCAAAAATTAGAGAGAATCGTATCTATGAATGCGCTGTCCGGCGGGGTATCCTTATAATCAACATCAGGGAACGTCACGACCTCCCTTTCGGGCGGGTTCCCATCACCAGACTTCAAGCAAAGGCGATTCAGATGAGAAAAGCAAGATTGATTCCGGCTTTGGCCCTAATAATTTCCATGGGCATGGCGGGTCAGGCCCTGTCCCAGAATTCCGGTCAGCAGTTTATTTATAAAAGCGGCGCCCAGGCTTCGGCCCGGGGGCCGGCCGACTTTTTCACCGGTCAGGTCCGCATTGACCCGCTTTTCGCGGCGCAAGAACCTTTCCCGGTCGGCGGGGCCTACGTGACCTTTGAACCGGGCGCCCGGTCGCACTGGCACACCCATCCCATAGGGCAGCATCTGGTCGTGGTTTCCGGTGTGGGCCGGACCGGCACAGCCGACGGCCATGTGGAGGAGATCAAGGCCGGAGACGTGGTCTGGTGTCCGCCGCAAATCAGGCACTGGCACGGGGCCGCGCCGGATACGGCCATGACCCATATGGCCCTGACCGGCGTTGCGGACGGCAGGAATGTCGAGTGGATGGAACCGGTCACCGACGAACAGTACAACAAGTGAAGGCTCCGGTGAAACCATGAACCGCAAACTGGCCATAAAATTGATGATCGACCTGGGTCTGACCGTCTCGATGATCCTGGCTTTCGCCTATCATCTGACCGGGGCCGCGGCCCATGAGTTCATCGGCCTGGCCATGTTTCTGATATTGCTGGCCCATAACGGCCTCAACTGGCGCTGGTATAAAAACCTGGGGCGGTCAGGCGGCGGCCCGGAACGGCGGCTGGGCCAGGCGGTCACCCTGCTCCTGATGGCCGTAACTGTGGCCCTTATGGTCAGCAGCGTTTTGGCCTCCCGGGTGCTGTTCGACTTCATCCGCGTGGACAACGGTTTTCTGGTGCGGCAGATTCACACCCTGGCCGCTTATTGGATTCTGGTTCTGATGTCCGTTCACGTCGGGTTTCACTGGCGCCTGGTTATGGCCGCCCTTGGGCAGGCCTTTATGCCGGGCAAACCAGGACTTCCGCGTTCAAGCCTGGCCAGGCTGTCAGCCCTGGCCGTCATGGCCGGCGGAGTCTGGGCCTCTTTCGACCAGGGGGTGGGCTACAAGCTGCTGATGCGCCACTCCTTTAGTTATTGGGACGGCGGCCTGGCCCGATTTTTCATCACCTATCTGCTTATCATGGGTTTGTACACCGGCCTGACACATTATTCGCTCGATATTTTTCGCAGGCTTGGACTCAAAAAACGAGTCTGGACGACTTGGCCGAAACAGGCGGCCAAGAGGAGTCATGTTTAAATCCCTGAACATGGTTATCACCGCGGCACTGTGTTTATAAGGAGCAAAGTCGGCACCCATGTCGGTGACAACAATCTCTTGGACGCGGGACGCGGTTTTGAAGAATCGGAAGCAAGAGGTTTTTATGAGGATCGTTATACTGTGCGCACTTGCTTTGCTGATGGCCGCCGTGTCCCCGGTTCCCGCCTGGGGCGGGGAGATGGTTCTGGTCAAAGGCGGCTCATTCACCATGGGCAGCCCGGAATCGGAAGTGCGCCGGGAAAAGGACGAAACCCCGCACCAGGTGACCGTCGGCGATTTTTACCTGGGCCGTTATGAGGTGACTCAGAATGAATATCAGGATTTAATGGGCGCCAATCCCTCCAATTTTCAGGGCGGTAATCTGCCGGTGGAGAACGTGACCTGGCATGAGGCCGCTCTCTACTGCAACGTCCGCAGCCTTAAGGAAGGCCTGACCCCTGCTTATGAGATCACCGGCACGGAAAATAATCGGACCGTCACCTGGAACCGGCGGGCCAACGGTTACCGTCTGCCGACTGAGGCCGAGTGGGAATACGCCGCCCGGGCAGGCACCACCGGCCCGTTCAATACCGGCGGCAACATCACCACCGATCAGGCCAACTACTACGGCACTTATCCCTACGACGGCCATCCCCGCGGCGAATACCGCAGCCGGACCGTCCCCGTGGGCAGTTTGGCGGACAACCCCTGGGGGTTTTTCGAAATGCACGGCAACGTCTGGGAATGGTGCTGGGACTGGTATGGCCAATACCCGGACGCGGAGCGGACCGACCCGATCGGGCCGCCGTCCGGCACTTATAAAATCAACCGGGGCGGCGGCTGGAATGATTTCGGGCGGCATCTGCGCTCGGCCTACCGGGCCGCCCATCCGCCGGTCAACCGTACTTTCAATCTCGGCTTTCGCCTGGCCCGCAACGCCGAGTGAACAGGATATCTTATGAAAAAATTACTGACCTTAATGTGTCTGGCCGTCGGCGCTCTGAGCCTGGCCGCACCCCTTCAAGCACAGGAGACTAAAATGCTGATAGCTTATTTTTCCTGGTCCGGCAACACCAAAAGCATTGCCGAACAGATTCATCAAAAAGTCGGCGGCGACCTGGTGGAAATCGAGCCGGTCCGTCCCTACTCCCGCGATTACAACACCTGCCTCGACGAAGCCCGGCAGGATCAGGTTAATCAAGCCCGCCCTGAACTCAAAACAAGTATCGACAACATGGCCCGGTATGACGTGATCTTCCTGGGCTATCCCAACTGGTGGGCCACCATCCCCATGCCCGTGGCCACTTTTCTGGAGCAATATGACTTCAGGGGCAAAACCATCGTGCCCTTCGCCAGCCACGGAGGCGGCCGTCTGGGCCAGAGCGTTACCGACATCGCTAAACTGAGCCCTCAGTCAACCATCCTGGAAGCCCTGTCGGTCTCCTATGGCGGGGGCAGCTCGCTTTCCAGCGACATCGACGACTGGCTGGATAAAAACGGCCTTAAGAAATGAAGCGGCTATTTGGGACTCAAACCAGCCTCAAAACTCACTCACATAAGGAGAAACAATGATTGCCCCCAAAGTTTATTTTACCGATATGCGCTGCAAAGTGGGCACCAGCCTCCTGGACAAGCTGGATAAATTAATCATGGCCGCTGGAATTGACCAGATAGATTTTAAAAACAAATTCGTGGCCATCAAGATGCATTTCGGTGAACCCGGCAACCTGGCCTTTTTGAGGCCCAACTTCGCCAAGGCCGTGGCCGACCGAATCAGGCTTCTGGGCGGCCGGCCCTTTCTGACCGACAGCAACACCCTCTATGTGGGACGGCGCAACAACGCTCTGGTCCACCTTGACGCCGCTTATGAAAATGGTTTTTCACCGTTGTCCACCGGCTGCCAGATTATTATTGCCGACGGGCTGAAAGGCGGCGATGAAGTGGAGGTGCCGGTTGAAGGCGGAAAAGTCCTGAAAAGCGCCCTGATAGGCCGGGCCATTATGGACGCTGATATTTTTATTTCTCTCAACCATTTCAAAGGGCATGAACTCACCGGATTCGGCGGGGCCATCAAAAACATCGGCATGGGCAGCGGCAGCCGGGCCGGCAAAATGGTCATGCATTGCAATGGCAAAACCATGGTTAATCAGGAAAAATGCGTAGGCTGCCGCACCTGCGCCAAATACTGCAATGAAAGCGCCATAAGCTTCAATACTGATAAAAAAGCGCTTATCGATCCTGACCGGTGCGTCGGCTGCGGACGCTGCATCGCCACTTGCAATTTCGACGCCCTGTATCCTCCCTTTGACGGCAGCGCCGATGATGTTAATCTCAGAATGGTCGAATACAGCCAGGCCGTACTGCATGGCCGCCCGCACTTTCATGTGAGCGTGGTCAACCAGGTCTCGCCTAACTGCGATTGTCACGGAGAGAGTGACGCCGCGATCATTGCCGACATCGGCATCTTTGCCGGCTTTGACCCGGTGGCTTTGGATAAAGCCTGCATTGACGCGGTCAATTCCGCTCCGGTTCTGCCGGGAACCGCCCTGGCCGACAGCCTGGGCCATGAGGGTGGCCGGCTAGGCGGCAGTCAGCAGGGTCACTCCGATGATCACTTTCACAGCATTCATCCGGGAACCAACTGGCGCAGCCAGATATCCCACGCCGAAGATATCGGGCTGGGCACTGGTGAATATGAGCTGGTGACCATTGATTAAGAAGTTGTTCGTCAAGATTGATGAAGAAACAAATAATCCCATCGTGGAGGTTATATGAAAATTTTTGCACCTGTTTTTATGATCGTAGCCTTACTGTTCAGTAATACTACTTTGGAGGCACAGGAAATGAATAAAGATTTGAACGCCAAACAGCAGGCGATCGTGCCCATTGCCGCCTTCACTGCTTCCGGTGACCTTGACAGGTTAAAACCGGCTTTGAGCGACGGGCTGGAGGCCGGGCTGACGGTCAACGAAATCAAGGAAGTGCTGGTGCAGTTGTATGCCTATGCCGGTTTTCCCCGCAGTCTCAACGCCCTGGGAGTTTTCATGGAACTGATGAAGGAACGGGAGGCTCAGGGCCTCAAGGACGAGCCCGGACCAGAGGCCAATCCTCTGCCCGCCGGAAAAACCCGCCTTGAACTTGGCGCCGCAAACCAGACCACCCTGGCCGGCGGCCCGGTCGGGGGGCCTTTATACGACTTTGCCCCGGCTGTTGACGTTTTCCTGAAAGACCATCTTTTCGGCGATATCTTTGGCCGCGACAACCTGGATTTCCAAAGCCGGGAAATAGCCACTGTGGCCGCCCTGGCCAACATGGAGGGCGTCAGGCCACAGCTCCAGGCCCATTTCAATATCAGCATGAATACCGGATTGACTGGCTCTCAATTGACCGGCCTGGTCACGGTTCTGGATGATAAGGTCAGTCCGGAGGCCGGGCGGAAGGCCGCTGAGATCCTGGATGTCGTGCTGAAGGACCGGGCTTCCAAATAAGCATGGCGCGGTGCTGGCTCAAAACGGAGAAGACATTCATTATGAACGGCAAATTTAGAAAGCGATGTCGCCTGAATGGAAAAGGCGGGCTCACAAAAGCGGCCCTGATTTTTTCAATACTGTCTTGCTGGCTGGTAATTTTCACCTGCGTCGGGACGGGACGGGCCGACGGGGGAGAACTTATGGCGACGAACTCCAACGACCTTCAGATAAAAATGACTTTCAACAATGAAGCCATCATTATCAAGATGCACGACAACCCCACCAGCCGTGACTTTATCAGCCTTCTACCCATAACACTGTCGATGAGCGACTATAACCGGACGGAAAAAATAAGCTACCTGCCCCGCAAGCTTTCCAGTCAGGACGCGCCAAGCGGCAGTAACCCGTCAGCCGGAGATTTTACCTATTATGCGCCTTGGGGGAATCTGGCGATATTTTATCGCGGCTTCGGTTATTCCAATGGCTTGATCATCATGGGTCGAATTGATTCCGGTCTGGAAAAGCTCTCCGGCATGAATGAAGATTTTGAGGCTCGGCTGGAAGTGATTACTTCAGCGGAGTAAAATTGAAAAACCTGAGTGCGGGTCAAGTCCGTACTCAGGTTTGGAATCCTTCAAATCACCCGCCTCCAGTCCACAGCCCTTAGTGGCTTACCTTCCAAACAATGCGGCGGCCCCGGCCATTTTTTCGATCACCTCGACCGAGAACGGACAGCGCTCTTCACAGCTTCCGCATTCCAGGCAGTCTGAGCCATGTGACTTCAAAGATTGATACTGACTGACCAGAGCGGCCGGAATGTTGTTTTTATCCAGGGACGCGATGTCCAGAAGCTTATTGACGGCGGCCACATCGATTTCCGCCGGACAGGGCAGACAGTGGTTGCAATAGACGCAGCTGCCCGCGAAGCCGCTTTTGCCGTCGTCACGGAAGCGGTTAATGACCTGTGAATAATCACGTTCCTCATCGCTGAGATCAAGATATCGCACCGCCTCCTCCACCTGCCCGCGTGATTCGCAGCCGACCAGAACACTGGCCACCGCCGGGCGGTTTAAGGCATAATGGATGCACTGGGCCGGAGTCATGGCCTGGGAAAAGGGGCTGTGATCAGCGGAAAGAAGTTTGCCGGCGGCCAGTGATTTCATAACGGTTATGCCGACGCCGCGATTCTGGCAAAGCCGATAGAGCTCGGCCCGCCGGGGATCGACGCTGACCGCCCGGTCCGCGAATTGGTCGTCAAGCAATTCTTCGGGTGAAATGGCCGCTCCGGTCATCATGTCAAACGCGGGATTGATGCTGAACATCATCATATCCACCATGTTTTCATTAACCAGCCTCAGCCCCGTTTCGGGATTGTGGAGGCTGGCCCCAATGGCCCTGATTTTCCCCTCCCGTTTCAATTGCCGGGCATATTCGACCACTCCGTTATGGATCATCTCATCAATGGCCTCATGGGTATCAAGATAGAACAGCATACCGAAATCAATATAATCAGTCTTCAGGCAGCGGAGCATTTCCTCGAAATAGCGCTTGCATATATCCAGATCCCGGCTGATGTCATATTGCAGATTAAGGTCGACTGAACCAATGGCCCCCTGAAGCAGAACCTTGTCCCGGCGGCCGGTGAGGGCCTTGCCTATATTGCCTCTAATCTCTTGTCCGGGCATGAACATGTCCATGATGTTCACGCCGTGATCCAGGGCGCAGTGGATCACCTCCTCAACCTTTTCCAGGGGTTTGGTGTCCACCCGTTCCAGGCCGATTCCAATAACGCTGGCCGAAAGGCCGGTTTGCCCCACATTTCTGTAATGCATTATGACTGTCTCCCCTGTTCATAAACGGTAATCAGCCCGCTTTCGGATTGTCCGAAATTGAGCCTCCAGATTTTTACCATTTTATGCATTGTTTCTTTTTAGGCAAGGTCCAATCCTATCCGCTTTTTTGCCTAATCCTCCCCTTTGCCAGCTCCGGCGGCCCACTGGAATCTGGTCGTAGAAAATCAAGCCCCTTGCGTTGCTGCTCCAGTTTTTAAGCGGCGGAGATTCAGACCGATGAGGCTGTTTTCGAATCCGGGGCGGCCGGAAAACAGGAGTGCCGTTGCTTGATGATGTCTCTTCGGGGAGGGTCGCCAAAAAGCCTTTTATATTCTCTGTTAAATTGCGTCAGGCTTTCATAGCCCACCGCCTCACTGGCCCGGACGGAATCATAGTTTTCGGCCAGCATAAGGTGCTGGGCGGCATGAAGGCGCAGACGCTTTTGATACTGTACGGGGCTTAGTGTTGTCACTTCCTTAAAGTGGCGGTGAAACGTGGAGGGGGCCATATTGACTTTTTCCGCCAGTTCTTCCACCAGCACCGGCTTATGAAAATTCTGCTTCAGCCAGGTTATGGCTCTGGCGACTTGATGGCTCTGTGAGCCGTAAGTATGGAAGGACCGCAGCAAATGCCCGTTCGGCCCAAGCAGCAGGCGGAAATGAATTTCCCTGATTATCATCGGGGCCATGACCGGCCTCATCTCCGGCCGGTCGATCAGCTCTTCAAGCCGCAATAGGGCATCCAGCATTTCCGCATCGACATCCTGAATCAGAAGCCCTCTGGAGCTTGAAGGGCTTTCGTTGCCGGTCAGAGGCGTGGTGAGGGCCAGTTGGGCGATGATATCCTTATCCAAATCAATGGTTAGCGAAAGAAATGGTTTGTCAGGCGAAGCGTCCATGAGAAAGCTGGTATTGGGCATATCCACACCGGCCACCAAAAGATCATTTTCTCCATAGAAAAATTCATCAGAGCCCACCATTGACCGCTTGCAGCCCTGAACCAGTTTGATAATGGCCGGTTTATAGAAACAGTTTTTGGATTGGCCTTTTTCATCACGGCGATACAGATTCACACCGTCAATGCCGGTGCTGTAGTCACCGGGCCGCGGCATGCGATCCAAAAGCCTTTCCCTGAGCATATTTTTAGCCGTCCCAATGTCGGTGCGGATTTGCTCTCTCATAACTGTCACCTCATTGATGTTTATCAAAGATGGTATCAACTCTATCCTGATTTGTAAAGAGTCGCCGGATGACAAGTGTGGTGAGAGCGAGAGCATTAGGCAAGGAGAAAATAGTGATGCATCTGTCGGCCATGGTCTTTCCGCTTCAAAATAATGGCCATAGGCATGATAAAAATCAGCCGTCCGGGGCATGTGTTAAAATTTGGGAACTATATATTCAACTTGTAATAATATTATTAATCAATAAATTAAAGCACTTAACGCCAATATATGGTTAATGTTGCAATTGCGGAAAAGCGAGTGACCGCCGCCGGGAGAAATGTTTTGGCCCGGATTCGTTCCGGGGGTCTTAGTCACGAATCCGGGCCAAAACATTTCTCCCGGCGGCTACATGGTTGGCTTCCCCCAGGGCTGGAAAGTGCGCCCGGCCCCTGTGAGAGCCTGGAGCCGGGGAATGTTTTTTGTCCCGTCTCCGTGACTAAAGACCCCCCGGAACGGAGACGGGACAAAAAACATTCCCCGGCTCCAGGCGGGTCAATGGGTTCATTGCAATTAAAGTATATGGTTCCCAAAAGGCTTTCCACGGAACTGGCGGCCACCTGTTCAAGGCAGATTGCTCGTACGCCGGTAATAATTTCCAGACCTGGCCGGCATCACTGCCGGAATTAAAAAGGAAGGGCCGGCTTAAAGCCGGCCCTTTAACAGGCAAGTTGTGTTTTGATAGGAAGATTGTTTGATAAGACAAAAAAGATAGGAGTAGAACTTAGAGATGCAACCGGGGGAGGTAGAAGCCCGGCTGCATCTCTTATCAATCCGATCCGGCTTTAAACCAGACCGAAAAACACTCAGGGACGCCCTTATTCCATGAGCTTTTGCGCCAGGCTTGATCCACGAGCCCTTTTCCGGCCTCCATCGCCATCTTCATTTTCCAACCAGGCCTGAACAGTGACCAGCTGCCAGACTTCGTTGATGAAGACGCGACGAGCGCCTCAGGCGGACAAAGAATAGTTCAAGAAGGTTTTCTGACTTCCGGCTCACTCTACTTGCGGCGCCTTCCCAGCGGATTGCTCCGCCAGTGGCTTTCGGCTGATATTCCGCCGGATGTGTCCGGTAATAACATCCGTATCAGCCTGAGGTTCTGATACCTCTCGCCGTTTTCGTCCCCGGTTACAGCGGCGGGCCCGTTCCTGATTTTCACAGGGTTCCCTACCTTGAACAACCAATGGCCAATGGCTAAGTCGTACACCTCCATAATTCACTGCGCGATCCAATTATCGCGTCACTGTTTTCTCCCATGATATCGGCGTCCCTGCCGCCGCATCGATCCGGCGCCCCAAGGCACCGGCCGCGATATAGATCTGAAAGAGGCGCCGGGCACGGTTTTCAGGAGGAACTATTCGCCAATAAACCGCAAAAACCCGAATCAACAATTTAATGTTAACCCGGGATGCCCTGTATCCACTCAAGTCGCCTGCTTCCCGATTCCGCGGGGAAGTATTAGGTATAACATCAGGCAGGTCTTCTGACTTCCGGTATGTCTTTAAAGACTCTGAATCGGAACCTTCCCGGCTATTCAGCCAGTGGTTTCAGCGCCTTGGCGCTTCCGTATTCATTCCCGGTTACAGCGGCGGGCCCGTTCCCGATTTTCACGGGATTCCCTTTTTATTCGGATCATCCGAATACCTGATGAAAAAAGTATAGCAAAATGTAAATCAGAATTCAATATATTTTTTAACAGGAACCACCCGGCACCATATCTTGTGCCTCAATGACCTGTCCCGGAACTTTGGACCGCAAGGAAACTGACGGCCCGGCCGCAGTTCTCAAAGTAAACTTTTTCCCTTGAACTTGCATCTCACAGCTACGCAAAAAGCGTGGTTTTTGCTCTGCAACGGGCTGCTTTGCCTTCAAAACCAGTCGCTGGCGCTCCGTCTCCCCTCTCGGGTCGACCTGCTATTTTGAAATCGCCGTCTACTTTGAGAATTGCTGACGGCCCGGCCTCATAGGCTATGAGACCTCCGCCACCGGCAGGGCTTTCACCTCCACTTTACGGGCCAGCTTGCTTTTGGCGGAGGACGAGCGGCAGAGCACCCCTCCGGCTCCATGAACAAGGGTTGACAGATCGTTGACCGCGTCAATGAGGTCATCAGCCTTGCCCGATAAATGCACAGCCGAGGCGGCAACGTCATCGGCGGCCGAAGCCCCTGAACGGGTCACCCTGTCCACTTCGCCAATGGCCTCATTGATCAGCTTGATGCCGGAGGCCTGCTCCTGTGAATCTGAGGCCATTCTCTCAAGGATTTCATTGACCCGGCCCACCTGCTCCTGAACTTCCAGGAAAACCTTGTAGGCGGCCGCCGCGCAGGCGGTCATCTCCCTCACCCGGCTGTCTTCCTCGTCGGCCCCGGCCGGAGCCCGGCCGAGCAGTTCACCGGCCCTGGCCGCGGATTCAGAAGCTTTTTCCAAAACGCCCCGAGCTTCCGAAACATTGTCGGAGCCGCGCATGGTCATTGATGAAACCTGCGACAGGGCCGTGGCCGCCTCTTCCAGGCCAGCCGAATTCCTGGCTGAACCTTCAGCCATCATCTGGGCCGCCCCGCCCAGACGCCCGGCCGCATCCTCAACGCTGTGGGCGTCGTCGTCCAGAACGCTTACCAGATGATTAAGGCACCCGGCAATGTTTCTGATTATCAGGCAGGACATCAGCCCGCTCAGCAAAAAGACGGAGGCCAGCCCGCCGGCCAGCAAAAGAGCGGCAGTCCGCATGGCTTCCGCCGCCCTGGCCGCCACCCGGCCATTAATGCCTCCGGCCACACCGGCCAGCGTCTCAGCCGAATCAGACAGACCGGCCAGAAGAGCGGCGCTCCCGCGTTCAAAATCCAGCCGCTGACGGAGACATTCCTGGAGGGAATCTATGGACGACGCCAGACCGGCGGCGCTGTGCTCCATTTCAGCCAACCCTCTTCTGGCCATCGCTCCATCAGGTGAAACAAAATCCACTGACAGGGCCAGGGCCCCGAGCCGGCGGGCCAGATCCATGGCGGCCTCCCGGGGACCGGCCAGACCGGCCGGGTCGCCATTCATATAAGCGGCCCTGGCCGCCAGCAACACCTCATCGGCTCCGGCTGCCAGAGCAAGAGCGGATTCCAATTCCCCATCGCCTGACCGGCTCATATTCACCAGCCAGGCCAGGCCATTATCCCTGTATACCCGGCGGGCCTCTTCCATATCCTTTAAAGCGCCGTCTATATGCGCCGCAACTGAAACAAAGGCGGCGGCATTATCTGAATACCGGGCATACGCCGCGTTTACGGCTGAAATCGCCTCACCCAGTTCCGGCATACGCGCAAAAGCGGATGAACTGGAGGCCTCTCTCAGTAAGTCGAGCCTGAACCGCACCTCAGCCCCATGCTTGCGGGCTTCGGCCAAAGTATTCTTATCAGCGGTAAAGCCAAAAGTTGAATAAGCTGAATTTTCCAAAGCCGCGCCGTATTGTATGTCGCTGACAATACCCATGAGCGGGGAGAAACTGGTCTCCAGCCATGATAAATCCTCCTTGACGGGGCGCATCAGGAAGAAAATAAAGGTGGATAGAGCCATAACCACCATATTTATGGCAATAAACCCGGAAAGGATTTTTGTACTAAGCTTCACTTCCCTACCCCATGTGCGTGGTCCGCACGGGACTACGTCTAGGTGGCGGTTTCCCGTAATATTTCAAGTACGGCGGCCATAATCGCATTAAGAGCGGCGCCCCGTGGCGGTGGCTATGCATGTTCCGCACAGGGCTGGACCCACTGAAAAAACCAGATCATTTGTCGATCGTCATGCAAGCTTAGATATTATATATAATTATACTACAAATTACAAGATAAAACCACAATTACACTACATATGGTATTGAATTTCATTATTTTCAAAAAGCTGGCCTGAAAATATGAAATATGCTCTAATCTCATAAATTGCGTATAATTTAACGGGTATAGGTGGAGTGACGTCAATTCATGCCTTGAGGTGTTTCTTCCTTATGGCGACTCCGGCGGCAGGCTGTGGCCATGAGTTCCAGGGAAAAAGCCACAATCAGAATCGTCCGTCACATACGAAAAAAAGTGTAGAGGATACCAACAGCGATAATCATCAGCACCAGCCCGGCCGCTTTTTCCAGAAGCGGCACGGCTGTTTTCAGCATACCCTGGACACCAGGGCGCGACAGGCCATAGCTTATGGCCAAGTCCCACAGCAAAACCACCGAAAACATCCATAGACCGGCTGTGGCCTGCTGCCTGAAAGTAGCTTCGGCCCCCACGATCACAGTCATCAGCGTCAGGTAAAAAATCATGTTTTTGGGATTGAGCACGGCCGAACCCAGTCCCACCAGAAACTGGGCCCCAAAGCTCAAGGCATGGTGTTCCCTGAATTTCATTTCGCCCGGCCGACGGCCTGAACGCCAGAGCATCAGGCCCATCCAGATCAAATAGACGGCTCCGGCCAGTTCCAGCCCCCGATAGACCTGGGGGTATTGCTTCAGGCCCGACCAGCCGACAATGGCCAGCGCAATATATAAAGCGTTGCCAACGGCAATGCCCACGCATATTAAAGCGCTGCCCCGCAGGCGGTGGCGGAGGCTGTGTCCGATGATGAGAAAAAAATCAGGGCCGGGGCTGAGAAGGGCCAGGAAATGGGCCAGGGCCAGGGCCGGAAAGGCGGGTGGAAATATTTCAAGAGCGTTCATGGTTCGCCTCCTTCATGGGAGGCAGATTAATATGGACCGGCTCTCTATTTCTTGCCTGAATGTGACCTGTTGAGAAGATACTGGCGCGGGGTGGCGGAAACATATTTTACGAACATGCGGTGAAAATGGCTCTGGTCGGCATAGCCTGAGGCCAGGGCGGCCTCGACTATGGAAACGCCGCGCCGCAGCAGCCGCCTGGCCGCCATTATTCTTGAGCAGTGATGATAACTGCCGGGGGACAAGCCGGTGCTGCGCCGGAAAGCGCGGGTGAAATATTCCCGCCTCAGGCCAAGCCGTCGGGCCGCCTCCTCAACTTTAAGCGGATGTTCAGGATCGCGATCAAACATTTTCCTGGCTCCTTCAGCCAGCCAACCGGCGGTCCCCGCCCCGGCCTCCAAGTGACAATAACGGCCCAAAAGCTCACTAAAGGTCAGGCGCGCTTCCACCTCGGGCACACTTCCGGCCGCGCGAATGGTTTCAACCATCAGTTTCAGTGTTTCAAAAAGTGATGGGTCACGCACCACCCTCTCGCCATTATTCACCAGCACCTGTCCGCCGGAGTATTTTTTTTCCGGCGCACAGTCAACCTGCCCTGAACAGTCGGCTGAAAGCGAGGGCCGGTTTATCGTCAATGCTCCCAAAAGATCAAGGCACCAGTCAGCTTCCAGATAAATCATATGATAACTTCGCGGCCCTCCCTCAATCGGGTTACAGCTATGCGCCACCCCCGATTCAATCAGCACAATATCACCTTTCCTGGCAATATACTTCTGCCCGGAACAGTGAAAAAGCGTGGTTCCATCTAAAATCAGGCCGACGGAAAAATCTGAATGAAAGTGATCAGCATAGGGCAGACCACTGGACAGAGTGGTTCTTATCTCCAGATAGGGATGCGAAGCGGGGGCCAGGAAAGCTTGATCTGTCGCGGCGGCTTTGGTCATGTCTCACCCTGCCTGTATATCATATGCCGATAGCGGCTCAGTTGTCCCATTTATCCCCAAACCGAGAGGTGATGTATTCATTATCGAGCGTTTTAAAGCAAATCATGTAAAACTATACCGGCAAAAATCAGTGCTTGCGGTAATTGCCAGTTGTATCCTTATATGTTGAAGATCCTATACCAATCCAAGAAATTATTCAACTCCCGAACTTTTTCGCCGGCAATTCCAAATACGGATATTCCGGCTTCGGGTGGCTTGACAGTATCAAGATGCGGTCAGTAGAATATGAATAAATTAGAACAAGCTGATTAGCGTCCGGCGTTAGAAGCCGACCGGCTTGGAGATGGAGGTGAAGAGGCTTTATGAAAACAGACTGCCGACATTGGACGGAAACGGCTGAAGAGTGGATCAGATGGGCCAGACAGCCGGGCCATGACGCTTTCTGGCATTTCCGCGCAACATTCGCTGAATACATAGGAGCTGGTGACGGCAAGAGCGCATTGGAAATAGGCTGTGGCGAGGGCCGCGTCTGCCGGGAGCTGAAAAAACTTGGCTTCCGGGTCACGGCCAGTGATGTTGTGCCGGCCATGGTGGAGGCGGCGCGTGAGGCTGATTCTGCGGATGAATATGTGGTGGCCGATGCGGCCGCCCTTCCCCTCAAGTCATCGAGCTTTGATCTGGTGGTGGCCTATAATTCGCTGATGGATATTGAAGATATGCCCGCCGCCGTGCGGGAAGCCGGACTGCTGCTGAAACCGGGCGGAACCTTGTTCATATCCGTGGTGCATCCCTTTCGGGATCGGGGCCGCTTTACGGGTTCGGAGCCGGATTCGCCTTTCATGATTGAGGGCAGCTATTACGGCCGTGAAAAATTTGAGGCGGCTGAAGAAATCAACGGCTTAAAAATGCATTTCATGGGCTGGTCCATGCCATTGGAAGATTATGCGGCTGCCATTGAAGAAGCCGAATTGGGCATAACCTCAATTCGTGAGCCGCTACCGGACATAAATGAAGCCAGCCGATTCAGAAGCTGGACACGCATCCCGCTTTTTCTGTGGATGAAGGTTCGTAAATTCTGCGGATAGCAAGGAGTGCGGCCTCAGCGTCCACGGCACTCTTTCACCTGAAACTTCCAGAAACAAAAATACCCCGGCCTGACGTGAACCATCCAGTTTGAATGACTCACGACAGACCAGGGAAGACCTGTCACCAGACGGGGAATCCCGTACCGTAAGGTATTAAGCGGCGGCCTGCTGTTTCTGCGCGGCAGCCATCTGTTTAGACAGACGGGCGATACGGCGGGCAGCGTTACGGCGATGCAGCGTACCTTTGCTGGCGGCCCGGTCAAGAGCACACATGGCCTTCTTCAAAGCTTCAGCACTGATCTCAGCGGTTTCGCCCATAGAGGCGCGGGCGGCCTTAACGGCGTTTTTCACTTTCGTTTTGTTGATGCGATTGCGGAGCCGCCGAGTTTCACTCTGGCGGGCACGTTTCAGAGCGGATTTATGGTTGGCCAAGAGAGCCTCCTTCTGGTATAAAGACCTTTGCGGTCAAATCAATGAAATCAATCCCGACACCCTGGTCAGGACAAAAAGGGATTATATATAGTTCCCGCCCCTATTGTCAATCACAAAATAGCGGGGACGGCGACAAACAGGGCCTTTTAAGGGAATTCACGAATTTTTCATTAATTTTCCACATGAACCGCCTTTAACAGGGGTATAATTCAACCATGAAATATGCATTCATATCCGATATTCACGGCAACACCCCGGCTCTGGCGGCCGTATTAATGGATATTGAAAGGCGGAAAGTCAGGGCGGTCTGGAATCTGGGGGATACCCTTTTCGGACCCCTGGACCCGCACGGCACCTTTAATCGCCTTAACGGAAAAGATATCGTCCATATCAGAGGCAACGGCGACCGCGAACTTTCAGCGCCGGATGATGGCGCGTCCACCACTATGAACAACCTGCGCCGGAACCTTAGCGATGAAGAGCGGGTTTGGCTAAAAAAATTGCCGGCAATAATTGAAACTGATGAAATTCTGGCCTTTCACGGCTCCCCGGATTCCGATGAGAGATATTTTCTGGAATCCGTCAGTGAATCGGGTGTATATATCAAAAGCGCCGGCGAGATTGAAGAAGCCCTGAAAAACAGAAAAGCTTCCCTGGTGGTCTGCGGGCATTCACATCTGCCCAGAATCATTCAGATCCCCGGCGGCCCCCTGGTGATAAACGCCGGAAGCGTGGGGCTGCCGGCCTATCATGACGATCTGCCCGCTGATCATAGCATGGAATCAGGCTCGCCTCATGCCAAATATGTTCTGGCGGAAAAGAGAAACAGGCAGTGGGCGGCTGAAATAATTCACCTGCCTTATGACTGGGCGAAGTCCGCTGAAATGGCCATGTCTGCCGGCCGCCGCGATTGGGCGGCCTGGCTGGCCACCGGCATTGCGCCAGTTAAGCCGATATAACACTGAAAGGTCTGAAGAGCATCAGCTATCGGCCAGTTATGACAGCTACACTCAGGAATTTATGGAAAATCACAAAATAGCCAAAGCCGCCTCTATTGTGGGCCTGTCCACCCTTCTTTCCCGTATTGCCGGATTGGTCCGCGACCAGGTGACGGCCTATTTTTTCGGTTCCTCATATGTAGCCGACGCTTTTTTCGTGGCCTTTCGCATTCCCAATCTTCTGCGCCGCCTTTTAGGGGAAGGCGCTCTGACCGTGGCCTTTGTGCCGGTGTTCACCAAAACTATGGAGGACGGCGGCCGCGACTCGGCCGGACGGCTCTTCCGCAGCACCTTGACGCTTCTGGCCATGACCCTTCTGGTCATATGCGCACTGGGGGTGATATTTGCCCCGCAGGTGGTGACCCTGATTGCCCCCGGTTTCAAACGCGACCCGGAACTTTTCTCCACCACTGTTTTTCTGGCCCGCATTCTGTTTCCCTACATATTCTTTATGGGCATAGGCGCCCTGTTCATGGGGGCGCTCAACTCCAGCGGCCGCTTTGCCGCGCCCGCCCTGGGCGCTTTTGTGGGCAACATCTCCATGATCGCCGGTGCGATAATTTTAAGTCCCCGCCTGGAAATGCCCATTCTTGGCCTGGCGGCCGGGGCCATGGCGGGGGGGGCCCTGCAGTTGGCCATTCAATTGCCCAGCCTCCGCCGGGCCGGGCTGAGCCTCCGCCCCGGCTTCGATTTCCGCTGTCCGGGCATCAAAAAAATTCTGCTTTTAATGGGTCCGGCCGCCTTTGGCGCGGCCGTTTATCAAATATCGGTGTTCATCAATACTATATTGGGCTCAACTCTCCCGGAAGGCAGTATTTCCTGGCTATACTACGCCGACCGCCTTATGCAATTCCCCCTGGGCATTTTCACCATGGCCATCAGCACCGCCGCCCTACCGGCCCTGGCTCGCCAGAGCGCCAGGGGCGATACCGAAGGCTTCATCTCCAGCGCCCGCTTTGCCCTGGGCCTGTCTTTCTTCATCACCGTCCCGGCCATGGCCGGGCTGATAACCCTGGCCCATCCGCTCATCAGCGCCCTGTTCCAGCGCGGCCAATTCAACCAGGCGAGCGTGGACGGCACCGCCCTGGCCCTGAGAGCCTTTGCCGTGGGCCTGCCGTTTCTATCCGGGGCAGGCATACTGGCCCGCATTTTCTACAGCCGGGCCAATACGAAAACCCCGACCATGGTCGCGGCCGGCTCTCTGGTAATTGGTACAATATCCGCATGGATTCTGATGGGGAAATTCGACCATGTCGGCTTGGCCATGGGCAGTGCCATTTCCAGCCTGACCAACTTCTTCTGGCTCTATACTCTTTTGCTGAAAAGCGACAAAGGTTTCCCCGGTTGGGCCATGGCTGCTGAAGTTTTCAGCTATTTCCTGATGGCCGCCGTCATGGGCGCGGCCGTCTGGCCGCTGGCCGCCTGGGCCGACGCCTCAGCCGCTTTCTGGCCGTTGGCAGTCAAAACCCTGCTCGCGGTCAGTTCCGGCGTCGGCATCTATATAATTTTATCGGTAATCACCCGCCGCCCCCATGTGGCCCCGGTCACGGCCATAATCAGGCGCAAACTGAAACGCTGACCGCCCCGGCCGCTGCCCACAGGGTAATAGCTTGAAAGCACAAAGGTAAAACCCGGCCGTGCGGGCGAAAAAATTTCTGACGTCGCTCGTAATTTTCTCTGATTCCCGGCCGGGTGGCTTCATAAGAGGCTTGTGAGTGCGTGCCCGTCCGGGGAGCAAAATTACGAGCGACTTACAGAAAATTTTTCGCCCGCCCGGCCTGGTCAGTGTCAGCGTTTGGAAGAGTAGCTGTTGCGGCCTTATTACATGAGCCGACCAAGATCAGGAGGGCGGGGCGGTGAGATTTCTCCAGAGGGGACCACGATTTTTGCTCCCCGGTCGGGCACGGATTGACATAATGCCAATGAAGCCACCCGGCCGGGAATAAGAGAAAAATCGGGGGCCACTATGGAGATATCTCACCGCACCGCCCTCCGGGTTTTACCAAAGGCGTTTTTAAACGATTGCCCCGCCACTGCCCAAATATGCCCTTGACTTATCTATTATAAAGAAGCAAAATTGAAAGTTAACATCTACAGTCGGGAGCGATTCATGCTCCCTTTTGAGGATATAGCAATGACCACTTATCACACCGGCCTCGACGTGGGCTCCACCACCATCAAAGTGGTGGTTATCGACGATCAGGACCAGACCAGATTCAGCCTTTATCAAAGGCACTATTCAGAAGTGCGCAAAACCATAGTGGAAGTGCTTCTGAAAGCGGCCGAAGAATTTCAGGGTGAATCAACCACGCTGGCCGTGGCCGGGAGTGGCGGAATCAGCGCGGCCCAATGGCTGGAGGCTGAATTTGTTCAGGAAGTGGTGGCCGGGGCGGAAGCCATTCGCCGCTATCTGCCTCAAACTGATGTGGCCATTGAGCTGGGCGGTGAAGACGCCAAACTGACCTTTTTTGATTCCGGTATTGATCAGCGCATGAACGAAACCTGCGCCGGCGGCACCGGGGCTTTTATTGATCAGATGGCCTCCTTTCTGCGCACTGATCCGCCCGGCCTGAACGAACTGGCCCGGTCGGCCCAAACCATTTATCCTATTGCCGCCAGATGCGGAGTTTTCGCCAAAACCGATATTCTGCCGCTTCTCAATGAAGGCGCGGCTCGCGAAGATATTGCAGCCTCCATCTTCCAGGCCGTGGTCGACCAGACCATCGGCGGGCTGGCCTGCGGCCGCTCCATAAAGGGCCAGGTGGCCTTTCTCGGCGGCCCCCTGTTTTTCCTTTCCGAACTGCGCCGACGCTTCACTGAAACCCTGAAGCTGTCCGAAGAAGCGGCCCTCTGCCCTCCCGACGCCCAGCTCTATGTGGCCCTGGGCGCGGCCCTCGGCTCCAAAGCCTATGCGCCGGTGGAATTCAGCCAGTGGGCCGAACGGGCCAGGGCCCTGGCCGAAGCCGACATGCCCCCGGAAATCGATCCTCTGCCACCGCTGTTCAAAGACATGGCCGACCTCAATCGCTTTCGCGACCGCCACGATTCAGCCAAGCTGCCCCGGGCCGAATGGCCGGAATCCGGCGGCGTATTCGTCGGCATGGACGCTGGCTCCACCACTACCAAACTGGTGGCCCTCGATGAGGACGGGCGGCTCATCCATTCATTTTACGGCCACAATCACGGCAACCCGCTAAAATCAGTCATCAAGGCCCTGGCCGAACTCTATGACCTTATGCCCAAGCATCTGAGCGTTTACCGGGCCGGAGTCACCGGCTACGGTGAGGGCCTGATCCGCGCCGCCCTCGGCGTTGACGTGGGTGAAGTGGAGACCGTGGCCCATTACAAAGCCGCCGCGTTCTTTGAACCGGAGGTCAGCTTCATAGTCGATATCGGCGGGCAGGATATCAAATGCCTGGCCATTAGAAACGGCGTTATCGACCGCTTAATGCTCAATGAAGCCTGCTCCTCCGGGTGCGGCTCATTCCTGGAAACCTTTGCCCGCACCCTGGAAATGGACGCGGCCTCCTTCGCCCAGGCCGCCCTCAGCGCGGAGCGCCCGGTGGACCTGGGAAGCCGCTGCACGGTCTTCATGAACTCCAAGGTCAAGCAGGCCCAGAAGGAAGGCGCGCCCGTAGGCGACATCTCGGCCGGGCTATCCTATTCAGTGGTGCGCAACGCCCTGTATAAAGTCATCCGCATCAGCCGCCCCGAAGATTTAGGGGAAAAAGTAGTGGTCCAGGGCGGCACCTTTTTCAACGATGCGGTCCTCCGGGCCTTTGAACTGTCCATCGGCCGCGAAGTGGTGCGTCCGGACATCGCCGGGCTCATGGGCGCTTTCGGCATGGCTTTGTTGGCTCAGGAACACTATCGCGACCAACGGGGCGCCTCCAGCCTGGTGGACAGCCACCAACTGGCCGCTTTCAGCGTCACCACCAAAAACACCCGTTGCAAAAAATGCGAGAATCGCTGTCTGTTGACTGTCAATCGCTTTTCCGACGGCCGCCTCTTCATCTCCGGCAACCGCTGCGAACGCGGCGCGGCCACCAAGAGCACCGCCGCCGACAAAATCGACGCCCTGGCCAACCGGGCCAATTTAGGCGACATCTCGCCGACCCTGGCCAAAATACCGGCCATCGGCGCTTTGACTGAAACTCCAGCCACAGAATTCACGACACTGCCGAACCTGTTTAAATGGAACCTTTATCGGCTCTTTGAAGTTTACCGTCCCCTCCAACCCTCGGAAGCGCGCGGCGTGGTGGGCATTCCAAGAGCCTTGGGCCTCTATGACAATTATCCATTCTGGTTCACTTTCTTCCACAACCTCGGGTTCCGGGTGGAACTGTCGCCGCCGTCATCGAAGGAGATGTTCAACAAGGCCCTGGAAACCATTCCCTCCCAGACGGTCTGCTATCCGGCCAAGCTGGTGCACGGCCATGTGATGGAGCTGGTGGAAAGGAAGCCTGATTTCATTTTTTTCCCCTGCATGCCGCTGGACATTCCTGCCCCCTACGACACCGACGCGCGTTACAACTGCCCTCTGGTGGGCAGCTATGGTGAAGTCATTCGCCTGAACATGGACGTGCTGAACGAAAACGGCGTGCGCTTTGTTTCACCCTTTATCGATCCTTCAGTCCCGCATCGCCTGGCGCGCCGCCTGGATACGGAACTGGCCTTCCTGGGCCTGTCGGCCAAAGAAATCAAAACAGCCCTGAAAGCCTCCTACCGCGAACTTCAGCGCTACCGCGACGATATTCACTCGGCCGGGGAAAGGGCGCTAAGTTTCCTGCAGAAAACCGGCGGCATGGGCGTGGTGCTGACCGGCCACCCCTATCATATCGATCCTGAAGTCCATCACGGCATTTCAGACGTGATCGCCAGCAACGGCTTGGCCGTATTGACCAGCGACTCGGTGGAACACCTGGCCCCGGCCTCCTATAAGCTGAGGATGGTGGATCAGTGGATACCCCACTCCCGACTCTATCGGGCCGCCCTGGTGGCCGCCTCCCGCGATGAGCTGGAACTGGTGCAGCTCAACTCTTTCGGCTGCGGCATTGACGCGGTCACTACCGATCAAGTCGGCGACATCCTGGAAGAAGCGGGCAAAGTCTACACCTTGCTGAAAATCGACGAAGGCGCCAACTTGGGCGCGGCCCGCATCCGCATCCGTTCGTTGTTGGCGGCTATAAAAGAACGCCGCCGCAATAAAACCGCCAACTCGACGCGCCGGATCTATCAATATAACCCTCCGACCGTCTCCCAGGAGCGCGTCTCTGAATACACCATACTGGCCCCGCAGATGGCCCCGGTCCACTGGAAATTCCTGGCTCCGGCCATGGCTCCCTCCGGCTACAAGCTGGAGGTGCTGCCCACGGTCAGCCGCGAAGCCATTGAGGAAGGATTGCGCTACGTCAACAATGACGCCTGTTATCCAGCCTTGGTCTCCATCGGCCAGTTGATCCACGCCCTCAAAAGCGGACAGTACGATCTGAGCCGCACGGCCGTGATGATGTCCCAAACCGGCGGCGGCTGCCGGGCCACCAACTATGTGGGCTTTCTGCGTCGGGCGTTGGAAAAATGCGGCCTCGGCCACGTGCCGGTCTGGCCCTTCAGCCTGGCCCAGCGCAAGGGCGACGAAGGTTTGAAAGCCGACCGGCACCTGATCAAGCGGGTGTTGGTGGGCCTGTTATATGGAGACATGCTCAACCGCCTCCTGCTGGCCACCCGCCCTTATGAAAAAACCCCGGGAGCGGCCCAGGCCCTGGTTGACTACTGGACGGAAAAGGCCGCCCCGGCCGTCTCGGCCGGCGACCGCAAGGCCTTCAACCGCGACATTCTGGCTATGGCCGACGACTTCGCCTCCCTTGATCTTTACGAAGCCAATCGCCCCAAAGTGGGCTTGGTGGGTGAGATTCTACTGAACTTCCACCCCGAGGCCAACAACCGCGCCGTCGATCTGGTGGAGGCTGAAGGCGGACAGGCGGTTCTGCCGGAGCTGGTAGATTTTTTCCTCTACTGCCTCTATGATGATGTTTTCCGGGCCGACTCTCTCTCCGGCAGCCGCGTCAACAAGTGGGTTTCCATCTGGATGATCCGCCTGATTGAAAGCTATCGCAAACCCATGCGCCAGGCTCTGGCTAAACATCCGCGCTTCGGCCACCTGAACACCTTCAAGGAACTGAAAGCTTCCGGCGAACGCATAGTCTCCCTTGGCAACCAGTATGGTGAGGGCTGGTATCTGACGGCCGACATGGCCCTGATGATAGAAAACGGCGTACCGAACATAATGTGCCTCCAGCCCTTCGGGTGCCTGCCGAACCACATCACGGGCAAGGGAGTGGTCAAGGAGCTGAAGCGACGCTATCCCCAGGCCAACCTGGTGGCGGTAGATTACGATCCAGGTACCAGCGAGGTCAATCAGTTGAACAGAATCAAATTGATGATGACGGTAGCCCTGAGAGCAATGGCCGGGGAGACCGCCGCAACTGGAGCGGACATCCCCATGTATGAAGATGCGGGTGACGGCGACGGACGGCCAGGCGAGATCCAGTCCCTGCCGCCCTACCCCAATAAGGCCTGGGGCCGATGGCTGAACCATTGATTGCGATGATTGGTATTGCGACAAACAAGGCCTCCCTACTGGGTGAACACGACCGGCCATTGGTAATATTATTGAATCAGACATTGGGGGGTTGACAGAAGTCCAGAAAAGTAGTACATTAAAAAAATGTTGCGGGGTGGAGCAGTCAGGTAGCTCGTCGGGCTCATAACCCGAAGGCCTCAGGTTCGAATCCTGACCCCGCTACCAGTTAAATCAAGGGCTTAGGGCCTCAAAGCCCTAAGCCCTTGATGCATTTACTAACCTATTACTAACCAGATAAGCATAGCGATCATAAAAGGAAGTTTGATTTTTATAACCTATATAGCGAAGAGAGGGTAAAATGAATGTGAAGTATCTAAAAGATTGAGGGGCCGGGATTTGGCGGGATTTAGTGGGGTGATTCTGGGATATGCTTTGTGATTAGAGGGACTGCCGGGATTGCCGGATTTTTTTTCAGCCCCTCATTTGTGCGACAAGTTTTACGCCGTTTTGGTGAGCTTGTCGCTTTTTATTTGGGGGCCATTTTATCAGACAATCTTCCCTCTTTTTTAGGGCCGTCAAATTTTGCCGGTGGTTCATGGATGGATATGCCGCCATCTTCATCTCTGTATGAACTGAAGTTTTCGGATAAACTCTGCGGGTCTTCGTGGGTGGATACCCACTTGATAAACTCCGGGAATCTTTCTATTATTTCAATTTGAAGCCAGCCCCGGCGGGCGTGGCTCTCACTGGTGTAGGCACCCCACAAGTTGGAAAACATGTGCGGGTGAAGGCTTAACAGCCATTCTTTCGTTTCTTTCTTGGATTTAGTCGACATAGTTGATTACCTCTTTGGATGTAATGTATTGAAATCATGATCAAACCTCAAATCCAAATCGTCGTTTTCATCTTGTCGCTTTGCTTTGATTCCACGAACCGGCTTTGGTTCGTAGTCTTCATCGTCTTCGTCCAGGCCGAATTTTTGCTCCAGCCATCTTACAAACTCTGGAAATCGTTCAACTAATTCTATTTGTGTCCAACCCTGTTTAGAGCGGGTGGATGAGCGGAATTCGTCCCATAGCTTATTGAATGCCGTGGGGCTTATCTCCATTGCCCATTTATCTACAGCTTGTCTTGGAATATCAAATACTTCATGCTCATTGTCATATATCTGCTTCGGTGGTTCAGGCTGTTTAATTTGACTAGTGGGTGCCTGGACCGTAGCAGGTGTAGTGGTTAATTCTTGCATGACCTCTTTTTCCTTACCTAAAATCAACCAATCAGCCGATATATTATATGATTTACATAAGTTGGCAAGAAAGTCAGAGTTAGGTAAACGGCGGTTATTTTCATAATTTACTATAGTACTTTGATCCACGTTTAGCTTTTCAGCCATCTCCCTCCGTGAATCTTTACCACGCACTTGTTTTATTCTTTCACCTATATCCATGCTTCCCCGTCACTTGACAAAAAGCCCCTTTTTTTGTCAACTCTTTTGTCGTCATTTGACAATAAAGCAAGCCGTTGATTTCATTTGTTTAATGTCATTTGCCCATAAAAATCTTTTGACAAGTACATTTGACCTTGACTTTTATGTCAAATGTCCATAATATGACATCAGGTGAAGCAAGAAATACCTAACCTGAACAATTCACAATAGCACCCATTAGCAGTGTAATCAATATCATTTGTCGCGAAAAAATTGACAGGCTGATGGACCAAACGAGACAGCGAAAAGGGGGAATGAATAAATGATGAAGCAAAGAAATAAAACACTGGCGTTTAAGAATATGGAACGCTTTTTCGGAACCATGACCCGTGACATGGCAGAAACCCTTCCGGACCTTAACGGCAACACGGAAGCCGGTAAGGTCCGGGAGCGGGCCGCTTGGGCCAGACACCTTCTGAAAACTTTGGACAACCGGGCAAAATAGTTCAGTAAATATCAGAGTAGGGGGTAAGAAAATTATGTCAAAGTTGGACTTGCTGATGAAGCTTAAAGCCTTGGCAGAAAAGGGTATCGGTGGCGAAAAGGAAAACGCGGAAAACAGTCTCCATCGCCTGATGGAGAAATACGGTTTTACCGAAGCCGACCTGGGTGATGAGGATAAACCAACCGTTCACTATTTTAAATACAAAACGGAAACCGAAATGCGGTTGCTTATGCAGGTGGTTCGTAAAGTGACCAACGCTCCGGGGGACTTCTATAACGAGATAATTACCTCAAGTAATGGAAGAGATCGCAAAACACCTAATAAGATCGGTGCCATGTTGACCCCTGCCCAAATTGTGGAAGTCGATTTTTTATTCTCTTTTTATAGCCGACTCTATAACAAGGAACTGAACTCTTTTTTTCTGGCCTTTTGTGGCAAGCATAAATTGTCACATCGGAGACGTGACGATGAGCCAGGGGCGGAAATACCAACCGAAGAGTTAGCAAAGATATTGGCTCAAATGCGTTCGATGGACGATGCCACACCATATCGGCAAATTGAAACCAATTAAGAAAATTACTATGAACCCGACACCCCACCAACAACTAAGCCTATTCGACAGCCCGGCCCACCGCATAGCCGCCCTGGGCCGGGCGACCAAGTGCGCTCTGCGGGCGGCGGTGGCGGCTTCCGGCCTCACCCGCCCGGAAGTTGTTTTCCGGGCGAATGAACTTGCGGCCGAGAGCGGAGTTTCGATGTGCGCGGGCAACGGTGCTTTAAGTGAGGCCACTTTCAATAAGTGGCTTGACTTGAATTCACCGGGGCACATGCCGGGTTTTGTGCCGTTGACTATTTTATGTTCGATACTCGAAGACACGGAAATATTCGCGGCGGCCTTGGCAGTACAGGGTTTTGAAGTCATGGGGCCGGAAGACTGCAAGTTTCGTGATCTTGGCCGGGCTACCTACAAATTGAAGCAAGCCCGGCTGGAGTATAAAAAAGCGGAGGAGTCGCTATGAGAGTTTACACCGGGAAGCACGGGGCGGGCCGCGACCGGGATTACCACGCCATAAAAAAATGGCTGGATGAAAATTGTATCACCGTCAAGCAGGTGGCCGTATCCGTTGGGCTTGATCCGACAGCCGCCAGCCAGACCATTCGTGGTGTCAGCAACCGCCGCAAAATTTTGTGGCGGCTGGTGGAACTTGGTTGCCCTCACGATATATTGAGTTTGCCTACAGATATGGAAGAGGCGGTCAATGCAGAAAATCAAGCTTGAGTACACCAGCGCGGAACTGGCCATGCTTCTTGGATGTACGCGACAGCACATTGCGGAGCAGGCTCTATTATTCCAATGGTCTTGCGTGGCAAGGCCAAAACGTCTTGGCGGCAACCTCTATTTATATGAGGGTCTGCCAAGTGATATCCGTGAAATCATAATCTCTAAAATTTTCAACCTTGATCCTCAATACCTTGGCAGTGTTGACCGTCCCCTTGAGCAGGTAGAGGCCAGCCTTCAGAATTTTGACCGGCTCCCGAAGAAGCATCAGGACGTGGCCAGGGCGCGGGCGGACATACTGGCGGCTTGCCGTGAATTTACGCTGAAGGGTGGCTGTACGGTAGAGGCGGGGCGGGAGGCATATGCCGGGATGTATGCCAAGAAGCTGGCCCCCGGTATTGAGTCGGGCGTTTATGAGGTGGTGAAAAAGATTTCCGCTAAGACTTTAGAGCGGTGGCAGACTCTTTTCAATAAGGGCGGACTGGCGGAACTGGCACCGCACTTCAGTGACAGCGGCCGCAACGGGCGGATAACGCCGGAAATGGAATTGATATTCCGGGGGGCGATTGCTCAGACTCCGCACATTCGTGTGCCGAAACTTTTGGAATTGATGCGGACCCTTTTGCCGCAAAATCAGTGGGTGCATAAGGCAACGGTGCATCGGTGGTTTGCTAAATATAAGGCGAAGTATCCGGCGGAATATGCTTTGAACACCAATCCGCTGAATTATAAAAACAGTTTTATGCCCGCCTTCGGTACGCTCTCAACCGCGCCATTCGCCGGGCACACCTGGGAAATGGATTCGACCCCGGCGGATATCATGACGGCGGACGGGAAGCGGTGCGCGATAGTTGCGGCCATCGATGTCTACAGCCGCCGAGCGGTGGTGGTGGTGGCCAATGTTTCCAATAGCGATACCGTGGCAGCTTGTATTCGTAAGGGTTTGCTTATGTGGGGCAAGCCCCAGGTCATCCGTAAGGATAACGGCGCGGATTATTCCAGCACCCATATTCGGGCCGTCACAACCGGCCTTGATATCGATACACCCAAGCTCCCGCCCTACAGCCCGGAACACAAGGGCCACATTGAACGGTTCTTCCGCACCATCAGTAGTGACCTGGAGGAAATGTTGCCGGGCTATGCCGGGCATAAAGTGGAAGAACGGGCGGCTCTCCGCGCCCAGGCCACCTGGGCTAAAAAAGTTTTCAAGCGGCCTACTGACCAGCCCAAGACCGATGCCAACGGCAAGGCTCCACAAAAACCGGCGGTAGATGTGCCTTTGACGCAAGCCGAATTTATGCACCTGATTGAGTGCTGGCTTGATGTTTATGAAAACCGCATCCACAGCGGCTTTGCCCGTACCCCCGGTAAAAAGCTGAAAGATATGACTCCGCGCCAAGCCTTTGAATCTTCGCCGCGCAAACCTTTCCGGTTCCATGATGAGCGGATGCTCGATATTTTGCTCGCCAAGGTTGATCGGCGCAAGGTTCAGAAAAAGGGCATTTTTTACAAGGGCGGAATTTATAATTCAACGTCCCTTGAGTTCCAAAAATATATCGGCCGCTATGTTGACCTTCGCCTTAACCCGGACAACGCCGGGGGCATATACGTTTTTGACGGCTCCAAGTTCATTGACGTGGCACATGACAAAGCTCTGGAAGGTCAGCGGCTGGAAGATTATGAACGGGATAAAAAGCGCTTGGCGAAGGAACACAAGGAAAATATTCGCGCGGCCAACACCCTTAGTAAAAATATTGATGTCAGCTACACCGTAAATCTGGAGACGGGAAAAATCCGCAAGGCCCAGGAAACCTTGATTCCACCCATGCCGGAACCGGAAAGCACGGCCTTAAATTTCCAGCCCAACTATGAAAATGAATTTACGGCCGAGTGCCGCAAGGCAGCCGAGGCTTATGACGGCACGGCGGCGGAGTCGGGCGGCCAGCCGGGCAAGCTCTATCAGTTCGAACGGCCGGAACCGAAAACGATCTTTCCGGTGTCGGCCCAGGAGGATGGAGACGACCCGCTTTATCCCACCGGTGCGGACGCTAAAAATCCGATCAAGGTTTTTGAATATTACATGTATTACGCCACCGGGCCGGGAATCAAGCGCGAGGATGTGTGGCACATCTTCCGGCTTTGGGACAATTATACCCAAGTTCAGCGTTTCCACCCGCGCCCGGATGAGGAGCAGTTAAATATTATCGAAGCGGCGGACGAGGTTGAAACCGCTCCGCAACTGGAGGTGAGCTTGTGAAAAGGAACGTCTTTATTTCCACCGGCAATGTGAAGGAATTTATTCATGTGGCCGAGAGTCTTCACAGTGTCGAGGCCGGTGTTCCGGGCATGGGGCTGGTGCATGGCGTGAAGGGTTTGGGGAAAACCACGGTGGCCATCCATTATGCCGGGCAGAAAGAAAACCGGGCCGTCTACGCCCGCGCCAAAAGCGATTGGACCTACACCTGGATGATGGATGAATTGCTGATTGAGTTGAGAGTGACTCCGCGCGGCGGCGGCAAAGCCAAGCATGACGCTCTGGTGGAGGCTTTATTGGAAAAGCCGCGCCTGATCATCATCGATGAAACCAACATCATCAAAACGGCTTTGCTGGAAACCCTGCGGACCGTTCATGACCTTACCCACAACCCCTTTCTGTTCATCGGCCATGAAGGGGTGCGCGATAGGCTGATGCGTCTCGGCCCGTTCTATGACCGGCTTTTGTACTCCACGGAACTCAAGCCGCTGTCGCTGGTTGACCTGACCGTATATTGTCAGGAGGCTCTTGATGTGGGCATTGATGACGATGTTCTGGAAAAAGTATTGACTCGTGCCGGCGGTAATTTTCGCAAGAGCGTGACGCACCTCAAGAACCTTGAGGACCATGCCAAGGTGCGCGGGTCCGGGAAGATCGACCTCAAAATTTTTAAGGAGGCGGCCTAATGGCTGATGCAAAGTATACGGGCCAGATAAAGAAAATCCGGGCGTGGCTCCGGGATAATCCATCGGGCGAGGTGCGTGACCTTTATGAGAACTTCGGGGGCCAGGAAATGCGGGCCACCTTCAAAGCTATCGACTACCTGAAAGAACGGCGGGAACTGACTCTTTCACAGTCGCTTTACAATTTCCGTCACCAGCACGGCAATGCCAGCCGGGAGACAAAGCAGACGGCCATTTTTACGGTGATGCGGAACTTGGCCAAGGGCGGCTGTTTGATCGTCCCCTTTCAGGAAATCGTGGATGTGGCCGTGGTTGATGAAAGTTATGCCCGGAGGTATCTGAATTTTCTGCAAGACCTGCGGCTGATTCAAATCCGGAGAAGCCCCAAAGGGGAAACCAATATTGCCGTGTACCCCAAAGTCTTTTCGTTGACGGATGTTCCACATTATGATCAACGTCAGGAGCGCAAAAAGGTTAAGGGGGCGGGCAAATGACAGCCTTAGACATATTGCGGAAACGTGTTGATCAACATGGACAGGCCACGGTGGCGCGTGAACTTCAACTTAGCAAGGCGGCGGTGAGCCAGTTTTTAAGCGGCAAATACAAAGCGTCCACCGGCCGGATTGAAGAGCGGATCATGAATCTCTATGGCGATAGCGACAAGCTGATCTGCCCGCATCAGGAAAAAGAAATCAGCCCGATGGAATGCGCCCAAACTTATGAACGGGCTATGAGCATCGGTCTGCGGGCCACCGGCAACCCGGAGACTTTGCGTCAGCACCATGCTTGTCAGCATTGCCGGATAAGGAGTTAAATGTGGAAAAAGCTTTGAATATTGTTAAAAGAAGTCTGGCCGCGCTGGACCGGCTGGAAGACAGCGGCGTTCCGATAGGGCTTATTCGGGCGGATCTGAGCACTGTGGCTGATCGGCTGGAAGAAAAAATCAGTGCCGCCAATGATGACTGCCGCGCCAAATGCGAACGGTGCGGCGTTCAGTTCCATCGTGGCGATATGGCCGCCACGTTTATGGTGCGCGATTCTGACGGTGAACTTCGCAATGGTTATCTTTGCATGGCATGTGTTGAGGTCAGCGTGGAAAAACTGAAAAGAAAAGTTGACGCCATGGTTGACCGATATGGCCTCAAGCCAATGAAGGCTCACGCTTCGTTTGAAAGTGAGGGGCACCAATGATAACGACGATTATCGCACCGCCTGATCTTGAGCAGTGTGTGCTTTGCCTCAGGGACAGAAATATGGTTTCCTTGGTTGACCTTAGTTCCACTCATTTCGACAGCAAGACAGGTGAGCCTTTGTTTTCTATGAAAGGAGTCCTTGTTTGTAATGACTGCCTGGAGGTGGTCAAAAACCAGCAAGGTCTTGTTTGGGAAGGAGAAAGCGAATGATAAGGGCATGTGCCGTCTGTGCGGTGAATATAGATGACCAGTATATGTTTAAAATTCAATCGCGCCTGACCAAAATCAGTAGTGGCGAGGTAATCGCAAGTGTGACAACTCACTGTGTTTGTCCATGCTGTGTTGGTGTGATCATGGGGGAGATTAAAACCCACACTGTTCAGGTTACAGATATCACTTACATTTCAAAGGAGTTGTTAAATGATAACGCCGATAATCACGCCGCCTGAAATCAGAACGGCGCACGAAGCCAACCGCGCCCTGGCCACGCTGGCCGAGCATAAGGCCGAGCTTGATCTGATCAACGGGGCCTTGACCGATGCGGTCAGCCGGGCCAAGCGGGTGGCGGAAATGGAATCCGCCCTGATCATTTCCAACGTCACCATGTTGGAAAAGGCCCTGGAGGAATATGCCGAGGCCAACCGTGACACCATCGTAAACGGCAAGCGCAAGTCTCTGAAACTCACCTGCGGCCGCATCGGCTACAAGAGCCAATCCGACCTTGTGGCCGATGATTGGGACACGGTGGCCGAGGCCCTGGCCGAATCGGAACAAGCGGCCTATCTTATTTTCAAAAATCCGGTGGCCGATAAAAAGGCCCTGGCCAAGCTTGATGATGTGGACTTGGCGGCCTGGGGCATTCGGCGGGAAGTGACCGAAACATTTTATGCCGCGCCGGATGTGGCCCGCGTGGCCGGGGAAGGGGTGAGGAAATGAACGGAGCCGTCAATCAGGCCGCCGGTTTGGGGGCGAGTACGTTGTCGCCTAAAGGCTGGCCGGTGATATACCATTGCCAGCTTTATACGGCCGCCGGTTTCGACCAGAACCCTGAAAGCTGGCAGGGGCCTTATGTGGCCGACACGCCGGAAGTGGCGGCGGCCATGTGGACGCGCGGCGAGTGGGACGCACGGCACATGGAGGTAATCCGGGTGGCCGTTAAAAATGAGGCCGGTGAAATCAATGTGATCGATCTTAAAGTCCGATTGGTCGTTCAGCCGGTGTCCACCCACTATTTCGGTTTCATCAAGGCTTAGTGAAAGGCGGTGCGGCATGGCTGTAAACGGTAGACGCGGGATGCTGGCCAAGATTCATATAGCCAAGAAAGACCTTGGCCTGACAGACGCTGATTATCGGCATGTGCTCACCATCAACTATAACGTGGAGTCGGCCGCCGACCTGACGGACGAGCAGTTGAATGACCTTTTAAACCTGTTTAAACAAAAGGGCTGGAAACCGCTCCGCAAGGATGTTCCGGCGGACGGGAACAGGCGGGATTCCAAGCCGCCGGTTCCCAAAGACCGCCAGCCGCTGGTGAACAAGATCGAGGCCCTCTTGTCGGAGAAGGGGCGGCTGGAGGGCCGCCGGGTATCCTGGAAGTATGCCGAGGCCATTCTGAAAAAGCAGGGCGGCCCGGACTATCTGAATTGGGCCACGGTTCAGCAATTGGAAAACGTGGTGCGGGCGCTTTATTACGCGGTGGAACGAATCAAGAGAAAGGCGGGAGGTTGAAAAATGGGCGGCGGCGAGACCTTAACGGCACTGGTGGAAATGATCGGCCTGGAGAAAACCCTCTTCTTTTTATCGAAGCGGGGCGGCGAGTGTGTATATTTTCCAAGCCCTGAAAATTTGTCGCCTGATCATTGGCTCTCCATCATCGTTGGTTTTGATGCGGCCATGCGGCTCTGTGAGGTATTCCAAGGGCAAAAGGTGGCCTTGCCCTTGGGGCCGGAAACCGGCAATCGCAGTACACTTCAGAAAGCCGTCCAGGAGAGTACGGCGGCGGGGGCCAGCGTCAATGAGATAGTGAGGGCGACCGGGCTTCATTCCAGCACCGTGCGCCGCATCAGGAACCGCCGCACCGGCCGCACGGTTTTCACAACCAGGACGGACCCGCGCCAGCAAAATCTTTTTGCTGATCTTTATGATCGGCACGATAAGGAGTAAAAATGAATATCATAAAAACAACCGCGGAGATTGAAGAACTTTATCATAAGGCAATGGAATCAATGGAAAGTGGCACTAAGTTTCGTTCTCTTAATTATGAGGACGGTATCATTGCCGTAATTGATTGGCTGTGCGGCCGAACAGATGACAGTCCGATGGATGATTAAATTCAACCCCCTGCCTAAGAAATCCCACCCTGGCAAATGCCCGTCTTATGAAACCCGCGTGTGATTGATAATATCAATCACACGCGGGTTTTTGTTCTTCTTTTACCGCGTAAACCATCCGCCCGGCCTTAACATTCCCCCTTTAGGGCCGGGCGGCTTTTAATTTATGGAGGTTGCCATGCGTATTATAAACGCCCTGGTGGTTCATTGTTCGGCCACGCCGCCTAACTCCGACATCGGCGCGGCGGAAATCCGGCGGGTTCATGTGAAGCAAAACAAATGGCGGGACATAGGTTATCACTATGTCATCCGCCGCAACGGCAAAGTAGAAGTCGGCCGCCCGGAGGCCCAGGCCGGGGCGCACGTCAGCGGCCACAATGCCGATACTTTAGGCATTTGTCTGGTGGGCGGGGTGGACTCCAAAGGCCGAGCCGAAGCCAACTACACCCTGGAACAGTATGAAACCCTGATCGGCCTGATTCGTCAGTTGAAGGGGTTCTATCCCAAGGCCACGATTAAGGGCCATCGTGATTTTCCTGGCGTTAAAAAGGACTGCCCTTGCTTTGACGTGCGAACTTGGGCGGAGACCGTGGGCCTGGGCTGGACCATATGAGAAGCCAGACCAGCAAGATTATTATTCTCGTCGTCATCGCTGGCGGTCTGGCCATGCTCCCCCTGGGCATTTTTCAGGAGCTTAACAACCTTCTGGCTTTTGTTGTGATTCTGTCCGGGGCGGTTTACAACCGGGTGGATTCCCGGTTCCGGGGCTATAAATTTTCTGTCAATGCCGGTGGGGCCAGCGCCACTATCGAAACATCCGGGGATGCGGTGGCCCATGAGTAATTTTAACTGGATAATAGCGGCCGGTTTTTTCGGCGCTTTTCTCTATGTCTGTCACCTTCAGAGCGAGAACGATGATTTGGCGGCCCGCCTGACTGATTCGGGCCTGGAGATTCGTTCTCTGCAAATCGAACTTGAAGAAGAAAGAGAGGCCGGTGTTGCCAGGGATAAATACATCCGGCAACTTAAAACGGCCGGTGATCATATGTCAAACCAGTTGGAGGGTGTTTATGAGAAAAATTCTGAGGCTCGTGCTTGGGCTGATGCTGTGTGTCCTGATGATGTGTTTGAGTGCTTGCTCACGGCCCTGCCCGACGGTGCGGCCGATGAGTCCGCCGATAGCCTATCTTCAGGCCGTGGAGGAACCGCGCCCGCGCGGGCGGACCAACGCTGATCTGGCGGTGTGGATATCGGAGCTGAGGGCCGCCCTGGCCCTGGCCAATTATCAACTTTTGTCATTACGCCAGTGGCGGGAACGGATAGAGAACCATGATTGAATCAGTAATGAAATTCTGGCCGGTCATAGTGGTGATGGGGAGCATCATAACCACTATCGCCGCGTGGTCGGCCAAGAAACAGTTTGCCAGCCACGCCGACTTGACGGCCACCAAGTCCGCCCTGGGGGCGCGGGTGGGCGAGGTTGAAAACAAAGTGGCCGCCCTGAAGCTGGAATCAACGGAACGGTTCGGAAAACTGGAAAAAGAAGTGGCCGTTATTTCCAGCCGCATGGAGGCCATGCCGACCAAGGAAGACATTCTCCGCCTAGAGGCGGCCGTATCGGCCGTTGGAGCCAGCCAGAAGGGCATAGAGCGCAATTTGCACCTGATCATGCGGGCGCGTATGGAGGAAGACTGATGGACGCGAAATTGAAAAGGCTGGTAACGGAAGACCGGCGGCTGGTCTTTCTGTGTCTTCTTTCCCAGGAGGGAGACTATTCCAGCAACAACTATGTGATGAAGGAGGCCCTGGCGGCCACCGGCCACAGCGTTTCCGGCGATCAAGTGGCAACCGATGCCGCTTGGCTCTCGGAGCAGGGGCTTATCACCACTCAAAAAAACCCTCTGCCTAATATGTCGGTTTTCCGCATCACCAGCCGGGGCCGGGACGTGGCCAAGGGCCGGGCGGTTGTTCCGGGCGTGAAACAGCCGGAGCCGGGTCTGGATTATTGACATGGCCCGCCTTTCATCCATAGAGACATTGCCGCCGGAAGTGCGAGCCGACCTGGACAAGCGGCTGGCCGAAGGCCGCTTTACCCTGGATACCCTGATCGACTATTTGGAGGAACAGGGCCACAACATCAGCCGTTCGGCCCTGGGGCGTTATAGGCAGAAGTTTGAGGAAGTGGCCGCCAAAATGCGGGAAAGCCGGGAAGTGGCCGCCGCCTTCGCCCGTGAGCTTGGCTCTGTCCCTGGCGATGATATGGGGCAGATGCTGATCGAGCTTGTCCATACCCTGGTCTTTAAAACCAGCATGAACATGGCCAACGGTGATGACGAGAAGCTGGAAGCAAAAGAAGTCATGCAACTGGCCCGGTCACTGAAAGACCTTTCAAGCTCGAAGCAGATGGACGCGCGGCGGATCATGGAAATCCGGGCCGAGGAAAAGAAGCGGGTAGAGGCGGAAATGAAAGACAAGCTCACGGCGGCGGCGCGTGAGGGCGGGATGTCGGCCGAGGCGGCGCGGGAGGCCCGGCGGGCTTTGGGGTTTGGCGATGAGTAAGCCGCTGATCAATTTTCATACTTATCAAAAGGCGTGGCTGAAGGATAAAAGCCGCTTCAAAATCGGCATGTTCGCTCGCCAGACCGGCAAGACTTTCACCACCTGCGCGGAGATAGTCGATGATTGCATCATGGCGGAAATCGAAAACCGCCGCGCCCGGTGGGTGATTCTCTCCAGGGGCGAACGTCAGGCCAAGGAAGCGATGGATGAGGCGATCAAGCCTTTCTGCAAAGCCTTTTACATCATTTATAAAGACATGTTAAAGGGGCGTTCGGCCCCTAAATTTTATAAAGACACTTTCCTGGGCGCTGATGATATCAGCTATAAGGCCCTGGAAGTGGAGTTTCCCGGCGGCTCCCGCATCACGGCCCTACCGGCCAACCCGGATACGGCCCGTGGTTTTTCGGCCAATACCTTTTTGGATGAGTTCGCATTTCATCAGGATTCCCGCGCGATCTGGCGGGCCTTGTTTCCGGTCATCAGTAAGCCGGGCCTGAAACTTCGCGTCACTTCCACGCCCAACGGCAAGAAAAATAAATTCTACGACTTGTGGACCAGCCTGGGCAACCGCTGGTCTAAGCATGAAGTCGATATCCATAAGGCGGTAGAGCTTGGCCTTGACCGTGATATTGACGAACTGCGGGAGGGCGCGGGGGACGATGATCTATGGCGGCAGGAATTTTTACTAAAATTTCTGGACGATGCCGGTTCGTGGCTGGCCTATGATCTGATCATGGCCGCCGAGCATGGTGAGGCCGGGCGGCCGGATAAATACCGGGGCGGCTTGTGCTACATCGGTAACGACATCGGGCGGCGGCGCGATTTGTGGGTGGCCTGGGTGATTGAAATGGTGGGGGACGTTCGCTGGACGCGGGAAGTGGTGATCCTTCAGAACGCCACCTTTGCGGAACAGGACGCGGCCCTTGACGAACTGATGGGCAAATACAAAGTCGTGCGTCTGGCGATGGACCAAACCGGCATGGGCGAAAAGCCAGTGGAAGACGCTAAAAGGCGCTATGGTTCGGGCCGGGTTGAGGGGGTGCTTTTCAGTTCTTCCCGCCGTCTGGATATTGCCACGGCCTCCCGCAAGTGTTTTGAGGACCGGCTTTTCCGTGCGCCTGAAGGCGACAATGCTCAAAGGGCCGACTTTCACAAGCCGAAAAGAATATTTGGCCCCACCGGCGCTCCGCGTATCGTGGTGGATGACCACACCGGTGATCACGCCGACCGCTTCTGGGCCGCGTCCCTGGCCCTGGCCGCATCGATGGGCGGCTGTGAGGAATATGATTATGAACCGGCCTATGGCCATGATTATGAATATGATGAAGGCCGGGGCCTGTTTCTGCCCGGCTGTTATTGAGGTGTAGCATGGTGGTGCTGTTTGATGCCTATGGGCGTTATGTGGATATGGAAGCCTTGCGGGAGGAAAAGGCCGGGCCGACCCTGACCGGGGTGCGTCAGGCTTTTTCCGATCATCCGGCCCAGGGCCTGACCCCGGCCAAGCTGGCCCGGATTCTTCTGGAAGCCGAACAGGGAGACACAACCGCCTACCTGGAACTGGCCGAGGAAATGGAGGAAAAAGACCCTCATTACGCATCAGTCCTGGCCACACGCAAGCGGGCCGTGGCCGGTCTGGAAATCACAGTGGAAGCGGCCACGGACAAGCCGGAAGACCTTGAGGCCGCTGATCTGGTGCGTGATCTGGTCCTGAACCGGGATGAGTTGCGGGAAGAAATCTTTCATATTCTGGATGCCGTGGGCAAGGGCTACAGCGTAACCGAAATCGTCTGGACCACGGGGGATAGCTTATGGTATCCCGAACGGCTGGTGTGGCGTGACCCCCGTTTCTTTGAGTTCGACCGCCTGGGGCAAGACCTTCTTTTGAAAACCGAGAACGGCCCGCGCCCCCTGGATGCCTATAAATATATCACCCACAAAAGCAATTCAAAATCCGGCTTGGCCATACGCGGCGGTCTGGCCCGCCCGGCGGCCTGGTTTTATCTATTCAAAAACTATGACATCAAAAGTTGGGTGCGTTTCCTGGAAGTGTTCGGCCTTCCGCTCCGCCTGGGCAAATATGGCGAAGGGGCCACCGAATCGGATAAGCAGACCCTTTTGCGGGCTGTCCGCAATATCGCCAGTGACGCGGCGGCCATTATTCCCCAAAGCATGATGATCGAATTTCTAGGCGGTCAGGCTTCCGGCGAGGGCACCAATAGCTTTTTGGTGTTCGTTGAATATATCGACCGGCAGATATCCAAGCTGGTCCTGGGCCAGACCGGCACCACGGACACCGGACAATATGTAGGCACCAGTGACGCGCACCGGGAAGTGCGGGACGATATAGAGGTGAGCGATGCCGTGCAACTTACGGCCACCCTCAACCGTGACATAGTTCGCCCTTTGGTGGATCTGAATCTTGGTTCCCGCAAACTTTACCCCCGCCTGAAAATCGCCCGTGAAAAGCGGGAGGATTTGACCGCCCTGGTTCAGCACGTCACTACTTTAGTTCCTATGGGCCTGAAGGTGGAGGCTTCAGTTATCCGTGACAAGTTGGGCCTCCCGGAACCGGCTGAAGGGGCCGAGCTTTTGACCGCCCCGGCGGCCATGCCAATGGGCGGCGGCTTTGAATCAGACTTTAACCGGGCCATGAACCGGGCCGACACCTGGGCGGAGGCCCGCGCGGACGCGCGCGCGGACGACTGGCGGCCGTTGACCGGCCCGGCCCTGGAGACGGTCTTCGCCCTGGCGGCGGAGTGCAAAAACTTTGAGGACTTCCAGAGCGGCCTTTTAAAACTGATGGAAAGCGGGGGCCTGGACATGGCCGCCCTGGGCGAAGACTTGGCCGGGCAGATGTTCATGGCCACCCTGGAAGGGGCGGGGTTGAAATAACATGCCGGTGAAGCCGTTCGGACTGCCGCCCCTGGAAGCCATCAAGCTGATCAAGGCCAAAGGCTACAATTTAAAGGAATCGTTCGACTGGCGGGACATGTGGGCCAGTGACCACGCCGCCGCCTTTACCGTGGCCAAGTCGGCCGGATTCGATATCCTGGACGATATTTATAAGTCGGTGCTGAAAGCCCAGGAGGGCAAGTTGACTTATAAACAGTTCGTGGCGGAACTGTCCCCCACTTTGATGCAAAAAGGATGGTGGGGCCGGAAAGAGGTTGTGGACCCGGCCACCGGTGAGGTGGTGGACGTTCAGCTAGGAAGCGCCCGCCGCCTGAAGACCATCTATGAAACCAATCTCCGCACCGCCCAAGCCGCCGGGAAGTGGACACAGATACAAGCTTTGAAGCGGGAAAGGCCCTTTCTTCGCTATTGCTGTATTGTCGATGCCCGGACGCGAGAGGAACATAAACAATGGCACGGCCTGATCTTGCCGGTCGATCACCCGTTCTGGAAAGACCACTATCCGCCCAACGGCTGGCATTGCCGGTGCTACGTTATGCAACTTTCCCAGGCTGATCTGGACCGCTACGGCTGGAAGGTCAGCACGGTCGTTCCCGATTTTGGAAAAACAGTTTTCCGTAACGAGCGGACAGGGGAAATCCTGGCCGTGCCTAAAGGGCTGGACCCGGCCTTTGCCAACAACGCCGGAATCATCGGCGTGGAAGTTCAGAGCGCCCGCGCCCTGGGCCGCAACCTTGGCAACATGAATCCGCAACTGGCGAGCGCGGCTACGGCGGCCAGCGCCGACTTTGTGGCCAAGGCCCTGGCCCCTGATTTGCGGGCCATGTATGAGGACATCGAAAGCGGCGCACATGCGCGGGGGCGCAAAACGGTTGTCGGAGCCTTGCGGCCGGAAGTGCTTCAGTGGCTTGAAGCGCACGGAGCCGCCCCGCAAAGCGGGGCCATCACCCTGGCCGATAAACAACTGGCCCACATGATGCGTGATGCCAAGGCGGCCAAGGGGACGGCCATAAGTAAAAATGATGTTCTCAACCTGCCCAACATCCTGGCCTCACCCAAAGCTATTTTACGGGATAGGCACGGGGCCATCCTTTATGTATTCGATTCAACGGGCGATGACCGAAAGTCAAAAGTGGTTGTGGAGTTGGATTATAAGTGGAGCCAGCGCGAAGAGGGGATGGGCAAAAAAGAAATCACCAGCCTGACCAGCATTAAAACGGCCACCAGGGTTAGTGAGAATAATCTGAAAGGCTCCCATTATGAAGTTATATCCGGTTCAATATAAAAGGCCGCCCGAATGGACGGCCTTAAATCCGAGTCGGCCTGGAGGTCGCCAGTCCCCATGCCAAGTGCAAAAAGATTTGCCGATGTCCCGGTGAGCGTATTTCCGGTCGTCAGGTCGACTCACGTTTTTATTATAACGCACCTGTTTCATATCCGCAACCGCCGGGTTGCTCTAAAATCCATTTTAAGCGATTTCACAAGAAAAGCCATAGTTGCCTATAGGGTTATTTGTGATCGTCAAATTTAAACGGGGTTTAAACGCCTCTGCGGCGATCTTGATGTTATGATTTGAAGCTTACTTTTCATTCTCCGCATTTCTTCACTCCCTACATTATATATATGTCACTCCAGGGTATCGTTTGCCTGTCTTATTCGATTCAGGGCGCTTTGCTAATCTGCCCATATGAAGAGCCACGACTTTTACATAGCGATCAACAGCCAGGGAGACACGGCCCCGGAATGGGTCCACCTGATTCCGGCCGGCACGTTTTCCGGCCGTGACGGGCGCGGCCCCTGGACGCTGGTCAACGCCGCCGCCTTTATTAAGGCCACTGCGGACTATCAGGCCGGGGCCGACATCATTATTGATTACGATCACCAATCAGAATTCACGGCCCAAAACGGCCAGCCCGCTCTGGCGGCGGCCTGGATAAAGGAACTTGAGGAACGGCCGGATGGTATCTGGGGCCGGGTGGAGTGGACGGCCAAAGCCGCCCGGATGGTGGTTGCTAAAGAATATCGTTATATGTCGCCCGTCTTTATATATGACGCAAAGGGAGAATTGACAAGGCTGGATTCGGCGGCCCTGACCGGAAAGCCCAATCTGGAACTGAAATCACTTAACAAGCAAGGAGCCGGTATGGACGGATTTTTAATGGAACTGGCCGCGCTTTTGGGTTTGCCTGATACGACGACCCAGGAGGAAATTTACGAGGCCATCCGCAAGCTGAAGGAGAGCGGTGAAAGCGCCAACTCCGAAGATGACGAAAAAGGGGCCAACTCGGACGGGGCGGAAACGCCGCCGGAAAATCTGGAGGAGGCCGAGGCCATCCTGATGAATGCCGTGAGCGATCTGGTCAACGCGGCCGAAGATGAGGCAGCCGAACCGGCCGCCACAAACAAGGCCGCCAATGCCCAAATGATCGAGTTGGGCAAAATGGTGGGCCGCCTGGAGCGCCGCTTGAGCGGCATGGAGGCGGACAAAGCCGTGAACGCGGCCGTCAACGCCGGGCGCATCAGCCCCGGCATGCGTGAATGGGCGAAAACCTACGCGGCCACCGACCCCAGGGGCTTTGCCGACTATGTAAAATCGGCCCCGCGTATCGTCACGCCGGGGCAATCGGCTATGAATGCCGCCACGCGCGGCGGCGGCTTGACCAGCGAGGAAAAGGCCGTCTGCAGACAGCTTGGCATGAGCGAGGCCGATTTCCTTAAAAGCAAGAAAGGTGGTGTTTAATGGCCCCGCTTACCAAAGACCGTAACACCGAATGCAGGGGCGGCACTGATTTTGTTCTGCCGCTGGCCGCCGGTGCGGTCATTTTCGCCGGTGCGGTCGTCTGCCTCAATTCATCGGGTTTTGCCGTCCCCGCCAGTGAGAGCGCGGATTTGAAGTTCCCATGCGTGGCCAACCATAGAGTCGAAAACGTAGGCGGTACAGACGGCGCGGCTACGGTCAGCGTCTCCCGCCTGAATGTGGGGCTGGACGCGGCCGCCGACATCACCCGTGCACACATCGGCTTGTCCGTTTATCTGGCCGATGATCACACGATTACAGCTGAATCTTCCGGCCGGAGCCGCGCCGGGATACTGACCGACATTTTGCACGGTCAGGCCTGGGTCGACCTCACCGCCTGATCATCGTCATCATAAGGAGAAATCATGATTACAAATCAATCCACCTTGAACGCCATGTTTATCGGCTTCAAGGCTGATTATCAAAGCGCCTTTGCCGGTGCGCCGCGCGATTATGAAAAAATTGTCACCGTCATTCCCAGCGCCACCAGGGAAAACGCCTACCCGTGGCTGGGCCAGACTTTCAAAATCAGCGAATGGCTGGGCGACCGCGTCATTCAAAACCTTGATGCATCTGACTACACCCTCAAAAACAAAAAGTATGAGGGGACCGTGGCCATCAAGCGTGACGATATCGAAGATGACAGTTTGGGCATATACAAACCGGTGGTTCAGGGGATCGGCCGGGCGGCCGGTGATCACCCAAATGAGCTTGTTTTCAGTCTTCTGAAGAACGGTTTCACGTCCCCATGTTATGACGGTCAGTATTTTTTTGATCCTGATCATCCGGTGGGCTTGTCGGGCCGGGAAAAATCCGTCAGTAACTTTATGGGCGGCACCGGTACGGCTTGGTATCTGATGTGTACTTCCCGCCCGTTGAAGCCGCTGATTTGGCAGGTGCGCCGTGATTACGAATTCACCAACATGGACGCGCCCACTGATGAAGCGGTGTTCATGCGTGAGGAATATCGCTATGGCGTATCGGCCCGCTGTAACGCCGGTTATGGTTTCTGGCAGATGTGCGTGGCCAGCCGCCAACCTTTGACCCCGGAAAACTACGCCGGGGCGCGGGCGGCTATGCTCTCTTATGTTTCCGATGTCGGAACTCCCTTAGGGCTTCTGCCTGACCTTCTGGTGGTTCCCCCCAACCTGGAAGGGGCGGCCCGCAAGATTCTGATCAATGACCGTTCCGACAGCGGGGCCAGCAATGAGTGGGCCGGAAGCGCTGAAACCCTTATGACCCCCTGGCTTACTGAAGCTTAAGTAAGGCCGGTTTTTCAAAGGTATTGATCATAATTGATATAAGGAGGGGCTGATGCCCATAAAAATTGTTGCGAAAAAAGAGGGGTTCCGCCGGGCAGGGATATCTCATTCCGGGAGTCGGATTTACCCGGAAGATCATTTTACCGAGGAACAGCTTCTCGCCCTGGCCGAAGAGCCTAACCTGGATTTTTCGGTGGTAGACGACCCGCCGGGCGAACAGAAGCCAAACGCCAAGAAGGGCGGCAAATAATGTACGCAGGGCGGGAGGAAATGCTGGAACGGTTCAGCGAGGCGGAGCTTTTCCAACTGACGGACCTTGACGGCCTTACTGGCGCGATTGTGGAAAGCAAGCTGGCGGCGGCCGTCCAAGATGCCGTGAACCTCATTCACGGCTATCTGGCCGACCGCTACAGTCTGCCTCTGAACCCCGTTCCCGCCCTAGCCGTCCGCTGGACTTGCGATCTGGCCCGCTGGTTCCTTCAGCCGCATTCGGCCCCGGAAATGGTTAAGGCCAATTATGAGCGGACCCTGGCCGAACTTAAAGCAACGGCGGCCGGTGAAATAAAGCTGGACGCGCCGGAAAAAGCCAGCGGCCTTTTTTCCGGCACGGCTGAAATTATCGCGCCGCCCCGTGAGTTCAGCGGCTTGAAGGGTTTTTAAATGGCTGATGATCATGGCGCTTCCCTTGAACTGGATTTGAATGAGGTAACGGCGGGCCTTGAAAGGCTCACCCGCCGCCTTTCCAATCTGACACCGCTGATGGAACAAGTTGGAAGCGCCCTGGAACAAAGCTCTCTGATGCGCTTTGAAACTAAAACCGGGCCGGACGGTCAGCGGTGGGAAGCCCTGGCCGCCCGGACCATTAAAGAGCGCATCAAAAAAGGTTACGGCAATCAGAACATATTGCGCCGCAGCGGACACTTGGCCCGGTCAATTAATTACCGTGCTTCGAGCGATCAAGTGATTGTGAGCATGGGCGGTGTGGGCAACAGCCTGGACTATGCCGCCGCGCACCAGTTCGGGGCCATCATCAACATGCGGCCGCGCCGCCAGACGCTTTATTACCAGGGCAACGGCAACCGCTGGGTTAGCCGCCGCCAGAGCGATTCCAGCCGAACCGTCAATGTCGGCGGCTACACCATTCGCATTCCGGCCCGGCCAGTGATCGGCTTGTCGGTTGAGGATAAAGGGGCCGTCAATACCATATTTGAAAACTTTTTGGCGGAGGACTGAAGTGATTGACCCCATAGCCACAATAGAACAGGCCATAGTCGCCCGGCTGGCCCTGCTTCAAAAAATGGGCCGCTGGCCGTTCACCTGTAAATACATTGACAGCTATGGCGGCCAGTTTGAAAGCGCTGAGGAAATCGCCCAGGCCGCCGCCAAGGCTCCGGGGCTTTGGGTAGTTTTCGATGGTGAGACAGGTACGCTCGAAAACGGAATTCATGCGGCCACGCTTACATATGCCGTATTTGTGCTGGCCAGAAGTTTTTCACCGGAACAGTTGCGGCATGGCGGCGAGGGCGTTACTGGTCTTTACCAATTGATCGAAGCTGTCCGAAAGGCCCTGGTCAACCAGACCCTGGGCGCGGATATGACTCCCCTGGTTCTGGACAACATTATCCCGCTTTGGCGGGGCGGTCCCCAGGGCGGCGGCATTTCCCTGTCCGCCATGAGGTTTTCAACCGTGGTGGACGTTGAAGTTCCGGCCGACTATGAACTGGATGGGAACGTATGTTCCACTCCCCTTTATGTAACTTCCTGGGATGTGGAGGGCTTACCGGTTATTACCGACAAACGAAAGGTTTTTTATGAAAGGCATGACAACAATATTTCTGAAACCGAAAGCTGGCCAGCGGGTTCTGGACCCGAACCAGAACCCGCCCCAGCCTTTGCCGGAAGGTGGCCGCAAAGTCGCTGATTCGGCTTACTGGCAACGGCGATTAACCGAGGGCGTAGTGGAAATCGTTAGCGAAACCAAACCCGCCAAGAAAAGCAAGGAGAATAACGGTGCCGCCTGAAAAATGTTTCACAGACTTTATCGTGTATGTCTGCACCAAAGTCGAATGGGAAGAGTATAAGCGGCAGTCCGCCTTGCTTAAACGCAACAGGAGACAGACCGCCAGAAAAAATAAGGAGCAGGGGTAATGACCATAAGTTTCAACGAAATCCCTAAAAACTGGTTAAGCCCGCTGTTCTACTGCGAGATTGACCCGACAAGGGCCGATCAAAGCGCGGCGGCCATGCCTTACAAGGTGCTGGTCATGGGGCATGGCGATTATGGCACGGCGGTCAATGAGCCGCAACGGGCCACCAGCGCCGGGCAGGTGGCCCGCCTGTTCGGTAAAAATTCCCTTCTGGCCGCCCAGGCCGGGGCTTGGTTCAGCGGCAACACCACCACGGAAGTTTATTTCGTGGGTGTGGCCGAGCCGGTGGGCAAGGCCGCTGAAGTTAAAATCGTGTTCAGCGGCACCACAAATGGCGGCGGGAACCTTTATGTCTATATCGCCGGTAGGCGCATCAGCGCCTATGTTTCGGCGGGGGCTACTGCCGAAGACGCGGCCCAGGCCGTCCATGCGGCTATCAGCCATGATAACGTCTGGCGGAGCGCCCTGGACGAAGACGGCCGCGCCGTGATCGTGACCGCGCCCCATGCCGGTCAATACGCCAACGGCGTTATGGTGCGCCTGGGCTATTACCAGGGTGAGGAACTGCCCGCCGGTTTGACCGTCTCATTTGAGGGTGGTTCTGATTACAGCGGCACCCCGACCCCTGATTATGAAGTGTCGGCCGCCCTGGCCGCCCTGGTGGCTTTTCATGGGGAGATAGACCCGGCCCGGCCCTTTCAGTCATTGAGCATACCGGGCATGCTTCCGCCCCGCGCCGGGACTTTCGGCCGCATGGGCGGCGGCACCGGCACCCCTGATCTTTCCGGTCTCTTCAGCGCCCTGGGCGACATCCATTATCACCTGATGGTTTCCCCCTGGGTGGACGGCTATTCTCTTCAATCCCTGAAAGAAACGGCTTCCGGCCGCTGGCATGCCCTGGCTGAAATTCCGGTGCAGGTGATCTGCGCGGCGGGCGGCACCCATACGGAACTTGGAATGCTGGGCGACAGCCATAACAGTGAACACCTGACCATCATGGGAACCGGCGGACACTTCACGGCCCAGGAAAACAACCTTTTGCTGTTTGACGGCATTTCGACCTATGCCGTCACCAGTGACGGCGGGTGCGCGATTCAGCGGCTGGTCACCACTTATAAAGAAAACGCCTGGGGCGCGGAAGATAAAGCTTATCGGGATTTGAATACGCTTTTAACCGTGAGTTTCTTGCGGCGGTCGTTAAAAGTCTGGATGACCCAAAAGTTTCCGCGCCACAAGCTGGCCTCCGACAACGCCAACTTTGGATTCGGTCAGGCCATTGCCACCCCCCAGATGATCCGGGGCGAGGCTTTATCCTGGCTGTACGCAATGGAGCGGCTGGGCCTTGTGGAAAATGTGGATCAGTGCAAGGACGAGTTGATCGTTGAACGCAATGCTGATGACCCCTGCCGCGTGGACATCTATCTGCCGCCCGATGTCGTCAACCAGCTCCGCGTCATGGCAACCAAAATGGGCTTTAAGCTGTAGGAGGCTTTATGAGTGATTTGTATCGGGCTGGAGTGGTCAAGGTGGCCATCAACGGCCAGCGCGTGGACATCAACGCTTCCGGTCTTCGCTACAGTTTCGGCGGCGTAAAACTGACGGAAGTGGTCGGGGCCGATGAGTTCCACGGGTTTTCCGGCGAAGTGGTACCGGCCTTTATCGAGTTTACCGTCACCGACCATAAAAAACTTGATGTGGAGGCTTTGCTCAACCTGGAAGACGCGACTGTTACGGTCGTGCTTTTCAATAAAAAAACCCTGGTGCTCTCCAATGCATCCAACACCAGCGACCGCACCGGCCAATCCAGTGACGGCGCTATCACCATGAGGATGGTGGGAACCTCCCTCAAGGAATTGAAGGCTGTATGAAAATCATCAAAACTGTAAAACTTGCCGAGCCGGTGGAATACGGTGATGTAGCCGTTACCGCCCTTGAGTTTCGGAAACTTCGCGCTAAACATCTTCGCCGGTTTTCAGTCGCTGAACTGGAAAATCCATCTCTGGACGCTCTTCTGGATTTGGCGGCCAACCTTTCCGCCCAGCCGCCGGAACTGATTGATCTCTTGGGCGGAGCTGATGCGCTCAGCGTCATCAACGTGGTGAGCGATTTTTTGCTGAATCTGGCCCCGGCTTCGACATCGAATCAACCTTCGCAATCCTAGCCGGTGAGCCGTTCAACATATCTCCATCCGAGTTGATGGAAATGACGGTGGACGATCTGGGCTACTGGCTGAAACTTGTTAACGTGCGATGGAGACTGGAAAAGCGTGAGAGCTAATTTAATCATAAAGGCGAAAGACCTGGCCAGTTCAGCCCTGGGGCGGGTATCGGCCCGGCTCCGTGGCTTGGGCCAGCCGGTGCGAAACGCCCGTGAGGGCCTTTCCAGCTTAGGCCGGGCCTTGCGCTTGAACTCACGGGAGGCCGATAACAACACCAGCCGCCTGCGGCTGGTGTTCACCGGCGTGCGTCAGCTTGGCGGCGGGGTTCTCGGCCTCACAACCGGTCTGGCCGGGCTGGCCGCTTCGGCCGCTATGGCCGGGGCGGCTCTCAGTCTTCGCCTGGGGCGGCATGTAGTGAGCCGGGTGGCCGCTAACTTTAAAGAACTGGGAGCCAGGATTAAGGAGATCGGCGCCGCTTTAAAGGGGTTTAAAGATGCCGCCGTCCAGACTTCGGCCAAAGTTATGGCGACCACCGCCGGTCTGGCCTATGGATTTAAACGTCTCTTTGTGGACGTGGCCGCGCAGTCTGAAGAGTGCGGCCGTCAGCTATCAAACGCCCTGGGCAGTAAAACTTTGGGCGCGGAGGCTCTTTTGAGCGTTCGCCGGTTTTCGTCCGACACCGGGCGAGAGCTTGGCGATGTTACCGCCGCCTTCGCCGCTCTGGCCGACAGCGGCATAAAGCCGACCGGCACTCACCTGAATGCCCTGGCCGACATGGCCGCCAAAAAGAGCAAGACGCTCCAGGAAACCAGCGAGGCCTTTAAGCGGGCCTTGAAGGGGGAAGCCGGGGCGCTGGCCGAATGGGGCGTTAAAAGTGAGGCGCGTGGAAAACACATGCTGTACCAGTATACCGACCAAGCCGGTCAACTGGTGAAGCTGGCCGCCAAAACTAATGACCCCAAGGCCCTTTCGGCCCTGCTGGAACGGGTGGCCAGGGATAAAGCGGCCGGTGCGGAAAAAGAGCGCGGCCAGACTTTTGGCGGCAACCTTTCGAAGCTCACCGCCAAATGGGCTGAATTCCGGTCGATGATAATGGATTCCGGCCCCTTCCAGTTTCTTAAAGATGAACTGGCCGGAATTGTGGCCTGGGTGGAAAAACTTGAAAAAAGCGGCGGGCTGAAGACCCTGGCTAAAGAATGGGGCGGCAAGCTCACCGGGGCTTTAAAGGCCGTTAAAGGCGGTTTGAAGGAGGGGTGGGAATGGCTGAACAAATGGGGGCCGAAAGGCCTTGAGCTGGTCAACACTTTCGGCGGGGTGAAGACCGTGGCAATGGGGCTGGCCCTGGTGTTGGGCGGCCCGCTGATCGGCGCGTTCGGCGGCGTTATAAAAAATGTCGGGCTTCTCAGCAAAGCCCTGGCCCTGACTCCGGTGGGCCTTTTAATCACCGCAGGAGCGGGCCTTGCCGCCCTGATGCACGATGCCGGGGCGCTTGCGCCGTTTCTTGATGGATTGCGCGAAGGTTTCGGCGGTTTGCGTGAAGCCGTAGGCCCGGCCCTGACCGGCCTGTTTGAGGCTCTTTCGTCCGCTTTTAATTCCGCTGGCGATTCAATGAGAGACGCTAACGGCAACATCAACCCCGAAGCCTGGAAAGAACTTGGCAAGGCCATAGCTGAATTTTCTAATGGTTCCCTGGCCAAGCTTATCGAAATGCTGGCCCGTGCGGTTGAGCTTACCGAGAAAACCGGCAAAGGGCTAGGCCTGATTGCCGGGCGTATTATGGGCGGCGATGTTGAGCGGCAGGAAGAAATAGGCGAAGAACAGGATCTCGTTTTAAGGCGATACCAGACAGAGGCCAAGAAAGCCACGCCGGATAAGGCCAAGCTGGCCGAGTTGCAGAAGCAAATGTCTGATCTTGAACTTGAAAGACGGAAGGTAGCCGATGGCGGCAAGCGGGCCGCTATCGGAACAGCCTCCGCGCCTTTCGGGGGATTGGGCATAGTGGCTAATCTTTTTGCCAAAAGACGCATGGAAAACCATGACGAGGTTTTTTCTAAAAAAGCTCCGGCCACGCCTTTTGTCGTCAGCAACACCAATCCCGCTATAAATAAACCTGCGCTCAATGCGGCGGCCTATCCGGCCGTGGCGGATACGGTCAACGAACTTAAGGCGGCCATGAGGCAAAAAGAGCATGTGGCCGTCACCGTGAAGCTTGAGGGCCAACTGCCGCCGGGCTTTTCCGCCCAGGCCAAAACGGACGCGCCCAACGCCAAGGTTGATGACCGTACCCAACAGCGCATGGGATTCAGGGGAGGCCTACTGTGATTAATGATTATCGTGAGGCCAGTTTTGGCGGCGCTGTTTTTTATGTCTCACAAAGCCAGGACGCATTCGGGCGGCGCGGCGCACACCACGAATTTCCCTATCAGGACCGGGGCTTGTGGGATGACTTGGGAGCTAAAGACGGCCGCCGACAGATAGAAGCTTATCTCACCAATTTTCTACCCGGTGGCATGGCCGCCGCCCGCGACCGCCTGATCACAGCCCTGGCCAAAGGCGAAGGCGAACTGGTCCACCCCTGGCTTGGCCGCCATAAAGTTGTCTGCACTGATTACAGTGTGGGCCACAATGAAAAAGAAATCGGCCTTTGCCGCGTCTCCATCACTTTTATTGATGCAAGCGCTACGTCATCGGAACCGGCCGACAATCCGGTGGCGGGCCTCTTGTCCGGTTGTGATGGTGCATTGTCCTGTCTGGCGGATATGTTCAGCGCCCGTTATTCCGTGGCGGGTGTGCTGGCTTTTGTAGCCGAGGCCAGCTACGGCCGCCTTGACGGTCTTCTTAGCGGCCTCAGAAGCGGCCTTTCTCTGGCCCAGGAAATAGAGGCGGCCCTCTCGCCGTTCATCGATCTGGCCGTAAAGTGGTTCGGCGTTCGAAAGGATAACCGCTTTTCCCTCCCAATTTTCGTGGAAGATTCTTTATCGTTTCTCAGCGAAAACTGGCAAACCATATCACCGGCCGAACTGGCCACCTACATTATCGGCTTGGCCACTCTCACCGTTCCCGCTTCCGGCACGGCCAATGAAGCTTATGGCCGTATGTCGGATTTATGGACGGCCGCCAGGGCGGGCCTTCCTTTTGAGGCACCGCCCCGGTCGGCCAGTTCGTCAAGCATTCAAACTATTAACCGCAACTTCGCCGCCCTGGATTTCATCTTCCAGGGCGCGGCGGCCGTGGAGGCGGCCCGGCTTACCCCCTGGCTGAACTTTGAGCACCAGGGCCAGGCCGAATCAGTCAGAGTCGATTTAATAGACCGCTTTGACATTCTGGCCGAGCAGGTAGGTACGGCCGTTGAAAGTGAAGCGGCCGACCGCTTTTATCAGCATAGCCGTAAAATTACCGCCGCCGCCCTGGAAATCGTGGGCATAACCGCGCCTAACCTTGCCCTGTTAGGCAGCCGCACCCTGAAGGATTGCTGGCCGTCCGTTCGTCTGTGCTATGAACTGTATGGCAACCTTGAGCGAGAAGGCGATTTGATTAACCGCAACCGCATAGCCCACCCCGGCTTTATGCCCGGCGGTTCCGCCGTGGAGTATTTGATCGATGTTTGACCTTACTTTGAAAAGTGCATCAAAAGACCAGGGGCAAAAAAATGATCAAGTTTCGCTGATGGTGGGCGGAAAAATTTATGGCGGCTGGCTGTCCTTTTCGGTCATTCGCTCTATGGAAGCGCCGAGCGGTTCCTTCAGTCTGACCATTTCCGACAAGTGGCCGGGACAACGCGCCCCCTGGGCCATAGAGCCGGGCGATGAGTGCCAGCTTAACCTGGGCGGAGAAGTTCTGGTCACCGGCTATATTGACGAATCGCTGTATCGCCTGACCGCCAATAGCCGTGAAATCAGCGTCACCGGCCGTGACAAGACGGCCGATCTGGTGGATTGCAGTTACATTGAAAAGCCCGATCAATGGCAGGAGGCGACCGTCCAGGATATAGCCGCCGCCCTGGCCGCGCCTTTCAGCATCATAGGTAAAGTTCTCAACGCCTTTTCAGCCAACTATAAAAATGATTGGGGCATTGTCGTCAGCGGCACGAATATCAGCCTTTTCAATAACGCCAAGTTCTTCAACGGCAACTTTGGCCGCTTCCCCAGAATGGCCAACGGAGCCAGCGCCAGCTATCAACCCGGGGTGGTTGAAGCATATGCTGTCGCATCACACAAGCATACGCTTTATGGGGCCAACTCGGCCGGTTCAATAAGCGCTGGCCCCAGCTTAACCACCGGCGGCGCATCAATAACGCCCACGAGTGCCTACAAGAGAAATGATGTCTCCAGCGCTATGGACTATGCCGGCAGCAACGAAACTAGACCGTATTCATTTTATGCCACACCTGCAATTTATCTTGGAGTTTAAACATGGAGCAGAAAATCAATTACTATTTCGATGACTGCGGCGTTTACACCGATTCCTTTCCCGCCCTAGAAGTGGCTGTGGCCCCGCCCGACAACGCCTTGTGGGTCGCCCCGCCGGATCAATGCCCGGACGGATACGCCATTGTGGCACGTGGTGATAAAAGCGGATGGGATATTGTGCCGGACTATCGCGAGACCGGCGCTTATGACCGAGACGGCCAATGGCAACATATCGCTTGGCTCGGTGAACTGCCCGAAGGATGGACTGTCAATCCGCCTGAACCGGAATTCACCCCCGGCCCGGACTATAAAAAGCGTGATGAAGGCAAATGGTACAAAATCCGCTACACCAAAAAAGATTTTCTTCTCTTGTGCGGCTTCGATAAGGTCATTGCCCTGAACGCCGCTATAAAAAGCGGCAACATCATGGCCCAAAGCATCCATGACCTTCTGTTCGCCGCTGAATACATCGATGTCACCGACCCGGCCACCGCGCAAATGGTCCAGATGCTGGCCACCGCCGAGGCCGGTAACGTCTTGACTGCCGCCGACACGCTTCGCGTCCTGGCCGGTGAACTTTATGAGGATAAAAATGAAAACCCGGCTGGTTAAATATTTCTGGAATGTCCTGATCGGCTTGGACCAGTTCATCAACACCATGTTGGCCGGTCATCCTGATGAGACGTTTTCCGCCCGGACCTATCGCAAGGCCATAGCCGGGCAATGGTTCTGGCGGGCCATGTGCGCCTTTATCGACAGTTTATTTTTTTGGCAGGATGATCATTGCCGGAAGTCTCACGAAAATGAGTTGAGGCGCGGACATTCCCCCAGGGAATCAGCCGGTTGAACTTCAGCAAGAATGCTCTTTGAAAATTGAAACAGGGTGGCCGGGCAAGTGAATCAGACTTGCCCGGCGGCCGGATGGATACGCATCTAACCAGGATAAACCCCAACCCTGTCAGCCCGCGCGGGCGACAGCCATTTTATCATGAGGTTAGATTTTGACCAACAAAAAACAGGGCATGAATGCCCCTTTCTCTTACTTCGGTGGCAAAAGCCGACTCGCCAAAACGATCATCGAACTCATCCCGACCCATAAAACCTACGCCGAAGTCTTCGGCGGCGCGGCCTGGATTCTTTTCAAAAAACCGCCCGTCTCCCTGGAAGCTCTCAACGACCTGGATAAATATCTGATGAACTTTTACCGTGTCACCAAGCATCACATGGCCGCCCTGATCGATGAGGTCATTACCCTTCAGCCCGGCCGTGATATATTCTATATGTTGAGAGACGATCTTGAGCGCCCCACACTGACGGACATCCAAAAAGCCGCCATTTATTATTATCTTCAGCGTTTCGCCTTCTGCGGCCGTCCGAACAAGCCGACTCTGGACGTAAGCCCCGGCCGCATCCCTAACTTCCGCCCCGAATTGGCCCGGCGCGTTCTCCCATTGGTGGCCGAGCGCCTTAAAAGCGTAATGCTCGAAAACCTCCCCTGGGACCGTTTCATCAAGCTCTATGACTCAGCCGACACCTTCTTTTTCATCGACCCGCCCTACATCGGCCACAATGAATATCGCCACAACTTCATTGCCGATGATTTCAACCAATTAGCTGATGTTTTGAACAATCTGAAGGGCAAATTCCTTATGACCCACTCGGATACACCCCAAATCCGGTCACTATTCAAGGATTGCAATATGGAGCCTGTTCAAGTCGGTTATTGCGCCAGCCACGGCAAAGGCAAGGCCACAGGCCAGGAACTCTTAATCCGCAATTATTAGACCTGCAGGCTACAAAATCAAGCAGAGGTTAAACGGTCAATATTTACCGCTTAACCTCTGTTTATAAATTCTTTCACAATTGTTAACTTAATTGGTTTCGGATGCCTCTAAGCAACTTCAATGCCACCCGGCCTCTACGCCCCTACTGCCTCCCCCATTTCCCAGCAACGACACCCCCAAGCATTTCGCGCCGCTACAATGGTCGTGCGCCGGTGAAAAAATAAGATTAAGGTGACTTCCATGAAAAAAATCCTCATCCTAAGCGTTTCCGCCGGGCAGGGCCATGTGCGGGCCGCTGAAGCCCTGCGGACCGGTACGGAACGCTGGTTTGGCGGAGAGGCTGAAGCCCGCCACATCGATCTGATGGATCTGACCAGGCCCTGGTTCAGAACGGCTTACAAAGGTTCTTACATGAAATTTGTGAACCGCTATCCGGCCTTGTGGGGGTTCCTTTACAACCGGACTGACAGGGACAAGGCTGAAGGGGTCCTCAACGGCCTGCGGCGCAAGCTGGAATCACACGTCTCCGAACCGCTCTTGCGGGTCATGAAGGAATACCAGCCGGATATTGTTCTCAGCACCCATTTTCTGCCCGGCCAGGTGCTGGGCCGCTGGCGTCGCAAGGGCCGTATTGAAAACATTGACCACTGGATAGTGGTGACTGATTTTCTGGCCCACCGCTTCTGGCTGGAACCGGGACAGACCGGCTATTTCACAGCCACGGAGGAAAATGCTTTCATCATGCGTCGCCGGGGCCTGGAGGAGGAGCGCATCGAATTGAGCGGCATTCCCATAATGCCTGAATTCAGCGATTCCATCAGCCGGGAAGAGGGCGCGGCCGCTTTCGGCCTTGATCCCGCGCGGACGACGGTGCTCCTGATGGCCGGCGGTGAGGGGCTGGGGCTGATTAAAGATGTGGCCGATGAATTATCGTCGGTAGAGGCGGATTATCAATTGGCCGTGCTGGCTGGCCGCAACCAGAAACTTTTGGCCGAATTGAAGGAAATGGCCGCCGAAAGGCCGAGCCGCCTGGCGCCGCTGGGCTTCACCACCGATATGCCCAAGCTTCTGGCGGCTTCAGATCTGGTCGTCACCAAACCGGGCGGCCTGACCACCTGCGAGTGCCTGGCCATGGGCAAACCCATGATCGTGGTGTCGCCCATTCCCGGCCAGGAGGAGGCTAATTGCGATTACCTTCTGGAACACTGCGCCGCCTGGAAAGCTTCCAGTTTAAGCGCGCTGGTTTACAAAACCCTGAAACTCATAAATGACGGCCAGACGCTGGAAGGGCTTGGCCGCAATGCGGCGGCCATAGGCAAGCCTTTTGCCGCGCGGTCGATATTGGAGACTATTCTGGCTGGTTGACAATACCTCTTCCCCTTGGGCACTCACAACAATCTAACTTTAATAAATAGCCGCGGCAACATTGTGTCGCGGCTATTATATTAAAAACTTGTTTATTGCAGTTGCTGGCGTTGACTTATTTGCCGCAAGCTGGTACAAGTATCTTTATGCCGGTCAGGGTGTTTAATTGATGTATCTCAATGTTTCTTATCAAAACCAACTATTTGTTATGAAGGGAGACTATTTGATGAAAAGATTTTCACTGACCTTTACTGCCCTGTTTTGCGCGGTTTTCATTCTCAGCGCCGGAGCCGCCCTGGCTCAGGCGTCCGGCAAACCCTATGTCCGCATGGATAAGGACAAGGCCGCGCTCCTGATGGTTGATCATCAAACCGGGCTTTTTTCTCTCGTTCAGGATTTTGAACCGGCGGAATTCAAAAACAACGTTCTGGCCCTGGCCGCTCTCGGCAAATTCTTTAACCTGCCCACCATTCTCAGCACCAGCCTGGAAGAAGGCCCCAACGGTCCCCTGCTGCCGGAGATCCGGGCCATGTTCCCCAACGCTCCGGTCATTCATCGTCCCGGCCAGATTAATGCCTGGGATAATGAAGATTTCGTCGAAGCGGTGAAGAAAACCGGCCGCAGCCAGGTGATCATCGCCGGCATAGTCACCGATGTCTGCGTGGCCCATGTGGCGCTTTCCGCGGTTGAAGCCGGTTTTGATGTTTTCGTGGTGGTGGACGCCAGCGGCACCTTCAATACGGCCGTCAGGGACAGCTCCTGGGCCCGAATGGCGGCGGGCGGCGTTCAATTGGTCAACTGGTTCAGCGTGGCCTGCGAACTGCATCGCGACTGGCGCAATGACATGGAAGGTCTGGCCAACATCCTGGCTACCTATATGCCCGCCTATTCCAACCTGATTACCAGCCAGAATTTTACGGTCAGCAATCAGAAGGATAAAAAATAAGCATGTAACCAAGAAGCGGCCACAAAAAAGCCCTGGAAAATCCAGGGCTTTTTCACGCATCCTCCGGGGAGGCCTGTTGATTCAGCCACTGCGGAGGCAGCCGCGGAACCGCAATCAACTATTCAATAATGAGATCCTGGGATTCTTCAGCCACCTCTCCACTAACGGCTTCATTTCCGGCGGCGGCGTTTTCAGCGGCCGGGGCGGCCTCACCAGCGGGAGCAGCCTCCACAACGCCTGGAATCACTTCCTCAGTCACCACTTCTTCGATAACCGTTACCTCCGCCGGGGCGGGATTCAGTTTCTGATACAGTTCATAATAGCCCTGCACAAAAATCACCAGAATAATCAAAGGCAACACATACTGGAAGTAAGGTTTCAGCAAGCGGGGAAACTTCATGCCGACGCCGGTGTCAGCCTCTTTGATGAAATTGTCCCAGCCCCAGCCATAGCGGGTGCTGCAAAAAAGGACAAAAATCAGCGAGCCAAGGGGCAGGAGGTTGTTGCTGACGATGAAGTCTTCCAGATCCAACACCACCGAACCTGGCCCCATTGGCTCGAAGCCGGCCAGCACGTTGAAACCAAGGGCGCAGGGAGTGGCCAGAACAAGCATTAATATGAAGTTGATCAGAACTGAAGTTTTCCGCGACACTCTCCAGTTGTCGATACCGAAAGCCACGATATTCTCAAAAACCGCAATAACAGTGGAGAGCGCGGCAAAACTCATGAAAACGAAGAAAAGCCCGCCCCAGACAATGCCGCCGCTCATGGCGTTGAAAATGTTGGGCAGAGTGACCAGCACCAGGCCGGGACCAGCGCCGGGTTCTACGCCAAAAGCGAAGCAGGAAGGGAAAATGATCATGCCGGCCATGAAAGCGGCAAAGAGATCAAGCATCAGTATGTTGACAGATTCACCGGTCAGGGAGCGTTCCTTGCCAAGATAGCTGCCAAAAATCAACATGCTGCCGATACCGACGCTGAGGGTAAAAAAGGCCTGACCCATGGCGGCGTAAATAGTGGTCCAAAGGCCGTGTTCGGTAAGCTTGCCAAAATCCGGCTTAAGATAGAATTCAAGGCCAGCGCCAGCGCCATCAAGGGTTACGGCCCGGATTGCCAGGAGGATCACGGTTATGAAGAGGCCGGTCATCATAATTTTGGTGATTTTTTCCACACCATGATATCTGGGGACAGTATACTTATTTATCGGTTTTAGGTTTTCGTCCTGGCTTTTTGGGGGTAACAGTTATTCCCAGCATTGACTCTATATGGGCGATAAAGCCTGGTTCGCCCAAAGGTCTACCTGTGTTTTCATGCCGGTGAATGACTTCTATATCCCCGTCACTTAGGCCGCAGGTCAGAAACTCGCGCCAGTTGGGCATGGCAGAGAGAAGTCTGTCGGTTTTCAGTAGAGGATCGGGAAGTTTATAAAGGTGTGCCCGGGCGCTTGACCATGGATAGTCCTCCGCAGATGCGGCCAGTTTTGCGCGAACCGGGTTCAGTTCTATATATCTGGCGGCATTGAGAAGGTGTATATCATCGGTGGGAAATGACGCAAATCGTTCTTGCCAGAGATGCCCACGCCAATTTTCCCGAAAATTAATCATGCGGGTATAGCGTCTATGCGCTTCCCCAAGGGTGGCCCGCAGCCCGTCCGGCGTATTGGGGACGAGAAGAAGGTGGACATGGTTCGGCATAAGGCAATACGCCCACAGCTCTGCCCCTGTTTTTGCACAACCTTCAGCCAAAAACTCCAAATAGGCGGAATAATCGCTGTCCTTAAAAAAAGTTGGAAGGCGACGATTGCCGCGTTGTGTAACATGGTGCGGGACATGCGGGATGACAATTCGAGCTATTCTGACCATGGATTATGGTTACACTATAGTGAGGGTGCTGTCAAGTCGAAGCAAATAAATGTACTGGCACCGGAATACACTAACCGTTGGTGCATCGTTATTTAATGATCGCGTGGTGGCGGATGCTGGTCAATGTGGAGTGGGTTGCCCTCCAAGGTCTTTCAGGTGACAGCCGGACAGTGATAGTCTATCGCAAGTGGCTGATGTTATAAGGTTTTAAATTAATTCAGCATGACTTCCTTTTTTACTTTACATTTTTAATCACAGTTATTAAGTTAATTAAATATTTGATGTATTGAAGTTGCTCGTGAAGAGATCAATAAAGCTGGAGTTTCTTTAGTTATTACTGTTTAGTAGCATTATTTTTTAAGTTTGCTGGTTATCTGCTTTGCCAAATTATTGTGTTGTTTAGTGATTTTTTTTCAGTTGGTGATATTTGCAAGACCCGGTGGACTTTTAGGCGGAGGATTCAGAGAATGGTTACAAGGAAGCAAACAATGCGGCCCATGGTTATGTGCTTAGGTGTTGGCTTTATTTTCAGTGCTGATTTGTGAGCTTGCCTTATTAATGTATAAGCAAATCATATCTTTTGATTCTGATGATAATCCCGACGATGTAATATTTTGAACTGATGGAACTGGCAAATGTGCATTTATTGGCGACAATCCAGATATATAAGTATACTGTCCCCGGAAATTCGTCCCCGGAAATTCCCCCCGGAAATTCCTGTCCCCGGAAATTCCTACTGTCCCCGGAAATTCCTGTCCCCGGAAATTCAATCAATTATGTCGTCGACATCTTCCCCTTTAGAAATAAAGTCATCCGCACTGACAATATCCACGAGTTCAGAACCAGGTTTCAGTGGCATGTCGAAGAACTCGGTATGATTCACGTACACATAAAGCCGGCCACACCAAGGCTCAATGGAAAGGTCGAGCGCTCACATCTCACCGATCAGTAGGAATTCTACCAACGCCTTGAATACAGAGGCGATGTGGACCTTCATGCCAAACTTAAAGAATGGGAGCGATTCTATAACTTTCATCGCCCACATTCCGCTTTTCATGGCAAAACTCCTTTTGAAATTTTACGTGAAAAACTTTTATGATACTATGAGGATCTTCAAGTCAGCCCTAGTTCTACCCACGACAGCCTCTGGCTCTGCTACCTGGCCTTTTATGGAGCACAGTCGATAATCGTGCTTCTTTTCTACTCACGTTTACGCTGGAAAACCGGTTCCCTCAAGGCTGCCGGGCGATCCGAGTGAGCATTTTGCCGCCCACCTTCGCCCTGGATCAAATTTTCATGGATAAAGACTATTGATTTTTATTAAAGGTTCGTGCTATAAAATTTAGACAATATTCTGTGTCTAACATAGGAATTATGTTGCGCCTCACCGTAAGGCCTCGTGTCAGGGGGGCGCATTAGATGGAATGGGGTTAAAGTCCCCAGCGTTACCGGCACTGTAAGCGTGAGGCCGTACCGAAGCAGCGATGAGCTGTCTGGGTGAAAACCCGCCACTGTGTATTTTTGCATGGGAAGGTAGGATACGGACGCAGGAAGGTTCCCTTCCATAACGCAAGCCAGGAGACTTACAAATTCTGTGATTCAACATCCGCCTCAAGGGCGTGATGTATATGCATACAAAAACGGGTATGCCAATTTTGTTATAAAAATTGGCATACCCGTTTTTTATTTTGGCCGTGCGGCGGAGGGAAAATTCCTGGCCGGACCCTTTGCGCCATAACCAAGTGTGACGGCTATTTCCCCTGCGGGGGTTTGAAAAAAGCATGGGATTGAAAAATGCGCAAGCGGCAAATTTGCAAACGTCTGTTACAAATTGTCATCGTCCTCGTCGGCATTAGCTTTCTGAGCTTTTTACTCATCTACCTGGCCCCCGGCGACCCGGTGAGGGCTATGTTCGCGATCAGCGGCAGCATTCCATCTGAAGAGATCATGGCTGATATTCGGGAAAATCTCGGTCTCAACCGGCCTTTCCCGGCGCAATATGGCTCCTGGCTGCTGAACTGCCTTAAGGGTGATTTTGGCGTCTCCTACACCAGCGGACAGCCAGTGACCCAGATGCTGGCCGCGCGGGTGGCCCCCACTATTCAACTGACCCTTTTGTCGCTGGCGATAATGATGGTCATGTCCATTCCCCTCGGCGTCCTCTCGGCGCTCTACCAAAACCGACCCGTGGATTATATTGTCAGAGGGGCCACCTTCTTCAGCATTTCAATGCCGAATTTCTGGGTGGGCCTCCTGCTTCTTTATTTTGTGGCTCTGAAGCTGGGCTGGCTGCCGGTGGTTTCCACGGGCATGGGTTTGCGGAAAATGCTCTTGCCGGCTATTACCCTGGGTTTTGCCATGGCCGGTAAATACGCCCGGCAGGTGCGGGCGGCGGTATTGGAGGAGCTCAATCAGGACTATGTTTCGGGCGCGCGGGCCAGGGGGCTTACGGAGTCCGTCATTCTGTGGCGGCACGTCATTCCCAACGCCATGCTGCCCCTGATCACCCTTCTGGGATTATCGCTTGGTTCTCTCTTGGGCGGCACCGCTGTGGTTGAAGTCATCTTTTCCTATCCGGCTTTGGGCAGCCTGGCCATCTCGGCCATCACCTCTATGGATTATCCCGTTATTCAAGGCTTTGTGCTATGGATTTCACTCATTTATATGATTGTCAACCTGGCTGTGGATATCTCCTATAACCTCCTGGATCCCCGCCTCAGGAAAGGAGCCTGATTATGGCCCGCAACAAAAAGCTGTTTCTCTTCTACGCCGCTCTGGCCCTGGGCATTGTGGCCGCGGCGGTCTTCGCTCCTTTCATCGCCACCCATAACCCCCAGCAGGCTGTTCTGACTGACGCGGGCCAAAGCCCCAGCGCCGAACACTGGTTCGGAACCGACCGCATGGGCCGCGACCTGTTTTCCAGGGTTATCTACGGCGCTCGCACTTCTCTGGCTTCCACCTTGGCGCTGGTGGTCTGCATCTTTACGGTCGGCACCGGGCTGGGAGTGGTGTCCGGCTATGCCGGGGGCCTGGCGGATGAAGTGATCATGCGAATATCCGACATGATGGTCTCCTTTCCGGGCATGGCCCTGGCCATTGCCATGGCCGGCATTATGGGGCCCAGCATTACCAACGCCGTAATCGCCATTACCATGGTCAGTTGGACCAAATATGCCCGCCTGGCCCGAAGTCTGGTGCTTAAGATCAAACACGAAGATTATGTCCTGGCCGCCAGAATATCCGGCTGCCGTACGCGACATATTCTGTGGCGCTACATGTTCCCTTCAGTTCTGCCCACCCTGGTCATCACCGCCGCCACCGATATGGGCGGCATGATGCTGGAACTGGCGGCCTTCTCCTTTCTCGGCCTTGGCGCCCAGTCCACTTCCATCGAGTGGGGCTATATGCTCAACCAGGGCCGGGCCTTTATGCAGTCGGCCCCGTGGCTGATGATTTTTCCCGGTCTGGCCATTTTTGTCACCGTGGTTGTTTTTAACCTGCTGGGCGACAGTCTGCGCGACATTCTGGACCCCCGCGACGCTCATAATGCCGGGCAGCTATTGCCCATCAAACAAGAGGTTGTTGAAGCATGAAAAAGGTAATGAAACGAGTTACAACTTTACTGGTAGCCGCCTTGATGATGGTGCTGTTCCAGGTGCCGGCGACGGCCGACACCAAGGGCAGCCACCTGAATTTCGGATGCTATAATTATTCCGATTCTCTCGACCCGGCCACCAACACCAACTCCAGCTGGGCCGGTTTGCGCTTTGGCATAACTGAAAGCCTTTTCAAGTTTTCCAAGCAGGTGGTGGCCGAACCCAACATCTGCGACGAATACACCGTTTCGGATGACTACAAGACCTGGACTCTGCACATCCGTGACGGCGTCAAGTTCACCAACGGCAACCCGGTGAATGCCAGTGCCGTAAAAAACTCCATCGAGCGACTCTACGCCGCGACCGACAAGGACAACGGCGGCACCGGCAACTCGGTGCCCAGGGGTTACCTGACCTACAAGTCCATCACCGCCGACGACGCGGCCAACACAGTGACCATCGTCTGTGACAACCCCACCTCCAACATTCCCGGCATTCTGGCCTACCCTTACTTCGCCATTATCGATACCACGGTCATCGACAAAGAGACCATCGGCACCGGGCCTTATAAAGTAACTGAATTCAAGCCCGGCATCAGTGTGGACATGGTCCGCAATGAACTTTACTGGAATGGCGAAGTGCCCTATGACACGGTCACGGTCATGTTCATCAACGACAGTTCCACCAAGGCCATGGCTCTGCAAAGCGGCGACGTGGATCTGGTGGAAAACATCACCACCGCCAGCGATATGGAAAGGCTGAAAGCGGATCCCGACTACCATGTCTCGGTGGCCGCCGGTGTGCGCACCGCCAACGCCTACATGAACTTTAACGGCGCGCTGAAAAATAAGGATTTGCGCCAGGCCATCATGATGGCCCTGGACAAAAAGACCATGTGTGAGGTGACCGTGGGCGGGATGTACACCGCCGGTGACTCGGTTCTGCCATCCTCCCTGGCTTACAATTATGACAAGCTGACCAATCCCTACCCATTCAACCGGCAGGCCGCCATTGACCTGTTGGACAAAGCCGGTATCGTGGATACAGACGGCGACGGTTTCCGGGAACTGGACGGAAAAACGATCAACCTGGACCATGTGGCCTTCACCAGCCGTAATCTCGATGAATTCGCCGAAGCCGTGGCCCTGCAACTGGCCGACATCGGCCTCAAAACCACCGTCAACATCCGCGATTACGACACCGCTCTGGCCCTTCTCAATGCCGGCGAGTTCGACCTGTGGACCTGCAACACCCTGACCGTGGGCGTGGGCGACCCGCAGGATTATCTGGCCAACTGGTATTCCGGCAATTCCAAATCTTTCGGCTTTTATTCAAGCCCCGAGTATGACGCCGCCTATGAGAAGCTGATGGTGGAAGTGGATGCCGGGCGCCGCCTGGATCTCATTACCGAATTGCAGCAGATTCTTATCGATGACGCGGCCACCATCGCCTATGGTTACTACAACAGCAGTATGTTCAGTAACGTCCACAAGATGACTGGGGCCGAGATCGCCACCATCGACTATTATTGGCTGACCACTGACATGAAACCCGTAAAGTAAAAAAAGTATGCTGTGCTATGAGAACGTTTCGGTAGCCTATGGCAACGGCGTGCCGGCTCTCCTGGATTTCTCCCTGGAAGTGACCCGGGGAGAAATCGTGGCTCTGGTCGGGGAGAGCGGCAGCGGCAAAACCACGGCCATTCGCGCCGTAATGGGGCTCCTGCCCGGCGGCGGTCGGGTGGTGCGGGGAGATATCCGCTTTGAAGGGCGCTCAATCTTGGGCATGTCCATGGGCGAGTGGCGCGCTTTGCGCGGCGGGCCGATCTCGATGATTTTTCAGGACTCCGGCTCAATGCTCAACCCTATCCGCACTATCGGCAGCCAGTTTGTCGAATATATCCGTGCCCATGAATCCAAGCCCCAAAAAGAGGCCTGGGAACGGGGGCGCGTCATGCTGGAGCGCATGGGCCTGCCGCACAGCCAGACCATTATGAAATCATACCCCTTCCAGCTTTCCGGCGGCATGCGCCAGCGGGTGGGCATTGCCATGTCCATGGTTTTCCAGCCCCGCATATTGTTGGCCGACGAACCGACCAGCGCCTTGGATGTGACCACCCAGTCACAAATCGTCAGCCAGATGATGGCTCTGCGGGAGGAATACAACACTTCCATTGTGCTGGTTACCCACAATCTGGGCATGGCCGCCTACATGGCCGACCGTATTTTCGTCATGACCCAGGGCCGGATAGTGGATGCCGGTGACCGCGAGCAAATTCTAAAACATCCTGACACGGCCTACACCTGTGAATTGCTGGGAGCCGTACCAGCCATGAAGGGCAAGCGCTATGTCTGAAGTCATACTGGAGGGGCGCGGCCTCACCCGCCGCTATACCACTGATAGAGGACAAACTCTCACGGCCTGCCGGGAGGTGGACATCTGCCTTCAGTATGGGCGAACCCTGGGGATTGTGGGTGAAAGCGGCTGCGGCAAAAGCACACTTTTGCGCATGATGACTCAATTGGAGCCGCCCAATGAAGGCCGCCTTATTTTTCGCGGCCAAGATATCACCGCTTTAAAGGGTGAGGCCCTGCGTAAAAACCGTTGTCACATCCAAATGGTTTTTCAGGATCCCACCTCCGCTTTTTTTGGCCGCATGAAGGCCGGTGAAGCCATTACCGAGCCTTTGGGAAATTTTCAAAAATTATCTGCCAAACAGATCCGCGAAAAACAGGCCGAACTATTGCGGCTGGTGCGGCTGCCCGAAGATTTCGCCCACCGCTATCCTCATTCCATGAGCGGCGGCCAGCGCCAGCGCCTTGGGATAGCCAGGGCCCTGGCGGTCGACCCGGCGGTTCTGGTTTGTGATGAGGCCACCTCGGCCCTGGATGTCTCAGTCCAGGAAAAGATCATCACCTTGTTGGTGGAAATTCAGCGACAGCGTCAGCTTTCGATGATTTTCGTCTGCCACGATCTGGCCCTGGTGCAGTCCCTGTCTCATCAGGTTATGGTGATGTACCTTGGCGGGGCGGTTGAAAGCCTGCCGGGCAATGAGGTATGGGACAAAGCCAGCCATCCTTATTCAAAGGCGCTCTTGAGTTCCATTTTCGCTATTGATATGGATTTCGATAAGCCGCTGCCCACTCTCAAAGGTGAGGTGCCGAGTCCCGTGAACCTGCCGCAAGGGTGCGCTTTCCATACGCGCTGTCCCCAATGCCGGGAACGCTGCCGCAACGAGCGCCCGGCCATGCGGGAGATCGGGCCCAACCACCGAGTGGCCTGCCACCTGTTCGGCCAATAAACAATGCCTTTCATTGGTAGTTGTCTTTCATGGTAATGAGTCAATGCGTCAAGTATTTTGCGGCGCCGAGCAAACGCTGTGTTTCTATTGATGTCACAAATCATTGCCGACTTGCGACTAGACAAACCATCGACCATACACTGATCAAAAGTCTTCCAGGTTTCAAAGTCTTTTTTCGTACTGCTTAAAAAAGTGTTGATTGTGCAAGAGAATGTCCTTTCACACGCCAGGCTATTCAAAGCGGCTATGGATGACCATGAAAACAACCAGGGTTTGGGCCGACACAAGTGCCATCCTTTAAAAGGTAAAAGGTTGGGGTGGAGCGTCTCGACCGCGATCTTTGCGGTATAGGTATATCCTCTGGCACAATAAAATCAACCGCGTTTTCCCCATATAAATCGACTGGCAATAGGAAATCAGGCGATAAAACAACATAGGCATTATATGGGGGGCACTCATAACACAGACTGCCGCTTTTTATCCTTTCGTTAATCTTACCAGCCAGAATATTCTGTCTGTATGCATATTTTTCCAGCCATTTTTCATAATCATCGTTGCTCGCCTTCCTTATCAGGCCTCTGTTTTCGGCCTGAAGGATGCCTTCTTTACCTGGCAATAAAGCATATGAATCGCTAATTTTTTCTATATTCAACTCTTCCCCGGTCAAAAGTTTCATGTTGGTGCTAAAAGGTTTGCCAATAACAGCTTGGCCATTTTGCACATAATATACCCGGTCAATATCTTTTTTGAAAAGGTGATTGGCTAAGCCGTTGATAGTTTGAAACACGGCCAGTGACCTGTTGGTATAAAACCAGCCATAAAAACCGGGACATAGATCGGTATTATCGCGGATATTCAAAACCGGCACATCCTCAGGCAGACCTACAATCTGCTGTCTGGACAGACCATCAACAATAACTGCCGATATCCTCGTACCTTCCGTCCAATTCAAGTGCCATACCTGAGCCCGCGTGGCCCCAAGCAGCAGAGCCACCGGTTCTTGTGGCGAATTGACCGTGATTTGCATCAATGAAGCATCGCCGTACTCACGGTCGATTTTGATGTTTAGATCAGAACCGGTAAAAGCGCCAGCCGCATAAACTTTCAGGTTGGGCGGCAATTTGAGATCGCGTAAACCGCAAGCGTCAGATATTGGCTTGGGTCTTGTTTTATCTTTTACCTTAACTTCGGCAAAACTTTGAAAAGTAAAATACGCACCACGATCTTTTGGTTGTGGTATGCTTTCTGGAAAAATAAAGGCAGGGGAGAGGTCACCATATAGCTCATTCGGGGCCCGAAAGTCTGGCGATATTACCACATAAGTGTTATACAAGTCCTTAGCCGCCTCAGATAGATCACCAGGGCCATGGATCAATTCTTCAGCGATCAGATTTGGCAAACCGGCCGCTTTGGCCAAGGTTATGGAGTATTTTTGGATATCTTCTTCTGAGGGCCTTCTTATTATACCTTGCTCCAAACCGCGATTGATAATCTGCCTTGGCAGGAGCTTCTCGGGAGCAGTTAATTTTTCTACCTCGAACTCTTCTGAAGTATTAACTTTTATCTTTTGCAGTGGTTTACCAATCACAACCTTTCCCCCATGATCGGGATAGACCTGCTCAATATCTCTTTTGAACAGATGGTTAGACAGATCATTCGCGGCTACCAAGCCTTTTAATGACGGTGAAATGCCAAAGCGCGGGCATTGATCTTCCTGATAATCGCTGATATTCAATATAGGTACATCGTTGGGCAGACCGACGACAAGACTGCCGTTGGTCACGACTGCTGATATCTTTGTTCCTTCAGTCCAGCTTAAGTGCCATATTGTTGAACTGGAACCCCCAAGCATCAGAGCCACTGACTCTCTAGGCGAATTGACTGTTGCTTTCATCAAAGCTGCCATACCGCTTCGATCATCAAGCTGAATGTTGAGCTTGGAAGCGGAAGAAGCACCGGCCGCATACACTTTAAGTTCTGGCGGCAACTTCAGATCGCCAATATGGCAGACAAATGATTTATTTCCTCTGGCTTCTATAGGTGACCTGGCTTCAGCCAGGCTGTAAACAAGGCAATACCCAGGACATTCGGGCTGAGGCAGACCTTCTGGTAGTAAAAAGGTAGGGGGTGACCCCCGCAATCCGTCAGGAATTTTAAAATGAGGTGACAGCACCACATAAGAACTCAGTGAAGGGCCATAGTCGATGGTTAATTTTTGTGGAATAATTCGATCGGGCAGGCCATTAGTTTTGGCTAAGGCTTTTAAGTATTCCTGAATATCTTCCTCTGTGGCTTTTCTAATTAAACTTTTGTCTTCAGCTTCAGGTAACCCGATATCGCCCGTCATAGGCGCAGATGGAGCGTGAAAATCTTCTTTACGGAGTTCCGCATTGGTTATCAATTCGGCGTCGTCTCTCAACTCAATAACAGGTCGCAGTTCAGTCTTGGAACTTCCAGCTTCTCCAATCACCAGTTGCCCGCTTCTCATGTGGTAATTATCAAAATAAGCACTTACCTTGCGCCCAAAAAGCTGCCTTGATAATATATCTGCTTCGGAATAATTCTGGAAAGTGTCTGGCAAGGCGAGACAGCCGCCACTCGTATCAGAGAATGTTTCGAGGTAAAAATTACCACATGCTCGGCGGCTCTCATAGGTGCTGTTGAGTACCGGCACATCATCGGGGAGACCGGCAACCCTCTGGACATCACCGCCGCTGGCGAACACCGCTTTTATTTGAGTGCCCTTAGTCCAATTTATATGCCAGATATGCGGTTCGGTACCTCTTAGCATTAAGACCACGGGTTCATTAGGGGAATCTACCACCACCTTGAGTATAGTAGCTTCACCTCTCGCGCCTTCTAACTGCCAGCCTAAATGTAAACCCCCGACAAATCGTGCGTAAGACCAAACAGCATACACTTGTGTATTCTGTGGCAACTCCAGGCCGGGGAAAGCATACTTAGACGTCTCGATATCTTTGTTAAAACTAGAGATGCATTCCTGTTCTTTCAGGGCATAGGCATTTGCTGGTAAAAGAAGAACTATTAAAAGCACTTTGAGTAAAGCAGACCAATCCCTTGTCATTATAAGTCTCCTAACTGCTAACCCGCCTGGCCACAACAATTGCATCAGATAATTTTAGGCATATAGACCGTCTCAAACCAATGGCGGCATGTTCAATTTTATCATCCAGCGAGACCACTTTAAGATTAAAAGTCATTTCATAAATAAGATTTTTGTTCCCTGGATAGGTGCGACGGCTTTTTAAGCTCAGTAATATACGACATATTTCGAGTATTAAAAAGACTCCCGCAACGGCGCCAAAGAGAAAAAGATATTTATGAAATAACTTCCAGCCAAAAAATTATGTGCTATTTTTTAATTATAGCAAAACAACCGACCGCCGACAACGTGGCGGCCATATTGGATAACGCCCAGTCGGCCAGACTTGATTTGCGCCGTTTAAACAACCTGCCTACAACCTGGTCACCCTCATGTAAGGCTTCATCGCGCAGTTGTTACGGATTGGTAATCTTGGAGACGAAACAAATCACATTTTGGTAGAATCATAAATGGCCGCTTGAAAACATTTATTTATAACATACTGATTTTCAAAACGATTCAATGACTGGTACCACATTTGCTCTATTGTAACCCACACTCGGCCCCCGCCGATGAATGAGGTTACTATGAACAAAATCGGACTTTATGACCCGCAATTCGAGCATGACGCCTGCGGCGTTGGCTTCGTCACCCGTCTGGAAGGGCCCCCCTCTCACGACGTGGTCAAACTGGCCCTGGAGCTTCTTCGCAATCTGGCCCATCGCGGCGCTTCGGGCGCGGACGCTGACTCCGGGGACGGTGCGGGAATTTTATTGAAACTGCCTGATGCGTTTTTTCGTGCCCGGCTTGATTTCGAACTGCCGAAAGCCGGTTCTTACGGCGTGGGCATGGCCTTTCTGCCGCCTGACAGTGACGCGTCAAGGCGGGCCAGGAGGCTGATTGACAATCAGGCGACTGCCTGCGGTCTGACAGTGCCGGGCTGGCGTGAAGTTCCGGTGGACCCGGCGGCCCTGGGCCGAACTGCTTTCGGAAGCCGTCCGTCCATCTGGCAGTTCTTTGTCTCACCCCGGCCGGGCCAGGGCCGGATAGTTGGCGAGGCCCTGGAACGCCGTCTTTATATCCTACGAAAAAGTATTGAAGCTGAAGCCCGCCGGGCCGGTTTCTCGCTGGACGAGGTCTGCCTGCCCAGCCTTTCCTGCCGCACGCTGGTATATAAAGGCATGCTGATGGCCTCCCAATTGCCTGCTTTCTATGAGGATTTGAACGACCCGCGGCTGGCCTCCGCCTTTGCCGTGGTGCATCAGCGTTTCAGCACCAATACCTTTCCCTCCTGGCGGCTGGCCCAGCCATTCCGGTCACTGGCCCATAATGGCGAGATCAATACTATTCGCGGCAACCGCAACTGGCTTACCGCCCGCGAACCCAGCCTGGAATCACCTATTTTCGGGCGGGACATTGTTAAGCTGTTTCCTTTAATAGAGCCGGAAGCCAGCGATTCCGCCAGCCTGGACAATGCCCTGGAATTTCTGATGCGCGGCGGCCGGAGCCTGGATCACTCCATGACCATGCTCATCCCCCAGGCCTGGGGCCAGAAATATCCAATGGGGCCGAACCTGCGCGGTTTTTTTGAATACCACGCCGGTCTGATGGAGCCGTGGGACGGCCCGGCGGCCGTGGTCTTCACCGACGGCGAGAAGGTGGGGGCGCTGTTGGATCGCAACGGCCTGAGGCCGGCCCGCTACAGCCTTCTGGATGACGGGCTGATGGTCTTCGCCTCTGAGGCCGGAGCCATCCCGCTGCCAGATGACCGCGTGGCCGAGAAGGGGTCCTTGCGGCCCGGCCAGATGATTTTAGCCGACATACAAGGCCGCCGTATTATTCACGATGAGGAGATAAAAAGCCACCTGGCTCGGCGCCGCCCTTACCGGCGCTGGGTGAGCGAAAATCGCCTGGATATTCCCGGCTTCTTCACCGGCTCGGATTTTCATTCCAGCGTCGACAACCTGACTTTCCGGCAGGGCCTGTTTGGCTATGACCGCGATGATATTGATCTGATTATCGGCCCAATGGCCCAGAACGGGGCCGAGCCGACCGGCTCAATGGGTTTTGACGGGCAGCTGGCCGTGCTCAGTGAGCGTCCGCAGCTATTGTTTTCCTATTTCCGCCAGCAGTTTGCCCAAATCACCAATCCGCCCATTGATTCCATCAGGGAGGAGCTGGTCATGTCGCTGATGACCTTTATCGGCTATGAGCCCAATATCCTGAAGGAAGAGCCGGAACAGGCCCGGCTGGTCAAACTCAAACACCCCGTCCTTTCCAACGATGACCTGGCCCGCCTGGAGGAATTGAAGTTTGACGATTTCCACACCGAAACCATTGCCGCGACTTTTGAAAAGCCGCGGCCCTCTTCGCCTCCCGGTCAAAGCCTGACCCTGGCCCTGTCCCGCCTGGAGCATCAGGCTTTCGAAGCAGTTCAGAACGGCGCCCGCATCATCGTCATCTCTGATAAGGACGCCGATGAACAGCATCCGCCCATTCCATCGCTTCTGGCTGTGGCCGCCGTCAATCGCAAGCTCATGGAGTGCGGCGACCGGGTGCGCATCGGTTTGATCTGCCAGACCGGTGAAGCGCGGGAAGTCAGCCACCTGGCCATGCTTCTGAGTCTGGGCGCGTCCGCCGTCAATCCCTGGCTGGCTTTTGGCACGGCGGCTGATTCAGCTCTGCGCGGCGCCTCTGGCATTGGCCCGACAACTGCCGTTGAAAACTATGTTCAGGCTCTGTGTAAAGGGCTTTTGAAGATCATGTCCAAAATGGGCATATCAACTTTGCGCGGCTATCGCGGGGCCCAGATTTTTGAAGCCTTGGGGCTGGGGCCGGAACTCATGAGCAGGTATTTTCCGGCCATTTCTTCCAGGATCGGCGGCATCGGCCTGGAGCATCTGGAACGCGACGCGGTGCGGCGGGCCGAAGCGGCGGCTGGTTCAGCCTCCGGCGGCGACAACCGGCCTGAACTTCTGCCGGTGGGCGGCGCTTATCGCTATCGCCGTCAGGGTCAGCCCCATCTCTGGAGGCCGGAAAGCATATCTCTTTTGCAGACGGCGGTCCGGGACGGCGATTATGAGGCCTATCAGCGCTACGCCGCTTTGATCAACGAGCAGACCCGCCAGGCTTTCACCCTCAGGGGGCTGATGGATTTCACTCCCGGCCGGGCCGTTCCCATTGAAGAGGTGGAGCCGGTTGAGGAAATCAGGCGGCGTTTCGTCACCGGGGCCATGAGCTTCGGTTCGCTTTCCCGGGAAGCGCACGAAACCCTGACTCAGGCCATGAACGCCATTGGGGCCCGTTCCAATTGCGGTGAGGGGGGCGAAGATCCGGCCCGCTACCAAAAACGGGCCGACGGGAGCTCCCTGCGTTCGGCCATCAAACAGGTGGCCAGCGGGCGCTTTGGCGTGACTTTGGAGTATCTGGTTCAGGCCGATGAGCTACAGATAAAAATCGCCCAGGGAGCCAAACCCGGTGAGGGCGGACAGCTGCCGGGCCACAAGGTGGATAATGAAATCGCCCGCGTGCGCCATTCCACGGCCGGGGTCACGCTTATTTCCCCGCCGCCCCATCACGATATTTATTCGATCGAAGATATTGCCCAGCTTATTTACGATCTATATCAGGCCAATGACCAGGCCAGGGTCTCGGTTAAGCTGGCCTCTGAAATCGGCGTGGGCACCATTGCGGCCGGAGTGGCCAAGGCCATGGCCGGGACGATTCTGATTTCAGGCTTCGACGGCGGCACCGGAGCCGCGCCCCTGTCCTCCATCCGCCATGCCGGTTCCCCTTGGGAGATCGGATTGGCTGAAACCCAGCAGACCCTGGTGCTCAACGGCTTGCGCGGCCGGGTGCGGCTCCAGGCCGACGGCCAGATGAAGACCGGCCGGGACGTGGTGGTGGCTTCGCTTCTGGGGGCGGACGAATTCGGCTTTGGCACGGCGGCTCTGGTCAGTCTGGGCTGTCTGATGCTGCGCAAATGCCATACCAACGGCTGCCCGGCCGGGGTGGCCACACAGGACCCGCGCCTCCGGGCCCGCTTTCGCGGCCGGCCGGAGCATCTGGTAAACTATTTGACTTTCGTGGCCCGAGAAGTGAGGGAGAGCATGGCCGCGCTGGGATTTCGCAGTATGGATGAAATGACCGGTCAGGTCGAACGCCTGACCGCCAGAGAGGATTGCGCCCTAATGCGCGAACGCGGGCTGGATTTCACGGCCCTTCTGGCCAGTCCGGGAGGAGAGACCAGGCGCTGGATGGGGCTGGAAAGCGAAGTGCGTCCTCCGTCCGGCAGTTTTGATGATGAATTGATCCCGGCGGTGGAGCGGATATTGAACGGCGGCCCCAAGGTGGTTCGTGAGCTGAAGGTGCGCAATGTTGACCGCACCGTCGGAGCCAAAATTTCATCCCGTATTGTGCGGGCCAGGGGGTTGGCCGGACTGGAGGATGGCAGCCTTCACCTGAAGCTTTCCGGCAGCGCCGGGCAATCCTTCGGAGCTTTCGCGGCCAGGGGGCTGACGCTGGAGCTGGCGGGTGAGGCCAATGATTATGTGGGCAAAGGCCTATCCGGCGGACGGCTTATAATCAGGCCGCCTGAGAAGACTGCCCGGAATTTCAAACCGGCGGACAACAGCATTATCGGCAACGTGGCCCTCTACGGGGCCACCTCCGGCGAGTTATATCTGGGCGGCCGGGCGGGCGCGCGCTTTGCCGTGCGCAACAGCGGAGCTGTGGCTGTGGCCGAAGGCGTGGGCGACCACGGCTGTGAATATATGACCGGCGGGCGGGTGGCCGTGCTGGGGCTGACGGGAGTCAATTTCGCGGCCGGGATGAGCGGCGGGCTGGCCTATGTCTATGACCTAGATGGCCTGTTTGATTCACGCTGCAATCTGGAAATGGTCGATCTCGATCTTCTGGAGCCCGCCGATGAAGCGGAGCTGCACAGCCTGATCAAACTTCACGCCGCCTATACCCAAAGCCCGGCGGCCCATAAAATTCTTGAAAGCTGGGAGAGGGAGAAGGAGAGGTTCATCAAGGTTCTTCCGATGGAGTATGGTCATGGGGCAGGCGCGATGAGCCTGGCATAAAGAGTTGTACCCTATGGCTGGTGCCGCTTAAAGTTTTGGGTGAATCATAAACCCGCCGGAAGACGGGGGAAATGCTTTGTCCCGGTTCCGTGACTGAGACCCCCGGAAAGAAGCCGGGACAAAGCATTTCCCCCATCGGCGGTCACCCGTTAGCCGCACGGCTTTAAATGATACACAGCCCTTAGCCGCCGCTTCCATAGCCAAGGGGGCGCCGCTCTTAATACGATGATGGCCGCCCAAACCAGCGCCCAGGGAAAACCTCACCCAGACATAGCCCCGTGCGGGCCACGCACTTCCGGGGGAGACAGTGGGTAGCGGAGGACGGCGGCCACACCGGAGTCGCCAATCATGTCCGGCTCACGCACGGCCATGATTCTGGCTCCGTTCTCCAGCGAACGCTTGACGATTTCATCAATAATGCCGTAACTGCCCGGCTCGTCGGTATAGCGAACATCACCATTTTCATCAATAATACCAGTCATCGGGCGGTCAAAATCCACCAGAATGAGACTTACCATGCCATAAGTGGCCGCCCTGGCCACATCCGATACCTCAGTGGCCACCCGCCTCTGACCGGCACGCGTTTCAAAAAGCGCGTGGAGCTTGGCCAGCTCCATCGCATAATACTCATCCAGGGCCGGGCGGGCCAGATTCACCAGCTCATGATCAGCCACCCTGTCCGGGCCGATATTAATGGTGCGCCCGGTCAGGGGCGAAGCCGCCACGGAACGGTAAATGGAAGCCAGAGGCTCGGCGGCGGCCAGGATGACCGGACGGTCGCCCTGCCGGGTCAGAGGTTCAATGGCTTCATCCACTTTTTTCGCATAGTCGGACAGCCAGATTTTTCGTTCAGTTCCGTCCGGGGTGTTGTCACGGCCTCTGTGAAAGGGCAGCATCAGGGGCGGACCAGCTTGGCTGTAGGCGTTTTCAGGCATGTTGGGCGGCGCTATCACCTCCGGCTCCGATTCCGGGAACAGACCGATCACTTTCGTGCCGTTCTCCGACAAGGCCAGGATGAGGGCCGTCTGGGAAAAGGTCAGGGCCCGCATCAGGGGTTTGAGGTAAAACCGGTCGGCTATCTCTATTTGATTGTTGAGATGATTAGCCAGGCGATAGACCTCCACATGGTCGGGTGTGGCCAGAATGCAGACGCTGTTGGCCTGGTTCAGGCAGAAATCATCATCTCCGGCAATATGCGCCAGCCTCTCCTTCAGGAGGCTGAGGCGGCGTTTGTTGAAGCCCGAATATTCCAGCCGGGTAAAGGCGGCCCGAACCATATTGCTCAGCTCCAGCCGGCAGTAGTCAAACAGCATTTTCATGGGCGACGTCTCCGCATAGATCGATACGCAGACATCGGCTCTGACTTTGGCCAATTTAACAACTTCTTCCCGGGTGGGAAGTTTTAATCGCGATAACATATATGGAATCCTCCAAAATTATCATGTATTTGTGGGAAATTCCGGCCTGGACGGCCCTTCCTTGATCACACCAGGGCTGTGTTAGAAGTTTGGACTGAAAATCAGCGGGTGTTGAGGGCCGCGCAAAGGGTCACTGAAGTGCCGCGGGGGGCGGGTGAGGTCTGGGCCGGAAAAGGTGGCGGAGTGATATATACAAAAATGCCACAATAGGATTTTAAGTAAGTCAAAAAATATTGTCAATTGAAATATATTAATTGTAATGTGTTGATATTTTATTGACTTTACGGGTCTTGTATTTTAAGCTGTTTGGGGTGGAAGTTAGTTTTTTTAATTAATGAAATTCAAGATATGGAGCTGGAGATGAGCAATAAAAACAAACACAACCATAATAAAGACGGCATTGAGGTTTGTGTGACGATTGAGAGTGAAACCATGGATTTCATAGCCGAATCAGAAAAAGACCTGGCCGGGGAACGGGCTGATATGATTGAAAGGGCCGAGGACGTGGCGGACGGGACGGTTATGCCGGTGGCTCCCGGTGATGATGAGCGGACGCCGAGGGCCGTTGCCGAGGAACCGCTCGACGACGGTGAAGAGACTGTGCGTGAAGTCAATTTCAATGACGGGACCAGCCCCAGGGACCACGGCCGGGGTCTGGTCTGAGCCATCTGGCCGTATTTTTTCGAAAAAGCCGCCTGGAATACCGGGCGGTTTTTTTAGTAAACTATATACTTTAATTGCAATGAACCCATTGACCCGCCGGAAGCCGGGGATTGTTTTCGTCCCGGCTCCGTTCCGGGGGGTCTTTAGTCACGGAGCCGGGACAAAAACAATCCCCGGCTTCCGGCTCCCACAGTGGCTATTTACACTTTTCAGCCCTCAAGTAAGGCGATCAAGTAGCCGCCGGGGGAAATGTTTTTGCCCGGTGAGGTGACTAAAGACCCCCCGGAACCTCACCGGGCAAAAACATTTCCCCCGGCGGCGGTCACTCGCTTTTCCGCAATTGTGACATTAACCATACTCTGGCGTTAAGCGCTTTAATTTATTGTTGAATATATAGTTCCTTTTTTTATTGCCGGTCATATTGGTTGACACCGCTCTGAGACGCATGCCAGAACTATACAAAAAGCGTTAACATACTCAATTCAGCCGACCAGTGGTGTTTTTTAGCGAAAAGACGGCGGCAAAACCGCAGCTTCAGAGGCGGATATACCCGCCGCGCTTGACAGCGGGGCAGTCTGTATTTATAGTGAACAAAAGGCAAGGGAGCCGGAATATGGCCGGCTGTGAGGCGCACCCCTAAAGCGCGCGACCTTCTGAACCTGATCCGGGTAATACCGGCGTAGGGAGCCGCACCGGACGCGTCCGTTCATTCCTGGGGCGCTGATTTTTTCTCTCAACGGCTCCCCATTACATCCCCCAAGGAGCCGACGTGTCTATTCCTGAAGTTCCCCTCAAACATGCCATGACCATCGCCACCTCCGATTCCGGCGGCGGGGCCGGAATAGAGGCCGACCTCAAAGCGTTTGCCGCCCTGAAGGTCTACGGGGCCTGCGTTCTCAGCGCCGTCACCGCACAGAACACCACGGCCGTCACCGCCATGGAGTGTCTATCTCCGTCCCTGGTCACGGCCCAGCTACAGGCTGTTTATGATGATTTTCCGGTGGAGGCCATTAAAATCGGTCTTCTGGGCAATGCCGGCAACACTCTGGCCGTGGCTGATTTTCTGGCCCTCAATTACAGAGAGGTGCCCATAGTGCTCGATCCGGTTATGGTCAGCACCAGCGGGCACACCTTCCTTCCGCCCGAAGCGGTGGAGGCATTGAAGGGGCTGATGAAGCTGGCCACCCTGATTACCCCCAACATCCCGGAAGCCGAGGTGCTCTCGGGGCTGTCGATTCATGGCCCGGAGGATCAGGTCAAAGCGGCTGAGGCCATCTTGGCTCTGGGCGTTAAAAATGTGCTGGTCAAGGGCGGGCACGGCTCCGGCCCCACGGCCGACGACCTTTTAATCTGTTCCGAAGGTCCGGTTTGGATCAAGGGCCGCCGGGTGGACACCCCCAACACCCACGGCACGGGCTGCACCCTGTCATCGGCCATCGCGGCCGGTCTGGCCAAAGGCCTGAATTTGACCGAGGCGGTGCGGGCGGCCAAGGAGTATGTCACGGGCGGGCTGGAACACAGCCTCAATCTCGGCCACGGGCCGGGGCCTCTGAACCATTTTCACCCTTATTATCTTTTCAAGGAAACGGAACAGCGATAATGGACCCGAAGGTTTTGGAAACGTGCCTGAACCAGGTTAAGGAGCAGAGCCCCCTGACCTTGTGCATCACCAATCAGGTGACGATCAACGACTGTGCCAACGGCCTTTTAGCCATAGGCGCTTCCCCGGTTATGAGCGATGACCCTTCCGACGCGGAAACCCTGGCCGGGCTGGCCGCCGCCACGGTGCTCAACATCGGCACTATCAACGAATTCAAGCTCCGGGTGAGTCTGGCGGCCGGGCGTGGGGCCAGGGCGGCCGGCAAGCCCGTCATCCTTGACCCGGTGGGCGTGGGGGCTTCCGAGACCCGCCGGAACGCGGCCGGGAAGATCATCGTTGAAATTAAGCCGGACATCATCCGGGGCAACCTGTCGGAGATAAAGGCCCTGGCCGGTCTCACCGCCGCGCAGAAGGGAGTTGATTCAGCCGAGGAGGGTGATATCCCGGCCATGGCCGAGGTGGCCTCATCCCTGGCCAAAAATCTGGGGGCGGTGGTAGCTGTGACCGGGCCGACCGATGTTCTGGCTGATAAAACCGGAACCGTGTCGACCGTCAGCGGCGGCTCCCCGCTTCTGACCCGCATCACCGGGGCCGGATGCATGCTCAGCGCCCTCACCGGGGGCTACGCCGGGGCGGCGCCCGGCAATCCGGCCGGGGCGGCCGCCGCCGCTCTCAGCCATATGGCCCTGGCCGGAATGCTGGCCGCCGCCGACATTGCTTCACCGGCTCACCTGGGTACTTTCCGGGTGAAACTGTTCGACCGCCTGTCCATGATAAGCGCGGGCGACCTGGGAGCCTTTCAGGGGGTGGCCGGATTATGAGCGCCGGAAGGGAGAGACTGGAAGAAGGCTTGAGGCTGATGCTGGTCATCAGCCGGGGCGAAGCCGCGCCCCGCACCCCGGCCGAACTGGCGAAGCTGGCCTTTGCCGGCGGGGCCACTTCCCTGCAACTGAGGGAAAAGCACCTGACTGACCATGAGCTGTATCAAGAGGCTCTGGCTCTGCGCCAATTGTGCCGTGAGCGCGATAAAATGTTTGTCATCAATGACCGGCTGGATCTGGCGCTGGCGGTAGATGCCGACTTTCTTCATTTAGGGCAGAAAGACCTGCCCGCCGCCGTTGCCGCCCGTCTCTGGCCCCGGCACAAGTTCCTGGGAGTATCAGTTAACACTCTTGATCAGGCTAAAGCCGCACTGGAGGCCGGGGCCGATTATCTGGGGGTGGGAGCGGTTTTCCCCACCGGCAGCAAGGACGACGCGGTCCTCATGGCTAAGGAGGCTGTCGACTCTATCGTGGCCCTTGGCGCGCCTACAATAGCCATTGGCGGCATAAGCGTAGCGAACGCCGCTTCGGCCTGGGGCATGGGAGTAAACGGACTGGCTGTCATCTCGGCCCTGGCCGGGGCCGATGACCCGCAAATGGCCGCCTCAAAACTCATTGCTGCCGCTGCCCTGACTAAAACACCCTGACATCATTACTTAATTTTTACGAATAGCTGTTGCCCGCCGCCGGTAGAAATGTTTTTGCAAGGGCTCCGTTCCGGGGGACTTAGTCACGGAGCCCTTGCAAAAACATTTCTACCGGCGGCTGCATGGTCGGCTTTCTAAAAGACTGTGTGCCTGGCCAAGCGGGAGCCGGAAGCCGGGGATTGTTTTTGTCCCGGCTCCGTGACTAAGACCCCCTTCATCTCGACGGGACAAAAACAATCCCCGGCTTCCGGCGGGTCAACGGCACAGGAGTGCCGGCACTGCCGCGCAAGGCGCAAAGACGGCCATAGCTATGGGGGCAACGCTCTTAATACGATGATGGCCGCCAAAACCAGCGCCAGGGAAAATCTCACCCAGACATAGCCCCGTGCGGGCCACGCACAAAAATATTAGAAAACCTTTCTTTCAGACTTGACAGCCCAATTTTACATGCTTACTTTTCTCTGCGTAGATAAAAATCCCGGCCCGCCTTTTGGCGGACCTATATATATTACTTAGAGAATTCGAATGAGCAAGCCTTTGTCGCCACGTTTGAGAGCCATTTTGGAACTGGTGGTGCGGGATTACATCCAAACCGCGGAGCCGGTTGGATCCGATGGGCTGGTCAAACGCCACAACCTGCCAATGTCTTCCGCTACGGTCCGCAAGGTTCTGGCCGAGCTTGAGGAAATGGGTCTGTTGGTTCAGCCCCATACCTCAGCCGGGCGGACACCTACGGACGCTGGCCTCAGAACCTATGTGAACGACATTCTGGCCGTGGGGCGGCTGTCTGACGAAATGCGCTCAACTATAGATAACCAGCTGGCCGGCGGGGAACCCAGGGCCGCTTCAATTCTCTCTCTCTGCTCGAAGGTGTTGTCCAACATCACCCGCCATATGGGCGTGGTGGCGGCCCCGCCTTTGGAACGTATGCCTTTGAAACAGCTCTATTTCGTCCGGCTGGGAGCGCGCGAGGTTCTGGCCATTATGGTTGGCGAAAGCGGGCTGATGCGCAATAAAGTTTTAACTCCGGCTGAAGATTACAGCCAGGATGATCTAAATCAGGTTAATCGCTATCTGGCCGAATCCTTCTCCAGCCTGACCATTGACGAAGTCATCTCAGGCATTATCCGGGCCATGGGCGAAGAGAAAAAAGCTTTCGACGCATTGTATGCACGCGCTTTGGAACTTTCGTCCCAGGCGGCCACAGCGGCGCCAGGTGAAGATATTCAGGACGGCTGCGGCGATGAACAGCCCATTTATCTGGAGGGACGGGGCAATCTGCTTGATAACCCCGAATTCACCCGCACCGAAGCCATGAAAGCCCTTTTTCAGGCTTTTGAGGATAAGCGGCGAATTGTCACTCTTTTAAATGAGGTGGCCGATTCCGGCCAGGTGCGTATCGTGGTCGGCCGGGAGGCGGCCGAGGCGGCCTTGAACGGGCTGGCCCTGGTGGCTTCGCCCTACAACCGGGGCGAGCGCAGCGTGGGCGCTCTGGGCATCATCGGCCCCCAGCGGCTGAATTATTCACAGGTCGTGCCCGTGGTCGATTATGCGGCCCAGGTGGTCAGTGAGCTTTTGGAATCTGAATGATGGTTTTGGCACGCACCGCCAGCGGCCGTTTCCGGGCGGGCTGACCGTGCGTCAGTAAAAATTTTATGAATATATCCCGGCTTGCCGGCGAAAATACCGACCCTGTAAAAATGGAGCCTTTATGACAGAAGAAAAAGTGACTTCCGCTCCGGAAGCGGAGAACGAAAGCGTAGAGGAAACCGCGCCGGAATCCGAAAAGAACTGGGCCGAAGAAGCCCATAAATTTCAGGATCTCTATCTCCGCTGCGCCGCCGAGACGGAGAATATGCGCCGCCGTTTTCAAAAGGAGAAGGAGGAGCAGGCCCGGTATGCAGGGGAAAAAATTGTCAAGGGTATGATCCCTGTTCTGGATAACCTCATCCTGGCTTTGAGCTATGTCAAGGCCGATTCGCCGGCCGAGGCGCAGAGCCTGGCCGAGGGCGTGCGCATGACGGTGAAAGGCTTTCAGGACGTTTTGTCCGACAATGGCCTCAAATCCGTTCCGTCAAAGCGCGGACAGGTTTTCGACCCCAATCTTCATGAGGCCCTGGGGCAGATCCCGGAGACCGAGATCCCGCCGGGCACCATCAGCCAGCTTATCCAGCGCGGCTACACCCTGTCCGACAGGTTGATCCGCCCGGCCAAAGTCATGGTGGCCAAGGCCCCCGACCAGAATTAGACCAGTAGGCAAAAAGTTTATATAAATGTTCCCGAACGGGTCCAGGTTCGCTAGAACAGCCCATTTGCGAGCATTGCTGATTGATCTTCAATAAATCTCTTTTGGGAGGAATTTTATGTCTAAAATTATCGGAATCGACCTGGGCACCACCAACTCCTGCGTGGCCATTATGGAAGGCGGCGACCCCAAGGTTATCACCAATCAGGAGGGCAACCGCACCACGCCCTCCATTGTGGCTTTCACCGAAGGCGGCGAGCGCCTGGTGGGACAGGTGGCCAAGCGTCAGGCCGTCACCAACCCGGAAGCCACCATTTTCGCGGTCAAGCGCCTTATCGGCCGCAAGTTCAATTCGCCCGAAGTCAAGAAAGATCTTGACATCGTGCCTTACAAGATCGTGAAGGCTGAAAATGACGACGCGGCCGTGGAAGTTCGCGGCAAGGTCTACAGCCCGGCCGAGATCTCGGCCATGATCCTGACCAAAATGAAGCAGACCGCCGAGAGCTATCTGGGCGAGACCGTCAACGACGCGGTCATCACCGTCCCGGCCTACTTCAACGACAGCCAGCGCCAGGCCACCAAGGACGCGGGCCGCATCGCGGGCCTGAACGTTCTGCGCATCATCAACGAACCTACGGCGGCGGCCCTGGCTTACGGCCTGGACAAAAAAACCGATGAGAAAATCGCGGTCTTCGACTTGGGCGGCGGCACTTTTGATATTTCCATCCTGGAGATCGGCGACGGCGTCTTCGAAGTCAAGAGCACCAACGGCGACACCTTCCTGGGCGGCGAGGACTTTGACCTTCGCATCATCGACTGGCTGGCCGACGAGTTCAAGAAGGAATCCGGCATTGACCTGCGCGGCGACAAAATGGCTCTTCAGCGCCTGAAAGAGGCGGCCGAGCGGGCCAAGATGGAGCTGTCCACGGCTATGGAGAGCGACATCAACCTGCCGTTCATCACCGCCGACGCCTCCGGCCCCAAGCATCTGAACATCAAGCTGACCCGCTCCAAGCTGGAAGCCCTGGTGGACGACCTCATCGAAAGAGTGGTCGGCCCCTGCCAGACCGCCCTGAAGGACGCCGGTCTCTCAGCCAAGGAAATCAATGAAGTCATCCTGGTCGGCGGCATGACCCGTATGCCCAAAGTCCAGGAAAAGGTGAAGCAGATTTTCGGCCAGGATCCCCACAAGGGCGTTAACCCCGATGAAGTGGTGGCCGTGGGCGCGGCCATTCAGGGCGGCGTTCTGAAGGGCGAAGTCAAGGATGTTCTGCTCCTGGACGTCACCCCTCTGTCGCTGGGCATTGAAACTCTGGGCGGCGTGTTCACCAAGCTGATTGAAAAGAACACCACCATCCCGACCCGCCGCAGCCAGATTTTCTCCACAGCGGCCGACAACCAGCCGGCGGTTTCGATCCATGTGCTTCAGGGCGAGCGGGAAATGGTTTCCGGCAACAAGACTCTGGGCCGCTTTGAACTGGTGGGAATTCCCCCGGCTCCGCGCGGCGTGCCCCAGGTTGAGGTGACCTTCGATATCGACGCCAACGGCATAGTCCATGTCTCGGCCAAGGATCTGGGCACCGGCAAGGAACAGTCCATTCAGATTACCGCCTCCAGCGGCCTGAGCGAGGAAGAAATCCAGCAGCTCATCAAGGACGCGGAGCTCCATGCGGCCGAAGACAAGGCCCGCAAGGAACTGGTGGAGCTGAAGAACCATGCTGACCAGCTCATCTACGCCACGGAGAAGAGCCTTTCCGACCTTGGTGAAAAGGTGGATGCTTCTACCCGCAGTGAAGTGGAAAACGCGGTAGCCGACCTCAAGGGTATCCTGGAGAACGGCGACAAGGCGGCTATTGAAGCCAAGATGAAGTCTCTGACCACGATCAGCCACAAGTTGGCGGAGCAGATGTATGCCCAGGCCAGCAGCCAGGCCGACCCCGGCGGGGCTGAAGGCGGCGAAGCCCAGGGCGGCCCAGGCGCGGCGGACGACAACGTAGTAGACGCCGACTTCGAAGAAGTCAAAGACAAATAGCCGCCGGGCAGGCCGGGCAGGGCCCGGACCCCACGTCTAGGTGGCTCCTTCCCGTAATAGTGAATTACGGCGGCCATCATCGTATTAAGAATGTGGCCCCCTTGGTTATGGATAGAGCCATAGCCAAGGGGGCCACGCTCTTCATACGATGATGGCCGCCAAAACCCACTATTACGGGAAACCCTCACCTAGACGAAGGATGCGCGAGCATCCGTGGGTCCAGGGCTCTGCCCTGGCGTGGGTCCAGGGCTCCGCCCTGGCTTTGACTATTTGGGGGAATTGTAGTATTTTACTGGGATAAGGAAACGATTAGTCTGCAAATGTGATGTCGTTGTGGTAAACGAACATAAACCTGAAGAAATGCCGTCAAACCCGGCCGAAATTTTTGTCAGACGAATTCGTTAGAAAGAATGGAAGCCGGATTTTCAGTATAATACACGCGCTGCCGTCACTGAGAAAAGGACGGCTCCGCAGGTGAGCCCGGTATGTTTGAGTCGCTGAGGACTGGAGCTTTCCTTAGCCGGCATACTTGAAAATCCCGCTTTGATATTATGGTCAGATCGTTTTTCCCGAGGTTACAATGAGCGATACGCCCGGCGTCAACAATATGTTATATGAAGAAATCAATCCGCAGGCGGTGACCGAAGCGGATATAGCCGTGATCATCCCCTCCTATAAGGAGGCTGACAATATCGCCCTCCCCGCCCGCAAGGCGGGACTCGGGCTGGCCAATTATTTCCCCAACTTTCGTTGCGTAGTCATCAACTGCGACAACAATTCCCCCGACGGCACCAAAGAAGCCTTTTTAGGCGCGGAATTTGAAACGCCGAGAATCTACCTCTCCACCCCTCCAGGCGTCGTGGGCAAAGGCGCAAACATGCGCAACGGCTTTGATAAAGCCTCCAGCCTGGGTGTGAAGGCAGTGGCCGTTATCGGCGCTAATCTCCTCAGCATCAGAACGCGCTGGATGTGGAGCCTCCTGGCTCCCATTATTGAGGGCGGGGCCGAGTTTGTCGCGCCGCTATATGCCCGCCATAAATATGATTCGCCCATTTCCAAAGGGCTGGCCTATCCTTTCGGCCGGGCTCTGTTTGGCCGCAGAGTGCTTCAGCCAATCAGCATCGATATGGCCTTTTCCAGCCGCCTTCTGGAGATTTATCGCCAACAGGACTGGCCCCTTGAAGACAAAGGCTATTATATGGATATGCACATGCTGTATCTGGCCATTGTCAACCAGGCCCCCATCTGCCAATCATACATGGCCCATCCGCGAGTGACCGCCTCCAGCCAATCCGATGATATCTTGAGCGCTTCCTTCCGAAATGTGGTGGAAAACCTTTTTGATCTGATGATCATTTCCGAAGACTTTTGGAAAAACGTCAGTCGCTCCAGACCCACCTCACTGGCGGGCATAGAGGAAGGCCAGATGAAACTGCCGCCCCAGGTGGAAGTCGACAAGGAACAGCTTATCAGCCAGTTCGTCCGCTATAGCGAGAAGACCAGGGAGTTGTGGCCGTCAATCTTCGGGCCGGAATTAGCCGCCAAGCTTGAAGAGCAGCTGGCGGTCTGCTCGACCGGAGGCTGCCCGACCATCGATATAGAATTGTGGCGGCCGGCCATTTTCAATGCGGCCCTGGCCTATAAAAAAGCCGCGCCGGAAGACCGGCGGGCTATAGCCTCCAGCCTTGTGCCGCTGTTTTTCGGCAAGGGGCTGGACAGCTACCTCAAGGGCCGAGACCTTGATGACCGCCAGTTCCACGCCATGCTGGAGGAAGAGGCCAGGACCTTCGAAGCAGCCAAAAAAGACTTCATCGCCCGCTGGGATGAATAAATTCAGATCGACCCAGAGGTTTTTATGAAAAAATACATCATCACGGCCATCCTGACGGCCGTCTGTTCTCTAGTTATGATGACGGGGGGCGCTTTGGCCCAGAACAGTGACACCGCAGAGGTGTCCGAGACCGGACCCCAGCCGAAGCTGGTGATAGATTCGCTCAGTTTTGAAGCGGAAGATATAAAGCCCGGCTCATTGATCATTCACGAGTTTATTATTGAAAATCATGGTGAGGCCGATCTGGAGCTGAAGGATGTACGCCCCGGTTGCGGCTGTTCTGTGGCCAGATATGACAAGATTATCGCTCCGGGGGCCAGTGGTAAGGTTGACGTGCAAATCCGCGTTTACAATGAGTGGGCTGGCCAGGATATCTCAAAATCGACCTGGGTGTTGTCCAACGATCCGGAACGCCCGCAGATAACTCTGACCATCAGCGGCCGCGTACAGGCCGCCGCCGGGCAGGTCCCGGACCCCACGTCTAAGTGAGTCCTTCCCGTAATAGTGTTAGGTAGGGCAGCCATCATCGTATTGAGAGCGCGGCCCCCTCAGCCATGACGTTCGGGTGGTTCGCGTGTGGGTTAGGAATATTGCTGTTTGGGTCTGAATCGCCTCAATTGTGGGGAGTGAACGCCGGGTAATTCTCTGATTTACAACCTGACGTTGATCCTCTAATTGAGGGGAAAAATTAATGTTTGGAAATGCTATTTTGAACTTGACTCAATGACTGATTTATGGCAATAATAGCAATCTGTGTTGGAGAGGTGTCCGAGCGGCTTAAGGAGCACGATTGGAAATCGTGTGTTGGGGAAACTCAACCGGGGGTTCAAATCCCCCCCTCTCCGCCAGTTAAATTTTTCAGTATAGTTCATAAAGCGTCAAAAATCAATGAAAAAAAACAACTTACGGTTTCCTTTCAAATCGTAAGAGATCAGAGACGCGTTTGAAAGTTCGTATAAAACAGAGTAAGATTCAGAGTAAGCAATTTACTCGAAGGGATTTTACTCGATGCCCGTTAAAAATCCACCGACTCAGCCTTAAAAGCCCTTAAACCTAAAGACAAGCCAGACAAGACCTTTGACGGCACAGTCAGCAGTCTTCATCATGTGGTTTACTCAACCGGCAAAAAGGTCTTCCGCCTCACCTACGCCTTCAATGGCAAAACTCAATTACTCACTATCGGCCCTTACCCGGAATTTACTCTGGCGGAAGCGAGAGAAAAATCTTTCGAGGCTAAAAGGCAAGTCCAGCATGGTCAAAATCCGATGGCGATTAAAAAGGCCGCGAAGGAGCAATCTAAGGCTGATGCGACAACTTTCAGATATGTTTCCGCACAGTAGTTGAGCTTGCGAAAGCCGGAATGGAGCATAGTCCATTTCGAGGACACCGACCAGAAGTTGAGCTTGCATATTCTCCCCCGCCTCGGCGACACTCCTATCGCCGCAGTCTCCAAAACAGACATAAAGGCTGTCCTGGACACCCTGCAAGCGCAAAACAAATTTGCCACCAGAAAAAGGTCAACAGCATCATATCGCAAATCATGCAATACGCTCTGATCCTCAGGCTTTGAAGCGGGATAGTGACGCCGATGGCCGCATTGACGCTGTTGGCCGGATTCCAGTCAGGCACCCAAATACCGCTTAATGCGTAGTTGAAAAAGTTTATTTTAAGATCGCTTCTTAAAGTGCCCCCAAGGGTACCTGTAAGTTTTTCCCGGCAGAAACCTGGTAGTAAAAAAACGCATTCTGCCAATAAACTCCGGGGGCGGGCGGCACGACTCCACTGGCCGGACCGGCGAACAGCCCCGGAATATAGCGGCCGAAAGCCATTTCAGTGGCCAGGGCCGGTGAATTCCGACCAATGAAGAATAAAACCAGGAGCCAGATAAATAAAAAAGATAAAGGCAATTTGCCGCGTTCAGCCATAATAATTCAATGCCTCCCGTGAACCGATTGACGCTTTATTCTATGTTCTATCCTTATCCATCAAATCATCTCTATACTAATAAAAACAATGCGCCAACAATTTTTAATGGTCAATGTTAAATGCGTTTTATGAAATAATACCGCGTATAGTCCATTAAAAATTTCACAATATAAACTTCATAAACCAAACAAATACCAGATCAAAAAACTCAAAACTTACGTCCAACTTTAATCTTGGTGATCTTTGTTACTTTATTGGTCATCATTAATGCTCAATACATGCTATATATTAATTATATTTGATTTTTCTGCTATACTTGATTGTTTACATGGGCCATTGCTCATGAAAAATTGCGCAATATCCTCCTGAAAAATCTTTTAACTTGTAAAATTAACTGTGGTCGCTTATTATTGTTTCAGTGCCTTTACTTGCATCCTCCCGAGGAAGAGGGGATGGTATTGTACTCATTAGGCAAAAGTGGGAATGCGGATGCTCCGAGCATTCTCATTGATCTTTGCGGAACAGCAAAGGACAATCACGCCATTATCTAAACGGCATTGCGGGGCTTGATGCCGCCAACATGCCTCCACCCGGATGGAACTTCCAATCCATCAACGCCTTATCAATCGATGATTCCATACGAAACAACACGGGAAAAAAATCGACATGGACTTCAGTATCAACTGTGCCCTGTCCATCAAGCAGTTTCTTTGTTAACCGATTTCAAACTGATCAGGGCGAAATTCGGCTTGAGAGAGCATAAAACCAAGGAGATACCATGAAAAAAATTTCCGTCCTCGCCGCGGTGTTCTTGGCCGCCGTCTGCCTTTCATCGCCCGCCCTTTTCGCGGAACCACAGACAAAACAGGTTTCCGGCAAACAGACCGCCGTCGAGCGGGCCAGGGACGTTTACGGCCCGGCCTCAGGCCGGAACATGTCCGAGTCGGCCATACGCCTTCAAGCGCGCAACGCCTATTTCTGGGCTTGGCCCATGGCCAATATTCTGAGCCGGCGGCAGACCTTTTCGTCTTTGTCGGAACCTTCGCTCTTAAGCGGCATTGTCCCCGCCGCCCCGCCCAACCGCCTGTCAATGCTGACTGACTATATTGATCCGGCGGAGCGGATTGTCGCCTGCCCCAACCAGGATGTCGTATACGGAGCGAACGTGTTGGCTCTGGATATTGAACCGGTCGTGGTTCAGGTTCCTGATTTCGGCGACCGCTTCTGGGTTTATCAGGTGGTGGACATCCGCACCGACTCCTTTGCCGAACTCGGCTCCATGTACGGAACCGCGCCCGGCTTTTATCTTCTGGCCGCCGCCGATTGGAAGGGCGAAGTGCCGGCGGGCATTGCCAAGGTGTTCCGTTCGTCGTCCGGAACCGGCATGCTTCTGCCCCGTGTGTTTCAATCGGACACGCCAGAAGACAATAAAGCTGTACAAGAAGTGATCGCCCAAATCGACGCCTATCCGCTTTCCGAATTCGATGGAACGATGAAAAGACGTGAATGGGCCAAACTGCCGCACGTGAAAGGCGCCGCCCAGGACGATTCTCAGAAAGGAGAAACCAAATGGGTTTCCCCGGACAAGTTCTTCGATCAGCTGCCGATTATCCTCAAGGAAATAAAACCCTTGCCCGGCGAGGAAGCCTGGTTTGAAAACGTGAATGAACTGATGGCCATTGCCGCCGATCCGGAAAAGAAAGCCATCATGGTGGATGAAGCCCGGAAGGCGGACTCGGATCTGGTCGCACCCCTCCTCATGCTGAGCAGCTTCGGCATCAAGCTGCCGCACCATTGGGGAACCATCGACAACGGCGCGGGCTTCGGAACCGACTACTACACCCGGACCGCCGTGGCCCGTTCAAACATCTTCGTCAACAAAGATGCCGAAACAAAGTATTTCTACCAGGATTTCGACAAGGACGGCCAACGGCTGAACGGCGCGTCGCGGTATACGGTGACCTTTGACCAGGACGCCGTGCCGGTGCGCGGTTTCTGGTCCCTGACGGTGTATAACGAATACCATTTCTTCATCCCCAACCAGCTCAACCGCTATTCTATCGGCACCAAGACGAAAGATCTTCAAAAAAACCCGGACGGCACCCTGACCCTCTACATCCAGGCCGAAACTCCGGGCGCGGACAAAGAATCCAATTGGCTGCCGGTAGCCAAGAACGAGGATTTTTCACTTTATATCCGGGCCTATTGGCCCGAGGACCGCGTGCGGAATGGGCCGTGGACTCCGCCATCCGTCGACAAGAGATAAGGCAAAAGACGTCTTGCGCCATAATTCACAATATCATGGAGGGTTCATCATGCCTACCGTATCGCGTCTTTTATTTTTGCTGTGCATACTCGCCCTTGGCTTGGCCGCGCCTGCGGGAGCCTCTGAAACGCCGGCCCATTACCGCTCCCTCATCGACATTCCCTTTGTGAAAGGGTACCCGTCAATGAAGGATATCGACCGGCTTAAAGGGGAGATAGCCCTGCATCGCGCCGTCCAGGCCTATATCTGGGCTCTGCCCGCCCTCAACCTGACGGCGATGAAGGAAGCCAAGGAGAAGCAATTCGGCGCCGGCTATAATGTCATGATCGTGTGGAAGGAAAGGCTTAATGCCAAAACCCTGATCACCACGCCGAACATGGACATGATTTACGGGATGACATTTTTTGATTTGCACCGGGACGGCCCGATGGTTGTGGAAGTGCCGCCCGGAATTCAGGGGATTATCGACGATTCTTACCAGAGACCGCCGTGTTCGGCAAAACAGATAGATGGAAAGACCTGGTGCGGCGATGTCGGGCTGCCCGGTCCCGACAAGGGGGAGGGGGCAAAGTACCTGGTCATCCCCCCCGACTACGAGGGGGACATTCCCGACGGCTACCTGGTCTATCGTTCCCGCACCTATGGCGTGATGCTGTTGTGGCGGGCATTTTACCAGGATCCGAAGCAGCTTGAAAAGCCGGTGAAAACTATCGAGCAAACGGTTATTTATCCCCTGGGCGGAAAGGATTCGGCCAAGGCCATGAGCTTCCCCGACGCCTCCGGCGTCCCGATCGACATGCTCTATCCCAAGGACGGCTCCGCCTTCGATATGCTGGCCCGGTATATCGACTCGGAATATGTCGACGAGGCCGACATGGAAATGCGCGGCATCCTCGCCACCCTCGGCATCGTCAAGGGCCAACCGTTTCAGCCGGATGCCCGGCAGCGCGAGCTTCTGGATCTCGCCGCCAAGCTGGCGGCCAAATACATCATGGCAATGTCCTACACTCCCCAGGCCATTGTGCCTGAAAGCGTGTACTACAAGGATCGGCGCTGGTTGAACGTTTTCCCCGGCAACCCCTTTTTCACCGCTCCGACCTTCAATTTCATCGACGCCCGGGCCGGCTACTTTATCAACGCTTTTTCGGCCAGCCCGGCCATGGCCGCCAGCATGGAGAACTTGGGAGCCAAGTATCCCGTGGCCTATATGGACGCGGACGGCGATTTCCTGGACGGTGGACAGAACTATATGCTCAAACTTCCGAAAGACATTCCGGCCGCGCTCTTCTGGTCGGTCGCCGCCTACGATTCCCTCAACGCTTCCGGTCTTGACAACGGCCAGCCATTCCCGGCGATCAACGCCATGGACCAGCCGGGAGCCAATTCCGACGGTTCAATTGATATTTACTTCGGTCCCGAATCGCCGGGAGCGGGCAAGAATTGGCTGAAGACGGTCCCTGGAAAAGGTTATTTCGTCATTTTACGCTTGTACGGACCCAAGAAGGAATTCTTCGACCAGAGCTGGAAACCCGGGGATTTTGAAAAGCGGAACTAAATCGGGTCAGGCTTTCAACGTCCCTATAACCTGACGCCTCTTTTGCCTTCAAAACTGCATACTTCCCCGTGATGATCAGGCAATAAAGGACACAGTCTGAACGCATCGGCAGCGCTGTCCGCCCCTACCAGCGATCCCGCGCGGGCTACGCACCGACGCTAATAATCCAACCCTGGTTTCGGTTTTTACACCGATACCAGGGGTTAATAGTTTCTGGCGGCTGGCCACTGGTTCGCTATAAAAGCGCCCGTGGGCCTACCATAGCCAACACTCAATCAATTCAATGAAACACCTAATGTCCCCTTGTGCTATCGACCAATCTCCAACCCTACCATGGTGTCTATTGTTTCGCACTCTTTGGTTCTCCTGATGGGAAATATTCACTCGGATTTTTTAGCAATCAAGAGTTTCAGAATACATTGACGATTTCCACACCCTTAACCTTGGCATACTTGACCGTCTGATCGGTTCCGCCTTTTTTGCCATTGTAATAACATATCAGACGGCTGGAGCGTTCGACCATATAGCGGTTACGGTCATGGTAGGCTTCCGGGTGATGGGTGGATGACAAGGTGACGGTTTGGCTGGCTTGGCCCAACACCATCTGGTGAAGAATATGCCATGGGTCGCCAACAAAACCGTGCCCTTCAAATGGGAGAACAGCCACAAGATTAAGGTTAGCAAAATCAGCCCATGATTCTTTCAAAGCCACGACAATACTTCCCGCCACCAAATCAAAACCCATAGCCATACCACAGAGGAAGGTGTCATATCCATCATCCACCGCCTGTATGATCGTTTCCTCAATACGTTTTTCAAGCGCCAGATATTCTTCCACACCCTTTTTCATGATAAATGAAAATTTCTCCGGGCGATAGCCGCTGAAACAGACTGTTTTTTTGATCATTGGATGCTCCTTCATATAGGTAATGTTTACATTATATAATGTAAATGTCTATATGTAAACATGAGTCATCTTCTAATATGCAATTACAAGCTGGATATTGGAGGACTTTATGATAAGGCTTCGTGTATTGGAGATAATAACTGAACAGGGGAAAAGTAAATATTCAATTAACAAACATATAGGAATGAGTGCCCAGAATTTTAATAAAATGTTAAACAATGAAACGAAGTCAATAAAATATGAGAATATAGAAACTCTTTGCTTATTGTTGAATTGTACGCCAAATGACTTATTTGAAATAGATAGCAACAAACCTGAAGAATCCTTGCCGCCAAAAAAAAGTCAAAAAAGTTATCCAAAAAAATAATGTAACAACTGGGCTTTAATTTTTGAAAACCAAGCCCGTAGAGGTTAAACCTTGAAGGAGCCCGGCTTTTTACAGCGTCTCTCATCCAAATCAAACCTTTTGGTATTAATCATCCTGGCCCTGCTTCTCGGCCAAATTCCTTATTTATCCAACTTCCTAAGCTGGCAGATGACTTTCTTCCATGAAATCAGCCACGGGCTGGCCGCCCTCATCACCGGCGGCCGGGTGCTGAAAATTGAGCTTCACCTCTCCGGTTCCGGCCTTTGCTACACCAGCGGCGGCCTCAGTTGGCTGATATCTTTTGCCGGGTATGCGGGCGCGGCTTTCTGGGGGATGCTGATTTATCTGGCGGCGGGCCTTTTTTCAAAAAAATACAACCATATTCCGGCGGTTCTTCTGATTGCGGTCCTGGTTGCTTCGGCTTTGTTATATGCCCGTGATATTCAAAGCTGGAGCATAATAGCCCTGATTATAGTTTTTTATTCGCTGGCCATACGGTTCAGGGGTAAACCCGCCTTGGGGCTTGGCCTGAAGCTGTGCGGACTCTACATCCTGATGGATGCGTTGAAAGCCCCTGCCGCGCTTTTCCGCCGCCGGGAAGTCAGTGACGCCGTCAATCTGGCCGCGCAAACCGGTCTGCCCCAATTTTTCTGGATAATTCTATGGCTGGCCACCTCGGCCGGGTGTCTTTTTTTCATCTGGAGACTACAAAAAAACCAGCCTTGTACGCCGGAGGACATTTCCCTATAATAGTCCCGGAAGGCGGTGAGGGGCGTGGCCGATCTGAAAAATTTCATCAAAGCAATACTGTCTGACACCAAGTTCGACCCGGGCGGCAACTCCGCCTCCAAGGTCTATCGGGACGAACCAATTCTCCTGACGGCCTCCCAGATGGAGCGTTATACACCGTCTAAATACCGGGCCATGCGAAAAATGGCCCAGGGCAGTGCCTTCTCCAATAAATCCGAAGCCAGAATCTTCTGTGAACAAGGCAAATTCATGGAAGACTTTGAAGACGATTTCGATTATCAGGGCCAGTTCGTCAGATATTTTCCCACCTATCAGGGCATGAACGACAATCAGCTCCGGGGATATTTTTCCTGGCGGACCAAAGTCCGGCGCGGTCAGGTCGAGCCGACCTCGCTTTCTTTTGCCTTCGTCTATATTTATGAACTTCTCAACCAGATTGGCGTAAAATCACCCGAAGAAGGCTATTATACCCTGAAAGATTTCTGGACGGCTTACCGGGAGATTGCCCCCCAGATTGACCCTTATGTTGAAACCTGGCTCAAAGATTATATTGTGTATTACAATCTGGATAAATCTTTGCTGGAAGATTTTTTTGAGGTCAACTTCGACCAAAGGGTTTTGACCCTTTTGAACCATAAATCCCACAGCGCGGATGAGGTGTTTGCGGCCCTGAATTTCCTCTCCTCCTATGATCTGGAAAACTCCCGGTTCTTCAAGCAATACCCAATGGACGTCAAAAGCGTCACCTATGATGTTTTTTCAGCTTATTCTGATTATTACGGCCGGAAACGCAAAAAGACTCTTTGCGAAAAATTATTTGGAAAAGTCTGTTCCAGCTCTTACTTTATGTTCAAATCAGCGGTCTTTTACAGAAAAGTCCGCCACCGGGATTTTGTCTATGAAATAAATGAGCTTCATAAATATTCGTGCCATAACGGCAACTGGACCTGCGCGCGCTTTTTCCATTACAGCGACAAAAACAAGCAGATCGGGGCTATGTTAAAGACCATTGATTTCCTTATGCGCGGGAAATATAATTTCAAATCCACCCTGAAAACGGGCAAGGCCACCAAAACGCTTGAGGCCCTGATTGAGGCGGCCATTGACGAATTGGGCATGAAGCGGCAGCAGGCGGCCCGGTCGGAAATCAGAATTGACCTCTCCCGGCTTCAGGATATCCGAACGGCCTCTTTGGCCACTCAGAGCAAGCTGATCGTTGAGGAACCGGAGGAAGTGGACGCGCCTGTTATCAGTGAAAAGGTTGCGGCGGAAAACAAGGCTGGTCTGAGCGATGTGGAAATCCAGTTTATCAGCCGCCTTTTACACGGCCAGGCCCATGATGAACTCATTCGCTCCGGGGGCCTGATGCTGTCGGTTCTGATTGATTCAATAAATGAAAAGCTCTTTGAGCAGTTTGGCGACACCGTGATTGTTGAGGCCGGGGACGGCCCGGAACTGGTTGAAGACTATGTGGACGAACTGAAGGAAATGTTTTGAAAATACCCAGAAGAATATCAATAGCCATCATAAATTCCTTAAAAGGCGGGGTCGTGCCGCGGGTGGGGCTGCCCTATATCACAGTCGGCCGGGAAACAGAAATCGCGGCCCTTCTGCATGACGTCGATATCATTGCCGAAGGCGGGGCCTCCTTTCGTTTCATCGTCGGTAAATACGGCAGCGGCAAGAGCTTTCTTCTTCAGACCATCAGGAATTATGTGATGGACCGGAACTTTGTGGTCGCGGACGCGGACCTTTCGCCGGAGCGGCGCTTACAGGGCACCAAAGGGCAGGGGCTGGCCACCTACAAGGAATTGATCCAGAACATGTCCACCAAAACCAGGCCCGAAGGCGGAGCCCTGACCCTGATACTGGACAGATGGATAAGCGGCATTCAGACCGAAACAGCCACGGAAAGCGGCCTGGGCTTCGATGACGCTTCTTTCAGCGGGCTGGTGGAGAAAAAGATTTATTCGGTGGTCCAGTCGCTGAACGAAATGGTGCACGGCTTTGATTTCGCCAAACTCCTGACCATCTATTACCGCTCCTACCTCCAGGGCGATGACGAGAGCAAGGCCAAGGTCGTCAAATGGTTTCGCGGCGAATACGTCAACAAGACCGAAGCCAAAGCCGAGCTCGGCGTGAACATCATCATCGGGGACGACGACTGGTATGAATATATCAAACTGTTCGCCGCTTTTCTGCGGAAAGCGGGCTACAGCGGGCTGATGATCCTTGTCGATGAACTGGTCAACATTTATAAAATCCCCAACAGCATCACCCGGCAATACAATTATGAAAAACTCCTGACCATGTACAACGACACCCTCCAGGGCCGGGCCCGCCATCTGGGCATCATTATGTGCGGCACGCCCCAGTGCATTGAGGATAACCGGCGCGGCGTTTTCAGTTATGAGGCTTTAAGATCGCGCCTGGAAGAGGGCCGCTTCAGTCTGGACGGCCTCAAGGATGTGCTGGCCCCGGTCATCAAGCTGTCGCCGCTGACCCATGAGGAAATGCTGGTGCTGATTGAAAAGCTGGCCGACATACACGCCGGGCTCTTCGAATACCAGCGGACCCTGACCCAGGACGACCTGGTAAATTTCATTAAAATCGAATTCAGCCGAATTGGGGCCGACACCAACATTACCCCGCGTGAAGTTATCCGCGATTTTATCGAAGTGCTGAATATCGTCCATCAGAACCCCAAAATAAAGATCTCGGAATTGTTGGAGGCTCAATCGTTCAGCTATGCCAAACCGGCCCTGGCCGAAGGGACCCTGGCTAAAGAATATGAAGAGTTTGAACTGTAAGGGCCGGCCATGAACATCTTTAATCGCTATGCGCCCTTCATCCAGGATTTCATTTACCAGAACAGCTGGGAATCGCTCCGGGCCATTCAGGTGGCGGCGGGTGAGGCGGTCTTTAATACCGACGACAATCTCTTGCTCTGCGCCTCCACCGCCTCCGGGAAAACGGAAGCGGCCTTTTTCCCTATTCTGACTCTGTTCACCGAAGACAAACCCGCTTCAGTGGGCGCTGTTTATATCGGCCCCCTCAAAGCCCTCATCAACGATCAATTCATGCGTCTGGGCGATTTGTGCCGCGAGGCCGATATCCCGGTCTGGCACTGGCACGGCGACGTGGCCCAATCCCACAAAAACAAGCTCTTGAAACAACCTTCCGGTATTCTTCAGATAACCCCGGAATCACTGGAGGCCCTGCTTCTTCATAAACACGGTGACGTGGCCCGTCTGTTCGGCGACCTGCGGTTTGTGGTGATTGACGAAGTCCATTCCCTTCTGCGCGGCGACCGGGGCGGCCAGACCCTGTGCCTGATAGAAAGGCTCTCGAAACTGGCTGGGGTCAATCCGCGAAGAATCGGCCTCTCGGCCACAGTGGGCGACCCGGAAGGGACGGGAAAATTCCTGTCCTCCGGCACGGGCCGAAAAACGCTGATCCCTCAGATCGAAAGCAAAGGCGCCCGATGGCGGCTCTCGATGGAGCATTTTTATGTTCAGGGCGAAGAGGCGGCAGCCGACAAAAATATCCCCGACGCCCTGCCCGTTTTGGGCAGCCGGACCGACACCGCGCCCCCAAACGCCGATCCGGGCCTGGGTTACATATTTGAGCATACTCGCGGAAAAAAGTGCCTGGTCTTCGTCAATTCCAGGGAGGAATGCGAAGCGGTGACCACCACTCTGCGCCAATACTGTGAAGCTAACCGTGAGTCTGACCGTTTTCTGATTCATCACGGGAATCTCTCGACCTCCTATCGGGAAACGGCCGAAGCGGTGATGAAGGACGAAGAACAGTTCCAGACCACCGTCACCACCGCCACTCTGGAGCTGGGCATAGATATCGGCCGCCTGGAGCGCGCCTTTCAGATTGACGCGCCCTTTATGGTTTCCTCGTTTCTTCAGAGAATGGGCCGCACCGGCCGCCGGGAAATGCCGCCGGAGATGTGGTTTGTCATGCGCGAAGAGCAGCCCGAAGCCAGGGCCATGCTGCCGCTGACCATCCCGTGGGTTCTGCTTCAGGGCATCGCCCTGGTGCAGCTCTATGTTGAGGAACGCTGGGTCGAGCCGCCCAAGCTGGACCGGCTGCCCTTCAGCCTCTTGTATCACCAGACCATGAGCACCCTGGCCTCCTGTGGGGAACTGTCTCCGGCCGGGCTGGCCGCACGGGTGCTCTCGCTGAGCTATTTCCACCGGATCAGCCACGACGACTACAAACTGCTGCTGCGTCATCTGTTGGCCAATGACCACCTTCAAAAGACCGAAGAGGGCGGCCTCATCGTCGGGCTGGCCGGGGAGAGGCTGACCAATTCCTTCAAATTCTACGCCGTGTTCAAGGAAAATGAGGAATACACCGTCCGCAGTCACTCCCAGGAATTGGGCACCATTGTCTCCCCGCCGCCGGTGGGTGAAAAAATTGCCTTGGCCGGGCACGTCTGGATAGTGGAAGAAGTTGATCACAAACGTCACCTGGTCTATTGCGAACAGGTTAAGGGCAAAGTCCCGGCCTATTTCGGCCTGTGCCCCGGCGATATCAACACCCGTGTTTTGGAGAAGATGAAAGCGGTGCTGGCGGAAAACACGATATATCCCTATCTGATGAAAAACGCGGTGGCCCGGCTGGGTGAAGCCCGGCTCACCGCTCTGAATTCCGGCCTGACTGAAGAGCCGCTGCTATGCCTGGGCGGCGATATGTGGTGCCTGTTTCCGTGGCTGGGGACTTATGCCTTCCTGGCTTTGGAGCGTTTCATCAAAATTAAATGCGGCCCCCTTCTGGGCCTGACCGCCCTGGATTCCTCCCGGCCATATTTTATCCAGTTCAAAATGAAAGCCACCAAAGAGGACTTTTTCAAAATTATGGGCGAGATGGAACAACAGCCGCTCGACCCGATGGAGTTGTTGTATAAGGGAGAAGTCCCGGTGTTTGAAAAATATGATGAATTCCTGCCCGAGGAGCTGGTCCGGCGGGGCTTTGCCCACGGCATTCTGGGTATCGACGAAATGAAAGCCCGCATTCGCGGCTGGCTCGACTAATACGTAGCCAAGATTGAATTTCGGAAAAGCGGAGGACCGCCGCCGGGAAAAATGTTTTTGCCCGGCTCTGGTTCCGGGGGTCTTTAGTCACCAGAGCCGGGCAAAAACATTTTTCCCGGCGGCTGCCTGGTCGGCTTTCTTAAGGCCTGGAAAGCGTGCACAGGTAGAACTGTAGCCGGAAGCCGGGGATTGTTTTTGTCCCGGCTCCGTGACTAAAGACCCCCCGGAACGGAGACGGGACAAAAACAATCCCCGGCTTCCGGCGGGTCATTGCGTTTCCGAAATGTAACTATTCAGCACCCTTTAGGTCACAAAAATGCGTTGTAATAAAATCAGCTATTTACCAATTCCTGCCACGCCCGCGCGAAGAATTTTTTCGTCAGGCTAGGCGGAGGCCTTTTAGGACAAGGGGATAGACCTTTACGGTCATCCCCTTGTCCTAAAAGGCCGACAACGACGCATGGCGGAAAAAGTCTGAGCACCCCGCCACCTACCGGCTGAATAGTTACTCCGAAATTACAATCTTGACTTCTAAACAGAGGTGACTTATCTCCACAGACATGACCAAAGGCAGCCTGGCCAAGGCCCTGGTGATGTTCAGCCTGCCGCTGGTTCTCAGCGGATTGATGCAGCAGCTTTACAGCTGGGCCGATGCTTTTATCGTCGGCAACGTCGAAGGTGAACTTCCGCTGGCGGCCATTGGGGCGACCGTCAACATATCCGCATTCGCCATTATGATGATCACCGGCTTCACGCTGGGAGTTTCCATCCTGGCCGCCCAGTTGTATGGCGAAGGGGAGCGGGCTGAACTGAAAAAGGTTCTGTCCTCTTTTTTGCTGGTGCTGGGGGCCATGTTCCTGGCCGTGAGTGTGGCCGGAATGCTGCTGGCCGATGAGATTCTCCGCCTGTTAAGCACCCCGGACGACATCTTTTTCATTGCCCGTGACTATCTGCGGATTACCCTGGCCGGGATTCCCTTCCTTCTGGTCTACAACGTCTACTCCGCCGTTCTGCGCGGCATGGGCGACAGCCGGACCCAGTTTCTGGCCATCCTCATTTCCTCCCTGACCAATATCCTGCTGGATATCCTCTTTGTCGCCGTCTTCCGTTACGGAGCCAGCGGGGCGGCAGTGGCCACGGTCATCTCCCAGGCCTTAATGGCCATATTCATTGTGGCCTATTCTGTGAGAAAATATGAGGCCATGAGATTCGGCCCCGGCCAGGGCCTTTTGGACCGGCGCATCCTGTCGCGCGGGCTGGGCCTGAGCCTGCCAATGGCGATCCAGTACAGCGTCCACTCGGCCGGGAACCTGGTTTTGCAGAATTTTATGAACGGGTTCGGAACCTTGACCGTGGCCGCCATTACCACCGCCTACCGGGTGGACAGCGTCATCCTGTTGCCCATCACCAATCTGGGCGCGGGCATAGCCATAGTTGTAGCCCAGAACGTGGGGGCCGGAAACCGGCAGAGGGCCGTAAAGGGCCTGTATGTCGGCGCGATAATCATGGCGGCGGTGTCCATTGTTTTGACGGCCATAATCGTGCCGACCGGCGGGGCGATGGTTTCCATGTTCGGGGTGAGCGCGGAGGCAGCCCGGATCGGCCGGAATTTTTTTGGCATCATCGCGCTGTTCTATCTGCCTTTCGGAATTGCCACGGCCATAAAAGGCTACCTTGAAGGCAAGGGGGATGTGCTGTTCTCAGGGCTGGTCAGTCTTTTGGCCTTAGGTTTAAGAATCGCCCTGTCCTATGGGTTGGTGGACCACTATGGAAACGACGTTATCGCCTATGCGGAGGCCTTTTCCTGGCTGGCCCTGCTTCTGATGTGCCTGATCAGGTTTTTGTGCGTCAGGAAGCGATGAGCCGGAGGTTCCATATTAATTCCACATATTATTCATCAATGCGCCACCATTTTCCAATATGTTAAGGACACGTCCGCTTCTCACGGGACGGCCAGGATTTCAATTGGGAAAATGGTGAGTGAAACAATGCCGACAGTCCTAACCCACGCCGCCCCGGCCCTGACTCTGGGGCTGGCTCTTGGCGCTAAAGTCATCCCTCCCCGGCTGCTGGTGGCCGGAGTTGCTCTTTCCATGGCCCCGGATTTGGATTCCATCGGCTTTTTCATGGGCGTGCCCTATGAGAGCCTCTGGGGGCATCGCGGAATTTCCCACTCCACGGCCGCAATGGCCCTGGCCGCCGCGGCGGGTCTGGCTCTGGGACCCTGGTTGAGGGCGGGCCGGATGGTTTCGGCCTTTTTCCTCTTTCTGGCCGTGGCCAGTCATGTGGTTCTGGACGCCGCCACCAGCGGGGGGCTGGGGCCGGCCGCCCTCTGGCCGTTTGAAGACGGACGGCATTTCCTGTCCTGGCGGCCCATCCGGGTGGCCCCGATGAGTCCTTCCGCCATGTTTTCCGATTGGGGGCGGGCGGTAGTTTTTTCTGAATTGAAATGGGTGTGGCTGCCGTTTACGGCTATATCTCTTTTGATCCTGTTTTTTCGAAAAGCATTGACGAGGAACAATCGTAGGGTGGTCAGATTCAGGCGGCTTGCACCATAAATACTCAATCATGCAATTGCGGAGTTGGTTTGGAATCGCTGTCCGGCGTTCACTCCACTCGACTGGGGCCATTGATTATGGCCGACCAGGCAGCCGCCGGGAGAAATGTTTTGGCCCGGCTCTGGTGACTAAAGACCCCCCGGAACCGGAGCCGGGCAAAAATATTTCTCCCGGCGGCGGTCATATGGTATACCCACAAATTTAAGAATTACACCTGCAACAGAACATAGTCTGGCGCGGTGCAAATCAGGACCACCCGCTCAGCGGGTGGTCTGCTCAAGCCCTACAAGGGCATGTTACTGGCAGCGCCAGAGGGCGCATTGAATGGTTTGCCAACCGCATACAGTTCACAGGCATGCCCCTAAAGGGGCTATTTCTTTTTGCCTTTGTTTACCGGCTCACCCGTAAACGGGTCGATGTATTCCTTCATCGTCAGTTGATCTGCCGTCAAGTCCTCTTGCAGTTGGTTTCTTATATACTCAACTATCCTTTTCGCATTTTTGCCCACTGTATCCACATAGTACCCACGACACCAAAAGTGTCTATTGCCATACTTGTACTTCAAGTTGGCGTGCCGGTCGAATATCATCAATGAACTTTTCCCTTTCAGATACCCCATTACCTCTGATACGCTGTACTTCGGCGGTATCCTCACAAACATGTGGATGTGATCTGGGCAACATTCCGCCTCTATTATTTCAACCCCTTTCCTCTCACACAAATCTCGCAATATCTTTCCAACATCTACTTTGATCTTCCCGTATATCACTTGCCGACGATACTTTGGCGCAAACACTATGTGATACTTACATTCCCATCGGGTATGTGCTAAGCTGTTTTTGTCCACTGGACAGCCTCCTTATGCTATTTGATGTGGTCGGCAAACCTACATCATTTTAGCATTGGGGGGCTTCTTTTGCTTAAAGCTAAAGCTAAGAACGCCTACCACCGGCAGAGCCGGTGGTTTAATCAAGCTAAAGCGGGCAAGAAAACAAAGGCCCCCGAGGGGGCCTTTGTGGTTGATGTTGATGGGCCGGGTTGAAGTATATAATTCCCCGGTCGCCATTTCTGCCGGAATCCAGACCGGCGTTTCATGGTCGTCTGGCGGTGTGAACCTGAGTTCTTAAATCAAGAATTGCGGTTCGGTCTGCAAATTGTCCAGGGCCTGGGCCAGCAGTTGGTATTCCGAGCGCTGGTCCGTTTTCTGGTCCGGATCTTCACAGAACCGCATCATGGTTTTTTCCTTCAGGTCGTCCAGAACATCTTCAATGTTGCTGAACCACCGCGAGGCCGTCCGTTTGGACTGCCAGGCATCGGCCATCAAACGCAGTGCCTGGTTGAGGTGGGCTAATCTGGCCGGTTCAATGAACCAGTCATCAGCCGCGCCCCCTGGTTTCTCCCGGGAACCCGTGCAGTGCGCCCGGGACAGACGTCTCAACGATTCGTTCAGACGTCCCAGGGTTCCCCCCAAGCTCCCGGCTGCATAGCAGGCCGTCAGCTCGTGTTCAAGAACCATTCCCATTTATTCCTCCGTGAATTCATTCTCTTAAGAGAATTTTTGCATCCATGCTTTTGTCTCGGGTCCGAAGCCATAAGGGCTGTAACCCGCCGGCCCCCTTCCCCTTCACCCCAGAAAGGTGAAGCCTTCCGTTCTCGACCTTGTTCCTACGGAAAAGGCCCGATCCTCACCTGGTGTCCCGGTCCGGGCGGAATCGTTGTTTTTCAATCCGGTTTGCCCGGATAAAAAATTTTCCAGGCTTCCTTTCCAAACTGATCCATTGGAAGAAGCCGCAATTTTTGATCTTAAAGAAAAGCGGCCGGGTTCACATCCGCTCTTCATAAACATTCAGTTCCTTTACTATTTTCACATTCGCAGCTATCGGTGTCCCACGGCCCGGACACTTCATATAGCGTCCTTTATACCGTGTCTTGCCATACATATCGACATAAACGTTACAAACATTGAGGGTTTTTTGGCTAAATTAAGCTTAATTAAATAATGTGGCGCGGCTTTAAGACGGCGAATGAGTATTGTTAAACTTAATGTAAAAATCTGCAATTTTGATATTGAATCACTTGAGATTGTGCGTGGCCCGCACGGGGCTGGGTCTGGGGGGCGGTTTCCCTGGAGGCTGGTTTTGGCGGCCATCATCGTATTAAGAGCGGTGCCCCCGTGCCTATGGCGGCTTTTGGGTAATTGCGGGGCTGGGATGAGCGAAGAGAATTGCCGGGAAATCTGGGGCTGATTTCCCGGCTTCAGGAGGATTAATAGGTATACAGTTCCGAAGGGGGCACGATGCGCCCGCAATCGGCAGGAAAATTTTCCAGCGCTTTGGCCAGGTCATCAAGACGGAAGATCATGATAGCCACGTCCTGCCGGGGGCGGCTGACACAGGCATACATATATTCCACATTGACTCCAGCCTTATCAAAAGCTGACAGGATTCGGCCCAGCCCGCCGGGATGGTCAGGCACTTCCACGGCCAGAACTTCCGAGACCTGCGCGCTGAACCCGTCTTCGCGCAGGGCGGCCTTGGCTTCTTCCGGCCGGTCGGCTATCAGGCGCAGAACACCGAAATCATCGGTATCGGCCAGAGAGAGGGCCCGGATGTTGATTTTAGTTCTGGCCAGGGCTTCGGCCACTTCGGCTAGGCGGCCGGGTTTATTTTCAAGAAAGATGGATAGCTGCTCAGTTTTCATTCTTTCCTCACTTTTCGGACGGAACGCGTGGAACTTTAACTTTTTCTTAGGACATTCCTCACAGCATAATAAGAGAGGCTGTGCAAAAAGGTGTCAATTCGCTTCCGTCTGAACTGGACGCGGCTCTCAGCCGGGCCTCAGCCTTTTCTATTGTCGATAACCCTCTGGGCCTTGCCTTCACTGCGGCTGAGGCTTCTGGGGTCCACCAGGCGCACCTGGGCGGTTACGCCCAGAAATTCCTTGATGCGGCGGGTCAGGTGCTTGGTCATATTCTGGAGCCGCTTAACTTCACCGCCGGCCAGGAAGTCTTCAGACAGCTCAACCTGAACTTCCATCTGGTCAAGATTGTCCACCCGGTCGACCATGATCTGATAGTGGGGGGTAAGCCCCTCGGTTTCCACCAGAATGGCCTCGATCTGGGAGGGATAGACGTTGACGCCGCGAATAATGAGCATGTCGTCGGAGCGGCCCATAACCCTGTCCATGCGGACATGGGTGCGGCCGCAGCGGCAGGGGACGTTAATGAGGCGGGTGATGTCTCTGGTGCGATAACGCACCAGGGGCACGGCCTCTTTGGTGAGGGTGGTCAGCACCAGTTCGCCCTCCTCGCCCATAGGCAGCACTTTTCCGGTATCGGGGTCAATGATTTCCGGCAGGAAGTGATCCTCAAAAATGTGAAGCCCTTCTTTGGCCTCAACGCACTCCATGGCCACGCCCGGCCCCATGATTTCAGAGAGGCCATAAACATTCATGGCATTGATGCCCATATTTTTTTCAATGGTATGGCGCATTTCCTCAGACCAGGGTTCGGCTCCGAAAACGCCGGTGGTCAGGCGCATCATATTTTTGTCTCTGAAGTCCAGCCCCTCTTCGCGGGCGGCCTCATGGAGATGCAGGGCGTAGGAAGGGGTGCAGCAGAGCACGGTGGCCCCCAAATCGCGCATAAACTGGACCTGACGGCGAGTGGCGCCGCTGGAGCTGGGGACGACCGTGGCCCCGAGCCTCTCGGCCCCGTAGTGAGCGCCCAGACCGCCGGTGAATAGGCCGTAGCCATAAGCGATATGGACCATATCGCGGCGTCCGGCCCCGGCGGCGGCCAGGGAGCGGGCCATGAGGTCGGCCCAGTTATCGATGTCGCGGCGGGTGTATCCGACCACGGTGACGCGGCCGGTGGTGCCGCTGGAGGCGTGGAGGCGCACCACATTATCACGGGGGACGGCAAAAAGCCCATAGGGATAATGATCGCGCAAATGGCGTTTTTCAGTAAAGGGCAGACTGGAGAGATCATTCAGGCTCTTGATGTGATCGGGGGTGACGCCCAGTTCATCGAACTTTTTGGTGTAAAAGGGCACATTGGCGTAAACCCGGCGGCAGAGGTCCACCAAGCGGCGCAGTTGAAGAGCTTCCAGATCCTCCCTTGGGAGGGTTTCTTTTTCTAAATCGAATATCATCGTTGTCCTCATATGGTGATACCGGCACCATGCCGGTCAAATCACTCGCTGAATGCAGGGCAGAGGCGGTGGGCCGGGGGCGGAGGTTAAAAATTTTTTACGAAAGGCATCGTTCACCCTTATTTCAGCGCCACAACTCGCTTCGCAGGCTGGGGCTCAGACAAGTGGCGCTGAATCAATGGTTCTCTACAGAAAATTTTTAACCTCCGCCCCCTGCTTTGTCAGCTCGTGCAACTATCCCCGGCCTGGCAATTCTAATTATGACTTTTTTCTAAACTTACGGCTCGTAGCTACACAAAAAGCGTGGTTTTTGTTTCGCGAGCGGCTATTTTTCCGTCAAAACCAATCGCTGGCGTTCCGTCTCGCTACGCTCGACCCCGGCTTTATGCGGCGGCATCGGCCATAATTAGAATTGCTGTCCCCAGCCTGGCCCTGTTGGCCCTTAAATGAAATAGCGGCGTTAGAGAGAGGGGATTTTGCCATCAACGCCGACAAGGGCGGCCGGAGCCGCCTGAACTTCGTCGATATCTCTCCGACGTCTTCGGCGGAGAGATATCGATGGGGGTCAAGGGGGCTGCCTTTCCCAGAAAACCCCCTTGCGGGGTGGAGGGGCAGAGCCCCCCTCTTCTCTTACGCCACTTTTCGCTTAAGGGCTAACATGGCCAGGGGGGGGAGGGTCAGGTTGACGCTGTGGGGGCGGCCGTGAGTTGGGATAGGATCGCTGGCGACACCGCCGCCCAGGCCAAGGTCTGAGCCGCCGTAGTAGGCGGAGTCAGAGTTGAGCAATTCTGTCCAGAACCCTTCGCGGGGGACGCCTATGCGGTAATTGTGGCGGGGCACGGGCGTAAAGTTGAAAGTGAAGACTATTTCCTCGTCGGGGTTGTGACCTTTGCGGATAAAACTGACCGCCGTGGACTCCTGGTCGCGGAAGTCTATCCAGTCAAATCCTTCAAAGCTGTAATCCAGCTCATACATGGCAGGCTGGCTGGTATACATATTGTTGAGGTCACGGGTGAAGTTGGCCAGGCCGCGGTGGGCGGGGTTGTTAAGAAGCTCCCAGGAAAGCTGGGTGGCGTGATTCCACTCTGAGATTTGGCCGAATTCCCCGCCCATAAAGAGGAGCTTCTTGCCGGGCTCGGCAAACATATAGCCCAAAAGGAGACGGAGGTTGGCGCTCTTTTGCCAATAGTCGCCCGGCATCTTGTCCCATAGGGAGCGCTTGCCGTAGACGACTTCATCGTGGGAAAGGGGCAGGGTGAAATTTTCGTGGAAAGCATAAAGGAGCGCGAAGGTCAGACGGTCCATGTGGTAGCGGCGATGGATGGGCTCCTTTTCCATAAAATCAAGCATGTCGTGCATCCAGCCCATGTTCCACTTGAACATGAAACCCAGGCCGCCAAGATGCACCGGGCGGGAGACGGCCGGGAAAGCGGTGGATTCTTCAGCGATGGTCATGGCTCCGGGATACATTTCATAGAGCTTGGTATTGAGCGTTTTGATGAACTCAATAGCTTCCAGGTTTTCCCGCCCGCCAAACTTGTTGGGAATCCACTCGCCCTCCTTGCGGGAGTAATCGAGATAGAGCATGGAGGCCACGGCGTCGACGCGGAGGGCATCGATGTGGTATTGCTCAACCCAGAAGAGGGCATTGGCGACCAGGAAGTTTTTAACTTCATTGCGGCCGTAGTTAAAGATGAGGGTGCCCCAGTCGCGGTGCTCGCCCTGGCGGGGATCGGCGTGCTCATAGAGGTGGGTGCCGTCGAAATATTCCAGGGCGTAGGCGTCTTTGGGGAAGTGGGCCGGAACCCAATCGATCATCACGCCTATGCCGGCCTGATGGAATTTGTCGATCAGGTAGCGCAGGTCGTCCGGGTCACCGAAGCGGGAGGTGGCCGCATAGTAGCCGGTGACCTGATAGCCCCAGGAGGCGTCGAAGGGGTGCTCGGCCAGGGGCATGAATTCAACCCAGTTGAAGCCCATGTCCTTGACGTAGGGCACAAGCTGATCGGCCGCGTCGCGGTAGGTCAGCCACTCCCAGCCGTTTTTTTTGCGCCAGGAACCAAGATGGACCTCATAGACGCTCATGGGCTGTTCCAGGAAGTTGGTGTTGGCCCGCTTTTGCAGCCACTCGTCGTCGCTCCAGGTATAATTGTTCATGTCGTAGACAATGGAGGCCGTCCGGGGGCGCTGCTCCATCAGAAAAGCCATGGGGTCGCTTTTCATGAGGATGGTGTCGTCCTGGGTGGTGATCTCGAATTTATACATGGTGCCGATTTTGGCGTGGGGCACGAAAAGCTCCCACACGCCGGAAGAACCGCGCGGACGCATGTGGTGACGGCGGCCGTCCCAGAAATTGCCGTCGCCGACCACGCTGATTTTTTTAGCCGCCGGAGCCCAGACGGCGAACGTCACGCCGTTCACGTCCTGGTGGACCATATGATGGGCCCCCAGTTTTTCATATATTTTATAATGATTGCCCTGATTCCAGAGGAACAGGTCATATTCGGACATCACCGGAGTGAAGCTGTAGGCGTCATAAAAGGTGGAAACATTGCCGGAGCCGAAATCGGCCTTGAGGCGATAGGGTTTGAAAACATGCGGCCCGGCCTTGAAGCATTCAAACAGCCCGGCCGGATGGACTTTTTCCAGCTCCAGCTCGCCTTCGGCCAGAAGGGCCGCCACCTGTTTGGCTCCGGGAATATAGGCCCTGTAGACAGTACCTGAATCCTCCCCCCGGCGCTGTGCGTGAGCTCCCAGAACAGTGAAGGGATCATGAATCTGTCCGCTCATGAAAAGCTCGGCCGTTTTATCCATGTTGTTCTCCTTTATGAAAATTAACGTCATTAATATTGTGGAGGGGGTCCACTTTTATTGCAAAGTGGATTGCCTTTTTCATATCATACCATATAATAGACAAGAATGGTAAGGTTCAGGGCGAAGCTCTGGTTCCTGTGCGGTGGTTTCGACCGGAGAGAAGTTTACGGCGGGGAAGCGCATCGTTTGACACCCCGGCGAACCGCTTAGAGGCCCATGAGGGCTGTCACGATAAATAATATGGAAAAAGGCTACCCAGATATATGAATACAGCGATAATGCTCGGCGGTGCGGCTCTTCTGGTTCTTTTGAATGGACTTTTCGTGGCGGCGGAGTTCGCCTTTGTCAAAATCCGGGTCACCCGCCTGGAAGTGCTGGCCAGAGACGGCAATGCCAGGGCCAAAGCCGCCCTGTTCGGCCGCGAAAACCTCGACGCCTACCTCTCCGTCTGCCAGTTGGGCATAACACTCTCCAGCCTGGGGCTGGGCTGGCTGGGTGAACCGGCCGTGGCCTCACTGCTGAGGCCCATCTTCGAAGCCCTGGGCATAACCAATGCCAATCTGATCCACACTTTTTCCTTCGTGGCCGGTTTCAGCATCATCACCTTCGCCCATGTGGTTTTTGGCGAGCTGGCCCCGAAAACCATTTCCATACGCGCCTCTGAAGCCACCGTGCTGCTTCTGGCCCTTCCGATGCGGTTTTTCTACTTCTTGTTCCTGCCCGGCGTGAAAATACTTAACGCGGCTGCCAACTTGACCATCAGGCTGGTCGGCGCGGCTGATTTGCATTCCAGCGAAGCCCACTCGACCGACGAACTGAAAATTTTGATCGCGGAGTCCAAGGCCGGTGGGCAACTGGATGAGGATGAGGAACGTTTTGTCAATAATATCTTCAATCTGGACCGCCGCTACGCTCGCGATATCATGGTCCACCGCACCAGGGTCTATTCCATGAGCACAGAAAACACAGTGGAAGAGGCCATTAATATAGTCCGGGAAAAAGGCCATACCCGCTTCCCCCTCTACAAGGAGCAGGACAAGGACAATATCGTGGGCTTTTTTCACGCCAAAGATCTTCTTAACGAACCTCTGGACAAGACCTTGGGCAACTTCGTCCGCCCGGCCCTCTATATTTACGACCACCTGGCCATAGACGATGTGCTGGAAAGAATGCGGCACGAAAATCAGCAGTTCGGGCTGGTTTGGGATGAATACGGCAGTTGGCAGGGATTGATAACCATGGAGGATGTCATTGAGGCTATTGTGGGCAACATTCAGGATGAGTTTGACCATGAGGAACCCAAGGTAAGCGCCCAGGCCAACGGCTCTTTTCTGGTGGACAGCACGGTTTCGCCCGATGAACTGAAATCATGGCTGGAGCTGGATCTCGGCCCTGACGCTGAAGAGCATTACCGGACGCTGGCGGCCCTGTTGGTGGAAAAATTCGGCGAAGTGCCTCAGGAGGGGGACTCGGTGGAGCTTTACGGAGCCGTTTTCACCATCTTGAATATAGACAACCACACCATCAGCAAGATTCTGGTGTCACCTAAAGTTGAGATAGGCGAGGATGACGGGGAAGATGGGAAGGAATAGGTAATCGATTTCCTAAAAAGCCAAAGGCCGATTCCTTCCAAAGGAACGGCCTCTTAAGTATCCAGGTAAAGACGGAAGTTAATGCAAGGCGGCCTGGAAATCAGGAGTGTCCGAGTGATTTGGCGGCGTTGCCGAAAGTTGCGATATAGCTCTTAATCTTATCCATGGTTATGGAAATCAACTCCCAGTCGACATACATGACAACTTCTTTGCCAACTCTTTCACCCTTAAGGATGCCCGCATCCTGCAAGACTCCGATATGATGCACCACCGCGGTTCTGGACAAGTTGAACTGATCAGCAATTTTCTTTATGTTCAACTGTTCGCCGGGTTCAAACAGCATAATTATCCGCTGGCGGGTTATGGAACCCAAAGCTGTCATGACCGGACCTATAATTTTCCACTGATCAATCACTTCGTTTGAAAATTCTGTTCTCATATAAACACCTTGTTTAAAAAACTGACTCAAGTCCCTTCTTACCGGTTTTCCGCGGAGCCAAAAAAATGGCCGCTGCGGCGCCCTTCCAGTCAAAAGTTCATCTCTTAAGCCTTTTCGCCATGCTCTTGGAGAGCATAGGCAAGCAGAGCCGACAGCGGAAATTATCCCGCCAAAAATACCACTACTATCTGCAGCAATTTACAGAATAAAACTTGCTTTGATTAGATCGGCCTTGGCACGAAGTGCTCGATTCAAATCAGGCCAGGATTGCAATATAGGGTTTCGTAGATAATAAGAATTCGCTTATTATTAAATTATTCTATGCTTTGCCTGCGTTTGACTATAAAATTAATATAAGTGATCATCCCGGAAATGTCAATCATCATTATCGGATTCTGATGTAAAAGTTATATGTTAATTTAATTAGCGATATATCTGCGTCACCGGAAAGCGGAGGACCGCGTTAAAGGCTTGTGTGACAAGGCTCTGCCGCAATCAACCGAATACTCTTTATTCTTAATACGGAAAACAGTGGGCTGGTATAATTGCGACATTGTTTTTATTAAGCCAAGTCCTATTATAGTTATACTATTGTTTTCAATTGATAAAATCTCTGAATGAACCGCTGCGGCTGAAATCTTCAGGCCTCTTTACAATAAGAAGGGCTCACATTATTTATTATATTTCTGACCGTAAATAAAATATTATATATATTCAACGCCGGCCGCGCAAGATCACTGCTTTGCGGCGGCAACACGGCAGGTGTCGTATTATATGCTTAGTTATATATACTCACTTTTTACACTAATGTTTGTTAAAGTCAGATCACATTGCTTTTATAAAGACTCTTGAATATACCCAAACATCTTTACTTACTTATTTGATGCTGAAAATAATGCCCGGCAATGGTTTTTTTCTCACTAATCACACCATCATAGCTGTGTTCGCCAACCTTCATAATTAAATAATCCGATGTTTTCCTGATTGTATTTATGATGTACTTATGATACATTACACAATGTATTATAAACGGAAGCAGTATCCGATAACACAGCCCGGATGGTCTGTCCGCTCTTCGGCGTTATTTTATTTTGTTTGGATTGGCTCTTTCTAAAGAAAGAGGATCGGATTTTTTGATTAAGTAAAAAGAGACAAGAAAGAGACATCGATGCAATTGGACGTGCCTTTTTATATAAATACAAAATGCCACACAAATTATTAAATGACGGCCGGGCCTGAAACAGGCTTGGGTCTTCGTAATATAGACTCATAACATTGTTCAGCCCTCTGGGCCGGGCATAGACACTTAATTTTGACCGGGAGAATTGGTTTTGATGATGGCGCACTTCACCACCTCTGGAAAATTGTTTATTTTGCGGAAAACTGAAGCACAGACTCTGGCGGCCGTTCAGGCTGAGCGGGGGGCGGGCTGGACGAAAATCCGCTCTTTATGTTTTCTGTCTCTTTTCCTCGTTACTGTTCTGGGGCTCTCCGCCTGCAGCGTGAAGCCTCAGCCCTATACCGAAGGCCAGCTCCTGACCCTGGCCAAAGTCGATCAACAAGCCCTGATGGAGGGAGTCCCCGGGCTTTCGGCGGACGGCAAACTCAGCCTGGAAGAAGCGATTATCCGGGCCATTGCTTTCAACCTCGATCATCGCCTGGCCTTGAGTGAGAACATTCTGGCCGAAAGCGAAAGAGTGCTGGCCGCTGTCTCCATGCTGCCGGATCTCAGCGCCAACGGCTATTTTTATGACCGTTCGAACATCAGCGCTTCCACCTCAATGTCATTCCGCACCAGAAGGGAAAGTTTGGAACCCTCGTATTCCAGCGAACCGGGGCGGCAATGGGGCAATCTTGAATTTTCCTGGTCCATCCTTGATTGCGGCCTGAGCTATTATCAGGCCAAGCAGCAGGCCGACCGCGTTCTGATAACCATGGAACGCCGCCGCCGGGTCATTAACACCATCGTCAAGGATGTAGTGGCCGCCTATTACCGGGCCTACACTTCCCAGAAATATATGGGCCGACTGACTCCCCTCATCCGGGAGGCCGAACAGGCCCTGGCCATGTATAAGCGCATTGAGCGGGAAAAGGCCGAACCCCTTCAGAATGTGCTGGAAAACCAGCGCCGACTGATGAACATAATCGCCCAGCTCAAGCGCATTGAAAGCGACATGAAACAGGCTCAGGTGCAGTTGGCCGCGCTGTGCAATTTTCCCCTCAGGGATAAATTTACCCTCACCAGCAAACCTTTCCCCCTGCCGGAGATGCGGCACAGCATTGAGGATCTGGAATTGATGGGCCTGGCCCGCCGCCCGGAATTGCGTGAAGAGCGCTATCAGGAGCGCGTCGACATTGCGTCCATTAAGCAGGAAATTTTGAAAATGTTCCCGGCCGTGCGTTTACTGGCCTCCTTCAACCTCGATAACAACCCCTATCTGGTTTACGATCACTGGTCGGAAGTTGGCGTTCAGGTTTCGGCCAGCCTTCTGAAGATAGCCGGCACCGGCCCCAAAGGTAAAAAAGCGGCTGAAAATCGTCAGGAGCTGACTCAGATGCGCCGTCTGGCCCTGAGCATGGCCACCCTGGTGCAGATCAACCTCAGCCTTCATCAGTACAACCTGTCCATCAGTGAATGGGAGACGGCCGGGGAGTTGAAATTGCTGGAAGAGCGTCTGCTTCGTCAGGTGCAGCAGGAAGTGGCTCTGGAAGCCGACGGCCGTCTGACCCTGGTTCAGCAGAAAGCCCAAACCATCAACAGCGCCCTGTCGTATGACATGAGCCGGGTCGGAGCCTACACCGCGCTCGGTAATCTCTATTTTTCAGTTGGCGTGGGCATGGCCGACGAATTGCCGGCGGACGCGACCATTGATGAAATCGCCCGGGCTGTTGAATCCGGTCTGGTTATGATGGCCTCCGGCTCACTGCCCCAGCTGGCCGTTGAAGAGCCGGTTGATGATGTGGAGCCGCCGGTCGTTTTTAAGGACGGCCTGAATGTTAATGATCGCCGGGCGGCCGTTGAGCGAAATGTACGTGCCAAGTAAATTTTCTGGAATCCTGGCCCTGACGGCCCTTATGTTGTGGCATGCCGCCCCGGCGGCGGCGGAGACTGGCGGCAGTTCCATGCCCAAGGCTACCGCCGCCGTTCAGGCCTCGCTCTATGATCTCTCCGATGACGGCCTCCACTGGCTGGACGGCGGCCTCCGGGTTGAGCTGCGAGCACCGGTGATGGTCATGCTCTCCGCGCCGGTGGGCGGGCGCTTGACGGAAGTGCCGGTACGTGATGGCGATGAGGTCAGAGAGGGGGACCTTCTGGCTCAGGTTGACGACCGGCTTCATCTTTTGCGGCGCGACGCGGCCAAGGGTGCGCGAGACCAGGCCGCTACCCAGTTGAAAGTGGTCAAAAAACTGCATTCGCTGGGTTCACGCGGCGCGCTTGACGTTCAAATGGCCCAGGCCCAGTTTGATTCGGCTGAAGCGGAAATGAAGATGGCTGAAGAGATGGTGACGCTCTGCCGGATTCAAGCCCCCTGGAACGGCCGGATCAGCCAGCTTGAAGTGAAGCCTTTTCAGCATGTGGCCGAAGGCATGCCACTTCTGGAGATATCCCAGGAAGGGCCGATGGAAGTGGAATTCATGATGCCCTCGGCCTGGATTGCTGTTTTGCGGCCGGGGGCGGTGTTCAGTGTTCAGGTGGATGAAACCGGCCAGACCTATTCGGCTGAAATAGACCGATTAGGCGGCAAGGTCGATCCGCTCACCCAGTCCATCCGGGTTTACGGCCATATCACCGGGAGGGCTGACGGCCTGTTGCCGGGCATGACCGGGCTGGTGATAATGGATGAGGCGGAGAGCCGGTCATGAGCGGCCAGCCGGGCCCTTCAGTCTCCCTGAAACCGAAAGGCGCAGTGGACGGCGGCGCGGAGCAATCGGCCAACGCCGCCATTAGCCGTATGGCCGTTCTGCTTCAGATTGAGGAAAGGCTGCGTCAGGCTGAGACCAAGGAACTGCCGTTCATTGTGGTCAATGAAACGCGGCTTCTGATGCCTTACCGGCAGGCTGTGCTCTGGCGGCAGCGGGGTGAGGATTCATCCAGCCCAATGGCGGTTTCCGGCCTGGCTGTGCCGGATAAGAATTCCCCCTATCTGCAATGGATGGGGCGTCTTCGCCGGCACCTACAGCAAAAATGGGAAGCGGAAGAAACCACCGCACCGGCCCTTCCCTTCACCGCCGAAGACCTTCCCGAAGACCTGAAAAGCGAATGGGCTGATTGGCTTCCGGCTTACGGTCTGTTTGTGCCTCTGCCGCTTTGGCCCTTCATGGCTGAGTCCCCATCTTCTGATGGAGCCGCGCCTGAGGAGGCGGTCCGCCCGGAAAAACCGCCACTGTTTGGCGTGCTCACCCTTTTCAGTCAGAATCCCTTTACCCCGGCCGACCTGCGTATGCTTCAGCATTTGGCCGGGGCCTATGGTCACAGCCTCAGCGTGGCTTTCGAGCGTCGCCGTGATTTTCTGGCCATCATTTCCAAACGGGCTAAAATAATAGGAATCGCGCTTCTTCTAATCATGCTTTTCCCTCTGCGTCAGAGTGTTCTGGCCCCGGCGGAAGTGATCGCCGAAGATCCCTGGCCGGTTCGTTCGCCTCTGGATGGAGTAGTGGAGCGGATACAGGTTGCGCCCAACGCTGAGGTGAAGAGTGGCGATCTACTTCTGACACTGGACACTACCGAGCTGAACACCCGTCTGGCGGTGGCCGTCAAATCCCTGGATGTGGCCAGGGTGGAGTTGCGGCAGGGCCGCCAGCAAGCCCTTGGTGACCGTGAGGCTAAGCTGCGGCTGGCCTATCTCAATGGACGAGTGGAGCAGCTTGAGGCTGAGAAGGTTTATGTGGAAAGTCTTCTGGAGCGAGCGGCCATTACCAGCCCCATCAATGGGGTGGCCTTGGTGGATGCGCCGGAGGAATGGGCGGGAAAGCCGGTCTCACTGGGCCAGCGTATTATGACGGTGGCTGATCCGGCCAAAGTGCGGCTGGAAGTGTTTTTGCCGATGGATGAATATATTCCGCAGAAAGCGGGTGATGAAGTTTTGTTTTTTCCCAACATCAGCCCGGCTTCGCCTCAAAAGGCTGTGATTTATCAGGCGGGATATCAGGCCCAGGAAACCTCGCAGGCTGGATTGGCATTCAGGTTACGGGCCGATTTTCCGCCGGACGGCGATACGATTCGCCTGGGTGTGCGGGGGAGCGCTAAAGTTTATGGCACGCGTGCCCCGCTTATTTACGTCGTTCTACGAAAGCCAATAATGAAGATGCGGCAATGGCTGGGATGGTAAAGAGTGTGGAAAGCGGCCTACGGCCGCGCGATTAAAGGACTTGGCCCGAAGGGCCAACCAAAGGGTTCCACCCTCTGGACTCCGGCTGGGGGAGGGCCCACGCGGGCCCTACCCCAGACCCCACCCGCGCCAGGGGGGCGGAGCCCCCTGGACCCCCAAGAGGTCAGGGTCAGTTTTAACTTTCTTCTTCCCGCATCGCCGCAACTCGCTTCGCAAGCTCAGCTCAGACAAGCGGCGACGCTTCAGACTGCTTCGGTTTCTGGTGCTATAGGTGGTTTTTCGTTGTGCTGTAACATTCCGCGATAGGCAGCTTCATCAGCTGAGTGGTAGTTCACGTATGTTCGGCTTAAATCAGCTTCCCCTTAAAGGCCCTTTCCAGTGCTGGTAGTGCGTCTCTCCGCCACCTATCGCTTTTCAATGAGTTGCTCATTAAAAAAAAGACGGCCAAGTCTCACCGTTACAGCGCTGGAAAAGCTAGTGGAGGGAAAAAAGTAATCAGCCGAACATACGTGAAGCCACAAACATCCAATGAAGCTGCCTATAGCAAGATGTAACAGCCCAATGTGAAGCGGCCGACAGCGTTTAAAGCGGAGAGTGTATGAAGCGTCGCCGCTTGTCTGAGCTTCGTACTCGAAGCGAGTTGCGGCGATGCGGGAAGGTGAAATTGTAAGCTGACCCTGACCTCTTGGGGGTCCAGGGGGCTCCGCCCCCCTGGCGCGGGTGGGGTCTGGGGTAGGGCCCGCGTGGGCCCTCCCCCAGCCGGAGTCCAGAGGGTGGAACCCTTTGGTTGGCCTATTAGGCCAAGTCCTTTAAATTGCGCGGCCAGGGGCCGCATTCCACTACTATTCCAAATGAATGAGAATTAGATAACAATGACAAACCCTGGTGAACCCTGGCCGGTCTTACGGCAGGAACTTTCCATCACTAAAGGCCCCGTGACCGGCCACGGCGCACCCACTTACACCATTCATGATCCGGTGGGGCACAGGTTTTTCAGGCTAGGTTGGCTGGAAATGGAAATTCTATCCAGGTGGTCAATGTCTGATCCCGAGGCCATTGCCAAAGACATCACCGATAAAACAACCCTTCATCCTACCGCCGAAGATGTTCAGAAAGTGGTGATGTTCGTCAAAAATAACGGCCTGAACATCCCACAGGGCCGGGCTGGGACCGGCTGGCTGAAAAATATGGCCGCCCGCCAAAAAGTATCGCCCCTCATGTTTCTGGTCAAAAATTACCTCTTCCTGCGGGTGCCCCTCTTCAAACCCGACAGATTCCTCAACCAAACTCTACCGCTGGTCCGCCCTCTTTTCAGCCGGAAGGCCCTATTCATCATCAGTCTGCTGGCCGTCCTGGGGCTGGTGATGGTGCTGCGCAACGCCTCTTTCTTTCGCCGCGACCTGGAAACTCTCTTTTCCATACAAGGCGCAATCATGGTGCTTCTGGCCATGGGCATATCCAAAGCCGCCCACGAACTGGGACACGCCTATGCCGCCAAACTCCTGGGGCTGCGAGTCCCCTCCATCGGCATAGCCCTGATGTGCTTCTACCCCCTCCTCTGGACCGATACCACCGAAGCCTGGAAGTGCCGCCGAAGGGGCGACCGTCTGCTGATCGGACTGTCCGGTGTGGGGGCCGAACTGGCCCTGGCCGCTCTGGCCTCCCTGGCCTGGCTGTGGCTGCCCCCCGGCCTGATGCGCGATATGGCCCTGACCCTGGCCGGGGTCACCTGGATATCAACCCTGGCCATTAACGCCAACCCTTTTATGCGTTATGACGCTTATTACATCCTCAGCGACCTTTTCGAAATGCCCATGCTCCAGACCAGAGCCTTTGCCGTCGGCAAGTGGTATCTGCGAAAAAAGGTCATCGGCGTGGATAAGGAACCGCCAGAACCAATGAGTTCAAAGGCGGTGGCTATGTGCGTGATCTATTCCTGGTGCACCTGGATATATCGCTTCTTCCTCTTTCTGGGCATAGCCTTTCTCGTCTACCACATGTTTTTCAAGGCGCTGGGAATCGTTCTGTTTCTGGTGGAAATTATCTGGTTTCTGGGCTGGCCTATTGTCAAAGAAATCCGCGAATGGTATCGCTTGCGGACCGAAGCCCACCTGACTCCCTGGGGCGCGCTGCTGCTGTTTGTGGTCATTTCCTGCTTCATCCCCTGGCGCTCATCAGTGGTGGCCCCGGCTATTCTGGATTCAGAAAAAACTTACACCTTTCACTCTCCAGCCGGGGCACTCCTGGAATCACAGCTTCCGGCAGTCGGCGACAAAGTGCGGCCCGGTGAGATAATTCTGCAGCTGGCCGCCCCGGATATTGATTTTCAACTGAAATCACGCGCCCTGGCCCGCCGGGCGCTGGAGATCCAGACAGCCAACGCCGGTCTGGCCACGGAACTTTGGCGTGACTATGGTGCCCAGCGGGAGGAACTGGCCGGAGTTATCGCTGAGGAGGCCGCGCTGAACGCCTCACGGGATCGAATGGTCTTCATTGCCCCGTTCTACGGTGAAGTGAGGGAGGTGGCTCTGGATGTGACCCCCGGACAATGGGTGGCCGCCAAAGAGCCGCTGGTCTATTTGATCGGCGGCAAGGCCGTGGTGGAAGTGATGGTGCCGGAAGAGGATCTGCTGCGCCTTTCACCCGGCGACCAGGGGGTGTTCCTGCCCAACTCCGTCCAGAGCGGCGGGCCATACAAAATCAAAGTGATCTCCATCTCTCCAGGAACCGTGGCTGAGATCAACAAGCCCGCCCTGGCCTCGGTCAAGGGCGGGCCTCTTCCGTCCCGGCAGGGGCCGCAAGGCCAGCTGTGGCCGGAAAAGGCCGTCTATCTGGCTCGCTGTGAAGTCGAAGGGATGGCAAGCCCTCCCGCCGCGCTGACGGGAATGGCTAACCTTCACGGCCGCCGACAGAGTCTGGCCGGAAGGGCTCTTTCCTATGTTGGAGTGGCGGCGGTCAGGGAATCAGGATTTTAATTTTTTACCGGCGCACGGTCAATATGCCGTCAAAAAGCAATTGTCAGTGCGTGATGATGTACAGCAAACGCTCCATCTATTGACGCACAGTCAAAGATTAGAAAAAAGCGATTTAAGAACGAACCTCACCCGCTCTTCGACTGAGGCGAGCGGCAGCAGTTCAATTCTGTAGCCATAAGCGGAATAGGTGTCAATCATGGATTGACAGGTGGCTTCGGCTTCGGCCCAGGATTGCTTCCGTTCCGCATCCGCATGATATATCTCCCGCCAGGGCGGCGCGATAAAAACGCGCGGGTTATAGCGAAATTCTTCACAGGCCTTATGCACATGGCCCGGCACAGGCAGACCGCACAGCTTCAGATACCCGGCCACATCCGGCACGCCCCGGTCAAAAAACACCGGGCCGCGTTCCTGACCGGACTCCCGGTGGGAATGTATCTCCCAGCCGAGCATCAACTCCGCGAAAGCCGCCCGGTCGGCCCACGGCAGGGCCTGGCTGCCAATGGCCGATTGCTCCTGAATAATAACCCGTCCCGCTTCCAGCGTGGTGCGAAAGCCCCTTTGGCGCAAAGCCTGGATCAGGGTGCTTTTGCCGGAGCCGGGACCGCCGCTGATAACATGAAAATTACCGGGGCCTGCCCCGCTCGCCTCAATCCGCCCACGCGGCACAGAGTATATCAGGTGCGGCATGTCCATCTCGTAATAACGCCGGACCGCTATCCCCCGCACTTTCATGCCGTTTCGGGCCGCCACCCGCTGAGACGCCGCATTGGTATCGCGAATGATGGAGTATACCTCATCATAACCCAGCTGGTTAAAGGCATAATCGCGGGCGGCCCTGGCCGCCTCAATGGCGTAGCCTTGTCTCCAATGAGCCTTTTCCATTAAATAGCCGACTTCGGCCACCCGGCGGCCGTCCAGCTCCTGCAAAGTCAGGCCGCACTGCCCGATCAACTGGCCGGTGGATTTCAAAACCATGGCCCAAAGCCCCAAACCGTGCTCCTCATAGCGATTCAGCATTTTGTTCAGCCAGTCGTCAACCTCCCGGTCATTGAAAGCGTGCTCATAGGCCCGCATGACCTCCGGATCCTGAAGGTGGCGGGACAGCGCCGCCCGGTCGTCCAGAGTCAACCGGCGCAGGGTGAGCCTTTCGGTTTCAATTACGGCTTTCATATTTCAACATCGCGGTTGCAGTCTTTGGAGTAGATGTAGCTCAACCGTCCGCGCCCCACCGCGTAACAGCACTGCTTGCAATAGGCCCCCATCCAGATGAAATCGCCCCGCTTCACCGGCAGCCATTGATCATCAAGCAGGTACAGCCCCTCGCCTTCATAGATGTAGGCCCCGTGCTCCTGAACGTGCGTCTCCACGAATTCATGGCTCCCGCCCGGCAAGAACGACAGAATGTGCATGTTCATATCAAAAGCTTCATCAGTAGGCAGAAGATCAGTGATGAAAACATTGGCCATGCCCGTATATTCCATCTCTTTAAGCTCATGTATTTGCCCGAAGACCGGCCAGGGCTGGCGGCCGGGATGGGGGTGGGGTATATAGCGCTGTTTGTAAAGCAGAAAACGGCCTGGCGTTTCTGAAATATTTTTTATGGTCAGTCCCGCTCCGGCCGGGGCATAGGCGTATCCACCCTGGCGCAGCTCTTCGCCAACCGCGCCGATACCGACTTTTAAGGTGCCTGGCCCCTCCAGAAAATAAACGAAGCACTCGACATCATCATCAAGGCCGTATGGTATAGAAGTGCCGCCGCCTGGAGCGGCTTCGCCAATAATCTGAACAAAACCGGCCCCCAGTTTTGGGGTGCACAGGATGGTCAGTCTACATCCTTCAAATCCGGGTATGACGTTATAGACCAGCCCCTCAGGGGGGATGACCGCATATAGTCCGGGCTTGATCACCGCGCGTGATTTTAATATGTCACCTGGGTAGGGCATGCTAAATCTCCTTGTGCGTGCGTGGCCCGCACGGGGCTATGTCTGGGCGGCCCTTTCCCGTGGCGCTGGTTTTGGCGGCCATCATCGTATTAAGACGGCGCCCCTTGGCTATGGGAACCTGAAAGCCTCACCATGGGCGGGCCTGATGCAATTTCGAGCTTCCAGGAAGTATTGTATCCCACCGGTTCACCCATTTCAATAGTTTACAACAAACAAGGCCCGACCGCATTGTCGCGGACGGGCCTTGTTCGGACGGGGCCAGGCGTCACAGGATTTTTTTGCCAGCCTCCGGCCCTGGAGCCAGATTGTAGATTTCTTCCACCGTTATTTTGGTGACATAGGCTGGCGCGGGCATGCCGGCCTTTTTCAGATTTTCACAAAAATCCTCAAAAAGCGGGCCGGTGTTCAAAAGTTCGGCCGTGCCTTTGAACTGGTAACCGATTGGTTTACCACTTTCAATCACAGCCACAGAAATTTTTCCGTTCTCTTCCAGCGCCTGGCGGGTCTTGACTGAAAACAGATCCGCAAAGGCCAGCGTCTGGTCATCAATGACCTTCAACGTGCCCTTAGGGGCCACATTTGGCTGGCCTGAACTGTCGGCCGTAGCCACCCAGGCGGTTCGGCCGGAAATGAACTCTTTCAGTTCCATTGGAATGCTTATGGGCATGGCGGCAATCTCCTTTCTATCGCTTTACTGGAGCCACAATACATCACCAGTTATTTTGTTATATATTAGCATGGCTGCCTTAAAATTACCAGCACTATTATCTTAGTCAGGTGGTCCACTTTTCATGTTAATTAATAGTCAAATAAAAAGCAAGCTCAAATATCAATAAAAATATAAAATTTTTACATTAATATTTTATATGTCAATGATAACTTCATCAATCACCCATATTATGTTAAAATATATAAAGTAAATATTGAACTGGAGTAAAATATGCGTAAAGAATACATTGAAAAAAAAAGCCGATGCCACTCACTTGAAATTGAAACCATTGCCGCTGAGCTTGAAACCAATTTAGACAGCGGCTTAACCTCCCAGGAGGCCGCCATTCGCCTGGAGCGTTTCGGGCCCAACCAACTGCCTGAAAAAAAGAAGGAAAGCGCTTTCATACGCTTCATCAAACATTTTAACGATATTCTAATTTATGTGCTTTTCGTCTCAGCCATAGTCACCCTGGTGCTTGGCCACTATGTGGATTCAGTGGTTATTATCCTGGTGGCTGTGGTCAATGCTCTAATCGGCTTTATTCAGGAGAACAAGGCTGAAAAGGCCCTGGAGGATATTAAAAACCTCCTGCCCAGTCAGGCTATGGTCGTCCGTGACGGCCGGCGCCAGGAGGTGAAAGCGGATGATCTGACATTGGGTGACGTGGTGGCTCTCAGTCCCGGCGACAAGGTTCCGGCCGATCTTCGGCTGGCCAGAGTCCAAAACCTCAGGATTGAGGAATCGCCATTGACCGGTGAATCCGCCCCTTCAGAGAAAACCGTGGCTCCTCTGGATATTGACACACTGCTTGGCGATCGCAGCAACATGGCCTTTTCCAGCACCACCGTCAGTGCCGGCACCGGCCTGGGGCTGGTCACTTCCATTGGCAGCGAAACGGAAATAGGCCGAATCAATCAGCTTATGAGCGATGTGGAGCCCCTGACCACTCCGCTTATCCGCAAGACCGACAAATTCGGCAAAATGATATCCGTCACCGTCATTGCCGTGGCGGTGCTGGTTTATCTGTTTGGCCACTTCTTTCGTGATTATCAATCCGGCGAACTGCTTCTGGCGGTCATAGGGTTGGCCGTGGCCGCCATTCCCGAAGGGCTCCCGGCCATTTTATCCATCATTCTGGCCATAGGCGTTCAGAATATGGCCAAACGCAAAGCCATCATCCGCACCCTGCCCTCGGTGGAAACGCTTGGTTCAGTCACGGTTATATGCTCGGACAAAACCGGAACCCTCACCCAGAATGAGATGACGGTCAAGGCGGTACTCTCCAGAGACGGAGAATTTGAAGTTAAGGGCACCGGCTATGCGCCAGAGGGCAAGGTTATGCGTGAGGGGCATGAGGCTGATTTCCAGGCCAATCAGAACCTTTCACAGCTTTTAACCTGCTTTTACACCTGCAACGAAGCCGAGTTGGGCCACGATCAGGAGGGCCATTGGACTGTGAAAGGTGATCCGACTGAAGGCGCGCTTTTGACGCTGTATCAGAAAACCCCGCTGGATCATCATCCTCTTGAGCGGCTTGAGACCATTCCCTTTGATTCTGAATACAAGTATATGGCCACCCTGGTCCGCCTGCCGCATGAAGACGAGCGGCTCATCTACATTAAAGGCGCGCCGGATCGCCTGCTGGACATGGCATTCCCTGACGGCGGAGATGAGAGGAGCCGGTGGGAGGCGAAGATAAGCGAGAAAGCTGTAAGCGGTTACCGCATCATTGGCGGGGCGCTGAAAAAAGTGCCGCATGATTTCAAAATGACTCACGAATCGCTCCGGGACATAGAGTTTCTGGGTGCGGCGGCCATTATCGATCCGCCCCGCCCGGAGGCGATAGAGGCGGTGAAAGCCTGTCAGGAGGCTGGCATCAGGGTCAAGATGATTACGGGTGACCATGTGGATACGGCGGCGGCCATAGGCCGCGAACTGGGCATCGGCGGCGAAAGCGGCGGCGTTTCCGGCCGTGAGCTGGAAGAGATGTCGCCGGAGCAATTGAGGAAAGCGGCCGAGAAATATGACATCTTTGCCCGCACCAGCCCGGAGAACAAGCTGCGATTAGTGGAAGCTCTTCAGGCGCGGAATGAAATCTGCGCCATGACCGGCGACGGCGTTAACGACGCCCCGGCCTTGAGAAAGGCCGATGTCGGCATTGCCATGGGTATCAAGGGGACGGAGGTGACCAAAGACGCGGCTGAGATGGTGTTGGCGGACGACAACTTCAGCACTATTGTGGCCGCTGTTGAGGAAGGCCGCCGGGTTTATGACAATTTGAAGAAGACCATTCTTTTCATCCTGCCCACCAACGGGGCGGAGAGCTTTCTGATCATTGCCAGCATTCTTTTCGGGACCATGTTGCCGCTCACGCCGGTGCAGATTTTATGGGTCAACATGGTCACTTCAGTCACCATATCGCTGGCCCTGGCCTTTGAGAAAGCCGAGCCGGACATCATGCGCCGTCCGCCGCGCCCGGCTGACGAACCGCTGCTGAGCGGGCATTTTATATGGCGAATCCTTTTCGTTTCCGTTCTCATCGGCGGTCTGACACTGCTTATGAATGTTCTTTTAATCAATTCCGGTCAGGCCCCTGAAAAGGTCCGCACTATAACGCTTCAGACCATTGTTTTGTGTCAGGCCTTTCACCTGTTCAACAACCGCTCTGAAAAAGATTTTGCCATTGGACCGGATTTTTTCAGCAACAAAGCCGTCTTTGTAGTCATCGGGCTGATGTTTGTTTTGCAGTTGGCAGTGACTTATCTGCCATTTATGAATCATATTTTCGGCACGGTGCCGCTGGGGCTGACTTCCTGGGGCTGGCCGTTTCTTTTAGGATTGATTGTTTTCGGGGTTGTAGAACTTGAAAAATACCTGATGAAACGTTTACGGAAAGAGTAAAAAGTGGCGGCCTCTGGCCGCGCGATAAAGACATGGCCCTATGGGCCATGTCTTTATCGCGCGGCCGCAGGCCACATTCCATATTTATCAGCCTTTCACACCCTTCAGCCGTTGGGCCAGAACATAAAGACCGGGAATGGCAAAAACACCAATAGCGGTAGCCGCGATCATGCCGCAGAAAACCCCGGTCCCCAGTGAGTGTCGGGAGTTGGCCCCAGCCCCGCTGGCGATGACCAGCGGCAGCACGCCGAGTATGAAAGCAAAGGAAGTCATCAGAATGGGACGCAGCCGCTGACGGCCGGCCACGGTGGCCGCCTCCGTCGGACTGAGGCCGTCCTTCTGACGTTCCTGGGCATACTGGACGATGAGAATGGCATTCTTGGCCGCCAACCCTATCAGCATGACCAAACCTACCTGCATGAACACATCCATGGTCAGGCCCCTCAAAAGCTGCCCGGCCACCGCGCCCAATACGGCCACAGCCACCGAAACCATAACCACCAGCGGCGATGACAGGCTCTCATACAACCCGGCCAGCACCAGGAAGCAGCAGATAAAAGCCAATGCCAGCACCACAACTGTCTGACCGGAGGAGATTTCTTCCTGATAAGCCTGCCCGGTCCATTCAAAACCGAAACCGCTGGGCAATGTCTCTTTGGCCGCCGCCATCATGGCCGCCATGGCCTCACCCGTACTGCGGCCCGCGCCGGGGCCGGCCATGAACTCCACTGAAGGATAAAGGTTGTAACGGGTGAGAAATTCCGCTCCGGTGGCGTCCTGGGCATTGATGAAGGTCGAAGCTGGAACCATGTCGCCATAAGTGTTGCGGAGATTAAACAGCCGCAGAGAATCAGGTTCGGCCCGGTAAACGTCCTGGGCCTGCATCATGACCCGGTAAGTAAAGCCGTATTCCTGAAAATCATTTATGTAGGCGCCGCCCAGTAAGGTGCCCACCGTATCGAAAACATCGGTGAGATTCACGCCCTGAGTTTTAGCTTTTTCCCTATCCACATCCAGGGTGACAAACTTGCCCTGCATGTTGAAAGCCGTGTAAGGTGTGGCCAGCTCCGGCAATTGGGAAAAAGCCGCCTGTAATTTTCCGGCCGCCTCCGCCAGAATCTGAACATCCTGATTCTCACCCTGATTCTCAACTTCCAGAGTCAGACCCAAGCCAGTGCCCAGCCCGTTGATGGTGGGCACGTTGAAAGCCATTATGTATGGCTCCTGGAAATTTTCCGAAGCGATGGTCTGGGCTTTGGCAATCAGGGTCATGGCGTCCTGGCCCGGGCCGGTGCGCTCGCTCCACTCTTTCAACAACACGATAAAAGAGGCCACACTGGAACTCTGCGCCCCGGAGGCCACATTCATGCCGCCCAAAGTGGTGATCGATTCAATTTCCGGTATCTCGGCCCGAAGCTTCTCAACCACCGCGTCGCAGACGTCAATGGTTCTCTGCTGGGAAGCGCCGTTGGGCATCTGAAGCGACATCATGAAAACCCGCTGATCCTCACCCGGCACCAGCGAGGTGGGGATAACCTTCATCAGCCCGCCCAAACTCAGGTAAACCGCGGCCATCAATACAATGGTCACAGCTGTGCGGCGAGTGAAGATGGTCAGGAGGGCCGAGTAGCGTTTGAAAATCGCGTCATAAAACTTATTGAACAGACGCACCAGAATGAAGGGCTGTTTCCCCTCTTCCTTGTGTTTCAACAGAATCGCGCACAAGGCCGGGCTGAGAGTCAGTGAGTTGAAAGCTGAAATGGCCACCGACAGAGCCAGGGTCAGAGCGAACTGCTGATAGAGCTTGCCGGTGAGGCCGCCGAGTATGGTCATCGGCAGGAACACCGAGACCAGAGCGAAGGTTATGCCGATGATGGTGAAGCCCACATCCTGCATGGCCATCACGGAGGCCTCCCTTGGCGAGTGCCCCTCCTCCAGGCGAACCTCCACGGCTTCGACCACCACAATGGCGTCGTCAACCACAATGCCCACAGCCAGAACCAGGGCGAAGAGGGTCAGGCTGTTGATGTTGAGCCCGAAGAGGGGAAAGAAGGCGAAAACGCCGATGAGCGAGACCGGCACGGCTATCATGGGCACCAGGGTGGAACGCAGTGAGCCCAGGAAGAGATAGACCACGATCAGCACCAGAATCAGGGCTTCCACCAGGGTGTGGACCAGCTCGTTAATAGATTCACTGACGAACTCCGCCATATCCATGCCGATGAAGTAATCGATATCTTCGCCGCTTTTGGTCAAACTCTCTTTAAGATCGGCCATGACCTTACGGGCCTCTTTGGCGATATCCACCGCGTTGCCTGAAGGCAGCTGATACAGGACGATAGTGACGGCGGGCTTGCCGTCCATATTGCTGAAGTTGGAATAGCTGAACGCGCCCAGCTCTATGCCGGGGACCATAACGGAATTGCCGCTGGAATCGACGCGCCGCTGGGCCGGAGTCACATCGCGCAGACGGACCAGACTGCCGTCGTCGTTGGTGCGGATAACCAGGTTGCCGAATTCTTCCGGCGTGGTCAGGCGGCCTTTCATCTGGGCCGTGCGTACGAATTTCACCGACGGATTGGAGGGGGCCTGGCCGAAACCGCCGGCCGGGGCCAGCTGGTTCTGGTCATTGACCGCGCTTTTAACGTCTGAGGTGGTGAGATTATAGTGGCTCATGCGCTCCGGGTCCAGCCACAGGCGCATGCCGTAATCACCGGCGCCGATGAGGGAGACGTCGCCCACCCCGTTGATGCGGCCCAGCTTGTCCTTGATGGTGCGGGCGGCATAATTGGCCAGATCCAGGTCGCTGACTGTGCCTTGGGGCGAATAGAGGCTGATCTGCATCAGCATATCCGGCGATTGCTTGTTGACGGTGATGCCCTGCCGGATGACCTCCTGCGGCAGCGACGATTCGGCCTGGGAGACGCGGTTCTGCATGTCCACCAGGGCCAGATCGTCATTGCGATCCACTTCGAAGGTCACGGTCATGCTCATGTGGCCGTCGTTAAAGCATTTGGACTGGATGTAAATCATGCCCTCCGCGCCGTTGATTTCACGCTCGATGACCGCGGCCACGGATTGGGAGACGGTAGCGGCGTCGGCTCCGGGGTAGTAGGCGCTGACGGAAACCGAAGGCGGAGCCACCCTCGGATAGTTGGCCATCGGCAGATCCTTCAGGCTCATCAGGCCCAAAACGACGATTATCGTTGAAATGCTGGCGGCCAGTATGGGGCGGTCGATGAAGAATTTAAACATGCTGCACCTTTTTGGTTGACCGTGTGCCGGTAAAAAATAAAAAACGGCCTGAACTTTTTCAGGCCGTTCGGGCGTGATGTCAGTTGGATGCTTCAGCGTCTTTGGCCGGGGCTTGTGCTGCCGTGTCCTCTTTAGCCGCGTCCTCTTTAGTCACAATTTCAACTTTCATGCCGGGCCGGGCCGTGACCAGCCCTTCGATCACCACATTCCGCCCCTTTTCCAAACCCTCTTCAATAATCCGGTTTTCACCTATCAGCCCGCCTATCTTGACCGGCACGGCCTGAATGATGTTCTGATCATCCACCACATAAACGGCTTTCTGCGAACCGCCTTGTTCAACCAGGGCGATTTCCGGCACGGTCAGCACCTGATGCTCGCCAACAGAGCCGATGACGTTGACATAAAGACCCGGACGCAGAATGTGATCGGGGTTGGGAAATTCCGCCCGCACACCGATAGTGTTGGTTTTGCCGTCGATGACCGGATCAGCCATTTCCAGGACGCCCTTATGTTCATAGGGGATATGCATGTCGCCTATTTCCATCCTGAAGACAATGGAGGAGGCGTCGCCGCCGTGCTGGGCCTGATTCATTTTGAAGCGGCCATATTCCTTATCGGTTATGGAGAACTCGGCCCGGATGGGATCTATTTTATAAATGGTGGTCATCAAAGTGGCGCTGCCCGCGTCAATGAAGCTGCCGACCTCAACGCTGGAGCGGGTGATATAGCCGGTGGTGGGGGCGGTGATGGTGGCGTAGCCCAGGTTTATTCTGGCGGTTTCCTCAGCCGAATGGGCGGCCTGATAGGCGGCTTCGGCTTCGGCCGCCTTGGCCACGGCTGAATCACGCTGCTGGATACTGACGGCTCCCTTCGCGCCCAGGGTCACCATTCGGTCTTTGATGGCGTTCTCATTTTCCCAGGCCGCTTTGGCCTTGGTGGTTTCAGCCTCGGCTTTTTCCAGGGCCGCTTTCAGATCCCGGTCATCAAGTTTGTACAGAATCTGTCCCTCATTGACTGAAGAACCTTCTTCAAACGATTTTTCCGCCAGATATCCGCTGACCCTGGCCCGGACCTCAACTGTTTCCTTGGCCGCCAGAGTTGCGTTGAATCGGGCTTCAACGGCGGCTGATTCTTCAGCTACGGGGGCCACCACCACTTTCAGCGCCTGGGGCTCGGCGGCCTTTTCTTCACCGCCGCCACATCCGGGCAGGAGGGCCAAAGCGCAGATGAAAATCGTCAGCAACTGATTTTTAGTAATGGAAAACCTGTTCTTCATCATCATTCTGAAGACTCCCTTGATGTTTTTGGATTTCAATATCTGCCGAATTAAACTTAATCATAAATTTTACCATGTTTCATAGCCTGTTTCAATCGTTTTAGACCGGCCGACAGGGCAATCGTTTGAAAATATTAGGATGACAAATTAAACATAATTATGCTTAAATAATTTTTTGATATGTATTGGACTTTATGATGAGAGGCATCCATAAATATTGAATCTCGCCGGGAGAGATAAACATGCCCGCATATCTGAAAAGGATAATCGCCAAGTCGGCGGTTTTGTTAACTATATGTATTGGCTTCTGGTTTGGTGAGGCCGGAGGAATCATCGGTGAAAGCTCGGCTGAGACGGCGAAATTGTCCGAAATATCACCGGCAGAGCACAATGAAGGGGTGAAAGCTTATACGGGTAAGAGAATTACACTTGATTTTAAAGATATAAGTGTTCAGGAGGCTCTTGAATTTATTGCCGCGGCATCGGACAAAAAATTAATCATATCTGATAAGGTGGATAGAAGTCAGAAACTGACTTTGAAATTGAAAGATGTACCTTGGGAGCAGGCCTTGGATATAATTATGACTGCGCGCGGTTTGGAGGTTGAGATTTCAGGCTCCGGTGATACTCTGACCATATATAAATCGCGTTCCATCAAGAGCAAGGATATTTGCGGGCTTCATCCTCCCTCACCTTATAGTTACTGTCAGCAACCTTTGTTGTCAAAAAAGGTCTTTACCCCGAAGCATTCCTCTGTCGGGCTAATCTTTGCGGAGTTAGTAAAGATGAAGGGCCGGTATGGAAAAGTCGCGGTCATCGGTTATGATATTTATGTGTCTGATGAGTCAGAAGTTATGGAGTTGATGACTGCTCGCTTCATAAGTCTTGAAAGGGCGGCGGAGGATTGAGCCTCATATAATTATTCTTCTGCCCCTGTCATTCAAATCTTAACTACGTGTCTTTTTATGTTATAATCCGCTCCAGAAACCTGCCGCCCAATCTGTCAGTGCGCGGCCAGGCCGTTTCTGGAGGATGTATGACCGCACGCCGGCCCCTTCGGGTCTTTATTTTTATAATGATGGGGCTTATTTGGGCCGCCCCGGTTTCCGCCTTTTCCCCGGATACGGAATATCTGCATGATCGGGAGGCTCTGGAGGCCCTGGGCCGGGCAGCCTTCAATTACATGTGGGAAGACGGCGATCCCGATTCAGGCATGGCCTATGAAGCGGATTTCGGCTGGGAGACCCGCCCGGTGGCCGTCGGCGGCACCGGCTTCGGGGTGGCCGCCCTGGTGGTGGCCACAGACCGGGGCTGGGTCGGCCGCAATGAAGCGGTGGAGCGACTCCTCCGCATCGTGACTTTTTTGCGTGACAAGGCGCCAAGGGCCAAACTTCACGGCGCCCTGCCCCATTGGCTAAATGGCTCGACCGGCGAGACCATCCCCTTTGGCGCTCAGGACGATTGGGCCGACATCGTGGAGACCTCGCTTTTAATGCAGGGGCTTTTAATCGCCAGGGCCTATTTCAACGGCCCCGGCAGCGAAGAGGACTTGCGGCGGATTATAACCGAATTGTGGCAGGATGTGGATTGGGACTGGTTCACCAACGGCGAACATAATGGCCTTTACTGGCACTGGTCGCCCCGGAAGGGTTACACCGGCCTGAAGATTCTGGGCTATAATGAAGCCCTCATTACTTATGTGCTGGCCCTGTCCTCCCCCACCAAACCCATCAGCCAGAAAGCTTACCGCTACTGGTCCTCCGGCTGGGGCTACCGGGCCAAAAAAACTTTCGGCTACCGCCTGGAGGCGACCCTCCCCGGCGGCGGCCCCCTCTTCCTGGCCCACTATTCCTTTATCGGCCTTGATCCCAAAAGGCTGGCCGATAAATATGTGCCCAGCGGCTATTTCGTTCGCGGCATAACCCAGACCTTGAGCAACCGGGGCTATTGCCTCCAGGACGCGCCGCCCCAGAACCGCTATTCGGATAATTTCTGGGGCTTGAGCGCCAGCCAGATCAAAGGCGGCTACACAGCCTCCAGCCCCCTGAACGATCAGGGGGTGGTGGCCCCCACAGCCGCCCTGGCCTCCATGCCCTACACACCCCACTATTCCATGCTGGTGCTCCACAACCTGCGGGAAGGACTCGGCGGGCGGGCCTGGGGCCGCTTCGGCCCCTATGACGGCATCAACCTGCGCGACGAATGGATCAGCCCCCACGTTCTGGCTATCGACCAACTGCCGATTACGGCCATGGTGGAGAATTACCGCTCCGGCCTGTTGTGGAATCTTTTGATGACCGACCCGGATATAAAAGAGGGCCTGAAGAAAGCCGGGCTGGCTGAACCGGCGCATAAGGAAGGTTTTCCAGAAGTGGTGGTGACCCTGAAGAAAGACGGCGGCCGCTATGTGCCGGACGCGTTTGACCTGCGCCGCCACCCCGACACTGGTTTGTATGAGATTCCCTTTTGGCGCAATGAGGCGGGCGAAACCACCTTCAGCCTCTACGACCCCGAGGGGCCGCCCCTCCTGGAAATAACCGTACCCTCCAGAAAGGGCCGCAACAAACTGACTTTCAACCAATTCCGCCGCAAAAACTCCACAGTCATGACTCTATTGATGACCGTGGGCGATAAGAATTACGAACTGCCGGTGCGGCTGCATTAAGAACTTGTTCGTAAATAGAGATTTTGCCCCCTGGCGTCGTTGCTCCTGGTTTTTTAATGCTCGAAATATTAGTTACTCCGCTTAAAAAACACTCGCGCCTAGCCAGGGAACAAAATCCCTTATTTACGAACAAGTTCTAAATGTAAACTTTTTCCCTGGAACTGGCGGCCTTGCGGCTACTGTCAACCAAGACCCCATTTGGCGGCTTTGCGGCCCTCCAGACTCCAGACCTTCCGATGGAGTTCCGCCAGAAAATCCGGTGCGTTCAGAAGGGCGTGCTTCTCTTTGGACGACAGGGCCTCCGGGCCTTTGGCCAAAGCCTTTTCCATCAAATCATTCAGCCATTCATTACGAAGGGGCGTCCGGCGGCGTTTGTTGGCCGCCAAGAGGCTGTGAAGGGCCAGCACTCCGGGATGAACCACGGCCCTGGCAAAACCCCGGCTCCTGACCGCAAAGGCGCTGGGGTCTTCTTTCTGCCGCTCCCGCAATCCTTTCTGATAATCAAAAATCTCCCTGGGCGGGGATGTCTCCGGCGGAGTCAGGAACAGGCCCGCCTTTCTGGCCGCCCGGCCCAGACTTATGCGGCTGGTCCAGACCGACAGGGGTATCGATAGGGCCAACCCGGCCGTCACCGGCGAGAGCCAGATGAAAAAGCCGGGACTGAAAAACAGCATCAGCGCCCCCCAGACCAGGCCGAAAGCCGCCCCCCACCAGTGACAGCGGAAAGCTTCCACCCAACGGGTGCCGGAATCATCGCGATTCTGGGCGTTCCAGCCCACTTTGGCCCCCAGTATGGTGGTCAGGACGAAGAAGCTGTGAAAGATCATCCGCACCGGGGCCAGAAAGGTCGAGACGACCACTTCCAGCAAGACGCTCAGAATCATGCGGAACACCCCGCCGAAGGCGCGGGCGCCCCCTTTGGCCGTCACCAGAACGATAGCCATGAGCTTCGGGAGGAACAGAAGGGCGGCAGTGCTGCTCAGAAGGGTCAGGGCCCAGGTGGGAAAATATTGGGGCCATTCCGGGAAAAGGCTGGGCGCGCCGGACGGAAAATAATCGGGGGTGATGAACAGAAGGCTCAGGGCCTGAACCGAACTGGCCACCAGAAAGAACAGCCACAAAAGGGCCGAGCCGTATGACATGATCCCATTGATGAACAAGGCCCGGTGGGTCGGGAAAAACCCCTGGGTGAAGATCAGGCGGCTGTGCTGAAGGTTGCCTTGACACCAGCGGCGGTCGCGGGCCAGTTCGTCGATGAGGTTGGGAGGGCTTTGCTCATAGGAGCCGCCCAGTTCATAAGCCAGCCAGACTCCGTAACCGGCCCGGCGCATCAGGGCCGATTCCACAAAGTCATGGCTGAGAATCTCGCCGCCCAGGGGGGCCCGGCCCGGCAGTTTGGGCAGTTGGCAATGCTTGATGAATGGCTCGATGCGGATAATGGCGTTATGCCCCCAGAACTGGGCGTCGCCCAACTGCCAGAAGTGAAGCCCGGCCGCGAAGATGGGGCCGTAAAGGTGATTGGAAAACTGCTGGAGACGGGCCAAAAGAGTGCGGCTCATGACCACTTTGGGCGGCGACTGCAGGATGCCTATCTCCGGGTGGGCCTCCATGGCCTGAACCATGCGGCCGAGAGCTTCCCCGGCCATGATGCTGTCGGCGTCGAAGACGATCATATATTTATAATCCGCGCCCCAGCGGCGGCAGAAATCGGCGATATTGCCGCTCTTGCGCTTGAGGTTGGATTTGCGCCGCCGGTAAAACAGGCGGCCGAACAGCTTCTCACGCTGACACAGGCCGAACCAGGCTTCTTCCTCCGTCACCCAGGCGTCGGGGTTGGTGGAATCGCTGAGAATGAAGGTGTCGAAATGATGCTCGATTCCGCGCGCTCTCAGTGAGAGCAGGGTGGCTCTGATTCCTTCCGTGACTTTGTCCATGTCTTCATGATAAACAGGGAACAGCAGAGCCGTTTTAAAACCATCAGGCACGGCCAACTCGCCAAGGTTCAGGGTCACCTTGAAGCGGTCATAACGCCTCAGAAGAACGGCCAGCCCGGCTACGGAACTCCAGAACCCTACGGAAATCCAACTGAATAGCACCGCGAACAGAACCACCACCAAGAGGTTCAGCCCCAACAGCCCCTGGGCCGGAAGCATCGAATACATAATCTGGGCCGACATTAGGGACGGCACGGTCACCAGAAGCAGAAGGGCCAATCGTCTGCGGCCCCCTGCTCTTTCCCATATTTCCGCTGAAAATGGGTTCATTTCTCGCCACGCTCCGATTTAACCGGCCGGAAACCGCCGGTGATCATCCGGGCCAGTGAGCCCAAAATGGAAATATTCATCTCTTCAGAAATCATGCATTGCCGGTTCATCGGCGGCCTGACCAAAGCGGCGTTATCCAGATCCGGGGACTCTTCAGAATTCCGGCCGCCCTCCCTCAGAAGGGCCAGGAGGGTTTCAACCGTTTCGCCCATATCATCTGTTCCGGTTTTTTCCAGGGTCGCCAGAGCTAACTGAAGGCTTTCAACCGGATTGAGGTTCATTTGATGGAGATAGGTCAGAACCCTGTCCCGGACAGCCTGGGAGTGGGTCTGCTCTTCCCGCCTGCTCAGAAAATTCAGATTATTCATAAGTCACCGTCAGTAGGGCAGATCATAAACCCAGGTTTCCGTCAGAGCGTCGGGGAAATTTTCGCCTTTCTTCAACACCGCCTCAATGTGAAGGGACCGGCGTTCACCTCTGGCGCTCATCAGGTTATCGACCACCCCAGACTCAGGCGGCTTAATTTTGAACTCCAGCCGCCAGCCACCGGTCACGGAATTTTTGACCAGCTTTTTCTCCCTCACCTGAACCCCGGCGCTGGAAACGTCCACAAGGCTGGCCAATCCGCTCTCGGCCGGAATGTCGGTCAACTGTCCGCCCTCAAAGTCTATGATGAAATGGCTTCCGCCGCCGTTCCAGCCGGCCCGGCGGGTATCCACGGCCCGCCCCAGCTGATGGGGAATGACCCCGGACGGCATCCAGTACATTTTATACTCATAGTTCAGGCTGTCGCCATCTATCAGGTAGGGACGCCAGAAAGCGATGATATTGCTGTGAATATCCTGATCGGCCGGAATCTCAATCAGCTCCAGCCGTCCCGGCCCCCAGTCTCCCACCGGCTCGATCCACAGTGAGGGACGGAGGTCATAGCGAGCGTTCAAATCCTGATAGTGATCGAAGTTATTGTCCTGCTGCATCAGGCCGAAGCCGGAAGGGCTGTTCAAGGCATAGCTGTTGATTTCCAGCCGTTTGGGGTTGGAGAGCGGGCGGCGGAACCATCGTTTGTCGGCGGTGGAGTACAATAGGATATCAGAATTGTGTACTTCCGGCCGCCAGTCGCCGTTCGGCCCTTCCTTTTCCGAGAAAAGATACATGCTGCCCAGGGGCGCGAGACCCACCGTCTCCGGGAATTCGCGGCCGGAGCGCTTGAAAATCCGCACGGTGACCTTCATGACCGTGGACGGCCCCGGTGTGACAACGAATTTATAGGCCCCGGTCAGGCTGGGTGAATCCAAAAGGGCGTAGACGGTTGTCGCGGCCTCTTCCGGTCCGGGCCGGACCAGCCAGAAATGCCGGAAATAGGGAAACTCCTCCCCGGCCGGGTGGGCCGGGTTTAGAATCAGGCCCCGCGCCTCCAGGCCGTAACGGGAGTGCCGGGCCAGCCCGCGAAAATGGGTGGCTCCCAGGAAGGAGACCACTTCGTCCATCCGCTCGGCGTCGTGGAGCGGGTAGAGCAGACGGAACCCGGCGAAATCAAGCTCCATCTGGCCGGCTTTCTCTTGAAGCTCAGTATCGCTGTAGGTGAAAAAATCTGTGGAGAACTTCAGTGGCCGCTCCACCCCGGAATCAATCACTGAAATGGCTGGGGGCTGATCAAAAATGAAGCCCGGATGAAAGAATCCGGCCTGAAAATCGGAATCTATCTCCCGCCACAAGCGGCGATTTTCCTGAAAAGAAATTCCGTTCCACTGCTCCCGCGACACCTTTTTCAAAAAATCGCTTTTGCCGCCATTGGGTTTGACGAAGGGCTCCTGAGCCAGCCGACGCGCGTTCTGAACCACATCTTCAAAGGAAAAAGCCTCCGGTTCCGGCTGGGCCTCTTCTGGGGCCTGCTCGGCGGGCCCTTCCCCTTCAACCTCGGCCGCGTTCAAAAGGGGCGTCCGGCCCATAGTGAATGCTAATAAAACCGCCGCCAGAAGCGCGGCCAGAGAGAGTTTGGATTTTACTCCGGGTATGTTTAGAAAATTCATCAGTAATTTCAACCCAGTCATTTATCTAACCTCATATTTGAGGAAATTGACATCATCAGGATGCGATAGCAAAGTATTATACCTCATTGCTGATAAAGAAAATAGACACTACTATCTTGTATCACCTAAAATAAGGGAACTATATACTTTAATTGCAATGAACCCATTGACCCGCCGGAAGCTATGCATACTTTCCAGGCAAGGGGAAAGCCGACCAGGCAGCCGCCGGGAGAAATGTTTTTGCCCGGATTCGTGACTAAAGACCCCAGGAACGAATCCGGGCAAAAACATTTCTCCCGGCGGCGGTCACCCGCTGCCAGCGTAGCTTTACAGGAGGTAAGGTATTACTTCATTTACTTGGCTTCCTTCAGATAGCCAGATGGAATACCGGATTACCGCGTTCGGCAAAGATTCTTTCCAGATCGGAAACCGCCAGCCAGACGGTGGCGGTGTTGTCGTTCGGATGAACGCCCAGACTGGGGCAACCTTTCAAATCCTGGTCAACAATCACTTCCACGGCTTTTTCCTCATCATTGAGAATACCAAAAGGCCCGACCGCGCCTTTTTCCAGCCCAAGGTATTTTTTCAGCCGCTCCTCCGAAGCGAAACGCAGAGAAGTTGAGCCGAGTCCGGCCTGAAGTTTTTTCAGGTCAACTTTCTTATCCCGCCGCATCATCACCAAAAAGTGCCTGAGGCCTTTGCTGTCTCGCAGAAACAGATTTTTGGCAATAGGGCCCAGCTTGTCCAGGCCCTGAGTCATCGTCTCTTCAATTGTATACACGGCCGGATGATCATGGGCTTCATATTCAATTCCCATTCGGTCGAGATGGGCATAAACCTCTTGTTTGGCTCTCATTTGATGCTCCATAACTGGAAATCTGATTTTTCCAAAATATCACAATTCCCATTTATTAAACAATTTCTCCGCCCGATTGCCAAGACAGTTTTAATTACACAGTTGGCTTTATAAAGTAAAATTTGTTTTATATTATAAAGTTAAATTTTATAAAATCACAAAAACTAAAATACCAGTTTATCATTTATTATCAATTAGTTATTTCAACAAAAACAGTTGGCATTCAAGGTGCTCACAGATATATCACAAAATGGGCAGCATCGGCGATTTTTTGCGGAGGCCCAAGGTAATGTGAGGTAGCCATGCTCGAGTTAAAAGCTAAAAATCAATCCGGCTTTTTAAGAATCAACGATTCCAGGGTTATATGGGCCATGTCCATAATGGAGCGCCATATGTCCGCGCCCCTGTCGATCACTGCCATTGCCAGCGCAGTGGGCGTCAACACCCGCCAACTGGCCAGGCTGTTTGCCAGAAACCTTCATGATTCCCCGTCCGGATTTTATAGGAAACTGCGTTTATGGCGGGTCAACTGGCTCCTGAAGCATTCCACTAAAAGCTCGGCTGAAATCGCCGCCGAGTGCGGTTTTGTCGATGGAGCGCACTTGTCCAGAAGGTATAAGGAAATGTTCGGCCTTCCTCCCGGCCAAGACCGAATGTGCGTGGCCCGCACGGGGCTGGGTCTGGGTGGCGGTTTCCCCGGTTGAGGGTTTTGGCGGCCATCATCGTATTAAGAGTGCGGCCCTCTCAGCTTATGGATATAGCCATGGCTGCGCCATAGAAAAACCCCTCTGTCGCAAAATCAACGGAGGGGTTTTAATTTTCCCATGAATGCCGGGAAATATCCAACAAATTTCATCGGCCAGTGAAATCAACTGCTTTCACTGGCCAACGACTGGTTAAAAATTTTCAAAACCTTCTTCCAGTTGCAGAGGCTGAGAATTATGCTTTCCATTGCCAGCTGTGGCAGCAGATGAAATTTTCATCTTGCCATTGCCGTTGCTCTTGGCCTTTATTGCCGGTCTGGCCGCCGGAGCGTGCCCGGCTACCGGGCCGACCGGAACATGCCCACGGCCATGCACCAGAACACCCATTTCATTGACCGCCTCCAGCATTTTTTCCGCCTGGTCCGAAAGCTTGAGGGCGGAATGGGCCGACTGATCAGCGGAAATCGAGGTGTTCTGGGTCACCTGATCCATTTCATGCATGGCCTGGGTTATCGTCCCGATACCCAGAGACTGCTCTTTGGAGGCGGCCGCCACATCATGCAAGAGCTCACCTATTTTTGAGGAATGCTCTTCCACGGTATGGAAGTTGGTGGCTGTCTGCTTGACCATTTCCTCACCGGAATTTATGTTGCTGATGGTCGAAGCAATGAGGTCGGCCGTGCTCTTGGCCGCATCAGCTGAGCGAATGGCCAGGTTACGCACCTCATCAGCCACCACCGCAAAGCCCGCCCCGGCCTCACCGGCCCTGGCCGCCTCCACAGCGGCGTTGAGAGCTAAAAGGTTGGTCTGGAAAGCTATTTCATCAATTGTTTTAATAATTTTGCCGATCTCGCTGCCAGAGGCGGAGATTTCCTCCATAGCCTGAATAACGCGCGACATCGATTCCGTAGCCAAGCCAATGGCCGTGGCGGCGCTGTCCATTAGCTGGCTGGCTTCGGATGAATTTTCCGAATTGCTTTTGGTCATGGATGACAGTTCATCCAAAGCGGCGCTGGTTTCTTCCAGGGCGGCCGCGTTCTCAGTCGCGCCCTGTGCCAGTTCCTGGGAAGTATCGGTCATACTGACGGCCGATTCCTCAACCCTGAGGGCCTCATTACTTAGAAGATCTATCAGGCGGTTGACCGGGCCGGTGATGCTGATAGTCAACAGCCAGGCCATCAGCATGCTGGCCACCACTGCGATACTGACCCCGATCACCATGATCACCAGCACCTGCCTGACCGCTTCAGCCGATTCTTCGTTCATGCCATTGGCCAGATCAGTCATGATCACGCCCAGTTCATCGGCCTTGTCCAGGGTGGCGGTGCGAACCTCATCCATTTTGCTGGCCACTTCCAGGTTCGAGACCAGGGCGACCCGCATTTCCATGATCATCTTCCGGCAGTCCCCGGCCGCTGCCATTATTTTGCTCAAAATATCCCTGTTGGCCTGGATGGTGGATTCATCAAAAATCTCTTTGGCGATGTTATAGCACTGATCCGCTATGGCCGCCGACTGATCCAGCTTCGCTACATCGCGGTCCAAAATAGCCAGAAGCATGTTGGTGTTGAATTCGCCGGCCAGAAGCTCCAGATCGTTGACTTGATCAATGCGGTTGGCGCGGCGGGCCAGCCTCTCGCTGGTGGTCGCGTCAGATTCGAACTCTTTAGTCCGCAGCTCATATTGGCCTCTTAGAAACTCCCTGGTCAGGTGCTGGAACTCCCGAAAGCTGGTATTGACCTTGAGGCGATTGTCGTTCAAAAGCTTCAGGTTGGCCGGAAGCGATGTGGTGAGCTCGGAAAATTCCTGGTATTGCTTATCAAGTTCATCAGCCAGTTGCCTCAAGCGCGGCTCCTCGGCCGGTATCCCTGTAGAGGTCTGCTGTTTCAGCTCGGTCAGCATGGCCAGATTTTGGTCATGAAAAGTGCGGGCCTTGCTCCAATCCGCATCATTGAGGCTGGATGAATATTCAGATATATACAGCCCCTCCAGAGCCATTTCATACTGAACTTCCGCCACATTGTCATTCGGCGGGGTCACTTCATTGATCAGCGCCTCCGCCAGATTGCTCACCCTTCTAAGATTGAAAGCTATAAACGTTGAGACCACAATGAAAATCAGACAGGTCACGACAAATCCAAGAAAAATTTTCACACTTAATTTCATATTCAGGCTCCTTTGCCCAAAGAAAAATCTGGACCGGCAGACTCACCACAACAGCGGTAGGTAACGAATGTTCGTTTACCGGCAAACTTATCAAAAACCATATCCCACAGCCAGACACGACATAATCCGTCAGATGACCGTATCATCTTGATTTTATGTGATATTCTCATGTCTTCAGCAATTGATGTATGTTGGCTTCATGTCCATAATTGACCATACAATGGCCACCAAAACTTTTAGTGCAATAAAAAAGGCCCTCTCGCAAAACTGACAATCATGTCGTTTTCGCAATAAGGCCAAGTTAATTAAGTTACCGTCAGTGCACTCTCATTTTCATTAAAAGTGCCCGGCAGCATATTTTCAATCACGATACTTTAAAGACTCTAATAAGCAAAATCAACTGTGCTTCGCGTTATAAGCGCGGCCATTGTCGATTTATTTAAGGTAATTTAAAAATTTTCATTTCAGCCACCTGTCCGCGCTCGGGTCATTTGAGGCTTTTAGGGGACGCATACTTCTAAAATTGGCTGAGATAATCAGCGCACAACTGGCCGCTATTTGAAAAAATCCTTCGGTTCTTCACCGAAATTTAATATGGCGTGTCCAAATGGCCTGTTTCCACAGGGCTTTCTAGGGCTACGGACGGTTACCAAAGATTTCATCAAAAACAGAACCGTATATAATCTTAAGTAGGTTAGCACGTTTCAGGTTGAAAGTAAATGGAATAAAAGCAACCCTCCCAGCCTGCGCAGAGAATGTGACCCTGAAGGGCAAAAAAGCGACCACCCTGGCGCATGGACTTGAAGAAATGCGAATCCGGGCCGGTAATATCCTCTATGGGGTTGTTTCCTTAATCTTTCAAGCAAATTGCTCAACAAATTTTCACCCCATTGAACTAAACGTTGATTCGGATTTGATTTTTCAACCTTGGACTCTGCTTCCGGCTGATTTTTCCACGCTTTTGTCTGGGTTAGCCAGAAAAGATAATTCTTGCTAAGTTACAAATATTTTTATAAATTTTACCATATTGCAAATTAATCCCATTGCTGATAGACTAGTTTCATTGTTGCGTTTCGTTTATGACAACTTCTTGAGAAAGGCTGCTGCTTATGGAAGTGAAACTTTTTTCAACTGTCAGCGGAACCGTAGTTCCCATTGAATCGGTAGCTGACCCGGCTTTTGCGGAAAAAATGATGGGGGACGGCCTGGCCGTAAGACCTGCTCTTACGCGCCAGGCCGTTGTGTCTCCGGCTGAAGCGGTGGTTTCCAACGTCAGCCGCACCGGGCATGCGGTGGTCCTTTCAGTGGCCGGGCGGTTTGAGGTGCTGATACACATCGGTATTGATACTGTCAATCTTCAGGGCGACGGCTTTACAGCCAAGGTCAAAAACGGCGACCGGGTGACTGTCGGGCAGGATTTGATTGAGGTGGATTTCGGGCAGGTCAGCCATAAGGCTCCGAGTGTCGACGTCATCACCATCATCACCAACTTGGAGCCCGGCGACAGCCTGACCAAGACCGCTCGTACCCAGGTCACCCCGAAAGACGAACTGTTTACGGTGATCGGCGGGGACATCTCCCTGTCGGCCGCCGATTGCGAAGGGGAAGAAATCAGCTCCGCCCCGGTGACGGTTCTGAACGCGGTCGGCATTCACGCCCGTCCGGCTCTGGTTATCAGCCAGATTGCGGCCAAGTATCCCTATGTGCGCCTCAAGAAAGGCCCGAAGGAAGTTAATGCCAAAAGCATTGCCGCGCTTATGGGCCTGAACGCCGGTTATAACGATCAAGTGGTCATTGTCGCTCGCGGGCCAAAGGCCCAGGAGGCTATTGATGAAATAACGGCGGCCATAAAAAGCGGGCTGGGTGAAGCGGTCAAGACCACGGCCGGGCCGAAAAAGGAAGTTGTCACTGATTTTTCCCACACGGTTGAGCTGAAAGCAGTGGTGGCCAGCCCCGGTTTTGTGGCCGGTAAAATCCATCAGGCCAAAGCCGCCGCTCTCGATTTTAAGGAAAAGGCTGATGACGCGGCTGAGGAACTGGTGATCTTTAACGATTCCCTCTTGCTTTCAGAAATCCGGCTGAAAAGGAATATTGCCGAGGCTGAGGAAAAGAAGCAGAAAGCCAGGGCCGAGATCTTCCAGGCCCATGTGGGAATTCTGAAGGATGAGGAAATAGTGGAGACGGCCCGGCGGCTGATTGCCGAGGGGCTGAGCGCGGCCGCGGCCTGGCGGGCGGCGGTGGACGAGAACGCCAAACCGCTGGAGAACATCGACAACCCCGTCCTGAAAGAGCGTCTGTTGGATTTCCGGGATGTGGAGCGCCTGATGCTCCTGTATATTCTGGGCCTCGATGACGAGGCGGTGGACCTGCCGGACGGCGCCATTCTGGCCACCCGTGAACTGGCCCCCTCCGACCTGACCCGCTATCGCAACGTGGCCGGGTATCTGGTGGCCGAAGGGTCGGCCACTTCGCACGCTTCGATCATGGTCAGGAACATGGGCATTCCCGCCCTGGCGGCCGCCGGTGAATCGGTTTTGCATATCCCGGAGGGGCTAAACATCATTCTGGACGCGGGCGGCGGCCGGGCCATCATCAATCCTGCTCCCGAGCGGCTGGAACAGATGAAGCTGAAACAGCGCCAGCTTGAAGAGATTCACCGCCGGAACGTTGAAAAAACCAAAGAGCCGGCTGTGACGGTTGACGGCCTGGCTATTGCCGTCAAGGGCAATATTTCCAACGCCGAAGAGGCCCGGCGGGCCGACGAGCTGGGGGCGGAGGGCGTGGGCCTGTTCCGCACCGAGTTTATGTTCATGGGCGGCACTACCCCGCCGGAGGCCGAAACCCACCGCCTCCTCTATCAGGAAATCCTCGACGCCATGCCCGGCGGCGGCCCCATAACTTTTCGTCTTCTGGATGTGGGAGGCGATAAGCCTATTTCCTACATGGAAGGTCTGGCCGGGGAGGAAAACCCCATTATGGGTTTGCGCGGAGTGCGCAATTACCCCGTCAATCTGGAAATCATCCGGGAGCAGATTCGCGGCCTTTTGCGCCTGACCCCCTTAAGCCGGGTGAAAATCATGATTCCCATGGTGGGTGAACTTTCCGAATATTTGTGGGTGAAAAGCCTCCTGGAAGAGGAAAAAGCCAATCTGGGGGTGAGTGAAAATGTGGAGCTGGGGGTGATGGTGGAAGTGCCGTCCCTGGCCCTGACCGCGGCCAGTATCGGCCGCGAGTCGGCTTTCTTTTCCATTGGCACCAACGATCTTTCACAGTACACCCTGGCCATGGACCGGGGCAACGCCAACTTGGCCGCCAAGCTCAACAACCTCCACCCCGCCATTCTGAAGCTGATCAGGATGACGGCCGAGGGCGGCCAGGCTTCCGGCATCGTCACCGCCGTCTGCGGGGCCATGGCCTCTGAATTGATTTCCGTGCCCATGCTGGTGGGACTGGGCGTGACCGAACTCTCGACGGCCATGAACTCCATACCGGACGTCAAAGCCCTAATCAGGGTGCTGGACGCGGGCAAATGCCGTGAGGCGGCGGCCAAGGCCATGAACATGACTTCGGCCGAAGAGGTTGAGGCTTTAGTCCGCCGGGAATTCGGTGAGCACCTACCGTCCTGATTCAGGTGCGGACCAACGCGGTCGGCCAATCAGGGGTTCGAAAACCTTTTACGATCTTATGGAGCGACATAATGCTGAAAGCCACAGGCAATTTTTTCGTAAAACTCGGCAAGGCGCTGATGCTCCCCATCGCGGTTCTGCCGATTGCGGGCATACTCCTGCGCATCGGCCAGCCGGACGTTCTGAACATCGCTTTCATCAGTGATGCGGGCAACGCCGTTTTTGCCAACCTCCCGGTCATATTTGCTCTGGGCGTGGCCATTGGATTCGCCAATGACAACCACGGAGCCGCCGCCCTGGCCGCTTTCGTGGGCCACGCCATTTTCGTGGCCGGGTTCAACGCCCTTTTGCCCGATGGCAACATGGGCGTACTTTCCGGCATCATGATCGGGGCCATTGCGGGCGGCTTGTATAACAAATATAAGGATATAAGCCTGCCAACTTATCTGGCCTTTTTCGGAGGGCGAAGATTTGTGCCCATTGTCACCGGGCTATCGGCCATTGCCCTGGCCTTTCTCTTCAAATTCATCTGGCCCCCGGTGGGCAGCGTCATCGCCTCAATGGGCAGTTGGATCATCGGCTCAGGCAACATCGGCCTTTTCTGCTACGGCTTCGGCAACCGTATGCTCATCCCGGTGGGCCTCCACCATATCCTGAACTCTATGGTCTGGTTCCAGTTCGGTGATTACGCGATTATTGAGAACGGAGCGGAAGTGATCAAACACGGCGACCTCTGGCGTTTCTTCGCCGGCGACCCCACAGCCGGAAGTTTCATGTCGCCCTTCTTCCCGGTGATGATGTTCGGCCTTCCGGGAGGGGCCCTGGCTATGGTTCTTCTGGCCAAGCCGGAAAAAAGAAAGGTCACGGCCGGTATCCTTCTGTCCGCCGCCCTGACCGGGTTCCTCACCGGCATCACCGAGCCGCTGGAATTCAGCTTCATGTTCCTGGCTTTCCCGCTTTACGTTCTCCATGCCCTCCTGACAGGCGTTTCCGCCGTGGTCATGAACATTCTGGATGTGAAGCTGGGCTTCACTTTCAGCGCGGGTCTCTTCGACTATGTGCTGAGCTACGGCATGGCCACCAACCCGCTCTGGTTATTGCCGGTCGGCCTGGCCTACTTTGTGCTCTATTTTTGCATCTTCTATTTCGCCATCAAATTCTGGAACATCAAAACCATGGGCCGGGAAGATGATGAAGAAACCATGACCGCCGCCGAGGGCGCGCTGGAGCCGGGAGCGCTTTCGGCCGTCGACCCCGGAGGATATGAACCGGGGCATGAACTGTATGCGGCCAGCCAGTACGTTCAGGCGCTGGGCGGACGTGAAAACATTATTAAGCTGGGCAACTGCACCACTCGCCTGAGGCTGGAGATAGTCCGCAATGAGGATGTCAACGAGCCGGTTCTAAAAAAACTGGGAGCCAAAGGGGTTATGAAGAACGTGCCCGGTTCGGCCCAGGTGGTCATCGGGCCGGAAGTGGAACTCTTGGCCGACAAGATGAAACGGGTGCTGGACGCCGCCCCGGCGGCGCAGGCCGCGCCCAAACCTGTGCCGGCCAAAAAAGCGGCCATACCGTCCAAGCCGCTGATCCCGGTCAAAGTTGATGACGAGACGGCCGCAAAATTCGTCGAAGCGCTGGGCGGAAGCGGCAACATTATCAGTATCGCCAATTGCGTCACCCGCCTCCGGGTAAGCGTTAAAAATGACTCGGCCATAAACGCCCCGGCCTTGAAAGCGCTGGGGGCCAGGGCCGTTCTCCATCATGCTCCGGGCCGGGTGCAGATTATCATCGGCCAAGAGGCTGAACCCCTGATGGGCCGCATGAAAATCCTGACGGCCTGAGGATGAAACCCGCTGCCTGGAGTTACGCGGGCAGCGGTGACCGCCGCCGGGAGAAATGTTTTTGCCCGGCTCCGGTTCCGGGGGTCTTTAGTCACCGGAGCCGGGCAAAAACATTTCTCCCGGCGGCTGCCTGGTCAGCTCTCATAAGGCTGGAAAGCGTGTATAGGTAGAACTGTAGCCGGAAGCCGGGGATTGTTTTTGTCCCGGCTCCGTGACTAAAGACCCCCGGAACGGAGCCGGGACAAAAACAATCCCCGGCTTCCGGCGGGTCAATGCAATTCCGAAATAACTGAGGAGACTACATGAGACTTATTATTACCAGCCGGGGAGTCGGCCGCTGGGCGGCCAACTATGTCATGAAAAAAATGAAAGCCGTGGGGGCGACCGATGAACGCAATTTCATCCTGGGCCTCCCGACCGGCGGCACGGCTGTGGAGCTTTATCGTCATTTGGTGGCCTCCTATAAGAAAGGCGACGTTTCGTTCAAAAACGTGACGACCTTCAATATGGATGAATACATCGGTCTGCCCGAAGATCACCCTGAAAGCTACCACACCTACATGCGCGAAAATCTGTTCAGCCAGGTGGATATGGACCCGGCCAAAATCAACATACCCAACGGCAACGCCCCCGACCTGGCCGCCGAATGCCGCGATTACGACCAGCGCATGGCCGATTGCGGCGGGGTCGACCTCTTTCTGGGCGGAGTGGGCGAAAACGGCCACATCGCCTTCAATGAACCCTATTCCTCATTGATGTCCTCCACCAGGGACAAGCAGTTGGACGTGAACACCCGTCTGGCCAACTCCCGCTTCTTCGGCGGCGATATCAGCCAGGTGCCCAAAAGCGCCCTGACTGTGGGGGTCAAGGGGCTTCTGGACGCCAGAGAGGTGCTGATAATGATCACCGGGGCCAAAAAAGCTCTGGCGTTATGTCAATGCATGGAAGGGGCCGTCTCCCAGGCCTGGCCCATAACCGCCCTACAGCTCCACCCCAAGGCCATTATTGTGGCAGATGAGGAGGCCTGCGGCGAGTTGAAGGTCAAGACCTATCGCTATTTCAAGGAACTCCAGGACGAATTCTCATACATTGACGAACTGTAATAAAAAGGAGGCCGGACAATGACAGGCCAGGCCCTTATCAATGCCAGAATCTTCGATGGATATGCCTTTGGGACGGATCGCGCGGTAATTGTGGAAGGAGCGCTGATAAAAGATGTCGTGCCGACGGACAGCCTGCCGAAAGGCCTTGAAACGCTGGACCTTCAGGGCGCGACGCTGGCCCCCGGCTTCATTGATCTCCAGATAAACGGCTGCGGCGGGGTGCTGTTTAATGACGATATCAGCGAAGAGACGCTGGAGACCATGCACCAGACCTGTCTGCGATTCGGCTGCACCAGCTTTCTGCCCACTCTCATAACCAGCCCGGCCGCTGATTTTAAGCGAGCCGTGGAAGTGGCCGCCTCTTATTATGTGAAAAAACCCTGGGCGATTCTCGGAGTGCACCTGGAAGGCCCCTTCATCAGCCAGATCAAGAGAGGGACCCACAATGACAGATACATTCGCCCGCTGGACATGGAAACAGTTGATTTCCTTTGCCAATGGGTAAAAAAAGTCCCCATAGTGCTCACGGCCGCGCCGGAGGAAAACGACCCCCAACTTCTGAGGCGGCTGGCCCTGGCCGGGGTGCGGCTCTCCCTGGGCCATACCAACGCCACCTATGAAGAAGCTCTGGCCGGTATAGCCAACGGCATGCACACAGCCACCCACCTTTTCAACGCCATGAGCGCCTTTGATCGCAACAACCCCGGCGCGGTGGGCGCGGTGCTTAATTCCTCGGTTTACACGGGCCTGATTGTCGACGGCATGCACTCCAGCTTCCACACGGCCAATCTGGTCAAAAAGATAAAGGGCGAACGCGTTTATATCGTCACCGACGCGGTCACCCCTATGGGTACGGACATGAAGGAATTCCGCTTCGCCGATCAAAGGGTATTGGTGGTGGACGGCAAATGCATCAATGAGCACGGAGGACTGGCCGGTTCCAACATCACCATGATCGCCTCTGTCAGGAACGCCGTGCTCCAGGCCGGGATAGATGAAGCTGAAGCTCTCAAGATGGCCACCCTTTACCCGGCGGCCATGATGGGCGTAGAGGTAAGCATTGGAGGCATACGCCCGGGCATGGCCGCCAACCTGATCGCCTACGACCGCAACTTCAACTTGACGGCTTTCTCCTTTTGTGGCATGCTCCAGCAGTTAGCTATTTTATAGCTTTTTCCCCTGAATTTGTGGCCCGTAGCCGAGCAAAAAATGTGATTTTTGCTCGGCAAGTGTCTTTTGGGGCGTTAAAACCAGTCGCTGGCGCTCCGTCCCGAAGACCAGGGCCCCGATGAATAAAGGGTAATTTTTATATTTCAACAGGTTTTCTGATATGACAAAAAATGCGCCCGCCGCCTCCAGAGACGCGGGGATAGAACTGGGGCGGGTGTTTTGCTGCTTCTGCGTCATCGTCATCCATGTTTCATCGTTTTACTCTGAATACAAAGCCGCCAGCTATATCTGGACCCTGGCCAAATGTGCGGCCACGCCGGTTTTTTTTCTGATTACCGGGTTCTTTTTCTCCGCCGATAAGCCCTTTAAAACTTATATGTCCAGGCTGCTTTACCGCGTGATCATCCCGACGGCGTTAGTGATGATGACCATTGCCCAGTTCACGCCCTGGCTGTCTGACCAGGCCCCCCTGAGCCAGTGCTTCACCACCCTGAACACTGAATATTTTATCAAGGTCGGCCAGATACTGGTGTCTTTCTGGCCCTATGACTATCTGCCGGATTACAATCCCTTCATTTCCATCTGGTTCACCTTCGCGCTGATAATGTGTTACCTGTTCTTCCCGATTATGAAGATGATCTGCGCCGATAACGAGACGGCCAGAGGAGTGAAAAAGTATCTTTTATGGATGGGGCTGTTTTTCTTCATTTGCCGCAACAGCCTGTTGGCTTTTTTCCCGGATAATTTCACTATCCAGCATCTGGACTGGTGGATTCAGGAAAAGCCATTCTATTGGCTGTGGCTGATGCTGGTGGGCCATGAGTTGGCCATTTATCTGCGCAACCCGCAAACGGCCGACCGCCTGCGCCCCATGCTGGTCCCTGGCGGCGTCGCGGCCTATCTCATAGGCGGCAGCATCCTTTTCTGGCTGACTATCACTTTTAATGTGGCTGAAAACGGCGGGGTCAACCAGCGTTTCTTCATCCGGGAATTCGTCTTTTACATGCTGGCCCAGATGGGGATGTTCATTCTTTTCGCCAGCCTGAAAATAAACAGCCGGGCCATAAGCTCCCTGATTTTATTCGTGGCCGACAAAACTTTCTATGTTTATATGATCCACGAAGCCGTCTTTAAAAAAATGATCAAGCACACCGATTTTGATGTCCATACAGTTTCGGGCTATCTGGGTTTTGTGATTCTGGCTTTTCTGGTGAGTCTGGCCATTGCCTGTGTTCTGAAAAAAACGGAACGGGTGATAACGCGCAGTATAATCAACATCAGAGCCGGGACACGAAATCCGGCCTCCGACGCGGCCTGACAAAAAAAGGGGGGAATGATCTGCTGATCATTCCCCAGTTTGATGACAAAGTCATTCCGTCGTAGCCATCAGCGGTTCAGCATCGTGAAAAGCGTGGTTTTCACGATGCGAGTAGCGGCTAACCCCTTAATATCAGTCGCTATCGCTCCGTCGCCTACGGCGACCTTTCCCGGCTAGAGCGGATGATTTCGCTTGGCCGGGGCTTTGTCATCAAACTGGGGGAATGATCTGCTGATCATTCCCCCTTTTTTGCCAGTCGATTCTTACCAACTCTGGTCGATGAACACTATTTGAACATGTTCATAAACATTGTAATGATAGAAGCGTTAAAGAAGTCGATGAAGAGGCTGCCGACTATGGGCACGATAAAGAACGCCTTGACCGAGGGGCCGAACCTGTTGGTGACCGCTTTCATATTGGCCATGGCGTTGGGGGTGGCCCCCATACCGAAGCCGCAGTGCCCGGCGGCCATGACCGCCGCGTCATAATCTTTGCCCATAAGGCGGAAGGTTATGAAGAAAGCGAAGCAGCCGGTCAGGAGGGTCTGGGCCAGGAGCATGACCATCATAGGACCGGCCAGTTCGGCCAGTTCCCAAAGTTTCAGACTCATCAAGGCCATAGCCAGGAACAGCGACAGGAACAGGTCGCCCAGCGTTCCGATCTCATCCATGCAGACGCTGAATTTTCCGCCGGAATAGTCGCCGATATTACGAATGATGGCGGCCGCGAACATGGCCCCGATATAAGCGGGCATTGTCAGGCCGGTCTTCTGGATGAGGAAGGAGAAAAAGCTGCCGATGCCCATGGCAATGGCGATGAGATAGAAGCCGACCAAGATGTCGCCCTGCTGGAGAACCACTTTGGGATGAGCGGCGTTGGCGGCTTCCTCTTCTTCTTCCACCAGATGTTCGAGCGCGGCCGGATCGTTCGGAGCCTTGCTTAAAAGATGGTTTCTGGTGATCAGCGTTCTGGCAACAGGGCCGCCGATCATGCTGCCCATGATCAGGCCGAAGGTGGCCGAAGCGATGGCCACGGCATAAGCCCCGTGAGCGCCCAGTTCTTCAAACAGCGGGGCAAAAGCGGCGGAAGTGCCATGCCCGCCGGTCATAGGCGTTGAACCGGTAGCCAGACCGATCAGAGGGTTGAGCGAAAAGACCTTGGCCAAAGCCACCCCGACCACATTTTGGAGGGCCACCAGAACAACAGCGCAGGCCAGGAAGATGAAAACCTGAAGGCCGCCCTTCTTTAAAACCTGGATACTGGCGGTGAAGCCGATGGTGGTGAAGAAGAGCATCATGAAAAAGTCTTTCAGGACCATGTTCATGTCAAAGGAGAAAGAGCCGCTCTGATGCCCCCAGAGGGCCAGAAGTGAAAAAATCAGGCCGCCGACAACAGGTGCGGGAATACAAAATCGCGCGAGAATGGAAACCTTGGTGCACAAAAGCTGGCCGCACAAAAGCACAACCACCGCAAGAGCCAGTGTTTGGATCATGTCCAGAGAAATAACCATAGTCTACTCCTTCTATGGGTTGTTATCATCTGTTGTCGGTATGACGGCAGAGATTTGGTCTGTGGAGTTATTTTTTTTCAGTATAGAGGCCCCATACAAAAATCTACAAAAAATTACAAAATAGAATTTTGAAAAAATGACCGGGCCGCAAAAAAATGCTTTTTGTAAACCATATCCGCCAATCAGCGCAATGGCCGCAGGGATTTTCTATTCAACGATCTGCCTGTTATATTTTGGAAATAAGCCCTCTCACACTCCATAAACATCATCCTATTTTGAAAGAAGCTATTGACAAATATTTCGGAGGCTGATAAACAAAATGAAAAGGCCATATTATGGCCCGGAAAGATGAAGAGGATTATGAAACTTGCAATTGATGGAGCTCCGGTCATAAGTCGCTGACATTGCCCGGAGCTTGAGAGAATATATCGGGACCGTTTGGCCGGGGCGTAAAAACGCCCTTGGGGCGGTTAACCGTATGCCAGTCAGGCCGCGAGCGATGTTTCGTTCGCGGCCTTGATTTTTAAACAGACAGGGCCGCATTTCTCTTCAAAAGTCTACAAGAGAAAGACAGAGTCCCTTATGTTTAATAACACTGAAAAATACGCGGCCCGCCGTCTGCTCGGGTTCAGCGTACCCATATTTTTCACCAACTTTCTGCAAATATTCTACGCCCTGACCGATATGGCCGTGGTCGGCCGTTTTGTCGGGGAAAGCGGCCTGGCCGCCATTGCCAACGGTTCCATCATCGCTTATCTCATCGGCTCGGTCGGCACCGGTCTGGCCGTGGGCGGGGCCGTGGTCATCGGCCATTACAAAGGGGCTGGTGACGCCGCCGGTCAGAAGGAAAGTCTGGCCGCCGTCTTGATTCTGTCGGCTTTGGCGGCCGCTTTAATCTCTCCCATAGGACTGCTCTATGCCAGGCCAATTTTCAAGTCGCTGAAAATCGCGGAGACCATTCTGCCTGAGGCCGTGGACTATCTGTCCATAATCTGCCCGGCCGTAGTCCTGTTTTTTTGGGGCACAACTTTGAGCTTCGCCTTAAGGAGCATGGGCGACGCGCGCAGTCCGCTCTATTTTATGCTGGTGGGCGGCCTGGTCAATGTCGGGCTGGACCTTATTTTAGTCGGCCCCTGTTCCATGGGGGTCAGGGGGGCGGCCGTGGCCACTGTCGCCGCCCAGGGCGTGAGCCTGGTTTTTTCAGTTCTGTATCTGAAGAAGCGGCGGTTTATTTTTGATTTCCGGCTGTCCTCTTTTAAATGCCGGCTGGACCGGGTCCGCCGCATTTTGCGTATCGGCCTCCCGTCTACAGGGCAACTGCTGATGATCAATCTATCTTATATGGCCATAACAATTCTTATCAACAGCTATGGCGTGACCGCCGCCGCCGCGGCCGGGGTCGGCATAAAAATATGCACCCTGGCCGTCATGCCCTGCTGGGCCGTCGGCCAGTCGCTGACCGCCCTGGCGGCCAACAGCCTGGGGGCCGGCAATTTTCAGGAGGCGGAATCATTGGGGCGGGCCGCGCTGAAGCTCAATATTCTCATCACCCTGCTGGTCGTGGCCGCCATCCAGGTCTGGGCGCGGCCGCTAATGGCTTTTTTTAATCCGGCCGAGCCACAAGTAATAACGGCGGGCGTGGCCTATCTCCGCATCTGCTGCTCGCTGGGGGTTATAATGTATGCGGCCATGTATACCTTCAACTCTCTGGCCACAGGCGCGGGAGCGGCTTCGGCGGCCATGTTCAATTCCCTTCTGGATTCGGTCATTATGCGCCTGGTGCTGATCTGGGTTTTGAGCCGGGCCGGTTATGGCCTGACCGCCGTCTTTCTGGGGCAGGCCCTCTCCGCCTTCCTGCCGGCCTTTTTAGGCGGGGTTTATTTCTACAGCCGTCTTTGGCGGCGGAAAAAAGTTATTTAGGGAACGTGAAGATCCGTCCGCCTGCCAGAGAGCGGCCGCATCTGATTATAGCCCGGAACAGAAGGCTGTATGTTTATTGTTGAATCTCCATTGTCCATCTCTGTTTTCAGGGGAACGTAACCCTGGAACCGGATAAACCTCTCGCCCTCCGGGCTGTGGCGCAGCCAGTCCAGGAGGGCGGCCACTTCTCTGGTCGGCGGGGTGGGTGTGAAAGCGTCAATCTCAAACGACAGAGGATAGCGGCCATTGCGAATGTTTTCTTCATTCGGATATATTCCATCCACTGACAGGATTTTAATTGGAGCGGATTCCATCTGCCTCAGAGCGGCCCAGCGCCAAAAGATGCCCAGCGAGTTGGGATAATTGCGATATATCGCCCGATGAACACGCCGGACCTCAACCACCCCTTCCCAGGTATCATATGCCTCCTTAATCTCTCGGGTAAAATCCTGACCGGCATCCTTCATCAAACCTTTGATGATTTTTTCAGCGGTGGATGCATAGCTGCTTCGAAAGGGGAGAATCTCTTCCCGGAAACCGTCGAGTGATTTCCAGTTAGTCAGGCGGCCGGCATAGATGTCCAATACCTGCTCCAGGGTGATATTGGAAACAGGATTGTCAGCATGGGTGACAAAAACCAAAGCCTCTCTGGCTACCGGCAGCTGGATTATTTTATGATTATGCAACCGCTTCTCCAGGCTGGAGCCAGGCAGCATATCGAAATATAAACCAATTCCGGGTTTGTTGTTTTCCCAGGCCTCGAACATGTCGTCATACTGCTGGGAATGACTGACTGTTATGGCCAATTTTCGTTGGCTCCGGCCCTGGCCCGGCCACACATACAGCAAATCAGGCAGGGCCTTGTGGAAGGAATAAATACGATCAGAGGCGGCGATTTCCGGCCAGTTGACGGTAATGCGCAGACTCATCTCGTCCCCCATCTCATCCATTACCGGCCGGCTTTCAGGATGGAAAAGGCCCCTACGCCACCCCGGCTGGTCATGGTCGCCATGGACGTCAAATATCCTGACAGCGCCATCGTCATCGGGAAGAATACGGCCGAGATTCCAGCGCATTATATCCGTATCCAAAATATGCCGGCTGGCGATTGAAGGTGAAATTGCGGCGGCAAGGAGCAGGGACAGACATATCAGGCCCAGAAGACGGCGGCGGCTGGGGGCCAGCCTTTCGCTCCTTAAAAAAAAAGTCAGACCAAAGACCCCATAGCCGGGCAGGAGCCATACGGGCCCGGGCCACCAGACTGAATCGGTGGCCACCCATTGGGCGGGGCTCATCCAGGTAGAGGAATCGGAATAAGTTTTCAAATACCCCAGCCACATGGCCAGAAGCCAGAGAAGGGGAGCGACAGCCAATGGCAGCCATCGCCGGAAAAAATCAATTGGCGGCTGTGGGAGGGATTTGGCCAGATGCCATCCGGTGACGGAAGGCGTGGCGATAAAGCAAATGAAACAAAAAATAACAATCAGGACGGTGTTGGGAATCACATTCAATAAAAGGAACAGAAAAACCCCGGCCACAAAGGTGGCGGCCAGTTGAAAGATGGGTAGAAAAAGACTGATTATAAAAACGATCCTGGAGTATGGGTTCATTTGCGGGCCGCCTGTCAGGTAAATGGTCGTTACGATAAACTGATACGCACTGTCGGCCGCCGGTTCACGGCGGGTGGCGGTGCGCCGGTAAAAGAATGATTTGCCGGAATCAGTCTATTTAAGAGATATGGCCCGCTGATGAACGATTTATGGAAAATTTGCTGAAATAATTTTCGCCCCCGGATATTTGTCAGAGTCATCTGACCGGGGTCTTCCAGGATGATTATGTTTTGCCGGGTAATGGGGCTGAAAGGATAATCGACAAAGTTTGGTGATGGTGGCATTAAAAAGACTGAACCTGAAGGTCCGCCAGAGAGCATAGCCCTTTGGCGGACCTTCAGGTTCAGTCATTGACGCCTGCCGCGGCAAAAACTATTTGCCGGCCCCTTTAGCCCTGGCCGCCATGGTCTCGGGGAACAGGTCGCTGCGGGTATGCGGCAAAAACTGGCTGGCCATATAATAATCCATATAGCCAGGAGTCTCGCTCAATTCGAAATTGGTCATATTGGCCTTGATCTCGCCAGCCTTTTGCCAGAGGCTCCCGGAAAGAGCCGCCAGGGTGGCTCCGGTGAGGGAACTGTTGCCGATGTAAGAGAACTTTTCCACCGGCAGTTCCGGCAGCAAACCAATGGTAATGGCATTACGCAAATTAAGCGACTTGCCGAACCCTCCGCCGATGATGACTTTTTCCAGATCACCCATCGTCAGCCCCACACTCTCCAAGAGAGTCTGATACCCGGAATACATGGCCCCCTTGGCCCGGATGAGGTTGTCCACATCGATCTCGGTCAGCACGATATCACGGTCTATCCCGGTTTCCGCCGCCGGACACAATACATACTCCTGACCGTCCTCGTCATCGCGAATCAGTTCCGGGGCTTTCTCTTTCACATATTTGCCCTGGGGGTCCAAAACCCCGGCCATGAAAAGTTCGGCCACTATGTTGATGAGGCCGGAACCGCAAATGCCAATGGCCTTTTCCTCGCCGATCGTCGTCAACCGATGCGTTCTGGTCACCGGGTCGAAATAAAACTGATCAATGGCCCCAGGGGCGGCCCGCATACCGAATTTGACGCCGCCGCCTTCAAAGGCCGGACCGGCCGAACAAGCCGCGCAGGTCATCCAGTCCTGATTGCCGACCACGATCTCCCCATTGGTGCCCACGTCGATAAAAAGAGTCAGTTCAGGCCGCTGATACAGACCGGAAGCCAGAACACCGGCTACGATGTCCCCGCCCACATAGCTGGAGACCGACGGGTAAATGAGAAGCGGCACAGAGCCTTTGACCTTGATGCCCAGATCGGCCGCCTTAAGCACCGGCCAGTCGGCCGCCGCCGGGACATAGGGCGACAGGCGGATAGACTTGGGATTGAGCCCGGTGAGCAGATGACTCATAGTGGTGTTTCCGGCGGTAACCACCAGAGCCAGAGACTCGCGGCAGCCGGGCACATCTTTTTCCATCAGGTCAATCAGATTATTGATGTTGGCAATGACTTTGTCTTTCAGCCGCGCCAGGCCGTCGCCCTTGGCCGCGAAGACGATACGGCTGATAACGTCTTCACCGAAAGAAATCTGGCCGTTGAGGTCGCCGTGCGAATGGCGGCTCTCTCCGGTTTCAAGATTGACCAGCCGCCCCCAGACCGTAGTGGTTCCAATGTCCACAGCCAGGGCATACACTTGCTTGGGAGCCTTGGCCGAACGAATTCCGATCACTTTCCGGCCCGGACGGGTGGGGTCTTCAAACAGGGTGACCCAGGCGCTGAAATCGCCATCTCTGAGCGCCTCCGGCATTTCCAGGAGAGCGGCCAACTCCATCTCAGGATTCTCCAGGCCATGCGCGGTGGTCAGGCTGGCCATCAGGCGATCATAATCGCCTAAATTGTCGGCTGCCGACGGAGCGGTCAGTTCCACTTCAATGTCTTTGGCCATTGGGTCCAGGGTTTCCACAGAGGTTTCCTCTTCGGCCTGGGCGGTGGCGTAGACCGTGGCGTCGGCCCTGGATTCGGGCGGGATGTTGATTGTGGCGTTCCCCACCACATAGCTGAGGCAGGCCAGACGCACGCCCTGCCCATATTCCTCACTGGAGAGATAAACGCCCGGTTCCGATTCAACCTCGCCACCCGCCAGCACCACCCGGCAGCGGCCGCAGACGCCCGCGCCGCCGCAGGAGGCATTGATATGAAGGTTGGCCCGGTTGGCCACGTCAATGATGGTTTCGCCTGAAGAAGCGTCGGCAACCACATTATCCGGCATAAAGGTTATTTTGAAACTGCTCATAAACGTCCTCTGTGTGCAATGCTGTTCTAATTATGCCTCTTTCGAGCTGGTGTGACAGCGCGGAGTTACGCAAAAGGCGCAGTTTTTGCCCCTGGAAAAGCAGGTCGGGCTTTAAAGCCAGCCTCTGACGATCGCCCCCGCAATATAATCGAAAGGCCCATAATTAGCGTTGCTGGTGCTTTGTTTTTGGTGCGGTCTTAGGGCAGTTGAATTGCCCTATTCACATCGCTCCGGAGGCTACCTCCGTCCAGCCCGGCCGATGCGAAGATCTTCATGCCGACGGCCGACGATTATGTTTGTCGCGCGGCAATTTCCACCGCTTGTGACCCCAAAGCCATTGTTCAGGGTAGCGGCAGATATATTCTCCTAAATCTTCGTTTAGCTTTACGATATCCTCCCGCAAAGCTTTTTCAGGGTCTTCACTCTTGTCATGCAGCTCCAGCGGGGGCAGCACTGTCATCAAATGATGAGCGCCCTCACGGCGAAAGAGCGTCATGATCACCCGCACGCCGGTGCGTTGAGCCAACCTCAGGGGCCCGGCATTGGTCATGGCCTCCCGCCCCAGAAACGGCGCGGCAATGCCTTCATTATTGACCATGGCCGCCTGATCAATCAGGGTGCCCAGCACACCGCCGTGGCGGAGAACTTTGAGCATTTGCTTGGCCCCGCCTTTTTTATAGATAAAATCATTGCCCAGGTCGGTGCGCATTCTACTGACCAGGAGATTGGCCAGGGGTGAGCCAAGGCTGCGTCCCACGATGGAAAGCTTGCAATTAAAAAACCAGGGCAAATAATGGCACATGACTTCCCAATTTCCGATGTGCCCGGTGACGAGCATCAATCCGCGCCCGTTATCTTCGGCCTCTTTCAGGGCCTCGGCCAGGTATTCCGCGCCCGACTCAGCAGAGCAATAGGGCAAAAAAGGCTCAAGGCCGCGATGATAAAAGCGAATGGCCTCCCAGCCGCTCCGGCCCATATTGATGAAGGAGGCCCTGGCGGTCTTGACCGGATCAATGGCCGGGTCCAGACAGCCGCCCTCGCGAACCATCTCAATATTATCCACAGCCACTTTGCGGCGAGCGGACAGAAGCGTGAAGGCCAGCCGCCCCACAAGGCCGCCGAAAGCCAGCCCGATGGAAAGGGGCAGCCAGGCCAGCGGCCAAGACAAGAGGCTGAATAAAGCCGCCAGAAACCGGACAGACAGCGACTGGCTGAACTCCCGCGCTTTTTTCCGGGCTTTTCTCCGCTTGCGGGCCTGTCGATGTTTATCGGTTTCGGTCACAATTGAAAAGCCTTTGACGGTGATTTTTTGATATTGTAATAATTATTTGGGAACTTTAGCATAATATGTTCAAAATGGCAAATAGATGTCAGGGGGGCGGTTGGCGGGCTGATCTGGAGAAGACTTGGCCCGATCGGCCAACCAAAGGGCTCCGCCCTCTGGACTCCGGCTGGGGGAGGGCCGGCGCCGGCCCTGCCCCAGACCCCACCCGCGCCAAGGGGCAAGCCCCTTGGAACCCCAAGAGGAGCGGGTCAGCTTCAACTTTCATCTTCCCGCATCGCCGCAACTCGCTTCGGGTACGAAGCTCAGACAAGCGGCGACGCTTCATACAGGGTCAGCTTCTGGCGCTATAGGTGAGTTTCCGTCGTGATGTTGCATCTTGAGATAGGCGGTCTCATTGGCTGAGTGGTAGTTCACGTATGTTCGGCTTAAATTAGCCTTCCCTTAAAGGCCCTTTCCAGTGCTGTTCGTCCGTCTCTCTGCCGCCTATCGCTTTATTATGGAGTTACTCATTAGAAAAAAGACAGCAACATCTCACCAGATACAGCGCTGGAAAAAGTTTTTGAGGGGAAGAAATCTTCAGCCGAACATACGTGAAGCAACAATCATCCGATGAGGCCGCCTATAGCAAAATGCAACATTCCAATGTGAAGCAGCCGACAGCGGTTAGAGCGGAAGCGGTATGAAGCGTCGCCGCTTGTCTGAGCTTCGTACCCGAAGCGAGTTGCGGCGATGCGGGAAGATGAAAGTTGAAGCTGACCCGCTCCTCTTGGGGTTCCAAGGGGCTTGCCCCTTGGCGCGGGTGGGGTCTGGGGCAGGGCCCGCGTGGGCCCTCCCCCAGCCGGAGTCCAGAGGGTGGAACCCTTTGGTTGGCCCTTCGGGCCAAGTCCTTTAATCGCGCGGCCATAGGCCGCACTCCTTCAAATCTTAGCCGAGCAGTTTCACCCCCATCTCCTTGGCTTTGGCCAGAAGTTCCTTGCTCTTGGAAAGAGTATCCCTTTCCATAGCCGAACCATATACACAGCCGCCCCAGACGGCCCCGGTATAATGGCAGATGTCCTGAAAGCACCGCACCGCGTTAACGCCGCCGGAGGCAAACATATCCACATCACCGAATGAGAGGGCCGCCGCAATAGTCTTGCGGGAGAAAGGATTGTCCGGGTTCATGGCCACGGCAAAGCAACGGTCAAGAAAAGTCTTGAGCTGGCCGCTCATGTTGAACCAATAAACCGGGCTGGACAGAACCAGAATATCCGCCTCCGCCACCTTGGGGTAGACCGCGTGCATGCCGTCTATCTGGGTGCACTTGCCGCCGTTGCGCTGGCAGGCCTCACAGGCCAGACAGGGCTTGATGTCCAGGCCGGACAGATCCACAACTTCAGCCGCGCCGCCGGCCTCCTCCACCCCGGCACCGATTGCCAGAGCCAGGGCGCTGGAATTGGAACCCTTTCGTGGGCTGCTCAAAATAATCGCCGCTTTTTTCTTCATAATAAAGATCCTCCTCTGTACTCTGACACACACATCATTAAAATATTCACATTTCAAAAATTCGAAGGTATTAGGCAAAGATTGCCAGCGCAGTATCCAATGCTTTCGTTTGCGCGCGAAATAAGCTACTTAAGACTTTGCCTTGCATGGATCATTCGAAAGTCAACACCCTGTGAAAATCTCTTCAAGGAAGCGGAACGGGCTCAAACAGCAAAAAAACTTCCCGGTTCCCCTCAGGGCCCGGCAGCCGTGAGGGCGCACGCCCGACCTCCCGCCAGGGCGGAACCAAGCCCGCGCCAAAGGCGCTGATTTTGTCCACCGCCTCATCAATATCAGCCTGATTCTTCACCACACCCTTTTTGCCGACCTTGTCGCGGCCGACTTCAAACTGCGGCTTGACCATAGCCAGAATGCGGCCGTCCGGGCGCATCAAAGCGGCCACCTGCCCTATGATCAACTCCAGCGAGATGAACGAAACATCAATCACCGCCAGATCAAAAATATCCTGGCGCACCGCACCCTGACAGGCACTATCAACAGCTTGTTCCGTATCGGCCGGCGGCGCTCCGGTAAAAACGTCAGTCAACCGGCGGGCATTTATACCTTCTATCACCGTAACCCGCGCATCCTGCCTCAGACCCCAGTCTATCAGGTTGCGCCCCACGTCAACAGCGGTGACACTGGAGGCCCCATGCTGAAGGAGGCAATCAGTGAACCCTCCGGTGGAGGCCCCCACATCCAGAGCGGCCAGACCGGCCGGGTCAACCTTCAGGTCTTCCAGAGCGCCTTCCAGCTTATGCCCGCCCCGGCTGACGAAGCGCCGGAGGGCTGTCAGAGAAAACACGGCCTCAGAAGGCCACTGTTCACCAGCCTTGATCACCTTTTTTTCGCCGCACATCACCTGGCCAGCCATAATCAGGGCCTGAGCCTGACTGCGGCTCCTGGCCAGGCCCTGGGCGAAAACAAGTTCATCAGCTCTTTTCTTACCGCCTCCGGGGCCGGTTGCCATAGTGGTGCCGTCGCCTTTTCTGCCTTTTGAATAAGTGGTGGATGAATGCCAGTAAAAGACCTGAAGCTGTCACCGGCAATAAAATAAATCAACTAAGGAAAACCATCTCCTCACCGGCCCATGCGCGGCATACGATACATAACCCCGTCATATTCAAAATAGACATGATCAAGGCCGTTCTCAGTGGCCATATCTTTCATCAACCGCCCGATAATCTCCATATTATCATGGGTCAGACACTCAGGGGCCAAATAGGACGCGACCAGCATAACCTCCGTCTCCAGGGGCGGGGCGCCCGGCTTCCGCCGCTGCCAGTAAACGGCCGGGGGCGTCATCATCGCCCGTCCGGCCATACCGGTGAGAACAGACATAGCCCGATTGGCCCACAGATACTGGTTAACCGCTTTGCCGCCGGATGAATACTGGGGAATGTAAATAACCAGTTTGCGGTCAGCTATTTTCTCAGCGCCGGGTACCGATAACCAGGCCGGGCTGTCCTCCCCGGCGGCGGCCGCAGCCGGAAAAGGCACGGCTGTGGACATAAGAAAATACAAGGCCGCAACGGCCCATATTTTATACGGCATATTATTATCTCTTAAATTTCAGTAAAGACTGATAAGGGCGGACCTTTTGATAATCAGCGCCCTCAAATTTTTAGTATTTTTTAGTAAAGACAAAATTAAGTAATAACAGTTAAAAAAGCCGCGGCAAAGCCGGAATAAAACTATAGTGCTAACATCATATTGAAAAGCGGCAATAAAATCAAGGCAGACTTTTATTGCTCAGCAATTCTAATTATGGTCGACGCCGCCGCATAAAGCCGGGGTCGAGCGTAGCGAGACGGAGCGCCAGCGACTGGTTTTGACGGAAAAATAGCCGCTCGCGAAACAAAAACCACGCTTTTTGTGTAGCTACGAGCCGTAAGTTCATGGGAAAAAAGTCATAATTAAAATCGCTATTTATTGCTGTTTGGCGCTGTTCTTCAGGAGCTGAACCATCGCGTCGACCGCCGGCAGGGCCTGGGCCGTTTTGCGGCGGACAATGTAAAATTTGCGGACGGAAGGGACGAAATCCAAATCCATCACCACCATGCCCTCCAAATTCATCACACCGGTCATGTGCCCGCTGATGATGGCCGCGCCGATTCCGGCCCGCACCAGCATCAGGGCCGGTCCCGGCCCTTCCACTTCGGCCCGCAGATCCATCCGACTGACCAGCGCCCCGGCGTTATCCCCCAGAGCGCCCAGGAAGACGGACCGGGTGCCGGAGCCGTCCTCCCGCACTATCAGGGGCCACTTCAGGAGATCTTCGACCGCTTTAGGGGGTTCCCCGATTGAGGCCGCCAATGGCTCGGAAGCCACCATGACCAGCTTATCGCGCCCGAAAGCAACGGCGGAAAGGCTCTCATCTTCAGGGGCCGCGCCCACCACGCCCAGATCGAATTCGCCGTCCTGCACTCTGGCAATGATGTTCTTTGAATCGCCGGTGCGGAGCTTGACAAAGACATTGGGATACTGGCGGCTGAACTCGGCCATGGCTGGAGGGACGAAGACCATCGACGGAACGGAGGAGGCTCCGATGGCCAGTTTTTCCCGGACATTGGCCAACTGGTGGCCGACGGCCCAGGCGGCCCGCCCCATGGTTTCGACGATGCTGTTGGCATAGGGGGCCAGGGTGAGGGCGGCCGGCAGTGGCCGGACCGCTCTTGGAGTGCGTTCAAAGAGTCTCTGCCCCAGGGATTCCTCAAGAGATTTAAGGCTGGCGCTGACGGAGGGTTGAGTCAGGCCCAGGGCTTTGGCGGTTTTAGAAAAGCTTCGGGTGTCGAGAAGTTTGAGAAAAATCTCCAATCTTCGAGTATCCACAAAATCCCTCCCCCCAGGGCATAGCCTGGACCCACGGATGCTTTCCAGGAAAGGCAGCATCCTTCGTCACTGGGGCTTTTTCTCTGGATGCTGGTTTTGGCGGCCATCATCGTATTAAGAGTGAAGCCCCCTCAGCTATGAATAAAATCGTCATCCAAGGGGGAACCGCTCTTCATACAAGGAACAAAATCTTTGAACGCCGCTTCCCGGCCGTTGCTCTGCATTCAGACGGGCCGCCGCCTCGCCGTTGGCGGCGGGCCCTGCCCGCTATTACGGGAAACCAATGCCTAGGCCTTGGGTTCAGGCCCTGCCTGACAGGTTTTTGAAGGACATATGAGCGGCGGCGCATCGGGATCGGTTTTGGCTTTGGGGTTCTCCACCATAAAACTGTGACCGCAGGCCGGACAAGGCGTATTTACAGGCTTACCTTTTATGATTGTACGACACTTGGGATATTTACTGCAACCATAAAATGCGCCACGTTTCGATGAGCGCTCCACTATTTCGCCGTCGCAACCCTCCTTGGAGCACTTGATGCCGCTGGGGAAGGGTTTGGCGTTCTTGCATTTGGGATAGCCGGAGCAGGAAATGAACCAGGTGCCCTGGCGGCTTTTCTTGACCACCAAGTCACTGCCGCACTTTTCACAAGTGGTGGGATAACCCTCGGGAATGGGCGGCGGTGTATCCACTGTGACCGGCCCGCCCTCGACGGGGTTGGCCAGGGGCTTGGCGTTCTTGCATTCGGGATAACCGGTGCAGGCCATGAAGTGGCCGTAGCGGCTTTTTTTGATCACCATCGGACGGCCGCATTTTTCACACTCACCCACCGCCTCCTGCGGGGGCGGATCGACCGGATGCGGGACGCCGTGCTCATCACGCTCGAAATCACAGGTGGCCCCGCATTCGCGGCAGGCCAGATAGAAGCCGTTGCGCCCGTAACGAAGATTGAGGCTGCCTTCAGCCTTGCAGGACGGGCAGTCCACCCCGGCCGGGAGGCCGTCGCGCTTGAGGTTGGCCATGGCCGCCTTGGCCGTTTCCAGATCTTTGGCCAGGGGGTTGTAGAGGCGCGAAAGAACGTCGAGATGCTCGGCCCGGCCCTCCTCAATCTGATCCAGATTTTCCTCCATGCCGGCCGTGAAATCCACGCCCATAATGTCGGGGAAATTTTTCACCAGAAGGTCGGTCACCGCGAAACCCATTTCAGTGGGCTTCAAGACGCCCTTGGCCGCATCGACATACTCCTTGTCCTTGAGCGTGGAGATGATGGCCGCATAGGTGGAGGGGCGGCCGATGCCGTTTCCCTCCAGTTCCTTGACCAGGGTGGCTTCAGTAAAGCGCGGGGGCGGCTGGGTGAAGTGCTGCTTGGGCACAATCTTTTCCGGCTTCAATTTCTGCTCTTTGACCAGTGGCGGCAAAAGCTCTTTTTCCTCATCCTTGCCAAATTCATAGAGGGCCAGGAAGCCTTTGAATTTCACGATGGAGCCGGTGGCCCGGAAAATGTATTTGTCGACGGCCAGATCGGCTGTGGTCTGATCCAGGACCGCCGGGGTCATCTGGCTGGCGACGAAGCGCCGCCAGATAAGGTCGTAAAGCTGCCAGTGGGAAGTCTCCAGCTGGCCCTTGAGCATGGCCGGGGTGCGGAGGATGGAAGTTGGGCGGATAGCCTCGTGGGCGTCCTGCGCGCCTTTTTTATTTTTATAGTGATTGGGTTTGGCCGGGGCATAATCCGGGCCGAAATTTTCCTTGATGTGGCTCATGGCTTCGGCGGCGGCTTGATCATTGACGCGCACGGAATCGGTTCTCATATAGGTTATGAGACCCACCTGCCCCTCCCCGGCCACATCGATGCCCTCATAAAGATCCTGGGCCACGCGCATGGCCCGCTTGGAAGCCATTTTCAGGCGGTTGAAGGCGGCCTGCTGCAAGGTGCTGGTGGTGAACGGCGGCAGGGGGTAGCGGCGGCGCTCCTTGTTGACCAGATCGGCCACAGTGAATTCAGCCCCGCGCACGGCCTCCACCACGGCCATGGTCTGTTCCTCGTTTTTCAGCTCGGCCTTTTTGCCGTCCACCTTATGAAGCTGGGCTGAAAAAGTGCGGCCCTCCGTGAGGAACTCGGCCGTCAGGCTCCAGTATTCCTCAGGCACGAAAGCGAAAATGGCCCGCTCCCTTTCAACAATGAGCCGCAAAGCCACCGACTGGACCCGCCCGGCCGACAGGCCCCGCTTGAGCTTGTCCCACAGAAGGGGCGAGATCAGGTAGCCCATGAGGCGGTCGAGAATGCGGCGGGTCTGCTGTGATTCGAAGCGCGGCTTGGAAATGGTCACCGGATTGGCAATAGCCTCCCGGATGGCGGTGGGGGTCAGTTCATGCAGGAGCACCCGCTTGAAGTTATGATCCTTGCCCAGAGCCTGGGCAATGTGCCAGGCAATGGCCTCGCCTTCGCGGTCGGGGTCGGGCCCCAGATAGATGGTTTCCTTGCCCTTGGCCGCTTTTCTCAAATCGCTGATGACCTTCTGCTTGCCGTCGATTACTTCATATTCAGGCGTAAAACCGTTGGTTACGTCAACCCCCAGTTTTTTGGGCGGCAGATCAATGACGTGACCGACCGAAGCCTTGACTTCGAAATCCGGCCCCAGATATTTGCCGATAGTTTTGGCCTTGGCCGGTGATTCCACTATAAGAAGTGACTTGCTCATTGTTAAATAAAGTCCTTCACGTATTTTCCACAGAATAATTAGGACGACCCTGCCTGGGTGTCCGGGATAAAATCATCGTCTATAGTACACCGATACGCACAGTCGGCCGCCCGTTGAAAGCATGTTGACCGTTCGCCGGCAAAAATTACAGTTTCTCGAAAAGGCCGGAGGCCAGCCGCCGGATCATCCCGCTTAATTCCATATTCAAAAGCAAAGCGGCCATTTCAGCCGCGCCTATGCCGGTGCTCCTTATCAGTGTATCGACATCTTTGCCCCCGCCAGTGAGACGGGCCAGAATTTTGGCCTCCGGCGTATCTGGTTCAGGCTGGGGAGGAAGGGGCGGGGCCTTGACCGGCCGCGGCCGGGCCGGGCGTGAGGGAGGCTTCACATATGAATCCGGCTCATTATCCGGGAGCGGCGGAACCGCCCGGCCGGGTTCAGGGGCCAGTATACCCTCCAGAAGCCGGGGCCGGATTTCCAGCACAACGTCCTTCATACTTTCAATCAGAGCCGCGCCGTTCTTTATCAGGCGATGGGCTCCTTTGGCGTAGTCGGAACCGGCCCTGCCGGGAACGGCCGCCACCTCGCGGCCCAATTCAGCCGCCAGACGGGCCGTGATGAGAGCGCCGCTGCGCTCGGAGGCCTCCACCACCACAGTAGCCAGGCCCAGCCCGGCGATGACTCGGTTGCGGCGCGGGAAGTTGGCTCCCAATGGGCCGACATCCGGCGGAAATTCAGAGATAAGTGCTCCCCGATGGGCAATCTCACGATAGAGCCCGGCATTTTCGCGGGGATAGACATGATTGAGGCCGCAGCCAAGCACTGCCAGAGTCCGTCCGCCAGCTTCCAAAGCCCCGCGATGGGCCTGAGCGTCCACACCTTTGGCCAGCCCGCTGACGACGGTCAGGCCGCATTCGGCCCCTTCCCGCCCCAGCCGCCGCGCGGCCGCCAGCCCGTCGGACGAGGCCCGGCGGGAGCCGACCAGGGCTACGGCGAAGCGGTCATCGTCCGTCAGTTCGCCATGCAGCCACAGGACCGGAGGCGGGTCGGGAATTTCGGCCAGCCTCACGGGGTAATGATCATCACCCCAGATGATAATGTCAAGGCCGCCTTCCCGGGCATAATTGAGATGATCGAGGGCCTCTTCCATCAGGCCGCCGGCCATAAGCGGAGTGACGTTCACCCCGACATGGCTGAGATCATGCCCGGCCAGGGCATCGATGGCCGAACCCAGATGACGCATCACCCGGTGGAAAGCGGTCTGATTCGTGTTCAGCCCCAGATACAGGGCCAAACGCGCCAGCCGTTCTGCGTTTTTTTCTTCGGCCATCTTGATTCCATAAACTTGCTGTCCGTAGCTACGCAAAAGTGAGATTTTTGCTTCGCAGGCAGCCTATTGGCTTCACAACCAGCCGCTGACGCTCCGTCTCACGGCAGCTTTGGCCCCTGCCTCAAGTAGCTGTGAAATTTAACAACCGCTTAGTCGAATGCGGAACAACCCGCCCCGCCGGTTAAAAATTAATACCCTTCGATAAGGGCCGAGTCAAGCACTATTTTTCAGGCGGGCCGGGGCCGGGTCAACCAACTATGGTATTATTTCGTTGTCATATCTTAAAGTTATATTGATTATTAACCGTTAAAATATTATCATTACAAAATCGCCGACATATATGGAAAATATGAGAATGAACAACTTCAAAATTACGCTGGAATATGACGGCCGGGATTTCGCGGGCTGGCAGAGGCAGTCGGAAACCGCCGGACGAACGGTTCAGGGTGTTCTGGAAGAAGCCTTGAGCCGGATTTGTGCCCACCGGGTGATGGTGCACGGCAGCGGCCGCACTGACGCCGGAGTGCACGCTCGGGGCCAAGTGGCCTCATTCGTCACGGAAAGCGCCCGCACGGCCGCGCAGATTGTTCAGGGCGCCAACTGCCTTTTACCGCCGGACGTGGCAATTATTGCCGCCGAGGCCGCCCCATTGGATTTTCACGCCCGCTTCAGTGCAGCTAGCAAGGTTTATGATTATGATTTTTCCATCTCTCCGGTCAGAAAACCTCTTCTGAATAAAAGAGCCTGGTGGGTGGGGCCGGGGCTGGACTGGGCGGAGATCGAGAAAGCGTTGCCGCACCTTTTGGGGGAGCACGATTTCGCGGCTTTTCAATCCACCGGAAGCGAGACTAAAAGCTCTGTCCGAACTATTTACCGGGCCGAAATGAGTGAACCAGGCCAGGGGTTGAAACGGCTTACGCTGGAGGGTTCGGGATTCCTGCGCCATATGGTGCGGGCCATTGCCGGGATTCTGGCGGAAATAGGCCGGGGCCGCCGTCCGGCGGCCGCGCTGCCGGAGATAATAGCCAGGGCCGACAGGAGCCTCTCCGGGCCCACGGCCCCACCTGACGGGCTATATCTGGCCAGAGTGATTTATGAGGCGGAGGGGTTGAGTAATAGTAAGCCAATCGAGAGTTTTCATGCTCCGCAGGGCAATCGCTTGAAAGCGCAAAGGTAAAACCCGGCCGGGCGGGCGAAAAAATTTCTGACATCGCTCGTAATTTTCTCTGATTCCCGGCCGGGTGATAGTGTCGGAGGTTTGTAGGTCCGTGCCCGTCCGGGGAGCAAAATTACGAGCGACTTACAGAAAATTTTTCGCCCGCCCGGCCTGGTCAGTGTCGGCGTTTGGGTGGGGTGGCTTTTGCGGTCTTCTTTTGTGAGCTAACCAGGGCCAGGAGGGCGGGGCGGTGAGATTTCTCCAGAGGGGACCACGATTTTTGCTCCCCGGACGGGCAAGGACTACCAAACCTCTTATGAAGCCACCCGGCCGGGATCAGAGAAAAATCGGGGGCCACTATGGAGATATCTCACCGCCACGCCCTCCGGGTTTTACCTTTGCCGTCTCAAGCGACTGCTCTGCGCTTCGGTTTTATTTCACTTGACAATTTCACCAATTTGTAGTATCTTACCTAAGTGATTTTAAAAAAAGGATTCAACATGAACTACTCGGACGCCATTTTCAACAGCATCAACTCAGCCATTACGGCTGAAGCTTGTGCTTTTGACAGAAATTGGTGGTGGCGCTCCTCAACCTGTGGTTCATGGGAGGGCTGACCTATATTCTGATATAATATAGAAGATAACCTCCAAAGTGGGCCGCAGGCGAATATGCCTTGCGGCTTTTTTGCGTTCCCAGCCGAATTTATCCGAATAGGAGACTTTATGAACATAACCCTGAAACAGACCGCCCTGGAAATGGACAGCGACCTGGAGACCGTGATCAGCCTCTTTATGGGCCGCATCGGCCAACGCGACGGCATACTCCTTGAAAGCGCCGAGGTTGACGGCCGCTGGGGACGCTTCAGCCTGGCGGCGGGCGACTTCCTGCTCCTGGCCCGCAATTCCGGCGGACGGCTGGAACTGGATATCAATGACCAACGGCTGGCCCCGCTGGCCGAATACGCTGGAATGTCCTACATGGAAGGGCTCCGCAAAGTCATGGACGCCGTCCACATCGAGCCGGTGGGCGGCGCGGCCGAGTTCCCGCCCATTACCCGCGCGCTTTACGGCTATCTTGATTATGACGCGTCCGCTCTCATGGAACCGAAGCTGAATAAATTCATGAAGTTTGACCGCGGGGCCGAAGGCGGCTTCTGCCTGGCCGGCAACGTCTACCTTTTTGACCATACCTACAACCGCCTCATTCAACTGACTCTGCTCGAAAATTCCGCCCAAACCGCCCTCCCCTCCAACGGCACCAGGCCAATGGGCCGCGTAACTCTCGGCCCGGAAGAGTCATCCTTCACCAGTGAGGGCTACATGAAAGCGGTGGAAGATATCCGAGAACTCATCCGGCAGGGCGAATGCATTCAGGTGGTGCTGTCCAACCGCTTCTCCGCGCCCTTCACCGGCGACCTTTTCGATGTCTACCGCCGCCTGCGCCGCATCAACCCCTCACCTTATATGTTCTATCTCAACTTTCCCGAAATCAGCCTGGCCGTCTCCTCACCGGAAGTTATGGTCAGTTGTGATAAGGGCCGCCTCCGCCTCTGCCCTATCGCCGGAACCCGTCCGCGCGGCGAAACATTGCAGCAGGACAGCCTCTTTGAGGAAGAACTCCAGAGCGACCCCAAAGAGCAGGCCGAACACGTCATGCTGGTCGACCTCGGCCGCAACGACCTGGGCCGGGTGGCCGCGCCCGGAACGGTCAAGGTGGAGCGCTTCATGGAAACCGAACGTTTTTCCCACGTCATGCACCTGACCTCACATTTGAGCGCCCAGCTTGAGGACGGCCGCCACCCCGTGGACGTCATTGCCGCCACCTTCCCGGCCGGCACCCTCAGCGGCGCGCCCAAGGTGAGGGCCATGGAGATTATTTCCCAATATGAACCATGCCCGCGCGGGCCTTACGGCGGGGCCATGGGCTGGCTGGGGCTGGACAAGGACGCCGTCAGTCTCGATCTTGGCATCACCATAAGGGGTCTGTGGCGCAAGAACGGCCAGGTTTTCTGGCAGGCCGGGGCCGGGCTGGTCTTTGATTCGGACCCGGAACGGGAATGGAAAGAATGTCTGCAAAAATCTATGGCTCCCCGCACCGCGCTCGAAGCCGCTGCCGGAGGTGAATAATGTTTCTCCTCATCGATAATTATGATTCGTTCACTTATAACCTTGTTCAGGCTTTCCAGGTGCTGGGCCACGCGCCGCTGGTCTTGAAAAATGACGATCCCGGCCTCCTGAAACTGGCCGCCGATCCGAACCTGCGCCGGGTCTGCCTCTCGCCCGGCCCCGGCAATCCCGGCGGGGCGGGCCAGTGTCTGGAGTTCCTGAAAATACTGGATGAGAAAAACCCGGAAGTGCCGGTGCTGGGCGTCTGCCTTGGCCACCAGATTCTGGGGCAATTCGGCGGCGGCGAAGTGTTCGTCAGCGATTTGACCATGCACGGCAAAACTTCCACCATCCGCCATGACGGCAAGGGCCTGTTCAAGGGCCTGCCGGACGACTTCGTGGCCGGGCGCTATCATTCGCTCCTGGTGCGCGAAAACCCGGCGGCCCGATTTACGGTCAACGCCCGCACCATCGGCGATGAAGTTATGGGCCTGGCGTACAAAGACCGCCCCTGGGCGGGCGTTCAGTTCCATCCTGAATCAGTCCTCACCCCCAAGGGGCCGGAACTGCTGGCCAACTTTTTTCAGGCGGATCAAATTGATGACGCTGTGGAAACGGCCTCTTTCAAAGAGCCGCCTTTTCCTCTGCCCGTCATAATGGAAACCATTGCCAGCGGCCAGGATTTAACGCGCGAAATGGCTGCCCAGCTTTTCGGCCGCCTGATGGACGGCGAGCTGTCGCCCGCCCAGGCCGGAGCGCTCCTGATGGGCCTCAGAGCCAAGGGTGAAACTCCGGTGGAAATGGCCGAAGCAGCCACGGCCATTCTGGAGCGGGCCATTGCCCCCCCGCCTCTGAATGAAGCCGTGCTGGACATCGTGGGCACCGGCGGCGACGGCCGCAGCTCCTTCAACTGCTCCACCGGCACGGCCCTGGTTATGGCCGGGCTGGGGCACAAAGTGGTCAAGCACGGCAATCGCTCCATTTCCTCAAGGTGCGGCAGCGCCGACGTGCTGGAGCTTCTGGGCGTGGATTTGAACGCCCCGCCCGCTGATGTGCCGCGTCAGTTGAGGGATAAGAATTTCGCCTTTTTGTTCGCGCCCAACTATCATCCTTCCTTCCGCCACGTCATGCCCGTGCGCAAGGAACTGGGCGTACGCAGTCTGTTCAACATTCTTGGCCCCCTGGTCAACCCGGCCAAACCGGCTCACAGTTTCCTGGGCGCGCCCAATCCGGCCACGCTGCCCCTCTTGGCCGGGGCCCTGGCCCGCCTTGGCACCACCTTCTCTGCCATCGTCCACGGGGCCGGCGGCTATGACGAAATGACCACGCTTGGCCCGGCCAGGGTCTTTCTGGTGGAGGGCGACAAAGTTATAGAAACCGCCATCGACCCGGCCGCCTATGGCTTTGCGCCCTGTGATCAATCTGAACTGGCTATCAGCGGGCCGGACGAAGGTGTGGCCGTTTTGCGGGAGCTTCTGGCCGGGCGCGGCCCCAAGGCCATGCGGGACATGCTGGCTCTCAACGTGGCGATGGCCCTTTACGTAAAAACCGGAGCCGAAGATTTCGGCCGCTGTGTAAAAGAGGCCCGTCAGGCGGTGGCCGACGGAGTCGGCGGCACGGTTCTTTGAATTTCTTAAACAGGTGTTTCTATGTTCGAATATTTCCATAAGGCCAAAGCCATTGAAATAAAAGCCCTGGAGCGGCTTGAGGGTGAAGGCCGCCTACCGGCTCCGTTTGAGGGGGAGCGTCCGGTTTTTTCTGAAAAGCTGCGGCGGAAAGCTGAACAAAAAGGTTTGGCCGTTATCGCTGAATACAAGCGGGCCTCCCCCAGCCAGGGCAGCATAGCCCTGGAAGTGAAACCGGATGAGGCCGCCCTGGCCTACGTCAAAGCCGGGGCGGCGGCCATGAGCATCCTGACTGAAAAAAGCAAGTTCAAAGGCAAGCTTGGTTTCATCGAGCAGGCTTTTTACGGCGGGGCCGAACTGTTTGGCCTCCCGATCCTGCGCAAGGATTTCATCTTCAACCCCCTGCAGGTGACGGCCACCGCCTCCACACCCGCGTCGGCCATGCTTTTGATAGTAAAAATGACCCCTTCCGCCGCTCAATTGAGGCTCTTGCGCGAGGAGGCTGAAAAGTATAATATCGAAAGTATAGTGGAAGTTTTGGACGAGGCCGATCTGATGATCGCCAGAGAATCAGGGGCCAGAATAATACAGGTGAACGCGCGCGACTTTACGGACCTGTCCGTCGATTTGGAGCGTCCGCTCGGTTTGGCGCGCCGTTTCGCTGGGGAACCGGGAGAATTGTGGATAGCCGCCAGCGGCTTTTCGCGCCCTGATCAGCTTCGCGCCGCCAAAAATGTGGGGTTCACCGCCGTTCTGGCCGGCACGGCCCTGATGCGCGGCGGTAATCTGGCTGAATCGCTCTCCCGGTTAACCGGGCAGGGCCCGGACCCCATGTCTGGGTGACCCTTCCCCTGGGCGTTGGTTTTGGCGGCTATCATCGTATTAAGAGCGTTGTCCCCTTGGCTATGGAGGCGGCTATAGATCAGGGGGCCACATTCTTAATACGATGTTAGCCGCCAAACCAACGCCCAAAGGAAAGGGTCCCCCAGACATAGCCCCGTGCGGACCACGCACATACGGAGGAGAGAAGTATGAAGCCTATCATAAAAATATGCGGCATCTGCCGGGAAGAGGACGCTGTCTTCTGCGCTGAAGCGGGAGCCGACTGGCTGGGTTTTATCTTTCACGCCGACAGCCCGCGCCATGCCTCAATTGAGGCCGTCGGCGGCTTCGACACCGGCCGGGCCAAGCGGGTAGGCGTGTTCGTCAGTCAGACCCCGGAAGAGATTGACCGCATCATGGCCAGGGCCAAGCTCGATCTGGCCCAGCTTCACGGGGGCCAGAGTGCTGATTTCTGCCGGGCTGTGGGGGTCGAACGGGTGGTCAGGACCATCTGGCCCCAGCGCTACCACACCGGCGATGATCTGCGGCGCGAGCGTGACGAGCTGGCTGAATCAGTTTCATACTTTCTCTATGACGCCGGCACCAGCGGCGGCGGGCACGGCCTGTCTTTTGATCCGGCCTTGATCAGTGAGCTGTCGCCGCGCCCCTGGCTCATGGCCGGCGGGATGACCGCCGAGCGGGCGGCGGGCCTGATGAGTTCCAAACTTCCGGCCCTGGCCAATCTGGCCGGATTCGATTTCAATTCCGGGGTTGAAAAATCACCAGGGGTTAAAGATAGATTTCTGGTGGAATCCACCATCAGCGCGGCCCGTAATGCCGCCCACGCCATTGAAGCCCTGCGCGGCACGGATTCGGTGTAATCAGCAATTCTCATGAGGGCTCTTGCCGCCGCACATAGCGGGGGTCGATTCTTCGAGACGGAGCGCCAGCGACTGGTTTTTACGCCAAAACCGTCACTCGCCGGGCAAAAACCACGTTTTTTGCCTGGCTACGGGCCGAAAATTTAAGGGAAGCAGCGATATTTAAAATCGCTACGGTATAACATAGGGTAATATCCCGCTCAATACGAGGTTATAATGAAAGGTTATTTCGGCCAGTTCGGGGGCCAGTTTGTGCCCGAACTTCTCATACCGCCGCTCGTTGAACTGGAAGAGGCCATGGCTCACTTCCTGCCCAGGGAAGACTTTCAGGCCGAGCTTGAAGATCTTTTGAACAACTTCGCCGGGCGCGTCACCCCTCTGACTTATTGCCCGGCCATTTCCGAACAGCTTGGCCTGCGTCTTTTCCTCAAGCGGGAAGACCTTCTGCACACCGGCGCCCACAAGGTCAACAACACTCTCGGCCAGGGACTTCTGGCCAAGAAGATGGGCAAGAAAAACCTCATCGCCGAGACCGGGGCCGGCCAGCACGGCGTGGCCACCGCCGCCGCCGCCGCCCGTCTGGGCATGAAAGCCAAAGTCTTTATGGGTTCTATTGATGTCGAGCGCCAAAGTGCCAATGTTGAGCGCATGAGCATGCTGGGCACTGAAGTGGTGCCGGTGGAAGACGGCACCCAGACCCTGAAGGACGCCATCAATGAAACCCTGCGTTATTGGATAGCCCATCAAGCGGATACCCATTATTGCTTTGGCACGGCCGCCGGCCCCCATCCCTTCCCGGAACTGGTGGCCCACTTCCAGAGCGTCATCAGCCGCGAGGCCAGAGCCCAGATGCTGGAAAGCCAGGGGGCCTTGCCTGATTATGTGGTGGCCTGTGTGGGAGGCGGCTCCAATGCCATTGGCATGTTCCGCAATTTCGTTGACGACCGGGATGTTAAAATCATCGGTGTGGAAGCCGCCGGCACGGGTGAGCCGGGTTGCTACAATTCCGCGCCTATAAATCTGGGGCGGCCCGGTGTTCTCCACGGCCAGATTTCCATGCTGCTTCAGGACGAAGCCGGGCAGGTGCTGCCGTCACATTCCATTTCGGCCGGGCTGGATTACCCAGGGGTGGGGCCGGAGCATTCTCATCTCCATTCCATCGGCCGGGTCAGATACGATATGGCCACTGATGATGAAGCGCTTCAGGCCTGCCAGCTTTTGTCCCGCGCTGAGGGTATCATCCCGGCTCTGGAATCTTCCCACGCCCTGTCCTGGGTGGTCAAGAACGCGGCGGAGATCAAGGGGGCAACCGTTCTGCTCTGCCTTTCCGGCCGGGGCGACAAGGACATGGACATCATTCGCGGAGCTATGGATGAACGGCGGGAAAGGAACAAGCAATGAGCGCGTCAAGACTCAAAAAAATAATAGAAGGAAATCAGCAGAAAAACAAACTAACCAAGGTGCCCTTTCTTTCGGCCGGGTTTCCTGACCGCAACGATTTTTGGAAGAACATCATTGAACTTTCTGAAAACGGGGCGGACATAATAGAGATCGGCGTCCCCTTTTCAGACCCGATCGCCGACGGCCCGGTGGTGGCCGCCGCCAGCCAGAACGGCCTGGAAAACGGCGGCAGCCTTGATTATATTTTTGACGGCCTGATTAAGCACAAAAGCAGGATCCAAAGCGGCATGGTTCTTATGGGCTACGTCAATCCATTCATTCAGTATGCCTGGGCTGAAGCCTGCCGCGCGGCCAGCGGCGGCACGGTGCAGAATGTGGTGGCTGAAAGCCTGAAAATATTCACCGCCAAAGCGGCCGAGTGCGGTGTTGACGGCTTGGTTGTGCCAGATCTCCCTCTGGAGGAAAGCGGCCCCTGGCTGGAGGCCCTCAAGCCGGCGGGTATGGATCTCATTGCTCTGGTCGGTCCGAATACCGGCCTGGAAAAAATGAAACGTTATGCCGCCAGCGGCGTGGGGGGTTATGTTTATGTAGTGTCGGTCATGGGCACTACCGGCGTGCGTGAGGGGCTGCCCCCGGAAGTGACGGACACTCTCCGCCGGGCCAAAGAAGCTTTCAACCTGCCCATAGCCCTGGGGTTTGGACTCACTTCGCCCGATCAACTCAAAGCCATAGACGCCGATGTCCGCCCGGAAGCCGCCGTCTTCGGGAGTGCTCTGATCAAGCATCTGGCCGCCGGCGGCAGCGCTGCCGACTTCATGGCCCCCTGGAATGAATAAATGTGTGCGGCCCCTGGCCGCGCAATAAAGGACTTGGCCCGAAGGGCCAACCAAAGGGTTCCACCCTCTGGACTCCGGCTGGGGGAGGGCCCACGCGGGCCCTACCCCAGACCCCACCCGCGCCAGGGGGGCGGAGCCCCCTGGACCCCCAAGAGGTCTGGGTCAGCTTACAATTTCACCTTCCCGCATCGCCGCAACTCGCTTCGAGTACGAAGCTCAGACAAGCGGCGACGCTTCATACACTCTCCGCTTTAAACGCTGTCGGCTTCTTCACGTTGGGTTGTTACATTTTGCTATAGGCAGCTTCATAAAATGATTGCTGCTTCACGTATGTTCGGCTGATTACTTCTTCCCCTCCAATAGCTTTTCCAGTGCTGTAACGTTGAGACCTGACCGTCTTTTTTTTAATGAGCAACTCATTGAAAAGCTATAGGTGGCGGAGAGACGGACTAACAGCACTGGAAAGGGCCTTTAAGGGGAAGCTGATTTAAACCGAACATATGTGAACTACCACTCAGCCAATGAAGCCGCCTATCGCAAGATGTAACGACGCAACGTAAAACCACCTATAGCACATAAAGCTGAAGCAGTAAGAAGCGTCGCCGCTTGTCTGAGCTTCGTACTCGAAGCGAGTTGCGGCGATGCGGGAAGAAGAAGGTTTAAGCCGACCCTGACCTCTTGGGGGTCCAGGGGGCTCCGCCCCCCTGGCGCGGGTGGGGTCTGGGGCAGGGCCCGCGTGGGCCCTCCCCCAGCCGGAGTCCAGAGGGTGGAACCCTTTGGTTGGCCCTTCGGGCCAAGTCCTTTATCGCGCGGCCCTTTGGGCCGCATTCCAACTTCTACTTCATTCATAGATAAATTTAAACCAGAGCAAAAACTAAAGTAAATTTTAATAAAAGTAAAAAATATTCGAAAAAAATTAAAGCTCTTTTTAATAAAGGTCGATACGAAGTTTGAAGAGGGGTGCCGACCATCCGGTCGGCCTCCTGTCTCTTCCTATCAGCGGAACCTAAAAAAGGGTTTGATTAATGAGTCTGGTAATCAACAATAACATGATGGCGGCCAACACCTCACGGGTGCTCGGCAATGCCTATGGCAGGTTGAACACCAGCGTGGAAAGGCTGTCTTCCGGCCTCCGCATCAACAGCGCGGCCGATGACGCCGCCGGCCTGGCCATCCGAGAGCTTATGCGCTCCGATATCGCCACCATGCGCCAGGGCATACGCAACGCGGCCGACGGCATCAGCATGATCCAGACGGCCGACGGCGCCCTGGCCGTTATCGATGAAAAACTCACCCGTATGAAAGAACTGGCCGAACAGGCCGCCACCGGCACCTATACCACCGTTCAACGCGATATCATTAATTCCGAATACCAGGCCATGGCCGCCGAAATTGACCGAATCGCCAATGCCACGGATTTCAACGGCGTCAAACTGCTGGACGGCTCCATGTCAAGCATTCACCAGGGCCTGGGCTTGAAAATTCACTTCGGAACCGGCAACAGCGCGGCCGAAGATTATTACTTTGTAAACATTGGCGATATCCGGGCCACCAGCCAGAGCGGCCTTAAAATTGGCGGCGACGCCAAAAATGACGTCTGGGCCCAAGGCACGGCCGCCTCTTCACAAATGGCCGGTCCCGGCTGCTGCACAGCGGGCTTTCCCTCGCTCAACAGCCCAGCGGGATTCGTCAGCGGCCAAAGCTTCGCCTTTGGCTATAACTGGGATTGGAAAGAACCGGATGACTCCGCCCTTCTGTCCGGCAAATATCTGGCCGGAAGATATTCCGTCAATTCGTCAGACAGCCTTCAGGATTTGATCAACAAAGTCAACGCGGGCACCCAGAGCCGGGTGGGCGTGAAAATTGACGCCGATAAACTTCTGCAGGAAGTTTCAATGGGCGGCACCATCTCCATTTGCCTCGATGATGAAACTTATTACTGGGGCCACCACAGTGTGGCCGTGGGCGGCATGGCCAGCGCCTACGTCTATAGTTTTGACACCGGCATTTACTCAGCCAGCCGAGGCGGCAAAACCGTTACTGCCGATAAAGCCATGTTCGACCACCTGCGGGCTCTGGGCATCAACCTCAATGCCAATAACATTGCCAGCCAGGTGACCGGCGGTTCACAGGATGACGCCCTAAGGATATCGAGCGCGGAAGTCACCGAGAAATCTGATGCGCTTGGCAAATCACTGGAAACCGCCGGAGCCATGCAATTGACCGGAAGCATAGCGCAAAATCCTTTTAACGTGGGTATCACCACTCCGGCCGCCCTGGAAGCGCTGGTCAGGGCCAAACTCCCGGCCACGCAGGATCTCGGCAGCGCCATTACCGGCAATGTCGCCCTGTCTCTGCCCGTATACCGTGACGGCAACGGCAATTGGACTGACGACCCTGATATGGCCACCGCCCTGGGGTTCAGCCAGATCAACATAACCGTGCCCAGAATCAACCCCCTCACGGGTCTGCCCAATACCGGCCAGGAAGCCCTGGATTATCTGACGGCGGAAATTACCAACACCAGACAAAGGATTATCTCCGGGCGAGCCTTTGACGCACAAAGTGATATCACTGCCGTCACCAAAGCCGTGCTGGCCGCGAACGAAGGGGTGTCATCCGTGCCGATCAAAGGCTTTCTCCCGGCCGACAAGGAAATCATTCGAATAGCCGGCCATGCTGACACGGAAATTGACATGTTCAACGCTTTCGCCCTGGCCAGCGCCATCAATCACAATCCAGACAGCCGGTTCTGGGCCATGCTCGATTCCGATGACCCTGACATGGCTTATATCTTCTGCAAAGACGGCGGCGACTATAATCACCTCAGGGCCTGTGAAGACGCGGCCCGGCACGATTATTCCCAGCGGACTCTGGAAGCCATCAGCTTTTACCACCCCGAATCGGACAAAACATACAATTCCGGCGTCACCTTCAGTCTCGGCGGCGAAGACTGGGGCACCATGAAGGCCATAGGCACAAAATTCAACAAAGGCAGCGAATTGTGGAATGTGACCCTGTCCGGCCGGGATGTGGGCAATGATCGTGATTTGTGGATAGCCGCCGCCGGTGAGCTGGATACTCCCGGCCTGGAAGACGGCTTGATCGACAGTCTCGACCGGCACTCATTTATCGAAACGCAAAACGCGGCCGACGCGCCCTGGCGCGGGGCCGAGGTGCGCACACAATCCAGCGCTCAAGAAGCCCTGGACGCCATTGGCGAAGCGATTGCCCGCAAGGATAAAATCAGGGCCCAACTGGGCGCTTATCAGAACCGGCTGGAAAACACCATTACCAACATGGAAATTCAGGCCGAGAACCTAGAAACTTCCGAAAGCCGCATCTCCGATGTTGATATGGCCACTGAAATGACCGAATTTGTTCGCAATCAGGTCATAACCCAGGCCGCCGTATCCATGCTTAGCCAGGCCAACTCCCTGCCCCAGATGGCCCTGTCCCTCCTAAACGGTTAAGCATAGCGTCCATCGAACTAAAACCATCACAATCGATAGTTAACATTGACTAGATATGTAATATTTGCTACATTTATTTTCATATATGCCAATATAAATTGGCCAAAATGGAGGTAAATAGCATGGTATACAAAAATAAAATTACGACAGCCATAGTGCTGGTTCTGTTCCTGACTCTCTGCCTGCCCGGCTTGATCATAGGCCAGGAGGAAAAGGGTTCCACTGAAGCTGTCCCGGAGAAAGGCATGATGCATGACCTGATGCGGCGCGACCACATGATGGGCCGTCACTGGAACTCGGGACAGGCCTATTCCGACCGGGCCTACCTGTCCGCGATGATAGTCCATCATGAAGCGGCAGTGGATATGGCCCGCAAGGTGTTGGAAAAGGGCAGCGACCATGAGGTGAAAAAGTGGGCTGAAGACGTGGTCAAGGCTCAGGAGAGCGAAATAGGCCAAATGCGGGAGTGGCTGAAAGATATGGGCGGCGTCGATTCCCAGGCCGCCGGCACCATGGGCACCATGATGTTTGAGATGTCGCGCGAAGACGATTCCAAAGAACCTGACCGCGATTTCGTCTCAATAATGATCGGCCACCACGCCATGGCCGTGGAAATGGCCGTGGAAGCGCTGGCGGTGTCCACTGATGAGAAAATCATCGAGCTGTCTAAAAACATCATCATCACCCAGACCAACGAGATTGTGGAATACAAAAAGTGGCTGGCCAAAATGGGTGGAGTGGTGCATCAGGCCCGGTCAAGTTCAATGGCTGATATGATGTAATCCAACAGGCGCGCCGCGATTCGGGCGGTGGCCCCCCAGAGGATCTCGCCGCCCAGTTCGTAACGGCAGACCTCCGGGCCGGGCACCAGCCAGCATTCGCGCTGATGCTGGCGCATAAGATCCGAGAGGGGATGGATGATCACGCGCGCCACTTCCACCGGATCATAGGCCAAGGGGCGCGGCGCGGGCCACCAGGCGGCAAAAGGATGAATCATCCAGGTTTCCAGCACCGGCTGGCGGGGCAAGGGAGAAAGGATTTCCAGCTCTTCCGGCCGGATGGATACTTCCTCAAAAGTTTCCCGGAAAGCCGCGGCCTGGAAATCAGGGTCATATTCTTCCACGGCCCCGCCGGGAAAGGAAATCTGCCCGGCGTGTTCATCGAGATGTGCGGCCCGCTTGGTAAACAGAAGGGCCGGTTCACCGCCGGATTCCAGAAAAATGGTCATGACGGCCCCCGGCCGGCGGCCGTCCGAATCCTGGGCCGGTGAAGCCTGGATAGCGCTCACAATAGTCTTCAGGCATTCAACAGAAAGATTTGGCACAATTGAAGCGGCGGTCATAGGGGTCATTATGGCCGCCTCAGTTGATGGGCCATTTTTCGGGGGCCAGCCCGCAGATGATGGAAAGTTCTTTGGAGGCTTCCGTCAGTGAGCGGATGAGCCCTTCTTTTTTCACCAGCATCCTGGCCTTGGGGCCGGTGGCGCTGATGGCCGCGTGGGCATGGCCGTGGCTGTTCAGCACCGGAACGCCGATACACATGGCCCCTTCAATGCGTTCGCCCTCTTCCAGGGCGTAACCCTGTAGACGGATTTTTTCCAGTTCCCGCATCAACTGACCGGAATCGGTGATGGTGTGGGGAGTGAATTGTTCAAAAACCAGAGAATCAAAGACCGGGTTAAAGTAATCAGGGTTCATGAAAGCCATGAAGCAGCGGCCCATGCTGGAGGCGTGCATACTGACGTTGCCGCCGATGGAAACGTTCAGGCGCAGTTGCTGATAGAGGTCGACTTCGGTTTTGTCGATACAGATGGCCTGGCCCGGCTCGGTCATGACCGAGGCGTAGATGAGCTCTTGAAAATCAGAAGAGATTTTTTCCAGATAGGGGTGAATCAGGGCTTTCAGTCCGCCCCTCTCCACCACCATGTTGCCGACCTGAAACATTTTAAAGGTCAGGAAATAGCGTTGGTCGCTCTGGTTCTGTTTGACGTAGCCCAGGGCCTTGAGGGTGCTGAGAATTCTGTGCAGGGTAGCTTTATCCAGCCCCAGGGTTGTTTTGAGGTCAGACAGTGATGAAGCGCCCTGGCTGGCCAGGGCTTCCATAATGGCCAGGCATTTCACCACTGAGTTGACCATGTAGGTCCGTTCAGACATATTATTCACCATTGATTCCGTAACAAAGTTTCGAATTCAGCCGACGTATCGACCACGAACCGACATTTTACCATCAGCGCTCTCATTTCGCAATACATAACACCACCGGGCGGGGCCCGGACCCCATGTCTGGGTGAGGGTTTCCCTGGGCGCTGGTTTTGGCGGCCATCATCGTATTAAGAGCGGTGCCCCTCCGCTGTGGCCGCGTTATCAGCGGAGGGGGCAACGCTCTTAATACGATGATGGCCGCCAAATTTAACTATTACGGGAAAGGCTCACCCAGACATGGGGTCCGGGCCCTGCCCGGCTGCCCGGCTTTGCGTTTGGGGGGGGATCTGGTAATATGGGTGGGGGTTATCTATACCTAATATATGTTTTTACGCTTCAGAGAATCAGTATGTCAGAAAAAGCCACGTTGGAAAAATTGAGCCGGACCCTGGTGGAACTCGATGACGAGTGCTGCGTTTCCATAACTTCCGAACTCCTGGAACAGGGTATCGAACCTATCGAAATACTTAGCTGCTGTGAAAAAGCCCTGGCCGTCATCGGAGAAAAATACGCGGCCGGTGAATATTATATCGCCGGGCTGATCATGGCCGGTGAACTGATGAGCCAAATCACCGATGAAGTCACCCCCTGGCTCCCGCACAGCCAGGTTCGCGGCAGCCGGGGCAGGGTCCTTATTGGCACCATTCAGGGCGATATCCACGGTCTCGGCAAAAATATCGCCGGGGCCTTGCTGTCCGCCCACGGCTTCGAAGTCAAGGATCTCGGCGTTGATGTTCCATTGTGCGATTTTATTAAGGAATGCGAAGTGTTCCAGCCGGATGTGGTGGGCCTGTCCGTCCTTCTTAGCACCTGCTTCCCCAGTCTCGGTGAAACAGTGGCCGGATTGAGGACAGTGCGCGGCGGCAAAGTGAAACCCTATATATTCATCACCGGCGCACAAGTCCGCGATGAACACCGCCAGCAGTACGGAGCCGATTTCAACGTCATCACCGCTTTCGATACAGTCCGCCTTTGCGAAAAACTGGTGCCGCCCGCCGCTTGAGACCCTATCGTTTCAGGAGCAATCCAGGAGGGCCTGGCGCACGGCTGACCGCACCCGCTGATCAAGACGGACATGCTCGGCCACGAAACGAACCCTTTCCTCCACCGTGGCGGTGGGCAGGTAAAGCAGTTCATAACCGAACTCGGCATAAATTTCCTTAAAAAGCGGCTCCTGGGCGGCGGCCTCTTCAGCGGTGCTGACTCGTTCAGGGTCCTGGGTATAGATATCGGCCCGGAATGGAGCCATGAAGACAGTGCGGTTGTAGGGATGGAGCCTTACGGCTTTTATGATGTGGTCCGGCACCGGCAGGTTCAGGTGCCGCATGAAGATGATGATATCCAGCATGCCCCGGTCGAAAATCACCGGGCCGCCGGTTTTGGCTGCGGCCTGGTCATAGGACCGGATGTCAAAGGCCAGCGACAGCTCGAAATATATCATTTCATCAAGCTGGCTGCCGCCGGAAAAAGCGATATACCGTCCGCCGATGCGCTCCTGATAGCGCCAGACCTCGCGGGTGCTTTCAATAACCGTATCGAACCCGGCCCGTTCCAGGGCCTGGGTCAAAGTGGTTTTGCCGGCCCCTTCCGGGCCGGTGATGACGAAGAACCTGTCACTGTCTTTAATCGACATATAACACCCTCGCCGCTAAGAATTCCAAATCCGGCTGAATTATGCTTGTGAACCTTAGGGAGCGGTTCGGGTCATAATAAAAATGCCGAATTTTGACTAATCCGCTTCGTATTTTAGCAGATTTATCAACGGAATACAAACGGGCAAGGCTCAAAGCAAGTCACCCCCCGGGGTGACGGAGCGCCAGCGACTGGTGTTGAGGCCACTAAAGCCGCTTGCGAAGCAAAAACCACGCTTTTTGCGTAGCGGAGGGGGCGCCAGTTCAAGGGAAAAAGTTTACATTTAGAATAGGGGAAACGCCGCTTATCAAGCAAACGGGAGGTTTCCCCTTTTCACTTCGCCTGGCACCTTAGTTCACGTTATTGGGGCCGGGAACGGGCATGGAGGCAATGGCCGTGGGAATGGCGGCGGCGACTCCGGGGCGTTCTTCGGCGGTGAACCCGCTCATCAGGGCGTCGCTGAGGTTCATCTTGCGTGACAAAACCTGACGGGCGCCGGCAATGCTGTATTTTTCCTCTTTCAAGAGGGTTTTGATTTCCAGCACACGGCTGACGGCTTCTTCATCATAGCGGCGCTGGCGGCCGGAAGTTCTGAGAGGGCTGAAATAACCGTCGAACTCACTTTCCCAGTAACGCAGGGTGTGAATGGGAACGCCCGTAAGATCAGAAACCTCACCTATGGTCAACCAGTCTTTTTTAATGATCATTGGCATATTTTGCCTCCTGTGAATTGGTTGGGATTACCAGGCGGCATTCAACCTCGCCGCTATGCCAGGTTTAGAAGCAAACCTAATGCCAAAAATAAGAAAAAGCGTAACTAATTGATAATAATGATATTATACAGGCATTATCTATAATCGTCATAATTTCAGGCTAAAAGAGGAGGCAACATTTACCTGATGGTCGGCACAAATTTCCGTTGAGAGAAGCATCAGGCAAACCTCACATGAGATAAACCGCCACCTTTCCATCATATAAACCTGAAGCGTGGGGTGCGCGGCCGGCACCGGGCTGTGAATACTTGTTATGGGCCGGTTAACATGCTATTGTTATGCATGCTTTTTTCGCCAAGACGCTGAGAAAGGAAATATTTATGGCAGATAAACCGAAAACCTCCATGCCGGCCGAGGCTGACGAAAAACCTTTCGACCGGCAGGCCTATCTGAAAGAAGTCCGCCAGGAGCTTTTAGCCAATCTCGGCCTTCCGAAAGACACCAAACCCGAACAGGTGGCCAGACTCATCCAGATAAAAAGTGATATGGCCAAGATTAACGACAAGAAGAAATAGCCGCCCTGAACCGGCCATATTGTTATAAACACACCGGAACGGGACCAGGTCCTCCGGTGGCTGAACGCTTTTCCTGGCAATTGAAGATGGAGACTCCATGAAAAAATACCGTCCCGCCACTCTGGCCCTTCACGCCGGATATGATTGCGGCCAGAACCTTCAGTCCCGGGCCGTGCCCATATACGCCACCACCAGCTATGTCTTTAAGGACGCGCAGGAGGGGGCTGATCTCTACGCCCTGAAAAAGCCAGGCTACCTTTACAGCCGCCTCGGCAGCCCGACCGTCAATGTGCTGGAAGAGAGGCTGGCGGCCTATCATGGGGCCTCGGCGGCGGTATCCTTTTCCAGCGGCTCGGCGGCCAATTCCTTCCTGTTTCTGGCCCTGGCCAGCCCCGGCAAGAACTTCGTCTCCAGCCCGCAGCTTTACGGCGGCACCTCCACTCTTCTGGAGCACACCCTCAAACGCTTCGGCATACACACCAAGTTTGTGGATCTCAATGACAGCCAAGCCCTGGAAGCGGCCATTGACGACGATACGGTGGCTGTATTCGGTGAAGGGGTGGCCAACCCCAGCGGCTATGTGGTGGACATGGAAAAAGTTGCCGCCATTGCCCACGCCCACGGCCTGCCTTTAATTATCGACAATTCCGCCGCGCCGCCGCCATTGTTGAACCCCTTTGATTTCGGGGCCGACCTGGCGACGTATTCATTGACCAAGCTCATTGGCGGGCACGGCACCCATTTGGGCGGTATCGTCATTGAAAAGGGAGATTTCAACTGGGGACAGAACCAGCGTTTCACCAACTACCTCAACGCCCCGGACCCGACCTACAACAACGTCAATTTCTGGGAGACGGCCGGTGAGCCCTATTACCGGGAGGGACGGAGCACAGCGGTTTGCACCCGTCTGCGGCTGGATATGCTCCGCAACTTCGGCCCGGTGCTGTCGCCATTCGGGGCGCACGAATTCCTTCTGGGTCTGGAGACGCTGCCGCTTCGCGCTCTGCGCCAGGCCGAGAGCGCCCGTCTGATTGCCGAGCATCTGGCCGGGCATCCCAAGGTGGCCTGGGTAGCCTATTCCGGCCTGACCACCAGCCCCCATTACGGTCTGGCCCGCAAGTATTTCGAACATGGTCCGGGCGCGGTCTTTGGTTTTGGCCTGAAAGGCGGCTTCGACGCGGCGGCGCGTTTTATTGACAATGTGGATCTGCTATCGCATCTGGCCAACATTCTGGATGCCCGCACCCTGGTCATCCACGCCGCCTCAACGACCCATCAGCAGTTGAGCCCGGAAGAGCGGGCCCAGGCCGGAGTGCCGGACGACCTCATCCGCCTGTCGGTGGGGCTGGAAGATGTGAACGACCTCATCGAAGCTATTGACCGCGCCCTTTAATAGGCAGATATTTAGCGGTGTGCCGGAGGCGGGGGCTGAAAATTTTCTTTCGTTCACCATTGTTTTAGCGCCACAACTCGCTTCGAATACGAAGCTCAAACAAGTGGCGCAAAAACAATGGTTCTCTACAGAAATTTTTCAGCCCCCGCCTCCTACATTGTTGGCTGTTTTATTTTGAAGAGGCCTATAGCGCTTGTCAGTGAGCTGACTATGTGGGTAACAGGTGAGGGGGCACCGCTCTTAATACGATGATGGCCGCCAAAATTTACTATTACGGGAAGGACTTGCCTGGGAGCCTGTCGGGGAATGTTGTAACATGCTGATTTTATTGTTAATTTTGAAATACGAAACAAAAAATTCATCAATTAAATCAGCATGTTGCAGTATTTCCCGATAGGCTCCCAGTTATGGCTTTCACGGCCACCTATAGCGGTGGTCGAGTCTTCGAGACGGAGCGTCAGCGACTGGTTTTGGCGGAAAAATAGCCGCTCGCGAAACAAAAACCACGCTTTTTGTGTAGCTACGAACTGTAAGTTCAAGGGAAAAAGCCATAATTAAAATCGCTGCCAGGGCTACGCCCTGGTTGACAAGGGGGGGGGGAGATGGCATTATATAGTGTTATAAAATGGTCAGAGGGTTTGTGCTATGAAAGTTTTAGAATTTAAGAGATATTCCGTTCTGGATGAGGTGCTCGACGCCTTGACCAAACCAGCCGAAGATCCGCTGGAGGAAGCACTCGTCATCGGGAAACGCAAAAGCGGATCACGCTTCTCCTTCATGACCAATACCGATAATATCCCCGAACTGATCGGCTACCTCGAAGCCATTAAAACCGATCTGGCCCTCGAAATGATCTATCAGGCCGAACGCGACGGCGACGAGGTCGATTAACTTGGCCAAGCCACGCGCAATGAGCCGCGCCCTGGTCACCGGCGGAGCCGGATTCATCGGCTCACATCTGGTGGACGCCCTCCTGGCCCACGGACACGAAGTCAGGGTCCTGGACGACCTCTCCACCGGCTATATCGCAAATCTCGACGAAGCCGGAATCTCGGCCGGGGACAGGCTGGAGATCGTTCAGGGTTCAATACGCGATGAAAGCTCTTTGGACGCGGCTATGGACCGCGTCCAGGCGGTTTTTCACCTGGCCGGGCTGGTGGCAGTGCCGGAGAGCATCGAAAACCCGCTCAAATGCATAGATCTCAATGATCTGGGCGTTTATGGAATTTATGCGGCCGCCGCTGAACACGGAGCGAGAAGGGTGGTCTTTTCATCCAGCTCCGCCATTTATGGCGACTTGCCGGTCCCCCACCACGAAGAACTCTGCCCCCAGCCCGATACCCCCTATGCCATTCACAAACTTCTGGGCGAACATTATGGCAAATTTTTCAGCGGCTATCGCGGGCTGGAAACCGTCTACCTCCGCTATTTCAACGTCTACGGCCCACGGCAGCTGCCCGATTCACCTTACAGCGGCGTAATATCAATTTTCATGGAAAAACTGCATCAGGGTCTGCCCGTCACCATATTTGACGACGGCGGGCAAACCCGTGATTTTGTCTATGTCGCGGATGTGGTCCGGGCCAATCTGGCCGCCGCGTTCGCCCCGGCTGAGAGGGCTTCAGGGCGGGCTTTCAATATCGGCAGCGGAAAGGCCGTCAGCATCCTGAACCTTTATGAACATCTGGCCGGGCTGGCCGGAAGCCGGACGCGGCCCGTGTTCGCCCCGCCCCGCCCCGGCGATATCCGCCATTCACAGGGGCCGATCTCTCTGGCGGCCGAATGTCTTTCATTCCGGCCGGAAACAGAGCTGGCTGAAGGATTGGGCCGCACCTGGAACTGGTTCACTAAATCAGTGTAACGGTCCGATCATTTACTGTATACTCTCGCGCACTGGTAATCGCCGGTTGACGGCAGGTTGACCGTGCGCCGGTAAAAGATGGTTTAATGAACACTGACGCGCACTGACACTTGCCGGTTGACGGCAGGTTGACCGTGCGCCGGTAAAAGATGGTTTAATGAACACTGACGCGCACTGACACTTGCCGGTTGACGGCAGGTTGACCGTGCGCCGGTAAAAGATGGTTTAATGAACACTGACGCGCACTGACACTTGCCGGTTGACGGCAGGTTGACCGTGCGCCGGTAAAAGATGGTTTAATGAACACTGACGCGCACTGACACTTGCCGGTTGACGGCAGGTTGACCGTGCGCCGGTAAAAGATGGTTTAATGAACACTGACGCGCACTGACACTTGCCGGTTGACGGCAGGTTGACCGTGCGCCGGTAAAAACCTGCCGGTCCTGACCGGCTCTCCCAAGACAGGGAATATTATGAGCTTCGATATCAGAAGATTTGCTTACACCAACAAAGTCATTCTTATCTGGACCGCCTTTGCCGCCCTGATGTATATCTTCCGCGACATGTTCGGCCTGGTTTTTATAACTTATATAATGTGCTTCATCACCCACGGCCTGACCCAGAAACTTCACCGGGAGGCCGGTCTCCACCGGCGCCTGATGATTGTGGTGATATATATTATGTTCACGGCCGCCATAGTAGGTTTTATATTTTTCATGATTCCGCGCCTCTTGAACGAAGCCAGGAATTTTACCGAACAGCTGCCGCGCACCCTGACCACCATCGATACCTGGATAGATTCCCATATTGAAGATAATTCCAGCCTTGAGCCCCTGGCCGAGAGAATCAAGCATATGCTCACCCCTGAGCAGATGATCATCAAAGGCTGGGCCATTGGCAAGGGCACTCTGGAAATGGGCCTCCATTACATAAGCTGGTTCTTCCTGGGGCTTTTATTCAGCTTCCTGATCATGATGGATCTGCCGCGCCTGACCCGAAGCGTGCGGGAACTGCGCTTTACCAGACTGGCCTCGGTTTATGAGGAAACGGCCGACAGCGTCATCCTTTTCGCCAAAGTGGTGGGTGAAAATTTCCGGGCCCAGATCATGATCTCAGCCCTGAACACCACCCTCACGGCCATTGGCTTGCAGATTCTGGGCATTCAGGGGGCCGTGCTTCTATGTACCCTGGTTTTCATCTGCGGCCTCATTCCGGTTCTGGGCGTGTTCATCTCGTCGGTTCCCATTGTGCTGATGGCCGTCAACAGCGGCGGAATCACCCTGGGTCTCTGGGCCGGAGTGATGATCATAATCATTCATATGCTGGAAGCCTATGTGCTCAACCCCCGCATAGTCTCGGCCGTAATGCACATCAACCCGGTCCTGACCCTGATCATCCTCTATATCGCCCACAGCCTGATCGGCATGTGGGGCATGCTTCTGGGCGTACCGATCTCCGTATATATCTACCGTCAGGTGATTATCGGCATAACGGCCCGGAAGAAGGAAGAGGCTGTGGCCCGGAACAGCCGGCCGGAGATAATAGCGGCGGAAGCGGCCGCGTCGGCCGCGGCCTCGGCGGCGGAAGCCGCGGCCTCAGCCGCTGAAATCGCGGTAGCGGCGGCGGAAGTTGCCGCTTCGGCGGAAAAAGACTGTGTGGATTACACGGAGAGAGCTGAAGAGAAAGGGCCGGATGTTGGCCGGGAAAAGTAAATCAGTTCTGGCCATTTTACTGGCCCTGGCCTTGACGGCCCTGTTGGCCGCCAGCGCGGCCGGGACAGCGGAGAGGCGGGTCATAGTTATGCTCGGCGACAGCCTGACCGCTGGAAATGACTGGACCGGGAGCTTTCCTTCCTCCAGATATCCGCACCTGAAAATTCATAATATGGGCATCAGCGGCAATACAACTATCGACATCATTCGGCGGCTCGATGAAGTGATTGCCCTGAAGCCCGATTCGATATTCTTTCAGGCCGGAATTAATGATTTTGGCGCCACCGGAAGTCGGCGGGGCATTGTGGAGCGGCACAAGGCCATATGGCGCGAACTGCGCGAGAGTCTGCCGGGGGTACGAATTCAGGTCATATCCCTTCTCCCTCTGGCCGAAGAAAAGTATCCGGGCATAAACGCCAAAATCCGCGATGTCAATGTTCAACTGAAAGAGGAAGCTGAAAAGAGCGGGCTGGTGTTCATAGATCTTTACCGGCCCCTGGCCGATTCACACGGCAGCCTGCCTGATGACTTCACTTTTGACGGCGTACACCTCAAAGCCCCGGCCTATGAGCGCTGGATAGAGGCCATAAGGCCATATATCTGAAGGATGTTATGAGCGACCAACGGCATGTAATAATGCTCGGCGACAGCCTGACCGCCGCCGGGCGCTGGGGCGAATCATTTCCGACCCTGAAAATCCGTAACCTGGGCATCAATGGCGACACCTGCGCTGGCGTCTGGGGGCGACTGGATGAAGTGGTGAGGCTGAATCCGGCCCTGATTTTCCTCCAAATCGGCATTAACGATTTTCTGAGGGGCGCGAGCATTGATGAAGTGGTTACCGGCCATTTGCGGATATGGGACGAGCTTCAGGCGCGTCTGCCTCAAACCCGTCTGCTGGTGATTTCACTTTTTCCCTATGTAGAAGCGGCCCTGCCCTACCTGCCGCACAATCTGGATATCATGATCATAAACGGCCTGCTTCAGGAAAAAGCATCCGTCCGGGGTTTGCCCTTCATCGACCTTTTCCCCGGTCTGGCCGACGAAGACCGGCAATTGCGACTGAACTACACCACCGACGGCCTGCACCTGACGGATGAGGCTTACAAAGTCTGGGCCGGCGGGATAAGCCCGTTTCTGGAAGCGGGCCAATGATCGGGGCCTGGTTCAGCGGATTTGCCCTGGGCTTCAGCCTGATCGTGGCCATAGGGGCGCAAAACGCCTTTGTTCTGCGCCAGGGGCTCCGGCGGGAGCATGTCTTCCCGGTCTGCCTGGTCTGCGCCCTGTCGGACGCCATCCTTATCGTGATCGGGGTCACCAGCTTTCAGGCTGTCAGCCAGCGTTTTGAATGGCTGGAACCGGCCATGCGCTGGGGCGGAGCGGCCTTTTTAATCTGGTATGGGCTGAAGAGCCTCCGGTCGGCCCTGTCGTCCAGTGAGACGCTTCTGGCGGCCGAAGACAATCCGGCCCCCCTGTCTAAAACACTCCTTCTCTGTCTGGCCCTGACCTGGCTGAACCCGCACGTCTATCTGGATACCGTGGTGATGCTGGGCATGCTTTCCACCAACTATCCCGGCCGGACGAGCGCCTTTGCCGCCGGGGCTATGAGCGCCTCATTCATATTCTTTTTCGCCCTTGGCTATGGGGCGCGGCTTTTGCGGCCGGTTTTCGCCAACCCCAAGGTCTGGCGAATCTTTGAGGGCGGCATAGCCCTCCTGATGTGGTTCATTGCTTTTCAGCTCCTTCGTGGCTATTTTGAGTATAGCTTTTTCTCTTGAACGGAGAGCTTTCAGCCAGACAAAAAGCGTGGTTTTTGTCTGGCGAGCAGCCTGGTCAGTGTCAAAATCAGTCGCTGACGCTCCGTCTCCCTTCTGGTCGACCAGCGATTTTTCAAGCGGAGGTTTTTTCCGTGTCTGTAAATAAAGAAACCATCAATACTCACCCCGATCTCGACATCCTCTCCGAAGGGGCCGCCGTTCTGAGGAACGAAGCCGATGGCCTGGAGACGCTGGCCGGAACGCTTAACGGCGATTTCACCCGCGCGGTGGAGATAATGCTGAATCTGGACGGCCGGGTGGCTGTGACCGGGATGGGTAAAAGCGGCCATGTGGCCCGCAAGGTGGCGGCCACCCTGGCCTCCACCGGCACCCCGGCCTATTTCATTCACCCGGCCGAAGCCAGCCACGGCGATTTGGGCATGATCTCCCCGCGTGACGCGGTCATCGCCTATTCCAATTCCGGCGAAACAGTGGAGATGACCAGCATCCTCACCTTCTGCGCCCGCCACCACATCCCGGTGATCGGGGTGACCAAAAACCCGGCCAGTTTCCTGGCCCGCCAATCGGCGGTGCCGCTGATTCTGCCGGATATCCCGGAGGCCTGCCCCATAGGCTGCGCCCCCACTACCTCCACGACCATGATGATGGCCTTAGGCGACGCCATAGCCCTGTGCCTTTTGCGGGCCAAGGGTTTCACACCGGAGGATTTTCATCAATACCATCCCGGCGGACGGCTGGGCCGCAAACTTCTGACTGTGCGGGACATCATGCATGTCGGCGATGAAGTTCCGCTGGTCACGCCGGAGCGGCTTATGGGGGACGTTCTGTTAACCATCACCGGAAAATCCTTCGGTTCGACCGGGGTTATCGACGCGGAGGGACGCTTGATCGGGGTGATCACCGACGGCGACCTCCGGCGGCACATGAAGCCGGACTTTCTTCTTTTGACGGCCGGAGATATAATGACAAAGAATCCTGTCACCATCGGCCCGGACATCCTGGCCCTTCAGGCTCTGGGGCTGATGCAGAAGCGGGCCATTACCACCATCTTTGTGGTGGAGGACGGCAGCCAGCCGGTGGGGATACTTCATATCCATGATTGCCTGCGGGCCGGTCTGGAGTAAGCGGCAAAAGCCAGAACGCCCGGCCGCCTGTTGATTTCAGGGGACGTCTGAAGAAAACTAAAAATTAAGGATAAGCCATGAAAGACATTTTTAACGAAAGAACACCTTCGCTGAATATCAACAACTCGCTGCCGGTGGCGCGCCCGGGGCTGAGGTTCATCATCATCGCCCTGGCGGTCTGGCTGATTTGCCTGATTGCGGGCTGGTGCGTGGCCGCGGTGTTTTTCTTCCTTCTGCTGGGCTTTGTCTCTTGGTTTTTCCGCGATCCCGAAAGGCCCACTCCGCCGGAGGGCTTTGGCCTTTCCCCGGCCGACGGCCGGGTCATCAAAATCGAATACGTGGAGCAGAACCCCTACACCAACGCTCCGGCCCGCAAGGTGAGTATCTTCATGAGCGTTTTTAACGTCCATGTCAACCGCACGCCGGTCAGCGGCCGGATACTGAGCCAGACCTATTTCCCCGGCGCATTCGTCAACGCCAGCTTTGATAAGGCCAGCGAACATAATGAGCGCAACGCCCTGGTCCTCGATACGCCCCAGGGTCCAGTGGCCATGGTGCAGATAGCCGGGCTGGTGGCCCGCCGGATAGTCAGTTGGGTGGGCGATGGCGATGAGCTGCGGCGCGGCCAGCGGGTCGGCATGATCCGTTTTGGCTCCAGAGTTGACTTGTATCTGCCGACCGATTCCGAGATTATGGTAACCATCGGCCAGAATGTTTCGGCGGGCTGGTCCCCCATCTGGCGTGACGGTTCAGGCGGCAAGGCTTAAATTCACGGCCGAGCTTTTATGCTTGCCACGCGGCTGCGGCGGAGCATCGCCCCGACTGGGGCCAGACAGGGAGCAATTCTACTTATGGCCGACGCTGTCGCATAAAGCCGGGGTCGAGCCTGGCGAGACGGAGCGCCAGCGACTGGTTTTGACGGAAAAATAGCCGCTCGCGAAACAAAAACCACGCTTTTTGTGTAGCTACGAGCCATAAGTTCAAGGAAAAAAGTCATAATTTGAATTGCTGCCAGACAGGGAGCAATTCTACTTATGGCCGACGCCGTCGCATAAAGCCGGGGTCGAGCCTGGCGAGACGGAGCGCCAGCGACTGGTTTTGACGGAAAAATAGCCGCTCGCGAAACAAAAACCACGCTTTTTGTGTAGCTACGAGCCGTAAGTTCAAGGAAAAAAGTCATAATTTGAATTGCTGCCAGACAGGGAGCAATTCTAATTATGGCCGACGCAGTCGCATAAAGCCGGGGTCGAGCCTGGCGAGACGGAGCGCCAGCGACTGGTTTTGACGGAAAAATAGCCGCTCGCGAAACAAAAACCACGCTTTTTGTGTAGCTACGAGCCGTAAGTTCAAGGAAAAAAGTCATAATTTGCATTGCTGCCAGACAGGGAGGAACATTGTGAAAGTTGTGGCGTTAATACCGGCCCGCTGGGAATCATCACGCTTTCCCGGCAAACCCCTGACCCCCATTTTAGGGCGGCCCATGATTGAACATGTGTACAAGCGCGCCCTGGCCATTCCGCATATGGATGAGGTTATGGTGGCCACCGACAGCCAGGAGATTTTTGCGGCCGTGACCGGGTTCGGAGGCCGGGCGGTGATGACCTCTTCGGAGCACCGCTCCGGTTCAGACCGTCTGGCCGAAGCGGCCGACATTCTGGCCTTGAGCGAAGAGGACATAGTCATCAACGTCCAGGGTGACCAGCCGGCCTTTGACCCAGAGAATCCGGCCCTGGTGGCCAAGCCGCTGATAGATGACCCCTCGCTGGAAATGAGCACCCTGGCTCTGCCGCTGACCAGCCATGAGGAGATTCACAGCCCCAACCACGTCAAGGTTGTTTTTGGCGCGGACAACCTGGCCCTTTATTTTTCCAGAGCGCCCATTCCCTGGCCGCGCGACGGTGAGGAATCATATTACAAGCATATTGGAATTTACGGTTACCGGGTCGGCTTTCTGCGGCGTTTCGTGAGGCTGCCTGAAGGGCGGCTGGAGCACATTGAAAAGCTGGAGCAGCTCCGGGCTTTGGAAAACGGTTTCAGAATAAAGGTGGTGCTGGTATCGGGCCTGTCGCCGGAAGTTGATGTGCCGTCAGACGTGAAAGCGGTGGAAGAAGCTTTGAAGCTGGAAGAAAATTGAAAAAGCCGCGCGGCTGAATAAATTCAGGTTCAACTGCGCGGCTTTTTTTGAGACTGTTTTACAATTTATAAAAGACTGATCAATTGTAAAGCACTTTGGAGGCAGCCAATATAAAAATGGCGAAAAAGCGGATTGCCGCCGCCGGGAGAAATGTTTCTGCCCAGCTCCGTTCCGGGGGGTCTTAGTCGCGGAACTGGGCAAAAACATTTCTCCCGGCGGCTGCCTGGTCGGCTTTTAAAGGCTGGAAAGTGTGTCTGGCAGAGTGGGAGCCGGAAGCCGGGGATTGTTTTTGCTCCGGCTCCGTGACTAAGACCCCCGGAATGGAGCCGGGACAAAAACAATCCCCGGCTTCCGGCGGGTCAATGCTGTTCCGAAATTATTAAAATTGACTGTGTACTAGGCCTTAACGAGCGGCATATACACATCAAATGCATCGTTTATCTGCCAATTGGGCGGATAGTGCTCAAAACAGGGCGCCCCGAGGCTGGCGGCATACCCTGTCTGGCCCTTCAGCCATGTGTCATACAGATAGGTATAGGCCTCCCCCAGCTGTTCCAGAGATGGAACAGCGGCCTTGGCGTAAACACCCCCCGGCAGCTCCATGCTCTCCATGCCGGAAGGCAGACTCGCCGCCTCCGGCGCTTCAACCGCCGCCCAATAATCAAAATCATCGGCATTCAGCATTATGCAAACTCCATACGACCCCTGAACATCACTCGCCTTAACCTCACCCATGCGCGGGCCGAAAGTCTGCCACAAGGCTGGGCAGACAGCCTGGGCGTTCCGCATGTTGGTCCGAATCTTCATTCCCACCAGGTGCCTGGCGGGCTGCTCAATTACCTTGACTTCGATTACAGTCACTTTGTCACTCATTTTGCTCTCCATTGTCGGCTCTGGGCCGTTTCAGGCGGATGAATATTATCGCCGGGGGGTCAGAAAGACAGCTTCTCTTTTCCAGCCTTGGTTTGCAGCATGCCGGAATCGGCGGTGAATTTTAACACGCACAGGTTGGGGTCATCCTTGCCGCCGGGGAAATAACATTTATAGTAATCACGCCAGACCCTCTCTTTCGAGGCCGCGTCATCCAGCAATTCCATCCGGCCCCACAATCTCAATTCCTGATATTCCTGGTCATCCTCAAAATCGGTGGCGTAAATCAGGCATTTAGGCTCCCTGGACAACTGCTTGAACTTGTCACATTGTTTCCCGGTCATCATCCAGAGGGTCTTCAGCCCCTCAGTTTCAATCACCGCCATGGCCCGCGCGTCAGGCCGGCCGTCTTCACCGGTGGTTATCAAAAATGTCGGTTTGTCCGGCCCCAGCAGTCTTTCGACTTCTTTCAGCTTGCTCATGTCTCTTCCTCCTGATTGATTGTTGTATAGTTACACGCACCGTCGGCCGCCGGTTCCGGGCTGGCTGTGCGCCGGTGAAAAACCGTTTTTCATAAACTTGCCCGCATAACCGTTGCGATGATCATGGGTTAAGTATATGATACAAATACTGACAACTGTCTGTCATATTTAAAAACATTTTTGAGTGAAAAATGAAACTGGCCAGAATAGTCTCAATCATCATGCTCCTGCTTCAGCACAAAAAAATCACAGCGTCCAGGCTGGCCGAGATGTTTGAAGTGAGCATACGCACCATCTATCGCGATGTGGAGGCCATTAATATGGCCGGAATTCCCATAACCACCACTCAAGGGGTCAACGGCGGCATCGGCATTATGGAGGAATACAAGGTTGAGAAGGGGCTTTTCACCACTGCCGACATAACGTCATTACTAATCGCGCTCGGCAGTTCGCCCTTAACCAGCGAGGAGGTCTCCACTACCATTGCCAAAATCAAGGGCCTGGCCCCTGAGGGGCTCATGCGGGAGATTGAACGGAAAGCCAGGCGCATTGTGGTGGACCATACCCCCTGGTACACCCGACGCCCGCTTCAGGAGATTTTTGCCCGGATAAAAACGTCACTCGACCAGAGCCGTCTGGTAGCCTTCCGGTATTACGACGGCAGCGGACGGGAAAGTTACCGAACAACAGAGCCATATCAATTGATGCTGAAGGATTCCAACTGGTATCTTATCGCTTATTGCACTTTGCGGCAGGATTTCCGGTTTTTTCGCTTATCCCGGATGTCCGATGTTCAGGTTCTGGATGAAACCTTTATTCCCAGAGAGTTTATTGACGAGCCGGATTCCCCGCCGGAAACGCCCGCCGAGATACCGGTTAAGCTCATAATTGATGAATCATTGCGGGGCCTGATGGCGGATTTCTGCGGCCTGGAGAACCTCAAACCCTGTGGTGATGACAGGATAATGGTCACTTTTCCCTTTATGGAAAGTGATTTCGGCTATGGCATGCTGATGGGTTTTGGTGATAAATGCGTGTGTCTGGAGCCGGAGGCGATCCGCCTGGAAATAAAACGGCGGACCGAAGCGCTTTCAAAGCTCTATTAAGGCGGTCCGGCTGCCCTTTCATAAGGGAACTATATACTTTAATTGCAATGAACCCATTGACCCGCCGGAAGCTGGGGATTGTTTTTGTCCCGCCTCCGTTCCAGGGGTCTTTAGTCACGGAGCCGGGACAAAAACAATCCCCAGCTTCCGGCTCCCACAGTGGCTATTCACGCTTTTCAGCCCTGGGGAAAGACGATCAAGTAGCCGCCGGGAGGAATGTTTTTGCCCGGCTCCGGTGACTCGCGACCCCCGGAACCGGAGCCGGGCAAAAACATTTCTCCCGGTGGCGGTCACTTGCTTTTCCGCAATTGTAACATTAACCATATACTGGAGTTAAGTGCTTTAAGAGGTTTTGATGACATTAATTAAGGAGCTGGTCCATCAATATTATTGGCAGGAAGACCTGAACTGCGCCAGAAGCGCCCTTCGCGGCCTGGAGCGCATATTCGATCTGCCGCTCGGGGAGCAGATAATTCAGGCCTCCGCCGGTTTGCATGGAGCGGGAGGTTATCGGGCCCAGTGTGGGCTGGTGGAGGGGCCGCTTTTGTTTCTGGGTTTGTATGGACACAAAACCGGGTCGGCTGAAACCGAAATAGTAGAAGCCTGCTATAGATTCGCGGAAGGGTTTGAGAAAAAATTCGGCTCGCTAAGGTGCCGTGAACTGAGGCCAGGCGGTTTTGCAAAAGACGATCCTCCCCATGCCTGCGAAGGGCTGACCGTGGAGGCCATTGAGTTTGCCGTCCAGTTCATATCCGGTTTGCCGGTAAAATGACTGCGAAGTCATTTCATAAATATCTTTTTGCTCCCTGGCGTCGTTGCGGGAGTCTTTTTAAGGCTCGAAATATGTTGTATATCCTCAGGCTTAAAAAGCCTTCGCGCCTAGCCAGGAATCAAAAATCTTATTTATGAAATGACTTCCGCGTCAAGTCCGGCTTTCCGGCCGGGCGGATTCCGGCTTCGCTCCGCTCCTGTTTAATCCCGGTTTTCCCGCGTCGGTATCCAGCGCACCAGGGTGCTGAACAGCTCCGGCAGGTTTATGGGCTTGGTGACGTGATCGTTCATTCCGGCTTCCAGGCTCAGCTCCCGGTCGCCGCTCATAGCGTGGGCCGTCATGGCCACAACCGGCAGATTTGCGAATTCAGGCTTGATCCGCAATTGGCGCGTCGCCTCCAGTCCGTCCATCTCCGGCATCTGAATGTCCATCAGCACCAGGTCAAACGGCTCCTTCTCAATCATATCCAAAGCCTCGCGGCCGTTGTTGGCTATGGTCACATTCAGGCCGGCTTTTTCCAGAATTTTACGGGCCACCAGTTGGTTGACCTCATTATCTTCAGCCAGAAGGATTCGCGCCCCCTTGATCGCGGACGCCACATCAGCCGCGTCAGTCCTGGCGGCCTCCACGCCTCTCTGGGCCGCCTCCCGACCGAAGACGGAGGTGACGGCGTCAAACATCTCTGAAGGAGAAACGGGTTTAGTCAAAAGCCCATTGTAATAATCCCCGGAACTCCCCGCCACCTGCTGCCGGAAAGAGGCCGGAACCACCAGAATCGCGGGCAGCTCTTTTTTGGAGGACGTTTCGCGAACCGACCTTAAAAACTCCAGGCCTGAAATCTTGTCCAGCGACCAATCGGCCAGCAGAAGGTCGATTCGCTCGGGCTGCTGTTTCAGAAAGTCCAGGGCTTCCTCAGAGCACAGAAAGCCATGAACCTTGAAGGAAATCTGCCGCAGCTGCTCTTCCATGTTCTCAAGGCTGACTTCGTTGCCGCTGACCACCACGGCCGTGGAACCTTCAAAGCCGGGACGTCGGCCCGCCGCCGGCCCATCGGAAACGGGGATGTCGAAAACAGCGGTGAAATAGAAGGTGCTGCCTTCTCCAGGGCGGCTTTCCACCCAGATTTCGCCGTCCATCATTTCCACCAGACGCTTGGATATGGCCAGCCCCAGACCAGTGCCGCCGTATTTGCGGGTGGTGGAGGTATCGGCTTGGGAGAAAGCGGAGAAAAGCTTGTCGGCCTGCTCTTTGGTCAGGCCTATGCCGGTGTCTTTGACCGCGAATTTGAGGCAGATACGGCCAGAGGCGGACAGCGGCGGTGAGGATGGACATTGAACAACCGAGACCGACACATAGCCGTGATCAGTGAATTTCACGGCATTGCTGACCAGATTATTCAAAACCTGCTTGAGGCGGGTGGGATCGCCGCACAGGCCGGCGGCCGAAACCTCCGGCAGCGAAATCAGGAGTTCCACATCCCTCTGCTCGGCGGCCGGGCTATTGAAAACGACCACTGATTTGAGCACATCTTCCAGCTGAAAATCAGTGTTTTCCATTTCCAGCTTGCCGGCTTCGATTTTGGAAAAATCCAGAATGTCATTAATAATTCGCAGAAGCCCGTCCGCCGAGCCCTCGACCCTGGACAGATACAGCATCTGATTCTCATCCAGTTCCGTATCCTGAAGGATATGGGTAAGGCCTAGAATGGCGTTCATGGGGGTGCGGATTTCGTGGCTCATATTGGCCAGAAATTCACTTTTGGCCCTGGTGGCCACTTCGGCCTGCTCCTTGGCCGAGAGTAAGGCTTCCTCGGTTTTCTTCTGTTCCCGCAAATCGCGGATGTAGCTCAAAAGGCTGGTGCGTTCATGAAACATCAGCGGCAGGTGGGTCACTTCGCAGGGCACCGGCTCACCCAGCCGGGTATGGAGCAATAATTCCTCACGGATGCCGCCCTCTTGGGTGGCCCTCTCCAGCATGGCCCGCCAGTGCTTGTCGCTGATTCCATAATCGCGGTGATGATCGATGAATTCCCGCTCGTCCTCCAGATCCAGGAGCTTCAGCGCTCCGGGGCTGGCCTGCTCTATCCGGTCGTTGCTCCAGACGATGTAGCCGTCGAGTGAAGCCTTGAAGACCGCCCGCATGATTTCTTCCAGATCCTTTTTCCGGGCGGCTTCTTCCTCCAGCTGGTTGGCCTGCTGGTAGAGGGTGGACAGATGGTCGCTGAAGCGGTCCAGGAGGGCGGCGATGGTCGATATTTCAGTGATGTTGATGGAGGGCAGCTTGGAATCGAGCTTGCCGGCCTGAATATCTTTCAGCTTGCCGGAAGTCCAGCGCAGGGGCCTGGTGATATAGAAATAAACCACCCCAAAATCAATGATGATGAAAAGGGCCATGAGCCCGAACATGAAATAGGTGGTGGTGGTGGTGACTGCCGTAGCTTCTTTGATTGAGGTCAGGGCCCGGTTTATGGAGTGCTCGGACCCCAGGCGGATTTTGTCGCGCATGGTTTTGAGCACCAGGTCGATATCCGCCCAGTAGGCGGTGGACTGGGCGCTCAGCGCCTTGATGGATATGGCCTGAGACACGTAATTATTCAGAATGGCCATGGCGGACTCAAAGGCCGCCTCACTTTTGCGGCCGCCGGGGCGGCTGGCCAGCATCTCTCGAATCTCCGCTTTGTGATCTTCGATCAATTTCGAAAACTCGGCTTCTTCCACCTTAAAAACAGTGTCGCGGCCGGACATCATGTTCGCGAAAAAGAAATCGAAAAGCACCCGCTGCTCTTCAGGATCCTGGATGTAGGCGGTCAGTTGCTCCAGGGCGGTGAAATACTCGCGGGTGGTTTCAGAGAGCTTTTCCCGCAAAGCCTCAATACGGTCACGCGCCCTGACTAGATTGTCAATGCCGGAAGAGGCCCTGAGGGCGTCATCGTGGAGCTTTTCATCGCTGGTGAAAATTGATTCCGCCACCAGGGCCCGGGTGTTGATTCGGGCGTTCCTTCTGGTGCGGCGGTCATCGGAGATATAGGCTATTTCGGTCAGCCGCCGCAGGTTCTCTATATTGAGAAGCGTCTTTTGACTGTCCACAAATTCCGGCAAAAGGCTCACCTGAATCTGGTCTGTCAGGCCCCGGACCGACTTTATGTTGTCAATTTCCTTAAATCCGATCAGCCCCACGACCATCAGGAGGGTCAGAAAAAGAAGGGCGAAGAAAACGGATATATTGGCGCTCCACAGTTTGGGGCGGGGCGGAGAATTGACCGGATTGGCGCTGGAAGGTGATGGCACAGGGAACCTCAGTGTCTCAAGCAGGGGAACAAGCAGTGCTGCTCCGCAGCGGGCGGATGATATAAGGCACTGGGAAATATAAGATTGCGATATGGCATTCCGAAGATGAAACCCTCATTTTTATAAAGGCGGAAAGTTGGCATAAAAGCCGGTTATAAAAAAATCTGTCATTTGCATGTGCCCCGGAACGCGGCCGGGGTGGACGGCCCGAAAATATCGAGCCTCCGCGCCCCAGCCACATTCTCTAAACGTGCCTTGACAGGAAAAGCACATTAATAGACGTTGAATTCAAAATACTTGATGTTGATGGCGTCGTATTCGCCGCTCAGGCGCAACTCTTCAATGGCCTTGTTGATGCGGTCCCGCAAAGCCTCCTGGCCTTTGCGCAGAACCATGCAGGAGCCGTCATCAAGATGGACCGGGTCGCCCACGATGTCCAGATTGAGGCCCTCGTCACTTTTAAGGTAATGATAGCCGGGCAATCCGTCAATGAATCCCAGATCGAAAGTCTTATTATTGACTCCGGCGATGATCTCATCAAAGCCTTTGACCGGCACGACTTCAATCAGGTCGCCATAGGTGCGCCGCAGGTATTCTTCCTGATTGGTGCTGGCCTGGACGGCCACTTTTTTGCCCTTGATGGTTTCAGGAGTAATGCCGTCGAAAGTGCCGGGCAGCTCCAGGAACAGGCTGCTGGACCGGAAATACTTGTTGGTGTAGAGCACCCGCTGGGCGCGCTCTTCAGTGTAGGCGATGCCGGCGCAGCCGACGTCAATCTGGCTGTTTTCCACTTCAGGGATGATCTCGTCGAAGGGTACGGCCACGACTTCGCAGGTCAGGCCCATTTTTGCACAGACCGCTTTGGCGATATCCACGTCAAAGCCGCCCAGTTCTCCGGTGGCCTCATCGGTATAGGAGAAGGGGGGATAATAGGTGTCGACCGCGAATTTGTAGACCTTGTCCTGGGCCCAGGCGGCCGAGGTTGACATAAGGAAAACCGCCATAAGGAGAAGCAGTCTCTGAATCATGAGCAATCCTTTCTATAAGTAACAGATGTAAAATTCCAAACCCCGTAACGCCCCAAATTATATAACACCCCCCCCATTTGTCAACCAGGGCGGAGCCCTGGACCCACGGATGCTCACGCATCCTTCGTCTAGGTAAGTCCTTCCCGTAATAGGTAATTGTGGTGCCAATCATCGTATTAAGAGCGGCGCCCCCTCGGCTATGGATGTCTTGTCAGTTGAGGAGGGCGTTCAGGGCGGTGATGAATCGTTTATTTTCTTCCGGTGTGCCTATAGTTACCCGGAAAGAACTCGGATAACCCCACGGGCCGCCCGGCCGGAGGATAAACCCTTTTTTCAGCAATTTCTCGGCCAAATCAGCCGCATTGTGCTTGAGATCAACAAAAATAAAATTGGCCTGGGATTCAGAGTAAGTCATACCCAGCTTGGAGAACTCAGCCTCTAGATACTCGCGCCCTTCCCTGTTCACCCGCAAAACTTCCCGGAGGAAATCATCATCGTTCAGCGCCGCCAGCGCACCCGCCTGAGCCACCCGGTTGGCCGGGAACGGCGGCAGCACCCGGTTCAGGGTGTCCATTATTGCCTGCGGGGCCGCCGCATAGCCGATGCGCTGGCCCGCCAGCCCGTAAACCTTGCTGAAAGTGCGGATGACAATGACGTTTTTGTGCCGCTTCACATAGTCCAGCCCGTCCGGGAAATCCGGCGCTTCGGCGTATTCACGATAGGCTTCGTCAAACACCACCAGACAGCGTTCGGGCACCCGGTCAAGGAAAGCGTCCACCTCCCGCTGCCGCACTATGGTGCCGGTGGGGTTGTTGGGGTTGCAGAGAAAGATGAGCTTGGTCCTGTCGGTTATCGCGGCCAGCATGGCCTCAAGGTCAATGGTCAGCGATTCCGAATCAACCGGCACCCCCACAATCCGGCCGCCGATAATTATAGTGGCCAATTCATAGGTTTTAAATGAAGGCAGGGCCATGATCACTTCATCGCCTTCATTGACAAACGCTTCGGTGATCATGGCAATCACATGGTCGCCGCCGTTGCCTACCATGAACTGGTCCGGGTTCAGGCCGTGCCTCAAAGCCAAAGCCGCCCTAAGATCGGGGCTGCTGCCTTCAGGATACATGTAAACCTTTTCCAGTTCCGCCCGCATGGCTGCCATGGCCTTGGGGGAGGTTTTAAGCGGATTTTCGTTGGACGCCATTTTAACCACGTCCGTCAGCCCATATTCCTTCTGCACTTCCTCAACCGGTTTACCCGGCACATAAGGCGTAATGGAGAGGATCCCGTTACGCGCCTTCACTCTGCCCATAAACAATTGCTCCGTACTGTATTCATATTATAAGGATAAAACCACTTTCAATCATTATCTCCATTTCATGGAATTATACAAGCCATCAAGACAGGAAGACCGGACTGCCGAAACCAGGCAGATACAGGGGCATCGTTTGACGCGGTATCATTTGGGGAACTATATATTCAACTTGCAATGACATTAATCAACAATAAATTAAATCACTTAACGCCAGCACAGGATTGATGTCACAATTGCGGAAAAGCGGGGGACCGCCGCCGGGAGAAATGTTTTTGCCCGGCTCTGGTTCCCGGGGTCGAGAGTCACCAGAGCCGGGCAAAAACATTTCTCCCGGCGGCTGCCTGGTCGGCTTTCCCCCTGCCTGGAAAGTATGCATGCCTGAAGTGGGAGCCGGAAGCCGGGGATTGCTTTTGTCCTGGCTCCGTGACTAAAGCCCCCCCGGAACGGAGCCAGGACAAAAGCAATCCCCGGCTTCCGGCGGGTCTATACGGTTACGAAATTACAACCTTGACTATGTACTAGTTCCGAAGCGGCAGTGTTGGGGTTGCGGTACATAAAGCGCCTGGCAGAGGTTTTTACCGGACCGCTACGAGTCAAAGAAAAACCCGAAACCTTTATCCCGGAAGGATTAATGGATAATTTCGGGTTGCCTGGAACCAAATTCTGGCGAGGGCGGGATTCATAAAGTAATATTAATACACTGAAACCATATTGTATTTTATGATTTAATTATGCCCCGTGTTGTGCCCCACATCCAACTGGCCAACTTGAGTTCGACTGGCTGAAATATCCAAAAATAACACAACGGGATTCGAACCAGACTCCATTTTAATAATGAGTCAGGTAGTAAAAAACCCGGCCGAAGCCGGGTTTACAAAGATGCTTAACAATGATTGATAACTCCGGCTGAATAAAGGCGAGCCAAATAGTTTCGAATCGTATCATCTGTATATTTATCACCCTTCCATTTTTTAAATTCTTCAATAATTTGCCCATCACCCAAGCCGCCGCCAGATTTTTTAAGAGCCAAGACACAATAAAGCAGAGTCCCAACACATTCCAAGGCGGAGAAACTTAGCTCCCCCACAGACTGAACAAAACGATCATAATAATCGGTGATGACCTGACAAAAGTTTAAATCTTTAACTTCTGTAATAGTGTTATAATTATTGCCTGTAAATGAAATCTCACCAGAAAGACACATGAAATCTAAATTGTTGGCCAGATCAAAAGAGAATGGACCATAGGTATAAGGTTCAAATCTTAAACCAGTCGGGAGCCCCATAAAATCCATAAAAAAAAGGAATTTGTGAAGCATAACCTTATCTCTTCGTACATCCTTGCCCTGTAGCACACTCAGGGTCTGGGTAATGACGTTGCGAGAGTAAGTGTTCATGATTGATTGCTCCCCATTGCTCTTTGCGCAATTTCTCTTTTTTGAATTGTAACATAAATTCTGTAAATATTCAAAGGTTTTTCGGTAAATTGCTTGAAGATCCATGATCTATCACAGATGTCGACAGGATTCGTTTCATTTTTGCTTAGAAGGTAAATGCTGCCATAAGGTGGAGTGGAAGAGAGGGTGTCTTCAGGTTCTTCCAATTGGTTAACCGCACCCTTTAGTACAGGCACAGCCTGCTGTTGTATGAAATAGTCTTCTTCAGCAGTTAATCCCGCCTCATTCAGCCGAGCGACCATGCCCGCAAAGTTTTCGGCGCTGTTATCAATATGGGAAGTTGTATCCAGCAGTACCCTCAAATGGTTTTTACGTAATATATAATCGGCCCAGCAATTTGAACTGGTTTTGGCTTTTTCCATAATACTGTAATCATCGTAGTTGATAAACTTATCAAAGTCCATGCTTTTTATAAAATTTCCGTCTGTTTCAATAAATCCCACCTCATTATCGACAGATTTAATAAATTGCCTCAAGGCTATGTCGAATCCGGATCTGGTTCTGTGATATGGCACTTGAAGATTGTAATGATATCTGGCTATCAAAAGCGATTCGGCCTGCCAGAGATCGCTTTCGCCTACGAACAACTTATAGTGACGGTTAGTATCCATAATGGCAGCAAACATGTGGAGAAATCTGGCAAAATCGTATTCACCATAGCATACTCCACACATCCTAGAATCGCGCAAAAGATAATCAGCTCTGTCAGCATCAAGGTTTCCCGAAATGATATCATGTTCGAGCTTAAAATCATAAGTTGGCATTTTTGTTAAAAGCATGGCCACCAGTTTGGGGTCACATCCGTATTTCTTTATGCTGTCCGATATTTGATTATGTTCAGTAATGATATAGCCACTGAGGTCTTCGTGGCCAAAGCCTGGCGGCAATAACTGTTCCTCCGCCGCGTGTGAAAACGGTAAATGACCGATATCGTGCAATAATGCCGCCAAGCGAAGTGTTTGTAATTTTTTCTCATTTGGCTCCATATAAGCGACGGTATCTTTGTGGTTAAAAATGCCTTCATAAATAAGCGAAGCACAGTGCATTACACCTATGGAATGCACAAAGCGTGAATGTTCGGCGGAAGGATAGACATACTTGGTAAGTGCCAGTTGGTGCACCCGTCTCAGCCTCTGAAAAATTGGCGTATCGATAATATCCATTTCAAGCTGTGTCAAAGGTATGAAACCATAGATCGGATCACGCATTCGATGAACAAACTTCAAATTTGCCTTATATGACCAATAAGTTTTTGACATAGCACAATAACCTGAAAGATTCAAAAAGATGGAAGCTATGGAATGATTTGTTGAATATTATTAAGAATAACATACCTACGAAGAGGTTGGCAATAAAATGAATATTTATAAAGATTAGTAATTTAGATTTTCTTAATGTCATAAATTTGTAGTTTATGTAGAAATAGACCAACTCCTGGATAAAAAATCCATACCAATGCACCTGATAAAAAAACAACAGGCAAAATAACAATATCTTACCTGATGTGGTCGTACGTCAAAGGAAGGAAGATGTGTTTTAAAAGCCACGGAGGCAGCTTCAGTAGATTCGGCGGATGACTTGACCTTAGCTTCATTCCATTTGTCTTTCTTTCCCATGGCGGACGGGTTGCGCCCTTCCGCAAGTTCCCACCTTGCTGAAAGGTGTTTTTCCCGCGCCATGGCCAGAGTAATGACGGAGTAGACCCCAAAGCCTATACAGGTCTTTTTACCCTCGAACGCACCGATATCCCACCACTTTGACCCGGCGGGGCTAACCACCAGAAAGAGACCGTTACCATCGGGATACCGCTTTCTGACAAGTTCGCCTTTTACGACGACCGTGGGCTTCAAACCTCGGCTCTTAACGTCAGTCAGGCCATGACCGTTTTTATTTTTCACCCTGAGAGGCGTTGTCTCGTCAGTCATCAAGAACCCCCTTCTCCAAGGTTACCCCTTCAAATGTCGGTTACCTCCACAATGAGGGCCGGAGAGCCAATTGTTACCTCTTTTTTTACGTGATATCAATGGACTGCATGAGACGACATACATAAATAAAAACCCGCAAAGCTATGTTTTATCTAGCTTTGCGGGTTAAAAATGGATGATATGGGACTATAAAAAATTAATCATTGGCGGAGAGGGTGGGATTCGAACCCACGTGCCGGCTCATCACCGACAAGACGATTTCGAGTCGTCCCCGTTACGGCCACTTCGGTACCTCTCCGCTTTTTGCGGTGACTGCATATGGTTATATTCAGCCGACCATAACTTTACTAGTATATATTCTTTTCTTCTGTCCGTCAACTAGAATGGAGAACAATTTTCTGCTGGACAGAACCGGCCGACGCGCTATTTTCGACCGAAGATACCTCGTACCTTGCGCCAGAAATCGCGCTTCTTCTTTTCTTCATCCGTCAGGTACCATTCTGTCAGCTTTTTGTCAGATTGTTTCCAGGTTATGCCCTTTATCTTGGTATGCATGTCGCAATAGCGGCAGAAGGGAATGGGGCGGCGCAGGAATTCCAGGATCTCATTTGCGCTTTGCGCCTGGTATATATCAATGGAGTCCTTTTCGCTCATCTCCAGTTTCTGATCAAAATGTTTGTTCAGGTGGTGAGCCGTGGGCGCGACGGTGCAGGTATAAAGACGCCCATCCTGCAGGAAAATACAGGAATTACTGCGATAGCATTTTTTAAAATTGTAATCAACATCACCCTTACCCTCCGGGTCCAGCACCAGCTTGTGCATGGTTTTCAGCTTGTTTTCCCAGGAATAATCCAGCTGAATGCCGTATTCGCCAGTCAGTTGCCTGATTTTGTCGTTGTCAATTTTAATGGGGTAGTTGGTGATGATGATCACCACTTTCTCATCCCGGCAGGCTTCCCAGAATTGGGCCGGCATTCTGGTCAGGAGTATCCCGTTGGTGAACAGCCCCAGGCCGGTCTTGGGAAAATGACGGCGCGAGCGCTTTATAAATTCAATAAGCTGGGGATGCATCAGCGGCTCCCCCCCCACCAGGGTGATGGACGAGACATCATCACCAAACAGTTCCGACAGCCTTATCAGGTCTCTTTCATATTTATCCACATCGGTGAACCCCTCCTCCGCCACTGGGGAGAAGTGGTCACAGCCTATGCAGTTGAGGTTGCAGTGTTCCACCAGGTTGACTTCGAAGCGAAGCTTTTTCTTCAGCGGTTTCATATATGAAGACATAAAAAATCCTTTCCTTGGGCTCATGATGCAATATATATAACAACCGCTCGCGGTTTATGCAAGCCGCGGGAGCCCGCTCGGTGGTATGTCGTGCCTGGTTAATATCAAAAGCTCCCGGCCGGGAGCTTTTGATTGGACGATCGGCGTTCTCGCTGGTATCAGCGGCCGACCAGCTTTCCGGGCACGGCCAGGCGAACCACCGCTCTGGAACCGGCGGCCGCTCCAAGTTCCTTATCGATAAAAGGTTTGGCCAGGCGTGAATAGGCGTCGGTCACCTGGACCGTCATCCAGCCCGCCCCGCAGTAGCTGCGCTTCTGGTTGTCGGTCATCCAGTTGCCGGATTCGTCGCAGTTGCCGTCATCGCCATAGTCGATGGCCAGCTCACCGGCATAAACCAACTCGCCCGGGCGGACCGTGACGGTCGCCAGCAAAGCTTCGCCATTGCGTACCCCCTGGCTTTGGAGGTTGCAGATGGCCACCGGCTGGCTGGGGGTTCCGGCCATGCCGTCCAGACTCATGCCTATGCCCACGCCAATCCCGGCCCGTCCGCCGCTGGAGCCCCAGGCCCCCACGCTGGTGGAGACGTCGCCCGGTTTCCAGGTGCGCAGCCAGGAGACCATACCCAACTGGGTGGCCACGGATTCGCGCCAGGGTTCATCCATCTCGGTGGAGCTGGGCCGGAGGCCCTCCTCGCAGTTGGAATAGACTGAATAGAGGGCGTAGGTTCCGGGTTCGACCGTCACCACGTCGTAATCCTTCATGGAATCGAGGCCCCGGTGGCGGTTGCTGCGGAAGACCGTGAAACTGCGGCGCACGTTGGGATCATCGATTTTAAGCCAGCGGGTGGCTATGAGTCCGCCGCGATTGGTCGCGTGGAGCATCACCACTCCCTTACCGCCGCTCATGAGGGCAACTTCGTTAAAATCGGTAATGTATTTGGGTTTTCCGCCCCAAATGGGCGTGGAACAGCCTCCCAGGGCGGCGGCCAACCCCAGAGCGGCCAGGATCAGGGCAATACGGCGAATCATTAAACACCTCCGAATGTCGATTGTCTCTTGTGTTTATCTATAGTATAATAACAAAATTAAGATAAATGAGAAAGGTGTTTTAGCCATGAAGTCAAAAATATGTTCTTTTGCCGTCGCCATAATGCTGGCCGCCGGTATTCAGACCGCCGCTTTCGCCCAGGAAGACCCCATAGCCCTGGAGCTCTCCCAGGCTGTGAACGCATATGCCGCGGGGGATCACATCGGCGCCCTGGACGCCTTGTGGGCGGCCCAGGAGAACTTGTGGCGCAAGGCTCCGCTGGGGGTTCGCAATGTTGCCTTTGTCACCAGCCAGCCTGAAAATTTCGGTACCTATCAGCCCAAGACCGGTGAGGATTTCAAGAGTCCGGAGCCGTTGATTCTCTATTGTGAGCCAATTGGCTTCACCCAGCTGAAAGAGGGCGACACCTATCGCTATTCCATTATCGGGGCTTTTGATATTCTTGATTCCACCGGCCGGGTGCTGGGCGGGCAGAAAAACCTTGGCCCCTATGAACAGAGCGGCTATCGCACTTTCAGCACCGAGACCATGCTGGTGATGACCATCGGAATCCAGGGTCTGCCGGCCGGGGCCTATACCATGCGCGTTACGCTCACCGACAATCTGGACCAGAGCAAATCCGTGCAGTTGGACAAGCCCTTTAACATAGTTGATTGAAATGAATTACCGCAAAGAGATGGAAATATTGGCCCCGGGGCTTAACCGGGGCTTCTTTATCGCCCTGGAAGGCATAGACGGGGCCGGCAAAAGCACCCAGGCCGCCCGTCTGACGGCCAGGCTGGCCGAGTTGGGCCTTTCCCCGGCGGCGGTCAGGGAGCCGACCAGTGGGCAGTGGGGCCAGAAACTGCGCGGCCTTAGCGTCAAGGAGCGGGAAGAAATGGCCCCGGCCCTGGAGGCCGAGCTTTTCGTGCGCGATCGGGCCGAGGATGTGGCCGGCAACATCGTCCCAGCCCTCCGGGCCGGGCGCCCGGTGGTGGCGGACCGCTACATCGTCAGTAATATTGCCTACCAGTCGCCGCGCGGGCTGACGGCGGACCGGATCATGGCCCTGAACAAGGATTTTCCCTGGCCTGACCTGATTGTCGTTCTGGATGTGCCGCTGGAGCTGGGGCAGGAGCGTCTGGCTGAACGCACCGGGCAGGAGGCCGATCCGGCCTTTGAGGGGGCGGAGTATCAAGCCGGGGTCCGGCGCGTTTTTAATGAACTGGAACTGCCTAACCTAATTCGGCTGGATGGTCGGCAGTCGCCGGAGGATATTACTGAGGCCATCATTGAGGAGCTTCACCGCCGCGAACTTATCCGTGACCAGATGCCGCGGATTGTGGATTCGCACTGCCACCTGTCGGTGAAAGGTTTCGAAGGGGATTTGGCGGAAGTTCTGGAGAGGGCCCGGCGGGTCGGGGTGCGGGCTATAATGGATGTCGGCCTGGATGCGGAGCACTCCCGGCAGGTGATTGAGCGGGCCGCTTCTTTGGCGGACGTGCACCCCATTGTGGGCTGGCATCCCCATGACGTCAAGGACATGAGTGAAGAAGGTTTTCAGGCTCTCATGGAGCTGGCCGGGCGGCCGGAGGTTCTGGGATTTGGGGAGATCGGCCTGGATTTCTGCCTGATGCATTCCAGCCGCGAGTGCCAACTGGCGGCCTTTGAGAAACTGCTGGAAGCGGCGACCGGTCTGGATTTGCCGATCGTAATTCACAGTCGTGACGCTTTTGACGATACTTACCGCCTGTTGAAAAAGTATGCTCCGCGCTTGAAGCGGCCAGGGATTATTCACTGTTTCACCAGGGGCTGGGAAGAGGCTTCGGCCTATCTGGATCTGGGTTTTTACCTTTCCCTGCCGGGAGTGGTGACATTTCCCAAATCCGAAGAACTGCGGGAAGTGGCGGCTAAAATCCCGGCCGACCGGCTGCTGGTGGAGACGGACGCGCCCTATATGGCGCCCGCGCCGTTCCGGGGTAAACGCAATGAACCCTCTTATTTAATTTACCATTTAAACACCATAGCCGAGGCTCGTGGCCTCAGCCTCAATGAGGCCGCCAGCCTGACCACGGCCAATGCCTACAGGATTTTTGGAATATGATTTTTTTAACGGCGCATCGCCAACCTGCCTTGAAAGGGTGATTACCAGTGCGTGTCAATGTACAAAGACAGCCAACGATGGTTTTGGCTTCCGCTTCACCGCGAAGGGCGGGACTTTTGAAAATGGCCGGGCTGGAATTTGACGTCAGTCCGCCGGATATTGATGAGAGCCGTCAGCCGGGTGAGCCGCCGCTTGATTTCGTTCACCGGCTGGCCCGGGAGAAAGCGCTGGCCCGGACGCATCCGGGGCGGCCGGTGCTGGCGGCGGATACGATGGTATTCATAGGAGACCGGGTCTTCGACAAACCTTCCGGCCCGGAGGAAGCCGCGCGGCACCTCAGAGACCTGAGCGGCCAGACGCACAATGTGGTGACAGCTTTTTGTCTGGCGGAAAACGGCGATGTTCTCAGCCTAAGTTCGGTATTGAGCCGGGTGACTTTCCGCAGACTGACGGAGCGGGAGATAGCCAACTATGTGGCTACCGGTGAAGGTCTGGACAAGGCCGGGGCCTATGGCCTTCAGGGTGACGGCGGCTTTCTGATCGAGACTATTGAGGGTTCCCACACCAACGTCATCGGCCTTCCAATGACGGAAGTTCTGGCGGTTCTGAACAACTTCGGGCGGGCCTCATTCGCCAGTGAAGCTCTGGAAATATGAAAACGCAGCCGTCTCCCGCCATTGTTTTAGCCGCCTTTGGCACCAGCGACCCGGAGGCCCTGACAGCGCTGATAAACATCAAACAGCGGGTGGCGCTGTCATTCCCGAATATAGAGGTGCGCCTGGCCTTCACTTCCGGCTTTATCCGGCGGATATGGCGCAAACGCTCCGGCGACTGTGAATTCCAGGCCGCCCACCCCGGCCTGGATGATTTTTACGGCGTTCTCAATCCCCTGAGCACTCTGGCGGCGCTTCAGGAGAATGGCCCCTGTCCGGTTCTGGTCCAGTCGCTCCATGTGGCTGAAGGGTCGGAATACCTTGATTTGAAATCACTGGTGGAGCAATTGGCGGGCATACGCACCCAGCAGCCGTCAATGCGTCCGTTTCCTCTCATCGCCCTGGGCGAACCGGCCCTGGGAGACGGGAGCGCGAACTACATCAGTCGGGCGGCCGAGGCCCTGGGGCCGCTGGCCTTTGACGCGGTCAACGAGGGCGGAGCGCTGGTGCTGATGGGCCACGGCAACGAGCATATGAAAATGACGGTTTATGGGGACCTGGAGCGTGAATTGCGGCGGCTCCACGGTCCCCATGTTCATATTGGCCTGGTGGAGGGCGAGCCGGGACCAGACAGAGTGCTGGAGGCGGTGGTTAAAGGCGGCGGGGTCCGAAGGGTGGTTTTAGCGCCATTGATGGTGGTGGCCGGCGAACATGCCAAAAAGGACATGGCGGCTGAGGGAACAGAAAGCTGGGCCGGAAAATTCAAGAGCCGCGGCTTTGAGGTTTCCGTGAGACTGACAGGTCTGGGGAGTCTGGATTCCTGGGCGGATATTTATGTCGAGCATTTGAAAAGGCTGGCTGGAGAACTGAAATAACAATACAGCTCCGGTAAAGCGGAGCGCCAGCGACTGGTTGTGACGGCAAAATAGCAACTCGCCAAGCAAAAGGAATCGAAGTGATAGATTTAAAAACCGAGCAATATCGAGGGGAAACGAGGCAACCGCATTCAAGGTCGAGCGATAGCGAGACGGAGCGAAGCGACTGGTTTTAAAGACGATCACCACACACGCCGGGCAAAAACCACGCTTTTTGCCCGGCTACGGGCAGTAACTTGAAGGAAGACTGCCATTTATAATGGAACGGGCCCGTATCGCTTGAAGTATGAGAAAAGAGCGATACGGGCCCGTCCATCTGGTGGGAGCCGCCTTGGCCCCAGCTCTTCTCCCACCAACCCTTTGGCGTCATTTACCAACGCCTGTGAGCGAACAGAACGCTGGTCTGACGTTCTCTTTATATCCCGTTCCGATCTGAAAATATTGTATATTTGTGATCCAAAATAGATTTTTTACGATTTTTTTGCAAGACCTTCTATTAAATATATATATCCAAGCCCCGCATATTTGCAATTCATTATTTTTATTTATTTCATTTCAATATGTTACTTCATGTTACCTCAACTAGTCAATGGATAAAAATGCCGGCCTGATATGGGCGGCGGCAATAAAAGTAGAGAACTATATACTTTAATTGCAATGAACCCATTGACCCGCCGGAAGCCGGGGATTGTTTTTGTCCCGGCTCCGTTCCGGGGGTCTTTAGTCACGGAGCCGGGACAAAAACAATCCCCGGCTTCCGGCTCCCACAATGGATATTCACACTTTTCAGCCCTGGGGAAAGACGATCAAGCAGCCGCCGGGAGAAATGTTTTTGCCCGGCTCCGGTGACTAAAGACCCCCGGAACCGGAGCCGGGCAAAAACATTTCTCCCGGCGGCGGTCACTCGCTTTTCCGCAATTGTAACATTAACTATGCATTGGGGTTAAGTGCTTTAATTTGTTATTGAATAAAACTATTGCAAGTTAAATATATAGTTCCCTAAAAATAACCGCCCGTGCCAATTGCTCTGGAACGGGCGGATTGTGTTAAAGTCAGGCGCCGGAGAATGGTTTGCGGGAAAATCCCATTCCGCCAATTAAGGAAACAGCTGATTTGTGGTATGGCGATACACATCAGTAATCGCCTGTTCAGGTCAGGTTGATTGCGCGCCGGTATAAAGTTAACTTGCGGTATAATGACACGCACCGGCATCGCCTGTCGGCGGCAGGTTGGTTGTGCGCCGGTATAAAGTTAACTTGCGGTATAATGACACTCACCGGCATTGCCTGTCGGCGGCAGGTTGGTTGTGCACCGGTAAAAATTATTCCTTTGGCTGTTGGCCTGATTTTCTGAGGGTGTACTGCCTTGGGGTCGAGGCGAAAAATTTCACGAACATGCGGTGAAAGTGGCTCTGGTCCACATAGCCGGTAGCCAGGGCCGCCTCAGCGATGGAGGCCCCTTCGCCAAGGAGCCGACGCGCTTCCAGAAGCCGGACGCAGTGCTGATAAATTCCTGGTGAAACCCCGACGCTCTTCTGAAAGGAGCGGATGAAGCCCTCCCGGCCCAGGCCGACCATTCTGGCCAGATCCATCACCCTCATGGGGCACTCCACCTGATTGTGGATGATTTCACGGGCCTTGTTGATCTTGCTGTGAACTTCGCTGAAATCACGGGAGGGCTTATCCAGGCGGCAATTGCTTTTGATGAGGCTGCCGATGATGCGTCCGAACTCCATGCCGTCGTAGAAGTGATCGCAGCAGACCGCCTCCAGCACCCACAGGAGGGAGGCGAACAGCTGGGGTTCCCTGATAACCCTTCTGATGACGGTCATGTCCGAATGGCCCGGCGGGGCGTCCTCGATGTTTTCCAGACACCAGGAGGGCTCCAGGTGAAGAAGGTGATAGCTCCGGCAGCCGCCGTCGGCCGAGTAAGAGGAGTAAGGCCGTCCGCCTTCGATGAGAACCATTTCCCCGGCCCGGACCAGACAGTCGGTCTGGTCGAAGCGAAAAAGACATTCCCCTTCGATGATTACGCCGATGGAGAAAGCGTGGTGGGAGAGCTCCTCGTATGGCCGGGTGGTGTGGACGACGCTTTTAACTTCCAGGTATGGCTTGTCTGGCGGGGCCCCGAACCACTGTTTGAGCGGCCCCCCGGTCAGCGGACATTTTAAGGCCTCATGTTCTTTTTTTTCCAAGGTCAATACCCTCCTGCCACAAAAGTAAGTGTTGAGCACAAAATAACCCGGCGGTCAAATGCGGCAACATTTGACTGTCGGGTTCCCAAAGATTTTTGAAGTTAAGAGCCCACGACCGGGGCTTTAGGATAAAGATCTCCCCAGCCGTCCCCCATAAAGAATTTTATAGCCCACTGACCCCACAAATTCTTGTACAAAAGTGATTTTTCTTCTTTTTCGTGCGTGGCCCGCACTGGGCTATGTCTAGGTGGCCCTTTCCCCATGTGTTAGTTTTGGCGGCTATCATCGTATTAAGAGTGTGACCCCCTGGCCTTTGGCCCACATTATCAACCAGGGCGGGTCTCGCCCAGCAATTCTCAAAGTAAACTTTTTCACTTGAACTTACAGCTTGCAGCTGTACAAAAAGCGTGGTTTTTGTTCCGCGAGTGGCTTTTTTGCCGTCAAAACCAGTCGCTGGCGCTCCGTCTCCCCTCTCGGGTCGACCTGCTATTTTAAAATATCATCTACTTTGAGAATTGCTGGGTCTCGCCCGCCTTCAGCCGCGGCAACAGGCCAGGGGTTACCGCTCTTAATACGATGACGGCCGCCAAAACCAACTATTACGGGAAAGCCCCACCTAGACGAAGGATGCGCGAGCATCCGTGGGTCCAGGGCTCCGCCCTGGCTGGTTGACCGGGGGGCGATAATGATGATAGTATAGTAAAAGCGCTAAGTCTTTTCGACATAATAAATTAGAATGTTTAGTAGATACGAACCGCCTGGTTCGCGTTTTCGAGGCTTTGAGCCAAAAATATGTATATAAGTGAGGTTTGCGAAAGATGAAGGCAAAACAGGAGTTTAAAGTAATACCCCGATTTCCGGAGAAGCTGGAGCCACTGAGAAGAATGGCCTATAACGTTCTTTTCAGCTGGCAGAGCGGTATTCGCGATATCTTTCAGCGCATCGATCCCAAATTGTGGGAAGAAAGCGGTCACAATCCTGTCGCTTTCATGGGCCAGGTCAGTCAGGACAGGCTGGAATGCCTGGTGGGCGATCTGGGCTTCATGTCCCAGATGGAAGAAGAAGCACACAAGTTCGACAAGTACATGAACGTCCCCACCATCGGCGACGAAAACACCTGCGTGGCCTATTTCTCCGCCGAATTCGGCCTCACCACCTGCGTCCCCATTTATTCCGGCGGCCTGGGCATGCTGGCCGGCGACCATCTCAAATCCGCCTCCGACCTGCGCATTCCTTTGGTCGGCATGGGCCTTTTGTATCAGGAAGGCTATTTCGCCCAGTATCTGAACAGCGACGGCTGGCAGATGGAACGGTATCCGGCCAACGATTTCGACAACATGCCCATTACCAGGGTGACTGATTCCTCCGGCCAGCAAATTAAGGTGTTCGTCAAATTCAAGGAGCGCGATGTGGCCGTGGCCGTCTGGCGCGTTCAGGTCGGCCGGGTGCCCCTCTACCTTCTGGATACCGACCTTGACGAAAACCCCCAGGAAGTGCGCGGCACCACCGCCCAGCTTTACGGCGGCGACAAGGAAACCCGCATTCGCCAGGAAATCGTTCTCGGCATCGGCGGCGTCCGGGCCCTGAAAGCTATCGGCCTCACCCCCACGGTCATACACATGAACGAAGGGCATAGCGCCTTCTCCGCCCTGGAGCGCATCAACCTGATGCGCAAGGATTTCGGCCTGTCTTTCGACGCGGCCCGCGAAGTGGTCCAGGCCTCCACCATCTTCACCACCCACACTCCGGTCCCGGCCGGCAACGATACCTTTGACCCGGAACTGGCCAGAGCCTATTTTGAGGAATACTCCAAGGAACTGGGCATCAACTGGCGGGTGCTTCTGGGCTACGGGCGCATCAACCCCCGCGACGAAGGCGAAGCTTTCGGCGTGACTCCGCTGTCGCTCCGGCTGTCTTCGCACGCCAACGGCGTCAGCCGTCTGCACGGGCGGGTCAGCCGCCACATGTGGCAGAACATCTGGCCCAAAAACCCGGTTGAGGACACCCCCATTGATTATGTGACCAACGGCGTTCACGTCTCTTCCTGGGCCTCCAGGGAAATCGCCCGCCTTTATGACCGCTATCTGGGCGCGGACTGGAATGAGGATACCGACACCACCCACATCTGGAAGCAGGTTAAGCAGATTCCCCTTTCCGAACTGTGGCGGGCCCACGAAAACTGCCGGGCCAGACTGGTGGCCTTTACCCGCCGGGCCCTGGTCAAACAGTTGAAAGAACAGGGCGCGGACACCGACACCCTGCGCCGGGCCATGGAAGTGCTCAGCCCCGACACCCTGACCATAGGCTTTGCCCGCCGCTTCGCCACTTATAAGCGAGCCACCCTCCTGTTCCGCGATCCCGACCGGCTGGAAAAGATACTCAACAATCCGGCCCGCCCGGTGCAGATTATCATCGCCGGCAAGGCTCATCCCCAGGATAACGAGGGCAAGGCTTTCATTAAGCAGATTATCCACATGGCCCGCGAACCGCGCTTCCAGAACCGGGTGGTTTTCCTGGAAAACTACAACATGCGCGTGGCCAGCCTCCTGGTTTCCGGCTGCGACGTCTGGCTCAACAACCCCCGCCGCCCCCTGGAAGCCTGCGGCACCAGCGGCATGAAAGCCCTGGCCAACGGCGTTCTGAACCTGTCGGTTCTGGACGGCTGGTGGGATGAGGGCTATAAGCCGGAATACGGCTGGGCCATCGGCCAGGGTGAAGAGGATGAGAATCACGAGCTTCAGGATGAAACTGAAAGCGCAGCCCTCTACAACCTCTTGGAAAAGCAGGTGGCCCCGCTGTACTACCAGCGCACGGGCGACAACATTCCTCAGGTCTGGTGTGAGATGATGAGGGGCAGCATCCGCGACCTGGTGCCGCGCTTCAGTTCCCACCGGATGGTGCTGGAATATTATGACCGTTTCTACAAACAATCCTCCGCCCGTTTCGTGTCTCTGACCCAGGACAACTTCAAACCGGCTACCGAACAGGCCGCCTGGCGCCAGAAGCTGATGACCAGCTGGAACGACATGTCCATCCTGGAAATCACCTCCAACGGCGACAAGAGGGTCGGCGACGCAATGGAATTCACGGCCAAGGTCCAGATGGGCTCCCTCAGCCCGGAGGATGTGACCGTGGAAGCCTATTACGGCCACCTCGACCACATGGGCGAGTTCATCGACCGCAGCACCCTGGCCTTAAAGCCGGCGGAAGATCTGGGCGGCAATGTCTGGCTCTATAAAAACAGCCTGACCTGCCGCGATACCGGCAAATTCGGCTATACCGTGCGGGTGACCCCCAGCCAGGCCCGCCTGGCCAATCCGTTCGTCCTGGGCCTCATCTCCTGGGCCTGACGGCCTCTATCCGGCCCCCCGGTCAGTTGATTCGGGGGCCGGCTATTTGATGGTCAGAAAGCCGCTGTTCATAAGTGAAGGGATTTGTGAACAGCGGCTTCTTTCCTTTATCGGCTTTGAAAGATTTTTATGCCCCCGGCCCACCATAACGAATATCAGCCCGATGGCCCCTCAGACAACGACACCCAGGCCGCTTCCCGTTCGGAAGGCCCGGCCGGCCTGAAAAACCGCCTCGAATCCGTCCTCCGCGGACCACGCGCCGGGTTCGCCGGTCTCATGGCCGCGCTGGCCGTCCTGTGGACGGCGATGGTGGCGTTGTCATTTCATCTGGCTACCGGCCACATTCCGGAGCGGGAAGTCAATCCGCCCTGGCTCTTTCTGACCGCTTCGCATCTGGCTTTCTGGGTGCCGGGTTTGCTGGCCGTTTATTTCGGCGGGCGGCATATGGCCAAATGGCTCCGGCAGCGCGACGCGGCCGAGGCCGAAATGCACCGGATGACCGACGGCCTGGAAAAAACCGTGGCCGAGCGCACCGAGAGCCTCCTTTTACGCCAGCAGCAGCTTCAGACTTTTATGGACAATACCAGGGCCGGGGTTTTCCTGAAGGACAAGGACCTTCAGTTTGTCATGGTCAACCGTCGCTTCGCCGACCTTCTGGGCGTGGAGCCGGAAGAGTTGATAGGGACGCAGGGCTATCATCTTCTCAGCGCTTCCACGGCTTTCGAGATGGACGATCTGGAACAGCGGGTCATCCATGAGTGCCGGGTCATTGAGGAAGAGAAGCAATTTGAATTTTTGGACAAAAATCTGGGGCGGACCTATATAGTCTCCATTTTCCCGGTGATTAATCACCTGGGGCAGCTGGAGGGCACCGGCGGCACCCTGGTCGATCTGACTGAACGGCACAAGCTGGAGCTGGAATTGATCAGGGCCCGTGATTCGGCCGAGACGGCCAGCCGGGCCAAAAGCGCCTTTCTGGCCAACATCAGCCATGAGATAAGAACCCCTCTGAACGGCGTCATCGGCATGGCCGACCTTCTTCTGAGAAGCGACCTGAATCCCGATCAGGCCTCCATGGCGGCCACGGTTAAAAACGCGGGCGACGCTCTCCTGGTGGTGCTGAACGACATTCTGGATCTCTCCAAGATTGAAGCGGGCAAGATGAGCCTGGAATACTGGCCCTTCAGCCTGCGCAACGTCATCTTTGAAGCTGTGCGCGGACTGGCCCCCATTGCCTACACCAAAAAGCTGGAAATAATCGTCAACATCTCCCCGAAAACCAGGGACGGCTTCATTGGCGACCAGAACCGCCTGAGGCAGATTATTCTCAATCTGGTTTCCAATGCCCTGAAATTCACCAATCGCGGTGAAGTCACGGTCAAGGTGGAGACGTTGGAGGAAGATGAGGACAAGGCGCTCCTGCGTTTCAGCGTCACCGACACCGGCATAGGCATTGCCAGGGAAAAGCAGGAAATTATCTTTGAAGCCTTTGAACAGGCCGACAGCTCCACCACCCGCTATTATGGCGGGACCGGCCTGGGGCTGGCCATATCCTTCCGGCTGGCGGCCATGATGGGAGCCAGGCTGTGTCTTTCCAGCGAAGTGAACCTGGGGTCATGTTTCTGGTTTGATCTGGAACTTCCCCGCTCTTCCGAGCCTCCGGCCAGGTGGCCGAAAATCAATTCCAATGTCTTTGCCGGTCTGACGGTGCTGTTTGTTGATGATAATGAAACCAATCGCCGCATCATCCTGGAACAGCTCCGGGATTGGAACATTTCCGCCAATTCGGCCGCCGGCGTTGATGAGGCCATGGATATTCTGGAAACAGCAGCCGCCTGCGGACAATCCTACAACCTGGTCCTGTCGGACCTTCAAATGCCGGGCAAGGATGGGGCCGATCTGATACGCCTGATGAAGCGCGATCATGCTCTGGCCGGCATTCCGGTGATTCTCCTGTCATCGGTGACCCTGCCTGATGACGGTCTGGGTGGACTGCCTTTCTCGGCCAACTTGATGAAACCGGTGCGGCCGGAGGAGCTGATGAGGGCCATGGCCATGGCCCTTGGCCTGTGGGAACGCTTCGGCAGCCCCGACCTGAATGTGGACCATGAAGCCAAGGTGCTGCCCCAGACCTCTTCATGCCGCCTGCGTGTTCTCCTGACTGAGGACATGGAGATGAATCAGGTAGTGGCCGTGCGCCAGCTGACGGCTCTGGGCCATGAGGTGACCGTGGCCGGTGACGGGGCCCAGGCCCTGGCGGAAATACGCGACCAGCGCTTTGACATGATTTTTATGGATATCCAGATGCCGGTCATGGACGGCCTGGAGACTACTTCACATATCCGGGCCATGGAGCGGGAACGCGGCTGGCCGCGCACGCCCATTATATCCATGACGGCTCACGCTCTGAAGGGCGACCGCGAGAAATACCTGTCGCTGGGGCTGGACGGCTATCTTTCCAAGCCCATTCTGATAAATGAAATGGCCGCCCTGATTGAAGAAATGATCAGCGCCTTTAATCTCACCGGGTTTGCCTCCGGCCCGGCCCCGGCCGGACCGGCCCAAAGAAACGAAGTGACAACTCAGGAAATTACAACTATAATTGGTGACAAAAAGATCTCTTTTGGAAGCAGCCCGGCGGCCGCGACTGATAAGGAAGGACCGGTCAGGCTGGATGAGAATCTGATAAAAATGTCCCTGGGCTTGAATTCCACGCTGGTGGAAAAAAGCATGGAGCTTTATATGCGGGACGCCCCCGCGCTCCTTAACCGGGTGGCGGAAGCCCTGCTGAAGGGAAGCCCGGTGGAGGCGGCCACTGACGCCCATGCCCTCAAGGGGATAAGCGGGTATTACACCTCCGGCCGCCTGATAGACAGGATAAAGGAACTGGAGAAATCCGCCCGCTACTCCACCTGGCCGGACGACCAGGGTAAGCTTTTGGAAATGACTGATAATTTAAGAATTTTAGTTTTGGAATTAATTGATCAAATGAAAATGTACCTGTCTGCCGGCAGACAGGTTTGAGCGCTCACTCCGGGCCGCGAGTTAAAGGTGAATAAATGCGTATTTTAATTGCTGAAGATCAACAGATAACCAGGCTGGTGCTCAACACCCATTTGACCGGCTGGGGCCATCAGGTGATTGAAGCGTCTGACGGGCAGGAAGCCCTTGATTTGATAAGCGCGGAGAACGCTGAAATCGACATGCTGATAACTGATTGGGGCATGCCGCGTCTGGACGGGCTGGAGCTGGCCCAGCGGGTGCGTGAGCTGAGCGCGGATTCGAAATACATTTATATAATTCTCCTGACCAATCACACCGAGCCGGAGGATCGCATCCAGGGATTCGCCAAGGGCGGGGTTGATGATTATATCGTAAAACCTTTTGAGGTGGCCGAGCTTAAACAGCGCATCGGCGTGGGCAATCGCCTGATAATGGCCGAGCGCAATCTCCGGCTTTACAGCCAGAGTCTGGAGCGGGTGGTGCGCCGTCAGACCGAGGCCATCCGCCAGACCCAGGGCGAGATCATCAGCCGCCTGTTCAGCGCCCTGGAATCGCGTGATCAGGAGACAGGCGACCATGTGCGGCGCATTGGTTTCATCAGCGCCCGCCTGGGTTATTATCTCGGCTGGGAAGAGAGGGAGATTGACGATATTCAGGCGGCCGCGCCCCTGCATGATGTGGGGAAGATCGGCATTCTGGACAGCATTCTCCGCAAGCCCGGCCCGTTGACGCCGGATGAATTCAAGATTATTCAGACCCACACGGTCATCGGGGCGCACATCCTGGCTGATTCCCAGAATCCGGTTATCAGAATGGCTGAGACCATCGCCCTGCGTCACCATGAGAATTGGGACGGCACCGGCTACCCTGATGGGTTGGCCGGTGATGAGATTCCGGTGGAAGCCCGGGTAGTGGCTGTGGCCGATGTTTATGACGCGCTGATGACTGACCGTATTTACCGCCGGGGATTGACGGAGGAGAAGGTGCTGGAGATAATCAGGCAAGAGCGCGGCAAAAAGTTTGATCCCACCATAGTCGATCTTTTCCTTAGGAATATCGATGAAATCCGTCAGGGTTATCAGGCTATGGAGCGGGAGCAGTCCTTCGACAACCTCCCATATTCCATAAGCGCCAACCTACAGGTTAAATAGCGGGCAGGGCCCACCGCCAACACCTAGCATCGTGTATAGCTTGAAGTTTAGTGGGTAGCGGGTAACCGCCACCAGGAGAAATGTTTTTGCGAGGGTCCCGTTCCGGGGGTCTTTAGTCACGGGACCCTCGCAAAAACATTTCTCCTGGTGGCTACATGGTCGGCTTCCCCCAGGGCTGGAAAGTGCGCCTGGCCCCGGCGGGTTATAGCTTAATAAGGGCCAAAGAAGGCTGGCGCGAGGCTGCGGCAGCGTTGAATATAAATATACGGAGGCTGATATGCCGCGTTTTATTCCAATGTGCGTCTTCATCATGGTACTGACAATTTTTGCCGGGACGGCCGTTGCCGACAAAAAGGACGAAATCAAAAAAGAGGGGTATGAGAAACTGCCTGTCCAGACCAAGGTTCTGGCCCCGGATCAGCTGGAAGCATCCTTATTCTTCTGGTATGGCTGCGGCGGCTGCTACAAGGTGGAGAAAGCCCTGGCCGAACGGGGCAATACCTGGCCAGCGGGCGTAACCCTGATGAGAATGCCCGCTCTGTCAAACCACGTCTGGAGCCTTCACGGCCGGATCTACCTGGCCTTGGAAAGCATGGGCGTACCGACTGAAACACATCTGGCCGTATTTGAAGCGTTTCAGCATCAGGGCGTGCGGGTTATGGGCAGAGAGGATCTGCCGGAGCTGATCAAAATCCTGAACATCAACGGGGCCGACTTCATGAAAGCCTTTGATTCCCCGGAGGTAGCGGCCAGAATGGACCAAATCAGCCGCCTTATCACCGCCTACGATATCAAGATGGTCCCGGCCATGGTCGTCAACGGCCAGTATAAATATGATCTCGGAACGGTCAAAGGTGTTAATGGCTTTATCAGCATGGCTGAAGAATTGATAGCCAAGTCCGCTGAAAAATAAGGTGGCGGCCATGATCTTACAACTTTGGGCACGCTTGAAGGGCGACTTCTGGGGCACGTTGGGCGGCTGGCAAAACCAGCGCCCGCTGTGGCTGGCCGGAGGGCTGGCCGCACTGTCGCTGGAAATATTTTCAGTGGCTTTCTTTCAAAAGTTCCTGAAACTGTATCCATGCGAGCTCTGCGTCTACATCCGCTTTTCCATGCTGGCCATTTTTATGGGAGCCATGATCGCGTTCATAAATCCGCGCAGTGCCCTGATGAAAGCGGCTGGCTACATCGTTGTTATCTGGGGCATAATCAGGGGGATAATCTGGGATGTGGCTCTGGAAATGGAAAACTTGAGGGCGGCCGGTGAGCACTCGGTCTGCTCCATGAACGCGCCCGCGTTTCCCTTTGGTCTGCCCCTGGACAAATTGATTCCCTCACACTTTATGCCGCTGGCCCTGTGCGGTGAAGACAGCAAATGGAGCCTGTTCGGGCTGAACATGGCTGAATGGCTCTTTTTTGTTTACGGCGTCTTTGCCCTCGGTATCCTGCTGATGCTGGTCAGTTGGGCCAAAACCCGGCGCAGGTAGGCGCGGGAGGCTATTATTAGAGGGGGGCTTTGCCCCTCCACCCCACAAGGGGTAAAACCCCTTGACCCCACCGCAATTCCTAAGAAGGAATTGCGGTATTTTTTTTGGGGGAGCTATAACCTTCATAGCGGGCGTGCTATCAAATAAGGTGCCAGTCCAGCAACGGTGTCTGAAGTCAAGCAAAAAAAGAAGAAATTCATTTAGTGGCGGAACGTTGATATCTTTGAATATCCCACATAGAGTTTGAAATCAACATAGCTCTCATGACAGTCAGCAATTTTCTGACACAGGCAATAACGGCGACTTTATATGCTTTACCCTTGGCCCGCAGGCCTTCATACCACATTTTAATCACCGGATTATGAATCAGGCATGTCCGCATGATGCAATACAGAATGTTTCTGACCTTGCCGCGTCCGCCGCAGATGTGTCGCTGGCCCCTGTACTGGCCGCTGTCGCGGTTAAAGGGGGCTACTCCGGCCAGGGCGGCGGCCTGTTTGCGGCCCAGGTGAGGCAACTCCGGCATTTCCGCCATGATGGTGGCCGAGCTTATGGGACCGACCCCAGGAATGCTTTGCAATATTTCATCAGCCTGTTTCAAATCCTGACGAGAATGTATCAGTTGCTCAATATTGCGCTCCAGGTCACGAAGCTGGGATTTGAAGATTGCAATGTTTGCCTCAATAGCGGCTCTTATCGAGTCGGAGGAATGCTCGCGGTGCCCTTTTTCCATGGTCATCATGGCATTGAGCTGGTCGCGCCTGGCCAGAAGGCCGGAAAGTTGAATCAAGGCCGGGTCCTTGGGCTGATCAGCGATAATGTCGCGTGAAAGGGCGAAACGTGCTATAATTTCAGCATCTATGGCGTCAGTTTTGCCAAGGCGGCCCAAAGAGCGGGCGAAATCCCTGATATGCTTTGGGTTGGCAACTTTAAGCGGAACGCCGGCCTTAAAAAGGGCTTCGGTGAGCATGTTTTGATAACCGCCGGTGGCTTCATAAATAACAAGGTCGGGTTTTTGCTCTGCCACGGAGCGAATGAAGGAGTCAATGCCTTCTGGGGAGTTTTTGAATTTACCGCGCTGTCCGTCAGGCAGGCGGCAGAAATCAAGGGAAAGCTTTGAAACGTCGATACCAATAACAGAACGAAGAGACATGAAAAACCTCAACCTTGTAATGCGGGCTCAGAAAGGCCCGGGCAACGGTGCGAGTTGTTTTCAGGATAGGGCGGCGGCCAGGTCTGAACTACGAGTTAAAAACTCCAGAGGAGCAACGGCCTGCCAGCCCGCGCCCGGTGGTGATTTTCACCGCCGGGCTTCTTTTTTAATCGACGGATGTGCTTGAAAACTATAATTGAAAGTCCGAAGGGCTGTCATGGTTGTTGCGTGTGGCCCATCTCTCTTGGGGGCCGCTGGGCCGCAACAACCACGCCAGCCCGCAAAAACCTATGTCGTTCCTATTTCTTTTAATATACAAGAGGAGAACTACCGCTACCTCAGCACTGGGCGATGAAGAAAAAATAACAAACTTCAGTGGCGGATACAACGCAACAGCTATGGGGGCCACACTCTTAATACGATGATGGCCGCCAGAATTAACTATTACGGGAAACCACCACCCAGACATGGGGTCCGGGCCCCGCCCGGTAATATCTTTCTGGAAGTTTAAAATCATAGTCAACATGTTTCGACATTATTTTTCCTGTTTTTTTCTTAAAAAAAATTTACCGATATTAAAATAAATTGATATTAACGCGCCATACTCAAATCTCTATATAAAATATAGCTAAAATTAATCTTTAATATAAACCATACTATTAAACTATTTTTCTAAGTATTTCTAAATTTGGGGATTGTTTTTCCTCAAGCCATGTGATAGGATTGTTCTAAAATATCGACAAAATAAAATATAACATCGGTATATTATTGACAGTTTCTTTTTTATTTTGAATAAATCCAGCATCGCGTCAATTATTTAAAATAGTTAACTAAGGTAAATTACTAAACTATTACATAAATATACACTGTAAAACAAAGCCTGGGGCACTTGGTGATATCAATGTCAGAGAAATCAGCATTTTCGCATGAGTTTCACATATGGTTGACACCAATTACGACAAACGAGCCCTGTGGTGTAGACTTAAGTCTTGAGGCCGAGTTTGAATCAATCAAAGAGGAAGTGGATAAAGACGTCTCCATCTATGCCGACCAGATGACCGATTGGGCCAGAGTTCTGGCCGATTCCACCAGTTTTTTGGAGAATAAAAGCAAAGATCTCTGGGTATTATGCTATGGCGTCAAGGCTGTTTATGAGCTGAGGGGCTTGGCGGAGACAGCCAGGGCCATTTCAGCAGCCTGCGAATTTTTGAAAAAATTTTGGCCGGATTTTCACCCGTCCCTGAAGCGGCCCGCCCGGCGGGTCGCCCCCCTGGCCTGGCTCTGCGCCAGGCTGGAAACGATTATCATGGCCGAAGGTTTCCCCGGTGATCAGGGCCAGGCCGCCGCCGAGCTGAAACAGTCAATTATTCGTCTGTCAGATTTGATGAAAGAGCGTCTGCCTGAGGCTGAAACCATAACAGCCTCATTGATCCGTCAACTGCCGGACCTGGCCAGGCCGGATGAGAAAACCGATGAGGCCCTACAAGCCGCTGACAGCCAGGACGAAGCCACATTGCCCGCGGCGGCTCCGCCGCCAACGCCGCCGGCCGTTCAGGTGCCGGTTTCAGCTCGGGAGGTGCCCTCCGATGGGCCTATCCCGCCTCAGCTTCTGCCGCAGGTCTTCAGGGGACTTCAAGACCAGGGACGGCGGGTGGCCCAGCATTACCTGTATCACAACCCGACCGACTGGCGGGGCTATTTTCTGCATCGGGCCGTTCTGTGGCCAAGCGTAACTCAGGAGCCTCAGGCCGATGAAGCGGGCGTCACTCAGTTGCGCCCCGTGCCCAGCGATAAAGCCCGCACCTATCAGGCCTCAGTCGACGCCGGACATTTCAGCGATGTTCTGCCCGGCCTGGAAAAATCGGCTTCAAAAATGGCATTCTGGTTTGACGGCCACTATCTGGTGGCCCGCTGTCTGGAAGCCCTGCGCGCCTTTGAAGCACTGGCTGTGCTCAAATCTTCACTGGCCGCCTTCATCCATCAGTTCCCCGGCCTCCTTCGCCTGAAATATTTCGACAGCGCTCCTTTCGCTTCCCCGGCCACACTCAGTTGGCTGGAAAGCTTAAGTTCCGGCGGTTCGGACGCCTCTCCGGTGAAACTGCGGTCAGACACTGACGACAATGAGGAAGACCTCCTGTGTGAAGCCATGGCCGCGTTTAACGATCACGGCTTTGAAGCGGGCCTGGCCCAGCTGGGCCACATGCCGGCGGCCCGCAACCGGGCCAGTATCCGCCACGGCCTGATCACCGCCCGCTATTGCCTGACGGCCGGGCAGCCCGGCGCGGGCGTCACCCTGCTCCAGGAACTTTACAGCCGCCTGGAGGAATGGAACATGCTGGATTGGGAGCCGGACCTGACGGCCGACATCCTGAGCCTGATGATCATCGCGGCCGGGCGGCAGGGGCTGACGTTGAATGAAGCCCAGATGCGGCGGCTTTACTGGCTGCGCCTGCCATCGGCCCTGGCCACTTTCAAGGAATGATCTATAGCTGAAACCACCTGAAAAATATGCGGCGCTCCAAAATGCGCTGATACATCCCGCCGAAGACCCCGGCCGCAGCCGGGGCGGACGGCACCAGGAGACAATCATGGCCAAAGAAACATCAATTGCCCCCAAAGAGCGAATCAACGTAACCTTCAAACCCGCGACCGGCGGAGCCCAGGAAGAGATAGAACTGCCCCTGAAGCTGATGGTTCTTGGCGACTTCCTGCACCGGGCGGACGACCGGCCGCTTCTCGAACGCAAGCCTGTCAACATCAACAAAAACAATTTTGAGGATGTGCTGGCCAAACAGGATTTGTCTCTGACAGTTTCCGTTCCCAACCGCCTCTCCGATGATGAAGACGCGGGCGACCTGGCCGCCCGCCTCAGATTCGGCAGCCTGAAAGATTTTTCCCCGGAAGGGGTGGCTCGCCAGATTCCCGAACTCAATAACCTTTTGGAACTGAGGGACGCGCTGGTCTCCCTGAAGGGTCCCCTTGGCAACATTCCCGCTTTCCGCAAAATTATTGAAGAAACACTCACCGATGAAGAGCAGCGGGCCAAGGTTATCAAGGAGCTGGGGCTGGACAATCCCGGTACGGAACCGCCGGTTTCTGAATAAAAACTAGGGGGCTTAGAATGAATGCCAGCGTCGCATCCAACGCTTTCGTTAGCAGGCTAATTAAGCTACTTCAAGCTTTGCCTTTCGCATGAAGCATTCACAAAGTTAACCCCCTGAAAAATAAACTGGAAGGATAAAGAATTATGGCTAAGCAACAGGCACAGGCAGTTCAGGAACAGGCTTCGACGATTTCTCTTCTGGAGGATATTATCGGCCGCACCAATATGGCCCCTGAAGACGAAGGTTATGAAGCGGCCCGCCTGGGCGTGAGCGCTTTCATTCAGGAAATGCTCAAACCCAGCTACCAGGGCGACAAAGTTAAGAAAAGCACAGTCGACCGCATGATCGCCGAGATCGACCAGAGGCTCAGCATGCAGGTTGACGAAATACTTCACAGCCCTGATTTCCAATCCCTGGAATCCTCCTGGCGGGGTCTGAAGCTCCTGATAGACCGCACTGATTTTCGTGAAAACGTTGAGCTTGAATTCATCAACGTCACCAAAGATGAACTTCTGGACGACTTTCTCGACGCCCCGGAAATCTCCCAGTCCAGCCTTTATAAAACCGTCTATACGGCGGAATACGGCCAGTTCGGCGGCAAGCCCGTAGGGGCCATGATCGGCAACTATTACTTCGGCCCCACGGCCATGGATATCAGGCTTCTCCAATGTATGGCCAGCGTGGCCACCATGAGCCACGCCCCCTTCATCTCGGCGGCCGACCCGGCTTTCTTCGGCATCAACAGCTTTGAACGCCTGCCGTCCCTGAAAGATCTTCAAGACATTTTCACCGGCCCGCGCTATGCCAAGTGGAACAGTTTTCGCGAATCCGAAGACTCGCGCTATGTGGGCCTGACGCTCCCGCGTTTTCTGCTGCGCCAGCCCTACGACCCGGAAGACAATCCCATCAAGGCTTTCGTCTACAAAGAAGACGTGGACAGCAACCATGAGCACTTCCTGTGGGGCAACACCGCTTTCGCCTTTGCCACCCGCCTCACCGACAGCTTTGCCAAGTTCCGTTGGTGCCCCAACATCATCGGCCCCCAGTCGGGCGGCGCGGTGGAGGATCTGCCGGTCCACCTCTTTGAAAGCATGGGCGACATTGAGATGAAAATCCCCACGGAAATTCTTATCTCCGACCGCCGCGAATACGAACTGGCCGAACAGGGTTTCATCGCCCTGACCATGCGCAAGGGCGCGGACAACGCGGCTTTCTTCTCGGCCAACTCCTGCCAGAAACCGAAATTTTTCGGCATCTCAGCCGAGGGCAAGGCCGCTGAGCTCAATTACCGCCTGTCCACCCAGTTGCCCTACATGTTCGTCATTTCGCGCCTGGCCCACTATATCAAAGTGCTGCAAAGGGAACAGATCGGCTCCTGGAAGGAAAGGACCGACCTGGAAAGGGAGCTGAACACCTGGATACGCCAGTATGTGGCCGATCAGGAAAACCCCAGCTCCGATACCCGCAGCCGTCGCCCCTTGCGCGAAGCGCGCGTAATCGTGGAAGACGTCGAAGGGGATCCGGGGTGGTACCGGGTGACCATGTCGGTCCGCCCGCACTTCAAATACATGGGCGCATACTTCACTCTGTCGCTGGTCGGCAAGCTGGATAAAGAGTAACCGGGCAGGGCCCGGACCCCACCGGGCAGGGCCCGGACCCCATGTCTAGGTGGCGGTTTCCCGTAATAGTTAATTACGGCGGCCATCATCGTATTAAGAGCGGCGCCCCCTGGGCGGTGGCCGCTTCCATAGCCAAGGGGATGTCTTTCAACAGCGGGTCGAGTCTTTCGAGACGGAGCGAAAGCGACCGGTATTGAAGGCCGGGCGGCAGCACGCGAAGCAAAAACCACGCTTTTTGCGTAGCGCCGATCTGTAAGTTCAAGGTATAAGGAGCGTCTACTAATGCCCGGCAGTTTGTTTGAGCGATTGACCAGTCCGCCTGACGCGGCGGAGATTGATGAGGATGAATCCATCCGCCGTCACATCGAACGGATGCTCACGGCCAGAAGGGGTTCGGTTCAGGCTTTGCCCGATTACGGGCTGCCTGATTTGAACGATTTAAGCTATTCCAAGAGCGACCTTCTGGCTGAATGCTGCCGGTTCATAGCCGAGAGTTTGGAAAATTACGAACCGAGACTGACCAGGGTTAAGGTCGAGCCGCAGGCCGGCATGGATGATCCCCTGACCCTGGCCTTTACCATCAACGCATTCAAGACCGACGAACACGGCAATCTCATCCCGTGGAACTGGACGGTTCCCCTCGGAGGCCGCCTGTGACTTTTAATAAGTATTACCAGGACGAACTGACCATTCTGAGGGAACTGGGCCGGGAGTTTGCCGCCGTGAATCCCGGCCTGGCTCCCTTCCTGGGCAGCACCGGCCGCGATCCTGATGTTGAAAGAATCATGGAAGGCTTTGCCTTTCTGACCGGCCGTCTCCATCAGAAGCTGGACGACGAGTTCCCGGAAATCACCCACGGCCTGTTCAACCTTCTGTGGCCCAACTACCTGCGGCCGGTGCCCAGCTGCGCCATTGTCCAGTATACCCCGGAAGCGGGCCTCAGCCAGACTCAGCTTATCCCGCGCGGCACCCGGGTGGAGTCGAAGGAAGTAGATGAAACATCTTGCGTCTTCACCACTATCTATGATGTGGAAGTGTCGCCCATAAAATTGTCGCAAGCCATTTTGAGGGAAAAAGAAGGCCGCAACATTCTGGCTTTGCGTCTGGACATATCCGGGGCGCTCTTACAGGATTTGACTTTTAAAAATTTGAAATTTTTCCTGACCGGCGAAACCGCGCTGGCCACCAACCTTTACTTCACGCTCTTAAAAAAGGTGGAGAGCGTCAAACTGGCCGCCTATGAAAACGACGGCTTTGACCGGCCCTTCTTCACTTTCGGCCCGGAGGCCATCGGACCGGTGGGTTTTGACGAGCAGTGCGCCATGCTGCCCTACCCTTCCAACACCTTTCCCGGCTACCGCCTGCTCCAGGAATATTGCTGTTTCCCGGAAAAATTTATGTTCCTGGAACTCACCCTGCCCCAAAGTCCGGGGGAATGCGTGCCGGAAAAATTCGCCGAGCGCGAAAGCTTTGAACTACAGTTTTACCTCAAAGAGCTGCCGCCCCAGGCGGAACTGGTGCGGGCGGAAAATTTTCGGCTGTTCTGCACTCCGGTGGTCAATCTTTTCAGATATGACTCGGCCCCGCTTCTGATAACCCGCAAACAGACGGAATACCGCATAGTGCCCGACCCGCGCCACCCCGTCAACTACGCTGTCTACAGCGTGGACAGGGTACTCAGCTGGGCGCACAACAGCAAAAGCGAAGTTGAATACGCCGCCTTTGAATCATTCGAACACGGCCGCCGGGCCGGTCAGGTTCCCGGCTACTACCGTCTGAAAGTGCGGCCGTCATTGACTGATGAGGGGACGGAAACTTATATCACCATCATCCACCCGGAAAACGAAACGGCCCCGGCCACGGAAACCATTTCACTGGAACTGACCTGCACCAACCGGATGCTGCCCATGAACCTTTCAGTGGGCGACATCTGCCGGCAGACGGACGATTCGCCTCAGAATGTCAGTTTTAAAAACATCACACCCCTCAGCGGCTCCTACGCGCCGCCGCTGGGCGGCGACCTACCGTGGCGGCTGATTTCCAATATGTCGCTCAATTACATTTCCCTGGTGGACGTCAAGGCCCTGCGGACGGTGGTCTCCACTTACGACTTCCGGGCCCTCCACGATAAACGCCGGGCCAGGATTCTGGCCCGCAACCTTGAGGGGCTGGTCAAGGTCGATTCCCGGCCCACCGACCGTATCTATAAGGGTCTGCCGCTGCGCGGAGCCAGAACCTACCTCACGGTCAATCAGGAAGCCTTTGTCGGTGAGGGCGACATGTTTTTGTTCTGTTCGCTGATCAATGAATTCCTGGCCCTGTATGCCACGGTCAACAGCTTTCACGAACTGATAGTCACTGAGGAAAAACGCGGCGAACAATATAAATGGCCCGCCCGCCTTGGCCTGGAGATGCTATGACGGTCAGTCCGGCGGAATATCAGCCTCCGGTGCTGAACGGGGAACCAAACGCGGACAGCGAAGCCTTGGCCGCCCTCAATCTGAACCCCGGCAATTTCGCTTTTGCCCAGGCGGTGCGGCTGGTGCGCAAAAAACTGGGCGGCGACGAATCCCTGCCTTTGTGCGCGCCTGGTTCGGCCGACAATCTGCGGTTCAGGGTCAATCCTGATCTCAGCTTTCCGCCCAGCGACATCAATTCCATTTCCTGGAATTATGAAGGCCCATCGCCCACGGTGGAAATGACGCTGAACCTTATGGGCCTTCACGGCGCGGCTTCGCCGCTCCCGGGGTATTTTACGGAATTCGTCACCAAGCATCAGGACGAAGAATCACGGCTGAGAGATTTTTTTGATCTCTTCAACCATCGGCTGATCTGCCTGTTCTTTGATTCCTGGCTGAAATACCGGTATCACTTCCAATACCGGGAAAACGCCTCCGACCGCCTGTCGAAGAGGTTTTTCAGCTTCCTGGGCCTGGGGCACGACCGCTTGAGGGAATCGGAAGATCTGGATTACACCCGACTTCTGTCCTATATGGGCCTGATTGCTTTCAACGGCGAATCGGTGGGTTCGCTGGAAACCATCCTGCGCCATTACTTCGCCCACAGTGAAGTCTACATCACCCCATGCGTCGTGCGGCGGGTGACCATACCGGAGGATCAGCGGACCGGGCTGGGGCAGCGCAATTCCGGCCTGTCCCTCAATTGCGTCATCGGGGAGACCATTATTGATCAAACCGGCAAATTCCGCATTTCCATCCGTGACCTGAACTGGCGGGTGTTCAACACCTTTCTGCCCTCTGGCGATACCTTTCCCCGCCTGGGTTCACTGGTCCGCTTTGTTTTGCGGTCCCAATTGAGTTATGACGTAGAGCTGCACCTCAAGCGTGAGGAAATTCCGCCCCTGATCATCGGCGGGGATACCCAGGTGCGGCTGGCCTGGTCCACCTGGCTGGGCGAAGGGGCGGACGGTATAGTTCGCCTGGAATCAGGCAGTGAGGTAATCTGATGATTAACATGAATCTTTCCGCCCTGGTCAGGGCGCTCGACAACGATGCCCGCACGGCCCTTGAGGGCGCAGCCGAAGCTTGCGTCTCGCGCGGCGGCCATGAAATCGGCCTGGAAGATTATTTCGAAAAAATAGCGCTCACCAAATCTTTCCAGGATATTGCCGAGCAGTTTCAATTGAACATTGACACCATGCGCCAATTGCTGGAAAAAGGCCGCCCGCGCGAAGGTCGCGGTTCCGGCCGCCCGGTTTTTTCCACCATTCTGGTAGAGTTCCTGCAGGAGGCTTACCTCCTGGCCACTCTGGAAATGGGCCGCACCACGATTGACATCGGCGTCATCACCCTGACTCTTTTGACCAACCCGGCCCGATACGGCGTTCTGCCATTCTTTGCTGAAGTAGGCCGCATACCGGCCGACAAACTGCGCCGCCTCCTGGAAGGTCTGGACGAATCAGCGGCCAAACCGTCCTCAACTGTGAGCGGCGGCCCGTCGGCCGGTCCAGTCCCTGGCGGCGCGTTATCCCAATACGCCACCGACTTGACCGCGGAAGCCAAAAACGGCCGCATCGATCCCGTTCTGGCCAGGGGCGACGAAATCCGTCAGGTTGTGGACATACTGACCCGCCGCCGCAAAAATAACCCCATACTGGTCGGCGATCCCGGTGTGGGCAAAACGGCGGTGGCCGAGGGCCTGGCCCTGAAAATAGCACTGGGTGAAGTGCCGGACGTTCTTCTAAATGTCCGGCTGGTGGCCCTGGATATGGGCCGTCTCTCGGCCGGGGCCAGCGTTAAGGGTGAATTTGAAAAACGCCTGAAAGCGGTCATAGACGAAGTAAAAGCTTCCCCGTCACCCATGATTCTGTTCATTGACGAAGCCCACACCCTGGTGGGGGCGGGCAACGCCTCCGGGGCGGGCGACGCTTCCAACTTGCTGAAACCGGCTCTGGCTCGCGGTGAGCTGCGCACCCTGGCCGCCACTACCTGGAGTGAATACAAAAAATATTTTGAAAAGGACGCGGCCCTGGCCCGCCGCTTCCAATTGGTCAAACTTGACGAACCCTCTACGGAGCAGACCATCACCATTCTGCGCGGTCTGGTGCCCCACTATGAGAAGAGCCACAAAGTGTATGTGAGCGATGAGGCGGTAGTCAGGATAGCGGAACTTTCGGCCCGCTACATCAGCGGCCGCTATCTGCCGGACAAAGCCATTGACGTGCTGGATACGGCCTGTGCCAGAGTCAAGGTCAGCCAGGGAGCCAAACCGGCCGAGCTGGAAATTTTAGAAGAAGAGTTGGCCACCTGCCAGGCCGAACTGTCGGCCCGCGAGAGAGACATCATCTCCGGCGGCGCTGAACAATCAGCGCCCGGCAGCCGCCCCCTGCCGGCTCTGCGGGCCAAGATAGCGGAGTTGAACGAAGCCATCGAAAATCTCAAGGCCCGCTGGGTGAAGGAGAAAGAGCTGGTCCGGTCCATTGTGGAACTTCGCACCGGCGAACCCGCTCCGCCGTCTGTGGCGACCGATGAAGCCGGGATGGTAGAGCAAGCGGAGCAGACTGAAACTCCGCCCGCCGAAACGCCCCCGGCCGATGAACCAGTCGACCGTAAAGTGGAAAAACTTCTGGCCGCCTTAAAGGAAGCTCGCGGCGACCATCCCCTGGTCTTCAGTGAAGTTAATGTGCCGCTGGTTACGGAACTGGTCTCCGAATGGACCGGCATCCCCCGTGAAAAACTGGAAGCCAGAGGCGGCGAGGTCGGTTCAATCGGCGCGAAACTTCGCCAGCGGGTACGCGGGCAGGACGCCGGGCTGGCCATTATCGAAAAATCACTGATGACCGTTTTCAGCGGCCTGGAAAATCCGGGCACGCCCGGCGGAATCTTTCTTCTGGTCGGCCCCAGCGGAGTCGGCAAAACCGAAACGGCCCTGGCCGTGGCCGAGGAGGTCTTCGGCGGCGAACGCTTTTTAATCAGCGTCAACATGAGCGAATTTCAGGAAAAGCACACCGTCTCCCGCCTGATCGGCTCCCCGCCGGGCTATGTCGGTTATGGGGAGGGCGGCCGCCTGACTGAGGCCGTGCGCCGCCAGCCGTATTCGGCGGTGCTGTTCGATGAGGTGGAGAAAGCTCATCCTGATATTCTCAACCTCTTCTATCAGATGTTTGACAAGGGCGTTCTGGCCGACGGCGAGGGCCGCGACATCGATTTCAAGAACACCATGATTTTCATGACCTCCAATCTCGGCGGCGATATCATCAGCGCCCTGTGGGAGGAAGGTGAGCGTCCCTCACCCAAGATGATGACCGAAGCCGTGCGCCCGGCCCTGAGCCAGTTATTTAAACCGGCCCTTCTGGGACGCCTGACCATTGTGCCCTTCGCCCCGCTGGATAAGGAAGTCATGGCTGAATTGGTGACAATGAAGCTGAGCCGTCTGGCGGAAAGTTTTCATCGCCGTCACCGCCTGAGCCTGACCTGGGACCCGGCCGTGATCGACAGCGTGGCCGGAAGCTGCACCGCTGTGGACACCGGGGCGCGGAATATCGATCACGTCATGAACGCCGCCCTTCTGCCGGAGCTGGCCCGCCATATTCTGGGCCGTCCGGGCGGCAAGTCTCTTGAGGTGAGAGTTTCCATCAACGACGGCGCATTCTCTTTCGCCTGAGATGATGAATCAATGTATGAATACCGGCCAGTCCGATAGAGTTCGGGCACGGAAAAATGGGTTGTCGGAGGAGTTATGAAAAATCTCTCAACCGACTGGCGATCGGAATTAAGGAAATCCGCCGATCTGTCGTCGGCCGCGTCAAACCTGGCCAGGATTATGGGCCGGAAGGCGCTGGGGGCGGTTATATTCCTTCTGGATCTGTCGGCTGAAAACCTGGTTCTTTACGGCTTGGCGCGCAGTCCGCGCGGAGCTGGGCCTATGGAGCGATTCAGCGCTGTTGAGGACGATTTGGGCCGGGAGGCTTCCTGGTCGCTCCTGCCGGACTCAATGACAGAGAAACACGGAATGACGATACCTTTTGGCCGGATTGAAGATCCTTTAACTTTCTGCCTCCTCAACGGTTCAGGAATTTTTATAAACCATCAGGAGGCCGGCCCGGAACAACCGTCCATAACTCTTTTAAGAACGCTCTATGACAGCGGCTTCTCCAGCCTGTCGGCCTACCCTCTGCGGGGCGGCAATGACAAAATGCTGGGTGTGGCGGTCGTACTGGACCCGGCCGAAAAAATTTTTTCCGATGACTTGGAATGCGTCGTCGATTTCGGGGCCATAGTCATTGAAAGTCTGATAATGACCATGCGGCATAACCAGAAGACTCTGGAAGTCATGGCCGAATTGGACAGGGTCGGAGCGGAGAAGGAGCGCGGGCGGGATTTCAGCCAGTCCCTGGTCGGCCAAAGCGGATGTATGCGCAAGGTGCGGCAGCTGATTGAAAAGGCGGCCAGGCATCGGGCGACGGTGCTTTTGACGGGTGAAACCGGCACCGGCAAGGAACTGGCCGCCGAGGCCATCCACAGAATTGGCCGGGAGGGTCCGTTTGTGAAAATAGACTGCGCGGCCATTCCCGCCCACTTATTGGAAAGTGAATTGTTCGGCTGCCGCCGCGGAGCTTTCACCGGGGCGGACCGGGACCGCGAAGGTTTGATTGCGGCGGCCGACGGCGGGGTAGTGCTTCTGGATGAAATCGGTGAAATGCCCCTGGAAATGCAGGCCAAAATTCTGCGCCTGATTCAGGAGCGGCAAGTGCGGCCGGTGGGCGGGATTAAGGCCAAATCGGTGGACGTCAGTTTCATCGCCGCCACTAATCGTGATTTGAGAGCGGCCATGGCCTGCGGGGATTTCCGGTCCGATCTCTACCATCGGCTGGCGGTATTCCCCATCCACATGCCGCCCTTGAGCGACAGGCGTGAGGATATCCCCCTTCTGGCGGCCCATTTTTTGGCCAAGATCGGCCGGAAAATCGGGAGGTCCGATCTGGCCATCAGCGCACCGGCCCTTCGGTATTTGTATGACCGCAAATACGAAGGCAATGTGAGGGAGCTGGCGGCCTGTGTGGAGCGGGCGGTCATGATGAGCGGCCCGGAAGTCACGGTTATCGGCCTGGAGCATTTCACCCAGGAGATGGAGCAGGTCATGGTCACCTTGCCGGAAAAAATGGCCAGATATGAACAAAAGCTGATTGATGAGGCTCTGGCGGCGGCTGGCGGAAATCAGCGCGAAGCCGCTGTGGCGCTGGGCATACCCCGGCGAACCCTGAGCCATAAAGTGCGCCGTCATCCAAGATCGGCAGTGTGGGGCAATCATGGAACTGATGCTTGAAATAATCAGCCGTCACAAATTTTTAGCGGAAATAAAACCGACCTGCGTTTTCAGTGAAGTTGGCGGCTATATCGGCCGTTCCGAGGAATCCGACTGGGTGCTGCCCGATCGCGGCCGGCGCGTTTCCCGCAAGCATGTGCTGATAACCTGCGACAGCCGCGATTTTTACCTGGAAGACCTCAGCTCCAACGGCGTCCTCTGGACCCTGACCCAGGAACTGGTGGGTAAAAACGGGCGGCACAAAATCAGCCATGGCGACAGCTATCAGATTGGCGACTATGTTCTTCAGGCCCGCCTCCTGATGAGCCCGGAGACCTACACTCCACCCCAAATGGACGCGACCGAGAACATAATCCCTGATGACGCGTTCATTGATCTGGACCCGTTGAAAGCCCTTGATCAGGAAGATGAGCATTCGGCTAAACAGAGGCTGGGCTTTTACGACACCCTTTTGGGCGAAAAACCCCAGCCCCCGGAAACCAGCCTCGGCGACCACAACGAAGCCCGTCTGGACGCGCTGGGGCCGATCAGAGCCAGGCCGGATGACCTCTTGGCTCCCCGGCCGGATCTTAACATCCCTCCGCTCCACACGGCAGGAGGAGCGGCCACGCCGCTTCAGGTCATTGAAGAATCGATTGAACATCTGAACCAGACCATGGCGCGTCTGGCCGAAACACTCAGAACTCTGGAGCGGGCCCGTGACGGCCTCAAACGCGGCGAGCCTCAGCCCTTGATACCGGAAGACCTCAACTTGAAGGATTTGTTATGATCAAAAAAAACATTTGTCAAAAGTTCGGGAGGCTGGCCGCGCGGCTGTGTCTGATGTCGGCCATAGCCCTCACCTGCGCCTGCGGCGGACCGGCGCTGACCATGAACATGGCCGGCCTTCCCAACGTCAATCCCGACAGTAATGGCCGTCCCTCGCCGGTACTGGTGAAGATGTACGAACTCCAGGGCGACTTGCTGTTTAAAAACGCCGAGCTGCTGCCGCTGTTCCAGGACCCCATTAACACATTGGGAGCCGACCTGGTGTCGATGGATGAATTCACCCTGGTGCCGGGCGAAGCCAAGACCCTGGTCTACCTGCCGTCGCTGAAGACCACTCACGTCGGGGTGGTGGCCAGCTTCCGCCGCCAGGATCTGGGCCCCTGGAAAATCATCAAGCCCATTGACCCGGAGAAAAAAACGATCATGGCTCTGGAGCTTAACGGAGCCAGCCTGATTATGCTCCCGGACAAGGAAGCCAAAAAATGGGACCCGGTGGAAGCGGTCGACGGTTACCGCGAAAACTCGATTCAGCGTGTGCCGGTGTCATCCACCACCACGATAAATCAAGCTGACTACGACCCCAACGACAATTACGACGACACCGATAACGCGGTATATTAGCGTATTGGCCCGCACAGGGGCGAAATCGCGGATGACCGCCGCCGGGAGAAATGTTTTTGCCCGGCTCCGGTTCCGGGGGTCTTTAGTCACCGGAACCGGGCAAAAACATTTCTCCCGGCGGCTCCCTAGTCGTCTTTCTTGAGGCTTAAAAAGCGGGCAACTCAAATTATGGCCAACTCCACCGCATATAATGGAGGTCGAGCCAGGGATGGCGAGACGGAGCGCCAGCGACTGGTTTTGACGACGACACAGTTCGCAGCGAAGCAAAAACCACGCTTTTTGCGTAGCGGACGGGCCGCAAGTTGAAGGGAAAAAGCCATAATAATAGGAAGGGAAGAATGTTACCTGAAAAAGTGATCTGGACTGAGGGCATGCTTTTGCGTCCCCAGCATTTTCAGCAGCAGGACCGCTATACGGCAGCGCTGGCACGGCGCGGAGCGGAGATTTTTTTCCACTACCCCTGGGGCCTGACCGAACTGAAGATTGATGAGCAATATCTGTCCTTAGGCAAATTCGTGCTCAGCCGCGTCTCCGGCGTTTTCCCGGACGGCGTGATCTTTGAGAGCGACGCGGGCGATATTCTTCTCTCGCTGGATATTCCAGCCGGGCTGACCAATCAGCTGATCTATCTGACCATGCCCCTGTCGCCGGAGGGTTCGGCCGAGGCCGGGCAGATGGAAGGCGGAGCGGGCCTGGCCACCCGTTACCTGTGCCACGCGGTGGAGGTGGGCGATTCCAACGCCGGGCAGCCCGGTTCATATCAAATCCAGTGCGGAGCCCTGAACCTGAAGCTGATGCTGGAAAGCGAACTGAACCGCGAGGGCTACATTGCCATGCCCATTGCCCGCATGATCGAAAGCCAGCCCGACGGCACCATCATCCTTGACGGCAGTTTCTCGCCCACCTTTCTGCACCTGTCGTCGTCGGCCATGCTGTCGGGCTATATTCTGGAACTCATCGGACTGTTGAGCCATCGCGGCGACCAGTTGGCCGGGCGCATTCGCGGGGCCGGACAGAGCGGCACGGCCGAAGTGGTCGACTTCATACTTCTTCAGTGCATCAACCGGGTGGAGCCGGTCTTCCGGCATATGGCCAAAATCATCTCCCTCCACCCGGAAGAATTCTATGTGCACCTTATCAGCCTCATCGGCGAACTGGCCACCTTTGTGGACGCCTCCAAACGTCCGCGCGACAATCTGATATATGATCACAACTCCCAGCACGAATCCATCAGCGCGGCCATGGAGCAGGCCCGAGAACTTCTTAGCATGGTGCTTGAACAGCATTCAGTGGAACTGCCGATGCAGGAACGGCAATACGGCATTATCGTTTCGCCCATACACGATCGTTCCATGCTGGCTACAGCCAGTTTCATCGTGTCCGCCCAGGCCGATATGGACCCGGAGCTTTTGCGCACCAGCCTGCCCAAGCAACTGAAGATCGGCCCGGTGGAGCGCATTCGCCAGTTGGTGAATCTCCACCTCCCCGGCGTCAAGCTCAGGGCCCTGCCGGTGGCTCCGCGCCAGATTCCCTTTCACGCCGGAAAATCATATTTCCGGCTGGAAATCACCTCTGAAGAATCCGCGCAATTGGAACTTTCCGGCGGCTTTGCCTTTTACATTTCCGGTGACTTCCCGGGCATCAAGCTTCAGTTCTGGGCAATTAAGGAGTGATCGAAATGGCGTCTCACCATCATGATGATGATCATACCGTGATTATGCCGCTGGCCGGCGACAACCGCCGGGAGGCGGCCCGGCCCAACCTGACCCAGGTTTCCTCCAGCGGCGGGACGGGCGGACGGATGAGCGAAATGTTTTTATCCAGCCCGCGCCTGTCCTGGAATTTTGATTCGTCGATGGGCCTGAATCCCCTGGTTGAAGCGGCTTCACATCTTTTAAATGAAATGGTCTCCCTGCGTTTTGAGGAACAGACTCTGGACCTGACCTCACTGAGGGACCGGCTGGAAACCGGGGTGCGCTCCTTCGAAGTCAAGGCCCTGGCCGCCGAAACCGACCGGGCCCAGGTGCTGGCCGCCAGATACCTTCTGTGCACGGCCCTGGATGAAGCGGTGAGCACCTCCGCGTTGGGCGAGAGCGGTGAGTGGTCGCGCCACGCCCTGTTGAGCACTTTTCACAATGAAACCTGGGGCGGCGAAAAATTCTTTCTGGTGCTGGAAAAATGCCTGGCCCAGCCCACCCGGAGCCTCTACCTCCTGGAATTGATGTACATTATTCTCAGCCTGGGCTTTGAAGGGCGCTACCGGGTAATGGACAGAGGCAACATAACTCTGGAAGCTTTAAGGGACAAGGTTTATCGTGAAATCAGATTTCTGCGCGGCGATCCTCTGTCCGAGCTGGCCGCGCCCCTGGCCCGCCCGGTCGAAGAAAAACCGCCGCGTTACCTCTCCACCTGGCTGGTGGCTGGCGTGGCGGCTTTCTGTCTTCTGGGCACCTTTCTGGCTTTCTCCTTTATTCTGAATCAGCGGGCGGATGAAGTTCTGGGTCAATATGCCGCCCCGTCCATCCAGGAGCCCGCCCAAACCGCACAGGAGCAAGACAATGCTGGCGATGTTTAAGAAAATCGGCAAAATCTTCCAGCCGCTTCTGGGCGCACTCAAAGGCCAGAGGCTGGTTATCCTTCTGGTGCTTCTGGTGGTTATCGCGCTGGTCTGGCTGGTGGGCCACAAAATAAGTTTCGACGGCAAAGAGTTTCTGGCCACCTTTTCGGCCAAGCTTTCGGCCACGCTGGTGCTTCTGATCGGCGGCCTCATTCTCAGCGCCATACTTTCAGCCGCGGGTAAAAAAGCGGAATTGAAAGATCCCGAAGCCGCTGAAGCCAAACGTCTGGCGGCCGAAGAGGCCCGCCGGGTCAAGGAAGAAAAACTTTTCATCAAAAAGAAAATAACCGAGGCGATAGCTGTCACCAAGGCGAAGTACGCCCTGCCCTGGTATATGGTCATAGGCCCGGAAAACAGCGGCAAGACCTCAGCCCTTTTAAACAGCGGACTGAAATTTCCCGTCAATGAGGAAAACAGCCGCCTGGCCCGGGCCAATGTGGCGGCCACCAGCCGCCTGGATATGTATTACGGCAATCAGGCCGTGTTCCTGGATACACCCGGTTCCTACACCGAAGCGGCCCCTAAGTCGACGGCCCTGGAACTGTGGCTCCATTTGCTTAAAACGCTCTTCAAGGCCCGCCCCGGCCGTCCGTTGAACGGGATCATCGTCTGCGTCAGCCTGCGCGACCTGATGGATTCGGATCACGACCACCGTGAACATCTGGGGCGGCTCATCCGCGACCGGCTCGGTGAAGTCAGCCGTCACCTCCACACCAAGGCCCCGGTCTATCTCCTGATGACCAAAGGCGACGCGGTGCCCGGCTTCAGTCAGTTTTTTTCCCGCCTATCCAAGACTGACCGTGAACAGGCCTGCGGGGCGGTGCTGGAAGATGGGGATTTGAAACCGGGCCAGATCAGGCACGAAATGGGCCATCTTTTGATCACCCTCAACAGCCAGCTTTTGCACAAAATGCATGAGGAGCGGGATTTGCCTTCACGCGGCTCGCTGTTCCGCTTCCCCAAGGAACTGGCCGCCGTGGCCCCCAACCTGGAAGATTTTGTCTTTGAAGCTTTTGGCGAATCACGCTACCATCCGCCGGTCATGTTCCGTGGTTTTTTCATGACCAGCTCCCTTTCCGGGCATGAGGCCGCCCTCACTTCCAGCCTCGATGAAGTCCGCTACAAATATGACGCCTCCCATTCCTGGGCCGGTGAACAGGAACGCGGCTTCTTTCTCTCCACCCTGTTTGAAAAACTTTTCGTCAATGAAGCCGGTCTGGCCGGGGCCGAAAAATCCGGCCGCTGGCGTTTCCTGGGCCGCCAGACCGGAAAGATACTGGTTCTGGGCTGTTTCGCCCTGGCCCTCTTTTTTCTGATGCGTAGTTTTGAGGGCAATTTTTCCAAAATACAAATGCTGGAAAAATATCACGCCGAGTTTGTCCAGGCTAAGTCAAAAGCGCCCCTGGCCCTGGAAGCCAAAACCTTAATCCCGGAACTTCAGATATTGGAGACGGCCGCGAAGGTGTACAACCCGGAGGGCGATTCCAAAATCAAATACGGCCTTGGTCTCTATCAGGGTCTCAAGGCTGACAAGGCCATTCGTCAGGCCTGGCGCAATGACCTTAATGAGCGGTTTCTGCCGGTGCTGAAAGTTTACGCCGAGCGGCGCATACGCCGCTCGATGGAGGACATCGCCGAGTTGAAGAGTTCGCTCCGCTCATATCTGATGCTGTCCAAACCCGAATATCTTGAGAATGAGTTCCTGACCGGCTGGCAGGCCGCCTATTGGTCGGGCCAGTATCAGGGTGAAGCGGTAGTGCAGAGAGATCTGATGGAGCAGCTCAAGGCCATGATCAGGCTTGGCTGGGACGACACCGACCTGAACGGAGACCTTCTGGCCGCCGCGCGGAGAGCCATGTTCAAGGTGCCGCCGCCGGAGCAGGCTTATCAGTTGATCAAAGAGGACGCGGCCAAAGCGGGACGCCCGCCCTTCATGTTCCGCAATGTGCTCGGTTCGGATGTGTCGCTTTTCACCGGCGACACCTTTGAAATTCCCTATCTCTACACCAGAGCCGGATTTGATGAATATTTAGTTAAAAAAGGCCCGGAGCTGATCAGAAGCCTGACCACTGACGACTGGATTTTCGGTGACCAGGAAACCGGCCTTTCACTGACGGAGCTTGACATAGCCAACATTCACAGTGAAACGGGGCGGCTCTATTACCGCGATTACATCAAATATTGGAGCGACGCGATCAAAGCGCTGAACGTTCGCCGCCCGGAAACCCTGGCCGAAGCGGGCCGCTTGAGTGAAACCCTGGGCGGGGCGGGCGGTCCGGTGCTGATAGTCCTCAATACTCTCAGGACCAACACCGGTCTCAGTTCCGAGTTGATGCCGGCGCCAAAGGCGCAGGCGGCTGCGGCGGAAGCGGCCGAAGGTGAAGCTCCGGCGGCGGTTGAAGAAGATGGCCCGATTCTGCCCCCGGCCGATGCCGGGGCCGTCAAGAGTTATTTCGCGGGTCTCGACGCCCTTCTCCTGGAGGACGGCCAGGCCGGGGGGCTACTGGGCGCGGCCAATGAGGCGGCCGTGGCGGCGGGCGGGTATTTTACCACCCTGGCCATCAGCGATGATGTGGACGAAAAAATTCTCGACGCCCTCATCGCTCTGGCAGATGAAAGCGACGTCACCCTGAAAAAGCTGGAGGCCGCCTCGGCCAAACTGCCGCCGGACGTGGGCCGCTGGTATTCAATCATATTGGATGCCGGAGTGGCGGGCATGCGTGTGAAGGGGGCGGACTATCTTAACGCTGTCTACAAAGCTGATGTTGTGAGCGTCTACAACGCCAGCCTGCGTGACCGCTATCCCTTCAGTCCATTGTCCAGAACCGATGTCAGTCTGGAAGATTTCGCGGATTTCTTCCGCCAGGGCGGGCAGGCGGATTCGTTTATCACCAATTACCTGAAACCTTTCCTCAGCCAATCGGGGGCCCTTCGCAACATCATGGGCCGTCCGTTACCGTTATCGACCAAGGCGGTGGAGCAATTGAACAGGGTGCGGACAGTGCGGGAGGCCTTTTTCGCGGGCGGAGCGGAGCCGGGGCTATCCTTCAGCCTCACGCCCAACACTATGGACACGGCCCTGAAAACGTCCACCCTGACTCTGGCCGACAAACCACTCAGCTACTGGCACGGTCCGGTGATGAGTGAAAGTTATTCCTGGCCGGGCAGCTTCAAAAGTTCGCTGGTGCTGGAAGACCTGGGCGGGCTCAGCCATGAGAAAGCGACTCAAGGCGAATGGAGCATTTTCCGCCTCTTCCAGGGCGGGGCCGTACGTCAGGGCGGCATTCTGGAAGTTCGGGTCAAGGATCACTGGGTGCGCTATAACGTCAGATACAGGAACAGGGTCAGTCCCTTCAGTTCCGGCGTTTATGGCTTCCGGCCGCCGGAGTCGCTGAGATGACGGAAAGTATTGCGACGCCCAACAAACCCGGCCAGGCCGGCGGACAGGCGCTGGTGGCTATCCAGTCGCAGGGCTGGAGTCAGTCTGGTCCGGGTTCGACCGGCAATCAGGACAACTTTCTCGATAGCCCGGAAAAATTCCTCTGGGCCGTAGCCGACGGAGTGACCAGCGGAGTCCATGGCGACAAAGCCAGTTCACTGGTCATCAAGGCTATGAGCTGCCTAAAAAAGCCGGATTCTCTGGAGGGACAGGCTCAAGAGGCGGTGCGTCTTTTGAGTCTGGTCAATGATGAACTGTGGTCGCGACGGGAAGACGACAAATTCTGCGCCACCACCTTTTTGATGCTCCTGATGCATGCGGGGCAGGCGGCCTGTCTGTGGGCGGGCGACAGCCGTTGCTACCTTTTCCGCAATGATCTTTTGTATCAATGCACTCGTGACCACACTCTCCGGCAGGAGCATATTGACCGCGGCCTGTTGACCGCCGCTGAAGCCGGGCGCATGATCAAAGGCCACATCATCACCAACTCTCTGGGCGCGGATAAGGATCTGTTTTATGAAAAGGTATTTTTCGATGTTTATCCGGGCGACAGACTGATGCTTTGCACCGATGGCCTATCGGGCTTACTACAGACAGAATTGATTTCAGACGTGCTGAAGAACAGCCGCGGCCCGGCCGAAGCGGCGGAACGTTTTGCGGAACTCATCGCCCGCCGGGAAGCGCGGGACGACGCCACCCAGATCACCATTTTCATTTCGGCCGTACACGGGGCCAGGGTTGAGCATTATGGCGGCCTCGAAAAAAAGTAAAAAAACCAGAAAGCCGAAAGAGGCGGCAGAAAGTCCACCGCTGTTTCCAGATGATGCGGTTTTAGCAGGCGTCGAAGTTGCGGGCGCGATGGAGATGAACTCCGAGTTGGAGACAGCTTCAGCGACGGAAGTGATTTCCGAATCAGAGATTATCTCCGCGCCTGTTGCACAGGAGCGGGGGCGTTTCATAATTGAAAAAATGTTGGGGCGGGGCGGAGTTTGTGAAGTATATGAGGCCCTGGATCTGGTGCGGGCTGAGTTGAATGACGCGCGCGCGCGGGTGGCTCTGAAAAAATTGCGGCCTGAATTTAAGGAGCAGCTGGCGGCCCGGCTGGCCTTGGCCCAGGAATTCGCCAAAACCAGAGCCTTGAACCATCCTGGCATCATTCAGGTTTATGACCTTCACCATCATGGCGGTGAATTGTGCCTGAGCATGGAGCTGATGGAGGCGCCCACCCTGAAAGAGCGCCTGCGGCGCGGCCCGCAGATTGAAGCGTCCGACGCGCGTACAGCGGCGGGAAAAATATTCCAGGCTCTGGCCCACATTCATGAGCGCGGTTTGGTGCATGCGGATTTGAAGCCGGGCAATATTTTTTTAAAAGCCGGTCAGCCCGTCATTTTTGATTTCAACATCGCCGTGGCCGTTCCCCGGCCGGGACAGGCGGCCGTCAACCCCGTGCAAGCCCTGGTTGATTCAAAAAACATCCCGGCTGGAACGACCGTCTACTCCGCGCCGGAAAGATTGGCCGGAGAAGCTCCAAGTCAGGCTGACGATGTTTTTTCAGCGGCTGTGACCATTTATGAGATGCTCAGCGGCCGTCATCCCTTTGGCCGCCGTTCATCATCGGAAGCGGTCGTGGAAGGCGACAAGCCGGGGCGGCCGGAGTTGCTCGGCCGCCGCCATTGGCGATATCTGGAGGCGGCGATGTCGTTTGAACCCGCGCGGCGGCCGACGGCGGAGGAACTTGCCAATATCTACGTCACCGGAACAAGAACCAATTTCAACCCCATTATGCTGAGGGACGATTTGCGGCATATGGCCGCCGATATTTATGGGCGTGTTTCTGGGGGGATTAGAGCGCGGTCTGGCGGCCTCTGGCCGCGCGATTAAGGACTTGGCCTGAAAGGCCAACCAAAGGGCTCCGCCCTCTGGACTCCGGCTGGGGGAGGGCCCACGCGGGCCCTACCCCAGACCCCACCCGCGCCAAGGGGCAAGCCCCTTGGAACCCCAAGAGGTCAGGGTCAGCTTCAACTTTCCCTTTCCCGCATCGCCGCAACTCGCTTCGGGTACGAAGCTCAGACAAGCGGCGACGCTTCTTACAAGGTCAGTTTCTAGTGCTATAGGCGGTTTTACGTTGGGCCGTTACATTTTGCGATAGGCGGCCTCACTGGCTGAGTGGCAGTTCACGTATGTTCGGCTTAATTCAGCTTACCCTTAAAGGCCCTTTCCAGTGCTGTTAGTCTGTCTCTCTGCCGCCTATCGCTTTTCAATGAGTTGCTCATTAGAAAAAAGACGATAAAGTCTCGTCGTTACAGCGCTGGAAAAGCTAGTGGAGGGGAAAAAGTAATCAGCCGAACATACGTGAAGCCACAAACATCCAATGAAGCTGCCTATAGCAAAATGTAACAGCCCAACGTGAAGAGGCCAACATCGTTTAACGCGGAGATAGTATGAAGCGTCGCCGCTTGTCTGAGCTTCGTACTCGAAGCGAGTTGCGGCGATGCGGGAAAAAGAAAGTTTAAGCCGACCCTGACCTCTTGGGGGTCCAGGGGGCTCCGCCCCCCTGGCGCGGGTGGGGTCTGGGGTAGGGCCCGCGTGGGCCCTCCCCCAGCCGGAGTCCAGAGGGCGGAGCCCTTTGGTGGGCCACTGGCCCAGTTTTTTAATCGCATGCGGCCGTATGGCTACATAATATTGATTATATATTTAAAAACAGCAAGAGGTGAAGAATGGCCATGCCCAAAGCTCTGTTATGTCTTCTTGATGACCGTGCCCAAAGCGAAAGCGCAGAGGAAATTCAACTGAGAGGGGCGGGCTTTGCCACCGCCACCATTGAATGGGGCGAACTGACCGGTCAGCCCAACGGCTGGACTCAACTGGCTGAAATACTTCAAACGCCGGGCCTTTGTGCCTGGGTTTTTGTCGGACGGCCGGAATCATTCACCACTGAGCTGGTCAGCCAGACGGCTCTGGTCAGCCTGTCGCTCAACCAGGAAAACCCGCTCAGCATGGCTTTCATTCTGAAAACTGACGACCTCCATGATGTCGAACGTCTTAAAGCCATGCTGCCGCCGCTTCTCACGCAAGTGAAAGTATTCAGAAAAGACGAACCCTTTGCCAGCCGCCTGATGGCCGCACGCTTCAAACAGCCGCAGTGGCCGGACATGCCTTTCTATTTGCGTAGCCACCTTTCTCCCTTAACCGGGGTCTGGCTGGAAGCCGGGCCGGATAAGGGCGAAGAGTGGCCTGGCTTTTTTCTGGCTGCCGTAGGCGCGGAGATAGATTCTCTTGGCATTGGCCCCCGCGGGCAGTTGCCTAAAAAATGCACACTCGAATTTCCCATGATGAATATTGAAGGCAACCTCAATGGACAGCAATGGAACGGCTGCGCGGCCAAAAACGGCCTGGATGGAACCACTTCGGCGTTCATAAGGCTGAACCGGCCTCTGGATAAACTTATTATGTCGGAATATCCGGCTGATGACGACAATGACGAAAGCACAGCTACTGTTCTGTCGTTTAATTAAGAACTTGTTCGTAAATAGTGATTTTGCCCCCTGGCGTCGTTGCTCCTGGTTTTTTAATGCTCGAAATATTAGTATATTACTCCGCTTAAAAAAACACTCGCGCCTAGCCAGGGAACAAAATCCCTTATTTACGAACAAGTTCTAAGTCTCAATAGTCTCTCCCCCAAAATTGAAAGCCGGAATCTTTTGATATGATTCCGGCTTTTCTTATGACAATTTCACAATAAAATATACCATATTAAATTATTTATTATGCTATAATTATTACCACATTTAGTCAAATTAATTTGGCTAAAATTATTCCACGGCCAATATACTCAAGCCAACGGCCGTTAGAAAAGGAGAACACGATGAGCAGTTTAGTGGTGGTGGCTTACCCCAGCCTGTATAAAGCGGAAGAAACACGCCTTCAGCTACTTAAAATGCAGAAAGAATATCTGATCGACCTTCAGGACGCAGCCATAGCCGTCAAAGAAGAAAACGGCAAAGTTAAACTTCATCAACTTTTTAACCTGACGACCACCGGGGCAGTCAGCGGGGGATTTTGGGGCCTTCTGATTGGCCTGCTTTTCCTCAATCCCCTTTTGGGCGCCGCCGTCGGGGCCGGAGCGGGGGCCGTCGGCGGCGCACTGGCCGATGTGGGCGTGGATGACAAATTCATGAAAAACTTAGGTGTGAAATTGCAGCCCGGCCACTCCATGCTCTTCATCCTCTTCCGCAGCATAAGTTTCGACAAAGCCCTGGAAGAGCTGAAAGGCACCGGAGGCACCATTATGAAAACATCACTCAGCTATGATGACGAAAACCGTCTGCGTCAAGCCATTGAAGCCAACGGCCTCGAACCGGCCAAAAGCTCCGAACCAGTCTCGGCCGCTATGCCGGCAGAAACAGCAACACCGGCCTGACAGCTCACCAATTCCATCGGTCAAGGCCAGCTCCCGCCGGAATATAATAGTTTTCCGGCGGGATTTTTCTACTTGCGGCTCTTTTCTCCATCGGATGAAGCCGGTTTTTCCCTATCCGGCGGAACTCCAGGTTCAGCCGGGTCGTTCTTTCTCTCCAAGCCGTTATCCTGACGTTCGGGGCCGCAGATGGGGCAGTAATGGGCTTTGTCACCGAGCTTGTGATTACACTTAGGGCAAAAAGTCGTTTTTTTCACTGTGTACCCTCCATTGCAGATTAAAAATCATATAAAAAAACTCAAGCATAACAAATAGAATATACCACACCAACCAATAAAAAAATAGTTAACGTACTCAATTAAACTTTGTCTTCAAAACAAAAGCCCCCGCACCAAAGGCGCGGGGGCTTTTGAACTGCCAGAGGGTAAATCGGCAATTATTTCGAATAGTATTCCACGATCAGACGCTCATTGGCATCTATCGGGATTTCTTCGCGTTCGGGCAGGCGGATGAGTTTGCCGCTGAACTGATCCATCTGTTTTTCAATGTAAGGCACATTGAAAGTGGCCAGTTCCTGGAAATTCTTCACGACCATCTCGTTTTTGCGGGAAGCTTCCCGCAGGGTGATCACATCATCGACCTTCACGCTAAAGGAAGGGATGTCGACTTTTTTACCGTTGACCAGAAGATGGCCATGGGTCACCATCTGGCGGGCCTGACGGATGGACTTGGCAAAGCCGATGCGATAGACGAGGTTGTCGAGACGGCACTCAAGGCTTTTCAGAAGGGCCACGCCGGTCATTTCCGAGCTTTTCTGCGCGGCTTTGACATAGCGGAGGAACTGACGCTCCATAACGCCATAATAGGCCTTGACCTTCTGTTTTTCCAAAAGCTGCAAACCGTATTCCGAGATCTTACGGCCGCCCCTTGCATTTTTGCCTTCTCCCCTTTTGAGAGCCTTGGGGTGGCCGTAAATATTGATCCCCAAGCGGCGGCAAAGTTTAAAACGGGGTTCACGATGGGTTGCCATAAACTGAACGCTCCTTTTGTTCTTTATGCGGACCACTATGGCCCGGTTGGCATGATGACGCGCCTATTAAGGCGCGGGTGAAAGAGGTATTATAACTTTATTCCGGCCAAATGCAACCTGTTTTTCCAGCCGCAGCCGGAAAAACAGGTCTAAGCCGCTCAGAAATCATAAAATTCTTTATTTTTATTCAATAGCCGATGCCCCTTGGGAGTCACCAGCACCAGTTCCTCCAGCCGGACGCCGCCCTTGCCGGGCAGATAAATGCCAGGCTCCACAGTGACAATCTCCCCGGCCTGAAGCGGACGCAGGTTGCGCGGGGACAGAGAGGGCGCCTCATGAATTAAAAGCCCCACCCCGTGGCCCAGTCCGTGCCCGAAGTAATCGCCATAACCGCAATTTTTGATGTGCCCCCTGGCCACCTTGTCCACATCCGCGCCAGTGACGCCTGGCTTGATGGCCTCTATGGCCATGAGCTGGGCCTCACGCACTATGCGGTAAATCTCCCGCTGCCAGGGTTTGGGCCGGCCCAGCATCTTGGTGCGGGTTATGTCCGCGCAGTAGCCGCGATAGCGGGCCCCGCAGTCCACCACCACCAGTTCGCCGCTCTTCATTTTCTTCCCGCCCGGCACAGCGTGCGGCAGCGACGCGTTGGGCCCGGAGGCCACGATGGTGTCGAAGCTGGGGCCGTCCGCACCCAGGCGGCGGAATTCAGTTTCCAGAAAAAGCGCGGCCTGCCCTTCAGTCATGCCCGGTTCCATTATTTTAAAAAGCGCCGACACGGCCGCCTCAGTTATGGCCAGGGCTTTCTCCACCAGCTTGATTTCCTGGGCCGATTTAACGGAGCGGGGAGCATCCAGGCTGAATGGCAGAGGCTCAAGCTTGTGTTCCGGCAGAGCTTCGGACAATTTGCTGTAAACGCCCACGCTCATAAAATCCGGCTCGAAACAGATTTCCGGCACCTTTTTCAGGGCGGCCATTGAAGCCAGTTCTGCGCCCAGTCCGCGCCGGTAATCGACAACTTTAAAGAGCGGCGCTTCGGCCTGCGCGATTTCGGTGTAGCGGGAATCAGTCAGCAGCCACTGGCCGCGCCTGGTTATCATCAGAACGCCGCTGGATTCGTTGAGCATCATATCCATGGCCTCAAAGCCCGAATAATAGCGGCGGTTGGCCGGTGAAGTGATGAGGACGGCCTCCGCGCCATGCTCCTTCATTTGTGTGCGCAAAATCTTGAGGCGCTCCGCCTCGACTGACATCTGTTTCATATTAACTCCACCCATTTACCTATTGTTCAGCTATTCTAATTATGGTTTTTTCCCTTGAACTTACGACTCGCAGCTACACAAAAAGCGTGGTTTTTGTTTCGCGAGCGGCTATTTTTCCGTCAAAACCAGTCGCTGGCGCTCCGTCTCGCAGCGCTCGACCCCGGATTTATGTGGCGGCGTCGGCCATAATTAGAATTGCTGCCTATTGTTGATCATTTTATCCAACATTGCTAAAATAACGGACGGGCTGAGAGCCGTACTTTCTAAAGTATATCACATAAGTGTGAAAAGCCATGAAAAAGGTGGAAAAGGCCGAAACCGAAATGTCCAAAGTGATAATCAATCTGCCCTATACGGCCCAGGCCGCGCCCCCGGCGGTGGCCAAAAGGCTGGCCCTGAGCCCGGAGGAGTGGCAGTTGGAGCACTGGCGGCTGATCGACCCCTATCTGGCTGAGATGGCGGCTGAAGCGGCTGTGTTCCAAAAAAGGGACCGGCGGATTGAGCGGCCGCTGATCATATATCCCTACAGCCCGGTGGTGGCCGACCCCTGGGGACTGTGGGCCGCCGAGCTTTCGGAAGACGACTCAATATCGCCCGGCGCTCCGGCCACCCTCCCCCAGACGACGGCCGGCAAGGCTATCAATTGGAGCGACAAAGACCGCGAAACCATTTTCAGCCGCACCACCCTGCCCTTCCTCCAGCAGATTGAGGATGCGGCGCACAGCCTTTTGGAAGAGGCCCCCCTGGTCTTGATTGTAACCCTGCGCTCCTTTACCTCCATGCCCCAGAATTTTGAAAAGGATCGGCGCTATCCCCGTCCCCAGGCCTGCGTCAGCACAGCCGGCAAACTGACTCCTGAAGGCCTGGCCAACATGACCGGTGATACATTCAGGGCCTTCCGCTGGTGGGCCGAGCTGAACCTGCCGCAGGCCGGAACGGCCTGTGCGCCTGAATCTCTGCGCAACCATCCGCGGGTGCGGACCATCGGTCTGTCGCTGTGCCGGAGCCTTTATATGGATGAAAACACCGGCCGTAAAAAACCGGCCATTCGCTCTGTGATCCGGGTTTTGAAGACTGTTTTCAACCTTTTCGATCAAGAGCTGAGCCGAGTAGCCAAGCTGCGTATCGAGCGGGCCACTAAACCAAAAGATTCTCCAGTGATCAAGGCGGACCGCTTAAAGGAACTGTCCCTGTAAACCGCCTGGCGTGCGGTCATTTTTAAAATGACGGAAAAGCGGGGGACCGCCGCCAGGAGAAATGTTTTTGCCCGGCGAGGTTCCGGGGGTCTTTAGTCACCTCGCCGGGCAAAAACATTTCTCCTGGCGGCTACAAGGTCGGCTTCCCCCAAGGCAGGAAAGTGCGCCTGGCCCCAGTGTGAGCCGGACAACGATTCCAGGCCAAGCCCTCCGCATATAGCGGGGGTCGAGCCATGGATGGCGAGACGGAGCGCCAGCGATTGGTTTTGATGCCGAGGTCGCTGCCCGCGAAGCAAAAACCACGTTTTTTGCGTAGCTACGATACAGCAAGTAAAAGGAACCATGATCATATTAACAATCGACACGGATTGGGCTCCCGATCACGCCACTAAAGTGGTTTTGGACAAAGTGCGTGAACTGGGAGTGAAAACGACTGTATTTTTTTCAACCCCCAGCCCGGTGGAATACTGGCCCGAACTGGAGGCCGGCTGCCACCCGGACCTCTCTCGCCGCCAGGCCATACCGGGTGACAATGAGGAATCCCCTCTGGCCGTGGCCACTCATGGTCACGATCTGGCAGTGGAAAAAGCGGAAGAAACAATCCTTAAACACTATAAATCCGCCATAAACGAGTCAATGGCGGTGCGAACTCATCGCTTTTACTGGCATTCAGACCTTTCACGCCTGATGACCCGCTGCGGATTCACACACGACAGTTCCATGATTCTGCCCTACCACCCGGGCTTGACCGGCTTCAAGGTGGGTAAACTGTATCGCTGGCCGGTCTGGGCCAGCGACCATCTGCATCTGGCCCGCCGCCTGCCCTTTGACCGCCTGGATATGCCCAACTGGGCGGCTCCTGGATTGAAAATTTTCTGCTTCCATGTGGCCTATCTCTATCTGAACGCCAATAATCTGGCGGATTTCAACATGATAAAAGAGGGTCTGCCCGACGAAGCCCCTCCCACGGCCAGCGGCCGCCCCGGAACCTGGAACCTGTTTAAAATGCTGGCCAATGAAATCCTGAAAACCTCCAAGGGCCATTTTCTGAGCGAACTGCCCGCGGAACTGAATCTCTGAAAATTTCACGCCCCCTTCGGCCGCATCCAGAGCAGCACCTGGGATATGAAGCCTAAAAAAGGCAGCTCAATCAACGGCCCAATAACCAGGGCCAGCGCTATCAGCGGCTCATCGGGAAAAGCGGTCACGGCGATGGCCAGGGATATGGGGGAATTGCGGGCCAGGGTAGTCAGGCTGAGGCTGACTGAATCTTCAAAGGAAAATTTTAAAATCTTGGCCAGGATACGGACGGCCACAAAGTTTGTGATGAAAAATAAGAGGACCGGAGCCAGCAGCTTGACAAAAATGCCCGCATTGCCGGATAGATAGCCAGCCTGTGAGGCGAACATGGCCCAAATGGCCAGGCACAGAAACCAGAACTGACCGCCGCTGAAAATTTTCTCCATCCCCCGGCGAACCGCTCCCCCCTCCGTCATGAACCGCCTCACGGCCTGGGCCAGGCTAAATGGCAAAACCAGCACCAGCAGGACACTTCGCAGAATCGGGCCGAGTTCCAGGTGGCCGCTCAGGCCGGAAAACAGCAAAAGGTAAACAGGCAGCAAAATCACCTGAACAATCAGGTTTATCGGCAAAATGGCGGCTGAAAGCGGCACATTGCCCCGGGCGATGCCGGTGAAAACGAGATACCAATCAGTGCAGGGAGTCACCAGCAGCATGATATAGCCGATGCGGAGCGCCGGTGAATCGGCCAGGAATATCCCGCCCAGCCACCAGCCCAGCACTGGAATCCACACAAAGTTAACAGCCAGACTGACGGACGTGAACTTCATATCCAAAAAACCACGTTTAAGTTCCGACAGAGAAATGCCGAGAAAAAGACCAAAGAGCATGCACATCAGGGCCGGCGTTATCAGCACGTCCGCCCCGGCCGCCGCCGGCAGGAAACGGCCGCTGGCGAAACCTAAGGCAATGGCGGCAAGCATTATTAATGTTTGCATTTTTTCCAGTAAACTCATCCGGCACCTCCCAGGTATGAAAGGGGATTATAACACGTCGTAATCAAAATATTACTGATGATCAGGTCGGGAGGTTCCGGTTACGGGCAGTATACGGCCATGAGGAAACATTAAAAATAGATAATTGATCCCACTGAATATCACAATTAAACAATAAGTTAACAATGACAATTTTAAGGCTATTGGAACCGGTGGAGGCCTGAACAGACACTGCTTCAAAGGGTTTCATGGATTTACAATTTGTTTTCTTTTTTGTTGAAATGTGGCATAATACCTTAAAATCAAAGCACAGTCTTTTAGCGGGTTTATGTCCCCTCTGGCTTTTTAGATAAATGACGGCAGTTCCACGGCTGGCGTCCGGCGGTATCCTTGATCGGGGATCGCTCTATCAGAATGTGAATATGGAGTCTTAACATGAGTTTAGCCACATCCAATGGTGTGCCGGTAATCAAGGGCCGGTCAGCCGGGCAGGAGGGTAAATTTCTGACCTTCTCGCTGGCCAATGAAGAGTATGGCATCAGTATTTTAAAAGTACGTGAAATCATCGGGATGATGCCCATCAGAACTGTGCCCCAGACCCCCAGCTTTGTCAAGGGAGTGATCAACCTGCGCGGCAAGGTCATCCCGGTGGTGGATCTGCGCCTGAAATTCGGTATGGAAGAGCTGGATTACACTGAAAGAACCAGCATTATCGTGGTCGATGTGCGGGGCGGGGCCGATAATTTCGTGCGCATCGGCATTGTGGTGGATTATGTTTCGGAGGTGGCCAACATCAAGGCTGAAGAAGTGGAAGATCCGCCCACTTTCGGCTCCCAGCTCAATACGGAATACATTCTGGGCATGGCCAAAATTGGAAAAGGCGTAAAAATACTCCTCGATATCGATAGAATCCTGGCCGTGGAAGACTTGAGCGGCCTGGATTTGGGGTTTTAAGAATCTGAAACGAACAATTTTTGACAGGGGCGATCAACCTATCGCCCCTTTATTACATGTCAGGGTTTAATACTATGAGTAAAATGAAACTTTCTTCACGGATACGGCTTGGCTTCACCGCACTTATTCTTATCATGTTAATTCTCAATGTCCTGTCGATCGTTCTTCTGGGGCCGGTGCGTTCCTCATCCAGAACAATGGCTGCCGAGTGTCTGCCGATGGTGAAAGCGGTTTCCGAATTCAACATCGCGATTGGCCGCTCGACCTATGAAGTGCGCGGCTATGCCTTTAATGAAGAACAGAGATACATGGATGCGGCCAAAGAGCACTTCACCAGGGTTGAGGGCGCTTTTAAAGACATGCGGCAAATTGTGGAACACGGCCAGAGTTTCGCCCAGATGCGCGGCGCCACTCCGGGGGTGGAAAAGCTGATAGCCGATATGAACAAAAACTATGACGGTCTGGATGGTATCGGCAAAAACATAGTAGCCTCACGCCAGAGCATCATGGACAAAACCACCAGGTATATCGAACTGGCCACTGATTTTCAGAAAATGCAGGAAACCCTGGCCACCGATGAACTCGTCACCCACGGCTTTGATGTTAACAGCACCCAGGAAAAACGCTCTTTCAGACTCCACCGCGTTCTTTTGACCTCGGAACTGGTGCGCATGGGCTACTCCCTGCAACTGGACGCCTGGGAAGCTTACGGCAAGCACGACTCCAAGGAAGTGGGGGAACTCATTGCCAAGGCGTCTGAAACTCAGGCCCAGCTTCAGAAAGACCTTGATGAAGCCGTCGGTGATGACGTTATCCGCATTCTCAAAGAAATGGTCACTGTGGTGGGAGAAATCAGGAAAGACGCTGAAATTTACCTCAAGAGCCTGACGGACTGGTCAGACAGCCTGGCTGAACGAAATCAGTTGGTGGATCAAGCCAATGACGTCGGGCTGATGGTGATGGAAGAAATTCTGAAAACCACCACTTCCATTTCCGAGCAAAACAATGTCGCGGTTTCCCGCATCACCCAGTCGCAGATCGTCGGCGCGGTGGTGGGTCTGGTGCTCAGCCTGATTTTGGGCTGGATTATCACCGCCAGCATCAACGGCCAGCTCAATTTCATCATCGACAGCCTCAGCGAAGGCGCGGCCGAGGTGGATGAGGCCTCTTCAATGCTTTCCGGCGCGTCCAACAAGCTGGCCGAAGGGGCCACTGAAAACGCGGCCAGCCTTGAAGAAACGTCGGCCGCCCTGGAGGAGCTGTCCTCAATGACCAACCGCAACGCCGACAACTCGTCGGAGGCCAACAACCTCATGCGCGAGACTCAGGACGCGGTTCAGACCACGATGGATTCCATGACCGATCTGGAAAAAGCCATGACCGACATTGCCACTTCCGGCGAAAAGATCGGCCGCATCATCAAGACTATTGATGAAATAGCTTTCCAGACCAACCTTCTGGCCCTGAACGCGGCGGTGGAAGCGGCCCGTGCGGGCGAAGCCGGGGCCGGTTTCGCGGTTGTGGCCGAAGAAGTGCGCAATCTGGCCAGCCGTTCGGCTGAAGCGGCCCGCAATACGGCAACTCTGATAAACTATACCATAACCAATATACAGACCGGCACCAGCCTGTTGGAAACCGCCACCTCCAACGTGGGCACGGTTTCTGACCGCAGCGGCCGGGTGGGCAGCCTTTTGTCGGACGTGGCGGAAGCTTCCAAGGAACAGTCACAGGGCATAGGTCAGATTACCCAGGCCATGCTGGAGATGGACAAAGTGACCCAGGCCAACGCGGCCACAGCTGAAGAATCAGCCAGTTCCGCCACCCAGATGAGCAATCAGGCCGCCCTCCTGCTGGAAGCGGTCGACAGCCTGGTGGCCATGGCCAGGGGGCAGGCGGCCATTGGCATGAGAAGTTCCACCCCGGCCAGGAAGTCCCTGCCAAAACCCAAGGTCTCGCTTGGCGGCACAAGCACCGCGTCCACCGCGACCAAGGCTCTGCCGCCAGCCTCAAAACCCGCGACGGTATCTAAAAAAGAAACTGACGCCTTCCCCATGGACGATGATTTCTCTGATTTCTAAACCAAACAGGCTTCATGCCTGAAAAAACCGGCGGAGCCATTGCGGCTCCGCCGGTTTTTTATTTCTATGACCATATAATTGAAATACTTTTGCGGTAAAAAGCTTAACCCTTTAACCGCCTGGAGTCGGGGCTTGTTTTTGTCCCGTCGAGGTGAAGGGGGTCTTTAGTCACGGAGCCGGGACAAAAACAAGCCCCGACTCCAGGCTCCCACCCGACTATGCCAGCTTCCCAGCCTTCAAGAAAGCCGACCAGATAGCCGACGGGAGAAATGTTTTCGTCCGTCTCCGTGACTAAGACCCCCGGAACGGAGACGGACGAAAACATTTCTCCCGTCGGCGGCCATGCGCCACTTTACCTGGTTGAACGCGGCTCTGTTGCGAGCTACATCTTTTCCCCGGCAATGATGCCGCAGCCCGGCGGCAGTTCGGCGGGCACGCGGCGAATGTTGCCCAGCCCGGCCGCCGTCAGCATGTTGGTGAGTTCGGATTCAGTGTAGGATTGGCCGCCGGGGGTCTGCACCAGCATATTCAGGGAAAACAGGGCCGAGTGGGCCGGTCCGCGCAAATCATCATCAATTATGAATTCCTGAACGCAGAGGCAGCCGCCTGGGTTGAGGCACTCCGCCCCGCGTTTGATGAGCCTGGCCGCATCGGCCGGGGTCTCCCCATGCAGCACCTGGGAGGCCCAGACCAGATCATAGCCTTTCGGCAAATCACTCTCAAGAAAATTGCCGCTCACGAAATTGATGCGGTCAGATAAGCCATAGCGTTCGAAGGTGGCGGAGGCGAATTTTTCCGTAGCGGGCTGATCAAAAACAGTAGCCCTGATTTCAGGAAAGTTGCGGCAGAAGTAAATGGCATAGGTGCCCGGTCCGCCGCCCAAATCCAGAACGCTTTGGCGTCCCTCCATAACCCCGGCTTTCTTGAGCGCCTGGGCCACAGTGTCGGCCTGAAGCCGGGCGACATTGAACATGCCCATGAGAAAAGCTTCATTTTCCTCGCTGTCACCTTCGGCTTTTGATGACCGCTCGGCCACGCTGCTTCCGGTTTTAACGGCTTCATCCAGATGAATCCAGGAGCGGAGAATATTGGCCTGATGACGGATGATGAAGCCGAAATATTCATCTGACTTGGTTGAGAGGTAACGCCGGGACTGACCGGTCAGGCTGACCAGGTCACCATCTCGGTTAAGAAGCCCGACAGCCGTCAGGGCGGTGGCCAGCATACCCACGGCCCTTTCATTGCCCCCAATCCGCCGGGCCAGTTCACCCACGGGCAATCCGCCCTCAACGTCAAGGGCGGTGAAAAGCTGCAGGCGCACAGCGGCCTGAACCGCACAGGCCACCCAGGTTTGGCTGCCAAGGGAAAAAAGGTCTTTTGGTGTCCAATCGCCTTGAAACATTTTGGCCTCCTTATCAGGCGTAATTTACGCCGGTATTAATGATGTTGTTCAGGTAGCAATTCTCAAAGTAGACGGCAATTTCAAAATAGCAGGTCGACCCACAGGGGCGACGGAGCGCCAGCGACTGGTTTTTACGGTAAAATAGCAACTCGCGAAACAAAAACCACGCTTTTTGTGTAGCTGCACGTCACAAGTTCAGGGGAAAAGTTTACTTTGAGAATTACTGCTGTTCAGGGGCGGCCGTAGCAGACCAGCACATCTCCGCTGTTGGCGGAGAGGGCGCGCAGTTTATAGAGCACCACTCCATCATGTTCCGCATGATAGGCGGCCAGGGTCTGGCCGAAAAAATCCTGAACCTCGCCCAGTTTCTGGCCGCTTTCCACTTTCTGGTCCAGCTCAACTTCCGAAATCCAGAGGCCGGTTTCCCCGGACTCCTGATAGGTAAGCCGCCCAAGCTCCACAGGCGGGACGGGCGGCATTTCAGGCGCGCCCTTCAAAAGGCCGAGATGTTTCAGAACGTTGAGAATATCGCGTTTGTAAAGATCGACCTCTTCACGCGGACAGGCCCCGGCCCCGCCTCTTTCCATAAAGAGGCCGGGAATACCGGCCGCGGCGGCCGACACGATGGTGCCGATTTCAGAAGTGGTGGGCGCCATATAGGGCACGTTCACCACGGCGGCGGCCCGGCGGGATTTTTCCACCACCTCTTCCGGTCCTGAACCGGGATAATAGACATAGGCCCTCATGTCCTCAAAAACGTCGCCGCTGTGAAGGTCGATATAAAAATCAGCCATGCGTTGAAATTCAGTAATCCGCCAGGCCACCTTTTCAGAGGGTGATCCGTCGGGCCTGCCGGGGAAGACGCGATTTATATCGCGGCCGTCTTCAGGCAGAATCATGGCGAAACGGGCCTTGAAAGCCTGGGTGTTCACCGGATGAATCATCAGCAGGCGTCCGCTCACGTCCTCCGGGCGCAGTTCGCGGGCCAGTTCAACGGCGGCCAGGGTGCCGGGGTATTCGCTGCCGTGAATGCCGGAAGTAATCAGTACGGTCGGGCCGTCGGCAAGTCCGGTGATCATGGAAAGAGGCATTTTCACATGAGTGCCCTCAATCTTGATCATAAGCTGGCTTTTAGTGCCGCGCTCAACATTAAACGTTCCTGAACCTTCCGCCATTCTCTGCCTCCATTTTGTGCGTGTGTGCGTGGTCCGCACTGGACTGGTCCGATGCGGCGCTTTCGACCAGACCAGAGTTACGGCCGGGAAGCTGCCACATATAAGAGTTTCATTCTGACCTCATCCCCGCCATAGCCACGGGGGCACCGCTCTTAATACGATGATGGCCGCCATAACTAGCGCTCGGGGAAAGGCTCACTTAGAGTTGGGCCCGGGCCCTGCCCGGCAGCTTGGTGGCCATGCGGGTTACGCCTTCGATGATTCTCTCTTCCGGCATGTTGGAAAAATTCATGCGCAGAGTATTTTCTCTGGGCTCCACCGGAAAGAAAGCTCCGCCCGGCACAAAAGCCACATCCAGCTTCAGACATTCCACCAGAAGATCACGGGCATTGAGCCCTTCCGGCAGTTCGACCCAGGTGAAGAGGCCTCCCTGCGGCCGGGTGAAACGGACGGATTGGGGAAAACATTCATCCATGGTTTGCAGCAAAAGGTCACGCCTTTTTTTATAGACAGCCCTGATGCGTTCAATGTGAGCGTCAATATCGTACATTTCCACGTATTTGGCCAGACTCATCTGGGCCAGGGTGTTGCACTGAATGTCGGTGGCCTGCTTGGCCATGACAAACTTATTGATGATGTCGGCCTCACCGGCCACCCAGGCAATGCGGTAGCCGGGACAGAAGATTTTTGAAAAGGTGCCGCAGTATAAGACGCAGCCGTCCTTATCAAACGATTTAACGGCCGGAAGGTGCTCGCCCTCAAAACGCAATTCGCCATAAGGGTTATCCTCCACCACCGCCACCTGGTAACGCCCGGCCAGTTCGGCCAGAGCCTTGCGCCGCGAAAGGCTCCAGGTGCGGCCGCTGGGATTCTGGAAATCAGGAATAGCGTAAATCAGGCGGGCGCGGTCATTTTCTTTGAGCGCCCGTTCCAGTGACTCGGGAACCATGCCGTCGTCATCGGTTTCGATTTCAAGAAAGCGGCAGCCATAGGCCCTGAATGCCGATATGGCCGCCAGATAGGTGGGGCTTTCGCAAAGGACCAAATCGCCTTCGTCCAGAAAAAGCTTGCCGGCCAGATCCAGGCACTGTTGTGACCCGCTGGTCAGAAGGACATTGTCTATATCCAGCGAAAGGCCATATTGACGGTTCAGGCGTTCGGCCACCCATTTTCGGAGCGGCGGATTTCCTTCGGTTATGGCATATTGAAGGGCCCTGGGGCCAGCTTCATCCAGCACCAGCTCAATGACTTTCTTGATTTCATCAACAGGGAAGAGTTCCGGGGCGGGAAGTCCGCCCGCAAAGGAGATCACTTCCGGTCTTTCAGTGACTTTTAGAATTTCTCTGACTTCGGAAGCTTTGAGTTCCGACATTCTTCTGGCTAATTTCATCTGCATCATAAATAATCCTGCTCCCGGATAAATTACAGGCACTGCGGGTCGTTCTGAACTGCGAAATCTGTAATATCCGCCGTTTACTGAAAAAATAATTGTAGCAGACCAGATGGATAAAATCCAGTATTGGCAAAAATTAACAGCAATTCTCAAAGTAGATGGCAATTTTAAAATAGCAGGTCGCCCCCCAAGGGGTGACGGAGCGCCAGCGACTGGTTTTGACGGAAAAATAGCCGCTCGCGAAACAAAAACCACGCTTTTTGTGTAGCTACGAGCCGTAGTTTATGGGAAAAAGTTTACTTTGAGAATTGCTGAAAAATTAAGGACCGCGACGAGAGGCTGTGGCCGGCCTCTCTCAACCGGCCTGACCATCCGCCCGCCTGGACTCAAATGAACGTTCGCCTCTATGTTTCATATGGGTTTTATCTATAAAGTAAATTTTATACACTCATAACAACATGGATTTATGGCATATTTTTTTATATATTTGGCTTGCTTGATAATGGATTTTAAAAGGTATATAATAATATGTAATTTAAGCCGCAAGACAGGCCGAATGCATGGCCCACAATGTTGAGATCACCGCGGCCTGGATTTACCGCCTTTCCGGTTCTTAAATCCGCCAGGTTTTGATCAGCGATATTTTTGCCGCCGCCTGCTCTGTTCATGTTTTCCACACATTTTTATGGATTGAATTTTCGAGCGGTCCGCAGCAGTAATTTTAATGTTCACATGGGCTCAAATAGCGGGTATCCAAACGCGAGCGAGATGAGGCGCCAACAACTGGTTTTGGGCTGGCCAACTAACTCGCCGGGCAAAAAAAAATTCATTTTTTGCCCGGCTGTAAGTCATTAGAAGTCATTTCATAAATAAGATTTTTGTTTCCTGGCTAGGCGCGAAGGCTTTTTAAGCGCAGGAATATATGACATATTTTGAGCATTAAAAAGACTGAGCAACGACGCCAGGGAGCAAAAAGATATTTATGAAATGACTTCTAGTTCCCGGCAAAACTTCGAATCAGAGTCACTTGAGTTCACGGTATCCAGGGCGGTCTGTTCAGGTATTAAGAACACCCGGGCCAGATATAACTTTCCCGCGCCACGGGAATAATGGCCTTTCAGAGTTGTGAATCAAAGTATTGTCGCAGGGTGGCCTTTCGTTTATCCTGGCCAGGCTGGACGACGAAATTGCAGGTTTTTATTATGGGGAGGCTGTCATGCAGATAATTTTCATCACCCCGGAAGCGATTCCTTTTTCCCGGGTCGGCGGACTGGGCGATGTATCCTTCTATTTGCCCCGGGCCTTGGCTCGGCACGGGCACAAGGTTACTGTGGTCGTGCCCAAACATCGCGGTTCCGACAAGATGCCGCTGACGGAAATCCCTGAATGGCGCTGTGAAATAGATCTCTCCCTGTCACGACGTGAAGCCTCTTTCTATCGCGGTCAGACCGGTGAAGCCCATGACGCCATCCTCATCGGCTGCGACGACCTGTTTAACCGCCCCGGCCTTTACGGCAATGAGTTTGGTGATTACGACGACAACGCCGAACGTTTCATCTTCTTTTCCAGGGCCGCCCTTCTGGCCGCCGGGAAGCTCGCCGCCCCTGGTGAGGAAGTAATCATCCATTGCCATGACTGGGCCTCCGGGCTGGTGCCCATGTGCCTGAAAAGCTGGCGCGGGGCTTTCCCCACCCTGAAAAAAGCCGGCTCCATCTTCACTTATCACAATCTGGCCAGCCAGGGTCTGTTCCTGCATTACGATTTCGCCATGACCGGCCTGGATTGGAGCCTGTTCACACATGAGGGCATGGAGTTTCACGGCCGCATGAACCTGACCAAGGCTGGTCTCCTGGCGGCCGACCTCATCACCACCGTCAGCCGCAAGTATGCCCAGGAATCATTGACTCCGGCCATAGGCATGGGTCTGGAGGGTGTTCTTCTCAGCCGCAGTGATGATATTGTCGCCGTCCAGAACGGGGTTGATTACGGCCAGTGGGACCCGGCCTCCGACCGTCACATCGCGGCCAATTATTCTGAAAACAACCTTGAAGGCAAACAGGAATGCCGCCGCCACCTGGCCACCCTGTTCGGCTTCAAGGACCCGAGCCTCCCGACTGTGGCCATGGTCTGCCGCCTGCTCTCGCGCAAAGGGCTGGATATCATCGTCAAGGCGCTGGACCGGATGATGGATATGCCCATCAATCTGGCCTTCATGGGGCTGGGGGAAAATCACTATCAGGAATTCCTTCAGGAGGCCGCCATTCGCTGGCCGGGCCGCCTGGGTTATAAGCGGGCCAATGATCTGGTGATGATCCACCACATCCTGGCCGGCGCGGATATTTTCATGATGCCCTCCCGCTTTGAGCCGTGCGGGCTGGAACAGCTCTACGCCCTGCGCTACGGCACGGTGCCGGTGGTGCGCAGCACCGGGGGGCTGGATGACACGGTCATTGATGTCCAGACCAATCCCGATGAGGGCACGGGCTATAAATTTAACGACTATTCACCAGAGGCCTTTTTGGAGGTGCTGAAGAGCGCGGTGGCCGATTTCGGCCGCCCTGAGCTCTGGCGCGGGGTGATGCGCCGGGCTATGGAGCAGAATTTTTCCTGGGACATTTCCGCCTCGCGCTATGAGGATGTCTACCGCCGGGCGCTGGACATCGCGGAAAAGCGAAACTAATCATGCCCTTTGTACCCAAGACGGAACTGGCCGCCGTATTGGCCAAGCTGATCAAACTGTCCAACTCCAACACCCAGTACGAATTCAAGGTCAACAGTTTCCTGAACATCCTGACCTGGGAAATGGATCTTGACCACGCCATTCTCCTGACCCTGGATCGGGAGCGGCGCATCCTGGCCCCGCTGTGGCGGGCCGACGCCACTTTCCCCCGCCTCAGCTCCATACCAGTGGAAGGCAACATGGTCGGGCGCTGCGTTACCAGCCGCCAGACCCTTCTGGCCGATCCGCCTGACGTCGAGCTTTTGCCGCCGGATTGGCGGCACTTTGTGGAACCGTTTACAGGTTGCATGGTGGTCACTCCCCTGGGGGACGATAAAACCATTTACGGAGCGTTAATGCTCCTGGGGCGCAGCCCCCAGGAACTGACCCCGGCCAAAACTCTTCTGATGGAGGCCGTAGCCAACGAACTGACCATTGCCATAAAAAACTCACAGCTTGCCACCGACACTCGCAAACGCCTCAGTGTTCTCAATGTTCTCAGTGATCTCGGCCGGACCCTATCCTCGACCATCGACGTGGAAAAGGTCATGACCATGATTCCCCAGATTGCCACCGGCATTTTCCTGGCCGACGGCTGCACCCTGAACATCCTGGATGAATCCGGCCAGGTGTTGGTCATGTCCTCGCAGTACGGCATGATCCCTCCGGCCTATAATTTCGAGCGCTATCGCTCCTCCAAATCTCTGCCTGCGGGCGTGGCCAACGCCCTTTCCCGCAAAACCAGCTACAGCGGCTATCTTAAAGACGACCCCGGCGCGCTGGAACTGTCGGAAGTGGAGATGAACAACACCATCATCAGCTCCCCGCTCATTTTCCAGGGGCACCATCAGGGCAGCATTTCGCTTTTCAACAAGCTCGGCGGCCGCAACGCCCAGGCGGCGGTGGCTCCTCAACTTTTTGACCGCGACGACCTGGAACTGTTGTTTTCCATGAACAATATGATCTCCGGCGTGGTGGAAAACGCCATTACTTTCCGTGAAGTTGAGGGACTGGCCCGCACCAATGAGAAGATGGTTTCCTATCTCTCCACCCTGTATGACATCTCCAGCGCCATGATGACGACAGTTCGCTATGACGAACTGGTCTGGATCATCACCAAGGCTCTCACTGACCGCAAGGGGCTCAATTTTGATCAAGTGCTGATCCTGCTTCTGCATCAGGATGATGAGCGGGGTCCGTCGCTGGTCAGTTCAGCTTTCTGGACCTATGACCGTGACGCTGATTATTTCGGCCGGGAGACCACTCTGGTCGACATGCTGAAAAGCCCCTCCAAGGCTGAAGCTGCCCTGATGCTGGAGCGCGGTGAAGACATGGCCATTAACATTCCTGTTTTTCCCGAAAGCTCACGTATTCTTTCCAGGGTGGTGATGGAAAACAAACCCATGCTGGGTTTTCGCATTTTCGATACAGAGAGCGACATTGACCTTAAAGATTTCGGCCTGAAGGCTTATGCGGCCGTGCCGATGGTGGCCAAGAACCGGGAGGTGGGCGTTATCGCGGTGGACCGGTCCATCACCGGCGAACCCCTGACCCTCGACAGCCTGCGTGACCTGACCATGCTGGCCAATCAGGCCGGTTTGGCCATTGAGAACGCCAATCTATATGATGATCTGGAAAAGGCCAACCAGACCTTGAGCCAGGTGCGGGTGAGGCTGATTGAGGCCGAGAAGGTGGCTGCCCAGGGTGAAATGGGGGCTCACCTGGCCCATGAGGTTCGCAATCCGCTGGTCTCCATCGGCGGTTTCACCCAGCGGCTTTTGAAGAAGATGAAGGATGACGATCCCCTGAAAAAATATGCCGAGGTCATCTGGGAAGAGGTCGAGCGGGTTAACAAGGTGTTGAACAACGTCCTGGACTTTTCGCGCAACGAAGAGGGCCGGGTGAGTGAGTTCCGCATGGAGGCCCTGGTGGAAGAGACCCTGACCTCTCTCCGTCATGAGCTTGAGCGCAAAAAGGTGACTATTGAGAAGAGCTATCAGCCGGGCCTGCCGCTGGTGCTGGCGGATGACCGTCAGATTATGCATATAATTTTGAATATCATCTACAATGCCAGCCAGGCCATGGGACCGGCCGGAGGCAAAGTTTATCTGCGCCTGTATGATACCAAGGACGGCGATCAGGTTTATGTAGCCTGTGAAATCACCGATACCGGGCCAGGCATACCTGATGACATGGTGGACAAGATTTTCAGCCCGTTCTTCACTTCCAAAAGCGACGGCACTGGATTGGGGTTATCCATAGTCAAAAAGATCGTCGACCGCTATCATGGTTTCATTGAGGTGAAGAACCATCCGCAACACATTGAGAATAGCGGCGCTTCCTTCACCTTTATGTTTCCGGCCGCCCAGTCCGGCAGTCTTCGTCCTTAAAGGAATGCGGCCCAAGGGGCCGCGTGATTAAAGGACTTGGCCTGAAAGGCCAACCAAAGGGTTCCACCCTCTGGACTCCGGCTGGGGGAGGGCCCACGCGGGCCCTACCCCAGACCCCACCCGCGCCAGGGGGGCGGAGCCCCCTGGACCCCCAAGAGGTCAGGGTCGGCTTCAACTTTCTTCTTCCCGCATCGCCGCAACTCGCTTCGGGTACGAAGCTCAGACAAGCGGCGACGCTTCATACCACTTCCCCTTTAACCGCTGTCGGCCGCTTCACATTGGGCTGTTAAATTTTGCTATAGGCAGCTTCATTGAATGATTGCTGCTTCACGTATGTTCGGCTGATTACTTTTTCCCCTCCAATAGTTTTTCCAGCGCTGTAACGGTGAGACTCGGCCGTCTTTTTTTTAATGAGCAACTCATTGAAAAGCGATAGGTGGCGGAGAGACGCACTACCAGCACTGGAAAGGGCCTTTAAGGGGAGGCTGATTTAAGCCGAACATACGTGAACTACCACTCAGCCCATGAAGCTGCCTATCGCGGAATGTTACAGCACAACGTAAAACTGCCTATAGCACCAGAAACCGAAGCAGTATGAAGCGTCGCCGCTTGTCTGAGCTTCGTACTCGAAGCGAGTTGCGGCGATGCGGGAAGGGGAAAGTTGAAGCCGACCCTGACCTCTTGGGGTTCCAAGGGGCTTGCCCCTTGGCGCGGGTGGGGTCTGGGGTAGGGCCCGCGTGGGCCCTCCCCCAGCCGGAGTCCAGAGGGCGGAGCCCTTTGGTTGGCCTTTCAGGCCAAGTCCTTTAATCACGCGGCCCTTTGGGCCGCATTCCCTTAAAATAACTCTAATGGATAAAATTGAAATCTATTGGAACAGCTCAGGAAATTTAGCCCGCACATAACGGGTGGCCGTGTTCGTAGCCTGGGTGGCGGAAACGGCCCCCATAGCCTCATTGGCCCACCGGCTCAGTTCCTCAGAACTACTCATGCGTATAATTCGTTTTATCCGGGGTATGGCCGATGAGGGCATGGAAAGAATGTCCGCTCCCAGCCCCACCAGAATAGGCGCGGTGACATAACCGGCAGCCATGTCGCCGCAGACGGAAACAGGTACATTCTCTTCGCGGCCTATGGTGAGGATGGTTTTTAACATACGCAGAATGGCCGGATGGAGAGGCTGATACATTTCACTGACTTCAGGGTTGCCCCGGTCAACCGCCAGGGTGTACTGAATCAAGTCATTAGTGCCAATGGAAAAAAAATCGGCCTCTCTGGCCAGCTCCCTGGCCACAAAAACCGTGGCCGGAACCTCAATCATTATGCCCAGAGGCACAGTATCAGCATATTTAACGCCCTCTGCCGCAAGGGATTTTTTAGCTTCCGACAGCAGTATCTTGGCCATTCTCAGCTCATCAAGACTGGAGACCATCGGCAGCATAACCCGCACGTCGCCAAAAGCCGAAGCCCGGAGAATAGCCTTGAGCTGCGATTTAAAAACTTTTCTATGCCGCAGACAATACCTTATGCCTCTCAACCCCAAGGCCTCATTGCCCTCACTGATCATCGCCACCTGAAGACCCCGCCGATAGCGGCGGCCGTTTTTCTCTCGCGGGGCGGGCATCTTGTCGCCGCCCAAGTCAAGCGTTCTGATGACCACCGGATTGGGGGCGGCGCTTTCGACAACTTTCTTATAGGCCGAAAAAAGCTCATCCTCAGTCGGGAAAACCTCCCGGTTGAGATACATAAACTCAGTGCGATACAAGCCAATGCCCTCCCCGCCATAGGATAGGATGGCCGGGAGCTCTTCCATCAGCTCCATGTTGCCCATGATGCTGATCCGCCGGTCGTCCAGAGTCAGGGCCGGCATGTGGGAGGAACGTACGATCTCCGCCTTGAAGGACTGCTCCATCTTCTGGCGGCTGCGATAGAAATTTATGGTGTCCACATCCGGCCGCACGATAACATGTCCGGTGCGTCCGTCAATAATGACGATGTCGCCGTTGTTCACCCCGCGCGTTAAAACACCCCCTCCCACCCCCAGCACAGCCGGAAGCTCAATGGCCTGGGCCACTATGGCGGTGTGTGAGGTGTGGCTGCCCCGTTCAGTAGCCAATCCGCCGATTCCGGCCGTAATCAGACGGGTCATCTCAGCCGGGCTGATGTCCTCCATAATCAGGATGGAACCCTCCGGCGCGTCGGGCATATCTGAAGCCTTTTCGCCGGTCAGAACGCCCAGAATCGAATAGCCCACCATCTCCACATCCGACATCCGGGAGCGGATATAAGGATCTTCCACTTTCTCCAGAGCGGTCATGACCTCCCGCACGGTCGCGAGAATGGCCTGCTCGGCGTTCAGCTTGTCGCGGGTTATGGATGCGACGTTTTTTTTACTGATGACCGGGTCGTCCAGAAGCATCAGGTGAGCGTCGAGAATGCCCACCTGGCTCTGAAGTTCCGGCGGCAAAGCATCGCGGGAGGCGATGAGCTTTTCACGCACCGCCTCTTTGGCCCTGTTCAGACGGGCTATTTCATCCTCAACCCCTTCAGGGCGCAGACGATAGTTCGGGACATTCAGGTCACGGTGGCTATGCACCCTGGCCGGGCCGATGGCTATCCCGGAGGAGGCTCCCACGCCGGTCATTATCGCGTCTTCAGGCACGAACGGCGGCGGCAGGTTCATTCTTCACCAAACCGGTTCTCAATAATATCCTTCAGTGCGTTAATGGCATGCGGAGCGTCCTGCCCCTCAGCCTCAATCACCACTGTGGTGTCGTATGAGCAGCCCAGGCTGATCAGGCTCAAAACGCTTCTGGCGTCGGCCGCCTCACCGTCTTTGACCAGCCTGATTTCGGATTCGTATTCTGAAGCGGCTTTAACCAGTTTGGCCGCCGCCCGGGCATGCAGCCCCAGGCGGTTTTTTATTACAAGTTCGGCCGAACTGACTTCTTGTACACACATAGGCATATTCCTCAATTGGTTATGGTCGACTCCAGCGATTTTAATTATGACATTTTCCCTTGAACTTGCGGCTCTTAGCTACACAAAAAGCGTGGTTTTTGTTTCGCGAGCGGCTATTTTTCCGTCAAAACCAGTCGCTGACGCTCCGTCTCGAAGACTCGACAGTCGTTATAGGCGGCGGCGAAAGCTTAGAATTGCAGGGCGGCCGGACACCTGAAAAAATCCCGGCCCGGTCTTCCGGGCACGGCAGCGTCAGTCGAGCCCCAGTTTAGCCAGTTCCAAAACAATGGCCGCAGCCGTCCCCAGGCCCACCAGCACAAATGGATACCAGTAGTTCAGAATCCTGGTTTTGATCGACATCAGCCTGAAGAGCATGACGAAGACCACCACCGCCAGCATCAGCAGCCACATATGAATGGTGCTGAGCGCCATCAGGCCGCTTCGGGTATACAGGAGTATCACCGTTGAGGCCCCGATCATGACGGCCACCGTGCGCTTGATGTTGCGGGCCACCTGCTCGATATTTACCCGGTCGAGCAGATCGGTCACTTCATCGCCGTAGCGATAGCCTATTCTCAGCCCGTAAAACCGGGACGGCAAGGCCAGAAGACAAAACAGCACCGGCAGGATGAGCGGAGCCCACCAGCTTTCCAGCGACAGCACCGCCCAGACCCCGGCCAGGCTGCAAAAAGGCAGCCATGAGAACCAGAACAGGTTGTCGCCCAACGGGGCCAGAGCGCCGGAACTGAGGCTGAGAAGAATCCTTTCCCTTTCCGCCGGGCTGACGCTCCCTTCGGCCACATTCTGTTCCAGCCGGATAGCCACTCCTATGGCCAGTCCGCTGGCGATGGGGTTGGTGTTAAAAAACCCCAGTGCCCGCATGCGGGCGGCTTTCAACTCTTCTCCCGGCCCGTAAATAGCTCTGAGGGCCGGGTCGATAGCGGCGGCCATTCCCAGATTCTGCTGCCACATGTTATTCCATGAGGCCTCCAGAAAAAGGCTGCGAACGGCCACGCGGGCCATGGTTATGAAACTGACTTTATTCACAATAATAATCGGCCTGAATGGCCATTTGAAGTTTCTTAAAGATTTTCATTGATCTGTCCGGTGCGTTGAAAAGTTTTTGGTAAACGTAAAAGCGCACGGTGATCTCTCATGATTTAATATTGATAAGCCCGAAAGTGGTTCTATTATAGCATAATATAGTCAAAAATGAACCCCTAAATTATTGTGCCCGCCCTGGGTTTCCTGTTGCCCGGCTTGATATGTTATAATAAATAAGTGATTACTATTTACAGACAAACGCCCGTTCGGGCCTGTGCCTTGGGCCGGTAAAAATTATGAAAAGCGGAGTGTGCTTATGACCACCAAAAACATAGAAAGGCTGATAGATGTGGCCATGGGCCGCGAAAAGGCCGGGCTTGTCATTAAAAACGCCAAAGTGTTCAATTCCTTCACCGGAACTTTTATCGATGGTGATGTGGCCATTGATCACGGCTACATCGCGGCGGTGGGCAATTATGACGGCGAAGTTTGTCATGACGCCAAAGGCGCCTGGCTCACCCCCGGGCTTTTCGACGGCCATGTGCACATCGAAAGCGGGATGGTTTCCCCCCAGGAATTCACCCGGACCCTGGTGGCCAAAGGCACCACGACTATTATAGCCGATCCCCATGAAATCGCCAATGTGGCCGGAGTGGACGGCATTCGCTACATACTGGAGGCCACCGAGGGCGCTCCGGTCAATGTCTACGTCATGCTGCCGTCGTGCGTTCCGGCCACGCCCCTGGAAATGGGCGGGGCTGTGCTGAAAGCCGGCGACCTGGCCCCCTTCATGGAGCATCCCAGAGTGCTGGGCCTGGGTGAAATGATGAATTTTCCGGGTGTGGTTTTTAAAGATCCTGAAGTCATGGCCAAGCTGAAAATGGCCGCCGGGCGGCAGGTGGACGGCCACGCCCCCGGCCTGACCGGCCCGGAGCTGGCCGCCTACGCCGCCGCCGGAATTCGCAACGATCACGAATGCATGAGCGCCCAGGAAGCCGCCGACCGCCTGGCGGTGGGAATTTCAGTGCTCCTGCGGCAAGGTTCGGCCGCCCGCAACCTCTTGAACCTGTTGCCGGCCGTTAATGATTTAAATTCGCGCTTCTGCATGATGGCCACTGACGACCGCCACCCGGAAGACCTCCTGGAACAGGGGCACATCAATTACCTTCTGCGCCTGGCCACCGGCCCCGGCGGGCTCGATGTGGTCACCGCCCTGAGGCTGGCCGTTTTCAACGGTCCGCAGCACTTCGGCCTGAGGGATTTAGGGGCCATAGCGCCCGGCTACCGGGCCGATCTGGCTCTCTTCCCCGACCTGAAAGATTTCAACCCCAGCCATGTCTGGAAAGACGGGCTGCTCACGGCTGAAAACGGCCATTGCCTCCGCGCTCCCGTCAAAGTGGACGAAAGCGCGGTGCGTTGCGGCCTGCGGATGGATGATGTGACCCTGGAGAGCCTGAAAGTCAAGGCCGACGGCCCTAATTTGCGGGTCATGGGCATGATTCCGGGGGAAATAGTCACCGAACATCTGGTGCTCCAGCCGCAGGCCGTCAATAATGAATACGTCTCAGATCCCGATAATGACCTGATCAAGGCGGCTGTGCTGGAGCGCCACCGCGGCAGCGGCCACATCGGGCTGGGGTTCCTCAAGGGGCTGGGGCTGAAGCGCGGGGCCATTGCCTCCACCGTGGCCCATGATTCCCACAACCTGGTGGTGGCCGGGGCCACTGATGAAGATATTCTGGCTGCCATTAATGAAATCAGGCGCATCGGCGGCGGTTTGGTGGTGACTGAAGGCGGGCGGATCAAAGACAGCCTGCCGCTGCCGTTGGGCGGCATCCTTTCCGACCGGCCGATGGAGGAGGTCGCCGAAAAACTGGCCTCTATGCAGAAAGCCGTGCGCGGGCTGGGCCTGACAGAAGGGCACGATCCCTTTATGACCCTGGCCTTCATGAGCCTGCCGGTCATCCCCAAGCTGAAGCTGACCGAATCAGGGCTGGTGGACATCGATAAATTCGAAATCGTCCCGCTGGTCTTTTAGGCGGGGCCTAGCTGTGATATAATGTTGAACTATTGCGGGCCTTTGGATTTTCTCAAGGCCCGCGATTTTAAGTGACCATTGAAAATTGTGGAGCCATGAGGCTCCTGGAAAATATTTTTGAAAGAATAATATGAGCAATCCTCCGCGTGGTGAGAGAAAAAAACGGCGCGGCCTGCCGCTGTGGCTGATTCTGACCAGCATCGGCGGAACCTTTCTGGCAGCCATTATTCTGGGCGGGCTTGAGAGCCAGGGCAGGTTTACCGGCCAGCCGGAAGTAGCCGTGGTGGCGGCTCCACGGCCTGAACCGGCCGCCCCGGCTGAGCCGGAGCTGGACAAAAAGGCGCTGGCCGAGATCATCGGCTCACGCCCCATTGAGACTGACGACAATCAGATTCTGGAAATCAGCGACCGCAACGGACAGAAGCTGTTTGTGCGCACCACCATCATGCCGCGCCTCCAGAGCCGGGCCACCGAATGGGTTAATAACAGCCGCGCCAATCAGGCCGCCGTGGTGGCCCTGCGGCCCGAGACGGGCGAAGTGCTGGCCCTGGCCGGCTACAGAGCCGACGGCGGCGACCGCAACGCCGCACTGACCGGCTCGTTTCCGGCGGCCAGCCTCTTTAAGATCGTGACGGCCGCCGCCGCCGTGGAAAAAGCCGACTTCTCAGCCGACACCACCGTGGCTTATGACGGCGGCAAACATACCCTCTTTAAAGGCAACGTGGTCAAGGAACCTGATCAGGGCCGGAACGCCGCCACCCTCAAAGAGGGTTTTGCCGAGAGCATCAATACCGTGTTTGGCAAAATGGGCGCTTTCACTCTCGGCCCTGAAGAGCTGGCCGAATTCGCGGGGCGCTTCGGCTTTAATTCGGATATAGAATTTGAAATGCCGGTGGAGTCGTCCACTTTCGCTCTCGATGATGAAGAGGATTTGTTCAGCATCGCTGAATTGGCCTCCGGCTTCAACCGCTCCACCAGAGTCTCGCCGCTCCATGGGGCCATGATGGCCTCGGCCGTGGTCTCCGGCGGGTTACTGCGTGAGCCGACCTTTGTCAGTGAAGTTTTCGACCGCGAGAACCACATCTATTATCAGGCCCGCCTGACCGAACCCACCCAAGCCGTCAGCGCGGCCACGGCCGGGGAACTGTCGGCCCTGATGATCGCCGCCGTCAAGGAGGGCACCGGCCGCCGCACCTTCCATAATGCCGGGGCTCATCCGGTTTTATCCAAGCTGGTCATCGGCGGCAAAAGCGGCACCATCAACAATGATGACGGCGAAAAGGTCGATTGGTTTGTGGCCTGGGCCAAGCCGCTGAACGGACAGGGCGATGAAAATGATACCCTGGCCGTCAGTGCGGTGGTGGTTCATGACGGAGTCACCAACGTCACCAGCCAGCAACTGGTGCGGGAGGCTTTGGCGGCCTACTATCGGGGACGGGTCGAAGGCACGGAGGAAAAGCGAAAAACCGCCGGTTAAGGATGGCGGCATTTCGTCAGATTAAGGAAATCAGGAGACTACGATGGCAGTCAACACCGATGGCATTTTCTGGCTGGGCCACGACAGCTTCCGCGTCAGCGGCAGCCGGACGGTTTATTTCGACCCATGGGACGTACAGGGACCGGCGGCGGATATAATACTGATCACCCACGATCACCATGACCACTGCGATCCGGCCACGGTCAAGGCCCTGACCGGCCCCAAAACCAAAATTTTCACCGAGCGGCGGAGCGCCGCCAAACTGAGGGCTGAAGGAATCGGCCGCGCCGTCATCGTTCTGGAGCCGGGCGACGAAGTTGAAGTCTTTGGCGTCAACATAAAGGCTGTGCCGGCCTACAACATCGGCAAGGATTTTCACCCGAAAGAGAATAACTATCTCGGTTTCATCGTCACCATGGACGGCCTGAGCGTCTACCACGCCGGAGACACTGATTTCATTCCCGAGATGAAAGCCATTCATCCCCAAGTCGCTCTTCTGCCCGTGTCCGGCACTTATGTCATGACGGCCCAGGAGGCTGTCCAGGCCGCCCTGGCCATTAACCCGGAAGTGGTTATCCCCATGCATGTGGCCAAGATCGTCGGCGATATGAAAATGGCCGAAGACTTTGCCGCCGCCCTGAAAGGCAAAGTGGCGGCGGAGATAAAACCAATCACAGCCTGACTTAAAGACTGGAATTTCTCAAAGGGGCGGCACTTTCCAAAAAAGAGGCCGACCGCCAGGGAGGCGGAGCGCCGATGACTGGTTTTGAGGCTCGCGGTGCCTCTCGCGGAGCAAAAACCACGATTTTTGCGAAACCGCGAGACACTATTCGAAGTCGGAATACCCGCATTTTGAAATACTGAGGTTTATTATGAAAGTTCTGGCAATAAACGGAAGCCCCCGCAAGACGGGCAATACCTCCATCATGATCGACTGGGCTCTGGAAGAACTGAACAAGGAAGGCATTGAAACGGAAGTCCAGCAGATTGGCGGCAAACTGGTGGCCGGGTGCAAGGCCTGTGGAGCCTGCGGTAAAAACCGCGATATGCGCTGCATCCAGAAGGATGACCCGGTCAATGAAATCATTGCCAAAATGGCTGAAGCTGACGGCCTCATCCTGGGTTCCCCGGTTTATTTCGCTGATCTCACCCCGGAACTGAAAGCCCTGATTGACCGGGCCGGTTTCGTGACCATGTTCAACGGCCGTTTTCTGCGCCGCAAAGTGGGGGCCGCCGCCGTGGTGGCCCGCCGGGGCGGGCAGGTTCACACTTATGATTCCATCAATCATTTCTTTGGCATTAATGAAATGTTCACCGTCGGCTCCATCTATTGGAACATGGGGGTGGCCATGGACCCCGGTAAGGTCCGTGAAGATGGTGAGGCCGAGAAAACCATGCGTACCCTGGGATTGAACATGGCCTGGCTATTGAAGAAAATCCACGCCTGAGGCCAGAGTCTTCCGCCGGAATTCACTTGGCGGTTTGGAGGTGTTTTGTGGAGATGTTCGGATTAAATGCCACCCTCTTCTGGTTCATCGCCGGAGTGATTTTTTTTGTGCTGGAGGCACTGACTCCAGGTTTTTTTCTGATGTTTTTTGGTTTGGGGGCCTGGGCTTCGGCCATTGTCATGCTCTTCATGCCTTTCCCGGCCGTGTTTCAATGGCTGATTTTTATGGCCGTCTCCGTCATCAGCCTCCTGATGCTCAGAAAGCGGATGAAATCTCTGTTTGAAGGGCGGCTGGCCAAAAATGACAATATTGAAGATTCAGTTTTCTCCAGCCAGTATGTCGGCCGCGAAGTCGTGGTGGTGAAGGAGATCGGCCCCGGCCGGCCGGGGCTGGTCGAACTCAACGGCACCAACTGGCAGGCCCGCACCGAAAGTGAGGCTGTCTTTCCAGCGGGCGACCGGGTTCTGGTGCGCTCTCTGGAAGGCCTGACCCTCACTGTCGGGAAATGACAGCAATTCTCAAAGTAAACTTTTTTCCCTGAACTTGTGGCGCGCAGCTGCACAAAAAGCGTGGTTTTTGTTTCGCGAGTTGCTATTTTACCGTAAAAACCAGTCGCTGGCGCTCCGTCTCCCCTGTGGGTCGACCCGCTATTTTGAATTTGCCGTCTACGTTGAGAATTGCCGGGTAAATGAACCCCGGCTTTTACCTCCGCTCAGAAGCTATAACAAAGGAGACTTTATGTTTAAATTGGATCCATCACTGCTGATTCTGATAATCGGGGCGGTCTTTCTGATCTTCCTCTTTGTGAAATATGTGCGCATCGTGCCGCAGAACGAGGCTTTTGTGGTCGAGCGGCTTGGCAAGTATCACGCCACTCTGGTCTCCGGCTTTCATCTGCTCTTGCCTTTCCTGGATCGCGTTGCTTACAAGCATACCCTCAAAGAGCAGGTTATTGACGTTCCATCGCAGATCTGCATCACCCGCGACAACATCTCGGTGGAGGTGGACGGCGTTCTTTACATGACGGTTATGGACCCCAAAAAAGCCAGCTACGGCGTTGATAATTATCACTTCGCCGCCATTCAGATTTCCCAGACCACCATGCGCAGCGTCATCGGCAAGCTCGAGCTGGACCGTACCTTTGAAGAGCGCGAAACTATTAACGCCGACATTATCGACGCGGTGGACAAGGCCTCCGAGCCCTGGGGCATCAAGGTCAACCGCTATGAGGTGCGCAACATCACGCCGCCGCAGAGCATCAAGGACGCCATGGAGCAGTATATGCGGGCCGAGCGTGAGAAGCGGGCTGAAATCGCCCGCTCCGAAGGCGAGCGCCAGGCCGAGATAAATCGGGCCGACGGCGAGAAACAGGCCAAGATAAATATATCCGAAGGTGAAAAACAGAAGCTGATAAATGAAGCCGAGGGTGAAGCCGCCCAGATTCGTCTGGTGGCCGAGGCTACGGCCACCGGTCTGAAGATGGTGGCTGAGGCCATTGGCACTCCCGGCGGCGAGGACGCCGTCTCCCTTCGCATTGCCGAGGCTTACTTGGGTGAATTCGGGAAACTGGCCAAAACCAACAACACCATGATTATTCCAACCAATGTGGCGGATATCGCTTCCATAGTGGCAGTGGGCAAGCAGGTGCTGGAAAACAATAAAAAGCCGGAAGGCAAAAAATAGCCCGCTCTCACTGACAGGACTGTTTTCCTAAAAAACTCTCCCGGATAAGAAGCCTTTCGGCTTCCGTCCGGGAGAGTTTTTTACTATGGCGGCGGTTGTATTTCAGAGTTCGATTTTAGTGCCCAGCACTTTCAAAAAATCCCTGATCCAGGCCGGATGGGCCGGCCAGGCCGGGGCCGTGACCAGATTGCCATCGATACAGGAATTGCTGGCCGTGTCATTGACCGCGCACCAGGTGCCGCCCGCGTCCACCACGTCAGGCTGAACGGCCGGATAAGCCGTGCTGGTGCGGCCTTTGAGAACTCCGGCCGAAACCAGAATCTGCGGGCCGTGGCAAATGGCGGCCATGGGTTTTTTGGCCGCGTCGAAATCCCGCACAATTTCCAGAACGCGGGCGTTGAGCCTCAAATATTCCGGGGCGCGGCCGCCGGGGATCAACAGGGCGTCATAATTTTCCGTCTTAACCGCGTCGAAGTCGGCATTGAGGGTAAAATTGTGGCCGGGCTTTTCAGAATAGGTCTGGTCGCCTTCAAAATCATGAATGGCGGTGCGAACCTGCTCGCCCGCCTTCTTTCCAGGGCAGACGGCGTAAACTTCATGTCCCACGGCCTGAAGGGCCTGAAAGGGCACCATGATCTCATAATCTTCAACGAAGTCTCCGACCAGTACCAGAATCTTTTTCGCTCCCATATAAACTCCTTTTCAAGTTAAAGCACCGGCGGATTAAAGCGGCGCGTTGGGGTTGCTCTGGTGAAGGGAAATATCATAACAGAGCGGCCAGGCCGAAGGCCAAGGCCTCATCACGGCCCCGATACTCTCGCGGGACCGTTCTTGGGACGCCATTTGAGGATTCAGTTTATAATTCTACATCATTAACTAATCAATCATATCACATCCGGGAAAATTTTCCCACAAATCCAGTCGCCTAATGCAATAGACATATTATTATCCGGTTTCCATGAAAAAAGTTACATACTTATCTGAAATTTGTTTATAATAAGAATATAAAGGGTTGCCGTTTGGCTCCAGGCAGCTTCATATCAAACATACAGCATAAAGCTACGCCGAACAGTTATCAATTTTCGACTGGTATGTATGTACCGTCCCCTTTTATCGGATTGTCAAAATATCTGGCTTCTCAATATTCACATATAAAATTGAACCACCTCCAAATGTTAGTTTTTTCAATGGAGAATAAAATGCTTAACGAAAGCCGGAAAATATCGCCCAAGGCGGCCGTCGTCCTTCTCCTTAGTCTGTTTCTCTGCTCCTTGCTGATAGGCGTCACCATCAAGAACAAATATGACCTTGAAAAAGTGACCATGGAGCGGGTCATAATTGAAAAGAGCATTTCCATAAATGAAGTTGTATCCAAATTGCTTTATAAAACCCAGGCCCTGGCCGCCCTGGTGATTCAGAACAATGGTGAAATAGCGAATTTTGAGAAGGTTGCCGCCACCATTGTGGACGATCCGGCCATATTGAATATCCTGGTGGCCCCTGAGGGCGTGGTTTCCGGCGTCTATCCTCTGAAAGGCAATGAAAGGGTGCTTGGCTATAGCCTTCTGGGTGAGGGCAAGGGCAACACGGAAGCCCGCCTGGCTGTGGAGAAAGGGCAGCTGGTCTTCGGCGGCCCCTTTGAGCTGATTCAGGGGGGCCGGGCCCTGGTGGGGCGGCTCCCGGTCTGGCTGGAGGAAAGTGACAATGACCGGCGTTTTTGGGGGCTGGTTTCAGTCACCTTGAAATATCCTGAGGTCCTCAATGGCGCGGGGCTGGAGACCCTGGTGAAGCAGGGGTTGAGCTACGAAATCTGGCGCACCAATCCTGATGATAATGAACGGCAGATCATCGCCCATGGCGGCGAGCCCATCAAGCGCGGCGACCGTTATATTGAAGAAGATATTCCCATTCTCAACGCCACCTGGCATTTCCGGGTGGCCACCACTAATCGCTGGTATTCAAATTCCGAAAACTGGATCCTTATTTTCATCGGTCTGGCCATCAATGTGCTGATAATCGTGATTATTCAGAATAACATCGCGCTCAAGGCCATGAAGAACGGCCTGGAGCGAATGATCAGGACTGACGCGCTCACCGGCCTTCTGAACCGGCAGGGTTTATTTCATGAGCTGGATAAGCTGGTTCTGAAGGAAAAAAGTTTCAAACTTTATTATCTTGATCTGAACTATTTCAAGCCCATCAACGACACCTATGGCCATGACGTGGGAGATTATGTTCTCAAAGAGTTCACGGTGCGCATGTGGCGCAGCCTGAACGGCAAATCTATATTCGCCCGCGTCGGCGGCGACGAGTTCGTCATGGTGCGGCACGGCAATGAGCTGTTGCCGGAAAGGGAGGACAAATTCTGGCGGAATGTGGCCGAGGAATTTGCCAAACCTATTATTGCGGTCGGCGGCAAGGATATTTTTCTGAGTTTCAGCACCGGTGAAGCCTCATATCCGGATGACGGCTCAACCATAGACAACCTCATCATCCACGCGGACCAGAAGATGTATGAGCAGAAGAACAATCGCTATGCCAGGGAAAAAATGCGGCGCGCTTCAGACTGGACGGACTCTCCAGAATGAAGGCGAGGCAATCGCTTGCGGACGGCAAAGGTAAAACCCGGCCGGGCGGGCGAAAAATTTTCTGACGTCGCTCGTAATTTTCTCGTATTCCCGGCCGGGTGACAGCGTTGGAGGCTTGTTTGTCCGCGCCCGCCCGGGGAGCAAAATTACGAGCGACTTACAGAAAGTTTTTCGCCCGCCCGGCCTGGTCAGTGTCGGCCTTTGGTAAGGATAACGGTTGCGGTTTTCTTACATGAGCCAACCTGGACCAGGAGGGCGGGGCGGTGAGATTTCTCCAGAGGGGGCCACGATTTTTGCTCCCCGGACGGGCACGGACAAACAGAACGCCGCTGAAGCCACCCGGCCGGGAATAAGAGAAAAATCGGGGGCCACTCGGGAGATATCTCACCGCCCCGCCCTCCGGGTTTTACCTTGGGCTGTTTCGAGCGTTACCCTGGCGTCAAAAGTTACCTGATTGAAAAGAGATTTTTTTAATGATAGTATGTTCGATTGCATTGAAGAGAGGACGCCATGCAATCGGAAAATCAAAAAAAAGACAGTCTCTGGTCAGTCATCAGATCGATGGCCCCCCGCAAAAGGTGGCGCGGACCCAACGGCTATAGCCATATTCTTAGAATCTGCCTGCCGCTGGTGGCCTCCAATATCTCCGTGTCCGCCATGCTGTTCACGGACCGGCTCTTTCTCAGCCACTATTCAATGGAATCCATTGCCGCCTCGCTCCCGGCCGGTGTTATGGTGGTGACGGTCAGTTCGTTCTTTCAGGGCCTGGTGGCCTACGTCAGTGTCTTCACTGCCCAGTATACCGGCGCTGGCCGCCCGGCCAGGGCGGCGGCCGCCCTGTGGCAGGGACTATATCTGGCGGTTGTGGCCGGTGTTCTTATTGGCCTGACCTATTTCCTGGCCCCCTGGATTTTCAGAATGGGCGGCCACCCGGAAAATGTGCAGGCTCTTGAAGTCACCTATTACCGGATTCTGGCCGTGCCCACAGTGGTCAATCTGGCCTATTTCGCCATGAGCTCCTTCCTGGCCGGGCTGGGGCGCACCCGTATCGTCATGTGGGGCAACCTTCTGGGCGCGTTTGTCAACATTCCCCTGACTTGCGGCATGGTCTTCGGGGTGACCATCGGCGGGGTTCAGATCCTGCCGGAATGGGGCATTGTCGGGGCCGGGGTGGCCACGGTGATTTCCTGGTTCGTCACCACCGGACTGTTTATTCTGCTTATCTTCAATCGGAAAATGGAAAAGAGCCATGATATTTTCAAAGCCAGGGCCATTGACCTTTCCCTTTTGAAACGCATGATAAAGTTTGGCGCTCCCGGCGGCTTCCAGCGTTTCCTGGAACTGGCCGCTTTCACCTTCTTCGCGTTCATCATCGGCCGCCTGGGCGAGCTTTATCTGGCGGCCAACAATATCGTTTTCTCCATTGAAGCTATTTCCTTTTTCCCGATGATCGGGGTGGGGGCGACCATCAGCATCCTGGTGGGGCAATCCATCGGCAAGGGCAAGCCCGAAGAAGCCCGCGAAGCCGTGGTCAGCGGGGTGGGCATCAGCAGCCTTTATCTGGTAATCATGACCACACTTTTTCTGGTCTTCCCCCGGCCGCTCCTGAGTCTTTTCATGGCCGACAGCTATGACCCTGAAACCGTGGCCATGATTATGGACCTTGGCGTAATTCTCTTGCGCTTTGTGGTTGTCTACACTATTTTCGACGGCATCTACCTCTGCTGCTTCGGGGCCTTGAGCGGAGCGGGCGACGTGTTTTTCCCCATGGCGGTTATGGGTATTTGCGGCGTGTTCTTTATGGCGCTGCCGGTCTGGGTGCTGTCCATTTCCGGCCATGCCACCATTTACACTCTCTGGGCGGCCTATGTCTTTTATATCCTGGTCCTGACGGCCGTCGGCGGCTGGCGTTACCGGCAGGGCAAGTGGAAGAGCATGCGGGTCATTGAAGGGGCGTCCATTGATTAAATGCGGTGATACTGTGAATATTCTGCCTGAAATGACACCATATATGTTTGACCTCCCCGCCGAGCGGATTGCCCAGAAGCCCCCGGAAAAGCGTGGCGCGTCCCGATTGATGCTTCTGGACAGAAGCCGGGAAAGCGTCTCCATTGGCCCTTTCGATGGCCTGCCGGGACTTCTGCCGGACCGGGCCCTTCTGATCTTTAACGAGGTGCGGGTCACGCCCGCCCGCCTCAGGGGCATGAAACCCGGCAGCGGCGGACAGGTGGAGGCTTTTATCCTTCAGCCGCCCGAGGCGGGCGCGGAGGCCGGTGATTACGATCTGTGGTGCCTGGCGCAGCCCGGCCGCAGAATCAAGCCCGGCGCGGAGTTGGTCTTCAGCCGTGAAGGTACGGATGAGCGGCTTAATGGCGAGGTTCTGGATGTGAATGAGGCCGGTCAGCGGCTGATAAGGTTCCACTTCCAGCGAAAGCCGGTTGAGGTGCTGGAAGCTATTGGCCATGTGCCTCTGCCCACCTACATCAAACGGCCCGACGGGCCGGAGGACCGCTCCCGCTATCAGACTGTTTATGGCAAAACACCGGGGGCTGTGGCCGCGCCCACGGCCGGGCTGCATTTCACCGGCGAAATGCTGAAGAGCCTTGAGCAGCATGGCTTTCAGCGAGCTTTTGTCACCTTGAAAGTGTCGGCCGGAACCTTCGCCCCATTGACCAGGGAACAGCTTGAATCAGGCCGCCTCCATAGTGAACACATCGATGTCCCGATCGGGACGGCCGAGGCCGTTAACAGGGCCAAAGCCGAAGGACGGCCGGTGGTGGCCGTAGGCACCACTACCGTGCGCTCTTTGGAGTGGGCGGCCGCGTCCGGCTCGCTCTCGGCCGCCAGCGGCTGGGGCGACATCTTTATCCGGCCGGGCTACAGTTTCAAGGCGGTAGACGGCTTGATCACCAACTTCCATCTGCCTGGTTCCAGCCTTTTGATGCTGGTCTCGGCCCTGGCCGGGCGGGAGAGGGTTTTGGCGGCCTATGCGGAGGCTCTCAGTGCCGGGATGAATTTTTACAGCTATGGCGACGCCATGCTGATACTGTAAGAGGTAATGATGAGCCCGGATACTGAAATAACCTTTAAGGACAAACCCAAACATGCGCCGCTGCCGGAACGGGGCATTCTGACCGCCCCGGATTTCGACATCAACCTGGTTCGCCGCTGCGGTCCTTCCGGCAGCCAGGATCAACCCTCCATACTCGGAGGCATGTCCACCCGGCTGGTGCTCTGGCCTGGGGCCGCCTTTCTGGCCGGTCCGGTGCTGGGTGCGCCCATGGCCGTGATGGCCCTGGAGGAGCTGATCCGCCGGGGCGTCAGAGAGCTGATTTTTGTCGGCTCGGCGGGCTGCCTCAGCGACTGCCTGGAGATTGGCTCTATAGTCTGCCCCGGCAAGGGCTTGTCCACCGAAGGTACATCGCCGCACTATCCGTCTCCCCTTGAAGCTGATGGGGAACTGCGTGAAAGGATTATCGCCGCCGGGTGCCAAACCGGTTTGATGACCCGCGACCAACAGGAGCAGGTCATCTGGTCAACTGACGGCATTTATAGGGAAACATCAACCTTGATCCGCGCCCAGCGGGCGGCCGGCGCCACCACAGTCGATATGGAGACCACGGCCCTTTTTGCCGCCGCCGCTTTCAGAGGGGTGAAAATGGCGGCCATTCTGGTTATCTCTGATCAGATTGTGGAGGACGACCACCACACCGGATTTCATCACCGCACTTTCAAGGAAGCGGTGAAAGCAGCTTCCGAGCTGGCCTGGAAGGTCATCGGGGAAGTCTGAGAGGGGACATAATGACGGATTCAAGCCAGGAACGCGACCGCCAGAGGATAGGTGAACTGCGCGAACAGATTCAGTATCACAACAATCTGTATTACGCCCAGGACACGCCTGAAATCACCGATGACCAGTGGGACGCCCTCTTTCAGGAACTGAAGGATTTGGAGGAAAAGTATCCCGAGCTGGTGACGCCGGATTCGCCCACCCAGACGGTCGGCGCGGCCGCCCCGGCCGGAGGCCTGCCGAAGGTGCGCCATGAAGCCCGGATGATGAGCCTGGACAAAGCCTTGCGGCCTGAAGAGATCAATGAGTTCGAAGCCCGGACCAAAAGGTTTCTGGGCTCCGGCGAATTGAAGTTCCACACCATGCCTAAGTTCGACGGCCTGGCCATTGAATTGATATACGACCACGGCCGCCTGACTCTGGCCGCCACCCGCGGCGACGGCGTAACCGGCGAGAACGTCACAGCCAACGCCCTGAACATTTCCGATATCCCCCGCCATTTGCGCACCGGGGATGACCTTTTCTCCGGTGCTGATTTCCCGGCCCACCTGACGGTGCGCGGGGAAGTTTATATGGAAAAGGAAGATTTTCAGCGTTTGAATCAGTCCAGGGAAGAAGATGGATTGAGCCTGTTCGCCAATCCCCGCAACGCGGCCGCCGGGGCACTGCGTCAGTTGGACCCTTCCATCACCCGTTCCCGCAGCCTGAAATTCTTCGCCTATGGCTTGGCCGACCCGCAGGCCACCGGCTTTGAGAGTTACGGCCAGGTTATGGCGGCCCTGAAGACTTGGGGGTTTAAAGTTGAATCCTCTGAATTCACAATCAGTGATCAGGACCTGACCGGAGTGTTAAAAGTTTTTCACGGGCTGGAAGCGATGCGGGAAAATCTGCCTTACGAGATTGACGGACTGGTGATCACCATTGAAAATCTGGCCCTGTGGAGCCGCCTTGGCTCCACGGCCCGCGCCCCCCGTTACGCTATGGCCGCCAAGTTCAAGCCGCGTCTGGCCGAGACGAAGGTGCGGGATATTGACGTGCAGGTGGGCCGCACCGGCATCCTGACGCCGGTGGCCCGTCTGGAGCCGGTGGCCGTGGGCGGAGTGACGGTCAGTAACGCCACACTCCATAATCAGGACGAGCTGGAGCGCAAAGATGTGCGTCCCGGCGATACCGTTCTGGTGCGGCGAGCTGGTGAGGTCATCCCGGAAGTGGTGGAAGTGGTGCTGGAAAAACGGCCGGTGGGGCTGGAACCCTATAAATTCCCCAGCCAATGTCCGGTATGCCACACCGAGGCGGTGCGGCGGGCCGGTGAGGCAGCCTGGCGCTGCCCCAATCCCTGGTGTCCGGCGCAGGTGCGTGAGCGTTTCGCTCATTTCGGCGGCAAAAATTCCCTCAACATCATGGGGCTGGGCGACAGTCTGGTGGAGCGCCTCCTGGCCGACAATCTGGTAAAAATTCCCACCGACATCTATCGCCTGACTCTTGATCAGTTGAAGGTGCTGCCGCGTTTTGGTGAGAAATCGGCTCAGAATCTTTTGATGGAGCTGGAAAAATCCAAAACTGCCTCACTATGGCGTTTCATTCACGGCCTGGGCATCCGCCACGTTGGTGAACGCACCAGCCAGATTCTGGCTGAACGTTTCAAATCGCTGAAAGCTCTGGAGGCGGCCTCTGAAGAGGAGCTGACTTCACTTAATGATGTCGGCCCGGAAGTGGCCTACAGTCTGGAAGAATTTTTTAACAATCCACTGAACGCGGCTTTTCTGGCCGATCTGACCGGCGATGAACTGGGCATCAGGCCCACCGTTGAGGAACCGGCGGCTGGGGCGGCCGCGCCGCTGTCGGGCCAGAAATTCGTTCTAACCGGAACTATGGCCAACTATACCAGGGCGGAGGCTAAATCACGCATTCAGGCCTTGGGCGGGCAGGTGATGAGTTCGGTGAGCAAAGAGACGGACTACGTTGTGGCCGGTGAAGCCGCTGGAAGCAAGCTCACCAAAGCTGAAGCGCTGGGTCTGAAAATTCTGAGCGAGGATGACTTCACCAAGTTGCTGGCCGCCATTTAATACAATTCATTTCATAAATAAGATTTATGTTTTCTGGCTAGGCGCGAAGGCTTTTTAAGCCTGAGGATATACAATATATTTCGAGCATTTAAAAGATTCCCGCAACGACGCCAGGGAACAAAAAGATATTTATGAAATGACTTCTAATCAAAATTGAGCTGACTTCCCGCGGGTCAATGCGGTCCAGGGATTATAGGGCTACTATGAACCAGCCGCATTCCTTGACTATTCGTTCTGAACCTGCATCACCAGACCTTCGATGAATTTTTTCGCGCTTATTTTACCCTGGGTGTCTGAAACGCCGCGAATAAAATTCATCTGGCGGCGAACCTCGGTAAATTCAAAAAAGGAACTGCTGAAAGCCACAAAAAATTCATTGCCGTAATCTTCCAGCCCAAGGTTGGCGGTGTTGTTCAAAGCTTTGGATATGGCCCGGCGAATGCGTTGCTCAACGCTGGCCGCGTTGATTGACAAACCCTGCTCCTCGGCGTATTTTTTGGCCAGAAGGGCATATTGATCGCTCATCTTCCGGGATGTTTCCGGCCCGGAGGTCCTGCCCAGCATCATCAGGCACATTTCCACAATATCCTCGCTGCCGTTTTCCCCCAGAATGCCCAGCTTGGCCAGGGTGCCCTTGATCTGCCGCCGCCGGACCTCCTCGGACGGACGCCCGGAATCGCGGCTGGGCTGGGAATCAATCCCGCCGATGGCCACCTTAAGCGACTGGATGATATTGCGCATGCTCATCCGCTCATGCACCTGCCCGATCACGGACACCACTTCAATGATGTTAATGGGTTTATTGATAAAAAAGTCCACCCCGGACTGGTAGGCTTTGGCGACCATGTCCTTATCGGCCACTTGGGAGAGCATGACAAAAGAGGTTTTGGGGCAATCATTTTTCAGGGAAGTTACCAGAGTGATACCGTCCACCCCCGGCAGCAGAAGGTCGATGAGAACGATGTCCGGCATGAGGGCGGCGATTTCCTTTTGGGCAGCCGCCCCGTCCTCAGCTTCGCCCACCACCAGGCCCAAATCATGATCGGCTATGATCTTGCCCAGAATTTTCCGAACAGTTCGATCATCGTCAACTATATAAAAATCAGCTTTCAATTTCAGTGCCGTCCTTATTTCGCTCAACCGGGAGGCTTATGCGGAAACGTGCCCCATCAGGGCCAGATTCCACCTGAATACGGCCGCCGCTATGAGTTTCAACAATGTTTTTGACATGTACCAGCCCAATCCCGGTGGACATGGCCCCGGTTCGCGGATCAAATTTGGTGGAAAAACCGGGTTCGAAAATACAGTCCAGCAGGTCTTCGGGAATGCCGGGGCCATTGTCGGCCACTTCAATCAAATAATTATCGCCCTCCAGATGGGAGACAACCTCGATCCGCCCTCCCTCCGGCCCTCCGCTCATGGCCTCGACGGAATTGATGACCAGGTTGTTGATGATGGAAATCATCTTATAATCAGGGCCGATGAGCCAGTCGTCGTCACAGCGGAAAGACACTTCGATTTTTTCGTTTTTCGCGGCCAGGAGGCTTTCCGTGCTGGCTTGAAGCAGGGCGAAAATCTCCGACAGCCTGAGGGGCTGTTCGATGTATTCGCCGGAAAGGGCTTTCTCCATGCTGGCAATAATACGCTGATATTCCTTCTTCACTTCATGTATCCGCCGCGAGACGGACAAGGCTTCCTCGCCCAGCCGCCCGCCTTTCAGCTTTTCATAGAGGCTGTAGCTGTATTTCATGGCGGTTTCAATGTCATCCATTGATTTTCTAAAAAAGAGGAGATCGGTTTTGATGTTGGAGAAAAAAAGGAGCATCCTCCGGTAACGTTCCTCCTGCTGTTTGCGGTCGTGCCGTTCCTGCCAGTAAATGGTCAGTCGGTAGACGGCGGCGGTGGTGCAGGAACGCAGCACCCCGAAAAGCACGACGAAATAGACGGCCTTTTCCAAGGGCTGCGGCTTCAGCAGGTGGACACAGGTCAGTTCGGCCAGGTTGGCCAGCACCTCACAAATCAGAAGCAGGAAAAAAAGGGTCAAGCCGCGAGAGGTTCTCTCCTGCACTTTGAAAAAAGAGAACAGCAGGCCAAAGGTCAGATAGAAAATGAGGCCGGGAAAATGCTGAATAAAAAGCGCCTCCAGGGCCGGCGCGTTCTGTGAGGCGGCGGCTATGCCCACCCGAAAGACCAGCATAACCAGACCGGCCACAGCGGAATAGATTACCGGTGAGGCGGAGGGGAAATACAAAAGGATCAGCGACAGCGAAGGGACGCTGAGGGAGAACCGGAACAAGTTGGAAAACGGCCGGATATCCACCTGTCCGAGAAAAACGGTCAGAAGGATGAGGGTCCAAAGGATCTCAATATGCTCGCGGCTTTCGTTTTGCTCGTTCATGGGGCCAGGCTCTATCGATGTTGTCCCCTTAGTCCCACCAGAAATACCAGACGGTGGATTTCATCAGGGAATCAGCGAGATTGCCGGTCTTATATTCATCACGGCCATACTGCTCAACGCGGTCAAAACAGAAGGCATAGTGTTCATAGGCCAGCTTAAGGGCTTCTTCCTTATCCGAGAGGGGCTCCGGCACCGTAAATTCCCAGGCGTCACTGGCTACCAGGGCGGGCATGGCCCCATATTTTTCATGCCACCTTTTCATCACGGCCACTTGGTTTTCCGGCGTGGTGCAATCGTTAAACCCGCCCATGGGCATCCAGGCGGCCAGTTCCCAGGGGTGCGCGGCCGGTATTCTGGCCAGAATCACTTCCATGGTCCGATTGGTGTCATAGTCCCAATAAGAACTGAAATAGGACAGGATATTGTCGCCCTCAACCGGGCCGGGCTCATAGTTCTCAGAATTCTCACCTTCGGTCAGTTCCAGCCACAGATCGTCCAGGCAGGCTTTGGCGTCAACATTTTCCGCGTCTTTGAGGATTTCGATTCTCCGACTGGCCACCTCCGCCGGGTCAAACCCCAGATCGCTGTCATCCACAAAATCAATGGTGATCTGCTCAAAAAGAGTTTCATCAGGTATGATCAGAAGCGGAATATAGCCATTGGCTCGCCCGTCCTCAACAGCTTCCTTATAGGCGCCAACCATTTCGTCGTCATCTTCCAGCCCGGCGAAAATTTCACAGGGGCAGCCGAGATAGCTGATAAATTTTTCAGCCAGCTGACTGGGTTTCTTTTTCGATGCGGCCATGTGTTCACCATCCGATCAAAAGTGTTTCGTCAAAAAACGATGATTAGTGAATTATACACAAACTCGACAGAAAATAATATCCCTGAATTACCAAGATGAAGTTCACCTCCCGCCTTAATAACGAACAACTCATTATTAAAAGCAACGGCGGCGAAAAGACGCGATGACAGCACGGGAAAGGGCCTTTAAGGGAAAGCTGATTTAAGCCGAACATACGTGAAACAACAAAACTTTGATGAAGCTAACTATAGCGGAATGCAACAACACAACGTGAAGCCGCTAACAACAGTTAAAGGTGACCCTGTAAGAAGCGTCGCCGCTTGTCTGAGCTTCGTACCCGAAGCGAGTTGCGGCGATGCGGAAAAAAGAAAGTTGAATCTGACCCTGACCTCTTGGGGTTCCAAGGGGCTTGCCCCTTGGCGCGGGTGGGGTCTGGGGCAGGGCCCGCGTGGGCCCTCCCCCAGCCGGAGTCCAGAGGGCGGAACCCTTTGGTTGGCCCTTCGGGCCAAGTCCTTTAAATTGCGCGGCCGAAGGCCGCAGCCTCCGAACCTCAAACGCAGATATGCAGCTTGAGCCCGCCCTTTTTCAGGCGGTTGGACAGAAATAAAAAGAAATCCTTTGATTCAACATCCATGTTGGAATAGTTTTCCACAAAAATATCCAGGCCGCCGCCGTCGGCAAGAGTTTTCAGGATGGACAGCAGGGAAGAAAAACTTCGGATGGTATCAGCCGGATGGAGCGGCGCATCGCGGTCTTCAAGCGGCAGCAGTTCGTAAATACGGCTGTTATACACCATGACATCTTTCCAGTGGTAGGCCGGAATATTGCGCAGCCTGGCCTCATCCATGGAGTCGAACACTTCCTCCAGAATGTTCCAAACCCAGAAATAGGCCACGCCCACGTTGGAACCGCAGTCGGTGGAAATTTTCAGGCCGGCTTCGGAATGGTCATAAGCCTGGACAAATGATTCGTGGCAGTTATGGCAAATGACCAGCTCCCCCGCCGCCTGAGCCGGGCTGTCGGCGGAACCGGCCTCCTCCCGCTCGCTGTCAGACTGACGGCGGCCCTCGACAATTTCGTCATAAACCTCTCTGGTGCTGGCCATGGGGGCGACATTAAGCTCGTCGCGCAGAATATTTACGCACTTCTCATATTGCTTCAGGGCGCTGCTCCGGTCGCCCATGGCCAGATAAACCCTGATGAGGGCTACGTGAAAATCTTCGATGAAGGGATTTGTTTTTATCATCTCCCGGTAAATGTCGGCGGCCTTTTTCAGGGCCGACTTTTTCATATAATGGTCGGCCAGAGCGTGCAGAACACGGGAATACAAATATTGCAGATCTTCCTTCTCATAGAAAATCCAGTCATTGAGCTTATAGCAATTTTTGAATTCATAGTTTTCCAGAAAATCACCCTGATATATTTCCCTGATTTTCTCAAAAATCTCGATGCTCCCGGCCGCCCCCCCGGCTTCTTCATAAAGTTCCTTAACTTCAATTATATCGGCTTTCACCTCAATATCAGGGTGCAGCCGGATAAACTTTCTGTCCACGCAGAGCACATCCGGGAAACCATGCCGCTCCCGGAAAAACTTCTTCACCTTCCACATGGTGAACCTGAGATTGTATCTGGCCGATTCAGAATTCTCCTCATTCCAGAAAAGGCTGGCCAGCATATCCCGTCCGGCGGTGTGATTTCTCGACAGCGCCAGATAGCAGATCAGCGCCAGGGCCTTGCTGCTCAGGGATTCCATCAGGTCACGCCCGCGAAAGAGCATCCTGAAATCACCCAGGGTTATTATTTCAAGCGTCAGATTTCTGCCCATATTTATACTCTAATTACTGCCGGGGCCATTACATTTCAACAATTTCATCATGATGATACAAAATGTTGCCCTCTTTGATGGTCGTCAGTACCCGAACCTCTTTTAATGAATCTGAAGGAGTTTCATAGGGGTCCTTATCAAGAATTATCAGGTCGCCCTTCTTGCCCGGCGCCAGGCTGCCCTTGACGTTTTCCTCAAACACCGCATAAGCGCCGTCAATGGTATACATCTTAATAGCCTCGGCCACCGTGATGCGGGATTGCCGGTTGGGATGGTTGACGGCCATGTGAATGCCCAGCCAGGGATTGATGTCGGTGATGTCATAATCAGAGCCGCCCGCAATGGTCAGCCCGGCCTCAAGAAGCTCCCTTAAAGGGTTGGTGCGCATGCCTAAAAGCCCCATGCTCCGCTGATACATGCCGTCCCGGCCGCCCCAGTGGTGCTCGTAGGCGGGCTGCATGGACAGAATAAGATTAAGCTCTTTGGCCCGTTTTATCAAGTCATCATTAAACAGCTCGCAATGTTCAATCCTGTGGCGAAGCCCTTCACGCGGATATTTTGACTGGGCATACTCGTAGGCCGCGATAATCTGCTCCACCGCCCGGTCGCCGTCGCAGTGGCCGGTCAGTTGAAAACCGGCTCTGTGGGCCTGAAGCACCAGGCTGTTAATATCGTCCTGCGTGAAGTATAAGCGGCCGCGCCCTTCAGCGTCCAGATAATTGGCGGAAATGGCGGCCGAGCGGCCGGTGAAGGTGCCGTCCAGAAACATGCCGCCGACGTGCTCCAGATTGTACCGCCGCGCTTTCTCCAGGTCGGACGACTGATAAAACAGCTTGATGTCAATGGGGAAGGTCGAGCGGTGATCGATGATGTAGCGGGCGTGGTTTTCATGGGAAATATAGCCGCCTTCAAAAGTCACCAGATTGGTCAGTCCGGCGGCTATGGCCATTTTTACCACCCGGCCCACCGCCTCCGTTCGCAGCCGGTCATCCATCTGCGAAAAAAGTTTGTTGCGGGCATAGACATTGGCCTGATAAGTCAGATATCCTGAATAGACGTCTCCGGCCCCCTTTTCCATACCGGCCAGATTATATGGAAGGGCCAGCCGATGCAGCATCAGGGAATTGACGGCGCTGCAATGGTGAGCTACGCTGATGACGATAACCGGATTATTGGGCGCACAGGAATCCAGTTCCTGACGGGTTGGATAACGGCGTTCCTTAAGGTTTGATTCCAAATACCCCACACAGCGGATCAGATCGCCGGGGAAAATGTTTCTGGCTTTATCCGATATTATGTCCAGCACCTCCGCCAGCGATTCGGCGTGGCTGAGGTTGATTGAAAAACTATTTATGCCGGCCAGAACCAGGTTCACATGATTGTCATACATGCCCGGCAGAACACACTTGCCGCCGAGGTCGATTGATTCGGCGGCGTTTATTATTTCCGGCGGCTCCCCGTTACCGGCGTCGATGATCAGGCCATCCTTTATGGCCAGCCAGCTGTATACCGGACAATCTTCTTCCATGGAGTAAATCCGGCCGTTGGTTAAGAGCAGATCAATATTGCGCATGTTGGATAACTCCTTTTTTGATCTGATTATAGCAGACAATATGTTTAAAAATTGTTTATCGTGATTTAAGCGCATATAGATACGGGCAAAAAAATCTTGAAAAAATTTTCATATTAAACTTTAAATCAACCGGTTCTGAAAACGGTGGTATGATATTATAAAAATCAAGTAATAATAAATGGTTAGAAAAGGAGGTGACCGTACTAATAATCTTGTTTGAAGTGGGAGTTTTTTAACTGATTTGTCTTAAAAGCGGATGAAAGACCGCTGGAGCTTAGGGGAGATACCATGCGAAAACTTGAGTTTAATTATGAAGCCATGCTCAACGAAATCACGCCGCCTTTGTACGATATGGAAAGCATGTTCTGGATCGTGGTGGCTCCCGATCTTTATGAAAAATATGGAACCACCGGCGAAATAGTGGCCAGAACCTGGCTGCGCCGCCACGCCAACTGGCGCGGCCAGCAGATCAGAAAAGGCAACCAGGCCCTTGGCGTTCCTATTAATGTTGAAAACCTTTTCGTCTATACCGACAACCCGGTCAACAACGTCTTCATCCCCATGTGGAAGAAGGATTACAGCTGGACCCCATATAACCTGAAGCTGAAAGTCTCACCCGGCGAATGCGTGATGTTCGATCGCATGAAGCAGCATGACATCGGCCTTATGGGCGATGTGTTCTGTGACGAGCTGCATCAGAGTTTTACTACCACCTATCACCCGGACGCGGTGGTTTCCATATGCCGCACCATGACCAAAGGCGACGATCACTGCATGTTCCAATGGGTGCTGCCGGGCGACGCACGGGTGCCTGATGAGATTCCGCCCTACCCCGGCGAAAACGTGGCTGAAGACTGGCTCTATGACACGGAATACAATATCGTCAAGGGCGGTGTGAAGCGCATGATGCGCTGGTATGCGGCCTCTATTTATTACCTGCGCGAAGTGCTGGAGGAGTTTCTGCCTGATGTGGCCGAGAAGGAATATATCCGCCTCATCCACGCCTATGAAGACGCCAGGGCCGAGTGCATCATGGAACGCAACAGCGACATCATCGGCGGCCAGAGCGCGCGCACGGCCCTGGATTATTTCGACATGCCCTACATCCTAACCTGGGGCATGGAGATTAAGGAGATACAGGGCGGCATCGAGCTGGACGTATCCTATTGCCCACTGGAGGAAACCTGGAATTGGCTGGGCGACAAAAAGAAGATGTCGGTTTATTGCGATTCGTGCTATCAGCGGATGTATTCCAAATTCAATTCGAAGCTGAAGGCTGAAGTCTGCGCCTGCAAAACCAAAGGCGACGACAAGTGCGTTATCAGGATTCATGAATAAGACGACCGGTTCAATCTCCGCCCGCCGGGGCGGAGATTGAGGCCAAAACGGAAAGGAGCCTGAAGCTTTGAATCAGAATAATAACAATCTGCCCATTAATGTGCCCATAACCGTTGTCAGCACCATTTTAGTGGTAATCCTGGGTGCGGTGGTCTATCTGTATCCCGAAGGAAGCACCAAAGCGGCTGACGTAATCTTCCACTGGATACTGTTCAATCTCGATACCCTCTTCCTGGCTTTCGCCTTGGCGGCGCTGGGCTTTTTGACTTTTCTGATGGTCTCCAAATACGGCCAGTTACAGTTGGGCAATGAAAAGCCGGAATTTTCCAAGCTGGTTATTTTCAACATGCTCTTCTGCGCCTCCTTCGGGGCCTCGGCCCTGTTCTGGAGCTTTACCGAAGTTCTGTATTATTTCAATGATCCGCCCTTCGGCATTGCCGCCAGAAGCGCCCTGGCCGTTGAATACGGCTTTGCCTACAACTTCTTCCACTGGGGCCCCTCGGCCTGGACCTTTTACGCTATCTGCGCCATGCCCATTATTTACAGCTTCTATTTCCGGGGCCGTAAGGAATTCCGGCTGAGCGCGGTCTGCTCCACGCTCTACAACGACAAATGGCCGGTCGGGCTCACCCGCCTCATCGACGCCATTTTCATCTTCGCCTGCTTTGGGGTCTGCGGCATCAGCCTGGGGTTAAGCGTTCCCCTGATTTCCGAGTGCACGGCCGCCATTTTAGGAGTGCCGGCCGGATTCGGGATGAGCGTCACCATCGTGTTGGTGATCTCGGCCGTGTTCACCCTGTCGTCCTATGTGGGGCTGGGCAAAGGCATGTCCAAGATCAGTAACGTCAATGTGGGCATTTACATCGCGTTCCTGGCTTTCATGTTCATCCTGGCCAATCCGGTGTTCGTGCTGGAAATGGTTCTGACCGGGATGGGCCTGATGGTTCAGGAATACGTCCGCATGAGCACCTGGACCGACGCTATCGACAAGGGCGGTTTCCCTCAGTATTGGACCGTCTTTTACTGGGCTTACTGGATGACCTTCGGCCCGATGATGGGCGTGTTCATCACCAGGATTTTCAAGGGGCACAAGCTGAAGGACGCTATCTGGATGAATCTGGTGGCCGGTTCGGCCGGGTGCTATGTGATGCACGGCATCATGCAGAGCTACACCATGAAACAGCAGTTGGCCGGAACCGTGGCCGCCGCTGATATGGTCGCCGCCGGTCAGGGCAACCTGATGATCGTGGAAATCCTGAAAACCACACCGCTGCCCAGCCTGGCCCTCTTGGCTTTCGTGATCGTGGCCATTCTTTTCATGGCCACCACTCTGGACGGCACCTCCTTCACCCTGGCCTCGGTGGCTTCATCGAAGCTGAAAAAAGATAACCCTTCACCGCTGTTCCGCCTTTACTGGTGTATTCTCCTGGCCATTATGCCGCTGATTCTGACGCTGATTAAAGTGGAACTGAACACCATCAAAACCATCGCCTTGATTGTGGCCACGCCTCTGGGCATACTGTTGGCGGTTTTGAACGTGAAAACTTATCTGCTCATGCGATCTGATTATCAGAATCTGGACCGCAAGGAAATGGCCGCCCTCAAATGCCCTGAACCGGCTGAGGAACAGGGATGACAAATCGGCGGCCGCGCCCGTCGACGGCCGCCGCAACCTACCGCAAAGGAGCGCTAAGCTTTGCAATCAGCTCGTAAAAACTTCGGTCAAAACGCGGAAATGATCGAATTGATGAAAGACCTTGTGGCCATTTCCAGCCCCTATTTTCAGGAGGCGGAAGTAATGCGCTACGCCCATGGCTGGTTAAAGGAACAGGGTTTTGATCCGCTTTTTCACAAATACAGCGAATCAAAGGTTTTCAAGTATGACGGCGAAAACGTCGTCTGTACGGCCGCCGGTCAGAGCGCCGGCCCGACTGTCTGCCTCAACGGGCACCTCGATACCGTCACCCTCACCAAAGGCTGGAGCCGTGATCCCTATGCCGGGCTCATTGAAGACGACCGGATGTACGGACTGGGCGCGCTGGACATGAAATCCGGCTGCTGCGCCATGATGCTGGCCATGCGAAATTTTGTAAAAAAGAATCCGAAATTTTCCGGCCGGATCATTCTGACTCTGGTTTCGGATGAAGAAGGCCCCTTCGGCCTCGGAACCAACGCGCTCATAGAAGACGGCACCCTGGAGGGCGTCGATTGTTCAATCGTCACGGAACCATCGGCCGGGTTCACCAAACAGGATTTCCCGACCCTGGCCCTGGGTGCGCGAGGCTCATTCGTCTATCAGGTTGAGTTCTTCGGTAAGGCGGCTCACGCGGCCATGCCGGAAGACGGCATCAACGCGGCTGTGGACGCCGGAAAATTTCTGGGCGCTTTGAAACGCATCACGCCCCGTGAAGATCCCCTTTTAGGCGGCGGCCGGGTCTGCCCCATTTCCATGGAGGCCGACGGCGGAGCCTGTAGTGTGCCGGAATACGCCAAAGTCACCGTTCAGCGCCACATCGTGACCGGAGATGAAGTTGAGGCGGTTCTGGGTGAAGTGCGGGAGCTTCTGGACAGCCTGAATCTGAAGAGCCGCTATAAACTGGGTTTACGAGATTATCCCTCCGAACCCACCAGGCTCTATCAGCCCTACACTGTCCCCAGGGAAAATCCCCATGCGGCCGCCATGATTGAATCCATGCGCCAGGTCTGCGGCCGAGAGCCAAACTACGGCTACCTGGCCACCATCGGCGATTTCAATTATCTTGGCACCCGTCTGGGCGGCGCTCCGGCATTGTTGGTGGGTGCGGCCGGGGAGAACATTCATCAATCGGATGAATTTGTCCTTCTCAGTTCCATATCCGGCCTGATTGAAGTTTTAGAGGATTTTCTGGTCAGGACGCTGGTTCGCTGACCATCACGAACCCCGCCGTCATTGGGAATCACATGCATCAAGGGTGCATGCTCGATAATCTGCTCCATCGCGCAAAGTGGCAACAGATTCCCCATGACGGCGGGCCCCCCCCGGGCAGGGCCCGGACCCCACGTCTAGGTGAGACTTTCCAGTAATCGTTAGTTTTGGCGGCCATCATCGTATTAAGAGCGTGGCCCCCGACGCTATGGCTTTTGAATGATTCGTGCGGGTATAGGACCATGCAAAAGCTAAAACATTCAGACATCCCTTGACCCGCCTTTCATCCCCTACTCGACTGCGCCCACCTTTCAACCTTCATAACAGCCTACGATGTAGCCGCCGGGAGAAATGTTTTTGCCCGGTGAGGTGACTAAAGACCCCCGGAACCTCACCGGGCAAAAACATTTCTCCCGGCGGCGGCCAACCGCTATTCCGCAATTAGATGATCCAGTCAGGACAACTTGAACCTGTATCCCACCCCGCGTATCGTTTCCAGATAGACCTCAGCCTCCCCCAGCTTCTGCCTCAGGCGGCGCATGTGGGTATCGATGGTTCTGGCGTAACTGTCTTCCTGATAGCCCCAGACTTCCTCCAGAAGCTGCCCCCGCTCCACCACCAAGCCGGGACGGCCGGCCAGGTAATAGAGCAGTTTATATTCCGTGGCCGTTAAGGAAATTTCCCGTCCCTTGAAAGTCACCCGCCGGGCCGCATGGTCAATCTCCAGCGAACCGAACCGCATCACGGCTTCCTCTCTCCGCCCGCTGTCCCCGCCGGAAACAACCGCCCCGCTTCTTCTTAACAGCGCCCTGGCCCGCATGACCAATTCCTTAAAACTGAAAGGCTTGACCACATAATCATCAGCCCCCGTTTCAAAGCCCTTCAGGCGGTCGGCCTCTTCGGCCCTGGCTGTGAGCATGATTATGGGGAGCTGCCTGAAACGCCCGTCGTGGCGCAAACGGCGGCACAGTTCCAGCCCGTCCAGGCGCGGCAGCATCAGATCCAGGATCAGAATATCAGGATGGAGTGAGACGCATTTTTCCAGCCCCGACAAGCCGTCTTCAGCGCCGGTGGCCTCAAAGCCTTCAGCGGTGAAAGTCATCAGCAAAAGATCGAGAATATCCCTTTCGTCCTCCACAGCCAGAAGACGCGGCCGTCTGCTTTCCATAACTGCTTCCTCCAAAACTTACGGTAGCATAACGATGGCCGCCGGGCAAATCTAAAATAGCGCTTTGCAATAATAAATGACTAAAAAATTAACGGAATTGTAACCGACCTGTAACCTGATTGTAACCTGAGCCTGTTAAATTCAGCACGTCAACACCGGTTGACGATTTAACAAGCAACCAAGGAGCTATCACATGTCATTGAAGAGAATTTTATTCGCCCTCATCGCAGCGGCCCTGACCCTCAACTCCGTCGCCGCCTTAGCCCAGACGGATAAAAACATCCGCATCTCAGGCTCGACCACGGTTCTGCCCATTGCCCAGAAAGCGGCCGAAGTTTATATGGGCCTTCATCCCGATATGATGCTGTCGGTCTCCGGCACCGGAAGCGGCGATGGGCTCAAGGCCATTGTTGAAGGTTCGGTTGATATCGCCAATTCCTCCCGCGACCTCAAGGACAAGGAAAAAGCGCGGGCCGAACAGGAAAAGGTCAAACTGGTTCGCCACGCCGTGGCTCTCGACTGTGTGGCCGTTGTGGTCAATCCGAACAACCCGGTTAAAAACCTGACCCTGGGTCAATTGAAAAATATTTATAACGGCACTTATATAAGCTGGAAGGAAGTGGGCGGCGAAGACAAGCCCATTGTGCCCATAAACCGCGACGCCTCCAGCGGCACCTTTGAAGTATGGCTGGAAAAAGTCATGAAAGGCGAAAGAGTCCGGCCGGACGCCCAGGTGCAGGCTTCCAACGGCGGCGTGGCCCAGGCGGTGGCCGGCAATAAATACGCCATCGGCTATGTGGGGCTGGGCTACATCAATCCGCAGATCAAGGCCCTGGAAATCGAAAGCATAAAACCTTCGGTGGCCACGGTGCAGGATTCCACCTATCCCATTTCCAGGGAACTCTATATGTTCACCAGGGAAGACGGGACGGACGCGGCCAACAGCTTCATCACTTTCCTGATCAGCCCGGACGGCCAGAAGCTGGTTGAACAGGAAGGCTTTGTCCCAAAGAAGTGACCATTATGAACAGCGAATATGTGGGCCGCCTGGCCGTGGACATGCCGCTGCCGATGCCGGAGACCCAGGCCGGGTCTCCGGCGGCCGGGGCCGCCGCCCGCCCCATGCCCCGCGAGCGGCTTTCGGCCGGCGAAAAAGGGGCCAGGTTTTTCTTTCTGCTCTGCGCGGCGCTTTCATTGGGGGCCATGCTGCTGATCGTCGTCTTTATCTTCCGTGAAGCGGCCGGGCTGTTCATCGACGGCCCGGAGGGTCCGGGCATAAGCCCCAAAGAGTTTTTCCTCAGCCCCTTATGGTATCCGGGCTATGAACCGGCTGAATACGGCACCCTGTCGCTGGCGGCCGCGTCCCTGGCCGTGACCGCCCTGTCGGTTCTCCTGGCCGGGCCGCTGGGCCTGGGGCTGGCCGTTTACCTGGCCTGCGTGGCCGGTAAAAGAGTGCGCGAATGGGTGAAACCGGTGGTGGAGCTTCTGGCGGCCATTCCCTCGGTGGTGCTGGGCTTTGTGGGCATGGTAGTGGTCGCGCCGTTCATGCAGAGCGTCCTGGATATCCCCAGCGGCCTGAACCTGACCAACGCCGCTCTCCTGCTGGCCCTGATGGCCACCCCGACCATAGCCTCCATCGGTGACGATGCCCTGTCGTCAGTCCCGCGCGAAGTTAAGGACGCCTCCACCGCATTGGGGGCCACCCAGTGGGAAACCATCTGGCGTGTCACCATGCCCGCCGCCGTTAGCGGCCTCTCCACAGCCGTCATTCTGGGGCTGGGCCGGGCTTTGGGCGAGACGATGGTGGTATTGATGGTGGCGGGCGGCTCGGCCCAAATCCCCGGCTCGCTCTTTGATTCCATCCGGCCTTTAACCTCGACCCTGGCCGCTGAAATGGCCGAGACTCCCATAGGCAGCCGCCACTATCAGGCCCTGTTCGCCATTGGCGGGGTGCTGTTTATGATGACGCTGGCTTTCAACCTCACGGCCTTTTGGCTGGGCCGCCGCTGGAAAGGGAAAACAGCATGAGTTCGGAAATTTTTCCGCGAAAGTATTCAGCCAGGAAAAGAAGCCAGGCCGTGGCTCTGACTATGGTCAGGCTGAGCGCCTTAACGGTGCTGGGGACTCTCGCGTTCATCATTACCTTTGTCGTCTGGCAGGGGGCCGGTTCCCTGAATTGGGAATTTCTGAGCCAATTCCCCCGCGAGAGCATGACCGCCGGGGGAGTTTTTCCGGCCATTTTAGGCACGCTGGCCCTGGCCGCCGGGGCGCTCCTGATCGCCCTGCCCCTGGGCTGCGGCGCGGCCGTCTTTCTTTCTGAATACGCCCGGCCGGGGCCGCTGATGACGGTCATTCGCCTGGGGGTCAGCAATCTGGCCGGGGTGCCGTCGGTGGTCTTCGGGCTGTTTGGCCTGGCCCTGTTTGTGGGGCAGTTCGGTTTCGGCCGCTCCCTGCTTTCCGGCTGCCTGACTCTGGCCCTCCTGATTCTGCCCACGGTCACGGCCGCCTCTGAAGAAGCCCTAAGGCAGGTGCCCCTCACTTTCCGGGAGGCGGCCACAGCCCTGGGGGCGGGCAAATGGCAGGCCATTCGCCAGGTGATTCTCCCGGCGGCTCTGCCGAACATGCTCACCGGAGCTATCCTCTCCCTGGGCCGGGCCGCCGGTGAGACCGCGCCCATCATGTTCACGGCCGCCGCCGCCTATACCCTGGCCATGCCTGATTCGGTTTTTAGCGAAGTCATGGCCCTGTCCACCCATATTTACAATCTGGCCACCAGCGGCACCCATATCGAAGCCACCCGGCCTCTGCAATACGGCTCGGTGCTGGTGCTGCTTTCACTGACCCTGGGCCTGTCGCTGTGCGCCATAATTCTGCGGGCCAGATTGAGGAAGGAACGTCAATGGTGAACACATCAGCCATTTCCGCCCATGAAGTCGATTTTTTCTATGGCGACTTTCAGGCTCTGAAAAAAATCAATCTGGATTTGGAGGAACGACGCATCAGCGCTTTCATCGGCCCCTCCGGCTGCGGCAAATCAACTTTTCTGCGTCTGTTGAACCGCATGAACGACGCGGTGGCCGGGGCCAGGATGTCCGGCCGGGTGCTGGTGAAAGGACGGTCGATTTACGACCGGAACGCCGACCCGGTGGAGGTGCGGCGGAAAGTGGGCATGGTTTTTCAAAAACCGAACCCCTTTCCGAAATCCATCTATGAAAACATCTGCTACGGGCCGCGCCTGGTGGGCATAAAAAAATCGGCCGATTTGGATTCGATAGTGGAAAAGGCCCTCCGTTCGGCCGCGCTGTGGGAAGAAGTCAAGGACGCGCTGAACAAATCGGCCCTGGCTCTTTCCGGCGGGCAGCAGCAGCGGCTGTGCATCGCCAGATCCCTGGCCCTGTCGCCCGATGTTCTTCTGATGGACGAACCCACTTCGGCCCTGGACCCCATTGCCACGGCCAAAATCGAAGAATGGATCAAAGAGGCGGCGCGGGAACTGACCGTTGTCATCGTCACCCACAACATGCAGCAGGCGGCCAGGGTTTCCGACGCCACCGCCTTTTTCTATCTTGGCGAACTGGTGGAATTCGGCCCGACCAAAGAGCTGTTCACCAATCCGGTGAACAAACGCACTGAAAACTATATAACCGGCCGTTTCGGCTGAGAGATGAACCATGACGCAGGGATTTTTTGAAAAAGAACTATCAGGACTGAAAAGAGACCTGATTCAAATGAGCCGCACCGTTGAACTCAATGTGTATGAGGCCGCCAGGGCCCTTTTGGAGGCCAGGGGCGAACTGGCCGTGACCGTCATCAAGCGGGACAATCTGGTCAATGCCATGGAGAACGCCATCAATGACCGGGCCATTCTTCTTCTGGCCACCCGCCAGCCGGTGGCCGGGGATCTTCGTTTCCTGACGGCCTGTCTGCGTCTGGCGGCCGAGCTGGAGCGGGTGGGTGATCAGGCCGCCAACCTCAGCCGCCGGGCGCTGGCCTTGGGTGAAATGGAAAACCCCTGGCCGCTGCCGGAAAAAATGAAAGAGATGATAGCGGCCGCCCGGGGCATGCTGGAACTGGCTCTGGATTCGCTGGCCAGAGACGATCCATCCCTGTCCAAAACCGTCCTGACCCTCGATGATCAGGTGGACGGCCTCTATCGCGCCATCAGGGCTGAGGCCATTGACGTCATGAAATCCGACGGGGAAAAAGTAGCCTGGGGGCTGGAGCTGATTAACGCCGCCTCCAACCTGGAGCGGCTTGGCGACCACGCCACCAACTTGGCGGAGGAAGTGATTTTCATGGTGCGCGGCCTCAATGTGCGTCACCTGCCGGAGACTGCCGCGGCAGTTTGAGAATGAACGCCACCCGCCCCTGTTTCGAGCAGTCCACCAGGGCTTCGCCGCCGTGGTTCAGGGCCACATGCTTGACAATGGCCAGCCCCAGCCCGGTGCCGCCCACGCCCTGACAGCGGCTGCGCTCGCCCCGGTAGAACCGCTCGAAAATTCTGGCGCGCTCTTCCAGGGCGATTGGCGGCCCCTGATTCTCCACCTCCAGCCTGATGAAATTTTCATCAAATCCGGCCCTCAGGGTTATTTTAGTTTCCGGCAGGCCATATTTAATCGCGTTGTCGATCAAGTTATCGATCGCACCGCCTATGGCCGCGCGGTCAATAGGCAGAGGTGGCGTTCCATCCGGGATTTCAACTGTAAAACGGTTCCCGCAGTCCGCCTGACGGCTGGCCACAGCGGCCTGAAAAATGTCTGTGACCGTCGTTTGTTCAAATTCAGAAGACTTTGTATCCCTCTCCAGACGGGCCAGAGCCAGAACGTCGCGGGCCAGCTCATGGAGACGGCCGGTCTGCCGTTCCAGAATGGCCAGAAGCGGCTGGAGGTTTTCTGAATCAGCCTCTTGACGCATGGCCTCCACCGCGCCCATAATGGCGGTGAGGGGCGTGCGCAGTTCATGGGAGACATTGGCCACAAAATCACGCCGCATCTGGTATAACTGCTGGTGCTCGGTTAAATCGTGAAACACGGCCACCGCCTCACCGGCCTCCCCCCCGACACGGCTGAAGCGAGCCTCAATATATCTCTCCGGCGGCCCCAGTTGATGTAGAAGACGCGGCGGCGCGGCTTTTCCGGCCAGCACTTCCTCACAATCAGCCGCCAGTTCAGGATAGCGAAGCGCGTCTACCCGGCCGGGACCGGACGGATAGAGGCCCAGCATTTCCTCTGAGCGTCGGTTGGTCCGCACAATACGGCCCTCGCCATCCATCACCATAACGCCGTCGCTCATTGATTCCAGAACGGCCATTAACTGATTCAAATTTTCTTCAGTCTCAGCCAGTTGGCGGGAAAGTTTGTCGGCCAGATGATTGATGGCCCTGGCCACCTGCCCCAGTTCGCCCGGCGCCCGCCGGTCGGCCCGCCGGTCCAGACGGCCCTCGGCCATTTCCCTGGCCGTTTCCACGATGTTGCGGAAACTGGCCGCCAGCCTGCGGCTGCCGGCCCAGACAGCCGCAAGGGCCAGCGCCAGACCGGCCAGCGCCGTCAGGGCGTAAAATTTCAAAAAGCCGTATCGAACAGCATCAAGGCTCGCCAGAGAAGTTCCCACCCGCAGCACCCTCGGCGCGCCCTGGTAATTCACCAGGGAGGCGGCATAGAGATATTGCTGCCCGATAGTCGTGCTGAAACGCAGGCTCTCGCCCCGCCCCTCTTTAAAAGCCTGGGCCACTTCCGGGCGTCGGCCGTGATCGTCAGTGCCGTCCAGTTCCTTGTTGGGCACCAGTGAATCAGCGTAAAGACGGCCCTCCTCATCTATCAGGCTGACCCGGTATTTGCCCAATTCACCCATTTCCTTGGCCCAGTCGTCCATCCTGGCCCGGTCGGCCCGCGCGTCATAATCCCTGGCGGCCAGGCGGGACAGATTGTCGGCCGCCTGGGCCAGCTCAGTTTTTTTCTCCAGCGCCAGATGGTTCTTGAGTTGGCTATTGAGCACCAGCCCCATAAAAACCAGGGCCGCAAGCATGGCGGCGGCCACAATGAATGAAACGGCGGCCCACACGGTCAGTCGCATAATTCCACCTCAGTGTTCGCCAAAAACTTCCGTCCGTTCTTCAAAGGGCTTCATGGAGCAATTGACTTCCAGCCCCTGCTGGTTGAGGTACCCCGTGCCCCAGGCATACATGGCTTCCAGCACCGGCCGGATGCTCCGGCCCAGTGCGGTCAGAGAATATTCTACCTTGGGCGGCACCACCGGAAAAACCTCCCGCCGGACCAGCCCGTCCGCTTCCAGTTCCCGCAGCTGCTGGGTCAGCATCTTGGCCGTGGCGCTGGGCACTTCCTTGCGAAGCTGGGAGAATCTCAGGGTGCTGCCGGTCAGCTTCCACAATATCAGGGCCTTGTATTTGCCGCCGATCAAATTGATCGAAGCCTCAACCGGGCAGTTGGTCGCGGCCGACTCGCTGGCCGCCGCCCCGCCGCAGCAGGAAGGGGTTGGCGTTGCTTTATTCATATGATGGTATCCTTTTGGGTACTAGATATCAAAAAAGTGCGTTCTTGCGAAATAAGTATTCATGGATACAATTATACCAGTGATGGAAAATACGCACAATTACGCAAGGAGGCCAGTCATGAAAAAGACCCAGTTCGATATAAGCGGCATGACCTGTTCGGCCTGTTCCAGCCGGGTTCACAAGGCGGTGGCCAACCTTGAAGGGGTGGCCGACGTTAATGTGAATTTGCTAAAAAACAACATGACGGTAAGCTTCGACGGCAACGCGCTTGCTGATGGCGATATAGTCGCGGCAGTGGAAAAAGCCGGTTATGGAGCCGCGATTCACGGCAATGCCAAACAGAAAGCTGAAACAGGCCAGCCTGACGCAGTCGCCCAGGGGATGGAAGAGATGAAGCGCCGCCTGACGGTCTCGATCATCTTCACCCTGCCCCTTTTCTATATTTCCATGGGCCACATGATCGGCCTCCCGCTGCCCGGCTTCCTTACCGGGGTCCAGAACGCGGTGAGCTTCGCTTTCACTCAATTGCTGTTGACCATCCCGGTTATTTTCGTCAATTTCAAGTATTACCGGGTCGGCTTCAAAACGCTTTTTTCCGGCTCGCCCAATATGGATTCGCTCATTGCCATCGGCTCCGGCGCGGCGGCGGTGTTTGGCGTTTACGCCATATACAAAATGTCTTTCGCCCTGGGCCATGGCGACATGGAGACCGTCCACAGATTCGCCATGAACCTGTATTTCGAATCGGCGGCCATGATTCTGACCCTGATAACCCTGGGCAAATTTTTTGAAGCGCGGGCCAAGGGCAAGACTTCCGAGGCCATTGCCAAGCTGATGGATCTGGCCCCCCGCACGGCCACCGTCCTGCGCGGCGGCGCGGAGTTGGTAATTGCCCGTGAAGAAGTGCTGGTGGGCGATATCGTGGTGATCAAAGCCGGGGAGAGCCTTCCGGTGGACGGAGTGATAACCGAGGGCAACGGCTACCTGGATGAATCAGCCCTGACCGGCGAAAGCCTGCCGCTGGAAAAACACCCCGGCGACATGGTGACCGGGGCCACCATCAATAAATCAGGCCATTTCCTGATGCGGGCCAGCCGCGTCGGCGACGACACCACTCTGGCCCAGATTGTGCGGCTGGTGGATGAGGCCACTTCATCAAAAGCGCCCATAGCCAGACTGGCCGACAAGATCAGCGGCATTTTCGTGCCGGTGGTGATTGTCATCGCCCTGGTTGCCACGGCCGTGTGGCTCCTGCTGGGATATGATCTGGAATTCGCCCTGTCGATCGGCATATCCGTTCTGGTCATTTCCTGCCCCTGCGCCCTGGGACTGGCCACACCTACGGCCATCATGGTGGGGACGGGGCGCGGCGCGGCGGGCGGCATCCTTTTAAAATCGGCTGAAGCCATTGAGCTGGCCCAGGCTATTGATACGGTGGTGCTGGATAAGACCGGGACGGTGACGGAAGGCAAACCCGTGGTCACCGACATCGCGCCGGCGCCCGGAGCGGACGAAAATGAGCTTCTGACTCTGGCCGCTTCGCTGGAAAAACTGTCTGAGCATCCGCTGGGCACGGCCATAGTCAAGGAAGCTGAAACGCGCGGGCTTCAGTTGAAAACGGTGGAGGGTTTCATTCAGGTTCCCGGCCAGGGTTTGGCGGGGACTGTTGAGGGAAGCCGCTGTCTGGCGGGCAATGCCAAAATGCTTCAGAGCGAAGGCATCGCCGGGGCGGAAATTGTATCCAAAGGCGAAGAGCTGGCCGAAGCGGGAAAAACGTCCCTGTATTTCACGCGCGGCGGTGATCTTCTGGGTCTGATTGCGGTGGCCGACGTTATCAAAAAGACCAGCCGTCAGGCCGTCTCCGAACTAAAAGCCATGGGGCTGGACGTGATCATGCTGACCGGCGACAACGCCGGAACGGCCGAGGCTGTGCGGCGCGAAGCCGGGATTGATCATGTGCTGGCTGAAGTGCTGCCTCAGGATAAGGAACGCGAAGTGCGGGCCTTGCAGGAGCGCGGCAAAAAGGTGGCCATGGTCGGCGACGGCATCAATGACGCCCCGGCCCTGGCCAGGGCCGATGTGGGCATAGCCATTGGCGCGGGCACGGATGTGGCCATTGAATCAGCCGACATCGTGCTGATGAAAAGCGACCTTCTGGATGCGGCGGGGGCCATTGAACTGAGCCGGGCCGTGATGCGCAATATCCGCCAGAACCTTTTCTGGGCTTTCTTTTACAATGCCGTGGGCATACCCCTGGCCGCCGGTGTTTTCTACCACTGGTGGGGTTTGACCCTCAGCCCGATGATCGCGGCGGCGGCCATGAGCCTCAGTTCGGTCAGTGTGGTTTCCAATGCCCTGCGGCTGCGGTTTTTCAAACCCGGCCGCCCTGAAAATAATGAGGCCGCGCTTCCGGCGGCGGCCGATCAATCAGCAACCAGCGAAAGGAGCAAAACTATGAAAGCGAACATCAACATCGAAGGCATGAACTGCGGGCACTGCACCGGTTCAGTTCAGAAAGCTCTCTCAGCCCTGCCCGGCATGAAGGATGTGAAGGTGGACCTGGGCACGAAAATGGCTACAATAGAAAATGACGGCACGGTTACCGAAGACCAGGTAAAAAAGACCATAACCGATCTTGGGTTCACCGTGACCGGATATTCACAAGTTTGAGCCCGTTTCCCCAGCAATTCTAATTATGGCCGACACCGCCGCATAAAGCCGGGGTCGAACGTAGCGAGACGGAGCGCCAGCGACTGGTTTTGACGAAAAAAATAGTTGCTCGCGAAACAAAAACCACGCTTTTTGTGTAGCTACGAGTCGTAAGTTCAAGGGAAAAAGCCATAATTAGAGTCGCTGCCAGTTTCCCCCAGGGCCCAGGCACGCACAAGCCATAGCCAAAGGGGGCAACGCTCTTAATACGATGACGGCCGCCGTAATTAACTATTACGGGAAAAAGACACCTAGACATAGTCCAGTGCGGACCACGCACCATGGGGGAGAGAAATGAGCAACGAGCAAGATTTTGTTGAAGACGGCAAACCAGGAACCATCATATCAGCTTGCGAAGACAGGCAGACCCGCGAAGTAAAGGCCATCGAAGGCCCTTGCCCGCTCTGCGGTGAAATTCAGGAATATTTTACGGATGAACTTCGCACCAAAGAAAGGCTGCGCTGCTACGACTGCAAGGAGACATTCGACGTGGCGCTGTTTAAAGAGGCGGCCGGTCTGTAAAAAACCGTTCACCTTTAACCGACAAAGCCGTCGGCCACCTTTGCCAGGTGACGGACGGCTTTTTTTAAAGAAGCTACCTTCTGAACCGCTCCCTCCTACAGCGGGGGTCGAGCCTTGGCGAGACGGAGCGTCAGCGACTGATATTAAAGCCAATAAAGCCGCCCGCCGGACAAAAATCACACTTTTTGTCCGGCGGCAAAAAGCAAGTGGAAGGAACAAAGCCACACAATATACTAATGCGGCAGCATCCTTTCCTGCTGGGCCATATTTTTTCGGATCAGCCCGGCCAGCTCCCGCCAGTCGGACTCTTTATCGTCATCGCTATGGGGCTCTTCGGCTATGTCCAGAGCCGAGCGGTAATAATTGGTGGCCGTGACCGAATCATGCACCTGATGAAGGTTGCCCAGACGAAGGAGCACCCCGCACTTGCCCATCTGCCAGTTGTCCAGCCGCCCGTCTTTTTCAATCAGGCCGTCCACCAGTTCCAAGGCCTCCTGATAATAGCGCCAGGCGCTTTCATAGTCCTTCTGGGCAAAATAGATGTCGCCCAGCTTATAGAGGCAGACCAGAAGGTCATCCTGCCAGACGGCATTGTCCGGCTCCATACTGGCCAGGTTCCGCCTGATTTCCAGGGCCGCCTTGAAAGTGGTGCGGGCCTGATCATATTCCCCGCGCAATTCCAGGAGCCGCCCCACCTGCCCCAGGGCCACAGTCAGTTCCCGACGGTAGGCGGTGTTCTCGGTATCGCGTTCAGACAGCCGCCTCATGGTGCCCAGATAGCGCCTGGCCTGCCCCAGGGCGTCTTTCAGTTGCCCCTGGTCCTTATACATTCTGGCCAGCTGCCCATGAACGCAGGCCAGGTCATAAAGCCAGCACTGGTTATCCGGTGAAGCGTCCACCAGTTGCTTTAAGACGGCCTGATCTTTTTTAAATGCGTCCAGAGCCTCACGGATCTGCCCACGCCGTTCCAGAAGCTGCCCCATGTTGTGATAGGCCGAGGCCAGGGCGTATTGCCAGGCTTTGTTTTCAGGCTGTTTGTCAACCAAATCACGCATAATCTCCAGCTCCTTGTCGTAATTTTTCCAGGCGTCGTCAAAATTGCCCAAAAAAGATGAAATCCTACCGACATGGCTGTATGAAGCGGCCAGGCCGCGCTGCCAGTCCAGGCTGTCGGGGTTTTGGTCCGCCAGGTCGCGGGTGAGCGAGAGAGCCTGTTCAAAATAATCCAGGGCTTCCTGGGTCATTTCCAGCCGCTCCATGGTGCGGCCCATATTGTGATAGGCCAGAACCAGATCACGCCGCCAAAGCTGGTTATCAGGGTTGATCTTGACCAGGGATAATAAAATAGACAGGGAGTCTTCAAAGCGGTCCATGGCTTCTGTGGTGCGATTTTCTGCCAGGAAACGGCCGCCTTCCGCCCTGAGGTTTCTGGCTTTGGCATGCATTTCCGTATATTCCGGGTTTTCATCAGCAATTTTACACCCGCAGTCAGCTGCGCCCTTCGCCGCTGGTTCTGTTGTCTGCTGCACTTCGGTTGATTGAACCTCATCTTCCAGACTGTTGACCAGATGATCGGCCTCCAGGAGCAGGTCTTCAAGTTCCTCCTGGACTATGGCGGTTTCGGAATTAACCGCCTGCGGGGGACTCAGGGCCTCAAGTTTTTCCATCCGGTCGGCCATATTTCCCAAAATATCCCGCAAGAGACCGATTTTAAGAATGAGTGACTCATCAACAGCCGGGCGGGCTCCGGGCAGTTGGTTTCCGTTCAGGTTAATGGCGGGCGTGGACCCGGCCGCTGCAGGAACAGACTCGGAGCCGGCGGATGCCAGTTGCGGGGCCTCCCCCCGGCTGCCATATCCGTTGCGCCAGCCTGAAGCGATGATAAGGAGGGCGGTGAGGCACACGCCGATGATAAAGCCGAAAATGAATACCAGGGCATGAAAATATGGCAGCATATTTGAGAATTCGATTGATGTCGCGACTCTCTCTCGAACAGCTGCCTCCCCCGATTCCAAAGGGGCATTTATATCCGCGGCCTTGAAAGCCAGGTTATGGCCGGCAAATAGAGAGGGCCTGACCGTTTCGACGGCATTAGTTGAGCGATAAGGCAATTCGGCATACCTGTTTTCACCGAGCAGAAAAGCCGGCCTGGATAAAAGGATGACGCTGATCACCACCGCCAGAAAATATTTCATAATACGAACGCGGCCGCCATGTGGGCGACGGCCGGTTACGGACGATATATCACCATTCAATTGCCCGTTAAATTCTTCATGATGCAAATAAAGAATCATACAATGCTCCTATGGACACGATCGAAAAAATGGCGAGACCAGATTAACCGACACGGGCAGGGCGCGAGCGCTGATTGTGAAAATAGATTTCAGGATATGTGAGCGGCCAGGGGCCGCCGCCAATGTTCGCGTCTGGCGGCCCGTCTGAATGTAATGAACTGGCCGCGAAGTGGCGCTTGAACCGTTTGTTTGTTACTTATAAGAAAACAGAAAAGACAAAGGCGAGGTCATGGTGAGGTTATTGATATGTGGTTTCGTCGGCTACTTCTTGCGACTCACGATTAAATTCTAACTCAATCATTTTTTTAATTCAAGCTTGACAAATAAATACTTGTTATACCGAAAACAAGTTAATAAAACTTGATTAAAATTAAGCAAATTTAACAAAAACAAGTATATAAGAAGCTTTCATTAAAAAAAGAAGCAGCGTTGAGCCTGTCTACCGGGCTGTTCAGGAACTGGATTTTCATTGATTCTCAGATGGTTGTCACCCTAAATGCCTTGGGCAAACGTGTGCGATCGGCAAAGGTAAAACCCGGAGGGCGGCCCACAAAAGAAGACCGCAACCATCACCCCACCCAAACGCCGACATTGATCAGGCCGTGCGGGCGAAAAATTTTATGAAAGGCACTGTTTAACTATTCAGCCCATTTAAAATTAAAAAATGTGATGCAATAAAATCAGCCACTTACCTATTCCTGCCCCGCCCGCGCGAAGAATTTTTCCGTGCGCGCTAGGCGGAGGCCTTTCAGATCAAGGGGATAGACCTTCAGCAGCAATTCTAATTATGGCTTTCGCCGCACCATATCGCGGGTGTCGAGTCTTCGAGACGGAGCGCCAGCGACTGGTTTTGGCGGCAAAATCGACGCTCGCGAAACAAAAACCACGCTTTTTGTGTAGCTACGAGCCGTAAGTTGAAGTCGAAAAAGCCACAATTAGAATCGCTGACCTTCAGGTCATCCCCTTGATCCGAAAGGCCGTGGGCGACGCATGGCGGAAAAAGTCTGAGCACCCGCCACCTACCGGCTGAATAGTTACCATGACAAATTCGACTTGATTTTTGAAATAAAGAAAGGTATATTCGGAAAAGCTTGTCAGCGGGGCTCCTCGGCTTCGCGGACGTTCCCACACTAACCCCGTCAGATCCGGAAGGAAGCAGCGGTCCGTGCAGGGGCGTGCCGTGGATTACCGGGGGGTTCCGCTGACAAGCTTTTTTTCAGCCAACTCAGTCCAACAGCCCCCCGCCCTAATGCACAATAAAGCCAACCCGGCTCACACGCACCTCACGGCCATTGCTGAACCCCGCCAGTTCCAAGGCCATCCTGCCCCTTATTACAGGCACAAGGCAGGTCTTCAGTTCTGAACCGGATACTTTGCTCCGTCCGATCTCCCGGCCGTTCAGCCGCCACACCAATTCGTCCACTCCCGGAACACTCCTGGCCAGCGATTTAATATGCTGAACCTCCTCCGCCAAACCTGGGTCAAAAGCATATTCCTCCCCATTCAGCGGCCTGATCAATCCAAAAGCCGTCTCCTCACCAATTACCGGTGCGGCATAAGTTTCCAGATTGAGGGCGGCATGGCGGCAAATATGAGGCAACGGCCGGCCGGCCAGAAAAAACTCACGCATCGTATTGGGACATTCCGGCCCGGCCAACAAACCGCTGGCCGGACAAACCTTGCGGGCCAGAATGTCCGGTCCGGGCTGGAACCTGTCTGGCGGATAAGCTTCGGCCAATAGATCGGCCGCCAGCCGCCAGAGAGTCCCGGCGCCGGTCACCCCCGATACCTTTTCCATTGGATCAGCGTCAAAATTACCGGCCCACACGCCCACCACAAAGTCTCCGGTGTAGCCTATGCACCAGTTATCGCGGAAATTTTTGCTGGTGCCCGTTTTAACCGATGACGGATAGGGCGTGGCCAACACGCCGCGCGGTCCGAAGCCCGTGGCCCTGGCCCGGTCATCACGCAAAATGTCGGAAATAATGAAAGCTGTGCCCGGCTCAAAAACCTGCCTGGCCCTGCTGAGGCCCTCCCTCCCGGCTGAAAAAAAGGTCACCGGCGGCAAAAGCCGGCCGCCGTCGGCCAGAGCGGCATAGGCGCCTGTCAAGCTCAAAAGGTCAACTTCCCCTCCACCCAAAACCAGACCCAATCCATAATAATCGGCCTCACGGTTCAGGGAATCCAGGCCCAGCGCCCTGAATCTGTCCAGAAGCACGGAAACACCCACGGCCGAAGCCAGGCGGACGGCCGGAAGGTTCAGGGAGCTGGCCAGGGCCAGCCGGGCCGAGACCGGTCCATGAAAGGTGCCGCTGTAATTGGCCGGGCTGAAACTGCCGCTCAAGGCCCGAAAATCAGCCGGGCGGTCATCCAGAAGGCTGGCCGGGGTTATCACGCCCTCCTCCAGGGCCACGGCATAGAGAAAAGGCTTCAGGGCCGAGCCGGGCTGACGCAGGGCGGTTACGCCGTCGTTCTGGCCGTCCGGGGTGTTAAAAAAGTCGGCGGACCCCACCCAGGCCAGCACTTCACGCTTCGGCAGATTCATAACCACCACCGCCGCCTGGCTCAGGCCCAGATGCCTGAAATTCTCCACCGTGTCTTCGGCCAGCCCTTCCAGCTTCCGCTGCAGCTCCAAATCCAGAGTAGTGGTTATGACTTCCGGCGGTTCCGGCCCGAAATCACGACGAATCCTGTTGACAAAGTGGGGCGCGTTGAAAGTCGACCCCAATTTATTGAGGTTCAGCGGCTCCACCCTGGCCCTGGCCAGTTCTTCAACGCTGATGGAGCCCAACGCGGCCATGCGCTCCAGAATAACGGCCCGGCGGGCCAGGGCCGGGCGCGGGTCCTTATAGGGGTTCAGGGCACCGGGCGAAGCCGGCAGCGCGGCCAGAAAGGCGGATTCCGAGAAGGAGAGATCGGCGGCGGGCTTGTTCAGATAAAAACGGGCCGCCGCCCCAAATCCTTCAGTCAGGTTGCCGCAGGGGGCCCGGTTCAGATATTCAGTTAATATCACTTCTTTGCTGTTGTGGCGCTCAATCAGCAGAGCCCACCACATCTCCCTGATCTTGCGGCCGGCAGTGCGGGGGCCCGGATACAATCCACGGCCCATGCGAGCCAACTGCATGGTTATGGTGGAGCCCCCGCTGACGATGCGTCCGTTTCTGATATTCAGGCCGGCCGCCCTGATCATGGCCAGGGGATCGACGCCCGGATGGGAGAAGAAGCGTTTATCCTCGGCAGCCAGCACGGCCTTGACCAGACCGGGGCTGAAGTCTTCCAGCGCCAGTGCCTCACGCCGGGCCGGTCCGGGCGGCAGGAATTCCTTCAGCAGACGGCCCTCACGGTCAGTCACCCTCACCGTCCAATCCCAGCTGCCGGGCTCGGCCAGAGGATTCTGAAAAAAACCCAGGAAAACCCATAAAAGAAATGGGGCGGCCGCCAGAAGCCCGGCTATGGAAGCACATATTACGAATAGTTTCTTCATGTTATTTCAAAACACAAGCCTTCTGACCTAAAAAATAATTACGTTTCATATGCCGCCATAATCTGCCGATAAGAATAACGGCCGTATTTTTACCGCAGTCAAGGAGGACGCAAATGCAGATCAACGGTTCAACAACAGCCAATACTGAAAACATGTATGTCAAAGGCCGCTCCACTTCGAGCGGAGGCATGAGCATTGACAACAGCGATTCAGCCCAGACCGGCGGAAGCGCCGGGCGGAAGGGCGTTTACAGCAACTTTAAAGAATCGCTGATGAACCGTCTTGAGCATTCGCAAAGATCAGGGCTGGCCTCCGGTTCATCGCAGGAAGACGCCCAAGCCCTGGTAGACAGTATCACCGCTACGGTGGCCAAGGTCAAGGATACTTTTGGCCAGGAAGCCGGAAACGCGGCCATGAGCAAAATCCTCAAAGATCTCGACCAGAAGGGATTTTCGCTTGAATCTGTCACCGAGACGGTCAGCGACGCTGTCCGGCATGCTTCCCAGTCTGGCACCAGCCGCCAGAAGGCGGAATTTTATGAGGAACTCAATGAGGATCTCGGCGCGAACCTGGAAGAGGGCAAGTCTGACAAAACCAAAAGCCTGAGCCGGGCCATCAATGATTTTTTCGGTCTGGAGGGGGAAACCAACGAAAAAGGCGACAAGGCCAAGGTCATGGGTTTTGATGAAAAGGGCAACTGGCGTGAAGTTGACGTTGAAATTGAAAAAGAGGGCGAAAGCGGTCAGCTCTTCCTGGAAGGGACGCCGGAAGCGGCCGAGGATGCCCTTAGAGGCTCTTCATCTTTTACCTTGAAGGATATCGGTCAGGACACCGTGGATGATATGGTTGATTTTTTGCGCAATGATATGGGCAGTGAAGAAGCGGCCAGCTATGTTGAAAGCCAGTCGAAACATGCGGACTTCATGAATACGGTGGACATGGCCATAAATAAGGCCCTGGAAAACTCGCCGGACCGGGCCGCTGATGTGGCCAAGCTTGAACAGTATCTTAATGGCGATGTAAAAATGGCCATCAACAATTCATCAAAAATCAACAGCAACCTGTTTGGCAACGTTGAGTTTGAGGGCTGGACCATCAATTCGGGCGTGTCTTCGGAAGAAGGCGGCCAGGCGGAGGTAACTTTTTCCACAAAATGGAAATACGGCAACCGTGATGATGTGTCTTATGTACGAGACAACCGGGTGAAAGCCAAAGCGGAAGAAACGGAAGCTAAAGAGTCTTCTGACGAATCGCCGCTGATGAGGCAATTCAAAAAGCTGGCCGGCGGCGAAGACAGCGGCAACCTGATAGACGACCAAGTCTAACCGCCGGGCGGGGCCCGGACCCCACCGGGCGGGGCCCGGACCCCATGTCTGGGTGAGTCCTTCCCGTAATAGATAATTTTGGCGGCCATCATCGTATTAAGAGCGTGGCCCCCTCAGCCATGGCCGCATCCATAGCCGGGGGGGCACGCTCTTAATACGATGATGGCCGCCAAAACCAGCGCCCCAGGGAAACCCTCACCTAGACGTGGGGTCCGGGCCCTGCCCGGTGGGGTCCGGGCTCTGCCCGGTGGGGTCCGGGCTCTGCCCGGCGGCCCGGCCCATTAAGAGGGTTTTTATCAGGCCGATTTTTGATTTGTCACCTCGAACCTTGATTTTGCCGGTCATAAAAGCCGCCATGGGATTAATCTTTTTTTCGAAAAGGCCAATAGCCACTTCACTGGCCGCGCTGACCGTTATATCGGCGGAGTCCGTCTGGCCGTCACACAGAACGGCCCTGCCGCCTTCCACCCGGCCATGCCACTGGGCCGGCTCAGAGCCGGTGATGTTGAAAGCAATCACAGCCGCCAAATCCGGGGACAGGGTTAAACGCCCGGCCCGCTCCTGAAGATTGTGGAAAAGCTCATTAATAGTCATATTTTAACCCCTTTTCAATTATATCAGGACATCCGCCGCGAGGGCATGTATGCGGCTCTTTTAATTAGAGCCATTGTGTATTATAATACAAAATTGGCGTATTTCATATTTCCGCACGCCCCGTTATTAACGTTAACGGTACACCCCCCGTACCGGCAACCAGCCCGCTCACGGCAGATTGACCGTGTGCCGGTAGAAGATCTTTTTCTATCATATAATTTCCCGGAGATCAATTGATGCCAGCATTTCTAATAACTCGCACCGACTCATTCAGGGAGGTCGAGTGGCAGCGAGACGGAGCGTCAGAGACTGGTTTTGAAACCGATCAAGCTGCCCGCCGAGCAAAAATTCCATTTTTTGCCCGGCCAACGGAAGCCAGTTTACGGAAAAAGGCTAAAGTTGAAATCACCAAAACTACGCTTTTTTCTTTGCGAATACTTCTTTTTATGATTTTGACGCTGACTGCCGTTCCGGCCGGGGCGGAGAGTCAACCCATCGATATAGTCAGTTGGGCCCCGACCTCCGGGCCTTCGGCCCTGTGGTATGAGGCGCTGGGCGGGCTGAAAACCACCGCCGGCATGTTCAATGCCAACGGCGGCGTCAATGGCCGCCCCCTTAATATCATCAGCCTGAACACTGATGAGCTGTCTTCCGATTTTCCTCAAAACCTGGCCTCACGGCTGGCCGATCCCAACGTGGTGGCTGTTGTCGGCGGCCCGGTTAATATTAAAGCTGAGGAAGCGGCTGATTATTTCCGCAGCCTCGGCCGCCCCTGGCTGGGCCCCTGGTCCAATGAGAAAAGCATGTACCGGGGTGAATCATCCGATCCCTTCGCCATTCTGCCGCCCTGGAATCTGGAGATGGAGGCCCTCCTGGGCTATATTCAAAAAACTTATGCGGCCAGCCCCAAGAAAGAGGACCGTCCCATCTTCCTGGTCTATTACAACGTGCCCCATGATCAGGCCATGGCCGCCGAAGCCAGAGAAATGGCCAGCAAAATGGGGCTGGAACTGAGGCGGGCCCCGGTCAATCTCGATTTCGTCGATTGGTCTTATCTGGTCGATCACGTTGAAAGCGGCGGTGCGGTTATCGTCTGGCTGACCCACGGACCGGCGGCCGCTTTTGTGAAAGCGGCCCGCTCCAGAATGCCGGAAGCGCTTTTTCTGACCAATTCCCTCAACGCTACCAACCGCAATCTGGTGGTCATATCCAGCGGGGCCTGGAACGGGATTATCTTTCCAGCCGTCCTCAAACCCAGCCAGGAGATTGCGCCGGCCTATGAAAACCTGTTCCGCCGCTATGGCCCCAAAGGGCTGGACATCAGCTACCAGGCCTATCTGGGCTTCGCCCAGGGGCAGGTTCTGGCCAGGGCCCTGAGCCTGGACACCGGACAGAGCAAGACCAACTTGTCACGACACCTCTATGACATGAAGGGCTTTCCCACCCTTTTATCCGCGCCGGTGCATTATCAGCCGAAAATGCACATGGCCCCGGATCTGTTCTATTTGAGCCAGGCTTATGGCAACGGCCACTGGGGACCGGCCCCCGATCCTTCAACCAAATCCAGCGGCCAATAACAGCCTGTAGGGACGCAGGCTGTTCCGGCGGCCAAATTTAGTTTGTATCCGGGCAAAAAATATATATAATTGGAAATTATGGAATTTTATAAGCATACGATGGAATGGAGCATAAGCCATGAGTGACGCCAGTCAGACAGCCCCGAAAGCGGCCCCCCAAATCCGCTGCCCTTCCTGTGCGGCCCATGTTCAGCTCCCGGCCGACTCCTGCCCGAAGTGCCGCTATGATTTCCGCACCGGCACCAAACCGCCCTCCGAAGCTGATGAGGCTGAAGGCGGCCCTCTGCGGCTCTGGCTGATTGGCGGCGCTGTGCTGGCGGCGGTGGTTGTTCTGGCTGTAATATTTCTGTTTAATTCCAAAGAAGAACCCATGGCCGCTTCCGCCCCGGCTCTTCCGCCCACAGCCGCATCAGTGCCGGATTCAGAAATAGGCGAAGCCTTGGCCACTTTCGACAGCCTGACTGACGCTCCGGGCAAAATTTCATCAAATCCTTTTGAAGAGCTGGATGACGGGCCGCTGATGCTTCAGCCCCACATCATTTTGAACAAGAGCCAGGAAGTTATTGACAATGTCAACGATCAGCAGAAGCTGAGAGACGGCGTTCTTGGCACCAAAAGGCAGCCTGAGCCATCGGAATAAAATCCGCAATTATTTATCCGTTATTTGAAGAATTACGGGCATGGTTTATCTGTTGTAAATATATCGCCGTCTCCCTGAGGATGGTTCTTTTTAGTTTACGGTTAGGCACGCATAAGTCTAAAAGTTTATTTTATTGAAAAAATACGTCCGGGCAGTTCACTGCCGGTCATGTCCAGAAAATTTTACCGGCGCACGGTCAATCTGCCCTGAACAGGCGTTGAGAAGTGAGTGTTGGTATTCATTAAATGATCTATATTTAAGGAGCGGCCTTTAATGCCCACCAGTATTTATAAAATCCTGGCGGTTTTTATGATAACCATGCACCTCAGCGGCTGCGGGTTTTTTCACTCTGTCGAACAGGAGGCCGTCCGGCCGCTTCTGGGCGGCGATAGAGAGGCTCCCCGCTCAGCCGGGCCGGACCTCCACGCCACCATCCCCGCACCTAATGTTCCGCCTGAACTGAGCCAAAAGGCCCGCTCCCTGCAAAACGCCACTCCAAACGATGAAAAACAATATACAGTTACAATAGAATGCTCCTCACCGGATGAGGATCTTTGTGAGTTGTTTGAAAAAGCCAGCCGTCTGGCCGTCATGAACCGCGAGGGTGAGGGGCGGACGTCCCTGACCACTCTGGAGCAAAGGCTGCGGGTATCGGTGGAGCAGGACGGCCAGGATATACTTCACAGCCAGGGTTATTATGATGGCCAGGCCGCCGGCACACTGGAGCCGGCCGGAGAAAACACTCTCAAGGCGGTAGTGAAATTTACTCCAGGGCAAAGATACCATGTGGGCGCCACCAGCGTTATCCTGACCGACCCGCTTGAAGAGCCCGCCCCCACCGATGTGAAGCCGCCGCCGACCACGCTGGCGGAAGTCGGCCTCAACGCCGGTGATGAAGCCAGGGCGTCGGCGGTGCTGGCGGCCGTCAATCAGGTGACCCGGGCGTTTCGCAATCGCGGTTATCCGCGGGCCCAGATAACGGCCACTCGCTATACGCTGGAGCCGCCCGCCCATCTTCTGGACGCCGACGTCTGGATAAAGCCCCGCGCTTTCGCCCGCATGGGCGATATTAAATATCAGGGCAAGCGCATTGTTGACGATAATTATCTGAAAGCCTATCGCACCTGGAAAATCGGCCAGCCCTGGAATCAGGATCTGGTGGAGCAATATCTGACCAGCCTGCGCCAGTCGGGCCTGTTTCAGACGGTTGAGGGCGGCCCCGACCGTCAGAGAGAGGCCGGCGGCCTGCGGCCGGTCTGGCTGCGCCTCACCGAAGCGCCGCCCCGGACCATCGGCGGCATGTTGAGTTATGACACCGATTTCGGCCCCGGCGTCACCGGTTATTGGGAACATCGCAACCTCACCGGCCACGGTGACCGTCTCCGGCTGGATATGCCGCTGTGGGCCGACCTTCAGCAATTCACCGCCAGCTATCGCTACCCCTTCTTCCTGGATCCCAAACAGGATTTCATCGCCAGGGGCGGTGTGCTGCATCAGGATACCGACGCCTATAAATTATGGTCGGCCGCGCTCTCGGCCGGTATTGAGCGCCGCATTTCCAGGCGGTGGAAAGTGAGTGCCCTGGGAGCGGTTGAAGGCGGCGCCCTGACCGACCCCGGCGAAGAGAAGAAGGAATTCTTCATGTTGGGCCTGCCAATCTCGGCCACTTACGACAATGCCAACAGCATCATGGATCCGACACGCGGCCAGCGTTTGATATTCCAGGTCGCCCCTTACACCGGCACTTATAAAAAGACTTCACCGTAGTGCGCACCCGCCTGGAGGGACAGGCCTTTGTGCCGGTGTTCACGGAAAAATTTGTGCTGGCCGCCCGGGCGGTCTGGGGGGCCGTGTGGGATGCGGAGGCGGCTCAGGAACTGCCCAGTTCACTGCGTTTCTACAGCGGCGGGGGCGGCTCGGTGCGCGGCTATGAATATCAGTCAGTGGGTCCGCGCAATGAAAAACGTGATCCACTTGGCGGCATATCCCAGTTTGAGACCAATCTGGAAACACGTTTCAGAATTACCGAAACCCTTGGTTTCGTAACCTTCCTTGACGGCGGCATGGTCTATGACGATGTGGACGTGAATGTCTTCTCCGATCTTTTGTGGGGCGCGGGCGCGGGATTGAGAATCTATACGCCGATAGGTCCAGTGCGGGCGGATGTGGCGTTTCCGCTGGATCGCCGTAAAGACGACTCAGCCTGGCAGGCTTACATCAGCATCGGGCAGAGTTTTTAAATAGTGAAATAGTGTGCAGCCCTTGGCCGCGCGATAAAGGACTTGGCCCGAAGGGCCAACCAAAGGGCTCCGCCCTCTGGACTCCGGCTGGGGGAGGGCCCACGCGGGCCCTACCCCAGACCCCACCCGCGCCAGGGGGCGAGCCCCCTGGACCCCCAAGAGGTCAGGGTCGGCTTCAACTTTCCCCTTCCCGCATCGCCGCAACTCGCTTCGAGTACGAAGCTCAGACAAGCGGCGACGCTTCAGACTGCTTCCGCTTTAAGTGCTATAGGCAATTTTACCTTGTGTTGTGGCATTTTTCTATAGGCGGCTTCATTGGCTGAGTGGTAGTTCACGTATGTTCGGCTTAAATCAGCTTCCCCTTAAAGGCTCTTTCCAGTGCTGTTAGCCCGTCTCTCTGCCGCCTATCCTTTTTTAATGAGTTGCTCATTAGAAAAAAGACGGTCAAGTCTCACCGTTACAGCGCTGGAAAAACTCTTTGAGGGGAAAGAATATTCAGCCGAACATACGTGAAGCCACAAACATCCAATGAAGCTGCCTATAGCAAAATGTAACAGCCCAATGTGAAGCGGCCGACAGCGGTTAAAGCGGAAGGTGTATGAAGCGTCGCCGCTTGTCTGAGCTTCGTACTCGAAGCGAGTTGCGGCGATGCGGGAAAAAGAAAGTTAAAACTGACCCTGACTTCTTTGGGGGTCCAGGGGGCTCCGCCCCCCTGGCGCGGGTGGGGTCTGGGGCAGGGCCCGCGTGGGCCCTCCCCCAGCCGGAGTCCAGAGGGCGGAGCCCTTTGGTTGGCCTATCGGGCCAAGTCTTCTCCAGAGCAGCCAGCCGCCCCCCCACCCACCCGTGCGCCTCTGAAAACCGTGTCCATCACAACCGGCTCAACCGCACCGGCACTCAACTCACGAACAGCTTCCGAAAAGGCTGGAGTTTCTTCTTCAGGCAACATCACCTCCAATAAAATGTCCGCCCCAAATTCAGTCGATGCAACCAGGCCATTAAAAGTCTCGACCTGTATTTTCATCCTTTCATATAGCGCGTAAGGGCAGTCGACAAGCAACATCGACCACCGGCGCATGATATTTATGCCGGCCGCGTCCAGGGCCAGCCGGGCCGCTTTGGAATAAGCCCGCACCAGCCCTCCGGCTCCCAGAAGTATCCCGCCGAAATAACGGGTGACCACACAACAGACGTTGGTTACCCCTTCCTTCTGGAATACTCCCAGTGTCGGCAGCCCCGATGTTCCCTGTGGTTCGCCGTCGTCGCCGCAACGGACGATTCCTTCGCCCCGCACTATGTAGGCATAGACATTGTGGTTGGCCTCACGGTGCTGCCGGCGCATTTCTTCAATATGGCCGACGGCCCCCGCTTCCGTCTCCACCGGCCAGACCCGGCCAACGAATTTTGATTTCTTTTCAATCAATTCCGCCTCGCCAAAGCCGGCCGGCATTAAATACTGATGGTCTTTTTCCATGTTCCCCACATCCCAATTTTTTTGCACTATATCACAGTGCAAAAAGTGAGCGCAAATTTTACGCTCTGGAATTGAAGGCAGATTAGTTTAATCAATTATTGTTCCAATTTTAAAATTGTGGCAACAATGTTAATGAATACTTATTTAAGCCTTTGCTGAAAAACGGGTTTTGAATTTTTATAAGCCATAATTTTTGTGACCTTATTCTATTAATTGTGAAAAACAAGGTGAGCAAATAATTTTGCGCATATAATTGAGAGGTTAGCAAATAATTTTGCACTACTCAGGACGACTGATTTGAAGCAAAAAATGTGTCAACTTGATTGCTTTATGATATTAAAACGTTATTTCATTTTTAGCTCTTTTTTCCCAGTTGCGGGAAAAGTGCTGGCGTGTAAATTGCTTGTCTTATAGAATCGTTCATCAAGGTGCAAATTTTGGATGAGTTATCGGCCACTTCCTTCAAACCGGCCGAATTTGAATCGAGTTCTTGCAGTAGTAATGAAAGAGGTAGCCAACGGGTCGATCACGAGCCGTTCCTTGTTACAACTGACCATAACACCGTATTAAATAATTAGACTATTCCTGCGATTTGGTCCGGCTTGGTTTCGTTTGTGTTTAGGCCCGTTAGGGTCAACATACGAAAATAGCTTCATTATACGGGTAGTTCCTTCACCCTTGGGAACTCTATCCGTATATGGCTGTTTCTAAACCGAATCATATCGCTAGAAATATAGTTTCTTAAGATTGACCAAGTATGCCAAGGCCCGCCTGTTGCCGGCCTAAACAACGTAAAGGAGCAGTTAAATGAACTCCAATGAAACCTCCGCGATTGACAAACAAATGGATCGGGCCATGGAGCGCGAATCCGGCCTCAAGCGGGGCATGAAGGGACGCCACATCTTCATGATCTCTCTTGGCGGCGTCATCGGAACCGGCTTATTTCTGAGTTCCGGTTTCACTCTCAACGCCGCCGGTCCCGGCGGCGCGGTGCTGGCCTATCTGGTCGGCGGCCTGAGCATGTATATGGTCATGCTCTGCCTGGGCGAACTGGCCGTGGCCATTCCGGTGGCCGGCTCTTTCCAGACTTATTCCCGCGAATTCATCCACCCCTCAGCCGGTTTCACCGTCGGCTGGATGTACTGGCTCAACGGAGTCATCACTATTGCCGCCGACCTGGTGGTGGCCGGTATGCTTCTGAACACACTGTTTCCATCAACATCAGTAACGTTCTGGATAGTTTTCTGGCTGATTGTCCTGACCGCCCTGAACTGCCTCAGCGTCAACATCTTCGGCGAGGCCGAATTCTGGTTCTGCAGCATCAAGGTTCTGGCCATTATCGTCTTGCTGATCGTGGGCGTTATGTATATGGCCGGTATGATCGGCCCCAAGGAAGCCATTGGCTTCACCCATTATTTTGACAACGGCGGCATGTTTCCCAACGGGGTGAGCCCGGTCTTCGCGGCCATGGTCGCGGTGGCTTATTCCTTCAACGGCACCGAGATCATCGGCATCACCGCCGGTGAGAGCGACCACCCGGAAAAATCCATCCCCACCGCCGTCAACAATACCGCCATTCGTACCCTTCTGTGCTACGTGGCCTCCATCATCGTCATCGCCGCCATTGTCCCCTGGCAGGAAGCCGGCGTTGAAGAGAGCATTTTCGCCGTGGTCTTCCAGAAGTCCGGCATCCCCTACGCCTTTGAAATCATGACCCTGGTCGTGGTGACTTCGGCCCTTTCCTGCGGCAACTCCTGGGTTTACTGCACCACCCGCATGCTGTGGTCCATGGCCCGCGACGGCGCGGCCCCGGCCATTGCCGGCAAGCTCAGCAAGAACCAGGTGCCCCTGATCGCCATGCTGATCACCATGGCCTGCAGCATCCCGGCTTTGCTCGCGGAAATCGTGGCTTCGGCCTCCACCGTTTACATCATCCTCATCAGCGTGGCCGGTCTGGCGGGCGTGTGGGGCTGGATGGCCATTTGCCTGGCCCAGTTCAACTTCCGCCGCCGCATCGTGGCCGCCGGTAAGCTTGATACGCTGAAGTATAAAACCCCCTTCTATCCCATAGTCCCGATTATCGGCTTCGGCATCAACCTGGTCGTGTTGGTCGGCAGCGGCTTCGATCCCGATACCCGGATTGGCCTGTATGCCTTTGTGCCCTTCCTGATCGCCCTGTTCATCTGCTATCAGCTGTTCGTGGCCAAGAAACACAAAGAGGACGACGCGGCTCTTTTAGGCGGCGATAAATAAGCCCAAATTGCCTGCCTGACGCACCGGACCAGGGACCATTCGGTCCCTGGTCTTTTACATTGAATTCCGGCTTTTTTTCGAGTATCTTGAGCAAACCGGGCTGCTCCGGGACAGCAATTCTAATTATGGCCGATGCCGCCGCATAACGCCGGGGTCGAGCGTAGCGAGACGGAGCGCCAGCGACTGGTTTTGATGAAAAAATAGCCGCTCGCGAAACAAAAACCACGCTTTTTGTGTAGCTACGAGCCGTAAGTTCAAGGGAAAAAATCATAATTAGAATTGCTGGCTCCGGGAGCCGTCTTTAAGGAAACGAGTCGTCATGAAATCTGGATTTTCAAAGCATACGCCGGAACTGGCTCTTTTGTCAGTGTCCTTCATCTGGGGCACCACTTTTCCGTTAAGCAAATATGTGATCGAAAGTGTGCCCGTCTTCACTTATATGGCCATTCGTTTCTTCATCGCCTCGGCCCTTTTGTATCCTTTCGCCCGCCGACGTCTGGCGCTGGCCACGGCTTATGATTACAAAGTATCGGCCATGATCGGGCTGGCCCTTTGCGGGGCGTTCGCGTTCTCCAATCTGGGCATTTCCTATACCACCGCCTCCAAAACCGCCGTGGTCAACGGCCTGTACGCGGTGCTTACGCCTTTTTTTTATTTTCTAATCTATCGCGCGCCCATAAAACGCTCGGCTGTTATCGCCAGTGTGATGGCCTTTGTGGGCATGGGCATGCTGGGGGTGGATTTTTCAGCCGGATTTGATTGGGATTTCGGTGTTACCCTGGTTATGATCTCCGCCGTATTCACAGCTCTGCAAATCGTGGGCGTGGGGCGGTTCGCGGTTCTTATCGATCCTCTGGTTCTCACTTTCTTTCAGACTTTCGTCTCCACGGTCTGCTGCGCTTTGATTGCCGTTTTCACTGAAAGCTGGCCGGAGACAATCAGTTTCAAAATCTGGGCTGCCATAATCTTCATGGCCATTTTCGCCACAGTGGTGGCTTATTTCGTCCAGTGCCGGGTTCAGCAATACATCAGCCACACTGTCTCGGCGGTCATCATCTCAACCGAGAGCGTCTTCGGGGCGGTTCTGGCCTGGCTTTTTCTCGACGAAACACTCACCCTCATCATGCTGACCGGCTGTGTGCTTCTGGTGGCGGCCATGCTCATCGCCCAGATAGATCCGGGCGGCGACGCTAACCGGCCGACCCGCCAAACGGGCGACAATCATGAGTGACGGATCGAAGCCGGGAAACTACGGGCCGCTGTTGGGCCTCAACGCGGTCAGCATCATCTGGGGGGCGACTTTTCCGTTAGGTAAATTCGTAGTGGCCACGCTACCGCCGTTCATCTATTTGAGCTACCGCTATGTTATAGCGGTGGTCATTCTGTTCTTCATCAGCCGATCGGCACTCCGGCGGGCTACCAGACAACAGGCCCTGACTGCTTTCCTGGTGGGGCTGGCCCTTTTCTGCTCCATGATTTTTCAATCCGTGGCCGTTCAATACACCAGCGCGGCCAAGACCTCTTTCGCTTTTGGCGCTTATGTGGTTTTTGTGCCGATGTTGTCGTTTTTGCTTTTCCGCACCAGACTGACCGCGCGGATCATGGCCGCCTCTCTTATGGGGGTGGCCGGGCTGGCGCTGATCGGCGGCGGGGAGGCGAGTTTTTTCGAGTGGGATTTTGGAGTTTTTCTGACTATTGTGGCCGCCTTTTTCGCAGCCCTGCAAATCATAGGCGTGGGCCGCTTCGCGGCCAGCATTGACGCCGGGATGCTGAGTTTTTATCAGTCGGCGGCCGTGACTATATGTTGCCTCATTGCCGCGCCATTGACAGAAACCCACCCGGAACAGGTGCCCATGTCGGTTTACATGGCTGTTCTTTTTCTATCGGTTATGGCCACGGTGGCGGCCAATATCATTCAGTGCCGCACCCAGAAGCACTTGAACCATTCTGTGGCGGCCATTATTATTTCCATGTCCAGCCTTTATGGCGCTCTGTTATCCTGGCTGTTTCTGGATGAGCCGCTCACCGGCCGCATGCTTATCGGCGGGGGCCTGTTGTTCGCGGCTCTTCTGGTTACCCAGCTTGGCGGATCTTCAGCGAAAGCCTCCGCATAGTACGTAACCAGTGCTGAATTTTCGGAAAAAGCTGCCCTGTCATTGACAGGCTTGTTAGTCGGAACGGACGGAAAAGGCTCGTTGTTTTGGGTGTGGAATTGTGGTAAAACTAAAATAGAATTAGTTTAGCTTTGAGATATAAAGCAGATTAGTTTGGTGCAGAAACTAAACATAACATCATGCGGAACGGATGTAATGAGTGATGAAGAAAGAAATTCCCTCACAAAGCGAATTGCATAGCTTGTTAGGTAAAGAGAGATTTGAAGCATGGAGTGCCGTATGCTCTGCCATTGATTCTGTCTATGAAATGGACAAGCTCTGGAACGATGGCGGGAAGAAATGGGACTATGAATTCAAATATCGCAGGGGCGGGAAAACACTGTGCACCCTATATGCACGCGAAAATTGCTTTGGGGTGCTGATTATTTTCGGCAAGGATGAAAGAACCAAGTTTGAGGCATTACGCAGCCAGTATTCCGATGCGGTTCAGAGCATTTACAATGCGGCGACAACCTACCATGATGGAAAGTGGATGATGGTCGAAATGGACGACAATTCATTGCTTGATGAAGTGATGAAGCTATTGACAATAAAGAGAAGACCTAACAGGAAGCAATCATAAGGCTTAGTTGGTTTCCGCGTCAGTAGCCCAACCAAAAACATAGCAGCGGGTTAGCGAGTCAAATGACTTCCAGAAATTTTAATAAAAACGGCCGGGACGCTGCCCCGGCCGTTTCCTGTTCATATTGGCACAAAATTGTGCTGGCCTATTCTTTTTGACTATTTCTGACGCGCTCGGTGAGTCCATATTTTTTTATCTTATATTGCAGAAGCTGTCTGGTTATGCCGATTTGGCGGGCCGCTCGGGAGATGTTGTTGTCATTATCAGCCAGTGACTGGCTGATGATCCTGTATTCCATTTCCTGCTTTTCATTATTCAGCTTCAACCCCCCGGGCGGAGCCCAGGCGTCTCTGCCCCTGTCGGCCGGAGTATTCCGTTCATCTTGTTCAGGGCCTTCATTGTGGTGCAAGCCATCTTCCAGAAACTTTTCTCTCTCTGTCTGGAAATCCGTCATTTTTTCCGGCGGGCCGCCATACTCCGCTTCACCGGGATTAAACAGCATCGGCAGATGTTCCCGTAGCAGAACTTCATCATTGGCGTTGACCAGATTCAAAGCGCCCTCAATGGCGTGCTCCAACTGGCGGACGTTGCCTGGCCAGGGATGTTTTTGAAAAAGATCCTTCACCTCCCGGCTGCACGAATTGATTCTGAGGCCCAGCTTGGAGGCGTATTTTTCCAGGAAATACATGGTGTAGACAGGTATATCGTCCTGACGGTGCCTCAGCGGCGGGATGTTGAGATTGGCCACGCTAAGGCGGTAATAAAGGTCTTCGCGCAGTTCCTTTTGCTCTATGGCTTCTTCGGGGGTCTTATTGGTGGTGGAGATGACCCGCACGTCTATGTCGATGGAATTGGTCGCCCCCAATCGGCGGATTCGCTTTTCCTGAAGGGCCCGCAAAAGTTTTCCCTGAAGCGGCAGGTGCATGGAGTTCACTTCGTCCAGAAGAAGGGTTCCGCCATTGGCCTGCTCGAAAAGGCCGGGCCGGTCCTGGGCGTCGGTGAAGCCGCCTTTGACCGAGCCGAACAGGATACCTTCCAGAAGCTGCGAGGGCAGGGCCGCACAGTTGATGTCCACAAAAGGCTTGCTCCGGCGGTCGCTGGCCGCGTGAATGCTTTGGGCGAAAAGCTCTTTGCCAGTGCCGGTCTCGCCAAAGATAAGGACATTCGAAGATGTCTGGGCGATCTTTTTAGCGTGGGTGATAACTTGGCGGATGTTGGGCGAACGCCCCAGAATGCTGTCGAAAGTATAGCGGACGTCGGGGCAGTTGGCGTCTTTTGAGCCGGACCTTTTGCGCTTGGAGTTTTCATGCAAATCCATGATTTTTTCGGTCAGGCGCTGAATGTAGGTGATGTCGGTGGCTATTTCCATGGCCCCGACCATCCGGCCGCCGAGTGTCAATGGCTGGGTCTTGTTGACTGTCACCACATTCTGGCCCTGGCTGTTGCAATAGGTCTGGGTGTTGTTGGAAACGGTTTCGCCCGTTTTCAGCACCTTCAGGAGAGTGCTGTCCTTGTTCTTGAAAAAACTGTTGCTGGCCATGAAGGGGCGGCCGATAATCCCCATGGGATCTTCACCCTCCATCCGGCTCATGGCTTCGTTATACAAGACGGTCTGGCGGTCCATATCGATCACATGTATGCCCACGTCCAGACGCTCGAAGATGGCCTCATATAAGGCCACCCTGTTTTCCAGCTCCCTGATTTTATCTGTTATTTCTGACATATCCAACTCCGGTTCATGTCTGAATGATTTTAACATTTTATCAGAAAAAAAAATTTATTAAAAGCCTGGCGTTTGGAACACTTGTTGCATCATTGATTATTGCGACTCGATCTTTTGCACCTTCGATATCCGCACAGACCACAGTTTTTATAAATAGCAGTCTCAATAGTCCGAACTATTGGCGAGGTATTTTTATGCCCTGTTTTTCAGCCGAAGATATCAACAATCAGGTGCAAATTCCAGCTTCCGGCTCTGTCCGCCACCCGTTGATGCGGGTTAATCTGGCCAAGATAACCCGGAACGCCGAAATCGTGGCGGGCCTTTGCCGCCGGGCCGGAATGGGCGTGATGGGCGTAACCAAGGCTTTTTGTGCTGAGCCGGCCATAGCCAGGGCCATGATTCGCGGCGGCCTGGATTGGCTGGGCGATTCGCGGATTCAGAATATCGCCAGGCTGAAAGAGGCCGGGATTGAAACGCCCATTTGCCTTTTGCGCCTGCCGATGATCAGCGAAGCGCGGGAAGTGGCCGCCCTGGCCGACATGAGCCTGGTTTCCGAAGTCGAGACGGCTAAAGCGCTTTCCGAGGCCGCCGCCTCCCAGGGCCGCACCCACAAGATAACACTGATGGTGGATCTGGGTGATTTGCGGGAGGGGCTTTTGCCGCAAAATATTTTGCAGGCTGCAAAAATTATCAACGAAATGCCGGGAGTGGAGCTTTATGGTCTCGGAGTTAATTTCGCCTGTTACGGCGGGGTGATTCCCACCACTGAAAAACTGGAAGCCCTTTTGGCCCTGGCTGAAGATATTCGCCGCCAAACGGGCCTGCCGCTCCCGATAGTTTCCGGCGGGAATTCGGCCAGCCTGTATTTGGCGCCGGGGGGCATACCCAATGGGGTCACCAATCTGAGAATCGGCGAAGCTATTTTACTGGGCCGCGAAACTTCCTACCGGAAAGTTATTGAGGGAGCTTTCACCGATACATTTACCCTTGAATGTGAAATTATCGAGCTTCAGAAAAAGCCGTCACTTCCAGACGGATTGATCGGCACTAACGCTTTCGGGCAAAAGCCGGTTTTTGTTGACAAGGGCATTCGCAAGCGGGCCATTCTGGCCATTGGCCGTCACGATGTAATTATCGACGGCCTTGTGCCGGTAGACCCCAAGGCGGAAATCATCGGGGCCAGCAGCGACCACCTGCTGATGGACGTGACGGAGGTTGAGCGTCCTTTGTCGGTGGGATCACTCATGGAATTCAACGTACAGTATGGCTCCCTGATTTCCGCGATGATGTCGCCCTATGTAACCAAGATTATCGGCTGAATTTTGCCTTTGCCGATTGAATAAAGCTTTCAAGCATGGCTGCCGCTTAATAAGTTTTCATAACTTTACAGAGTGCGCCGTCATTTCAATAATAAACAATGGCGCAAAACATTTTGCACCGATTTTTACACACTTTCAGGAGGAATTATGGAAAACGTTAAAGTGATTCTTTGGGGACTTGGCGCAATGGGCGGCGGTATGGGCCGTGATATAGTCCAGAATAAAAAGGGCATTGAAATCGTCGGCGCTATCGGCACCAATCCGGCCAAGATCGGCAAAGACCTGGGCGATGTCCTGGAAGTGGGCAAGAAGCTGAACGTGATCGTCTCCGGCGACCCGGCCGAAGTTTTGAAAACCCCGGCCGACATCGTTATTCACAGCACTGACTCCTTCGTCAAAAGCGTCTTCCCCCAGCTCAAGCAGATTGTGGACGCCAAGAAGAACGTTGTGACCATCGCCGAGCAGATGGCCGCCGCCGAGGCCACCGAGCCTGAACTGGCCGCCGAACTCGATAAACTGGCCAAGGCCAATGGCGTCACCATCCTGGGCACCGGCGTCAACCCCGGTTTCGTTCTGGACACCCTGATAGTGACCCTCACCGGCGGCTGCCAGGTGGTCAACAAAATCTGGGCCGCCCGCATCAACGACCTCTCTCCCTTCGGCCCCACCGTCATGAAGACTCAGGGCGTTGGCACCACTGTGGAAGAGTTCAAGAAGGGCGTGGCCGAAGGCACCATCGTAGGCCACATCGGCTTCCATGAATCCATCCACATGATCGCCAAATCCCTGGGCTGGAAGCTCGACAAGATCGAGGAAACCCGTGAGCCGATCGTCACTGAAGTGGCCCGCGAGACGCCCCATGTCAAAGTCAAGGCCGGCGACGTGGCCGGTTGCCGCCACATCGCGCGCGGTTTTATGGGCGGCCAGGAAATCATCACCCTTGAGCACCCCCAGCAGATTCACCCCCATATGGGCAACGTCAAAACCGGCGATTACATCAAGATCGACGGCACCCCGGCCATGAGCTGGTCTGACGAGACTGAAATCCCCGGCGGCATCGGCACCATGGCCGCGGCCGTGAACATGGTCCCCCAGGTGATCAACGCCGAGCCGGGCCTTAAGGGCATGCTGGATCTGCCGGTCATCAGCGCTCTGATGGGCGATGTCCGCGACAAGATCAAACGTTAACCTCACTCGCCGCACCCGGCTTGTTCCGCGAGCCGGGCGCTTTTGAGGCCATGATGAAGACATTCCCCGGCCGTTCTTTGAAGGGCGGCCGGGGCCGCCATAAACCAGCCCAGGCAATTTCTGGCCGGGCGTGGGAGGTAGAAAAATGACCGATACTGCTAAAAAGGGCGAATGGGTTCGCATTAAAAACACCGTCCTGAAAGTCGGTGAGCGCGCCCCTCAGATACCCGAGGAAACCCGGGCCGTGCCGCTGGAAATGTGGATAAATGGCTTTTTGATGAACGATGAAGCTAAAATCGGCGACACCGTGAAAATAAATTCCCTGGCCGAACTGACCCATGAGGGCACTCTGGTGGAAGTCGGCCCCGGCTATGAAATCGACTACGGCCGTCCCCAGCCGGAGCTTTTGGCTATCGGTCCCGAATTGCGGGCCATTCTGAAGGAGGCACGCAAAAATGGCTGACAAAAGTTATCAGGCCGTAATGGGCCGCCGTCCCGAAATTATGCGCAAGGCCGTGGGCATTGATTACGATTCCTTTGAATCAGGCTCCCTGGCTTTTGATTATGAAACCATGATGTCCAAGGCCGCGTTCAGCCTCGACAAAATTCGCGAGATCCAGCGGGCCACCGGAATCGGCAACACCCCTCTTCTGGAAATGAAAAACCTCACCGCCCTGGCCCGCCACTATGCGGCCCCCGGCAAGGGCGCGCGTATATTCGTCAAAGACGAAGCCTGCAATCCCTCCGGTAGCTTCAAGGCCCGCCGCGCTTCGGTCTCGGCCTATTATGCCAAAACCAAGGGTTATCCCGGCCTGGTTTCCGCCACCAGCGGCAACTATGGCGCGGGCATCGCTTCGCAGGCGGCCATGCTGGGCTTAAAAGCCATTGTGGTGCAGGAAGTTTTTGACAGCCGTGGTCTCGGCCAGCCGGAAATCCTGGAAAAAGGCCGGGCCTGCGAAGCCTATGGCGCGGAAGTTCTGCAATTGACCGTCGGCCCGGAGCTTTTCTACACCTTCCTTCTGGTGCTGGAGGAAACCGGCTTCTTCAACGCTTCGCTCTACACGCCCTTCAGCATCACCGGCATTGAAACGCTGGGCGTGGAAATCGCCGAGCAGTGCCAGAGCCTGTTGGGCAAAAAACCTGACGTGGTAGTAGCCACCAACGCGGGCGGCGGCAACCTCACCGGCACGGCGCGCGGCCTGATTAAAGCCGGCTGTGCGGACACCAAGATAGTTGCGGCCAGCGTCGATCTCTCCGGCCTCCACATGGCCAGCGATAAGGACTTTAATCGCAAATCCTTCACCACCGGCCACACCGGCTTCGGCGTGCCCTTCACCACTTCGCCCGACCGCGCCGATGTCCCCCGCAACGCGGCCCGTCCCCTGCGCTACATGGATCGCTATGTGACCATCACCCAGGGCGAAGTCTTCTTCATGACCGAGGCCCTGGCCCAGGTTGAAGGTCTGGAACGCGGCCCGGCCGGGAACACTTCATTGGCCGCCGCTTTCTCCATCGCCCAGGAAATGGACCAGGATCAGATTGTGGTGGTGCAGGAAACCGAATATACCGGCGCGGGCAAGCACCCCTCACCCCAGCTCACTTTCGCCAGCGCCAACGGCATCGAAGTGCGGCGCGGCGATCCGAAGGACAATATCCCCGGCCAGCGCATCGTCATCCCGGAAAACCCCGGCCAGATCAAGGCCGTGGAACTGCCCCTGGAAAAACTCCGCCAGTCCTACCTGAAGCACAATCTGGCTTCGGTTAAAGACGGAAAAGTCTCGGCCGCCGATATGGAATATCTGGCCGCTGAAATCAATCTGCCCCCGGCTGAAGCCGAGGCCATGATTCAGGCCGCGCTGAAGGAGGGCAAGTAATATGGAACGCGCTGATGATTTCGCCAAACGCCGCCAGCATCTGGCCGGGTTGAGCGATCAGGAACTGAAGGATAAATTCTGGGATCTGGCCAAACAGGTGGTGACTCCCATCGTGGAGGCGGCCAAAACTCAGACCAGCCCCTCCATTGAACGCTCCGTGCTTCTGCGCATGGGTTTTTCCAGCATCGAAGCCAAGGGCATTGTCGATAACGCCATCAGCCACGGCTACTTAGGCAAAGGCGCTGGCCACGCGGTGGTCAAGCTGGCCGAAATGAATAAAATTCCTTATCGCGAGGCCGGGATTAAACTGGCCGCCGGTGAGGGCTGGGACGTGCTTAAAGGAGTGTGGCAATGAAAGAGCTTAAACCAAATGAGAAGCTGAGCATTGAATCGCTCTTTGACGGCCTGGAAAACTATCATCCCAAACGCAGCGGCTGGCACTGGCGCGATAAAAAAGACAGCATCAAATACGGCGCTTTCGAATATCGCGAGTGCTCGACGCCGCTGAAAAATTCAGTGCCTCTCCCGGCGGCCAAGTATTTCGACTCTATCGATCCTCAGCCGGACAGCGTCATCACCACTGAAATCGCCTCCGGCCGCTTTGAGGACGACATCCGCCGCATGCGTATGGCCGCCTGGCACGGCGCGGACCACCTGATGGTCATCCGCACGGCCGGTCAGAGCCATTTCGACGGCCTCATTGAAGGCACGCCTGAAGGCGTGGGCGGCGTGCCCATTACCCGCAAGCAGCTCCGGGCCACCCGCCGCGCTTTGGATCTGATAGAGGAAGAAGTGGGCCGCCCCATTAATTTCCATTCCTATGTCAGTGGCGTGGCCGGCCCGGAAGTGGCGGTCCTGTTGGCTGAAGAAGGCGTGAACGGCGCTCATCAGGACCCGCAGTACAACGTGCTCTATCGCAACATCAACATGCACCGTTCCATGACCGACGCGGTGGTGGCCAAGCACATCATGGCCGCGGTCGGCATGGCCCAGATTGACGGCGCGCACAACGCCAACGCCACGGCCCGCGAAGCCTGGAAGGTCATGCCTGAACTGATGGTTCAGCACGCCTTCAACTGCGAGTATTCCAAACAGGCCGGTATGCCCGCCGACAAGATCTGCCTCTCGACCGTGCCGCCGACCGCGCCTCCGGCTCCCTGTATGCGCCTGGATCTGCCCTACGCGGTGGCTCTCAGGCAGTTGTTCTCTGATTTCCGTTTCCGGGCCCAGATGAACACTAAATACATGGAAGCCGAGACCCGCGAAGTGACGGTGACCCATTCGCTGAACCTTCTGATATCGCGCCTGACTTCGGCCGACATTCAGAGCACCATCACCCCGGATGAGGGTCGCAACGTGCCCTGGCACTATTACAACATCCAGGGCACCAACACGGCCAAACAGGCTATGGTCGGCATGGACGGCCTGCGCGACATGGTTAAGCTGGACATGGACGGCGAACTGGGCAAGCAGGTGCGTGAGCTTAAAGAGAGGGCCTGCCTGTTTATGGAAGAGATCCTGGAAGCGGGCGGCTATTTCAACGCCGTGGCCCAGGGCTTCTTTGTGGATTCAGGCATGTACCCCGAACGCAACGGCGACGGCATCGCCCGCGATCCCAACGGCGGCGTGGGCGTGAATACCACCGTCGACCGGGACCCGGATTACATGGCCCCGGTCTGCTTCCAGTTCGGTGAAAACCATCTGCCGGAAGGGGTGAAGAAACCCTGCGATCCTATTGACGGCTGCACCCTCTGCAAGCCAGAAAAGATCCAGTGGGTGGAAGAGCTTGACCCTGAAGACAATGTCCACAAACGATTGGCCGAGCATGCCGAAGAGCGCAAACAGGGTCTTCTGCGACCGGAAGTGCAGTGGGAGGGCGACGGCATAATCGCCATCACCGTCTTCTTCCCCACCGATGTGCGCACGGCTGAATTCGCGGCCATTGCCATGGGCGAAAAAATGGGCCTGGAAGATGTGGAAGCCATTAACCGTCAGGTTATCCACCCTTCAGAGGGCAGCCTGATTGAGATCAAGGGCCGGGTGCCTTTTGCCATCGATCCCAAACAGCTGGTCATCCCGGCTCTGGTGGAAACCTTGAGCGCCGACGAAATCAGGGAATATGTGAAAAAGCATAACCTGAAAGTCGTGGCCGCCACAGTGGGTGAAGACGAGCATTCGGTTGGCCTGCGTGAGATCATCGATATCAAGCACGGCGGTGTGGAAGGTTTTGGCATAATGTGCGAATACCTCGGCACTTCAGTGCCGGTGGAAAAACTGGTGGATGCGGCCATCGAACTGGACGCCGACGCCATTTTCGCCAGCATGATCATTTCCCACGCCGACATTCACCGCACCAACATGCGCCGGATTGACCAGTTGTGCCGTGAAAAAGGCATTCGCGATAAAATTCTCTTCTTCACCGGCGGCACTCAGGTTACTGACGAAATCGCCAAAGAAGAGGGAGCGGACGGCGGTTTCGGCCGTGGGAGCAAAGGCGTTCATGTGGCCAGCGCCCTGGTCAAAACCCATCGTGAACGCTTTGGTAAATAATTGATACCGAGTCCATCGGTTAAACATCTTGCTCCTCGCAAGGTGCCTGTCTATATGCCGTGCCGTCTGAAAAGGCGGCACGGCGGCAGGTAAGAAAATGCGGCTATGGCTTTCGTCCGCAAGCGAAAGTACATATTTGACGAGACAATGCGGGCAAGCTGACACTGCACGTTGACCCCCGGTATAAGGCTGCGCGAAGACGTTTCTGGTTTTCCCGAAAGCAATGAGTTTCGATCTTGCTGAATACACCCGAAAGCTCTGAGCTTTTGATCTTGCTGAATACAACCCTGGAAAGCCTGAAACGTTTTCGCGGAGCCCTTGAATTTGACGCTCCGGTTGAATGAGGTAAACCATGCACGCTGATCTTCTGATAGCTGAAATAGGCAGCACCACCACCCTGGTGACCGCTTTCAGCGGTCTGGCCGAAGGGCGTCCCCTCCAGTTGGGGCAGGGACAGACGGCCACCACTGTGCTGGATGGAGATGTGACCATCGGCCTGAACGGCGCGGTGCGCGACATGTGCGAAAAAGCGGGGGAGGAATTCACTTGGGAGAATATGGTGGCTTCCAGCAGCGCGGCGGGCGGCCTGCGCATGACAGTCCACGGCCTGGTTTACGACATGACCGTGCGGGCGGCCAAAGAGGCGGCTCTGGGCGCGGGGGCCAACCTCAAGCTGATAACGGCCGGTGAACTGTCTGAAGACGATATCGAAGATATTGAAGAGGTCTCCCCGAACATTATTCTGTTGGCCGGCGGCGTCGATTACGGCGAGAAAAAGACCGTCCTGGCCAATGCGCGCCTCCTGGCCGCTTCCGGTTTGAAATACCCGGTCATCTATGCCGGGAACATTCAGGCCCAATCTAAAGTGGCCAAAATTCTGGAAGAGGGCGGCATCAAGGTTTTTCCGGTCGATAATGTCTATCCCAGGATTGACACGCTAAACGTTGAGCCGACCCGCGCGGTCATACAGGATGTCTTTGAGAAGCATATCACCGAAGCTCCCGGCATGGCCAAGATCAGGGATATGGTTACCGGCCGCATCATCCCCACTCCGGGCGCGGTTATGCTGGGGGCCAAACTCCTGAAAGAGGCCATTGGCGACCTGGTGGTGATCGATGTCGGCGGGGCTACCACTGATGTCCACTCGGTTACTGAAGGCTCGACCGAGAATGCCAAGCTGGCCGTCGCTCCCGAACCTTTGGCCAAGCGGACAGTGGAAGGTGACCTGGGCGTGTTTGTGAACGCGGCCCAGGTGCTGGCTCTGGCTGATTCAAAGATGCTGGCCGCATCCATCGGCTGTTCGGAAGACGATTTGATGGGCTATTGCCGCCCTATTCCCCAGTCTTCCGAAGAATTCATATTCTCCGGCGAACTGGCCAAAGTGGCCACCACAGTGGCCATGAGCCGCCATGCCGGACGCACTGAATACCTCTACGGCCCTTCCGGCCGGATAACGGTGACGCGGGGCAAGGATCTGACGGCGGTCCGATGGATTATCGGAACCGGCGGCGCGTTGACCAAGTTGCCGGTCGGGCGTGAAATACTGGAATCGCTTAATCACAAGGAAACCAGTTTGCAGCTTTTCCCCAGAATCGGCAGGCCCCTTCAGGATAAGAATTATATCCTGGCTGCCGCCGGGCTGATGAGTGACTTATACCCGGAGGCCGCGCTGGCCTTGCTGAAAGAAAGCCTCGATTTGTCTGATGGTGATTTCATCAGGCTGGAAAAAGTTTAAGTTTACTGTATGCCGACGCGCACTGACGAGCACCTGTTGGGGGCAAGTTGATCATGCGCCGGTAAAAAATCTTGTTGCTGCGGCGGGCCAAGGCGTTACAAACCGTTCTCCTTCGTGTGCTGACAAACCCGCCCTGGCAACAAGTGCCAGACAATCCCACCCTACATGCCAGAACGTTCCGGCGGGTTAGTCACTTCTTATCCCGCACGTCCTGCCTTAGTGCACGACTCTCCCGCCGGAACACTTTTTTAATCCACAGTCCATTTCCCTTGAACTTGCGTCTCGGAGCTACGCAAAAAGCGTGGTTTTTGCTTCGCGAGCTACCACTTCGGCTTCACAACCAGTCGCTGGCGCTCCGTCTCGCCCTCCATGGCTCGACCCCCGTTATATGCGGCGGAGTTAGCTTGGAATCGCTGTCCTGCTCCCTCTCGGCCAGGCGCACTTTCCAGGCCTTAAGAAAGCCGACCAGAGAGCCGCCGGGAGAAATGTTTTTGCCCGGTCCCGTGACTAAAGACCCCCGGAACGGGACCGGGCAAAAACATTTCTCCCGGCGGCGGTCAACCGGAACCTTTTAATGATCTAATGATCTGCGGCGTAAAGTCAATCATCTAACGGAAAAAGCCGGGCTGAACCCGGCTTTTTCCGTGTGAACCTGAAAGGTTCAAATCCAGCTTTGCGTTTACCGCAAGAGGCCGTTCCAATCAGCGGCGTTCATGATCGGGGCGATAACCAGAGAAACGATGGTCATCAGTTTGATCAGGATGTTAAGGGCCGGACCGGAGGTGTCTTTGAAGGGGTCACCAACGGTGTCGCCCACGACGGTGGCTTTGTGGTTATCAGTACCCTTGCCGCCGAAGTTTCCGGCTTCAATGTACTTTTTAGCATTGTCCCAGGCGCCGCCGGCGTTGGCCATGAAGAGAGCCAGGAACACGCCCATAACGGTGGAGCCCAACAGAGCGCCGCCCAGGGCTTCACGGCCCAGAAGGAGGGCCACAACAAGGGGAGCCAGAACCGTCATCACGCCGGGCACAATCATTTCCTTGAGGGCGGCGGTGGTAGCGATGGTGACACAGGTTTTGGAATCGGGCTTAACGCCGGGCTTTCCTTCCAGAAGGCCGGGGATCTCGCGGAACTGGCGGCGGACTTCCTCAACGATTGAGTAAGCCGCGCGGCCGACTGAAGTCATGGTCAGGGCTGAGGCCAGCATGGGGATACAGCCGCCGACGAACACGCCGATAACAACCATGGGGTCGGTCAGGTTGATGGAAGTGAGGCCGGAAGCCTGAATGTAGGCCACAAACAGGGCCAGAGCGGTCAGTGCGGCCGAGCCAATGGCGAAACCTTTGCCAATGGCGGCAGTGGTGTTGCCCAAGGCGTCGAGGGAGTCGGTGATCTTGCGGGTCTCTGGTCCGAGGCCGCCCATTTCCGACATGCCGCCGGCGTTGTCGGCAATGGGGCCGTAGGCGTCAACGGTCATGGTCGCGCCGACGGTGGCCAGCATGCCCACGGCCGAAATGCCGATGCCGAAGATGCCGGCGGTGCTGTAGGCGATGTAAGTGGCCACGCAGATGCCCAGAACCGGCAGAATGGTGGAAGCCATGCCCACGGCCAGACCGGAAATGATAACCGTAGCCGGGCCGGTCTGGGACTGTTTGGCGATTTCCACAACCGGTTTGGAAGAAGTGTAATATTCAGCCATCAGACCAATAAGGGTACCGACGATCAGGCCGGAGATAACCGCCCAGAAAATGCCGGCCGGGGCCGAGAGGCCGAGGGTGATGATCAGGGCCAGGATGATGAAAACGGCGGCGGCCAGGAAAGTGGTATAGCGCAGGGCCTTGGCCGGATCGAGCTTTTTGAAGGTCTTCATGGAAGCCACGCCCACAAAGGAGGCCAGCATACCGGCCATGACATAAAGTATGGGGATGCAGAGCAGCACGTCCTTCTTGGGCAGGTCGCCGATGGAGCCGGGCCAGCCCATGGCTTCGATATCGGTCATCGAAAGGGTGGCGGCGATGGAGAGTGAAGCGATAATGGCGCCGCAATATGATTCGAAGATGTCGGCGCCCATGCCGGCGATGTCGCCCACGTTGTCGCCCACGTTGTCGGCGATGACGCCGGGGTTGCGGGGATCGTCTTCGGGAATGCCCGCTTCGACTTTGCCGACGAGGTCGGAACCGACGTCAGCCGCCTTGGTGAAGATGCCGCCGCCGACCCTGGCGAAGAGGGCGATGGAGCTGCAGCCCATGGCAAAACCGTTGATGTACTGCACGGTGTTGTCATTGCCGTCCAGGCCGTAGACGCCGAACCAGAAGCCGACGCCGACCAGACCAAGGGCGGCCACGGAAAGCCCCATGACCGAGCCGGAGAAGAAGGATACTGAAAGGGCCGCGCCAAGGCCGCCGCTGTTGGCGGCGGCGGCGGTGCGGGAGTTGCCCTTGGTGGCCGCGCTCATGCCAAAGAAACCAGCGGCTATGGAGCAGATGGCGCCGGTGAGGAAAGCCAGAGCGGTCTGAATGTTCAGGCCAACGACCAGCGCGACGAAGACCACGGCGATAAATGCGCCCAGATAGACGTATTCCTTTTTAAGAAAGGCCATTGCGCCGTCGTGAATCAGGGCTTCGAGGCTCTGAATTTCGGCGTTGCCGTTGGGCTGTTTCTTGACGTACGAATAAATCATGTACGCCGCCACCAGACCGATGATGCCCAACCAGGGGGCGAACTTGGTCAAGCTCATGAGTGTTGACATCTTGGCTATCCTCCATAGAAAATTGCGGAACTTCCGTTTTCGGGCGCTTTGTGCCCAGCGCGGATTGCGGGGTATGCCGCCATACTGTTGTGAAAACGGTATTATATCATCTAAAGAGCCAGGGAGTCCAGCACAAAAATTAATTATTTTGGGCGTCAGTTGGGAGGGATGTAGGTGGGCGGCGGCGGTTGACCGCCGATGGAAGAAATGTTTTTGCCCTGGGTTCCGTTCCGGGGGTCTTTAGTCACGGAACCCAGGGCAAAAACATTTCTTCCATCGGCTGCCTGGTCAGCTTTCTTAAGTGTTTGATAGCTGGCGATTCTAAGCCAACTCCGTCGCATATAGCGGGGGTCGAGCCATGGATGGCGAGACGGAGCGCCAGCGACTGGTTTTAACGCGAAAGCCGCCGCACGCGAAGCAAAAACCACGCTTTTTGCGTTGCTACGAGCCGTAAGTTGAATGGAAAAAATTTATACTTTAATTAGTAAAGGAGAATTTCGGACTTGGTCTGATTAAATCGTTCCAGGTCGGGAAGCCATGTTTTTTCCACTGATTCAGCGCTTTCTCCCGAGGCCAGCCGGTCGAAGATGTCGGTGCGGCCCAGAATCAGGTCTATGGGACGGCGGTCGAATTCATATTCATAGGGCGGCTCTTTCAGCTTGAAATCATCAGGCCACTCTTCCAGAATTATTTGCAGAATGGCCAGGCTGGTCAGGTAAGGTTTAAATGATTTGTCGACCGGGAACAACTCCAGGCCGTGGCACATTTCACCGGCCCATTTATGGAAAGTCGGCTGAAAATCAGCTTCTCGGAATTTGAAGCCCGGCAGGTCCAACATTTTGAGGCGCTGAAAAAGTTTCTCCGCATCAATGAAGGGAGCCCCCACCAGGTTGAATGGACGGGTGGTGCCCCTGGCCTCCGAGATGTTCGTGCCCTCCCACAGGACTTGACCGGGATAGACCCAGGCGCATTCCAGGGTCGGCAGGTTCGGAGAGGGATAAACCCAGGGAAGGCTGGTGTCGGTAAAATACATTTCCCTCCGCCAGCCCTCACAACCCACTATTTTCAGGGGGGCTGGTTTTTCCAGGCGGCGATTGATCAAAAGAGCCAGTTCGCCCAAGGTCAGGCCGTGGCGCATGGGGATGGGGTGGAGGCCCACAAAGGAGCGGCAATTGTCCGATAATAAGTTGCCTTCGGTTTCAACTCCACCGATGGGGTTGGGGCGGTCGAGAATGATGACTTCCAAACCGGCCTTGCCCGCCTCCTCCAGACAGTGGCTCATGGTATGGGCAAAGGTGTAGACGCGGGTGCCCACATCAACCAGATCGACAACCAGAGCGTCCAGCCCGGCCAGCATTTCGGCCGTGGGGCGGCGAGTCTCGCCATAGAGGCTGTAGACCGGGCGGCCCTGGCGGTCACGGCCGTGGGCCGATTCCACCATATTGTCCTGCTTTTCACCTGCCCAGCCGTGCTGAGGGCCGAAGAGTTCCGCCACCGCGCCGGGCAGGGCTTCATCAATCAATTCAATGGCATGGACATAGTCATGCCCCACCGAGGCCTGGTTGGCCAACAAGCCCAGGCGGGCCTTCTGGTAGGGCATGCCATCCTTCATGATAAATTTTTCCAGCCCGATAACAGTCTTCATGCTCACTCTCCGCTTTTTAATCTGCCGCGCTGGCAGTGGGGGCAATGATGGGTGCCGCGCCCGCCGACCACTGATTTCTCGATGGGCGAGCCGCAGACCGGGCAGGGCTCCCCGGCCCGGCCATAGACATTGTGGCTTTTCTGGAATGACCCGCCGCCCTTGAGCCCCTCATAGTTACTGGTGGTGGAGCCGCGCGCCTTGATGGAGGCCGCCAGAATGCGGCGGGCCTCCGTGAGGATGCGGTCAGTGTCCGGGCGGCTCAGTTTACAGGCTGAAGTGGTCGGCAGAAGGCCGGAGGCGAACAGGCATTCATCCACATAGATGTTGCCCAGCCCAGCCACCACCTGCTGATTAAGAAGCACACTCTTCAGGCGGCCTTTCTTTGAGGTCAGGCGCTTATAGAAATCGTCCGGCTCCATATCAAAGGGGTCCGGCCCCAGGCCCAAATGCTCCAGAAATTCTTCCAGTTCCATCAGGTCAAATGCCCGGAGTCGTCCGAATTTACGGATATCTTTATAGAAAAGAGTGTCATTTTCGGCCGGGAGACCCTTGAGACGGAAAGCGGCCCGAGTGTGGGGCGGCCAGTCGCTTTCTCCTTCCGGCCAGGCCCCCAGGTGAAACTGACCGGTCATCTTTAAATGGGCCAGCATGGTTACCGGGCCTTCAGTGCCGCTAAGGGAAAAGCATACCCACTTGCCAAGACGCGTCACTGAATCAATGGTGGCTCCGGTCAGAAGTTTATGAAAGCGGTTCAGGTCGCTGGCCACTATTTTGTCAAAACTGACAGCCACCGCCGCAATCGTTTTACCGCCGACCACATCGTCAAGATCGGAGGCTATGGTTTGCACCTCAGGCAGTTCCGGCATTTCTATTCTCCAAATATTTCTGTGAATTGGTGATCAACAGGTCAGTCTCCGCCGTCGGCCGGACAGCCAGGCGCAGGAAACCCGGCCCCAGCCCCTTAAAGTTGGAAGCGTCGCGCACCAGTATACCCTCCTGAAAAAGGGCGGCCATATAATCACGATAATCCAGCCCTCTATTCAGCTTGATCAGCACATAATTAGATTCGGAAGGGAAGATTCGACAGAAATTCAGCTTTTCCAGGCCATTTGTCAGATACTGACGCAATAGGGCCACCTCCCCGGCCGTATTTTCGCGGAAGCTCTTCTGTTTAAGACAGAAATGACCGGCGCTGATGGCCAGGCTGGATAGTGACCAGGGCTCAATCTGACCGGCCATATGGCCCAGGACTTCCGGGTGGGCGGCCAGAAAGGCCAGCCGGAGGCCGGGCAAGGCGAATATCTTGGTCAGAGAGCGCAGGACGATCAAGCGGGGCTGGCTCTGCACCATTGTGATAAGGGAACGGCCGTGTTCAGTGAAATCAATAAAAGCTTCGTCCACTATCAGCCAGACGCCCCGGCGCCCGCATTCCCGGGCCAGTTCCGAGAGGACCTCAAAAGGGACCAACCGGCCGGTTGGATTGGCGGGATGGGCCAGGAAAACCATATCCGGCCGCTCCTCAAACAGGCGCGAGACTGTATCATTATTTACCAGCCAGTCATCTTCCTCCCTGGTCAGGACGTAGGTCGGAACGCGCCCGGCAGAGACCAGCGAAGCTTCATATTCAGCGAAAGCGGGACCGATGATGACTGGGCGCGAAGCCGGGAGTGCCCGGCCGATGAGGTAAAGCTGCGGCGACGAGCCCGCGCCCGGCAGCACGCATTCCACCGGCAACCCGGCCTGTTCCGCCAGAGCTTCAGTCAGGCTCTCAGCCCGGATTTCCGGGTAATGCAGGGTCCGCTCAAATTCGCTGAAAACTGCCTCCTTCAACCCTTTAGGCTGCCCTAACGGATTGATATTGGCTGAAAAATCAATTATCTCCTCCCAGGGACGGCCAAGGGAAGCGGCAGCCTCATAGACCCGGCCGCCATGAACCGGCGCGGTTTTGGAATTTTTCATAAAAACCACCCCCATCCGCCGGTCAGGGCCAGCATTGCCACCAGACAAAAGGTCAGCATCAGGAGAGCCGCCCCCACCACAATACGTTCAGCCGAGCGTACGCTGTCGGAAGTTGTTTCGCCGCCGCCGTCATTAATAATCGGTTTGTCGCATAAAACTCCGCAGTAATAACCGGGGCCGCCCAGCCACAGCCCCAGTGCCCCGGCCATGGCCGCTTCGGGATGCCCGGAGTTGGGGCTGGAATGGAGACGGCCGTCCCTCAGCCAGATGCGTTTGGCCTGTCGCCAGTCGAAGCCTTGAAGGCGGGCCGACAGGACCAAGAGGAGGGCGGCCAGCCTAGCTGGAATATAATTGGCCGCGTCATCGAGTTTGGCGGCGAAGCGGCCAAGGTCGATGAAGCGGTCACTTTTATAGCCGATCATGGAATCGAGAGTGTTAATCGCTTTATAGCCCCAGGCCAGCACCGGCCCGCCAATGGCCAGATAGAGCATGGGAGCCACCAGCCCATCGGAAAAATTCTCTGCCAGCGTCTCAATGACGGCGCGGCGGACGGCAGGTTCGTCCAATTTGGCCGTATCGCGCCCCACCACCCAAGATAGGCGCTGGCGGGCTTCGCTCAGAAAACCGCCCTTGAGAGCTGTTTCCACCCGCCAGGTCTGCTGATAGAGATCTTTCAGGCACAGGGCGCTGTAAACGAAATAGAGGGCCACCAGGAACCAGAGGACGTAACCGACAATCCCGGCCACAAACAGCGTAAAGCCCACCATAATCATAGTTATCAGCACCACCGACAGGGCCAGGACAGCCCCGGCCAGACGGAGCCGGGCGGGCCGCTCCTTGGCTTGGGCGCGGGCTATATTCTCCCCGCGCGAGATGAGTTTTCCCACAAAGCGGACAGGGTGAGGCCAGCGCTGGGGATCACCCAGAATCCAATCGCCTATAAAAGCGATAAAAGTTATCAACGAAGCCATTATTATTCCATAGAGACAAGGGTTTTTTTATAAAAGAAAGCTGAAAAAATATTCAAGGCTTTCAGCGGCACCCATGACCAGCGAGATAGAGCCATAAAGGAGATCATCGGCAAGTCAGCACAGGGAAAAAAATGTCCGGCGGACGCAAAGCCGCCGGACAGGGTATTAATTGGTTATTTCAGGCTGATAAAGATATTTGAGTGAAAAACCCGGCGTCAGTGCGGGCGGAATAGCCAAATTCACCGCGCTCTTGCTTTCCATGACGGTTTCCCACCAAGGGCGGCGGCCGTCCTCTATCACCAGGGTCGGGCGAACCCCGGCCGGGAGCCCTCCGCGTTTGGCGGCAATGGCCACGGCGTATTCAAAGCCGCCGAGTTCATCCACCAGACCGAGGCGGTGGGCGTCGGAGCCGCTGTAAATGCGTCCGTCAGCCAGACGGCGTACGGTGGCGGCATCCATATTTTTCCGACCGGCGGTCAGGTCGGCGACGAACTGTTCATAAACTTCCATGACCATTCTTTGGAGAAGTTCACGTTCATTATTTTTAAGCGGCCTGAACGGGGAGCCCATATCCTTGAACTCGCCGCTTTTGATCACTTCGCTTTTGAGGCCCAATTTTTCCATAGTTCCAGTGACTTCAATGCTCTGCATGATCACGCCGATGGAGCCGGTGATGGTGCCGGGATTGGCCACGATAACGTCTCCGGCGGCGGCGATGTAAAGCCCCCCGGAAGCGGCCACCGAACCCATGGAGACCACTATAGGTTTATTAAGATCTTTCAGCGAGTTATAAATTTCCTGGCAGGGAGCCACCGAACCGCCCGGAGAATTGATGCGCACCACAATACTTTTGATATTGGGATCGTCGGCAAAGCGGGTTATGGTGTCGGTGGCCCAGATGGAGCCGAAAATTTCGTCTTCGACCACCAGAACGCCGACGCTGGGTTCTGTGGCTCCGGTGCCTCTTATGGATGGCCCCCAGGAATCGACCATATAGCCGATGGAATAGCAGCAGCCTCCGATCATGGCCAGCCCCAGGAGCAGAAAAGCCATAGGCCAGCCCATACCCCGCCGGGGAGGGCGCGGCAGCGGCGCATTCATATATGGCTGGGAAGGCGGCGGCGAAGCGGCCGAGCCGCCTGTTGGTGAGGCTCCGGCTGATCTTCCGGCCTGATAGGCCTGCCAGTCTTCTGGACGCATAAGGTACCCCCTGAAATATTAAACTTAAAATTTAGCGAAAAACCATTTACATAAAATCATGAAAGTTCGCCCGGCGACTATTATAATACGAACCGCTCCCATATTCAAACCTGAGTGAGTTTATAGCGGAAACTTTGTGAAGAGAATATGGAGTGCGGCCTTTGGCCGCGCGATTTAAAGGACTTGGCCTTACCGGCCAACCAAAGGGTTCCACCCTCTGGACTCCGGCTGGGGGAGGGCCCACGCGGGCCCTACCCCAGACCCCACCCGCGCCAAGGGGCAAGCCCCTTGGAACCCCAAGAAATCAGGGTCAGCTTCAACTTTCTTCTTCCCGCATCGCCGCAACTCGCTTCGGGTACGAAGCTCAGACAAGCGGCGACGCTTCATACCGCTTCCGCTTTAACCGCTGTCGGCCGCTTCACATTGGGCTGTTACATTTTGCTATAGGCAGCTTCTTTGGCTGAGTGGTAGCTCACGTATGTTCGGCTTAAATCAGCTTCCCCTTAAAGGCCCATTCCAGTGCTGGTTGTGTGTCTCTCTGCCGCCTACTGCTTTTTTTCATGGAATTGCTCATTAAAGAAATAATGGTAAAGTCTCACCGGGTACAGCGCTGGAAAAAAAGCTTGAGGGGAAGGAATATTCAACCGAACATACGTGAAGCAGCAATCATTCTATGAAGCCGCCTATCGCAAAATGGAACAGCCCAATGTGAAGCGGCTTACAGCACTTAAAGCTAATCCAGTATGAAGCGTTGCCGCTTGTCTGAGCTTCGTACTCGAAGTGAGTTGCGGCGATGCGGGAAGAAGAATGTTAAAACTGACCCTGACCTCTTGGGGTTCCAAGGGGCTTGCCCCTTGGCGCGGGTGGGGTCTGGGGTAGGGCCCGCGTGGGCCCTCCCCCAGCCGGAGTCCAGAGGGCGGAGCCCTTTGGTTGGCCTTTCAGGCCAAGTCCTTTAATCGCGCGGCCAAGGGCCGCACTACACTTCTATCAATCTAAAAAGGCCATCGGGAAAACTCCCGATGGCCTTTTTAGATTGATTATACGAAAAACTCCACAGTTGAGAAGCCGGTGACGGCATAGCCGCCCCGGCAGTCTACAACTTTACTCGTCGTCGTCGCCGGAATTGTCCTGCTGAGCGGCCAGAGCTTTGGAAAGCTGCTCACCCAGAATAGACACGGAACCGGTTGAAGTGCCGCGAGAGCTGTCGGAATAATCCTTATAGAGACGATCATCCTCGTCCTTCTTCATCCGTTTGATGGAGAGGCCGATCTTGTGGTCGGCGGCCGACAGGGAAATAACCTTGGCCGTCACATCATCACCCAGATTATAGGCTTCGCTCAGAGGCTTGCCCTTGGGAAGGCCGGATTCCGAAACATGAATCAAAGCCTCAACACCATCGGCCAGTTCCACGAAGAGACCGAAATCAGTGATGTTGGTCACCTTGCCGGTAACCATTTCGCCCACCGGGAACTTGGCCACAGCCACGCTCCAGGGATCTTCCTCAAGCTGCTTGATGCCCAGGGAAAAACGTTCCTGGTCGCGATCAATGGCCAGGATCAAAGCCCGGACCGAATCGCCCTTCTTGAAGACCTCCGAGGGGTGTTTGTAGCGGCGGGTCCAGGAGATATCCGAAATGTGGACCAAACCGTCAATGCCCTCATCAATGCCGATGAACACGCCGAAATCGGTGATGTTCTTGATCTTGCCTTCAATGATGGTGCCAATGGGATAACGCTCGGCCACAGTGTCCCACGGATTGGGCTCAACCTGCTTCATGCCCAGGGAAATCCGCTTGGCTTCGGTATCAACCTTGAGGATGATGCACTCAACCACATCGCCAACCTTGAGGATCGACGCGGGGTTGCGAACCTTGCGGGTCCAGGACATTTCAGAAACATGGATGAGGCCTTCCACACCCTTGTCCAGCTCTACAAAAGCACCGTAGTCGGCCAGCGAAACCACCCGGCCGGTGACCTTTTCACCCACCACATACTTCTGGGCGGCGGTGAGCCAGGGATCTTCCTGAAGCTGCTTGAGGCCCAGGGAAACGCGGGATTTTTCCTTATCAAAAGAAAGCACCTTGACCGTTACCTTATCGCCGACCTGGAACATTTCCGAAGGATGCGTCAGGCGGCCCCAGGACATGTCAGTGACGTGCAGGAGGCCGTCAAGGCCGCCAAGGTCGATGAAAGCGCCGTAATCGGTCAGGTTCTTGACCACGCCCTCAACCACCGAGCCGACTTCCAGAGTGGAAAGGGTTTCCATCTTCTGGGCTTCGCGCTCCACTTCCAGGATGGCGCGGCGGCTGAGCACCACGTTGCCCCGGCGTTTGTTATATTTGAGGATCTTGAAATCATAGGTCTGACCGACCAGGCTTTCAAGATTCTTAATCGGCCGGCTGTCCACCTGGGAGCCAGGCAGAAATGCGGTTACCCCGATATCCACGGAAAGGCCGCCCTTGACCCTGGCCGTTACCAGACCCTTAATGGTGATATCATCATTGTGGATGCGGGTGATCTCTTCCCAGACCTTGATTTTGGCGGCCTTGTCCTTGGAAAGGATTATTTCGCCGTCATCATCATCCCAACGCACCAAAAGAGCTTCCACCTGGTCGCCGATTTTAACGTTAACGCTGCCGTCAGCGTCCTGGAACTCATGCAGCAAAATGCGGCCTTCAGATTTGGCCCCCACGTCCAGCATGACATATTCCTTGCCGATTTGAACCACGGTGCCGTTCAGCACCTCGCCTTCTGATAAAGAACGGAAGCTTTCCTCATAGAGCTGATCCATTTCCATGCTCTGTTCAGACATGCCCTGGTTCTGGGAATCGCCGCCGTCGGCGTCGCCCGCAAATTGATCCTGCGCGTTTTCGTTGTCGCTGTCGTGGTTGGTGAAATTCTTGTCCATTTTTACCCCGGAGACTTATGAATACTGGAAAGGGCGTCGCCCTTTCTGTTCTGAAGTTCTTTATTTTTCTGATTTTTCAGAATCATGAGGATACTTGGGGCATATTTACCCATTACCAGGCCCTTAAGAGCCCGACGGTCATTGTGGATAACTAACTGCCTTTAGTCGATTCCTCTTTTCGAACTTATCCGAACTTTACTTCTATAGCAAATCCTTATATCACTTTTCAAGTGTTTTTTTCAAACTGACCGCCCCCCAGGGGCGTCCGGTTGAGCCATATTTAAATAAACTATTTATTTCATTGTATTTTTTCATAACAAAAAAATATGTATTTTTTTTGTATTTTTTCACGATAATCTGATTAATTCAATAGCCGCGGACAAACCAAATACTTGCCTGGCTGAAAACAGTTATGCGGCTGAAAACCGCATAACCGATAAGATAAATCCCCTTTTTCCAATAATCAAGCCTTTTACCGGCACACAATCAACCTGCCCTGAATAATGATTGAGGAGCGCTTGTCGGCGTTTCCTCAACTAAAGCTTAATCATCAGTTTTACAGAAAAACCGGTTCCTGAATGCATTGACCATCACCTGAAGCACATCTTCAATGCTGAGATTGGTCGTGTTAATGGTCACGGCGTCCGGGGCGGCCTTGAGGGGTGAAACCGGGCGGCTTTGATCGGCTTCATCACGTTTTGACTGATCAGCCAAAACACCGTCAAAAGACACGTTTTCGCCTTTGGCGGTCAGTTCGGTAAAGCGCCGTTTAGCCCTGGCTTCGGGGTCCGCATAAAGAAATAGTTTTAATCCCGCGTCAGGGAAAACAACCGTGCCCATGTCTCGCCCTTCCACCACCACCTTGCCCTCATCACCCAGGCCGCGCTGAATGCTCAGAAGCACTTCGCGGACGCCGGGCCAGGCGGAGATGGTGGCCGCGCCCAGAGAGACCTCCGGCTTGCGGAGCTGCTCAGTCACGTCCTCACCGTCCACAATAATGGAAGTGCCGTTGGGGCCGGGCAGGGCCGTTATTTTCAGCGACCGGGCCAGTTCCTCCGCCGCTGGTTGGTCAGCCGGGTCCACCCCGCGCCGGAGGGCCGTTAAAGCGATGGCCCTGTAAAGAGCGCCTGTATCAAGATAAATCCAGGTCAGGCGACGGGCCAATTCTCTGGCCATGGTGGACTTGCCGGCCCCGGCTGGGCCGTCGATAGTGATAATTTTGCGAAAATTCTGATTCATAAGTTCAACTCAACCATATTCATTTTTTTTCAGACAGGCCGCCTCAGGCGGTCTGCTTTTTACCGAAAGCCTGACCGGCCGCGAAAATTTGCTCAATCAGATCCGGCCGCTTTACGAAATCGTCGGCCGCTTCCAGCTGCCGGAAGCACAGGCTTTCAAATTCCTTGGGAAATCCGATTGAATCAAAGAAATATTTCACACACAGAGTGACTGGCAGGAATAGATCCTGGCCCTTGGTCGCCCCGACGGCCAAAAGGAAGCCAAGGCCGTCCGGCCGCAGGGTATCGGTCTGCTTCAGGGAGTAGCGGCGAGACCACAAGGGCTGGGTGCGGTCGATAAGGGCTTTGCCCTGAGCCGGAACATCATAAAAAAACAGTGAGGTGGAGATGACGATTTTTTTAGTCGTGGTCAGGGTGGGGTACAACTTATTCATATCGTCATCAAAAATGCATTCGCCGGTCTTTTCACACTGCCCGCACTCTATGCAGGGATGAATTTTCAAATCTGTGACCGAATAAGACTCGGCCGAAGCTCCGGTCGACCTGGCTCCCTTGAGGAACTCCTCCAGCATGGCGGCTGAATTTCCGTTTTTCCGGGGACTTAAATGCAGGGCCAGAATATCCATAATCAACCTCCCTATTTCCGGCCGCCTCCCTGGCCGGGTTTCTGGAAATTAGCGGACGGCCGCGCCTTGGAACTTGTTCGTGAATTAGGGATTTTGTTCCCTGGCTAGGCGCGAGTGTTTTTTAAGCGGAGGAATATATTAATATTTCGAGCATTAAAAAACGCCAGCAACAACGCCGGGGGCTTCACTATTTACGAACAAGTTCTTAGAGGCTCCTGCGCAGCATTTCTATAGTTTCGCGGCCAAGGCCGCTGTTGTTTCTGGTCCAGTTCAGGTGAATCGCTGGTTTGTTCGCGCCGTGAAAATCAGAGCCGCAAGTTGGAACCAGGTTGAAACGGTCAGAAAGCTCCCTGAAAAAGCGGCTCTGCTCATCGTCCAAGTTGGGATGAAAAACCTCTACCCCGGCCAGCCCCAGATCAACCAGTTCGGCCATGAATCCGGGCCAGTCGGCCGGGTCGAGTTCCAGACTGACGGGGTGGGCCAGAACCGGAACCCATCCGGCCGCCCTCACCATGGCCAGCCCCTCGGCCGGGCTGAGGCGGATTTTATCAACATAACCCGGCTGCCCCTTGGCCAGCAATTTTATGAAGACATCCTGGCGGTTCTGGAAATAGCCCTTTTCCATCAAGGCCGTGGCAAAGTGCGGACGGCCCAGCTGACCCTCGCCGGACAGCTCCTTCAACCGGCTCCATTCTATATCATAGCCCAGAGCGTTAATGCGGTCCAGCATAATGCGATTGCGGTCGTCACGAAAAGCTTTCAGGCGCTCCAGTTCCGAAGGTATTTCGGCCCCGCCGGTCAGGTTGTAGCCCAGAAGATGGAAAGTGGCCGGATGCTCCAAACTGATTTCCACCCCGCCATAAACCTCCAGGCCCGACTGTCGGCCCGCTTCAATGAATTCGGACAGCCCGTCAACTGTGTCGTGATCGGTAAGGGCCAGAACCTCCAGCCCGGCCCGAACGCCCTCCGCGACCACCTCAGTTGGCGTTAGGGTCCCGTCGGAGGCCGTGGAGTGGGTATGGAGGTCCACCAGCCCTGTGGCGGGTGATAGAGGCCCGGCGCCGCTCATTTAACAGAGGCCAGGTATTCTTCGGCCAGCCCGGTGTGGACCCGGCCCGCGCGGAATGGCTCATATTTCATCAGGGCGCGCACAAAGGGGATGTTGGTTTTGATGCCCTCAACCGCGAACTCGCCCAGTGCGTCATGCATTAGATCCATAGCCGCTTCGCGGGTGTCGCCGTGGACGATGACCAGGGCAATCATGGGATCATAGAAGGGAGTGACGGTCGCGCCCTCGGCAAAGCCGGTCTCGACCCGCACCCCGGCCCCGACAGGCGGCCGGAAAACTTTCAGCGGCCCAGGGGAGGGGAAAAATTTTATCGGGTCTTCCGCGTAAATGCGGGCCTCAATGGCGTGTCCCACCGGTTTTTCCGGGCGGGTGAGCACTTTGTCCAGCGGCTCCCCGGCGGCCAGGCGAATTTGGGCCTGAACCAGATCCAGGCCGGTAATTTCCTCTGTAACGCCATGTTCCACCTGCAGGCGGGGATTGACCTCCAGGAAAGCGAAGCCGGTATCCGGGCTGTAGAGAGTCTCCACCGTGCCCAGATGGTCATATCCCAGCGAAGCCATAATGGCGGCGGCCCGGTCGGCCATGGCGGCCAGTTCAGCGGCCGGGATGTTGGGCGCGCCCGCCTCTTCCACCACCTTCTGGCGGCGGCGCTGGGTTGAGCAGTCGCGCTCAAAAAGGTGAATGGCTTTGCCCGTGCGGTCGGCCGCAATCTGAAATTCAACATGACGCGGATTTATCATCAGTCTTTCCGCATAAATAGCGGCCTGGCCGAAACTGCGGGAAGCCAGCTTGGAGGCTGATTCCAGAGCGCCGATCAGTTTTTCGCTCTCCATCACCGGGGTCATGCCTATGCCCCCGCCGCCGCCGGCCGGTTTGATCAAGAGGGGAAAGCCCAGGGCCTCGGCTTCGGCGGCCTGTTCTTCCAGAGTGCCCTTGAGAATGCCGGTGGCCGGGCTGACAGGCATGCCCTGTTTGGCCATCAGCTCCAGGGAGGCGGTTTTGTCGCCCATTATCTCCAGCCATTTGGGGTCAGGGCCGATGAAGGTCTGGCCCGCTTCAGCCACCTTTCTGGCGAAACCGCTGTTTTCCGACAGAAAACCATAGCCGGGATGAATGGCGTCCGCTCCGGTTTTTTTGGCTGCCTCCAGAATGGCCTCCTGATTGAGGTAGCTTTGGGGAGCGGGCGGCGGACCGATCAGGCAGCTTTCATCCGCTTCCGCCACATAGGGGAGGTTCGCATCAGCTTCTGAATAAAGGGCCACGCTGGCGATACCCATATTTCGCAGAGACTTGACCAGCCGGGCGGCCACGGCCCCCCGGTTAGCGATTACAACCTTTTTAAACATTTCTTCTCCAATAAACTTATAAGTAACAAACTCTTTGAAGGCCACTTCCCGGCCGTCACTCTACACTCAGACGGGCCGCCCCTCGGCGTTGGCGGCGGGCCCTGCCCGCTATTGAGCCACGTTATTTTTTACGTTTGTTTGCGATTGAAGTTTTGCGGACCGCCGCCTTGGCGGTGGTTTTTCCGGCCGCCGTCTTTTTGGCGGGAGCCTCTTTTCTGGCTGTGGCGGATTTTTTCACCGCGGCTTTACCCGTGCCGGAGGACTTGACGGAAGCGGCCTTTTTAGTTGTTTTAGGGGCGGCGGCTTTCTTGGTCGAAGCCGCCGGTTTGGGCGCGCCCGCCCGGCCCTTTCGGACCGTCGTTTTTTTGACGGCACAGCGGATGCCCTCTGCCACCAGTTCCAGAGCTTCCTCATAGCCGACCCAATGAAGACCGGCTACCCATTTGCCTTTTTCCAGATCCTTGTAATGCTGGAAGAAGTGGGCCACTTGGTCGCGCAGTACCTTGGGCATATCATCGGGGGATTTCAGTTCAGCGTAGTAGGGGTTGAGTTTGTCGATGGGCACGGCTATAATTTTATCATCGGCCCCGGCTTCGTCGGTCATGACCAGAGCGCCGATAGGCCTGGCCCGGATGACCGCGCCGGGAATGACGGGCGCGCGATCGAGCACCAGAACGTCGCAAGGGTCGCCGTCGGCGGCCAGGGTGTGGGGAATGAAGCCATAGTTGGCCGGATAGGTCATGGAGGTATTGAGGAAGCGGTCCACATACATGGCCCCGGATTCCTTATCCATTTCATATTTGACCGGCAGGCCGCCCTGCGGTATTTCGATAATCACGTTAAATTCATAGGGGGGATTGGCCCCGAGTGAGATTTTGTCGATATTCATTCCTGTCCTCCTGAAATTTGAGCGCAACTCTATAATTATACCTCAAAAGGTTTATCTTGCCAACGGCAACGGAAACCGTGCGAAAAGAGGATGGTAAAACCCGGCCGGGCGGGCGGAAAAATTTCTGACGTCGCTCGTAATTTTCTCTGATTCCCGGCCGGGTGTCTTCATAAGAGGATTGTGAGTGCGTGCCCGTCCGGGGAGCAAAATTACGAGCGACTTACAGAAAATTTTCCGCCCGCCCGGCCTGGTCGGTGTCGGCGTTTGGGTGGGGTGATAGTTGGGGTTTTCTTACATAAGCTAATCATGCCCAGGAGGGAGGGGCGGAATTGTAAAAGGCGAAAAATTGGCCCTCTATTTGCTTCAAGGATTTACGGACTGTTGGAAAGTCCCAATCCTTTAGAAACCAGGTGCTCACAGTGGCAGACGACAAATTGCTTCAGGATAACCAAATGGGTGAGCAGACCGGCGGCAACGCTTTCGAGCAGGCGGCCGGCGCGGAGGCTTATGTCGAATCAGCGGCCGACGGCGGAGGCATAAACCTCGACGACCTCGGCCCCCCGCGCGGCTCGGTGCCTGGCTTCACCGCCCCGGATAACCAGCAGCCCGTGGAAGTGCCGCGCGAACTGCGCAACGCCATTGACGAGCATAATGGCCCCCCCCATGAAGCCCTGACCGAGGCCGCCCGCAACCGGCTGGGTGAGGACCCTTTAAGCCACGATTTTCCGGCCGGGGCCATGGGTGAACCGCATCCGCAGGATCAGGCTTCACCCGTTGACGGCATCGTCGCGCCCACCGCTCCCATGAGCGCTGGTGATAGGAAAAAATGGGCTGTCGTTCTTCAATGGCTGAAGGTTTTTCTCAATTGGATCGTTAGTAAATACAAAGCTATTCCTCCACTGGAAGATATTTTTGACCGGGCCGTGTTTTCCATGGGCATGCAGCGCAAACCCGGCAGTATGCTGAAACGGGCCAACAGCCTGGCCCATAAGGGCCGTCTGGTGGAGGCCGTTCGCTGGTATCGTGACCTTTTGGTCCTGCGCCCTCTCTCTATTCAGGCCTATGACGGGCTGGGGAGAGCCTATTTCCGCATGGGCCTGACCGAAGAGGCCAATCGCGAATTCACCATCGCCGACAGCCTTGAACGCATTCTTCATAACCGCGATGATATCGAGGCCGCCACCAGCCTGGCCCTATCCTTTATGGAGCGCAAGCAGGCCAAGATGTCGGTGTCCCTCATTGAGCCGGTGCTGGTGGCCCATTTCTACAGCCCCAACAACAGCGAGCTTCTCAAGGCCATGGGCAAGGTCTATGGCGAACTCCGGGCCCACAAAAAAATGTATCAGGTTTACGCGGCCGGTCTGGCTCAGTATCCCAATGATTATGAATTCCATATCCTTAAAGGAAACGCCGAAGCCAAGCTCGGCAACGGCCTGGAAGCCGAACGCCTCATCCGCTGGGGCCGCCTTATGAAAAAACTTCAGGAAAATCCCAAAGATCCAAATTCCAAAATGGCTATGGGCGAGTTGTGCCTGAAGGAGCATAAGACGGATGAGGGTCTGAAGCATTTGAGGGAGGCGGCCGTGCTGCTGCCGGAAAACACCGGCATTCGCTGGCGTTTGTTCAACCTTTATCAGAAGCAAGGCAACTTCCCGGAGTCATTGAAGTATTTTTTGGAAATCGTCTCCCTGGAGCCTGAAAATGAGGATTTGAAATACCGGCTGGCCGATTTCTATCGCAAAAACCGGCACAAGGGTCAAGCTTTGGAAATTTATCGGGAATTGGCCTTTATCCATCCGCGTGAACCCAAACCCCACTCCATGCTGGGCGATCTGTTGATGGAACTGGGTGAGTTTGATGAGGGCCAGAAAATGAAAGACCTGGCCCAGACCCTGGAATATGGCCTCAAAGCTAACCCGGACCACCGTGAAACAATCCATTTCATGAAGTATCTTAACAGTATCGGTCAATATGCCGAAGCCCGCGAGTGGCTGGAGCGCGGCTTGGCCAAATGGCCCTATCATGGCGAATTGGTTCTGACCAAGGTTAAATTGCTGTATAATGAATACCGCTATCCAGACGCCATTCAGCTTCTCAAGCGACTGATTTCCGTGAAACCTGATGTGGCCGAGCCCCACATATGGATCGCCATGTGCTATCAGCGGGTGGGCGACAATATGGGCGCCCTGGCCGAAGCCCAGCTCGCTACCCGGCTGGCCCCCAAGAGTTACACGGCTCATAAGGTGCTGGGCGATGTCCTGAAGGAACAGAAGAAGCTCAGCCAGGCCAACGCGGCCTATGAAGTGGCTGAAATGATGCGGCAGGCCGCGGCGGCCCCCAGTAAACGTTAGTGCGTCCAGGCCGGGGGGATTTTCCTCCGGCCTGTTTTTAATTCATACCCGGAGCCGGAGCCGTCAATGGCCTCTTCACCTGTACAGACCCGTCCGCCGACCCTCACCAGAAGAATCTTATTGATTCACCTGAAGAAAACTCTGCCCCATTTTCCCGCCGAAGTGCTCAGGGCCGGTCTGGAAGAGATTATAGCCTGCCTGGCCGACAGTCTGGTCAGAGGCGGCCCGGTCATTCTGCGCGGTTTCGGCCGCTTCCAGCTTCGCCGCTATCAGAATTCCACCAAAACTGTCGGAGTCGTCTTCCGCCCCAGCCCCGGCCTTTTCAGCCGCCTGAACAGCGGGCAGAGCCCGCCGCCAACGCCGAGGCGGCGGCCCGTCTGAGTGTAGAGTAACGGCCGGGAAGGGGCGTTCAAAGAATTTGGTCCTTATAAGCCATAAATAAATCGCCGGATCAGATAAATTGTGTTACTATAACTTAATGCAGAGGTTTTACCTCTGCATTGACATTAGGGCCTTGAGGAATATCCATAACATGCCGCTCTCTGTCCGGCTGAAAAATTGAAATATGTTTGCGGTTATTCAACAAGCTGTCGAATGCGTATTGAGCCTGTTCCTCATCGGGCTGGTCGGCTATGTTCTGGACAAAAGGGGCTGGTTCGGTGAAGATACCAAAATCATGCTCCCCCGGCTGGTCACCCTAATCACCCTGCCCCCCTATCTGTTCAGCAATGTCGTGGGGACTTTCAACCACGATGACCTTATCCACCTGGTCTACGGCGCGGCCGTGCCCGCCGCCTCCATAACCCTGACCTTTCTGGCCGGCAGCCTGATGTCGAAGTTCATGAAGAAACCGGAGGGCCGCTCCGGGCTTTTCCGAACGGGCATTGTGGCCTCCAACACCATATTCATCGGTATTCCGATCAATATCGCCCTATTTGGTGAAGAAGCCCTGCCCTATGTGCTGTTGTATTTCTTTGCCAACACCACTTTTTTCTGGACCATTGGCAACTACCTCCTCAGTCTGGACGGCGGCAATACCGTAAAAGAGGGCGTCTTCAGCCGGGCCAGCCTGAAAAGAATTTTTTCGCCGCCGCTCATGGGGTTCGCGGTGGGCCTGTTATTTATAATGCTGGGGCTCCGGGTGCCGGATTTCATTATGGACGCCGCCGGATACATCGGCGGTCTGACCACTCCGCTGGCCATAATCTTCATCGGCATAACTCTGGCCGGAGTCAATTTTCGCCAAATCCGGCTCGACCGGGATGTGCTGATGCTCATATTCGGCCGTTTCATCATCAGCCCGGCCACTATCATCCTTTTGATGCGGTTTGTGGAACTGCCCCCGTTGATGGCCAAGGTTTTCATCATTCAAGCCTCGCTGCCGGTGGTCAGCAGCGCGGTGCTCATGGCCGGCTATTACCGTTCGGATAAGGAATACGCCTCAGTCGTCGTCTCCCTGACGACCCTGATGTCACTGATAACCATACCTCTGGCAATGGTGGTCATTTCACTGATGCCGTAAAGACTGGTGCATATGATGCGGATATTGAAAATCTTCATGCTGGCCGCCGTCTCACTGGCCGCGATAAGTTTTGGCTGTCCCTCCCCCCTTCCGGCCCAGAACGACGACGGCCCGGAAACGCCGGGCACCACCCCCATCGCCCTGGTGGAAGAGGCCTATCTGGCCCATCGGCGCGGCAACTACCCCGAGGCCATTGAGGCCTATTCCAAAATCATCCAGCGCCGGGGCCTGACCAAACGTGAGCGGGCCATCAGCTATCTTCTGCGCGGCGAAGCCAAACGCGACGCCGGGCAGTTGGATGAAGCCGTTTTGGATTTCAGCCGCGCCCTGCGTCAATGGCCGGGCTATCCCCAGGCCCATTTCTTTCGCGGGCGGGTCTATGAAGAACAGGGTAAGCTCAACGACGCCTATGCCGACATCTACCGGGCCGCCCAACTGGAGCCCAACCGGGAGGCCTATGACACCAGCCTGGCCGTGTTGCGGCAGAGAATGGCCGCTGAAGGCATAGCTCCCCCGACTGACAATGCCCCGCTGGAGCCGGTTTCACCAGAGCTTCCGGCTGAATAAATTGGCCGTAATCAGTTTCATATCATTATAATTTCCTTACCTCTGTGAAAAAAAACTTGCGGACGGAAAGTTTTGCCCTATAATGAGAGTGAGCAATCACTCTCATTTATTTTTGGAGACAGATTATGAACCAGACTGAACTGAGAAAACTGCCCAGAGACGAACGGGACCGTCTCCGGCGGGTCCAGATAGTTGAAGCGGCCATGAACTGCGTGATTACGCATGGCTTTCACAGGGCCACCACGGCCATGATCGCCCGCGAAGCCGGTTTCAGTGAAGGCCAGCTATACAGATATTTTGAAAGCAAGGAAGCCATTATGGGGGCCTTAGTCGAAACCATGACTGAACGGCAGTTGAAGAGGATCATAGCGGCTAAGGACAGCCGTGATCTGGCGGACATCATTATCAGAGAAATGACCGACGATTCTGAGGATATCAGGAAGGAGCGGATAATTTATCTGGAAATGCTGGCCGAGGCCACCCGCAATCCGTCGGTGGCGATGATATTGAGCAAGGCCGACGCTCAGCGCAAAGCCAAGGCGGTAAAATCACTGCGGGCCGAATTTGCTGATTTAAGTGACGAAGAAGTTTACGGAGTGGCTGAGTATATCGCCACTCTCAACGAAGGCAGAACAATACGGGCGGCCCAATCAGATTCAAAAACGACAGAAGCCTTTCTTTCAATTTACAGGAAGGCCTTTTCCTTTTTGCTGCCCGATGAGCAAGTGAGTGAAAGGAAGCAATAACATGAATCAGGCGACATGCATACAGGCCGGGCGGGTCAGTACAGCCAAGCTCACGGTCATGCTGGGGATACTGACGGCCTTTGCGCCGTTTTCCACGGATATGTATCTGGCGGCTTTTCCGGCCATGGCTGGCGATATGAATACTGAAGTGCCGCGGATACAGCTTACTCTTTCAGTGTTTTTTTTCGGGCTGGCCCTGGGTCAGCTGGCCTATGGCCCCTTGAGCGACCGTTTCGGCCGCCGCCGCCCGCTTTTAGCCGGGCTAATCATATATACCGCCGCCTCGGCCGGGCTGATTTTTGTGCGCGATATAGAGGTATTCCTGATTCTGCGTTTCATTCAGGCCATTGGCGGCTGTGCCGGGATGATCATCAGCCGGGCCGTAATCAGGGATACTTTCGACCTCAATTCCTCGGCCCGGGTGCTGACCATGATGATGGCCGTTCAATCCATTGGCCCGGTGGCCGCGCCGGTAATCGGCGGCTACCTTTTGGCCCTGACCGCGTGGCCCTCGATATTTGTTTTGCTGACCTGCCTGGGAGCGGCCTGTTTTATCGCTTCCTTATTCAGCCTGCCGGAATCATTGCCGCCGGAAAACAGGCTGGAACAAGGCCCCAAAGAAATTGCGGCCGGGTTTCTGGCCCTGTTCAAAAGCAATGCTTTCATCGTTCCCGCGCTGTCAGGCGGCTTGGGCGGCGCGGCCATATTCGCATTCATCACCGGCTCGCCCTTTGTGCTGATGGCTCTTTATGGATTAAATGAAACCCAGTATGGCTGGGCCTTTGGCCTCTTCTGTCTGGGCACCACCGCTTTCAGCCAAAGCAATTTTATTCTCCTAAAAAAATTCTCGGCCCGGCAGGTGCTGGCCGGCGCCCTGGCCCTGATGAGCGTTGCCGCCGCCGCGCTCAGTCTGGTCATCATTTTTCAGGGGCAGCCCAGTCTGGCAGTTCTCCTGGCTTTCCTTTTCGTGGCGCTCCTGACCATCCCCATCATCTGCGCCAACGCCACCGCCGTGGCTATGGCCGCCAGCGGAGAGCGGGCCGGAAGCGCCTCATCATTGATAGGCATGGCACAATTCACTTTGGCCGGTCTGGTCAGTTCAGTCACCAGCGTCATTCACAACGGGACGGCCCTCCCGATGGCTGTAGTGATCGCGGTTTGCGGCTTGTCCGCTCTTTTGGTCCTGGGGCTGGGCAACATCGCCCGTCGCTGAATTCAGCAAGAAGGCGAACATTGATGAGTGCATGGCCGGGATCAGCCGCCAGGCCAGGCAGCTCAGTAGGCTGCCCATTAACAGGCCGCCCAGAATATCAGTGGGATAATGCATGTTGAGATAGACGCGGGTGAAGCCCATAACGGTCAGAGGCAGGCCGAGAACGATGATTGACAGCCAATGGCGGCCAAACCTCTGGGCCAGCGGCAGAACCAACCCGGCCATGGCAGTGGTGTGGCCGGAGGGAAAAGAAACATGGAGGCTATCAAAAGCAAAATGGACCAGCGGGCCGGGGTCGAAAGGCCTGGGGCGGCCGATGGCCGCCTTGATAAAGGGATTAATGGCCACTACAATCAGGAGGTGGGCAATGAGGCAGGCGCCCGCTAAGTAGAAGAGGTCCGGCTTATTCTTGTATTTTCCCAGGAGAAGCAGATAGCCATAGAAACCATAAAGCACCGCGTTGCCCCAATCGGTAAAGGTTTGAATGAATATGGTCAGGGTGGTGTTAGTGGTGCGATATGCTGTAAAGAAAAGGCTTGTTTCAGTATCGGAGCCGATAAAAACGCGCATTGTCAGCAACATGGTGAGAGTTGGCAATAAGCAGATAAAATTTATTTTCCATGAATATTTCGACGCGGCTTCAGGGCCTTGGTCGATTGACTGTTTAATAGTCATGCGTACACCGGCAATAATCGGGATTATGTTTCCCTGGTGATTGGGAAATCTGGAAAGCATAGCAATTCTGGCGCAGTACATCATAGCTCGAAAACATTATATCACTTCTCCGGTTTCAATAAAACCTGACGTATGTTTGGGAGCTCCTTCTGAAGAGGGAGAAGGAAAGCGGCCTACGGCCGCGCAATTAAAGGACTTGGCCCGAAGGGCCAACCAAAGGGTTCCACCCTCTGGACTCCGGCTGGGGGAGGGCCCACGCGGGCCCTACCCCAGACCCCACCCGCGCCAAGGGGCAAGCCCCTTGGAACCCCAAGAGGTCAGGGTCAGCTTCAATTTGCTTCTTCCCGCATCGCCGCAACTCGCTTCGCAAGCTCAGCTCAGACAAGCGGCGACGCTTCATACAGCATATGTTTCAACCGCTGCCAGCCACATCACATTGGGCTGTTACATTTTGCTATAGGCAGCTTCAGTGGATGATTGTTGCTTCACGTATGTTCGGCTGATTACTCTTTCCCCTCAGATAGTTTTTTCAGTGCTGTAACGTTGAGACTTGGCCGTCTTTTTTCTAAGGGGCAACTCATTAAAAAGCTATAGATGGCAGAGAGACGGACTAACAGCACTGGAAAGGGCCTTTAAGGGGAAGCTGATTTAAGCCGAACATACGTGAACTACCACTCTGCCGATGAAGCTGCCTATCGCAGAATGTTTCAGCACAACGTAAAACTGCCTATAGCACCTAAAGCGGACAAAGTATGAAGCGTCGCCGCTTGTCTGAGCTTCGTACTCGAAGCGAGTTGCGGCGGTGCGGGAAGGTGAAATTGTAAGCTGACCCAGACCTCTTGGGGGTCCAGGGGGCTCCGCCCCCCTGGCGCGGGTGGGGTCTGGGGCAGGGCCAGCGTGGGCCCTCCCCCAGCCGGAGTCCAGAGGGTGGAACCCTTTGGTTGGCCGAAAGGCCAAGTCCTTTAAATCGCGCGGCCAAAGGCCGCACTCCTTCTCCACCTTAAAGCTTTATGATTGACACCTACCTTCTGACCTGTTATTTTTGAGAAAAAGATGCAGGTGCTCCTTGTTGGAGTTAAGAGGGAACCCCGTGAAATTCGGGGACGAGCCCATCGCTGTAAATCCTGGCGCCGGTCCGGCTACCGGCTCCTTTCGCCACGTGCGCCACTGTCTTTAAGATGGGAAGGCTGCGAATGGAGGATGAAGTCAGAAAACCTGCCTGTATCGAATATCGTGATTCACTGTTGCCGTAAACTGGCTGTAGTATGTAAACTCGCGGAAATCATATGGCCAGGGGTTGTGGCCGTCTGATCCTTCTGGGAAAAATGGGCGCCCGGATCATCATCTGATGATCCGTTTTTTTTATGCCCAATTGAGAGGGAGCCTTTTGTGGATGAAAAAGAAATCTTCCGGCGCGTGATGCAGATCACCGTCATTCTGCTGGGCGTAAGTTTATTCAGCTTCTGCCTGACCTTCCTCTCTCCCGGCGACACGGCCGAAATGATGCTGACCGACAGCGGCAACCGCCCTTCCCCCGAACGTCTTCAGGCCGTGCGCGATGAAATGGACCTGAACATACCCTTCCTGATGCAATACAGCTCCTGGCTGTCCGGTGTGGTGCGCGACGACCTCGACCACACACTGTCATCAAAGCAACCTGTCAGCACCACCATACTGAATCACCGACCGGCCACAGTGACCCTCTCAATGGTGGCGGTGGTCTGGGCGGCGGGGACTCTCCTTGGTGCGCTGGCCGGATTTGCCGGCGGGATAATCGACAGCCTCATCATGTGCATTTCCGACATCGCCATATCCTTAGTGACAGCCGACATGGACATCGGCACCACTATGCTGGAACTGGCCAGGCTGGCCATATTAATAGTAGTCTCGGCTTTCAACCTTCTGGGCGAAGGCCTGGGGGACATTCTCGATCCACAGAAAGACAACTGAGGTTATATCATGAACAGCTTGGAAAACATTTGGCGGACAGTGAAGCCCGGCCGGAAAAATCAGTCCCCGGTTTCAATTGCGAACACTCCCTTCGAAGTGCCCATGACCACCATAGGCGGAGCGGGCGACGGGCCCTCGGTGCTGATCACCACCGGCATACACGGCAGCGAATATCCGGCCACCCTGGCCGCCATTGAACTGGCCCGGGAACTGAATCCAGAAGATGTTCACGGCCGCCTGATAATGATTCACCCGGTCAACACCTCAGCGTTCAAGGCCAGAGCTTCGGCCATTGTGCCGGAAGACGGCGACAACCTCAACCGGATGTTCCCCGGTGACCCTAATGGCGGCCTGGCCTCTCGCATGGCCTGGTGGCTGACGGTCATTTCGGATGCGGCCGATTTCTATATGGACCTTCACAGCGGCGACATATATGAAGAACTGACTCCATATGTTTATTTCCCCGGCCATGCGGATGAAAAAGTCATAGAAGCCTCCAAGGCGGCGGCCATGGTGCTCGATGTGCCTTTCATGGTCCGCTCTGGTGCCTTCACTGGAGCCTATAATTCCGCCGCCGTTCGCGGAACTCCGGCTATCCTGGTCGAGAGGGGCGGAGCCGGATTCTGCCTGAGAAACGATGTTGACCTTTATAAGAAAGATATCAGGAATGTGCTGAATCATCTGGGCTTGCTGAAAAGCGGAATGGAGCCTACGGCCAGCCGGCCGGTTGAAATGACTAAGGTCATTTATCTGGAATCCGAGCACGACGCCGCCTGGCAATCGGAAGTGAAGCTTGGCCAGAAAGTGGTTAAAGGCCAGAATCTGGGCCGGGTGTTCGACTTGTTCGGCCGCACTCTGGCTGAGTATCGGGCTGAAACTGACGGCACTGTCCTCTATCAGCTCTACACCCTCTCCACCAACAAAAAAGACGTGCTGATCGCCTACGGGGCTTAATCCTAAGGCGGCCTCCTTAATGACTGGACTTGCCAACGGTTCCGTTGGCAAGTTCACCCGCAACTTTGCATGCCCCTAAAAAGCGGCCGGGTATCTTGGCCATTGCGACGGGGCTACTGATGATCGCTGTCGCCCCGGCCATTTTTAAAGCCTCAATGATGATATTAAACCCGGAACTCCGCATCCGGGATATGTCTGTCATTTCTGGTGTTTTATGTGGCCGGCCGAGTGCTCCCAGGGTGTTTTGCTTTATCCGTGCCTGTCCGGTGAGTAAAAATCGTGGTCACCTTTGGAGAAATCTCACCGCCCCGCCCTTCTGGACAAGTTCGGCTTATGCAAGAAAAGCCCAACGGCCGCTCTTCCAACGCCGACACTGACCAGGCCGGGCGGGCGAAAAATTTTCTGTAAGTCGCTCGTAATTTTGCTCCCCGGACGGGCACGCACTCACCAACCTCTGGTGAAGCCACCCGGCCGGGAATCAGAGAAAATTACGAGCGACGTCAGAAATTTTTTCGCCCGCCCGGCCGAGTTTTACCTAATCCGTTTTCAAGCGCTTGCCTGGGGGCAGGGTTCGACGTGAACAACCACATCGACCGCCCTGGCTTCCACACCCTCAACCCTCAAATCCAGAATCGCGTATTTGACCAAGGAAGCCAGATCGTGCCCCTCAGTAACGGACAGGCTGCCGTCAACCAAAATGTGCAGATCCACCGCCACCTCACCGGCGCAAAGACAGCGTGTGCGGATTTTGTGGGTCGATATGACGCCCGGAGTCGCCAGCACACATTCGCATATGCCATGGCACAATTCACGGTCAGCCCTGGCGTCCAGAAGAGGCGAAAAGGTCGGCCGCACCACATCCCAGGCCCCCTTGAGAAGAAGCAGGCATACGGCGATAGTGCCTATGGGGTCCAGAAACCATAAATCGTAGCCGAAGCGCGCTCCCAAGGCCCCGGCCCCGATGGAAATGGCCGGGGGTATGGAACTGAAAGCGTCGGAGCGATGATGCCAGGCATTGGCCACCACGGCCGATGAACCGAGAGCCCGGCCCTGGGCGGCTGTCCAGCGGTAAAGTATTTCTTTACTGACCAGTGAAGCCAGCGCCGCCCCCAGAGCCAGCCAAGTGGCCCCGCTTATTTCAGGCGTGTGAATGTCCCGATGGCCGCTGTAGGCCTGGAACAGATTTTTGACGGCCTCAAAACCAAGCCCCACTCCAACCCCGGCCAGAGCCAGGCCGATGGCCAGCGTGATGAGGGTTTCAATTTTTTGATGTCCGTAAGGATGCTCGCGGTCGGCCGGGGCGGTCCAGTAGCGCACGCCGATGATGACGGCCGCGTCCGTGGCCAGATCGGACAGGCTGTGCACGGCGTCCGCCACAAGCGCGCGGCTGCCGGCCAGAACACCGCCGACAGCTTTCAGGGCGGTCAAAACAACATTGACCACCACGCCCACCCAGGTCACCCTGGCAATCTTCCGGGCGTTGCCGTCCTCTCCTGAAAGAGTGGAGCGGCGGCTGTTTATGGTCTGAAAGTCGTTCATAAAAAATACCCCGCATTTGATTGCGTCCACCTGTTTTTATGACTAACACAAGATCGGCTGATTGGCAATAGTCTAATAATAAAAACATGTTATTAATACTGAACCTCAAAATCAACAACTGTGGAACGGCCGGAAAAGACTCAAAATTCATTAGAAAAAACCTGGCGAAGTCAATATGCGCCGCCTGGTTTTCCTTCGTAACAGTCCTGAAGCCACTGGCTTGACATTTGATGAAAATGGCTATAATTTACTGTCAGCGGAATTGATGACAAACCGCACGCGAGAAACGACACACTCAGGTGCCCTTATGGGAGAATAGGGAATCCCGTTGAAATCGGGAGCGTACCCAACGCTGTAAGTCCAAGCCCTTTGGGGAGTTCCGGCAAAAAATGGCCACTGTTTTACGGGAAGGCCGCCGCAACTGACAAGCCAGAAGACCTGCCTGAGAATGTTATGCCCGAAACTCTGGGGACAAGAGTCGGCCGGCGATAGATTCAGGCAAATGGGAGCCCGGACCTTTGAGGTCCGGGCTTTTTTTGGACCTGGGAACAAATGTGAGAAGGAGGATTAATCATGAATACAGCGCAGCAACAGGCGGATATCGCCCTGAAATCCAAGGCCATGTATTACGGCCCGGACGGAGGTGAGCTGGATCATAAACCGGAATCATGCACCCATCTGCGCGGCCGCCGCCTGGTGCGCAAGGATCATCCGATAATCATCTGGCGGGGCAAGCTCGACAGCCTGGCCGCGCACATTATCCAGGCGCAGGAGATCGGCTTTAAGGCCGGCAATCAGGAATATGTGGATGAACTGGAAGAAATACTCGATTTTGTCCGCCGGCTTCTGAGCCATGAATATATAGGGCAGCCGCTTGAAAGGCGGGAGCTTCTGGGCCTGGACGCGGACGCCCTAAGAGAGCGCAGCCATGATCCGGCTAAATTTTACGGCCACGGCCATATGATGGCCAGCTATAAAATGGGCTCGCTCAGCATCGCCCTGAACGGTTTACGAACTTTTGTCAGAGAAGTCGAAACCTCGGCGGTCACCGCCTTTCAGGGTGATGATGATTCGTCTTCCCGCGATGACATTGTCATGGCTCTGAACCGCCTCTCGAGCCTGTTTTATATCATGATGTATAAATATCTCCCCAAGGGATTCAGGCCGGAATCGGCGGGCATTTAAACAGGGCCGGTCAAGATCGTCTGGCGGCCAGCATGCTCATGCCCGTCAGTATCAAGAGGCCCCCTGCCATTTGCCGCCAAACCAGCGCCTCGCCCAACAGCAATATGGAAAAGGCCACCGCCGACAGCGGCATGAGGCCGGAGAAAGCGGCGGCCGTACAGGCCTCGCATCTTTTTATGCCCGCGAACCAGAAACAATATGACACAATGGTGACAAAAAGCCCCTGCCAGACCAGGGCCAGCCAGCCCGAAAATTCCAGGCCCCTCAGGCTGGTCAGCGGATTTTCCAAATAGGCCGGAAGCAGACAGAAAAGCAAGGCCAGGCCAGATACCAGCACAGTGCGGCTGAGCGGATGAAGGGCGGCCGTTTTGGTGTCCAGCCAACTTAGGCGGGAACAGATGTTGAAAATTGATTCACTGGCCGCCGCCCCCAGTATCATCAGGTTGCCCCACAAATGCTGATGAAAACCGCCATCGATTCTTCCATTGAGCACGGCTATGCCCGCTACTGTGCCCAGTATGCCCAAGGCTGACAGCCTTGATAGCCTTTCCTTGAGAATAGTCAGGGCCAGAAAAGCGGTGATGGCCGGCACGGCCCCGGTCAGGAGCCCGGCCTCCCCGGCACTGGTGCGGTTCAAACCGGCTAGAAGCAAAAGCCGGAATATGAAAATCCCGAAGGTGGCCTGAAGGACGATCATCAGCCAGGCGCGTCTATCCATTACTCGTAGGTTCCGGCTGATGTTTCCGAAGCAAAATGCGCCGACACTGATTATTGATATAATCAGGCTGACGCTGATTATGGTGAATGGCCCCAGAAAAATGGCCAGATACTTCATGCTCACTACCGAGGTTCCGGCAAGGATGAAAGCCCCGGCCAGATAAAATTTTCCCGCACACTCCGACATGCTCCACTCCTTGCGACAAATATGGCTCTTGCCCTGTCAATCAGATGGCCCTAAAATAGCAGTGAAAGCGGCTCTTGGTAAGGGCCGCTTCAGTCTCAACTTTATGGATCCAGTTTGAGGGCGCGATGTTAGGTTTACGACTGAAGAAAAACGGCGAAATCGCTTTATACCGCCAGCTTTATCAGCAACTGCGCGACCAGATGCTGAGCGGCGGCCTTCAAGGCGGGGAGGCCCTGCCCTCAACCAGAACTTTGGCCGAATCCCTCTCCATTTCGCGCAACACAGTGGTGGAAGCATATGAGCTGCTCCAGGCCGAAGGTTTTATCGAGAGCCGTCCAGGCGCACCGACCAGGGTCGTTCCGGGCCTGGATATCGGCCGTCCACTGAATGAAGAAAAACCGGAGCCAAAGGAAAAGCGGACCGGTGTGAGTACCAGAGTCAATTTCAAAACCGGCCAGCCCGATCTGCGTCTGTTCCCCAAATATCTCTGGAACAAGCTGACCAGCCGGGTTCTGACTGATCTTCCGCCGGAGGAATTCGGTTACCGCCGGGTGGAGGGCCACCCGCGCCTGCGGGCGGAAATTGCTGACTGGCTTCGCCGCTCACGGGGTTTGACAGCCGATGCTGAGGACATTTTTATCTCCAGCGGAGCGACCCAGGCCCTTTTTATTCTGGCCGACCTTCTTAATCGGCCGGGCCGGGCTTTCGCCATTGAAAGCCCCAGCCACCCCGGCTTCAGGTCGATCCTCAATTTCAGGCAATACCCCGTTAAACCAGTTCCGGTGGATGAAAACGGATTAAGGGTCAAGAGTCTGCCGAACCTTCTGAGCGCCGTGTATGTCACTCCGTCTCACCAGTTTCCGCTCGGCGGGATTATGGAGGCGGCCAGAAGGACTGAACTCATCCGGCTGGCCCGCGCCAATGATTTCTTCATCATCGAAGACGATTATGACAGCGAGTTCCGTTATCACGGACCGCCCGTCAGCCCTATTCACAGCCTGGACAATTCCCGCGTCATTTATGTGGGCACGTTCAGCAAATCTGTTTTCCCGGCCCTCCGGGTGGGCTTCGTAATTCTGCCGCGGCAGTTTCAGGCCGGGTGGATTGAGCGCCGCCGGTATCTGGATGTGCATAATCCAGTGCTGGAGCAACTGACCCTGGCTGAGTTTATGCGTTTACGGAAAATTGACCGTCACATTCGTCAAATGCGGTCGGGCTATGCGGCCAAGCGTAAAATCCTGCTTGACGAGGTGACGGGTTTATTCCGTGGACAGGCTCGGCTGATGGGCGACGCGGCGGGGCTCCACGCCGTAATGGAACTGCCGGATTTTATGTTTGACGACACCTTCATCCAGCGCTGCCGGGGCCAGGGACTATTGGTCCAAAATCTGAAAAATTACAGCCCGGACTGTTTTGATGAACACCGTGATAAACTTCTGCTCGGATACGGGCATCTGGCGGCGGATGAAATCAGGCTGGGCCTCAGAATTCTGGCTGGGGAGTGCGGCTTTTTTTAACGGTTCCTCCGCTTCTTATGTAGTATACTGAATCACTAATCTGGAGGGCGTTGCCCCTGAATATTGCGGCAGGAGATTTTTTATGAAAATAGGATTCATCGGTCTTGGAATCATGGGCAAACCCATGTGCAAAAACCTTCTTAAATCCGGGCACGAAGTGATCTGCTTCAATCGAAGCCGTCCGGCCGTTGACGAAATGGCCGCCGCCGGAGCCACGGCGGCCGCTTCAATCGCTGAAGTGGCCTCCGCCGCCCGGCTCATCATCACCATGCTGCCCAATTCACCGGAAGTGGCCGCCGTTGCCCTGGGCGAGGGGGGCATTGGCGACCACGCCGCGCCGGGTTCATTGCTGGTGGATATGAGTTCCATCTCCCCGCTGGCCGCCCGTGATATCTGCCATAATCTGAACGAGAGGCAAATCCGCATGCTGGACGCGCCCGTCTCCGGCGGCGAACCCAAAGCCATTGAGGGCACCCTCTCCGTTATGGCCGGTGGTGATCAGGCTGATTTTGATGAGGCCCTGCCGGTTTTAAAGGCCATGGCCGCTTCTGTGGTGCGGGTGGGCAATATCGGCGACGGCAATATCGCCAAGCTGGCCAACCAGATTGTGGTGGCTGTCAATATCGCCGCCCTTTCAGAAGCCCTGACCCTGGCGGCCAAAGCCGGCGCCGATCCTGAACTGGTCTTTCAGGCCATCAGGGGCGGCCTGGCCGGTTCAACGGTGATGGAGGCCAAAGCGCCCATGATGCTGAACCGCGATATCAAGCCGGGCTTCAAAATAAATCTTCACATCAAAGATCTCGGCAACGCCATAGACACCGGCCACGGGACCGGCGTTCCCCTGCCGCTGTCGGCCTCGGTTATGGAAATGATGCAGGCCCTGAAGGTGGATGATTGGGGCGAAGCCGATCACAGCGCCTTGATTCGCTATTATGAAAAGCTGGCGAATTATGAAGTGAAAAAATAGTGTAATAACATCTCCGCAATATCACTAACAGCGCCGGTATTCAAAGATGAATATCGGCGCTTGTTTTTGGCGACACATAGCCTAATACATCAAACAATGGCCACAAAGACTACCGAGCAACCTGTCATCCAGAAGATAATAACGAAAAATCAATGGGCTGGGGTGAATAAAAAATGGCTCGCTGTTTGCTCTGGATAACCATAAGTATCACACCGCGAAGAGGAGACTAATATGGAATTTCTGGCCCTGGCCCTGGTTGAATTGGCCATACCGCTTCTGGTGAGCCTGTCGGCCTTTATGGTCGGCCTTATTGTAATGGGCGGCGACGCGTTGCTGCTCACATTGCGCCCCTTGGGAAACCCGGCGTTCAGGCGTTGGCTGAAAAGGATCTTCATGGTCTGTTCAGGGATACTCTTGCTGCTTCTGGCCGTGGTCACAATCATCAATCTTTTTTTCTTCGCCCCTTTCACCCGCTGGACACTTGGGCCTCTGGAGAAACGGGCCGGGATAAGCGTGGATTTTCGTGAAGCCAGAGGCTCGTTAATAACCGGCCAATTCAATTTCACCGGCCTGACAGCCGCCCGGACCGGCGGCCTGGAAAGCGGTTTCCGTATCGGCGTTGATTCCGTCAGCCTGGATATTTCGATGATTGATTTGCTGAAGCGGAAGGTTGTATTTGAAGAACTAAAAGTCAGTGGAGTGGAAGGCTCCTGGGAGCGGCAAAGCCGGAATCAAAAAACCCTCAATCCGCGCCGCGCCTTTCATTTGAATAACTTTCAACTGACCGGGGCAAACATCAGTATCGGCAGCCCTGGGGCGGCTCAAAACGATGTGGTCAGTCTGCGGCTGGATAATCTTTCGGCCCCTTCACTGAGAAGCGACCTTTTAGTCTTCGACCTCTTTTTCCGAAGCGAAATTTCCGGCGCTTTTAACGGCCGTCAATTCAGCATCGGCAGCCGCACCGATCAAGCCGGCGGGCGCGCAAGCTATTGGCGGGCCGAAGACATACCTTTGGAATCTGTATCCCAAATCATTGACGGACCCCTGAAGTGGTTTAAAAAAGGCCGCCTCACAGTTGACATAAACAGCAGTCTCCAGGATGGGGACAACACTGCACTTATGGTTTGGAATCTCAAACTGAGCGACATCCGGCTGGAGGCCCCGGAGGGCAGCAGTTTAAAAACCCGCCTGTCCATGACCCCGTTGACGGCCTTGCTGAACGGAAGGACGGAGCCGCTGGATTTGTCCTTTCAATTGAAGCTTAACCCGGATGATCTGAAATTCGCCACCGCCTCCTATCTGGTCAACATTTTGAAAGAGGCCCTTGGCGACGGGCTGATAAACTCTTTGATCGGGTTTAAAGATAAAATAGTCAAGCGGTCGGAAGTGGGCCAGTGATGAAAACGCCCCGCCCTTCAGAATTGAATGGCGGGGCTTTTTTCGAGATGACGCTACGGTCAGCCGTTGTTGTAAGTCTGTTGAACAACGCTGATGAGGGATGTCAGGGTTTGATTGACGGGAGTGGGAATGCCGAGCGCTTTGCCCTCACGGACAATAGCTCCATTGATGACGTCCACTTCGGTCTTGCGTTTGACGGAAACATCCTGAAGCATCGATGAGCGGTTGGGCGCGGTATCGCGGATGACCTGCCAGCCGGTTTCAACCGGATCGTAATCCACTGAAATACCTTTGGCCCTGGCCACGGCCGCCGCTTCCTCCACGGCCAGGCGGGAGATTTCCCTGGTTTCCGGGAACTCGATGACCTGGCCGTTGCGAATATCGCACAAGGCGCTGATGGCGTTCAGGGAAATGTTGCCCATCAGCTTTTTCCAGATGAGCTTATTGACGTCATTGGAAATGACCACTGGAGCCAGGCCGGCTTTTTCCAGGACCTCTCCGATCTTTTTGATGCGGTCGGTGGTTTGGCCGTTCAATTCGCCGATGGAGGTGTAGCTGTGGCCGGTGTGGCAGATGTGGCCGGGACCGACCACATATGAGCCGTGGCTGGTCACGCCGCCGATGACATGCTCCGCGCCCACCACATTGATGAGCTGCTCGACATTGCCGATGCCGTTCTGGAGACTGACCACAGTGGTGTCGGGGCCGACCAGGCATTTGGCGGCGGTCATGGCCGTGGTGGTGTCATAGGCCTTAACCAGAACGATGACCAGATCCACCACACCCACTTCAGCCGGATTGTCGGTCACTTTGGCCTTGAAGCACTTGCCCTCTTCCAGCCCGTCAACTTTTAGGCCCTTTTCCTTGATGGCCGCCACATGGTCTTTCCAGATATCAATAAGGGTGACGTCGAAACCGGCGTCAAACAATTTTGCGCCATAAACTCCGCCCATAGCGCCGGAGCCGAGAACCGCGATTTTCATGAAATCCTCCACAAACTTGAACCGCGCGCCACGCTTTCGCCGGCACGCAAATTCAGTCGCTTGAAGCCGGGGGTCAACAATAGGCACTTCACAACGTTGACCCCCGGTATAAATTATTTGCCGCCGTAGAGTTTGCCTATTTCTTCGCCGCCGACGTTGAAGCTGTGCTCGGCCAGAGGATATTGCTTCTCTTCAATGTCCTTGCGCCAGGAGTTGAAAACATCGACGATTTCCTGGCCAACCTGACGATACTGCTTGACGAATTTGGGCACAAACTGATCGAACATGCCCAGGATGTCATAGGCGTTGAGGTTATAGCCGGTGCAGCCAGGGCCGGCGCCCACGCTGATGGTGGGGATGCTCAGCTTTTCGTGAATGACATTGGCCAGGGCCGTGGGCAGGCATTCCAGCACGATGGCGAAGCAGCCCGCTTTTTCATAGGCCAGGGCGTCTTCAATCAGAAGCCCGGCCGATTCAGCGTCTTTGCCCTGAAGCTTGAAGCCGCCCATGGCCGCGGCCGTCTGGGGGGTCAGGCCAATGTGGCCCATAACCGGGATGCCGGCCTTGACCACGGCCTCAACCTTGGGGGCGGTGTAGCGGTTGCCTTCCATCTTCACGCAGTCGGCCCCAGCCTGCATGAGGCGGCCGGCGTTGTGAATGGCTTCCTTTTCACAGGCCTGATAAGCCATGAAGCACATGTCGCCCACGATAAAAGTGTTGGGGGTGCCGCGCCGGACCATGGTGGTGTGATAAATCATCTCGTCCATGGTAACGGCCACGGTGCTGTCCAGGCCCTGGATGACCATGCCGAGAGAGTCGCCCACCAGAATAAGTTCTATATCGGATTTTTCCACCAGACTGGCCATGGGGTAGTCGTAGACGGTAACCATGGCGAACTTTCCGCCGTTTTCGCGCTTAGCCTTAAGTTCCGCGATAGTAATTTTCTTCTTGCTCATTCCAATCTCCTCCGGGCGGAGCCCGGACCCCACGTCTAGGTGGGAGTTTCCCGTAATAGTTAATTTTGGCGGCCATCATCGTATTAAGAGCGTGGCCCTCTTGGCTATGGCCGCATAATATTCACGCGAAGACAATCTTTAGCGGATACTTCCCGGCCGTAACTCTGGTCTGGTCGAAAGCGCCGCCTCGGAGAGGATGCGCGAGCATCCGGGGGGTCCAGGGCTCTGCCCTGGTTAGTCTTCGTCGACTTTGAAGACAGCTCCGTCCATGGCGGAGGAAACCATCTTTGAATAGCGGGCCAGATAGCTGTGCTTGGGCATCTTGCTTGGCGGCTTCTTCCAGGCCGCACGCCGTTTGGCCAGTTCCTCTTCAGCCACCTCCAGGGTCAGAACGCCCTTGGGAATGTCAAACGATATCATATCGCCTTCTTCCACCAGGGCCAGGGGGCCGCCGTCGGCCGCCTCCGGCGAGATGTGGCCGATGGCCGCGCCGCTGGTCGCGCCGGAGAAGCGGCCGTCCGTTATCAGGCCCACTTCCTTTCCTAAACCCATGCCCACGATAGCCACCGTCGGCGTCAGCATTTCACGCATGCCGGGGCCGCCTTTGGGGCCCTCATAACGCACCACCACCACGTCGCCCGGCTTGATCCGGCCGCCGTAGATAGCCGCCACCGCCGGTTCCTCCTGGTCGAAAACACGGGCCGGGCCGCGATGAACGTGCATGGCCGGATTCACCGCCGCGAGCTTGCAAACCGCTCCGCCGGGGGCCAGGTTACCGAACACCAGCTTCAGGCCGCCCGTCTTCGAATAGGCGTTTTCCAGCGGGCGAATTACTTCAGGGTTGATCACTTCCACATTGCGGACGGTATCGCCCATGCTCCGGGCCGTCACAGTCATGGCGTCTTCGTGGATGAGGCCAAGTTTCACCAGGCGATTCAAGACGGCCGCTATGCCTCCGGCGTGATGCACATCTTCCGGGTAGTGGCCGTTTTCAGCCGGGCGCATCTTGACCAGATGCGGTATTTTCGGAGCCATTTCATCAAAAATGCGTACATCAAAATCGATGTCGGCCTCATAGGCCAGAGCGGTCAGGTGGAGGACAGTATTAGAGGAGCCGCCAATGGCCATATCCAGGGCAATGGCGTTCTCCAGGGCTTTTTTGGTCACGATCTGGCGCGGAGTTATTTGTTGGCGATACAGCTCCATGATCATTTCGCCGCTCTTTTTGGCCAGGGCGATCCGCTGTCCGGTTACGGCCGGAACGGCCGAGCCGGGCAGGCACATGCCCAGACCTTCGGTGAGGAAGTTCATGGAATTGGCCGTGCCCAGAAGGTTGCAGGCTCCAGCTCCCGGCAGGGCGCAGGCTTCAAGTTCGGCCAGTTCCTCATCGGTCATTTCGTTTTTGGCCACTTTTCCCTGAGTGGCCATGAGGTCGGTGTAGCCGATGGATTTGCCTTTGGCGCAGCCGGTGGCCATGGGGCCGCCGCTGACAATAATGGCCGGGACGTTAATACGCACAGCGGCCATGAGCATGCCGGGGGTGATCTTATCGCAGTTGGTGACCATGACCATGGCGTCGTAAGAGTGGGCTTCCATCATGGTTTCAATGGTGTCGGCGATTAGTTCACGGCTGGCCAGTGGAAAGTGCATGCCGAAGTTGCCCTGGGCTATGCCGTCGCAAATGCCGATGGTGGGGAATTCGATGGGGTTGCCGCCCGCCGCCAAAATGCCGTCACGCACGGCGCGGGTAATGGCGTTGAGGTGCACATGGCCCGGCATGGATTCATTGAAGGAATTGACTATGCCGATCAAAGGTTTTTTCAGGTCGTCGCGGCTGTGCCCCATTGAGTGATAGAGGGCGCGGTGGGTGGCCCGCTCCAGGCCTTTTTTGGTTATATCGCTTTTCATAATACCTCTCCTGTGTGCGTGTGTGCGTGGTCCGCACTGGACTGGGTCTGGGGGGCGTTTTCCCGTAATAGTTAATTACGGCGGCCATCATCGTGTGAAGAGCGTTGCCCCCTTGGCTATGGCTCGTATGCTCCCGGTGTAGGCGGCTACTTCCCGGCCGTAACTCTGGTCTGGTCGAAACCGCCGCATCGGAATTGGGTCCAGGGCCCTGCCCTGGTGGGTCCAGGGCACTGCCCTGGTCAACCGCCGGTCAGTTTGGGCAGCCACATGAGTATCTGCGGAAAATAGGTGAAGGTGAGCATGATGAGTACCAGCGTCACAAAGTATGGCACCACCTGCCGCGAAATTGACTCGATACTGGAGCCGGAAATACTGCTGGCCACATAAAGGTTGACGGCCATAGGCGGAGTGATCATGCCGATGGAGGTATTGATGATCATGATCAGGCCCAGGGCGATGGGGTCGATTCCGAACTGGCGGGCCAGCGGCAACAGGATCGGGGTCATCAGAAGAATGATGGACTGGGTTTCCAGAAAACAGCCCAGGAACAGAAGGGCCGCATTCATCATCAACAGAATAGCGTATTTATTCTCAAAGACACTGACCAGGGTGGTGGTGATTTTGCCGGGGATGCCGGCGCTGGTCATGAGCCAGGAAAAAGGCGCGGACAGGGCCACCACCAGAAGAACGATAGCCGTGCTGGTGGCCGATTTGATGAAGATGGCCGGAAGCTGGCTGAAAGGCAGTTCCCGATAAACCAGGCAGCTGATGATGAAAGCGTACATACAGGCCACGGCCGCCGCTTCAGTGGGCGTGCAGATTTGGCCGTAAATGCCGCCGAGAATGATGACGGGCATGAACAGAGCGGCAATGGCGTCGATAAAGGCCCGGCCAAGCTCGCCGGGGGCAATTTTCTCAACCGCTTTTTTCTCAATTTTCATGCAAGTAATCATACTGACGGTAATCATGGCCAGACCTAGAACTATGCCCGGCACAATGCCGCCGACAAACATCGTGCCGATGGAGACGGAGGCTATCAGCGAATAGGTGACCATGGAAATGCTGGGCGGAATGATAACGCCCAGAGTACCGGAAGCGGCGGCAATGGCGGCCGCTTTGGCCGAAGGATAGCCGCTCTTTTTCATTTCCGGGATCATAATCCCGCCAATGGCCGCGACCGTGGCCGGGTTCGAGCCGCTGATGGCCCCGAAGAAACCGCTGCCGACGGTGCTGATGACCGACAGGCGGGCCGGAACTTTGCGCAGAAGAATCTTGATGAAGTGGATCAGGCGGGCGGAAATGCCGCCGCACTGCATGAGGTCACCGGCCAGGATGAAAAAGGGAATGGCCATGAAGGGAAAATTATCCAGTGAGGTGAACATGCGCTGAACAATCAGAAGCTCAGGAGTGCGGCCGTCACCGAAGTTGAGCGCGGCCAGCACGGCCAGGCCCATGGAAACAGCTATCGGCACGCCGAAGAACAACATCACCAGAAGAACGCCGAACAGAATGAAACCCATGATGCTACTCCTTTTTGCCGTCTTCAGCGCCAGCGGCTTCGTCGGCCGGGCAGCTTTCCTGGGCAAATTCCTTGGCCGCTTCAGCCTTGGGGTCCCAAGTGGTTTTGAAGTTGTTCACAAAATATTGAACCGTGCGAATGGCCATTAAAAAACAGCCGCAGGGTATGGCCGCATACATCATCCACATGGGTATGGCCAGTGAAGGCGACACCTGGTCCATGGCTTGGAGCCGTTGAATGAACTCAATGGAGATGTGGGAGATTTTCAGGGTGAAACCCAGAACGATCAGCATGATGATGGTGCGTATATATTTATGAAATGACTTCGGGGTTATCAGGAAAAATACTTCAACGGCAAAGTGGGAATTCTTTCTGGCCGCCGCGGCAATGCCCAGGAACACCAGCCAGATCATGCAGTAACGGGCCGCTTCCTCGGCCCAGGGCATGGAAAAAGTCTGAGTATAACGTCCAACGGTGTTCAGGAAAATTATAAGGCACATGACGGGAAGCAGCACGGCCATTATATATTCTTCCAGGTGATTCAAAATTTTCTTCATAATGGACCTCTTCACAGTCAGGGGGTCGTTTTCAGGATAAAGCTGTCGCAGGGCGTGCTGGCTCCGGTGATGAGGCACGCCGGTTTTCTAAAAATTGTTATGATAATTGTTTCTGCCGCAAGGGGAGCCGAAATTCGGTTCCGTTAAAAAATATGGAATTTTGTGTATCGGTATTCGCCCCCATTGGGGGCGAATACCAAACCGGAGTCAATTACTCAAGCATAGCCTTGAGATAATCGGCGTTGACACGGTCTTTGAACTTTTCATAAATGGGGGCGCAGGCGGCCTTCCAGGCGGCGGCGTCAACAGTGTTGATCTCTACACCCTTGGCGGTCAGGTCTTTAACCAGCTGTTCATCAAGCTGGGCGCTGTAGGCGCGTTCCCAATCGCGGGCTTCCTTTTCAGCTTTGACGATGGCTTCCTGAATGTCGGCCGGATAGCTGTCGAAAATCTGCTTGGAGAGCATGAACACGGCCGGTGAATAGAAGTGGCCGGTCAGGGAGATGTATTTCTGCACTTCATAGACCTTCACGGTATCGATGATAACCAGGGGGTTTTCCTGACCGTCGATGGTGCCCTGCTGAAGAGCCAGGAAGACTTCGCTCCAGGCCATGGGAGTCGGGGTGGCTCCGAAAAATTCAAAGGTGGCCTGATGAATGGGGTTTTCCATGGTGCGGATCTTCAGGCCCTTGAGGTCTTCAGGGTTGACGATGGGGCGCTTGGAGTTGGTGACGTGGCGGAATCCGTTTTCCCAGAAACCCATGGCTTTCACGCCTTTGGAATCCATAGTGCCTAAAATGGCCTGGCCGACCGGGCCGTCCATAACTTTATAGGCTTTTTCACGGTCAGTAACCACATAGGGGAAATCCAGGAGGAGGAAATCGGGTGAAAAATTGGCCAGCGGAGCGGAGGAGGTCAGTGAACCTTCCAAAAGACCCATGCTCAGGCCCTCAATCATGTCGCGTTCGTTGCCAAGCTGGCTGGAGAGGAAAATATCAACCTGCACCTGGCCGTCGGTGTATTGCTCCACTTTTTCCTTGAACTGCAACAGGCCCTTGTGATAGTGGCCTTCAGGCTCGGTGGTGGTGCCGATGCGCATGATGTACTTGGCGTCGGCCAGGGCGGTTCCGGCGAACAGGCACAGGGCGAACACCGCGATAATCAGGGTCGTAAACTTCTTCATTTCATCCTCCAATGTAAGTTGGCAAGGCGGCGGGGTAGTTCCCGGCCTAACTCTTGGGTGCGCCGACCAGATACATCGGCGCATTGCCCCGGCTGGGGCTCTGTTGGTTGACAAGCGCCGCTTGGCGGCATTCAGGAATAAGGCCGCAGCCCGTAAGGATCGCTCCCTAAGGATTGCGATTCAGAATTTTTAAAAATAAACCGGACGGCGGCCGCCCAGCGACTGGGTGAAGCCTTCGGCCGCTTCATAGACGGCCTGGCCCAGCTGCTCGGTCTGGGCGGGATCGCTGTGGGCCATTTTGGGCGTGGCCAGGCTGATGGCCGCGATGGTTTCGCCCTTGGCGTTGAAAGCCGGCGCGGCCACGCATAGAATGCCCATGATATGCTCCTCGTCATCTATGCTGTAGCCGCGTTTGCGGATGTCGGCCAGATCAGCCAGCAACGAATCAATATCTGTGTGAGTGGTGGCGGTGAAGCGTTCAAAAGTCTCTTTGCCCAACAGGGCCCGCACTTCCCGCTCTGGCATATAGGCCAGAAGGGATTTGCCAAGGCCGGTGCAGTAAAGGGGAATGCCCTGCCCTATTTTCATGCAGACTTTTACCGTTTCATCGCTTTCGATTTTGTCTATATAAACTACTTTTTTGCCGTCACGCACGCCCAGATTCACCGCCCCCTTGGCCGTGGTGGCCAGGTGGCGCATGAAGCGATAAGCCATTTTCGGGAGCCCGGTGTTGCGGGCCACGTTATGCCCCATCTCAAAAAGTTTATAGCTGTTGGAGTATTTGAGGGTATCGGGGTCCTGACTGACATAGTGCCGGGCCCTTAAAGTGTTGATGGCCCGATAGACGGTGCTCTTTTCCATGCCGAGCTTTCTGGCGATTTCCGTTATCCCCAGTTCGCCGTCAACGTCAAGGACTTCCATAATGTCCAGCGCCCTGGCCACTGATTCGATTAATCTGCTCTCTGCCATATATGTTCTCCGGTTTTTATTCATCTGCCGGTGCTTGGGAAGTCTATTGAAAGAGAGTCCCGTGGCGGCTGGTGCGCTGGCGCACCCTCTATTTCGCCCTAGGGAACAATAACTTTTTTACAAGTATGCGACAGACAATATTCATTTTACCTCTTTGTTACACCTATGGCAACACAAGGATTTAATATATCGCCTATCGTTCCGCTGTGAGCAACTTAATTCCTTCTATGGAAATAGGATAGCACAGCCATTTTTTTGTTGTCAACAATTTTTTCGAAAAGTCACTTCTTTTTTTACCTTCCATAGCAACCGGACGGCAACAACGAACCTTAATCATTAAACTTTGTATACGACGATTTGTTTAAATATTTAAAGCGGATGGTCACTCAAGGCAATGAGGCGGGATCGCGGGGTGAGATTTTTAGGTAAAACCCGACCGGGCGGGCGAAAAAATTTCTGACGTCGCTCGTAATTTTCTCGTATTCCCGGCCGGGTGGCTTCTGCGGCATTTTGTCTGTCCGTGCCCGTCCGGGGAGCAAAATTACGAGCGACTTACAGAAAATTTTTCGCCCGCCCGGCCTGGTCAGTGTCAGCGTTTGGTAAGGATGACGGTTGCGGCTTTCTTACATGAGCCAACTATGTCCAGGAGGGCGGGGCGGTGAGATTTCTCCAGAGGGGACCACGATTTTTGCTCCCCGGGCGGGCCACCGTTTTAGGGAAAAGTCCACATTTTGAAAATAGCAGGTCGACCCAGCGGGGAGACGGAGCGCCAGCGACTGGTTTTGAGGCCATAAAAGCCGCTCGCGAAGCAAAAACCACGCTTTTTGCGTAGCTGACCGGCCGCTGGTTTAAGGGAAAAAGCCATAATTCAAATCGCCCCGCCCTCCGCGTTTTATCTGACAATGATTATCCTAACCCGCCATGTGTGCGACTATGCGGGCCGGGGTGAGCGGCAGCACCGTCATTTCCGAGCCCAAAGCCCGATTGACCGCGTTGACCACCGCCGGGGCCACCGGCACCGTGGCCACCTCACCGATGCTTTTGGCCCCGAAGGGGCCGCCCTCTTCTCCCTTTTCCACCAGGATGATATCCACTTCTGGCATGTCGGGCGCGTTGATGAGATGGTATTTGTCGAAATTGCGGGCCGAAGGGCGGCCGGAATCGTCAAAGGCCAGTTCTTCAGTCAGGGCCATGCCAAGCCCCATCTGCACTCCGCCGTAGATCTGGCCTTTGACGAAACTTGGGTTAATAGCCTGGCCGACGTCATGCACGGCCAGATATTTTTCGATCCTCACCAGTCCAGTGAGAGTATCAACCGTCAGATCCACGAAATGCACTCCATAGCAGGCCGGATTGAATTCTGGGCGATGCTGGATGTGAACCTCCACCGCCTGGCTCCTTTTCATTTCAATCTGGCGCACAGCTTCGCCCAGGGAAATGATTTCCGAGCCGGTGTGGAGAACGCCGTTAATAAAGCGCACCGGCCCCTCCCAGATTTTCCCGGCTTCGCTCAGAAGCATTTCAATGGCTTTCTCAGCACACAGACGGGCGCATTCGCCCATCACAAAAATACCCCGGCTGGCCTGGCAGCCGATATCATAATTATTGAAAAGTGTGTCACCTTCCATTACCGTGATACGGCCGGGCTCAATGAAGGTGACCTCAGCCGCGATCTGGGCCAGCACCGGCACCGCCGCGTTGCCCAGCTCATGCACGCCCGCCCGCAGAACGGCCGAGCCGTCTTCCATAAGGCGCATGGACATACCGGCCACATCATGATAGATGGTTTTATAATAGCCATTACCGTGGGTGCAGCAGGCGAAACCGGCCCCGCGGCGGAAGCGGCCTTCGGCGGAAGGACTTTTGCGCCTTTCCCACTCAAATGCGGCAAGCCCCAGCTCCAGGCAGTCGCGCACCCGGGCGTTGCCCAAATCGGCCGCCCCGGCCGGATCTTTATCAAAAGGCTCCACCAGGTTCAGGCGGCGGAACTCCACCGGATCTATGTTGTGGCGAGTACACATAAGATCGGTGTGTATTTCGGTAATGGCGTGAATCTGGGGGGAGCCGTAACCCCGGCAGGCCCCGGCCGGAGTGGTTGAAGTGCGCAGGGCCCGGCCCTCGTAGCGCATGGCCGGAAGGCGATAGAGGCGGGAAGCCTTTTTGCCCATGGCCATCATCACCTTTTTGGTGCCGGAGAGATAGGCCCCGGCGTCGGCGGTGATGTCGAACCGGCGGGCCAGAATCCGCCCTTCGCCGTCCAGCGCGGTCTGGACTTTTCCAATAGTGGCCGCGCGGGTGCGGGTGGCCACCATGGTCTCCTCGCGGGTGGTATCTATGGATACAGGGCGGCCCAACTTCCAGGCGGCCCAAGCGCACAGGGGCTCGAAGACAACTTCCTGTTTGCCGCCAAAGGTGCCGCCCATTCTCACCTTTATCACCCGTATCTTGGAAAGCGGCAGAGGCAGAACTTCCGCTATGGCATGCTGAACCCCGAACATAATCTGACAGGGTGAGTGAATCTCCAGCACCTCTTCCGGCCGGGGCACAGCCAGAACCGCATGGGGCTCCATGGCGGCGTGATGTATCTTCGGAGTGGTGATGGTATCCTCCGCAATGAGGGCCGCCTTGGCAAAGGCCGCGTCCACCTCACCATATTCCAGGCGGCCGGGAAAGGCGCTGTGGCCGTCTTCGTGGAGACGGGCGGCCATCTCTTCCGCCGTGTCAATATTGACAACCGGAGGCAAATCCTCATATTCAACTTCAATGAGCGCGCGGGCGGCCAGGGCCGTGGGCCGGTCTTCAGCCAGCACCAGGGCGATGCGGTCGCCGATGTGCCGCACGTGGCCGGTCAGGACCGTTTCATCAGGGTGGTCGTTCTGGCCGGGAAACCATTCGCCGCTGTTGTAACGGCTGGCCGGAGCGTCATGAAACGTCAGTATTTGCACGCCGGGAAGTTCCAGCGCCTTTTCCATTTTTAACGATTTTACCAGCGCGTTGGCGCGGGAACTGAAAAGCACGGCTCCGCAAAGTGCGCCGTAAAGCGGCTCGTCAGCCAGATAGCCGTAGCGGCCGCGCACCTTGTCCGGTCCGTCGGCCCGCAGGATATTTTTTCCGACATAGCGGTAATCATTCATGGTCACAGCCTCCCTTTCATCGCCTCAGCGCGCAACCCGGTCAGGACATCCTCGGCCAGCGCTCTGGCCCCGGATTGTTTATAGGCCAGGGTGGAACGGCCGGGAATCGCTTCGGCCGCCGCGTGAGCCAGGGCGCCGCCAAATTGCTCCTCAGCTTCCAGGCCTTTTTCAACAAGAACTTTTTCCGCCTCCGGGCAATGCAGCGCGGCCGCACCGAGCGTGCCCATAAAGACTCTGGCTTCGATGACGCGCCCGCCTTCCAACACCGCTGATACGGCCAGATTCAATCGGGCGATGCTCACCTGGGTGCGGCTGCCGATCTTGCCAAAGGCGGAAATACGACCCGGCTTTATCGGCAGATGAAAAGAAACTATTATTTCGTCCGGCTCAATAGCGGCCCGGTTCGGTCCTATGGGAATGTCCCCCGCCGCCGCCATCCTGGCGCCCCTGGAGGAGACCAGTCGCGCTTTGGCATCAAGGGCGGCCAGGGCGGCCGGGGTATCGGCGGCGGGGGAAGCGTTGGCCATATTTCCGCCAACAGTGGCCCGATTCCGAATCTGCCAGGAACCGACGCGTGAGGCGGCTTCGCACAGGCAGGCGGCCTTTGGCCGCAAACCGGCATGGGCCGACAGTGCGCTCATGGTCTCCATAGCCCCGATTACTATCTCATTTTCGGAAAAGGTGATGCCGTGCAATTCAGCGATACCGGAAAGATCGATCACCGGCCGGTCCGGCGCGGTGCGGCCGTGAGCTACCATATAATCGGTGCCCCCGGCCAACAGCCGGAACTTTTCAGCCGTTTTTATCATCTCAGCCAGTTCGGCCAGCGTGGCGGGAATCATTGGTTCCATCGTTTTGCTCCATTTGAGGGGTGATATTTTGCCAAGCTTGTGACTCACCGCTACTACCATTCAAGCTTAAATTTTTGAGAGGCCTGACCCGCCGACAGCCGGCTCCCACTCGGCTATAGATGCTCTTCAGTCTTCCGGTACAGCCAATCATGCAGCGGTCGGGAGAAATGTTTTAGCCCGGCTCCGTGACTAAAGACCCCCGGAACGGAGCCGGGCTAAAACATTTCTCCCGACCGCGGGCAATCGCTTCAGCCTCAAAACCGGCCGCTCCGTCTCCCTTATCGGGTCCGGCTTGCTATTTTAAATTCGCCGCCTTGGCGGCCGCATCTTCCACGGCTTCAATTATGGGGGTGTAACCCGTGCAGCGACAGATATTTCCGGCCAGGGCCGTGCGTATTTCATCCCTGGAGGGGGTGGGGTTTTTCATCAGAAGAGCTTTGGCCGTCAAAATCATGCCGGGAGTACAGAACCCGCACTGGGTGGCGTCTTTTTCTAAAAATGATTTTTGCAAATCATCCAGCTCACCGTTTTTCTCCAGACCTTCCACAGTTAGTATGGACGCCTCGCGCGCCTGAAAAGCGGGCATGAGGCAGGAACAAACTGGTTCGCCGTTAAGCAGCACCGTACAGGCCCCGCATTCGCCGACGCCGCAGCCTTCCTTGACGCTGGTCAGCCGGAATTCGTCGCGCAACAGGTCAATCAGACGCATGGAGGTATCCACATTGGCTGAACGGAGACGGCCGTTGACTGTAAGTTCGATGTTCATAAATTCTCCGGCGGCGGCGGAATTTTATACTCCGCCGCCAAATGGTGCTATGGTCAGGAAATTTTCGGCTCAATGCCTTCTTTGGCCAGATAGTCTTTCATGTCTTTGGCCAGCGAAGCCGGGAGGTCGGGAGCGCTGTAGGCTTCTTCCCGGCGCTTCACTTCAGCCAGGATTCTGCCCCGCTCGGATTCGTGCTGATGTTCGCGGGTCATGGGGCCGCGATAGCTGACGTGCGGCAGGAAAATCTCTTTGCGGCAGTTCTTCACAGTGTGGGGCTGGGTCAAATACTGGCCGTTCGGAGCCACTTTGTCAATAACGTCTTCGGCCAGCGTTTCCGGGGATATGACGATATCGCGATTAATGCGATTCACCATGCCGATGATTTCCAGGTCGCAGACGGCCTTTTCCATGTTCATGCAGTTAAAGGAACCCAGAACGCCCGCCGCCTGGAAGGAGATGCTGCTGCCGGCTTCGCTGGCGGCCAGGATGTTCATCATGGCTTCATAGCCGCTCTGAACGCCGGTGACGTCGGCATCGGTTATGCCGCCTCCGCCAAGGCGGCTGGGCAGCTTATAGAAGCGGGCCAGCTTACCGCCCCAAATGGCTGATATGGCCTGTTCGGGCGCGCCGCAGGCGATGCTGCCGGTCTTGAGGTCGCTGGCTGTGGTCAGGAAGCCGTAAACGCACTTGGCCCCCGGCCGCACCATCTGGGCCAGAGCGATACCGGCCAGGGTCTCGGCGTTGGTCTGGACGAAAGCCCCGGCCAGGGTCATGGGCGCGGTGGAACCGGCCATGGCGCAGGGGGCCACCACTATGGCCTGATTGCGGCGGGCAAACTCCATGAGGAAATAGGTGGCATGGTGATCCATCTTCAGTGGGCTCAAGGGGTTGGCCACCACCATCACTCTGGCCTCTTTGTCCATCTCGCTCCAGCCGCCGTTGGCCAGAGCCGTCATTTCCAGAACGATGCGGGTAACGCGCTCGTTCCCGGCCGGAGTCAGAAAAGGCTTATCGCTGTGGGTGAACATTTGATAGAGCACATGGCCCACGGTGTCGTCCGGGTTGATATCGCCGGGCTGTACGCACAGGGCGGCCATTATGGGTATTTCGTCGGCGCTGTGAAACATTTTGGTAAAGCGGAGATGATCTTTCATTTCCGCATCGCGCAGGTGGCCGTTTTCCTCCAGGAAGAACTGGGGGCCGCCGCCGGGAATGTGGTGGGTCTTGTAATCACCGATAAGAACGCCCTTGTCCGCGTTGGACCCCCGCAGAACGAACCGGGAAGGGGCCAGGGCGATGAGGTCCATCAATTGCTTTTCAGTGAAGTAGACTGTTTCTCCTTCCACTCTCAGGCCGTGCTTTTTGGCCAGTTCCACCGCCTCCGGCAGGTGGAAGACCATGCCTTTTTTCTCCAGAACGCGCATGGTCGCGGCATGTATTTGTTTTACGCCTTGCTCTATCATTCAGAATATCCTTTCTTCTCATAGCCGTTTGCCATGAGGCCAGACAAAAAACGTTTTTTTGCCTGGGAGATGCCGTGGCTTCCAACCGGCCGTGAAAATCTTTGTAATTCCCGTCCGGCGGAGACTTCTTTACTGCACGGTTTTTTCTTGGAAAAAGACCTGGCCGAGGGTCTGGTGACCGGTCTTCTTCAGTTCTTCACTCCTCTGTTACCCGCCTTTCGACCTGGTGATTGCTGTTAATGTTATACTGGTGAAAAAATTGATCGAACAGCTAATAACGCAAGTTTAAGGCCAATGCCAGCGGCAATTGTAACAAATTTTTAAATAAGTAATTTCAGCATATTAGGCAAGAAGGGAAAAAATTGGAAAAATTTAGCTTGATTCATTGTATGAAAAATGCAAAAATTAGCAAATAATTTTTCTTATTTTTTCTCAAAAAGACTTTCAGATGATTGACCAAGGAGCAGACATGCTGCCAAGTGTTTCAGCCAACGGGGGGGCGCCGGAGATAGATTTACGGGCCGCCTTTGACAGCCTGCCGCACGGGGTGACCATAACCGATACGGAAGGATACATTCTTTATTACAACGATGTTCAGTGCAAGATTGACGGACTGAGCAAAGAAGAAGTCATTGGCCGCCACATTTGCGAAGTTTATGTGCCCTCGGTGGACAACAGCCCAACTCTGATGGTTTTACGTACCCACCAGCCGATTTATGATCTCTTCATGATTTATGAGACCAAGAAGGGAGTAGTGGTCAACTCCACCCACACCGTGCTGCCGCTGTTCAAAAACGGCCGCATCATCGGCAGCCTCTGCCTGATCCATCCCATAAGCCAGACCAAGACAGAACCGACCCAGGAGGAACTGGCCGCCCTGGAATCCATCCAATTCAGCAACCTTATCGGCAGTTCACCCATATTCCGGGCCTCCATCAACGCGGCCCTGGCCGCGGCCGACAGCCCCTCCAGTGTTTTGATCTATGGTGAAACAGGTTCAGGCAAAGGGCTTCTGGCCCGTCAGCTTCATGATCATTCCCAGCGTTCGGCCCGGCCCTATGTGGCCATAAACTGCAGCGCCATACCGGCCACGCTTCTGGAAGGAACCCTGTTTGGGTCGGTTAAGGGCGCTTTCACCGGCTCCCAGAACAGTCCCGGCCTGTTTGAAGAGGCCGATGGCGGCACGGTTTATCTCGATGAAGTGGATTCCATGCCCCTGGAACTCCAGCCCAAGCTGTTGAGAGTGATACAGGAAAGAAAGGTGCGGCGGGTCGGCTCTATCAGAGAGCGCGATGTGGATATAAAGCTGATCAGTTCATTCTCCGGCGACCCCCTGGAAGCCGTGCGCGACGGCCGGGTGCGGGCCGACCTTTTTTATCGTCTGGGTGTGGTGATCGTGCAGATACCGCCGCTGCGCGAGCGGGTCGGCGACCTGCCGGGCCTGATGTCGTTTCTGATGAACAAGCATATGACGATTCTGAAAAAGAAGAACATTCCGGTGTCAACGGAAGTAATGTCAGTTTTCAAGAGCTATGACTGGCCGGGCAATGTGCGGGAATTGGAAAACGTCATCGAAGGCGCGCTGAACATGATAAAGAACGGTGAAACCATCGGTCTGAACCATCTGCCGATCTATCTGCAAAACCAGCAGACCCCGGCCATGCCTTTACCTCCTCAATTAATGGCCTCCCCGGCCCTGCCGCCCTTTGATCACGGCGACGGCCCGCGCCGGCCCGGCCGCCGTGAGATTGTCGAAGCCATGAGCCACACGTGCGGTTCCCTGAAGGACGCCGCCAGACGCCTGGGCATATCCCGTCAGTTGCTTTCTTATCATCTGAAAAAATACGGGCTGACCAGGCAGGAATTTGACGTCTGACCCCTCTACCTTTCAGAGCGGCGATCACCCGCTGTTCCTTCATGTTGGTATTGACTTCCAATCAGCCCGCAGGCCATGAGCATGCGGGCTTTTTATATGGCTGGATGTTTGAGTTCATTTCCATAAAAAATCCATATCGTGTCCATAATAACTGGCTGGCTGGACAATATAGTAAGAAAATAAGAAAGTGGCTAAGGTGAGGCTATGGATTTTAAGAAATTGAGTAAACGTATGGCCGTTGTTTTGATAATCATGATAATGGCGATAACTGTGTTCTACTTCAGCACTCCCGGACAAATCGCCGCCGCCGATATTGCCCGGATAGATTTTAAGGAAGGCGACGTCATTTTTCAGATTTCCGCTTCCAGCCAAAGCCTGGCCATTCAGGCGGCCACCGGCTCAAAATACAGCCACTGCGGCATACTATTCAAGCGTGACGGTCAATTTTACGTTTATGAGGCCATTGGTGAAGTAAGCTGGACACCCCTTCGGGATTGGATAAATCGCGGCGTGCGGGGGCATTATGTTGTCATGCGGCTTAAAGATAGGGATCGCCTATTGACTGAGGCCAGGATCAGGGCCATGAAAAAAACCGGCCTGGGTTTTTCCAGGAAAAAATACGATCTTCTGTTTCAATGGAGTGACAATAAAATGTATTGTTCCGAATTGGTCTGGAAAATTTATGAAAGAGGCGCGGGCATAAGGATAGCCCCTCTGAAGGAATTCAGGGATTATAATCTGGATAATAAGGTTGTGCGGGCTGTTGTTAAAAAGCGTTATGGAGGCAAGCTTCCGATGGGCGAAAAAGTTGTTGCGCCTTCGGATCTTTTTTACAGCCCGGTCATGGAAAAAATCGCCGGGAACTGATATTCAGTGCGAAAATGGCTTTTTATTTGGAAGAAGCGTTATCAGGATTTTCCATAGCGTGTCCGCACACCATAGTGTGTTGACACGCCAGATTGCTGACAAAGTCCCGGCCAAGCCAAATCATTTGATCTGGCCAGGAAAGGTCGCCGTAGGCGACGGAGTAATAGCGATTGATATTAAGGGGTTAGCTGCTACTTGCATCGTGAAAACCACGCTTTTCACGATGCTGCACCGCTGATGGCCACGACGGAATGACTTTGTCATCAAACTGGCGTGTCCGCACACCATAGTGTGTGGACACGCTTCAGTTGTCAGAAAGTGAAATTCAGGCCCAGATTTCCGCCGAAGACCCGCTCTTCCCCGCCTTTGGCAAAAATGCCAAGATCGAAGGAAAACGCTGAATCAACCGGCTTGATGTTCAGGCCGGCTTCTCCGAAAATAGAGGCGCCTTCGGCGCTGTCATCACTTTTAAGCCGGATTCCATTGGCCTTGCCGCCGCCTTTGCCGTCCCACTCATGTTCCCAAGCGGCCCCGACGTATCCTTCGACAGTTCCGTCATGGAAGGTATCGCTTAAGCGGCCGCCCAGCCTTGTTTTTAATGAATCAACCGAATCCAGTGACAGCCGGTCGCCGCCCCTGGTTCTGACGCTGTAGGAATCGGTGCCGGTCCAGAAGCCTTTGCCGTAAATATCGGCCACGGCCGTTTCCGCTCCGGGAACAGCAAAACGATAGCCCAAGCCCAGATGAGCGCCCAAATAAGAAGTGGAGGCATCGTAATTTCCGCCATGGAAACCTTTTATTTTAAATTCACTATCAATCGACCCGCCCCGCACCGAACCTTCCAGGTAGACGTTATTAAGAAAATCATGGCGAAGCACCAGCCCTCCGCCAATGAAATCAACATCGCCGTCGCCTTTCAGGCCGCCCAGAACCGGCACATGGTTAACAGTATCATAAGAACCCGTACCAGCCTCCAGATAAAGGCCGACGGTGGTGCGTTCAAAGTCTTTGGCCAGGCCAAGCCCCACGCCGAAACCTTCGTGGTCAATATTGCCGGAGCCGCTTTCACCTGTATAGCCGCCAAGGGTAAAAATCACCCTGGTTGAATGACCGGCATCGCCATAGCCTGGCTGGGAGCCGCCGACAGCCAGAGGAATCCCCGGTCTGCCGGGGCCGGAGGCCAGATTACCAATCAGGGAAGAACTGATATAGGCACTGAGATTGGTGACGACACTGCTGATTCCGACAGCTGATTCCACATATGTTTTTCCGCCTTCACCGGCGCGTTCCGGCCCGTTAAAGGTTCCGGTTATTTTATCGCTGTTTTCCACCATCAGGTTGAATGTATTATAGGAAAGAATGGTATCACTGGAAACGCTGTGAATTGTGGAGCCATCGGCTTTGATGAAAGCAATATTGGCCGCGCCGTCGATCAGGATCACTTTATCCTGATCATACAGAGATGTGAAATCAGCCTCGGTTTTCAAGATAAAACCATCGGCCGTCAGCCCGGAAAAATCAATGGGAGTGGCGGCTGTCAGCACAGTGTCGCCGGCTTTGAGCGTGGCCGGCAGGTTAAGGGTGACTGTGCCGCCCGCCGCGGCCGGGGCGAAGGGGCCGCCGGGATTGAAAACATTATTTATTCCATATGTTTCCAGATTTTTAAGACCAAAACTTACACTGACCGCCGAGCCGTTGATGGCGTTAAAGGCCCCGCCGTCAGCCAGCACCAGAGTTTCAATAGCTGTTTCGGCCACTGTAGTGTGGGCGTCTGGAATGGAGGGGGTTCCCAAAATATTGTATTCAGTCTTGGTATCGATATCCAAACTGCCTGATTCGATTTTCAAGGTTCCGATTTTCAGGTTGAGGCTGCCATCCAGTTTAGCTATATTCAAGCTGCTGGAATTTTTATATGATAAGGTTTCCAGCTCGGCATTGAGGTCACCGCCGGCCCCGGCACTGGAAAGATTATCCGGGTCCAGCCCCTGGACTCCGCTGATGAAAAAGGCCTCACCGTTGTCAAGGGTTGCCGACTCGGCTTCGAAAACAACCGAGCCGCCTTTTCCACCGATTCCGGTTACACTTCCAGTTTGGCTGTCTCCGCCTTTTCCGGCCACTACATTCAAATCGCCTCCGTCAGCCAGCTTAACATTGGCGGCTTTAAAAGTGCTGGCGCCGCCATCACCGCCATCGCCCGTAGATGTGGCTGTGCTGCCGGAATAATTTGCTCCGCCCCAGCCGCCGCTGACTCTCAGTCCGGCATTATTGGTAAACACATCACCGGCTTCAAAATATGAATCCCCGCCCTTGCCGCTTTTACCGGTGAGAGTTAAGTCGCCCCCTCTGGCACCGTTGACATGAAGAGAAGCGGCACTGACGTTTCCCGAAGTTTTGAATGAGGCGTCGCCGCCGTCCATCATCTGTCCAAATCCGGCCTGAATATTCAAGCCCCCATCGCTCTTTAGGTTTTTTGCGCCGAGATCGAAAGATGCTTCTCCGCCTGTGCCTCCATCCGCGGCGGTGATGGCGGTGGATTTATTTTCCCCTCCGCCACGGCCGCCAACAATTGACAGCCATGAATCTTCACCGGCCACAGTCAAAGTATCCCCGGAGAATCCGGCGGTTACGGAGACCGCTCCGCCATTTCCACCGCGTCCAAGTTGGGGAGCGGAACCAGAATTTGAAGTCTGATAGCCGCCCTGACCGCCGCTGCCGGCGCCTATGAGAAGAACCTCATAGTTATCACCGCTCAACACATAGCTGACGACTGCTCCATCCCCACCATGAATATCCGCCGCCCCTCCATCCGCGCCGTGTCCATTGCCTGTCGGCAGATTGGTTCCGTTGCCGACATAGCTGTCTCCGCCCTCGCCGCCTCTTGGGTCGGAAGGGTCATTTATGCCATTGCCGCCTTTATTTACAATAGAAGAATTTAGTGGCTGTGAAGGGTCCGGCATAACCGACGACCCACTACCGCCTTCACCGGGTGAGGTATTGGAATTGAAGTTATTGGCGCCGCCGCCGCCGCCGCTTCCGCCAAGAATGTGAAAACTTTCTCCAGCGGCGGCCATAGCCCCTTGCGGCATTACTAAAAGGGTTAAAGTGCTCAAAACCATAGCCGCTCTGCTCAATCGTCTCATAAAATCGTGTCCTTTGCATTGAAAAAAGGTATGGAAACATTCTTAACAAACCATATCAAAAAAACTCCGCTCAAATGTAGCTCAAAAATTTAGCCGCAAAACTTGAATCTTCACCTATGACGGGAATATCACGTTGTTGTTAAAGCTTACCATAATTTAATTTTGATAGATATCCGGCTCGAAATTAAGCAACAGGATATCTGTTATTTTTTAATAGCTCATTGACTGCATAATAGACAATGATATCATTATAGTTTACAAACATCAAACTAATTAATAGAAGTAAATCACCTCCACCCAAAAAAATCAAGATAAGGGTTTAAGCTTGAAAAGGAAATAAGAAAAGGAATGCGGCCTCCGGGCCGCGCGATTAAAGGACTTGGCCCGAAGGGCCAACCAAAGGGTTCCACCCTCTGGACTCCGGCTGGGGGAGGGCCCACGCGGGCCCTACCCCAGACCCCACCCGCGCCAGGGGGGCGGAGCCCCCTGGACCCCCAAAGAGGTCTGGGTCAGATTCAACTTTCTTCTTCCCGCCTCGCCGCAACTCGCTTCGCAAGCTCAGCTCAGACAAGCGGCGACGCTTCAGACTTTGTCCGCTTTAGGTGCTATAGGCTGCTTCACGTCGAGCTGCTACAGCTTTCTATAGGCGGCTTCATTTGCTGAGTGGTAGTTCACGTATGTTCAGCTTAAATCAGCCTCCCCTTAAAGGCCCCTTTCCAGTGCTGTTAGTCCGTCTCTCTGCCACCTATCGCTTTTTAATGAGTTGCTCATTAGAAAAAAGACGACAAAGTCTCGTCGTTACAGCGCTGGAAAAGCTAGTGGAGGGGAAAAAGTAATCAGCCGAACATACGTGAAGCAACAATCATTCGATGAAGCTGCCTATAGCAAAATGTAACAGCACAACGTAAAACTGCCTATAGCACCTGAAGCTGACACAGTATGAAGCGTCGCCGCTTGTCTGAGCTTCGTACTCGAAGCGAGTTGCGGCGATGCGGGAAGGGGAAAGTTGAATCTGACCCTGACCTCTTGGGGTTCCAAGGGGCTTGCCCCTTGGCGCGGGTGGGGTCTGGGGTAGGGTCCGCGTGGGCCCTCCCCCAGCCGGAGTCCAGAGGGTGGAACCCTTTGGTTGGCCGAGAGGCCAAGTCCTTTAATTGCGCGGCCGTAGGCCGCACACTACACTCTTTACTCTTTCTACCTAAAAATCACTGGCCCCCAGAAAAACTCGTCCGACTAAGGGGTTGCGGCCGATTTCGTAGAAAATTTCTACCGGACGCTCCACGTCCCAAATGGCGAAGTTGGCCTGGTAGCCCGCTTTCAACTGACCCTGAATGCTTTCGCGCCCTAAAGCCCGCGCCGCGTTGCGAGTCATGCCGGCCAAAGCCTCGGCCGGGGTCAGTCCAAAGAGAGTGCAGGCCATATTCATGGCCAGACGTGGTGAGGCAAAGGGGCTGGTGCCAGGGTTGAAGTCGGTGGAGACGGCCATTGGCACTTTGTATTTACGCAGCAGTTCCACAGGCGGAATGATGGTGTCTTTCAAAAAATAAAAAGCCAGCGGCAACAACACTGCCACCGTGCGTTTTTCACTCAAGAGCTTGATGCTGTCCTCATCCAGCCGTTCAATATGATCGGTCGAAAGTCCGTCAAACTTGGCGACCATGCCGCTGCCGCCAATATTGGACAGCTGCTCGGAATGCGCCTTCACCGGGATATTCAGGGCCGTGGCCGCCTTGAAAAGCTTTTCCGTCTGCTCAAGGTTGAAGGCTATGTTCTCGATGAAAATGTCCACCGCTTCAAAAAGACCTTCCTCATAAAGGGCAGGCATGATGTTGTTGCAGATCTCATCTATATAGTCGTCGGGACGGCCGGCGAACTCTTTGGGCACGCTGTGGGCCGAGAGAAGAGTCGGGGAAATATCCACGGCCACTTCCTCCTGAAGGGCGGCAGCCACCTCAAGAGTCTTGCGCTCGTTTTCAAGATCCAGGCCGTAGCCGGATTTGATCTCCACTGTGGTGACACCATCGCCTACCAAAGCCGCAAGGCGCTGAATGGTGCGGTTGTAGAGAGTTTCAAAGTCCGCCTCACGAGTGGCCGCCACAGTGGAACTGATGCCGCCGCCTTTGGCCGCAATCTCCGTATAGCTGGCGCCATTAAGCCTCATCTCCCATTCGGCCGCGCGGTCGCCGCCAAAAATGAGGTGAGTGTGGCAGTCAATGAGTCCCGGAGTCACCAGCGCGCCGCCGAAATCAACCACCGGCTGGCCGGCCGCGATTTTCAGATCCTCCTGGGGCACTATCTCAACTATCCTGTGGCCTTCGGTCACAATGGCTTGATCCCTCAAAAGGCCATACTGATCATCTATTTCCGGGTTCATGGTGGCGATAAGGCCGTTGACCCAGATCGTTCTTTCACCTGAAGTATGCTTGCTCATATGCTCACCATATAAGTACGCCGCCTGTCCGAAGACAGGCGGCGCAAGTTTGTATCAGTTACTTAATCATCGGCAGGTTCAAACCCTGCTCTTTGGCACATTCAACGGCGATGTCATAACCGGCGTCCGCATGGCGCATAACGCCGGTGCCGGGATCGTTGGTCAGAACTCTGGCCAGACGCTTATCGGCCTCTTCCGAGCCGTCGCAGACGATGACCATACCGGAATGCTGTGAATAACCCATGCCCACGCCGCCGCCATGATGGAGCGAAACCCAGGTGGCCCCGCCGGCGGTGTTCAAGAGCGCGTTCAACAGCGGCCAATCGCTGACGGCGTCGCTGCCATCGCGCATGGATTCAGTTTCACGGCGGGGGCTGGCCACCGAACCGGAATCAAGGTGGTCGCGGCCGATGACAATGGGGGCGCTCAGTTCACCCTTACGCACCATTTCGTTGAAAGCCAGGCCCAGCTTAGCCCGCAGACCCAGACCGACCCAGCAGATGCGGGCGGGCAGACCCTGGAAGCTGATGCGTTCGCGGGCCATATCCAGCCAGTTGTGGAGGTGCGGGTCATTGGGGATGAGTTCTTTGACCTTGGCGTCCGTCTTATAAATATCTTCGGCTTCGCCGGAGAGGGCCGCCCAGCGGAAGGGGCCGATGCCGCGGCAGAACAGCGGACGGATATAAGCCGGAACAAAGCCGGGGAAGTCGAAAGCGTTGGTCACGCCTTCATCCAGAGCCATCTGGCGGATGTTGTTGCCATAGTCAAAGGTGGGGATACCCATCTTGTGGTATTCAAGCATGGCCAGCACATGCTTGGCCATGGACTGCTTGGAGGCCTTGACCGTGCCTTCGGGATCGGATTTGGCTTTTTCGCAGTATTCAGCCCAGGTCATGCCGATCGGGAGATAGCCGTGGAGCGGATCGTGAGCGCTGGTCTGGTCGGTGACCATATCGGGGCGGATGCCTCTCTTGACCATTTCCGGCACGATCTCGGCCGCGTTGCCAAAGAGGGCGATGGAGACGGCCTTGCCTTCGGAGGTGTATTTTTTAATGCGGGCCATGGCGTCGTCAAGATCGGTAGCCTGTTCGTCCACATAACGGGTACGCAGACGGAAATCAATGCTGGCCTGCTGACATTCAATGTTCAGCGAGCAGGCCCCGGCCAGGGTGGCCGCCAGGGGCTGGGCGCCGCCCATGCCGCCGAGACCGGCCGTCAGGACCCAGCGGCCCTTGAGGTCGCCGCCGAAATGCTTGCGGCCGGCTTCGACAAAGGTCTCATAGGTGCCCTGAACGATGCCCTGGCTGCCGATATAGATCCAGCTGCCGGCCGTCATCTGGCCATACATTTCCAGGCCCTTGGCGTCCAGCTCATTGAAGTGCTCCCAAGTGGCCCATTTGGGCACCAAGTTGGAGTTGGCGATGAGAACGCGGGGCGCGTTTTCATGGGTCTTGAAAACACCCACGGGCTTGCCGGACTGCACCAGGAGGGTTTCGTCGTTTTCCAGATTGGTCAGGACTTCAACGATTTTATCATAACATTCCCAATTGCGGGCGGCACGGCCGATGCCGCCGTAAACCACCAGCTCTTTGGGATTTTCGGCCACATCGGGATCAAGGTTGTTCATAAGCATGCGCAGGGGCGCTTCGGTCAGCCAGCTTTTGGCGGTGAGCTTGTTGCCTCTGGGGGCGCGAATTTCGACATCGCGAAACTTGGTGGTCATAATGTATCTCCTTAGCCCCGGGGCGGGGCAATGCGCCGCCGGGGCGGCGCTGGTGCGCTAAAGGCTCGGCCGGGAACTTTCCCTATGCCTCGCCACCATTGAAGAAGAGGGCCTTCAAGCCTGAGACTCTCGCGGTCAGTGGAGCTGTCGCGGAGCTTTCAGCGGTCTGGTGAAAACTGTCAGCCGTTCGTATCCGGTTGAAAACCCTGTTAAAAAAAACCGGCCGGGGTAACTTTCCGCCTGTTTTGGCTGGCGGAGGCCGGGTTGAAGAAATGGCTTTTTACTTAAGTTGAATATACCATGACTTAACCTGTATATACAAGTAAAAAATCACTGATCCGCATTTTTTATTTTTAAGCAGCTAACTATCTATAATGTATAAAAAAATCCCCGCGAAAAGCGGGGGTTTTCAGCCAGAGGCCCTGTTCGCGGCCCAAAAATCAGGCCGCCTCAATTATGGAAACGCCCTTCCAGGCGATATCGGGAGCCAGGATAAACCAGCCGGGCAGACGTAACCACCAAATCATGCGACCAAGTCCGCCGCCGCATCTGGAGGCAGGGCTCGCCCCGGCCGACTTCCAGCCAGGCGGCCTCCTCGGCCGTGGGCAGCACCGCTTCGACGATGTGCTCGCCTTCCGTCAGCGGGGCCACCCGACTTAGATAGACGTAGGGGGTTTCGAGCATAAAATCCATATTCAAGTAATCAGGGGCGATTTTCCCGTTAACGTATCTATCTTCAATCTGAACGGGAACATCGTTGTCGTAATGCAAGAGGACGGAATGAAAGGTTATGGCGTTCGGCTCTATTTCAAGCTGGTGGGCCACTTCTGTAGTGGCTGGGAGCTTTTCCAGCAAAATAACTTTGGTGCGGTGACGGTGATCCGGACGGGCCGAAATTTCATCGGCTATATTGCGCACCGCCATCAGGGCCGCTCCCATTTTATCGCGGGAGACGAAAGTCCCGACGCCCTGGACCCGCACCAAGAGCCCCTCCAGGGTCAATTCCCTCAAAGCCCGGTTGACGGTCATGCGACTGACGGTGAAAACGGTGGAGAGCTCTTTTTCAGAGGGCACCCGATAGCCCGACGGCCATTGGCCTGAGTTTATTTTTGAAACTATCTGCCGCTTGATCTGAAGATAACGCGGAACCATATTCGAACCGGAATCGGCCGAGAGGCCATTTTCCGGCTGAGATGCTTTGTTCATATCCGGCTGAGCCGCCTTTGTCATCAAAATGTGGGGGCGGGACCAGCCCGCGAACCCGCTTCAATTTACCACAAGCCGTCCCGGTTGTACATACAAGTAGCTCCACCTCAGCAACTCTAATTATGGCCGACACCGCCGCATAAAGCCGGGGTCGAGCGTAGCGAGACGGAGCGCCAGCGACTGGTTTTGACGAAAGAATAGTTGCTCGCGAAACAAAAGCCACGCTTTTTGTGTAGCTACGAGCCGTAAATTCAAGGGAGAAAGCGATAATTAGAATCGCTGCTGAGTGACCGCCGCCCTGGAGAAATGTTTTTGCGATGGTTCCGTGACTAAAGACCCCCGGAACGGAACCATCGCAAAAACATTTCTCCAGGGCGGCTGCCTGGTCGGCCGTAACTGATGACTATGGCGGAGTGGGAGCCGGACAGTAATTCTAAAATTCTAATTATGGCCAACTCCGCCGCATATAACCGGGGTCGAGCCTTGGATGGCGAGACGGAGCGCCAGCGACTGGTTTCGGAGCCGAAGTGGTAACTCGCGAAGCAAAAACCACGCTTTTTGCATAGCTACGAGCAGCAAGTTGAAGGGAAAAAAGCCATAATTAGAATCGCTGGCTCCACCTGTCAGGGCAACCTCATCTGACATAGGGCCGGGTGATTTCTTCCACCCCATTGGTCAACCTTTATAGGGAAGTATCTGACTTTCAAGTATTCCGATATTCATTATTTCCTTGCCATTTTCATCGAAGAATTCAATCTCGTACCCTTCAGGTTTTGTATAGACATCGACAATAGTTCCAACTGTCCCCTCTTTCAAATCATATTCCTCAATATCTTCGGTTAAAACGACAACGTCGAACTGTTTATATTTCATTATAAATCCTCATTTCAGAGGTGGCCTTCGCATAATCAGCCGCTCTTCGTTTTTACCTTGGAGCTGGTCAGCAGAATTACGCTCATTACAATAAACCCACAGCCCAAAAGCTGGCTGGAAGTTATCGCTTCCCCAAGAATAGCCGCCGCGAACATGAAACTGGTTATAGGTTCGAAAGTGGAAAGAATGGCCGCTGTGGTGCCGTCCGTCAGTTGAATGCCCCTCTGGAGCAGCCCCGCCGCCCCCAGAGTGGTCAAAACCGAAAGCATCACCGTGCAAACCCAAGCCTGGAAAGTGAGCTCCAGAGTCAGCTGCCCGGTCAACAGGCCCAGGATGCCGCAAGAGAGCGATGTTATCAGGCAGAGGGCAAAGGTGAGCTTGTGGAAGGGCATGTATTTCAGCTCGGTTTTGTCCAGGCCGATGAAATAGCAGGTGAAAGTGAGGCCCGAAGCCAGGGCCATGATTATGCCGGGCAAGCCTTGGCCAATATCGGAAATATTGCCGCCCAATACGAACACCCCGGCCAGGCAGGCGGCCAGAGCCAGCCAGACGACGGCTTTAGGCCGGGCTTTGAAAAAAAGCACATAGGCCAGAGTCACCGCCGCCGGATAAATAAAATGAAGGCTGGTGGCCACTCCCACCGGGATATAGGCGTAGGACAGATACAGAAGAGTAATGGTGACCGCCGCGCCGACACCGAAAGTTAATGACAGCGTTTTCCATTCACTGGCTGAAAAAGTGGCCGGAATGCCTCTCAGCCGCAGCACGGCCAGCATTATGGGCAGGCCAATAAGCCCCCTGAAAAAGGTGGCGTTAAGGCCGTTTGAGCCGCCTTCCACGGTCAGTTTCACCAATATTGGCATCAGCCCGAATAAAACGGCGGACAGTATTATGTATAAAATTCCTTTGGCGGTCTGGCTCATGGTGTTATCACTGTATTGGTGTTTGGGGCGTGGCCCCTGGTTTAATAGCGGATGCATGGAAGTCAGGCTTATTTTTCTGGAGCCGCATTGACCCGCCGGAAGCTGGAAGTTTTGACCCGTCTCCGTTCCGGGGGTCTTTAGAAGTCATTTCATAAATATCTTTTTGCTCCCTGGCGTCGTTGCTCAGCCTTTTTAATGCTCGAAATATGTCGTATATTCCTCCGCTTAAAAAGTCTTCGCGCCTAGCCAGGAACCAAAAATCTTATTTATGAAATGACTTCTAGTCACGGAGACGGGTCAAAACTTCCAGCTTCCGGCTCCCACTTGGCCAGGCGCACTTTCCAGCAATTAAGAAAGCCGACCAGGCAGCCGCCGGGAGAAATATTTTTGCCCGGTCCCGTGACTAAAGACCCCCGGAACGGGACCGGGCAAAAATATTTCTCCCGGCGGCGGTCACCCGCTTTTCCGTCATTTTAATATTGACTGGTTACTTGTCAGGATTCCAGAGCTTCCGCTTCTTCAGCCGCGCTCTTTCTTTCATTTCTAGCCACCAGCCGTATGCTGATTTCATACAGAATCATCATGGGAAAGGCCAACAGGCACTGGCTGATGACATCCGGCGGGGTTAAAATTGCGGCCACTATGAAGATTATCAGAATGGCATATTTGCGGCCTTTTGAGAGAATCGCGGAATTCACCAGACCCAGGCTGGCCATGAAGATGATGGCCAGCGGAAGCTGAAAAACCAGCCCGGAGGCCAAAAGCATGGAGGTTGCCAGGGAGAAGTATGGGCCGAGGGCCGGCATGGCCGTCAGCATTTCATTGGAAAAGCCTACAAAAAATTTGAAAGCCAGAGGAAATATCAGTCCGTAGCCAAAAGCCGCGCCGGTGAAAAGAAGCAGAGTGGCAACAGCGGCCAGCCAAATCACTTTGCAGCGCTCTGAACGATAGAGACCGGGTGCCACAAAAGACCAGAGCTGATAAAGCCACAGGGGCGCGGAAACAAAAACACCTCCCCAAACGCCTATTTTCAGATGCACCAGAAAACCATCCGGCAGGCCCGTAAAAATAAGTTTCTGGCCTTCCGGCAGAACAGCCGTGAGCGGCATGACCAGAAAAGCCAAAATTTCATTGGAAAAGTTGAAAGCCGCCGCAAAGCCGAGCGCAATGGCCAAAAGGCTTTTAATAATCCGCGCACGCAATTCGCGCAGGTGGCTTAAAAGACCGCCCTCCCCCGCCCCGGCTTCAGACTTGTTCATTTGTTCTTTCATCTTTATCATTTTCTGTTCGGCCATTGGGACCAAGTGATTGATGCTCCGGGGCTTCGGCTGTTTCGATAGGACGGGCCGAATGGGTTTGGCGCGCCTCCTCCACCGGATTGGCCAGGCCCCCGGATTTCAGCATTTCCACTTCTTCGCTGAAATCCTGCCCGGCTTCAGCCGCGGCCTGACGAAGCTGACCATAGATCTTGCCGACAGTTCTGGCCAGTTCCGGCAGTTTCTCCGGCCCGACGACCACCAGTGCCACCAGGCCGATAACCACCATCTCACCCCAGCCGATTCCAAACATGCTCCCTCCGCTTTCTCAGCCCTTGGTTCCTGGCTTGGCGGAAGGTTCATCATTATCCGGCTCGCCTTTAACAGCTTTACGGAAATTGGATAAACCCAGTCCCAGGCTCCGCCCCAGCTCCGGCATTTTGCGTCCGCCAAAAATTAAAAGAGCGATAATCAAAATGACAAGAAGCTCCCAAATGCCGATGCTGCCCATAATTCAGCCTTTCATTTCTACAGTTTCAGAGTTCGCAACCCTTTATTTTTTATATTAATTAAATTCAGATAAAATATCAAGCGCGGCAGATTCAGTATTTTTGGATATAAATACAATAATTACAAATATTTAACCTTGACAAACTGTGATCACAGCGGAATGGTTTCGTCATCAAAACGGCACAATGCCCCGAAGCATTTTCACTTCGAGGCATTGCAGGCGGTTCAATTTCAGATTATTTCGGTGCCCGGCTAATGCTCACCAGTCCTGCGGCCCCATCCATGATCACATAGTCGCCGTTTTGAATGAGACGGCAAGGATCGGACTCAGCTGGAAAATCGACTACGGTCGGTATGTTCAATCCGACGGCGGCCACGGCCGAACTTGAATCGATGCGGGTGATAAGCAAACCTTTGGGGCTGGCCCCGGTAACTCTGGTGATGCTGTAATAGCACGACCAGCCGTTGGAGCCCCGGCTGCCCGGTATGACCAGAATTTTTCCGGCGATTGACAGGCCCCGGTTGGAGCTTTCCAAATCCTTAATCAGGCCGGTGGCCGGTTCAATGCCGCCCCAGCCGGTTATGCTCTCCGGGCAGACCAGAGCATAGCCTTCCACCCGCCCGGCAATGGCTCCCCGTCCCTGGATATCTAACCTTTCCATCGGTAATCATCCTTCCATTCCCCGGCCATGGCCGCCTCCAGACAGGCGGCGGTGGAGCCGTAATAAACCGGCCCGGCCGCATAGAGGCGGGCGCTGCCGCTCTGTTTGAGGCTGTCGAACAAAATGCCGCTATAGCCGGATATGTAATCACTGTTAATGGTCACCGGGCAGGAGCCGCTGTAGAGCCGTCCGCCCGCTTTTTCAATGGTTTCGGTAAAACCGTTGTGATCGGCCAGCCCTTTGATGGCCAGAGTGGTCCAGACCTGAAGGTCGACGCCGGGCGCGACCCGGCGGCCTTTGATGAGCCGAGCGACCTCCTGAAGTTGATAAATGTCATAATGGGGGCAGCCCAGACTGACCAACCCCACCGGCCCCTGACCGGGATCGCAGACTGACTGATAGGCCAGAGCAAGATCGGCACGCGTCAGGCTTATTTCGGGATAAGCGGCCGGATCTTGACCTTGGAAGGCCGCTTCCAGAGTTGGAGCTTCCGGGGTCAGTCCGACTATGTGGCAAATTTCGCAGTTGCTGGAAACAGCCAGAGCGGTCAGCATCTGGCGCAGCTTGTTGAAATCGGCCCCGGAAAAATCGCCGCTCAGAACCGGCTGGGAATGAAGCGGCAGCTTGCGGCCGATGGCCCGCCCCAGGAGATCCCACTCCAGCATTTCACCCGGCGCGAAATCAATTTTCACCCTGATGCTGGCCCGGCGGCCTTCCGGCAAATGGCGGCCCCAAAGGGGGGTGCGGCCGCAGATTGATGACCAGAAAGCCGCTTCAATGCCGTCGGAATTACAGCACGCTCCCCATAGTGAATTACCCAGAATGGTCATGCCCGATTCGGTGGTTACAAAGTGTTCACCGGGCAGAGGCAGCCAGCCGTTTAGATAGGGCGAGCAGGTGCCGACTTCGACAATGCCCATAGCGCGGCTCTGTTTGAGGTATTCCTGATTCTCCGCAAAGAGGTCTTTGCTTTGCCTGAAGGCCTGATGCTCAAAGGTTTCACAGGGGCTGACGCAGCTCTGGGTCTGGCAGCCCGGTTCGATTGCGGCCAGCTCCAGAATTTCATCAGAACCCATTTGAACCCGGCTGAACATTTCCCGAAAATTCAAATCTCCGGCCGCATTCAGATAGCTGTGTTTGCCGCAGAAGGTGGTGGCCCTTCTGATGGGGCAGAGAGATTCCGCCCCCACCAGTTCAGCGTATTTAATGACGTTTTCCAGCGCCCGCCGCTTCAAGGGCCCCTCCGCCCCTTCCAGCATGGCCTGTTCGTCACGGGTCAGCTTAACCATTTGGGGCCCCTCACTCATCACCGAGATAGGCGATGCAGCTTATTTCGACCTTGGAGCCGCCCCACAATTCAACCGCTACGATGGTGCGGCGAGCCGGAGGGCAGTCGAGTGACGCGAAGTGGGCGGCGTAGGCGTCAGCAAAGCCGTCGTTATGCTCCATGCTGGAAATAAAGCACTGCATCATGACTATGCTTTCCAGCCCGCGCCCCATTTCGCCCAGCATTGTTTTCAGATTGTTGATGATGCGGTCGGTTTCTTCAAAAGCCGTGCCGGGCATGAGATCACCCGTGGCCGGATCAACTGAAAGCATGCCGGAGAAATAGACGTTGTCGCCCGCGATGACGGCGGTGGACAGCGGGCTGCTGGACGGAGCCATTTTTTTTGAGACGAATCTTTTGGGCATAATTATATCCTTTCCTGTTCAAGCATTGATGATATTGACGGGGTGGCCGTCAATGAAAGCTGAGAGATTGTCGGCCCCCATCTGGACAATGCGCCGGCGAGCCTCCACAGTGGCCCAGGCGATGTGGGGGGTGATGATTATGTTGGGCGCTTTTAAAAGCGGATTGTCCGGGCCTATGGGTTCGGGGTCGGTCACGTCAATGGCGGCGGCGGCCAGGCGGCCTTCGGCCAGGGCCACGGCCAGGTCGTTATCGTTTATCAGCCCGCCCCTGGCCGCGTTTATCAGGCGCGCGCCAGGCTTCATTTTGGCTATTGTTTCCCGATTGATGAAGCCGCGATTATCTTTGGTCAGAGGACAGTGGAGAGTCAGAATGTCGGCCTTTGAGAGCACCTCATCCAGCGAGAGACAGGGGCAGCCGTCGACGATACCGCCCGGTTCGATGAAAGAATCGTGGGCCACTATTTTCAGTCCGAAAGCCTGCCCCAGCCTGGCCACATTACGGCCAATACGGCCGAAGCCGACAATGCCAAGGGTTTTGCCGTCCAGTTCCTGATTTGATTGCAGCCACAGGCTGAAACGGCCGCTCCGGGTCCACCGGCCGTCCATGACGGCCGCGTGGTGACTCCCCACCTGGTGGCATAATTCCAAAATCAAGGCGAAGGTGTATTGAGCCACCGAAGCCGTGCCGTAGCTGGGTACGCTGGTAACGGTCATCCCCAGTTCTCCGGCCGTGGCCACGTCCACAAAATCGTAGCCGGTGGAGAGGATTCCGAGGTAGCGGAGGCCGGGTACTTTTTTTAAAAACTCGCCGCTCAATTCCGTGCCGACAGTTATCAATGCCTCCGTGCCCTTCAGGCTGGGAGGCGCGGCCGGGTTTGAAAGAGAATTGAAAAGCGTCAGTTCACCCAGGCGGGCGAAGGGTTCCCAGGAAATGTCGCCGCTGTTGATGTTGTCTTCGTCAATAACCGTTATTTTCATATACGCTCCAAAATTTAGAGGCAGCGGGTCACGTCGTTGCCGTCGGCCGCGATCGGCAGGTAGCGAACTTTGGTTCCTTCAACCATATCGCCGTAAATGGCGATGTAAAAGGGCCGGAAAATCTTTTCCATCTCAAGCGGCCGGATGGTCAGGCTGCGTCCCACCCGCCGCCGCACCATGCGTTTGGCCATTATGCCGCCGGCGTCGGTGAGGCGCTGGTCATCGTAATAGGTGAGTTGAATGTCGTTTTCCGCCACTTCTTTTTCAACGAAGTTAAGGTTATCAGGCGCATAGGCGGCCGAACAAGTGGTGCCCTCCACCATCACCCGGATTTTCTGCCGGTCCACCCGGCCGTCCTTTTTAAAAAGGGAGACCAGAGGGTTATCGGCATAGGTCATTTCATAGGTGAGATAACGGCTCTCCAGATACATGACCCGGAGGCTGATCTTCTTGCCGCCCAAAAGCAGGCGGCCCAAAAGGTTGCCCCGCCCTTCCGCTATTTTCAGGGCCTGGGTTTTATCCATGGTTATGGGAAAACATTTTATTTTCATAATTCACCTTCCGTCGTTTGCCGGTGAGGCGGCCCGGCCGCTGATTCACAGCCGGGCCTTATGGTCAATTCTGTTTACTGGATGATTCCGGTTTTTTCCTTTTGGTGGCAAAAGCGAAAACTTCTGTGCAATATTTCAGAAAAACCGCGCTGGTGATGGTGATGGCCACGCCCGGCGCGAAATAGCCGATGATGAAATCCACCCGGTTGAGCATACCGTAGCCGTAAAAACAGGCCAGAGCCACATAGAGCAGAATCAGCGCTCCGTCCACTCCAAACCATTCAACCTTTATCTCTTCCTTGTGTTTGGCAATGGCCAGCTGTTCTTCGGTTTCCAGTTCCGGGGCATGATTGGCGGTGTTATCGGTCATATCATTGATGTCTTTCATTGAACAATCCTCCTTTGGACTCAGACGGCTTCCGGTTTGGCCGGGGTGCGCATCCGCTCGATAAATTGTTTTTGGCGGGCCGCGTTCAGATCGGTGCCGTAATTGTTGCCTATCAGGAAAGCGATGAAAGACAACGGCAGCCCGATGATGACCGGGTCGACCGTGCCCATGGTGGCGGTGGTGATCGGGAAAAGTTTCAGCACAATCCAAATGACCGTGCCGACGATCATGCTGGCCAGCCCGGCCACGTCGGTCTTTTTGCCTTCATACATCAGGGCCACCATCATGGGGACGAACAGCATGGTCATGCCCAGGCTGCTGAGGAAGAGGAAAGCGTCATAAACCATATCGAACTGGAAAGCGGCGGCCAGGCCGACAATTCCGAAGATCACGGTGGAGATACGGGCGATGAAGATGCTCGTGCGGTCGGAAAGGGGCCGGTCGCCGCGCAGCATGTAGATGATGTCGTTGGAGATGATCTCGCCGCCGACCAGATAGTAGCCGTCCAGGGTGGAAATTATGGCCCCGAACATGCCCACGATAAACAGACCGCGCAAACCCTGCGGGAGGTTGGCCAGAACCATGGAGACATAGCTGATTTCCGGCTGCACAGCCAGGGAGGGGTCCACGGTGCGGATGATCATGCCGGTGGTGATGGTCACCACGTCGAACGACAGAAAGATGGAAAAGCACATCAGCATGGCCCGTTTGCCGGTGCGGGGCGAGTTGGCCGCCGCGAAGCGCTGATAGAAGGCCGGATCTTTATAAAGGTTGATGCACAGGATAATCAGGACGGCCGCCTTAAAGAATGGTATGCCGCCTAAGGCGGTCAGCATTTCCGGGGCGGGCTGCTCCAGCGCCGCGTAAATGCCGTCAAAACCATTGACCCCAAAGAACATGGCCGGGAAAACGGCCGCCACGGAGACCACCATCAGGAAAAAGAAGATCATGTCGGTCACGGCCAGGCCCATAAGGCCGCCCATGCAGGTAATGGCCACGGCAATGCCCACGGCGATAATGGCCAGGACCAGCTTGTCGACGTTCCAGGCCGAAGCTCCCACATAGCCGATGGCCGCTACTTCAGCGATTGAGAGGCAACTGACGACGATGATGATGGAACCCAGGACAGCCGCTTTTTTGCCGTAATTGAGGCGCAGGAGTTCCGGGATGGTGCCCTTGGCCTTGACCGAGATGCGCGGGGCCACCCATAGGGCCAGAGGAAAGCGGACGGCGTGGGCCCCAATGGACCAGATGAAGAAGCCGGCGAAACCCATGCCGGTGGCATAGCCGACCGTGCCGACCGTGCCGGCCCCGCCATACCAGGTGGCCATGAGGGTGCCCACCACCAGCGACCACGGCAGCGCCCGGTTGGCTTTGTAGAAACTGTCCATGTCATGGGAGGTTTTGGCGAAATAATAGCCCACCCTCAGAATTAAGATAAAACTGACAATAACGACAACAGTGTCAAAAACATTCAGCATGAAAATCCTACCCCTTTGATTTGGTCCGGCCGAACCGGCCAGTGCCTGGCTGTTCTTAGACCTCGGCCCCTTTGGCCCTGGCCAGTTTGGTCAATTCTTCTTCCAGTTGCGGCTCTATGGCCGGTTTCACCCAGTCTTTGAGGCGCTTTTCGACATGAGCCCCGGCTTGAGCCAGGCTGTCCGGGCGGCCTTTGCTCTGCCAGCTTTCATGGGAACTGCGGTTTAAAAAGCCGGGGCGGTAAAGTTTGCGGAAATTTTTCAAAGTGTCCTGATGGGTCAGGTAATCGCCGCCCGGCCCGACGGCTTCAATTACCGGGAGGCTCAGGGTTTTTTCACTGACCTCCGGCGCCTCAAGGGTGGCCATGGTCAGGCGGACCATCTCCTCATCCAGAAGGAACTTTTCCAGGCTGATGGACTGATAGCCGCCCAGCATCCCAAAGCTGTGCATAATGAAATTGGCCCCGCCATAGAGGGCGTTCATGAAGATGGCCGTGCCGTCCATCATGGCCTGGCCGTCGGGCAGGTGCGAATCGGTGAGGCTGCCGCCGGTGCGGCAGGGAAGGCCATAAAAATCAGCCAGGGCCAGAGTGCCCCGCGAAAGCCAGATGGTTTCCGGCGTCCCCAGAGTCGCCACCATGCTTTTCATGTCCATCGGACAGGAAGTGCTGCCGTAGACCACTCCCACTCCCGGCCGCGCCAACTGGGCCAGCACCAGCCCGGCCAGAATTTCAGCGTTGCCCATAGCCAGGGCGGCCGGGACGGACACCGGCGCGGTGGCCCCCAGCATCATCATGTTGGCGATGACCATCGGCTGGTTGGCCCTGGCCAGAATCAGAATGCCCTCGGCCTGATCGGCCGCGTATTTCAGCGGCGTGAAAGGATTGATGACCGAAATGGAGCAGGGGCCCTCTTCCACCCCGGACCGGCCGCCGAAGACCAACTCGAGAAGATCGAGTGAATCGTGCGCGTTCCTGACGGCGGCCATGTTGCACATCACCACCCTGTCCGTCAGGGTCAAATCCTTCAGAAGCATGTGGACGTGGGCCAGATGGCCGGGAACATCCTGCGGATAGCAGAGGCCGCCGGAAAACAGATTTTTAAGCGGCGAAGTCTGAACCAGCTTGACCAGCCGGTCATAGTCTTCGAGTGTGCCCGGCCGCATGGCGCCGTCAGCCTCCATGACGTTGGTGTTGCCGCAGCTGGGGCCAAGGATGAAATCGGGGCCGCCGATCCTTAGATTGTTTTCCGGGTTACGGGCCCGGATGGAAAAGCCGGCCGGTGCGGTGGCCAGGGCTTTTTCCAACTGCGGCTGGGTGATGAAGACCCTCTCCTCCGCCACTTTAAAGCCGTGGTTTTTAAAGACGGCCAGGGATTCAGGCGAGTGAAAATCTATCCCTGTTCCGGCCAGAAGGTCCAGGCTGGCCTGATGGATTTTTTCCAGATCGGCGCGAGAAAAATTTTTGATGAAACGCATAACATCCTCTTCGTTCTTAATTGACCGCCCGCTTATTTCAGCGGCCCGATTTCTTCTTCAACCAGTTCAAGCAGACGGCCGGAGTGAATCAGCTCCCGGAGGTAATTGATGTGGGGAAATAGAAAAATATCGTTTTCAAGCGTTGGTATGTTTTGGCTGATTTCCGCCAGAACCTTGCGCCCGCCCCGGCCCCGCTTCAAATTTTCATCCATGAAACTCTGGGCCGCGAAGACCGACAGCAGTTCAATGGCCAGAATGTATTCCAGCTTTTCGGCCACGGCCCGCGCCTTTTTGGCCGCGTTGTAGCCCATGGCCACATAGTCTTCCTGCATGGCGCAGGTGCTGGTGTTGTCGATACAGGACGAAGTGGAAAGGACGCGCATATCGTTCAGAAGGCCGGCCTGGGTGTATTGCGGAATCATCAGGCCGGAATTGAGGCCGGGATTGCGCACCAGAAAAAACGGATAACCAGAGAGCGTGCCGTCCACCAGCCGGTTGTTGCGGCGCTCGGACATCTTGGCCAGCATGGTGGCGGCTATGGCCGCCGTATCCATGGCCAGCCCGACATAGGAGGAATCGGCGTTGCAGGCCGAAATGACGTCGGGCTCGTTTTCATCCGGCCAGATGATGGGATTGTCGCAGCAGGAATTGATTTCCGTTTCAATGGTCTTCAGGGCGTCGTTGAATGTTTTTCGCACCGCCCCGTGAAGCTGCGGGATCGAGCGGAGCGACAGGGCGTCCTGAAGCCGTTCGTTTTTGTGTTTGTCATGAACTTCGGAATCAGCCAGAATCCGGCGCACGTTTTCAGCGGTCCCGGCCTGCTCCTGATGCGGACGCACGGACATCACCCGCTCGTCAAAGGCCCGCAGAAGGCCCCGCAAAATTTCCAGATTCAGGGCGGCGATTACGTCGGCCGATTTGGCGGCCTGAATGAAATCATACAGGGCCAGCGCGCCAAGGGCGGCGGTTGAGGTGGTGCCGGAAATCAGGGCCAGCCCCTCCTTGGCCGAAAGTTCCAGCGGCTTCAAACCGGCCAGCCCGAGCGCCTCGGCGGCTTCCATCAACCGGCCCTGATAATATACCCGCCCCTCACCGGTCAGGCTCATGACCATGTGGGCCTCCGGCCCCAGATAGCCGACTGAGCCTTCGCGCGGCATCCAGGGGGTCAGGTCCAGGTTTAAAAAGTCGCGGCATCTTTCCAGAATATCCAGGCGCACTCCGCTGTAGCCCTGCCCCAGATTCTGCAAAACCATCAACAGGGTGGCCCTGGCCTCTTCCCTGGTGAAGGGCTCGCCCACGGAAACGGCATGCGATAAAATAATATTTTTCTGCAGGAGGGCCGTCTCCGGGCCGGAAATGGCCTGGGTGCACATGGCTCCGAAGCCGGTGGTTATGCCATACATGGGCCGGGCCTCAGCCACCCATTTTTCCACCAGCTTGCGGGCGCGTTCAACCCTTTGGCAATAATCATCGGAAAAGGCGACACTGGCCCCGAAGCGGGCCACGGCCACAAAGTCGTTAAGATCAAGTTCTTGCCCCAGTGTGATTATGGTTTCAGACACAATAATACCTTTCTGGTTGATGGTTGTCGACATCTCATTCAGCGCGGTCACTTGAAAAATCTCCGGTAAAACCCGGAGTGCGGGGCAGTGAGACTTCTCCGCCGTGGCCCCCGATTTTTCTCTGATTCCCGGCCGGGCGGCCCGGTAGGAGGTCTGTGAGTCTTAGCCCGTCCGGGGAGCAAAAATCGGGGGCCCCTCTGGAGAAGTCTCACTGCCCCGCACTCCTAAACATGTTCGGCTTATGTAACAAGACCGCAACCGTCACCCGTCCGAACGCCGACACTGATCAGGCCGGGCGGACGGAAAATTTTCTGTAAGTCGCTCGTAATTTTGCTCCCCGGACGGGCACGGACAATCAAACCTCTAATGAAGCCACCCGGCCGGGAATACGAGAAAATTACGAGCGACGTCAGAAATTTTTCCGTCCGCCCGGCCGGGTTTTACCTTAACCACTTCCAAACGATAACCCAGACGGAGCATCGGCTGGTTGTTAATTTATGATTTATTACCCGGCGGGTGACTGCTTTTGAATAGAGCAAGGCTTGTGCCATGAGATAGCAAAAGATCATTACAATTAAAATACATGTTAAAACAGCACTTTGCATTAATATTAACATAGTGTTTGTTATCAGAGAGGCTTTTTGTTATAATACATCCTAATGCAAAATTTTTGGCAATATATATAATTTTTTGCTAATAGCCATATTTCTGGCATAAGGTTGTTCCATGACAGTTGTTGACTGCTGGCTTCGGCTGGATGAACGGAAAAAAATTGTGGCCGTCAACTGGCCCGGCCAGGAACCGGCCGGAATCGGCCTGGACGAACTCAAACCCGGCCGCATCTTCAATCGGCTGAAAGGCCTGGCCGGGCAGGAAACCAATCGCCTGACCCTCGGAGGCGTTGAGTTTGATTACCAGGAAATCGACAACCCGCCGGAAGGCAGCCTGCTCCTCTTAAAGCGCGCCGACAGCGACCGCGAGCAGCTCTATCGCCGCGCCCTGGACGAGATTAACGACGGCATTCAGATTTATGACCGCAACGCGACCCTGGTCTATATGAACAAGACCAGCCGCCGCATGCTGGGGCTGCCCGCCCACATGGATTTTGAAGGGCAGCATCTGCTGAATTTTTACGATCTGGATGAGGAAGTCAGTTCAGTGATGACGGCTCTGCGCACCCGGCAGCCGGTCATCAATCGTTTTGACAATTTCAAGGCACCCGGCGGCCGGATGGTGTCATCGGTCAACACGGCCTATCCTGTTTTTTTTCGGCGGGAACTTAGCGGGGCGGTGAATTTCGAGCAGAACCTGGAATCTATTGAAGCCCAGGTGGACCTTCTGGAGGAACGCAAAAAAATGATCCATACCAGAATTGGCCAGCCGGCCAGCCATTTCAGCGGCTATCAGTTTTCCGACCTGATCGGCCGCAACCGTGACCTCAGCATAGCTGTGGCCCTGGCCCGGAAAATCGCCGTTCAGGACTGCAACGTTCTGTTGGTGGGAGAGACCGGCACCGGCAAGGAAATTTTCGCCCAAAGCATTTACCGGGCCAGCCGCCGCCACAAGAAAAAATTTGTGGCCATCAACTGCGCGGCCGTGCCCGACACCTTGATCGAAAGCGTTTTCTTCGGCACAAGCAAGGGTTCGTTCACCGGCAGCGTGGATAAGCCGGGCCTCTTGGAAGAGGCCAAGGGCGGCACTCTGTTTCTGGACGAACTGAACTCCATGAGCCTGGGCATGCAGTCAAAGCTTTTGCGGGTCATCCAGGAAAATTCCTTCCGCCGGGTGGGCGGGACTAAGGACATTGAAACTGATGTGCGTTTCATTTCCTCCTGCAATGATTCGCCGTCCAAACTAATTGAGAACAACAGCCTGCGCAAGGATCTCTTCTATCGATTGTCGACGGTGAGCATTGAAATCCCGCCTCTGCGGGAGCGGCTGGACGATCTGGACGAACTTTCAAGAACCTATCTGACCAGGCAGAGCCGCCATTATTTAAAGAACATCGAAATGATTCCGCCGCCCATCATGGAGCTTTTTCAAAAATACCACTGGCCGGGCAACATCAGGGAGTTGTTCAATGTGCTGGACTACATCCTCAATACCATGGACGGCGACAAAATCGAGCTTTTCAACCTGCCCCGGACCATGCGCGAACTCCATCAGGCCAACGAGTCAGAGGCCGGGCGGGCCGGATACGCCCGCCACCGCCCGGCCATGAGCTTTGAAGAACCCTTGCGGCCATACTTCAGCGGCTGCTCCGACCTCAACGGCTTATTGACCCGGCTGGAAAAAGCCATCATTGAGGGAACACTGCTCCGCTGCCGCTATAACGTCAGCCGGGCGGCGGCCTGCCTGAACATCGGGCGGCAGACTCTCCAGTATCGCATGAAAAAGCTGGGCCTGGACGCGGGCTCGGCCCGGACGGATTTTTCCGATGTTCAGCCGGAGTTTGAAATTGTCTGGCGAGCGGCTCCGCCACCGGCGGGTGGCGGGAATGACGGTGGCCAATAAAAAACGCCGGATTCGCGGAAGTGCGAATCGGCGCCCTGTTATCTCCTGAATCTGGCCAGACCAGCCTGAAGTCAGTCGTAGTATTTGCCGGTAAGGCTGTTTATCTGTATCCGAATGACGGCTGTGCCCTTGACCATGTTGTCGGGGAACGCATTTGAGTTCAGATGCGGAGTGTATTTTTTTACAATGGCTGAAAGAATTTCTTTTTTCAGCCCCATATCCTCAACCAGCGACGCCAGGCCCGACAAAATAACGCTCCGGTATTTGGTATTGGTATCGCAGGGCTGGCCGTCAGGGGCCAGGAGGAGGCTCTCCATCTCATAAACAGTCATGCTCACGCGCGGGTCGGCCTTGAGGTTGTCAATCTTGCTTCCCTTTGGCAGGCCATGAAAGTAAACGGCGTTATCAAGATAGATAAAATGAATGGGAGCCGCATAGGGGGAGCCGTCAGTGTTGATGGTGGCGAGCGTGCCCGTCAGCGCCCGTATCAATAACTCGTCAATCTGTTCTGTGGTTAATGGATGGGTTTTCATTCTGTGCTGCATAATTGAGACCTCCCGCAATTCAAGCCTTCTTCTGGATTAACCTTCGTCTAATACAAATCCCGAAAGCAAGCCATGTCAGGAGGCATTATAACAGTTTACTGATTATAAATCATGGGCGGGAATCATTTTATAAAAATCCTCGGTATCAGTACTCAGCCGTCGTGCCCCTGGGATAATGGCCGCGGGTTGTTCAATCAGGCGGCTTGACAGGAAGGGGCCAGTCTGACAAAATGATAAAAATTCTCAGGGCGGGGTGAAAGTCCCCACCGGCGGTAACTCGATAGAGAAGTCCGCGAGCGGCTCCAGGCGGTCTGGCGCTGCTGATCTGGTGTAAATCCAGAACCGACGGTTATAGTCCGGATGTAAGAGAATATCCCCGGTTTTATCAGCGCGGTTTCTTGCCGTCTGTCCGGGCTATATGGTATTCGCCCTGATTCTGGTTTTTTTTACAAAGGAGGTAAAAAATGAACCGGGATCTTTTCTTTTTTGGAGATGGCGGTGAACGGATCGATAAGGCTCTGGCTTGTCTGCGGAGCGGCGGCGGAGTGATTGTGGTCGATGATGATGGCCGGGAAAATGAGGGGGATCTGATTTTTCCGGCCGAGAGCCTGACCGTGCGGCAGATGGCCATGATGATCAGGCATTGCAGTGGTATTGTCTGCCTGTGTCTGACCGGGCCAAAAGCGTCTGCCCTAGATCTGCCGCCAATGGCGGCTCACAATACCAGCCAGTATGGCACGGCTTTTACGGTCAGTATTGAAGCGGCTACCGGGGTCACTACCGGCGTGTCAGCTCATGATCGTGTGCGAACCGTACAAGCGGCTATAGCCCCGGCCGCCCGGCCAGATGATCTCAATCGTCCCGGACATATCTTTCCCCTGGTCGCCAGAGGCGGCGGGGTGCTTGAACGCGCGGGGCATACGGAGGCCACTGTCGACCTGATGAATATGGCCGGGCTTATCCCGGCCGGGGTCTTGTGTGAACTGACCAATGATGACGGAACCATGCGCCGCCTGCCTGAAATAATTCCCTTTGCCAAGGAGCATTCCCTGCCGCTTCTTACTGTCGCGGACATTGCCGCCTACCGCCGGAGAAAGGCGGCGGCATGATTTCAGCGTGCCATTGCTTTCCGGCCGCAACCGGGGCGGTTATTTACTGCCCCGGACCCAGTTGAAGCCGAAGCCGTAAAACTGATCACATTCTTTGTGGCCGGTAAAGTAACGCTCCTCTTTCTGAACATTGAGCGCTCCGCCGTCTCCTGTGACGGAGGCCACCGCGCAGAAGGTCCGCCGGGGATCGGGAGCATTGAGCGGTATGAGTATTTCCCCGCCCTTGCCGTCGAAGATGGTCAGGCGGGCGTTGACGTTGCTGAAGTTGGCCGTGCCCTCGTAAATCATGGCAAAGATCACTACCAGCGAAATTGTTTCCGGGCGCATCAGGTGCATGTTTTCGCCGTCGGCCGCCGCGCCGGACCGGTCATCCTTATCCAGAGAAATGAATGGAATGCCGGTGGGTGAGCCAAAATTGCCTCCCAAGGGTTGAATAACGCCCTGATTGCCCTGCCGGTCGCGCCACATGCAGCCCAGATCAAGATCGGCCCCGCCGCCACTCCGGCCGCCCAAGAGACGGCCCAGCAAAGAACCACCTCCGCCGCCGGAGGGCTGATCCCATTGCAGATTGATATGGAAAATCTGGGGAGCGCCGTCCTTGGTCAGATTGACTTTATGCTTTTCGCCCTGCTTGTCCAGCCGCACTTTGGAGAGACTGACTTTGGGTTCCTCGGCCGCCGGAGGGGTGGGAGCCGCCCCCGGCGCGGCAGCTGTCTCCTCACCGCCGAAGTGTTTGAGCACCGCCGACAGCCCGCCATTGAACCCCTGGCCGACGGCGGCCAGCCGCCAGACGGTCTTGAGGTAGACCTCACCTATCATAACCGCTTTTTCGGCGGCGAAATCCCGGCCGGAAAATTGGAATGAAGCCGCCGGGCCGCCCGGCCCAAGCAGTTCAAAACGCCCGCTGGATAAATCAGAGAAAGTTGCGCTGCCGTCAATGGTGGCCACGAAGACCAACCGAACCACCGTGGGGGGCAAAGCCTGAACATTGACCGAGAACACCTGGTCGAACCCGCCGGAGGCCCCCTTGATTTCGATGGCTTTTTCAGGAGAAGAGGGCTGGTTGTAAAAAATGAAATAACGGTCGTCAGAGAGCTTGCCGTCCGCGTCGATCCCGAAACAGCTGATATCAGCGGTTGAACCGGCCACCTGACAAGTGACGCCGACTTCAAAATTGGAGGCCAGACCCAGATCCTCAAGTTTTATTTTTTCGCCCTTAACCATACTTTTCATAAATCAGCTCCTGAAGACCGGTCCGGGGACGGACAATTCGAGTTTGGCAAAAAATAATGAGGCCGTCAAAGCGAGCCCGAAGAGCCCGCTTTGACGGCCGACGATTTCAAATCAGACGTTTACGCCAAAATTTTTGGCCAGCGGCTGAAGTCCACCGGCGAAACCCTGGCCAATGGCTTTGAACTTCCATTCGTTGTTGTGACGATAGAGATCACCAAAGATCATGGCCGTTTCAGTGCTCATATCCTCGGAGAGGTCGAAGCGGGCGATTTCCTTGTTGTCGGCCTGATTGACCACCCGGATGAAAGCGTTGGAAACCATGCCGAAATTCTGGCGGCGGGTCTCGGCGTCGTGAATGGTCACGGTGAAGGAAACGCGAGTGACCTCCTGGGGCACTTTGTCCAGGTCAACTTTGAGCGCTTCATCGTCGCCGTCGCCCTCGCCGGTCAGGTTGTCGCCGGTGTGTTCGACCGAACCGTCAGCCGACTTGAGGTTGTTGTAGAAAATGAAGTCACTGTCGCCTCTGACTTTGCCGTCTTCTTTCAGCAGAAAAGCGCAGGCGTCAAGGTCGAAATCGCCGCCGTCGGTGGCGCGGGCGTCCCAGCCGAGACCGACCAGAATCGCTTTCAGCCCGGGGGCTTCCTTGCTCAGAGATACGTTTCCGCCTTTAGTGAGAGATACTGCCATAATAAAAGCTCCTTCTAAAAATCCCCGTGGGGTTTGGTTACACGCTGCTCGTGTTTAGGTGATGAGACCGCAATTGAAGAACCCTGCCGCCCTCAGCCCATGGAACCTTCGACGCCAAAAGCGCCGCCGCGGCCGCCGGTGAGATGGGTTTCGCAGACCGGGCAGACCAGGCTCGGTTCGTCAAAGTCTTCGCTGATGCAGAAAAGATGCTTGCAGAAACCGCACTGGGCCCAGTTGGAGGCCTGGCAGTAAGGGCAATCAACCGCTCCGTGGAGCATATCCGAAGACACGGCCGGGGCCTTCATCGCTCCATCGGAAAAAAAGTCGTCCGCCAGGGGGATGCCGTCCTGGGCCAGATAGAAGCGGAAAGCGGGTTCATACCGGTAACGCATCAGGTAATGTTTTTTTGTTTCCCGGCAGCAGACATGAAAATAGAGCCGCTGTCCGCGCTCGGAGAGGGGCGGCGGATTGGCTGAATCCACCAGTTCCATGCCCTCCTGGAGGGGAAATTTTTCCAAGCTTATTTTTTCATCCGGGGCCACGCTCATGGACTGGACGCTCGCGCTCATCCAGACGAAAAACTGGGCGAAACTTTCCGTGGAAAGGCCCCGCATGTGAATACAGACGTCGGCGATGCGGCTCAGAGTGGTGAAATCCACCTCATCTCCGCAGCCGATACCGTAAATATTGGCCAGCCGCGGCGAAGCCTCACGCAGGCGGGCTACGGCTGATTGCCATTCGTCGGTGGGCTGGCCGTCGGTCAGGATGAAGACCAGGGGCCGAAAATCGCCTTTCTGGCCGGCCGTGGTCTTTACTATATCGTTTTTGAGGCTTTCATGGAGCAGGTTGATAGCCGCGCCCAAGCTGGTGCCCGGACGCACCGACAGCCTCGGCGCCACGATGGACGGAATCTCCGACAGGGGCACGTTCACCCTGGCCTTGGCGTCAAAGGTTATCAGGCTCATGTAGACCGTTTCCATGGCATAGGGGTTTTTTCTCAGCGCGGCCAGCATGGTGACCACACCGTTTTCCACCGCGTCCAGCGGAGGCCCGGCCATTGATTCCGAACAATCCAGCAAAAGATAAACCGGCAGACGTCTGATCATGATTTCACCATCTAAGCTTCCACCAGCGACACATGCGCCAGCCGCCCGGTTTTCTCCGGGGACAACAGGAGTTGCACGCCGTCTTTAAGTTCAACATATTCGCCCGGCCCCACGTGCCTCTGGTTACTGACGTCCATAAGGCCGGTCAGGGTTTGGTTGATGAAAATCCATCGGTTCTGATGGAAAACGAAATAGCCCACCGGTTTTTTGTCGGCCTCCGTGAGGCGCTCGTTGGGAAAGACGCTCCGGTCGGCGTGCCAGCGGTACAGATACTGGTTGTGGTAAACCATCAGGCGGTGCTGATCGGGGCGGAAGTCGGTTCCATTGCGGCTGGAATAGAAATCTAGCACCGGCAATTGGCCACGGAACGGGGTGCCGCAGTAGGGGCAGACCGGCCGGGTGGAATTATCGAACACATACCAGCCTTTGACGCAGTTTTCGTTCAGACACGGCTGCACCAGGTCGCAGGTCTTAATCAGGGCGTCTTCCCAGTTGTCGGCGGTGGGCCGCCGACAAGGATCGTGGAGGCCCTCGATGAAAGCCTGGTCGAAGAGGGCCTTTAAATAGGGGCCCATGATGGTATAGGGCAGTTTATTGGTATCCACCCAGGGCAGAAAATCCTTGTCGCCTTTTTGCACAATATAGCGATTGGACTGATCATGGGGGTTTTCAATAAAAAGGGCCTTTTCCCCCATTTCCAGCCGGTCCTGCACATCGGTGTCGGAGCTGTGAATCTTGCCCCCGCGCAACGGGTGGCGATGGAGAAGGTACTGATAGATAAGTACGGCCAAAGCATGCTGGTCTGTTTCGCGGCGCGGGTGCCGCCGGTTGGGATCGCTCATCGGCAGATCAAGGGTGGCCACGACCTCCGGGGCGATGAAATCGGGCGTGCCGACCACGTCCGGCGGAAAAAGTCCCGGCACCACCAGGCCGTCGATATCGATGATGCAGGCTCCCCCGGTGGAGGGATCGACCAGGCAGTTTTTATAGGAAAGATCGGAATGGGCCAGCCCGGCCGCGTGGAGACGCCGCACCGCCCGGCTGAGATTGAGGCAGATGCGCAGGTAGCCCAAAAGGCTGCCCTTTTCTTCCGGCGGCACAAAGCGATTGAAATTTTTGCCCGAAGCGAACCACTTGCCGTCCTTTTCAACCCCATCGAGAGAAGTCTGGTCGCCGAAGAAAAATTCTGGCTGGTAAAAAGGCACCACAATGCCGGTTCGCCCGTCATATTCAACAATTTTTTCAGGCCAGCGGAACAGGTTTTGCCAGTAATCAGCCCCGGCCTGCTCAAAAATCCCCTGCCTGTATTGCCCCACCAGCCGCTCGATGCGGTCTTTCCCGGCCGCGCCCAGCGGTTTGCGGAAAAAGGCCACGGCATACTGGTGATTGGGGTCAAAATAGACGTCCTTCACCCCGCCCTGCTTGGGGTTCTGATACACAAATTCCACTTCGGTTCCGTCGGTGGCCCTGGTTTTTACGACAGTCATCTCCGCTTGGTCCTTACTTAACGATTAATATGGTGCGGTCATCATGGTTGCCCTTCGACCAGAAATTCAGCCAGCGGCGAAGAGCCAGAGCCTGGTCATCGAGAGGGCTTCCGTCTTGGAACAGTTCCGGGCAGGGCGGCGCGTCATCATCCCCCACCGGCAGAGTCCGGCTCCAGAAATCATGCCACCTGGCTTCGTCCACCACGCTTTTTTCCGAAGGGAAAAAGGGATCGGTTATACCATCGGTAGCCAGTATGAGTGATTCAAAATTTTCGGCAAAAATGTATCGCGTCCGCCGGGAGACCGCTTCGGGATTGATTTCCTCCCGCCCCATGGTCAGAAACCTGGTCTGACCGGCGAACTCTCCGCCATCCGGGATTCCAGGCACCAGCACCCGTCCGCTATGGTTCCAGTCATAAAGAGCCATGGCTCCGTCCCCCACCCAGTAGGTGATGAAAAAAAAGCCGAAGGAAAATTTCTTAAAGGCCGCGCAGATCAAAGTGGTGTGATAATCACGAACCTGGGCCTGCCGGGACTGGGCTTCCTGTTCAATGGATTTGTAGCCCTCATATATGGCCCGATAGACGAGATCATTGAGGCTCAGCCCACAGTTTTCGGCCATTTGCCGGTGATACTTTTCCTCCGCCCCCGGCTCAAGGCTTCCGTCCGCTGCTTCAAACTCCTCTTTCCATTGCCCCATCAACTCCTGATTGGCCTGAAAAAAATCAGCCAGCTTCGGGGACTGCAAAAATTTTTTCAGCTCCCCGACAACTGTTTCGCAAGCCAGCCGGGAGCCTTGGCGGGAAAAGCGGGAACTGCCCGCCCCATCAGCCACAGCCACAAAATTCCAGCCGGATTCAGCCTCGGAATCAATCAGGAAGCTGTCGTCACGCGGTTTGGCGGCATGGGCGTGTGACCGCCCCCGGCAACTGGCCGCCACCACGATTTTATTTGTCTCCGGGAGCGGCCGGGCCTCCTGGGTTTCATTATCGGCCGGATAGCCCTCAAAATCCTCCACCGGCAAATCCTGCCACAAGGTACGCGGATCGGCGGCAATATACATGGGCTTCCGGTGCGTGTCGGCGCTCTCTACATGATCAATCCGAGCGAAAGAAAAATGAAGAGGACCGTCAAAGCCTGTCAGCGGCGTTCCTCTGAGAACTATCTGGCCCTCCTCAATGGTCACAGCCAGACCGAGAGTCTCGGTCAGTTCCCGGTCGCCCTGGGCCTCCACCACGCTGAAACTTTTGTCCAGGTTGAGATCCAGGGGATAAAAGAAATGCTTGCCGGTCTCGCCCATAATGGGCAGGGCTTTATCCAGCAGCATCTTTATCAGGCTGAAGGTTTTTTGGTCATTGCCGGAATCGGCTGAAAGTTTTATCAGGAAATAGACGATCGGCCCTTCCTTGCCGGGCAGGACTTCGGATAAATTTTTTAAAGATTTTGGGGATGTTTCGGCCTCCGCCGGTTCGGCGGGGGCCGGATGTTCAGCGGGTTCTTCCGGGTCATCAGCAGCAGGCGGAGATTGATCCTCTATGGCGAATTCGGCCTCCGCCGGATCAGAACCCCCTTCAGTCTCAACTGTTTCCGGCTCACCTGCCGCCGCCGGTTCGTCAGCGGACGTTTCAACCTCAGCGGATTCAGAAACCTCAGCCTTCGGGCAATGGCCGGGACTTTCACAAACAGTGCTGACCCTGGCCTGCAATTCCTTTAAATAAGAAACCACCGTCTGCCATTGATCGGCCCCCGACAAATCAAAGCAGTCCAGTCCCCCTGGAAGGTCATCCAGAGCGCGGCGCAGAGCTTCTATGAAGGGGCGGACATCCGGCTGATCATCGGAAAAATCCTCAAAAATTGAGCCGAAAGCTTTCAACTCGTCAAACCGGCGCGCCAAGCGGGCGGCCGGTCCATCGGCTTCAGCCATTTCAGCCAGCCTGACCTCCAGGCTCAAGAGGCTCTCAAAATGTTTCCGGGCCAGCCTCCACAGCGATTCATTTTCCCGCATATCTGTTGTTCCTTGTTGTCAGGTTCAGATGGCCAGCTTGATTTCAGGCGGAGGCGGCGGCAGTTCTTCCTGATTTAGATCCGTGGTCTGGCTCTGGCGGCTGACGGCCAGAGACACCCATTGCCAGAACTGGGAGAAAGCATTGCTGTCCATAGTTTCCAGCGTAACCACATCGGTGGCGAATTTTCTCAGCGGTTCACTTTTGGCTTTGGGACCAGCCGCACAGCCGATGATATGGGCAAAGCGATACTGCCGTATCCGGTCGCACATTTCCTCGAACAGCATGGTGTCTGAAGGGGAACCGTCGGTCATGACCACGGCCAGGGGCAGCCAATCGCCTTTTTGATCGTCCGTGGATTTGACCACCTCGCGGTCATAACACTGGCACATCAGTTCCAGAGCCTCGCCAAGGTTGGTGGGGGAGGATTCCAGAGGGGGAATCTCCGGCAGGCTGAAAGCGCTCAATTCAGTCATGGGGCTGAGGATGCGGGCTTCACGGTCGAAAGTGATGATGGAAATATAGACCGTTTCCATGGCATAAGGGTCGCGCCGGAGGCTTGACAATAGTGATTGAAGCCCGGTTTTAACCGCTTCAATGGGCTCTCCCCGCATTGAGCCGGAAGTGTCCAGCAAAATATAGATAGGCAGTTTACGCATACGAATCTCCTCAGACTTTCACCAGGGATATTTCCGGCGGCGGAGGCGGCAGATCATCCAGCCCGCCCGTCTCTGCCCCCGAATCCACTTTCTTGCTGCTGGCGGAAATGCTGGAGGAAACGAACTTAAAGAAAGCGGCAATGGAATTGGAATCGGCCGTATCCAGCCTGATGACGTTCTCTCCCGCTATTTTCTTCAGCACATCAGTATTGGCGTGAGACCCGGCGGCGCAGGCCACCACGATGCCCCAGTTTATCTTTTGAAATTCAGCCAGGCCGGAATCAATATTATCGGTGGGTTCGCCGTCGGTCATTATAAAAACCAGCGGCTTCCAATCGCCCTTTTGTTCGCTGGTGCCTTTGACCACTTCCTTATCCGCGCATTCAGCCAAGAGTTTCAAGGCCGCGCCGAGGGAGGTTCCGCCTCCGGCGGTCAGGGCGGGGGCCTGGAACTTGTAGACTTCGGTCAGCGGCACAATCTGATTAACAGCCGTTTCAAAAGTAATGAGGCTGATGAAAGCCTGCTCAAGAGCGTGCGGATCTTTGCGAAGGGCGGACTGCATGGTTTGCAGCCCGTTTTTGACGGCTTCAATGGGTTCACCGGACATGGAGCCGGAAACATCGATAAGCAGGTATACCGGAAGTCTGCGCATTGTATTATCCTCCTGAATAAAAGCTCCGCGCCGGTATTTCCCGCGCGTTCATTCACCTTCAGAATTATTAAAATAGCTTGCGGCCGTTAGAATGTCAACCGCGCTCTGGTCCATCACTTGAAAAGGTCTGAGGGTAAAACCCGGAGGGCGGGGCGGTGAGATATCTCCATAGTGGACCCCGATTTTTCTCTGATTCCCGGCCGGGTGGCTTCAGCGGCATTCTGTTTGTCCTTGCCCGTCCGGGGAGCAAAAATCGTGGTCCCCTCTGGAGAAATCTCACCGCCCCGCCCTCCTGGACATCGTTGGCTCATGTAAGAAAACCGCAACCGTCATCCTTATCAAACGCTGACACTGACCAGGCCGTGCGGGCGAAAAATTTTCTGTAAGTCGCTCGTAATTTTGCTCCCCGGACGGGCAAGGACTTACAAACCTCTGACACAGCCACCCGGCCGGGAATACGAGAAAATTACGAGCGATGTCAGAAATTTTTTCGCCCGCACGGCCGGGTTTTATCTCACACCGTATATATCGGCCCGGACCTCAATGCCAGCCGCCCAATTGGCGTGAACCGCCTTTTCGCACATCCGGCCGTCGAACCTGAAAACGGCCGGTCTTTCGGGATCGTTGATGGCCCTGGCCATATCCAGATCCGCCCGGGAAACCATATAGGCTGAATTGATCATATCAAGCTGCCCAGGGTGCAAGGCCGTCTTTCCCATCAGCCCACGTGTCAAATCCAGGGCCAGTTCAGCGGCAAGGATTTCCGGCGCATCAAAAAATTCACAGCCTGGAGCGGCTATGTGGAACCCCGCCGGTCGGAAGACAGTGATCAACTGATCGATGACATGCCGCAGGGGAGTATCATAGATAGTCTGGCCGGGTTCACGCCTCAGGCCGAGTATGCTCATAAGATCCAAAGCCCCGATTCGCAGGGCCGTGATTCTGTTTTTAAGGGGGTGCGCCAGCAGAAAATCACGCAGACTATAGAGAGCTGGAAGATCGAAAGCGGCCTCCGTCTCGATGGTGATCATGATTGCGAACCGCTCGTTGTTTTCCAGGAGGCTGAAATAATCCGGCAGACTCTTCATGTCGGCTTTGGGAATGACGAAGCCGTCGATATTTTCCAGCCCCTTGAAGGCCAGAAGCTTTCCCAGCAGTTCCGCGTTCCTTGGACGGATAAACCTTTTCAGCGGAGCCGGCTCCAGGCGGAGCAAGGCCAGGGTCAAGTTGTCGAGAGCCTTGGGGAGGTCACGTTCGGCCACCGAATCTTCGGTGCAGAATATCAGTGACCTTAGGTTGCCGTACTTCCAGCCGTTGCCGACCTCCACCAGGGAGCCATTCAAGGCGGGCATATACATGGTGGCGCCGAGTTCAATTAGTTGAAGATTGGTGTCAAGCATTGTCTACATTCTTTATTGTGGCCGCCGCCTGATAAGGCAGATGCGGGTCGCAAATTACCGGGACTTTTTTTTCTTCAGCCAGAATTTCCAGATGCCGCACATCAGTCGCGCCTGGATTTTTCAAATAAAGGGCGTCTGGCACGCGCCTGAGCAGCACCCGGGTAGCTTCCCCGATGCCGGGCTTGATATGGTTGACGTCAGCCTGCCCCCGCGCGCCAGCCAGACGGTCGACAAAGGCCCGGCTGTCCTGCCGGAGCCGCTCACGCCGGGCCGGGCTTAACGGGCTGGCCGGGAGCTTGGTTATGGGCGAAAGGGAATCCAGCCGTTCAACTTCAGCCATGATGCGCTCCACAAACCAGCGTGATAGATCGAGCGGCTCCAAGTGATCGTAATACAGGCAGCCGTGAAAATCACCCGGCTCCAGGTAGGCCTGATTGAGGATGGTCCGGCTTACCAGCCCGGAAACAATACTGTTGAGAATGCTCGAAGGGATCAGAAAATCCTCACAGCTGGGGGCTGTTCCGGCTTCGCCGCACAGGTCGGTCAAAACATACAGTTCCGGCGAGAGCCGGACTTTCCGGGAGCGGTTGTAGCGCTCGACGGCCATATCCAGTTCCCTGGAGATAACTCCCTTGCCTGTCCAGCCGTCAACGAAAATGACGGAGGAATCGGCCCGGCCCTCTTTTTCCAGGATGTGGTCCAGGGCGTTTTCGTCCAGGCCGCGGTCGCGGATTATGGAAATTGAATAATGGCGGGCCGTCCGCTGAAAATACCGTTCCAGCACGCGTTTGAGCAAAACGCCAACCGGCGTCCCGGCCCTGGCCAGGGAAACGAGAGTCAGCGGCCCGGCCCGACCGGCGGCGATAATGGCGGCCAAAGCGGCCAGGTGTCCGGCCATGGTCGCGCCGTTATTGTTCACAGCCTGATGGAATACATCCATATACCGTGCCGAGGGAGCCGCTTCACTGCCTATCATCTCACTGTAGTGAGCCGCTCCAGTCTGGATGCGGCGCTCTCTTTCGGCCAGGGGCGTTGGCTCCATATTTATTTTTTTCAACAGAAAGACAACGTCATCCGGTTCATAGCCGCCGCTGAAACCCATCACTCTCATGCCCCCTCCTCCTCCGCGCCGGACAAGAGAGCAGCCGCCTGGCTGCCGCCAGGGAGCAGCATGAAATTACAGCTTCGCATAAACTCCAGATCACTGAAACTGTCGCCCATTCCGATTAAGGGCAGGTTCTGATTTTCAGAAACGATATGGCTCTGTCTAAAATAAGTCACAGCTTCAGATTTATCCAGAAAATGCGGGCGGAGGCTGAGATTATTATCGTTCAGATGTATTCTGATTTCAGGGGTGAAATGGAATTTTTTCATCTCATCCATAATTATATTCAATTCCTGGGGTCTGGAATAATAATTTTTTACAACCACATAAAAATCAAGCCCGTGGTCACCAATAATCCTGGCCTGACAGTTCAATCCCCTGTCCCGGATGGTTTTATCAGCCAGAGCCATAACTTCAGCCAAGAGCGGCGCGGATTCCTCGCAGAGAGGCTTCATCCGGTCATGCCAAGATTCATCAATCTGACCGTCCGGGCGCAGAATCAGGCCGCCATAGTTCAATATGGCCCCGTGGTTGAACTTAAACCGGACCCGTCCGAAAGCGGCCCGGTTGCGGGCGGTGGTGGGAACGACTATGGTCTGCCTGGAAAACAGCTCCAAAAGACAGCGCTGGCTGAAACTGAAGTATGAAGACGGATGCCCCCCGCGATCCAAAGCCGCCGCTTCCAATGGCTCATCAGGGCATTTCCGCAGGGTCTGGAAGATGCTGTCATCCAGGTCCATAAAGACCACCGCCAAGGGGCCTTTCGGCAATATCATTTTATTCTGAACCAGGCCCGGCATTAAAAGGCCTCTTCAAAAAAAACGGTTTGGGCGTTAATCAGACCGGGAAGATCATGGTCCGGCGGCAGTGAAACGGTCTCATAGCAGATTATTTTCTGGCTGTCCGAATCCGCCGACACGTTGTATAGAAAGTTATCCAGCCCGTCATAATAGTTGTCGGTGAAACGCAGGGCGGCAGCCAGATCCTGCCCGACTCTGGCCGGAGTTCTGGTGGTGGATTGGAAACAGGTCTCAAAACCTTCCTCTTCCAAATAGCGGGCCAGCAGATAAGGATGATGAAGAAATTCCCCGGTGCCCAGCACCAGGACCGGACGGCGCGGGTCCAGATCAAGTTTCAGGCGCATTTGACGAAGCCGCTCAGAGCGTTTGGCGTGGTTTGCCTCCGATGAACATAAGCCCAGGCGGCCGAAATTGCCGGGGAGCAGATCGTCTTTGGGAGCCCAGTCGCCAACCGATCTGAATGACGGGATTTCATTGCTGCCTCCGGCTTTGGGCGTGAAACTGAAAGTTCCATCCAGCACTGACACGAATTCCGTTGGACGGCCGAATCCGGCCGCCAGGGCGGCCCGCCGCTCTTCATCAAGCCAGCAGGTCAGGCTCACCAGAATGAGGCGTTCCACCGCCGGAGTCCTGGCGGCAAAAGCTTTGGCCAGATTCAACAAAGTATTGCCGGTAGACATTTCATCGTCCACCAGTATCAGGGTTCGGGCTGAATTGAAAATATCCCGTCCCCGGCCGGAGGAGGGTTCATAAATCAGATGCTCCCTGGCGTGACAATGGTCTTCACTGATTTGGAAAGCGAAGGGCCGCTCCAGAGTGTAACGGGTGGTGTGAAGAAAAAGCCAGTCGGGATAATGCCGCTGCCTGAGGCAGGCCTCAAAAACTCCGTGACCCAGGCCGGTGGCCGTTTCAGCCATGGCGATGACAACCGCTGGCGACTGAATGTCCAGAGCCGATATTTTTCCGGCCAACAAGTCGTGCACACTGCCCATGACCGAAGGCTTCACGGGATAGTGTTTGCCCAGAACCTTACTGACAAAAAGGTACGCCCTGGCTGGATTGTATCGCCCGGCGAAGCCGCACAAATCGCCCAACGGCCAATCAGACCGAGTTACTGCGATATCGAGGCGGCCGCCGGGAAGACTGACCGTTTCAGGCCGGTGGAGCCGGTCTGACGATGACATCATAGGCAGTTAATCATGGCCGGCAGCAGATCCGCCACCACCCGGCCGCTGGTCGGTTCACCCAGGGCGTGCATCTTCCACTCATCGTTATGGCGATACAGTTTAGCCATAATCATGGCGGTGAAATTGCCGCCGCCGCTCAAGGCGTACTTGGCGATTTCCTTCTGGCTGGAACTGTCCACCAGACGGCAGAACGCGTTCTCGACCTCATTAAAAGTCTGGCCGCGAAAGCTGTTGACCGTGAACACCAGATATTTGACATTGGCCGGAACCTTGGGCAAATCGACAATAATCTGTTCATCGTCGCCATCACCCTCGCCGGTCAGGTTGTCGCCGGTGTGAACGATGGAGCCGTCCTGGCTTTTCAGCTGGTTAAACCAGACGAAATCCACCGGTTCCTTGTTTTCATTGAACATCCCGCAGGAGGCGTCCAGATCGATGTTGACCTCTCCGCCGCCGCCCAAGAGGGATTTCAAAAAACCCTTCTTCGGCTGAACCGCATCCCAGCCCAAACCCATGACTACCTTGGTCAGGGTTCCGCCGCCGTCTTTAGCCAGTGAAATCTTTTGCCCTTTTACCAGATTAACGCCCATGCTTCGCGTATCCTTCCGTATTTTTTTAAATTTATATGTATTCGCCCCTTATTACTAAACAGGGCGTCCAGTGTTATGGCTGATAACACATCTCCAATTTTAACCTACAATATTATATATCATAATCTTTCAATCGATTGATATAAATTTTACACCGTATCATAAAAATCCCTTAAATTTGCGTGACGTCAGTCGCCCTGAATGACCATGTCCATTCATCACACGCTCAAAAGGACTGTTATTATCCTCTCGGCGATGCTATACTAATTTAAACGCGCTGATTTATAGCCGACAATATTCAATAACAAAGGAGTTTAAGGATATGCTGGACAAGTTCATGAACTGGGTTAAGGATACATCCGGCTCACTGGCCAACGACGTGAAAAAGTTTAAAAACAAGAGTTTTTTGGAAGCGACCGTGGCTGGCTGCGCCATTGTGGCCGCCGCCGACGGCAGCATCTCGCCGGAGGAAAAGCGCAAAATGATCGGCTTCATCAGCCAGAGTGAAGCGCTCAAAGTGTTTGACGTCAATGAAGCTATCAAGCTCTTTGAAAAATACACCGCGACTTATGAATTTGACGCTGAAGTAGGCAAAGCCCAAGCCCTCAAAGTAGTGGCCCAGGTAAAATCCAAGCCGGACGAAGCCCGTTTGCTGATCAGGGTCTGCTGCGCCATCGGCTCGGCCGACGGCAATTTTGACGAACATGAAAAAAACGCCGTGCGCGATATCTGCCGTGAATTGGGTCAGGATCCCGGCGAATTCAATCTGTAAGATATTATGGCCATTGATTTGGCAGTGAACCTTATCGAGTTGCGGTATCAATAGGTTTTGCCCGGGTGGAACTTTGAGCCTGGCAGACCCTAAACCCCGAATTCCCTGAGGTCTCAGATTGATAACAAAATCCCGGCATTGGGCCGGGATTTTATTTTAACTGAATCAATATACAGTCAATAATGAAATGACGGAAAAGCGGGCATAGCCACAGTGGGAGCCGGGGAGCATTTTTGTCCCGGTTCCGTGACTAAGCCCCCCGGCTTCCGGCGGGTCAATGCGGTTCCGACATTACATCATTGACAACGTACCAGGCACATTGAAAAGGCCTATTTCCTTCTCTTCCCAACAAGGGCCGGCAACACCGCCGTTGAAGCTTGTCGCGAAATATGGTACAAAGAACAATAAACCTTGCCGCGTTCAAATCCAACGCGGCCTATTTCATTAAAGCCTGCGGTCCGGCCATACCACTGGTCTCCGTTATCCGGCATTGCCTGAATTCAGGAAGTATTCCATGCCTACACTGTTAAAAAAGGGCCGTTTGTCAATTCTGGCCGTAACTGTAGCCTTAATCCTCTGTTCGGCCTGCGTGTCAACCAGCGCCCCCAAACCGGGCACTTTCACCGCCCCGATGGAAAGCCGCCTCATCCTTCAGGTGCCCTTCCATCCCTCCGATGAAGCTCCCTGCGCCGCCGCCGCTCTGGCCGCTGTCATGACCTTCAATGGCCGCCCCACTATCGTGGACAAAACCGCCATGGCCCTGGAATCAGTCGGCAATCGCGAAAAGGGGCGCGAAATGGTCATCTGGGCCCGCCACGAAAGCATGAAAGCTGATTTCTCGGCCGGTACGCCGGAACAGTTGATTGAAGCCGTCAAAGCTAATAAACCGGTCATCATCCGGCTCGATAAAAAAGCCGAGCCAGTGGAGGCCGGAAATTACGCCGTGGTTGTCGGCTACACCCCGGATGGGCCAGTGGTCAATTCCTGCGATATCAATCAGCAGATCGTGCCTTGGGGGAATTTTCTCTCCGCCTGGTATAAAGCCGGCAACCTTATGATTATGATCGAGCCTCTGTGAGTTGACAGCCGTGACTGATATTACGCAAAAAACCGGGCCCCGCCATGTCGCCATCATAATGGACGGCAACGGCCGCTGGGCTACCCGGCAGGGATTGGAGCGGCCCGAAGGGCACAAGGCCGGGGCCGAGCCGGTTCGGGCCGTGATGCGGGCCGCCCGTGATTGTGGAGTGAGCATGCTGACCCTTTATGCTTTCTCCACTGAAAACTGGGGCCGCCCGAAAGATGAAGTGCAGGGCCTGTTCAGCCTTCTGGTGAAATACTTGAAGACCGAGTTAAAAGAACTGGTGGAAAAACAGGTGCGGTTAAGGGCTATCGGCGATATCGATTCCCTGCCCCACTCGGCCCGGCACGCCTTGGGCGCGGCCATGGCGGCCACGGCCAAATATGAAAAATTCACCCTGAACCTGGCCCTTTCCTACGGCAGCCGTTTCGAACTGGCCAGGGCCGCCCGCCTCCTGGCCGAAGAAGTGGCCTCCGGTCAGCGGGACGCCCAGTCAATAACCCCGGAAGCGATTGGCCAAAAACTCTGGACCGCCGATATGCCCGACCCGGATCTGTTGATCCGTACCGGCGGCGACATGCGCCTGTCGAATTTTCTTTTGTGGCAGTGCGCCTATACCGAATTCTATTTCACCCCGACCCTGTGGCCGGATTTTGGCGAAGCCGAATTCAAGGCCGCCCTGGAATCCTTTCACAGCCGCGAACGACGCTTCGGACTGGCTGAAGCACAGGGCTGACAAGCCCGAATATCACCAAACTTTAGGAGAAATCATGAAAACTGTAGTCAGCACCGACAAAGCCCCGGCCGCTATCGGCCCCTATTCACAGGCTATCAAAACCGGCTCAATGGTTTTCGTTTCCGGCCAGCTCCCCCTGGACCCGGCCACCGGCAAAATGCCTGATGACACCGTGGAACAGGCCCGTCAGTCGCTCACCAACGTTAAATCCATCCTGGAAGCGGCCGGCGTCGGCCTCGATAAGGTGGTCCGCGTGGGCATTTTCATGACCGATCTGGCCGATTTCAAAGCGGTCAATGAAGTTTACGGCACTTTCTTCACCGGCGACTGCCCGGCCCGCGCCACCGTTCAGGTGGCCGCTCTGCCGATGGGCGCCAAAATCGAAATCGAGGCTACCGCGGAACTATAATATACGGCCGTTTACCTTTAACCTACGGATCGCAGCCGAGCAAAAAGTGTGATTTTTGCTCGGCAAGCAGCGATTTCAACTTCAAAACCAGTCGCTGACGCTCCGTCTCGCGCCGCTCGACATCCCCCGTTGTAGTGAAGGGATAATTTGAGCAGCGGCGGAGCAATCCGCCGGTTTATTTTTTCATGAAAAATTAAGGCTCGCCATGAAAGTTAAATACTGGATGACCAAAGATCCCGTCACCATCGCCCCGGACGCCCTTATCGCCGATGCAGCCCGCATCATGAAAGAACGCGGCTTCCGCCGTCTGCCGGTTATGGATAACGGTAAACTCGTCGGCCTGGTGACTTATCGCAATATCCTGGAAGCACAGCCCTCTTCGGTCAGCACCCTGTCCGTCCATGAGGCCCGCTATCTGGCCACCAAAGTTCTGGTTAAAGACGTGATGCGCAAAAACCCCATCACCGTCGGGCCTGACGACGACGTTCTGACGGCCCTCCTCGAAGGCCACCAGAAAGGCCTGGGAGCCTACCCGGTGGTTGACGGCGACAAACTGGTGGGCATCGTCACAGCCACCGACTTGTTTGATCTGGTTATCCACATTCTGGGCGCGGACGAGCGGGAAGATTTCGTTTACCTCTCTGAAGACGCGGCCAAAACCGGCCAATCCGATTACCTGACCCGGATCATCGCCCTTATGGCTGAGAAGGACATAGCCCTCCTCAATGTTCTGACCTTTCCGCAAAAGGACTCGACCGACAAGGTGGTGACTCTGCTGAAGCTGTCCCCCGGCCGGGGCAGTGAGGCGGCGGAGGCTTTGACGGAGACCGGTTATCATCTGCTTTAGGGTTTTCCGGCGCACTGGTCTGTCCGCCTGAAAAGGCTGTTATGAATCCGCGCCGGTGTATTTTAGAAAGTTTGCGCATTGTGATTATTTCACCCACTGTCCGTGAAGTGGACACGGCGGCCGTGCGGCCCTGGTGGCCCTCAAGTTTCGGCCGTCCTCTCGATCGGCTGGCTGATTCAATTAAATCGCTGGGATTGATAAGGCCGCTCATCGTTTTAGCCGATGGCGCGGCCTTTAAACTTGTCTGCGGCCGTCTGCGGCTGGCCGTTTTGGCCGGGCTGGAGCGCGGCACGGTACCCGCCAGGGTGCTGCCGCCGGAAACCAGCGCGGCCCAGGCTTTGGAAATTGCCCTGGCCGACAATTATGAACGCGGCTGGAATCAGGCCGAACTGGCCCTGCTCTGGAAATTTCTGAGTGAAAATCTGCCGGGTGAGGAGGCGCTGCGCCTTTCTTCCTATCTGGATTTGGCTAAATCTCCGAAAATCCGCGCCTGGGCCCTGGCTGCGGCCGGGCTGCCGGAAAAGGGTCTGACGGCTCTGGCCGATGGCGGTCTGGACCTGGAAAGCGCGGCCCGTCTGGCCGTCTGGGAGCCGGAAAGCAGGGGGGCGCTGTTGGATATTTTTGAGGCTTTGGCCCCCAGCAAGCAGAAGAAACGCCAATGGCTGGATTGGCTGGAGGATATCGCCCGCCGGGAAAAAGTCTCACCGGCCGATGTGCTGAAATCGAAGGAGATTCAGGCGGCCTTGGCCGATGGGGGCGGAAGCGGCAAATCCGCCGCTGAGGACGCGGCCCGTCACTATTTATGGCGCCGACGGCATCCTCAACTGTCAGAACTGACGGCCGGGAGGCGGGAGCAGGTCAAGGCTTTGGGGTTGCCTAAAAACCTGAAGCTGGAAGCTGACCCGACTTTTGAGGATTTGAAATTCAGCCTGAGCATGACCTTTGCCAGCCATGACGAATTAGAGGCCCTCGGCCGGAAGGTCGCCGGGCTGGCCGACGACCCGGCCATGATCGCCATGCTGAAGGAAGGGAGCCAATGAGCGGACCATCCGGGGACGGCGGCGGTTTGCGGCTGCGTCTGGAGCGGGAGTTCGCCGGCACGGAACTGGCCCGCAATCTGGAGCGCACCTTTGAAGCCGAGCCGCTGGAACCCATTGGCCCGGCCGATTACGGCCGCTATGGCCGCCGTGATCTTCTGGTCACCCGCCACAAGGGCAGTTTCATCAAGCCCTGCCCGGCCACGCTCAATTACAACTGCTGCAACCTGACCATCTTTCACTTCGGCCTGGGCTGCACCATCGGCTGCCGGTACTGCATTTTAGAAGCCTATCTGGGGACGGAGGCGCTGGTTCTTTTCGGTAATGTCGAAGAAGGCCTCCTGGAGTTGACTGAAACCCTGGCCAAGCCCTCGGGCGCGCGGCCCAAACGTTTCTGTACCGGCGAATTTACCGACAGCCTTTTGCTGGACAAGCGCTCCGGTCTGGCGGAATCGCTGGTGCGTATTTTTGCGGAAGGCCGGGAGGCCGTGCTGGAGCTTAAAACCAAAACCGACCACATTGATCACCTTTTGCATCTGGAGCACGGCGGACGCACGGTTTTCAGTTTTTCCGTCAATTCACCCTCCATCTGCGCGGGTGAGGAGAAAGGGGCCGCGCCGCTGAAAGCCCGGCTTGCGGCGGCCCGCCGGGCGGCGGAAAAAGGTTTTCCGGTCGGCCTTCACTTTGATCCGCTTATCATCCATCCGGGCTGGGAAGATGGCTATGCCGAGACTTGCCGAATGATAGGTGAATATCTGGATGGGGCTGAAGTGGCCTGGATATCGCTGGGCTGTTTCAGGTATCTGCCGTCGCTGAAAAGCGTCATGCTCGCCCGCCACCCTGACACCTCCATTTATGACGGTGAGTTTATTGTCGGCGGAGACGGCAAGATGCGTTATCCGCGTCCGCTGCGAACCCGAATGTATCGTCACCTGGCCGGGGAACTGCGGCGGGCCCTGCCCGGTTCCCAGGCGGTGATATATATGTGCATGGAAAGCCCGCGCGTTTGGCTTGACGTGTTTGGCCGCGATCCGGCCACTGAAGGGCTGGCGGCCATGCTGGACGAACGGGCTTTGAGTCTGGCCGGGCGTTCGTCATAAAATCTCCACATAACCCGCATAAAACCGCGACATGTTTTTATTATAAATGAAAACAGACGGACGGCGGAGTATACCACCAAAACACCCACATCTATGTTGTCATTGACAACACTTCGCCGTCCGTCAAAACTTTTCAGGGAGTTTTTATGAAAATCCCGCGCTGGACAAAAAGGGCCGTGCTGGTGATAGCCCTGTTGACCTTGGCGGCTTGCGTGGCTGTGGCCGCGGCCGGGCTGAGGGAAAATGTTATCGCGGCCAGGGTGGCGGTGGTTCTGGGCAATGAGGTTTACCGCAGCGGTAAACCGGCTCCCCGGCTGGCGGCCCGCTTGCGTGAGGCGGCCCGGCTTTATCTGTCCGGGCGGTGCTCAACCATTATCGTCAGTGGCCACATAGGTCTCAGCGGCGTCCCTGAAGCGCCGGCCATGGCCGAATTCCTCACCACAATGATGGGGGTGCCGTCCGAAGATATCGTCATTGACTCAGGCGGAGAAAATACCTGGCGGACGGCTGTCTTTACGGCCGAATATCTGAAGGCCAACAATCTCGACGGCGTAATTGCGGTCAGTCAGTATTTTCACCTTCCGCGCACTGTTATGGCTTTGGAAATGGCCGGCTGTCCCAATGTCGGGCACTCCGCGCCGGTATATGTGGAATTGCGCGATGCTTATTCCATTTTGCGGGAGCTCCCGGCCATTGCCTATTATTGGCTGGTCTATCCATAAGCGGGATATGGAAAGCGGAGCGGCTTTTTTATATGGCCGCTCCGCTTTTTTATTTGCCGAGTGCGGCGTAACTTAAATGAATTCGCGGACGAGGAGGAAAAGCCCCGCGACAATGGCGAAGATCATGACTCCGGCCCTGAGGCCCTTTCCGCCCACCCGGCGATGGACCAGACGGCTAAGCACCGCGCCGATGATGACGGCGGGCAAGAGGTAGAGCGAATCTATAATCAGGCTCATATTCAGACGGCCGCCGATGGCCAGCATGATCAGCGAGATTATTTCGCCGATGAGGAAGCAGGCGGCCAGGGTGGAACGCAGCACCGGGCCGGGGTGGTGCTGGTAGACCAGGGCCAGGGGCGGGCCGCCGATGCCGGTGGCGGTTTCCGTGACGCCGGTGACCAGACCGGCGGTGATCAGGCTTTTCAATCCCGGCTTGAAGGAAGGCGCGGCCAGTGACAGCACGGCCGCCAGAATGGTTGAAAGGCCGATAAAAATATTGAGAGTGCGGACGCTGATGATAAAGAGTATGGCCGCGCCGATGAGGCCGCCGACGGTTCTTCCGACTGTAATCCAGGCGGTGCCCTTTGTGTCCAGGGAGTGACGTTCGCGGGCGGCCACATAGAAATTCAGCGGCAGCATAATAATCAGGATGGCCACGGGAATCAGGCTGGGATGCACAATGCTGAAAACCGGAGCCATTATCAGGGCGAACCCTACCCCCACTGAGCCCTGGATGAAAGCGGCGACTATTATGACGGCCGACAGTAACAATATAGTTGATAAGGTCATGGTTGAGACTCTGTTTTATAAGGAGTGCGGCCCACTGGCCGCGTAATTAAAGGACTTGGCCTGAAAGGCCAACCAAAGGGTTCCACCCTCTGGACTCCGGCTGGGGGAGGGCCGACGTCGGCCCTGCCCCAGACCCCACCCCCGCAAGGGGGCGGAGCCCCCTTGACCCCCAAAGAGGTCAGGGTCGGCATGAACTTTCTTCTTCCCGCATCGCCGCAACTCGCTTCGGGTACGAAGCTCAGACAAGCGGCGACGCTTCAAACATGGTCAGCTTAAAGCGCTGTCACCTGCTTCACGTTGAGCTGATAGATTATGCTATAGGCAAGGGCGTCAAGTGATTGCTGCTTCACATATGTTCGGCTCAAGATTTTTTCCCCTCAAAATTTTTTTCCAGCGCTGTCGCACGTGAGACGCTGCCGCCTTTAGTTAAAAGGAGAAACGCCCGCTCCCCTTAAAGGCCCTTTCCAGTGAAGCAACATCCGCCACTCTGCCGCCGACGGGTTTAAAACCTCGTCTGGCAAACTTTCAACAGACGACAATGACTAGTGGGCGGGGCGGGGAGATTTCTCCAGAGGGGACCACGATTTTTGCTCCCCGGACGGGTACGGACTATCAAACCTCTTATGAAGCCACCCGGCCGGGAATAAGAGAAAAATCGGGGGCCACTATGGAGATATCTCCCCGCCCCGCCCACGGGTTTCACCCTGCCCCCTCAAATGCCAAGTTCCCTTCGGAATCCCGTATATTCCGCAGAGGTGCCGTGTACCCGCTTTATGGGCGCCTGAGCCACCGCTTCACCGGCCAGTTTGTTAATGCGCTCCATCAAAGCTTTGCCGTCCCAATCCACCGGCCAGCCTTGCCACAAACGCAGCCGTCCACCCACAAAAACAGCCTCTATCTGCGAACGGTTGCCCAGGCGCACTAAATCCCAAGGCAAGTCCCACGATGGAGTCAACTCCGGCACGTCAAGATCAACCAAAAGAAAATCCGCCGCCAAACCCGGCTTGATCGACCCCGTAACGCCTGAAAGCCCCAGAACCTCAGCCCCGCCACGGCTGGACATGTCCAGCCATTTATAGCCGCCGCCGCAGGAACTGTCTCCCACGCTCAAACCAAAAGCAATTCGCTGAAGAGACTCGGCCGCATCCACCAGACGGAAACCGTCGCTCCTGGTGCCGTCCGTGCCCAGCCCAAGGCGAATACCCAACGCCTCCATTTGCAAGGCCGGGCAAACGGCATTGCCCTTCCACTGGCTGGCCACCGGATTATAAGCCACAGCCGTGTCGGTGTCCCGCAAAAGATTAAGCTCGGCCGGAGTCACCAACGTTACATGTGCGGCCAGGGTGTGCGGGCCTAATGCTTTGGCCCTGGCCAAATGCTCCAGAGGACGCAGACGGCGATCCACCAGAGAACGCTCCACCGCCGCCAAATGCTCGTTCACATGCGTCTGGAAAACCCGCCCGGCCTCGCGGCACCTTTCATAGACCTGATTCAACATCCAGTCGCTGGCGATTTCCGGGATGGATATAGCCAGCGACGGTGTAATCAGCGCATTGCCGTCATACCGTGAAAGGTGGTCGTCAGCTCTTTTCAATATCTCATTTTTATCCGGCGGATTGGGAGACTCAGGAAAATCATTGCAGATTATTCCCAACACACACCTCAGACCCGCCTCCTCGGCCGCCTGGGCCAGCACTGACAAATCCCCGCTGGAACGCGCCCCGGCATCGGCCACTGTGGTTATACCGCCCCGCAAAGCTTCAAAGGCGGCCAGTTTCCCGGATAGATAAACCAGCTCCTGATTTAAAAAACCTTCCAGCGGCACCCATATGCGCTTGAAAATTTCCGATGGCTCCCCAAAGGCCAGCGCCTTGCCGAATGCCTGGGCCAGATGCTGATGGGAATCGATAAAGCCAGGCATGAGCAGCCGGCCCGGCAAATCCACCCTTTGAATGCCGCCGAATTCAGCGCTCAGTGACTCAAGAGCCGCCACGGCCAGGAATTTACCATCTGAAACCACCACGCCGTAGCCATGCTGAATGCCTTCCGGGGTCAGAACAGCCGCCGGAGCCAGAAGCACAGCTTCAGATGAGGGACGCTCCGGTGAAAATTCAGCCGGCACGGTATCAAGAAGAGAGTTCCGGGTCATTGACCATCCTCCTTCGTCGGGCAAAGGTGGTTGAAAATAATGTTGGTGAGCACCGCTGTAAGCGTCCCCATCATCAGGCCGTTGTTAAGGATGATTTGAAGACGCGAATCAAACTGACTGTAAATGCCGGGCACCAGTATGGGCAATAGCCCCATGGTCAAAGCCGAAGCCAGGATATACATGTTGGAACGCTCGTGAAGGTTGGCCGTGCGAATCATGTTGATGCCCATAACCCCGATGATGGCAAAGACAATCAGGGCCGTGCCGCCCACCACCGGGCCGGGAATCGCGTTGGCCAGACGGCCCAGAGGGGCCAGGATGGAAATAACCAGGAGAATCACCCCGGCCACGGCCGTCACATAACGGGATCTCACTCCGGTGGCCTGGACGATGCCGATGTTCTCGCCGCTGGTGATGATCAGCGAAGTGCCTAAGATACCGCCGATGAAGGAAGCCAGGCCGTCGCCGCGAATGGTTTTAGGCACAACCTCGGCCGGGTCGATCTTCTTGCCGACCACATCGGCTATGGCCACGGTCTGGCCGGTGGCCTCGGTCATGGAAATTATGCAGAAAATGAGAAGCGGCAGGGAGGCCCAGATATCGAATTCAGGAAAACCAAAGGGAAAAAGGCGCGGCAGGCTGAAGACCGGGCCGCTGAGTGAAGCCACAAAAGCTGTGCCGCCCAACAGAGAAGCAACCGCCGCCCCGCCTAAAAGCCCCAGCATCACCGAAAGCTGGCCCAGAGTGCCCTTCAGCACCCTGGCGAAAAACACAGTCAGGGCCACTGTAAGAATAGCCATGCCGATGGAGGACGGATTGGCGAAATTTTCTGAACCCGGCTGCCCGACAATGACCCCGCCGTAAATCTTAATTAGGTTGATGGAGACCAGAAGCAGCATTGTGCCGATGACCAGCTTGGGGAAAAAGCGCAGACAGCGGCGGAATATGGGCAAAAGAATCCAGTAGAGAACGCCCGTCATCATCACCGCCCCGGCCGCGGTGGCAATGTTGGTATCCTTGGCGATGAGAACGAACAGGGCCACAGGCGCGCCGCCCGGAACCATCACAAACGGCAGCTTGGCCCCGATGCCCAGCGGCCCGAAAGACTGAAGGAGACTCCCAACGCCGCAGATGAAGAAGGTGGCGCTGATAAGATTCAACGTCAGGTCATCGGAAAGGCCCAGGGCCCGGGCCACCAGGAAAACGGAGGTAATGGGCGAAGCCGCCATTACCAGCACATGTTGAAGGCCGAACAAAAAAAGTTTGAGCGGCGGCAGCTTTTCATCGACGGGGTGAACGGGGGCGGAGGTAACGCTCATAATCTGCTCCTTGGCTGAACGGACACGCTGACGCGTGTTTTCTGAAAGTTGTTGCCTGTGCCTGGTGCGTTAAAATGGCCGCTGTCCTATGGTGGGGATTCAACTGACCAAATAGGAAATCGATTTCCTATATTGTTAAAAAAATATTGAAAAGCTGAATATGTAAAATTGATGAGAGTTAATCCGATTGGTAATAATCAACCATAGACTGGCTATTTTGTCAAGGTATTTTTTGAAAAACCATATCATTAATCTAAAATATTATTCAGAAAACGTTATTATAAAAAAACTGTTTGCAAAAAATTTACAGATAAATTAGGCTTATAAAAATCGTTTTTTCACTCAGATGCTATTAAAAGAGGCTCACTTGAACAACCTCAGCAAAAAGCGGAACCCAACTATTGTAGATGTAGCCAGAGAGGCCGGTGTGGCCCCTTCCACCGTCTCCCACGCACTTAATAACAAAGGCTATGTGGAGGCCCGCACCAAAGAAAAAATCCTCAAGGTGGTCAAGGAACTGGGCTATCGCCCCAATCAGCGGGCCCGCCGCCTGCGCATGGGCGGCGCGAAAACCATCGCCCTGATTTCGGCCATGCCCCTAGGCGTGTCGGGCGGAGCCTCCAAGCTGGGCTTTCTAATGGAAATCGCGGCCGTGGCCGCTGAAGAGGCCATGAAAAAGGGGCTGGCCCTGATTCTGGTGCCGCCCCAGCCCCTTGACAGCGAGCCGCCGATTCTGGAGGTGGACGGAGCTATTGTGGTCGAGCCGATGGCCGATGATCCCCACATGCAGTGGCTGACCGACAGCAATCTGCCGGTGGTCTGCCTGGGCCGCTGGCCCGGCCGCGACGATGAATCCTGTGTGGACCTGTTATCGGGCTACACAGCCGAGCTGCTCCTGGAGCACCTGAAAGCCGCCGGGGCGCGGAACATAGCAGTGATGGTCGGGGCCAGGGAGCGGACCTCATACGTTGAAACGGAAGCGGCCTACCGCGAATTCTGCCGCCGTGAGAGCCAGACTCCGCTTCTTTTCAGGCTTGATGAAGAGGCCGGTGAAATGGCCGGACAATTGTGCGCGGCCAAACTTTTTCAGGATAACCCGGAGGTGGATGGTCTTCTGGCCCTGGTGGATGCTTTTGCCGTGGGGGCGGTCAAAGCGGCGGAAGGCTGCAATTTGAAGATACCCGAAGACCTTAAAATAGCCACCCGGTATGACGGGCTGCGGGCCAAGCTGTGCCGCCCGCCGCTGACGGCGGTGGATTTGCATCTTCAGGAAGTGGCCGCCCTTGGTGTGGAGCTTCTGGTGCGCCGCCTGGAGCGGCCGGAACAGGCCCTGCTCCTGCGTCCCCAAAACCCAACTCTGGTAGTGCGCGAATCAACCGGGCGGGGCCCGGACCCCACGTCTGGGTGAGCCCTTCCCTGGATGTTAGTTTTGGCGGCCATCATCGTATTAAGAGCGCGGCCCTCTTGGCTATAGCCTTATTTTTAGCGGCGGGGGCGCCGCTCTTAATACGATGATGGCCGCCAAAACCAGCCTCCGGGGAAACCGCGGCCCAGACATAGCCCAGTGCGGGTCACGCACTGCAATTCTAATTATGGCCGATGCCGCTCTATAACGCCGGGGTCGAGCGTAGCGAGACGGAGCGCCAGCGACTGGTTTTGACGGAAAAATAGCCGCTCGCGAAACAAAAACCACGCTTTTTGTGTAGCTACGAGCCGTAAGTTCAAGGAAAAAAGTCATAATTAGAATTGCTGGGCCACGCACATAATGCTTGACATCATTTTACTATGAAGTATAATTTTATGGTTGCCCAGAATGTTTCTTTTTCAGCGGCGACCCAGGCGGAGGGATGGCCGAGTGGCTTAAGGCGGCGGTCTTGAAAACCGTTGAACGAAAGTTCCGTGGGTTCAAATCCTACTCCCTCCGCCAATTTTTCTTTGAAAATTCAATAACTTGACCCACTGCCATTGCTTCGTGTTCCATTATCAGTCCGTTATCACAGTTGATTAATGTCTTGCGGCGGCCCTGAAGTTCCTTCAACATCGCTCCGCTGGTCTGAAAATAACGATGGAAGGCGGCGCTAGTGCTGTGGAGTGTCATCGATTTAATTTCTTCCGGCGTCGCTATCGGCCTTAACCCCATGGCTGTGGAATGTTTAGTTCCAGGATATAACGTTACTCCATCAATGCCAAGCCGGGCGCAGGCCCGTTTCCAGGCATGATAAAAAACCTTGAGACTGAATTGTTGCCCTGACAGCTTCGGCCTCTTATCTTCATGCCTGAAAAACGGCTGAGACTGATTAAAGGCGTATGGCAACCGCTGAATAATTTCCACATCTTCATCCAAGAGTGGAATAATTTTCGCCCGCTTTTCTTTCGGATGAGGAAATAACAAAATGCCTCGCTGGCGATCCACTTGGGCTTCCGTTAGGCCGCGCATTTCTCCCGGCCTTATAGCTATGTAGGTGGCCAGCCACTTGACACCAAGCCAAACCCGAAAAGGTTCGCATCGCTGGATGTTGTTGATTATAACCTCTTGGGTTTCAATATCAATCGTATCTCTGAAAGCCATTTCAACATATCCCAGCTTTGGCCATTTTTTTATTTCAGGAACGTCATATCGGTCATGCACCCAAGCAAAAAATTGTTTCAAAGAGGCTAAAGCGTTTGACCGGCTTTTGGGTGCGCCGGGATAAGACGAGATAAAATCTTCAATCTGTGGGTACTGAATGCTTTTAATGTTAGCTCCTCCCCACAATGATTGCGCCTTTTTAATACCCGCAGCCAATGACCGCAATGAAGTTTGCTTGATCTGTTTCGCTTTCAACTCCAGCCACTCATCAGCCAGCCGATCGAATGATAACGGTTTGGCTTTGACCTGATAATCGCGGGGGTCGAACTGGCCGGAACCCTCCTGGAAGCGAAGGCCCGTTAGGAACTGCAGGGCGGCCGGATAATTGTCGAATCGTTTGGTAATTTTGCCGTAGCGCACCACGAATTTATGCGGAGACTGCCCTGGATGATCGGGGCAAAATAACCCCTTCGGTTCTACCGATTTGAACCGGGAACCGCAAATCGGGCACGTCTGATCGGAATGGATACTTCCTTTCATGACTACCTCATATGAGAAATATGATGTGCCCGTAGGTTTCACGGGTAAACTCCACCCAGGGCAAGCCTCCATTATGGGAGGATTGCCGGAAAATTGCCAGATTGCAGTTTTTAGGAAAGTGTGAGTATAATTATAAGTTTTATATCTTTACCAGGTCTGATCGGGAATGCGGCGGATTATCTCAATGTTGTTGCCCTGGCTAATGGTTACCTCAAAATAACCCTTAGAATCCCCACCTAAAGCTTTAAGAACTTTCTTGCTTGCCTTTGGTTGGGCTACAAATTCTCGCCCTCTGTCGTATATGAGCAATGGACCGTTCGGCGGATATATCGCCCTTTGAATTTTAACTATCATATTCTTCACCCCTCCATCGCCTTGCGTAAATCTTCTTTGATGTAATAGGACCGGCCGCACTTCTGACACATTTCCTCGGCCTGATGGCCGAAGGCGGCCCAATCGATGTCGCTCTTCCGGTGATTGAGTTTGCCGATCTTCCATACGTCCACACTGTCAAAGTGCGGGATGGCCTCTATTATGGCGGTTGGGTCAATGACTGGTTCGCAGCTCATCCATGTGTTGATGCCGAATTTATGCTTTGCCACACCGATATTAAGGTACCGCTGTTTGGGATGGGCCGCGCCGGGTTCGTCCTCCGGGCCAGCCCCACTCCAGGTAACGCCGAACCAATCGTTTTCATCCAAAAGATCAAAATCTCGTTGGGCCGTTTCATCGCCCTTGGTGAGTATCTGAACGTGGTTGCCGCTTTCCTTTATTGCCATGATGACTCCCCTTGTGGCTGAGGTGTCAAAACCTATCGGGTAAGGGTCACACATGAAGCAGAGCATGATTTTACGGCCGCGCCAGTCTGAGGCGGCAAGCTGCCGCTTGACAGACTCAACGATACCGGGGCGCGGCTCGACATTGGAATGGAACACTTCCGGTTTCCGGCGAAACACTGAGGGAACGTAGCAATATTCGCAACGGTGTGGGCAGCCGGTGTAAATGTTGACGGCCAGATCGCAATACTCAAGGGCGCGGGCGCGCGGTTCATAGATTGGATTTTTCATCATTCACCCCTCCACAATATTAAAGTTCATGACTTCAGCCACCGGCGGTTCCAAGCCGCCCTAGCTGCCTTATCGCTAATGCTGGTGGCTTCACCCATGAGAGATACCGCCGCTCCGCATTGACCACATAGGAAGGCTGGTATATTAGTTGGTCTGAGTCGTCGAGGCTCAACATGCCCACCACAAAACGGGCATGGCTGTAATTCCTCTGCGATGTTTTTCGCTTCTTTCATTCCTCATCCTCCTTCAACACCCGCGCGATTTCCTCCTTAAGCGCCGACAAAGCTGAATCGACATCCCCTTTCATCATTTCCAGACACTCCTGGCAGCACATATCAATTCTGTCGTTACTGACACACAGGGTCAGATTTTCACAGTACGAGCACTTGGTTAATTTGATTTTCATATTTCCTCCTAATCGGCCGACGGGGGCCACCTTAGCCGCCCCCCCCAATGCCGTAAATTCAATTAGTTACCTTGTAAAATGGCTGTTTTACCTGCAGGTTAGTGTCCACCCTAGACCCACCCTACTCCGCCGCTACCAAACCCTCCAACAGAGGCAGATCATGCCGTCCAGGGTTATAATTGATAATGGAAAGCTGGCCGAACCGCTTTGAGTTCGAGTAGCAGCGCAACGATTGAAGATACTGACAGCCCAAGGGTGCGGACGCATCAGTCAAGCTATCTGGCTGCACCCGAAGAGTGGCTCGGCTCTGAATTTTTCATAGAGGCCAAAGCCCTTGAGCGCAGCAATGAAAAAGCCTACCGCCACGAGTATTTGGGTGAAGCCGTTGGCGCTGGCGGTGAGGTGTTCGAAAATCTATCGCTGGAAAAGATCAGCGATGAGTCGATAGAGCGCTTTGACAATATCCGCATGGGCCTGGACTGGGGCTTCTCTAGTGACCCCCTGGCTTGGATGAAGGGGCACTTCGATAAACGTCGCAGGGTTCTGTTTCTTTTTGATGAAATGGTTGCCTCTGACCTTTCAGACGGGGAGGCGGCCCGACTTCTGAAAGCTCGCGGAGTAAACGGCCGTGATCGCATTATCTGCGACTCGGCAGACCCCAAAACCATCAGCAATTATCGCAATCTCGGTTTTAACGCCTCCGGTTGCCGCAAGTATAACGGCAGCGTAGAGCATGGTGTCAAGTGGCTTCAAGACCTTGAAATGATTGTCATCGACCCGGTCCGGTGTCCGGTGGCGGCGAAGGAATTTTCGTCTTACAGCTACAAGTTGGACACCGACGGAAGCACTCTGCCGGTGCTGATGCAGAAGAATGACCACACCATCGATGCGGTCCGCTATGCCATGGATTTAGAAATAAACCAAGTGCGTCCAGCCAGCAGCACTTTTGCGAGCACACTATGACACAATACGCCATTGATAAGCCAACGCCGCGCTTTCAGGCTCAGCACGAACTTACCAAACTGCCGCGCACCATCATGGGCGGCACACAGGCCATGAGAAGGGTCGGCAAAGCTAATTTACCCGAAAAAGCCGCCGAGACTGCTCAAGACTACCTACAGAGGCTTGCGCGTTCTGTGCTGATTAATTATCTGGCCAAAACCTTAGATTATCTGGACGGACAGGTGTTCCAAAAGCCACTCGACTATATATCACAGGACGAGATCGGCACCGCTACATATGACCAGAAATTTTTTGATGTTTTCAAAGAAGACGTCGACCTGGCGGGCAACAACCTTTCCAGCTTTGGTATGAATTTTTTCAGAGATGCGGTCCTGGACGGCGTTGCTTACCTTTTGGTTGATTATAGCCAAGTTGAAACACGCGAAGATGAAAATGGCGCTCTGATGTATAGAAGCAGTAACGGCGAGTGGCTTCCCAAAACCCTAGACGCGGACCGGGAAAATGGCTGGAGACCCTATTTCGTGAAGATCCAGGTAGGGCAGGTTCTGGACGCTTGGACAACGGTTGATAACGGGGAGGCCCGCCTACGCTATTTTCGGTATGCCGAAACCATTGAAGAGGCTGTCAATGGAAACCCACTGGAAAGAATCAGTGTTACCCGAATCAGGGTTTTCGAACCCGGCAAGTGGGAACTACATGAAATCCGCGAGGGCGAGCTATCCGCGACCCTGGTGGCTTCAGGCAAAACACCATTGGACTATATCCCAATTTTTGAATTTATGCCCGGCGGTGAAAGTGATGAGGCAATTGCACTACCGCCACTGGCCGATCTGGCGGAGATGAATAGGGCCCATTGGGAGGCCTACAGTGACCACCTAACTTTGGCCAGATGGGGGAGGTGTCCGGTGTGGTTTGGCGTTAACCTTGCCGGAGGTGATACCGAGAAAAACATTGAGTTTGGACCAAGCCGTTTTATTCACGCGGGGAATGTCGATTCCGCCAGCTTGCAAAGTGTCGGCATTGAGCCAAGTAGTATCTCTAATTCGCTTGATGATCTGAAAAAGATGGAAGACTACATGGAGGACTATGGTCTTCAAGTAGCCCTGAATCCGGCGGGATACGCCACGGCCACGCAAATAGCCACCGTTGCCAACGCCTCTGACAGTCAATTGAAGGGCTGGTGCGTAGAGTTTCAGGATACGTTGGAGAACGCCCTGAAGACCGTGGCTGAATATGAAGGTAGAGAAGACGGCCCGGCGGTATTTGTCAACACCTCTTTCCGGCAGACTTTCGACGCATCAAAGGCTTCAGCGCTCAAGGCTATGCGCAATGATCAGGATTTAAGCCGTGAAACGTATCTGGAAGAAACCAAGCGAATGGGGCTTTTAAGTGACGAGATCGATGTTAAAGAGGAAATTGAGCGCATAAGGGCCGATCAGGAAATGGATTACGGCATGAATGTGAACACGATGAAAATGTATAACGATGCTTCGGTTGAAGCTTAAATAAATCTGCCTCGGATGAGGCCAGGAGGGTGTGATGCCTTGGAAGACAAATGAAAACAGCGGTCTTGCGGTGAACGATCACGGTAACCCTATATGGGTTTCCGATACCGGCGAAGAAAAAGTCGTTGATTATACCGCCATGAGCGCGGCTCTAAGCAGGGCAAATCGGGAGGCTGCCGAGCGCAATGACAAGATCAAGGCCCTTGACGCAAAACTTGCCCCCCTTGCCGATATCGAAGACTTTGATAATTGGCGGGAAGAGGCTTTAAAGGCCATAGAGACCGTAAGAGGACTTCCCGACAAGGACAAAGCCATTGAAGAGCGCATCAAGGCTCAGGTTGATGCGGCCACCAAACCCCTGAGAGATCAGGTGGCCACTATGGAAAAGCAGAGACGTGAAGCCGAAGAACATCTTCAGCGTGAAACGGTTTCCAACGCTTTCAATCGCTCCGAGTTCGTTCGCGGCAAGATGGTTGACCCCATTGTGGCGGCCGATCTATTTTCAAAACATTTTTCGCTAAATCAGGATGGCCGCCTGATTGCCACTGGTCATGACGGACAGATTATTTACGGAGAGAATGGGGAGGCCGCTTTTGATGAGGCGCTGGCCAAACTGGTGGATGGTTATCCGGGAAAAAATTATCTCCTCAAGGGTAGCAGTGCCAGTGGATCTGGGGCTAACCCTGGCAGTAGCGGAAAGCCGGGTGGAAGCAATCCCAAGAGCCTCTCGGATTGTAAAACCGAGGCTGAAAAAATTCAGTATTTAAAAGATCAAACGGGGAACAACCCCTAAGGAGACTATCAAATGGCTTTCGATCTGATTGTATTTAATCGCCAGGTCTACCTGGTTCTGACCGAAACTTTGGCACAGCAAGTTAATTTATTCAACGCCGCGTCAGCCGGGGCTATCACTTTGGTGCCCACCTCTGAAAACGTGGGCGACTTTGCCATGCGAGCTTCTTTCAAGCAGATTGCCAACCTGGTTCGCCGCCGCGATGTTTATAACGGCTCTAATACTGTGACAGAAGCACGCTTGCAGCAGCTTCAGAACAATTCCGTTAAGGTGCCGTCAGGAACTCCGCCAATCATCTACGAAGCAGCGCAATATAACTGGGTCAAACAAAATCCCGAATCGGCGGCGCTCGTTATCGGGGAGCAATTGGCTGTCGGTATGATGGGCGATATGCTCAACGTCGCTATTTCCGGCGCAGTGGCTGCCATTTCGGCGGTGACCGACCTCAACCACATGGCTTCTACAGCTATCACGTTTAACGATCTGGTTCAAGGGGCAGGAAAATTCGGTGACCGCATGGGAGCCTTGGCCGCCTGGGTTCTACATTCCAAGAGCATGACTGATCTGTATGGCAATGCCGTAACCAATGGGGAAAGGCTTTTCAGCTATGAAGCCGTAAACGTTATCCAGGACCCCTTCGGCCGCCGCTTCATCATGACCGACTCGGATTCCTTGGTGGATAATGCGGGCCAGCCTAAGTATAAGTTGCTGGGCTTGGTGCCTGGGGCAGTCATGGTTGAGCAAAATAACGACTTTGACGCCAACACCACCCGCGACAACGGTACGGAAAATATCCAGACGTCCTATCAGGCTGAATGGTCATATCAGTTGGGCGTATTGGGTTATTCCTGGAATGTTGCCAACGGCGGCAAAGCTCCAAGCAATGCCGCCATAGCAACGCCAGCCAGTTGGGACAAAACGGCCACTTCCATCAAGGATACAGCCGGCGTTCTTATCACCGCCAGCTAAGGAGGACCGGGTGATCAAAGTTATTTTTTTCATTCGTGGTTTACCCACGGAAGATCAAAAGAGGGCCGCCGGGGCCATGCAAGCAGTTATTCGTGACCCCGATAAAGTCGGGGGGCCTGGCGATTTCATTGAGCAGTGTGAATATGTTTGCGGCGATATTATTCCTGAACCATACAAGGATAAGCCGCAAGTCGATTATCGCAAAGCTTCCCAATATGAAGCATCGAACGAAATTGTCACAAAAGGATTTTCTCAGGTTGACAATTATGACTTCGAAGCCATGAGCGCCGATGAACTGGTTCATTTTGCCGAACACAATAAGTTGACCTTCCCCAAATCGGTCGATACCAGAAAGGAAATGGTCGGCTATCTGAAAAAATGGGCGGCCAAGAACTAGCCGGGAGAAATAACCATGGGCCTGATTGTTGAAGACGGAACCATGCCCGAAGGGGCAAATAGCTATGCCTCCGTGTCTGAATGCGACACATGGCAGACGGAGCGGGCTTCCACAGTATGGCCTACGTCGCCAGAACCCGGTGAGGATGCGGAATTAGCCAAAAAGGAGGCTGCCTTGATTCTTGCCAGCGATTACCTTAATGGCTTGGGCTGGAATGGTAGGCGAAGCAAGGGGGGCAGGGTCTTGGCCTGGCCTAGAATTGGGGCCGTCGATACGGATGGCTACTTGGTACCGCCCGATGTTGTTCCGAAAGCGGTTAAGTCGGCATGCTGTTACCTGGCTGGAATGGTTTTTAGCGGATCTGACCTTCAACCCGTGATGGAGCGCGGAGGGCGGGTGCAAAGCGAATCCGTCGGTAGTTTGGCTACTAGTTTTTTTGATGATGCGGCCAGCCGGGATATTTATTCGGCCCTGGCGGACCTTCTGCGCGGCCTAGCGTCAGAGTTTGACGGATACGCAGGGACTGGCAGTGGAGCTGGTAAAAAAGGCTTTTATATCAAAAGGGCCATTCTGGCTTAAGTTTGCGGGTGAATAAAACGGTATGCTTTCCCCACATTACATAGCTAAGGCAATCCCCAACGATTTATGGGACCGCTATGTTGATGTTGAGCATGAAATCATCATGGCTTGTGCCCGTATGTTGAAAGACGCTGAAATGCTAAGGCTATGGGTTGATGACGGGCCGCGCGCCGAAATGCTGTTAAGCCAACAGCTTGACCAGATTGTATCCCGGCACTGGAATAAGGCCGCGCGAGGGGATCTGAAAAAAGCGTTTCAGAAGACGGCGGAAAAGGCTCTGGCCAGCGATGAATCACGTTATCGCCGCGCCTATGACGCTGGCCTTCTCAAGGCTAACCTGGAGGGTTCCCCGCCGGAGCCAATAATTAAAAGCTGGCGGCTGAAGGGAATCAGGGCCGCCGGGTATAAATCTCTTCAGCGGCGGCTCGATCGGGCTAACCGAGTTGCGAAATCATCTACCCTAGATGCCCTGCGGATGGCTATCAACGCCGTCGGCAGGGGTGAAGCAAGTATTGAGGCAGCCTTGAGACAAGCCGTAAACGAGTTGGCCGCGGGCGGTGTGACGGGATATCGATATCCTAGCGGCCGCGAAGTAAGTTTGGCCCCCTATGTCCGCCAGATTGTGATCACTGAAGTGATGAACGCTACCAGGCAACAGAGCAACGCTAGGGCAGAAGAATGGGGCTCCGACCTCATCATCGTATCAAGCCATGCTGGGGCGCGGCCCAAGTGCTTCCCCTATCAGGGGCGGGTATTCGTTCGGGATGGGGGTAAAAGAACGACGGAAAACGCCAAATATCCCATGCTGAAGGGGGAAACGTCATATGAAGACCTGGATGGTTTGTTTGGCATAAACTGCCGCCACTTTTCTATGCCATGGTTTGAGGGCTTGAATGACGAATATACCGAACAGCAGCGTGACCCGGCCAAATATGGGTTGGGTATCGAAAATGATGAATTGTACGATTTGACGCAGAAGCAGCGTTACAACGAGCGGCAGATTAGAAAATGGAAATTGCGGGCCGATGAACTGAAAGTTGAAGGGGCTGATGATAGTAGGGCCAGACGGAAAGTCCGTGAAGCCAGGGCAAAAGTTCGGGGATGGCAGAAACGTCAGCGTGATTTTCTGAATGAGCCAGCCAATCCCTTGAGGAGAGATTATAGCAGGGAGGCTGCATAAATGAAGCCGATCAACCGTAAATGGCTACCCCATACCGTTACCCTGTTTAATCTTTACCGTGACCCGAATAACGGGGAAATGCTTTATTTTCGGACCTTTCTGGACGGCGTAAGAATTGACAGCCGTAAGACGCGACTCGATACTTCCCCCGTGGGAGCGAAGAAAATTTTCAGCCTGATGGCCTTTATCGATCCCGCATCTACCAGAGGATATGAATACAACGATTCCAGCAAGAGGCTCGACAAACCTTTTAAGCAGCTTCAGGCCTGGCGCGACTCCGATATCAACGAAAAAAAATCCTTCTGGACGCTGAACGATGGGGACTGGCTGGTATTTAACCTTGGCGGCATTGTTACCGAGTGCCCGGATATAAACGGCTCCGGCCTAAGTGACGCTGATTTCAAAAATACTTACGGAGTCAGGGCCCTTTCTTCCCTTAACCCGTCTATTGATAAAAGCGGGCTGGTCCACCATTGGGAGGTGATACTTGATTAGGATGTCAGCAATCTTATCCATAAATCGCGATGGACTATTAAGTCCCAGTGGGCGGGCCAAGCGGCTTCGTACTGCCCATGCGGCGCTGGACACTCAGATAATAATGGATACCAATCCTTATGTGCCATTTCGTACTGGCCTTTTGGCTTCTTCACCGTTCCGAAGCGGGAAAAAGGTCGGCGAAATCATCTATGATACGCCATATGCCAAAAGAATGTATTACGGCGATAAGTTTAATTTCAGCATAGCGCATCACCCTCAGGCTACTTCACGCTGGCTTGAGAAATCCAAGGCCCTTTGGAAAGACAAATGGCGCAACCTGGTAAAGAAAATACTTAGCAGGGGTGGGGCAAGATGAGCATCGTTGAAGACATGGAACTGGCAGAGAAGTTGCGCCTGCACATCCTTTCCTTCCCTGACTTTCCGGTCAAGGGGGGTCAATTCTCCCTGGATATGGTTCTCGGCGGTACAGGACAGTCGATGTCCCTGCAAATAAATCCGGGACAATATATAACCAAATATATCGACGGAAGTGGTACTGTGCGCCAACCATTCACCCTTTATTATGGGTCTTCAGCCACGGATATGAATAAAAACAAATCAGCCATGATGGGGATTTTAAACTCCATAGGCAAGTGGATGGAGCGGCAGGGCTCGCTTGATCTCGGAGATGATCTCCGGCCTATTCAAATCGAGCAGGTAACTTCGGCCAGCGTCTATGAACAGGATAATGTCACACTCGCTTATGCGGCTCAATATGTTTTGGACTACGAAACAACCTGAACTAATAGAAAGGAAAATCAAAAATGGCTGGAACACAAAATAGGGGGCAGCTCGCTCACTTTATTGCCAAGTCCGAAGCGGTCAACTATGACCGTATGGCCAAAGGGTTCAGCGATATGGCCTCTAACCTTAACCCCCAGACGCGGGAGGTCACCTATATCGATGATTCTTCCGACTCAACTACGACCGGCTTCCAGGTCAGCTACCCGGTGTCTGGCAATTATTATGATGAAGACCCGGCCAATATGCTTTTGTTCGACATGGCCGTCAATTTGGTCAAGGGTCCTGATGCTGTTTTGTCAATGCTGGAAGCCCACCTGTGGCGGGAACACGAAACGGTGCCGGGGGTTTATGAGGGCTTTAAGCAGGGATGCACATGGGTGCCTGAGAGCAGCGGCGGCGGCGCGGGCGGTGATACCGTTACCTATAGCGGCAGCCTGAACGTCAAAGGGGACCGCGTTCATGGGTGGGTGGCTATCGATAAAACCACCACCCCCTGGACAGCCACCTTCAGCGAAGATGAGCCGGAATAAGGAGTTACTGCTATGGCTTTTAAGTTTCAAAACAATAATCAAACCATTGAAATCGAGGGCTGGTCCTTCGAGGTAAAAATTGGGGACATCGAAACCGCTGAAGCCATTGCAAGAGCGGAAGTGGCAGCCAAGGCCAGCGTTGACGGCAATTTTTCCAAAAATGATGACCCCACCGGACTTCGAGTCATTTGCCGGGAAATCGGACAGCAGATCGATATGATTCTTGGGCCGGGCTCCTACGAAAAGATTTTTCAGGGCAGAGCCCCCAATTTGCGCGAACATATGGACATCGTCAGTTACATAACCGGAGAGTTGACCCGCTTCAACGAGGAGCGGGACCGGGCCATTTTGGGGCGCTCTGTATCTCCGGGACCGGATGATGATTCCGTCCATTGAGAATCCTTTAGGATATCGTTTTTTTGAAGATGACTTCCCTGACAGCTATAAGGGATGCGTCTTTAAAACAGATTTCCGCGCATGGCTGCGTTATGACTGGCTAATGGCCAGACATGATCTGAAAGATTCGGAAAAGATCAGATACGCCATGCGGCTCTGCTGCCAAAGCATTCGAAAGGGCATGGGAGTCGATAAAATTGTCGAAGGACTTAATTGGTTCGCCGGGTGTGGTGAAAGTGATCGAATAAAGTTGCTGAAAATCACTCAGCGGCTACGGGACGATATCGAAGATGAGGCGGAACGACGCAGGGACCGGCCGAAGACATTTAGCTACTTCTGGGATTACCAGAAGGTGTGGGCCGCATTCCGGGGCCGCTTCCAAATCGATTTACATGCAGATAATTTGCACTGGTGGAAATTTGTCGGCTTGATGGAGATCCTTTATAGCGAACCACCGATATCACGGCTTATTGAATTGCGAAGTGTGAGTGATAAAGATAAACCGTCAAGGCAGCTTTTGATTAGCTCAATGCTGGCGGCCGTGCCGGCAGAGGGGCAAGAGGGGGACAATATGAAGTAAGAAAAAGTTATCAGACATAAGAAAAGCCGCCAATGCTGTAACATTGGCGGCCAAAAGAAAAAGAGTCCCTTACAACTCAATCAAGACGAGATAAGTATAACCAAAATCCGATTGATTTGCAAGGGCTCTTTTCAAAAAAGTGAAAGGAGTATCCCATGAAGATCAATTGGGATAAGGCCGAAAGAGTTATTCGTGTGCTGTGTGATATGGCCAGGGTGATCATTGAAGCCGCGAAATTGTTCAATTTCTAAAAGAAGGAAGCAGGGACTGTGTCGGCCAATATCAGCTTATTCTTCAAGCAAGCGAACATCAATACCGAAAGCTTTCGCGACCTTCTCGATAGTCGTCTTGCGCGGGCGGGCGGTTTTCTTTTCAAGTTGCTGGTAGCTGGATTGCTTCACGCCCATGCGCTTGGCCGCCTCTTCCTGGGTCAAGTCCAGATGTTCGCGCCAGGATTGAATAAGCGTTTTACCTTCAATAATATTTTTTTCCACCACATCATGGGGAAAAGAGGGATCGTTAAGCTCAGGATGCAAAAGCCTGAGGTAATCACTGTAAGGCAACACAACAGCGACAGGAACCCCGCCGTGATCAGTGACGATTTGATGTTTATTGGTATGTGCGCTCATTTCTTTTTCTTACCTCCAGTATGTGAAGGATGACCACATGACCATCCGGCTCCACCACAAAAATAACGCGATAATCCCGGACGCGCAAACGATATTCTTCCCGGTCAACCAATCTGGTGACGCTGGAAGAATCGGGCCATGTGGCCGCCAGCTTTTTAACGGCATTATTGATAATCTGCCGCATTTCGGCGGAGACTTTCTTCAATTGCCTACGGGCATGTGATGTCCAATTAATCGCATTCATAGGTTTATTATAGGCATAAAACAGGTAATTGTCAAAGACTAATTAAGGGGTGACCAATGCCACCATATGACGGCACAGTAACTATAGGCACTGGAATAGACGTTAATGATTTCCTGGTCGGCTTGCGGCGCATGGAGCGGGAGACAGAGCGTTTTTCCAGCAATATAAGTCAAATGGTCAAGCGCGGGCTAGGCGGGTTGGGAGCGGCCCTTGGTGTGCGCGAATTTGCCCAGATGACCGCCACTTGGACAGACCTGGAGTCGCGCGTGAAGCTGGCCGGAAAAGGCCTGGCCGATGTTAACGAGACCATGGGCAGACTGAAAAGTATTGCGGACACGGCCTATTCATCCCTGGAGCACACCGCCGAGGCTTTCCTTTCGAACTCCACCGCCCTTAACGCGCTTGGCTTAAGCATGAACCGGCAACTTGACCTGGCCGACGCTATGACCAACGCACTGGTGGTGTCCGGGGCCAAGGGCGCACAGTTCGAGATGGTCATGAATGCCGTCAGCCGGGCCATGGCCACAGGCAAGCTGAATGGCGAAGAACTCAACATGGTCCTGAAATACGGCGGGGCCATGGCTGAAGGTCTGGCCGACCATTTAGGCATAAGCGTTAACGAACTCCGGGAGTTCGCCTCCCAAGGCAAGCTCACCACGGATGTGATTGCCAATGGTCTTATTGCCAACATGGAAACCTGGCGGGCCCAGGCCGAAGAAATGCCCGCCACCATCAGCGACGCCTTTACCAAGCTTCGCAACGAAATGCTGTCTGTTGCCAATACCCTAAACAAGGATTTTGGCATTGAGGATAAAGTAGTCGGGGGTGTTGATGCGCTGAAGGATAATCTTTCAGGAATTGCCACTGTTGCAGCGCCGGCTGCTCTAGCTATTTCAGCTATCAGCGCGGCTAACAGCAGTATGGCTAAGAGTGCCGGTAAAACCACAAAGGCCACTCTGGATAACGCTAAAGCCGTTTTGACCCAAACTAATGCCTGGAGAAAGCAGGCAGGGCTTTGGGCCGCAATTAGGTCTCAGATGCTTGGGCTTAATCAAGTTATTGGCCGGAGCAGCACTGAGCTTGCCAATAATGTTCAGGCGCAAATGGACAATGATAAGGCTATTAAACGCCGCATAAATACGGCAATGACCGCACGGCAGACTGAACTGGAATCCATCAGGCGTCGCCTTGCGGTTGGCACCGCAACTGAAGCCGATCTGAAAAGACAAGCTACGTTGGAAACCCAGTTGCAGCGGATTCAGGCTCGAAGCGCGGCTGTCCAGAACCGGCTTACTGCTTCAACGCGCACCCTTGCGGCCGCCAGGGGAGAGTTGAATTTAGCCACTCGAGCGGCCACTGCTTTTGGCACAGCCATGAAGGGGTTATGGGGAGCCGTAGGTGGTGTACCGGGAGCGCTCCTACTGGCAGGGTCCGCCATTTATTACTTTTCCACTCGTCAGACTGAAGCGGAAAAGGTCAGCCAAAAATATGGGGAAGAGCTTGATAGATTAAGAGAAAAGTATGGTTGGGTTCGGGACGCCGCCAGCGAAGCTGGCGAAGGAGTTCAAAATTTTTCAAAATCTCAATTATCTTTACAAATTAATTTAGATGAACAAAGTCTGAAAAAGCTGGAGAAAGAGCTTGCATCTACCCTTTCTGGAATGAGAAGAGAATTTACTAAGACGGCAGGAAGTAGGGGCGGTGTCAGTTCTTTTGTCGGAACCTTGCTTAACGAGCATGATATAAAACAAGGTTTTTTAAGTCTTGAAGCTGGCTTTAAGGAAGGACGCCGCGATTTGGCACCAGAAATAGACTCGTTCGAACAACTGGTGGCACAAAGATTTGGGAAAGATATTCCTGAGGTAGTTGCGAAGAGTATAGAGAAATTAAAAGACGAAATTTTGGGCATTGAGCAATTGCAGGGCAACATTAAGTCCGCTTCTGACGCGCTTAACGCTTCGTTATTACAGGTTGGTGATATCGACTGGTCGTCTATACTCAGCCGTCAAAAAACGCTTTCTGAACATCTTATCGCCCAACTTGAAGAAATGGGCGCTCAGGTTAAGGGCCTGAAATTTTTTGACGTTACGGACTCAATATCCAGCCTCGAATCATCTGAGAAAAAATACACTGAAGTAATAACCTCAATGGTTACTGCAACGGAAAACGAGCTGCGCCGAATCCGAAAAATGATGGATGAAGCTGAAAAAGCAGGGGTTTCTATTCCTGAAGAAGTTTTTATTCATGAATCGGAACTTGTCAAGCGGCGCATGAAATTGAATTCCGATTTGTACAATGCACTTGCCGCTCAGAGATCCAAATTTTTATCGGAACCGTCAAGCAAGCCACCCCCAAGTCATCAACCGCGGCGATGGCCCGGAGCGGGCCGATCGGCTGTTCTCTCAAGTCGGTAGCGGCGGCCAGGCTTGGCGGGACAGCGCGAGGGGCCTTCAAAGCATTCAGCATATACCGGTGCATGAAGGCGGTGTCAGTCCTGGCGGCGGAAATATTTCCGGGTTCCATGGCAGTGCTTTCCACGGCGGAGGCGGTTTCCACGGAGGCGGCGGCTTGCGCCGTCGTTAAGGAGGGGCACATGTTTAGAAACAGCTTATGGCACAGAGTCCTGGCTCTGTTGATAGTCTCAGCGTTCATCCATCCGGGGGCCGTTCTGGCCCAGGCAGTTCCATCACCAGCCCCACAACGCTTTCAAAGCGCGGAAAGCGCCGTGACCGCCCTGGCCCAGGCGGTGGCCAAGAAAGACCGGGCCGGGCTGACGGCTATTTTCGGACCAGAGGCCGAGGCGCTGTTAGGGCCGGGGGACGATCAGGCCGGCAATGAAGAATTCGAAGCCTTTGACAGAGCCTTCCATGAGGCCCATCAATTGGTGAAAATAGGCGACTATCAAGCCCTGTTGATCGGGCTTGACAGTTGGCCTCTGCCCGTGCCCCTGGCCCAGGATGGCGGCCAGTGGTATTTCGATGTTGAAGCCGGTCTGGACGAATTGATTTTGCGCCGCATAGGCCGCAACGAACTGAACGCCATAGAGGTATGCCTGGCCTACTTCGACGCCCAGAGGGATTATTATCAATTGAACCCGGAAGATTCACCCCGCCGTCATTACGCCCGTTTCCTGGTCAGTCGCCCGGGCCATAAAGACGGTCTGTACTGGGACGTTCAAAAGTCCGGCGAGCCGGTCAGCCCTCTGGGTGAACTGATGGCTCTGGCCGCTGAGCAGCCCGAGTCCGTCCCTCAGAAAGAACGGCAGCCTTATCACGGCTATTACTATAAAATATTGACACGCCAGGGACCAAACGCGCCCGGAGGAGCCTGGGACTATATCGAAGAAGATCAGATGGACGGCGGGTTTGGTCTTCTGGCTTATCCGGCCGAATATGCCCTTTCCGGGGTGATGAGTTTTGTGATCAACCAGTCAGGCCAAATATATGAGAAGGATCTCGGCCCACAAGGCTTCAAAGCAGCGGCCGAAATGGAATCGTTTGACCCCGATTCCAGTTGGTCCCGGTTGAGAGACATCCGAGTTGATCAGGCCGACGCCAACGGCCAGTAAGCAATTATCAGCATCCTTAAAAACTCTTTCTCAGTTCCGGGAACCGGGAAGGAGTTCCATTTTTATTGGATTGCAAACTATGAACTTACCGGCCAAGCGGCCGGATCAGTACCGCACAGCCAGCTCTAAGCAGATCTCAATTGCGCTGTTTATTTTGCGGTGAATAGCTTTGAGGCTCAGGGCTTAACTTGATATATGTGCCTAATTTCTGAGCATAAACTTGTCAATACCCTCAAATATTTTAAAAAATATTGACCATATACAAACTTTATAGTACCATTTGACAGTTCAAACTGCATTTAGCTACTATGACTAGATTGCCATGCCAACATCAAGTTATTAGTGGAAGGCGTAAATTATTATGATGAAACACAATAAAATGTTTTTCTTTGTTTTATCGTTCTGTCTTTTGACTATATACTGCGCCGGTCACAATGCGCCGGCCCTGGCTACTGAATCAGCTTTTGGCCGTTATATTCCCGGAGTCTTCGCCGGGCCGGCCAGTGAGATTGTGCCTCCCGCTCCCGGTGTTTACTGGCAGAATTCAACGTTTTACTATCAGGCTTCGGCCGGCAAAAGTTTGCAGGTTCCCTTTGGGGGCATTTTGAAAAGCGATCTGAAAATCAATTTTTTCAACTTCGCCTTGAGCGGCATTTGGGTGCCCGACTGGAATCCGGCCAATAACGTCAATGTGGCCATCGGCGTCACCATCCCGCTTCAGAGCCTGCGGGTCAAAGCCGACGTCAACCGTTTCTCCTCCACCGACCACAGCGAAGGTCTGGGCGATATCGCCGTCACCCCGGCCGTCGGCTGGCACTGGGGCCGCCATATGATGGCCGCCAATGTCAGCATCTACATGCCCACCGGCCGCTACCGGGCCGGGGACCTGGCCAATATCGGTCTGAATTACTGGACCTTCACCCCCAGCCTGGCCTATACCTACGTCAACCCGGAAGCCCATGTTGACTTTTCCATCGCCGGCGGCGTGGATCTCAACACCCGCAACAAGGATACCGACTATCGCAGCGGGGCCATGGCCCACGTTGACGCTGCCCTGCTGGGCACCTTCGACAATGGCCTGGGGGCCGGCATATTCGGCTCAATGCTTTATCAGATAGCCGATGACAAAGGCCAGTTGGCCGACCGGCTGAACGGCTTTCGAGGGCGCTCCTTTGCCGTCGGTCCGATGCTGAAGTACAGCGGGGCCGGCGAACACGGGGTAACCGCCAATCTCAACTGGGCTCCAGAATTCAGCGTCAAAAACCGGCTCAAGGGCGACGCTTTTTACCTGAATATTTCAGGTCGATTCTAAAATTACAGAACCCGGACAGATCAATAAAATCCCTCTTCGATTCCTGTGACAGGTGCGCGCCAAATTACCGCGCCAGGTTTGAAATCATAAGGAATCCCCAGTATACACCCAAATATGAAGGAGTAATGCATGTACCACAAAAAACTGAGTATCATGACCATTGGCCTCATGTTCGTTTTTTCATCCACGGCCGCCCTGGCCGCGCAGGAGGCCAAAGAAGCCAGCGCCTTCACCCTCAAGGCCAATGAGGCCCTTTTGAGCCAACTTCCCTTTGATGACAAGCAGGATTTTGAAGACGCCCAGCGCGGCTTCATAGCCCCGCTTAAAAACGACGGAATACTCAAAGACGACAAGGGGCGGATTATCTACAACGCGGGCGACTATAAATTTCCTTTGGAGGCCCCGGCCCCGCCCACGGTCAATCCCAGCTTATGGCGACAGTCGCAGGTTAACGGCATTTCCGGATTGTTCAAGGTAGCCGACCGCATCTATCAGGTCCGGGGCCAGGATATTTCCAACATTACTTTTATTGAGGGCGACAGCGGGGTCATCGCCATAGACCCTCTGGTTACTGAGGAAGCGGCCCAAAACGCCTTGAGCACTTATTTCGAACACCGCCCTAAAAAGCCCATTGTGGCCGTCATCTACACCCACAGCCACGTCGATCACTACGGCGGAGTCAAAGGCATAGTCAGCCAGGAGGATGTGGACTCCGGCCGGACGAAGATCATCGCCCCGGCCGGTTTTCTGGAAGAGGCCATCAGTGAGAACGTGCTGGCTGGCAATGCCATGATGCGCCGGTCCACTTATTCCTACGGTCTTATTCTGCCGCGGAACGCGCAAGGGAGTATCGGCGGGGGATTGGGAGTCGGTGGAACGTCCGGGTCCGTGACCTTGATCGTCCCAACTGATACCATCACCAGGACCGGCCAGAAGATGACCATCGACGGGCTGGAGTTTGAGTTCCTCATGGCTCCGGGCAGTGAAGCCCCGGCGGAGATGCACTTTTACATTCCGGCCTTAAAGGCGCTTACCACGGCTGAAAACGCCTGCCACACCCAGCACAACTTCTACACCCTGCGCGGGGCCAAAACCCGTGATGTGGCCAAGTGGGTCGGCTACCTTAACGAAACTCTGGACCAATGGGGAAGCGAAGCTGAAATTCTCTATATGCCTCACACCTGGCCGGTGTTCGGCAACCAGAGAATCAATGAGCACATTGAAAAGTATCGAGATACATTCAAGTTCATTCACGATCAAACTCTGCATTTGGCCAATCAGGGCTATACCATGAACAATATCGGCAACATGATCGAATTGCCCGCGGCTCTGGCCAAAAACTGGTCCAGCCGGGGCTATTACGGCTCCGTCAGCCACAACGCCCGGGCTGTCTATAATTTTTACCTCGGCTATTTTGACGGCAACCCGGCCAATCTCAACCCCTACTCTCCGGCCGACATGGCCGATCGTTACGTGAAAGCCTTCGGCGCGGACAAAATGATCCAGGTCGCCCAGGCGGCCATTAAGGAAGGCGATTACCGGTGGGCGGCGGAAGTGCTGAAGCAGGTGGTCTTCGCCGACCCCCAAAACCAGCAGGCCCGGGATCTCCAGGCCGACGCCTTTGAACAGCTGGGTTATCAAGCGGAATCAGCCACCTGGCGCGGCTTCTATCTGGCCGGGGCTCAGGAGCTTCGAAATGGAATTGTCAAACCCACGGTGTCCAACCCTTCCTCGCCTGACACCATCGCCGCCATGCCTTTAGAAATGCTGCTCGATTATCTCAGCGTTCTTCTGGACAACGCCAAAGCCGGCGGCAAAGACATCGGCATCAACTTCAAATTCTCCGACAGCGGGGATGAACTGGCCCTGACCCTCAAAAACAGCGTCCTTAATTACCGTAAAACCCTGCCGGACAAGGCCGATGCTGCCATCACCATCAGCCGTGACGACCTCCGCACGGTGTTGACAGGCCAGGCTAAATTGGATGAACTGGTCGAAAAAGGTCAGGCCAAGGTTGACGGAGACGCGGGCAAGCTGGCGGAAATCATGAATGCCACCACTATCCCCGATTTCTGGTTCAACATAGTTACCCCCAATTGATGACCGATGCCAAAGGAGGTTTGCTGATGAAAAATGTCCCGTTTTCCAAAGCACTGCTTTCAACCGTGGCGGCGGCGGCGGTTCTGCCGGGAGCCGCCGTTTGCCTGGCCGAAGATACGCCCTCTGTCGCGACCAAACGCGACGGCTTTGCCGGTTATGACCATCCCAACCACTACCTGGCCCGGCCGACCACCAGTCTGGCCGACAACCTGATGCCGGTGATCAGCCACCCCGATCAAGAGAAGGAAGCCCGGCAGAAACTGGCCGACCTGGAAAAGAGAACCGGCAAAAAACCCAATATCGTCATATTCCTCTTGGACGACGTGGGCTGGATGGACTTGGGCTTCAACGGCGGCGGCATAGCCGTCGGTAACCCCACCCCGGATATTGACGCCGTCGCCGCCGAGGGACTGATACTGACCTCCGCCTATTCCCAGCCGAGCAGTTCCCCCACCCGGGCCACCATCATGACCGGGCAGTATCCGGTTCATCACGGCATTCTGCGGCCGCCCATGTACGGAGAACCCGGCGGCCTGGACGGGGCCACCACCGTGGCCGAACTGCTGCACGACCAAGGCTATGTCACCCAGGCCATTGGCAAGTGGCACATGGGCGAAAACGAGGGCTCGCTGCCCCAGAACGTGGGTTTTGACGATTTTCGCGGCTTCTGCTCGGTCTCGGACATGTACACCGAATGGCGTGACCCCAACTTCAACCCGGAAGTGGCCCTGAGCCCGGATCGCTATGAATACATCAAAAATCTGCCCTTCAGCAAGGATGACGTCCACGCCGTGCGCGGCGGCAAGCTGGAACCCATTGCCGACATCACCCCGGAATACATGAAGAATCTCGATCAGCGCTGGATGGAGTACGGAGTGGAGTTTCTCAACAAAATGGCTGACAGCGACAAGCCTTTCTTTCTATACTATGGGACCCGTGGCTGCCATTTTGACAATTACCCCAATGAGAAATATGCCGGCCGTTCCCTGGCCCGCACCAGCTACAGCGATTGCATGGTGGAAATGAACGACATCTTCGCCACGCTTTATAAGACGTTGGAGGACACGGGCCAGCTGGAAAACACACTGATAATCTTCACCTCCGACAACGGCCCGGAAGCGGAAGTGCCGCCCCACGGCCGCACGGCCTTCCGAGGCGGCAAAGGCTCCACTTGGGAAGGCGGAGTGCGGGTGCCGACCTTCGCCTACTGGAAGGGCATGATCGAACCCCGCAAGTCCGAGGGCCTGTTCGACCTATCGGACCTTTTCAACACCAGCCTGTCTTTGGCCGGCAAACCCGGGGCTGAGCTTTCGTCCCTGGCCTCCAAAGACACTTTTATCGACGGCATAGACCAATCATCTTTTCTTCTGGCTAGAGATGGGCAATCCAATCGTAAAACCATCCACTATTTCTGGAACGACAAGCTGGCCGCTGTGCGGGTGGATGAGTTCAAAATTCACACCCTGCTTCAGGATCCTTATCTGCTGACTCCCAACGGCAGTCATGGAGGCTTCACCGGGGTTATTCTGGAATCGGCCGGCTCCATGATGTTCAACCTTTATACCAATCCCCAGGAAGACGATGCCGTCGGCATTCGTCATATCCCGCTGGGAGTGCCGTTGAACGCGGAAATAGCCGCTTATCAGGCCATACTGAAAAAATACCCGGGCAAGGTTCAGATAGGTTTTTAACGGACCAGACTCACGCTCGCCAAGCCCCTCCGCCGCGGCGGAGGGGCTTATTTCCAGCTCACGAACATCAGCTTGGCCTCCATAATATCGCTGGCCGGACGGCCGCTGTTGATAAGATCGGCCAAGGCCCGCAGATAGGGGGACAGGTGGCCGAAAAAGTCGAACAGCCCGGGGCAGAGATAATTGACCGCCTCTCCCTGGGCATTCGTCGTGAAGCGGTGTTTGGGGCAGCCGCCCCAGCAGCCTTTCAACACTTTGCATTTTCGGCATTGGTCTGACAGGGTTGAGTATTTGTTACGCCCGAACTCCTCCTGGGCCGGAGCATCCAGCATGGCCGTGAAACTCTGCCCGGCAAGGTTGCCCAGGCGGTATTCAGGATAGACATAATGGTCACAGGCGTAGACATCGCCATTGTGTTCCACCACCACCGAGCGGCCGCAGGTGGGCTGATGGTGGCAGACTGTGCCCGGCCGCCCCATAAAATTGGCCAGAGCCCACTCAAAATTCATGACGAAGGTCCGGCCGACGTCATTCTTGACCCAATAATCGAAAATACAGTTCAGAAAAAGCCCGTAATCCTGAGGCCGCACCGACCAGTCCGTCACTTCCTCCCCGGAGGCCCGGCCGCCGGGACCATGCAGCTTCAGTCCCTGGGCGGCTTCGTCAAGTTCCGGCCGGCGTTCGACAATGGGGATGAATTGGATGAACTCCACCCCAGCCTCCCGCAGGTATTCATAGACCCGCAAAGGGTCCCGGGAACTGAGCCGGCCCACGCAGGCCAGAGCATTGTAATCTACCCCATGCCGCTGAAGAAGTTTCAAGGCGCGCTCAACGGCCGCGTGACTGGACCGGCCGGAGACCGTAGGACGGCAGGCGTCATGAATATCGGCCGGCCCGTCCAGAGACAGGCCTATCAGAAAGTTATGTTCCTTGAAAAAAGCCGCCCAAGCCTCGTCAATCAGCACCCCGTTGGTCTGAAAGCTGTTGCTGATCGGCCGCCCCTGGGCATAGCGGGTCTGGAGGGCGACCGCCCGCCGGTAAAAATCCAGACCGTTTAAGGTCGGCTCACCGCCCTGCCAGGTGAAAGGCACCAATTCGCCCTCTGAAGACGACTCAATATATTGACGCACATAGTTTTCCAGCATTGCGTCACTCATACGGTGACGCTGGGCTTGACCATAGAAAGTTTCCTTCTCCCGGTAAAAGCAGTAGGCGCAATCAAGGTTGCAATCAGGCCCGCTTGGCTTGGCCATGGCGTGGAAAGCACGAAAATCTACAGCCGGCGACATGCGTACTCCTTAAAATCAAGAGTATTAAAACAATCCGATAATTCATTTTGCCATAAATGCCGGGCAAACTAAAGATTATTCAAAAAACCATCGGCAGAAAATTGATTTTAAAGGTTGTTTAGGGGTCATTTGTTCTTAAATGCCGATCTATTACCTGGGCACTTCCAATAAAGCATTGATAAATGAAATTAATGACCAGATATATTGCAAAAACGCTCCAATTGCCTTTACTTATGTTATTGCATTTTTTTAATCCTTCTCCCGCTTTATAAATGATCAACGCCTCCCCTTTTGGAACCCGGAAACCTGGCCGGCATTCCTCGTCTCAATCAGCTTCGCATATGGCATCCGCCGGGAAAATCAGCTATAATAGATCACACAATTCAACTTAAAGGCACTCACCATGAAGATGATCATCGATAGGGCGGGAATGGGTATGGCTGAAAAGTGCTTCAGCTTTATTATCAGCACGATCATTGTCTGCCTTATTGTCCCGGATAACAAGCTGATAAGGGCAGCTGTTTTTCTGGCGTCCTTTGTCGTTGTCAGTATTGGGCTTCATCGCTTTTTTGAATTTCTTGTTGCACATGGTTATGCGGTTTACGACAAGGAGGCGACCGATGACGAAGAAGATAGTTTTAAGCGAGACGGCCATTGAGGGTCAGGTTGCCGGCCTCCCATTTGGCTGTGTCTTTGAGCCATGCTGTTATACAAAAGCTCAGATCTATGAACTATGAATGCCATGAAATATTCAGAGCACAAAGCCTTGGTGCACGTACTCATTATTGCCGCTGTTTTGCTCGGCATTTGGCTATTGGAGCCAATTGTCGGAGATAAATGGTCTTATGCCGCCGGGCTTTTTGCCTGGATGTTTTTCGAGCTGGCCTCGGCTATTTTCAAGGACGACAAAGATAATAAGAAGAGACGGCACTAAAACCCGCCGGCCGATTCAGCTAAACATGCTACGAACACGGCCCACAGAGGTCGGTCGCATGATTTAGAGTCCTGGAAAGGCTCCGCCTTTCACCGTGCGGCCTTGAGGCCGCCTTCCTTATGCTCCGTCTTCACAGGAATCCACTGGGCCAGCACACTGAATAATTCTTTGAGGTTAATGGGCTTGGTGATGTGGCCGTTCATCCCGGCATTCAGGCTCAGTTCCTTGTCGCCGCTCATGGCGTGGGCCGTCATGGCCACTACTGGGAGTTTGTCAAATTTATGGTTGGCCCGGATGTGACGCGTCGCTTCCAAGCCATCCATTTCCGGCATCTGAATATCCATCAAAACCAGATCAAATGGCTCGGCTTCAATCATATCCAGGGCAATCTGCCCATTGTCAGCCACCTTGACCACCAGCCCGGCTTTTTCCATGATCTTGGTGGCCACCAACTGGTTGACGGCATTGTCTTCAGCCAGAAGTATTTTGGCCCCCTTTATTTCCGAGACTATATCGGCCGGAGTTGACGATGCCGCGGTTTTCTCTCCGGCCGGTTTTTCATCCTCTTTCGCGGGCTGATCAAATCTGGCCGTGAAAAAGAAAGTGGACCCCATCTGGGGAGTGCTTTCGCACCATATTTTTCCGCCGAACATTTCCACCAGTTGTTTTGAAATAGCCAGCCCCAGCCCGGTGCCGCCATATTTTCTGGTGGTGGAAGTGTCCGCCTGGGAAAAAGCCACGAAGAGCCGGTCCTTTTGCTCCGGGGTGATGCCTATGCCCGTATCCCGGACCGCGAATCTGAAACCGGGGCGGCCCTTTCCAGAAGCGGCTTCCAAAGGCTCAACCGACACCATCACCGCTCCGCGTTCAGTGAATTTCAAAGCATTGCCGATGAGGTTGTTCAAAATCTGTTTCAGCCGGACAGGGTCGCCCGCCACCGGGGCCCGCCCGTCCTTCAGACGGTTTTCCAGCGTCAGAGCCAGGCCCCGGCTGTCGGCCAGCGGCCGGTTGCAGCCGATCACGGATTCCAGCACCTCTTCCAGATTGAAAGGAGTGCGCTCCATTACCATTTTGCCGGCGTCAATTTTGGAAAAATCCAAGACATCATTGATGATGCGCAGAAGACCGGTGGATGATTCCTCGATGCCGGAAACGTAGCCGGCCTGCTGACTGTCCAGGCCACCGCCGTCTTTGAGAATATGGGTGAGGCCCAAAATGGCGTTCATGGGCGTTCTGATTTCGTGGCTCATGTTGGCCAGAAATTCGCTTTTGGCCACCGCCGCCGCCTCGGCCTGCTCCTTGGCCGCCAGAAGGGCGTTCTCGTGAATTTTCTGTTCGCGCAAATCACGGACATAGCTCAACAGGCAGGTGGCGTTATGCAGCCTTAGCGGCAAGTGGGTCACTTCGCAGGGAATCAGCTCTCCATCACAAGCTTTCAGCAAAAGCTCTTCACGCACCTGCCCCTTAGTAATAACTTTTTTGAAAACCGCATTCAAATGGTTGTCAGTCAGTCCAAAGGCGTCATGGTCTGAACTGAAATTCAGGTCGCAGTGCATCCCCAGAAGCTTCAGCGCACCGCTGCTGACCTTTTCTATGTGGCCGCTGTTCCAGACAATATAGCCATCCATTGAGGCAGTGAAAACCGTGCGCATTATTTCTTCCAGATCGTGCTTTTCCGCCTCTTCCTCTTCCAGGCGGTGCCCGGTCAGCATGGCCGCCAGATAGGCGCTGAGAGTCTGGACGGTTTCCACATCGCTCTGGCCCAGCCGGGGCAGGAAGGGCGGCTGCTCGGCCTGACGGCCCGTCACCAGCACCGCCACCACCCGTCCATTTAAATGCACCGGGGCGGCAATCAGGAAAGCCAGAGAAAGGGCGCGGCGAAATTCAGCCAAACGCTCCGGCGGGTCGGCCCCGGTGATGAGCACGGCCTCTCGCGGCTCCAGAAGTTCATCGTCAAGCTTAAGACGGAGGGCGGAAATGGTTTCCCGCTCTTCCGTGGAATAGCCCTGGAGAATGGACGGCCGGAACAGCCCTTCCTCATCCGGCACCAGGACGGCCGTGCGCTGCATGTTCAGGGCGGCGTTGATGCGGCGGGCCACGGAGGTGAAAACCCCATCGTAATCCGTGCCGGGCTTGAGGTTGACGGCCAGATCAGCCATCAGGCTGAAGCCGCGCCGCTTCTGTTCCAGCTCATGGCGAATGGCAATGGCCTGGGTATCGACCAGAAGCATCCGGGCCACCGACCGTTCAGCCAATTGGCGCAGATACAGCACCTCCCGGCGCAATTCTTCCACTTCAGATATATGTTTACTCATAGGTTCACTTACTGACATTTCCATCAGAGTTCATTATTTAGGCACACTGAACAGGCTGAAAACGCCGGTCCAGTCCAGCCCGCGCGGCACACCTTCCACAGAAGCAATTTCCACGCCGGTATAAAGGCCCACTAAAGGCACCCGTCCGGCGACGGTCTTCTGCACGGCCACAGCGTCTTCCAGGTCGGCCCCGGAATAGGCGGCGGCCCGCCCGGCGCAGTCAATATACAGGGCGAAGACCGGCTTGCGGCCGTCCAGCCCGGAAAAAAGCCGCTCTATTCTCGGCGGCATATAGTCCAGGTCGAGACTGCGGAACATTACCTGGAACTGGGTACCCTCCACCATGTCCGGTTCGAACATAACGATGCCTTCGCGCTCTTTGTCTATGGCCAGGCACAGGCGGCTGGCATAGCTCTTTTCATCGAATTCGCCCCACTTGTCGCCCCGGTTTATGCCAAAAATCAGGAAAAAGGCATAATCTTCCACCGGTATGGCCGGGCCGAGGAGTTCATGCATGAAGCTCAGGGCCGGACGGCCGTTTATTTCCAGGATGGTCTGCATATCGGCTTTGGTGACGGTGTAATAGCCGGTAGCCGGACGGCAGCCGTGCATGATGACGCTGTCTATGCGCACATCATCGGAAAAGGTCAGGGCCAGGGCATGATGATCCACGGTGCCCTGGCCGGTCCACTGCATGGTGGGCGAGGCGGAGTAGTCGCCCTGAAGACCGGCCCCGATGAGGTCAGGGAGGAACCCCAGGCTCTTTTCAAGGCCGCGCAGAAGGGGGGTGGCCATGATCATCTTCACCTGGTCATCGATGCGGTTAATGGCGTCATAAAAAAGGAGCACGTTGGAATCGGGCCGCACGCCCCGCCCGGCCAGCTTGCGGCCCAGCTCAAGGCCGGCCTCTTCCTCTTCGCCGGGGGTCAGTTCCGCCTGGATTTCAAGGTTATAGCCGGAGCCGTCCAGCCAGAAAGCGGCCAGGATAATCTGATCGCCAGCATAGCCGAAAGCGGTGTTGGAAATGGCCCCGGTGGAGGCGCCGCCGATTATGGGGACATCGCGCCCGACCACTGAGGCCACCGCCTCACGCAGAGTGGGGGCGTCATGCCTGGCCGTGGCGAACAGGAGCACCAGATCGCACGGCCCGGAGCGCCCGGCTTCTTTCAAAGCTTCGCTTGCGGCCTGCATCCCGCCCATGACGGTATCTGGATTTTCACTGAAGCCAACTCCTGCATGCATCTTTACTCTCCTGTCAAAAAATACGCCATCGGTCAAATTGTAGCATATTTCGGGCCACATATTGTGGTAATTCAGACAATATATCACTGGATAATGGTAAGGCCATAATCCATTTTTGGCAAGTGTATGATTCTAGTCATGTCTATGGTTTGATCTCGATATTCGATATGATTAAAATAGGCGGAAGTTGAAAAATCACTGGTTGAAGCAGGTAAAACATATAAAGTTCCAGTTGACCCAAATTTAACAAAACAGCAAGGTATCTATATCGACCGACTTAGTAATTATTATAACACAACCAACCAAAAAAATCGCCGGACAATTGCTGAAAAAAGAGCTCCCGGTAAAACCAGAAGGACGTGGTCGGCTCACAAAAAGAAGACCGCAACCGTCACCCCACCCAAACGCCGACACTGACCAGGCCGTGCGGGCGGAAAATTTTCTGTAAGTCGCTCGTAATTTTACTCCCCGGACGGGCACGCACTCACCAACCGCCGATGTAGCCACCCGGCCGGGAATCAGAGAAAATTACGAGCGACGTCAGTGCCTTTCATAAAAGTTTCCGCCCGCACGGCCTGGTTTTATCTTTGCCGTTTCCAAGCGGCTGCCCTGGCCCCATTATTCGTATGTATTACAAATTGCTTTGAAGCATGGTAAGATATATCTTTGATTTGCGGTGCCCTGACACGCACTGATAATTGTTCGTTCGGGACAACATGAAGGTGAGGCCGCCATGTTCAATATCAAGAACGGTTTTCAACTGTCGGACGGAAGTAAAATACCGCGCCTGGGTTTGGGTTTCTGGCGCATGAGCCCGGAAGAGACCCCGGCCGCCCTGACTGCGGCCCTGGAGGCCGGCTATAGACTTTTCGATACAGCCTCATATTACCAAAACGAGGCTGAACTGGGGCAGGTGCTTAGCCAAAGCGGCTTTCCCCGCGAAGAGCTTTACATCACCACGAAAGTCTGGAATGACGAGCAGGGCTATGAATCCACGCTGGCGGCCTGCCGCCGGAGCCTGGGACTTCTGAAGCTGGAGTATCTTGATTTATACCTGCTCCACTGGCCGGTGGCCGGGCGCACGGAAGACACCTGGCGGGCCCTGGAGAAACTGAGGGCGGACGGGCTGGTCCGGTCCCTCGGCGTCTGCAATTTTGATGTGCCCAAGCTGGAGAAGCTATTGAGCAAGGCCTCCATTCGCCCGGCGGTCAATCAGGTCGAAATTCATCCGTTGAAAACCAGTGAAGAGCTGCGCCAGTGGTGCATCAAGGAAGATATACAGGTGGAGGCTTTCGCTCCACTGGCGCGCGGCAAAGTGTTTGAGGCTCCAGTCATCAAAAAGCTGGCCGCCAGATACAACCGCACTCCAGCCCAGATTGTCCTTAGGTGGGAAGTTCAGAACGGATTGGTGGCCATACCCAAATCAGCCCATCCGGTCCGCATTCGGGAAAACGCGGATATAGACGGCTTTTCCCTAAACGAACAGGAGCTGAACGCCATTGCCGCCTTAAATGAGGACAAAAGCATTATCAGCGCGGCTTACAATTTTGATGAAGACGGCTACGTCATAGCTTAAACCTCAGCGATTCTAATTATGGGTTTTTCCCTTGAACTTACGACTCGTAGCTACACAAAAAGCGTGGTTTTTGTTTCGCGAGCAACTATTTTTTCGTCAAAATCAGTCGCTGGCGCTCCGTCTCGCTGCGCTCGACCCCGGCTTTATGCGGCGGTGTCGGACATAATTAGAATTGCTGCTTAAACCTTTCGCGTCTTCCCCTCAACAGTGTTTTACTGTATGATGGTCTGAGCCGTGAGGTTATTAAAAGCTGATATTCCGTTGAAAGATTTCCCCGATGCGACTGTTTGGAAAAATAGCGGCCATATTGTGCGTCGCCATTGCCCTTTGGGCCGGACCGTTAGTTTATGCTGATTCGTCCGGCCCGGCGGCGGTTTCAGAAGAAGCCGCCGCTTCCGCCCTTAAACAATCCATCCGCCACCTCAACCTTCAGACCCAAATGCCTGAGGGGTACCCGGTGCCCCCCGACCTTGAACCCATCAAACTGCCCTCATTCTTTTCCCTGTCAGAGAAAACCGCCAAATTTTTACTATGGGGAGCCATTGCAGTGGTGGTGGCCGTGCTTCTGTTGAAACTGCGTGACAACCTTTGGAGCAACAGCCGCGCCCGCAAGCTCAAGGCGGAAGAAGAAGCGGCGGCGGACGACGCGCCTCATGCAGTTACAGCCCGCATGGATATGGCGCAACTGGAGGCGGAGGAACTGGCCAGGCGCGGCAATTTTGCCAGGGCCATGCATGTGCTTCTGCTGCGGAGCGTCAGTGAACTGCGTCTGAAGCTGGATGTTTCGATAGCCGCCTCCCTGACCAGCCGCGAAATCCTGGCCCGCATCGGCCTGGGGCCCAAGGCCGGGGCAGCCTTTGCCGATATCATCGGCCGGGTGGAAATATCTTATTTTGGCGACTACGAACCGGGTGAAGCGGAATATCTGGCCTGCCGCCAAAGTTTTGAAATCCTGACCCAGAGCCTTCAGAGCGGAGGGCGGGTATGAAGAACACGGTTTTTACCCCTTCCACCCTGGCCCTCTTGCTGGCCTGCGCGCTCACTCTCCTGGCCTTGTCGGTTCTGCTTCCGGCCTTTGACGACGCCCCCGTTTCCAGGGGCAGCCGCTCCAGCCCCGGCAGTTTTTCCACCTCCGCCATTGGCCACGCCGGAATCTATGACGTGATGCGGCGGCTGGGCCGGCCCGTGCGGCGGGCCGTCAGCAATACCCTGGCCACGGTCGGCTCAAGGGGCACATTAATTGTGGCCGAGCCGGATTTGCGGCTGATCAAAAGCGAAGACGGCCTCCGGCTCCTCTCCGCTCCCCGGCTGCTTTTGGTGCTGCCAAAATGGCGCGGCTTCCAGGATGAAGACCGCCCGGCCTGGATAGGCGAAGTCATGCCCGTCGCCAATCTCAACCCCCAGCAAACCCTGGCTCTGGTGGCCGGTCAAAGCTGGGTCATCCGCAAAGAATGGCCCAAGGAGTGGGAAGGAAACGAGCTGCCCTTCAAACCCTCCGGCTCCGGCGGACTGGTCCAACTGATCCGTTCCAAAGAGCTGCGGCCGGTGGTGGGCACGGAAGAGGCCATGCTGGTTGGCGAAATGCGGGAGGGCCGCAATCGGATTTGGGTGCTTTCCGATCCCGACGTCATGTCCAATCACGGCTTGGGCCGTGGGCGGAACGCCGCTTTTATGGTCACCCTGCTCGATGCCCTGGCCGCCACGGACGGCGGGGGCGGAGCCGAGGCTCCCATTGTTTTTGATGAGACAGTGCACGGCTTTCAGGCGGCTCAATGGTCGCCGATGAAACTTCTGTTCCGCTTCCCCTTCGCGGTGGTGACCGCTCTGGTCTGCGCCGCCGCGCTGATGATGGTGCTGGCCGGGACCGGCCGCTTCGGGGTGGCCAGACGCTCAAAACGGGCGCTTGATTTTGGTAAGGCCGGGCTTATCGCCAATGGGGCCCGCCTGTTGGATTACGCCGGGCACCATGAGGTGATTCTGCGCGGCTTCATCCGCCTGACGGTGCGCTCGGCCGCCGCCGCCCTCCACGCGCCCGGCGGCCTGGCTGGTAAAAACCTGATAGAGTGGCTGGACCGCGTCGGCCGCTCCAGAGGCTTAAAAACATCCTGCTCGGACATTATGCGGGATGCGTTTGACAAGCATGGCAAAAACGCCGGAGGCCTGGACCGGCTTTATAAAAACGCCAGGAAGATTTATCGCTGGAAGGGAGACATTCTGAATGGATCTGGGACAAGTCGGGTCAATCGTAAATAGCATCAGGGCCGAAATCGGCAAGGTCATCGTCGGGCAGGAAGAGGCGGTGGAACTATTGCTGACCAGCCTCTTGAGCGGCGGTCATGTGCTTCTGGAGGGTGTGCCCGGCACAGGCAAAACCTTTCTGGTTCAATCCTTCGCCGTGTGCCTGAACCTCCACTTCGGCCGCATCCAGTTCACCCCCGACATGATGCCCGGCGACGTTCTGGGCACCAATCTTTTCAACTTTCAGACCAATTCGTTCGTTCTGACGGCCGGGCCTATTTTCACCCACATCCTCCTGGCCGACGAAATCAACCGGACCCCGCCCAAAACCCAGGCGGCCTTGCTCCAGGCCATGAATGAACGCACCGTCACCATTGACAAGCAGACCTATGACCTTGGCCAGGAATTCATGGTGGTGGCCACCCAGAACCCCATTGAGCAGCAGGGCACATATCCCCTGCCGGAGGCCCAGTTGGACCGCTTCCTGTTCAAGGTGGTGATCGACTACCCCTCCCGCGATGAAGAGCGCGACATTGTGCGCCGTCACGGCCATTATTCGGCCATGCCCAAAATATCCGATTTCGCCATGCGGCCGGTGGTGAGCAAGGAACAACTGGCCGAAGCCAGGGCCGTCACAGCCGCCATTCGTCTGACCGACCAACTGGTGGATTACATCGTGGACATCATCCGGGCCACCCGCTCCCACCCGGCCATTGAAACCGGGGCCTCCACCCGCGCGGCCAATATGATGGCCTCGGCCTCCAGGGCTTTCGCCGCCGTCTCCGGCCGCGATTTCGTCATTCCCGACGATATCAAGAGGATAACACTGCCCCTTCTGCGCCACCGCATCGTCATGACCCCGGCCTCAGACATTGAGGGCGTCACCAGCGACCAGGCCCTGTCCTCCATCATTGACCAGACGGCGGCCCCCAGATGACGCGGCCCACCCGCAAAGCCGCCTGTTTATTCGCGCTCTCCGTTCCCCTGGCTCTTTTGATTGTTACAGTAAGGCCGGGGGGCTGGTATGGCGCGCTCTATTATCCGGCTTTTGTCCTGGCCTTTATCGGGGCCGATTTCGTCATGGCGCTATCAGGCAGAAGGCTTTTGTCGGAAGCCGCCGTGCCGCCGCGCCTTTATGTCGGCCTTAAAGATGAAGTCAGATTGACCTTGACCGCCGAAGCCTATGACCGGCCGCTGCCGGTGGAGACCCTTCTGGAGCTGAAGGGCGATGCGGAGGAGCCGCGCCCTTCATTCGGTTATATATCGGAAGGGCCGCTGGAAATGGGCCTCCCGCTGGCGCCGCTGCGGCGCGGCCGGCTGACGGTCCTGGCCCTGTGGCTGCGCTGGCGCGGGCCGCTGGGGCTGGTTGAATATCGCCAGAGGCGGCCGCTGGACAAGACCATTGAAGTCGTGCCCGACCTTAAAGGCATTCATGAAGCGGCTTTGCAATTTTTCGCCCGCGACGCGGCTTTCGGCATAAAGACCCAGCGCCTCAAAGGGGAAGGCACGGAATTCGACAATATTACCGATTACGCCCCAGGCATGGATAACCGGCTGATTGACTGGAAGCGCTCGGCCCGTCACCGTAAGCTCCTGGCCAAGGAATTCCGTCAGGAACGCAATCATCAGGTGGTGCTGGGCTTTGATACCGGACACCTGATGCTGGAGCCCATTGACGGCATGCCCCGCCTGGATCACGCTATTCGCGCCGGGCTGATTTTGTCGTGGATATCGCTCCATAACGGCGACCTGGTGGGCGGCGCGGGCTTTGACGCCGGTTTCAGAAGCTACCTCAAGCCGGGCCGAGGCATGCCCTGGTTCACCCAGTTTCAGCGCTTCACCTCCGGCCTGGATTATCAGACCGAAGAAACCAATTTCACCCTTGGTTTGGCCGAGCTGAATTCCCGCCTCAAGCGGAGGGCCCTGGTGGTGCTGTTTACTGAGTTTATCGATACCATTTCGGCTGAACTCCTGCTGGAAAGCCTTCAGCTTATGGCCCGGCGGCACCTGGTCATATTCGTGACCCTCTCCGATCCATTCCTCACCCGCACCAGAAACGCCCCGCCGGAAGATTTTACGGCCGTGGCCGAAGCCGTCATCGCCGATACGTTTCTGCGCGACCGGGCCATAGTGCTGGAGCGGGCGGCCAGACTGGGTATCCACTGCCTTGATGTCCCGGCCCGCGAGATGTCGGCCTCCCTGTTAAACCGTTACCTGATGATCAAACAAAGGGGGCTTTTATGACCGTTTCCACCGGCGCGCGGCCAACGTTCCGTCAACCGGCGGCAGACAGCGCGCAAACGGGTGCAGCCAACGATCAGCCCATTTCCGGCCCGCGCCGCCTCGGCCCTGAATCGGAAAACCTGGCCCGGTCCGCCCTGGTTCTCAGAAGCGCGGAGTTCCGCAAAGGGCGTGAAGCCGGCTGGCGGAAGCTCGATGATATGGTCGACCGCCTGGAAAAGAAGGGGCTTTCCACCCTGTCGGCCCAGGAAGTGGAAGAGCTGCCTCTTTTGTATCGGTCGGTCATGTCGTCACTGTCGGTGGCCAGGAATATCGTCCTGGATCGCAACCTGCTTCTGTATCTGGAAAATCTCTCCCTCAGGGCCTATCTGGCCGTCTATGGCCCGCGCACCGGCATTCTGAAAAATCTGGGCTCTTTTATCCGCCGGGATTTCCCGGAAAACGTGCGGGCCATGCGCTGGCATATGGCCATTATCTTCGCCCTATTGATGGTCGGCGGTCTGGTGGGCTATCTTCTGGTGAAAAGCGATATGAACTATTTCAACCTCCTGGTGCCGGAGTGGCTGGCGGGCGGGCGCGGGCCGGACAGCACGGCCGAAGACCTGATGCGCACCGAACTTTTCGCCCCCTGGCCCGGCTTTGTGGACACCTTTATAGTCTTCGCCAATTCACTTTTCCGCCACAACACCATCGTGGGCCTGATGGCTTTCGGCCTGGGCTTCGCTTTCGGACTTCCCACAGTGTTTCTTATGGCCTACAACGGCCTGACTCTCGGAGCATTCATCGCCCTCCACGCGGACAAGGGCCTGACTTTGGATTTCATCGGCTGGCTCTCCATCCACGGGGTGACTGAGTTTCTGGCCATTATCCTCTGCGGCGCGGCCGGTCTGGTGGTGGCTGAAAAAATCATCTTTCCCGGTGAAATGTCCCGCCTGGACGCGCTGGCTCTCCACGGCCGCCGGGCCGCTTCGGTGGTGGCCGGTTCAGTGATCCTGTTTTTCATCGCCGGGTTTCTGGAGGGCGGCTGCCGCCAGTTGATCAACAATACTCCGGGCCGCTATCTTATGGCCGCACTGACCGGGCTGGTCTGGTTCCTCTATTTCACCAAAGTCGGAAAGGCCGGGGAAAATGGCTCTGAGAGATGACCGCGTCGGCGCCCTCCTGGAAGGCATAACCCGCCGCCGCAAAATAATTGTCAGCCCCGAAGGTGTGCCGCTGGATGTTCAAATCAGCGGCCGGGGCGAAAGGCTGGCCGCTTTCCTGATCGATCTGGTGCTGATGTTCGCGGCGGTGATCTTCATTTATATTTTGGGAATCCTCTTGATTTTTTCCCGCACCAACGCCTCGGTGGGCCTGACTCTTATTCTGTTCATCGCCTTTATTGTGCGCAACCTCTATTTTCTCCACTTTGAACTGGCCTGGCAGGGGCGCACTCCGGGCAAAAAAACCTGCGGCCTCCGGGTTATCAGCCGCGATGGCGGGGAACTGACCCCGACCGCCGTCATCGCCCGCAACCTGACCAGGGAAGTGGAATTTTTCCTGCCGCTGTCGCTGGCCCTGAGCCTCCCGGCCGCCGGGGGGGCCGGATTCTGGCAAGAACTGACCCTTCTGGGCTGGGTGCTGGTTTTGGTATCGCTGCCGATGTGGAACCGTGAGCGTCTGCGGGCCGGAGACCTGATCGGCGGCACGCTGGTTATCTCCATGCCCAAGCGGGCGCTCCTGGAAGACCTGAGCCTGGAGCCGCCGAAAGAAGGGCCGGCCCGGACCTACGTCTTCACCCATGAACAACTGGCCGTTTATGGAGCCTTTGAGCTTCAGGTGCTGGAAGAATTCCTCCGGCGGCCGAAGTCACATGAAACATCGCGTCTTCTGATTGATGTCTGCCAAAAGATATGCCGCAAGATCGGCTGGGATTCGGAAGTGCCGGTCACAGAAATCCGCCGTTTTCTGACTGACTTTTACACCTCCGAAAGGGCCGACCTGGAACGCGGCCAGCTGTTCGGCAGCTACAAGGCCGACAAAACCGACACCCCGTCGCCAAAGGCCAAGCGCGGTTAGTACACAGTCAACGTTATAATTACGGAAAAATATTTCTCCCGTCGGCGGTCAGCCGCTATAGCGAAACTTTAAACGATACACGGTATAGTTTACTATAATCCATCCAATGATAAATCTTCATCAAAAAGGATTTGAATATTAACTCCAAGAGCTATGGCAATACGCTCTATTGCATCCACAGAAATATTACGATTCCCGCATTCAACTGATGATATGTAGGTTCGATGAAGATAGCTCATCTCACCCAAACGTTCTTGGGAAAATCCACGATGATCGCGGATCAATCGTATATTCTTTGCCAAAACTAAGCGGGCGGTCATTTTCTTTTTTCGTCTTGCCTATTCATTATCATGTCTTTCCTTTTGCATCTATAGATAGACATTGAAACAGATATATCAAAATTTATTATTATTGAAGACTATAAGTCAATAGTATTATAATTTATACAATTATTTTACTTATATAAATTGATATATACATTACACTTATACACTGTAGACCTATCGTCTACAGCGTGTAATAATGTAGGAAAATAAACGGTAATTTGGGAATAATACGGCCACAGCCAGTGTGTTCTATCTTTTTCCTATAAGGGAGATCTGGTGTATGAAAAAGGTATACTGTAACAGGATGCGTGAATTGCGAGAGGACCGTGATAAAATGCAGAAAGAAATCGCAGCAGTTTTGGGAATACTCCAGCAAACTTATGCCCGATATGAATCTGGTGAAAGAGAAATACCTATCCGTCATTTGTTCATCTTGGCAAAGTATTATAAGGTCAGCACAGATTACATTTTAGGATTGGTCAAAAGAAAAGAGAAGTAATCGCTGGGTCAGCTTCCTACCAGTTAACCCGTCGGAAGCCGGAAGTTTTGGTCCGGCTCCGTGACTAAAGACCCCGGAACGGAGCCGGACCAAAACTTCCGGCTTCCGGCGGGTTAAGATTTCTGAAGGTTTATGAAGTGATTTCAAAAAACAAAGCCGGTCCACGAGGGACCGGCTTTGCTGATTATGACCTGTCAATCAAAGACGGCGGTGAGTGAATCGAGAGAGAGCCCCTCTTTGAGACAACGCAAATCGAAATAAATTATGGAATACATAATGGAGGCGAAAGCCGTAATCACCACTCCAACCGCATTGGCCATAACTGTGGTAATAATAATCGGGGTCTGCGTGCCGGAAGAGGCGCTGAAGCCGACGCCAAAGCCGCTGATAAAACCCACCACCAGCCCGCCGCCAATACTGACCAAGAGCACCAGGCCGAAAATGGGCCAGCGATAGCCGCGGGTTAGATCCGCGCTGCGCTTGAGGCTGTCAATCGCGCCAAGGTCTTCCACCACACAGGCTTGAATAGTAACGGCCAGCATGCAGTATATAATAATGCCGGGAATTATAAGCAGAATGGTGCCCAGGAGCACACCAATGCCCACCAGTATGGCGGCCAGGACTATTGAGCCAACTTTGGCCAGGCCCACGCTCAGAGAATCACCCATAGTGAAAGGCAGCCCTTTCAGAGCATAAAAGGTGGCATAGGCAATGGCCCCTTCGATCACCATGCCGAGCAGGAAATCGACAAGAACGGCCAAGCCGACTTTTCCAGCCGCGGTATCAGGAATGAATAAATCCACCGCCAGGCTGGGCAGCCAGGAGATAAGGGCCAGCACAAGAAAAATGCCTGGGCGTTCAAGCATGATAGCGAAACTTCTGCTAAGGATAGATGAAATATCAAGCCTGGCTTTTACGCCGGGGGCGGGCGCTGGAGTTTCCATAAGCTCTCCATGAGGTTATAGTGCTGTTGGGGAAATGTTAATGCCTGTTCATTATTGACGATGCTTTGAAATTATCATAACCTTGGTTATTATGCAACACTGATGACACGTGTTGTTCTATAATCAAAACGGTTGAAATACATTCTGGAAGGTGAAATATGAATTCAGACATTGCGGCCATAAAATCCGGCCTTCACACAGCCATCAATGAATTTCTCCAGGAATCGAAAATCCGGGCCGGGCAGATTGTGGTTCTGGGCTGCAGCACCAGTGAGGTGGGCGGACGTCAGATAGGGCAGTGCTCCAACCAGGCTTATGGCGAAGCCATAATCGCCTCAATTCTGCCGGTGCTCAAAGAACGGGGCATATATCTGGCTGTGCAGTGCTGCGAGCACCTCAACCGGGCTCTGGTCATTGAAGAGGAAGCGGCCGAGAAATACAATTTTGAGGAAGTCACGGTCATTCCGGTGATCAATGCGGGCGGGGCCGCCGCCACGGCCGCTTACCGGGCTTTCTGCCGTCCGGTGGTGGTGGAAAAAGTAGCGGCCCACGGCGGGCTGGATATTGGTGATACGGAAATCGGCATGCATGTGATTCCGGTTCAGGTGCCGGTGCGGCTCTCCATAAAAAAAGTGGGGCAGGCCGCCCTGACCTGTCTGAAACGCCGCCCCAAATTCATTGGCGGTTCCAGGGCCCAATATGAAGCTCCCAGCCTGTCAACGGACAGTGATCAGGACTGGGGCTGACCTGAGGGCTTGATTTTCCAGGCACATAAGATAAAACAACAGGCTCCCGCGCGGAGCCTGTTTACATTGATCACAAAACGTTTGCCTGAAGTAATGGCGCGCATTTTGCTACTAACAATTAGTGAAAAAAATATTTTTCGCACGTCACTTGTCATAAACATCAGACCGTCTGCCGCTGTCGGCCGCGTGTTAATTAAAACACTGTTATCAATCGGCGCGCCTCAACCCTCACGGCCGGGCCTCCGATCCATAATGGGCGAAACGGAGCTTTTATGGCAATATCGAAAAATAAAAACGCGCCAATAGAACCGCTGGTTTTTTGGCCTTCCCTGACTATCGTGGCCGCCTTTGGCCTGGCCATGGCTTTTTTCCCGGATGTGGCCGGCGTCTGGGTCAACTCGTCCTATTCGTTTGTCATGAAGAACCTCAGTTCTTTGTTTATGGTCTTTGGCGTGGCCGCCTTTCTGGCCGTCTTATGGCTCGGCTTCGGCCGTTACGGCCACGTCCGGCTGGGCGGACCGGAGGACCTGCCCGAATTCAGCACCTTTTCCTGGGTCAGTATGCTCTTCTGCTCCGGGGTGGGCATAGGCCTGATGATCTGGTCCATAGTCGAGCCCATCCATTATCTGACCGGCCCGCCCATGGGCATAGAGCCGTTGAGCGACCAGGCTTTGGTCTGGGCTCATATGCTGCCCATGTTCCACTGGGGCTTCTCGGCCTGGGCCATTTACTGCCTGCCCACCATTCCCATTGCCTACAGCGTTTATGTGCGCCGGGAAAAAATCTTTCGCATAAGTGATTCGTGCCGCCCGGTTCTGGGCGCGAAGTCAAACGGCTTCTGGGGCGGGCTGATCGAAATTTTCGTGCTCCTGGGCACGGTCGGGGCGGTGGGGACCTCGCTGGGGCTGGCCATTCCTCTGATCTCACAGCTTCTCTCAGGCCTCACCGGCTTTGAGGACACCATGATGTTCAAGGGTTTGGTCACGTTTGTCCTCTTTGGAATCTTTGGCTTCAGCGTTTTTATGGGGCTGGAGAAAGGCATGCAGAACCTGACCAGAATAAATGTGTGGCTCGGTTTTCTGATTCTGGCCCTGGTGCTGCTGCTCGGCCCGACCGGCTTTATCTTTGATCTCTGGACCAACAGCCTGGGGCTTCTGTTGAACAATTTTCCCAGCCTGATTTTTCAGACTGAACCGCTGCGGCTGGTGGCCGAAGGCGGGGCCAAAGACGCCTGGCCCCAGTGGTGGACCGTGTTTTACTGGGCCTGGTGGGTAGCCTACGCCCCGGTTATCGCCCTGTTTGTGGCCCGCATTTCCAAAGGCCGCACCATCCGTCAACTGGTGGTGGCCGAGTGCGTCTGGGGCACCCTGGGCTGCTGGGCCTTTCTGGCTATTTTCGGGGCCTACAGCCTCTACGCCCAGAAAACCGGACTGGTGGACGTGGTGGGCATTCAGGCGGCCAGGGGCGATCCGGCGGTCTGTCTGGCGGTCATGGCCTCACTGCCGCTGAAATGGGTGATAATACCAGCCTACACGGCTCTGTGCTTTATCTTTCTGGCCACCACCCTGGACGCCTCCGCTCAGGCGCTGGCCAACATCTGCTGTAAGAAAGGCTACAGCGACCTGCCTTCGCACCGCTGGAACAGAATGGTCTGGGCTTCTCTTCTGGCCCTGTTCGGCATGGGCATACTGGTGACGGGCGGGGAGAAAGCGCTAAAAACAGTTCAGACTTCCACCATTGTGGGCGGGGTGATTCTCCTGCCCATTATCGTAACCCTAGCGGCCGGTCTCTTCAAATCACTGAGGGAGGATTTTGGGGCCGCGCTCTCGCCGCGCAGCATAATCAGCGACAAGCTGATGAGCAAAGCGGCCGAAGAATCCGCCCCGATTATCTTGGAAACTGAAATGCGGGATTGACAGAAGGGGTTATACATGCGATAAAAAAAGTAGTTTCCTAACATTGCCAGGCGGCCGGAAACCGGCCGCCTGTTTTATCATGGTGACGCCAATGGTCTATGGTTCTTATCCTGACGTCTACTTTCCGATCTATACTTTTTTCCAGACTCTGGCTCAGGATCTGGAACAACTGCGAAGAATCTTCGACCTTCTGCCCATTGGTGTCATGGCTATGAACACTGAGGGCGTCATCATCTATTATAACCGTGCTCACGCCAAGATCGACAACCTCCAGCCACAGGAGGTGCTGGGGCGGCCGGAAGCGTCGGTCTATCGCTATCTGGATTTCAATTCCGGCATTATGCGGAGTTGCCAGAAAATGGGTCGGCCGATTCTGGGCTTTACCGGCCCCTATAACACCCATAAGGAACAGGAGCGCGTCATCCACGGCACCTATTGGGTATTTCCTTTGACCAACAGTGAAAAGAAAATAATCGGCTCAATCTGTTTCACCATACCCATTGCAGATGAGCACAATCCCGCCCCGGCCAGGCACCTGATGTGGCCGGACCTTATGCCCGCCTCCAAGGCTCCGAAAAAAATCGTGGGGGAGAACGAGCAGCTGTTGAAAGCCATAAATGTGGCTAAAGGCAAGGCCAACAGCCCCTCGGCCGTCTTGATCTCCGGCGAGACGGGCACCGGCAAGGAGCTTTTCGCCAAGCTGATTCACGAATCCTCGGCCAGGGCCAAAAAGCCTTTTCTGCCGGTCAACTGCGCGGCCATACCGGCCCAGCTTTTGGAGGGCATTCTTTTCGGGACGGCCAAAGGCAGTTTCACCGGTGCGGTGGATCGGCCGGGGCTCTTTGAGGAAGCCAACGGCGGCACCATCTATCTGGACGAGATAGACTCCATGCCGATGGAGCTTCAGCCGAAACTGTTGCGGGTTTTGCAGGAAATGCGGATTAATCGTCTGGGTTCGGCCAGGGACATCAAACTGGATGTGAAGGTAATCAGCTCCATCGGCACGCCCATTCATGAGGTGCTGGTGAAGGAGAAGATGCGGCCGGACCTTTTTTATCGTCTGGCGGTGATTGTCATCAACATTCCGCCTTTAAGGGAGAGGCTGGACGACCTTGATGAACTTGTCAATTATTTCATCGCCAAGTACAACAAGCTTCTACGCAAAAAAGTTCTCCACTTTGACGCGGAATCCAAGAAATGGCTGCGGCGTTATCCCTGGCCGGGCAATGTGCGGGAACTGGAAAATCTGGTGGCCGGTTCAATCAATCTCACAGACAAGGAAAACGTACTGACCCGCGCCCACCTGCCGGATCACTACCTTTATCAGATCGAACGGCAGGAGAGCGGGGAAACCATGTTTTTCAGCGGCATTGGCGATTTCAGCCAAGCGGTGTTCGCCAATCCCGGCGCCATGTCCGGGCCGCCCCCTTCCATGGGCGGGCGCAAACGGAGAAAGCCGGATGGAGCGGCCGAGGCTTTTGAGCGTGAAGAACGCGCCAATCTTGAGGAGTGCCTGATAAAGACCGGCGGCAAAGTGGGAATGGCGGCGGAGATGCTGGGTATATCGCGTCAGTTGATGCACTACAAGATGAAGAAATACAGTTTGAGCCGCTATGATTATATGCCGCGTGTGGGGCGGAAGCGGGATTAGTTTTGGAGAGTCCGTCGGTGGGCCGGAGGCGGGGCTGAAAAAGTTCTTTCGTTCACCATTAATTTAGCGCCACAACTCGCTTCGAAGACTCAGCTCAAACAAGTGGCGCAAAATTAATGGCTCTCTACAGAATTTTTTCAGCCCCGCCTCCTACAGTTTTGGCTGTGTGGACAAAAGAATATAGAGATGAAGCGAAGAGCTTAAACAAATTCTTTTTCAGCCGCGGACATCAGGCGGTTGAGTTCTTTGGTCACCTCTGCCGGGAGAGGCGGATTTTCAGCCTTGGCCTTGGCGATGAGTTGGTCGGCCCTGGCGGCGGCCCGGTCTATGATGGTGCTGGGGTCCTGCTCCCACATGGCCAGTTGCCGCCAGTCCATGATCTCGGGGGTGAAGCGTTTTTCCTTGCGGAGATACTTCATAGTCAGTTTGCTGGAAATGTATTCGCCGGAAGCGGACATGGCCTTGATGTCTTCGGTGGCCAGGGTTTCCGGGGTCATTTCAAAACCGGCCATTAGTTTTCTGGTGTAGGCCAGGCTTTCGTTAATCAGAACCAGCGCCTGGTGGCTGTAGAAGGTGGCGGCCTGAATGCTGCCCGCGCCGCCCTGCTCAGTAATGCCCAGCATGGCGGCCAGGGTGTGGAGGCTGCCATAGTGATAAAGGGCCTGGTGGCTCTGGGTATCGGTGAGGGTGCCGGTGCTGAAGGTGGAAGGCACGTTGTAATGGCGGGCCATCCGGGCCGCTCCGGCGTAGGCGATCATCAGCTCCGGGCCGTTGGCCACACTGCGGCCGCTGCGCATATCCAGGATTTGCAGAAGGGTGTAATACCACAGGCCGATGCCGGGGCACATGGCCTGGGTGATGACCACTGAAGAGAGGAACTCGGCGTTAATCTGGGTGAGGGAGCCAGCCAGGGTGTAGGGCGAATTGGCCCCGATAAGCGATGTTATGGGTACGCGCACGGGTATGTTGTATTTGCCATAGAGCATGAGGCGCTCAACTTCGTCATCGGGGTAACGCAGAGGATCGATGACGCAGAAAATGCCGCTGAACGGGGGGCGTTTTTTCAGATTGTCCGCGCCGCCGGCCACAACTTCGGCCATTTCCAATTCGTATTTCAGATGAGAGGAATGGGTGGTCAGGGCCCAGAAATGTTTGCGGCTGTTCTCCAGGAGAGCCTTGACTACGGCAATATCGTATGTTTTGGGCTCGATGTCCTGCGGGGTCATGCAGCTGGCCACATTAATGTTCGGGAGGCCGTCGATCAAGAGGGCGGAATTGATATTGTCCTCCAGGGTCAGATTTTTTGTCTTGCTGGTGCGCATGTCAAATAGGGAAATGGGGCCGCCGACCTGACGCATGTAGGTGTTGCCCTGCTTCATTTCCAGATCAAACTCCGGCTCACGCCCGCCGCAGATGAAACTCGCGGGAACAGTGGCCAGCATCTTGTCCACCAGGGCGCGGGGTATAAAGACCCTGGCGCGGTCATCAGATACCGTGGCCCCCATAGCGCTTAGAACTTCCTGGGCTTTGGGGTGGGACAGATACACTCCGGTCTCTTCCAGCACTTTCAGGGACGCTTCGTGAATGGCTTCAATTTCCTGTTGGTTGAGTACGTCATAAAATGGAAACATGTTTTCTCTCCTTTTTCAGGCCAGATCCGCCTGGGTCTCATCGGTGGCGGCCGGTGTTCCGGGAACCGCCTGTTTATTGATTTTTTTGCTCATCATTACGCCGATCAGGGCTATGGGCACGCAAGCGACGCCGACGGCCGCCGCGTAAAGGAAGATTTTATCGAAACCGGCCACACCGTATTGATCGATCCAGTTGCCATACATGATGTGGATAAAGAAATCCGGTGAATAGCCGATGAGGGTGACCAGGGCCAGGGCTGTGGCCGCGACTTTGGCCGGCACACGCAGTTCCGACAGCATGGAGTAAGTGGTGACGCGGTTGGCATAGGTGACCAGGGCGAACAGGAACATCAGCGAGATTGACAGCACCTGGTTCCCGGCCGGGATGAAGATAAAGGCCAGTATGAGCCCGGCGTTCAGAAGGTGGGCCACGACCTGCCATTTGGCGGAGGATTTGAAAACCTTGTCGGCCAGCCAGCCGCCGCCGAAGCCGCCGACGCGGCAGCCGTAATCGCGGATGGAGCTCATGAAGGCCACCGAGACGGCCGCCACGCCCATTTTGTCGATCAGGAAGGGGTTCATATAACCCATGGTCCCGAACATGGTAACGCCGCCGAACAGCAAAAGGGCTGGAACCCAGACGGTGGGCATGGTCAGGACGCGCACGAAATCGCGCAACTGGATCTGCCCTTCTTCTTCGGCCGCGTCTTCGTTATAGGTCATTTGATCGTTGAAGGTGAACCAGAAAAAGACCGCGGCCAGAATGCAGAGAATGCCCATGGCCACCACCGCGCCCTGAAAACCGGCCACTTCATTGGCAAACCAGGTGGAGACATAGACCATCAGCGCGCTGCCCAGAAGCGAGGCCAAACCGTTGACGCCTTCAAACAGACCATAGATGCGGCCCTGTTCCTCACGGCTGCCCAGAAGACGAATGCTTTTCAAAAGGGCGGGCCAGAAAGCGAAGCCGCCGCAGAGGGCGCTGAGAAGCCAGATGAGCATGCTCAGATGAAAATTGGTGCAAACGAATTTGAAAGCGAAGCACAAAAGGCCGTTACAGACCAGGCAAACGGGAATGATGTAGCGGGGCTTGACCTTGTCGGCCAGCCAGCCGCCGGGGAGATAGGTCAGGGTTGTGCCGATGGTATACATGGTCACCATCATGCCCAACTGAGCGTTGTTAAAGCCGGTGGCGGCGATCATGGGTTTGTAGAAAACTGATTTCATATATGGCAGAAGATATATGGAACCATAGGCAAACCCCAGTGAAATCAAGGCCAATAAACGCATCAGGTTGTTTTTCTTCATCTCATTCGTCCCTCTTTTAATGTGAACTGTTTCCCCTGAACAGGCGGCTGAAGACATAGCATCGCCGTTCATGATCCCAGCCACCGGCAACAGTTTAGAAAACTGTTGTTTACGGCGGCCACTAACCATAATCAGAGCGCAGTTGTCCATTCAGCCTGGGCTGATTGAAATAAACATTTTTCGATTTCAGTCACGTCGTCGATAATGTAGATGAGCAACTAACATGCCAGACAAGAATCGGAGCAGAATCGGGGGAAAAAGCGAACTAGTTTGACTTTGTGAGCTTATTTCTTCATTTTTGTCGCAAAAAGAAAAAAAAGAAAAATTTTCATATTTTTCCTAAAGAACAAAAAATGGCAAAGTTTCACGGTTACAGCGCTGGAAAATCTCTTTGAGGGGAAAAAGTCATAAGCCGAACATATGTGAAGCAACAAAATGTTGATGAGGCTGCTACAGCAAAATGCAACAAACCAAAGTGAAGCTGCCGACCGCGCTTAAAGCTGACCAGGAAGGAAGCGTCGCCGCTTGTCTGAGCTTCGTACCCGAAGCGAGTTGCGGCGATGCGGGAAAAAGAAAGTTGAATCCGACCCTGACCTCTTGGGGGTCAAGGGGGCCCCGCCCCCTTGCGCGGGTGGGGTCTGGGGCAGGGCCCGCGTGGGCCCTCCCCCAGCCGGAGTCCAGAGGGTGGAACCCTTTGGTTGGCCGAAAGGCCAAGACCTTTATCGTGCGGCCCTCCGGGCCGCCACATCACCAACTAACGCGGCAAACGCAAAGTAATCCGTAATCCGGTGCGGCGGCTGTCTTTGATGATGTTGGAGGCCCTAACACTACCTTGGTGAGTCTGGGCGGCCTGATCAACAATGGACAACCCCAGCCCGAAGCCGCCGCTGGCTCGGTCGCGGGCCGGATCAACTCTGAAAAAAGGTTTGAAAATATCAGACAGCATCTCCTCCGGGACACCCGACCCCTCATCTGAAACTTCCAGAACAACATCACCGCCCTCAGGCCAAACGCGCACAGATACCCTGCCGTTCCGGCCGGTATATTGTAAAGCGTTTTTGATCATGTTGTCGGTAGCCCTTTTGATGATTGTGGCGTTGCCCCGCAATGGAAGTGCATCAGACGCCTCCACCACTATTTCCAGCCCATCCTCCCGGGCCTGGAATTCCAGTTCATCCACACTTTCGCGCACTATGGCGGCCAAGTCAATCAGCCCTTTCTCAACCCCCACTTCCACCATCGTCTCCAGCCTGGCCTGCTCCAGCATCTGACTGATCATGTATTCCATGCGCTCCACATCTTTCTCAAGTTGGCCAATATATTGGGCAGCCGCCTCAGGCGGCGCCATTTCAACTTTTTTCTCCAGCATGGCCAGGGCCATTTTCATACGGCTGAGCGGTGACCGCAACTCATGGGAAAGATCTCTTATCAGCCGACGCTCGTTATCCAGAAGCCTAACCACCCCATCAGCCATCTGATTGAACATGCGCGAAAGATAGCCGATTTCATCGCCCCGGGTGATCTCCGGTGCGCTCATGCGTGAAGTCAGGTCGCCCTCAGCCAGTTTCAGGGCCATGGTATGAAGACAAGTCAGCGCACGGGTGATTATCCGGCTGAAAATAAAACCTCCGGCCAGACTGCTTGAGACTATGGCCAAAAGCCAGGCCAGGGCTTCAGCTTTGTCGGATTTGCCGGACAGGCGGAGGAACTTGTAAAAATCTTCCATCAGATCCTCACACCCTTCGCCAATGGTTATGACCGTTATGGACAAAAGGACTGAAAGAACATAGCTCTTCCAGAAGATGGAAAGGTTGTTCCAAAATTTTGCAGCTGCAGCTTTCATTCCGAACCCCGCTCCGGCACCAGAAGATACCCTTCCCCTCGAATGCTTTTCAGCCGTTCAGTGCCGCCGGAATCCGGCCATATCTTTTTTCGCAGACGACTGACATGCATATCCAGACTCCGGTCAAAGGCGTGCTCCCGGCGGCCCAGGGCCTCTTTGAACAACTTGTCGCGGGTTATTATCAGGCCGGTATTGGCCACAAAAATCTGAAGCAGTTTGAACTCCACCGGCGTCAGGTTCAGGGGGCGGCCCTGATAGCTGGCCTCAAAGACCTGTTCATCCAGTTTAAAATCGCTGCCACCTGTTTCCGATATAGTCCCTTTTCCGCCGGAAACCCGCGTATCCTGAAACCGCCTCAGCACCGCCCGTATCCGGGCCAGAAGCTCCCTGGGGTTGAAGGGTTTGCTCATATAATCATCCGCCCCCATTTCCAGGCCCACGATTTTGTCCACTGAATCACCTTTGGCGGTCAGCATTATCACCGGCGGCGCGGCCGGACTTTTTCTCATTTCGCCCAAAACTTCAAAGCCGTCTTTTACAGGCAACATTATATCCAGAAGGATCAGGTCAATGCCGGCGGCGTCATCCAGCGCTTTTTGCAACCCCGCGCCGCCGTCATGAACAGAGGCGCACTGAAAGCCCTCGGCTTCCAGATAGTCAGAGACAAGGCCGCACAATTCCTGATCGTCATCAATTATTAAAATTCTTTTCATAGGCCACTCCAGGAACAGACACCTAAATTATGCCCAAAGGCACGGCCTGATACAAGCTGTTTCGGAGGCGGTTACAATTCTTTACTTTTCATAGAAACCGCGTTACCTACCAAAGCCTAAACTGTTTCTTGCCGGCCTTTCATTCAGATGAAAAGCCCGGTTATTTACCTGAGGGCGGTGCGATGTGAAAGCGATATATCAGCGATTGACTAAAGTCAGCCTGAGCAGCCAGGCCCTGGCCAATCGAAAATTTGTGCGCCTGGATGAAAACGTCCGCCGCCAGCCGGGCCATGACCAGGGCATTATCGTATTCGTTCTGGTGGTGGGTGAAACAGCCAGGGCCATGAACTTTTCCCTCAATGGCTATGGCCGCGAAACCAATCCCCGGCTGGGCGGGGAGGATGTGGTCAACTTCTCTGATGTGGCGGCCAGCGGCACGGCCACCGCTATTTTCTTGCCCGCCATGTTTTCCGTAATGCCGCGAAAAAAGTTTAATCTCAATGACGCAATTTATAGCGAGAACATTCGCGATCTTCTGTCCAGCGCGGGTTACGATGTGATCTGGCTGGAAAATGACGACGGCTGCAAAAAAGTCTGCTCGCGGGTAACGACCATAGACGTGGCGGCAATGAAGGATCCCAGATACCGTGAGGACGGGTACTGCCATGATGAAGCTCTGATCGATCCGCTGGAAGACATTCTGAACAAGCTCGAGCGGGACACTGTGATCGTTCTTCACACTATCGGCAGCCACGGTCCTTCGTATTACAAAAGGCACCCTGAGGAGTTCAAGGTATTCCATCCTACCTGCGACACCAGCGAAGTGCAAAACTGATCGCCGGAGGCTAGTGTCAACACCTATGACAATACCATTTTGTATACCGACCATGTTCTGGGCCGGGCCCTTGCGGCCTTGAAGAAATACCCGCGCTTTGAAACCGGCCTTATGTATGTTTCTGATCATGGCGAGTCTTTGGGTGAAAATAACATCTATTGGCATGGCCTGCCATACAGCATTGCCCCGCCGGATCAAAAACAGGTGCCGATGGTGTTGTGGATGTCGGAAGTGATGAAGCGGAACAGCCGGGTTGATTATAACTGCCTTAAACAAGCGGGCGATCGACCGCAATCTCATGACAACCTGTTCCATTCCCTGGCCGGCCTTCTAAAAATTGAGACCAGGGCTTATCAGCCGGAACTGGATCTGTTCAGCCCGTGCCGCCTTGCTCCGCTGCCGCCGATGGTTATGGAAGCCAGGCATTCAAACGCTGAATAGTTTTCAATTGAAGCAGTGAATATTTGGGAGATTTTTCATGTTGAAGCGAGTTCTGAAGCGTTTAGGCAGGGCCTTGATCGGTGCGGCTATTTTCACCATAGTCTTCAGCGCGGCTAAAAGGAGCGCCATAAGAAATTGTTTCATAAAACCGTCCTTTTCACAATGAATGCATAAAAAAAACCACCATTCCCCATGGGAATGCGGTCTTCATGACCACTTGGTATATTCTTGAAAGTCTCTATGTTCAGCGCTGTAAAAAAAACGGCCTTCTTAGCTATTTCGGTCAGGAAACAATGCGGGCGTTCCATTTGTCAACAACAAATGAGCCGCGCTCAAGAACAATGGCTTGAAACGGCAAAGGTAAAACCCGGCCGGGCGGGCGAAAAAATTTCTGACGTCGCTCGTAATTTTCTCGTATTCCCGGCCGAGTGGCTTTAATGGCATTCTGTCTGTCAGTGCCCGTCCGGGGAGCAAAATTTCGAGCGACTTACAGAAAATTTTTCGCCCGCCCGGCCTAGCCAGTGTCGGCGTTTGGTAAGGATGACGGTTGCGGTTTTCTTACATGAGCCGACCAAGACCAGGAGGGCGGGGCGGTGAGATTTCTCCAGAGGGGACCACGATTTTTGCTCCCCGGACGGGCACGGACTATCAAACCTCTTATGAGGCCACCCGGCCGGGATCAGAGAAAAATCGGGGGCCACTATGGAGATATCTCACCGCACCGTCCTCCGCGTTTTACCTTTGTCGTTTCAAGCCATTGCCCTGCTCCGCGATGACCGAGGCAAAAGCATCAGTGTTTGATAAAAATGGGGCATATCCATTCAGGTAACGTTCTTGTTCATCCAACTAGTCGCCATTGCTAAGAAATCAGTTAGACATTGAGAATTTGCCGGAAATGTTATACACTACGACAAGACTAAAAAGCTTCTCATGATTTTGCATTGAGGTCTGCCCTCTCTGGCTTGTCTGTCTTATTGCCTAACTTTAGCCTGGATACGCATGCCCTCCGGCCTATCGCGCGTCAGGCGTATTTCGAAAAAGCTGAAGGAGAATTTATGAAAAAAACCTTGTTGTTACTGATCATCATGGCGGCTCTCGGAGCGCTTTTCTGCGCCCCGGCCCTGGCCCAGGAACCTGTTTACGGCGGCGTCTTAAAATGGCATGAAGTTTCCAACCCGCCCAAACTCGATCCCCACATGCCCACCGATACCACTTCCTCCCGCGTTTCATATGTCCTCTTCGACAACCTGGTTATGAACAGCCTCGACGGCCAGACCGTCGAACCCTGGCTGGCTGAAAGCTGGACCGTTTCTGACGACAGAAAAGTCTGGACCTTCAAGCTGCGTCCGGGCGTTTATTTCCACGCTGAAACCGAGGGCGGCCAGAAAACGGCCAACGGCGGCCGCGAAGTGACGGCCGACGACTGGAAGTGGTCCTTCGAACGCATGGTGCGCGACAACTCCCCCAGAGCCTATTTCATCGATTGTATAGAGGGCTATCAGGAACTGGCCGACAAAAAAGCCACGGAATGGTCCGGCATCAAGGTTTTGGATAAATATACCCTGGAAATCACCCTGAAAGAGCCCTTCGCTCCCTTCCTGTCCGTCCTGGCTTACAATTCCTTTGTGGTTGTGCCCAAAGAGGATGTGGAAAAATGGGGCAAGGAATTCAACTTCCACCCCGTGGGCACCGGCCCCTTTGTTTTCGAAGAGTGGAAACAGGATCAGCGCGTTGTCACCAAACGCAATCCCAATTACTGGCGCAAGGATGAACAGGGCCGTCAGCTGCCCTATCTGGACGGCTGGGAACTGGTGGTCATCCCCGACGGCACCGTGGCCTGGGAAGAATTCAAGGCCGGCAACATCGATATGTTCCGCGATATCCCTGAGCGTCTGGTGCCTGAAGGCCGTGAAATTCTGGGCGCGAGCTTACTCGAAGGCCCCCAGCCCGGCACCTATTATTATGGCTTCAACAACGACGCCGCCCCCTTCAAGGACAATCAGAAACTGCGCCAGGCCATCAACTATGCGGTCAACCGCGAGATGATCAGCGAACTGGTGATGGAAGGGCTGTATTATCCGGCCAAGGGCGTTCTGCCGCCCTCCATGCCCGGCTACAACCCCGACCTGAAAGGCTATGAGTTCAACCCGGAAAAAGCCAAACAACTGATGAAGGAAGCCGGTTATGAAAACGGCTTTGAAACCACCCTTCAGGTCAATCAGAACGTCCTCCACGCGGCCGTGGCCGAGGCCATTCAGGCCCAGGTGGCCGAGCTGGGCATCAAGATGAATATCCGCATTGTCGACTGGGGCGTGCATCTGGACAATCTGGCCCGCGGTGAATATGAAATGTACCGCATGGGCTGGGTGGTCGACTATCTCGATCCCGATAACTTCCTCTATGTGAACCTCCACTCCAGCAACATCGGCGAGCAGGGCAACTATGCCCGCTACCAGAATCCCGAAGTGGATAAAATGCTGGCCGACGCCCGCGTGGAATCCGATCCGGCCAAGCGCATGGAGCTCTATCAGAAGGCCGAAGCCATCATCGTCGATGAAGCGCCCTGGCTCTTCCTCTTCTATTACTACAACAACCTGGCGACCCAGAAGTGGACCCATGGAGCCACCCTGCCGGCTTTCGGCAACTACACCTCCCGGATGGAAACCGTCTGGATGGACAAGAAGTAAGCTCTAGAGAATAACATTTCGAACACAGCCGGGGGCAGGCCTGAAAAGCTTGCTGGCTATAATAATTATGGCATTTTCCCCTAAACTTGTTCCACGTAGCCGAGCAAAAAGTGTGATTTTTGCTCGGCGGGTGGCCTGTTTACCATATTAACCAGTCGCTTTCGCTCCGTCTCGCGGACTCGACCTCCGCTATGGGGAGCGGCGTGGGCCATAATTTAGAATTACTGCTATACCGGGGGCAGGCCTAAAAAAGCTTGCTGGCTATAATAATTATGGCATTTTCCCCTAAACTTGTTCCACGTAGCCGAGCAAAAAGTGTGATTTTTGCTCGGCGGGTGGCCTGTTTACCATATTAACCAGTCGCTTTCGCTCCGTCTCGCGGACTCGACCTCCGCTATGGGGAGCGGCGTGGGCCATAATTTAAAATTACTGCTATACCGGGGGCAGGCCTGAAAAGCTTGCCCCTGGCCGTTCTAAAAGGGATAGCCACATGTTCGCACACATAATTCGCAGACTTCTTTACACCATTCCGGTGGTGTGGGGGGTGGTGACGGTCATCTTCATTCTAATGGCCGTGGTGCCGGGCGACCCGGCCCGCCTGATGATGGGCCAGCGGGGCGACCCGGCCACCATTGAACGCATTCGTCACGATCTCGGCCTTGATCTTCCCATGACCCAGCAATACACCAAATTCATCGGCGAGCTTATGCGCGGCGACCTGGGCATGTCTTACCGCAATAATGAAAAGGTGGCCAGCGCCATTGCCACCCGCTTCGCCGCCACCATGCGCCTGACCATCTGGGCTATGTGCCTGGCTGTGGCCATAGGCATCACGGCCGGGATACTCTCGGCGGCCAAGCCGAACTCCATCTTCGATTATTCAGCCATGTTCCTGGCTGTGCTGGGGGTGAGCGCGCCGGTCTTCTGGGTGGGTTTGCTATTGCTGCTTTTGTTCGCCTACAATCTCGGCTGGGTGCCGGGCATCGGCTTTGGCGACGGCAGCTGGCGCTATCTGCTCCTCCCGGCCGTGGCCTTGGGCGTGCGGCCGGCCGCGCTCATCGCCCGCCTCACCCGCTCCTGCATGCTGGAAGTTCTGAGCCAGGATTACATCCGCACCGCCAGAGCCAAGGGCGTCAAGGAAACCCTGGTCATCCTCAAACACGCTTTGAAAAACGCCATGATCCCGGTGGTGACCATTATCGGCACCCAGGTCTCGGAGCTTTTGAGCGGCGCGGTTCTGACAGAAACCATCTTTGCCTGGCCGGGCGTGGGCCGATTAGCCGTGGAAGCCCTGATTAACCGCGATTTCCCCATGATCAGGGGCACGGTTATCGTCATGGCCATGACCTTTCTCTTGGCCAACTTGTTGGTGGACATCTCGTACGGATTTTTTGATCCGCGCGTGAAATATGAAGACAAGTGAGGAGTGCCATGACTGAAAACACATCGACGCTCCATCACGCCGCCCTGAAAGTTGAAGCGGGCGAAAGCCCGGTCAAGGAAGCCTGGCTCCGCTTCAAGCGCAACAAGCTGGCCATGCTGGGGCTGGTGATGACCATCACCATCATCCTGGCCGCCATTTTCGCCGGAGCCCTGGCCCCCTATGACCCGGTCAAGCAGCTCATCTGGACAGAGGGAGTCAAGGCCAAGCTGGCCTCACCCTCGGCTGAGCACCTTATGGGCACCGACCTCTATGGCCGCGACATCCTCAGCCGCGTTTTATTCGGGGCGCGTATATCGCTTCAGATCGGCATTTTCGCCACTTTGGTGACTCTGTTGATCGGCGTTCCTCTGGGGGCCATTGCCGGTTACAAGGGCGGCCTTTATGACGACCTGATATCCTGGCTGGTGAACGTTGTTTTCGCCTTTCCCTTTATCCTGTTCGTCCTGGCCGTGGTTTCTGTTTTCCGCGATCCCAGCCTTTACATCGTCTTTGTGGCCATTGGCCTGGTCAACTGGGTCAGTATCTGCCGGGTGACGCGCAGTCAGTTTATCTCTCTGCGTAACCGCGAATTCGTGGAAGCGGCCCACGCGCTGGGGCTGCCCTCCTACAGGATTATTTTCCGGCATATCCTTCCCAACGCCATTGCTCCGATCATTGTTCAGGCCACTATGGGCATGGGTGCGATTATCACTATAGAGGCCGGTCTGGCTTATCTCGGTTTCGGGGCCCAGCCTCCGACGCCCTCCTGGGGTCTGATGATCTCCGAAGGCCAGAAATTCATGGCTCAGGGACAGTGGTGGTGGTCGGTCTTTCCGGGCCTGGCCATTATGTATACGGTGCTGGCCTTCAGCTTCCTCGGCGACGGTCTGCGTGACGCGCTCGACGTACGGCAGAAACGGTAGGTGACGCGTGGCACTTCTGGAAATAAAAAATCTTCATACCGTGTTTGACACCGATAGGGGTAAAGTGCGGGCCGTGGACGGCGTGAGCCTGTCGATCGAACCTGGTGAGACTCTGGGCGTGGTGGGCGAATCCGGCTGCGGCAAAAGCGTCACGGCCCTGTCGGTTCTGAGGCTTTTGCAGAAACCCACCGGCCGCATCGCCTCCGGCGAAATCCTGTGGGAAGGGCAGGACCTGACTAAATTTACCGAAGCCCAGATGCGCGACATTCGCGGCAATCGCATTTCCATGATTTTTCAGGAACCCATGACCAGCCTCAATCCGGTCTATACTATCTGCGACCAGATTTCCGAACCGCTGAAGCTGCATCAAAACATGGATAAAAAGGCCGCCCGCGCCAGGGCCGTGGAAATGCTGAGCATTGTGGGCATACCCAACGCGGTTTCGCGCATTGATGAATATCCGCACCAGTTCTCCGGCGGCCAGCGGCAGCGCATTATGATCGCCATGGCCTTGGCCTGCAACCCGTCGCTATTGATCGCCGACGAACCGACCACCGCCCTGGATGTGACAGTTCAGGCCCAGATACTGGATCTGATGAACGGGCTGAAACAGGAATTCGGTTCCTCGGTCATGCTAATCACCCATTCGCTGGGCGTAGTGGCCGAGACGGCCCAGCGGGTGGCGGTGATGTACGCGGCCAAGGTGGTTGAGGAAGCGCCGGTGACGCCCATTTTCAAAAATCCTCTCCATCCCTACACCATAGGCTTGTTGACCTCCATTCCCAAAATGGATGAGACGGTGGAGCGTCTGCCGGTCATACCGGGCATTGTGCCCAGCCCGCTGAATTTCCCCCAAGGCTGCCGATTCCACAATCGCTGCCCGGAATGTTTTGACAAATGTGTCCAGGAAGCCCCGCCGCTGTTCAGGGTGGAGGAGACGCACAAGGTGCGTTGCTGGCTCTATGAAGGAAAGGGGAAGGCGGAGAATGACTGACAATTACGATCGGGAAAAATTTGTTGAGGTGAAAAACCTCAAACAGTATTACCCCATCCGGCGCGGCGTGTTGAAACGGGTGGTGGGGCATGTGAAAGCGGTCAACGATGTTTCCTTCAACATCAGAAAGGGCGAGACACTGGGATTGGTAGGCGAGTCCGGCTGCGGCAAGACCACCATTGGCCGCACCATTCTCCATCTGATAAAGCCCACGGCCGGTGAAGTTAATTTTGAAGGGCGTGACGTGGGCCAGCAGCAGAAAGCGGACAACGCCTGGCTGCGCCGCCACATGCAGATCATCTTTCAAGACCCTTACGGCAGCCTGAACCCGCGTATGAACGTGGCCGATATAATCGGTGAAGCCCCGCTCTTTCACGGGCTGATCAAAAAAAGCGAATACTTTGATTATATTGACGACATCATGCGAAAAGTGGGTTTGCGGCCGGAAGCGCGGGCCAAGTACCCGCATGAGTTTTCCGGCGGCCAGCGGCAAAGGGTGGGCATTGCCCGCGTTCTGGCCATGAAGCCGGAATTCGTGGTGTGCGATGAGCCGGTCAGTGCGCTGGACGTTTCCATCCAGAGCCAGGTGCTGAACCTGTTGGCCGACCTGCGTGATGAATTCAAGCTGACCTACCTGTTCATCTCGCATGATTTGTCGGTGGTGCGGCACATTTCCGACCGGGTGGCGGTTTTGTATCTGGGCAAGATGGTGGAGGTTGCGCCCAAGGAGCTTTTTTTTGAAAGCCCTCTTCATCCTTACGCCGAGGCTTTGATCTCAGCCATACCCGTGCCGGACCCGGAGGCGGCCAAAAACCGCATCATTTTGGAGGGTGACGTGCCTTCCCCCATCAATCCGCCGACAGGCTGCATTTTTTCCACCCGCTGCCCCAAGGTGATGGAACGCTGCAAGGTTGAGGAACCCAAACTGACCGATCAAGGCGGCGGCCACTGTGTGGCTTGTTTCCTTTATAATTAGACAAAAGGAATGCGGCCCGAAGGGCCGCGTGATTAAAGACTTGGCCTGAAAGGCCAACCAAAGGGCTCCGCCCTCTGGACTCCGGCTGGGGGAGGGCCCACGCGGGCCCTACCCCAGACCCCACCCGCGCCAGGGGGGCGGAGCCCCCTGGACCCCCAAGAGGTCTGGGTCGGCTTCAACTTTCTTTTTCCCGCATCGCCGCAACTCGCTTCGAGTACGAAGCTCAGACAAGCGGCGACGCTTCATACACTCTCCGCTTTAAACGCTGTCGGCTTCTTCACGTTGGGCTGTTACATTTTGCTATAGGCAGCTTCATTGGATGTATGTGGCTTCACGTATGTTCGGCTGAATACTTTTTCCCCTCCAATAGTTTTTCCAGCGCTGTAACGGTGAGACTTTGTCGTCTTTTTTCTAATGAGCAACTCATTGAAAAACGATAGGCGGCAGAGAGACGCACAACCAGCACTGGAAAGGGCCTTTAAGGGGAAGCTGATTTAAGCCGAACATACGTGAACTACCACTCAGCCGATGAAGCGGCCTATAGCAAAATGTAACGACGCAACGTAAAACGACCTATAGCACCAGAAGCCGAAGCAGTAAGAAGCGTCGCCGCTTGTCTGAGCTTCGTACTCGAAGCGAGTTGCGGCGATGCGGGAAGAGGAAAGTTGAATCTGACCCTGACCTCTTGGGGGTCCAGGGGGCTCCGCCCCCCTGGCGCGGGTGGGGTCTGGGGCAGGGCCCGCGTGGGCCCTCCCCCAGCCGGAGTCCAGAGGGTGGAACCCTTTGGTTGGCCTATTAGGCCAAGTCCTTTATCGCGCGGCCCTTCGGGCCGCATCCTTTAAATCCAGGTCAGGCTGGCTTTTTTACGCGGCGGCAAAATATGACTCAAACCCAAGCCGGATGGATAGCCGAACATCTGCCCGCCTACGATCATCTCATTTTCCCCCACCCCCAAAAATTTTTGAATCTCGGAACTCTGGCGGGCGGCAGTGGTAAAAAAACCGGCCCAGCAACAGCCGATTTCATTGGCGTGGGCGGCTAGTTCAAAATAGGTCAGAGCTATGGCCGCGTCTTCCTGAAAAGTGTGCTTCCGGTCAAATACAGCTACGGCCAAATGCGGGGCGGTTCGAAAAATAACGTCATGGCCGGCATCCCAGGCCCGAACCACCGCCCCCAGCATATGCGCCACTTTCTCCTCAATATCAATTGACAACATTCCCCGAAAAGTATCAACGACCATGCCGCCCAACTTTTTGGTTTGCTCACGGTCAGACGTCACCACCCAGCGCACCAACTGACTGTTGGAGGCGGTGGGCGCATAACGGCAGGTCTCAATTATCCTATGCACCAGGCTCTCATCCACCGATTCACTCTTATAGCGTCGGACACTCCGGCGGGAACGTAAAAAAGTCTCGGCTATTTCAGCCGAAGGCATAAGCTCGGGCAACACCTCAATGCGGTCCTCCAGCGGCTGAATATCCAGGAAACAGGCACTGGTGGGGCAAAAAGAAACACACTGGCCACAGGTGATGCACTTCTCCTCATCCTCCGGCAAAACCTCCGGTCCTTCACCATCGTTCATTTTTATGATGCGGGCCACGCAGAGTTCAGAACAAAGCCCGCACTGGATACACCGTTCATCAACTGTGAACAAAGGCATGCGACAACCTCCTGCCTGATAAAAAAGCCCGCCTCCCATTGATGTCATTGCATAAACAGGAGGCGGGCGCTGGTTAGAGGGCCAGTCAGCGTCAGACTGGCCCGGAAGAATTAATAGCGATAGTGATCAGCCTTGTATGGCCCTTCGACCGGCACACCGATGTAATCGGCCTGCTCCTGACGCAGGGTGGTCAACTTGGCCCCGATGCGGTCAAGGTGGAGACGGGCCACCATCTCATCCAGATGCTTGGGCAGAACATACACTTTTTTCTCGTATTTCTTCCCATTGTCATTGAAAAGCTCCATCTGGGCCAGCACCTGGTTGGTGAAGCTGTTGCTCATCACGAAGCTGGGGTGACCGGTGGCGCAGCCAAGGTTGACCAGGCGGCCTTCGGCCAGAAGGATGATGCGCTTGCCATCCGGGAAGATGATGTGATCAACCTGGGGCTTAATATTTTCCCACTGATACTGCTTCAGGGAAGCCACATCAATTTCGCTGTCGAAATGGCCGATGTTGCAGACAATGGCCTGATCACGCATGGCTTTCATGTGCTCATGGGTGATGACCTTGACGTTGCCGGTGGTGGTGACGAAGATGTCGGCCTGAGAGGCCACCTCATCCATGCGCACTACCCGATAGCCTTCCATGGAGGCCTGAAGGGCGCAAATGGGATCGATCTCGGTGATCCAGACCGTGGCCCCCAAGCCGCGCAGGCTCTGGGCACAGCCCTTCCCGACGTCGCCATAGCCAAGGATGACCGCCACTTTACCGGCCACCATCACATCAGTGGCCCGCTTGATGCCGTCCACCAGACTTTCGCGGCAGCCATAGAGGTTGTCGAACTTGGATTTGGTCACTGAATCATTGACGTTGATGGCCGGGAACGGCAGCATGCCGGATTCAGCCATGTGATAGAGGCGATGAACGCCAGTGGTGGTTTCCTCGGTCACGCCCTTGATGTGCTGGAGACGCTTGGAATACCAGGTGGGGTCTTTGGCCAGATAACCCTTGATGGAGGCGAACAGGACCGTGGCCTCTTCGCTGTCAGGGTTGTCCAGAACGTGAATGTCCTTCTCGGCCGCCGCGCCTTTGATCAACAGCAGCGTGGCGTCGCCGCCGTCGTCCAGGATCATGTTGGCTTCCTGACCGGCTGGCCAATCCAAAATGCGGTGGCAGTATTCCCAGTATTCCTCCAGCGTCTCCCCCTTGTAGGCGAAGGTGGGGATGCCGGCGCGGACCATGGCCGCGGCGGCGTGATCCTGGGTGGAGAAGATGTTGCAGGAAGCCCAGCGCAGTTCCGCGCCCAGGGCAACCAGTGTTTCCATCAGAACGGCGGTCTGGATGGTCATGTGAAGGGAGCCGGCGATGCGGGCGCCCTTGAGCGGCTTGGTCTCGCCGTACTTGGCGCGAAGGGCCATCAGGCCCGGCATTTCCGTTTCAGCGATGTTGATTTCCTTGCGGCCCCATTCAGCCAGAGACAGGTCTGCTACTTTGTAATCCATTGGGTTACCTCCAATAAAAGTGGAAAAAATAGCGAGTGCCGTTGTTAAAGCGAGCCTGAGGGTAACCCTTGCAGCACTCCTCGCAATTTAATTTTGGTATTATACCATGACGGACAGGCCTATTTCAAGCGGCCGCTATGAGAGTATATTTGCCTCACCAATATAGCCGGGGGCATGCCCGTGAAGTTATTTCATGTTGACATCCTGACTTTTTCCCCCTACCCTAGCCATATATATCGCTATGCGACATGGATTGTAATTGATCCGCATCAACAACAGTTTTTCTGGAGGAGACGATGAAAAGAAATTTTATCGGCCCGCTTTTGGTGTGCGCGGCCACATTGGCGCTGTTTCTCGGCGGCTGTTCAGGCGATGACAAAGGCAATGAAGCCGCCTCCGGCGGCGGCGCGGCCGACAAAAATGCCCCGGCCATTGATGAAACCGATAAGTGGAACGCCTATGTCAGTTTAAGCAACGAGCTTCATAAAGATTTCCTGGAAGCTTACAACGCTTATTTGGAAGCGTTCGGCAGCGATGAGACCTTCCGAATACCGGACGATGAGAAGGGCCAAAAGCTGGCCGGCGAGTTCCGCAGAGTCGCCAGCCATGTCAGCAACATGAAAAAACCTCTTGAGGAAGTGGCCAGGGTTTCTACCGCCGAACCCCAAAACGATCTGGATAAGGCCGCGACCGCCCTGGAAGCCAGTCTCAGCCCTATGCTGGAGGCCATGCTCACAATGCGGGAATACCTGCAGAATAAAGAATATATTGACGATAACTACGCCAAGGCGGCTGAGCTTCATAAAACATTCATGACAAATTCCGCCGGGTTCGAAGCGGCCCTGCCGCCTTTTACGGATCAAATCGACGCCATGGAACCGGTGATGCGTGAAAAGAGCATGAAAGAAATGCGTGAACAGGGCCAGAAAATCCGCCCGGAAATGCTGTCTGTGCTGATGGCCGGGGAAAAAATCCTCGTGTACCTTGATGAAAAGGGCCTCAACGCCGAAAACTTCCATTCGCTGAATATCGACGAGTTCCGTCCCCTGTACAGCGCCATGGGTGAAGCTATAAAAAAACTGGAAGAGGTCGCCACCGATGAACAGGCCGAAGCGGAAAGCCTTCATATGGGCAGCCTGAAGGATTATATTAGTGTGGCCAAAGAAACCAGAACACAGGCGGCGGCCATGATCGAAAATGTCCTGGAAAAAAAGAATCCCCACTCAACCTGGGGCAGCGGCACACCGGAAAAGTATTCCAAATCCTTCGATCTTCTGATCAGCCGCTATAATTCATACATTAATTGACCTGTTTCCCCGCGCCGGGCGGTCATCGCCCGGCGCTCTGCCCGGCCTGAGCTAAAGCGGCTGACATATGAAAACGGATTCCCTCTTTGCCTACCTTCTTCACATTCTTTAAATCAAAAAAAGACACGGCCGGAAGATTACTCTGAACCACGATAGCGGGTTTGCTTCAAAACCGGGCTTTTGCTATAATCTGGTGCGCCGCCTATCGGAAAATCAGCCGGGATTATTTATGAAATCAACTCCAGCGTTTCCCGCTTCATCCCCGATTTTAAAATAATGCCGGTCAGCGGCTGATGCAAGCCCCGCGGGGTCCGCACTATTTTTTATAATGAATCAATGAGCCAATAATGCTTGAAAAGAATACCCTGGCCAATGGAATAAAAAGCTCCCTGAAAGGCCCGGCCTACGCCCAGCTGGCCAGCCTGATAAAGCAGAAAATATCCAGCGGCGAATATCCTCCCGGCAGCCGGATTCCATCAGAATCGGTCATCAGCCGCACCTACGGCGTAGCCATAATGACGGTGCGCCAGGCTATACGCCTGCTCTCTGAACAGGGTATACTGCGTCGTATCCACGGCAGCGGCACCTATGTCTGCGGCCCGGACTGGACGCGGGCCAGCTTTAATATGGAAGGCCTTCTCGACCTCTTAAACGATCGCGAAAGCCTGGACATCCGCATTCTCGACGCGGGCATAGTCGAAGCCCGGCCCAAGGCCGCCGCCGCGCTGGGCCTGGCCGAAGGTGAAATGATCATCACCCTGGTGCGCCTGGTTTCTCACCAGGAGACCCCCTTTCTCCTGAACAAGGCTTATCTGATCTTCGATCCCAAATCGCCCATAGTGGAATCAGAGCTGGAGGCTTCATCGCTTTCCGGCCTTTTTTCCGGCGAAGGCAACAGTTTTATCAAAAAGGCCCTTTTAAAGCTGGAGCCCTGCATCCTCAGCCCGGCTGAAGCTGAATACCTCAAAACCAGCGAGACCGACCCGGCTTTCAAAATCCGCTATACATTTTATGGCTATAACGATTTGCCGGTGGGTTCAGGCTGGTTCATGACGCCCATGAATTACATGTCATTTTCAACCAAGATCGGGGTATGGGATGACGAAGACTAAGAAAACGGAAGTGGGACTGGAAGACCTCACCAGATCTCTGGTGGAGCTTCAGGTGCTGGAAACGGTAAAAATAACCGAAGAGCTCAACGAGAAAGGCTTCGAGCCCGTCGACATCATGACGGCCTGCGAAAAGGCCCTGACCGACATCGGCGAGCGCTACGAAACCGGCGAATATTTCATCTCCGGCTTGATAATGGCCGGTGAGATTATGAACCGGGTCATTACCCTGGTGGCTCCCCGCATGGCCGAAAATGTGGTCAACATGCTGCGCGGCCGGGTCTTGATCGGCACGGTGAAGGGTGATATTCACGGCCTGGGCAAAAACATCGCCGGGGCGCTTCTCTCCGCCTATGGCTTTGAGGTCAAGGATCTGGGCGTGGATGTGCCGGTCCGGGAGTTCATAGCCAACCTCCAGTCCTTCCAGCCGGACATCATCGGCCTCTCGGTTCTTCTGACCTCCTGCTACCCCAGCCTGGGCGAGACCATCGAAGCTCTCCGCCAGGCGCGCGGCGACAGCCCCAACCCGCCCATCTTTATCAGCGGCGCGCAGATAACCGGGCACCACCAGGAGCTATACAAGGCCGATTTCCACGCCGTAACCGCTTTCGACACCGTTCGCCTCTGCGAATCAATCGTCCGCAAAGGTCTGTAAAGGCTGTCCTGAAGACCGCACCGCAATTCCCGGGAAGGAATTGCGGCGCTTTTTTTATGCCTCATGGTTCAAGTAATACCAGAATTGCCGCTCACAAACATTCCCCGGTCCGAATGCGGCGGCAGTCGGCTATGTCCAGCACAAAAATCACCCCGTCGCCTTCATGCCCGGTTCTGGCGCTGTCTTCAATAGCCTGGACGGCCTCAGCCGACAGTTCATCCGATATGCCTATCTCCAGACGCAGCTTTTTCAATAAATTCACCTCCGTCTGAATGCCGCGATAGACTTCGGTGTAACCCTTCTGCCTGCCGGCGCCCAGAACATTGGTCACGCTCATGGAGTAAATGCCTCTGGCATAGAGGGCGCACTTTACATTCCGCAAAACTTCCGGCCTGATATAGGCTACTATCAATTTCATTTTCATGCCCTCCCCTTCAGTTGACCGTGAAAAACTGGAACCCGCTGTAGGCTTCCGCGCCATGCTCGCTGATATCCAGCCCCTTCATCTCCTCTTCGGGCGCGACTCGCAAGCCGGCTGTGGCCTTGACTATCTTGAAGACCGCCAGGCCGCCAATGAAAGCCCAGGCTCCCACCGCCAGCGCTCCAACCGCCTGAACACCGAGCTGGGTCAGGCCGCCGCCATAAAAAAGGCCGGCCGTATCACTGCCATAGCCGGGCGCGGCGAAAAGCCCCACGGCGATAGTGCCAAAAAATCCGCAAACGCCATGCACAGAGACCGCGCCCACCGGATCATCGATTTTCAAAACCTGATCAATGAACAGCACCGAGAAGACAACCAGTATGCCGGAAAGGAAACCTATGATTACCGCTCCGGCCGGGCTGACTTCAAAGCATCCGGCCGTTATGCCCACCAGACCGGCCAGAACGCCGTTGAAACTCATGGAGGGATCGGGCCGGCCGGTTTTGAGCCAGACAGCAGCCAGCGCCCCGGCGAAACCCGCGCAGGCGGCTAGATTGGTGGTGACGGCAATAAGGCCCAGAGTCATGTCGGCTGTGGTGGTCGAGCCGCAGTTGAAACCGAACCAGGCGAACCACAGGATAAAAACGCCCAGGGCCGTAAGCGGCAGATTGTGGCCGGGAATGGCTCTCGCCTGTCCGTCAATCCCATACTTGCCCAGCCGGGGTCCGACCACAATGGCCCCGGCCAGGGCTATCCATCCGCCGACGGAATGAACCACGGTTGAGCCGGCAAAATCAATGAAGCCCATCTTTTCTATCCAGCCCTCACCCAGTCCGTTGAGGCTGTTCCAGCACCAGTGCCCACTGACCGGGTAAATGAAAGCCGTCACCAGGATGCTGGAGAGAATATAGGCTGAAAAACGGGTTCGACCGGCCACAGCGCCGGAGACGATGGTCGCGGCGGTGCCGCAGAAGACGCACTGGAAAATCCAGAACGTCAGGGTCCAGAGCCCGGCCTCGGTCGTGGGGTCCGCGCCGCTGAGGCCGAAACCGGAAGTTCCAAAAAAACCTCCGGCGCTGGCTCCGAACATCAGTCCGAATCCCACCGCCAGAAATAAAAGCGAACCGGCCACAAAATCCACAAAATTCTTCATAAGAATGTTGACGGCGTTTTTGGCCCGGCTGAGTCCGCACTCAACCAAAGTGAAACCCGGCTGCATGAACATGACCAGCATGGCCCCGATCATAGTCCACATGGTGTTGCCCGAACCTTGCGACACGAAATCCAGGGCGGTCTCGGCCGCCAAAGCTTCGGCCGGAAACACCGCCGCCAGAACCAGGGCTGTTCCCGGCAGCCTCGAAATGCTGATTACTCTCCTGATGCTCATTAGAGTCCTCCTTAAATTTTTGGAAACCTTGGGCTTAAAACACCGCCGGTTTCTTTTTCAGTAATCAGGATTACCAATGAGCAAGATATTTGCCATTAAATTATATTAATATTTTCAAGATATTAACAATTATATCTTTTTGTTTATTACATTTTTGGAATAATATCCCAAACAGCTCTTACAATTATGTAAAAACAAACCGCCGGTTTTCCATGGAAAACCGGCGGCTCACTGCGGATGGTTTGCTGGTCGGTGGTTCTAGGCGGCCAGATCATATCCTTTCGGATCAAACTTGTTCAGGTCGACTTTGCCCATCATCTTGGTTATGAAGTCGCCTTCGGTCGTCGGCATGGCTTCAACTGTCTTGATGATGTTTTCCAGATACTTGTATTCCATTTTGGTAATAGTGGTTTCGCCCTTTTTGCCGCCCTCGATGAGCATACGGGCCGTGGCCAGGGCCGCCTTGCGGGCCGCGTCATAATAATCGTCGCCGGAAACAATGGCCTGGGACAGGCTGATGACGTTTTCCGGGCGGAAAATGTAGGCGCGGTTGTCCAGGCCCGCATCGCTGTCCACCAGCCAGTTGCGCATGGTCAGGGCTCCGCCCTGGGCGGCGGCGGTGTTGAAAAGGCGGCAGTCATAAGTCAACTGCTCCATGTAGGCCACCGGCGCGGTGGAGCCCAGAAGCATGACGTTCTGCACCGATTCATTACTCCAGAGGTCAGCATAGGCGGCCGCGATGTTGCCTACCGGGCTGAGGTGCGCACAGGCCGAGGTCTTGCCTTCGCAGGAAATGCTGGTGCCGGTGATGGCTTTGAGAAATGGGTTTTCATAAGCGCAATCCTTGCTGGGGCCGCGCGCTCCGCATTCCAGAGCCACCAGAGCCCGCACAGCGGTCAGAACGCGTACCACGGTGGAGAACGCGTTGGGAATCAGCCGCTGCTCCGCCAGGACCATAGCCGTGTTGCCAAAGCCGCAGGAAGAATCGCCCGCCGGAATGCTGTTGTTTTTGTCGCATATGGACACTATGTTTTCCCACAGGAATTTCATGTCACGCGTGGCCAGCACGGCCAGGGAGAAAATAACCTGCTCAATGTCGCATTTTATCAGAGCTTCATCGTGGGTTTCCTTGCCGCCTATGGATTCAATGCTGATCATGTCCGCGCCCAGTTTGGTGACGCGCTCAAATGTATCAAGCATGGCCTCCCAATAACGGCCGCTGCGCATCTGCGGAGGGCGCATCATATCGCGGTTGTCATTGGGGGTGAAACGCAGGGCGCTTTTCAGGCCGTATTTGGCATTGGCGTCGGCCATGCCGTCCAGAAGGATTTTGCAGATATTTTCCGACCACTGCGGGAATTCAGTTTGCGGAGGGAGGGTTTCGCATTCCAGCACCACCCCGGGCGCGCCCAGCTCGGCCGCCCGCTTGAGCGACTGGGTGACAATCTGCTGATAGTGGCCATACATTTCCTTCAAGTTGGCCTCCTCCAGCTTCATCGGCGGCAGGGTGAAATTGAGCTCGGGATAAATCAGGCCGCCGCCTATTTCCAGGCCGTAATTGCGGGTGGTTACGGGGCTTAGGGCCTTGCCGTAAATGAGATCGTTGGGATTGCTGATAGCCAGGCTGCTGTATTTCATAATTCTACCTCCTGAAGGTGAGCCTCAAGCCGCGATTTAAATATTAGCGCAGAAACAGATCTTACCGGATTTTTTTGCGCCTGGACTTATCGCGGCTGCTTGCTCAGCTTTCGACGTGGCCGCTGACGGGCCGGGTTTTGGTCACAGTGAACGGAGCTATGGGTTTAAATTTGTCCGAAACCGCCTCCGGGCGGCAGATGTTCCGGGGCAGGCCGATATCAAGGCCGAAACTGACCAGCCGGGCCAGTTCATCTTTTTTGTAACCATAGACTATGGCGGTTACGGCAATGTTAAAAGATTCAGTTTTCTCAGCCGGCTTAAAATAATGGGACTGGCGTTCGACCTGGTCGCGCACCACGCTCATACCCAGGCCGCCGTCATGGTCAAAAGAGATGAAAGTTTTTATATGGCCGATAAAGCCTCCGCCCTGGCGCACCAAGCCGGCCAGGCTGTGAAGCACCACTTCCACCCGGTCGGCCGCTTCTCCGGCGGTCATTTCCTGGCCGGGGGCCAGGTTGACCGCCCTGGAAAAAGAGACCACTGCCGGTTCGGGCATAGTCTGTTTCTCAGCCGCTGAATGGAGCATTTGTCCCAGTGTGCGCATAATCCACCACCTTTCTCCACATTTCGTCGGAACCGCCGCGCGCGGCCGATATTCTCAGGCAGGGAGCATTTTCATTAATCTCCCCTATTTCCAGCTCAATGCGGTTCAACTCATCTTCTGTTAAAAGATCGGCCTTGTTAATAAAAACAAAGTCTGCGTTTTCAATCTGTGTTGATATCAGCATGGGCAGATTTTCCATCAATTCATCCCAGCGGCCCGCGTCGGCCAGCACCAGGCTGAAGGGCGATAAACCCACAATGGACTGCCTGATTACATCAGCGATGGTCTGGTGGGCAATGCCGGTGGCTTCTATCAGGAGCCACCGGGGTTTCAATTCCGCCCGGATTTCCTCCAAAGCGGCCACCAATTGGCCTGACAGCGTGCAGCAGATGCAGCCGCTGGTCAGGTCACGAACCGCATAACCGCTTTCAGCCATGAGCTTGCCGTCGACATTGGCCTCGCCGATTTCATTTTCAATAACCACAATGGAGGAGGGGTCGGCCTCACGGCTGAGCCACTTGGCCATATCCAGGAGGGCGGTAGTTTTTCCAGAGCCGAGAAAGCCTGTGAAAATAAAGATCTTCATAGCGCAAGCTCCATTATTGAAAAAGGAAAGAGGCCTGTTTATCAGAATTAATATTTCGGTTATGTGTTGTTTGGATGTGCAAATATCATATAGTCATCTATCGGACTATGATTATTTTATAGCACAGCCCATTACTCAATGCAAGCTTTTTTTCATATAGTCATCTAGCCCAATTTAAATATCTTATCGTGAGGTGATCTATCAGCATGGCAAAACGTTGCGAAAAAACAGGCCGCAAGGACGATTTTTTTGCTTGCATTATGAAAAGAAAAAGATATCATTATATAAATTACATAAACACCTGGAAGGCGGAGCCATAGTGTTATCGCTTTCGATCTTAATGACCCAAGGAAAGGTTAACAGATGAAAAAGTCTGAACTCATCACCCAGGTAGCGGAAGAAACCGGAATGACCAAGGCGGCCGCCAAACAGGCTCTGGAAACGATCCTGTCCAAAGTGACCAAGACCCTGAAGAAAGATGGGCGTTTCGTCCTGTCTGGGCTGGGCACCTTTGAAGTGGTGAAGCGCAAGAAGAGAATTGCCCGCAACCCCCAGACCAATGAGCCCATCACCGTGAAAGCCCACAAGGCGGTAAAGTTCAAGGCGGCCAAGTCCCTGAAGGACTTTGTCAACTGATTCTTCTGGAGTTTTACCTTAAACTGAGGGCACGAAGCCGGGGAAAATTATACTTTTCCAGGTGAGTGCCCTTTTATCTTCAAAACCATGGAAGTGCGCTGAACCCACCTGGCACTGCTCTGGACCCAATGTCGCCAGGGCGGCTTTGCCCAGACCAGAGTTGCGGCCGGGAAATTTCCGCGGGCACGCCGCTGGCTCCGGCTCAGACACAGGCCATAGCCCGATGGGCACTGCTACTATTATTATGAGGGCTGCTGTCCGAATACCTGTTACTGTAAACTGCCGCCTGGCTCTGGTCCAGTGCGGACCAGGCGCGTTATGAAGAAATCTCCGGTAATAATGGTCGGTCTGGCGGCGCTCACTTATATAATCTGCATCTGGCAGAGAATTTCCCCGCCGGTGGTGGCCCTGGATGTTTTGACAGAACTGGGGCTTGAGCCGGATCAGATGAGCCTCATTTTCGCCCTCACCTTCTTTGGTTATGGTTTGGCCCAGCCGGTGGCCGGATACTGTGTGGATCGTTTTGGTCCGCGGCGCTGTCTTTTATTTTCCGCTCTGGTTATGGGGCTGGGTTCGATCTGTTTTTCCTATTCGGAATCTTTTCTGACCGCCTGCCTTTCCCGCACCATCATGGGCACGGCTTCAGGCTTGGCCCTTTTGCCGGGCCTGCGGTTATGTATGAACTGGCTGCCGCCGGAGCGATTCAATGTGGCCATATCCTTCATCTTCTCCGCGTCGGCCCTGGGTAATTTCCTGGTGGGCCGTCCGCTGGCGCAGGTGACGGGTGCTTTTGGCTGGCGTTTTCCCTATTTCTGGGTGGGCGTGCTGACTTTGGGGTTGATGGTTGTTTTGTGGTTTGTGGTGGCGGACAAGCCGGAAGGGGCTGACGATGGCGACCAGTCGCAGACTCCGTCGATAAGTTTTATTGAAACCGCCCGCGTCATTTTGAGTGACCGCCGTTTCTGGATGATCGGCGGCATGTATATCGGCACGGATATTTTGTATCTGACTTTCACCAGCCTCTGGTCTGGCCCCTATCTGATAGAAGTGCACGGTTTGTCGACGGTCAGTGTGGGTAATATTTTATCGGTGGCGGCGATAAGTTTCCTGATTGGCCCGCCCCTGATTGCCCTGTGGGCGGACCGTTGGGGTTCGTATCTTAAAGTTCTTCTGTTCATGACGGTCTTCAACCTTCTGACTGTTTCGTTCATAATGTGGGGGCCGGCGGATCTTTCTCTATGGCAATTGTATGTGCTGTGTTTTCTGGCCCCTCTGGGCGGCCAGGCGGCCGGGCTGATCATGACTCTCAGCCGCGATACATTTCCGCATAGTGTTTCTACCTCCGGTATGGGTTTTTTGAATTTCATGCCTATAATGGGAGGGGCTTCGTTTCAGCAGTTGATTGGCTATATCATGACCAGAACTGAAATGTCCATGCCTGAAGCGGCGGCCCAGAGCCGCTATGCCGTGGCCTATTTCCCAGCCTGGCTCTGGACCATTCTGGCCATAATCCTCTGTTTAATGTTGCTTCGCATGTATGCACGACCCAAGGAGTCAAATGGGTGCGGCCACGCGGCCGCGGACGATTAAAGGACTTGGCCCGATAGGCCAACCAAAGGGTTCCACCCTCTGGACTCCGGCTGGGGGAGGGCCCACGCGGGCCCTGCCCCAGACCCCACCCGCGCCAAGGGGCAAGCCCCTTGGAACCCCAAGAGGTCAGGGTTAGCTTCAACTTTCTTTTTCCCGCATCGCCGCAACTCGCTTCGAGTACGAAGCTCAGACAAGCGGCGACGCTTCAGACATTATTAGCTCCAAGGGCTATAGGTGGTTTTACGTTACGTCGTTACATCTTTCGATAGGCGGCCTCATTGGCTGAGTGGTAGTTCACGTATGTTCGGCTTAAATCAGCTTCCCCTTAAAGGCCCTTTCCAGTGCTGTTAGTCCGTCTCTCTGCCGCCTATCCCTTTTTAATGAGTTGCTCATTAGAAAAAAGACGACAAAGTCTCACCGTTACAGCGCTGGAAAAACTATTGGAGGGGAAAAAGTATTCAGCCGAACATACGTGAAGCCACAAACATCCAATGAAGCTGCCTATAGCAAAATGTAACAGCCCAACGTGAAGAAGCCGACAGCGTTTAAAGCGGAGAGTGTATGAAGCGTCGCCGCTTGTCTGAGCTTCGTACCCGAAGCGAGTTGCGGCGATGCGGGAAAAAGAAAGTTGAAGCCGACCCAGACCTCTTGGGGGTCCAGGGGGCTCCGCCCCCCTGGCGCGGGTGGGGTCTGGGGTAGGGCCCGCGTGGGCCCTCCCCCAGCCGGAGTCCAGAGGGTGGAACCCTTTGGTTGGCCTGTCAGGCCAAGTCCTTTAATCGCGCGGCCCTCCGGGCCGCAACTCCACCTCTCTCATTGACCTGCAAATTAAGGATAAGCAATGAAAGTATTCTCAAAAATAGACGAATTGCGTGAAGAGCTTCTTAAAAACCGCCAAAATAACGCCAGTATCGGATTGGTGCCAACTATGGGGGCGCTCCATGATGGGCATGCGTCACTTTTGCGGGCCGCCTGCGCGGAAAACGACTACGTGGTGGTAAGCCTTTTCGTGAATCCAACTCAGTTTGCCCCCACTGAAGATCTGGCCGCCTACCCCCGCACTTTTGAGGCCGACTGCCGACTGGCGGAGGAAATAGGAGCAAAAGCCATGTTCGCTCCCACGCCGGAGGAAATGTACCCGGAAGGGGACAGCACCTGGGTGGAAGTGACCGGACACCTGACCGCCATTCTGTGCGGAAAATCCCGCCCGACCCACTTTCGCGGAGTAACCACGGTGGTGGCCAAGCTTTTAAACATCGTCGGTCCCTGCAAAGCTTATTTCGGCCAGAAGGATGGCCAGCAGGCCCAGGTGGTGCGCCGCATGGTGCGTGATCTGTTTATCCCGGCGGAAATAAGAATTATGCCGATCATTCGGGAAAATGACGGATTGGCCATGAGTTCCCGCAACGCCTATCTCAGTGAAGATGACCGCGCGGCCGCCCTCGTCCTGTCCCGCAGCCTGAATGAAGCGGAAGAATTGATCAAAAACAAAGGCCTCCGCGACCGCGAAGAAATCCTGAGCAGGATAACGGCCATAATCAGCGACACTCCCCAGGCCCAGCTTGATTACGCCGAGATTTACAGCTTCCCCGACCTGGAGGAAATAGATCACCTTGAAGGTGAAATATTCATCGCCCTGGCGGTCCGGTTCGGCGGTGCGCGGCTGATTGACAATCTGGTCGTATCTATCTAAAAAAGAGGCCCCAAATTTCAAATGCATAAACAAAGCCCCGCCTATTCAGACGGGGCCGCGTCTTCAGCGCTTACTTGCCGGTTTTCATCTTGTAATAATTGGCAAATTCCTTATCATGCACCATGATATGCTCCTTGAGCCAGCCCATTACCAGCCGGTTGATGTCCATGACCGACTGAAGGCTGTGCCCGGCGGCTTCATACCGCTGCTTCAGATCTTTGAATCGTTTCACGAAATCAACATGCAGTTGCTTGTGGGCCAGAGCCTTGGGATACTGCGAAGATGCGTGCATAACCTGTTCGTCACTAAAATGCTTGGCTACATATTTCGCCAGAAAATCAATGGTCTGGGGAATACGGTCATCCTTACCGCGATCCAGCAGAATGTCGGCCTGACGGAAAAGCTCTTTATGTTGCTCATCAATTTTTGGTATTCCTGTCTCAAGACTGTTGTTCCAAAGCATGTTCAAGCCCTCCTGATGACTTTTAATTATTATGGCACACATTTTAAAAGGGATCAATATAAATAAGTATTTATTTAGATATATATTCTAAGGCATCTTGCAAATTTAATTAAATAAATCAAAGATTTACAACTATAATTCGCTCCAATTTTATTTTAAATAGTAATATATCTTAATTGAAACCATAACATAGAATAAAAAGACGAACAGATATTTTTTATCCGCTCGCCTTTTTCATGGTTTTTTCCGTCAACCGATATGATTTGGGCCGTCAGTTGAAAAGATCGTCAATAACGTCTATCAAATCCTCAAGATTGTTCAGGAAAGAAGCGCTGTTGTTTTTAATGTAACGGTTGTCTCCGCTGGAGCCGGCTCTCTCCAGCTCTGAAGCCATCATGGAAAGATCACGCGCCCCGATGCTGCCCAAGGCTCCCTTCAAGGCATGAACGCAGATGGTATAGCCTTTGACATCGCCCGAAGAGAGGAAATTTTCCAGTGATGTGATACGCTCACGGCCGTCAACCCGGAAAATATCAATCAGCTCCATATAAAGAGATTGGTCCCCGCCGATTCTATCAATAGCCGTGGAGGTATCCAGCCCGGCGATAACGGGTGTATCTTCACGCGATGAATGTTCCCGTGAGGCGGCCTGGGCAGCGCTGTGGTCACTGTCATCCACGGCCCGGACCCTTTTCTCAGCCGGAATCCAGCGCATGAGCATCGAATAAAGCTCCGGCGCTTCAATGGGTTTGGGCAGAAAATCGTTCAGGCCGTTTTCCAGATACATCTCACGCACGCCGGATATGGCGTTGGCGGTGAGGGCCACTATGGGCAAGTCCTTGAAACGGCCGTCTTCCAGCGAACGGATGAGAGTGGTGGCTTCCAGTCCGTCCAGCCCCGGCATGATGTGATCCATGAAAACCAAATCATAATTATTGGCCATTATCAGTTCAATGGCGGTATTGCCGTTAAGGCACAGATCGGTTTTCACTTCATATGGCGACAAGAGACCTTCGGCCACAGTGAGGTTGGTTTTGATGTCGTCCACCACCAGAATTTGGGCTTTGGGAAACTTATAACGGGGACCGCCATCCTTTTTGCCGTAAAAACTGCTGCTCTCCAAAACATTGTTAAGGATATTGGCAATGGGCAGGCTGTAGGCCGGCATGTTGATGTGGCGCGCATCCAGGGCGTCGGAGTCGTCCAGATCGTCAGAGAGCATAACCAGGCGGGAATGGCTGCCGTGCCGTTTGATCTCACCCCGCAGATTGTTGTAAACAGACACGGAAACGAAGATGAAGGGATAATCGCGGCGGCTAAGTTCATCCAGGAAACGGTGACGGCTGTCGACCATGGTGTGCGGCACTGAAAGGCCGGTCAGGGCGGCGGAGACGCTTTTGGCATAAAGGACGACCGGCTCATAGACCAGAACGGCCTTGTCCTCAGGGCTTTCCACTTTGGCCAGGCAGCCCTCGCCATCGATATCCTGAACGACGGTGGCCGTGAAAGTGCTGCCGAGCCCATGCTCACTGACTACCGCAATGTCGCCGCCCATCATCCGGCAGAGGTTGCGGCTGATGGCCAGCCCCAGGCCGGTGCCTTCCACGCCCCGGTTGAGGCTGAGGTCGATGCGGATATAGTCGCCGAACAGCCTGTCCATGGCCTCCTTGCGGATGCCTATGCCGCTGTCGGAGACTTCAATGGTCAGAACCAAACGGCCCGCCTCATTGCGGCGGCCGCGCATGGCCAGGCGAATGAAGCCGCTGTTGGTGTATTTGGCCGCGTTGGACAACAAATTAAGGACAATCTGCCGCACCCGGACCTCATCGCCCTGAAGGCGCTCGGGGAGGTCGGGATCTATATCGGCCATGAATATCAGTGGCTTTTCCCGGATGCGCATCCTGATAATGCTGATAACGTCATGTAGAAGAGAGGCCAGGGCGTATTTGCCCGACACCAGCTCAAAGCGGCCGGATTCAATTTTGGAAAAATCGAGAATATCATTAATAATAGTGAGAAGGTTGGCGCTGGCCTGCTTAATCCCAAGGGCGTAGTTGCGGGTTTTCAGCGGCAGGCGGCCTGAATCGCGCAAAATGAGTTCCGACATGCCCACAATTGCGTTCATGGGCGTTCTGATTTCATGGCTCATGCGGGCCAGGAAGGAAGATTTGCTCTGGTTCTTTTCATCGGCCGAATCCTTGGCCGCATAGAGCCGCCAAAGAATGGTTGAGAGCATGATCACCAGGAAGGCGGCCAAGAGCGACATCACCGCGGCCATGCTGCGGGCCTGCCCATAATAGACGGACAGGGGGGTTATAACGCCGACGCCCCAGCCGTTGAACAAGTTGGTCAGAAACACCACGCTCTCAGTGCCGTCATAATCGGTAATAGGCACAGCCGAGATTTCCTCTCCGCTCACCATCATGGCCGCCAGCTGGGCGTAGCCCGGCCCCAGCTCCTCAAGCTTTTTGCCTATGAGCGCCGGGTCGCGGTGGGTGACTACCTCCAGGCTGTCGTTGAACATCACCCCGTAACCGCCGTCAGCCACTTTCAATTCCTTGATGTGGTTTGAGACGGTAGTCATGTCGAAATCCAGCGACAGCACACCCTGGTTGTGGCCCCGGCGATCAAAAATCACCTGGGAGACGGATATCACCACCTTGTTGCTCTCGGCGTCCACATAGGGATCGGTATAAACCACACGCCCCGGTTCTTCCATGGCTTTGGTGTACCAGGGGCGGGTGGACGGATCGTAACCATCCGGGGGCTGCCAGCGGTTGCCGTCTATAAATTGACCCATAATCTGGCCGTAAATGCCGTTGAAAAAAAAGTATCGGTCTCGCCCGGCAGTGTAATACCAGTCGGAAAGCCCGATGAGGTAATCATCGAGAGCTTGCGCGTCGGCGCCCTGAGAAATCATGTTTTTTAAGGCATAGGCCACGCCGACCAGGGTCACTTCGGTTTCCGAAAGAAGGGAATTAACCGTGTAAGTGGCCGAGATCATGACTTCATCGCCATTAATCTTCATTTGCTCTTGAATTATTTCACGCACATACCAAAAGCTGGCCACAACCATGGCCACAAAGGCGAGAAAAACAAACAGGATTTGCTGGTATTTGGGACTAGCAAGTATCTTCAGTTTCATGTTTTTGTCTCTGGGGCCACGAGAACAGACATGTACTATGGCTGGACATGCTTTTTCGGACGCAACTGCCGCGTGCCGGAAAGCTGTTATTGTACAGGGTTATCAGCGTTTTTAAAAAAAGGAATGATATTTAGTGTGTCAGTTTTATGATTAAAATTGTAAGCATAAGAAATATGTGAACAACCTGAGTAAATATACCATACAATTCACTTTAATCGCAAACACATTCGTGGCCAAAATTAATACAATAATGTAATAAATATCAACTTCAAATTTAAGCACCACAATTTCTCCCAAAAAGTCACTTTTATCTTGACCGGCCGTTGGCGCTCTGATAACATCTTTTTTGAAAAAACACAATCTTACGTAAAAGTAAGAAAAAGCGCCAACCCTTCCCAAAGGAGCATACCAATGGCACGCCCTGCCGCCCTTCTCATGCTGGCCGACGGCACCAGCTTCCCCGGAGAGGCCATCGGAGCCGCCCAGGACGCCTGGGGCGAGGTGGTTTTCAACACCTCCATGTCCGGCTATCAGGAAATTCTGACCGATCCCTCCTACATGGGCCAACTGGTCAACTTCACCTTCCCTCACATCGGCAACTATGGCACCAACCCTGATGACAACGAGGCGCCAGAACCCAAGGCGGCCGGGCTGATATGCACTGAACTGGACGAACCTCACAGCCATTGGCGCTCGCAAAAGAGCCTGGACCGCTGGCTGGCCGAGCTGGGCGTCAGCGGCATCGCCGGGGTGGACACCCGCGCTCTGACTCTCCACCTGCGCAAGCACGGCTGCCTGAACGGCTATATCAGCTCCACCGATCTCGACCCGGCCTCCCTCCTGGAAAAAGCCAGGGCCCTGCCCTCCATGAGCGGTCTGAACCTGGCCGACCAGGCCAGTTGCCATGAGGATTACCAGTTCGCCTCCGGCCACCCCAAAACGGTGGCCGTGCTGGACTTTGGGGTCAAGCGCTCGATTCTGACCCTCCTGGAAAAAGCCGGTTTCAGCGTGCGCGTCTGGCCCGGCAACACTTCGGCCGAAACAATTCTGGAATCTGGGGCTCACGGGGTCATGCTTTCCAACGGCCCCGGCGACCCGGCCCCCTGCACCACGGCCATTGAAACAGTGAAAAAACTTCTCGGCCGCATTCCCATCTTCGGAATCTGCCTGGGCCACCAGATTCTGGCCCTGGCCGTGGGCGGCAAAACCTACAAGCTGCCTTTCGGCCACCGGGGAGCCAACCATCCGGTGCGCGACGAAATCACCGGCCGCATACTCGTCACCACCCAGAACCACGGTTTCTGCGTCGACCCGGAAAGTCTGCCGGAGGGAGTCAGCGTCACCCATCATAACGCCAACGACCAGACGGTGGAAGGAATATCCGCGCCGCATCTTTTTGCCTTTTCCGTTCAGCATCACCCGGAGGCCAGCCCCGGCCCGCACGACGCGCGGTATCCCTTCAATCAGTTCCGCGAACTGATCGGACAATTCGAAGAGAGGTCCAAAAATGCCTAAAGATCCCACTCTGAAGAAAATAATGCTTCTGGGTTCCGGCCCGATCATCATCGGGCAGGCCTGCGAATTCGATTACTCCGGCACTCAGGCCTGCCGGGCCCTGCGTGAGGAAGGCTGCCAGATTGTGCTGGTCAATTCCAACCCGGCCACGGTCATGACCGACCCCAGCCTCAGTGACCGCACCTATGTCGAACCCATGACCCCGGACGTGGTGGCCGAGATCATCCGCAAGGAAAGACCCGATGCGGTGCTCCCGACTTTCGGCGGCCAGACGGCCCTGAACCTGGCCATGGATCTGGCCAAAAGCGGCGTTCTGGAAGAATGCGGCGTGCGTCTTATCGGAGCCGACGTGGACGTGATTGAACGGGCCGAAGACCGGGAAGTTTTCCGCAAACTCATCACCGGCCTGGGCTTGTATATGGCCGGCAGCATCACGGCGGCCAGCTTTGAGGAAGCGGCCGAATTCGTGGGCAGCCGCCAGTTCCCGGTGGTCATTCGCCCCTCCTTCACCTTGGGCGGCACTGGCGGCGGCATTGCCTTTAATATGGAAGAGCTGAAGGAAGCCATGGAAAGAGGCCTGGCCGCCTCTCCGGTTCATGAAGTTCTGGTTGAGGAGTCGCTTCTGGGCTGGAAGGAAATCGAGCTGGAAGTTATCCGCGACCGGGCCGGCAACGCGGTAGTGGTCTGCGGCATTGAGAATTTCGATCCCATGGGCGTCCATACCGGCGACTCCATCACCGTGGCCCCAATCCAGACCATGGCCGATGTTGAATATCAGGAATTGAGGAACGAGGGTATCGCCATCGTCAACGCCGTGGGCGTGGAGACCGGCGGCTGCAACATCCAGTTCGCGGTCTGCCCCAAAACGGGCAAACGCGCGGTCATTGAAATGAACCCCCGTGTTTCCCGCTCGTCGGCCCTGGCCTCCAAGGCCACCGGCTTCCCCATTGCCCGGATAGCCACCAAGCTGGCTCTGGGCTATCACCTCGATGAACTTCAAAACAGCATCACCCGCCAAAGCTGCGCCGCGTTTGAGCCGTCGGTTGATTACTGTGTGGTCAAAGCCCCGCGCTTCGATTTCGAAAAATTCCCCGGAGCCAAACCCATTCTCGGTTTCCAGATGAAATCGGTGGGCGAGACCATGGCCCTGGGCCGCAATTTCCGCGAAGCCTTTCAGAAATCCCTGCGCGGCCTGGAGATCGGGCAGAGCGGCTTCACCGAGCGCCCGGCCCGGCCGGGGGAAAAACTGCCGCCACTGGATGAACGTCTGCGCGATCCCGGCCCTTACCGCGCTTTCTACTTAAAGGAAGCCATGCGCAAGGGCTACGGAGTGGATCAGTTATCGGAAATGACCGGCATTGACCCCTGGTTCCTGGATCAGCTCAACATTATCCATCAGGAAGAAAAACACATGGGTGAGGTGCTGGGGCCGCTGTTCAGCGACAACGCCCCCCAGCCCGGCCCGGCCGAAGCCGTCCAGTGGCGCAGATTCAAAACCCACGGTTTCAGCGATTCCCAGATTGCCTACGTTCTCAGCCGTGAGGGCCTGGAAAGTATGGATGAGGACAAAGTGCGCCGCCGCCGCCTCCTGGCCGGGGTCAAACCCACCTTCCGGGCCGTGGACACCTGCGCGGGCGAGTTCGAAGCCTACACCCCTTATTTCTATTCCACCTATCAGGGTTCACCCGACGCGGGTGAAGTTCCGGCCGGCTCTTCAGCAAAGAAAATCATGATCCTTGGCGGCGGCCCCAACCGCATCGGCCAGGGCGTGGAATTCGACTACTGCTGTGTGCAGGCGGCCATGGCCCTCCGGGAAGCCGGGTGGCAGACCATCATGGTCAACTCCAACCCGGAAACCGTCTCCACCGACTTCGACATGGCCGACCGCCTCTACTTCGAGCCTCTGACCGTGGAGGACATTCTGGCCATCTGTGAAGAAGAAAAACCCTATGGCGTTCTGGTGCAGTGCGGCGGGCAGACTCCGCTGAACCTGTCGCGCCGCCTCAAGGCCGCCGGGGTGCCCATAGTCGGAACGTCACCGGAAGACATCTTCCTGGCCGAAGACCGGGGTGCGTTCAACAAGCTGGCCGCCGGGCTGGGCATCAAGCAGCCCCAGGGCGGCCAGGCCGGAAATGTGGAAGCGGCCTGCCGCATTGCCCAGGAAGTGGGCTATCCGGTTATGGCCAGGCCTGATTTCGTGCTGGGCGGCCGGGCCATGAAGATCGTCAACGACGAAGCTGAACTGCGCCGCTATTGGGATGAAGCCCTCTCGGCCTCCTCCGACGGCACGGTCTTTATCGACCGCTTTCTGGAAGACGCGGTGGAAATGGATGTCGACGCGCTCTGCGACGGCGAGGAAGTAGTGGTGGCCGCCATTATGGAACACGTTGAACAAGCCGGGGTGCACTCCGGCGATTCGGCCTGTTCGATCTACCCCCACACTTTCACGGCTGACCAGATTGAGCGCATCCGCCGCCACACCACCGATCTGGCCCTGGCACTGAACACGCGCGGCCTGATCAACGTTCAGTATGCCGTGCAGGGCGACGACATTTATCTCCTGGAAGCCAACCCCCGCGCGTCCCGCACCGTGCCCTTTGTGGCCAAGGCCACCGGCTGGCCCCTGGCCCGTCTGGCCGCTCTGGTGATGACCGGAACGCCCCTGTCGAAGCTCCCGAAACCGCCTCTGGGCAATCGCGGCTACAATGCGGTGAAAGAAGTGAAAATGCCCTTCGACCGTTTCCCTGGCGCGCGCATCGAGCTGGGCGCGGAAATGCGCTCCACGGGCGAAGTCATGGGGCTGGCCGTGAGTTTTGGCCAGGCTTTCATCAAGGCCCAGCTAGCGGCCGGTCACAAAATTCCGCGCGAAGGCGGGGTGTTGCTTTCCATCTGTGACCACGACAAGTCCCGCTTGGTGGAACCGGCCCGCAAGCTGGTGGCCCTTGGCTTCAAGCTCTACGCGACTCAAGGCACCCGCCGCTGCCTGACTGAAAATGGCCTACCCTGTGAGCTGGTCAACAAAATGGCTGGTTCGCGGCCCAACCTGATTGACTGCATCAGCGACGGAAAAATCCAATTGGCCGTCAACACCATTTCCGGCCAGGGCTCGGCCCGCGACGGGATGGTCATCAGGGCCGAAAACCTCAAACGCGGCATTCCCACTTACACCACCATTTCCGCTTTGGAAGCGCTGGTGGAGGGTCTTCAGCGCTGGGGCATGCAGAACAAAGTAGCGGCACTCCAAGATTTCTATACTGTCTGAGTGCGTGGCCCGCACGGGGCTATGTCTGGGTGAGGGTTTCCCGTAATAGTTAATTACGGCGGCTATCATCGTGTAAAGAGCGTTGCCCCCTCAGCTATGGAGACGGCCATAGCTGAGGGGGCAACGCTCTTCATACGATGATAGCCGCCAAAACCCGCTATTACGGGAAAGGGCACCGAAGACGAAGGATGCGCGAGCATCCGTGGGTCCAGGGCTCTGCCCTGGCGTGGGTCCAGGGCAGAGCCCTGGTTATTTCTTGATTAAAATGCAGGCTCTTTCGATAAACGTAATGGCGTCGGTGTAATCGGCTATGTAGCGGATTTCCTCGTCAAAGAGCGGATGGACGGAGAGCGGCTCCAGCGTTTTATCCGGGAAGATGGGGGCGGGCTTTTGATTGCCGGTCATGTATTCCCCGATTTTCAATAAAATCTCAAAAGTGCTGTATTGCTGTCCGCCGTTGAACATGGGGGCCAGGGGATGGAAGGAGGTGTGAATATCTTCAATAATGTAAATGCCCCCGCTCATCAGGGCCGGGAAGAGGACGAAGAGGGCCAGAAGCTGATGGTTCCAGACGTGTGAGGCGTCATCAATAATAACTCTGGGGTTGAGCGACGGCAAGCTTTCCAGAAAGCCGGTGTGGCTGAGGTCACCATAAACAATTTTACTCCGGCCGGAAACGTAAGCGCCAGAGGCCGCTTCACAATCAACGCCGATTATTTCCGCTTTTTCAAAATACTCTTCCCAGGTTTTAAGGCTGGCCCCCTTAAATACTCCCAATTCCAGAAGGGTGAATTCTTCATGGCGGAGGTCTTTGAAAAAGAATTCATATTTGCGCAGATAATCATGGGCGGCAGCGGCGGTGGAGCATTTGTCGGTATCATGCCGCGTCCCGATCTGATCGAGTATGTTTGATTTCAGCATGTGGCTTCTCCAGATTTTTTTCTGATTGTAGCAGAAAAGCTGAAAATGAAGAAGCGGCAAAGACAAAACATGGTAAGCCCTAGACCCGCCGAAAGCCGGGGATTGTTTTTGTGCCGTCTCCGTTCCGGGGGTCTTTAGTCACGGAGCCGGCACAAAAACAATCCCCGGCTTCCGGCTCCCACTGGGCTATGACGGCAGTTGTGTCTGACCAGGCAGCCGCCGGGAGAAATGTTTTTGCCCGGTTCCGTGACTCGCGACTTCCGGAACGGAACCGGGCAAAAACATTTCTCCCGGCGGCGGTCAACCGCTGTTCCGTAATTTAAGGAGTACGCGGCACTAAACGGATTCGCCAAGTGTGATGAGTGAAGAGAGCAAAAGACGGGTGTGAGGGTGTTCAGGCTGGGCAATAACTTTTTCCGCCGGGCCGGACTCCACAATGCGTCCGTCATGCATAACCGCGATGCGCGAACAGAAAGCGCGCACCAGGGCCAGATCATGGGAGATGAAAAGAACCGACAGCCCCATCTCATCACGCAGTTTTCGCAGAAGGTTCAGTATCTGGGCCTGCACTATGGCATCGAGGGCGCTGGTGGCCTCATCGCATATCAGAAGACGCGGCCGGACCAGAAGGGCTCTGGCAATGGCCGCCCTCTGGCATTGCCCGCCACTCAAATCCCCCGGCAGGCGGCCGCCGAACTCCACGTTCAGACCGACACTCTCCAAAGCTTGGCGGACAAGGTCTTTTCGTTGACCTGAAGACCCGACATTAAAATTGCTCAGCACTTCCAGGAGTCCGCGCCCTATGGTCTGGCGCGGATCAAAAGAGGCGAATGGGTCCTGAAAAACCATTTGGAGCGTGCGGTAACATTCGCGAAGCTCTCCACCGTTCAGGCGGCTGATATCACGGCCGTCTAAAACCACCCGGCCGCTGTCCATCCGGGTGAGGCGGGCCATAACTCTGGCCAGCGTGCTCTTGCCGCAGCCGCTGCCGCCGACTAACCCCAGGCTTTCGCCCGGAGCAATGGAGAGGCTCACATTATCCACAGCCTTAATAAGCCGTCCGCTTTTTTTAAAAGTCTTGGCCACCTCAAGGCATTCCATTATCGGTCCCATAGCTTTAGCACCCGGCCCGGAGACAAGCCACCAGGTGGCCCGCCTCAACCGGCTCTAAAACCTGCGAACGGTCAAGGCACTCCGCCGCGCACAGCTGGCAGCGGCCGGCAAAGCCGCATCCGCGAACATTGTGCTCCGGCGGCGGAGGCGCGCCATCGGTCGCGGAGGGCCAGCGCCCGTCCAGACGCGGCACAGCCGCCATCAGGGCGCGGGTATAGGGGTGGAGCGGTTTTGACAAAACCGCCCCTGTATCACCATATTCCACCAGCCGACCGGCGTACATAACCCCCACCTGATCGGCCATGCGGGCCACCACTCCCATGCTGTGGCTGATGACCACAATGGCTGTGCCGAATTCGTCCCGAAGTTTCATCATCTCCTTTACGGCCTGGGCCTGGACAATGGCGTCCAGGGCGCTGGTGGGTTCATCAGCCAAAAGGAGATCGGGCTTCAGGATCATGGCCAGGGCCAGAGCGGCCCGCTGAAGCATGCCGCCGGAAAGCTCATAGGGATAGCTTTTCAGAATCCGCTCCGGCTCTTTGAGGTCAAGGCACTGCAACATGCCACTTATATTTTCCATAGCCTCATTGGCGGAGAAACTGCCGTGACTGCGCATCGTTTCCAGAAACTGGCGGCCGATAGTGCGCGTTGGATTAAAACTCTCACCGGGGTTCTGAAACATCAGGCTCATCCGGCTGCCGCGCAGGCGGCGCATTTCCTCCGCCGACACTGTGGACAGGTCGCGCCCCTCAAACAGCACCCGGCCCCCGCTGATGCGGCCGCCGCTTTCCAAAAGACCCATCACCGCCCGCAGAAGAGTGGTCTTGCCGCAGCCGCTCTCGCCCACCAAGCCGAATATACGGCCAGGCCGCAGTTCCAGGGACAGCCCCTTCAGAACCTCAGCCCGGCCATAGTTGACCCGAAGGGAATCTATGCGCAGCAATTCACTCATTCAGAAATGTCGGTTTCCACATTGATGTGATAGTAATCCGACGGATGCGCAACCAGGCCGCTGACGGTGCTCTTCATCACCAGGGCCATGTTCAGGTGGGCGACAAAGGAGTATCCGTCGCGCGCCAGAATTTCCCGTTGAACGGCTAGGGCGGTTTCAACGCGCTTTTCCGGCGCAAACTCGCTCCGCATTTCTTTCAGCAGCGCGTCAACCTTGGCCTCGCTGAAGCGGCCGAAGTTGGCCAGTCCGTCGGTTGCGCTGATCATGTTCAAAAAAGACCAGGGATCGCCCGTGGGAGTGGTTATGTAGGAATAGGCGGCCAGGTCGAAATCCCCGGCGGCCAGCACGTCATCAATGCTTTCCACCACCTCAACGGCCAGTTCCACACCGAGATCACGCAGTTGCCCCTGAAGGGCTTCCGATATGACCGGCAGTTCCACCCGCTTGGCATAGGTGCATAGTTTCAGGCTCAGCTTCCGGCCGTCCTTTTCCCTGAGGCCATCGCCATTGCCGTCAATGTAACCGGCCGCCTCCAGGAGCCCGGCCGCGCCCTCCGGGTCGAAGGATCTGGCCTGAACTTTATCGCCGCCATAGGGCAAAAAGGCCGGAAAGGGGCCGGCGGCCGGCGCGCCCGCGCCGTTGAGAAGAATACGGCTGTAAGCTTCTTTGTCGATCGACATGCCAATAGCTTGGCGCACGGCCTGATCGGCGGTGAAGGGTTTTGCGGTATTGTAATAAATCATGAAAACGCGGGAGGTGGGCACGGAGGAAATTTTATAAGCCGGGTCATTGGCGAACACGTTGTGATTGACGTACGGCAGACCTTCGGCCGCATCCACTTCACCGGCCTTCAGAGCCATAGTCATGGCTCCGCCGTCACGAATGGGGCGGATGGTGACGCGGTCCAGCTTCGGCTGGCCGTTCCAATAGGTTTCGTTTTTAATCACCATGGCCGCGTCATTGGACTTGAAGCTCTGAATTTTGTAAGGCCCGGTGCCGCTGATGTTTTCATCATCAGCCGCAGCCTCCACGTCGATGATGCTGGAATAAGGCTCGCACAGGTAATTGGGCAGAGTGGGATTGGGCTGGGCCGTGCGAAAAATCACGGCCTGGCCTTGGGCCGTGATCTCAACAATGGCCAGCTCCTGCGCGGCCCGCTTGTTGATCTTCATCAGCCGTTCCAGGCTTTCCTTCACAGCCCCGGCGGTCATGGGGCGGCCGCTGTGGAAGGTCACGCCGTCATTTAATTCAAACTTCCAGGTGTTTTCGTCAATCAGGCTCCAGGCTTTGGCCAGCCAGGGAACCGGCCGCATGGCCTCATCGAATTTCAAGAGAGTTTCCCCCAGGCCATAGCGCACAGTGAACCAGCCCGCGTAATTGTTGGCCGGGTCGATGGAGGGAGTGGGCACGGTGCTGGCGAACTTCAATTCCTTGTCGGCCCAGGCCGGCAGGGACATCATCAGGATCAGGACCAGAGTCAGAAAGGCGAATTTTTTCACGGGATCACTCCTTGGCAAGGGGCTCCGGTTCACAGACGGCCCTGGTACGCTGACGCGGATCGAGCCAGTCACGCAAACTGTCGCCGAAAAGGTTGAACACAATTATGGTGAGGAAAATAGCCGCTCCCGGATAAAAAACCTGGGCCGGGTGTTGGTGAAAATACATGCGCCCCTCATTGAGCATGGAACCCCATTCCGGCACGGGCGGCGAAACGCCCAGCCCCAGGAAAGAGAGCCCGGCAATGCCCATCATCATAACCCCGATGTCCAGCGCGGCCGTCACCACCACCGGGCCGACGGCGTTCGGAAGGATGTGCCGCCGGATTATCTGAAGGGGCGAATTGCCGCCCAGGCGGGCCGCTTCGATGAACGCCGAGCCCTTAAGGGCCAAAACCTGGCTCCGGGCCAGCCGGGCATATTTGCTCCAACTGACGCAGCCCAGGGCTATGAGGGCGTTAGTGAGTCCCCCGCCCAAAAAGCCGGCCACGGCAATAGCCAGCACCAGATCGGGAAAGGCCAGAAAAATGTCGGTGACCCGCATGATAAAAGAATCGGCCCGGCCACCAACATAGCCGGAGATGACTCCCACAGCTGTCCCGAAGGTGAAAATAACCCCCACCAGGAAGAGTGCGGCGAAAACCGACATTCTGGCCCCATAGATGATTCTGGAGAACAGACAGCGGCCCAGACGATCCGTGCCCAGGGGAAACTCCGCTCCCGGCGGCAGAAAAGCTTTCAACAAGCTGGTTTTGTAAGGATCATTGGGCGCTATCAGCGGAGCGGCCAGGGCCGCCAGGCAGATTAACAGGCACAAAGCCGCGAAGAACAGCAACCGCCGGTTATGGATAAAACCGGCCATATCAGGCGGCCTCATCAGCATAGCGCACCCGTGGGTTCAAGAGCCGGTAGGAGATATCGGCCACTAAATTGACGGCCACAAAAATAGCGGCCATCCACATCACATAACCCTGCACCACCGGATAATCACGCTGGCTGATAGCTTCTACGGCCATCCGCCCCAAGCCGGGCCACATGAAAATAATCTCGACCACGGCCGTGCCGCCCAACAGGCGCCCGAAAGAAATGCCGATGAGGGTGACAATTGGCAGCAGGGCGTTTTTCAGCACATTGAAATAAAGGATATATCTTTCCTTCACCCCTCTGGCCCTGGCCCCCAGCACATAACCCCGGCCCAATTCTTCCAGCACAGCCGCCCGCACCTGCCGCACGAAACCGGAGGTCAGGGCGGCGGCCAGGGTCACCGAGGGCAGAATCAAGCCCTTCAAACCCGTTCCGCCGACCACCGGCAGAAGTTTAAGTTTTAGGCCGAAAACATAAATCAGCACCAGAGCCAGCACAAACGACGGCATGGAAAGGCCCATGAAGGAACCGGCCCGAAGGATGTTGTCCACCGCCGTGTTTTGGCGCACAGCGGCCAGAAGCCCCAGGGGAATGGAGATCAATATGGTCAGAAGCATGGCGCTCCCGGCCAGGAGCACGGTGTTGGGGAGGCTTTCAGAGAGAACAGCCCACACCGGCCGTCCGGTGGCGTAGGACTCCCCCAGGTCGCCGCGCGCCAAATTCTTCAGCCAGTGGAAATACTGAACCGCAAAGGGGCGGTTCAGGCCAAGTTCGGCCCGCCGGGCTTCCAGCACCTCAGCCGAGACGCGCGCGCCGTCGGCAATTAAGGTCCGTTCGGCCGCGTCACCCGGCGAGATATACATCAGCCCGAAATTTATCAGGGTGACGCCGAAAAGGATCGGAATCAACTGGAGCACTCTTCTAAAAATGTATCCGGTCAATTCCCGCACCCAAATCAGGCCGTGGCCCGGATCATGAACATGGGGGTGCTGCGGTAAAGCAACTGTTCCTGTTCATCCCAAATGCGCCCGCTCAGGTCACGATCGACGCTCACTTCGCTGTAGCCAAGTTCCGGCAGCCGTTCCAGATCCCAATCAGGCCGGGGATAGCGGCCAAGCGGCAACGATGAGTAAATGGCTTCGGCCAGTTCCTGATCGGGCTCTTTGAAGGGTTCGAGGTCGAAACGCTCGCGGGCTTCGCGCTCATCGGCCTCTTTTTTCAGGCGGGCCTCTTCATCGAAGCGGTGGCGATACCAGTTGCTGTCAAAGATCAACAGCCGCCCGCCCGGCCGCAGAACCCGCCGCCATTCCTTATAAGCCTCTTCCGGGTGATGGAGCGTCCAGGTGACGTTGCGGGAGAGCACCAGATCAAAGCTGTCATCAGGATAATCCAGCTTATGGCTGTCCATAACCGCGAACTCGGCCTCCACTCCGTAATGCCCGGCATTGCCGCTGGCGTGGCGGATCATTTCGGCCGTGCAGTCCACCGCCCTCACCTTCCAGCCAATCTGGGAGAGAATAATGGCGAAAAAACCAGGCCCGGTGCCAATGTCCAGCACATCCACCGGGCGGTCATAGCTGGGCATCTGGGCCTGGATCAGATCCAGCCAGGCCTGGCGCTTGAAGCAGTTCAACTCCGCGTTAATGGCTTCGCAGTAACTGGAGGCGCGGTCGGTCCATTTCTTTTCAACTAAGGTCTGAAGCTCTGTCATCATTATCTCCCGAGGTGCGGTAAAAAAATGCCGCCTTTTTCCAACACAGAAAAAAGGCGGCCTTCGTGACCGTAATGTTTTTAAAATATCTTCAGCCATAAACCTTCGTGGTTTTTTAGGCTTTCATCGTCAAAAGACGCTTTAAATATATCAAAAAAGCGGTTAACCGGCAAGCCTTTTATTCCAGGCGGGCGGCCACGGCAATGGCTTCTTCCACCGTGGCGGCCATGGCGGTGAAACAACATGCCAGCATCAGGTTTACGGGCTGGCCGTAATCCTCCACCCAGGATCCGTCGAGAAGGAACCGCCCGCCGTGGTTTTGAGGCGCGTCGTCCGCGCCCAGGCGGGTGGCCAGGTCACGCTGGTCAGGCACCACTCCGATAACAGCCTTGCCGGAGGCGTAGCCATAGCCGCACTCGAAAACCGTGCCGGAATCCGGCTCCACCGGCCCCCGGAAGGGGACGAGATTGGCGATGATGATGTCGGCTTTTTTTATCAATGAAAGGTTGAGTCGAAAGATGTCGTCCGCAATCGGGGCGGACTCGCCCGCGCACAATTCCAATTCGCCGGGCAAGAGCGGGGTGAGGCCGGAGGCGGCGCACAAATCTTTGATGCGGGCCATGTGGCCCTCATAATCCGGCATGAAAATGTCCGGCCCGGCAAAATATATAGTTTTCACAGCTTTCATCGCCTTTCCTGAAAACTCCCTACTTGAGAGCGGAGGCCAATTGCCCCATGGCCTTTTCCACGATCGAGCGCGGGCAGCCGAGGTTGATGCGCTGAAAACCGGCCCCGGCCGGGCCGAATTTCAGGCCGTCGTCAAACCATATTTTGGCTTTTTCGGCCAGAAATTTATTCAGGTCATTGGGGTCATGACCCAATTCACGGAAATCCAACCAGGCCAGATAAGTCCCTTCAGGCTCGATCAGCTTAACCCGCGGCAATTCAGTTTTGAGAAAATTCCTCATGTAATCGAGGTTCCCGGCCAGATATTCCTTCAACTGCTTCAGCCATTCGCCGCCGTATTCATAAGCGGCCTGACAGGCCACCAGCCCCATGCAGTTCAGCTCCTCATAGCCGGAGCGTTCCAGTTCGCCCTTAAACTTTTCCCGCACCTTTTTATTGGCGATGAACACATTGGAAGCCTGAAGCCCGGCCAGATTGAACGTTTTACTGGGCGCGGTGCAGATGACGCAGTTTTCCGCGAAATCAGGCGACACAGTGGCAAAGACGTGGTGCTGGTGGCCCTGGTGGGCGAAGTCGCAATGTATTTCATCGGATATCACCAGGCAGTTGTGATTCAGGCAGATATCGCCCATAGCCTTGAGTTCCTCCTGGGTCCAGACCCGGCCCACCGGGTTATGGGGGCTGCAAAGGATGAACATCTTGGCCTTGTTATCAATGATCTTGCGCTTGAAATCATCCAGATCGACCCGGTAGCGGCCGTTTTCCAGCTTCAGTTCACTGACCACCAGATTGCGATTGTTGCTCTGGATGACTTTAGGGAACGGGTGATAGACGGGCTGCTGAATGATGATGCTGTCGCCCTCTTCGGTGAGCGAGCGCACGGCGTTGGCCAGCGCGTAGACTATGCCGGGAGTTTTGACCATCCATTCACGCTCGGTAACGAAACCAAAATGTTCCTTGAACCAATTATGTACGGCCGCGAAATAGGCCGGGCCGGAATCGCTGTAGCCATAGATGGCGAAATCAGCAAAGGCCTTGATGCATTCAGTCACTTCCGGCGGCACCTGAAAATCCATATCCGCCACCCACATGGGAATGGCGTCTTCCGGCTTGCCAAAAACTTTGGCGAAGTCATACTTGATGCAATTGGTATTTTTTCTGGGAATGATCTTGTCAAAATCGTACTTCATAACGTCTCCCCATTATTTCAGATATTGGCTTTTTCTAATTCACGCCGGACAGATTTCGGCGGCCGGGGCGGAATGGAATTTTCGCAGGGCACAGCCGCCTGGCACAGCCCGCAGCCATAAGCTCCGGCGATGTCCGGGTAGGCGGCCGCGATGGCCGGGGTCACCACATTGTCCAGATAGTCACTGCATTTGTTCTTATCGTGACCGGCCAGGGTGATGGCCTCGCAGGGGCAGCGTTTGACGCATTTGCCGCAGAGGCCGCTGTTGTAAAAAAGGCAGTAATCATTGTAGCCGCTGTAGGGCCTGGGTGTGGGCCGGGCTTTCAGGCGCACCACCACCGAGCCGCAGCGCATGGCTTTTCCGGCTTTCGTTATCAGGCCGTCACTGAGGCCAAAGGTGCCCAGCCCGGCCGCGAAAGCCGCGTGGCGGTGGGACCAGAGGGAACTGATGGTAAACTTTTCATCTTTGAAACGCTTCCATTCCGGCAGAAGATCCGGCGAGGCGGCCTTGACGCCGTCCGCGTCCAGCCGCCCGATGACAAAGCGGGCCAGTTCGTCCACCACCCGCACCTGGGCGACGTAACGGTTGCGAATCCAGCGTTCACAGGCATACAGGGTGGCCCGGCGCTGGTCTTCTCGGGTGGCGGCGGTCTGCGGCAGAACCCACGACACCACCGAAAGGTCGTCAGCCGTGGCCTCCTCTTCAGGATAGGCCAGCCTAAATGCTTCCAGCGGAGTCCAGTGATTGGTGGCGGCCTCAGCCTTTATTTGCTCCCAGATGGGATCGCCGCCGGCGGCGAAGCCGATCAACGGCGTGTCGAAAGCCGCCTCCGGCCCGGTGGGCATGGCGTTATCATTGGCGGGGCTGCCCATAAATTCGTGGACGAGCGCCTCAAGGTATTCATTGTGCGTGAGAGTCGGCATTTCCACGCCCTCCTTTCAGCGCTTCTATTAAAACAGAATTCACACCGTTTGACCAGTGATTTGAAAGCGGCCATATGAAAATGCCGGAAAGGCGTTTCCGTCTTTCCGGCATTGAATCAGTTCAGTTCATCCGCCTATAGCGGTGGCCCTGGTCTTCGAGACGGAGCGTCAGCGACTGACTTTGACGCCCAAAAGGCCGCTTGCGAAACAAAAACCACGCTTTTTGTGTAGCGGAGGAGCCGCAAGTTTTAGGGAAAAACCATAATTAGAATGGCAGCGCTCTGAATTATTTGTCGGCCATGGCCTGGAGGGCGGTAATGGCCACGGTGTTGATGATGTCGGCCACCAGGGTGCCGCGCGAAAGATCGTTGACCGGAGCGTTCAAACCCTGGATGATCGGGCCGATGGCCACGGCTTTGGCCGTGCGCTGAACGGCCTTGTAGCCGATGTTGCCCGCGCCCAGATCAGGGAAGATCATGACCGTGGCCTGACCGGCCACCGCGGAGCCGGGCATTTTGGAAGCGCCCGTTTTGGGATCGACCGCCGCGTCGAACTGGAGGGGGCCGTCAATGGCCAGGCCGGGATACAGTTTTTCCGAAGCTTCGCGGGCAATCTGGGTGGCTTCCTTGACCATGTCCACATCGGGGCCGGTGCCGGAGGAGCCGGTGGAGTAGCTGAGCATGGCCACTTTGGGATCAACGCCGAAAGCCTTGGCTGTCTGGGCGGAGATGATGGCGATTTCGGCCAGTTGCTGCGGGGTGGGGTTGGGGTTAATGGCGCAGTCGCCGAAGACCCAGACCCTATCGGCCAGGCACATAAGGAAGACTGAGCTGGCAATGGAGCAGCCGGGCTTGGTCTTGATTATGGAAAGAGCCGGGCGGACGGTGTCGGCGGTGGTGCCGTCGGCCCCGGAGACCATGCCGTCGGCCTTTTTGGTTTTGACCAGCATGGTGCCGAAGAAATTGCGATCCTGCATCTGGGCGGCGGCTTTTTCTTCGGTGATGCCTTTGGCCTTGCGCAGTTCGTAGAAAGCCTGGGTCAGTTCCGGCAAAAGGTCGCTGGTTTTGTTATTGATCAACTGGCCTTTGGACAGAAGCGAATTCAGGCCGAGTTCCTTGGCCTTTTTCATCATCTCGTCCGGGTCGCCCAACACGGTGATGTTGGCGAAATCTTTTTCCAAAATGCCGTCGGCCGCCCGCAGGATGCGTTCGTCATTGCCTTCCGGCAGAACGATGTGCTGCTTGTTGACCTTGGCTTTTTCGATCAGGTCGAATTCGAAGCGCTTGGGGGTGACGCTCCCCGGCTTGTATTCGCAGATGGTGCCGCAGGCGGTTTCCAGATGGGTGGTGATGTCGGCCGGTGAGGGGATGGCCCACACTTCCAGACCGGCCAGAGGGGCCAGTTCCTGATTGGTGGCCACCTGGCCGGGATTCTTGGAGACCACGGCCAGAGCGTAAACTTCGGCGAAAAGATCTTTATAGGTCTTGACGGCCACCGAACCGGCTTCCAGGCCGATGCTGTCGTCGGACAGCAAAATAAGAGGGCTGCCGAGGTTGGCGGCGATGGTGGCGTCCAGCTTGGCCAGTGAGCCGCCGGCCGGGACCAGATCCAGGCCCTCCACCACGATCACGTCAAACTGAGCGGCCAGCTTGTTGTATTTCATGAAAACGGTATCCAGGATAACGCTTTCCTTGCCCTGGCCGAGAAGGCTGAAAACTTCTGAACGAGTCAGAGCGTAATAGTCGGCCGGGGAGCCGGGGAGCTTGGCGCCGGCCACCGCCGCTTTCAGGCCGGCGTCGTCGGCGCTTTCAACCACAGGTTTGAAAAAAGCGGCTTTGCAGGATTTCTTCAGAGCCATTTCCAGAGCGGCCACAGCGGCTTCATGCTTGCCGCAGACCTGACCGATGGCGGTTATAAAAAAAGATTTCGGCATGTCAACTCCTTACTTTCCCATCGCCCGGCAGGGACCGGCCGACGTGTATTCAGTGTGCCGTTAAAACCGGCGTTGATGAAAAGAAATCACTAATAAAACATTGTGGTATCTTAGCCCAAGTGCCCCTAAATGTCCAGATGGAAGAAGATTTCGAGCTCAAACGCGGCCTTGTCTGGGGCCGCCGGTTTATGATACATTATAATATTGAGGATACGTTACTCAGCCAACAATAAATAAGAGGGAAACATGGCCGACTTGAGCGATTCCGAAAAACTGCTCATATACCTCCTGAGCGGTGATTTGGGCGATTCACCCACCCCGTATGCGGCCCTGGCCGCGCAAACCGGCCTCACCGAAGAAGAGGTGCTGGCCGCCATTGGCCGTTTCCAGGCCGACGGGCTCATCCGCCGTTTCGGAGCCACCCTGTGGCATCAAAAATCAGGCTTCGCGGCCAATGCCATGCTGGTCTGGCGGGTGGAGGGGGAAAAAGGCGTTATCTGCGGCGAGAAAATGGCCGCCCTGCCCTATGTTTCCCACTGTTACCTCAGGCGTACCCTTCCAGGCTGGCCCTACAATTTATATACCATGATACATGCCGAGGACCGTGCGGGCCTATCGGCCATGATTGACGAAATGGCCGCCCTGGCGGACGGGGCCGAGTGGCGGATGCTGGAAAGTTTGCGAGAGCTGAAAAAAGCCTCCCTTCGGTATTTTCCGCCATCATCGACCGGCTAGCATTATTTGGGAAAAGCGGGTGACCGCCGCCGGGAGAAATGTTTTTGCCCGGCTCCGTTCCGGGGGTCTTTAGTCACGGAACCGGGCAAAAACATTTCTCCCGGCGGCTCCCTGGTCGGCTTTCTTAAATGCTGTGTGCCTGGCCAAGCGGGAGCCGGAAGCCGGGGATTGTTTTTGGTCTGGCTCCGTGACTAAAGACCCCCGGAACGGAGCCAGACCAAAAACAATCCCCGGCTTCCGGCGGGTTAGAGTTCACCTCACTTATTAATGTACTAAATACTTTTTACCGGCGCACCGCCAACAGACGGCAGACAATGCGCGTCAGTATACCTTTAACGATCTCAGACTGGAGTTCTTTATGAGCAAATCGGAAAAACTGTTCGCTGAAGCAACCCAAATAATCCCCGGCGGAGTCAACAGCCCGGTCCGGGCCTGCCGCTCGGTGGGCAGCGATCCCATATTTGTCGACCACGGGCGCGGCGCCCGCATTTTTGACGTCGACGGCAAATCATACCTTGACTTTGTCAGTTCCTGGGGGCCGCTGATCTGCGGGCACGCAACCCCCTGGGTGACCCACGCGCTGGAAGAGGCCATAAAAAAAGGCACCAGCTTCGGCGCGCCCACCGAAGGGGAAACCAAGCTGGCCGGCCTCATCAATGAAAACTATCCTTCCATGGAAATGGTGCGTCTGGTCAACTCCGGCACGGAAGCGGGCATGAGCGTCATCCGTCTGGCTCGCGGTTTCACCGGCCGAGACAAAATCGTCAAATTCCAGGGCTGCTATCATGGCCACGCCGACAGCCTTCTGGTTTCGGCCGGCAGCGGCGTGGCCACCCTGGGCATTCCCGGCTGCCCCGGCATACCGGCCGCCCTGGCCGAACTGACCCTGACCGTGCCCTACAACGACGTCAACGCCCTGACGGAAACTTTTGCTAAACACGGCAAAGATATTGCAGCGGTTATTGTGGAGCCCGTGGCGGGCAATATGGGCGTGGTGCTGCCGGAACCGGATTTCCTACCGGCCATTGAAAAGCTCACCCGCGAACACGGCGCGCTCTTCATCTGTGATGAGGTCATCACCGGCTTCCGCCTGACCGTCGGCGGGGCCCAGAAGCATTTTGGCCTAAAACCGGATCTGACCATGCTGGGCAAGATCATCGGCGGGGGCCTGCCCCTGGCCGCTTTCGGCGGCCGCCGGGAGGTCATGGAAAGCCTGGCCCCGGTCGGCGGAGTCTATCAGGCCGGAACCCTTTCCGGCAACCCACTGGCCGTGGCCGCCGGTATTGCGGCCGTGGAATATCTGATGCGGGAAACGTCCGTCTATGGCCGAATCCGCCAGTCCAGCCTGCGCTGGTCCTCCGGCCTCCTGGAAGCGGCCAAATCGCACGGATTCAATGTCTGCGGCAACCAGATCGGCTCCATGTCCACCATGTTCTTCACTGAAGGGCCGGTGCGCGATTACGAATCGGCCCTTAAAAGTGACACGGGCCTTTATGGCCAGTTCTGGCGCGGCATGCTTGAACGCGGCTTCTGGCTGGCCCCCAGCCAGTTTGAGGCCACCTTCACTTCAGCCGGAATGATCCCCGATGATATTGAGGCCGCCCTTGATGCGGCAAATGAAACCCTGAAAGCTATGAAAAAATGACCGCTGAGCAAACACCCCGCCAGCCGATGGTCGGCCCAATTCCGGCCCTTCTGCTTTCCATACTGGTGCTGCCCGGCCTCGGGCAGCTTCTCACCGGCCGCATGGCGCGCGGCGCCATTATGGCCGGAGCCATTGCCCTGTGGATGCCGGTGGCCGTGATCAAAGCGGGCCGCGACCTTTCCACCGTGCTGCCGCCCCTGGCCGAGAGGGCCAACGCCGGGGAGCTATTGACCTTTACCGACCTTCAGACGGCCATGGCCCCCATGGCCGACGGTCTGACCTGGCTGTTTATGCCGCTTCTGGTCATCTGGTTCTGGACTTTGGCCGATTCGATTAAATACGCATTGCAGAATCGCAATCCGGCCTGATAACGGCACGAAAGGTTTTGAAAAAATGCGCTCAATATTGATTGACGAACTTTTGGAATCTGAAGTCATCGGGGTGCGGGATTATCTCAACCGCAACGCCGTGGCCTCCGGCATAGAGGATCTCTATTGGATTCCGCTGGAAGAAAGCCTTTGGAACGAAACCCAGACATCAGCTCACCACCACGAACAGGAGGGAGTGGAAGCACACTCTTTCCGGTTCGCCGTGGAACTCGGCCCGGAGTGGGTGCGTTTTGAAATGCTGGTGCGCTCGGAGGGGCTGCGCAACCTTGGCGGCGGCCAGGCCGATGAACGACAATCGATGTTCCTGTTGGGCTGGGCCGACGAAATGGCGCGCCAGCTAAATCTCTTCGCGAGCCAGCCGGCCGCGACCAATCAGGCTTAAGGAGGCCCCGATGAAAACACCGCTCCTGCCCGCGCTGGCCATACTCCTGTTGATCATGGCCACCGGCTGTGACCCCTACGCCATTGGCTATGGCCAGGATCCCGGCCCCGAAGAAATAGATCTGCCCTCCAACCCCATTGAGCGCGCGGCCGTGCAGGGCCTGAAGACGAGCTATCGTGAGAGCACCATGTGGCAGATTCAGAAAGCCCGCGTCATCCGCACGACCCCGGTCGCACCCACGGCGGCAGTGGTGGAGGATCACGATCCCAAGGAACTTTATTGCGTCTGTGTTGAATACGAAGCCCGCTATAAGGTGCCCTGGACCACCACCGAAGCTTCTCCCTGGGAGCGGACCGTCCGCAACCTTCTGGTGATGCGCACCCAGGCTGACGCGCTTATCGCGGTCAAGCCCATGAATATCTGCGCGGCTTTTTGTGAGTGATATCTGAAAGAAGGGGGCGGTTTTTATCCAAGAGGAGCGCGGCTATATTTTGGCCGCGCTCCTTTAGTTTCGTAGAGATGGACCGCCGTCATAGCCGAGTGGGAGCTGAAGATTGTTTTCCCAAAAGAGAAAGGGTTTTTAGGTGAACCCTAAAAACCCTCATATATAAAAGCCTTTTCGGTCGAATAAGCTGGAGCGGGAAACGGGATTTGAACCCGCGACTTCAACCTTGGCAAGGTTGCACTCTACCACTGAGTTATTCCCGCGCTGGCAGCAACTCTGACTTTATACCCCATGCCGCCTGAAATGTCAATAAGTAAAATCAGAAATTTTAAAAAAATCTTACACGCCAAAGCAGCGTGTTTCAAGGCAGCTGAATATTGTCATTTTCCCAGACCATATAGCCGTTGCGCCGCTGGAGATAGGGATTGAGAGCCAGCAGTTCCTGTAGGGTGGTGTTATACCGGGTGGCAATGTTGGACAGCGTGTCGCCCCGCTGGGCCACATGCACCTTGCCGCCGGCCGTCACCTGCCCGGCCGTGCCCTCGGTCTGTCCGGCGGCACCATCAGCGGCCTGGGCGATAACATCAGTGTCGCCTGCCAGGGCCACCACCGCGTCACCCGCGGAAGCGGCGGCCGCGGCCGCATCTCCACCCGCCGCCTGGGCCGGGGCTGGCTGGTAAGGCGAAAGGGCCGCCTCAAGACGCTCCTTCTCCTGGGTTATGTTGTTCAGGGCGGCCGTCAGGATTTCATTCTCCCTGCGGGCCGTGGCCAGTTCCGTTGTCAGGGCGTCCCTCTCTTCGGTCAGACGATTATATTCCCCTTCGGAATTCAAACAGCCGGTGGTCAATATGGACGCGGCCAGAACACAGCCGCATATCCGGGCAAAAGCGAATCTTTTCATAAATGCCTCGTAAGTTTACATGCTCAGCGGAATGCGCGCCGCCGCTCATTTGGGCCTAACAATGAATTTCCGGCGCATAAATTCCGGCTTCAAGGATTCCTTGGAATGCCGGAGACCTGGAAGCCCCAAGTCCTGCTCGCGGTTGATATAGACAACCTCTTCCGGCAACTGGCGGCAGAAATGGCTGGATATGGCCACAAACAAACCGCGCACTTCATAATCGGCTTTTTCTATATGTACCACAACCGTGTCCGGCCCGACAAGCTCACCCATGGTAAATCCTTCGATTTTACCATCAATTGTTATAGCCATGCCGATCTGGTTCAGTTCATCCATGTGCCGCAGAAGCTCATAGACCGATTCCACTTCGTGGCTGAGGTGGCTGGCCGAGATGTTCTGCTCTTCCTTGGTGGCCAGCCAGCTTTCCTCCACCGCCAGTAGATCTGGCACCAGTGCTTTGGTTATGGGAATGCACTCGAACTGATTGTGACTGACGAAATAATTGTAATGATTCTTTTTCTGATGCATCTTGCGCCCGCCCAAGGTGCAGAGCCGCTCACGGGGATAGATGTAATCATCATTATCGCGGTCGTGTTCCCAGGTGTAGGGACTTCCGGCCGCCTCCAGCTTTTCCGCCAGCTCTTCGGGCACCCGGCGGAAAATCGGATTGGCGGTCCGCTCGCGCAAAGCGGCCAGGGTGAAATCCAGGGCGGCCACCTGATCGCCAGGGCCGACGGGAGGCAGGCCAAAGGGCTCCTCACCTTCCGGGGCGGCGATAAGGCAAATACAGCCGTGGGCTTCCACCCACAGCGGACGATAATATGAGCGCCAGATGAAAAGATTGGTGAAAACCGTGTCTGAGGTAGTTGGCGGGGCGGCTTTCTCCATAGCCCGGAATATGGGCTGATCTTTCAGTGTCAAGGGTTTGAATGTCATATATTTTCCAGATCCGCCATAAGCTGATATGGCAGGTTTTATAGGATTTTTTACCGTCGCACTATCAACCCGCCGCAAACAGGCAAAAGACATTGAGTGCCAGCCAACCATAAACCAACGCTGATTGGCAGCCGGAACAATGGCGGGGACCGGACAACGGCCGGCTGGCCGCTTCAGGCGATGAACATTATATCATCAGTACCACACATGAACAAGCGGCCCGGAGGACTCTTCCTCCGGGCCGCATACTACGGGTGGCAATCCCATCACAGGGTTGAAAAGTCGAAATCCGGCTGGGCGAGGCCTTTGATGGTTTCCGCGCTGAGAACCTTTTTGGCCATTACGGCCGCGTTCAGCTCCCGGTTGCCATTGGTTGTGCCGACGTTGGTGAAACCCGCCAGACGGTTCTCGCCATCGATTACCACCTTGCGGTAAATGTCATCGGTAACGGCTTCAATGCCGGTCATGGTGTTATCAGGATCGAGATTGCCGGCGCAGACCAGATCAATGCCCGCCACCTTCAGGGTGTTGGACGGCGGCTGGGGCACATAGGCCTTGCGTTCGGCCGGATCGGCCGCGGCGATGTTGACGCCCGCCACCAGCGCCTGCTGGCGCGAAGTGGTCCAGAGGCCGCCCACCGCGCCGGGGAACTGGGCGCAGTCGCCCGCCGCATAAACGTCCGGGAGGCTGGTTTCCATAAATTCATTGACCACAATGGCCCGATCCACTTTCAGATCCAACACGCGAGCCAGCTCCAAATTGGGCTGGACCCCGGCGGAAATCAGCACCAGATTGGCCGGGAGGTCGCGGCCGTCCTTCAGCACCACATTTTCCACCTTGCCGGAGCCTTCAAAGCGGTCGGCCTCAGCCCCCAGAACGAACTCGACGCCCATGGCCGCCAGTTTCCTGCGCAGAAGCTCGGCGCTGCCGGGGGTGGTCTGGCGGGGCAGCACCCGGCTGTCACGCTCCAGAACGGTGATGGTCAGCCCCAGTTTGGTCAGGGCGCACCCCAACTCCAGGCCCAGAATGCCGCCGCCGATGAGCACGGCATGCTTCTGGCCTTTGGCCGCGAAATGGAGGGTCCAGGCGTCGTTAAGGCTGCGCACGGCAAAAATGTGGCCAAGCTTGTCGCCGGGGAAAGGCGGCCGGTTGCTCTCAGCGCCCACCGCCAGAAGGATTCGGTCATAGGTCTGGCGGCTGCCCATGGAGCCGCGAACTATTTTTTCCGCCGGATTGACTTCAGCCAGGCTCTCGCCCAATCGCACTTCAATATTTCTATCATTATACCAGCTTAAGGGATGGGCGATGACCTTGTCCGGCGAAAGCTCGCCGCTGACCACTTCCGGCAGCCGCATACGGTAATAGAAAAGATCCTTTTCCTTGCTGAAAAGGGTGATGTAGGCCTTGGGGTTCTTTTTGCGGGCTTCTTCAGCCGCGGTGGCTCCGGCGACTCCGAATCCTGAAATCACGATATTCATACAGTCTCCTAGTATGCGTGGTGCGTAGTGCGTGGTCCGCACTGGACTGGGTCTGGCGGCGGTTTCTCTAAGCGTTAGTATTGGCGGCCATCATCGTATTAAGAGCCGTCCCCTCCCCGGCTATGGGTTCGGCCACCGCCAAGGGGGCCCCGCTCTTAATACGATGATGGCCGCCACAAGCAACTATTACGGGAAGGGGCACCCTAGACATGGGGTCCGGGCCCTGCCCGGTCCAGGGCCCTGCCCGGTTAGCGGATTTCTACTATAACATATTCCTGGATGCCTTTGGGGGTTTTTACGCGCACTTCGTCACCCTCCTCGCGGCCCAGAAGGGCCTGGCCTATAGGCGTGGCTATGGAGATGCGGTTCCGCTCCGGGGCCGATTCATAGGGGCCGACCAGCATGTAGGTCTTTTCCTCGCCCGTGTCGGAATGCTCCATGGTCACGGTGGCTCCAAAGACACAGCGGTCATAAGGGCCCTTAATCTCTTCCACCTGGGAAGTGGCCACCTGGCTCTGAAGCTCCATGATTCGGCCCTCAATAAAACCCTGGCGCTCCTTGGCCGCGGCATATTCGGCATTTTCCGAAAGGTCGCCGTGGGCCCGCGCTTCTTCAATCGCCCGGATAACCTTGGGGCGTTCTTCCTTCAACAGTTTCTCAAGTTCCTTCTTCAGAAAATCCAGGCCTTCCTGGGTTATGGGAACTGTGCTCATGATGGCTTCTCCTGAAAGAGAGCCCGCGCAAACGGCGGGCAGCTTAAATTTCCCATACGGGTTCGAATCAAACCCGTAAATAGCTCGTCACCTTGCTATGGGAGGTGGAAATCCTGTCCGATGCGGAACGCGTCCGGCGGACGACAGGCAAAAAAACATCGGCCCGCCCCTCATTTGGGGCTGGCCGCGGGAAGTGGTTTTTGTGGCTGGCTGTCAACTCCGGGTCTGGTAAATCCTTGGTTCTAACTTCAAAAAAGCAACAATCAAAACGATGATTCAAGCCCTATGGTTAAAACTCTTATTCAGAAGGAATTCGGCCGAACGCCTGTTAGAACGGGTCAACTTCCGGCCGCGCTGAAGAGGGCCCTGGGTTATGCCCGGGCGCCGCGAGCGCGTCCTCTAATGGTCGACCGTTTGATAGAGTATACACCAAGCCGCTCACTTTTGTAAAGAGTCTTCAAATCCAGTTTATTTACTGATGAATAACACAGTTTATTCAAGAAATTAGTGATAAGACTCTTTCTGAGGCGGCTTGACTGGGCTAAAAAAATATTTTGCCGAAACTTGTTTTTATGCACCCGCGATGGTAAAATTTTGAATTCGCCTTGGTGGGCGTTATATCTTTTCTGGCTGGAGGCCTTTTTGTGGAGCGCATAATCGCCCTTGATGTTGGAGAAAAAAGAGTCGGGGTGGCGGTGTCCGATCCGTTGGGCTATACGGCCCAACCCCTGACGGTGCTGCCGCGGAGGCCGCATGGCGATTTTCTGAAAGCCCTGGCCGCTCTGGCTGAGGAATATGAAACCAAAAGAGTTCTTCTGGGCCTGCCGCGCCGCACCACTGGCGAAAAGGGACCGGAGGCGCAGAGAGTGCTGGCCCTGGCCGGGGAAATCCATAACAAGCTGGGCCTGAACTGCGAAACCTGGGATGAATGGCTGACCACGGTGGCCGCTGAAAAAGCCTTGATTGAGGGTGGTGTACGGCGTGAAGACCGCCGTCAGGTGATCGACATGACCGCCGCCACCCTCATTCTGGAAGGCTATTTGAATTATCTGGCAAATGGACGGAAAAATGACGAACAATCCTGAGCATAATGACGAAGCTCTAAAGGCCGGGGGGCCTGAACTGCCCGCGCCTGACCAGCCGGAAGCGGGACGGGACGGGACGGAAGCCGCGCCCGCGAAGAAAAAACGCGCTAAAAAAGTGCGCACCGGGCCAGGCTGTTTGAGCCGGACCATCGGGGTGATCGGCATTATTGTTCTGGTCGGCCTGATTTTCGCTTTTATTGCCGGCCTCAAATTTTCAAATGAATTTCTGCCGGTGGAAGAGGCCAGCCGTGAGGTGGTCGTCTCTATTCCCGAAGGGGCCGGAACAGTCCGCATCGGTCAAATTCTGGAGGAAAGCGGAGTCATCAAATCAGCCGAAGCTTTCAACTGGACCATGAAAATCAAAGCCCGCATGAACGGCAAGCCCGTGGTGCTGAAAGCCGGTGAAATGGCTCTGGACCCGTCGCTGCCGGTTTGGAAAGTAATTGATCAGGTGGCTAAGGGCAATTATAAGCTCTATCCCTTCACTGTGCCGGAAGGCCGCAACATGTTCGAAATCGCCCAGATGATTCAGAACGCCGGGCTTGGGAGCAAGGAAGATTTCCTGGCCCTGTGCCGTGACCAGAGTTTCATCAATTCACTGGGACTTCAGGAGAACACCCTGGAGGGCTATTTGTTCCCGGAGACTTACAGCTTCCCCAAAGGGACGCCGCTGAAGACCATCATTAAAGCCATGACCGACAGTTTTTTCAATGTCTGGAAAAAATATGACTCACTGGCCAAGGAAGCGGGCATGACCCGCCATGAAGTGGTGACCCTGGCTTCTATAGTGGAAAAGGAAACCGGCGCGGCGCAGGAGCGTCCGGTCATTGCCGGGGTTTTTCACAACCGGCTGCAAAAGGGCATGAAGCTCCAGACCGATCCGACCGTGGTCTACGGCCTGACAGATTTCAGCGGCACCATTACCCGCAAGGATCTCAATACCGAGCATCCTTACAATACCTATATAATTGCGGGCCTGCCGCCGGGGCCGATCACCAATCCCGGTGAGGCGGCCATATCGGCGGTGGTCAAACCGGCATCGGTGTCGTATCTTTATTTCGTCTCCAAAAACGACGGCACCCATCAGTTTTCAAACACCCTGAATGAACACAACCGCGCAGTCCGCCAATACCAGCGCGGCGGCAAATAATTTTTACCGGAGTGCGGTCAACATGCCGCTAACCGGCGACCAACAGTGCGCGTCAATGTAGCGTCAATCACTTTTACCGGAGTGCGGTCAACATGCCTTTAACCGGCGATTAACATTGCGTGTCAGTTTACCGCAAACTGCCATATTTTATTATCGGCGCAAGTCCAAACCGGAGAATATAACATGCGGGCCCCCCTGCTCAACCGATACATAACCTGGGAGATCCTGCCAGGATTCCTGGTCAGCATCATGGTCTTCAGCGCCATTTTTCTGATGGCCAGGGTCATGGAGCTGGCCAATCTGGTTATATCCAAAGGAGTGGGGCTTGGTCTGGTGCTGGAGATTCTGCTTCTGGCCCTGCCGAAAGTGTTGACCTATACGCTGCCCATGGCCACACTCCTGGCCGTGCTGGCCGCGTTTCTGCGCCTGTCGGCCGATTCTGAACTGACAGTTCTGCGCGCCTCCGGCATATCCCTTTATCAACTGTCGCCCCCGGTTCTGGTCTTTGGCGGGCTGATAGGCATAATAACGGCCATATTCACCATCTGGGTCACCCCGGAAGCCAGTTGGCGCTTCAAGACCCAGCTTCTGGATCTGGCCAAGACCCGTGCGGATCTGGCCATTCGGGAACAGGTCTTCATCCGCGATTTTCCGGGGCTGGTGATTTATATCGGCCAATTGCCGCCCGGCTCCGACACCATGGGTGAAGTGTTCATCCACGATGGCCGCAGTGAAGAAGAGAGCACCATCATCAACGCCAAGCGGGGCCGACTGGGCGCCGATCGTGATGCCGGGGTACTTTTTTTCCACCTTGAAGACGGCGAGATCGATCGGGTCTATACCAACAAGCAGAGCACGGACAGCGTCCATTTCGAATCATATGACCTGAAATTCTCGGCCGGGCCGGAACTGGACAAAGACGGCACCGGCGACATTTTTCGCGGCCGCTCCGAGCTTCCTTTAGGCGAGTTGAAGCCGGTGGCCGAAGCCAAAGGCGATCCTGCGGCGGTCATCAGTTACTCACTGGAATGGCACCGCCGTCTGGCCCTGCCGTTCACGGCTTTCATCATGGCCCTGATCGGTCTGCCCCTGGGGGCCAGTTTCCGGGCCAGGGGCCGCAACTTCGCCCTTATCATGGGATTGGGCGTTTTCATCGTCTATTACGTTTTTTACTCCATCGGCTGGTCCCTGGCGGAGAGCGGGCTGATACCGCCCGTTGCCGGAGCCTGGGTCAGTAACGTCATTATCACCGTTCTGGGCCTGGTTCTGCTGAAACGCATCAACCGGGGCGTACCGGTTGATCCGATGGAGCTGGTGCGGCGGATGACCACCGGCACCGGCAAACCCCGCTCCACTTCCAGGGTGAGATCATGAGCATCATCAGCCGCTATCTGGGACTGAATTTTCTGAAGAACTGGGCCATGGCCCTGGTTGGCTTCATAATTCTCTATACGGCCATTGATTTTCTGGAAAAAATCGGCGATTTTATCAGCCACGACATAAAGACCAAAACCATCCTCATTTTTTTCGCGGCCCAGCTTCCCAAGGTCATAGTTCTGATGGCCCCGGTAGCCACAGTGGTGGCGGTGATGGTGACTTTGGCGGTGATGGCCCGGTCTTCGGAAATAGTGGCATTTAAGGCCAGCGGCGTCAGCCTTTACCGGCTGAGCGCCCCCATTGCGACCATCGGCGCGTTCATTTGCCTGGGCATGTTTATGATGTCGGATCTGGTGGCCCCGCGCGCCACGGCCATTGCCAACGAAATCTGGCAGGGGCAGGTGAAAGACCGCCTGGACACCTCCACTGTGGTGCATGACATCTGGCTGAAAGGTGTGCGGCAGGTTCAGCACCTTGATTCCTATGATGAAGCCGATGGCTCGGTCACCGGGATCACTCTCGTTTTCGTCAATGAGGACGGCAGCCTCTCCCGCCGCCTGGAGGCTGACAGCGGGCATATGATTGACGGACAGCTACGTCTGAACGATGTCATGGAAAAAGTTTATCAGCCCCGAACGGGTGACCCGGAAATGGATCAATTTGCCGGATTTACAGTCAGCCGTCACCCGGTTTACATAATAGACGACTGGCCCGCGCCTCCAACTGGTTTTGGCCGTGCCTTGGAAAACAGTGATGAGATGAGCGTAGCCCAGCTCTGGAGAACCATAGACCGCCTGACGGCCGAAGGTTTTGGCCCGGTGCGCCAGCGGGTCGATCTTCAGTTCAAGTTTTCTTTTGCCCTGCTGTCGTTAATTATGGTGGTGGTGGGGCTGCCCATAGGGTTTTGGAAGGAAAAAGGCGGCAGCATTGCCTTAGGGATAGCCTTGGGTCTGGTTTTGTCGTTCGCGTACCTGATCACCATGGAACTGGCCCGCTCCCTTGGTTATTCCGGCCTCTTGCCGCCCCTGATAGCCGCCTGGCTGCCCAACATGATCTTTTTCCTCTTTGGGGCTTATTTGTTTTCCTACGTCAGACAGTAAATAATTTGGAAGAGTTTTGAAGAGTAAGGAAAGCGGCTTTCGGCCGCTTTCTTTGTTCTTAAAAGAGACGGCAAAGGTAAAACCCGGAGGGCGGTGCGGTGAGATATCTCCATAGTGGAGCTATTTTAAGTATGGCTTTTTCCCTTAAACCGGCGGCCCGTCCGCTACGCAAAAAGCGTGGTTTTTGCTTCGCGAGCGGCTTTTATGGCCTTAAAACCAGTCGCTGGCGCTCCGTCTCCCCTATCGGGTCGACCTGCTATTTTGAAAATGTAGACCTTTTCCCTTGAACTAACGGCCCCTCCGCTACGCAAAAATCGTGGTCCTCTCTGGAGAAATCTCACTGCCCTCATGGACATAGTTGGCTCATGTAAGAAAACCGCAACCGTCATCCTTACCAAACGCCGAAACTGACCCGGCCGTGAGGGCGAAAAATTTTCTGTAAGTCGCTCGTAATTTTGCTCCCCGGACGGGCACGTAGGGACAGAGCGCCGCTGAAGCCACCCGGCCGGGAATAAGAGAAAATTACGAGCGACGTCAGAAATTTTTTCGCCCGCACGGCCGGGTTTCACCTTTGCCGTTTCCAAGCGATTGTCTGAACTCAATATGATACAGGCAGAACCAAAAAACTACTTTCCAGACCCGCCGTATTTTTTGATATAGGCCAGCACCTTATCCGCCACACGGTCAACCACCTCAAAATCAACCGACAATATCACATCCTTACCCCGTTTACGGCTCTTGACCACACCGGCCTCCTGAAGGGCGTTGATGTGATATAGGATAGCCGTCCTGGCCATATTGAACCGCACTGAAAGCTGCTTGACGCTGATCCATTCACCCGGCTCGAACAGCATGAAAATGCTCTGACGCATGTCAGAGCCAAGGGCATCCAGAACCCTGGCCACCTTCTCCCATTCACCGGCCACATCTTTTGGTATGGATTTTCTCATTTTGGAAATCCTGTGTATGACATCATCAGCCCGCCGCAGTTGTTGCCGCCGTCATTCACAAAGCCATGCTCGCCGTTAGTCAGCCCGCAGATGAACGGCACCCCTCCGGCCGCCTCACGAATGTTATCCACCAACTCGTCAAAAAGATCGTCCGCGGTTATCTTCCAGGTGTGGTTTATGGAAAGATGGTAAGCACCGGCCTGCCCGGCCATTTTATCACGCAGCACAGCCAGCTCCCGCCCACAGCCCTCAACGATATCTTCCACCGTGCATTCCATCCTGATCACCGTTGTGCCCTCCGACAGGGACGTGCCAATGAAAAATGACCCATCGGGGTTCCCATACTGAAGGTGGCAGACAACAATCAGGTCGCCAAAACGATTCTGCACCCCAAAAGGAGACATCGGGCTGGCCAGAGACAGATCCCCGCGCTTGAGAAATTGAACGGGACATTTGTATTTTTTGGCCACCACATCCAGAGCCGTCTTACCGTTGAGGGTGGTCACACAGCGCCGCCCGATCATGCCGGTCACCATCGTATAGTCTCTGGTCGCCCGATAGGGGCTGGCATAATGAACCACCGGAACTTTTTGGCAATAGAAAAAAGCCACAGCCAAACCATCATAGGCAGGTCCATCGTCAGTCAGAAGAATCCAGTTGGTGGCCAGGGCTGAATCAGCGGCCGTGCAGCCCGCGAAGGGAACGCGGCCGATGACGGAAGCTATGCCCTTGAGGTAATATTCCTCCATGCTGGGCGGGCTGGTCATAAAGAAAAAAGACGGCGGGCCGGAACGCCCGGATTTCTCAATGGCCTGTTTTGCCGCACCGTGGGAAGTGGCCAGCGGATCGTCATCAAGCTTGAAAGTGCCGATATCAAATTCCTGAAGGTTCGGATAGTCTCTGTCTTTACTGAATTGAACAGCCCCCACCCCAACATCCATCGTTTCATCTTCCAGGCCCAAAATACCCACAAAGTGCTTTCCGCCGATAAAACCTTCCGGCATTATCACCCCGCCATAGGAACTGCACCCTATCAGCGGCACCCCCGGCAGCTCTTCCCTTATGCCCTCCGACAGGGCCTTCATATCATAACTATTGCTGAAATATACAAAGGCCGCTGTAGCCCGGCCCAGACTGGAGCCGATGGCCCCGGCCGCTTCTTTTCCAGCCGTCCACGCATCATCGTTGAGGCTGTATCCGGTAGCCGCTCTTAACATGATTTCCCCTGGCTATTAAGTAAGACCCGGCCGGACTATATCCAGCCAAAAGAACAATATTGAACAAATGTTTCATGGAATTCGTTTTTTGAACACAAACGGTTAGTTATATTAACATATTTGGATCAAATAATCAAATAGCCTTTAACATGTTGTTTTTTATATGCATAAAGACATGAATCGTAATTTTGCCTCAACAGAAAACACAAAACAAGAACAAACACCTTAAACAAATGTTGACCAAAACATATTTTATGCTAAGATATCTCCACGTGTGGCACAATAAAACTTGCCTCACCCAAATCTTACCGCATTAATCCCTGCCTCATGCCTTTCCTCAGGCCAGCCTGGCCCAGATCCCAAAAATACTAAAATAGAGGGCACGCTAATGTCCAAAGAAGCCGTAAGCCTTAGAAACTCTTCATCGGGTAAAGACGCTCCTGCCAAATTAGCGAATTTTGTTCCGCCTTTAAAAAGTTTCCCGCGCGGATGGAAGCTGGCGGGCAAATATGTGCCTGTCTTTCTGATATTTTTGGTGATCACGATTGGTGTTCTGGCGGCCGGCACGGCCACCGGAATAGGCCCGTCCGGGCGGGAAGACGTGCCGGGGCCGCCGATGACGCCCATCGACCGGGCCGGGCCTCCCACCGGCACCGGCAATGATGTGGAGCAGCTGGCGGTCGATACCATTAACCGTTATCTCAACCAGGCCGGTGAACGGGCCCTTTCGGAATATGGCCGGGCCAGGATGCGGATGCGTTTTGACAAACGCGGCAAGATTGATGGCGAGGCCGACCTGGTTTATCCCTTTCACAACACCGACAATTCGATCTCGTTTATTCAACTGGGCACCAGAAGCATGCCGGAAAACCGCTGGATCGGCAATCTGGGCCTGGGCCACCGTTATTTTTTCAGTGAAACCGCCGCAGTCGGGGCCAATGCCTTTCTTGACTATGATTTCACCCGCTCACACCTCAGGGGCAGCCTGGGCGCGGAAGTGTGGCTGGACTGGCTGCGCATGGCCGGCAATTACTATATTCCCCTATCAGCCTGGAAAAAGTCAAGGGACCTGAAAGCCAACGAAGAGCGCCCGGCCAGAGGCTGGGACGCGCGGGCCACGGCCTATCTGCCCTGGCACCGCCAGCTGGCGCTCAAAGGTTCGTATAGCCGCTGGTATGGCGACAGAGTGGCCGCCACTGGTTCTTCCTCATCACTGGATAAGAACCCGCGCGTGTGGAGTTATGGACTGGAATATACACCAGTGCCGCTTATGTCGGTGTATATGAATGAAAGAAATATTCAGGGCGGCCGAAAAGACAGAGAATTCGGCCTGACCTTGAATTTTGATCTTTCGCGGCCGTTTTCCGAAAGCCTTGATCCATCCAATGTCGCGCGCATGCGGAGCATGGCCGGCAGCCGCGATGACTTTGTGGACCGGGAAAACCGGATTTTCCTGGAATACAGGGAAATGGATTTCACAGTTTCACTCTCACCCTCCAGCTATCAGGTGGAGAGCGGCGGACTGGCCATAATTCCCATCTCCCTGAACACCGCGGCCGCTGTAACCTCAATTGACTGGGAAGGCACCGCGGCCGGATATTTCATTGGCGGGCACGCCGCCGAGGGCCGTTTTCGCATGCCCGCCTATGTGCCGGGCGGCAATAATATTTACACAGCCCGCGTAGCCATGCGAAATGAAGCCGGACAAGAGGCGACCTCAAATCAGGCCACCATAGAGGTTCTTCCCCTGGCCCTGGCTTATGCCCTGCGACTGGAGGCTGACAAATACACCCTGACCGCCGGTGAAACAGTCGGTTTGACGGCGACCTTGAGTGACAATGAAGGCCTGGTGGACGGAGAAGACCTGGAATGGAAAGTCACGCCCCCGGAAGCTGGAGTGGTAATATCACCAATGGCTTTCTCCAACGCCAAAGGTATTTATAAATCGACGCTTCAAACAGCGCGGAACAGCCAGGGCGCGGTCATTGTTGAGGCGCAGCTAAAGAAAGATCCGGCCGTAAAAGCGGATGTGGGCCTCAACATAAACCCCAGTGGCCGAGAAGACAACTACGCCCTTGAACTCAGTTATCAGCCAACCAACCCCAAACCGGGCGAAGCGGTGACAATCAACGCCGTGCTAACCCTGGGCGGACAGCCCGTCAGCAATGAAGCGCTTACCCTATCCATTGTCAACGGCGACGGTTCCATCATTACCGGCACCGCCACCACTGACAGCAACGGCAAAGGCGAACTGACCTTCAAAGCCGGGAACACTGATGCGACTCTGGAGGTGATTGCCGGTTCGCCAGATCAACTCGCCAGCAAAATTGTTGAGGTCTATGTCGACACCAACGGCAGTGGTTCACCCTATGACCTCATTATCACCACCAGCCCGCCCAACCCCAAGCCCGGCGACACTGTGACCATCAACGCCGTTCTCACCAAGGACGGAAAGCCCCTCAGCGGTGAGACGCTCACCCTTTCCGTCGTCACCGGGGACGGCTCCATCCTCTCTGGTGTAGTCACCACCGATGGCGACGGCAAAGCCACGCTCACTTTCCAGGCCGGAAATAATGACGCAACCCTAAAAGTAACTGTGGGCTCACCCACCGAACTCTACAGCAAAACCATCGACATTGACGTTGACACCAGCGGCAGCAGTCCGATCTATGACCTCACACTCACCAGCAGCCCTATCAACCCCAAGCCCGGCGACACCGTCACCATCAGCGCGGCCCTCACCAAGAATGGACTGCTCGCCAGCGGTGAGACGCTCACCCTCTCTCTCGTCTCCGGGGACGGCTCCATCCTCACCGGCACCGCCGCCACCAATAGCAGCGGCCAAGCCACGCTCATTTTCCGGGCCGGCAACAACGACGCCACCCTCAAAGTCGCTGTCGGTTCGCCCACTAAGCTTTACAGCGAGAACATTGATATCGATGTCGACACCAGCGGCACTGGTTCGCCTTACGGCCTGACTCTCACCAGCAGCCCGGCCAGCCCCAAACCCGGCGACACTGTAACCGTTAGCGCCACTCTCACTAAAAACGGTCAACCCGCCAACGGTGAACCCCTGGCCCTCTCCATCGTCACCGGGGACGGCTCCATCCTCACCGGCACCGCCACCACCAATAGCAGCGGCCAAGCCACGCTCACTTTCCAGGCCGGCAATACCGACGCCACCCTCAAAGTCGCCGTTGGCTCACCCACCGAACTTTACAGCAAAACCATTGATATTGACGTCGACACCAGCGGCATTGGTTCAACTTATGACCTCACTCTCACCAGCAGCCCTCCCGACCCGAGGCCCGGCGAGACCGTCACCATCAACGCGGCCCTCACCAAGAATGGACTGCTCGCCAGCGATGAAACGCTAACCCTTTCACTCGTCTCCGGCGACGGCTCCATCATCTCGGGCACAGCCACCACCAATAGCGGCGGCCAAGCTACGCTCATTTTCCGGGCCGGCAATAACGACGCCACCCTCAAAGTCGCCGTCGGCTCGCCCACTCAGCTCTACAGCGAGAACATCGATATCGACGTCGACACCAGCGGCAGCGGTGCTTCCTATGGCCTGGTGCTCACCAGCAGCCCCGCCATCCCCAAACCCGGCGACACTGTGACCGTCAGCGCCACTCTCACCAATAACGGCGCACCCGCCAGCGGTGAGCCTCTGACTCTCTCCATCGTCACCGGGGACGGCTCCATCATCTCCGGCACCGCCACCACCAACAGCAGCGGCCAAGCCACCCTCACTTTCCAGGCCGGCAATACCGACGCCACCCTCAAAGTCGCCGTTGGTTCGCCCACTGAACTCTACAGCAAAACCATTGACATTGACGTTGACACCAGCGGCATTGGTTCAACCTATGACCTGATCCTCTCCAGCAGCCCTCCCGACCCCAAACCTGGCGACACCGTCACCATCAGCGCCACCCTCACCAAGGATGGACTGCCTGCCAACGGTGAGACCCTTACCCTTTCACTGGTCACCGGCGACGGCTCCATCCTCTCCGGCACCGCCGCCACCAATAGCGGCGGCCAAGCTTCGCTCACTTTCCGGGCCGGCAACAACGACGCCACCCTCAAGGTCGCCGTCGGTTCCCCCACTGAACTCTACAGCGAGAACATCGACATTGACGTCGATACCAGCGGCGCTGCTTTGCCTTACGACCTCACGCTCACCAGCAGTCCCGCCAACCCCAAACCCGGCGACACTGTCACCATCAGCGCCACTCTCACCAATAATGGCGCACCCGCCAGCGGTGAACCGCTCACCCTCTCCATCGTCACCGGCGACGGCTCCATCATTTCCGGCACCGCCACCACCAACAGCAACGGCCAAGCTACGCTCACTTTCCAGGCCGGCAATACCGACGCCACCCTCAAAGTGGCCGTCGGCTCGCCCACCGAGATCTACAGCAAAACCATTGATATTGACGTTGACACTAGCGGCATGGGTTCAACCTATGATCTCACTCTCACCAGCAGCCCCGCCAACCCCAGGCCAGGCGACACCGTCACCATCAGCGCGGCCCTCACCAAGGATGGACTGCTCGCCAGCGGTGAAACGCTTACCCTTTCACTAGTTTCAGGTGACGGCTCCATCATCTCCGGCACCGCCACTACTGACAGCAACGGCGAAGCTACGCTCACTTTCCGGGCTGGCAATAACGACGCCACCCTCAAAATCGCCGTCGGTTCGCCCACTCAGATTTACAGCGAAAATATCGATATCAATGTCGATACCAGCGGCACTGGTTCAACCTATGACCTTACCCTTACCAGCAGCCCCGCCAGCCCCAAACCCGGCGATACCGTCACCATCAGCGCCACTCTCACCAACAACGGCACACCCGCCAGCGGTGAGCCTCTCACCCTGGCCATTGTCTCCGGTGATGGTTCCATCCTCAATGGCACAGTCACTACAGATAGTGACGGCAAGGCCACCCTCACTTTCCAGGCTGGCAATACCGATGCCACACTAAAAGTGACGGTAGGTTCGCCCACTGAACTTTACAGCAAAACCATCGATATCGATGTCGACACCAGCGGCATTGGTTCAACCTATGACCTCACCCTCACCAGCAGCCCCCTCAGCCCCAAGCCTGGCGACACTGTGACCATCAGCGCCGCCCTCACAAAGGATGGACTGCTTGCCAACGGTGAGACGCTTACCCTTTCACTAGTCTCCGGCGACGGCTCCATCATCTCCGGCACTGCCACCACCAACAGCAGCGGCGAAGCCACGCTCACTTTCCGGGCCGGCAATAACGATGCAACCCTTAAAGTCGCCGTCGGTTCACCCACTCAGCTTTACAGCGAGAATATCGATATCGACGTCGACACCAGCGGATCTGCCCTGCCTTACGACCTCACTCTCACCAGCAGCCCCGCCAACCCCAAGCCCGGCGACACTGTCACCATCAGCGCCACTCTCACCAACAACGGTCAGCCCGCCAGCGGTGAGCCTCTCACCCTTTCCATCGTTACCGGCGAAGGCACCATCCTCACCGGCACCGCCACCACCAACAGCAGCGGCCAAGCTACCCTCACCTTCCAGGCCGGCAATACCGATGCCACCCTCAAGGTCACCGTTGGTTCGCCCACCGAACTATATAGCAAAACCATCGACATCGATGTCGATAACAGCGGCACTGGCTCGACCTACGACCTAACCCTCACCAGCAGCCCCCTCAACCCCAAACCTGGCGATACCGTTACCATCAGCGCGGCCCTCACCAAGGATGGGCTGCCCGCCGGCAGTGAACCGCTTGCCCTCTCCATCGTCGCGGGCGATGGCTCCATCCTCACCGGCACCGCCACCACCAACACCAGCGGTGAAGCCACGCTCACCTTTCAGGCCGGCAATACCGACGCCACCCTCAAAGTTGCCGTCGGCTCACCCACCGAGCTTTACAGCAAAACCATCGACATCGATGTCGATACCAGCGGCGTTGGCTCGACCTATGACCTTACTCTCTCCAGCAGCCCCCCCAGCCCCAAGCCTGGCGACACCGTCACCATCAGCGCGGCCCTCACCAAGGGTGGACTGCCCGCCAGCGGTGAAACGCTTACCCTTTCACTAGTCTCCGGCGACGGCTCCATCATCTCCGGCACCGCCGCCACCGATAGCAGCGGCCAAGCCATTCTCACTTTCAAAGCCGGCAATAACGACGCCACCCTCAAAGTCGCCGTCGGCTCACCGACTGAACTCTACAGCGAGAACATCGACATCGACGTCGATACCAGCGGCACTGATTTGCCTTACGGCCTCACTCTCACCAGCAGTCCCGCCAACCCCAAACCCGGCGACACTGTGACCATCAGCGCCACTCTCACCAATAACGGCGCACCCGCCAGCGGTGAGCCGCTCACCCTCTCCATCGTCACCGGCGACGGCTCCATCCTCACCGGCACTGCCACCACCGACAGCAGCGGCCAAGCCACCCTCACTTTCCAGGCCGGCAATACCGATGCCACACTAAAAGTGACCGTAGGTTCGCCTGACGAACTCTACAGTAAAACCATAGACATAGATGTCGACACCAGCGGCATTGGTTCAACCTATGACCTCACCCTAACCAGCAGTCCTCCCAGCCCCAAGCCTGGCGATACCGTCACCATCAGCGCGGCCCTCGCCAAGGATGGACTGCCCGCCAGCGGTGAAACGCTCACCCTTTCACTTGTCACCGGCGACGGAACCATCCTCACCGGCACCGCCACCACTGACGCCAACGGCGAAGCTTCGCTCACTTTCAATGCTGGCAATAATAACGCCACCCTTAAGGTCGCCGTCGGCTCTCCCACCGAGCTTTACAGCGAGAATATCGACATCACTGTCGACACCAGCGGCACCGGATCGCCTTACGACCTCACCCTAACCAGCAGCCCCGCCAACCCCAAGCCCGGCGACACCGTCACCATCAGCGCCGCTCTCACCAACAATGGCCAGCCCGCCAACGGTGAACCGCTAACCCTCTCCATCGTCACCGGCGACGGCACCATCCTCACCGGCACCGCCACCACCGACAGCAGCGGCCAAGCCACCCTTACCTTCCAAGCCGGAAGCACCGACGCCACCCTCAAAGTCGCCGTCGGCTCACCCACCGGGCTTTATAGCGAAAATATCGATATCGACGTCGACACCAGCCCATCCTATGACCTGACTCTAACCAGCAGTCCAGCCAGCCCCAAAACTGGCGACACCGTCACCATCAGCGCCACTCTCACCAATAACGGCCAACCCGCCAACGGTGAGCCTCTCACCCTCTCCATCGTCTCCGGCGACGGCGCCATCCTCACCGGCACCGCCACCACCGACAGCAGCGGCGAAGCCACCCTCACTTTCCAGGCCGGTAGCACCGACGCCACTCTCAAAGTCGCCGTCGGCTCTCCCGGGCTTTATAGCGAAAACATTACAATTAATGTCGCGGCGCCCGTTTACAGCCTGACACTCGCCGCCAATCCAGCCAGTGCTCTGCCGGGCGGCACCGTCAACATCACCGTAACCCTCACCAAAGACGGACAAGCTTTGAGCGGTGAGACGCTGACTCTCTCCATCACCAGCGGCGACGGTTCCATTCTGACCGGATCAGCCGTCACCGGCGCTAGCGGGACAGCAACCCTCTCATTCAAGGCCGGAACCCGTGATGCGACGCTGGAAGTTACGGCCGGTTCACCTACGGAACTGGCGCGGGAATCCGTCACCATCACAGTCACCCAGAGCTATAACATAACGCTCACCGCCGACTCCACCACGCCCCTGGCCGGCGGCACGGTAAACCTGACCGCCGCCGTGCGCAACGGCAGTCTCCTGGCGGCGGGAGTGCCCATAACCTGGAGCGTCACGCCCGCCGGACAGGGCAGCGTAACCGGCGGCGGCAGCAACGCCGCCGGGCAGGCTCTGGCCACCTACACCACCGGAGTGTCCGGCACGGTCACCATAAGGGCGGCCATGACTGACTCCCCGGATATATATCAAACTATAGAGCTGACGGTACAGCCCAACTACAGCCTTGCCATTGAGGCCGCCAGCTTGAGGGTGGTGAACGGGCAAAGCCTGCAACTGACCGCTCATCTCAGAGACGGCCTGACAGATGTGGAAAACGGGCCCATTAGCTGGAGCATAAGCGGAACAGCCAATGGAACCCTTCAGCCGGCCTCAGGCGACACTTCCGGCGGCCTCGCCTCCACCATCTTCACGCCCTCACAGAGCGGCGAACTGCTGGTCAAGGCCACCTTTGGTAATCAGCCGAGCCTGGTCGCGCAGGCGGTTATCACTGTCGTGCCTGACTACAAACTGACCTTGAGCGCCGACTCGTACAGCATTACCAACGGCAATACCATCAACCTCACGGCTCTGGTTGAAGACGGCGCCACGCCCCTGCCCTCCCAGACAGTGAACTGGTCCGTGTTGGCTTCCAGCACCGGCGAGGGCTATTTCAGCTTCAACAGCTCCGACACGGGAGCCGCCGGTGAAGCCGCCGCCGCCACCTTCACCGCCACCCGCGGCGGGACTGTGACCATCCAGGCCACCCTGGCTTCGGGTGAAGCGGCTTCCAATCCGATCGATATCACCATAACCCCGGATTACAGAATAATTCTGACCGCCGATCCGGCCACCCCTGCCATTAACGAGCCCGTTACCATCCAAGCTCTGGTTAAAGACGGAGCCAACCTCCTGGACGGCCAGGCCATAAGCTGGAGTTTCGACCTGGGAGCCTTTAGTTTCGAAGACGGCTTGAGCACAACTACGGCCGCCGGGTACACCTCCAACAGTTTCATCCCGAACGCCAGCGGACAGGTGATCGTGCGGGTCACCATCGATGGCGCTTCCCCGGCCGCCAGTGAAACAATTACGGTCGATGTGGACAGTGCCTATAATATGACGGTCTCCGCGACCAATTACAACATCAAAACCGGGGACACCATTTCAATCACCGCCCTCTTGGAAAACGGCGGACTCCCGGCAAACAACACTAATATCAATTGGGTCATCAAGCCCGGCACCTCCGGTCAGGGCCTTCTCAATCCGACCTCAGGCGCGACCGACGCGACCGGGCAGGCGACCACCTCCTTTACGGCCCAGAAAGCCGGGACCGTGGTAATACACGCCGAGCTGGCCGGGAACCAAACCATCTACGGCGATGTGACCATCCACATCGATCCGAACTACACCATGACCATCACCGAAGTGCCGGCCGGCCTCAAAACCGGGGATAAAGGCTATGTTACGGCCGTACTGAAAGACGGGGCCAATCCGGTCAGCAACGCCGGCCTGACCTGGACGGTCAGCGGCTCCGCCAGTTCCGACCTCGGCGCGTCCGCCTCTTCCACCAACAGCGCCGGTGAAGCCAGGATTTCCTACACACCCTCACAATCCGGGGAGATCACCATCAGGGCCGCCCTGACCGCCGACAGCGGCAACGTCTTCGCGGATACCACCTTTACGGTCAGCCCCTCTTACAGCCTGACCCTGGCGGCCGTTCCCTCCACCGTGAAAAACGGCGCTTCGGCCGCTCTGAACGCCGTGCTGCTCGATGGCGGAAATCCGGTGAACGCGGCCGGCATAGTTTGGAGCGTTTCCACTGACGATCAGGGCGCGGGCACCCTGATCGACGCCAACACCACCACCGCCGCCGACGGCGCCACCCAGAACCCCTTCACGGCCAGCGCTTCCGGCACGGTCAAAATAAGGGCCGCCCTGGGCGGCAACAGCCTGGTCTTCGCGGAGACGACTGTGGTGATCGAGCCCTCATATGTCATTGAACTTGACCCAAGCTCAATTATCATGTCCAACCTCGGTTTCGTCGATCTGACCGCCCGCCTGCGTGACGGGACGCAATACCTCGATGGCCAGGAAATCAACTGGAGCGTGGAAAGCGGAGACGCGGGCGGCAGCTTTAGTCCGGCCTCCGGCCTCACTTCCGGCGGCGGCTATCTGGCCGCCAGATTCACGGCCGACAGAAGCGGAACCCTGGTCATCAAAGCTTCACTCAGCGCCAGGCCCGACATCTATGTCAAAGCGGCGGTGATCGTGACCCCGGATTACAGCCTGACTCTCTCTCCGCCCAGCGCCGGCATCGCCAACGGCGGCTCGGCCAGCTTCACCGTGCTCGTCAGGGACGGCAACAACGCCCTGCCGTCACAGGCGGTGATCTGGTCAATTCTGCCCTCGTCCACCGGGGCCGGTTACTTTGCCAACAGCGATTCCAGCACTGACCCCACAGGTCAGGCCGCCAATACTTTCATTGCCACCAAGGGCGGCACGGTCACCATTGAGGCGGCCCTGGCCACCGGCGGCACGGTCTCCAACACGGCCGAAATCAACATCGACCCGACTTACAATATTATTCTCACCGCCAGCCAGACCAACCCGGACGCCGGCGAAACCATCAGCCTCCAGGCCGTGGTTACCGACGGGGCAACTCCGGCGGCCGGCCGCGAGATTACCTGGAGCGTGGAACAGGGCAACGGCCAGTTCCCCGATGGTCAGTCAGTCACCACCTCAGCCGATGGCCGGGCCTCCCTGAATTTCACGCCGAATGCCACCGGAGGAAATCAGGTTATCGTGAGGGGAACCCTGGCCAACACCACTCCCGCGGTCTATAAGGATATAACCCTCAGCGTGGATAACGCCTTCAAACTCACCATAGAACCGGACAGCCAGTCCCTGACCACCGGCGGCCGGATTCAAGTCAAAGCCACCCTTAAAAACGGCGGAGTCCCGGTCTCCGGCGCGGAGATAGCCTGGACCATCGACAGCGGCAGCTCCGGCCAGGCCCAAATCTCCCCCAGCTCCGGCACGACTGACGCCTCCGGGGAAACCATCATGCAGCTCTCGGCCCAGAAAGCCGGAGCCATAGTGCTCCATGCCACGGTCACCGGGCAGACCGATGTTTCCGCCGACACCGCCATCACCATCAATCCGCTCTACAGCCTGGCTTTCACCTCTGTGCCAACCGCCCTCCAAACCGGCCAGAAAGACTACCTGACCGTCAGCCTGACCGACGGAACCTTCCCGGTTCAGAACGCCGACATTTCCTGGACCGTGGTCAGCGGGGCCAACAGCTCAGATCTGGGCGCGGCCGTTTCATCGACCAGCGGTTCCGGCCAGGCCAGGGTTTCTTTCACCCCGTCCCGCTCCGGCGCGGTCACAATCAGGGCCACCCTCGCTTCAAGCCCCGGCGTTTATGCGGATACGACCTTCAATGTCGCCCCTGATTACAGCATCGCCCTAACCACCGACTCCAGCAGCCTGGGCACCGGCCAGAGCTTCAACCTCTCCGCCGTGCTGAAAGACGGCAATACCGTAATCCCCAGCCAGCAGATCTATTGGTCCCTGGTTCAGGGAACCGGCAAGGGCACGTTTGCTCAAAATACCACCCTCACCAACGCTTCCGGCCTGGCCTCCGGCAGATTCACCAGCAGCCTGGCCGGCACCGTAACCCTGAGGGCCTCAATGGTCAATGACCCCAACGTCTATGCCGACATAACAGTCAGCATCGTGCCCAGCTACCAGTTGAAGCTGGAAAAGCCCGCCCTGATTACTATCGCCATCGGCTCCACCCTTGATCTGGAAGCCGTCCTGACCGATAACGGCCTGCCCGTGCCCGGCGCCTACATAGATTGGGATATAGCCGGTATTGGCCTCTCATTGGGCAGCTTCCAGCCCACCACTTCCATAACCAACGCCAATGGGCGAGCCCAGACCAAGTTTTATGGGATAGGAGTGGGAGTTCTCTGGGCCAGGGCCACCCTGCGCGGCAACTCCGGCGTATCCGACAGCGTCTACTTGTCCATAGTCCTGAAGCTGTAATATGTGCCAGGCCGCCCCGCGATGGGTGGCCTGGAAAAACAGACACTTGACCCCGCCGAAATTCCTGAAAAGGGTTTCGGCGGGCTTTTGCGCGGTTTATGATCCACGTGGCCGGTTTTCTGCGAAATGAGTATCTTGCCTGGCTGGATTTTATTTCCCGCTACCTTTAATTTCATTCAAAATCAATCAGTTGACGGACAATAATTTCATCTGGTAAAAAAACAAGCACAACACAAATTATTTTGGTATACAAAGTCTTCATTATCATATATAATTTCAAAATGAAAAGCACTTTTGTGCTTCTTTTTCAGTCAAACCTCTTGTAACTATCTTTTCCGGCAGTTCCTGTCGCCACTTTCCAACAGACAAATTTCCCCAAGGAGCATATCAATGTTTCGTTGGTCCATTAAAAAGCAGATTTTCACCATCATCATCCTCATGACCATAGTGGCCATAATTATCTGTGCGGCCGGAATCTACGCCATGATGGGCATTCGGGGCGCGGTGGACGAAATCAACTTCGCCGCCCGCCGGTCAAGCGACATTGAAGATGTGGCCACTGATATTAATGAAGTCATCATTGCCGTGCGCGAAGTGGTCTTAAGTTCCAGCTTTGAAAAGAAGCAGGCCGACAGCAAGGATTTGGAAGTGAAAGCGGCGGATATAGACCGCAAGATGAAAGAAATCGGCGCGGTCACCAGGCTCCAGCAGGAGTGGAACGCGCTTGAGGCGGAATGGGAAAAGCATAAAGGCATAGTCAACAATATTGTCAACCTGTCACTGGAGGATTCCACGGCCAAGGCCACCGAATTTTCGGAAACAGTCAGTTCTGAATACTGGAACAGCCGCCTGGCCGCCTTAATCAGCATCGCCGAGGCGGCTGAACAGACCGGCCAGCCTGACGGCGTTCTGGCGGCCCGCTATGCCTATGAGGCCGCCAGCTGGACTCAGGCCATAGAGCTCAATGAGAAGAGCGCCCTCTATTCCTCCGGCAGCACCGAACAGTTGAAAGAACTCAGTGACAAAGGGCAGCAGCTCTTTGCCGCCCTCAACGCCAGCCTGGACCGCCTGGAGAGGCTCCTGACCAGTCAGTCCGTATCCAACCAGCAGCTGAACGCTTTTAACGAGTCATTCAAGCAGGGGGTCATTCCGCCCAGATTCCCGCCCGCCGGGGGAGTGGAGCGGCGACCGGCCCCGGTCAATTTTCCATCAGGCATGGGTTCGTTCATCAATCCTTATCTGAGGACGGCGGCGGAAATATACTGGCGTGATTACAAACCCGTCAGCGCTGACGGCCTGCCTTTATGGAACCATACCTATGAACTGGCCAAAACCAACACCCATGACGAAGCCCTGGACGTTATGGCCAACCAGTGCAACCCCACCCGCAAGAGGGAAGGTGAAATACTGAGAGATATCCTGGATAAGCAGAAAGGTTTCTTCAAAGCCGCCCAGGACGGGGCCGACGTCAATTATTCGCAGGCGGTGACCATCCTTCTTTCAGTAACCATTATCGGCATTCTTTTGAGTTTGGGCTTGGCCTGGATGACTATGGGCCGCCTGTCCAAAAACCTGGAAGCCATGATCAGGGAACTATCGGAAAGCTCCGGTGAGCTGGAAAGGATATCGTCGGAAATCTCCAGCGCTTCCAGCTCGCTGGCTGAAGCGTCCTCGGAACAGGCGGCCAGCCTGGAGGAGACCTCGGCCACGCTGGAAGAAATGTCCTCAATGACCAAACAGAATGCGGAAAACGCCAACAGAACCAGCAAGAGCACTGAGCACACGGTGCGGTTGATTTCAGAAGGGGGCCAGGCCGTCCAGACTGTCCGCCAGGCCATGACTGAAATCAGCCATTCCTCCGAACAGGTCGGCCAGATAATTAAAACCATTGAGGGCATTGCGTTCCAGACCAACTTGTTGGCCCTGAACGCGGCCGTGGAGGCGGCCCGGGCTGGAGAGGCCGGGCAGGGTTTCGCGGTGGTGGCCGATGAAGTGCGCAACCTGGCCCTGCGCTCGGCCCAGGCGGCCAATGACACGACCGAACTGATCAAGAACACTGTGCAGCAGGTCAGCGACGGCTCAAACAATGTGGAAAATCTGACGGCCAGTTTCAAGGAAATTGAAGAAGGGGCCGAGGAGGTGGGCAGACTGATTACGGAAATAACAGCCGCCACCAACGAGCAGGCCCTTGGAGTCGGCCAAGTCAACACCTCTGTTTCCCAGATGGACAAGGTCACCCAATCCAACGCGGCCATGGCGGAAGAGACGGCCTCATCGTCAATGGCTCTGGCGGATCAGACAGTCCGCCTGAAGGAACTGGTGCAGCAGTTGTACGGGGTCATCAACGGAGGCGGAACGATGGTGCATGCCGCCGCCACGTCGTCCAGCTCTGGCGGAATCGCCCCGGCCAGCCCTAACGCCCTGAAAATTACCTGACGCATCACCATATAAAAACAGACGGCCCGGAGGAATTTATCCCACCGGGCCGCTTTAATTTCTAATGGAGAAAACAGTAGCCTGAAAACCTCAGGCGCTTTTTCCCAGCAATTCTCAAAGTAGACGGCAATTTCAAAATAGCAGGTCGCCCCACAGGGGAGACGGAGCGTCAGCGACTGGTTTTTACGGTAAAATAGCAACTCGCGAAACAAAAACCACGCTTTTTGCGTAGCTGCACGCCACAAGTTCAGGGGAAAAAGTTTACTTTGAGAATTGCTGGCTTTTTCCCTTCTTTTTAGGGGTGTGCTTTTTCAAGGCTTTGGCCAGTTGATCAGGACACGACGTTTTTTTAGTATCACATTTAATGCCGGAAAGAATGGAAACCAGCTCTTCAACGCTCCGGCCTTCAGCCAGCTTGGCCACCCCCTGCAAATTGCCGTGACAGCCGCCCTCAAAGGTGATGCCGCTGACAATTCCATCATTGACGTCAAACTCAATGCTTCTTGAGCAGGTTCCTTTGGTTGAAAAAGAATGACGCATATTTTCACCTCAAAAAATGATTAATATCCGGTAAAGAGAGAACCTCGGCCACTGACGCAAGTCCCTTCCGCCATTGACGCGACAAAGGCACCAAATTATAGCAAACCGCACCATTTACAGCAATGGCTGTACAACAGATCCAGCATTATCACAAATGTTTTCATCATAACGACAAAACATAGCCCGGTCAGACGCGCTGTCAAACCGGGCTATGTTCGATTAACGAATGTTCCAAACGCCATTAAGCGGCGGACTTCCAATAAGTGCTGAGTATGGGAGTCAGAGCCTCTTTCTGCTCATCAGTCCACTGCCCATCGACGCCGCCAGGCGTCCCGACCGCCGCCATGGCCTGCACCATCTGCGCCACCTGCGATTCAGTTATCACACTGCCGCCCGCTTCTATGGTATCGACCATGTAAGAGCTGCTGTAGTACCAATTGCTGACTGTCACCTTGTCGCTGCTTCCAACCAGGCCTATCGTCAGATGATTCCCGGATTTCCCGAACCACAGCTCCGCCGGATTCAAGTCTTCAAACTTCAAAAGATCATTGCCGCCGCCGCTGTTGTTGATGGTATCCTGCCCCCAGCCTGCCCGGAACAGATATGTATCATCACCCGCTCCGCCTTCCAGATAATCGTTGCCGCTTCCACCGTCCAGAGTGTCGTTCCCATAGCCGCCGTACAGACTATCGTCCCCTTCATCGCCATATAGAACATCGTCGCCGCTTTCCCCGGTCAGCTTGTCGTTGCCGGCTCCGCCGCGCAGGGTGCTGTTGAGGCGGGTCGCCGTCAGGTTGTCGTCACCATCGGTATAGGCTACGCCGGCCAGACCTGACTTTGCAAAGTCCGACCACTCCATCACTGTCCCGTCACCTAACTCAATGGCCTGGATGCTGTATGAGTTGAAGTTGGTGCCCGAATAATAAATGGCTCGCTCGATGGTCAGCGTCTCCCCCGTCTCCTTGATGCGGATTATCAGGTTATGATAGTTGGCGTTGCTCGTGTCGCGGGCAGTTATGAACTCCACATCGTCGGCCGTCAAGCCCACCAGCCGCACTGTGTCACGCTTGCCGCTGTCGACGTCATTGGCGTTTACCGTGTCATGGCCATAACCCTTGCCGAACACATACGTATCATCCCCGCTTCCGCCTTCCAGGTGATCGTTGCCGCTCCCGCCGTCCAGGATATCGTGGCCGGCTCCGCCGTAGAGCTTGTCGTCACCGGCTCCGCCGTACATTAATGTATCGACCCGGCTGCCGTACTGGACGTCGTCACCTTCCGTCCATAGAGAGGATATGTATCCCCCGGCTATCAGTTCCGGCCACTCCAGCACACTTCCGTCACCGAACTCGATCGCCTGGATGCTGTATGAGTTGAAGCTGGTGCTGGAATAATGAATGGCCTGCTCGATGGTCAGTGTTTCCCCCGTCTCCTTGATGCGGATTATCAGGTTATGATAGTTGACATTGCTCGTGTTGCGGCTGGTCATGAACTCCACGTCTTCGGCCGTCAAGCCCACCAGACGCACTATGTCACGCTTGCCGCTGTTGCCGTCGGAACTGTTTACCCTGTCGTGGCCGTCACCTTTGCCAAATACATATATGTCGTTGCCGGCTCCGCCATCGAGAAAGTCGTTGCCGGCGCCGCCTGACAATATATCGTCGCCGTTTCCTCCATACAGCGAGTCATCACCTTCTCCGCCATACAGAATATCATTGCCGTCTCCACCGCTCAGTATGTCATTGCCCTGTTCGCCATAAAGTGTGTCGTTGCCGACATCGCCTCTTAGCGAGTCATTGCCGACTCCGCCGTACAGTGATGAACCCAGACGGCTGCCGTATAATGTGTCGTTTCCGTCTGTCCCCGCTTCGAACAGCGGCTTTTTGCCTGATTCGAATTCAGACCACTCCAGCACACTTCCGTCACCGAACTCGATCGCCTGGATGCTGTATGAGTTGAAGCTGGATTTCGAATAATATATGGCCCGCTCGATGGTCAGCGTCTCCCCTGTCTCCTTGATGCGGATTATCAGGTTATGATAGTTGGCATTGCTCATGTCCCGCCTGGTCGTGAACTCCACATCTTCGGCCGTCAAGCCCACCAGCCGCACTATGTCGCGCTTGCCGCTGTTGCTGTCGCTCGCGTTTACCCTGTCGTGGCCATAACCTTTCCCGAACACATATGTATCATCACCGGCTCCGCCTTCCAGATAATCGTTGCCGCTTCCACCGTCCAGAGTGTCGTTCCCATAGCCGCCGTACAGACTATCGTCCCCTTCATCGCCATATAGAACATCGTCGCCGCTTTCCCCGGTCAGCTTGTCGTTGCCGGCTCCGCCGCGCAGGGTGCTGTTGAGGCGGGTCGCCGTCAGGTTGTCGTCACCATCGGTATAGGCTACGCCGGCCAGACCTGACTTTGCAAAGTCCGACCACTCCATCACTGTCCCGTCACCTAACTCAATGGCCTGGATGCTGTATGAGTTGAAGTTGGTGCCCGAATAATAAATGGCTCGCTCGATGGTCAGCGTCTCCCCCGTCTCCTTGATGCGAATTATCAGGTTATGATAGTTGGCATTGCTCGTGTCGCGGGCAGTTATGAACTCCACATCGTCGGCCGTCAAGCCCACCAGCCGCACTGTGTCACGCTTGCCGCAGTCGACGTCATTGGCGTTTACCGTGTCATGGCCATAACCCTTGCCGAACACATACGTATCATTCCCGCTTCCGCCTTCCAGGTGATCGTTGCCGCTCCCGCCGTCCAGGATATCGTGGCCGGCTCCGCCGTAGAGTTTGTCGTCACCGGCTCCGCCGTACATTAATGTGTCGACCCGGCTGCCGTATTGGACGTCGTCACCTTCCGTCCAAAGGGAGGATATGTATCCCCCGGCTGTCAGTTCCGGCCACTCCAGCACACTTCCGTCACCGAATTCGATCGCCTGGATGCTGTATGAGTTGAAGCTGGATTTCGAATAATATATGGCCCGCTCGATGGTCAGTGTTTCCCCCGTCTCCTTGATGCGGATTACCAGGTTATGATAGTTGGCATTGCTCGTGTTGCGGCTGGTCATGAACTCCACGTCTTCGGCCGTCAAGCCCACCAGACGCACTATGTCACGCTTGCCGCTGTTGCCGTCGGAACTGTTTACCCTGTCGTTGCCGTCACCTTTGCCAAATACATATATGTCGTTGCCGGCTCCGCCATCGAGAAAGTCGTTGCCGGCTCCACCTGACAATATATCGTCGCCGTTTCCTCCATACAGCGAGTCATCACCTTCTCCGCCATACAGAATATCATTGCCGTCTCCACCGCTCAGTATGTCATTGCCCTGTTCGCCATAAAGTGTGTCGTTGCCGACATCGCCTCTTAGCGAGTCATTGCCGACTCCGCCGTACAGTGATGAACCCAGACGGCTGCCGTATAATGTGTCGTTTCCGTCTGTCCCCGCTTCGAACAGCGGCTTTTTGCCTGATTCGAATTCAGACCACTCCAGCACACTTCCGTCACCGAACTCGATCGCCTGGATGCTGTATGAGTTGAAGCTGGACTTCGAATAATATATGGCCCGCTCGATGGTCAGCGTCTCCCCTGTCTCCTTGATGCGGATTATCAGGTTATGATAGTTGGCATTGCTCGTGTACCGGCTGGTCGTGAACTCCACATCTTCGGCCGTCAAGCCCACCAGCCGCACTATGTCGCGCTTGCCGCTGTTGCTGTCGCTCGCGTTTACCCTGTCGTGGCCATAACCTTTCCCGAACACATATGTATCATCACCGGCTCCGCCTTCCAGGTAATCGTTGCCGCTTCCACCGTCCAGAGTGTCGTTCCCATAGCCGCAGTACAGACTATCGTCCCCTTCATCACCATATAGAACATCGTCGCCGCCTTCCCCGGTCAGCTTGTCGTTGCCGGCTCCGCCGCGCAGGGTGCTGTTGAGGCGGGTCGCCGTCAGGTTGTCGTCACCATCGGTATAGGCTACGCCGGCCAGACCTGACTTTGCAAAGTCCGACCACTCCATCACTGTCCCGTCACCTAACTCAATGGCCTGGATGCTGTATGAGTTGAAGTTGGTGCCCGAATAATAAATGGCCTGCTCGATGGTCAGCGTCTCCCCCGTCTCCTTGATGCGAATTATCAGGTTATGATAGTTGGCGTTGCTCGTGTACCGGGCGGTTATGAACTCCACATCGTCGGCCGTCAAGCCCACCAGCCGCACTGTGTCACGCTTGCCGCTGTCGACGTCATTGGCGTTTACCGTGTCATGGCCATAACCCTTGCCGAACACATACGTATCATTCCCGCTTCCGCCTTCCAGGTGATCGTTGCCGCTCCCGCCGTCCAGGATATCGTGGCCGGCTCCGCCGTAGAGCTTGTCGTCACCGGCTCCGCCGTACATTAATGTGTCGACCCGGCTGCCGTACTGGACGTCGTCACCTTCCGTCCAAAGGGAGGATATGTATCCCCCGGCTGTCAGTTCCGGCCACTCCAGCACACTTCCGTCACCGAATTCGATCGCCTGGATGCTGTATGAGTTGAAGCTGGATTTCGAATAATATATGGCCCGCTCGATGGTCAGCGTCTCCCCCGTCTCCTTGATGCGGATTATCAGGTTATGATAGTTGACATTGCTCGTGTCCCGCCTGGTCGTGAACTCCACATCTTCGGCCGTCAAGCCCACCAGCCGCACGGTGTCACGCTTGCCGCCGTTGCTGTCGCTCGCGTTTACCCTGTCGTGCCCATAACCTTTCCCGAACACATATGTATCATCACCGGCTCCGCCTTCCAGGTAATCGTTGCCGCTTCCACCGTCCAGAGTGTCGTTCCCATAGCCGCCGTACAGACTGTCGTCCCCTTCATCGCCATATAGAACATCGTCGCCGCTTTCCCCGTCTAGATAGTCATCACCTATACCACCCTCCAGGATATCATCACCAGTCCCACCATACAGTTTATCATTACCTTCCCCGCCCCTAAGAACATCATTACCGGCTCCACTACATAGCGTATCATCTCCTACTCCACCATATAATACGTCATCACCATTGCCTCCGTTGATTGAATCACTGCCAGCCCCGCCAAAAATAACATCATTGCCTGACGTTCCCCGAGGGTTATAGGTGGTCAGGCCGTACACATTCAGCCCAAGTTGTTCATAAAGGTGATTAAATCTTGAAGTATCAGAATTGCTCTGAATAAAATCAACAACCAAGTCATAACCATGCCAGCCAGTATTGGCCAGAAGTGAACTGGAGGCGCGATTGAAATCTACAAGGTCTGACAAGCCATTCACCGGATCTGCCGACAGCTTTGATTCGAAATAATCGATCACCTTGCTGAAATCAAAAGCCACATCCATAGTCTCCATATCGATGCTGAGTTCTATCAAATCGAAGACAGAAGCGAGACGAGTTTGGAGAACTAGGGCATTGTAAACTGATTCCTTCAGAATGTCATAGGCTTCGTTTATAGTGCTGATCTGAGTGATGCTCCAGTTGATTCGAATGGTCGGCGGCTGGTTGTTTGTGCCATTGTTTTTATTTGAAACTAAAGTCATATTCCATAGAAGCTGATCTTCAATAGATATATCTCCACCTAAATAGAAATACTGGCCGTAAAAAGCTTCAAGCGTACCGACTTTTTTAGCCCATTCCGCTCGCTCATCTACCGGAATGGTGTAATGTTCGATCACATATCCGGGGCATCTGTTTTTGGTGAAAATGCCGCTGGTCCAGGCCCATCGATACAGCAGATCATCCATCAGCTCCACTTGGGCCGACCGGGTGGCAGCTTGGCTGAACTTGTCCAACACAGCCTGTAAAGGAGCCTCAGTTTCTAAACTATGACCCAAATTATTCCACTCCCGGGCCTCGCCGGCGGCGGCTTCCAGCAGATCGCGCACCGCGCCGCTGCCCTGCATATCCGGCAGGTAATACATATCCTCCGGGATTTCAATGCTGTCGGTGAATTCGCGATAAAACGGATTATGGCTGAAATCAAACTGGCCGACCTTGCCGGTGGAGCCATCTTCTTTTATGTAAACCGTTTCCCCGGTTTGAACACCACCGGCCACATTATTATTGGTGGACTTATAGTTCAGATCGATGCCGGTTATGCCTAGTTCTTCCAAGGTGAAAAGCTCATTGGCCTGACTGACGCCGTCCTGATTCAAATCACGCCAGACCTTCAGATGCTGCCAGTTCTCATCGAGATGATTGACAATACCGTCACCATTGGTGTCTTCCTGTGCCAGAGCTTCAAAGCCATTTTTACATTTGGTTGGGTCGGCCCTTTCGACATTGGCGCTGCTTCCGCCACTGCCATCGCCTTGGCTTATTCCCACTGAAATGCCGGGCAGATCTTCCAGGCCGTCATATTTGGGAGTATACTCGCCAAACAGTTCACTGCCGTCATTGATTATGCCATCACCATTGCGGTCAAATACTAATAGTCCATCATCGGGCCCTATCCATCCCGTTCCTTTTTTGAGGCCATCACCATCGTGGTCAAAGACTATCCCCTTGTCACTACTGATTGTCTCAATGCCGTCACCATCAAGGTCTAATGCCAATGGATCTACCGGAGCAGCCATCAAACCAGCTAACAACGAAGACAATTCTGGGTTTATAGAATAACTTATATACCATTTATTGTATCGAAATTGGTCTAATGGGTTTTGAGGCGGTTCTCCTTTATCAAACAATGGTGGCTTTTCAGAATCCCATATTAGTGTGCACTTTTGCCCCTCAAAGTCCTCTGTTAATGCATAACATGGCTTACCAGTACCATCGCTTAACGAAATTACTTTGTTCATAAATTTCATGGCAAAGTCTTCATTGGACTTCTCAGGGTTTCTGTCAAAGTAATCATAAAAAAGTGCGCCGTAATAATAACCAATCTTATAATTATAGCTCTGATACAGAGTTGCTCCACCTAATTTCAGTTGATAATTCAACATGTTATCATATCCGAATTCTAGACCATTTTTAAATCCTGTCTTGAAATCGTCTTCGGCTTGTTGTTTGGTATAATAATAGGGTGTAGGCATACTGTCTCCATTCAGATAGAATTATCGGGTAAGTATTGAATATGTTGAGATTTGACATTTATCCAAAATGATGCAATATCAAAATTCTGGTTCAAATGCAAACCATTAGGAAATAAAACAGATAGTCCCATTTCTTTCGCACACCATAGGTCATAGAAAAAATTACCAATGATATCGGCCGGACATATTTTATCAATTTGAATGCGACCAAAATCATAATTGGATGACAATAGCATGTCTACAGTTACATTTAGCTTTTTAGTCTTTTCATTGAAAGCATATGTACATGACCATTCAGACATGGGGTATCTATTCGTATGATCAACCGCATAGCCTGCGAAACATTGCCCACGATGTATATACCGTTTCTTCTTCGCACCTGGAAACTTATTATCAATAGGAAACTGCTGCTGATAAGCAAGAGGAGTGTCCATTATAAAACGAAATCCAACTCTTAATGGAGATGAATCCACACATACAATTTCAAAAATACCATCACCTGAATCTGACTTTATCTTAAAAGACAGCTTATCAGCTTGAGGCGCATTTTTTTGAAATAATCCTGGGGCACAAATATTAAAAACATTACCCTGTGAATAAGAAATACCACAGTATAAAATTTGCAGGACAAATGTAATAAAAAAAATCAAGAAACTTTTCTTCATTGTTTCTCCCACAATTCTACACAAATAGGTCACCGTTTCGGTTATACATATGAAGCCCATCGCCCTGTGACACCCACCCGCCCGCACTTTTGCGGCCGTCGCCGTCCAGGTCAAACATCACAGGCTCGTTTCGGCCGCCCACCATTTCCCAGGTTTGAACAGCACCGGTCACATTATTATTGGTGGACTTATAGTTCAGATCGATGCCGGTTATGCCTAGTTCTTCCAAGGTGAAAAGCTCATTGGCCTGACTGACGCCGTCCTGATTCAAATCACGCCAGACCTTCAGATGCTGCCAGTTGTCATCGAGATGATTGACAATACCGTCACCATTGGTGTCTTCCTGTGCCAGAGCTTCAAAGCCATTTTTACATTTGGGTGGGTCGGCCCTTTCGACATTGGCGCTGCTTCCGCCACTGCCATCGCCTTGGCTTATTCCCACTGAAATGCCGGGCAGATCTTCCAGGCCGTCATATTTGGGAGTATACTCGCCGAACAGTTCACTGCCGTCATTGATGATGCCATCACCATTACGGTCAAATACTAATAGTCCATCATCGGGCCCTATCCATCCCGTTCCTTTTTTGAGGCCATCACCATCGTGGTCAAAGACTATTCCCTTGTCACTACTGATTGTCTCAATGCCGTCACCATCAAGGTCTAATGCCAATGGATCTACCGGCATATTCATCAGACCTCTTAGTATTTCTGTTATCTTTGAGTCAATAAAACCGTATTTATCAATGTTTAAAAACTTTTTAATTGACATCAATAGATCATAGATTTCTTCATCTGTATAACCCATATTTATCAGCTGGCTGCTCCAGCCTTGGAACATATTTTTTACGCCTTCATTTATTCCATCTGGCAATTTTGGTGGAGTATAATTGTCATCAAAAAATTTATCCTGGTCCCTTACAGTTCCAGATTGATATAAATAATCGCGCGCCAACTCAATGCCTTTGGCTATGACACCTGTATGTTCTTTCCAGCCGGACAAGTCTCTCAATGTGTAATCATGAGCTGCTTGTAAATTTCCAGTTATGGAATAGTACTTTAAGAACAAATCGTAAGCTTTTTTCATTCTAACTTTTGTATGATCGATTTTAAGATTACCCATGACAGACACTCCTTAATGTCACTGACCACTAAAAATATTAATGCAATTCTACACTAGTCAGGTCAAATGTATATTTTATAGTGCACTAAAATTTAATACACTTTCCCATAGCTTAAACGAACTTTCCGGATCAAAAGTATTATTCTCGACCTCCATAGGAAGCCCCGCATACATGCAAGTTGTTAGATAAGTATTTTTACTATAGCCTTTGGTTGGAATCTCTGTCCAAATGAGGAGAAGAGCAAAATCCTGTCGATTGAATTGAATCGTTTCAATACCAGCCCTACCGTTTATCATTCGTGAATAAACGATAATTATAGGAGGCAACATATCATTATGAAGGTGTATATTTTCAAGATCACCCCCTAAAATCGATTCACTCCATTCACCAATGTTTTGCCCTCGATATCGATTATCAATGGTCAGTGCCGACAATATTCCACAGTTGGTTGGGAAAATTTCAATATTGTATAAGGGTCTATTTTTTATGCCTGTAACATTAATGAGTCCGTACCTTGTACGATATTTTGATTTACTTTCAACACGTTTATTGCCAATCCATTCATATGCTGATAAAAAAGTTTCAACCCATAATAGAAATCCATTCATTGCACTGTCTAAGCAATAATCAGCCTGTAATCTATCGCTATCATATGATTCACCGCACTTAAATTTTGACCATATATTTACATACCCACCACCAAAGTCAATATAAGAATCAAGCATTATAATATTTTGGTTTTTTGAATCACTTTCATAGCTGCCACGATATGGGTTGCGTCCAATTACCACATAAACAGTCTTACCAGACCTAGTTACATACTCTTTGCTAAGCGGCATATTAAGATATTTAAGATGACTGTTTCTATACTTATCATGCATTTCTTTGGCGTTATCATTTTTATTTTTTTCATCAGAGTATAAGTACTCATTCATTCTTAAATAGTGACCATCGTCAAAAGAAAAATAGTTCGAATAGTGTATTTTTTCAGAAAAGGCGGCTGGAATCTTAAATTCCAGATCATCGGCCGACAAATAAATTGAAGGTTCAAGCGCCTTACATTTCGAAGAACCTAGTATTCGTTCTTCAGCGGCCGCATATGTCTTTACAAGCAGTAAAACAAAAATTGATAATAAGTAAAATATAACCTTCTTCATATTCAATTCCTCATGCCGCCTTATCAGATAAAATTATCAAACAACTGTTGTATTTTTGGATTATTCCCACTGAAATGCCGAGCAGATCTTCCAGGTCGTCATATTTGGGAGTATACTCGCCGAACAGTTCACTGCCGTCATTGATGATGCCATCACCATTGCGGTCAAATACTAATAGTCCATCATCGGGCCCTATCCATCCCGTTCCTTTTTTGAGGCCATCACCATCGTGGTCAAAGACGATCCCCTTGTCACTACTGACCGTCTCAATGCCGTCACCATCAAGGTCTAATGCCAATGGATCTACCGGAGCAGCCATCAAACCACTTAGTATTTTCACTAATTCTGGATTAATAATACCTGTAGCACTGAATAATTCGCCCAATAATTCTTTCAGTGCAGTTTCAAAATCAAATAGACTGTCACCCAAAAGCGTACCTAGCGCTAAGGCTCCATCTTCAAATGCAAGTGCAAATAGAGCTCCAGCCAAATAATCTCTAAATAGTTCTGATATTTGATCGGTGCTAGGGTTCGCTGCCAAAGCCAAAACCATAGCTTTTGTCTCAGCGTCACTAAACGGTAGCTTACCGCCCCATAAAAGTGCATCATATAAACGTGGGTCATTAATATATGCCGGTAAAACTGTTAACCCAGCTATTTTTGTGCCCTCCCCAAGAGTATATCTATCTAAAAGCCACCCAGACGCGACAGTGCCCCAAAAATTAACATCAAGTAGCGCAAAAGAGGAACCCGTACTTCCCCATTTGCCACCATTTTTCATGATAGCTCTTCGAGCAGCCGTTACCACGAGTCCCGGATTTACACCTTGCAGAACTTTAGGGAGTTTAAACATGTTAGTCACCTTTCTGATAAAATGAAACTGTCAAAATAATAATTAGACAATCAATTATCATTTTGCTTTTTTCTCGGAATTCTCCAAATATAGTATTGAAATATTTCAGCAGTTATATATGAAATAGAAGAATTAATTACAAAATAACAAGCCAAAAAATAGAACCCAGAAAAGCCTAATAGTATCTTTAGGTCAAATCTAAAAAAAATATAAAGTAATATATCATCTGGCGTTTCAGCAATAAAGTCGGAAGCCTCTGTGAAGAAATGATAAATCAGAAAAAAAACTATAAATATAATAATATAATGTGCAGCGATAAAAACAATGCAGCTGATTTGAGATTGAGATCTAAACCACTTATCTGTGTTAATTTTAGAAACAATAATATAAGATGGTGATATAAAAAATATTGCCAGAAAATACAATGAACCGAACTGTAGAGATTCAAAAAGTGCATATATAACAGCGAAATTATTTAAATTAAAAGTCTTTAATAACCAAGGAAAGACCACTGGTATAACATAAAATGAATAAAGAAAGGCAAATATCAAAAATAAAACATACCCAACTAGTGGATTAATTTTTTGCTGTATCACGGTATTCTTCATGGCTTACTGCTTCTGCTTGCGGTTGTATAAATAATTAAGAGAGATTCATGGCATCTCAAATTTGAGATGATTGACAATACCGTCACCAGTGGTGTCTTCCTATGCCAGAGCTTCAAAGCCATTTTTACATTTGGTTGGGTCGGCCCTTTCGACATTGGCGCTGCTTCCGCCACTGCCATCGCCTTGGCTTATTCCCACTGAAATGCCGGGCAGATCTTCCAGGCCGTCATATTTGGGAGTATACTCGCCAAACAGTTCACTGCCGTCATTGATGAGGCCATCACCATTGCGGTCAAATACTAATAGTCCATCATCGGGCCCTATCCATCCCGTTCCTTTTTTGAGGCCATCACCATCGTGGTCAAAGACTATCCCCTTGTCACTACTGATTGTCTCAATGCCGTCACCATCAAGGTCTAATGCCAATGGATCTACCGGCATATTCATCAGACCTCTTAGTATTTCTGTTATCTTTGAGTCAATAAAACCGTATTTATCAATGTTTAAAAACTTTTTAATTGACATCAATAGATCATATATTTCTTCATCTGTATAGCCCATATTTAATAGTTGACGGCTCCAGTTCTGGAGCATATTTTTTACACCTTCATTTATTGAATCAGGTAGCTTTGAAGACTCATCGGGCCGAGGATATATACTATTAAAGTATGTCTCTTGGTCTTTCATTTGGCCATACTGGTGTAAAAAATCAAGTGCCAACTGTACCCCCTTATCTATCTCAACCTCATACCCTTTCCAGCCCGACAAGTCTCTCAAGGTATATGCATATGCTTGTTCTATAGAATCTGAATAATGTGCCAAAAATGTATCATAAGCCTTTTTCACCCTAACTCTTGTATCAATTTTAATACTACTTCCCATTGTAAATTCTCCTTCATATACTTAACTACCAGACGTTCAAATGCAACCCGAACCATTTCAGCAAAAAATGCACATTTTAAAATGTGTGTGCATTTAATATACTTCTCCACAATTTTAACGAGGTGGCCGGAGCGAAAGTTTTATTAGCAACCTCCATCGGTAAACCCGCATACAAACGTATTCCCAAATAAGCATTTCGCACGGAATCATCATTTGGAATCTCTGTCCAAATGAGAAGAAGGGCAAAATCCTGTCGATTAAATTGAATCGTTTCAATACCAACCCTACCGTTTATCATTCGTGAATAAACTATAATTATAGGAGGCAACATAGTACTTCTAAGGTATATATTCTCAATATCCCCATCTAAAATTGATTCATCCCATTCTCTAAAACCTCTTCTCCATCTTTGACTGTCAATGGACAAATAAGACAAAGCGCCACAATTATTTGGGTGAATATCTATATTGTATGTTGGCCAATTTGTTAACCCCTCCCTATCAATCTGACCATACCTTGTATGATATTTCGAATTATCTTTTGCCCTTCTATCACCTACCCACTCATATGCTGATAAAAAAGATTCCAGCCAGGAGGCAAATACTTCCGTAATCTTTTGTAAACAATGATCATCGTACAACATTTCGGTTCCCTCATGAGGCTCTTTGCATCTTATTTTCGTCCAAAATTCTATGTGACCGACTCCGAAATCAACATAAGATTGCAGTGCCATGAAATCCTTCTCTGCCGTACCATCCCCATTTTTACCTGGAAATGGATTATGACCCGCAATCACATAAACATTTCTGTCAAACCGTTTTGTAAAGTCACTCTCCAGACACAATTTGCATGAAGGACCAAAATAGAATTTTTTCTGTCTATCATATAATTCACGTAAATAGTTTTGCCTATCTTCGCCATCGGGATGCGGCTTCTCAACCATTGATAAGCTCTTCCCATTTAAAAATTTAAAATAAGTGAAATAACTTACATCTTCAGAAAAGGCGGCTGGAATCTTAAATTCCAGATCATCGGCCGACAAATAAATTGAAGGTTCAAGCGCCATGCATTTCGAAGAATCTGGTATTCGTTCTTCAGCAGCCGCATATGTCTTTACAAGCAGTAAAACAAAAATTGATAATAAGTAAAATATAACCTTCTTCATATTGAATTCCTCATGTCGCCTTATCAGATAAAATTATCAGACAAGTGTTGGATTTTTGGCTTATTCCCACTGACATGCCGGGCAGATCTTCCAGGTCGTCATATTTGGGAGTATACTCGCCAAACAGTTCACTGCCGTCATTGATGAGGCCATCACCATCGTGGTCAAAGACTATCCCCTTGTCACTACTGACCGTCTCAATGCCGTCACCATCAAGGTCTAATGCCAATGGATCTACCGGAGCAGCCATCAAACCAGCTAACAACGAAGACAATTCTGGGTTTATAGAGTAACTTATATACCATTTATTGTAGCGAAATTGGGCTAGTGGGTTTTGAGGAGGTTCTCCTTTAGGATACGGGTACGTATCAAAATCCCAAATTAATGTACATACTCTATTTTCAAATTCAGTGTTTATATCGCACGGTTTTCCAGAACCATCGCTCAGTGAAAGAATTAGATCACTTAATGTTTCAGGCCTCATTCCGATAGCATTCGACTCACTAGAAGAGTATTCATAACAAAGTGAGCCATAATAGTAACCCAAGCGATAGTTAAAGCTGTCATATAGACTCGCTCCAGAAGTATAAAGTTGATATTCAATCAAATTATCTTGTCCATAAAGAAATCCGTGACTAAAACCACTGTTAAATGCGCTGGTAGCATTCTGCTGAGTATAATAGAGTTTTTGAGCCATTCCAAATCGCCTCCCTAATAATTTTCATCGTTAAAGTAAAGCTTATGCTGAGTTGACACCAGTTGCCAAAGTTCAATGAGATCAAAGCGTTTTCTTAAAGTTAAACCATTCTCAAGATAAATATTTAAAAATAATATTTTCGAGCAGATAATATCTTCAAAAAAAGTCCGGACTCTATGCATAGGGCAATAATTGTCGTTAATAACTGTTCCAAAATTATCTTCAGCCATGGGCAACCTTTGTAAAGAGATAATCAAAGTATCAGCATCTTTATGATAGGAAGCTACACACGTCCAATTAGTTAGCGGTTTAAGTTTCCCATAATCCACTTTATAGCTAGCGTGGCATTTAGAGCGAAACCCATTTTTTTTAATAAACGCCCGTTGATCTTCAGAATCAAAAAAATTTATATATTTTCTTGACACCCTCTGCTTAGCGTAAAATCTTACATTTAAAAGCTTTTTATCTTGACATTTAATTTGAAAAAAACTACCTGGCGAGGTCGATTCAAGTTCAAAAATCAAATCTTTTTTTTCATTATTTTTATCATAATAATAAATTGGACTACAGACATCAAAGACACGATGCTGCGCATATAATTCAGTGCAATAAAGAACAGAAGCTATTGAGAAGCACAAAATACATTGGAATGATGTTTTCACTTATCTCTCCTAGTGGTATTTCAAAATATGGGGTGTGATCTAAATCAAGCTGGCCGACCTTGTCTGTGAAGCCATCTTCTTTTATGTAAGCCTTTACCCCAGCTTGAACATCACTTACACATTGTTATTGGTGGATGTACAGTTCAGATTGATGCTTGCTGTCTCTGCTCGGCTTGACTGCCTGTGGTTAACAAACCACTTGTTCGATTGTAATTATTGCTGCTACACAATAATAAAAATAAAGTTATACTGAACGATTTAAACCCTACAAAACAAGGCTCAAAAAGTCAAATATTTTTTTAAAGATATAGATTCAAAATGACATATAAACAACTAAAAAGCATTAATAAATAATATAATGTAGAATAACATCATGATACACCCTGCTCTGCGACAAAATATATTATAATAGTATATAAACATGGTAAACATTTAAAGACAGCAGTGAAGTGATCAAAAGAGAGGAAAACAGCGGTCAGTTTGTCATGGTATATGGCGATACTTTGATATTCTTTTATCTTGGGGAAAAAATTCCTACCAGATAATTCTATTTTTAAAGAAAATCATAATTTAAGGTATACCAGCTCCCAGGGCATTATCGAAGGGCGCTTCATACCTCATGTTATGACCCAACAGGCAAGAATATCAATGCCGTGGGCGGCCTTGCCCGGAATGCAAAAAAGCCAAAAGGCCTTGCTTTGCAAGGCCTTTTGGCTTTTACCGGCTGTAACCGGATTTGAAACTGGCTCCCCAGGACGGACTCGAACCGCCGACCCAGTGGTTAACAGCCACTTGCTCTACCGACTGAGCTACTGAGGAATGTCGGTGATATGAAGAGCATTTGCTCGTTCACACATTTGGGCATTCTATATATTCTCATGCCCAATGTCAAGCAGTTTTTTTACTTTTTCTTCGCGGCCGGTCCCGGAGATATCTCATAGGCCACGATCACCGAACGGCCGTCCTGCATCATGCCGCTTTCCTGCTCCATCATCACGGCTACCACCATATCCAGTGAGCCGTTGTTGTCAAAATCGGCCAGGGCGTAGTCCACGGCCGGGCCAGGCAGGGTTCTGGTGCGGAAGAAAGGCGTCAGCGACAGGTTCGCATACTTGAAAGCCTGAATGGTGCCGCTGGTGAAAGCCCGGAGATTGCTCATGAAGGGCACGCCCCCGCGGTCGTTCTTGGCCACTATCAGCTCGTTCTGGCCGTCGCCGTCAATATCATAAATAATGATGCGGCTGGGCATGAAGAACCTTTTGGGGGTGGCGCCGGAGGCAGTGGAATTTTTCACGGGCGGCTCCAGAACGGTCATGGTCCCGCCGTATTCTTCGCGGCTCTCCCAGGCCCTGTCTTTGCCTTCATAAATAAACAGGTGCTCGCTGGGCCACTTGATCATCGCGCTCATGGATTTGTTGGATGAACCCAGGCGGCCGAAAGCGAAGTTGAATGCATTGCCGCCCGAAGGCACGTCCATCCGGCCCTGGCTCTTGATGTTTTGGCCATCGAAAGACATTCTCATCACGTTGCCGGTAAAAACTTCATCGCCGGAAACAGCCGGTTTCTGGCCGACCAGTTCGCGGCCGCCCGGACCATGAACCACTCGCAGATACCAGGGGATGACGCTCTCCACCGCCCGGCTGAGGCTGCCGTTGTCATAGTGCAGAATGATGGAGCCGCCCTTGATGCTGTCGCCCTGGATACAGGCGAAAATTTCCTGACGGCCGTCTTTGTTGGCGTCAAAAACATCCAGCGATGAGAGCCTTTCACCAATACCTACGTCATAGGAGGCCAGCTGAACCAGCCGTCCGCCCTCATAGCGGGAAACATGAACGCTTTTGGTGGTGGCGTAAAGGACCTCGTTGCGCCCGTCACGATCTACGTCAGTCACCACCAGGCCCACCAGGCGGGCGGTGATATAGGGGCTGCGCCAGAAGCCGCTCTCGGACAGCTTCGCTTCCTCGGCCACCACGAAGTTCGGGTTGAGGGGAGATTCGGCCGATTGGGCGTCGCGGCCGATGAGGTTGTAAGAGGGGTGACGCTTGTCGCCCTCTTTGCTCTCCTGAGCCATAACTTCAACTGAACCGGCCATGAAGCTTAAAGCGGCCAGCATCAAAATCAGACGGATTACTTTCATTATAATACCTTCCAGTGCTAGAGACATGTCGACATGCGGCCTTTACAGGCAGCAATTCTCAAAGTAAACTTTTTCCCTTCAAAAAGTGCCGTGCAGCTACGCAAAAAGTGCGATTTTTGCTTCGCGAAGAACTGTTTCGCCGCCAAAACCAGTCGCTGGCGCTCGATCACCCCTTCCGGGGCGACCTGCTATTTTAAAATTGCCATCCACTTTGAGAATTGCTGCTTTACAGGCTCCAAGCCAGCCGCATCATTGAAAAAGACGGTTCAAGCGCGGCCAAAGCCTTTTCGCTCCGTCTCACTGCCGTTCGGCCCGCTGTTTTTTAGGCGGGCGGCCCAAATAAGAACCACGGTCCGGGACCAGAGAGTATTCTACAATCTTAGCGGCATATTTTCAATGTTTGTTATGATGTCGCTGATGCGTCCCGCCGTATCCGCCTCTGTGCTGGGCAAATACGACAGGCCCACGAAATAGCTGCCGGGTTTGCCCCGGCAGGCCTTGACCACGGCCCTGATATTGGCAATGGCCTCCTCACGCGGCAGATAAAAAGTCGCGTCAATGGTGCTTTCGACCGGAAGCGGCACCGGGGAGGCCATCATGAAGCCGCCCTCGGACAGATCCACCACCAGCGCCTTGAGGGTACCGGCCAGATTTTCCGGGGTCAGCAAATCCTCGGCCCGCTCTTCGGGCGGAAAAGTCCTTATTTTCATGGTCATGGGTATGTTGACCGGGTAGCGTTTCTCGGTTCGCAGGCTGGCGATTTCAACTTCCCTGGGGTATTCGAGAAATAACAGAGGCACCATGCGGTAGGTATAGCCGGTCACGGTGGTCTGGAAGCTGTAGACGCTGCCTTTGCTGATGAAGTTGGCCGCCCACATGGTGCCTTCGTCCAGCTTGACGGGCCCCCCGGCCACCCTCGGCATTTCGACAATAATATAGCGTCCCGGCCGCGCGCCGATCAAGATGGTGGTCCACTTGGATTTGGTGGTCTCCAGCGCCATCAGACGGACGGTCGTTCCGCAAATCAACACATCGGGGGAAAGCGGTCTTTTCTCTAACATTTCACCTGAAACCCCTGGCCTCAGCATCAGGCTGAGGCTGTATTTTTTTATTTCGGGCCACGGGGTCTGGTCTTGCCACTGGGCCCCATCATTTAAAAGTCAGTTTATATTTTTATTTTAAGGCCCATTTCCGTGGCCCTCAACAGATCGATGGCCTCGCTGAAATCAGGATTTATTTTTATGGACTGCCGCAGATATTTCTGGGCCATTATGCTGTTGCCCATGTCCAGATAGACTCTGGCGGCGTTAAAATAAATAAATTCGTCGTCCGGGTGGACGCGCACAGCCTTTTCATAGGCCCGCAAGGCCTCGTCCAGCCGCCTCTGGCGGCGGTAAATTATGCCCAGACTGTTATAGACGTTGGTTGTGTCCGGCCTCAACACCAGCACGGTATTGTAAATTTCTTCGGCTTCGTCGTTCTGGTGCCTTTCCAGATGAATCTCGGCGGCCATTTCCAGATTGGCCGCCGCCTCTTCCGGGCGGCCCATCTTTTCATAAATCAGGCCGATCTGCTTATAGGCCCTGGCGTGAAAGCCATTGATGACGGTGGCCCGGCGAAAACATTCCAGGGCCTCTTCCAGCTCGCCCTTCATGCTTTTGATATAGCCCATGTTAAAGTATACTTCAGCCTTGTCATGGATGTCCAGAATCGACTGGCTGGTTACCAGGGCCTCCTCCAGCTGTCCCTGATTGATCTGTTTGAGGCTCAGGTCATACAGTTCATCGGCTTTTTCGTCCGCCGGATCTTTGGGGGGATTAATGGCCTCTTCAATTTTGGCCTTGAAAACCTCCGGCTCGCAGGGCATGACGATAATGGCGTTGACCCCGGCCCGTCCGGCCTGGGCCAGTTGGCGGCTGTTGAGCCCGTCGCCGTAGAGGATAAAAATGGTTTCGCTTTCGGGTGAATCCTGCTCCCGCACCAGCCGCAGGAGAGTCAGGCCGTTTATCATCGGCGTTCCCTGCTGGGCGATGACCATTTCCGGGCTGAAATTGTTGACCATGGCCAGGGCTTCAGGGCCGTTTTCGGCCTGAAGAAAGTTAAACAACCCCATTTCCTGCAGCATAGAGCCTAGCCGGTCCAGTTCCCTGGTGACCGGATCGACCAGCAGTATGGTTATTTGCCCCGCATCCCTCATGGACAGCTCTCATCATGGCGCTCCGGCGGGAGCGCATATATGGCCTTGCCGCCCTGTGATCCGGGCTGCGGCCGCCTGTTGAAAATGACTGGATTAAGTAAAAAGCCATTTCGGCTATAAGCATCCATGCAAAAAGCATGATAATAAATTTATATTATACTACAGCCCGCCTTGGTCTGGCAAATCTATTTGGAGGGCCTATTATTCCGCCACCCGGTCTAATTATGGGATTTTGCGGGCAATATGGAACTGGCGGCAGAGTGGCATAAGGCGTCTGAGCGGCTGAAATCTGATATATAACTTAATTTTATCTTTCGTTCCCCTCCAGTTATAACTACAAAATATACTATATAACCAATATGTTAATTGCACTATTTTCAGCACTGGGATATAATCCTAAAATATTTTTTAATCATTATTTATTAATGGATACTGATTTACAGGCCGGGACGGTCCAGGCAGACCGCGGAGCCAGGTAAAATTTTTAAGGATTGGTTTATCGTGCTTCAAGTAAACATGTTTGATCTTGTTAAGGGTTTCTCCGGCGTAATTGATATGGTCAATACTACATTGGCCAGCCACCATCAGCGGACGGCTGTGGTCGCCGACCAGATTTGCCTCCGCCTGTCTCTGCCCCCTGAAGAGCATCACCGGGTGGTTATATCGGCCATGCTTCATGACGTAGGGGTCATACCCCTTCATGACCGCACCGACAATCTGGTTTTTGAAAAGGAAATGACCCGCCACAGCCAGGCCGGATATCTGATGCTGAGAACCTGCCCGGTATTATATGAAGAGGCCCGGGTGCTGCTTTATCATCATACGGACTGGCAGATGGTGCGGGAGCTGCCGGAGGCGGAGCGGGCCGTGGGGGTGATCGGCAACCTGGTGCACCTGGCGGACAGCGTTGATGTGCATTCGCGCCTGAACCCTGAGCTGGACTATCTTCGCTGTATAGTAAAAAACGGCATAGGCCGCTCCTTTGAAAAGACCAGCGCCGAGGCGGTTCTGGACTTTATGGATGACCCGGCCTTTTATGATATGTTGGAAAATTCCGGGCAATACCTCGATGATCACCCAACGCCGGAGCTGATTCTTAAGGATGAAGACGTCACGGTTTTTTCCATGCTTTTTTCGCATGTCATCGATTCCAGGAGCCCCTTCACAGCCACCCATTCCACCGGGGTGGCCTGGATTGGCCGGGCTCTGCATCAATTGGCCTGGCTGGACGACGCGGACCGCTCCACCATGTTTGTAGCCGGGCTGCTGCATGATATAGGCAAAATTGGCGTGCCTAACGAATTGATTGAAAAGCCCGGGCCGCTTGACAACCATGAGTTTAAAAAGGTCAGCCACCACGCCCAGTTGAGCCTGGATGTGCTCGGCGGTATTCCCGGCTTTGAGAAAGTCACTCCCTGGGGGGCCCTCCACCATGAAAAGCTCAATGGCCGGGGCTACCCCAATGGCCTCACCGCCGAGCGGATTCCCACTGAATCCCGGTTAATGGCTGTGGCCGACGTTATGACCGCCTTGACGGAGGACCGCCCCTACCGGGCTGGTCTGGACGAAGATAAAACCATGTCCATCCTGAGCAGCATGGTTGAGCAGGGCGGGCTGGACGGCGATTTGGTGCAACTGGTGCGTGATAATTATGGCGAGGTCAATGAGATCCGCCGGCAGGCCCAGTCAGAGGCGGCCGGTTTCTTCCGCAACCTGACCGATGATATCAAGCTGCGGTGTCCTGACTCAAGATTTTGAGGATTGCTGACAAAGTCCCGGCCAAGCGAAATCATCTGATCTAGCCGGTCAAGGTCACCGTAGGCGACGGAGCGATAGCGACTGATATTAAGGGATTAGCCGCTACTCGCATCGTGAAAACCATGCTTTTCACGATGCTGAACCGCTGATGGCTACGACGGAATGACTTTGTCATCAAACTTGATTGCGGCCTTTGGCCGCAATCCTTTATATAAAACGAGAGGCTGGCGACAACTTCAATTCTTCCTTAAAAACTTCCGCTCTGAGGCCGCCCGGCAAGTCCAGGCCGCTGTGCGTGGGATAGTTCATTATTTCCAGAACCACCTCCACCGTGGCAAAACTCATGGGTTCGCCTGTCTCATCTTTCATGCGCTGATCACGGCTCTTTATTTTCAAAAAGGCCTCATAAATGAAACGTCTCCGCTCCGCTACCGTCAGACGTTCAAGTTCACCGCGTTTCAAGGTCAGGGTGTTGGCGGTTTCATCATCCGCGCCCACTATCACCGGCCACAATTTATGTAAATGCTCTTTCCAGAAATCTTCTTCAGAGCGCAAAACAGCCGCCGACCGGTTCAGGGCCTCCCCCAGACGGGGATTGACGCTCTTCAGCCGGGGGATGATATCCAAACGCAAAGCGTTGCGGCGATAACGCGAATCCTGGTTGGATTTGTCCTCCACCCAGGTTTGCCCGGCTGCATTCAAAAAAGCTTTCAAATCCTCCCGGCTGAATCCCAGGAGGGGACGCAAAAGCTCCACGTCACCCAGTTTCCGGCGCGGATGTATTCCAGCCAGGCCCCCGGCCCCGGCCCCTCTGATAAAATTCATCAGAATCGTCTCGGTCTGGTCGTCGGCCTGATGGGCGGTGAGAATGAAACCCGCGCCGGCCTTTGCCGCCGCCTCAGCCAGAAAAATATACCGCGCCCGCCGGGCCGCCTCTTCCACGCCCTTGCCGCGACTGTCCGCCAGCGCGGCCACATCAATTCCTGCGGAGATGAATTCAATCCCCAGTTCAGCGGCGGTCCCGGCGGCAAAGCGCTGATCCTCATCCGCCGCCTGGCCCCTAAGACGGTGGTTGAGATGGGCGGCCACAATTCGCTCCGGCGGCATAATTTCGGCCGCCAGCCGGAGCAAAGCCGTCGAGTCGAGCCCGCCGGAAAAGGCCACTACAAACCGTTCACTTTTCCACGATGGACAAAGCCCCCGCAGGGCGTCGCCGAATCTTTGCTTATGGCTGAATATTTGCTGCCTGGCCATGTCAGTACCTCTTCCGGCGAATGAACAGCGCCCATACGCCAAGTATGCCCAGCGGCCAGACCACCACCGGCAGCCAGAAAACCAGACGGGCCGAAATATGGGTGAAGATGAGTTCCCTGGTCTGGTCACGGCTGACGGGCGGGGCCGCCTCCCCGTCCAGCAGCCAGTGGACAGCGGCTGAGGTGAAATTCCGATTGCCCGTGAAACCGCGAAAATTGTTGACGGCCAGATCGGAATCGGCCAGAGCCAGCAGACGGCCTCCGTTGTTCAAGGCGCTGGCCGCCGCCAGAACCAGCGGACCGGCCTTATCCGCATCCGGCTGATAACGAAGGCTGCCGTCGGATAAAGAGCCGGGGTCAGTCTCCAGCCAGGAGGCAAAGGACGACATGGCCAGGGCATAAGTTTCAGTTGGAAAGTCCGCATAGCCATCGTCATTGAGGGTGAAAAAGGCCCCGGCCAGCGGCCAGAGTATGGGCTGGGAAAGGCCGTGAGTCATGGGGTGCGATGGATAATCGTTACTTATCACAAAAGTTTCACCAGTCCCGGCCAGATTGCTTTCAGGATCCACCACCAATCCGTCCAGGTTTTCCAGGCCAAAGGGATGCCAGAACTCCGGGCTGACCGCCACTGTCAGGGGGTCGGCCATGATCATTACCCGGCCGCCGTTTTTAATGTAGTTCAGCAGCATGGTTTCGCGCATCCCGCCCAGCGGAGCTTTCGGCCCGGCCAGCACCACGGCGGAGGCCTCCGCCGGAATGGGCGCGCCTTCCGGCCAATAATGATCCAGGGCCACTATGCGCTGCCCGCCCAGATCTTCCGCCCATCCGCTCAAACCGTTGGGGCCGCGGTCGCTCACCATTTTCTCCCCAAAAGTGTTCAGGAAATAAACCAGACGCCGCTCGGGAATCAAAAGACGGGTGAGGGCGCTGTTAATGGTCGTTTCCGAGACCGGTGAAATGTTTTCGCGGAAACTTTCAGCCTCAACCAGGGCCGTGTCATTTTCCACCAGCCGGGGGCCTCCGGTCTCATTGATGGTGTTGGTCTGGGGATTGATGAAGGTGAAATGCATCCGGCCGGATGAATTCCGGGCGTAGTGGGCGGCCAGCTCCCGGAGGCGGGCTTCGTGGGGGTCCTGCGGGCCAAGGTTAATGACGACATTCACCCGGCGGTCAAGCCTCCCTAAAAGCTCAAGCGTGGCTGGCGACAGTGAAATGATATTGCCCGGACCAAGATTAAAAACAGGCAAAGCTTTCAAGGCGCCCACCGCCAGCAGCACAGCCAGGGTGAGGACGGCAATGGTCACAGCCCGTAAGCCAGTCCTTCCGGCGGGCGCGGTGAGGCGGGTAAAATCCCGCCGCCATTGAGCGGGACCGGCCAGCACCGCGCACAAAAGGGCGGCCGCCAAAGGCAGCACCGCGAAGCCCGGAAAATCCGGGGCGCTGAAATGGCCCAGCAAAGCCGCGACGAGGCAGACCAGGGTCAGGTTGCGAAAGAGTCCGCGCATCAGTCACCTCCGCCGGTGCGGGCGGCCAGGAGGACAGCGGCGTTTAAAAGCGCCGCGACAGTCAGAACGGCGAAGAACAGCAGATCGTTGCCATCGAGCATGCCCAGGGCGAAACGTGATATGCGCGGCATGAAAGCCAGCCCGGACCAAATATCGCCGAACAGGCCGTCCAGATAGGGCGCGGCCCAGCCCAACACCCACATCAGGCCGCCAAGGCCAAGCGCGCCCAACGCGGCTCCCATGGGCGAGCTGGAGGCGGCCGAACACATCAGGCCCAGGGCGGCCAGGGCCGACCCAAGGGCCAGAAGCCCGGCGGCGGCGGTGAAAAGAACCGCCAGACTCCCGACGCCGGCGGCCAGCAATACCACAAAGGGGACCAGAGCCAGAATTATCAGGATTGCCAGAGAAAGGAACGCGGACAGATATTGACCCAATATGATTTGAGGTCCGTTCAGAGGCATGGTCTGGAAAAAATCCAGGCGACCGCCCCGTCGGGCGGGAGTGAGCGAACGCATGGTTACCAAAGGGGCCACCAGCATCATCACCAGCGAAATGTAAGTAAGCCCTTGCGAAAATAACGATATCGAGGCGTCCAGGGCACGCCCTTTGGAGGCGGCCAGGAGCGCGCCCATGACATAATCGGCCACACCATTATAAAAGAAGAAGCCGGATAACCCTAAAAAAACGGCGACAGCCAGCCCGGCTGAAGCGCCGCCCCAGAAACTTTTCAGTTCAGCCCCGGCCACCAGACTTATAGCCCGGCCGTTCGATATCTGGGGCCTCATCATCATTGCCCGGCCTCCGGGCCTGATTCGGTCAGTTTCAAATACGAAGCCCGCAAAACGCTTTCACCGGGGTTCTCCCGCACATCGAGGAAATCAACCCAAGGCCCCTGAGCCTTCAGCCGCCCACCGGCCAGAACTATTATTTCAGAAGTCAGGTCAAAAACTTCACTTAGAATGTGGCTGGATATAAGAAGAGTGGCTGAGGACGGAAGGTCAGACAGGAGATTGCGCAGATGCGCGGCTTCATCCGGGTCCAGCCCGCTGGTGGGTTCATCCAGAATCAAAAAATCCGGCTGCCCCATGAAAGCGGCGGCCAGGGCGGCCCGCCGTCTCTGCCCCATTGAAAGCGCCCCGGCCGGACATTTCAAGAAAGCCGACAGGTTCAAGGCCGACGACAGCCGTTCGCACTCACCGGAAAAATCTTTCGAACTCAGGCCACGCAGGGACGCGGCCAGCTTCAGGTGCTCCTGGGGAGTCAGTTCAGGCACCAGCGGCGCGTTCTCGGCCAATACACCCAATCGGGCCAGCACCGCCCAGGTTTCACGCCAGGGGACGAGGCCGTCAACCAGCACCTCTCCGTCATCGGGGCACAACGCGCCATACATGAGGCGCATCAAGGTGGTCTTCCCCGCGCCGTTGGGGCCGAGGAGGCCGTAGCGGCCTCCCCGCTTCAGTTTCAGGCTCAAATTTTCAAAAACCGGCCGGGCACCGAAGCGCTTGGTCACGTTTTTGAATAAAGCGCGAATCGCGTCGGCGGGCACAGGGTTTCGCAATGGAATTGTCACTATGCCTCACCGCCTTTTTCAGATATTAAACGTCAAGCTCACGCACGTTCAGGGCATTTTCCTGAATGAAGTCGCGGCGCGGCTCCACCTTGTCGCCCATCAGGATGGTGAAGATGTCGTCCGCCTCCATGGCGTCGGAGACCTTGACCTGAAGGAAGGTGCGGCGTTCGGGGTCCATAGTGGTTTCCCACAGCTGGCCGGGGTTCATTTCACCCAGACCTTTGTAGCGCTGAACCCGCAGACCCTTCTGGCCGGATGTTTCCACATCGCCAATCAGGGCTTCCTCTGTTTCGAGAGTGTAGCTGCGTTCCTTCAAGGTGACGGTATAGGGCAGCACGGCCTGCTCATCAATGGTGCGGCGCAGGTTTATCAGCTTTTTGAAGGTTTCGCTGGCCAGGAGATCACCGTTCAGGGTCAGGCGCTTGTTTTTGTTGTGGGTGGAAACCAAGGTCAGTTTGAAACCCTGATCTTCATGATGACGATCTTCATCATGTTCGCTTTCATCATTTTCACCGTTCTCCGGCACAGGCTTTGGCTCTTCCGGGAAATCGGGCCCGGTGATTTCCAGGCCCTCATTGCGAAGGGCTTCGGCCAGACGCAGGCTCCATTCACGGCTGGCGAAACCGGCTTCGTCATCAGTCAGGCTGCGGATGATGTGCGGCCATATGACGGACGGGAAACCACGGCGGCTCAGGCGATCGAGCTGGTCGCGGAACTCGGTGAGGGTCGCGATAAAGGTTTCCAGCTTCTGGCCGCTCATGGTGTTGCCCGCTTCATCAGTCAGGGTGCGCTCTTCAAGGTAGCGGCGCATGATGAACTTGCGCATTTCCCCTTCATCTTTAAGGTAGAAATCGTTCTTGCCTGATTTCACCCCGTAAAGCGGCGGCTGGGCAATATAAAGGTGGCCGCGCTCAATCAGCTCCGGCATCTGGCGATAGAAGAAGGTCAGCAAGAGGGTGCGGATATGCGCGCCGTCAACGTCGGCGTCGGTCATAATGACCACCTTGTGATAACGAAGGTTGTCCAGATTCACGCCGGGTGAACCGGAGGAACCGATGCCCGTCCCCAGGGCGGTGATCATGTTGCGGATATCATTGGAGCCGACGATACGGTCAAAACGGGCCCGCTCCACGTTCAGGATCTTGCCGCGCAGGGGCAGAATAGCCTGGAACTTGCGGTCGCGGCCCTGCTTGGCGCTGCCGCCGGCCGAGTCGCCCTCCACCAGATACAATTCGCATTTGGAGGGGTCTTTTTCCTGGCAGTCGGCCAGCTTGCCGCTCAGCGAGTGGCCGCTGAGAGCGCCCTTTGAGCGAGCCATTTCGCGGGCCTTCCGGGCCGCTTCGCGAGCCCTGGCCGCATCCACCACCTTGGTGACGATTTTTTTGGCCACCACCGGGTTTTCCTCAAAGAAGGTGGCCAGCCGTTCGTAGACCAGCGTATCCACCAGACCCTTGACCACGGCGTTGCCGAGCTTGCCTTTGGTCTGGCCTTCAAATTGCGGCTCCGGTATGCGGATGGAAATGACGGCGGCCAGGCCTTCGCGGATGTCGTCACCGTCAAGGCTGCTTATTTTCAGGTTTTTGGGCAGATTGGCCGAAGCCAGATACTGGTTGACCGCGCGGGTCAGTGCCGCCTTGAAGCCCGACAGGTGGGTGCCGCCCTCCACGGTGTTGATGTTGTTGGCAAACGACAACACCTGCTCGGTGTAGCTGTCGTTATACTGCACGGCCACTTCCACCTGGATGTTGTCGTTCTGCCCCTCCAGGTAAATGGGCTTTTCATGGAGGGGCGTTTTCTGGCGGTTCATGTACTGGACGAATTCGATGATGCCGCCCTTATAACAGAACTCCTGATATTCATCAGTGCGTTCGTCCTTAATGGATATGGTCAGGCCCTTGTTGAGGAAAGCCAGCTCCCGCAGACGGCGGGCCAGGATGCTGAAATCGAATTCGGTGGTTTCGAAGATTTCCGGATCGGGCTTGAAGTGGACCATGGTGCCGCTTTTTTTGACCTTGTCGCGTTTTTCCAGCCCGGTGACCGGAATGCCGCGCTCATAGCGCTGATAATAGCGCTGGCCGTCGCGTTTGATTTCCACTTCCAGAAATTCCGACAGGGCGTTCACCACCGAGACGCCCACGCCGTGGAGGCCGCCGGAGACCTGATAGGTTTTTTTATCGAACTTGCCGCCCGCGTGGAGTTTGGTCATGACCACCTGAACGCCGGGGACGCCTTCGGTGGGATGAATATCAATGGGGATGCCGCGGCCGTTATCCTTGACCCTGACAGTGCCGGCCTGGGTGACGGTCACTTCCACCCGGTCGCAGAAGCCGGCCATGGCTTCATCGATGGAGTTGTCGACCACCTCATAGACCAGGTGATGCAGGCCCTGTGAGGAAACGCTGCCGATATACATGGAGGGCCGTTTGCGGACCGCTTCAAGTCCCTCCAGGATTTGAATATGGTCGGAACCATAATCATTGACTTTTTTCACATCATCTGTGGACATATGTAGATAACCTCTTTCGATATTTTCCGGCACAGTAACGGCTTATCCCGCAAGGTAGCGGGATAAGTTAAAAACGTTGGCAAGGCGGCTGCTTCATCAAATCTTCATGGACATGATAACCCCGCAGTAGCCGGGGTCTTCGGCCCCGGCCAGAAGGGCCGGAGTGCTGGGTTCATTGAAGCTGATTTTAATCTTTTCGCTGGCCAGCGCGCTCAGGGCTTCGATGAAGAAGCGGGGATTGAAACCGGATTCCAGCACTTCGCCGTCGTATTCAACTTCTAAACTTTCCTCGGCTTTGCCCAGTTCCGGGGTCATGGAGGATATGGTCAGAAGGCCCGGCTCGATTTTGAATTTCACGGCCTTGTAGTCGTCGGAGCTCATGGTGGCAATGCGTTTGAGGGCTTCCAGGAGTTCCTTGCGGGTGGCCATGATGTGTTTGTTGTTATCTTTGGGCACAACCATATTGTAATCGGGGAAGCGGCCGTCCAAGAGGCGCATGACGAGTATGGACGCGGAGGTCCTGGCCACCAGGCTGCTCTGGGACATGCCCAGTTTGATGGTTTCAGCGGTGTCGGCCATTCTTTTAAGTTCGTTCAGGCCCTTTTTGGAGACCAGAACGCCCTTGATCATTTCCAGGTTGGCCAGATCGGGAGTGGTGAAGCCGGCCATATTCAGGCGGTGTCCGTCGGTGGAGACCAGCCTGAGACTGAGGACGCCCTCATATTCCACCTTTTCGAAAAACACGCCGGAAAGGTTGTATCTGGTTTCCTCCATGGCAACTGAAAATATGGTTTTATCGATGGCCCCGGCCAGCACCGGGCCTTCGATCTCGACATACTGAATATTTTCAATGGCCGGCATCTGGGGAAAATCGGCCGGGGAGAGGCCGTACATCTGGGTGCTGAATTGTCCGGCCACCAGATTGAGGCTGAAGTTGTCGGCTTCGCTGAGGCTGACCTCGGCGGCGTTAAGGAGGCGCACCACTTCATTAAGTTTGCGGGCCGGGACGGTGAGGCGGCCCGGCACGGAGACTTCGGCCGGATAGGAGCCCTGAAAGCTGATTTCCATGTCGGTGGCCGTGAGTTTCAGTTCGTCCCCGTCGGCTTCCAAGAGGATGTTGGACAGTATGGGCATGGAGCTGCGTTTTTCAGCGATAGCGCTGGTTTGTCCCACTCCTTTGGCCAAATCTTCCTTTTTCATTTTAAGCGACAGCATGGTTCCGGCGTCTCCTTGATTGAGCTATTGTCGCGCCACAGAGGGCGGTCATTATTTTTTAACTCTTAATTATACCACAAATATGATCTTTTGGGGATTTAAAGTGGCGTGACATATTATATGTAAGAAGAGAAGGAAGTGCGGCCTTCGGCCGCGCGATTAAAGGACTTGGCCCTATGGGCCAACCAAAGGGTTCCACCCTCTGGACTCCGGCTGGGGGAGGGCCCACGCGGGCCCTGCCCCAGACCCCACCCGCGCCAGGGGGGCGGAGCCCCCTGGACCCCCAAGAGGGCAGGGTCAGCTTCAACCTTCTTTTTCCCGCATCGCCGCAACTCGCTTCGGGTACGAAGCTCAGACAAGCGGCGACGCGTCATACAGGGTCAGCTTCTGGTGCTATAGGTGAGTTTACGTTGTGCTGTTACAGTTTGCGATAGGCGGCTTCATTGGATGTTTGTGGCTTCACGTATGTTCGGCTTAAATCAGCTTCCCCTTAAAGGCCCTTTCCAGTGCTGGTTGTGCGCCTCTCTGCCGCCTGTTGCTTTTCAATGAGTCGCTCATTAGAAAAAAGACGGCCAAGTCTCGCCGGTTACAACGCTGGAAAAACTCCTTGAGGGGAAAAAGTATTCAGCCGAACATACGTGAAGCCACAAACATCCAATGAAGCTGCCTATAGCAAAATGTAACAACCCAACGTGAAGCGGCCGACAGCGTTTAAAGCGGAGAGTGTATGAAGCGTCGCCGCTTGTCTGAGCTTCGTACCCGAAGCGAGTTGCGGCGATGCGGGAAAAAGAATGTTATAGCCGACACTGACCTCTTGGGGTTCCAAGGGGCTTGCCCCTTGGCGCGGGTGGGGTCTGGGGCAGGGCCGGCGTCGGCCCTCCCCCAGCCGGAGTCCAGAGGGCGGAGCCCTTTGGTTGGCCTATCGGGCCAAGTCCTTTAATCGTCAGCGGCCAAGGGCCGCTCTCCTTCAAATCTTGCAATTACGCCTCTAAAACGGCAGTTGCCCCGATGGGAAAAAATCTGTTTCTTCGCTCATGCCCAAATGGCCCGTTCATAACAACCGGGCCATGAAAATCTTCCGCCGCCTCCAGCAAAAGCGAACGCACCTGACGGGCCGGACCGCAATGAGTGAAATGCCCGAAAACCAGCCCGGCGGCCTTTTTCCAGCCGGGGCTCTGCCTTAAGGTCACCAGAAGCCGGTCCAGCCGGTAGCCCGGCTCATCAACCTCTTCCAGCATCAGGATGACCCCATTCAAATCCGGCATCCAGGGGCCGGACAGGAGGGCGATAAACATGGTCAGGTTCCCGCCCAGAAGCAGCCCCTTAACGTGCCCGCCATTGATGACGTCCTTTTTGGAAAAGTTCCAGGCTCCGGTTCTGTCGGGTGAGGTGAGGGCTTTTTTCAGGTCTTTTATTGAAACGGTATCAGCCTGTTTCGCGGATTCTTCCTTGCCCAGCGAAACCGCCATCGGAGCGTGATAGCCAATCACGCCTGAAGCCGTGAACCGGGCCAGGTGAAGGGCCGTGAGATCGGAAAAGCCTATGATCGGCTTGGGCTTCCATTTACGCCAACGCATAATGAGATAGGGCAAGAGACGCTGGCTGCCATAACCGCCGCGCACCGCCATGACGGCTGAAACCGAATCATCGCTCATCAGTGAATCCAGCACCGCCAGACGATCTTCATCAGTTCCGGCGAAGTATTTATGCTTCTTGAAAATGTGGGGCGGAACCTTTACTTCAAAACCCCACGAACGCAAAAGCGCGGCCCCGCGCTCGACCTCTTGACGGTTGAACTGGTGTGAAGGAGCGAACAACCCCACCGTGTCGCCGGGCTTCAACGCGGTCGGCCACCGTACGCCCCTGGGCGCTTCACCATTCCAATGGAGGGAGCCGCCTGTCATATCTGACTCCAATCCATCTCGTCATAAAAAATCTTCAACCCTTCCAAAGTCAGATCCGGCAGAACTTCCTCCAATTGGGTGGACTCGGAGGCAATCAGGGAGGCCAGCCCACCCGTCGCTACGACCTTGGCCGCGCCCAGTTCCTTCTTAATCCGTGCGGCCATGCCGTCCACCAGGGCGGTATAGCCAAAAATTATGCCCGCGTTGATGCTGGAAAGGGTATCTCTGGCAATGACGGTATCAGGTACATCAAACATTTCCAGACGGGGCAGACGGCTGGTTTTTTGAAACAGGGCCTCGGCCGACAACCTCAAGCCCGGCGCAATGGCTCCGCCTAAATGTTCACCCCGGGCCGAAATGCAGTCGAAAGTGGTGGCCGTGCCCATATCCACCACGATCAGGCTCCGCCGGTATCGGCGGTAGGCCGCCACCGACACAGCCACCCGGTCCGCGCCCATTTCCATCGGATTGGTGTATTTCAACGGCATGATATTCTGGCGGTGGGCCTCAAGAAATATGGGGCGCTGCTTCAGGTATTTGGCCCCAAAACGCTCCAGGGCCGGGCGCATGGGCGGCACCACGCTGGAAATGATGAAGCCGCTCACATCCGAAAACTGATAGCCCGCGGCCATGAACACTCCGCCGATCGAAAAACCCAATTCGTCCAGAGTATAAGCCCGGTTGGTTGACAGCCGCCAATCCGCGCACAGAGTATCGCCCCGCCACAGACCAAGGTTCATGTTGGTGTTGCCGACATCAAGGGTGAACAGCATATTGGTCAGGCCAGTTCCTTTTCAACAATAGCCGCGGTTTCCTCGGCCAGAGTGTTGATCTCATCGTAATCATCGCCCTCCACCATCACCCGCACTACCGGCTCAGTGCCGGAAGGACGCAGAACAATGCGGCCGCGCTTGCCAAGGTGCTCTGAAATTCTGGCCACCTGCTCCGTCACGGCTGGATTGGTGCTGGCCTCCCGCGGACGGCTGGCCTTGACGTTTATCAGAATCTGCGGCAAAGTCTCCATCTGCGCGGCCAGTTCGGCCAGGGTTTTTTCCTCTTCCTTAATGGCCAGAAGCGTTTGGAGGCCCGCCAGAATGCCGTCGCCGGTGGTTCCGTGATCAAGAAAAATCAAATGGCCGGATTGCTCGCCGCCAAAATTAAGGCCATTAAGGCGCATCTGCTCCACCACATAGCGGTCGCCCACCGGAGTGCGCAGAAGCTCAATGCCCGCGCGGTTCAGCGATATTTCCAGCCCCATGTTGCTCATGATGGTGGCGGCCACGGTGTTGTTTTTGAGGCAGTTGTTTTTGGAGAGCCGCAGCGCGCACAAATTCATTATCTGGTCGCCGTCCACCACCTGACCGCGATTGTCCACAAAAATGGCCCGGTCGGCGTCGCCGTCAAGGGCCAGGCCGATATCCGCCCCGGTCTCCTGAACCTTTTTCACGCAAAGCTCCGGGTGCAATGAACCCACGCCCAGATTGATGTTCACCCCGTCAGGCTTGGCCCCCACCAGGTGAACCTTGGCCCCCAGTTCCTCAAACACCATCGGGGCCGTCCGGTAAGCCGCGCCGTGGGCGCAGTCCAGCACCATGGTCAGGCCCTCCAGGCTCATGGCGCGCGGAAAGGTGCTTTTCAGAAAAACCACATAGCGGCCCACCGCGTCGTCAATACGCCCGGCCCGGCCCACGCCGTCAGCCTTGGGCCGGTAGCGGTCCAGAATGGCCGGGTCGAGATAGTCTTCCAGAAGAGCTTCCACTTCGTCCGGCAGCTTGAAACCATCGGAGGCGAAAATTTTAATGCCGTTGTCAGTATAGGGATTGTGGGAGGCGCTGATGACCACCCCGGCGTCGGCCCGAATGCTGGTGGTTAGAAAGGCTATGCCCGGCGTCGGCAATGGCCCGGCCAGGTAAACGTCGGCCCCCTGGCAAACCAGGCCGGCGGCCAGGGCTTCTTCCAGCATATAGCCGGAAAGGCGGGTATCCTTGCCGATCACAACTTTGGGGCGGCGAGAGCGGTCTTTGCGGGTGTTGAGATAATGGGCCACAGCCCGGCCGAGATTGAGAGCGAACTCGGCGGTCATCGGCGGTCTGTTGACCTCGCCGCGAACGCCGTCGGTACCGAAAAGCTTACGCTGACTCATGTGATTCCTTCTGGAAAACTCCGAATTTATTTATCTGTGAATGAAGAGGCGGGACTCGTCGCGCCGGGCGAACGCCGTCAATTATAAATGTGAATTTTTTCCCTTAAACATACGGCTCACAGCTACACAAAAAACGTGGTTTTTGTTTCGCAAGCGGCTTTTTTCCAGTAAAAACCAGTCGCTGACGCTCCGTCTCCCCGGCGGGTCGACCCACTATTTGAATATAGCCATCAACCCTGAGAATTACTGGGACGAACGCGTCATACGTCCGCTGGCGGTGTTGGCGGTGGGTGAAATGGCCGAAGTCTGGGCGGGCGGCTGCCCCTCAGCGCCACTCTCGGCCGGCGCTGAATCGCTTCCGGTATCCAGCGGCACAGCTTTGGGCGACAGCCCGATCAGGCCGGGGGCCGTGATTTTGACATTGACCGGCTCAATGGAGGTGACTTTGACGTTAGTCGGGGGCGTGACCAGCACCGGCAGTTCCATTTCGCCGCCCTCTTCGGCCAGACGGCGGCCGTCTACCTGCACCCTCACCTTAATGGCGCTGGCTTCCAGGCCCAAACGGGCCGAAACCGGCCAGGCCACGGAGATAGTGGCCATTGAGGGCTCCATGACTATGGCCGAGTTCGGCAGGTTCGATCCGCTGACCTCAATGGCTATGGGCATTTCGGTAAAGGTTTTCTCCGCCATGCGTTCGTCGAGGTTGACAAACACCCGGATTTCCGCCGGGGTGACCATCAGGGCCGGGTCCAGATCAATCAGCGCGGGCCGCACCACCAAGTTGGCGTCATTGTTGATGCCGTCAATATCTATGGGAATGGTGGAAATGTATTCAATTTCGTCCATCAGTTCCTGTGGCCCCTGAACCATGGCCGTGTCAGGCTCAATGATGACCGAGGCCAGTTCATAAGCCGGATCGGGGTGGCCGCGAACCACCGGACGAATGGGCACGATCTTGCTGGTGACGCGGGCCGCCTCAAACTCTATCAGTGAGGGGCTGGATTTGCGCACCTGAACGCCGCGCGGCAGATCCAGCGAATCAGTTTGAATCGGGAAAATATTATTGCCCTCTCGGGCAGAACTGACGTTAACCCACAGATGCGGCTTGCGGTCCGCCAGAAAGCGGACTTGGGCCGTATTGGCCAGGACCTGGAAAGTGACGGAAGTGGGCACATCGCTTTTAATGACCAGATCACTGGGCAGATTGGCCAGCTCCAGCGGAACGGTAATGTCCACCGCGCTCATGTCCTGCCCGGATAACGCCATCCAGAGGCAGAATGAGAGCCCCAGAGATACCACGATGGACAATATGTTGTTGCGCAAGTTTTTGGCCGGCACCGGGTCAATCTCCGACTTTCAGTGGTTTGGTTAATTCAGCCCCTTGGGGCTTTTCATGGTCAGGCCGGATTTGAGCCAAGCCTGACCGACTCTTTCACAATCGTGAAATCACTTCGTTTACCGCGGACCGGTAAGCACCATAGACCGCTCATTCAAGACAGGTCGATCGTGCGCCGGTAAAAATTATTTCTTGCTCCTGACCTTTTTCTCCGGCTCCTTGTGCGGAGTCAAACTCAGATGGGCCAGAAGACGGTCGCGGAGATTGGCCGCGCCCATCATCACCACCACTTCGCCGTCCTTGACCAGCGAAACCAGGCCCCTCTCCTCCGAGACCACTACCACCAGCGCGTCAGTCTCGCGTGACAGGCCAATGGCCGCGCGGTGGCGGGTGCCAAAAAAACGGCTGACATTGTCCTCGGACGGCAACAGCGGCAAAAAGCATCCGGCCGCCGCCAGACGTCCGTCCTGAATGATCACCGCGCCGTCATGGAGCGGCGAAGAGGTATGAAACAGGGCCAACAGGAGGCGGTCGGAAACAATGCCGTTAATCTGTCCTCCGGCCTCCACATATTCCCCCAAACCCACTCCGCGTTCAAAGGCGATGAGAGCGCCGATACGCTTTTCAGCCATGAAGAAGGAGGCCCGGACCACTTCATTGACCGCGTCCACCATCTGGGGGTTGGTGCGAGTAAAGGAGATGCGGGCCAGCCGGGCCAGCCCGCGCCTGATATCCGATGAAAATAATATGACAATGACCACAATCAGGTTTGAGGCAAAAGACGAAATCAGAAACCTCAGGGTCATGAATTCGAACTTGGTCGACAGAAAGTAGGCGCCCATGACCAGCCCCAGCCCGAGAAAGACCTGTCCGCTGCGGGTACCTTTCAGCAGGCGTATGACGTAATATATCAACAGCCCCACCAGAAGGATGTCAACCACATCCTCCCACCTCATGGATTTTACCGCATCAACGATGGAATAGCTGCCGAACAATTTATAATTACCTGCTTTTTTTCCTTATACTTGCCGCTTGGAGCTTCGCAAAAAGCGTGGTTTTTGCGAAGCGAGCATCCGCTCTACCTTCAACTACCAGTCGCTTTCGCTCCGTCTCGAAGACTCGACCCTGCTATTAATTACCTGCTTTTTTTCCTTATACTTGCCGCTTGGAGCTTCGCAAAAAGCGTGGTTTTTGCGAAGCGAGCATCCGCTCTACCTTCAACTACCAGTCGCTTTCGCTCCGTCTCGAAGACTCGACCCTGCTATTAATTACCTGCTTTTTTTCCTTATACTTGCCGCTTGGAGCTTCGCAAAAAGCGTGGTTTTTGCGAAGCGAGCATCCGCTCTACCTTCAACTACCAGTCGCTTTCGCTCCGTCTCGAAGACTCGACCCTGCTATTAATTACCTGCTTTTTTTCCTTATACTTGCCGCTTGGAGCTTCGCAAAAAGCGTGGTTTTTGCGAAGCGAGCATCCGCTCTACCTTCAACTACCAGTCGCTTTCGCTCCGTCTCGAAGACTCGACCCTGCTATTAATTACCTGCTTTTTTTCCTTATACTTGCCGCGCATACCCGGCTATACACACTTTCCAATTCTCATCAACTCAGTCTTTAGTTGCAGCAGACCAGGCAGCCGCCGGACGAAATGTTTTTGCCCGGTTCCGTGACTAAGACCCCCGGAACGGAACCGGGCAAAAACATTTCGTCCGGCGGCGGTCAACCGCTTTTCCGTTCCGGGCATCATCGCGCCCCAGTCATCAGCGCTCGACCACCGTTATGGCGATGTGTGACCTCAAACTAATGATTGGTTTAGTCAGACGGCCGCCAGTACAGCATTGGCCACTTCGGCGGCCTCCCGATTGGGACGGACATCGTGAACCCTGATCATATCCGCACCTTTTATAATGGCCAGGGCGTTGGCTGTGGCAGTAGCCAGATCCCGATCGGCCGGTTCCGCGCCGCCGAGAATGCGGCCAAGAAATGCTTTTCGAGACAGGGCCATCAGGCTGCGATAACCCTTGGGCATGGCCTGCTCAAAGTGTTTTATCAACGTCAGGTTGTGGCCCTGATTTTTACCAAAACCTATGCCGGGGTCCAGAATTATAAGCTCTGGCAGTATGCCCGCCGCTTCGGCCGCCCTGGCCCGTTCCAGCAGGAAATCATGGACCTCTGTCACCACATCATCATAATGGGGATTGACCTGCATATTGTCGGGGTCGCCCTGCATATGCATTAGAACTATCGGCACCCCATGCTTGGCAGCCACTTCCAGAATGCGTGGCTCTTTGCGTCCGGCGTAAATATCATTGATAATCGCCGCCCCGGCCAGAATCGCTTTTTCAGCAACCCCGGCCCGATAGGTATCAATGGATACCGGGAGCTTGCTTTTGGCCGCAAGGCCCCGCAAAACCGGTTCCAGCCGCGACCATTCCTCTTGTTCCGAAACGCGGGCTGAACCCGGCCGCGTCGATTCGGCCCCCAAGTCGAAGATATGGGCTCCAGCCTCTTCCTCAGCCAGGGCCGCATTCACCGCTTCCTCAGGGCCGCTGAAGCGTCCGCCGTCGGAGAAGGAATCCGGGGTCAGGTTGATAATGGCCATGATCACGGTTTTCGTGAAATCAAGGCTCCATTCCCCGGCCGCCGTCTTCCAGGCCAGCCGCGCCGGGAGGGTGGACTTGTCTACAGAATCAGTGCAGACCGCCTTTGTCATTTGGTTCGTCATCAGGTTCCTCCGTTTCATGGCCAGAGGTTTCCTGTGACGCGGCTTCATCAGCCGTCGCACTGTCTGTTGGCTCCGCCTTTTGTTCTTTCTCTTCCGGCTTGGCCGGACGTTCAATGCCCTCCGCTTTCATAGCTTCGGTACAAATATCAAGAACTTCCTCGGCATCGATGGTTTCTTTTTCCAAAAGCCGCTCGGCCAGAGCCTTGAGCGTCTCCTGGTGCCTGGAGATTATATCCGTGGCCTTCTGGTGGGCTTCCAGCATCAGGTCGGAAACTTCCTTATCGATAAGCTGGGCCGTGGCCTCGGAATAATCATTGTGCTGATTTATGTCCCGGCCAAGGAAAATCTGCTCTTCCTTCTTGCCAAAGGTCTGGGGGCCAAGCTTGTCGCTCATGCCATACTTGCAGACCATGTTGCGAGCCAGTTCGGAAGCCCGCTCAATATCATTGCCCGCACCGGTGGTCATCTGATCCAAGGCCACTTCCTCAGCCACCCGGCCGCCCATAAGCATGATCAGGCGGGCCTTGAAATATTTACGGCTGTAGGTGTAGCGGTCCTCAGTGGGCAGCGACATGGTCACGCCCAGAGCCCGTCCGCGCGGGATGATGCTGACCTTGTGAAGGGGGTCCAGCCCCGGCACCAAAACGGAAATGATGGTGTGCCCGGCTTCGTGCCAGGCGGTGGTGCGCTTTTCCTCTTCGCTCATCAACAGGCTCTTGCGCTCCACACCCATCATAATCTTGTCGCGGGCCGCATCCATATCGGCGGCCTCAACCTTTTCCTTATTGGCCCTGGCGGCCAGAAGAGCGGCTTCATTGATCAAGTTTTCCAGGTCAGCACCAGAAAAACCAGGAGTGCCGCGCGCCACTACGGCCAGATTCACGTCGGAGGACATGGGCACCCGGCGGCTGTGGACTATGAGAATCTGTTCGCGGCCTTTGATATCCGGTATGGGCACCACTACCTGGCGGTCGAAACGGCCGGGGCGCAGAAGGGCCGGGTCCAGCACGTCCGGCCGGTTGGTGGCGGCGATGAGGATGAGGCCGTCATTGGGTTCGAAGCCGTCCATTTCCACCAGAAGCTGGTTGAGGGTCTGTTCACGCTCATCATGGCCGCCGCCTAAGCCGGCCCCGCGATGGCGGCCGACGGCGTCGATTTCATCGATGAAGATGATGCAGGGGGCGGCTTTTTTGCCCTGAAGGAACATATCACGCACGCGGGAGGCGCCCACGCCGACGAACATTTCCACGAAATCGGAGCCGCTGATGGAGAAGAAAGGCACCCCGGCTTCCCCGGCAATGGCCCGGGCCAGGAGGGTTTTACCCGTGCCCGGCGAACCCACCAGTAGAACGCCCTTGGGAATGCGGCCGCCGAGACGAACAAATTTTTTGGGTTCACGGAGGAAATCGACGATTTCCGACAGCTCCATTTTGGCTTCGTCAATGCCGGCCACGTCAGCGAAAGTGACTTTCTTCTGTTCCTCGTTCAAAAGGCGGGCGCGGCTTTTGGCAAAAGTCATGGCTTTGCCGCCGCCCTGCATCTGGCGCATGAAGAACATCCAGATGGCCACCAGGAAAAGAATCTGAAGCAAAGCGCCGCCCATGCTGAGCCAGAAGGATGACGTTTGCGGGGCAATATTGATAATGACGTTCTTTTCGCGCAGGAAAGGCAGAAGCTCACGGTCAAAGATGCTGTAACTGGTGACCCACTTGCTGCCGTCATTCAGTTGCGCTACAATTTCCTGGTCGGTCAGGGTGACTTCACGGACGCGGTTATCGCTGATGGCCTGCCAGACTTCGGAATAAGTTCTTTTATTACTGCTCTCAACGGGCTTGAAAAAGTTGAGCACACCCAGAACGGTGATTATTATCATTGCCCAAACGAGCAGGTTGCGTGAAAAATTGTTCAAAATGACCTCACGGTATATGTGCAGTCGGTACCGGCCGCAGATGGCGGGGGTCCGCAGCGCTCCGCCGTGTGTCTGGCGGAACCGGTTCAGTGGGTTTACGGTAATCAAGACCGGGCGGCTGAAACCAGCCTTTCCGGGTCTTTACGGCGGCTGATACACTTCGCCTTCAATCTATAATTTGTACGATAAATGGCATTTTTTTTCAAGTCCTAACTTACGAAAGCAGCCCGCAAATGATAACTTTTACTTATCTTATTCATTATGGTCAGGCCCGGCCATGAGTGACAGGCGGCGGGAAAAAAGGCAAAGACGGCTGGCCGCCGTGGTACTGGCCCGCACCAACTATGGCGAAGCCGATTTGATCATAACCTTTTTGACCCGCGAAATGGGGCTGATCAGCGCTCTGGCCCGTTATGGGCGCAGAAGTGTGCGCCGTTTCGGCGGCGGGCTCCTGTCGCCGGGGGCGGCCGCCTGGTATGACTTCACCATCAAGCCCAATATTGATCTGGCTTTTGTGGAAAAGGGCGAAGACAACCCCAAAGTGGAGCGTCTGCCGGCTGAGCCGGTCATCCAGGGGTTGGCGGCCTTTGCCCTGGAACTGGTGCGCGGCTTTGAAACCCCGGGCAACCCGGCGGAGGCCTCATTTAATCTGCTGGTGCGCCATCTGGGCCGTTTGGCCCGCTGCCGCAGCCAGACCACGGCCCGGCTGGTGTCGCTTGATTTCGCCTTGAAATATATGGAACTGGCCGGATTTGGGCCGCGTTTTTCCGGCTGCCTCCTCTGCGGGAGCGACCCGGCTGTGGAAAAAGGCTGGCACTGGGACCCGCTGGCCGGGGGCCTCTATTGCCCCAATTGCACGCCGCGCGGTGACCGGCGGGTTCGGCCAATATCCAGAGCGCTTCTGTGCCGCCTTTCTTCCGATGAACCGGAGCCGCCCCACCTCGGTGACCGTGATTTGGCTGAAGCTGAATTATTCTTTGAAAAACTGGCTGAACACCACCTTGACCGTCCCCTTAAAGCCATGAAAGCCGTCCGGCGCCTGTTAAAGGACAGCGATTCTAATTATGGCTTTTTCCCTTAAGCTCGCGGCTCGTAGCTACACAAAAAGCGTGGTTTTTGTTTCGCGAATTGCTATTTTGCCGTCAAAACCAATCGCTGGCGCTCCGTCTCGAAGACTCGACACCAGCTATTATGAGGCGGCATGGGTTATAATTAGAATTGCGGGTTAAAGGAATCAAATGTTGCCGCACGCGAATAACTTTTTTGCCTGCATCATCAATGGAGATTGTTTTTATGGCCCAAACAAAGAAACCATTCCACGAGAAATATAAAAAGCCGTTTTTAGTCGTCCTGATGATCGGGGTGGCCTCAGCCCTGGCCTACGGTTTGGCGTTGGGTCATAAAAATCGTTTGTTTGAGCGGCTTTGGTTCAATATTCAGGCCGCTATCCATGCCGGTGAGTGGGAACAGCATTCTCTGGGGCTGTCGGACTACCGGGCGGTCATTGAGGCTAAAGCGGTGTCCGGGGCTGAGGGGCTGTCTTCGCTAACCTACAATCATGACACCGGCACCCTCTTTACAGTCAGTAACAGCGACGATTACATCATCGAATTGAACCTTGAGGGCGAAATAATCCGGCGGATTGGCCTGTCTGGTTTTTTTGACCCGGAAGCGCTGGAATATATTGGTCACAATCAATATTTAATTGTGGAGGAAACGCCGCAAAAACTTTCACTTATTGTCATAGGGGCGGACACCGTTAGTATTTCGGCGGACCAGGTGGAAACCAGCCTGACCATCGGGATGGAGCCTGACAACAATAAAAGTTTTGAAGGTCTGGCCTATGACCGGGAGCATGAGGTGGTTTATATGGCCAAAGAGCGCGATCCCATAGGTCTTTATGTTATCAAGGGGCTGGTGGGAAGAGAGGGCACCCGGCCTTTGGCTTTAAGCATAAGCAGCGATCCGGCCAGTGAAAACCGGATATTCTTAAAGGATTTATCCGCCCTGGCTTATGATGGGAAAAGAAAGCATCTTCTGGTGTTGTCACATGAATCAAAATTGCTGCTGGAACTGGATAGTTCCGGTGAACCGGTCAGCAGCATGTCGCTGTTAAAGAACCATAGCGGCCTGGAGGCGGACTTTGTCCAGGCTGAAGGGGTGGCCTTGGGGCCGGATGATGCGCTCTACCTGATGGGTGAACCCAATCTATTTTATGTGTTCAAAAAAGCCACTAAGTGACCGAGTTTGATTGGCATTATTCGGCAGTGGGCCGGAGACGGCCGCACGAGAAAAGAAAGATTCATGGAGGAAATGAGGCTACATAGACCGAGCGGACACGCAATTTTTTCTTAATGCCCAGTGCTGAGGTAGCGGTAGTCCTCCTCTTGTATATTAAAAGAAATAGGAACGACATAGGTTTTTGCGGGCTGGCGTGGTTGTTGCGGCCCAGCGGCCCCCAAGAGAGATGGGCCACACGCAACAACCATGACAGCCCTTCGGACTTTCAATTATAGTTTTCAAGCACATCCGTCGATTAAAAAAGAAGCCCGGCGGTGAAAATCACCACCGGGCGCGGGCTGGCAGGCCGTTGCTCCTCTGGAGTTTTTAACTCGTAGTTCAGACCTGGCCGCCGCCCTATCCTGAAAACAACTCGCACCGTTGCCCGGGCCTTTCTGAGCCCGCATTACAAGGTTGAGGTTTTTCATGTCTCTTCGTTCTGTTATTGGTATCGACGTTTCAAAGCTTTCCCTTGATTTCTGCCGCCTGCCTGACGGACAGCGCGGTAAATTCAAAAACTCCCCCGAAGGCATTGACTCCTTCATTCGCTCCGTGGCAGAGCAAAAACCCGACCTTGTCATTTATGAAGCCACCGGCGGTTATCAAAACATGCTCACCGAAGCCCTTTTTAAGGCCGGCGTTCCGCTTAAAGTTGCCAACCCAAAGCATATCAGGGATTTCGCCCGCTCTTTGGGCCGCCTTGGCAAAACTGACGCCATAGATGCTGAAATTATAGCACGTTTCGCCCTTTCACGCGACATTATCGCTGATCAGCCCAAGGACCCGACCTTGATTCAACTTTCCGGCCTTCTGGCCAGGCGCGACCAGCTCAATGCCATGATGACCATGGAAAAAGGGCACCGCGAGCATTCCTCCGACTCGATAAGAGCCGCTATTGAGGCAAACATTGCAATCTTCAAATCCCAGCTTCATGACCTGGAGCGCAATATTGAGCAACTGATACATTCTCGTCAGGATTTGAAACAGGCTGATGAAATATTGCAAAGTATTCCTGGGGTCGGTCCCATAAGCTCGGCCACCATCATGGCGGAAATGCCGGAGCTGCCTCACCTGGGCCGCAAACAGGCCGCCGCCCTGGCCGGCGTAGCCCCCTTTAACCGCGACAGCGGCCAGTACAGGGGCCAGCGACACATCTGCGGCGGACGCGGCAAGGTCAGAAACATTCTGTATTGCATCATGCGGACATGCCTGATTCATAATCCGGTGATTAAAATGTGGTATGAAGGCCTGCGGGCCAGGGGTAAGGCATTTAAAGTCGCCGTTATTGCCTGTGTCAGAAAATTGCTGACTGTCATGAGAGCCATGTTGATTTCAAACTCTATGTGGGATATTCAAAGATATCAAAGTTCCGCCACTAAATGAATTTCTTCTTTTTTTGCTTGACTTCAGACACCGTTGCTGGACTGGCACCAAATTTGACAGCACGAAACGAATGCGGGCTATTGCACCAAAAAAACATACCGAAACTCCTCCGGAGTTTCGGTGGGGTCAAGGGGTTTACCCCTTGCGGGGTGGAGGGGCAGAGCCCCCCTCTTCTCTTCAGTGCCCTTTAAATAGGCCGGCCACTCGGTTGAATTCGTCGGCTTTGGTCAGGAAGATGTCTACCAGGGCCGGATCGAAGTGGGAGCCGCTTTCACTTTTTATTATGTCCACCGCCAGTTCGTGGGTGAATGACTTTTTGTAGGGGCGCTCACTTATCAGCGCGTCATAGACGTCGACTATGGCCATCAGGCGGCCCTGGAGGGGGATCTCTTCGCCGCGCAGGTGGTTGGGGTAACCCAGGCCGTCCCACCTCTCATGGTGAGTCCCGGCAAAAATCTTGGCGTGGTGGAGGAAATTTCTTTCAGTAGTGCTCTGCTCGATTTTCTCTATGAGGCGCACGCCGTAAGTGGTGTGCTCCTTCATTATCTCAAACTCTTTTACATCAAGTCGGCCGGGCTTCATGAGTATGCTGTCGCGTATGGCGATCTTGCCCACGTCGTGGAGTGAGGCGGACTGATAAAGAAAATTGACGTCCCAGTTTTCCGTGATGGAGCGATAAAGGCCGCTCCTGATTACTTCCTCAACAATAATTGACAGATAGCGGCCGGTACGCTCAACATGGTGGCCGGTGATGTCGTCGCGGTATTCAACGATGGTGGCCACTGTGGTCAAAAGCGTGTTCTGAAGCTCAGTTACGGTTTTGGTCTTTTCAGCCACCATGCCCAGAAGGTCGTCGTTGTAGTCCTTCAATAGCAGGTGGGTTTCTACGCGCTTTAAGAGAATGGGGGGCGAGAAGGGTTTTACGATGTAATCCACCGCGCCCAGAGAGAGGCCCTCCAGTTCGCTTTCAGGATCGCTCTTGGCCGTGAGAAACACCACCGGTATGGAGGCGGTGCGCTCATCACGCTTCAGCCTTTTAATAACATCGTAACCATCCATTTCCGGCATTTCCACATCCAGAAGGATAAGATCCGGCAGGGCCTTCTCCATCATCTGGAATAGCTTCTCCCCGGAAGGAATGGTGAACACGTTATATTTATCGCTGAGAGCGTTGCGGCCTATTTTCAAATTGGCAATATTATCATCCACAAGCATAATTGTTTTTTGGGTCATTAGTCGTCTCACATTTCGATCCGGCGGTGGGTCCCGCCTTATTCAGGCCTTGTATTTACAGGTCTTGGGTGCATTGGGAGCTTTTTCAGAAGTTCAATCCCTGTATGGAGAACTCCAGTCGGGCAAAATGCCCGTCTTCCCGGCTCAATAACATGTGTGATGAAGTAAAAACAGCGCCGGGTTGAACAGGTCATCGGCCGGGACACTGAAGGTGACTCGGCTCTCCAAATGAAATCAAGGCATTTCAGTCCTCCCTAACAGCTCGTCAATTTTGTGCTCAGCCTCTTCAAAACAGGATGTGAGTATGTAATCGGAAACTTCGTCCAGAGCCTTGTAGAGCTCTCCGCCGCCAGCCACATCCTGAAGCTTATTGGTGATTTTATCGGCCAGGCTGAGATCCAGCGATGTGAGGGCGCTTTTCAGGGACATCAGAAGTTCCCTGACGACGGTCCGGTCCTCGCCGTTTTTGGGGGCCGCCTGGCTGGCCTCTTCTTCCGAATCGGCCAGGGCCACGGAAAGGTTGCCCAATAGACGGCTGAGGCCGCTCAGAAAATGCTCAATATTGGCGCGGATATATTTAACGTCCATATCGTTGCCGGCTTTTTCCAGCGCCTGGGCTTCTTCAAAAATATCCGCCGCGCCGATACTGCCGGATGAGCTTTTGATGGAATGCACATAACGGGTAAAAATATCAATATTGTTTTCCCGGAGGCAGAGTTTTATCTTATCCTTCATTTTGCGCGTTTCAGCCAGATAAGTCCGCAGAACCTTCAGATAGCCGCTCTGGCTGCCGCCGGTCTGCATGATGCCGCGCACCACGTCCAGCCCCTTGATTTCCAGAGAGGTCTCAATTTCTTTCGCAGCGGCCGCTTCAACCGGAAGTTTCATTTCCGGCGGCAGCCATTTGTCGAGAACGCTGCCCAGTTTTGATATTTCAATGGGCTTGGCCAGGAAGTCGTCAATGCCGTTTTCCAGAAACATCTCCCTGGCCCCGAAAGCCACGTTGGCGGTCAGGGCGACTATGGGCAGCTTTTTGAAATAATCATTGCCGCTGGCTATGCCGCGGATTATCTTGGTGGCTTCCAGGCCGTCCATCTCAGGCATCATGTGGTCCAGAAAGACTATGTCATAATGGTGCTTCTGAACCAGGGCAATGGTTTCCGGCCCGCTCCGGGCCGTGTCGAGACGCATTTTGTAGGGTTCCATAAGCCCCACGGCCACTTTCAAGTTGGTCTCGATATCATCAGTGATGAGAATCCTGGCCTCCGGGGCGATGAAGCCGGCGCCGCCTTTTTCAGACAGCGGGCAGTCATACATATTGTTGAGAATATTATTCAGGACAATTGAATAAACCGGCAATGGCACGTTCAGATAATTCTTGGTATCCACGTTCGCGCCGTATTCAGTCAGGACCACCAGCTTGGATTCCAGATGAAGCCTGTTCAGGGCAATCAGCGCGCCTTCCAGAAGCAGGGCGGAAACAAAGACAAAGGCGTAATCGCTTTCAATCAGTTTGGCTGTGAAATCAGACTGGGAACTGACCACTGTGCAGGCCACGCCCAAATTGCGGCAGGACTGGGCGATTGATTCGGCCAGCCTCTTTCTTGTTTCATATAGAAGGATGTTTTTTCCTTCCGGCTCTTCGATTGTGACCAGAGGCTCGCGCTCGTGGAACTCCTGGGGCAGACGGATGGTGAAGGTGCTGCCCTGACCATAGACGCTTTCCAGCCCGATGTCCCCGCCCATGGCCATACACAGGTTTTTGGTAATGGCCAGCCCCAGGCCGGTGCCTTCGATACCGCGCCGGGTGTTCATCTCCACCTGGGTGAAAGCGTCGAACAGGGTGTCCTGATGTTCGTCCTTGATGCCCACGCCGCTGTCGGCCACTTCGATGGTCAGATCGACAGTTTTGTTGTCCTCATCCACCTGGCCGGTCACGGAAAAGGAAATAAAACCCTCTTCCGTATATTTCACCGCGTTGCCGAGAACGTTGAGAAGAATCTGGCGCAGACGGATTTCATCGCCGACGAGTTTGCGGGGAATATTGCGGTCAATATTGGCGGTGAAGATAATGGGCTTTTCCATCACCCGGATTCTGATTATGCTGATGACATCGTTGATCAGCGAATCAAAAGTATAATGGGACGACAGAAGCTCGAGCTTGCCTGATTCTATTTTGGAAAAATCCAGCACATCGTTTATGACCGACAACAGGTGCGAACCGGCCTGCTTGATGCTGACCACATGCTCCTGGACATCGGAGGAAACTTTTTTTTCAAAAGCAGTTCGGCCATGCCGATGATGGCGTTCATAGGGGTTCTGATTTCATGGCTCATGTTGGCCAGAAAGGCGGTTTTCATTCTGGTGGCTTCTTCGGCCGCGTCCACCGCCCTCTCTAAGGCCAGTTCGTGCTTTTTCTGCTGTTCCTCGTAATTTTTGCGGTCGGTGATGTCAACGCTGGAGACCACATGGGCCGTGCGGCCGTCCACCCATTTGAAAGCCGCGCTGAAAACGCGGAACCAGGCTCCGTCGAAGGGGCGGCGGTAATCCCAACTGAAAATTTTGGTGGGGTTGCCCTTTTCATCCAGAAGCTGCTTCTGGGGGCAGTAATCACACTGTTTACTTTTATCGCTGTAGATGGCCTTGTAGCAGATTTTGCCCATCATGTTTTCCACGCCGCCATAGGGCGCGGCCATGGATTTGTTTACATACAGGATTTCATGGGTATAAAAATCGTTGACATAGATGTCCACGCCGGTGTTGTCCATGGTGTATGACAGCGATTGCTTGGCGTTTTCCAACTGGCGATGGTAGGACCGCATTTTGACATGGTTGGCAATGACCATGAACAGCGACCGGGCCCGGGCCAGGCTTTCCACCGACAAGGCGGAGGTGTGGCGGCGGCTGATCATGCCGGTTATGCCCAGAAGCTCATCGGCCTGGCTCATGAAGGGAACTATCAGGAGGGTTTTGGCATTGAAGAAATCCAGAATGGTGCGCGACAACTCCGGGCTCAGCCGTGAATCGGCCCCCTCTTGAATATATAGATATGATTTGAGGAATTTTTCAATTTCCGTAGGGATGAGGAAGTTGGACAGGAGAAATTTTCCCGGCAGCACATAGCTGCCCTCACGCGTGATGAATTCTTTTTTGAAAAGCTGCCCGGTGTGGTCGGCTTCATAAATAAAGCCGCAATCGAAGAGAAAGAATTCGCAGGCTTTTTCCAGAATGCCGGGTATGGCCTGATAGATGTCGTGCTGGGTGCTGAGCTCTTCAATAACCTGGGTAAAGAGAGCTTCTCTCTGTTCATATAAGTTAATTATTGTTTCCATAAAGATGGCGACTCATATTTAATTCAAAATTTAACAACTAAAAATATGTTTATATACAAATGCTTTTTCGAGTTTTTATGCCGGTGCTTCATTCCAATCATAGGCCGGGAGCCATGCAACAAACTGCTGACGGAAATATAAACACCTTCCAGGAACATCTCTTCAATAGAAAAATTTTTCCCGATGAGCGAGAGCGGCGGTGAAAAGTGACATCATTCATTATCGCCGCCGCAATACTTTAACATTGATTACTAATATACCACAAAAATACACCAAGGTGTAGGGGGTATTTTGAGAGACGAGAAGCGGCCGTGAGTGGAACCTTCATAAGCAACCGCTGATGACATAATTATTTCATTCCTCACATTGGGAGAGGTATTTTTCAAGGAAAGGAAGCACTTGGTACACATCTGCACACAGACAGACCTGGGCGGCGGAAAAAATGGGCGCGGCCGGGTCGTTGTTGATAGCGACAAGCCGCTCGGCCCCGCGTATGCCGGCCAGAAACTGCACGGAGCCCGACACGCCCAGAGTAATCAGAAGCGACGGCGACACACTGCGGCCGGACAGGCCGATTTGCGCTTCCGGCGGCATCCAGCCCCGCTCGACCACTGAGCGGGTGGCCCCCACCTCCGCGCCTTTGGCGCGGGCCAGGGCCTGGACAATATCGAGGTCGGCCGCGGACTTGAAACCACAGCCGACCGCCAGAATAATCCGCGCCTCATCCAGGGAAGAGGCCTCTGGCCGCTCCGTTCTTTCCAGCACCTCAAGGCCGAAAGAATCCGGCCGGCTCTGATGCTTCAGGCGCACGATTTCGGGCCCGGCGAAGGCTTTTAGCGGGGCGGCCTTAAACGCGCCTTGCCGCACGGTGGCGAACTGCGGGCGGGCCAGGGGGGTGAGGATCTCGGCCATAACGTTGCCGCCAAAGGCCGGGCGGATTTGCAAGAGATTGTCGCCGTCGTCCATGCGCAATTCCACGCAGTCGGCCGTCAGGCCCGTCCCGAGTCTGGCGGCGGCCAGGGGGGCCACGTCCTTGCCTCTGTCCGTGGCTCCGAGCAGCACGGTTGAGGGTTGAAAGTCTTTGACGCAACTGACCAGCGCGTCGGCAAAATCCTGGGCGTTGAAATCGCCTCCGGGCCTCTGGTAAATAAAAATCCGGTCAAGGTCCAGCTTATCGAGATCAGCCGGTTCGCTCTCTTCAATGAAGATCCCCCAAGCGGGAAACCCGGCCTCCGCGCCCAGTCGGCGAGATTCACCAGCCAATTCCATCGACAGACCAGTAAGCCGCCCCTGACTATCCGTCTCCAACCAACTCACCAGGGCAGAGCCCTGGACCCACGGATGCTCGCGCATCCTTCGTCTAGGTGAGGGTTTCCCGTAATCGCGGGTTTTGGCGGCCATCATCGTATTAAGAGCGAGGCCCCCTTGGGCTATGGCCTCATTTATCGCTGACAGAACAATCTCGGCGGCTTTTTCACCGCCCGCCTCCAGGATTTGGCCAGTTGGGGGGCGTTCGGGGACATAAGCCCTTTTGATGCGGGTGGGGGAGCCTTTCAGTCCGTAGAGATTTTCATCCTTTTCCGCTAAATCAGAGAAATGAATCTCATTTATAATTTTCTTTTTCATCCGCGCCTTGAGGCCGGGAATGCGCGGTACGAAATTTTCGCGCACCACTGAAATAACTCCCGGCAGTTTAAGGCGCACGGTCTGGAGCCATTGATCGACTTTGTGATGCAGCGTCAGTCCGTTTTGTTCATCATATTCGTCAAAGCTTTCCACCCGGCCCGCAAAAGGTTTTTCCAGAAGCGCGGCCAGGGCCGGGCCGACCTGTCCGGTGTCGCCGTCAGTAGTCTTCAGTCCGCAGATGATCAGATCATATTGATCGACCGTTGCCATGCCGGCGGCCAGGGTGCGGGCCGTGGCCAGGGTGTCGGCTCCGGCAAAGACCCGGTCCGTCATCAGCCAGCCGCCATCCGCCCCCATAGACATGGCCTCGCCGATCACTTCACCGGCGCTTTGCGGCCCCATTGAGAACACGTCCACCCGGCCGCCGAAGCGCTCCTTTAGTTGCAGGGCCGCCTCAACCGCCGGAGCGTCATAGGGATTCATCCGGCGGCGGCCGGTGCGGATAACCAGACCCAGCTTGAGATCAGTGGCCCCTTCACGTTCGGCCGGAACCTGCTTGATGCAAACGGCTATTTTCATGTCACTCGCCCCGGTCGATTTTATTGCCCGGATTCCAGAGCCAGGACGGATCGAAAGTTTCCTTCAGCCTGACCACGGCCGCGATTTCCTCCGGCGGCTGGGCCGCGGCATACAGTTTTTTCTTGAGCTTGCCCACCCCATGCTCCCGGAAGAGGCTGCCGCCCTGTTCCCGGCTGATTTTCAGCCATTTCTCCATCAGGCTCAGAGCCTTTTCCTTCTCTCCCTGACTGCCGGGCAGAAGGTTGACGTGCAGGTGGTTGTCGGTGGAGTGTCCGAAAATAAAACCATCCAGGCCGCTCTGGCTGATGTCCTGACGGAAGATTTGCACGGTTTGGCCAAAACTGGATTCCGGCCAGGTGAAGTCCCCGGCGGTCTTGTGAATTTCTGGATTCTTTTGACGAATCCGGTCCAGCGCGGCATTGAGGGCTTCAGGCACGGCATGGCGGAAGAGCCGCAGCTTTTCCATCTCATCCCCGGCCAGCGACCACGAGCTGTCCATGTCGCTGCCCAGCTCTTCAGCCGCTTCCATCAACTGCCCCGCCGTCTCTTCCAACTGTGCCTCGTCGTCGGCATGTATTTCCATATACACCGCGCCCGCCGCGTTTTCCGGCGTATCCGGCAATTCTCTCAGTTTGGCGGCCACCTTTTTCAGCTCATCCACCATTTTCATGGAGGCCCCATCGAGAAAATCGAGTGCGGCCAGCGACGTTGGATTAAGCGATTTGGCCTTGTCAATAAAGGCCGCCGCGCTGTTTTCATCATTAAAGAAAAAACATATCCCCCACATCTCCGGCGGTTTGGGCGACAGGCGCAGAGTAACGGCCGTTATCGCGCCGAACATGCCCTCACCGCCGATCACCGCCGAAAAAAGCGGATTATCAGGCTGGTTCACCGCTTCCGCTATATTACCGTCAGCCGTGATCAGGCGCACAGAATGGACGTGGGCACAGGCGGAGCCATATTTGAAAGCGCCCGGACCGCGTCCGTTGGTGGAGACAATGCCGCCAATGCTGGCTGTCAGTTCACTGGGGTCCGGCGGCCAGAACATTTCCGGCCCGGACTTGAATTCTTTTTCCAGCCCTGAGTCGACGCAATCAAAGGCCCACTCGAAGCGCCGGGCGCGGAGGCTGTTGCCCAGCGCGGAGAGCATCAGGCCCGGCTGCACTGTCAGAAGGAAAGTGTCGCCCTCTTTTTCCAGGCTTAGGGGCGCGGCCATACGGCTGAGATTGAGAATATGCCCGCCGCACGGCACCGCGCCGCCGCAAAGGCCCGTTCTCGAACCCTGCACCGTTATAGGCACTTGCCGCTCATAGCAGCTTCTCACTATCTCTATCGCCTCTGGCTCCGTTTCAGGAAAAGAGATCGACCGCGCCTCTCCGGTTAAGCGCGATTCATCATGGAGATAAGAAGCGTATTGATCCGACATTTCAATGGTCACCGGTCACCTCCATTTAAAAGACGGTGTTATCTCAAACCTTGGCCGCACGGCTTTTGAATCGTCTGCCCATCGCGTCGGCGGTTTTCAGCGCACCCAGAACCAAATCTCGAGTCACCAGAAAAGGTTCGGCTTCCACACCGGAATTGCCGTCCAGAATACGGCCGGCTATTTTTTGGAAATTCTCTTCAGTCGGCTCAACATTCAGATCTGTCATGGTCATGGGAAGGCCGACCTGATACATGAACTGGAGAACTTCCTCCACCTCCACGGCAGGCGCGTTCTCCAGCATCAATTGAAAGAGGACTCCAAAGGCCACTATTTCACCGTGGTAGGCTCCGGCGGCCGATTCAATCTCATGAAAGCCGGTGTGCACGGCGTGGGCCCCGGCACAGCCGGTATTTTCAAAACCCAATCCGCTCAACAGGATGTTGGCTTCAATAACGTTTTCCACCGCCTCCGTCACCGCGCCGTTCTCCAGGGCCAGACGGGCCGTAAAGCCGTCGGCCAAGAGAGTCCGGTAACATTTTTCCGCAATGGCCATTGCCGCAAGCGAACGGCGGTAGCCGCGCCCGATATAGTTGGCTGTATCGGAGGCCGCGTTGGCCCTGGCCTCAAACCAGGTGGAGAGCGCGTCGCCCATGCCGGCCACAAGCAGCCGCAGAGGCGCGGCCGCAATTATGGATGAATCAACCAGCACCAGTTCGGCCGAGTGTTTCAGGCAGACGGCCCGGACATGTTCGCCTGTTTCCTTGTAGAGCACCGACATGGCGCTGGTAGGCGCATCGGTGGAGGCACTGGTGGGGGCGATTATCAGGGGCAGGCTGAGATTGGCCGCCGCCAGCTTGGCCGCGTCCAGGGTCTTTCCGCCGCCCACGCCCACTATCACCTGAGCTTTGGCCTCTGAAGCCAGCGCGGCTACCCGGCCGACCTCCGCTTCCGTGCATTCGCCGCTAAATTTTTCCCAGGTCATGGCCGCGCTTTCGTCATTGAAGCGAGCGCGTATTGAGTCCATCAGGAATCCATCGACCAGAAGAAACAGGCGGTCTCCGTAATCGGCGGCGTGCTGCGCAAGGTTGGTCAACTCGCCTGGACCCTGTACATATCTGAAGGGACCGCCAAACGCGCGGCTTCTGGAACTGGTCATTTATCATGCCTCTCTGTGTGTGGTCCAAATCGGACCTGGAGCTGTGTAAAGCTAAAAATTTCTGATATCCTATAACCCGCCGGGAGCCGGGCGCACTTTCCACCCCTGGGGCAAGCCGACCAGGCAGCCGCCGGGAGAAATGTTTTTGCCCGGTGAGGTGACTAAAGACCCCCGGAACCTCACCGGGCAAAAACATTTCTCCCGGCGGCGGTCATCCGCTGATTATGCCAGTTTTGCCAATTCGTCCAACACGGCCAGGCAATCATCGATTGCCGCCGCGTCGGACTGGTGAATTATCGGAGCTTTGCCGTCACGGTTGACCGCGATTATTTTCCGGCCCCTGGCTATCCCCGCGTAGAGAGCCGCCGCACCGGACGCGCCAAAGCACAAACACATTTCAGGCTTGGCCATAATCCCGGAAACGCCGATCATGCGCTCCATCGGAGCCCAGCCGCTCATGGCCACCGGGCGGCTGACTCCCCAATCGGCTCCGGCTTTTTCGGCCAGACGTTTCAAACGTTCAACGCCCTCCGGCCCGCCCAGCCCCTTGCCGCCGACCATCAGGAAGTCGCTCTGTTCCAGCCCGGCCTCATCCGGCTGCGGCGTCAGGCCGCAAGAAACAATATGCTCACCGCCAGCTTCTGAAGTCTTGTCGATTTCCACTGTTTCACGGAGTGGCTCGTTAACCCTGTCGGCCTCTTCCGCAATACCTTTGGCAATGGAAAGGCACAACGGAAGCTGTTCTATTTTGAAGGAAGCCGTCATTTTCTGGGCATAAACTTTTTTGTCGCAGACCGGCTTTCCATCTTCCAGCCGCATCTGGGTAACTCCGGTGAAACCGGCTCCCCCAAGGCGGGCGCCCAGACGCACTGATATTTCCGCGCCAAAAAAATCACCAGGAAGAAGCATAATTTCCTCATCGCGGCAAACATCTTTTAACGCCGCCAGAGCTTTCTCCGGCTGATAGCCGCCGAGACTGACCAGCGCCAATTTGGGGGTTACGGAATTGGCCTCAAAATAATCTCGTTTTTTAAAATCAGGGCACAGCACAATCGTTTTATCAGCGACAAATTCATGTCCAACATGATCGCGGATAAAGCCGCGCAATTCAGCGGCCCGGCGTTCAAATGACTCTGAACAGCCATTGAGCAGGACGGAAAATTTCATCACCGCCTCCTTTTGCCCAGCCAGGGCTGAACATGGTCACGCCAGATGACAGCGGCCTTTTCCGCCGCGCCGCCGTCGATTATCTCAGCGGAGCGGGAATGATCGTCAACCGTCAGAGTCAGAGGTGTGAGCTTCGAACCGGATTCGCTGACGTCGTTAAGAGCAAGGATTTCAACTGGCCGCTTGCCCAGGCTCATTCTGTCTTTAAGAGTAGGTACGCGCAGGTAGGTGGAGGGTGCGTTGCCGATAGCCAGCACCAGCGGCGGTTTGGCCTCAAGCCGCAGACAGCCGTCGTCGCACTGGCTTTCCACGGTGATAAGACCGCCGTTTAATTCCAGGGCGGAAACTTCGGTCAGGCATGGCCAGCCCAGCTTTTCAGCTACCAGCAATGGTGTCGCGCCATTTGCGCCGTCCGCGCTTTGGCCGCCCATAATAATGAGGTCATAATTGCCGCCCGCCTGTTCAGCCACTACAGCGGCCACAGCCTCAGGGTTGAACAGGGGCGCGGAGGAAACTGAAAGACGCTTCACTTCGTCAAAGCGCAGGGCCAGCAGGGTTTTCAGTATGGCGTCGGCTTTTTCATCGCCGATGGTCATGGCCGTCAAACCGATATCGCCATTGTTGTCGCGCAGTTTCAGGGCCAGTTCCAGAGCGCTTTCATCCAAAGGATTTATGATGGTTTTGACAAACCGCGTTTCCGGGCGTGAACCATCCCCGCTCCTCCAATCCTGCTCATGCAGGGAGTCCAGATCAGGCACGGCCTTGAAACAGACAAGAACATTCATCACTGCCTCCCGCAATGGGATGGGCCGGGCGGCGTCTTCGATGAAGAGCGCCGCCCTTAGGGCCGCGGGTTACTTGACCGGGAAAATGGAACCCTTGTTCATGATCCCGTTGGGGTCAAAGGATTGTTTCAGGGTTTCCAGGATGTAATAGGAGGAACCGTATTCTTCCTTAATCCAGTGGGAGCGGTGTTTGCCCACGCCGTGGTGGTGGCACATCGAGCCGCCGCGCTTGATGGTCTCCTCAACAATAATGCTCTTAATGGGCATATGGTATTTGGAAATTTCCTCTTCGGGCTTGATGTCCACCAGGTTGTAATAGTACATGAAATAGATGTTGGTGCCGTTCATGTAGCTGTGGGAGGAGTGGCCGCCCAGCATAGTCAGGTCAGGCACTTCGGCCCGCACCCTTTTCATCACCGCTTCATACAAACCAGCGATTTCGCTCCAGACGATGGAGACTTCAGTGGTGTGGCCGATGTTTTGGGTCTGGGCGATTTCCTCACGCTCTTCCGCCACTTTGGCCGGATCCCAGTTGAGGTGCTCGAACCAGCGCTGGATGTACATCGGGTCCACCGCTTCGCACTCAGGATGTTTGGCCACGATTTCCTTGATGGCCGTGGCCGTGGCCTCGGCAATGGGTTTGGGGCCTTCGCTCATGAAGATCAAGACGCACCGGTTGTTGGCAAAATGCGAGAAGTGATAAGCGCCGTCTTCAGGGTCATACAAACGGGCGATGGAAGGTTTGTAGCCGGCCACCATAACCTCGCGCAGAATTTCAAAGCCCAGCTTCATGCTGTCAAGCACATAGCCCATGAACTCGTTGTTGTCCGGGTAGTAGGGAAAGAGCTTGACCGTCACTTCGGTGATGTAGCACAAAGTGCCCTCGTTGCCGATGACGACGTGGCGGATATCCGGCCCGGCCGCGCGGCGGGGGATGTTTTTGATTCTGGTAATCTGGCCGCCGGGGAAAACGGCTTCCAGGCCGATGACCATGTCTTCGATGCCGCCGTAGAGGGTGGAGAACTGACCGGTGCTGCGGGTGGCCACCAGGCCGCCCATCTGGGCCAGAGGCTTGGACTGAGGAGAATGGCCGGTGGTCAGGCCCATGGCCCGGCACTGGTCGTCCAGCTCCTGAAGGGAGACGCCGCACTCGCAGGTGGCCTGCATGTTGACCGGATCAATCTTGATGATTTTTTTCATGTTGGAGCCGTCCAGCACGATGGAATTTTCCACCACTGTCTCCAGCCCGCCTTCGGTGGCCGAAGCGCCGTTTCTGGGCACCACGTTGATTTTATTTTCATTGGCGAAAGTGAGGATTTTGGCGATTTCCTCTGTGGAGTTGGCATAGACGATGGCCGCCGGAATGGGTTGGGTCCAGACGCCGCAGATGCTCTCATACTTTCTGAAGCGGTCCACGCTGGATTCCTTCAAGGCCTGGCCTTCGCTGACAATGCGGTCGCCCGGCACGATTTTCTTCAAACCTTCAATAATGGCTTCTTTGCTCAAAGTCGTCATGATCTGACCTTCCTGTAGTGTGGCCTTTTGGCCTGAAAATTCTGATTTTAGGCGAAAACCGGATGGGCTTTCTTCAATATTTCATCTGTGGAAGAGGTGATGTCTTTGTAGACCTCTTCATTCATCCTGTCATAGAACTTGGTATTGGCTTCATTGGGCTGAAAGCTGTCGCGCGGGCGGATCATAACTTTCATGGCCGATTCAAAATCGGGATACAGCCCCAGACCCATGGCCAGACAAATGGCCGAACCCAAGCCCACCGAGCCGTTGACCAGGTTGCGGTGAGCCGGGAGGCCGAACACGTCGGCGAAAATCTGCATGAAGAGCCGCCCGTTGGAGCCGCCGCCGGAGATGATGATTTTTTCCAGCTTCTTGCCGCGTTCCTCACACATTTTGAAGCAGTGGTTTTTCATGGTCAGGGCAATGGCCTCCATCACCGAGCGATACATATGAACTCCGGTGTGGCGGCCGGTGAAGCCCAGAATTATTCCGCGTTTATACTGGGCCGAGGGCGGCGCCAGCCATTCCGGCACGGTCATCAACCCTTCACAGCCGGCCGGTATATCGGCGGCCATTTCGTTGAGGTAGTCGTCGGGCGTCAAGCCCCGTTTGGCGGCTTCGCTCACCACATCGCCGCCCATAAGCTCCCTGGCCCAACTGACGGTGGACATGCCCCGCCGGATTCCGCCGCTTTCATAAATGAAGCGGTGGGGAATGGAGGCCAGATTGGTCCAGAAATATTTGGCGTCACTGATATAATCGTAGCCTTGAATCATGGAGGTGATATAGGTGCCGAGTGAAACCAGGGCCACGTTGCCCTCCAGCGAGCCTGTGCCCAGGGCCTCAACAGCTTTATCGTTGGCTGTGGCCGCCACCGGCAGACCCTCCGGCAGACCCGTGGCTTCGGCCGCCGCGCGGGTGATCCGTCCGACAATGGTGCCGGGGTTGACCAGATCGAAAAGCATTTCGCGCGGGATATTGTAATGCTTCATCACCGCCGGATCTTCGCTCCAATCCCAGGTGCTGCGGTCCAGGGGCCACTCGCCTTCATAGTTGGCGGCCGTGTCTTTTTTCTCACCGGTCAGGCGGTGGGTGATGTAGCCGGAAGTGGTGGTGACGTATTTGACGCCTGGAATATCGGGCTGGTAAGGGCTGGCCAGCCGCAGATCCATCCAGCTGATGGCCGGATAGGCCAGGGTGCAGTCTTCTTTCAAAAGCACGCGGCAGCAGCGGATGGTGCAGAGGCCCACGCCGATGATTTCCGAGAGTTTGCCGGGAAAAGCGGCCAGCGCCTTTTTGCTGGCCATGATCAGGGAGTCCCACAAGTCGTCATCGGGATGGAGCACCACCCCTTCCTCCGGCAGAAGCATGGGCTTGAGCGGCTCACTGCCTTCAGCCACCACATTGCCGTGGGTGTCGAAAATGATCACCTTGGTGCTTTGGCTTCCGCCGTCTATTCCAATGATATACTGTTCGGCCATTTTGCCTCCTGATGGAAATTGGGCATAAAAAAAAGGCGCACCCCTGGTAAGGGGTCGCCTTTCAAAAAACTCTAGCAACTTGAGAACTAGGATATCACGAGGCTGTTTGAAATGTCAAAGAATTTTTTTCGATAAGCAGAGAAAGCGTTTGGAAACGGCAAAGGTAAAACCCGGCCGTGCGGGCGAAAAAATTTCTGACATCGCTCGTAATTTTCTCTTATTCCCGGCCGGGTGGCTTCATAGGATGGTGGTGAGCAAGTGCCCGTCCGGGGAGCAAAATTACGAGCGACTTACAGAAAATTTTTCGCCCGCACGGCCTGGTCAGTGTCGGCGTTTGGTAAGGATGACGGTTGCGGCTTTCTTACATGAGCCAACCAGGACAAGGAGGGCGGGGCGGTGAGATTTCTCCAGAGGGGACCACGATTTTTGCTCCCCGGACGGGCACGGACTATCAAACCTCTAACACTGCCACCCGGCCGGGAATAAGAGAAAAATCGGGGGCCACTATGGAAATATCTCACCGCCCCGCCCTCCGGGTTTTACCACGAAAAACTATTTTTCCAAACGCACGTCAATCTTTTCACCAGTGACGGGATGAGCGAAGGCCAGCCGGGCCGAGGCCAGCATCAGGCGCGGAGCGGGAGCGGCGGCTTCTATTTCCGCGCGGCCATAAAAGCGGTCGCCGCGAATGGGCCAGCCTTTCCCGGCCAGATGCAGACGAATCTGATGCGTGCGGCCGGTTCGCGGCTTGGCCCTGAAGAGCGCCTCATGGAAACCGCCGAGAGCGGGCGTGTCACTGCACATTATAAAATCGAAATCTGTGTGGGCCGGAAGCCCCGGTTCCTTGGAGCGGTTCACATAGCGCCGTCCTTCCTTGGCTATGAAATTTTTGACGCTGAAACTCTTTTTCTCCGGCCTCTGGCCCAGCCCCAGGCAGAGGTATTCCTTGTCCACCGCGCCCCGTTGAAAGGCTTTGCCCATAATTCCAGCCGCCTCTTTGTCCTTGGCCAGCATTAAAAGGCCTGAAGTATCGGCGTCCAGGCGATGGAGCAGCCAGAGCCTGCCTCTCCGCTCGCCGCGCGCGGCCAAAAGCCGGGTCAGGCCCGAGAGGGCGTTATTGTGGGCGTCGTGCGGCACGCCTTGGGAGGGCCGGCCGGATTCCTTGTTATAGATGATCAGGTGGTCGTCTTCGTAAACAATCCGGTTTGACGACGCTTCATAAAACCGCACCGGCCCATAGGCGGGGGGGTTGATGCGGAATGATGAATGTTTGGCCAGCGGCCGGGATGGATCAAGGCAGGGGCGGTCATCAAGCCAGATGGAGCCAAATTCCACCAGGGCGGCGGCCTCCTCTTCCGGCAGACGGGTCAGTAGGGCGGTGAGGCTGGTGATGGTGCCGCCTTTCAAATGGGCCGGGACCGGCCCGGCCAGCCAGGCTTCACTGAAGGGCTGAAAGGGTTTTTCCGGTGTGGGGGCCAGGACCGGCGCGTCAAATACCGTGATTTCCATTTCAGCCACAGAACTGTCCATCCTCTGGTTCGATTTTAAAAGCCCGCCGAATGGTGGCCAAACGGTCGCGGCCCGGAGAGCAGTCCCCGGAATGGTCGCAGGGGCCATCGGGCCTCAAGCACTCCGCGGCCCCGGCTCCGGTGGCGTCCTTGATGAAAGCCAGAGGATCATGAAGCAGCCGCCGCACCAGAGCGCCGGTCATGGCCTCCAGGGCGGCTTTCTGGCTGTCGTCAAAATCATGCTGGCTGAGGGTGCGGGCCAATTCCATGCGGCGAATGCGTTCAGCTTTGCGGGTCAGGGCCGAGACTGTCGGCCTGGCGGACAGGCTTTTCAGCCACTGGCTGAATTTCTCCACCTCTTCATCAATGATTCCTTCAGCTCGCATGGCCGCCTCCTGACGGGCGGCCCGGCTCTCCCAGACCACTTCATTGAGGTCATCAATATTGCGCAGAATCACGTTGTCCAGCTTTTTCAAATCATGGGAGGCGTTGCGCGGAACCCCGATATCGATGATGTACAAGGGCCGGGGGCCTCTCAGGGCCAGAGTTTTACCGATCGTCTCAAAACTGAGGACGGGACTGCTGGCCCCGGTGGCGGCAATGATAAGGTCGGCCTCCAGCACGGCCGGGGACAGTTCGTCCCAGGGCCGGGCCTGGGCCCCGTGCTTGGCGGCCAGGGTTTTCGCCTTTTCAAGCCCGCGATTCATGATGGTGAGAGCGGCCGGGGTACGGCGGCGCAGGTGTGCGGCGGCCAGGGCGGCCATTGGTCCGGCTCCCAGAAGCAGCACAGAGCTGTCGCTCAGACTGCCCCCGCCCAGAGCGCGGGCCAGAGACACAGCCGCGCTGGCCACTGATACGGCCCCGCCCGCCAGGCTCGTTTCACTGCGGACTCTTTTTGCGGCCCGGAAGCACTTGTGCATCAGCTTGTTGATGATGATTCCGGCTCGGCCCTCTCGGAGCGACTGACGAAAAGCCTCTTTCACCTGCCCCAGTATCTGGGGCTCCCCCAGCACCAGCGAATCAAGGCTGGAGGCCACCCTGAAGAGGTGGCGGGCCGCCTCAATATTGCGGTATTCATTTATATAGGGAAGAAATTCATCTATCGCAAGGCCCGAAACGGTGGACAGTGATTCCAATATCTCCCGCCCGGCCTCGTCCGGCTGCGGGGATACGGCCAATATTTCCAGGCGGTTGCAGGTGGAGAGAACCAGTGACTCCCTGATGGTCCCGCCCTCGGGGCCGCTTTTACAGACAAGCCGTTCTGTTTCTTCCATTGAGGCAAATTTTTCACGCACAGCCACCGGCGTCTGGTGGTGGCTGACGCCAATTATCAAGAATTCCATAAAAAGTCTCTCTGGTAGCTAACGGGCGTTTCCGCACATGATTCAATCCTCGTTTCTTTTATAGGCCCCAAAGGCCGCTGCTATTTTAATTACGGCGTTTTCCCCTGAACTTTTTGCTCGTAGCCAAGCAAAAAGCGTGGTTTTTGCTTGGCGAGCATCAGTTTAGGCCTTAAAACCAGTCGCTGGCGCTCCGTCTCGAAGACTCGACACCGGTTTTATGTGGCGACGTCGGCCATAATTAAAGTTGCTGTTGAGGGAGGCCGTCTGTTAGAAGATTAATCAGCGGCCGCCTCCATAATCGCCTGCATCAACTGTTCGTCATTAATAATATCCGGCGGCAGCATAGTTTTTATGAGCCCCGCCTGTGCGGCGGTATCCTGCCTGCCTATAAGCCTGAGAAGCTCTTCAGATTCGGCCAGCCTGTTGAAAACGGCTCTCCTTTCATCCTCCTCCAGCCCGGAGGCCAGAACATAGGGACGCAGAATGCCCAACAAGGAGGCCAGGCGGCCATATTCCGGCCCGAAAATTTCCCTCAGCCTTTCAGCGATGATCGCCGCCAGGGCAGGGCCGCCGCCTCCGGTGGAGACGGTCAGCCGGAAGGGGCCGCGATTAACAACGGCGGGCAGGAAAAAATCACCCTCCCGCGGGTTGTCGGCCATATTGACCCAAATACCGCGTCCGCGCGCGGCCTGTGCGGCGGCGAGATTCAACTCACTGTCAGAGGTGGCGATAAAGGCCAGACTTACACCGTCCAAAAGTTCCGGCTCGAACTGATTATGCAGGGAAATAAACTTATTTTTAGCCAATTTCCTCAGATAAGGGTTCGGATCAGGTTCAACCACACGGACAAAGGCCCCATACCGAATAACTTTGGTCAACTTCCGGCAGCCAACGGCTCCGCCGCCGACCAAAAGAACGGTTTTGTTCCGCAGATCCAGGTTAACAGCCAGCATGGGGACTCCCTCGCTGAAAATAAGCGTTCATATATAATAGCATTAATGGGGAGCAACTACAAGGCAAAGCCCAAAAACCGCGATTAAATGGCCTAATTAACATGTCCCGCAACAGGCAAAGGGGCCACACTCTTAATACGATGATGGCCGCCAAAATTAACTATTACGGGAAACTCCCACCTAGACGAAGGATGCGCGAGCATCCGTGGGTCCAGGGCTACGCCCTGGCGCCCCGGTTGACGTGAATTGGGGGAAGTGGTAATGTTACTTGTTTAGGTCTATTCTGCAACCGGGACGGTATGACTATGTTTGAAGGCGGTTTGGATATCGCATGGATAGTGATTATGGGCTATTTCTTCCTTCGCGGCATTTTTCGCGGCGTTGTCAAGGAAGTGGTGGCCGTGCTGGGGCTTTTTGTGGCGTTCTGGGTGGCCGGCGTCAACTGGCCCCTAGGCGCTGAACATCTTAAAAGCATCTTCGATGTGCCAGGGCAGAGGGGCATTTCCAGCTTCATCATAATCTTTCTGGTCGTCTATTTTCTCATCAGCCTCATATCCCTTTTCGTCGACAAGATCGTCAAGCTGACCCTCAGCCCGGTCATCAGCTCGCTCCTGGGCGGCGTGGTCGGGTTTATCAAGGGTATTCTGGTCTGCGCCATTCTGTTGGCCGGGGCTGAAACTTTCCTTAGACCCAGTGAGAAATTTTTCACCGAATCCAAATTGTGGCCATATATTCAGCCCGTCACCAATCAGGCCAGGGCCTGGATGCCGGAAGCCCTGCGCTCCGTTCTGGGCTCCAAAAGGCTTTCTTCACTGGTGGGCGACCTCTCCGACAGCGCCAGCCAGACCGCCAAAGCCATCAGCGAATCGCTTCAGCCCTCAACGCCGTCCACGCCTTCCAACGTGGATTGGAGCTATATCCAGAATTTGCTGAGGACCAATCCCCAGGCCATCAGCCAGGCCTGGCAGGATAAATTGCGCAACATTCCCAGCGGCGAAGCCTTGAGCCCGGAAGATCTGAAGCGTTTCATTTCCGATCACCCGGCCCTGTTTTCTAAATCGACGGCCCCTTCAGCTCCGGCCGGAGCCACCGCGCCTTCCTGGCCTCAGCCCGCCAGCGAATAGCGGGCAGGGCCCGCCGCCAACGCCGAGGCAGCGGCCCGTCTGAATATAGAGTAACGGCCGGGAAGCGGCGTTCACAGAATTTGTTACATGTGAGTTAAATTTTGGGGAAAAGTTCAATGAAAACCGCTGAAAACAAACTGGCCCAAGCCATTGTCGAACTCGATGAAGTGGTCGCCCGCCTTCTGGACCCTGAAAAGGGCTGCCCTTGGGATATCAAGCAGACTCCCAGCTCCATCACCGGCAATATCCTTGAAGAAACCTATGAACTGATGGAAGCCCTCAAGGCCGAGTGCCCGGACGATATCCGGGAGGAAGCCGGCGACGTTCTGTTTCAGGTGGTTTTCGCCGGGCAGCTGGCCCAGTCCCGCTGGGGTTTTGGGCTGACGGAAATAATTGATCAGGTGCGGGCCAAGATGGTCTATCGGCACCCCCATGTTTTTGGCGACGGCCAGCCCATGGCCGACGCCCAGGCCGTTCTGGATCAATGGCAGGCCATTAAGCGCAAGGATAAGAAGCATGCAAGGCTTCTGGCCTCGGTGCCTCTGGCCCTGCCGGCCCTTCAGCGGGCCCACCGGTTAAATGACCGGGCGGGCCGGGCCGGGTTTGACTGGCCGGGTCCGCGGGATGTGCGCCTGAAAGTTGATGAGGAACTGAAAGAGCTGGATGAGCTTTTGCCCGGCTATGACAAAAAAACCGTATCCGCTGAAGTCAAGGAGCGGGCCAAGCAGGAAATGGGCGATGTTCTGCTGGCCTTGGCCAATCTGGCCCGGCATCTGGGTTTTTCAGCGGAGGACGCGCTAAGCGAAGCCAACAACCGTTTCGTGAGCCGTTTCAACCATATTGAGGACCAATTGGCCGAAGAGGGCAAAAAGCCTGAAGATGTCGGTCAGGAGCGTCTGGAACAGCTTTGGCAAGAGGCCAAGGAGAGATTATGAAAACCAGAAAAATTTCGATAGCGGCAATACTTTTGGGCCTGTTGATGGTTCCGCTTTTTGTATCCGGCTGCGTGATGACCTCGGACAACGCGATAATTGAGCAGTCCGCCTCCAAGAAGGTGCCGGACGTCTCCGGCGCGTTCACCAACAATAACAATGAGACCTATACCCTGAATCTGCTCAGCGGCACCACTAATTCCTTCACGGCCACGGCCCCGGACAGCAGCCAGTTGATAGTCTCGCTGGAACCGCTGAAGAAGAGCAACCGTTTTGTGGTGCAGATAAAGAACCCTAGCGAGGCCACGGTGCTTCTGACCATTTGTACGCTGGAGAAGGGCAAGATCAGCATCTATGACCTCAATAATGAGGCGGTGAATGCCATGGCCGGCAAATATGGCCTGACCATAGTCGAAGGCGGCCATATTCAGAAATTCAAATCATTTCCGCGTCTGATGGATTTTTTTGAGGCCTGTTTCGACCCCAAATACTCCCGAATAGCCACCACCATAGAAGCCAACAAACCCTAACCAGGGCATAGCCCTGGACCCGCGGATGCTCGCGCATCCTTCGTCTGGGGGGCGGTTTCCCTGTGTGTTGGTTTTGGCGGCTATCATCGTATTAAGAGCGGGGCCCCTTGGCTATATGTGTTGCCTCTGCCGCTGAATTTTAAGTGCCGGTTCTGATTGAACCGGCACATTTTTTTGGCGGCCGCATTCTGAACTCTTGAAGCGTCCGGCCAACACTATGGTACGCGGCCAATGTTAAAATGACGGAAAGGCGGGTGACCGCCGCCGGTCACCCGCCTTTCTCCAAGGCTGGAAAGTATGCTTGGCCGAGTGGGAGCCGGAAGCCGGGGATTGTTTTTGACCCGGCTTCCGGCGGGTCGATGGGTTTTCGAAATTATGAGGTTGATTGCGCATTCTCACGATCGACTGTAAAAAAGGCTAAAGTTAATCCTCAGCTCAACCGATACATAATGATAAGGAAATGGTGTATTCTTCCGTCCGTTCATCCTTTGTCCCAGGGCTGGATGGCCGGATAGCTCTGTTTCCAGTTTTCTTTCGGATCCAAGCGCAACCTTCGCAGGCTTTTCGATAAGCACCGTAGCCGTCAAAAAAGCGCACGGCCATCGTGGTGATTTTCGAAAACCTCAGGCGGTTACGTCTGTATACCGGGGAGACGCCACTAAAAAAGCCGCGCTATCCGAATTTTTCGGAGCGCGGCTTTTTTAACATGATATTTGGAGGTGCGGAGCTTGAGGTTCCGGCCCTTGATCAACCGTGACGGGTGATGCGGCTGGGCGCCATTTTGTCGCCGCCAAGGTGGCTGTAACGCTTGAAGACCGGTTGAGCCCTCTGCATCTTCTTTATGGTGTCGCGCATTTTTTCCAGCCGGTCACCCAGGAAGGTGGCCAGTTGATTTTCCACCTCCGTCATTTCCTCCAGAAGGGTAACCACTTTGTTGGTCAGTTCCAGGCGAATGGCTTCCTCGGTGGAGTCGGTGGATTGGCAATCGGAAAGCGCGTTGAAGCTTTTTTCCGCCACAGCGAAAAGATCGGCCCTGGCAGACAGAAAATCCTGCAGCATGTCAACGTCAACTTCCTCACCAGAGGGAATGTCGGCATTGACGGCCACATATTCCCGGCTCATATTCAGGCATTGGCTATAAGTCTCCAATAGCTCTGTAAGCGGGATGGCGGCATTGGCCATGGATTCAAAATCAGGGGTGAGTGCTGTCATTTAGTGCCCCGCTTTCTTCATCAAGGGTAGGATGTCTATCAGGTCGCACAAGGCGTTGTCCAGCTCGTATTCAAGGATGTCGGCCAGATAGATCCAATCGCTCTGTTCCTGGATGGAGATGAGGTTGGAAAGAGTTGAGCTGAGTTTTTCCATAAAATTATTGATGCTGCCTTTGTCGGCCACCTCAATGTCGTCACCTAAGCCCATGGAGACTTTGGTCTGTTCCATCATGTTGATGACCAGGTGCAGAGATTCCAGGAAACTGAGGAAATGCTCGTTGGCCTCCACCTCGTCGCCCATGCGGAATTCTTCCACGATCTTAGGCAGGGCCTTGCGGAGCATATCCACGAAATAGTGGCCGTTCTCCATGAAGTGCAGGCTCAGATCCTCGGCGCTCTTGGTCACCAGCTCCAGGCTTTCAATGGTGGTTCTTTCCACTTCCAGCGCGGCGTGGGGCACCTCTTCGCTGTAGGAATCGCCATTGACCAGCACCTTGGTGATGATGCGATTATTCACTGATGGATGATCCATCAGGTTCATCAGAATTTCTTCAAGGTTGGCTCCGGTGATCTCTTTGGCGGTCAGGTTATTCCCATCAACGGTAAGTATGTTCATCTTGTGCCTCCATATCAATATCATGTTCGTGCGGGCAATATCTGCCTGCTTTCAAGTTACAGCAAAATTGAAGCCAAGATCTTCGCAAAAGCTCCGGGCCGTTGTCAGAAAATCGTCACCGCCGTGTTCAGGGCCTGGGCTTGCGGCGGCCAGCTTTTTTAAAACAGCTTCATTTATAGTGACCGGCCCGCGCTGTTCAAAGCATTCCAGGGCGGCCCGGAACTGGGCCGCATCCGCACGGTAGCCGCCTCTGATCAGCGGGCGGCCCGCTTCAGTTATCAGAAGCGCCAGGGCCTCATCATTAGTAAGTGGCGGCCGGCCGATGGTTTCCAGCTTTTGCCCGAAATTATCCGATCCGGTGCGCCAGACCCGGTGCCCTTGCGGCAGAGCGGGCAAATCGCCAACGCGGCCGAGCCGCAGACGGGCCGCTTCAGCGGCAATAGCCGGAAGCGGCATTTCCAGGCACTGGCGGCGGGGGCACTTGTCATTTTCACGGCACGGCGCGCAGTCGGCCAGGGCTTGATAGATTAAATGCCCTTCCCCATAAGGGCCGGTCTCCGGGCCGTAGGCCGGGCCGAAGAACAGGGCCAGCACGGGAATTCCCACAGCGGCGGCCAGATGCATGACCCCGGTGTCGGCCGTCACCAGAAGATCCAGACCGGAGAGCACAGCCCCCAGTTCTTCCAGACTGGTGCGGCCCATCAGGTTGATAACCCGCGCCTGCCCGGCGGCCAGTTTTTCAAAGCGGGCCCCCATGGCCTTTTCCGGGCCGGAACCCAGGAGCACGGCCGTGGCTGTTTCATAGCCATTGAGCCGCGCGGCCAACTCGGCAAAATATTCCACCGGCCAGCGCCTGAGGTGGTTTTTTGAGCCGAGTTGAAAGCCGATTTTCAGACCGGCGGCCTCATTCAGCAATTCGGAGGGCGCACACGGTTTGGGCCAGAAGAGCGGTTCAGGCGACGCGCCAGGGCAGAGCGACGCCCAGATGTCGGCCAGGTTGAAGCGGCCCCGGGCCCGGTTGCCGGTCATCATTAAAGAGATGAGAAAATTCTGGGCGGCCGTGAAATGGAGCCGTCCCTCGCGGAGGCGCGGCCCATAGTGATGGCGGGCCTTGACGCTGTCGGCCAGGCTGGCCGCCCGGCTATGGCTGTTGAGAACGAACACCGCCTCAAACCGGCCGGAAGGAACGGGGCCGTTATCCTTGACCACCAGCACTTCGTCAACCAATGGAGACAGGTCAGCCGCCTCCGCCACTGAACCCTGTTCGCAGGCCAGCACTATTTCAGCCTCAGGATACTCCCGGCGCACGTTGGCCAAAAGGGGGGTGGACTGGATAAAATCGCCCAGCTTGGCCATTTGTATTATCAGAATACGCGCGCTCATGGTTTTACCTGTCCATAGTCCGGCGCATGGACCGGAGCATTTCCGCCAGGCGATGGTGATAGAGATGCTGGTTTTTAACTCTTTCGTAAGCCGCGTTGCTTATTTCTTCCCTGGCCGCGCCGTGGTTCAGATACCAGGCGGCCAGATCGCGGGCTTCTTCAGGGCTGGAATAGGTGATCACTTCGCGGCCCGCCTCAAACAGGGCGTTCAGCTGTTCACGCTGATCGGTCAGAAGAAACGCGCCGCAGGCCGGGACGTCGAAGATCCTCTGATTGAGGCCGCTCTTCATCTGGGCGCTGGTAATATTGAGGTTGATGCGGCTGGTCCGGTAAAACCCGGGCAGCTCCGAATAGTAATCCAGCGGCGGCAGACACTGCCCGGCCGGGATATTCATCAGGGCGGGCCAATTGTCGTCACCGGCCAGCGTCAGGGATTCTTTCGGCAGGGCCGAGAGAATCTTCAGCCGCCACAGGCGGCTGGCCCGCCAGGTTATCAGCGCCTCCAAGTTTGGTCTGGAATCTGAACCAGCCTTCAGGCCCGTTTCTTTCATTAATGACGCTATCATCTCATCAGCGGGCAGAAGGCCCGGCCCGGCTAAAAAGCCGGCCGCCGCCGCGTCAATCTTATCGAGAATACTTTCACTCAGCCCGAGTTTATCCAGATACTTGAAGGTGGCCGCAGTCAGGGTATCGCCCACAAAGGCGATGTCGCGCTCGGGCCTGGCCAGGTGATAGGGATGGAAAAATCTGTCGTCAGCGGCCAGCGGCAAATAGTTCACACTCTCAAAACCCTTGGCCCGCAAGGGCTCCAGGTAGTCACTGTCCCAACTGAAAACGGAGACATACTCACTCGGCCGGTTTTCGCCCAGAATGAAAATGGGGCTGTCTACAAACCAGGAGGCCACCGGCAGCTTCAGGCGGCTGAAGAGGTCGTCCATCATGCCTTCCCCATCAAAGCCTAAATGATTGACGGTCAGAACCATATCCGGGCGGAAACCTTTTATCAGCCCCAGAAGCTCACGATAATTGTCGCCAAGTCCGGTTAGGCCGCGCTGGAAATGCCAGACGGCCGTTTCCTGGCCCAGCATCTTCAGGCTGCCGGCGATTTCGCGATCCAGATAGTAATCGCTTTGGAAAACCAGAACCTTTTTAATGGCTTTTTCATGGCGCGTGAAAGCCGCCCTCTGATATGACAGGGCCGGATACTCCGAATGAAAATGCCGCACGGTTCCGGGCCTGGCCAAAATTTGGTCCGGGGCGTTTTCCTCACCCCAGGGCAAGCCATTATTGAACGGCCCGATGAAAAGACGGAAGCCGGGCCGGGCCATAATTTTGGAAAAATCACGGCTCATCAGGGCCACGGCGGCCAGCTCCGGGCGCGATTCCATCACCCACAGCGGAGCCTCAGGGGCCAGGCGGGCATTCAGTTCCTCCAGGCAGTAACCCAGGCCCAAGCCCAGACACAGCACCCCACGCGTCGGGTCTAATGGGAACTTGTCCACCAGGGTCCGGTCTTCGGCGGCCGGGTTTACCGCACTGGTCAGGCGCACGGTGCGGCCGTTCTCGGTGTGGCTCAATCCATAATAGCCCTGGGGGCCGGGTTCCAGAGCGGCCACGGCGGAACCGCAGCCAATCCGGCAGCCCTCAATCTGAAGGGCATGCGCGTCCTTAAAGTCCGGCGGCAGGCTGTAGGTAAAATTTTTAGCAAAATCATTCGCGGAATCAGTGGGGACGGACATCATCCTCCGGCCCCATTTCCACCAGATAACTCTGGCTGTCGCGAGCTTTAAGGCTCAGGTTGAACATCCGCTCCCACTCGGCCGCGATCATGTCCCAGCTGTAGCGGCTTCTGATTTTTTCTTTGGACGTGCGGCCGATTTCCTCCAGGGCGGCGGGGTTGGACAGGAACTCCATAGCCCGTTCAACGTAGTCATTGACATACTGGGGCGAGCCGGGCCGTCCGCCGATTTTGGTTTGCGGGGCGAGAACGGATTCGGAAAGGGCAAAAGCGTCTGAGGTCAGAACCGGAACGCCTAGAGCCTGTGATTCCAGGGCGGCCAGACAGCTTACCTCCGGGAAAACCGAAGGGTAGAGCATCATCGATGATTCACTGAGGTGGCGGTAATACTCGCCTTTGCTCAAGCCGCCGAGAATGACCAGGCCGGGCGTGCTCTCCAGAAGCACGTTGATGTGGCGATACAATTCTTCCAGCTCGGCCGGTATGCCGTCGAGTTTGATGTTGTAGCCGCAGACGTGGAGACGCAGATCAGGAAAGGCGCGGTGAAGGCGCGGCCAGATATCTTCCAGGAGAGTTTTCAGGCCCCTCTCCGGGCGCGAAGCGTAGATGACCTTATTGGGATCTTTTTCCGGCGCGGCCGAACGATCCATCAGATCGAAATCAAGGCCGTTGCGGGTCACCACCAGCCGGTCGTCTATCTGCGGCATGCGGACCAGAAAGTTATCCTTATGAAAATTGGAGAGAACCAGAAACAGGTCTATCTCATCGTGAACCGACCGGAGTTCTTTGGGGTTGTCCAGGGTGTCATGATTCCACAGAACCTTCAGGTCGCTCATGAACGGCAGGTTAAAGAAAGCGCAATAGCGGCTGACCACAAAGATGTCAAAATGCTCCCTGGCCAGAATCGGGAGGGAGTCGGCAAAGGGATAATAGGCCACGCCTTCATATATTCCGGCTTTGGTAGAGGAATTGAAAGCTGAAACCTGGTGGCCCCGGCGGGCCAGGGCGCGGGTAATCTGGATGAAAGCAGTCTCGCTGCCGCCAAGCGCTCCGCGTTCTAAAGCGTCGCCTTCAAAAGGCACCCCGGCCGTGTAAAAACCTATCTTCCTAAGCGAGTCCACAGGCACCTCCGTCGGCGGCCAATCTTCCCCACATATCCAGGGCCCGTCTGTGTCCAGGGGCCAGTTCCAAAACTCGTTTCAAATGTCCCCGCGCTTCAGTGGGGTCGCCGTCGGCCAGGGCCATTTCGGCCATGGCGTAAGCCGGTTCAGGATTCTTGGGGTCCATGTCGCGGGCCAGCCGGAAAGCTTGCCGGGCCGGTCCCGGCTTTCCGCTCCCGGCCCAGATACGGCCGAGCATGAAAGCCGCGCGAAAATTGTGGCTCTCTTGATCCGCTCCCCAAACCTTGTCGCCGGTGCCCAGTATTAAGGCCGTTTCCAGGCATTCACCGGCTTCAGCCCCTTGCCCGGCGTCGTAGAGAAGTTTGCCCAGGTGATAATAGCCGGGGCCGTAGCCCGGCTCCATGTCTACCAGACGGCGGGCGGTGCTCTCGGCTTCTTCATGCTGACCAAGCCGGGTCTGGCTCTGCGACAGAAGAATCAGGGTGTGCCCCATCAGCGGACGGTTCTCCGTCGGCCGAGATGACGCGCCGCTGAGCCACTGGGCAGCTTCCTGAAAACGGCGCAGATTAAAAAGGGTGCGCCCGGTTTGATAGAGCCAGTAAAATTCACCCCGCCGTGTTTCCGGGCAATTCAAGAGAAGCTCCAGATTGCGCTCGCCTTTCTGGCGGGCCGCGGCCGGCTCGGCATAGCCCCAGTGGCGGATCTCCACCTCCGTGGCTATGGCGGGCCAATCGGCTGGATTAACTAACTGTTCATGGATGCGGCCCTCAAAGCGGGCTTGCCGATTGTTGGGAAAAACCCGCTTCTGCCAGAGCCGGTCCCCCTGCGGCACCACCACTTCAGTGGCCCAGAGGATCATGTCGCGGCCGCGGATCAGATGACGGCGGAGATCGGCCAGCCCTTCCGGGGTAATGCTGTTGTCGCCGTCCAGCCAGAGGATGAAATCAGTGGTGGCCGCTTCCAGACCGAAATTGCGAGCCGCTGAAAAATCGTTGTTCCACTGAAAATCGAGCACCCGCGCCCCCAGGCCGCGCGCGATGTCCGCGCTGTGGTCGGTGGAGCCGGTGTCGACCACCACCATTTCATCCACCAGCCCGGCCAGGGGAGCCAGACTGTGGGAAAGGTTGATGGCTTCGTTTTTCATGATCATGGCCAAGCCCAGGGTGGCCTGATTTTCCAGCGTCATGATGGTTCTCTCTGCTGTTTTTAATTATGGCATTTTACCTTGAACAAGAGGCTCAGAGTTGCGCAAAAAGTGTGATTTTTGCTCCACGGGTTACCGCTTCGGCTTCCAAGCCAGTCGCTGACGCTCCGTCTCACTGCCGCTCGACCCCTGCCGTTGACAGTTTTCAGCTCAGTGAAGTGAGCATGACGGTCATGAGTTCATCGGCCTTGTTCATGGCGTTGACGAGATCCGAGCGATTGCCGGAAACCGAAGCCTCAGCCAGAACCTGGCCCAGAAAGCGGCTGATTTGCCGCACGTTGTTAATTTCCTCATAAGCCTTCTTCGGGTCCATGGTGGCGAAGCGGCGCAGGGTGCTGACGATTTTGGCCATTTGGGCCACATCGTCATACACTTCCTTGTTGGTGGGCCGGGGCAGCTTCGGTAGGACCGCGGCCAAATCCAGTTTTGACTGCACCGGAGCCAGCGAGGCCACAATGGAACCCAGCGGCACTTCATTGAATCCGGCCAGTCGGGCGCCGGAGGCTGAGGCGTTAAAGAGCGACACACTGCCTGAAGATGATTCGTTGACGGTTCTGGCCGCTTCCACAAACCAGTTGATGGAGGCCAATAAACCGCTGTCGGTCTGGACTTCGCCGCCGCCTATGCCTTCGACGGTGATGTATTCCACATCGCCAAGATCTTCTTCACCGGGGGTGTTGCCGGCGTGGAGCTTGCCGTCTTCGAAAGCCTGATCCTGGGCCACCAGAATCAGCGGGGCCAGACCAAGAGTGTAAGCCAGGGAAAACGCCGTGCTGCCGGCGTTGCCGCCCTGAGGCAGAAACACGCCCTGGCTGAACGTCTGGGCCTCACCGGCGGTGAGATGGAACAGGGCCTTGTGGAAACCTTCCACCTTAAAATGATTGGGGTGGCAGCTGGAGGCCAGGGCCAGCACGGTGTTCGGCCCCATAACTTCCATTTCTTCCGGGCTGAGCTTCAGGTAATCGCTGGTATCGCTCGATTCGATAACCACCACCACATCCGGGCTCACGCCGTGAGCCAACAGCGGTTTCAGGGCTGAAGAGGCGGCCAGTATCAAACCGTTGCTCCCGACGTTTCGCAGTTCGTCGACATTCTTATCCAGACTGGGGCCGGAACCGACCACAAAGGCCGGGCGGGCCGGGAGGCGGCCGCGCAGGATCATCAGATCTGGATATTCGGCGGTCAGACCGGCGTTGTGGGAGAGGTTTTTTAGAAAATCCCAGCCGGTGCTTTCCCTGGTGCGGTCGACCACCGCGCGCCGCATCAGTTCGCGGCGGGCGTAGCGCTCAAAGGCGATGTAGGCTTCCGGTTTGATGGTCCGGTAGCCGTCGGGCGAAACAACCAGCATGCCGGACTGCTCGCCATAGACGATTTCCTTGCCGGCGGTTTTTTCATATTCCTGCCACTCGGTGATGATCATCGGCGGCGGGCCGTCGGCCTCGGTCATGACGGTGTTTCGCTCATATGCGTCTTTCAAGGCCAGGACGGGCTCGAAGACCACCAGCTTGATTTTCGGATATTGCTTGCGCAGCATCTTCAGGTGCCAGCCCAGGCCCAGCCCGAAGACCAGGGCCAGACCGGGCTTGCCGCCGCCGCGCCCGCAGTTCTTAATCCAGCCCAAGGCTTCGTCCACCGGATTGTCGGCATCGTGAATGGTCTGCCCGGCGTAGATCAGGCCCGGCCCCTTGGGGCCCTGGGTGATGACCGCGCCCTGCTGGCCGACGTTTAGTTTACCGGCCATATTCATGGCCATTTGATCGAAAGTCATTTGCTCCCCCTCAATTCAGGCTCAAATATGAGGCTCTGGCGGCCTGGCTGTAAATCTGGCTCAGCGTTTCGTCGGCGGGATTGCTCTCCAGCGCGGCGGAGACCACTTTCATGGCTTCGGCCGCGGCCCCGCAGTTTAACAGCAGGCCCCCCAAAGCCCGGCCGACTTCCAGGTCGCCCGGTCTGGCCTGATGGGCGGAAAGATAGTATTCAAAAGCTGTCCACAAGGCCGGGTCGTGCGGCATCAGGTTGAAGCCGGGGGTGATGATTTCGCCCATTTCCATCAGGCGGGCGGCAATGGGCAGCACCGCTTCGAAATGCAGGAGATCCACATCCAACTCTGGAAATTCAGAGCCGAGACCGGTGAAATCACCGAACCACTTTTTAGCGTCCTCAGCCTTGCGGCGGCCCATGCACAGAACACCGAGCCCCAGCGCAGCCCGGGCGAAGCCTTCATCATAGGAACGGCTGAGCCACAGGGCGGCTTTTTCCGCGTCGCCCTTGAGGCGGGATATATGGCCAAGCATGAATTTGCCTTCAGCGCTCAGCCGGCCTTCCTCGGCCGCGTTCATAAACAGGCGTTCGGCCCGGCTGATGCGGTTCTTGCCGTCTTCATTGGGCCAGCGCAGGGCGGTCAGGAACAGCACTTTGCCTTCCCGATCCCAAGCCTCGGGGCCATTTAAGCTCTTGGTGATTTTGAGCCGCTGGGCCACCGACATGACGGTCTCGGCCCGGTGGCTGATATCGTGGGCGCTGATAACTTTTTCCAGCGCTCTTTCAGACACTCTTCTCAAACGCTCTTCATCACCCAGCCAGTATTCAGCGGCCTCGAAAAGCTCCTGCGGCTCAAACCAGGCAAAATCCTCGCCGGGCATGAACAGCTCGCCCAGGTCGCCCCCGGCCTTTTCCGTGAAAAGCACCGTGCCGCTGGCCATGGCCTCAAACATGCGGGTGGTGACGCCGGGGAACAGGTTCTCATTGAGGATCAGGCGTGACTGCCTGTAAATGGCCGAACTTTCTCCGGGCGTCACCCAGCCTTCCTGGCGGTCGCCTTCAGTTTTGAGGCTATAGCGGCTGGAAAGCTGCTTGATAAGGAGGCTCCGTTTGGCCCGCACTTTTTCATCGACCACGCCCACGAATCCGAAATCATAGATCTTCGGGGTATCGGCGGCCTGGTCGCCCTGATAGGCGCTGGTGTTGACGGCCACCGGCAGCCAGTTGGCGTCCAGCCCTTCCTCTTCCAGCATCTTCACATAAGGTTTTTGATCCACGAAGCAGACGTCGAACAGATGGGCGAAATGTTTCTGCCACCAGAAATTGATGGGCGTATCGACCGCATAGTAGATTTTGGGAATGTTCAATTCCTCCAGCCCCTGCGGCCAGGCGTGCTGGCCAAGGTGATCGGTGTAGATCAACAAATCCGGCCGGTCGACGCGGGTGTTGTAAAAGTCACCCAGAGGAAAGCCGTCCTTGTGGGGCGGGGCAATCACCGTGTGGCCCTGACGAACCAGCGCCTCATGAAAGTATTCGCTGCCCAGGCATAAAATGTACATAATTACCTCTCTGTCCCTTGGCCCTCGTCTCCGGCCAAATATGAATTGTTTGACAAAACCTGTATTTGCGGGTCGCCAGGCGTGTTTTCCACTTTTGGCGGCCAATGATTTTTTTCTGAACTGATGCTTGCGGCCAGACACCGGCGGCAGGGTTCACGGCCGGCCGCGTCTTTGGCGGTCAGGCTCAAGGCGGCCTCTGACTGCCAGGTAGCAAGAAGGCTGCCATCGGCCAGATTGCCCAGAGGCCTCTGGCGTCCGAAGTCCGCGCAGCAGGGGAAAAGGCCGCCGTCTGCATGGAGGGCCATTCTGGTGAACGGCTCGGAGCAGTAACCTTCTCCGCCCGCGAAAGGAGCCGGGCTGAATTCGGTATCTGTCTCGCCTAATATATTCAAATACCGCTGAAAGCTGAGATAGTCGGCCAGCGGCTCGAACAGCGTTTTAAAGGCTTCCCGGTCGGTCTGATTAACGCTCATTTCCACAAAGCTGACCCGCAGAAGCGGAGTGATCGAATTGGCCTCACGCCTGATGCGTAGAAATTCATTAATGTTGTTCAAGAGCGTGGGCCAGTGGCCGCCCGGCCGCACCTCTGAATAAATTTCCGGGCTGGCCGCGTCAACCGAGATCATCAGCCGGGTCAACCCGGCCTTGAGCAGCCTTTTACTGACAGCGGCGGTCAACAGACGGCCATTGGTAATGAGGCTGATATCCAGAACGCCGGCCTGTCTGGCTTCGCTGACCCATTCGTCAATATCCGCAACCAGGAGCGGTTCGCCGGTCATGCCCAGGCGGATGGAGGGCAGGCCCCAGGCGGAACCTTCGGCCAGGGCTTTTCTATAAAGGTTCCTGTCAAGAAACAGTCCCTTTTTGAAGCCGGGAAAAAAATGCCCAGTTGTACCGGCCGGGCACATGGGACAATGGAAATTGCAGGCCGTGGTCACATCCACATCCAGATGGAGGGGATGGTTGGGCCTCAAGCCGCTCTCCGCCCAGGCCCAGGCTTCGCGATAGGCGGCGAAAGCCGGTCCCAGGAGGGCTGAAAGCCTGGCGCCCGGGTCGGCGGAGGCCGCCAGATGGCTGCGATTAATGGCGCTGTTGGTCGTCATGGAACACCTGTCTGCAAGCTTATCTCTTTTAGAGTCTTGCGTTAGGACAATCTAAAGTTGCTTCTAAGTCGAAGCAATATCGGGGCCAAGTTTTGGCTATCGCAGGAACTTAAAGCGGCCGGATTTGATACAGCCTGAAATCAATGGTATAATTACTTCATTTTACGGAGAAACTTTCAGGAAATGAGCCGCCCCCCCAAAAGCATAATCCATCTGGACATGGATGCGTTCTACGCCTCGGTGGAGATCCTGGATAACCCGGCCCTCAAAGGGCTGCCGGTAATCGTGGGTGGCCTGGGTTCTCGGGGAGTGGTCTCCACCGCCTCATATGAGGCCAGGGCTTTTGGAGTACATTCAGCCCTGCCGATGGTAACGGCCCGGCGACGCTGCCCGGAGGGGGTGTACATTCGTCCGCGTCCGTGGCGCTACAAGGAAATGTCTGACCGGATAATGGCGGTATTTCACCGCTATACCCCACTGGTGGAGCCGCTCTCGCTGGATGAGGCTTTTCTGGATGTGACCGGGTCATACAGGCTGTTCGGCGCGGCGGAGGAAATAGCCCGGCGCATTAAGGCGGAGGTAAGAGAGGACACAGGCCTGACGGTGACGGCCGGGGTGGCCAGCCAGAAGCATCTGGCCAAGATCGCCTCCGGCATGAACAAGCCGGACGGACTGACGATTGTTCCGGCCGGGGGTGAGCTGGAATTTTTGTGGCCTCTGCCGCTGAAGAGTTTATGGGGCGTCGGTAAGATGATGCAGGAAAAGCTCAAGAGCCTGGGCCTGGTGACTATCGGAGATTTGGCGGTTTTAGAGCGCGGAGTCCTGGAAAAGCGTTTTGGTAAATTTGGAACCCATATGTGGGAACTGGCCAACGGACTTGACGCGCGCGAAGTCGAGCCCTGGAATGACGCCAAGAGCGTGGGCGCGGAAGAAACATTTGGGGAAAACCTGGAGAGCCCGGAGGAAATAAAGGCCGCGCTTCTGGCCCAGGCCATGACGGCGGTGCGCCGCCTGAGAAAACAGGGCCTCAAGGGCCGGACGGTGACTGTAAAATTCCGTGACGGTAAATTCAAGACCCGCACCCGGGCCAAAACGCTGTCCCGGCCCACGGACCTGCGTGATGAGGTATATAAGGCCGTGCTGGATATCTATGAGAAGGAGGCCCCGACGCTGGGGCCGATGAGGCTTCTCGGGGTGAGCTTGAGTCGTCTGAGCTATGTTGGCGAGGAAAATTTGGACAGCGAACCGGAGGCCCCGGCTGTGCCGGTGCAGCGTTCGCTGTTTGATTTTGAAGCGGAGCCGCCGCAGATGGAACCAGTGCGGAATGAAGAGGCGGTGAAGCGTGCGGAAAAGTTGAATCAGGCCCTGGATCAGTTGGCCGGTAAATTTGGTATTGACGCGGTCCGTCCCGCCACCCTCACCAAACCTAAAAAATAGCGTGACGGGGTGCGGCCCGCGGCCGCAGCCATATTTACAGGGCAATCGCGTGCGATCGGCAAAGGTAAAACCCGGAGGGCGGTGCGGTGAGATTTCTCCATAGCGGCCCCCGATTTTTCTCTGATTCCCGGCCGGGTGGCTTCACGGGCGTTCTGTTTTATCCGTGCCCGTCCGGGGAGCAAAAATCGTGGTCCCCTCTGGAGAAATCTCACCGCCCCGCCCTCCTGGACATGGTTGGCTCATGTATGAAAACCGCAACCATCATCCTATACAAACGCCGACACTGACCAGGCCGTGCGGGCGAAAAATTTTCTGTAAGTCGCTCGTAATTTTGCTCCCCGGACGGCCAAGCACTCACAATCCTCTAATGAAGCCACCCGGCCGGGAATACGAGAAAATTACGAGCGACGTCAGTGCCTTTCGGAAAAATTTTTGCCCGCACGGCCGGCTTTTACCTTTGCCCTTTCAAGCGATTGCCCCGGCCATATTCACTCCCCCATTGACAGCCCCCCTATAGCGACTTACCTTGTTTGTAAGCTGACGACATGAAGCCCCCAACTCACCCCTAACTCAATTAACTCCGGCCAGGAGAAATATGGACGGACGATTCCTGCCCCGCGCTTCAATTGTGTCCACAGCTCATTATGATTCCCAATAGAATTTTTAGTCAGTATGTATTTAATTGCCGCAAGCGGCAGACATAAGAAGATTGCGCATAAATATTGCTAATTTGATCGATTTAGTGAATTTAAGTCTTTACAAAACTGATAACGGTGCTTAATTTACCCTCTAGAACAAAATCCACATCGAACGATAAAACGTTCGTATGGCATAAGAAACAAATCTGGCCCGGCCTTAATCAGGCCTGGCGGAAAGCGGTGAATATATTATGAAGCTTGACGAATATGGAAAACCTTCGGCGGAAATGAGCGGCGGCGAACTGGTCCTCAAACCCGATGTGGTGGGCCTGCCGAGCCAGATGGATATATTACCCATGGTCGATCTGAACATCTTCCCCCAATTGGTTTACCCCATCTCGGTGGAAAACCCGGAGGCCAAACTGGCCGTCCACCGCAGCGTCGACAAAAACAGCATTCTGGCCTTGTTCGCGGTCAGAAACCCGGATGTGGGCCCGGACGGCTTGACGGAAGAAGACTATTTCCCGGTAGGCATGGCCGTGATGATTCACAAAGTCTGGGAAACTGAAAACGGCAACCTTAAAGTGGTGGCCCAGGGGCTGTCCCGCGTGAAAATGCTGGGCCTGCGCGGCGAAGGCAATGGCGTGGCCCTGGTGGAAACCCTGCCCGAACCGCAGGTGGACCACGAAAGCGTGCGTCATCTGGTGTTGGAAGCCAAACGCCTCTTCGGCCAAATGGCCGACCTCTCGCCGGTTCTGCCCTTCAACCCCATTCAGTTCGGGGCCGGCCTGGATGAAAAGCCCGGCCTGATGGCCGACCTGATGATGGCGGCCATGCCGCTGAAAAGAATAGTCAAGGCTGAATACATGGCCCTGACCGGAGTGGAAGAGCGACTGACGCGTCTGTTGGAAGTGTTGACGGCTGAGGTGGAAAACCTCGAAGCCGGGCGCGCCGTGACCAAACGCATCAAGGACAATATGGATCAGCGCCACCGCGAAATGCACCTCAGAGAGCAGCTCAAAGCCATTGAGGCCGAACTGGGCGATGAGGATGAGGAAAGCAGCGATTATGACGAGCTGGCTGAAAGGCTTGAAGCCAAACAGCTGCCCGATGAAGTTCGCGAAGCGGCTGAAAAGGAAATGAAGCGGCTGAAGAGAACCAGCTCCCACTCGGCCGAGCATGGCGTTATCCGCAACTATATAGAATGGATTCTGGATCTGCCCTGGATGGAGGCCACCGAGGACATCAACGACCTGAGCGTGGCCCGCGAAGTGCTCGACCGCGATCACTACGGGCTGGAAAAGGTCAAGAAAAGGCTCCTGGAGTTCCTGGCCGTCCGCAAACTGACCGGCGGAGCCAAAAGCCCCATCCTCTGTCTGGTGGGCCCTCCGGGAGTGGGCAAAACTTCCCTGGGCCGCTCGGTGGCTGAAGCTCTGGGCCGCGAATTCGTGCGCCTGTCCCTGGGCGGCGTGCGCGATGAAGCCGAGATCAGGGGCCACCGCCGCACCTATGTGGGGGCCATGCCCGGCCGCCTCATCAGCGGGCTGAAGAAAGCCAAAAGCAACAATCCGGTCTTTCTTCTGGATGAACTTGATAAAATGACCTTCAGCGCCATGGGCGATCCTTCGGCCGCGCTTCTGGAAGTGCTGGACCCGGAACAGAACGACACCTTTTCCGATCACTATATGGAACTGCCGTTCGATCTTTCCAATGTCCTGTTCATCCTGACGGCCAACGTCCTGGAAAACATTCCCGGCCCCTTGCGTGACCGGGTGGAAGTGGTGGACGTGAGCGGCTACACCATGGAAGAGAAGCTGGAAATCGCCAAAAGGCACCTCTTGCCCAAAGAGCTGGAGCGCCACGGACTCAGCGCCGACGATCTGGCCATAACTCCCGAAGGCCTGCGCGAACTGGTGGAATCTTACACCCGTGAGGCCGGCTGCCGGGATCTGACCCGCCGCCTGGGTGCGGTGGCCCGTGACGCGGCCGTGAAAAAGGCCGAAGGCAATGAAGAAGGCCAGACCATTGGCCCCAAAGACCTGAACACCATCCTGGGTCCGCCCCGCCACATGCGTGAGCTGAAAGCGGCCAAGCCCCAGGTGGGTGTGGTGACCGGCCTGGCCTGGACGGCGGCCGGCGGCGACATCCTCTTCATTGAAGCGGTGGCCATGCCCGGCAAGGGTCAGGTTTCCCTGACCGGACAATTGGGCGAAGTGATGCAGGAATCAGCCAAGGCGGCCATAAGCTATGTACGCTCAAGGGCTATGGAATGGGGGCTGGACCCGGAATGGTTCAAAAGCCATGACATCCACCTGCACATTCCTCAGGGCGCGATTCCCAAAGACGGCCCCTCGGCTGGTGTGACTCTGGCCACGGCCATTATCTCACTGGTCAGCGGCAAAAAGGTTCGCCCGGATGTGGCCATGACCGGTGAAATCTCCCTGCGCGGGCTGGTGCTGCCGGTGGGCGGCGTCAAGGAAAAACTCCTGGCCGCCAGGCGGGCCGGCATCAAGAAGGTTATGATTCCTGAAAAGAACCAGGCCGACCTGATGGAAATGCCGGCCGAGCTCCTCAAAGGCCTGAAAGTATCGACGGCCAAAACTCTGGATGACGTGCTGAAAGTGGCGGTCATCGATGCTCCGGTGGGCCGCAATGTGGTCCGCCAGCCCCTGGCAGCGCCGGTTCAGGATGATTCGCAGCTGAACAGCCAGGATGACTGGGAAGCGCTGCGCATTCAGCCGGTTCAGCCGCGCGAGAGCGAACTCAACCCCGCCTCCTTCGGCCTGCCGGTGACCGCCCCGGTGACGGTTCTGGAAACCGCGTCCAATTTTAACTGAAAATGAATTGATCTTTGCCTGCTCATAACCGGCCCGGTCCGCACCTTGCGGACCGGGCTTTTTTTATTGCACGCAAAGCCCTGCCGCTGAACCGCCGCGCTTCCCGGGCACTATTTTTCTTGATATGAAATTGGTTATGTGTTAGCCTTTAAAAATATACAAACCTCAATACATACATCAAAGAAACCCTCAAAAGCCAGATTCAAATAGCACTGTACAGATACAGAATCACAGCGCTGAACCCGACTATAATTATTTTGCATTATTAGTTGCGACGCATCATGACCTTAAACCAGGAGAAGCTATTGGCCACTGCCGATACCGCTGATATGGCCCCATAAGTCAGCGTGACGGTTATTTATTTGGACAACAAATATCCGCCGGTCGAACCTGAAGCCTTTCCGGGCGGCCTTGGCGCAAAGGAGTTCTTGAAGTATGAAACTTGGAACCAAGATTGTCATGGGTTTTGTCCTGACCAACATTATTTTTATCACCCTGGTCGTGGCCGTCTTCATTTTTATGCGGCCGGTTCAAAATGGTTCGGTTAACCTCAGTGAAAATGTGCTGCCGCTTCTGACCCAGGCCACTGACATTCAATTCAATTCAGCCATGGAAGGCTCACAGATAAGGGCCTATATGGTCAGCCGCAGTGAAGACGCCTGGAAAGCCGCCAATGAACATAGCGAGCAGGTCTTTAAGGGGTTTGATCGTGTGGCGGAAAACCTTAATTCGCCCAACGCCCACTATATCAGGGTGCCGGAAGTTCAGGAGCCGTTTCAGACTCTGCGTGCGGATTACACCAGATATCACGATATGGTCAATCAGGTGAAGACTCGTCAGGAATCGATGCTGAACCTGAGAAACAACCTTATGGCCGGTCACGCTGAATTCACCAAAATGCTCCAGGAATATCTGGCCAAGGAAGTGGCCGCCCAGGAGCAGGAAGTGCGTGATGGAGCCTCTCCGTCCGTAATACTGAGACGCATTGAGCGTGTGGCGAATACCAGAACGGTCAAGGACGATGTGGATGAAGTTGTGCTCTATATACAATGGGCTTCAGCCGACAACGACCCGGCCATGTTCGGTGAGGCTAAAAAAAGCATCCAGAAATCCCGTGAGCTCCTGACTGTTCTAGATAGCGATACCCGCACCGATGAAGCCAGGGCTTACATGAAAAACCTGTTCAGCCTGCTGGATGGAGCCGAGGGCATGGTGGATCAGATAACCAGGGACTATGCCGATTCCGCTGAAGCGGCCCGTGAACGCGGCACGCTCAACAACGCCATTGGCGCCAACGCGGCCAAGTTGCGGGCGGCGGGCAGCAGCATGGCCAATCAGGTGGCCGATTCATCGGCGGACGCCTCTAACCGGGTTGTTCTGGCCCTGTTCATTGGCACGGGCGTGGCCATTGTCATCAGCATGGTCATGGCTTTCTTTATCACGCGCGGCATCACCGTGCCGGTCAATCGCATCATTGAGGTGCTGGCCGACGGCGCGCAGGAAGTGGATAACGCGGCAGGGCAGCTTTCGCAATCCTCCGGCACCCTGGCTGAAGGGGCCACTGAAAACGCGGCCAGCCTGGAACAGACCAGCGCCGCCCTGGAGGAGCTCAGTTCCATGACCAGCCGCAACGCCGACAACGCCGCCGAGGCCAACGCTCTGATGGCCCAGGCCAACAAGGCCGTTCTGGAGGCTGACAACTCGATGGGCGGAGTCATCAGGGCCATGGATGAAATCTCCATATCGGGCAACGAAATCGGTAAAATCATCAAAACCATTGATGAGATTGCCTTCCAGACCAACCTTTTGGCCCTGAACGCGGCCGTCGAAGCGGCCCGCGCCGGTGAGGCCGGGGCTGGTTTTGCGGTGGTGGCTGATGAAGTTCGCAATCTGGCCATTCGTTCGGCGGATGCGGCCAAAAGCACGTCAGACCTCATTGCCCAGACCATTTCCAACATAAATTCAGGCTCAGAGATGGTCCACGCCACGGCCGAGGGCTTCAAGACGGTAGAGAGCCATGCCTCCAAGGTGGCGGAGCTTCTGGCCGAAGTGGCTGAAGCCTCCAAAGAGCAATCCCAGGGCATTGGCCAGATAACCACGGCCATGACGGAGATGGACAAGGTCACCCAGTCCAACGCTGCTTCGGCCGAGGAATCGGCCAGCGCGGCCGGCCAGCTTTCACTTCAGGCGGCCAACCTCCTGACCGCGGTTGATGACATGACCGGTCTGGTTCACGGAGCCGGTCACACGGGCGGCCAGCGGCGGAGCGGCTCTTCATCCCGGTCTTCAGTCCAACCAAAGCCGGCGGTATCAGCTCCATCCAGAGACGCCGCCCCCAAGTCCCTCCCCATGGACGACGATTTCGATTTCTAGTGCGTGGCCCGCACGGGGCTATGTCTAGGTGAGGTTTTCCCGTAATAGTAAGTTACGGCGGCCATCATCGTATTAAGAGCCACCCCCCTTAGCTATGGGCGCATCTCATCTATAGCTGGGGGGAGTGGTTTTTTTAATGCGTTGATAGCCGCCGGAACTTATTATTGCAGGAAGGCGCTGCTCAGACGTGGGGTCCGGGCTCTGTCCGGCCCAGGGCTATGCCCGGGTGGCCAAATGTTGCCGAAATGGGGGTTTTTTAGGCCAAATGTTGCCGAAATGGGGGTTTTTTAGGCCAAATGTTGCCTGAAGGATTTTGTTATATATTTTCAATTGTTATCGGCGAAAAATGGTGAAATCAATTAAAAATGCAAAATTTCCCGGCCAAATATTGCCGAAAAGTCTTTTTTCATGTGCTATAAATAGTTGATTTTATTGATGGTGGTGTTGGCATACTTAGTGCCTATAGAAAATAGTGAAACACAACCGCGGTTTCATAATTTTTCCCAAAGAAGGAGCATTATTATGCCGACTCCAGCTTACCTCTCCATTCAGGGCGAACGCCAGGGCAACATCACCGCCGGTAATTTTACCGAAGATTCCGTGGGCAACATCTGGCAGGAAGGCCATGAGGACGAAACCCTCATCGAAGCTTTCGAACATCAGATCCTGCTGCCCCGCGATCCGCAGAGCGGCCAGCCCACCGGGCAGCGCGTCCACAAACCCTTCAAAGTCACCAAGGTTATGGACAAGTGCTCTCCGCTGCTGTTCCGCGCCCTGACCAGCGGTGAAAAACTGCCCGAAGTAGCCATGAAATTCTATCGCACTTCAGCCCAGGGCACCATGGAACACTATTTCACCATCACCCTGGAAGACGCCATCATTGTGGACATCACCAGCTATTTCCCCAACTGCCAGGACCCGGGCCAGGCTCATTTCACCCACCTTGAGGATGTTTATTTCACCTATCGCAAGATCACCAAGGTTCACGAAGTGGCCAGCACCTCTGAAAGCGACGATTGGAGAACCATGTCCCAGGCCTGATCAGGTCACCCATGACCGCGTGAGCGGCGCCCCCCAGGCGATGAACGTATCCACCGCCGAGGGGGCGCCGCTCTTAATACGATGATGGCCGCCATAACCACCTATTACGGGAAGAAGCCGCCCAGACGTGGGGTCCGGGCCCAGCCCGGCTAGAAGTTATAGGTTACATTCAGGTTCAGGCTGTGGGAGGTCGTTTTCGTGCCGAGCAGCCCGTCATAATCCAGACCGACCGCCAGACCGCCCTCCAGCGGCGACCAGTCAACCCCCAAACCCAGATTTATCATCCGGCGATCATATTCAGCTCCGTAAATGTTGAAAATTTTGGGGTCGGCCGACTGGGCGAAAATGGCCTTGCTCTCCGGGCGGGTATCACCTACATTTTCAAGCCAGTGCGTGCGGCCGGTTACGGACAAATCTTCGCCGCGCCAACTGACCTCCGTGCCGACCTTCAATAAATGAAGGTCGAAATCACATCCGGCGGCAATCTGGGAAAGATCATATTCAGGCCCGTCGCCTATGCTGGAAGATTCCAGATATGGGTCCAGCAGTATGCCCTGATAAATATATCCGGCCGAAGGGGTGAGGTATAGGCGTTCGTTGAGCGCCAGGGGACGGGCCAGCTCCATCTGGGCATTGATGGTGTCGCCATTGAAGGAGGCTTTGAGCTTTTGGTTAAAACTGGAGCCGAACGTGCCGCGAAGGTCGATGTCGCGGCGGGAGGTGTGCGACTGCCAGCCATAGGAGGCGGCGGCATTGATGATGAAGCCGTGGGGCAGGAACAGCTGCCCATAGGCCCCGGCTTCCAGATCGTCGGTTTCGATGCGCTGCCAGTCGGATTTCATTTCCGCCGTGTTCTGCCCCACAAAAAGACCGGCCCGGAACCAGCGCGTCACTTCCAGGTCATAGCCCAGAGTCAGGCCGCCGGAGGTGCTTTTAAAACCGCCATAGCCCTTTTTATAATTCTCGTCAATGGTGAGCCGTCCGTAACCGGCGTTGAGCCAGAGGCCATCGGTAATCCTGGAGGCGGCATTGCCGGATGAGGGGAGCGTCCCGTCCAGCGCGGCGAAAGTTTTCAGGCGGCGCATGGCCTCACGGGCGCGGTTCCCGGTCATGTTCAGGGCCGCGTTCAGGGTGTTGCCCATTATCTGGGTCAGTTCCTTGTAATAACGGCGGGCGGAGAGGCCCGGCCCGCGCTTGATGTATTGGCCCAGGAGGCTGTTATGGGCCATGGCCGCCTCCATCATTGAAGAGGCATAGCCCGGCAGAGGTTTGAGGCCGCGGCCGGGCGCGCCATAGCTCAGGATTCCGCTGAAGGGGTCCAAATCAAAATAACCGCCCGAAAGGGCGGCCAGATTGCTGTCATTGAATTCCATATTGGCCGTCAGCCCTGCCAGTAGGAGCGGATCAATCGCTGTGGCGCCATCAGCCGAAGCCAAGACGCGCAGCCCTTCCCCGGTATCCCGCAGCACGGCGGCCAGTTCCGGGTCGATCATTATAATCGTGCCGGGATCGATATAGCTGAACCGGGCGGCGTCGGTCAGTTCAACCGACTGATTAACCGTAAAATAGAGGGCCGGGCTGTCCGGGCTGGACAGAGTGGCCAGGTGGCCGTTCACTACGGTTTTGCCGCCGATGGTCAGAGTGCCCAAAACGTTCAGGCTGTTTTCCATGACCGACCAGCCGCCAATGGCCATGCTGGCGTTGACGCGAACGCCCTCCTGCCCGACCGCCGCCAACTGGGCTGACAGGGAGGTGTCCATCAAGGTGATGGACGCCGGTGAGGACGGCTCAAGGCTGTCGGCTCCATCGCCCATAATAAGCGATGATATGTGCCCCAGTCCGCCATAGCTGCCGTCTTCCTGGATCAAGAGGAGGCTGTTATTCAGATGGACGACGCTCTGACCCATATCAAGCTGTCCGTTGCCAAATGATATCCGGGAGGCGCTCAGCGGATCGGAGGAGTCGTTGAGGCCGGTAAAGAAGACGTGCCCGGCATTCAAAAGCCCTGTCGCCCCGCTGTCGACAAAGCCGACAACATACGTTGAACCGGCAAATTCGATATTGGCGCGGCCATCATCAATTTTAAAGCCGCCTTCAAAGGCATTGATTCCGTGGCTGAGAAAGATAAGGCGATTGCCGCCCGCATTATCAAAACCGATCTTGCCGTCAAAGGCGTCACTGCTTCCGGCGCGGCTTTCCAGGGCGCTGAGGCAGACCAGCTCCCTGTTCTCGATAATCACATGGCCCTGGCTGCCGACCACAATGGTGGGCTGCTGATTCATCCCGAATTCAAGTTCACCTGTAACCGCACTGGCGTCGAGCACACTGTTTCCGGTTGAGGAATCCATTTTGAAGCGGCTGGCTCCGCTGGCGGAAGTCAGGCCGCTGCCGTCGGCCGCCAGCTTAAGAGTGGCATTGGCCAGGGTGATTTTTGAATTGCCGGACAAGCCGCTGTACCGATCCAGGGACGCGGCCTCAACTGTGGCCCGGTTCATGTTGTCGAGGCTGTTTATGGTCAGGCCCGTGCCGGAAGAATTCACCCATTTCAGCACAACGTTTGACCCGCTGCCGCCTAGATTGAGAACGCCGTCCCCGACATTTTCCAGAACGACGGCTTCCGAAGAGTTATTATTGTTGATGATGTTGAGATTGTTATGGGGCGTGTTGAGATTATGAGTGGTGTCCGCTGTTACCCGCACCTGTCCATCCACCACCAGAGTGGTCAGGTGGGATTCGTCACCGCCGATCAGGGTGCCCAGTCTGACAGTGGCATTTTCATTGCTGCCGCTGATAACAACCAGGGTGTCGTCAGTCGCGCTGCCGATTGAAAGGGTGTTGTTCTGGGCCGCTGTGGTCCCGTTATACTGAAATTCAAAGTTGCCGCCACTTATGGCGTTTTGCACTGAAAACACATAATCCACCGGCCCGGACACGGCATAGCCGCTGACCGCCTCCTTCGCCCCACCGGCGATTATGGTGGTGAAGTTTTCACCCCGGCCGCCCAGAATTTCACTGATACTCACTACAGTTGACGAATCGCCGGAGGGGCCGGGGGTGAAATTTTCGCCGCTTATGTTCAGAAGCGTATCAATATCGGCTTGCCCGACACTGCGGAAGCCATCGAAATCCTGAAACCGGTCGCCCATAAAATTCAGGTTCACATGCCCGGTCAAAGCGCCGCCCCAGGCCTGTTCCAATCTGGCGTCGCTATACAGGTTGATGGTGGTGGCCAGTTCGGCCGAGCCGCCGACGATATCTTTCAGCCTGACCATCAGGTTGCCATTGCCGTTGTCCCCAAAATTGAAAACGGACGCCGCGTCCCTTTGGCCGATACTGCCGCTTTCCGGCAGGACCCCTTCCGATTCACGGAAGTCCAGAGTGGTAAAGGTGCCGTCCGCGGCCCAGAAGGTATTGCTGCCGGTGGCTTGAATTACTATCAGCTGAGAATCAACACCGCCGCGCACTTCCACCATTGCGTCTTGAACCGATTTAACGACGGCACTGGCCTCATGGTCCAAACTGAATCCAACATCGCCTGTAACCAGGGGAACCTCAAGAGTGTTGCCATAACCAACGGTGATCGTGTCAGAAGGAGTCCAGGACCGGGCCTTTGCTCCCGCCGGATAACAACCGCTCGCAACAACCGACAAAATCACAAAGACCAGAAAACGGGGCGTCATACTTCACGACCGGGCTTCCGCCCGCCTTTCCACATTCGAGGGCTGCACGGCCACATATTCATGAGGGCCATTCATGAATAGCGGACGGTCGTCCGCCCACGGGCAGTCCGTCAAAAAACAACAATATTTTTGGAGGTCTGATTATTAAAATACCCAAGTTAATTATGTCACTCTATCGATTCAGACCTTTTTAGTCAATATCCTCTGTTATCAACCTAAAGCGACACACAATATATATCGATATCCATCACCTCTATTCGCAACTATATTTGAAAAATGAAGATTGGAAATGAGCCTTAGTAAATATATTTTACTAAATAATAACTATAAAAAGATGAATAATATATAAAAAAAGAGACGGGAATAAAAAAATTGGCTCTATGACACCAACTGCGGGCAATGCCACGGGGAGAGTCAGGGCAATCACTTGAAAACGCCTGTGGTAAAACCAGGGGGCGGCTCACAAAAGAAGACCGCAACCGTCACCCTGCCCAAACACTGACACTGACCAGGCCGGGCGGCCGGAAACTTTTATGAAAGGCACTGTAAGTCGCTCGTAATTTTGCTCCCCGGACGGGCACGGACAACCAGAAGGCCGCTGAAGCCACCCGGCCGGGAATCAGAGAAAATTACGAGCGATGTCAGAAATTTTTCCGGCCGCCCGGCCGGGTTTTACCTTTGCGTTTTCAAGCGATAGCCTTAGGCCCGGTCCCGGTCTGAGATTTTAGGGCCTGGAGTTTGGAAGGAGGGATTCGGCCAGATAAATAAGAGGCATAAACCGTATTGTTATGCCATAGCGGTTCCGTTGCCAGGAGGGGGTCAGATTTCAGGGCTTCGTTATATAAACGGGTGCCGGGAATGGGCGAAAATTCGCAGAGCTTGGGACGGCCGCCCAGGGATTTGACAAAATCTATGGAACGCTCAATATCATCAATATTCTGGCCCGGCAACCCGGCCAGAATATAGGTTTCCACATCTTCAGGCTGATATCCGGCCGCCGTCAGGTTGGCTACCGCCTCCCCATAGCTTTGAGGGCCGCTTTTATCTGACCCGACGGAGTTGGTATAAGCGTCTATGCCTTCCAGGCTGAGGCGCAGAGTGCGAAAACCGGTTTGGCGCATCAGGCGGCAGCACTTTTGATCAAGCATGGCCACCGACAGGCCATTGGGGGTGTGAAAATTCAAATCAGGATAAGTGGCCTGAATATGCTCACAAAGGGGATAGAAACGTTTTTCCCTCTCCCAGAGCAGCGCGTCGTCGTAAAAGGCGAAATCCCGCACCGGGCCGGAGGCCGCCTGTCCGGCCAGGTCGGCGAAAATATCCTGAAGCGGGCGCGGCTGGAACACAGGCGACAAAATAGATGAGGCGCAATACTGACAGCGCATGGGGCAGCCGTAAGAAGTGGCCGCCACCCCGTATTCAGGCCGATCATAAAGGTCAAGCGGCAGGACCGCCGGGCGCGGAGAGGCCTCTCCCGGCCCTATCACATAATCAGCCCCGCTCCCGGCCGCGTGCTCAGGGCAGAGGGTCGCGTAAATGCCGCCCAGCACAATCGGAACGTTTGGAAATACTTCCCGCAGTATGCGGACCGTCTCAAACACTGCCGGATACCAATAGGTCATAATGGAGGTCAGGAGAATCAGGTCGGGCCGGGGCGCGGCCATGAGGCGCAGACGCAGCTCTTCCGGGCTCAGGCCGAAGCGGTGATAATGCCGGGGGATGTCGCGATAGGCGTCCGGTTTGGGCAGACGCTCCCGCCGGACTTTCCACCGGCCGCCCGAGAGCGCTTTTTCACGCGCTTCATAAAGGCTGTCGACCAGAAAAACCTGATTGCCGCGCGCCCGGAGATGCCCCAGAATATTAAGCAGACCCACCGGCTTCGACCACAAATCAAACCAGGCGAAATCAAATACCGGCGGATTGACGCCAAGCACCGTGCGGCCGCTCAGACCGCTAATTTTTTCCAAAAGGCCCATGGTTTAAGATTCGCCGCGATATTTACGGCTCAACTCCTCGCTGAAACGGCTCAGAAATTCGCCGATGGAACCGCATTCCTGAATAATGGCCTCGGAATTCCCAGCCTCGGCCGGATCTATCCGGGCGATGAGTCTTTCCAGAGTCTGAATGACTAACCTGATGTCCTGATTCAGTTTGCGCTGAAGGGCCACCTCATCGGTGCGGTCAAACATTATTTCCAGAACATAGCGGCTGGGGCGGCCGTGGCGATCCTCAATCTCAATCGGTATGGCCGTGATGTCAAAGCTTCTGGCGTCCCCGCCCCAGGATTCGTCCACTTCACCACGGTGCACAACCCTCTGGTTCATGGCCCTCAACCCAGGGCAGCTCAGATCCTCGCCGTCCATCAGGCAGCTGGTGTTCTTCTCATTAATCTCATAGCACTTGCGGCCGATGAGGTCACAGACCTCGCAGTTCAGCTCCCGCGCCATTGAATCACTGACGTACAGAACGTCCATGTCTTCATCAATAATGGAATAGAAAGCCGGGGTATGCTTAAAAATACTCCGGGCCAGTTCGTCGGTGAAGTAAAATTCGCCGCCCAGTTCCTCCGGCCCGGCCGCACCCGGCGCCTCAATGGCCGACAGATCCCGCACCACCCTGTCCTGTCCGTCATTGTGCAGAAATTGAAGATAATCATCCATTACAGAGCCATCGGTGGCTGTCATCCGCTCGCGGCTGTTGTAATAAAGGGTGCCCATCTCAATAAACTTTTCCCCGACCTCCGGGTTGAACTGCCCGCCCACGCCCCGGCGAATCTCCTCTATGGCCGTCTCATGCGGCAGCCCCCGGCGATAGGAACGATCAGAGGTCATGGCGTCATAAGTGTCGGCCAGACTGACGATATGCGCGCCCAAAAGGGTCTCCCGGCCGCTCAGCCCGTCCGGGTAGCCGCGCCCGTCCCACCGCTCATGGTGGCGCAGGCAGATATCCTTGATGTCTTCAAAACCCTCAAGATTGGCCAGCAAACGAAATGACTCCACCGGATGCCGCTTGATGACGTCATATTCATCATCGGTCAGCCCGCCTGGCTTGTTGATGATGGTGTCAGGTATCAGAACTTTCCCGATATCGTGCAGAAGAGCCCCCAGGCTGATCCTGTAAACCAGGCCCTCGTCAAGCCCCATGAATCTGGCCAGCCGGGTGCTGATGGTACTGACGTCGTTGGAATGGGTGCAGGTGTAGGCGTCCTTCTTTTCCAGAACAGAGACCAGCGATCTCACAATATTATGAAACATGGCCCCGGCCTCTTGCCTCAGCTGCATAGCCCGGGTGCGGTCGATCATGATCTCCAGCACGAAATCAAAGGCGCCGTCGCCCTTGAGAATGGGAATCGCATGCTCTTCCAGATAAGTGGCGGAGCCATCGGGCATAATATCTTTGCGCATCATCAAGTGGTGCCTGCCGTCCTCCCAGGTCTGCCGCACCACGCAAACCGGACAGGGGCGGCCGTTGTTGGCCGCGTCATAACAGAAGCGCCCGACCATGGCTCCGGGCGAGGCACCGCGCAGGCGATAGAAATAACTGTTGGCATAATGAACGCGAAAGTGTTTGTCCAACACTACATAGGCGGCCGGAGTCCGCTCAATCATGGTTTTGATCAGTTCTGAAATTAGTTCAGGATCTTCAAAGTCGATATCATGCTTAAAATTTCTCATGGGGCCTCAGGCGGTCAAATCGTCACTCTAAAAAACGGTCGGTCAATTTAAGTATGCACATTAGGTATGCTGTAATAAAGACGATGGCTATTATATCCAAACCGACGGCGGCCAGCAATTCCAAATTATTGAGCGGATTAAACGTTCAGGCCTTGTTTTTACTTTTAAACTTTTTTTGATATAATATTCGGTGGACTTTGTCCGGTCAGGGCGGCCCTGGCCCCAATTCCAAAGCGGCGGTTTCGGTCAGGCCGTACTAGCGGCCGGAAAGTGACCGCACGCGGCAATTGTAAACTGACAAACACAGGCCACAGCCAAGGGGGCACCGCTCCTGATACGATGATGGCCGCCAAAATTAACTATTACGGTAAGAACTCACCTAGACGTGGGGTCCGGGCCCAGCCCGGTGGAGCTATTATGACAAATGCAAATACTTCAGTTGATGTGGTGGATATTTTTCGCCGCCGTACGCGCTCTCCGCTCAGGCCCAGGTCCAGCGACCTGATCCATGCCATTTTCACCGGTTTCAGGCAGAACGCCATGTCCAGTGACGCCCTCATCCTTGGCGAAGTCGACCAGTGGGGACGGGATCTGTTCATCATCGCCCAGCAGAAACCAAAGCCGGAAAACCTCAGAACCAAGGAAGACCTGGCCAAACTCAATCACGGCATGCTGACGGCCGAGGATCACTCCAACATCATCCGTTTCATTAAAAAAGCCGTGAGCCGCAAAGAAGAAGGCGCGCCGGTCTCCATCATCACCCTCATCGACACATACGGAGCCGACATCTCAATGGAGTCGGCCCAGAAATTCCAGGCCTTTTTTATTGCGGAGCTGATAAAAGTCTTTCTGACTGTTCCGATCCCGACCGTTTCAGTGGTGATCGGTGAAGGCGGCAGCGGCGGAGCCCTGGCCATTCAGATGACCGACCGCCGCGCCCAGTTCGATGACGCCCTCTATGCCACCGCCCCGCCCGAGAGCCTGGCGGCCATTATCTTCCGGGACGCCTCCAAGGTGCGCGAAGCGCTGATGATTTCCAAGCCCACGGCGGCCGAGCTTCTGGAATTTAAGGTGATAGACAAGGTGCTGCCCGCTCCGGCCAAGGTGACCGATGTGGCCGGTTACGCCAAGGTGCTGGGCAGCTATCTGGAAAAAACCGTACGCACCCTGGCCCGTTCCAAGGTGGAAAGCCTTATCAGGGTTCGCCGCAAGAGGGCGGTGGCCTTTGGCGTGACAGAAAAAGACCTAGACGGCTCTCCGGCCCGCGGACGCTGGGCCTCCTGGTTCAGCCTCACGCCGCTGAGGCGTAAATCAGTTCCCTCACCGGACATCAAGACTTTCAAAGCCAGCGACCTGGACCTCCAGCCCGACGATAACTGGGGGGATTGGCAGGACCCGGCCAGCCGTCCCGTCGAGTTCGTCAAGTGCGGCGAATTGAGTTTAAAAGCCGGTGAGCAGGAAGGCTGTGGAGCGGTCATCCCCTTAGATAAATTCATGGACAACCATTATGTCTGCCCCGAGTGCGGCCGCAGCAGCATCATGGGCGCCCAGGGCTGGATCAAGTGTCTGTCCGATGAAGATTCCTTCCAGGAACTGAACCGTGATCTGACAGCCAACGACATCCTCCACCCGGCCCTCCTGACCACTGAATATGTGTCCTTCCTGGCCAAGCAGAGCAAACGCTCGCCCTTCCGTGAGGCCCTGGTGACTGGAGAGGCGACCATCTTCGGCTACAAGGTGGCCCTGGCGGTCTGCGAGTTTTACTTCTCAGGCGGCACTATGGGCGTGGCCTTCGGTGAAAAATTCTATAGACTGGTGGAATACGCCATTGGGAAGAAACTGCCCCTGGTGAGCCTGTGCTGCTCGGGCGGCGCGCGCCTCCATGAGGGTACCCCGGCCCTGATGCAGATGGTCAAGACGGTCAATGCCGTCACCCGTCTCAAACGTGAGGGCCTGCCTTTCATCTCCATTCTGGGCGATCCCTCCACCGGCGGGGCCATTGCCAGCTACGCGGCCCTAGGTGACGTGACCCTGGCCGAGCCCAACGCCCTGGTAATCTTCACCGGGCCACGAGTGATGGAATCGCGCGGCTTTAAAGTCAATGAGGAGGACGTTCGGGCGGCCAGTCTCAGCCAGGCCTCGCAGAAGATTTACAATGAAATGGATTTCTATTACGATATCCGTGGTATAAACGAAGCCGCGCCGCGTTCGGAGCTGAAACAGCGGGTAGTAAAATACATTGAATACTACCAGAGTGTGCAGGCGAAATCCAACCGATACTGGCTGAAAGAAAAATAATCGCAAAAAAAAGCGAATTTTTCAAAAAGAGGGTTGACTTTCCGAAGAAATTAGATTATAAATGCCTTCTATGCGTCAGGGCACGATTTAAAACGTGACTGCGAAAGCGTTCAGCGTGAACTGACACATAGAAAGCGGGTGGTAGCAAAATCAGTTGCTTACCTACTGTCTATGGGTTGTTAACTCAGTCGGTAGAGTATCTGCCTTTTAAGCAGAGAGTCGTGGGTTCGAGTCCCACACGACCCACCATAAAAAGGCAGCCCGAGAACATATGCGTCCCCATCGTCTAGCCTGGTCCAGGACACCGGCCTTTCACGCCGGCGACAGGGGTTCAAATCCCCTTGGGGACGCCAATAAAATCAATAGGTTACTCGTTAGACCTTAGAAAATAGCCCGGATTGTGTACCGGGTGTGTGTACCGAATCCCCAAGAGCCTTATCTTGGGGATTCTTTCTTGTCTCAAATTGAAAAATAGTCTGCCGTTTTGGCTGACGGCCTTCTATCACCGATAAGACCTTTTGGGCATGTGCGTCTTCATAACCAAGGCTTTTTAAATACCGTACCGTAGTCGTCGGCGAAGAGTGCCGAAGCTGTTTCTGGGTCGTACTTAAATCACAGCCCTCATTAAACAGTATCGTGGCGTGTAAATGCCGGATAGCATGATAACCAAATGGTTTCACCCCCGCCCGGCGGCAGATGCGTTTCATAAAATGAAGCCGCTCTCTGAAGGGCTCGCCGGGAGTATGGTAAGGGCTGGGGCTGTCGTCCAGTATGGTGAACACCCATTCCGTTTTATACGGCCGCTCGGCTTTCCACTGCAATAGGACTTCGCGCAATTCTTGCGGCATGGGTATCCAGTCATAGCGCATTTCCCCGCCTTTGGTTTTTTTCGTGCCCAATCTAACCTGATGTTTAATAAAATCAATATCCTCCCATTTTAATCTGAAAATTTCGCCTCTTCTGGCCCCCAAGTAAAAGAGGGCCAGTAACATGGCTTTATCCTGACCGGTTGCGATATCGACCACTTTCCAAAAATCTTCTTCCGGTGGGACATAGCGAGGGCTACGCTCTTCCTTAAACTTGTCGATCGCCAGAAATGGATTGACATCATTTGGGAAACCATCGATATATTTTCGCCCCCAAGCCCAGGCGGCCGCCAGATTTTTTCGATCTTTATTGGCCGCATAACCAGAACGGACTCGGCATTGTGCCTGTAAAAATTCCATGGTCATGGCCGGAGTGATGCTGGTAAGATCAGTTTCCCGGCTGAAGGTCATGAAAGATTTAAAGGCCGCCACTTTTTCCTGAAAAGTCTTTTTCGCGTGTCGCTGTTGAGAATAGGCCAGATATTTATTGGCCCAATCCAAGGCACTCGGCAAGACCGAACGGGTCTCTGTCTGCCTCTTCTCCCACTCCTTTCTGGTGTCCAGTTCCCATTGGGCCGCCTGCCTTTTGGCTGACGGCCCGGTTCCGAACAGTTTCGTTTCCACCACACGGCCGTCCATTTTGACCACGCCGCGCCATCTGACTCCTTGCCGACTCTTGTAACGTGTTGGCATTGTTAATGATACCTCTTATCCTTTTCTCAAAGAACCTAAGGCATCCCGGTGCTATCTCTACGCCACCATAAAGGTAAGGATATTTCTTTACGGTTCGCCGGTCAACACCAAAGATTACGGCCACCTGAGTTACGGTCAGGGGCTCACCATATTCTTCCCGTAATACTTTGAGAACATCTTTAAAACCCATATTTCACCTGATTCATTGAGTCCCTTTAAGGTTCAAGTCCCCAACCATGGAGGAAGGCGTAGACCTCTTTATCTCTGTGGCAACGGGGGTGGAGCAGGAGACAGTTACCCAGAGCCCTCCCGCCGCCATGACTGATGAGGGTGAGATGGTGGTATTCACCTTTATCCCATCTTGATATTGAACGGCCACACCACTGACAGAGCCCGCCATACTTTGCGAATGCCTTTTTCTTGGTGCCGTCAGTAAATTCGTAGGGCTTCCGATTGTATCTGTACCTGTCTTTGGACCGCTGGTGGTGCTGGTCCGAATCAGGTAGGATTGGAATTCCGTTGCGGTCACACTTCATGAGTCACTCATCCGCCTTCGCGCCGATCAATTCAAACCGTGGCTCACTGCCATCAGGGCAGACCCTTTTCATTTTCGCCTTGGCATCTTTCAGAGTGTCAGAAATGAAATACAGCAAGTTCTGTTGCTCAACATCCAAATCCAGAATAACCCTGACGAGCATCTGGTCGAGAATGAAGGCCATGCCGCCCATGCTGTGTTCCAGAACGGACAGGGTTTCATAAAGGTCATTGAGGGAGGTCATCTTGCCACTGCCATTGAGATACGCAATGCTCATGGTTAGTCTAAAAAGTTCGCTTCTTCTGGCTCCGGTCTGTATATAGGCAAAAAGCATAAGCGCGTCTTGCCCTGTGGCTTGCCTGAGAACTGCCGCCAGGTCTTCATCGCTGGGGACATATCTGTCAGTGTGTTCGACCTTAAAGGGTTTGACCTTCTGGAATGGCGAACCAACTTCAGGGAACCCGTCCACCATATCTTGTCCCCAGCGCCAAGCAGCCAGAATATTTTTTCGATACTTATTGGCGACATGTGCCCCGCGCTGGTTCATAATACGCATCAAAAACACATGGACCACTTGAGCGGTAATAGCCTCAAGCATGTCAATTCCATTATCAAGACAATAAGTGGCGAAGTCATCGAGTGCTGCCGCCTTCTCTTTTGCGGTCTTCGCTGTCATTGTTGTCCAGGCATATTCCAGATAAAGCTTCAGCCATAGGACGAAAATCTCTGAGGCCGAGACGGCTGGAATGCCCGCTCGGTATTGCTCTCTCGTTTCCTCTTCCCACGCCTTTGCCGCCCGCCATTCCGGACCGCCCTTTCGGCCAGGCGGGAAGAGCTTGGAATTCATCTGCTTTCCGTTCACAATTACGCGGGCCAGCCACTGGCCGCCCCGCCGCTTCTCTTTTGTTGGCATTGTCTAAAGCCTCAGCAATAGTTCTGGGAGAGGCTCAGCCATGCTCCATATGATGGATTATCTTGACCATGAGCCGTTTATATTTGATAATGGAGCATGATTACCGATTATCACGCCAAATATTTCGCCTACGACCTGACAAGGAAAGCGTCCTCGGCTGAAAACGTCGGAGGACGCATATCCATGGCCCTTTATGATTCGGCTGTGGATTTGAACCCTCATCAGGTTGAAGCGGCCCTCTTCGCCTTGCGGTCCCCCCTGACCAAAGGGGTTATCCTGGCCGATGAAGTCGGCTTGGGCAAAACCATTGAGGCCGGTTTGGTGCTGGCCCAGTTTTGGGCGGAGCATAAGCGGCGGCTTCTGGTCATCTGCCCGGCCTCATTACGGCGGCAGTGGTCACTGGAACTTCTGGATAAATTCGGTTTGCCCAGCCTGATTCTGGAATCAGCCAACTTTAAAGGCATAAAACTGGCTGAACTGGACAAAATTGCCATTGTCTCTGTTCAGTTCGCCAGCCGTTACGCCAAGCAGATTGAGGGCGTGCCCTGGGATTTGGTGACCATAGATGAAGCCCATAAACTACGCAACCTTTATCAGCCGGGCAATAAAATGGGCAAAGCTATTTGCGAATCCCTGTCCGGCCGCCGCAAAGTTCTGCTGACGGCCACGCCGCTTCAGAATTCTCTTCTCGAATTGTTCGGATTGAGCGCCTTGGTTGATGAACACCTGTTTGGCAGCTTGGAGGCTTTCAAGGCGGCCTATCTCAACCCTAAGGCCGACTTGGGTGACCTGAAAAGCCGCCTGGCTCCAGTGCTGAAAAGAACCCTGCGCCGTGAAGTCCTTGAATACATCCAGTTCACCCATCGTGAGGCCATTACCCAGCCCTTTACCCTCAGCGACGAAGAGCAGCACCTGTATGATGAGGTTTCCGGCTTCCTCCTAGAGCCGGAAACCTATGCCATTCCCATGGGCCAGCGCTCCTTGGTGGTGCTGGTTATCCGCAAACTTCTGGCCTCATCCAGCTATGCCCTCATCGGTACGCTGAAAACCATCCGGGGGCGGCTGGAAGACATGCTCTCCAGTGGGCAGAGCAAGCCCTTGCGCCTGAATCTGGCGGAAAGTTCTTCCGAATACCTGGCTGAAGAGCTGGAACCGAATCGTACCAAGCCCCTTCATAAAACCGTTGACCGCCAAAAGCTGACTCAGGAACTGGCGATCATAGACCGCTTCCTGACCATGGCCCGCGCCATAAAAGTCGAAACCAAGGCCAAAGCCTTACTAGCGGCTCTGGACATCGCCTTTGCCCGGCTGAAAGAATTGGGAGCAGCGCCCAAAGCCCTGATTTTTACCGAGTCCAGCCGCACCCAGCGCTATTTGAAGGAGTTCCTTACCGCCAATGGCTATCAAGGGCGGCTGGTGACTTTCAACGGCCAAAACGACGATCCGGAGAGCAAGGCCCTTTATCGCCAGTGGATGACTGACCATACCACTGCCCCTCGCCGCACCGGTTCGCTGAACGTCGATCTGCGCCAGGCCATAGTGGACAGGTTCAAAAATCAGGCCGATATCATGGTGGCCACAGAGGCCGGAGCCGAGGGCTTGAACCTTCAGTTCTGTTCTCTGGTCATAAATTACGATCTGCCCTGGAACCCCCAGCGCATCGAGCAGCGCATTGGCCGTGTCCATCGTTACGGGCAAAAACATGATGTCGTGGTGGTCAACTTTCTCAATGAGAAAAATCACGCTGACCAGCGCCTGTACGAAATTTTGAAGGAAAAGTTCAAACTGTTCGACGGCGTCTTCGGAGCTTCGGACGAGATTCTGGGTCGTCTGGAATCCGGCCTGGATTTTGAAAAACGAATTTTGGGAATATTTGATACCTGCCGCACACCGGAAGAAATCGAAACAGCCTTTGGCGCTCTTCAGGCTGAATTGGAAAAACCCATCGAGGACCGCCTGGCCCAAAGCCGCCGCCTGCTGTTGGAGAGCTTTGACGAGGAGGTGCACCAGCGGCTGTTGAGCGGCCTGGATGAGACCGGCCGGAAACTCGATGACATCGGCCACAAGTTCTGGGCTTTGACCAAATACTATTATGGAAATGAAAAAGAGCCTGGCGGCCGCCTCAGATATTATTTTAATGACAAAGAAATGATCTTCGGCCACGATGAGGCTTTCATCAAAAACGGCCGCCGCGAAGCCGACAGCCTGCGGACCCCGCTCTATTATTATGTCGATACCGGTCCGGCCCCGGCCGTTGATCTTGAGGCCACTCCGGCCCAGACCCGTAAAAAAGCGCGTGAAGGAACCAAGGGTGGAGGGCGGCCGCACCGCCTTTCCGGCCTGGAAGGAGAACTGATCACCCTGCGGGCCAAAAAACTGGCCTTAGAGCCGGTTCGCCTGGTCTTCGATCTCAGCGGCCATGAGGGGCATATCGGGCTCTTGGAAAGTTTGGGTAAGTCCGGTTGGCTCTTCCTGGACCTCCTCTCCCTGGAGACATTTGAGTTGATGGAGCACCTGATATTCAACCTATATGGTGAGGACGGCACGCCGCTGAACCCGGAGGCCGGTCCTCTGTTATTCCAGTTGAATGCGGAAGTTTCCGGCGATTATATCCCCTTTCCCTGGCCGGAATGTCTTCAGGCTGATCTAGAAGAACGTGTCTCCGCCTTGGCGATCAAAGCCGAAGAGAACAACCAGCGTTATTTCGTGGAGGAGCTTGACAAAATCGACCGCTGGTCGGATGATCTTAAAAACGGTTTGGAATTGGAAATAGAGGCCCTCAACCGGGAGATCCGGGATGTGGATCGTCAGTCGCGTCTGCAAAAAGCCCTGGCCGACAAATTGGTTTTTCAAAAACAAAAAGCGGCCCTGGAAAAGAAGCGGCATCAGAAGCGCCACGAGCTTTTCACCGCTCAGGATGAAGTGGACCGCAAACGGCGGCTTATCATTGAGCAGATCGAAAAGCAGATGGAGAGTGGGCAAAGCCAGATTGAGCGACTTATGACAGTCCATTGGGTGATACGTTAAAATATTGTGTCAAATTATGGAGGAGCGCAAATGGCCGTAATAAACAAGGACGGTAAATTTTACGCTGTTATATATTGCAAGGTTGCATGGTATTCAACATATCAAACTATTGAAGAGGCTGAGTATAAAAATTTTAAACATTTGCAGAATCCTAAGGCAGTTGGATGGGAAAGCTTCAACTTCAAAAGTCACAGGGGCCGTGTGTATGGTTCGATATTAATGCCAAAACTTGATAATAATCAGGAGGTCATTGGGGCTGATGTGAGTTCTGTAGATGGCATTAACCTTAAGTCAATAAATATCTCACGCTTGGAGTCACCTGAGCATCACATTCGCGATGGCCGTATCGATGGTGTTACTGTTATATTCTTCGGAAAAAGATCCAAACACGAAAAACAGGTTATAATCGGATGGTACAAGAATGCCACTGTTTATGCCCGTCCTCAAACAAATAAGGCGTGGGAGCAAAAAATAAAGGATTTGCAATTCCATGCAACAACCAAAGATTTAAATGCCCATTTGCTGCCGGAAGATGACAGGACTTTTAAAATCAAAGGAGATTTACGTCAAGCTGTTATTTGGTATGGAACAGATGATTTTGCGCTAGCAACCCTGGAATATATTCAGAATGTAAAATGTAATAGGCAAGTATATGAGAAATTTTAAAATTTGGTGTGAACTTGACTTGATGAGTTTAGCGCGGGCAGAAAAATGCCGGTAGCTGTGCAATGGGTTATCGCTATAATTATTCTACTCGCTTATAGCTGTGTAGTTTGGCTCGCAATGGATATGTTCGCCACATATCTTAACAAAAAATATGTGGCCTTCGTACAAAGGAAAAAAAGGCAAAAGTTTATCAAACAGATTAAAGTTATTTTAAATATCTATGGTGATACTACTGACCGATTGAAATGTGTGGAATTGTCTTTTGACGCAATGTTTGACAAAAAGAAGAAGGATGAGAGGCCGTCTTGCTTGCGACTTATTGAAGTGTTAGGCTCATGTCATGTGGATTTGCTAGACGAAAAGGACGAGGAGCGGCTATGTCAGGAAATTTTAGCTTTAATTAAGCACTTAGAAAGCGAGGCGTCTTATCGCCAGTTGCCCGGTGATGACCAGAAAGTGATAGACCCGTTAAGATCGTTCTTAAAACAGTTAGATCAACCCGATTTAGTTTCAACTTGCGTTAGGAATGTTACCGATTTGTTAGCTGCTAAAAACGCGGCTATAGAGCATATAACCATGGAAATGGGCAGAATCATTACTGGTCGCAGGCAAGACTATGTGTTAGGAATTCTTTCAATTATAATTGGCTTAGTCAGTCTTAATTGGTTTAGGCAAATAGCTTCAAAGCTGTATGATATTTTTATGTCATGGTTTTAAAATCATGAATTTTTTCATAGATGTCATTTTTTAAGGGACTTTATGACCACCCACAAGCAGAAACTTGAACTAACCTGGATCGGGAAGGAAAAACGGCCGCGTCTGGAGCCGCGCATTCTTTTGGAAGACACGGCCCTGAGCCACCACGCGCCTTTTCGTCGAAGCGACAATGATATTTACGACAACAAGCTTATACATGGCGATAACCTTCTGGCCCTGAAAGCTTTGGAGCAGGACTACACCGGTCGGGTCAAGTGCGTGTTCATCGATCCGCCCTATAATACCGGCTCAGCCTTTGAACACTATGATGACGGGCTGGAGCATTCCATCTGGCTGGGCCTCATGCGCGATCGGCTGGAGATTTTGAAGAGGCTTTTAAGTGATGATGGCTCTATCTGGATCACCATTGATGATAATGAAGCCCATTATTTGAAAGTACTTTGTGATGAGGTTTTTGGCCGTAATAATTTCCTTACGAACTTTATATGGCAAAAAAGTTATGGTGGCGGCTCAAAAGCTCGATGGTATGTTGGATTACATGAGCATATACTTTGCTATGCAAAAGATATGACGAAGCTACCAGACTTCTGGCTTCCTCCTGACCCTGAAGCCGCGAGAAAATACTATAAATATAAAGATAATAAATACAATGAACGCGGACCATACCGGCTTCAACCTTTGGCAACCACTAGTATGGATGACCGACCTAATTTGCGCTATCCCATTGTTCTGCCTGATGGTAGCAATATCTGGCCGGAAAAACAATGGCAGTGGTCGAAAAATCGGGTTGAAACGGCTTTAGCTAATGATGAACTGGTTTTTACCCGGAACGATGAAAAAGTTACTGTTTCATATAAACAGTATTTACGCGATAAAGACGGTGTAGAACGCGGAAGAAAACCCGTATCAATTATCTCCGGCAATTATACTCAGCATGGTACCAATGAAAGTGTGGCTCTATTTGGCCTTAAAAATAAATTCTCCTTCCCTAAACCGGAAGGGCTTATAAACACCATATTAGAGTGCGGCACCAACCCCGGCGACCTAGTCCTGGATTCCTTCGCGGGAAGCGGCACCACCGGAGCGGTGGCCCAAAAAATGGGCCGCCGCTGGATCATTATCGAATTGGGAGAACATGCTCACACCCACATCGTGCCCCGCCTGAAAAAAGTCATCGACGGCGAAGATCAGGGCGGCATCACCAAAGCCGTGGGCTGGACCGGCGGCGGCGGTTTCCGCTATTACAAATTGGCCCCCTCGCTTTTGGAAAAAGATAAATGGGGGCGCTGGGTCATTTCCAAAAAATACAACGGAACCATGCTCAGCGAAGCGGTCTGCAAGTTCATGGGCTTTCATTATGAGCCCAGTGATTCTGTTTGGTGGATTCACGGCCGGGCCAATGAAAACGCCTATATCTACGTCACCACCCAGTCCATTGATCAGGTCACCATGGAGGCCCTGTCTGAGGAAGTGGGGCTGGAACGTTCCCTCCTGATCTGCTGCGGGGCCTTTCTGGGCAAAGCCGACCGCTTCAAAAACCTTACCGTCACCAAAATTCCCCGTGCAGTCATGAGCAAATGCGAATGGGGCCAGGACGACTATTCCCTCAACATCCAGAACCTGCCCATGCTCAAACCGGAGCCGGAAGCTCCGGCCAAAAAAGTTATTAAATCCGAGCCCTCGCTCTTTGATGATATAGGAGAATAAGATGGAAAGATTCATTCAAAAAATCTCCATAGAAGGCTTTAAATCCATCCGCAGTTTACGTGATTTCCCTTTGAATCGGGGCTTAAATGTTCTCATTGGAGCCAATGGCGCGGGCAAAAGCAATTTTTTGGAATTCTTCAAATTGATGGAAATGACGGCACTCAATGGCCTTAACGAATATGTGGCCAAAATGGGTGGCGCGGAATCTTTTTTATTCCAGGGCGCGGCGGCAACAGAGAGAATTGAGATAAAACTTAATATATCCGGCCAGTCTTGTGATAGTTATAAATTCACTTTAAACCGCACGGTCAAAGACAGCTTTGTGGAAAGTTCCGCCATTACCTTTACACCAAATCAGCGGATTCCAGATTCCGACGATCCTTGGGCGGCCAAAGATTCGGCTGACGCCTTTTTGCATGAGGCTGTCAAAAATTGGCGGGTTTATCATTTTCAAAACACAACCGCTTTTTCGACGTTACGGAAAAGTTCATCTGTTCATGATTCTGATATTTATTACTCGGACGGCTCAAATATTGGCGCATTTCTGTGGGGTCTGAAACAGCGGCAACCGAAATTTTATGACAGAATCGAAACCGCGGTTAAGCAGATATTGCCTTTCTTCTCACATTTTGACCTCAACCCCGTTAAGGATGAAAGCCAGCCGGACAATCAGCATGTTTGGTTGTACTGGAGACAAAAAGGCTCTGAATACCGCTATAAGCCGTGGCAGTTTTCAGACGGCACTTTAAGGTTTATAGCCCTGGCGACCGCCCTGCTGCAACCGAACCCGCCGGCAGTAATAGTGATTGATGAGCCGGAATTGGGTCTGCATCCTCAAGCGTTGAGCTTTCTGGCCGGCTTAATGCACGAAGCCGCCTTTAAATCACAACTAATTATGGCCACTCAGTCTCCCGATCTGTTGAACACCATGGAGCCAGAAGATATCATCACCGTTAATACGCATCGGGGCGAATCGATTTTTGAACGCCTGAAACGAGATAATTTGGCCGCCTGGCTTGAAGAATACGCCATCGGAGACTTATGGTGGAAGAACGTGATTCAGGCGGGGCCGAACTATGTCTAAACCGGATTTGGTCGTCATTGTGGAAGGTCAAACAGAAGTCAGTTCGTTGAAGCGTACCGTTGGTCAATATTTATATGATCATACAGGATGCGAGGCTATATTTGCGGCCATCGGCAAAACCGGAGCAGACAAGGGCGGGCACAAAAGTTTTGAAATTTTCATAAATCAGATACAAATGTTCGCCAAGCAATATCCTGGAGTTTATATTTCTACCTTCTTTGACTATTATGGATTTAATCCCAGATGGAAAGAATTTGAGGCCCTTAAAAAAGCGGCACTTAAAAAAGGCGACGATATAATCAAAACGATTGGACAACTGGAAGAACTCATGGCCATGAAAGTTTTAGGTGCAGTCGGAATCTCATTGCGGGAAGGGCATTTTCTGCCCTATATCCAGCTCCACGAATTGGAAGCGCTTCTATTTGCTGATACTGATATCCTTGGCGAAGAACTCCAGCCTCTGGCTGATAGCGCCAATTTAAAACAAGAGTTTATGACTATAAGGACTGAATTCGATAACTGTGAAATGATAAACGATAGCCCGCTGACCGCTCCATCAAAAAGAATTGAAAAATTGGCGCGATATGTAAAAGGAAAAAGCGCTCGAAGCCAAGCCGGGCCGATTATGGAAAAGATAGGTTTATTGAAAATTCGTCAAGCCTGTCCGCGCTTTGACCAATGGATTAAAACGCTGGAGGGATTGAAATAGTGCATCTGAAAAATATCTCCCAGCGTCTGTCTCTTCGCCCACCCCAAAGCGAATCGCTGGCCTTGCTGGCTGAAATTGCCGGGCTTTTGCCGCTGGTCAAGAATTCCGACCTGTCAGATGACCTGGCTAAAATCAAGGAACGGTTTCCCAGCTTTGTTGATTTCGAGCGCGAGTTCCCGTCCTTCTGTTTCGCCTTGGCCACCGGCGTAGGCAAGACCAGGCTAATGGGGGCCTTCATCGCCTGGCTCTATCAGGCCAAGGGTTTTCGCAATTTTCTGGTCGTGGCTCCCAACCTGACCATCTACAATAAACTAATCTCCGATTTCAACCCCAACGCCCGCAAATATGTTTTCGATGGGTTGCCTGATTTTTCCGTCACCCCACCCGAAATCATCACCGGCGACAATTACGAAGACGGCCGGGGAGCGCGTGGCACTTCTCTGTTTGAAGCCGGGCTCCACATTAACATTTTCAATATCTCCAAGCTCAACAGCGAAGTACGCGGCGGCAAATCCCCACGCATCAAGCGCCTGGCCGAGGTGCTGGGGCAAAGCTATTTCGATTACCTGGCCGGGTTGCCTGACTTGGTGCTGTTAATGGACGAGGCCCACCGCTACCGGGCCACGGCTGGACTCAGAGCCTTAAACGACCTGAAACCTGTGCTGGGCCTGGAGTTGACCGCCACGCCCCAGGTCGAATCCGGGAGCCGTGCGCCGATTCCTTTTCAGAACGTCATTTACAGCTATCCATTGTCCAAGGCCTTGGAAGACGGCTATATCAAAGAACCGGCCGTGGCCACCCGCGAAAACTTCGACGCCAGACTTTACGATGAAAATCAATTGGAACGGTTAAAACTTGAAGATGCTGTCCGCATTCACGAAACAGTCAAAACCGAACTGACCATTTATGCCGCCAACCGTGACTTGCCCCCGGTGAAACCATTCATGCTGATAGTGGCCGCCGACACCAGCCACGCTGAAAACTTGCTCAACATCATCAGCGGCGATGATTTCTTCCAGAGCCGCTATGCCGGGCGGGTCATCACCGTCCATTCCAGCAAAAGCGGTGAGGAAAAAGATGATGCTGTAGAGCGCCTGTTGGACGTTGAAAACCCGAAAGAGCCCACGGAGATCGTCATCCACGTCAACATGCTCAAAGAAGGCTGGGATGTCACCAACCTTTACACCATCGTACCCCTGCGGGCGGCAAACTCCCGTACCCTGGTGGAACAATCCATCGGCCGGGGTCTGCGCCTGCCCTACGGGAAACGCACGGGCGTGGCGGCCGTGGATCGCCTGACCATTGTGGCCCATGACCGCTTTGATGAAATCATCCGTGAAGCCAATGCCGGGCAGTCCATCATCAAGACCGGCCTGGTCATTGGCCGTGACCTTGACCCCAATCCACAAAAACCTCTCTTGATCGCCCCAACCCTGGAAACCGTTCTGGGGCAAAGCCCGCCGCCATTGCCGGAAGGTTCGGGTGAAACCACCTATGAATCAAAGGCGGCACCCGCCGCCCAGTCCGCTCTTTTTCAGGACAGCGACCGTGAAACCGTGCGCCTGACCCTGGAAACTTTGCGCGACTTCGAACGCCTGCCCACTTCACGCAAACTGGCCGAGCCGGAAATACAGGCCGAAATAGTTCGCCAGGTGGAGGGCAAAGTTACGCCCGCCCAAGGAATTTTGGGCGATATGATCGAAAAGCCCAAGGTAGCGGAAGTGGTTCAAAAAGTAACTGAGGCTTTTCTTCAGTACACCATTGATATTCCCCGCATTGTGCTGACCCGCACCCAGGGCGATGATTATAATTTCATTTCCTTCACCCTTGATACCGTTGGTGTCGGCCGCCTCAGTCCGGTGGAGCAGGACATCCTCATCCAGCACCTGCGGACCAACGAACGGGAAACCTTGGAGAGCGGCGGCGTCTACCAGACCGAGGAAAGGCCTGAAGACTATCTCGTCTCGGCCCTGATGGATTTTGACGGCATTAATTACGAACAGCATGGCGACCTTTTATATGATTTGGCCAAGCAGATGGTCACCTACCTCCATTCCTATCTCAATCATGACAACGAAGTCCTGAATGTACTCCAATATCACCAAAAGCCACTGTCTGGTATTATTCACAGCCAGATGCTCAAACACCTGGCCCCGGCTAAACGCGAGTTCCGAGTCTCAGTCACCAAAGGTTTTCAGACGCCCAAAATCAATGGCGTAAGTTACAATGAAAACGAGCCCTTGCGTAATTATAGGCATGAACTGGCCCATAAAAATGTCATTCGCGGCTGCCTGTTTACCGGTTTTAAAAAATGCATCTACCCCGCCCAAAAATTTCATTCCGACACCGAACGCTGGTTCGCCATCCTCCTGGAAGATGAACCGCGAATTCTAAAATGGTACAAACCCGGCCGCGAAGATTTTCGCATCTATTACGATGCCCTGCACACCTATGAGCCGGACTTCGTGGTGGAAATGGACGACCGGAAACTATTGTGCGAAATCAAGATGGAGAAAGACCTGGAAAGCGAAGAAGTCCAGACCAAAGCCGCTGCCGCCCGCCGTTGGTGCCAGGCGGCTACCGAACACGAAGTGGCCCATGGCGGAAAACCATGGAGCTATATCCTGATCCCGCATAACGAGATCAAGCCAAGCGCAACAATTGACTGGCTTATAAACCGTTTCGCTGCGTGTTAGCGCGCTAGATAAATCTAGCTTATGATGGAGTGACTCATGACGCAAATGAGCGAAGTTTCAGTTGTCGTAAAAGATGATTTTTTGGCATCAATGGCTTATACCCGACCGTTAGTTGCGCTATCAGAATTGATTTGGAATGGTTTTGATGCAAGGTCGGGTAAAGTTAGTGTCGATATCGATTACAATGAGCTTAAAGTCATGGAATCTATAAGGGTATGTGATTTTGGTGAGGGTATCGTTCACGGAAGAATCGAAGAGTATTTTGGTAGCTTGGGCGAATCTTGGAAAAAGAAGGTGCAACGATACGGGGACCGGGTTCTTCACGGCAAGCATGGTAGAGGACGATTTCGAGCATTCGCATTGGGCCATAATGTTCAATGGGTGACAACATACGCTGAAAATGGCAATTTTTATACTTACACAATATCTGGCACTTATCCTTTTTTGAAAAAATTTGCGATTACCAGTCCAGAGCAGGCAACTATTGCCAGTTGTGGAACAGAAGTCAAAATATCAAGTCTTCCTAAAAATTTTCGCTCACTTGACAACGAATCAACACCATTTGAATTGGCAAAAATTTTTGCCCTTTATTTGGCTGAATATCCACACCTTCGGCTATATATAAATAACGCAAGAATTGATCCGGAGTTAGTTCAAGATAGGAAAAGCGATTACAAATTATCTCCCTTCATACGCCCCGATGGTAAAAAAGTAGGGGTTGAGCTGACAATAATTGAATGGAAGACAGCGACAGAACGAAAAATTTACCTTTGTGACACCAAGGGCACAATGCTTTGTGAGATAGAAGACAAACCTAATATTCAAGCAAAAGGATTTCATTTTACGATATATGTAAAATCAGAATACTTTACAGAATTAGATAAGTCGAATTCTCTTGATCTTGTTGAAATGGTGCCAGAACTCAAAGCCGTCATGGACCAAGTTATTGAAACTACAAAATCTCATTTTCGGGAGCGAAAGCTTGAAGGAACTTCCCACCTTATTGAGACATGGAAAGCCGAAGAAATCTACCCATATGAAGATAAGCTTGATATCGATCCAATAGAGACTGTCGAGCGTCAAGTTTTTAATATATTAGCTGTCAATGTGCAAGATTATCTGCCGAAATTTGATAGCGCGGAACCAAATCTCAAAAAGTTTATATTTCTATTGCTCAATCAAGCTCTTCAGAAAAATCCTGAGTCACTTCAAAAAATTATAACTGATGTCCTTAACTTGAATAAAGAAAAGCAAGATGAATTCGCCCAACTGCTTGAAAAAACTTCTCTATCATCAGTGATTAGCGCCGGTAAAATAGTAACAGATCGTCTTGAGTTTTTGACCGGTCTAAGCAGCTTATTATTCAATCGCAATACAAAAAAAACATTTACAGAGAAAAGTCAACTTCACAAGATGCTGGAAACAGAAGCATGGATTTTCAAAGAAGATTTCTTCTTGGCAGGTTCAGAAGTTTGGCTGGAAGAAGCATTGGAAGAACACTTGGATATTTTAAGGCCAGAAGAGAAGAAAAAGAAAGGTACCAAAAAAACAGGAGATCAAATTTTGACATCTGACGGCAAAAGAGGTCGCCTTGACCTTCTATGTCGATCACGGGTGCCCAAGGCTGGTGAATATGATTACCTTGTCGTTGAACTAAAACGACCGAATAAAAAAATTGATGGTCATGTATTAAGCCAGATTGAAAAGTATGCTATGGCAGTATCTAGAGATGCCCGTTTTGCCAATAAGCGTTCACAGTGGAACTTCATTGCGGTATCAAATGAAATGGACGAATATGCAAAAATGCGCGCCACCCAACCAGACCGGCCAGAAGGACTTATTATCAGTCAAGAAAATTTCAGTGTTTGGGCATATGAGTGGTCCGAGGTAATTGCTAATGCACGGGCTCGTCTTGAATTTTTTCGCAAGCAGCTGGACTATAATGTTACAAAAGAAAGCTCGCAAGAGTACTTAAAAAAAGCATATGCTAATTACCTGCCAAAATTGGAAGGTAAACGGCCTGAAGATGAGATAGCCTCAGATGAAGATGATGTTGATGATGACGATCTATCAGATAATTTAGAAAACCCTGCAAATCCATAACTCTTTCCTTATTTGTCTATTCGGGGTCACTTGAGTTATGTAATGCTTGCTCCGCGCTGTCGATGGAGCACTAATCAACATCAGCGGCCTGATTCAATTCAGCGGAACCGCCGAAGTGGCTATATATGCCGCCACGGAAGGGAGTATCGTTGCGGCCTGGAAAAACACCACTATCCAGCTCAATGACTTTATCGCCAAGGCTGATGTGGTGCGCGGGCTTCTTGGGTATTACATGTATTTCGGCGGGACCACTTTTACCGGCAAAGCAACCGGCCGGCGATATTATGCCGGAACTTATGGAGTAATCAGCACTGGACTTGGGGCTGAAGGCATACCCGACACAATATCAGGAATCGCCGAGACCGCTATGGGAGGATACTATGAATGACAAAAATTACTATTGGCTGATAGCCGATGGAAGAATCTGGGGCTTTAAGGAAGCCCGGTGGCTTGATCGCACGGAAATGCCCGATGAAGACATGATGGTGGAACTGCGGCACAACGATCAGGTGGCTGGCTTGGATTATCTGCGGGAAACCATCCGCTTTTACGGTGGGGACTTGGGTGAGTTGGCCACGGATAAGGAACGCGCCGTTGAGATCAAGAGCGAACTGGACGCACTCGATGCTGAATACCTCACGCCGCGCATTCTGGCCAATCTGGCGGTGGGTGATGAATACGCTCTGGCCAGGAAGGCTGAACATGAGGCTAAGGCCGGGCCGTTGCGTGAAGAGTTGGCCGCCCTGGAGGACAAATGACCGATACTGATACCAATAAGCTGTGGGAAAAGCTCGACAAGTTGGAAACCACTATGGACAAGCTGGAAGAGCTGATTCACAAAACATGAACTTGCTGGCCCAGATAGAGGCCCGGCTGGACGCCAAAGATAAGGATTGCGCCCGCCAGGACACCTGTCTGGCCCGGCTGAAGGACAAGGTCCAGAAGCTTGAGCTCAATCAGGCCAAGGTGGCCGGGGCCGCCGTGGCTTTGAGTGCTGTGTTGAATTATGTGCTTAAGGGGTTGGGGGTGTAGGTAATTTTTTAAATTGTAAGCCCCTTCAAGGGGGCTTACTTTTCTAATTTCTTGATAACTCTCGGGTAGTTGAGTAGAGATATTAATCTTTAATTGTTTGATATATGATTGGAGGTAGTATTGCCAATAATACGCCGAAGGCATTCTTTGGCTATTCATTGTTTAAGTTGCCTTTTTACTTCGTAATGAAAATATCGCCTGCTTTGATATCCTTTTCTTTCTCTTACAAATATGAGTTCGTAGCCAAATTTATTCACTATTCTTTTTAAAATGTCATCCATATCTTTCGAGTCGTAGACTCTTGCCGTATAAAGCATTATATCCTTTTTACCAGGACGGCCTGAAATGATTTCAGGTTTTATTTCCATTTCTTCCAATACGAGCGAGCCACACCCCGCATAAAAAAAATCAATTTGAACACTTTTACCGTTTACCGCACTGAACAATACAGAATAAGTTTTTAACTCCAGACTGTGTGAGGGCCGATATGGTTTCAAAAGGCCATCATTGCGTTGTGTGATAATACTTATTTCTTCTTGGCAATTTAAATATCCTTTGATAGCATTTATTAACTGATTGGCGATTTGACGAATCCTATCTTGATGGTACATTTGTCTAAACCGCCTTCAATAACGATCTTATACAATCAAATGATGATTAAGAATCCGATGAATATTGAATGATGTCAAGTTTTATTTAAGCTCGGAAATATTGATTAGCCGGGCATCGAACTACAACCCCTAAATGGGCACAAGGGCAAGCATCGGGGCAAAGCTTGAATAGATCATTTTCTCTCCGTTTATATCAAATTCGCTATCGACCCTGTGTATTTTCCTGTGTACCGGATGGTGCTTTTTGTGTATTTTATGACCATTGGCGCACTAGTAACATCTTGAAATCATTAGATAGCGTAGAGATATAGTCGCCCTTTCACGCCGGCGACAGGGGTTCAAATCCCCTTGGGGACGCCAATCAGAACTGATGCTGATGCTACAGGTGCCGTAAGTATTGCGCCGCAATATTTCTGCGTACTTCGCATCGCAAATTATATCATAAAAAGCCCCTTGAGGTTCAACGGATTTCTATTCGTTATTCTTCAAGGGGCTTTTTGTATTTTTAATCTGAAAAGCCTGAAAGGCGCAGTCGACCGTGGTGGTCGGCTGCGCCTTATTTTGTTTTTGAAAGGGGGTGATGCTTCACCAGTGGGTCAAGGTGTTGACCTGATTCTTCTATAGAACCACCACAAAAGTAAGAGCCTCAATCTGGCAGGATTGAGGCCCCGAAAATGATGTTTGGCACATCGTCAATAACTAGTGTCCTGAGTCAAGAAATCATGTTATAATGAATTCACTTCCGAGTAGAGGTGAAAGTGATGAACCGAGGCCGGGGCAGGCAAGAAATAGTAATGAGCGAGAGCGAGGCTACGGAATTGAATAGTTTAGTCCGCAAGCGCACTGTGGAACGAAGCATAGCGTTGCGAAGCCAAGTGGTGCTTCTTTGTGCGGAAGGCCTGCCGGACAACGAGGTTGCGGTTTCGTTAACGAGGAACAGTATTTCTTCACTGACGGATATGAATGTTATAAGGAGTTTTTTCCAGCCGATCAATTGACTCAAAGCAAGCGGTTCACACATGCTATCGAGAGAAATAACGGCCGCCAGCGACATTGGCTGGCCCAGTTCCGGCGAAGGTCTATTGTGGTTTCAAAATCCTTAGACAGCCTTCATCGTGCCTTGGCACTTTTTGCACGCTTTCGGATTAATGGCGATATCTGTGAACTTACAGCATTACTTCGGTAAAACACTCTAAGATAGTTGCATGTAGAAATAAAAAATCAAGCATGATATAATATCTTATTTTTATTAAGACAATGCGGACGTAACTACTTTGGCAACTCCTGAAGCCCTCGATCCGCAAAACATCAATAAGGTTGGTGGCTGAGGTATGGCGAAAATTTACTGGGTGGGGGTACGATCTTCCGAAGTTCAGCATGTGCCGGTTTTTAGTGGCTCAGTAACTGTGCTTGGAGAAGGAAAAAACAATAAGTCATTTAAGCTGCCTTCCGGTGCTAGAGTCAACCATAATGACGCCGCCAACGATAGTGCCATAACCGACTTCCTCCGGTCATCTCTGCACGCAATTATCCAAGAAGATCCGGCAGCCGAGTTCATGTTTTACAACCCGTTGAACGCGCATAAATTCGGCCCGAAAATCGCAGAAAAAACAATATGCCTCAACTCAGCCAATGTTTTGCAAGCCTTGAATGAAAAATTAATCACCCGCACATGGTTCTCTAATTATTGTAAATCTGTTCCCTGCACCGCACTTTCCGGGGCCGATTGCAACTATGATTTTTTAAAGTCGATTTTTGAAGAAGCAGATCAATTCGTAATTCAGAAAAATACCGGCAGTGGGGGATTCGGCACATTTCTGCTGGATAACAAAGCGGACTGCCCGGGTAGAACCGCACTCGCTGATAATACCTTATATGTTGTAGCCCCATATCTTGAATCGGCTATTTCCATCAACAGTCATATTGTGGTGTATAAGAATACTGCGGTGACCCTGCCTCCCTCAATCCAGCTTATTATTCCAGATCGGCACAATCAGCTTTTATACCGGGGGGCTGATTTTATTGCCTATAAACAGCTTTCATCGGCTCTGCATAATAAAGTCAGAAAAATCTCCCTCACTATAGGAGAGCAACTACGGCGGGCGGGATACTTAGGTATTGCCGGCCTCGATTTCTTGATACATGAGCAAGATGTTTACCTTTCTGAGATAAATCCAAGGTTTCAGGCCTCCACGCCTTTACTGAATCAAGCCCTTAAGCAAGCTGGCAGGCCGACTGTGCAAGAAATGACACTAAGATCGTTTGCTGCTGAAACGGCGGAAGAATTCACCAGCCTGGATGTTCCATACAGTAATTATTACTACCTGAGTTCTGACTGTTTAGCCTTGCCGCTTTTATCTTTATATGCTGAACAAAGTGAACTTACAATCGATTATGACGGTTATAATAAAGAGCAACAAACTGAAGATGAAGCCTTTCTCTTCAGAGTGAACTTTCCCTACAATATTGCTGGCATTGCCAGTGAGGGCGCGGTCAATATTCATGACAATATTATCGGCTCTTCATCTTTGACAGCTGAACCGTTTTTCACGGCTGATAAAAAAAGGATCAAGATAGAACTGCTTAATCAGGGGGTACGTCTTTCCAAGTCGGCAAAGAACGAACTGAACAGGCTTGGAGGTGTCCGGGAGGGAGTCTTCTCAGCCGTTGATATTGATATTTTCGACGGATTGAAAGTCAATTGTCCATATGAAGTGAAGTTAACACAATTCAGCCCCTATGAAATAGATTATCAAAATAACCAACTGGTATTGACTCACGGTGGAAAACTTTTAACAACTGTAAAGATGGAGTCTGATGATTCTTTATATTCACAAACGACCTCTTCAGGGATTAGATTCAGTCAGTTCAGCAGCCTTGTCAATGACCGTCTAAGAGTCAATCACAGTGCCATTTGTCGTTTTCGGACGGCAGGAAAGAGTTGCGCGTTTTGCAATCTGCCGTCTAAACGCCCGACATATGGGTTGAAAGACATATGTGAAGCGGTTGATAAATATCTGGACGAGCGTAATTTTCGACATTTCTTAATCGGAGGAAGCAGTGATGAAAATGAGACGGAAAGAATCACAGCTATTTCGGAATATATTAAAAGTGTGTGTGATAAACCGATTTACGTAATGTGCCTTCCTGATAAGAGCAGAGATGATCTTCAAAGGCTGCGCGATAGTGGTGTTGATGAAATAGCTTTCAATATTGAAGTTTTTGATGAAGAAACAGCGAAGGAGATTATGCCCGGCAAGGGCCATATTTCCCGGAGGAGATATTTCGAAGCTCTTGGCGATGCCGTTGACATCTGGGGAAAGGGCGGCGAGGTGAAAAGCATCATAGTCGTGGGGCTCGAACCCCGTAAGCTGGTTGTGGAAGGAGTTACGAAGTTATGCCAAATAGGTGTTCAACCTATATTATCCGCCTTTCGTCCACTTGAGGAATCCAGGATGGGCCACTGTATTCCTCCTTCGTCGGCGGAGCTTTTGTCTCTGCATGACGAATTACATACCATCTGTTGCCGTTACGGACAAATCCTTGGTCCGGCCTGTGAAGAGTGCCAAAACAACACCATTAGTTTCCCTGATGGATACTAAACGGAAAGGGCGTCCTTCAATTCACTGGGCATGTCCGTTGTTTTCATTACGACGTCCTTAAAAACCGTTTTTAAACTATTCTTTAACATGCTCCGCTGTTCATCATTCAGGCTTTTTTCCGTTTCCTGACCATCTCGTATCACAGGATACTGCCCTGAGTCATTTAGCAATACGGTATATGAGGCAGCAGTCATCTTGCTTTGATAGTCGTTGCCCAGAGAATCCAGAAGTTCGCCATCAATATACCAGAGAATGGATTCAAATTTACTGCTATTAAAAGTAGCCTCATATAAGCTTGTATCTGCCGACAATAGAATACCCTTTATATAAGCATGTTCAAAAACCGCCTTATTGAGTTTCGCACGAATTAAAGCTGTGGCATGCAATTGAATGGGTTGATTATTATCGCCTTTAAATTCGGCTCTTTCCATCTTCGCATCATAGAAATTGGTTCGCTCCAGCTTCGCTTTGTTGAATATCACTTTTTCAAGCTCTGCGTGGTTGAACCTTGCCTGAGTCAAATCAGCGCTGGTAAAGTCGGCCCTGTTCAGCATGGTGTGGCTGAAGTCAGCCTCTGTACACAACCCGAACAACCAGATTGAATCTTCCAGCCGGGCATTTGTGGCTATCGCCTGATTAAAAACAGCGCCGGAGAAGTCAGCGCCTGGCATATTAGAATTCCGCAAATCAGATCGGCTCAAAATCGCGTGCCTTAGAATGCCACCTTTTATACTGACATTAGTTAAAGTTGCATTTGTCAGGTTCGTGCTATGAAGCCTGGCCTTATCTAACCTGCAATTGGTAAAGACGGCGCTTTCAGCGTTAGTTTTTTTCATGTTCGCATCCCTTAGGTTGGCTTCGCTTAAATCGGCATGCTGCAGGCAGACATGTCTGAAATTTGCTGATATAAATGAAGCGCCGGCCGCATACGCATGGCTCATATCCGAACCTGTAAAAACAGCTTTACGGGCATCGATTCCGCCCAGGTTGGCGGCCCTGAGAGAGGCGCCGAAAAATCTTGCTTCCCGGCACCTGGCCTCTTGCAGGCGTATATTGTTGAGAGAGCCCCAGTTGAAAACCGCTCTATTCAAATCAGCCTTGAACATATCGACATTGTTCAGTGAGGCTCTTTTAAGGCTGGCGCCATGCAGATCTGAATATGGCATGTCAGTATAATCAAAGTTTACTCCATCAAGGTTGGTTTCCGGCATCCTCAACGCGGGGAAAGCGGCCCCATGCCAATCATCGTAACTTTTGATAATTTTGGAAATAATGGATAACTGATTTTGCATGGCGTGTGTATCAAAGGTTCTCTGGCAATCATAATATCTGCTGAATGCGCACTGAATAAGGGCAACAGGCCTTTTGATGGTTGGTGGCGTCGGCAGTGATTCCTGCGTAAGATCAGACAAGAGAGCCCCGGCTTTTTTTCTTTGTTCGGAAGCCAGTTGATCAATCACCTCATCATACCGATGCGAATACCTCGTTCTTAAAAATTCGTATTTGGCCCAGGCGGAAAGATATATAGTCACAATAAGTGCCAATAAGCTGGCCGCGCTGGGCAGCAGACTCGGAAAATTCCAAACCTTCATATAGTACAACAGCGTTCCTTCTGATTTTGGTTTCTGGGGTTCTTCAGGTATTGATTTAATGTTCAACTCGGGCGGATTCACATTCCATGTGCCGGTTGAAGAGTTACTGTCCGTGAGGTGCCCCGCAACCTGTTGACTGTACATCGCTAGAGTAAAAATGAAGAGAGCCGGCCGCTCTTTATCATCGGGCGTTGAAAATGCATAACATATGATCGCCAAAGAAGCGTAAAGAAGGATGAACCAAACAGCATAATATATGAAAAGGCGAACCGCCACACCTCGCCCGTTCTGTGAAAGCATAAAGTTTTCAATATCCCATAACCAGTTATGAAAGTAAGTCATATACACCTTCAATTCATCAATTTACTAAAAATCAACTCTTAGATGAGACCTGATTGAATTTGTAAAAAAGCCCGGCCAGCTGGAAGCTGTCTTCCATCTGGCTACCGTACGTCTCCCCATAACGCATATATATGCCGGATATTAGGGATTGCAGGTCATTCTGAACTTTATATAGTTTGTAATTGCCTGCGTAGTTATGGTAATCACGGTGCTTATTCAATAAATACTGTTTAAATCCTGAATTGATAATATCATGGAACTTGTTGAGCACTTTGAAGAATACACGGATCATTTCTTCGTTGAGTTTATTTCCCTTTATAGACCGCATGTCAAGCAGCAAGGCGTTGGGCCAGTATGGTATGTAAAAGGCATGGTAAAGAGTCAGGTTTTCATACATGGACAATAATAAATCAGATGACTGCTGATGAAGAAGAATGGTCGGTGCCTTTTGTAGGCACTGATCAATCTTCGTTATGGCATGAAAATCAAACGTTTGCGTCCCCAGCTCCTCATATGTTTCCAATAATACTTCATGTTTCTCTTTCTTAATGGCCTCTTTATTTTTCTCATATAAATATTTCGGATATTTTGAATCTTCTGCAAACACTTGCCAGGATTTGCCAATCTGGGCCCATGTGTTCATGGCAGGGCGTGGGTCTCGCCTGGAGGCCAGGAACAATACCTCAATCTGCCTGGTCACTTTGGTCAGGTATTCATATTTTCTGTAGCGAACAGACTTCTGAGAAGAGATATCCGTCGAACAGAACCCTTCGGCCAGGAATTCTTCATTTTCTTGAAGGTTGAAATTCATATTGAAAAATTCTCTTTTAAGCCCAATATATATATTGAACAGAGAGTTGATCGCATAACTATCTCTCTCATCATCATTCATCTCTTTATAGATGCCTAAAACAGAGCGGCTGTGTTGGATTGCATCCTTGAGAGCCTTAATGTCTCCGGATTCATGATAGCGATTGGCCGCCAGCTCAGACATCAATTCCCGGATGCTGCCGATCAGGCGTCTGTCCTGATGTTCAAAAGCTTTGGCCTCTCTCAGGGCGGCCAGCAACTGCTTCCAGGCCATATCAATCTCTTGCCGTTCAACATGATACAAGGCCTTCGCCAGCTGACTTTCAACCGCCCATTTGGGGCTGCCGCATTCAGCGGCAAAAATGTCTCTGTTAAGCCTGACAGCCGTCTCACCAATATAATGTCCCCCAGGCGTGGGAACAGTTCTCTCCAGATTGGCAATTGATAAAATGACACGCCCCTCACTGAGCCGGTCAGATGAAGTTATAAGCCGATCAATGGCCAGGTCATAATGCGACCTGGCGTCGTTGCCATATCCGGTATGGGCATAAAGGTCGCCCAAGCCACGTAAGGCACTGCTTTCACCCGCATAATCATGTATTTCCTCAGACAGGATCCGGGCCGCCTTGAAGTGCTTCATGGCTGAGTCCGGATGAGAGCAGGCGCTTCGGGAACGTCCGAGATAACGCCTTATCCTGGCTTGACCGGCTTTGTGACCGATTGATTTATACAAACTGTAGGCCAGCATATAATAGACCAAGCTGGATTGGATCTTTTTATCATCAAAGCTGCCCTTACGTTTTAAAAATTCATTTCGCCCTAAACCCTGCAAAACAATGGCGACATTTTGGATCAAGGCGGCCTTTTCCCGCCAACACTGCTCCTCCGTTTCTATGGATATGATGTATTTTTCTTTCTCTTGTGTTGATGACTCCAAATGTCGCAAATCTGATACTGCCTCAAAAATTTCTTTCAAGTCCTTACGTCTTTTCCTGTTGCTGCCCTGGCGGCCGTGTTCAGGTTTCGCAACATCAGATATTAACTTATGATCAGAGAAGTAAAATAAGACCTCCAACTGCCCGGCAGCGGTTTCATCGAGTTCATCCAGGGCGGACTTGAACTCATCATAAATTATATTGCTGTTTAAATAATTATTTGCCAGTGAATCCCTCTTTTGATTGAAACGTTCCACCAGTGTGTATAATTTTCTAAAGGCGTTCTCATGGTACCAGGAGTCATCATCTATTACATCCGGTTCCCCTAAATATCTTTCTGCTCGCTTTATCCACAGCTTGAAGTGCTTGAAACAGGACCATAAGTGCTTGAGGGCCTTAAGAAGATCTGAGCAGGCGTGCATCACCGACTTGGCATATTCAGGATTGATCTCCGTTCGACGACCGCTACACTCCACGGCCATAAGTAGGTTTTTTATTTCCAGGAGACCGCACTCTGTACCTTGTCTGCCGTTGGATGTTATGATCTCAAGATTGTGTTCAAGTCGATGCTGTATTAATTTTATTTTTTCCAGTTTATAGATATCGAAATCGCATTGTTTTAATGCTGTAATGATGTTGTATGTGGCAGGCGGTTCTGTTTTATATTTTTCGATGTTCGTTAATTGTTCCAACAATGCCAGGTCAGCAAGAATTGCATTGCGCCTGCGGTGGTATCTTTTAATGTAGTTTTCCAGACGGGTAAGTGCGGGGTCGATCAATCCGCGCGCTTCCAGCCAATGGCTTCTGGTTCTGTTCAGGCCAACTGGCAGACCCGCTTTACGCAAGAAGCGGAGGCGCCTTTTGTCGTTAGGGATGATTCGCTTTATACGCACCCTTGACGAAGGCGCATCAATGTTTTTTTGATGTGCGGCGTCTATTTGCTGAAAAATTTTTTTAAACTCAGTGCGGGATAATCCACAGATTGAGGACTTAAGAACAATTTCAGTAAGTTCATCATATATGCTGTTCCAAAATATTTTATCAGGCCTTTCCTTGCTCTCTATCTCATTTATATAATTTTTCACCAGCTTGATTAAAATTAGCAAATCCACATTGAACTCATATCGAACCCGAACGGCTTCCTTCCAGCCATCTAATCTGCCGTGATTGCCTCCTTCTGCTGTCAGTCCGTTAAAGTCAAAAAAACTTCTCAGCAGTTCATTCACCTCGCTCCATTCACCGGAGCCTACCATTTGCCGGCGTTCCCTGAGTTCTAAAAAATAACTGCTAAGCCAAGCGGTATTTAAGAGATCGGGTAGAAAAAGAGCCGAACTTTCATAGCCCGACTTATTGTTTTCGAATAATAACGCTCTTTCCCATTGGCGGCTACAGACGCGAGCCAGTGATACCAAGTTATCAATATCCATGCCACACAGAGCCAATTCTCTCAGTTGAAGTTTGGTAGTGCTCCTCGCTTCCTTGTTATCTTTTTTATTAGTCCTTTGCACCGAGGTGAGCGTTAAAAACGGCAGCGCTTCCGGTTTCCCGGACTGGTTCGTAAGTCCGTCCATCACTAAATGGTAAAGAGCCCGGTAATGATAATACAGTGAGCGATCATAATCCCTTAACAGATAATGAGTTCGCCCAAGCGCACCTAGGGCTGACGCCTTAATCCTGGTTTTTCTCCTGTTCAAACCGTTGTCGGGTGACCCATTATTCAGGGTGGTATTTTCATGTTCCTCCGGGGCTTTCTCATTTTCGGTCCCACTGATTAGTAAATGAACATTTTCAAGGCTTTTTACCAGCGGTATTTGTATACGATGGCTGACTGCGGGATAGGAAGAACTTTTTTCCTCTATAAGCAGGCTCAGAACTTTTTTGTAGAAAAAGGTGGAGTAATTTTTCTGTTCCCCTACCTTGTAAAAATGATGTCCCAGGTTCTGGCAGATCTCACAATAGAGAAAAAACCATTTCCTTTTTGAAGCTTCCGTATGACCACATTTGTTTCGGGGATCAAGCTCAGCTTCCATAAAATCCAGGATGCTTTTCCATTTATTATGAGCCCAGGTAATATGGGAATATTTTAAAACAAAGCTGGCATGTTCATGCCAAAATGTTGCCAATAAAAGTGGGTTGAGTCTTCCCACACGCAACACCCCTTTCGATAGTTTTGTCTGCCTCAACATATCTTTCAACTGCGGCTTCAGCACTTTTAAAAGTGCTGTCAGGGGTTTTAGAAAACCCCGCCAGCCTATTTGCTTATTCAGCGAATAGATATAATCTCCCAACTTTTGGCTGCGAGGGTTTTGTGGATCGACCTTTTTCATGGAGAGAGGTTTTTTTAAACCATTTATCTGGCCTAAAGAATGTTTTAAATCACGCAACCGTTTCTCTGTCTGTTCCGCACAATCATATAATGCTTGGACATCATCAATAAGATCCTGATCAGATGGTGTGGCATTATCTGTTTGTATTGATAAGCTTTGATACAGAGTTTTTAAAACATTGCGAAAGTGCCACTCCAGTTCAGTTAAGGACAGTTCACGCACAAACTCTTCAGCTTGCTCAATATGTTTGACATACTTCGGCCCTTCAGAATTATCTAAAGCTTCCAGAACTTTTTTAATGTTGCCAATTTTGCTGGCCAGTTCATTGATGCCATCTTCTTTTTTGTATAGCTGCTCTTTTATGTTTTCCAATTCTGTCAAAACCGGCCTGAAGACCGCCACCCCCTGCCTGAATGCAACATTGGCAGAGCTATATTGTCCCATGGCTAAATATAAACTGGCCAGCATCGCTTTTATTTTTAAACGGCTATTGACAAAAAGGTCTCTGATTAGAGTCTTTTCAAAAAACACATCCAATTTGACCAAGTGATTCAACGTTTGTTGCTGCTGGTTCAATGGAGGTGGAAGAATATCATAATATATTGATGATAGCTCCTTAAGATACCGCTTAATCTGACCCATAGGAACTGAGTGATGATTAGGGAATATATGCGGGGGGGGTATATACTGTTAATCTCGGCTGGGAGCATCGGAGGCCAAGCTTCATCAGCATCCCAAAGAGTTAACGGTTTGGTGAAGGTGGTGCTTATGGACATGACCCTTACTTTACTGGAGTTATAGGCCTGATGCAATCACCACAGTGTTTACAAACAGGGATGTACAAATATTCGTAAATAAAATGAATAATATCTTGCATAAGTTAGACTAAAAAGCAAAGCACAACCACACTGCTGGGTTGCAGTAATGCAAAGTCACTATTATTAGTTGCAAATTTACTGTCATAAGTTTATGTTTGGGCTAAATCAAACTGTGACAATTTAAGTTTAACACATAATACAGAAGTATCACACTAAAATCAATTATAAAGTCTAATCTCGGTTAATTATGTTAAAAATAAGTATTGGTTCGAAGCAAAGGCATGCAGAAACATCTGATGTTGATGGGAGGAAAAAATTTCAGTTGAAAACCCGGGTGGGTACACAGATAGTCCGCCCGCCGGAATTAAAGCTGACAAGCAGTGTCGACCACAGTAGTCTGAGCTTTCAGTTACAAATTATTGAATCGGTTTATTTGCTTGGGATAATCCTTGGTGAAAATAGAAGATAGTTGGCACATACACCAAAGAATTGGGAGGAACCATTCTGGAAAGAATATCAAAAAATGGTTAAACCTTAAAAGATCACTCATAAAGTTATTGATAATTCGTCCCAAAATAAAGATGGAGAGTCTAGCTGCGAGTAAACTGGAGTGGAAGCGAGAATAGATTGAATAAAGTAAGAAAATTCATAGAAATGATAGAGCCAGAAAAATTCTGGCCCTATCTTTTTTTATGAATAAATCAAGAATCTTCTCTATTATTCACACTATTATCGGACTGCTCTTTTGATTCGATCTCAGCCCCATCTTCGGATAATATTCTTGCTTTATCGCGTTGTAGAATCATGCATAATGTTGCATCAAGAATTATGTCGTGTTCTGGCGGCATAACAGCCTTTCTATTATTAGACAATCCAGTAGAATTTTACATCATTGTCCTAAAAGTATGGATGCTCGGCATCCAAATGACTTTCACTTTATAAATGAAAGTCCTATAAATATAACCATAACCGACGTGGTTGTCAATAAATTTTTGAAACTGTCGATGGTATATCTTTTCAGCAGTGAACACCATTAACGCAGGCATATGGGCTATTTCAAGGAGGAAATGATTAGCCTACAACTTCAACTATTATTCGTGAGCCGGGCTGGAATGGTGATACTATAGAAAAACAGCCGGCTCATAATGAACGCAATACTGTCAGAGCCGCCTGCAATTATGACGAGTTGTAGAAGTTTAAACTCGGGCGTGTTAACGCTATTTAAGCAAATCGAAGATAAGGCGAGTGTAACAAAAGCCATGTACATAGTATCGAGCTTGTCATATCGAGTGAAACACGTCTGAATTTTTTTGAGCGCCTGAAAAGGCGTTCAACTCATTGCGTTTTTTTTTATAAAGGTCCTCATCATAAAGACATGGTTGCCGGCGATTTGGGCGGGGAGGGGCAACAGGATTGAAGCCCAAAGTAAAGGCTAGGCCTCTGGTCTCATGACCCTCATAGGCTCTCTCCATCAATAGGTCACACCATTGTAATTAAGGTATGCCCGAAATGGCTTTCAAAACTTTACGCCCCTCAGGGGCATCGCCTGAATTTCCAGGCGAAAGTGATAAAGCTACTGCAAATTCAGAACTTTCGGCAACCAGATGAATCTTGCTGGTTCGTCCCCCCTTGGGAAGGGCTGATGCATTCAGGTCCATTTTTTTAGCACCGCAAGCATCGGGGTGAACCTTTATATAATTGCTGTCCAGTGAGCCTGACTTGGCCCAGCGGCTCATTCTGATATAAAATAGTGTACCCGTTCCCAAATTCTTTGGGCAACCTACGCCATTTACAGCCGTTCTACAAGTACATAGAGCATGGCATTTATTACTAGATGGTGTCGTCAAAAGATATAAAATATGATATAATTGTGGCAAATTCGAACAGAGAGGACCCCAAATGAAGCCTGCTCACCGTCGCCACGATATATCTGATGAAACCTGGCAACTGTTGGAATTGCATTTGCCTGGCCGCAAAGGCACCTGGGGCGGAAATGCCCGAGATAACCGCGAATTCATAAACGCCGTCTTCTGGATTCTTCGATCTGGTGCTCCCTGGAGAGACCTACCGCCAGATTACGGCGACTGGAAAAATACCCACAGGCGGTTTTGTCGTTGGCGCGATCGCGGCGTGTGGGAATCCTTGCTTGAACTTCTGGTTGATGAACCAGATTATGAATGGCTGATGCTAGAGGCCAGCCATATTAAGGTTCACCAGCATGCGGCAGGAGCTAAAGGCGGCAATCAAGCCATGGGCCGCACAAAAGGGGGCTCAACACCAAGATACATCTGGCCGTGGATGCGCATGGTATGCCGGTCAGAATGTTTATTACAGAAGGTACCACTGCTGATTGCTCGCAGGCTGCAAGACTGATTGATGGCATTGATGCCGAGCATCTCCTGGCCGACAAGGGCTACGATGTTGATGCGCTTATCAAGTTGGCAGTAATGGTTGGCATGTAGATAGTCATTCCTCCGAAGCGCAACCGCAAAATCCAGCGTGAATATGACAAGGGCCTTTACAAGTTGAGGCATCTTGTTGAAAATGCATTTCTGGTTTTGAAGCAGTGGCCCGGCATCGCTACCAGGTATGCAAAGAATGCTTCTTCGTTTTTGGCCGCTGTTCACATTCGTTGTATTGCCATTTGGGCTAACATCTATTGACGACACTATCTAATAGGTCATCAATACCTACATTGCCCTGGTGACGTGGAAAACAGTCAGCTATTTTTAAGTATTGATCTTCTGTTAAATTCATCACAACAATATAGTATAATTCATTCACCATTCTACAACTTGCGTTAACATGACTTAGTTGAGATAAGGAACGTTGTGATATATGAGCATTTGGGCAAGGTGTTGTCATTCCACTCATGTTATCTCGCCGTGGCCTTCGACAAGACGGGTTCGTTTTTATGATTTCTCGCGCGGCTTTATTTATATCTCTCTACCGGAGGCTTTGGCCAGGATAAAATCGACCGCGTCTTCCAGCCTGCCAGAGGCATCGACCACATGGTGAGCGGCGCTTTGATAAAACTCTTCTCTTTCCATCAGTATCTGCGTCATCTCCTCAACCACGGATTTGCCCGTCAGGCTGGGACGCTGGGCAGCTTTGGGATCGGCGGACAGCCGGCAGCCCAGCACTTCCGCCGGGGCCGACAGGTAAAATACCAAACCATGCTCGCGCATGAAAGTCCGATTGTGACCGGCCAGCACCATGCCGCCGCCGGTGGCGATGACCCGGCCGGGTCTGGCAACTTCCTTCAGCGCGGCGCTCTCATGTCTGCGAAAACCTTCCCAGCCTTCTTTAGCCACAATTTCGGCCACAGTAAGTTGATGGATTTCACCCATATAGATATCGGTGTCCACAAAATCAGCCTTCAGCTTTCTGGCCACCGACTGGCCGACGGTGGTTTTTCCGACGGCTCTGGCCCCCACCAGGAAAATGGCCGCACCGGTGTATTTTCTAGAGGTCATGGTTATCTTTCCTTGCAGGGCCACAACTGCGTTCGGCTGAAAGTCGATTAAAAAACATTAATAGCAGGAAAAAGCCTGACGGTCAAACATATCCATTATATGTGGTGCGGCTTTGCTACCCAATCGACCTGTTCCCGCCCAAAGCAGTTGACGCAGACCCAGTCGCGCGGAACGCTCTCAGGCAGGATAATCAGACTTGATCATGCTCCTTCATCTGGGCGGCCAGTTCCTCCACCTGATGGGTCGCGTCCCTCATTTTGTCAAAAGTGCTCCGCAAAACTTCCACACTCCTCACCCCCTTCTCCACGCTGGCGATCGTCCCTTCCACCAGGGTTCGCGTGTTGGAGGCGGCATCCGCACTGCGTCCGGCCAGGTTGCGAACCTCATCCGCCACCACCGCGAAACCGGCCCCGGCTTCACCGGCCCTGGCCGCTTCCACAGCCGCGTTCAAGGCCAGGATATTGGTTTGAAAGGCCACTTCCTCTATTGATTTCAAAACCTGGCCGATGCGGCGGGAAAAGCCATTAATCTCATCCATGGACGAGCCCATGGCCTCCATCGACTGGCCGCTGGCCTGGACGGCCTGACCGGCGTCCATGGAGACATTCTGGATTTTAACCACATTCTCCCGGCCGCTCAGGGCTTTGCCCAAAAGATAATGATGACAGTTCTCAGCCCTGTTCAGCCCCTCATGAATGGCCCGGATCATTATTTCACACTTGTTGTAGCCGCAGGCCGCGCAGTTGAACATGTCGGTCTCCCCGTTCTTGCCCAGGCTGGCCAGAATTTCGCGGCGCGCCTGGTCGCTCATGGGCTTCATGACCATATTGCGGGAATGATCCAGATAGGTCCGGTCATAAAGTCCGGGCTTCCAAAAATCATTGATGTATTTGTCGAGAACTTTGCGCCCGGCCCTGGCGGCCTGTTTTTTGGTGCGCCACCATTTGCGTCCCTGGTTCACATAGCTGGAGCGCATTTCCCGGCTCCGCTTTTCCACCGCATTTTCCAGTTCATCAATTGAGCGCCGATTGTGGGGCACGGCCGTGCCTCCATTGCAGCCCGCATGGCAGTTCAGACAGTCCACAATCAGGGGAGCTTTGCCCTCCTCGATCATTTTGGGCAATTCCTTCAGATAGGTATAGATAACTTCCGGGCCTTCTATCTTGCGGGTTTGCGCGCCGATTCCAGGCAAAAAACGCTCAGCCGTGCGCATCAGGCCGCCGGGGCTGGAGAACAGAACCGCGCGTTCGGCCGGAGGGTTGTCATAGTCATCGGCCGGGAAGGTTTTAAGGTTGATGGCCTGGCGGCTGAAGTAATCGGTCAGGCTGCTCAGGGTTACGTTATAATCTCCCAGCCCGGTTTCGTCGAATTCGCGGCGTTTGGCGTAGCAGGGTGAGATCACGGCGATGGAGCAGCGCGCGTATTCAGGATAGTAATTTTTTATCATACGGATGATATGGAGCATGGGGCTGTCGGCCGGGGCCAGATAGGGCAACAGTTCCGGCTGATAAATCTGGCAGTAGCCGACAATGGCCGGGCAGGGCTGAGCCACTACGCAAGCCGGATTCCTGGCCTGAACATATTCCAGATAGCTTTTCACGGTCAATTCCGCCCCGAAGCTGACATCAAACACGGCTTTGATGCCCAAAGACTTCAGCCAGCCATTGAGGTTCAGATAGGTATCCGGGAAGCTGGCCGCCACGGCTGGAGCCACCACGGCGATCATAGGTTCGCGGCTGACTTTGGCCATAAAATCGTCAAAATCGTCCAGCCCGATTCTGGCGCCGTGTTCACAGGCGTGGAGACACTGGCCGCAGCCGATGCAGCGGCTGTGATCCACTTCAATGGAATCGCCGCTGGCCTTGTTGGCGAACTTTACCGGGCAGACGGAAATACAACGGTGGCACTGGATGCATTTTTCAGAAACAGTTGAGATGACAGGGCGAAGGTGGTTCATAATTCTCCCGGCTTTTAAGGCAAAGCAGACCCTTGGCCCTGGCTGGGGCGGAGCCGGGGCTGTAAGTTGCCAAAGGGATCTTTTGCCGGCGCACGGTCAACAGGTGTTGAGCGGTGCGTGTCGGTGTTCAGTAAACCATGGAATTATGCTGTGACGGGATCCGTTAGGGGAATTAGTGGTTGCTATTAATTCATAGTCCTGCGCCGCAGGCACGGGGTGATAAATAAAGTATTAATAAACAGCGCCGTCATGGTCGATGTAAATAACTGGAAGGATGGTTTTGCCAGATTTGGTTACTGTTTTGATTATATAAGATATCCCCGCTGTTTTGTCAATGATTAAAACAGATGTAATCACATTGCCTTACGGTTAAAGGGGGCTGATGTTACTTCGGGGATTGCCCGGTATGTTCAACGACGCCGTCCCAGAATTTATAGAGTTCCCGCCACCATTTTTTTGACTTCGGGCCAAGAAACTCGAAAATCAGCTCCGGCTCAATCTTGTTGTTGGGTCAGACATTCTGTATGCCTTCCAGGTAGCCAATGGTGGCCAGTTCCTGAACGTTATGATCGGCGCTGTGATGGAGGTTTTCGATGAAAGAGAGCCCTTTTGCTATTTCATCCATATTTTTCTGCTGATACATCTCAAGCAGAAATCGGGCAAAATCACCGGCCACTACATATGGCAAATCCAGATCGTCTTTATTGATCTGAAAATTGGGGAATTCCTCTGCCAGTGCTTTGTTCACGTCTTCATACTTCATGCGTATTCCTGTTTCAGGGCGGCTGGTTATCTTGCCGGCCGGCCTTACTGAAGACTCAACAGCCGGTTCCCATCTGGCAACCGGCCCGCCCAGGCAGTGCGCCGTCAACGCCCGGGGCTGATAATGAAGAGAGATAAAAACACACCCCGCCATGATTATAGCCCAGCTTCCATAAAATGAGGTCTGGCTGGCCATCGTGATCAAGGTCACCGGCCCAGACGGCCCAGATGTAGGAATCGTCTTCCACGGCCGCGAGTCTGGATTCAGTTGAATCACCCCAGGAGACGTTCTCCATGGGCAAAGGAACAATAATGGCGGGGCGCTCCGGTTCAGCCTGATGAATGAAAAGCTTATCCACCAGATTCTCTTCATTGGCCGTCCGATGAACATCTTTAAAAAGCTCCAGCCAGTAAACGCGGCCCTGCAATTGAAAAGAGTCAAGAAAACGTTTTGTATGGGGTCCTGTTTCATCTGGATTTTTCAGTTGCCAGGCGCCGTTATCAGGTATGGCGACCCGGCCCGCCTTCAAAGCCGGATGTTTGAACAACACAATGGCCTCAGGATATTCCGGGCTGCTTATAACCAAACCGGTGGGTACTCCGTCATCGTCCATCACTGGATCTATTCCCAGAGTAACCTTCATGGTTGTCTCTTTCAGAAACCATTCATCATTTTCTTGAATCAGCGCCAGCCACCCTCTTTGGGTTAGTTTGGGCGCCTCATCCGAATGGTAAGGTTCAGGCCGGGGCTGGACGATAACAAAGTCAATTCCCGCCCAAGCGTCCAGGCAGGGTGAAGAAAGTGAAAATGCGATCACAGACAGCATCAGCGCCAGACAGATGAATCTAATTTTTCGCCAATTCACTTTTTTCTCCGGGGCTTAATTGTTTAAGATTAAGAACCTGTTCGTAAATAATGGATTTTGGCCATTGGCCAGGCGAGGGTGTTTTTTCTCCGCGAAGCAATATTCAGAGCATTAAAAAACATGAGCAACAAAGTCATGGCCTTCATTACTTACGAACAAGTTCTTAGAACTGCAGCCTTTGGCCGCACTCTACTTCTTCTTCGAGGCGGCTTTATCCGCCACTCCAATCCTTGGGCACGATTTAAAAAAAGGGCATTCATGGCATAGCGGCCGCTGTGACCGGCATAAAGCCCGGCCGTGGTGAATGGCCTGATGGGAAAACAGCGTCCAACGCTCTCGCGGTATGACGGCCGCCAGGTCCGCCTCCACCTTTTCAGGGTCCTGGCTGGCACTCAGCCCCAGACGGCGACTGACACGCCCCAAATGGGTATCCACCGTCAGCCCAGGCACGCCAAAGGCGTTGCCAAGGACGACGTTGGCCGTTTTGCGGCCCACGCCCGGCAGTTTCACCAGCTCTTCCAGCGTCTCAGGAATGCGTCCGCCATATTCTTCGGTCACTTTTTGGCTCATGCCCAAAAGGCTTTTGGCTTTGTTATGGTAAAAGCCGCAAGGTTTTATGATTTCTTCCAACTCCTCCGGGTCGGCCTGAGCCATGCTCCGGGCATCGGGAAACCGCCGGAAGAGACCTGGAGTCGTCCGGTTAACCCGTTCATCAGTGCACTGGGCTGATAAAATAGTGGCCGCCAGCAGTTGAAACGGATCATGAAACTCCAGGCTGCACCCGGCTTCGGGATAATATTCATCAAAAAAGCCGATGACTTTTTTAACGAAAGCCCTGGTCGGCCCGGCGGATTTTACCCCTGGGGCAATTTTCTCAGCTTTCACTTGGGCCATCCGCAAAAATAATGCGGTGCTCAACCAGCTTCATGCTCTTAATGTGCCCGCTGACAATTTTCTGCTCCCCGAAAATGCTGGTCAAACGCCAGCTATCAGGCCCTTCCGGCAATATTTTATCAACAGCTTCCATTATCAGGGTTTCATTTTCCCCATCACGGCTGGTCATATACACATTGGCTTCACACATAAAATATCCTCCAGACAATTTCTAAGGGCGAACTACCCACTGTGCGCCCGTGCCTTAGCTCTTCACTCCGCCGGGGCTGCCCCGGCCAGACGGGCCAACTGACTAATGGCCTCCCCTACCAAATGGGGCAGCGGCTCACTTTTAAATCCAGCCAATGTCACTCCCTCCTGCGACAGGGGTATCAACACCTTGGGGGCTGGCACGCTCATGACGGCCGCCGCCATGGCCGGGGTTATCTCTCCCATCATGGCGTTGGCCCAGGTGACGGCAATCGGCCCCATAACCGCGTCCACCTTAGGCAGACAAGTCAACAGGGCGTTTTCACCTGTGGCCCCGCGATTGGCCTTGGCCTTCATCATGGCGCTGGTGGCCGATGAATTGGTGCCCAGAGCCCAGACCTCCAAAGCTTCGCCAAACCTCATCCGCAACTCTTTAATCAGGGCCACGCCAAAGCCGCCGCCCTGGCCGTCTATGACCGCCACCACCGGCCGGGTCTGGCCAGCCTCACCGCATCTCGGAAATGTCATCAATCTTTAACCGTTTTCTTCAAGTTGGGAAAAGTGGCGGGATCGCGGCGGTCAACATATTTGTCCTCGCCGTGCCGCCTGGTCTTGTTTTCAAAAATGCCCTCGTCAACCCGCACCAGCTTGGTGAAGCCCATGTCTTTCAGCTCACAGTCAAACTTTCTGGTGCGGATGGAGGCCGCACCCACCGACCGCTCCACAGGCTTGCCGCAATACGGGCAGCGGCCGAGCGGCAGATCCATTGAAGGCTGCTCAAAATCAAATTCAGACCCGGCCGGGCAGCTTCCCGCCGAAACCTCGTCAATATGGTGATAGCTATAGACAGGAGCCATTGACCGCAAACCGCCATCCGTATAAAATCAATCTCCGGGTCATCCCAGTTTACAGACCCTTAGACTTATTATACCATAAAAATACCGGAGGCCAAAAACGTGTCCTTAAGAATAGCCATAATTATTACATCGCCGAGAGAAATGATTCTCACCGCCGGACGTGAAGAGGAGAACCCGCGGCCGATTGAGGTCAAGCCTGAAGAGGATCTGCCGTTTCTGAACGTGGGCCGGGCTGAGGGCGACGAAGTGCACGTCAGCGGAGCCTTGATAGGCGACCCGCGCCGCCTGGAATCCAGCCTGGAGCTTTTCTGGTATTTTCCCGATGAGGAGACGGCTGAAGCCGCCCGGCCCGTGGACCCCTCTGAAACTACAGTGACCGTCACCATGCTGCCCCGCCGCAAGGCTGAACCCGGCTGGCGCTGGCGTTATCGACTGGAATCGAGCCGCCCCTATCTGGAGACCAGATTTTTTGAAGGCGGATTTCTGCCGCCTTTCAATCCAGCCGACGTCCATATCTATATTGATCACCTGATTAATTACAATTATGACGGCTATGTGCTTTCACGCCTGGATTACAATTATCGTCCCCCGGCCTATACTGAGGCGGCCTGGCGGATTCCCATAATTGAGGGCGAAGGCTATCTGGAGGATTAGAATAGAACGGCAGACAAAAAAACCCGGATGAGGCGGATCATCCGGGTTTTTCTATCGGGTTTGGAGGAACCCATGAGTATTTTTATTCGTCAGGTGGGCATGCGTCTGAAAACGCTGCCCGGCTGTGGCTTGGGGCCGAAGCGGATCGGCCAAGGCCGGTTGATGATATGAGTTGGAGGAACTCACGTTTATTATGCGTCCCCCGCCCGGCCGGGCGGGGGACTGTTAATCATTAACGTTTCATCTCGATTACTTCGGCCAGCATGGAGTCGGTGGTGGTCACCGTCTTGGAGTTGGCCTGGAAGCCACGCTGGGTCACGATCATGTTGACGATTTCCTCAGCCAGGTCGACGTTGGACTGTTCGAGGAAGTTGGCCAGCACTGTGCCGGTACCGCCGTAGCCGGGTTCGTTCATGGCGCCTTCGCCGGAGTAACGGGTTTCCTCAAAGAGGTTGTCGCCGACTTTCGAGAGGCCCCAGGGGTTGAGGAAGCGGGTCAGGCCGATCTGATAAAGCGGCTGGTGACGCCCGTTGGAATAAATGCCGGTCAGGACGCCGTCTTCACCGATGGAGACCCGCTGGAGCGAACCGGAGGGATAACCATCGCTGTTGGCGAAGATGGTGTTGGATTTGGAGGCATACTGAGTGGTGCTCTGCTCGTCCAGAATCCAGTTTTCGGACAGGCCGTGGGGGTTCTTCGCGCCCATATCCATCGAGATCTTCTGATAGATGGTGGGCATTCCTTCCGGGTAAGGCGGATGCATGGCCATTGAAGCCGACTGGACAAACGCCACGTCGAAATCGAAATAACCTTCCTTGTTCGGCTGGAGATTTGTCCAGGCGATCTGTTCGCTGTGGGCTGTGGCCGAAATGGCGTCCAGGCCCACATCACCAAAACGCAGGGGCAAATCTTTGGTATCGAAAGTGATGGTCATGCCGCTGCCAAATTCGTAAGGTCCGGCAAACTGCTTGTCGTAAACCGGAATAATGCCGGTGTTCCCTTCGCTGTCAGTCCAGACCATGCCGCTGGTGACCGGGTCGCCTTTGACGTTGCCGCCCCAGGTGAGTTCGTAGGTGCGGTCGCTGGCCTTCTGCTGGCCGGTGTAGGGATCGATATCGGGTGAACCCTTGAAATAGCCGCCGATGGTGGCATTGCGCATGGTGGTGCTGGTATCGGCCGTGTAGCTTTTCGGATCGATGGTGGCCATCTTGCTCTTTTCCAGATCGATGTTCTGGGCTTCGATATCTTTGATCAGGCCGCCGTGGCGATCCTTGCCGTCGGCCGAGAAGGTGATCTTGCCCTTCTGAATGAGGCCGGAGAATGAAGCCGTGTCGCTGAATAAGAGATTGTTGTTGGAATCCTTGCGCGCGTCTTCCAGCGGATCGCAGGTTATGATGTAATCCCAGACGTTATCCATATGGGGGTTGGGCTGATAGTAAACGTTCAGCTTGTGTTCCGCGCCCAGAGTGTCATAAATGGTCAGGGTCTGGGGATAGGTGTAGCTTTCGGGATCTATCGGGGGGTTATCCTGGGCGTTCCAGGCCCCGGCAAAGCCGTTGCCTTCAAGCTGCCAATCCTGGAGCCTGGAGGTTATGGCCTTATATGTAGAGTCATAAATATTATTATAGAGGGTGTTATAGGCGTCACGCCCCTTGGCTGTAGCCTCCGCGCGAGCCTCCGCTCGTGCGGATACAACCAGCGAGTTGAATTCCGCCTCAGTCATGAACCCGTGCTCCCGTTCCCAACTGTGGCCTGAAATATCAAGCACCGAAGAGTTGTCGACCACGTTGAATTGGTTCATGCTGGTGATGTTCGCTCCAGGGTGGTAAGAATTATATAGGGCAATGAAATATTTGTCGAAATATTCATTGCCGGATGCGACTACTCCCGTGGATGTATTATTGGTGGCACTGGTAAAATGGCCCACATTTCCTTTATTATAGGTGGCGATAGGGCCGGTGGAATCAATCCTTAACGTCTCATATTGAGTTTCGCTTAAAATGCCTTCGGCATTGGCCTGAGCCTGGGCGGCGGGTCCTAAGGCATTAAACGTGGCATCGCTGATGATTTTGAAATCAGACAGTTTCGAAGGTATCGGAGCATGGAGCGAAGCCGAACTCAAAGTGTTCTTATAGGTCAGAAGGAAGCTTTCATCATAAATATCGTCAGTGGAGCTTTCAATCGTAGCCGGATTGGCCTGGGTATTGCTCAAATCGCCCACGGCATCATAGTTGGCGTTATCCAGAGTAACCATCGGGCTGTCGGTGGTGGGATAAATACCGGCGATGGTGGAAACGCGGGCTGATTCAGCCGGGCCGACCGCCTGATCGTGGGCATATTTATCAGCCAGCTCAAATTTTTCATATAGGTAGGCCGCTTCGTCTTCCGAATTGAGGTTGGCCACCACTTTAATCTGTGATGAGGCCACCGGCGGCGCGTTGAGAACGGTGATTTTTACGTCCGTGGGCATGCCGATGCGAACCGCATCCTGGCCCGGTTTGGGGATGGACATCTGCCAGCCCTGAAGAATGTTGCCGGAAGGATCTTCCAACTGACCTTCTTTGGTCAGGGTGAAAACGCCGGCGCGGGTGTAGTTGATCGCCCCGGTGACCGTGTTTCTCACAGAGAAGAAACCTTCACCGGCAATGGCCATGTCGGTATCCTGGGCCGAGCTCATGAACGCGCCCTGGGTGAACATTGATTGAATGCTGGAGACTTTAACGCCCGTACCGCGCTGATTGACCTTGCCGCCGGAAAAATAATTCTGGCTGATAAGATCCTCATAATTGGTACGGCCCGCCTTAAAGCCGACTGTGTTGACGTTCGCGATGTTATTGCTGATGGTCTGCATCCCTGTTCCCAGAGCCGACAGACCTGTCACCGCCGCATACATTGCGCTGCTGATTGCCATGATTTCCTCCTGTTTAATCCGGCTTCATAACGGTCTCGCCCCGTCATGGGCCGTGTAAATCCTATCCTATGATTTATGCATCCGATTAGCTGCCAGTGCTGTCGCCGTCGCTGGTGTTATCGGTATTGTCCGTGTTATCGGTGTTGTCGGTATTGTCGGTGTTGTCGGTGTTATCGGTATTGTCCGTATTGTCGGTGTTATCCGTTTCATTGGTATTATCCGTGTTATCGGTTTCATCGGTATCATCGGTATTATCCGTCTCATCGGTCTTCTTATCATCCTCATCGGTCTTCTTATCATCCTCATCAGTCTTCTTATCATCATCGTCATCGCTGAACGAAGGATCTTTGACGCTGCCGCTATCCAGAATCTGGATAACCTGGCCAAGAGCCAGACTGGCGTTGCCCATATGAATAATGGGCTGGCCGCTGGAATCGAAGGAGACGCTGGTGATCTTGCCGGACACCTGCGGGTAGACGCCGTCTTCCATAAGCTCGCCGGTGGCCAGGCTGGTGGCCGTGACCTGAAATTTGTAAGCCCCGTCCTTGACGGCATTGTTCATATTGTCTTTGCCGTTCCAGCCGATATCATGCTCACCCGCTTCCAGAATGCCCATATCGATCTTGCGCACCTGGTTGCCGCTGCCGTCAACGATGTAGACGATGACTTTGCAGCTTTCAGTGGTGACGATGCTGGCGTTGACGTCGGGTTCGCCATTGGTGACGCTCAACTGATCGTTTTCAGCCAGAACGTCCTTGCCGATCATGGTCAGGGTCTGGAACTGGTTCTGGGCCTGGATATAGCCGGTCATGGTGGTAATGGCGTCGTTCATGTTGGCCAGCTGTTCAAGCTGTGAGAACTGGGCCAGCTGAGCGGTCATTTCCGTGTTTTCCATGGGGTTGGTCGGGTCCTGATTCTGAAGCTGGGTCAGAAGAAGAAGCAGGAATGAATCTTTCCCCATCTGGCGTTCAGAGCCATCGGTCACCGGCACGGTATCCTTGGTCCAGGCCTTAAGCGGCGTGGTGTTTCCCGAGGGCGGATTTGAGGCTGAATAGACGGTCATGGTTCTTCTCCTATATAATCCGGTTCAGCGCGCCCTCATGGAGGGACGACCGGGCCGCTTCACTGATCACGGCCGGATCTATTTCCGGGACATCATTTTTCCTGGAGGGGCCGCGAAGACCGAGGTCGGCGAATTCGCGGCTGCCTGATTCCTGATCGTCAAACGACAGGGTCATGTTGCCCAGTTTAACGCCGGCGGCGGCCAGGGCGTCTTTCAATTCATCTATTTCACCGGCCAGGGCCTCATAGGTCTCGCGGCTTTCAGCGGTGATATGCGCGGTCAGTTCGCCGCCCTTAACTTTCAATTCAATGTCGAGCTTGCCCATGGCTTCGGGGTTGAGTTTCATCTTCAGACGATGAATGCCCTTCTGGTGGCTGTACAATATTTTCTGGCTGATCTGACGGGTCAGGGATTCCTGCCCGCCGTAGCTCTGAACTGTCTCACTCACTTCAACGCTGGTGGCCGTGGAAGTATCGGTCATCTGGGCAGCGGAATGCATGGCCTGGCGATACTGCTCTTTGGACTGCTGGTCATGCTGCTGGCCCTGTTGCCCATTCTGGCCCATCTGTCCGCCGAAGTTGGATTCGGGATTGCTGCCGGAAATTCCGCCGCGCAAAGCCTGGAGGGCCGGGGACATTTTCATGAAATCATCATCGATTTCCTGATCACCCAGGGCCTGAAGTTTGGTCAGGGTTTCGTCGAAAACGGGGGTTTTGGCCAGTTCCTGCTCGCGGCTGATGTTGGCCATAATGGTTTTGATCAAATCCAGTTCCTTGCTGGAAACTGAAGCGTCATTGGCCGGACCCATTTTGTCGAAGAAATTGACGAAATCATTAACTGACATTTTGCCGTCGGTCTGGCTTAAAAGGTTGGCCAGGCTGCCCAGCTGCCTGTCGCTGGCGCCCATGGCTTTCAGGCAATTGCCTAAATTCTCGGCGTCGGCTTCGCTTATGGGGGCGCTCAGGAGGCTCTCGTCGGCCGAGCCGATGATATCTTTCAAGGCGGCTGAAGTGATATTGTCGCCGTTTTTGAAACCGCTGACGATTGATTCCACCACTTCAGGCGAAACGCCGAGGCTGCTGAAGAACTGGCCCAAACCGGCCATGCCGTCTTCAGTGGCGACCAGGGAACCGGTGGTGGATAAATCCGAGCTGGCTTTGTTGAGGTTATAGAAAACCTGTTCCATAGTCATCGAGCCGGAGGCCAGCTGACTGAGCATATTATTAATGGTATCGTTGTCCATGCCGCTCTCGGCCATGAGTTCACCTAAGGCGGGCAGGGCTTTTTTATCGAGCTGGAGAACTGAAAGTTCCGCTTTCATGGTGCCCAAGAGGCCCTTCAGCGCGTCGACGCCGTTCTGGACGCCCATCAGGTCGGCCCCCATTTTCATGGAGTTGGCGGTATTGGCGGTCTGGCCCATGGCCATAAGGCTCTGGCCGAGCTGTTTTTTAAAAGTATCTGGGAGGCTGGCCTTGGCGGAATCGAGGGCAGCGGAGAGATCCCGCATAACGGAAGAACCGCCTTTCATGAATGAGAAGGCGCTGTCGGTGATATCTTCCGATTTCAGGGTCATGTTGTTTTTGGATAAAATGCCGGACACGACACTGTCGTTGCCGGAGATAAATCTTTTAACGTCCGCGCCGCCGAGGCTGGCCATTTTTTCGGCCACTTCATCAAGGCTGAGATTGCCGAGGCTGCCGCTTTTATAATTGTAGCTGGAGACGAACTGATCCGGGGTAACGCCGCCACGGTTGAGGTCTGACAAGAATTTATCAGGGTCAATGCCTTCGCTCTGAAGATCGGACAGGAACCGATCGGGATCGATACCCTTCTGTTTCAGGCTTGACAAAAATTTGTCGGAATTATTATTTCCCGTGAAATTATCCATATATTTACTAAACCCGTCTCCGCTTGATGCTTTGCGGCTGAAGGAAGAGCCGATTGCTTCCATATCGCTTGACATACTGCTTATGGCGTTTAAAAGACTCACTATCTTCTCTCTTTGCCTTTGGGCCTGGCCGGATATTTCCCGGCTGTCCCGGTTTGTCAATTCGCGGATGCTTTCTCCGCGTCAACAGAAGATGCAACACATATGCCAAAGACCAGGAGTTAGTTAAATCAGTGAGTTACAAGCTGTCAAGTGGGCAAAAAAATCCGCCGGAAAGGGCTCATGGCATATTTTTCCGGCAAAGGTCAGTGGAATTTCAATGATTTAAGTTGGAATTTACTGAAGATTTGAATGCGTCGGGATCTAGCTAAGGCGCCAGGGTGAAGGAGGATAGGTGAGGGTTTTTTGACGCTAAGGGGGAGGAGTGTGCGGATTGGGTCGGCGGTGGGCCGGAGACGGGGGCTGAAAATTTTTAACGAAAGGCCTCGTTCACCATTGTTTCAGCGCCACAACTCGCTTCGAGCACGAAGCTCAGACAAGTGGCGCTGAAACAATGGTTCTCTACAGAAATTTTTCAGCCCCCGCCTCCTACATTGTCGGCCACGCGGGAGAAGGAAGATTCGCGGAGGAAATGAGGCCACAAAGGTCGAGAGGACACGCAAATTTTATCTTAATGCCCAGTGCTGAGGTAGCGGTAGTCCTCCTCTGGACTGGCACCTTATTTGATCGCACGCCAATGCGGCAAGATATAGCGCCACCAAAAAAGTACCGAAACTCCTCCGGAGTTTCGGTGGGGTCAAGGGGTTTACCCCTTGCGGGGTGGAGGGGCAGAGCCCCCCTCTTCTCTTTACATTACTTAATTTGTTTTTACGAAGACGATTACTCCGCAGGCCGGGATGCGGGGTTTGAATTTGCCGTCGGGGCATTCTATTTCGTCAGGGTTGTAGACTTCGAAACCACCGTATATGTCCGCGTCGCTGTTGAGGGCTTCCACCCAATTTTTTCCCCGGAAAAAATCGTGGGTCAGGTCGTAACCGTCTGGGAAAGCGTTGTTGTTGAGGCTGGCCACGACCGCGAATTCCTGCTGGCCCCAGGTGCGGCTGAAAGCTATTATACGATCCTTGTTGTGAGTATAGAGTATTTCCAGGCTGGGTGAGCGGAACGCCGAAGAGGAAATGCGCAGGCGGATGAGATCCTGGTAGAAACGGAACATGTGCGCTCCGGTGCTTTCGCGCATGGCCTGATAGTCTTCGCGGAAATTGAGGAAGTCATCGTAGCGGTAGGGCTTGACGGCGGCCACTTCCTCGCCCATAAAAAACATGGGAGTCCCGGCCGAGAGAATGGTGAGGGCGGCCACCACCCGGCAGCGGGCCTCGGCCCAGGGGCGGGTGTTGTCAAAGAGCATGTTGTTGACGGCCACCATCATGGTGCGGGCCGAATTCTGGGAATTACCGGCCTCATCGTGGGATTCGTGATAGACCACGCGGCTGGGGCTGTTGAGAAGGATTTGGCCGAAGAGGCTCAGGTTGAGCGGGTCGTTGGTTCCGTAGCCGGCGTTGTGGAGGAGGCGGGCTTTGGACTTGTCGCCGGTGGCGTCGCCGATGAGCTGGTGATACCACTCCGACCACCAGATGGCGTCAAAGCCTATGCCGCCGATGGACTGGGGATGGGTCATGGCGTTCCAGCCGCTGTGATCCTCGGCCAGGAGGACGACAAAGGGCTTGAACAGACGCAGGGTGCGCACCCATTCCCGCATAAAGCGGATGCCGGCCTCGTTGGCTTCAGGCACATGGCGGCCGTCATAATGAAGGACATTGAAGCTGTGCAGGGCCTGAGTGAGATCCATGCGAAAGCCGTCGATGTGAAATTCCATGGCCATGGTGACGGCGCTGCCGATCATCATCTTTCGCACCATCTCATCGGCCATATTGGGGAGGTAGCCGGTGGACATGTTGTCAAAATAACCGCCCTCGGGCATGTCGGGGTAATCGTCGGGCTGGCCGTAATACATGTAATACATGTTGTGTTCGTGGCTGGTGCTGTCATACATCCATTCGGCCCGCTCGCTGTTGGGCGTATAGTGATTGTAGACCACATCCATTATGACCGCTATGCCGTGCTGGTGACAGGCCCTGACGAAATGCTTGAACTGGTTGCGGCCGCTCTTGCCGCGGGTGACGGCGTAGTAATGGGATGTTCCGTAACCCCAGCCGGATTCGCCGTCGAACTCGCTGATGGGCAGAAGCTCAATGGTGTTGATGCCCAGATCGACCAGGTAGTCCAGCATGTTCATGGCGTCTTCAAAGGTACCGGGGCCTTCGTGCTCGGCCCAGAGGCCATCGACGTGCATTTCGTAGATAACCATATCCTCCGCTCTGGTCGGGAGGGGACGGTTGGGATTGAATTCATGAGCCCAGAACTCCCGTCCGTCCGGCCATTCGTCTTCGGAAATGCCTTTGCTGGAATACCGGGGAGCCACAATTTCCGGGTCGAGCACCAGCGAACAGCTTTTGGTGCCCTCCAGGTCAGAGCTGAGGCCGCTCCACTCGGCTTCGGCCGGATCAACCGAGCCGGTCCCGGCCTGGCTGCGCGAATAAAGGTCGGTGCGGTAGGCCACTGAACCGTCTTCGCGGGTGATTTTGAACATATATGCGCAGCCGCGCCAGTCGTGGAAATCGGCGAAATCAGGCTCGGCCGGATCAGTAGTCCAGATGCCCTGGTCGTCGCGGGTCATGGGATAGGCTTTTTTTACGCCTTTGCCGTCGTTATAGATGTAGCCGCCGCTGTCGTCGGCGGCGATGACCGTTTCCACGGATTTAGCGTGGGGAGCCCACACGGAAAACAGGATGCCGGGTTTGGCGGCCGGATCGCTGTAATGTTTATTGGCCCCCAGACGGCGGCAGTGGGTCAGCCAGTAAGACTCCACCATGGGCTTGTTTTCCAGGGTGAAGGTGCGGTGCATGGCCGCCGATTCCAGGGCGCCGTATTCGGTCATTATTCCCCAGATGTTGGCCCGGCCCGGCACATCCAGCAAAATGCCCCAGGAAAACTCCTGGCCCACCTGGTTGTCCTGAAAGGCGACTTCCGCCTTGAAAGCCTGGCATCCGTCATCAGCCAGGAAGGGTTTCATAGCCACTGTGCGCCATTTGTCGCTGTGTGAACCATCGGGGTTCCAACTGCCCATGAGGCGGACGTTTCGGAAAATATTCTCTCTGACGCCGGTAAAATATCTGAACTCGACTTTAATCTGAGCCATAGCGATTCTCCCCGGCCAGCCGTGGCTGGAACCGTTTTGTTTTTGTTTTGTTGAACCAGGCTTCAGCCTTTCAGTTCATTGATGGTTTTAAGGACGGCCTCCACATGGCCGGGCACCTTGACATTGCTCCAGACTTCACGCACCAGCCCTTTGGGATCGATCAGGGCGGTGGTGCGGACTACGCCCATGTATTCCCGGCCATACATCTTCTTTTTCCGCCAGACCCCGGCCGCTTCCAGGAGGGTGTGCTCCGGGTCGCTCAAAAGAGTGAGCCCCAGTTCCTTTTTGGCCGTAAACCCGGCGTGGCTTTTCACTGAATCCGGACTGACCCCGATAACCTGCGCGCCCAGTTTGTTGAAGTCGGCGGTGTGCGCGGTGAAATCCTGGGCCTCCAAGGTACAGGCGCTGGTGTTGTCCTTGGGGTAGAAATATATCACCAGCCATTTTCCATCATAATCTTTAAGGCTGTGTTCTTGTCCGTTCTGGTCAGGCAGGGTGAAAGGCGGGAAGGGGTGGCCGGTTTCCAGCATTATAAGTCTCCTTGAGTTGAGCGGGCGCGTCGGCCGCAATATTTAACTTGTCTATTATGATAATAAATTCGTTGCTATTCAAGTATAAAGTGTGTGAAGGGTCAGCGGGGTCACCTTTTTGGGCGGTGGGCCGGAGGCGGAGGTTGAAAAATTTCCTCCGTTCACCCTTATTTCAGCGCCACAACTCGCTTCGTAGACGAAGCTCAGACAAGTGCCGCTGAAATAAGGGTTTTTACAGAAAATTTTCAACCTCCGCCTCCTGCCTGGTCGGCCTGGCGCGGCGAAGAATAATAAATGCGTTTACTACTCTATGCAGCGATTCTAATTATGACTTTTTTCCTTGAACTTACGGCCCATCCGCTACACAAAAAGCGTGGTTTTTGTTTCGTGAGCGGCTATTTTTCCGTCAAAACCAGTCGCTGGCGCTCCGTCTCGCTACGCTCGACCCCCGGCTTTATGCGGCGGCCATAATTAGAATTGCTGTACTCTATGGCCCCGCATTGATTTTTGGGGGTGAGCTTTGTTATCATGGCCGGGTGAGAGGGCACGATGATCGAATATCAACGATATACAGGTGACTTGAAAAAACTTCAGCCCGGCGACGGCCAGTCGGTTGTGCTGGCCGGGCTGAGTGTGCCCGCGCTGGCCCGTTTTTTGGTGCAGCTTTTATATGACCGGCCGCAGATAATTTTCGTGGCCATGCCCACCGCCATCATGGCTGAAGATCTGGCCGGAGACCTGGCCTTTTTCTGGCCGGAGGGCAAAGACCGCATCCATTACTTTCCGGCTTTCGAAGCCAAACCCTTTCTGGCCCAGGCCACCAGCCCGGACAGTGTGGCTCAAAGGCTCTGGGCTTTGCACCACCTGGCTGAGGGCGACGCGCCGCGGGTGGTGGTGGGTTCGGCGGCGGCCTGCTTGAGGCTCGCGCCCGATCCGGCGGATACGGCCGGGCGCATCCACCGCATTGAAAACGGCCGGGAGGTCGATCTCGATCAGCTTAAAAGCTTTCTGGTCAAAAATGGTTATAGCTCCGTGGGGCAGGTGGAATCGCGCGGTGATTTTTCCGCTCGGGGCGATATTGTCGATATTTTTCCGGCCGGTCAGTCCCTTCCGGTGCGGGTGGAGCTTTTCGGCGACTTTGTGGAGTCCATCCGCACCTTTCAGATTCAGGATCAGCGGTCGGTCGGAAAGCTGGGGGCGGTGATTCTGCCGCCCGCTTCTGAATTCACATATGATGAAGAGAGCGGCGGGGCGGCAGCCAATCGCCTGGAGGAACTGGCGGCCGAAAAGGGGTGGCACGGCCTGTTGTGGGAGCCGCTGGCCGACCGCTTCCGGCGGGGCGAGACTTTCAGCGGCCTGGAGTCATGGGCTCCGCTGTTTACCGATCTGGTGCCGCTGGCCGCCGCCCTTGGCCGCGCGCGCTGCCTGATATATGAGCCGGAGGATTTCGCCCGGGCCGGGGAGGCCGCCTGGCTGAACCTCTTTAATCACTTTGAAAGGCTGAACCTGGAAGAGCGGCCGCACCTGCCGCTGGAAGAACTGGCCCGCGATTCTGAGGAAACCCTGGCCGCGCTCCAGAGCACGCGCAGCGGCCGCTGGCGGGTCCGCAGCCTGGAACTGCCGGAAGAGCCGGAAGCCAATGCCGCTTATTGGAAGATCCCCCTGGAACCCAATACGGATCTCCGGGCCACAGCGACAGCGGGCAAGGGCGGGGCGGGCCTTCTGGCTCCGCTGGCCGCGCGGGTCAAAAGCCTTCTGGGACGGGGCTTCAATACTCATCTGGTTTTGCGTACGGCCGAACAATCACGAAGGCTGGCTGAAATGCTGGCCGAATACGACCTTTCGGCCGCCACCCCCCTGGCCGGGCGCTCATCAGTGCGTCCGGGACGGCTCAGCCTGGAGGTGGGCCAGCTTTCCGGCGGTTTCGCCGCTCCCATTGAGCAGGTCGCCTTTATATCGGAAGACGAAATTTTTGGCGCCGCCACCCGTCCGCGCCGCCGCCGGGCGGCTGAGGAATTCAAGGGCCTGAACTTCGCCAGCCTCAAGGATCTGACGCCGGGCGATTTCGTGGTCCACAATGTTCACGGCATCGGACAGTATCTGGGGCTGGTGACTTTGAGCCTGTCCTATGGCCAGAAAGGCGATTTTCTGCATCTGGCCTACAAGGGCGGGGACAAGCTCTATGTGCCGGTGGAGCTTTTCAGCGCGGTCGGCAAATACGTCGGGGCCACCGACCGGCCGCCCACGCTCGACAAGCTTGGCGGCCTGACCTGGGGACGGCTGAAGGAAAAAGTTAAGGAAAACATCCGCCAGATGGCCGAGGAGCTGTTAAAGCTCTACGCCGCCCGCCAGATAGCCCCCGGCCATGCCTATGGCGGGCGCGACAATCTTTTTCTGGAGTTTGAATCATCCTTTGAATATACGGAAACGCCCGATCAGCGCTCGGCCATTGACGAAGTGCTGCACGATCTGGCCGCCCCGCGCCCCATGGACCGGCTGGTCTGCGGCGACGTCGGCTACGGGAAGACGGAGGTGGCCATGCGGGCCGCTTTCAAGGTCATCAGCGAACACCGGCAGGCGGCCGTCCTGGTGCCCACCACCATTCTGGCCGAACAGCACGGCCACACCTTCGAAGCGCGCCTGTCACCCTGGGGCATAAGGGTGGCCTCCCTTTCCCGCTTTAAAAAACCGGCTGAAGTCAAACAGCTTCTGAAACGCGCCGCTGAAGGGCAGGTTGATGTCCTGATTGGTACGCACCGTCTTCTGCAAAAGGATGTAAAATTCAAAGACCTGGGGCTGGTGGTCATCGATGAAGAACACCGCTTTGGAGTTTCGGACAAGGAGAAGCTGAAAAAACTCCGTTCCTCCGTGGATGTCCTGGCTATGAGCGCCACCCCCATTCCCCGCAGCCTATCGATGTCCCTGTCCGGCATACGTGACCTCAGTTCCATCGCCACCCCGCCCCAGGATCGGCTGGCCGTCAAGACTACCTTAATGAAATACGAAGACGAAACCGTCTGCGAAGCCATTGACCGGGAACTGGCCCGGGGCGGGCAGGTCTTCCTCATCCACAACCGGGTCCGGGATATCCACCTCCTGGTCCGGAAACTTCGCCGCCTGATGCCGCTGGTGCGCTTTGCCGTCGGCCACGGGCAGATGAAGGAAACCGAGCTGGAAGAGGTGATGACCAAATTCCTGAACCGCGAAATAGATGTCTGGGTCACCACCACCATTGTGGAATCCGGCCTGGACTTTCCGGCCGCCAACACCATTATCATTGATCAGGCCGACCGCTTCGGTCTGGCCCAGCTTTACCAGCTGCGCGGCCGAGTCGGGCGCGGGCACCAGCAGGCCTATGCCTATATGATGGTCGACAACCCCGACACCCTGACCTCCGACGCCAAAAAACGCCTCAAAGCCCTTCTGGACCACTCCGATCTCGGCAGCGGCTATCAAATCGCCATGCATGACCTCCAGATTCGCGGCAGCGGCAACATTCTGGGCGCGGCCCAGTCCGGTCAGGCTCAACTGGTGGGATATGAGATGTACACCCAATTGATGGAGCAGGCCATCAGCGAACTGAAGGGCCAGACTTACGAAGAAGAATGGGAACCGGAGGTGGCCATGAGCGTCCCGGCCTACCTGCCGGAGGCCTACGCCCCCGATACGGAATCGCGTCTGGTCATGTACCGGCGGCTGTCGTCGGCCAAAACGCCCCAGGACATTGCCGCCCTCCGTGAGGAAATGCTGGATCGCTTCGGCCAGCCGCCGGACGAGGCCGAGAACCTGATTAATCTGATGGAAATAAAAATCATGCTGAAAAAGGCCGGGGTGCACCGGTTGGAAAGCGGCGCGGGCGGCCTGACCCTGACTTTCGGTGAGGCGGGGCCGGTCAATTATGATAAAGTCATGGAACTGGTTATGGACCCCAAAAGAAAAGTGCGCTTGTCGCCATCCGGCAAACTTTTTGTGGGGGACATACAGATCAGAAGCGGAGCGGATCTGTATGGGATAAAAAACTTCTTGCCAGGTCTGGCATAAAATATTACATTGAAAAGATATCTGTTGGCGCGGCCTTTTCCAGCTTTTGAACGAAAAGTTGAGGCTAAGCAATAAAGCACCATCGGCGGTCACGATATATTCACTAAAGAGATCCCGATAGCAATATTAGCAGCATATTGCCATTAATATATATTGGGATACAAGTAAAATATCTTTCGTCATACACAGAGTATTTTTAATTATGGCGACCGGAAGGAAGCCGGGCTTTAAATCATGTCCAAATTACTAAAGCGCCTCAGCCTTTTTTTTCTGGTTTCACTATGCGTTATGGCGGCGGGCTGCCGTGAAAAGCCCTGGGACCCTGAAGTGGCGGTTCTGGTCAACGGCCAGCCCATTTCCAAAGGCGCGCTGGAAAAGGTCCTGGAATTGGGCTTTCACCCCATTGTGACCGATAACGACACTAAGGCTCACGGCCTGACCCTTGGCCAGATACTTGATAAACTGATTGATGAAAAGCTGATTCTGGGTGAGGCGGCCAAAGTGGGCCTCACTGTTTCCGATCTGGAACTGGATGAAGAGGCCGAGTTTTACGGCACGGCCTGGTTCGGGGTAAAGCCGCCCCCGGCCGAGCTTGGAGAAATGAAAGAAGCCTTGCGCAACCAGCTTCTCCTGCGTAAAATGACCGAAAGAGTTATCAAGGAGAACCTGTCGCTGTCTGCCGACGGCTGGCGGAGTTTCTGGGAGGGCTGGCCCAAGGAGCACCAGGTGCGTTACCGAGTCCGGGTTCTGGTTATCCCTCCGGTCAAGGACGAGCCGAAGATTCCGGCCCGCCAGCGTAAAGAGCTGGGTGATATTGTGGAATATCTGGCCAAAAACGGACTGGAAGTTCTGGTCTCGGACCCTATCTGGACCAGCGGGCAAAAAATTTCAGCCGAAGAAGCGGCCGCGATTGAAGAGGGGCTGGCCAAAAAACTCCCCACCAAAGCTTTTCGTCAGCCGGAAAGCTGGATAATTTATGAGCCGCTGGAAGTTGACCGCGGGCCTGATGAAGTCGCGCAGCTACTCAGGGCCAAGGCGGCCTTTGAAGAGCTGGAAGGGGAAAAAGCTTTCCGAAACTGGCTGGCCGGGGTCAGGGCTGAAGCGGATATCGCAATAAACCCCGCCTATCTGGAAATTTCAGAGCCGCCTGTGGAGGCTGAAACAGAGCTGGAATAGCTGGCCGTGACTAGTACATAGTCAAAGTTAAATTTTCGGAAAAGCTGGTGACCGCCGCCGGGAGAAATGCTTTTGCCCGGTTCCGTTCCGGGGGTCTTTAGTCACGGAACCGGGCAAAAGCATTTCTCCCGGCGGCTGCCTGGTCGGCTTTCTTAGGGCTAGATAACAGGCAATTCTACGAACAGTTCTAAGCCGCCCCCGCCGCATATAACGGGGGTCGAGCCATGGAGCGCGAGACGGAGCGCCAGCGACTGGTGTTGAAGCCGACGCGGTAACTCGCGAAGCAAAAACCACGCTTTTTGCGTAGCTACAAACGGCCAGTTCAAGGGAAAACGCCATATTTATAGTAGGCGAGACGGAGCGCCAGCGACTGGTGCTGAAGCTGAAGCGGTAACTCGCGAAGCAAAAATCACGCTTTTTGCGTAGCTACAAACGGCCAGTTCAAGGGAAAACGCCATATTTATAGCAGGCGAGACGGAGCGCCAGCGACTGGTGTTGAAGCCGACGCGGTTGCCCGTCGAGCAAAAACCACGCTTTTTGCTCGACTCCAAGCCGCCCGTTAAAGGGAAAACGTCATATTTAAAATAGCGAGGAACATATGCTGCGTATTTTGTATAATTCAATTTTTGTCATGGCCATGAGCTTGGCCGTCTGCGCACTGGCCCCCCAAGCCGTTTACGCCGCCGAAGTCGACCGCATCGTGGCGGTGGTGAATGGGGAAATCATCACCCTCCGTCAGGTTGATAACCGGGTTAACAGCATGACCAAGTCCGGCCGGCTTAAAGGCGCTAATAAAGATGACCTCCGCAAGAAAGTCCTGGAAGCTCTGGTGGAACAGGAATTGGTCAATCAGGCCGCCAAATCCAGGGGCATCGTCATTACCCCGGCCGATGTAAATCAGGCCATTGAAGCCATTAAGAAGGAAAACAAGATCACCGACGCGCAGCTCCGCGCCTCCCTGACCCAAAGCGGCACCAGCATGGACGCCTTTCGCGACGATTTGACCGTGGAACTTCTACGCAACCGGGTCATGGGCAGCCAGATTGCCAGCAAAATCGTGGTGACCGACAAGGAAGTGCTGGCCGTGTTGAGCGGTGAAGGCCCTCCAATGGAATCCAGCGGCCTGTTGGGCAACTTTTCCGCCAATGACCACCTGCCTGTCCGCATTATCGTGATCCCCGCCGACCCCTCCAATAAAAAGGGTTCCTTGGCCGAAGCCAGAAGAATCAAAAAGGAAATTGAAGACGGCCTCAGCTTTGCCGAGGCGGCCGGAATGTATTCCAAAGGCCCTGGAGCCGATAACGGCGGCGACACCGGTGAAGGTCTGGTTGTCGGGCAGCTCCACCCCAACCTTAAGGCGGCGGTGGCCAACCTGGCCCCCGGCACGCCCAGCGACCCGGTGGATATGGGCAATGCTTTTGTTATTCTGACCAGCGTTCAGGACAGCGCCCCCAAAGCCTCCGCCGGCAAGGGCAAGAATAAAGGCAAGCTGGCCGATTATCCGCCTGAGCAGGTGGAAAGCGCGCGCCGTCAGTTGGAGCGCTATAAAATGCAGCAGCGCTATGTTGAATGGCTGAACGATCTTAAGAGCAAGGCGATTGTGAGAATCAATCTCTAAGAACCTTTCGTAAAAAGTGTTTGCTCCTTCTGGTTTTGAAATATGGAATTCCTGCGCTTGCGCCTGGCCAGAGAACAAAAACTTAATTTACAAACAGGTTCCAAGCCCCGGCCCCGCCGCCCGGCTTTCCGGCGCGGCAAGAGCTTTGCAGCCCGCACCCGGCAGGCCGCAAGGCCCACTTTCGCAGTATAAAGGGAATATTGACAATGACTGAACTAGCGCACGAAGAAAAAAGTCTGGAGAATTTGGGCAGTATGCTCAAAACCCAGCGAGAAATCCACGGTATGACCAGGCGGGATGTAGTGGTTAAGACCAAAATTCCTCTGGAACAGCTGGAGTCCATTGAAGATGGACGATTGTCGAGCCTTCCGCCTGTTTTTGCCAAGGGTTTTCTTCGAGCCTATGCCACCGAACTGGGGCTGGATGCTGAAGCCATTGTCGAAGATTACCGCCAGATGACCGGTGGCTTCAAAAATGAACCGGCCAGCCGCGAACCCCTGGCCCCCAAATACATAGAAACCAGCGTCGGCTCCAATATGGGGCCTGTGCTTAAATTCCTGATGCTGCTGGTGCTGATTACGGCCGGACTGGCGGCCGCGTTCTGGTTCTCCCCCGGTTTCAGGGCTACGGCTATCTCAATCTTACCCGCGCTGGAGCAGTTGTCGCCGGACGCTGAAAGCCCCCAGTCTGACGCCGTCTCGTCCGAAGCGGAGCAGGAAGCGGCCTTGGAAAGCCCTGCCTCCCCCTCGGCGGCGCCCGAAGCCCAAGCCGCCCCGGAACAACAGATCCTGGCGGATGCTCCGATTCAACCGGCTGAAGCGGCCCCGGCCCCTGTCCAGCCCGGCGGAACCCTGATTCTGACCAGCACTAAAGACGATATCTGGACGCAGGTGGTTGTGGACGGCGGTGACCAGGAATTCTATTACTTCAAGGCCGGACAGAAAGTCGAATTCAAAGCCAGGCACGATATAGTTGTTACGGCCGGTCAGGCCTCGGCCCTGTCGGTAAACTGGAACGGGCAGGATACAGGCCCCCTGGCAGAAGGAACCGTCGCGGAAATACGCTTTCCCCGCAGTTGATTTGTATATGTTCCGTAATTGACGTCCGGCGGAAAAGCCATGAGCCTCCCCGCCGTCTGTGGGACGAATAGCTACGTTGATTTTTGGATGAAAGATTTGTTTTATGAGCACCCCGGAAATTAATCAGTCCAGCCCTGAGGCCGTCGGCAACGCCGCCCGGCCCCGTCATTTCAGCGCCAAAGCCAAAGCCCGCCTCATCGGATTCAGTCTCCTGGGCTTCTTCTGTTATTTCATCTCTTTCACCATTGCCGATTTTAGTAAAAATACCATTGTAGTCGACCATATCGGCAATATCATCAAATACCTCCTCGGCAATACCGTCACGGCCTGGGTCTGCATCGCGGCCATGATTGCCGGGGCCGTCCAGCCCTTCATCAACAAAACCTGGAACAAAACCCCCACCAACTTCGTTTTCACCATTTTTAAAATCGCCGGTATTCCCGTCGGACTGATTTATATGCTGAACAAATTTTACGGCGTCCAGATCGGTCCGGAATCCATCTATACGCCCGGCATGCTGCCCTTCCTCTTCGAAAAGCTGGCCATGAGCCTAACTTTCGTCATTCCCATAGGCAGCGCCCTGATCATCTTCCTAACCGATTACGGCCTGATGGAGTTCACCGGAGTCTTTGCCCGCCCCTTTATGCGGCCGGTCTACAAAACTCCGGGCCGGTCGGCCATCGACGCTGTGGCCTCCTTCGTGGGCAGCTATTCCATAGCCCTCCTGATCACCGGCAAGCAATATAAATGCGGTTTCTATTCCCGCAAAGAGGCGGCCATCATTGCCACCGGCTTCTCCACCGTTTCAGCCACCTTCTGTGTGGTGGTGGCCAAGACCCTCGGACTGATGGAGCATTGGAACCTGTATTTCTGGAGCACCCTGGCCATAACATTTGTAGTGACGGCCATAACCGTCCGCCTCTGGCCCCTGCGCAAGATGACCAACGACTACATTGACGGGCAGAAAATGCTGGATGAGCCGGAAGTCAAAGAAAGCCTTCTAAAAACTTCCTTTGAGGAAGGATTGACCGTGGCGGAAGATGCTCCCCCCATTTTCCGCAATATGTTCAAAAACCTCATGATCGGCATCTCGGTGACCATCGGCCTGATTCCCTCTATTATGTCGGTGGGCCTCCTGGGTCTGGTGCTGGCCGAATTTACCCCGGTCTTTGACGTCATCAGCTATATCTTCTACCCCTTCACCCTCCTCTTGCAGTTCCCCGAAGCCAAGCTGGTGGCCAAGAGCGTATCCCTGGGCATAGCTGAAATGTTCCTGCCCGCCGCCCTGGCCAAGGATCTGGATATGGTTACCCGCTATGTGGTGGGCGTAACCTGCGTCTCCGAGATACTCTTCTTCTCGGCTTCAATCCCCTGCATGGTGGCCATGAACATCCCCATTTCCATAAAAGATATGGTCATAATCTGGTACGAACGCGTAGTCCTGACCCTCCTGATAGCTACCCCAGTGGGCCTCTTATTGTTCTAGTGTGAAGAGGCTGTTATTAGAGGGGGGGCTCTGCCCCTCCACCCCGCAAGGGGTAAACCCCTTGACCCCACCGAAACTCCGGAGGAGTTTCGGTATGTTTTTTGGGGGCGCTATAACTTGCATAGCAGGCGTGCGGTCAAATAAGGTGCCAGTCCAGCAACGGTGTCTGAAGTCAAGCAAAAAAAGAAGAAATTCATTTAGTGGCGGAACGTTGATATCTTTGAATATCCCACATAGAGTTTGAAATCAACATGGCTCTCATGACAGTCAGCAATTTTCTGACACAGGCAATAACGGCGACTTTATATGCTTTACCCTTGGCCCGCAGGCCTTCATACCACATTTTAATCACCGGATTATGAATCAGGCATGTCCGCATGATGCAATACAGAATGTTTCTGACCTTGCCGCGTCCGCCGCAGATGTGTCGCTGGCCCCTGTACTGGCCGCTGTCGCGGTTAAAGGGGGCTACTCCGGCCAGGGCGGCGGCCTGTTTGCGGCCCAGGTGAGGCAGCTCCGGCATTTCCGCCATGATGGTGGCCGAGCTTATGGGACCGACCCCAGGAATACTTTGCAATATTTCATCAGCCTGTTTCAAATCCTGACGAGAATGTATCAGTTGCTCAATATTGCGCTCCAGGTCATGAAGCTGGGATTTGAAGATTACAATGTTTGCCTCAATAGCGGCTCTTATCGAGTCGGAGGAATGCTCGCGGTGCCCTTTTTCCATGGTCATCATGGCATTGAGCTGGTCGCGCCTGGCCAGAAGGCCGGAAAGTTGAATCAAGGCCGGGTCCTTGGGCTGATCAGCGATAATGTCGCGTGAAAGGGCGAAATGTGCTATAATTTCAGCATCTATGGCGTCAGTTTTGCCAAGGCGGCCCAAAGAGCGGGCGAAATCCCTGATATGCTTTGGGTTGGCAACTTTAAGCGGAACGCCGGCCTTAAAAAGGGCTTCGGTGAGCATGTTTTGATAACCGCCGGTGGCTTCATAAATGACAAGGTCGGGTTTTTGCTCTGCCACGGAGCGAATGAAGGAGTCAATGCCTTCTGGGGAGTTTTTGAATTTACCGCGCTGTCCGTCAGGCAGGCGGCAGAAATCAAGGGAAAGCTTTGAAACGTCGATACCAATAACAGAACGAAGAGACATGAAAAACCTCAACCTTGTAATGCGGGCTCAGAAAGGCCCGGGCAACGGTGCGAGTTGTTTTCAGGATAGGGCGGCGGCCAGGTCTGAACTACGAGTTAAAAACTCCAGAGGAGCAACGGCCTGCCAGCCCGCGCCCGGTGGTGATTTTCACCGCCGGGCTTCTTTTTTAATCGACGGATGTGCTTGAAAACTATAATTGAAAGTCCGAAGGGCTGTCATGGTTGTTGCGTGTGGCCCATCTCTCTTGGGGGCCGCTGGGCCGCAACAACCACGCCAGCCCGCGAAACCTATGTCGCCCCTATTTCTTTTAATATACAAGAGGAGGACTACCGCTACCTCAGCACTGGGCATTAAGAAAAAATAACTGGCTTCAGTCGCAGGTGCAACGCAACAGCTATGGGGGCCACACTCTTAATACGATGATGGCCGCCAAAATTAACTATTACGGGAAACCGCCCCCCAGACGTGGGGTCCGGGCCCCGCCCGGCGGTTAGTCGAAGTCGCGCCAGGCCCAGATTACTTTGCCTATCAGAACCACTTCATCCACACTTTTGAAGACCGGCTTGTAAAAACTGTTTTCAGATTCCACCGACAACAGCTTTCCCTTTTCCGCCCACCTCAGATATTTAACCGCGCATTCCCCTTCATCACGATCCCAGCAAAGCACATAAATGCTGCCCTCATGAATGTGGCGGGCGTCGTTGTGCTTCAGGTCAGCCATTACAATCCCGTTTTTAGCTATCACCGGCTCCATTGAATCTCCGCCCACCCGGAAGGCCTGAAGCTTTTTGGCGTTGTGCCGCCCCAGCGACGGACCGTGCACCACTATATGGCTCACCTCCGCCTCATCAGTCACCTCAATGGTGCCGCCTGGACCGGCCGCCAACCGCATGTTGTCTGAAAACGGCACTGCAAAAAATCCACGGTCACTCAATTCCACCGTATTCATATAGTGCGGGTCAGATTCTTCGGCCGGAGCCTCTTTTACCAGCGGCATTCCCAATTCCTGGCGGCCGATATTCAAAAAAGCCTCATAATGGGGCCAGCCAAATACCACTGCCAGACGGCGCCGCACATCTTCAGTGCCAAATCGCCGGCCGTGAATCAGGTCGTTTAAGTACGCAACTGAAATTCCGGCCTTTTTCGCTATGTTAGTCTGGGTGTCGAGACTCTCTTTGACTTCCGTCTTTAGTGCTGTTTGAAAAATTTTATCAGTATCCATAGTCGTCAACTAACCCCCTTTTGTTACATATTATGCTAATTGCTAAAAAAATGGAAGTGTTTTTTCGCTAATTTATAACACTTGATTATTTCAGTTTATTGATGTTTAATGGATTTTACCGCACATAAACAGTGATTAGCGATTAGCATAAAATTATACTTGACTTTAATACGCGAATAGCATAAATTAAAATCATCAGCAACGCACCGCCTAAACTCTCAGTGCGGCGCGTTTATTGGAAATCGTTAAAACAGCGCAAAGGAGACGCCATGAACACCAACACAAATATCAACGTGGAACTGATTGAGAGCCTTAAAACCATCTCAACCGCCAGGCTGGTGGACGAAGCCGCCGCCCTTAAGGAAAAAATGGAGCGCTTGGCTGATGAGCTGAACCTTATGAAACAGGAACTGGCCGGGCGGGTGGAATTCCGCCGGGGCAGCGGCACCAGCCATGCTTTCGGCCGCGTCCACAGCGCCCGGATTCAGATGCACGGCAACCTCAACTGGGATCAGGAGGCCCTTGAGCGCCTGAAAGAGAAGATTGGCGAGGATTATTTTTACAAAATTTTCCGCCGGGTTTATGAGCCTAAAAATCAGCGGGCCCTTTCCGGCGCCCTGCGTTTCGGGCCTTATTCATCAATGATAGAGGCCGCCGCCTCTGTCAGTCCAGGCGAACCCCAAGTGAGTTTCGAGCCGCGTGACGGCCGGCTTCCAGCGGGAATCATCCAGCGCTCTCCAGTGGAAAACATGCTCCAATAAACCGCCCGCGATCCGCTGTGCGGTCATGAAGCAGCAATTCTAATTATGGTCGACACCGCCGCATAAAGCCGGGGTCGAGCCTGGCGAGACGGAGCGAGAGGCGACTGGTTTTGGCGGAAAAATAGATGCTCGCGAAACAAAAACCACGCTTTTTGTGTAGCTACGAGCCGTAAGTTTAGGAAAAAGCCATAATTAGAATCGCTGGTCATGAAGCCCGCCGGGTACGGCGGAATTCATGGCCGCTTTCAATTCTGTATTAATCAGTTAAAGGAGTGCCTCATGAAAAAGCCTGAATTGGACCCGAATAGCCGTCCTCCCTGTTGGCCGCGCGGCCCCATACCCCCGGGGACATATGAAGCGCGCATAGTCAGCACCTATCTGGATCATTTTCAATCGCAATGGTTGATACTGGCGCTTACCTGGATGGTGACCGGCGGGGATTATGCCTCAAGGCGTGTTTTCGACTGGGTGCTTCTTTCCGGCGATGAGGAATCGGTTAACTATGGTTACGGAAAATTCAAGGCCATAGCCGAGGCCATTGGCCATCCCGCGCCGGAGGCCATAGATAATTCGGAAGAGCTTCATGATTTACCCTGCCTGATAACGGTGGCGACCGTGGAACAGGAGGATGATCCGGTAAATGAAGTAAGGGGCTACGCGGCGATTCAAAATATGGATTTTTTCCCCTCAACTTACGGCTTACAGCCGAGCGAAAAGTGTGATTTTCGCTCGACGAATTGCCCAATCGGCTTCACAATCAGTCGCTGACGCTCCGTCTCCCTCTGGTCGACCCCGATTTTGAGCGCCCTGATCAGATGGCATCTAGAATTTCCAGGGCTTCCATCCTGTAGAGGAGTATTCAAATGGTTGATCTGTCGCCTTATTTTCAAAACCGCCCGGCGGATAAGCCTTCTACCGTCGCACCGGCTCGCTCCGAACAGGAGACTGCCGGGGCCTGTCAACACGCGGCGAACCGGGTTTATTCGGCCTGCCTGGCCGATGAGGACCGGAGGAGCCGCACCCGTCCGCCGGTCAGGCTTGACCCGGAAATGATGTCGCTGAAATGTGGCCGGGCTTTGTGGTTTGGCCTCAACGGCATCAGACCCCGGTCGGCCTATGGCTGCCTGGCCCGGGCACTGGAGCGCGGCCGCCTGGCCCGGCGCATTGTGGTGCGGGATCTGCGGCGGGCCGGTTATCGGGTGGATTGGACCGGCTCTCTGGAGTGCGGCTACATCTATGGCCTCACCCGGCGGCCTCATCTTCTGGAAGTTCAGCCTGTGCCGGACACAGTTTTTCAGCGCCTGGAAAAATTCGGCCTTGGCTCGGCCATAGACCTGGAAATAGTGGTCCAGTGCCGCATGGGCTTTGCCAGGATGGACCGGGCTCTTTTTGTGGCGGAAAATAAAAGCACCCAGGAACTCCATTTTGAACGGGTCCAGTTTGACCCGGAAATTTTTAATCAGGTCCGGGCCAGGGTCGGGGAGGTCATGGATTTTTCAGCCACCCCGGACGGAACCTATGATGAAGATTGCGCCCATTGCTGTTTCAGGGCCAGTTGCCGCGAAGCTCTGGCCGCCAAAAAAGCCGGATAGCGCCCGCAACAGCAATTCTAATTATGGCGACGCCGCCGCATAAAGCCGGGGTCGAGCCTAGCGAGACGGAGCGAGAGGCGACTGGTTTTGACGGAAAAATAGCCGCTCGCGAAACAGAAAACACGCTTTTTGTGTAGCTGCACGCCACAAGTTCAGGGGAAAAAGTTTATTTTGAGAATTGCTGACCCGAAGTTGTCAAATTGGGCGAACAATGGTATATCTGATAAGCTAATATGTTTATCGCAAACAGTGATCATATCTTTTAAAGTAGAGGCAATCCATGAGCAAAGCGGAACCCGCGACTAAAAAAAAAGACAAGGCCCTCAGCCCCCAGGAACTGAGGGATAAAGCCCTGGCCACCGCCCTGACCCAGATCGAAAAAGATTTCGGCAAGGGCTCCATCATGAAACTCGGCGAGCAGGAACAGGAAAATGTGCCCGTCATCTCCACCGGCTCCATCGCCCTGGACGCGGCCTTGGGCATCGGCGGCATTCCCAGGGGCCGCATTATCGAAATTTATGGGCCTGAGAGCTCTGGCAAAACCACTTTGGCCCTCCATGTGGTGGCTGAAGTGCAAAAGATGTTGAACCCCATGGGGCAGCCCGGTCTGGCCGCCTATATCGACGCCGAGCACGCCATGGATGTCAGCTATGCCCGCCGTCTGGGCGTCAATACCGACGAACTTTTGATCAGCCAGCCCGATAACGGCGAACAGGCCCTTGATATCGCCGAGATTCTGGTGCGCAGCGGGGCTGTGGACCTGATTGTCATTGATTCCGTGGCCGCGCTGGTCCCCGAGGCCGAAATCAACGGCGATATGGGCGACAGCCATGTGGGCCTCCAGGCCCGCCTGATGAGCCAGGCTCTGCGCAAGCTCACCGGGGCCATTCACCGCTCAATGGCGGCGGTCATTTTCATCAACCAGGTTCGCTCCAAGATCGGGGTCACCTATGGCTCCAATGAAGTGACCACCGGCGGCAACGCCCTGAAATTTTACGCCACCCAGCGCATTGAAATCCGCTATAAAGGCAAAGTCACCGAGGGCGAGGAACGCCTTGGCAACATCGTCCGGGCCAAGGTTTTGAAGAACAAGCTGGCCCCTCCCTTCAAAGAAGCCGAGTTCGACATCATCTTTGGCCGCGGCATTTCCAAGGAAGGCGAACTTCTGGAACTGGGTTCGGCCCTGAACATCGTGGACAAGAGCGGCTCCTGGTATTCATATAATGGTGAACGTCTGGGCCAGGGCAAAGAGAATTCCCGCCGCTTCCTGATGGAAAACAAGGATATCGCCGCTGAGATCGAATCCAAGCTGCGCGGCGCTTACGGCCTTCTGACCGAGAAAATGGCTGAAATGATCGAGACCCATGATGCGGACACCAAGGCGGTCGAAGCGGCCGAGGCCGCCGAGGCTGGTGAAGCTGCCACCGAAGAATAGAGGCGGGGTCTCAAAAAGGCCGTTGGGGCCGCGCTCCCGGAAGGGGGAATCTCCTGATTCAACAATGGCGGCCGAAGATGCTGACCATTGAAGAAGTTTTCAGGGAGGTTCCCCCTTTTTACGTTTAGAGGGCCAACGCATGCGAACGGCAAAGGTAAAACCCGGCCGTGCGGGCAAAAAAATTTCTGACGTCGCTCGTAATTTTCTCGTATTCCCGGCCGGGTGAAAGTGGCGGAGGTTTGTAGGTCCGTGCCCGTCCGGGGAGTAAAATTACGAGCGACTTACAGAAAATTTTTCGCCCGCACGGCCTGGTCAGTGTCCGCGTTTGGGTGGGTGACGGCCGCGGTTTTTCTGTGAGCCGCCTTGAGGGGGTTAGGTTTGCCGTTTCGAATATTTGTTCTGTTTCATTCCCCGTGACTTGAAATCAATTATGATTTATAATACCAAAGCTGATTGGCACCCCCAAACATAATCAGAAGCCATTTCAACCCCGAGAGGTCCATAATATGAAAGCGAACGATGTACGAAGCAAATTTTTGAATTACTTTGGTGACCATGGACACCGCAAAGTGGCCTCCAGCTCCCTGGTGCCCCAGGACGACCCGACCCTGTTGTTTACCAACGCGGGCATGGTGCAGTTCAAGCGCATTTTCACGGGCGAGGAAAAACGTGATTACAATCGGGCCACCACTTCCCAGAAATGCGTCCGGGCCGGCGGCAAACACAATGACCTGGAAAACGTGGGCTACACCGCTCGCCACCATACCTTTTTTGAAATGCTGGGAAATTTTTCTTTCGGGGACTATTTTAAGGAGCAGGCCATTGCTTTCGCCTGGGAACTTCTGACCAAGGAATACGGCCTGCCTAAGGAAAAGCTTTACGCCACCGTCTATAAAGATGATGACGAGGCTTATGAGCTTTGGCGCAAAGTGACCGGCATTCCCACCGAACGCATTTACCGTCTGGGTGAGAAGGATAATTTCTGGGCTATGGGCGATACCGGCCCCTGCGGGCCTTGCAGTGAAATCCTGATCGACCAGGGCGACCACATGGGCTGCGGCCGCCCGGAATGCGAGCCGGGCTGCGACTGCGACCGTTACCTGGAAATCTGGAACCTGGTCTTCATGCAGTTCGAGCGCTTTGCCGACGGCACCATGACCCCGCTGCCCAAACCTTCCATTGACACCGGCATGGGTCTGGAGCGTTTGTCGGCCGTCTGCCAGGGGGTTTACTCCAACTTTGAGACCGACCTTTTCACTCCGCTGATTGAAAAAGTGGCGGGCATGACCAAAATCCCCTATGTCTACAACAAGGAACTGAAGCCGGGCAACGAGGGGTTCGAAACCAACGTCTCCACCAGGGTTCTGGCCGATCATGCGCGTTCAGTCACTTTCCTCATCGGCGACGGGGTTCGCCCGGAGAATTTGGGCCGGGGCTATGTTCTGCGCCGCATTCTGCGCCGGGCCGTGCGCCACGGCCGCAAACTCGGCCTGGACAAGCCCTTCCTGGCTGAATTGACCGACGTGATCATCTCCGAGATGAAGGGGGCCTATCCCGATCTGGTGGATAACGGGGCCTACATCAAGCAGATTATCACCAGTGAGGAAGAACGTTTTGGCGAGACTCTGGGCGCGGGCATGAACATGCTGAGCGAGGCCATTGAAGATTTGAATAAAAAGAAGGGCAAGATCATCGACGGCCGTCTGGCTTTCAAGCTTTATGACACCTATGGTTTCCCCCTGGATCTGGTGGGCGATGTGGCCCGTGAGCACGGCCTGACCGTGGACGAAACCCGCTTCAACGAGGCCATGGACGAGCAGAAGGCCAAGAGCCGCGCCTCCTGGAAGGGCGGCGCGGGCGCGGATGATAAAGTGGCCGCGCTGGTCAACGAACTGACGGCCAAGGGCTTCACCACCGCCTTCGCCGGCTATGACAGTCTGGTGGCCGACGATGTGCCGGTGGCCCTGTTGGTTAAAGATGGAAAGAAAGCTGAAAAGGCGGAGGCCGGTGATGAAGTCACCCTGGTTTTCGAATCGACGCCCTTTTATGCTTTTTCCGGCGGCCAGGCCGGAGACTGCGGCGAGATAAAATTCCCCGCCGGAGTGGTCGAGGTTCGGGATGTGCAGAAGTCGCCCGGTTCCAATGTCTTCCTCCATATCGGGGTGGTGGCGGGCGGCTCCATCGCGGCCGATGAAAAGGCCCGTCTGGAAGTGGACGGCCGTCACCGTCTCTCCACGGCCCGCAATCACAGCAGTACCCATCTGCTGCACAAGGCTCTGCGGACTGTGCTGGGCGACCATGTGCGCCAGTCCGGTTCCCTGGTCACTTTCGACCGTCTGCGTTTCGACTTCACCAACCCCACGGCCGTCAGCCGTCAGGATATCGAGCTGATCGAAAAAATGGTCAACGAGGCCGTCCGGGCCGATTACCCGGTCAACACGGAGGTGATGGATATGGACCAAGCCACCCGCTCCGGCGCGGTGGCCCTGTTCGAAGAGCGTTATGGGGAACAGGTTCGAGTGGTGTCCATGGGTGATTACTCCAAGGAACTCTGCGGCGGCACCCATATCTGCTCCACCGGCCAGATCGGCACGTTCATTATCATCGGCGAAGGCTCGGTGGCGGCCGGGGTGCGGCGTTTCGAATGCCTCACTGGCGAGGCTGCGGTGGAATTCATGCAGAAACAGCGCGATCAGCTTCTGGAAATCGGCGGCGCTCTGAAAGCCAAACCCGAAGAAGTGACGGACCGCATAGCTAAGCTCCAAGCCAGAATCAAGGAATTGGAAAAGGGCGGCTCCGGCATGCCCACGGGACCGGACGTTGAGGAATTGGTGCGGCTGGCTACTGACAAAAACGGCCGCAAAGTGCTGGCCGCCCAGGTTGAGGCGGCTGATCCCAAGGCCCTGAGGGCCATTGGCGACCAGGTGAAAGACCGCCTTGGGGCCGGCGGCGTTATCGCCCTGGCCGCTGTTTCCGGTGAGGGCAAGGCCATGCTTCTGGTTATGGTCGGCTCAGACCTGTCTGGTTCCCTGAAAGCCGGTGAACTGGTGGCCCGCATGGCCGAGACTGTGGGCGGCAAGGGCGGCGGACGGCCCGATATGGCCCAGGCCGGCGGACCCGATGTGCGTCAGATTCCGGCGGCTTTGGAATTGTTTAAAACTATGGCCTCTTGAGACAAAAAACAGACCCGGCTTTAAGACAGAGGCAGGGTCTGTTTTTTTGCTGGCAATTTATTCATAAGGAGTGCGTTCAATGAAAATCGTTGGAGCCAGGTATTTAGTCGCCGCGGTTATCTCCGCTTTCATCTGTGTTTTGCTGATCGGGCCGACCATGGCCTTTGCTGATGAGACCATCAAACTGTCCGAGCCAAAATTCAAAAGCGGCGCGACAATTCTGACAGCCCTGAAAAACCGCAAGTCTGATCGGAGTTTTGATTCGGCCAGGGCCCTGACTCAGCAGCAGCTTTCGGAATTACTCTGGGCGGCCGGCGGCGTCAACCGTCCGGCCGTCGACGGTGAAAAGCCGGGGCGCACTTTTCCTTCGGGACACAACAGCCAGTGCATTGATATTTACGCTTTCATGTCCGACGGCATATACCGTTATGAGCCGGAGGCTCACGAACTGAAGCTGATTCAGAAGGGTGATCACCGGGCGGCGACCGGGGTGCAGAACTATGTGGCCGACGCTCCGTTGAATCTGCTGTATGTGGCTCACATGTCTCAGGCTCCGGGCAGCACCGAGATGGATAAACGCGTCAACGTCTCCTATGACGTTGGTCACATGTCGCAGAGCGTCTATCTTTATTGCGCCTCAAGCGGCTTGAACGTCATTGTCCGCAGTTCCATTGACCAGGAGGCTCTGCGTAAACTTCTGGGGCTGAATAATACTTATGAGCCGCTCTTGGGGCAAACCATCGGCTTTCAATCCAAGTGACCGTTAGCCGGTCCTGAAGATTTTTTATCAAACCAGCGGCCCGCCGATTCAATCATCAATGAATCGGCGGGCCGGTTTTCGTTGTGATCGGCTGTGGATGGTTGCCTAATTAAGCGTCAGTTCCGAGAGCACCGCTGTCAGTTCCAGATGGAGGCTGGCCAGATAGGCTTCATCGCACAGATCGTCTTTCAACCTTTTCTCCACTTCAAAGGCCGCCTCTGACAGTTTTTTCGCGCCGATCATCCCGGCCACTCCCTTCAGGGTGTGGGCCAGTTGGTGGGCCTGTTCCAGATCGCCCCGGCGCAAGGCTTCCGAAAGTTGATCAAAGCTCCGGGCGTTGTCGGTGGCAAAGCTCTTCAGCAGTCTCTCATAAAGGGCCTGGTTCCCGGCCGCCTGCTGAAGCCCAAGCTCCCGGTCGATAGATAACTCACCGCATATGGCCCCGCCATTTTCATTGCCGCGGTTCGCCGGTGAAAATTGGGCCGCGACGGTTTCAGTCCCGGATGAGCGGCTGAGGTATTTAGCCAGGCAGCCCCATAGCTCCCGGGTGGTGAAGGGTTTGCTGAGGCAATCGCTCATGCCGTGCTTCAAGTAGCTTTCCCGGTCATTGGTCATGACGTTGGCCGTCAGGGCCACTATGGGCCGATCCCAGCCGCTGGACAGAAGCTTTTCAGTCGCGTCCAGGCCGTCCATCACCGGCATGTGGATGTCCATCAATACCAGATCGTAGGGCTGGCCCGCTTCCTGGCTGGCCCGGATTTTTTCCAGGCCGACCTGTCCGTTTTCAGCAATGGTTACATTCAGTCCTATCCGGCTGAGGTGCTCGATAATGACCTCCTGGTTGATGGCATTATCTTCGCAGACCAGAATCTCACCGGTGAAGTGCGGCTTATCCGCCAGGGCCAGGGATTCACTGTCCTCAAGAGCCTCTTCAATTTCCACCGCTATAGTTTCCAGGCGCAGGGTGAAGCTGAACTTACTGCCCACGCCCGGCATGCTTTCCACCTTCAGATCTCCGCCCATAAGTTCCACAATGTTTTTTGTAATGGCCAGCCCCAGGCCGGTGCCGCCATACTTGCGGGTGATGGAGCTGTCGGCCTGGGTGAAAGGTTCAAAGACCCGCCGCACCTGCTCTTCGGTCATGCCCACACCGCTGTCGCGCACTTCAAAATAAAGGTTTACTGTGTTTTCTTCGCTGGCCTCAACTATGGCCTTTACTTTGACTATGCCATTGCTGGTGAATTTTACCGCGTTGGAGATAAGGTTCAAAAGCACCTGTCTCAGCCGGGTGGGATCGCCCATAAGTTTCCGGCCGGTCAGTGGCTCGGCGTAGAAATGCATTCTGATGCTTTTCTCTTCGGCCTTGGGGCTGCTGACTGTTTCGCAGAAGGAAAATACGTCGCTCATGTTGAAGGGGGTTTTTTCCAGCTCAACCTTGCCCGCCTCTATTTTGGAAATATCCAGAATATCGTTGATGATGTTGAGGAGGCTTTCGGCGCTGGATTTTATTTTCACCAGAAAATCGCGGGTTTTGGCGGAGACGCTTTTTTCATCCATGGCCAGCTCCGCAAAACCGATTATGCCGTTCATGGGGGTTCTGATTTCATGGCTCATATTGGCCAGAAAGGTAGATTTCATTCTGGAGGCGCTCCGCGCGGCTTCGGCCGCCAGGCGCTGGGCTTCTTCGGCCTGTTCTTTCAAGGTTATTCTTTCCAGAAGAGATTCCAGCATGAATTTGAGTGAATCAGCCAGGCTGCCTATCTCATTGCCACTGTCGTAATCCAGGCGTTCGTCCAGCCGTCCTTCAGCCACGGCCTTGGCGAAAGCCGTGCATTGAAGGACCGGTTTGACAATTTTGTCCCATATCATAAAAATGGTCAGGCTGGAAATGGCAATCAGAAGCACCACCACTGACCAGACCAGGGTGCGCGACCGGGTGTATTCGAGCTGGGCTTTGCTCACCGCCTCATCCAGGCGTTCGTCGAGCAGACTTTTCGCTTTGGTGATGGGCTCGGCTATGAGGGCCAGCTGTTCATTGTAAGCATCGCTGAACAACAGGTTCAGGGCCCGGTCGCGGTCTGGCGGCCCATTTTCAAAACCGCCGTGGCCGTCGGGAAAAATGCCCCTGGCCGCGTTCATGGCTTCCACTTCCAGGTCAATCAGTTTATCTGAAAGATAGCGGCCCCAATACAGGAGATTGAGTTCAATCTGGGTGTATTCCGCCTCTTTCATCAGGTCATATAGTGATATTGTCAGCCCCGGGGCGATGTCCCGACTGACCGGACGAGGCTTCTCGCCGGACCTTATGGCGGCCACATCAGAATATTCTGTGGCGTATTTTTCATTGGTGGTGGCGGCGAATTTACGGGAAAGGTCGGTGAGGCTGCGAGAGCTTTCCATCAGTTCATCAGCCAGGAGAAGGGACAGTGCTCTTATCTCGTGGGCCTCTTGAATGGCCTCTTCGCTTCTGGTGACGACATTGAGGGAAAAAATAAGGGCGGATACAGCGATAGCTAAAATAATACCGGAAATGAAGATCAACTTTTTGATGGTCATTTTGTGTTGCCTTATTTATCTTTTTTGTGTTCGAGGCCCTGGGGCCAAAAATTCTGAAATGCGGAATTTATTCCAGCTATTAAAAAAATGCTCTAAAAATAATAGGTTCAAAAAGTATAGCACAAACTTTCGACAATGTTAAGAGTCCAAAGGGCACATCCAGGGCAATCGCTTGAAAGGGCAAAGGTAAAACCCGGCCGTGCGGGCAAAAATTTTTACGAAAGGCACTGACGTCGCTCGTAATTTTCTCGTATTCCCGGCCGGGTGGCTTCAGCAGAGGTTGGCGAGTCCGTACCCGTCCGGGGAGCAAAATTACGAGCGACTTACAGAAAATTTTTCGCCCGCCCGGCCTCTGGTCAGTGTCGGTGTTTGGGCAGGGTGACGGTTGAGTCTTTCTTGCATAAGCTGACCAGGATTAGGAGGGCGGGGCGGTGAGATTTCTCCAGAGGGGACCACGATTTTTGCTCCCCGGACGGGCACTTGGGGACAGAATGCCGAAGAAGCCACCCGGCCGGGATCAGAGAAAAATCGGGGGCCACTATGGAGATATCTCACCGCCCCGCCCTCCGGGTTTTATCTTTGCCGTTTTCAAGCGATTGCCCTGGGGCACATCTATAAGATCACAGGAAAGCGGCCTGGAGGCCGCTTTGGCTATTGTTGTTCTCTCCGCGTCTCAATGGTCGGCGGCTCGCCGGGGCCGGTCAGGGAGATGATCGTATCAGCCAGCCGCTCAATTTCGTCACGGCAGTGACTGACGTAAATAATCGGCAGAGTCAGACTGCGTAAACTCTCCAGATATGGCAGAATTTCCTCTTTACGATCTTGATCGAGAGCGGCCAGGGGTTCGTCCAGGAGGAGCACCTGCGGATATGCGGCCAAGGCGCGGGCCAGGGCCGTCCTCTGGCGTTCGCCGCCGGAGAGGGTTTCCGGCTTACGGCCCATCAGGTGGCCGATGCCCAATATTTCGATAAAACGGTTAATATCAATGGAGTTCCCGGAAGTGTGGCCGATGGCCGCGCTTCTTTTTTTACCGCGTTTAGCTCCGTAATCCAGATTCTGCCTGACCGTCAGGTGCGGGAAAAGGCTGGCTTCCTGAAAAACATAACCCAAAGGGCGGCGACAGGCCGGCAGGTAAATCCTGTCATCCTGCCAGATGTGCCCGTTGACTGATATCGTGCCGGAAGCCCGCTCCAGCCCGGCCAGACATCGCAGAAAGGTGGTCTTGCCCGCGCCGCTCGGCCCCGACAGCGCCGTTATGCCCCTGCCGGGCAAGCTCAGGTGGAAGCTGAAATCCAGCCGCCGGCCGCCCGGCGCCGGGAAATGAAGTTTCAGGTCGGTCTCGATACTCATAAGCTTCTGTTCAACCGCTCTCTTTTGGGTTTCAGCATCTGCAATATCAACATGGTGACTACCGAAAACACCACCATGCCCCCGGCCAGCACATGGGCTCTGGCATATTCAATATTTTCCACATAAATATATATCTGCATGGAAAGCACCCGTGTTACATCCGGTATGTTGCCGCCGATCATCAGCACCACTCCGAATTCACCGATGGTATGGGCGAAACCCATAACCGCCGCCGTCAGAAAGGCGGGCCGGGCCTGCGGCACAATAACCGTCAGAAAAGCGTCCAGCGGGCCGGCCCCCAGGGTGGCCGCCGCCTCCAGGGGCCGCTCGCCCAGGGCCTCAAAGGCATTTTGCAGGGGCTGCACCACAAAGGGCATGGAGCACAGCACTGAAGCTGTTACCAGGCCGGAAAAGGTGAAAGGCAACAGCCGCAGCCCCAGTGATGAAAAAAGCCGGCCAATGGGGCCATTGGGGCCCAGAAAGACCAGAAGGTAAAAGCCCATGACCGTCGGCGGCAGCACCAGGGGCATAGTGACCACGGCCCCGCATAATTTGCGGAACCAGGTTTCGCCCCGGCTGAGCCACCAGGCCAGGGGGGCTCCGATTATCAGGGTAATGGCTGTGGTGGAGGCCGCCAGTTTCAACGAAATTCTGATAGCGCTCCAGTCCTCATAGGTCAGCATTGAGAAAAGTTCCTTAATAACAAAGTAAGCCGGAGAGGGCTGCGTACCTCTCCGGCTATTGGCCGACGCACTTTTTGAAGGAGACGCGCGGCACATTTTTAAATGGCTTTTTTTCCATAAACCAGTGTCTCCGAGCCAGGCAAAAAACGTGGTTTTTGCCCGGCAGGCGGCTGTCTTAGCGTCAAAACCAGCCGCTGGCGCTCCGTCTCACTGGCGTTCGACCCCTACGATAGATGCGGCGTTGCCAGCCCGGGATTACTGGCTGAACCGGTGAATCGAAAATCTGGAAAAGCCAATCAAGCTTGAATAAAGGCTACGGCAGGGTGTAGCCGTAAGCTTTGATGATGTCCCTGGCTTTGGGGCTGTTCTTCACATAGTCGGCAAAAGCCTGGACATTGGCGTCCCCGTCCCCGGCTTTGAGAATCACCGCATCCTGCATAATGGGCGAATAAAGAGCCGCGGGCACCAGCCAGACTGAACCGTGGGAAAGCTTGCCCTCGCGGCAGACCTGCGACCAGGCGATGAGGCCCAGCTCAGCTTGACCGCTTTCAGCAAACTGGAAAGCCTGGCCGATATTGTTGCCGGTAACAATTTTGCCCTCAAGGGGTTTAACCAGGCTCCAGGCTTCCAAAAGTTCATAAGCCGCCGCCCCATAGGGGGCCAGCTTGGGATCGGCCACAGACAGGAAATTGAAATCGCCCTTCAGAACTTCGCCCTTGTCATCCACAAGACCTTCAGTGGCCGACCACAGAGCCAGGGCGCCCTGGGCATAGGTGAAGCGGCTGCCGGGTTTGGTTTCGCCCTCTTCATCAAGCCTGGCCGGGGTTTTGGCGTCGGCCGCCAGAAGAAGGGCGAAGGGAGCGCCGTTCTTGATCTGGGAATAGAAATTGCCGGTGGAGCCAAAGGACAAGAGAGCCTTGTGGCCGGTTTCCTTTTCAAATTCAGCGGCAATGTCTTTGGCCGGATTGGTGAAGTTGGCGGCCACGGCAACCTGAAATTCATCGGCAAAAAGCGCACCGGGCAGAACGAGCATGGCGGCTGTCAGGGCCGCGAACAATTTTTTCATAAAAACAACCTCAAGTTATCTGGCCGTGGCCCTCTGTTGATTCGTTCCGATATGATTCGGTATGAATTGTCATTTCTATATCACGTTTCATCATTTTTAGATTAGTTTAATGTAAGCCATGTAACTTGTCAATAGCTCAAATTTGATTTGACGGAATGAATAATCTATAATAAATGACATAAATAAAGGCACGGAGGCATTCCGCATGAGCGGTGAAAACAAGGCCCTGACAACCCAGGATGTGGCCGATATACTTAAAATAGCCAAGAATACAGTTTATGAACTGATCAAGCGCGGTGAGATCAATTCCTATAAGGTCGGCCGTAAGGTGCGATTCACCATGGATGATGTGGAAAGCTACATCAGCCGTTCGCGCCGGACAGTGACCGGGAATCTGGATGAGGGGGCCTCAAGGGCCAGCCACCCCGGCCTGGCCTCCGGCTATGAAAATTTTATCATCTGCGGGCAGGATGTGATGCTGGACGTGCTGTCGAACTACCTCAGCCGCCACCCGCGCGGCCGGCCGGCCCTAAGGGCCTATATCGGCAGCTACAGCGGCCTGGCCGCCCTCTATCGCGGCGAAGTTCAGGTGGCCACAGCCCATCTTTGGGACGGAGACAGCGGCGATTACAACACCCCCTATGTGCGGCGTCTGCTGCCAGGCATTCCGGCTGTGATCGTCGGCCTGGCCGGGCGCACCCAGGGTCTGTATGTGGCTTCCGGCAATCCCAAAGGCATCAGCGGCTGGGAGGACTTCAAGCGGCCGGAGCTAATGATGATCAATCGTGAAAAGGGGGCCGGTTCACGGGTTCTCCTGGATGAGCATCTGCGTCTTATGGGGATTTTCGGCAGCTCCATTCGCGGCTATGGCCGGGAAGGTTCGTCGCACCATACTGTGGCCTCGGCCGTGGGGCGGGGTGAGGCGGATGTGGCCGTCGGCCACCGCAAGGCGGCCGAGCAGGTCGACGGGGTTGATTTCATCCCCCTTCAGAAGGAGCGCTACGATCTGGTCATAAAAAAGGAGGATCTGGGGCTGCCCATAATTCAGGCCCTTCTGGAGATCCTTCGCTCTGATTCCTTTCGCTGTGAATTTGAAGCCATGGGCGGGTATGATTTGAAGACTCTCGGCCAGATGCTCAGCGAAACCTGAATATGGCCGGGCGCCTGTTTTCGGCTGCTCTAAAGCAGCCCTGAATTAACTCAGGCGGCCGGCGGGCCGCTTTTATATTGCAAATATAACTGTACTTTGTGCTGAAATATGGTATACTTCATAAATCCAAAAAAAGAGCGTATCAACTCGCGGCCCGGCCAAAAAGGGGGAGCTTTTCTCATTTGCCGCGCCCGGATTATGTGCACAGTGAGAGAGTCATTATGCCACCTAAATCGCCATCCTGCCGCCAGATCATCAATTTTGACCGCAATAAGGAAATTTCGGAGGAGCTGGCCGGCACAGTAAAAAAGTTGCTGCGTCAGCGGCGCAAGCTCTCATCTTTTGAACACGTCAGCCAGGTGCCCAAACCCTCCTTTCGTGAGGCCAAGGAACTTATCAAGCTTACCCAGCAGCTTGCTTTCCCTGGTTTCTTCTCTCCCCAGCCGGTCACGGAAGTCAATGTCAGCTATCATATCGGGCAGGTCCTGGATGCGTTTTATGACCTTTTGAGCCGGGAAGCGGCTACCTCCATCCGTCATGACTGCCGCCGCTACAACTATGACTGCTCCGATTGCGTTGAGCGTGGCCGTCTGATTGCTATGGAAGTCGTTCAGGAACTGCCCGCCCTGCGGGAAATCCTGGCCTCTGACGTCGCGGCCACCCTGGAAGGCGATCCGGCGGCCGGCGATCATTATGACCAGATTATTTTCTGCTATCCAGGCCTCTTCGCCACCATGGTCCAGCGGCTGGCCCACCGGCTCTATTTGCGTGATGTGCCGTTTCTGCCAAGGATATTAACTGAATACGCCCACAGCAAGACCGGCATAGACATCCATCCCGGCGCTCACATCGGCCCCAAATTTTTCATCGACCACGGCACCGGCGTCGTGATCGGCGAGACCACCGCCATTGGCTCCTGTGTGCGTATTTATCAGGGCGTCACCCTGGGTGCGCTTTCCCTGCCGCGTGACGCGGGGACGCGGCTTCAGGGTAAAAAGCGCCATCCCACTTTGGAAGACGGAGTGATTGTTTACGCCGGGGCCACTATCCTGGGCGGTGATACGGTCATCGGGGCCGGGTCGGTGGTGGGCGGAAACGTCTGGCTCACCGAGAGCATTCCCCCCGGCACCAAGGTTCTGATCAAGAATCCTGAATTGATAGTGATAAACGGCCAGACCCCGGAGAATAAAAAAGCGGCCGGAACCCGGGCCGCCAAGACCAAAAAGAATGCGCCGCCAAAAGCCAAAGTTGCGAAAACTGTGGAAAAAGCTGAGAAAGCGCCCCGGAGGGGCCGCCCAGCCGCAGCCAAGGCGGCAAATAAGCCCGGCCGGCCGGCGGCGGCTAAGGCTGTTGTGAAGAAACGCGGCCAATAATTCTAAAACCCGCGGCCGGGCAAAAATCACATTTTTTGCTCGGCCGCGGGTTTCTGTCTTTACAGTAAATTAGTAAATGCTGTCAGGATTGTAGAATTTCGCGGCGTTTTCATGGTCAACCAAGGTACATTCAATGTTGACCACCTGATTGAATTGCTTGCCGTCCACCACATTCTCCACCGCGATTCTGATGCTGTCGGAAATTATCGTGGCCGGATAGGTGATCGTCCCCTTGACCAGAGGCTCATTGTCGTCCTTGATCATTTTCAGCACTTCCTTGGCCCCGCCGAGTCCCAGAATCAGCTTCAAATCTTTTCGCCCTGATCTCTTATAAATTTTCATGGTTCGCAAAAGCACGCTGTCGTCGCCAGTCCAAATGGCGTCCAGGTTCGGGTGTTCCTTGAGGAACTGCTCCATCACCTCCTGGCCCGTAACCGGATTCCAGTTGACGTGCTGGCTGTCCACGATTTTAATGCCGGGGTATTTTTTTATCTCTTTTTTAAAGGCTTCCACCCGCATAGTATTAATGGTGCTGGGGAGCGCCTCCATAATCACGATATTGCCTTTGCCGTTGATGGTTTTGGCCATAAATTCACCGCACAGGCGGCCGAGTTCATCATTATCGGCCATAACAATCACATCGTGGGCCAGCTCCGGGGATATCCTGTCAACCGCCACTATGAATATGCCCTTTTTATGGGCCGTTTCCAGCACACGGAACAGTGGTTTGTCACTGACGGGCAGCACCACCAGCGCCTTGACGTTCTGATCGACCATCGCCTGGATGTCGGCAGTCTGCTTGGCCGAGGAGTCGGCGGTCACAAAAATGAATTCAACATTTTTATATTGGCCGCTCAGCTTGACAATCTCATTTTTGGCCCACCAGACTACAGCTCCGGTCCAGCCGTGAACGGCCATTGGCACCGAAACCCCGATTTTCACTTTTTCCTGATTGTCGGCCGGGCTATTGGCCAAGGCCCGGCCGGAGAGCGGACCGGACAGACAGACCGAGAAGAACAACAGAGCCAGAAACAGAATTTTTTTCATAAATGTCCGTATAGTATCTTTATCTTGGGTTAGAGGTTTTCACATGTTGTGTAAAAACGCGTTCATTGGCGATTCCAGGGATTTACTGGACAGAGGATGTGTCTGCCCCAACAACTGTCATAAGAGTTGGCGGCGAAAACAGGGTTGCGCTATAGACATCAGACGTTGGGGCAAATAGTAAAATGTTGTCATAGCCGGGTTTAAACAAGGCAATGTGAGCCGGGGGACATTAAAATATAAAACCCCTCTATCTACTTCACATGATTAATTGTGTTATGGTTTTTTAATTGAAATTGGTTACTTAAAAGGCTTCAACAGTACGATGTATTATAAGTAGCGGCTGCCGGTCTGTCAATCATGTTTTTTAAGGAACTATCATATGGCCTATTGAAGAGCTGGGCTAAAGACGGACAGGAGCGGAATGGATATATGGCCAAGGGGGTCACACTCTTAATACGATGATAGCCGCCAAAATTAACGATTACGGGAAGGGGTTGCCTAGACATGGGGTCCGGGCTCTGCCCGGTGGGGTCCGGGTCCTGCCCGGTGGGGTCCGGGCCCTGCCGGGGGGGCGGGCCCTGCCCGTCGGCGGCATAAAGGGCTTGCGGAATTGCGGGGAAAATAGTATATTATCGGTCTAGCGGGCCCATAGCTCAATTGGTTAGAGCCCCCGGCTCATAACCGGTCGGTTCCAGGTTCGAGTCCTGGTGGGCCCACCACCTTGATAGTCAATGACAACTCATATAATCCCGGAAATCAACAGATTCCGGGATTTTTTCTGTCTTGCGCCGGCCAATCAGGTTCCTCAACCGGCTGAATTGGCCGAGGCCGTCAAAAGGCTTTGGCCGCCAGTTTCACTTGCATTGCCTGGCCATGTGGATAAGCGCGGCCGACAGCCCCCGCCTCACCATTTCAACAAACTGACGGTCCATGTCAAAACTGACCGCGCCGCCCGGCCCCTGAAGGCACTGGCTGAGCAATCGGGCATATTGGGCCGCATATATCCCGGCGGACGGCGAACGCCTGAAACGGCTGGCATTAAAGTTCCCGCTGATTTTCACAATACTGTCTCTCATTTGGTCCAGAGCGCCTGGGGCGTGTTTCGGGGCAAAATGTTCTTCACTTCTCTCTTTATGTTCTTTTTTCCAGTATTTCGACCCGTTATTGTTTTTATAGAACTTGAGGCAGTCCATTAATGCCGCGCCGCTCGTGACCAGTGTGAAGAAGTGAAGATAATCCTTCCAGTTCGGCCGAAGTTTTACCTTTTTATCCGCAATCCAGGGCCCTATGTGTCGCTCCATAGCGGCGGCGGCTTCGAGCACGGCCTGATTTCTGCTTTTTTTTATCGCCTCTTTATGGTGGCGAAGAGCCAGCCAGGTGAAAAAGCTCGACACAAGCATCCCAATATGCCAGTGAATCCGCTCATTATTCCACCATCTATAGGGAGATTTCTCACGCTCATTTATTTGCGCCATAATCTCTTTTAATTGCTTCAGGTCTCTGCGCCGCTCTTCCTGTTTGCGGTAATTGAGATATTGATCATGATAGGGCTTTTTCAAAACCGGGGACAGATCGGGCGGCAGTTCAAAGTTCATCCCAGGCGGAGGACAGTCATCCATTTGCGGCGAGGCCGACTGAGCCAGGGCGCTTGAGGACAAACACATCACCAGCAAAGCCCCCAGGGCCGTGATTTTCATTCCTTGCATTCTTTGGCCATTAAAATAAGCGCAGCCGACAGGCCCCGCCCAACTTTTTCAATAAACTGTCCCCCGTCCCTTTCGGCCAGATTAACCGCTCCATCGCGCGTTTGAAGGCATTTGCCGAGCAACTCTGCATATTGGGTAGCATATATCCGGGCCTCCGGCGAGCGCGAGAAGCGGCTGGCATTGAAGTGCCGACTTATTTCCGTAATACGGCCCCTCATTTTATCCAGTACGCGTCTGGGAGGTTTTTTGATAAAATGCCGCTCTGCTCTATCTATGTGATCATCTTTGCAGAAATCCGGCACTCCGCCTTCATGTTTATAAAATTCCATGCAGTCCAGGAAGGCTGTATCTGTACTGACGATGACGAAGAAACGAAGGAGCTCCCGCCAGTTGCCGCGAAGCCTTAAATCCCTTTGGCTGACAATCCAGGGCGCGATGTGCCTCTCCATGTCTCCGGCGGCCCGTAAAATTCTTGTATCGAATATGCTTTTCGCCCTTTTTTTATAATAACCAAAAGCCCACCAGGAGAACATCCAGAGTCCGCCAATCACAAGGGTCCATATCACCCTTCTCACTTTCATCTGGTGATGGCTTTTCTCTATATTGGGGATGTTTTGCACTATGGCGTCAATCTGATCATTTGATAAGTAAAACTGCGCATCAAAGCCCGGCAGGGTCCAGCCATTCATCTGCGGCATGGAAAACCGCGCCTCAGCATCTGTGGACAAACACATCATCAACAAAGCAGCCAGAACCATAAATTTCATTTCAACACTCGGCTTCAATGAAGAGACAGCGATTATAAACAGCGTAATCGTAGCATATTTTAGGTTAAAAAAATTCGCGGTCCGGTATGACTTCAACATTACTGATATTTTCACATCATATCATATATATTTGACCGTTTTCAAACAAAGATGAGGTAAAACCAGGCCGGGCGGGCGAAAAATTTTCTGACGTCGCTCGTAATTTTCTCGTATTCCCGGCCGGGTGGCTGTGTCAGATGTTTGTGAGTCCGTGCCCGTCCGGGGAGCAAAGTCAGATACCTCCGGCAGAGCCGGAGGCTTGAGATAGCGTGAACCGCTCAAAGCGGTTAATTTGTTGGCCCCCTCTAAGGGGGCATGTGTCCTACTCCTTAAATAACGTCAGTTGTTCCAGCCGGTGATCTGCCTTTTCCTGTTGCTGGATGTACTTTCTGATCGTTTCTTCATCGCGGCCAACAGTAGACACATAATAACCCCGTGCCCAAAAACTCTGCCCGGTGAAGTTCTGCTTTTTGCCCATGAAATTGCGCGCTATCGATATCGCGCTTTTCCCTTTGATAAACCCCACAACCTGGGACACGGAGTACTTCGGTGGTACCGATATCAACATGTGAACATGGTCAACGCACACATGCCCTTCTAATATCTTGCACTCCCTTTGACGGGCAAGATCGTGAAATATTTCACCCAAATATTGCCGCAAACTCGCGTATATCTGCTTGCGTCTACACTTGGGAATCCAAACCACATGATACTTGCAATCCCATAAGCAATGAGCTAACCTGTTATCGTCGATCGACATTGAGGCCTCCTATCTCTAGAACTTTGAGCGGTTCACGAATAGGAGGCTTCCCTTTTTTCCCGGAATTGTCAAACTTTAATGGTCGCCAGGCAAAGCCTGGGGTTTACCTATTTTAATTACGAGCGACTTACAGAAAATTTTTCGCCCGCCCGGCCTGGTCAGTGTCAGCGTTTGGGTAGGGTGGCTTTTGCGGCCTTCTTTTGTGAGCCAACTAGGGCTAGAGGGCGGGGCGGGGAGATTTTTCCAGAGGGGACCACGATTTTTGCTTAGCGGAGGGGCCGCCTGTTTAAGGGAAAAGGTCTACATTTTAGAAATAGCAGGTCGACCCGATAGGGGAGACGGAGCGCCAGCGACTGGTTTTGAGGCCATAAAAGCCGCTCGCGAAGCAAAAACCACGCTTTTTGCGTAGCTGACGGGCCGCCTGTTTAAAGGAAAAAGCCATATTTAAAATCGCTCCGCTATGGAGATATCTCAACGCACCGACCTCCGGGTTTTACCTTTGCCGCTCCCAAGCGGCCATCTCAAAATAAACACCTTGACAGGGTAGTCAAGTTTGTATTATTGGTATAAGATGTTAAGAAGAATAGTCACTACTGCCCTCTTGGTCGGGTTTTATCTGATTTGGCCGGGCCGCGCCTCGGCCGGGGAGATTGTGCCGCTGTCGGTAACAGAAACTCAGCCCCATGATGCACGGTCATATACTCAGGGGCTTTTCTTCATTGGCGATTATTTATACGAATCGTCCGGCCTTTATGGCCGGTCGGCTTTTTCCAGGCGGCGTTTTCCGGCCGGGGCCGTCGACGCTTCATATTCCCTGCCGGAAGAATGGTTCGCTGAGGGGTCCGCCCTGGCTGAAGGCGAGATTTATCTTCTCACCTGGAAAGAAAACACGGCGGTGGTGCTGGACCCGGAAAGTCTGGCGGTTAAGCGCTTCTTGGGCTATGAAGGTGAAGGCTGGGGACTGACCTTCGATGGTGAAAGGCTGTGGCGGAGCGACGGCAGCAATAAGCTTTATCCGCATAAACCCGGCGATTTCTCCCCGGACGGCCCGCCTGTCCGGGTCTTTTTCGGCCGCCGTTCGGTGGGGGGCCTCAATGAGCTGGAGTGGGACCCTGTCCACAAGGTTATTCTGGCCAATGTCTATGGCCTGGACTATGTCGCGGTCATCGATCCATCTGAGGGGTGCGTACTTCACTGGCTGGACGGACGGCCACTGAGGGTTCTGGCGGAAAAGGCCGGTTTGGAAACCGACGCGCAAACGTTGAACACGGTGCTGAACGGGCTGGCCCTCGCCCCTGACGGGCGGAGCCTCTGGCTTACCGGAAAATTATGGCCGGAAATGTATCAGGTGGAGTGGCCGCCTTCTGAATTGACTTCTAAATAGCGGGCAGGGCCCGCCGCCAACGCCGAGGCAGCGGCCAGTCTGAGTATGGAGTAAATGAACTTTTGTAACTATTCAGCCTATTTTGAAATATGAAAATGCACTGTAATAAAATCAGCTATTTACCTATTCCTGTCTCGCCCGCGCGAAGAATTTTTTCGTCAGGCTAGGCGGAGGCCTCTCAGGGCAAGGGGATAGACCTTCAGGTCATCCCCTTGCCCTGAGAGGCCGACAACGACGCATGGCGGAAAAAGTCTGAGCACCCCGCCACCTACCGGCTGAATAGTTACGAACTTTTAATGACAATTCTCGGAGTGTAACATCATGACAGATAATTCCACGCTGTTCAGATGTGAGGGCATCAGCAAGTCCTTTGGGGAATCCCAGGTGCTGTCTGATGTCAGTTTCTCCGTTGGGGCCGGTGAAGTGGTGGCCCTGGTCGGAGAGAACGGGGCGGGAAAATCCACCCTGATGAACATCTGTTTCGGTATGCCCTCCATCATCAATACCGGCGGCTATTCCGGCCGGCTCTTCCTCGATGATCAACATGCGAATTTCAAATCCCCCAAAGAGGCCCTGGAGGCCGGCATCGGCATGGTGCATCAGGAGTTTTCACTCATTCCCGGCTTTACCGGCACCGAAAACATCCTGTTGAACCGCGAGCCGGTCATTTCAAGCGTCCTGGAATCAGTTTTCGGGCCGCGCATCAACGCCCTGGACCGGCCGAAAATGGAAGAGCGATCAACGGCCGCGCTCGGGAAACTGGGCGTCAGGCTCGACGCCGGGGAGCCCGTCTCCCGCATGCCGGTCGGCCACAAACAGTTCCTGGAAATCGCCCGCGAAATCGACCGCAGCCAAACCCGCCTTCTCGTCCTGGATGAACCCACCGCCGTTCTCACTGAAAGTGAAGCCTCCATTCTTATTGAAGCCATTCGCAAACTGGCCTCCAGCGGGTTGGGCATTATTTTTATCTCCCACCGCCTCCGTGAAGTGATGGAGCTGTGCGACAAGGTGGTGGTTCTGCGCGACGGCCACAAGGTGGCGGAAATGCCCACCAGCCAGACCAGCGTGCGGGAAATCGCCTCTTATATGGTGTTGCGCGACAAACAGAAGGGCGGCGAGGCCGACAGCGGCGGCCGGCGCGATTTTTCCAACGCGCCCATTGCCCTGAAGGTGCGCGACCTGTGGGTGGAAATGCCCGGCGAGCGGGTCAATAACGTCAGCCTGGATGTGCGGGAGGGCGAGATTCTCGGCCTGGCCGGCCTGGCCGGGCAGGGGAAACTTGGTATCCCGGCCGGGATCATGGGCCTCAAGCTCTCCGGCGGGTCCATGGAGTTTTATGGACGGAACCTGCCGCTGAACAATCCCCGCCAGTGCCTGGAATCCGGGCTGGCCTTTGTCTCGGAAGACCGGCGCGGGGTGGGCCTTTTGCTGGATGAAACCATCCAGATGAACATCGCCTTTTCCGCTCTTCAGATAAAGAAGGATTTCCTGAGAAGCATCGGCCCCTTCAAACTGGTGGACGACGCGGCCATGGAAGAAAACGCCATGAAGTATATCGACCTTCTGGCCATCAAGTGCAACAGCCCCCTTCAGAAAGCCGGCCACCTTTCCGGCGGCAATCAGCAGAAAGTCTGCCTGGCCAAGGCCTTCACCATGTCGCCCAAGCTTCTGTTCGTCTCCGAACCCACGCGCGGCATTGACGTGGGGGCCAAGGAACTGGTGCTCAATTCCCTCCGCCGTTACAATCAGGATTCCAATACCACCGTGGTGGTCACATCCTCGGAGCTGGAGGAACTGCGTTCGGTCTGTCACCGTATCGCGGTCATAAATGAGGGCCGGGTGGCCGGGATTCTGCCGGCCACAGCCCCGGTGGAAGATTTCGGCCTCCTGATGTCCGGTGAAGGCCTTGGGGACGACAGCGGGGAAGGAGCGGGCAAATGAACATTAAATCAATGATAGAAGCGGCCGGGTGGCCGCGAATAATTATCGCGCTTTTCCTCTTGTTTCTTTTTCTGGTGGCTCCGCTGGTGGACGTGAAAATCTCCACCTCCGTTTCCGACACCATTGTTCGATTCGGCCGCAACGGCGTGATGGTGCTGGCCATGGTGCCCATGATCCGCTCCGGCTGCGGCCTGAACTTCGGCCTGCCGCTGGGCATTATCGGCGGCATTCTGGGCATACTTATCAGCGTCGAACTGGAACTGACGGGCATGAGCGGCTTCCTGACCGCCCTGGTGCTGGGCGTCGGCTTCGGCGCGGTGCTGGGCTGGGGTTACGGCATTTTGCTGAACATGGTCAAGGGCGATGAAATGATGATCGCCACCTATGTGGGCTTTTCCTCGGTGGCTTTCATGAGCATGGCCTGGCTGATGCTGCCCTTCAAAAGCAAAGCCATGATCTGGAGCTTCGGCGGCTCGGGCCTCCGCACCACCATCAGCATGGATAATTATTGGACCAACATCCTTTCCGACTTTCTCAGCTTCAGATTCTTCGGCCAGATTTTCCCCACCGGCATGATTTTGTTTTTCGCTTTCATGTGCTTTCTGGTCTGGCTCTTTTTCCGCACCCAGACCGGGCAGGCCATGAGCGCGGTGGGCCAGAACCCTGATTTCGCCCGGGCCAGCGGCGTGAACGTCGATAAAATGCGTATCCAGTCGGTCATCCTTTCCACCATGATCGGGGCCGTAGGCATAATCGTCTATGCCCAGAGCTACGGTTTCGTCCAGCTCTATCTGGCGCCGCTTTTCATGGCTTTTCCGGCCGTGGCCGCCGTTCTTCTGGGCGGGGCCTCGCTGGGGCGGGTCAGCATCGTTCACGTGCTGGTGGGCACCTTCCTCTTTCAAGGCATCCTGACCATGACGCCCTCGGTCATAAACTCGGCCATGAGCATGGACATCAGTGAAGTTATTCGCCTGATTGTCTCCAATGGCATGATCATCTACGCCCTCACCCGCAGGGTCAAGGAGGTGCGCTGATGTCCACCAATCAAATTGCCGTCCCGTCCGGCCATAAGCTGGAAACATTTCTTCTTAACAGCATTATTCCCATTATTTTTCTGGTGCTGTCGGCCGGGGCCATTTACCTTTCCGGCTACAGCGCGCCCTATGTGATTCAGGAAATGTTCACCCGTTTGGGCCGCAACCTGTTCCTGATCCTGGCCCTTCTGATTCCCATAATGGCCGGCATGGGCCTGAACTTCGGCATGGTGCTGGGGGCCATGGCCGGGCAGATTGCCCTGATTCTGGTGGTGGACTGGGCCGTGGTGGGCCTGCCGGGCCTGATGCTGACGGCCATAATTTCCATCCCCATAGCCATTGTCAGCGGCATACTCTGCGGTCTGGTGCTCAACCGGGCCAAGGGCAGCGAGATGGTCACCTCCCTGATTCTGGGCTTTTTCGCCAAGGGCATTTATGACCTGACGGTCCTATACGGCATGGGTTCCATCATTCCCATTTCCAGCCCCGACCTGGTGCTCTCACGCGGGTTTGGCATCCGCAACGCCGTCAGCCTCATTGAGACGCGCGGCGCGCTGGACCAGATGATCATGCTCAACATTAAAGGTATCCAGATTCCCCTGGGCACTTATCTGATCATCGCCCTGTTCGCCCTTCTGATCGTCTGGTTCCGCCGCACCAAGCTGGGGCAGGACATGCGGGCCGTCAGCCAGTCCATGACCGTGGCCCAGGCGGCGGGCATAAACGTGGACCGCACCCGCCTTATCGCCATTGTTATTTCCACGGTGCTGGCCGGTTTCGGCCAAATCATCTACCTTCAGAACATGGGCACCCTCAGCACCTATAACAGCCAGGATCAGGCCGGTATGTACGCCATTGCCGCCCTTCTGGTCGGCGGCGCGTCGGTGACGCGGGCCACTCTGGTCAACGCTGTGGTGGGCGTTTTACTGTTCCACATTCTGTTCTTTTCCGCGCCCATGGCCGGGAAAGCCATTGCGGGCAAGGCCGAGATCGGCGAGTATTTCCGGGTCTTCGTGGCCTATGGCGTCATCGCGGCCGCTCTGGTGCTGCACGCCTGGCGAAGAAGGCGCGGGGAGGCCTTGGCCGCGCGCATGGCCTCCGCGCAACAGGCTCAAGCGGAAGGAGGCACGGCATGAACCAGACCAGCTCCAAACAATTTGCCGTCATAGCCGGGCTGGTGTGCGTGCTGGCCCTGATATCGTTCCTTCTGTTTTACTACGGCCGCCAGCATAAAGTCATTATCGATAACCGCACCGTGGAACTGCCGGACGGCCAGAGTTTCCGTTCCCTTCCCGGCGCGCTGGTGGCTGTCAACCATGAAACTCTCTCCACGGAGGAAGTGACCGACATCGGCGCTTCCCCGGCCGCCCGGCCGTTGATAAGCTTCAAATTCTGGCCCTCGCCGGATCAGTCGGTGGCCAAGGCGGTGGAGATGATGCCGCGGGAGCGCATCATGGTCAAGGTGCTGGGGCCCTCGTTCAACCTTAAAGCGGAGGTGCGTGACAAGTGGGACGAGCCGGAAAAGACGATTGACGTCAACATCCATCTGGGCACCCGGCGCGACGGTATGGTGCGGCTGGTAAAATTGGCGGGTGACCTGCCGGAGCCTCTGGAAGACTTCCCCAATGATTCCATCCGCCGCCCGTCTGAGGCCGATGAGGCTGAGCCTTCCGGTGATAGTGAGGGTGCGCCGCCAATGGAAACACCGGCTTTGGGAGACATGTAATCGAAATGGGCTGTCTGTCCAACACTTAAAATAGCAGGTCGAGCGAACGCGAGACGGAGCGCCAGCGACCAGCAATTCTCAAAGTAGACGGCAATTTCAAAATAGCAGGTCGCCCCAATAGCAGGTCGCCCCACTGGGGCGACGGAGCGCCAGCGACTGGTTTTTACGGTAAAATAGCAACTCGCGAAACAAAAACCACGCTTTTTGTGTAGCTGCACGCCACAAGTTCAGGGGAAAAGTTTACTTTGAGAATTGCTCGCCAGCGACTGGTTTCGAAGCCAAAAATGATAGCCGCCGAGCAAAAATCACATTTTTTGCTCGGCGTCACACTGTAAGTTTAAGGAAAAACGCCATGAAACAATGTTCCGACAGTGCGCAGACGGTGAGCCGCCTGAAAAGGGTGGAGGGCCAGATTCGCGGCATAATCAATATGGTTGAGGATGACCGGCCCTGTGAGGACATCCTGGTTCAAGTAGCCGCCGCCAAAGCGGCCCTGCATAAAGCCGGGCAGAGTCTCCTGGAAAGCCACCTGCATCACTGTGTGCTGGACGGCTTTAAAAAAGGCGAATTCGATGAAACCATCGACCGGCTCCTGACCGCCCTGGAGCAGTTTTCCCGCATGTCTCAGTGATAATTCTGCTGCTCACGCCAGGTAACATGTAACGGTTAATTTTTCTAACATCCATTGACCCGCCGGAAGCCGGGGATTGTTTTTGTCCCGCCTCCGTTCCGGGGGTCTTTAGTCACGGAGCCGGGACAAAAACAATCCCCGGCTTCCGGCTCCCACTCGACCTGGCCCTCAGTGACGGCCGACCCGGCAGCGGTCATCCGCTGCCAGCGTGACTTTAAGGGGGCGCGGCACGGGCCGGGCATTTGCTTTAATATATGAAATACTATACAATATTCATTAAAAGTAAAGACTTTCGAATCGCGAATCACTATCTCGCTCTGACTGAGGACAAATATGCAGGAGCCTGAAAATGGGCTCGGACGAATCGAGAATAATTTATCTGGCGCATGATGAACTTGTTTTCGAGTGTTTTCTTGAATATTTTCTCAAGTGAAATCCGCCTATAAACACGCCTGAATTATTCTTATATCGCAACGAAAATATAGCCGGTCTCATTTTAGCCGCCAATATTGAAAATGGCGGACCGGACAATAGTGTGACAGAGCGCCAATGATCGGTTTTAAGTCTGAACGGCCGTCGGCCGGGAGCCGTGGGTTGAAGGAAAAAAGCCATAATGAGAATGCTGAATATATACGAACGCTTTCCCGATGATTAGATTTGGCCGTCTCAAAAAATTAACCGCGCCTCTGTTGATCGCGGGCATAATTGTGGCTGTTTTTGCCGCCTATATCGGGCGGTCGCAGCTCATGGTTCTGGCTGACGCCAAAATTTACGACACCTGGATGCACTTTCAGAAAGAAGTGCCCCTGTCGGACATTCCGGTGGTCATCGATATTGATGAAAGGAGCCTGGCCCAATACGGCCAATGGCCCTGGCCGCGATATCTTCTGGCTGATCTGGTCGATAAACTGCGGCAAAAGGGAGTTGCCGCCATTGGGCTGGATATTCTTTTGATCGAAGACGACCGCACCTCTCCGGCCCTCCTCCAGCGTGACCTCAAACGTTTTCGGGGGCTGGATCTGGATTTGTCCGGGCTGCCGGAAAACATGTTCGACTATGATCAGATGCTGGCCGACACCCTGCGCGACGCGCCTGTAGTTTTGGGAATGTACGCCTATTTTGACGGAAGAATGAACCAGGTTCCCCCCGGCGCCTTCACGCCTTCCCATATTGTGCGCGGGGCGCCCGGCTCCCCCTTTCTGGATGAGGCCCTCACCCCCAGCCGGGGCGCTTCCGTTCCATTGGAGGCGCTGCGTCAGGCCGCTCCGGTGGGGCTTCTAAATCTGGTTTCAGACCGCGACGGCGTGGCCAGGCGCATTCAGATGGCCGCCCTCATCAATGACGAAATATACCTGACCCTGGCTGTCAGGGTTTTGATGGCGGCCATGGGCGTCGATTCCGTTCAGGTGTGGCTGGACCCTTATGGACTGACCTCTATCTCCGTCGGCGATTTATCCATTCCGCTCAATACTGACGGAAGTTTCAACGTCTATTATAAGGGCGGCCGAAGAAAATTCGCCTACTTCAGCGCGGGGGACGTCCTGGGGGGGCATATTTCCGATGAAGAGCTGGCCGGCCGCATCGCTTTCGTCGGGGCCTCGGCCCCCGGACTCATGGATCTTCGCCTCACCCCTTTTGAGCGGGTCTATCCTGGGGTGGAAATACACGCCGACGTCCTAGACGCCATAGCCACCGGCCACTATCTGGTCCTGCCGCCCTGGTCTCCGGCGGCCCAGGCCGGGCTGATTGTGTTCCTGGGCCTGATCTCCGGCGTGGCTTTCGGCTTCAGCCGCCCTCGGGTGTATCTTCCGGTGGGGGTGGTTTTTCTGGTTGCGACCGTGTATGGTTCGCTGTATCTTTTCCGGGAGCACAACCTTTATCTGTCCCCCCTGTATGGGGCCCTGGTGGTCGCGCTCATGGGGGCCGGCCTGGTTTTTATGCGCTTCTGGGAAGAGGAAAAGCAAAAACGTGTTCTCAGGCGATCGTTTGCCCGCTATGTGGCCCCCACGGTGGTGGAACGCATCGCCCGCCGAAGCGGCGATATCTTTTCCGGCGAAGAACTGGAAGTGACCATCATGTTCACCGATATCCGCGGCTTTACCACTATGTCGGAATCGCTGGCCCCCCGGGAAATAGTCTCGCTCCTGAATCGTTATTTCACCCGCATGACCGCCCTGGTGCGGCAAAACGGCGGCACCATGGATAAATTCATCGGCGACGCCCTGATGGCTTTCTGGAACGCGCCCGTGCCGGTGCCCAATCACCCCCGGCTGGCGGTGGAAACCGCCCTGGCCATGCAGGAAAGCTTACAGCGCTTCAATGACGAACAGCGTGAAGGGGGCGGCAAATCCCTGGCCATGGGGGTGGGGCTTCATACCGGAAAAGTTTTTGTGGGCAACATGGGCTCCGAAGAATTGCTGAACTACACGATCATCGGCGATAACGTCAACCTGGCTTCCCGTCTGGAAGGGCTGTGTTCCGTCTATGGAGTGGAAGTTGTGGTGAGTGAGGAAACGGCGACGCTCTGCGGCCCGTCCTATTTTTTCCAACCGCTGGATGTGCTGCGGGTTAAAGGCAAACATCTTCCAGTCTCTGTATTTATCCCTTTACGCAGAGACGAAGCCAACGAAAGGAAGGATGAACTGATCAGGCACAGGTGGGCTATCAGCCTCTACCAGAATGGTGATTTCAGCGGAGCACTGGAATCATTCTCCGCTTTGGCCGCGGATTTCCCGATCAGGATTTATCAGGTATATTGCGAGCGCTGTCTAAAACTGGCTGATTCACCGCCCGAAGACTGGGATGGGGTTTGGGTTATGACCAGCAAGTAGAAAACCATTGAACTACCGTTATCTTGGTATGAGAAGATTTCCCGGTGAGTTCAGGAAATGGGGCCTGGCTTCAGCCTGTGTCAAAGAAATCAATAAATGATGGTTGAAAATATCATAAAACATATCAAATTGCTGCGGGTGGTGATGCCGCTCGTTATTCTTCTTTTTTCAGCGGCCCCGGTTATGGCCGATCAGACCAATCCCGCGGTTCGATCAGCGGTTGATGCGGCCGCCGCTGAAGTGATCACTCTGTTGAACCAGAGAAAGCCGGCGGAAGCCTATGAACTGGCCATGCGCCTTTTCAGACAGGACCCGGAACAGGATGCCGTGGTGTATGTTCTGGCCAGGGCGGCCAACGCTTCAGGCCGGCGCAATCAGGCGGTTATGGCCTATGAACTGTTGCTGGAAAAATATCCGCGCACTCTGAGGCTGCATGTTGAGCTGCACAAAGTTTATGTGGATTTGGGAGATGTAAAAAGCGCTGCGAAAGTGGCCGACACAATTCGGGCTCTGGGGGGAGAGGCGGCCGTTCCGAAGGCGGCTGTGGAAGAAGACCCCTTGCGGGTGATTGTCCACGGGCGGTTCCGCTTTGGCGGGATTTATGACTCAAACGCCAATCAGGGGCCGGGCAGCAATATTCTGGATTTGGGCGCCTGGCGGGTGAGGGTGGACGACGCCAAAAGTAAAGAGACCGCCGCCGCCTATCTGGGGGCCAATCTTGATTTCAGCAAAAGAACCAGAATTGACGGCCCGGCCTGGCTGGTGGCCGATCTTCACACCTATATTCGCGGCAATTTCAACAACGACCTGGCCACCACCCGCAGCCGGTATTCCCAATGGCTGCGCGGCGCGGTGGGCATGCGCTATCTCACCTCGGATTCGCTCCTTGATTTTCGTTTCAAAGCCGAAATATTCGATTATGAATTTTTTCAGCATGTCAGTTCCCTGGGCGCGGAGCTGACCCATGTCAAGGCCCTCAGCCCGGCCTGGCGGCTGACCACCAGGGGCGACTTTGCCAGGCGTGATTACAGCCGGTCTCCCGGCTACAACGGCCTTTATTACGGCCTGGGCCAATATTTGGGCTACACTTTTGAAAACGGGAATCAAATTATCGCCGGGGTTCGCTATAACGGCGCTTCAGCCAAAGTGAAGAACTATTGCTATAACGGCTGGGAAGAATCGCTCCGCCTGGTTTTCACGCTGCCCTATAAAACCGAGCTCAGCCCTTTTGCCACTTATTCGGAAGACAAATATCAGGGACCGGCCACGGCTCTGGAAAAAGATAACCGCCGCGACCGCAAATGGCGGATGGGGGCTTCCCTGACCCACCGGCTGAATGAATCCTGGTCCACTGAATTGTTATACCAATACACCACCAATAAATCCAACAGCGGGCTATATATATATGATCAGACCATGGTCAGCCTGGGTTTGGCTTATAGCTTTTGAATGTTTTTTTTGTGGCACGGCCGGAAAGTTTAAGGTATGACCACTGATGGATCCTCCATGTTGATTATACCATCCAATGAGCCGGAGTCACCGCGGCCAGTAAAGGAACTGCCGCCCATAACCTCATAATACCCCGAGACATTTTCCGCATGACCGGAGTTAAGCCCATCAACGTGCATATTGATATACGCACCACTCGGGTCCATATTGATTCCGTCCAACTTGAAGGTGGTATTAGGCCTTCTCTCAAAGCCGCTTATGTCAACTGAACCATTTGACGCGACTCCCGATCCGTTTATAAGATTGTAGTCGTATTTCACAGTTCCAGAACCAAACTCGGTGAGGTATTGTTGCATGGTCGCGTTTGAGACCTGTCCGTCATTTGGATCCAGATTGATGTCAAATCCGAACTGGCTGCCTCCGTCCACCAAACCGTAATCGAGAAGGATGGAAGACATGCTCCCACTGACATGGGCATTGAAATTGGGTGTGGGCAGAACCGGCAACTCAGGATCCGGCACTCCGGGCTCAGGCAGTCCGGGATCAGGGTCCCCAGGCCCCGGTACTTCAGGGGTCGGCAACTCTGGATCAGGCAGTCCGGGATCGGGATCTCCAGGACCCGGTACCTCCGGGGTCGGCACTTCGGGATCCGGCAGTCCAGGATCGGGCTGCCCCGGCAGTCCAGGATCGGGATCCCCCGGCTGTTCAGGAGCAGGCTGGCTGGGGGTTGCAGGTTGTTGAGCCTGTTCGGCCAGATCAGCCACGGTCTGGGTTTTGGTTTCCGGCTGGGGGGCATTTACCGCCGCGCCAGGGCTTTCAGTACCCGCGGCCGAGGCCACCATGGTTTCAGACTGAGCCGTGCCTGATTCGGTCGTTTCAGCCTGAGCGGTTTCAGTGGCGGCCGCTTCCGGTTCCGCTTCGGCGGTTTCGGTTGCAGCCGCTCCGCTCCTGGCCTGGGTGAGGTTGGTCACCCCATTCCATTCATCATTGCTCATTTGCTGCGGCTGGCCGCCGGGCACGGTTATTTTGAAGCCACCGGCTATGGGCATGGAGTTGACCATCACGTCGCCGAGCTGCCCATGGGTTTCAGCGCTGAAAATGTAGACCGTGGTCGTTCTGCTATCCAGCGATTCCACGGCGAAGATGGTGCCGCGTATGCCTATGGTCGCTTCCGGGGCGGTGAGGGTGAAGCCGTCGGGGTTATTCTCCACTATTTTGCCGGTGATGAAACGGGCCAGCCCGTGGCCCAGATGAGCCTTGAATTCCTCATTGCCGCCGGAAGGAACAACTGACAGGAGGCTGAGGTTGGAATTCGAACTCAAAGAGACAGTGCTGTCGTCATCGAACAGAATCTGAACCCGGCCGGTGGCGTCGGTTATGAGGGTGTCAGTGTCATGCACCCGGCTGGACATTTTCAGAGCGACTTTTTGTCCATTTCTCTGGGCGGTAACTCCGGGTTTGAGGGAGATGACCTGCCCCACCTCAACGGCCATGGCCAAGCCGGCCGTGAAAAGGCTGATCCCCATAAGAACGGCCAATCCTATTACAAACTTGCAAGACTTCATTTTACGTTTCCTCTGCCGGGGCTTTCACAACTTTCGAAGGACAGGCGATAATTGATTGGAAAATGAACGACAGCTCCCATCTTAAAATCGCTGGTATGGGATTTACCTATAGTCATTTATCACAAAGTATACCAGCATTTTACCACAATGTCATCCCTTGCCGCCCTAAAAAAGCCGCTTGACATGAGAATGAGTTTCAATTAATCTGAATATACCTATAGGGGGTACCGTATATTTTTAAATTTTGTCATGGAGCTGAACTATGAGCACTGAACAAGCACAGGGGAGCCTGGCCCTGCCCAATCGTCAGGAAATCGCTTCTGATGCGCCTGAAACGGAATCACATCGCAGTGAGCTGATAATTGCCATCATTTCCGGCCTTAGCCTGGCCGTGAGTTTTGGTCTGTCCTACACCGGCGTTCAGATGCCGGAGGCGGCGGGCTGGCCGCTGGACCCGGCCTGGGTGGCTGTTTTCCTCTGCGGGGTTCCAATAATAAAGGAAGCCGCCGAAGCCATGATCGAAAGTTTTGACGTTAAAGCCGGGCTTCTGATTTCACTGGCCCTGATTGCGGCGGTGTGTGTGAAGGAAATATTCGCGGCCGGTGAAGTGGCCTTTCTGATGATGCTGGGCGAGCTTCTGGAGGAACGTACCGTCCGCCGCTCCAAAGCCGGGCTGAAAAGGCTTCTGAACCTTTCTCCGCAAATGGCGCACCTGGTAGAAAACGGCGTGGAAAAAATGATCCCGGCTTCTGAAGTACGGGCCGGGCAGACCCTGCGGGTGCGCCCCGGCGAAACCATCGCGGTGGACGGGGTGGTCACCAGCGGTGAAACAGCGGTGGACCTGTCGGCCATAACCGGCGAATCCCTGCCGGTGGACCGGCTGCCGGGGGACAAGGTGCTCAGCGGCGGGCTCAACCGTTATGGGGCCATCGAAATGAAAGCCGAGAGGGTCGGCTCCGATTCTTCGCTGGCCCGCCTGATCCGGCTGGTGGAAGAGGCCGACAGCAAAAAGGCCAAGCTGGCCCGCACCGCTGACCGCTGGGCCACGGTGATCGTTCCGGCGGCCATTGTGCTGGCCATTGTGGTGGGCCTCACCACCGGCGATATTATCAGGGCGGTGAGCATATTGATCGTCTTCTGCCCCTGCGGCTTGGTGCTGGCCACGCCCACGGCCATTGTGGCGGCTATTGGCGCGGCCACCAAGCAGGGGGTGCTGGTGCGGTCCGGCGAAGCGCTGGAGCGGCTGGGCAAAGTAAATTACATGGTTTTCGACAAGACCGGCACCCTGACCACCGGTGAACTGAAGCTGGATGCCGTGAGGGGATTTGGGCTGGACGAAGACGAAATCCTGGCACTGGCCGCTTCGGTTGAATCGCAGTCTGAGCACCCATTGGGTCAGGCCATTGTTCAGTCGGCCCGCGAAAAGGGTCTGGCTTTTGAACCGGCGGGCGGTTTTTCAATGGAACCCGGTCTGGGGGTGACGGCTGTTATTGACGGCCATGAAATACTGGCTGGCCGCCGGGCTTTTATGGAGCGGGGCGGGCTTGAGCTTCCCGCTGAAACACTGGCGGCGGAGAATGAACTGTCGGAAGCGGGCGACACGGTGGTCTGGCTGGCCCGTGGGGGAAAAATTGCCGGGCTTCTGGGCCTGAGCGACACCATCCGGCCGGAGAGCCGCGCCTTGATGGCCGACTTGAAAGCGGCCGGCCTGAAGACGGCCCTCCTGACCGGGGATCATGAGAAAGCGGCCGGGCGGGTAGCCGGGCAATTGGGTTTTGATGACGTCCGGGCCGGCCTTTTGCCGGAGGACAAGGTCCGCGCCATAAAAGAGCTTGAAGCGGCCGGAAACATCGTGGCCATGACCGGTGACGGCCTGAACGACGCTCCGGCCCTGAAAAGCGCTTCGGTGGGGCTGGCCATGGGTGATGTGGGCAGTGACGTGACCATAGAGGCGGCCGATGTAGCGCTTTTGTCCGGCAATCTGCGGCCTCTGCCATATCTGATGAATCTATCCCGCCGCACCCTGTCCACCATCAAGGTCAATATTTCGCTGGCCATGGGGATAAATATTGTGGCTGTGATTCTGGCGGCCACCGGAGTTATGGGGCCGGTCATGAGCGCCCTGGTCCACAACCTGGGGGCCATTGTAGTGGTGCTGAACGCTACCCGCCTTTACAATTTCAAACTCCGCTAGGGCTTGAATCTGACTGCGATTAACTTGGTCGGCGGTGGGCCGGAGACGGGGTCCGCGCGGGGGAAGAAGGTTCGCCAATGGTGATGATGTGGCGGAGGCCGAGCGGACACGCAATTTTTTCTTAATGCCCAGTGCTGAGGTAGCGGTAGTCCTCCTCTGCACTGGCACCTTATTTGACCGCACGCCTGCGATACAAGTTATAGCGCCCCTAAAAAAACATACCGAAACTCCTCCGGAGTTTCGGTGGGGTCAAGGGGTTTACCCCTTGCGGGGTGGAGGGGCAGAGCCCCCCTCTTCTCTTCAGTGCCTGTTATTCCCTACTTGATTTTTTCGAGGCCGCCCATGTAAGGGCGCAGGACTTCGGGGATGGTTATGGAGCCGTCTTCGTTCTGGAAATTTTCCAGAATGGCCAGAAGGGTCCGGCCTATGGCCAGGCCGGAGCCGTTGAGAGTGTGGACGAATTCGGGCTTGGAGCCTTTTTCACGGCGGAAGCGGATTCCGGCCCGGCGGGCCTGAAAGTCCGTAAAGCACGAACAGGATGAAATCTCGCGGTAAGCGCCGGGGCCAGGCAGCCAGACCTCGATATCATAAGTCTTGGCTGAGGAAAAGCCCATGTCTCCGGTGGAGAGGACAACTACGCGGTAGGGCAGCTTCAGAAGCTGGAGAACGTCCTCGGCGTCGCGCGTAAGTGACTCCAGGGCCTCCCAGGAATCTTCGGGTTTGGTGAATTTTACCAGCTCCACCTTGTCAAACTGGTGGAGGCGAATCATGCCGCGAGTGTCGCGCCCGGCTGAACCGGCTTCGGCCCGGAAACAGGGGGTGTAGGCGGTGTAGAGAATCGGAAGCTGATCAGCCTCCAGAATCTCATCGCGGTGGAGGTTGGTCAGGGGCACTTCGGCGGTGGGAGCCATCCAGAGATCGGTGTTTTCGATTTTGAACGAGTCCTCGGCGAATTTGGGGAGCTGGCCCGTGCCGCGCATGGAATCGGAATTGATCATGCACGGGGGCCAGACCTCACGATAGCCATGCTTGGTTATGTGAAGATCAAGCATGAAGTTCATCAGGGCGCGGGTCAGGTGAGCCGCGCCGCCCGACAGGGCCACAAAGCGGCTGCCGGAGATTTTGACGGCCCTGGCAAAATCCATGATGCCCAGCTCTTCGCCCAGTTCCCAGTGGTTTTTGGGAGTGAAGGAAAAGGCGGCCGGTTCTCCCCAGCGGCGGATCTCGACGTTGTCTTCTTCGGAAGTCCCGACGGGCACGGTTTTATCGGGAACATTGGGAATGGAGAGCAGAATGGCCTCTTCGTCGGCTTCCACCTGGCTGACCTGGGGGTCAAGCTCTTTTATTTTGGCCGAAACACCCTTCATCTGCTCGATGAGGTCATCGGCGGACTGCTTGGCTTTTTTCAGGGCGGTGATGTCCTCATTAACCTGGTTGCGCCTGGCTTTGAGGGCTTCCACCTCAGCCAGGAGTTCCCGCCTTCTGTTATCCAGCGCGCTGAATTCAGACAGGATTTTGGCCCTGGCCTCTTCCGCCATATTCCTGTTTTTCAGCATTTCTTCAACTGCGGCCAGGTTTTCCCGCACAAACTTTAAATCCAGCACGTCCGTTCCTCCCATATACTTTAATGTTGCTCCGCCGCCGGGCGCTTCCGGCGGGCGGAATGAAAATCAGCTCATATTTTCCGTGGGCGGTTCATCTTCGAAATAGCCGTCATCGGCCTGTGGGGAGCTGTTTTGCTCCTCCCAAAAGGGTTCGTTGTTATATGAGGCGCAGCCTCCGCTAAGAAAAAGGCAGGTCGAAAACATCGCGGTCAAAAAAAACCTGACAAAGCTAATCATCCCAAACCTCCTTTACCGGGCAGGGCCCGGACCCCATGTCTGGGTTGCCCCTTCCCGTAATAGTTAATTTAGGCGGCCATCATCGTATTAAGAGCGGTGCCCCCATGCCGGTGACCATACTGAATAGACAAAGGGGGCCACGCTCTTAATACGATGATGGCCGCCAATATTAACGCCCAGGGAAAAAAACACCTAGACGAAGGATGCGCAAGCATCCGTGGGTCCAGGGCTATGCCCTGGTGGGCCAGGGGCCGAGGCCTTCACGCAGAACTTCCGGTTCGTCGTCGATCATGGAAATGATGGTGGAAGGCTGCCCGGCCACGGGGCCGCCGTCAATAATAACGTCAACCTGATTTTTAAAAAGATCGGCGAAATCTTCGGCTGTGGTCGGGACAGGCTGGCCGTCAAGAGAGGCCGATGTATTGATGATGGGCCGCCCCAGGGCCTGGACCAGTTCCAAGGCGATGGGATGGTTGGGCACACGAATGCCGCACTCATGCCGCTTGGTGAGCATAAGCTGGGGCACCAGCTTGGTGCCGTCCAGAATAAAAGTATAGGGCCCGGGCAAAAGCCGCTTCATGGTGCGATAGGCGAAATTGGAAACCTTGGCGTATTCAGCGATGTGGGTGAGGTCGGCACAGACAAAGCTGAAGGGGCTTTTGGGATTGCGCTGCTTGAGGCGATAGACCTTTTCTATGGCCTTTTTTTTGGTCAGATCACAGCCCAGACCGTATTGGGTGTCCGTGGGATAGATGACCAGGCCGCCGTCATCAAGGATGGAGGCAACTTTGGCAATGAGGCGGCCCTGAGGGTTTTCCGGATTAATGCTGACAATCATTGGTTATCCAATCACATAATTTTTTTTGGCAAAAAACGTCCGGCCTTGAGGCCGGACCAGAAAACGCCTTTGGCGGCGATTGGATAATTATATATCAAAGCTTAATAAAATTATAGAGTGATTTTTTCCCGGCAGTTTTTAAAGTGGTGCGCTCACACGGCTTTCAACTTCGGGACGGCCATGGCAAGACAGAGCCGCAGCGGCTGGCCCTGGAGCGAAAAAAGAGCAACCGGGCAAAATCACGGTTTTTTGCCCGGCTATAGGATGCAATTCGGCGGGAAAAGTCTGGAATTGGTAAAAGCCTTGGAATTACTGCTTCATCTGCTGCTCCATAGCCTTGATCTTGGCGTCGAGCTGCTGCTTTTCCGCTTCCTTGGCCTTGACCTCTTGTTCACTGGATTCGTCGCCGGACTGACTCTTCAATTGCGCTATTTCCGCTTTCAGCTTTTCAGCCTCCTTTTTTAACTCCTCCAGCTCTTTTTCCTTATCACCGCCGCCTCCGCCGCCGCCGTTCTGGCCGCCTTCAGGCTGGCCGGCCCCGGCCAGGCCACCGCTCTGGCCTTCTTTCCCCTCTTCGGGAGCGGGAGCGCCCTCACTATTTTTATTGCCTTCCTTGGCTTCATTGGCCTCTTTACCCTCCTTGGCTTCTTTAGCTTCTTTGGGTTCTTTTCCTTCGATTTTGTGCTGCCCCAAAGATTCATAGAGCGCCTTGGCTGATTTTTTGCCCTCCAGGGAAATATCGACGCTGTCGAAGCCCAATTTTCCAGCTATATTGCTTTGCCCGGCCGCTTCCCGCGCTTGCTGAAGCGGTGATTTCTCTTCAACCTGGCCAGGCTGGTTGGCAGCTCCGTTGGGTTTCAAGTGCGGCATCGTTGAGTTAATGCTGGATATGGACATAACAACCTCCAAAATTAAAGCCGATCGTGCGGCGAGAGTAAGTTTTTCAAACAGACTACATCCGTTTTCAAAATTCTTATCGACCAAATTGAAAACAACTTTAGTCTTTTTTCCGTTGCGCGGCTTTTTTAGTCATGCTATCATCATAAAAAATTGAGGATGAAGATCGATGAAAGAAAAGATAAATATTACCGAAGCCGAGTGGCCCATTATGGAAGTGCTGTGGCTGCGCCCCACGGCGACAGCGGCGGAAATCGTGGAGCAGGTGACCAGTTCCCGGCAGGTCTCTATGCGCACCGTCAAAACCCTCATCCGCCGCCTCATTGCCAAGGACGCCGTGGCCTTTGAGGTGGACGCCCACGATTCCCGCATCTATCATTACCGCGCCCTGGTTTTAAGGCCGGAGGTGATGGAAGGCAAGAACAAATCCTTTCTCGGCCAGCTTTACGGCAACAGCGTCAGTGAAATGCTGAGCCATTTCATCACGAACTCTGATTTGAAAAAAGAGGAAATTGAGCATCTTCAGGCGATATTGAAGCAGAAAGAAATAGAAAATGGCTGACAGTCTCCGGTTTTATTTTCATGATTTGATTTTCTGGCTGACAGTCACGGCCGACTTTCTATTGGTAATCTCAATAATTTTTGTCATTTTTTATGGCCTGGCCCTTTTGGCGTCATCGGCCTCGTTTTTCAGGGGCAAGTTTCGCCCGTCCGCCGGGTGGCTGCCGTCGGCCTTAATTCTTTCGGCTGCCGCGTTATTCACTCCCTTGGGCGAAATAGTCATAAGAACCATTGGCAATGGCATGGAGTCCGTTTATATCAACTTTGACGGGGAAAGATTACAGCCGGGAATTGCCCTTCTATGGGCCTTTGGCTTTATCGCCAACTTGGTCGCCCTGGTCCTGCGCTGCCGGGCCATAGGGCGGCGCTTGGCCGCCAACCAGGCGGCCCCGGCCGATCCGGCCTTTGATGAGGCCATGCTGGCCACAGGTTTGCGGAACGTGAATTTAAAGCAGGTTGAAGGGGGTTATTCGCCGTTTTCCTGGAGCCTGTCCCAAGGCTGGGTAGGGACGCCCCGGCATTTCCGCCAAAACTTCAGCCAAGCCGAAAGATATGCCGTCTACCTGCACGAACTGACCCACATCAGAAACAGAGACACCTTGAAATACCTCATGGCCGGATTGCTGAAAGCGGTTTTCTGGTTCAATCCGATAGTCCGCCACGCCGCGCTTCGCTACAAAAACCACCTGGAGATAGTTTGCGACCATTGTGTTATTGAAAAACACAGGCTTGATCCACTGGCTTATTCCCGCCTCATGGCCCGCGCCATAAGCGGCGGGACGAGCTTCGCGCCCGGTTTTTCCAGTGGTTACGCCGATATTGCCAGACGCTTCGGATACATCTTCCGCGATGCTGGAATAATTCCGGTGGGCAAGGACAGGCTGACGGCCTGCGCCTGTCTGATGGCGGCGATTTTGGGCCTGGGTCTCCTGAATCCGGAGATGTACGGGCTAAGCCGGGAGCATATGGTTCCGGCTGAAGAGATGGAGACCACCGCGCCGGATGGACGCAAAGGCGTTCTGAAAATGAAATTTCAATGGCAGGGAGCTTTGGGGGCATACACGGCTGTTGAGTTTGAAGCAATTGAGTGATCCGGCCAGCCAGCGGCACTTGAAACCTTTGCTTGAAATGTGTAAATTAAAAAGAATCGAGAGTGCGCTAACACTCCCGGCTCCGTGGGCAAGCCCCCCCGGATTGACGTTACATCAAACGAGTTAGTGCCCTATGGGAATGGCGAGTTCCCATAGGGCGATTTTCATTTTAGCGCCGGTTCGTTAACCAGCGGAAGAAGAAAAACACCAGAACGCCAGCCACCGTAGCGGCTGAAACTTTCTCAAGGACTGTGCCATAGGCGTGTCCTCCTTTCAGGCCGACTTTCCCAGCGGCATTTTACCCCACATTCCACCAAAGTCCTGAACTAGCTCTTTAATGGCAATTATGGTATAATTTTAAGGCTAAAGAAGAGTTCACGTCCTGCTTATTTTTTGGCGCTTGTTTCAGGCACATTTTTTGCTTATTTTACATGGCCGGATCACTCTGTGTTCCGGGCCCAATACCAGGGTGTTTCTCAAGTGGATATAGCAACCATTATCGGAATCATTTCCTCCATCGGGCTTCTGGTCGCTTCAATGACCATGGGGGTGGGGATCGACGCCTTTCTGGATCTGCCCTCCATCCTAATAGTCTGCGGGGGGACGGCCTGCGCCACGATGATCAGCTATCCGCTGAGAGACTGTCTCAACACCCTCTCGGTCCTGAAACAGGCGTTTGTGACCCAGACCACCACCATTGGCGAAATCATCACCGGTTTCACCATGTTCTCGGCCAAGGCCAGGAAAGAGGGGCTCCTTTCGCTGGAGCCCAACATAAGGCAGATCAACGATCCTTTTCTGCGCAAAGGCCTGCAACTGACTGTGGACGGTCTGGAGCCGCAGGCTATAATTGAGATCCTGGAAACGGAAATATCGTTTCAGGAATCGCGCCACCGCCTGGGAGCCGACATCTTTCAGACCATGGGCAATTTCGCCCCGGCCTTTGGCATGATCGGCACTTTGTTGGGCCTGATATCCATGCTCAGGCAGCTCGATGACCCGTCCAGCATCGGCCCGGCCATGAGTCTGGCCCTGGTCACCACTTTTTACGGCGCGATTCTGGCCAATATGATCTTCATCCCCATTGCCGGGAAACTCCGGGCCAGATCGCAGGATGAAACCATGATCAAGGAATTGATCGTTCAGGGCATACTGTCGCTCTGCCGGGGCGACAACCCCAGGATAATCGAGCAGAAGCTGCACGCGTTTCTGCCGCCCTCTGCCCGAATATCCATATTCAGGTAAACCGTGGAAAGGTTTGAAGATTCCCAGACAATCGTCACCACGCTCCCAGCGCCGGAGGCGGACTATTACCCTGATTGGGGCGCGGAGCGCCGCCGACGCCCGCAAGAGCCGCCGGAACCCCTCATGGAGGGCGGCAGCCGCACCATGGTGCTGTATACCACACTGATGCTGATTCTGGTCAGTTTCTTCGTCATCCTGGTCAGTCGGGCCAATTTCGATGAAACGAAATACGCCACGGCCCTGGGGTCCATCCAGAACAGCTTCGGCGTCCTCACCGGAGGACGGGTGGCCATAGGCGGTGATGACGGCCTCCCCGATCTGACCATGGGCTTTGACGATGAGGGGCACCTGGTGCTGCCGGAAATGGAAATGGCCCAGATCAGGGCCGTGCTGGCTCCGGCCATTATGGACCGTGAAGCCAGGATTATCCACACCAAGGGGCAGCGGATAATATCGCTCTCGGCCGGGCTGGTTTTCAAACCCGATTCCTGGGAACTGAGTGAGGAAATGGCCGAAACGCTTCTGGTGTTCAGCCGGATCATGGCCGACAACGCCATTGCCGTCACCGTGGAGGGGCACACCGACAATCGGCCGCCGCAGACCAGGGATATCGGCGACAACTGGGATATTTCCGGCGGACGGGCCATAGCTGTAATGGATTTTCTGGCTGCCTCCGGGGGGTTGGAACGCGACCGGCTGAACGCTTTCGCCTATGCCGGCGGAAAGCCCCTGTATTCCAACATGACCCCGGCCGGCCGGGCCAAAAACAACCGGGTGGATCTGGTGCTTGATTTTTCCAGCATCAGCGCCGATGAGTTGAAAGATCTGGCGGAAAAAGCCACCACTTACAACTTCAGGGGCTTTGACTTTCTCCTTAGAGAAAATGGGGAAGGGCTGTGAGATGAGGAAGGCCGGACGCTCCACCTCGCCGTCCCCTGGCAGCGTCAGTTGGATAATTTCCTTCGCCGACCTGGTGACCATACTCCTGACCTTTCTGGTGCTGATAATCGGCATCACCACCCAAACGCCCAGAACTGACTTCCTCCTTAAAGAGGGCGTTCTGGAGGGAGAGGCCGATTACATCCGGCGGGGCGACGGGACCCTGATGTTTTCCGACAAGTCGCTTCTGGCCCCGGTCATAGAGCTGATGGAAAACCTCGATAGTCTGCCGGAAAACGTCATGTTCGACCAGGAGGAATTCAAGCGGGCCGTCTTTCAGCTGGACCCGGCCCGAACCCCCGACTACCAGCGGCTGGAAGAAGCCGCGCGCGGCGGGGTTGAGTTCTCCAGGGATAACCGGGGGCTGGTCATAAAGTGGGACAGAGCCCTCCTCTTCCCGGAAGGCGGCGCCATACTGATGGACGACAATGTCCTGCTGCTGGAGAAGCTGGCCGTATTTTTACAAAATGTCCAGCTGCCGGTGAGCATTGAAAGCCACACCAACCCCCTCTCACCTCTTGAGGGCGGGAACGATCCGGCCGCCTATGACCTGTCTCTGAGGCGCTCGAAGGTGGTGATGGAGTTCCTGACCGGGCTGGGGCTGGCTGAAGAGCGCTTCCGCCTTGGCGGTTACGGCGGCTCGCGCCCGCGCACTGAAGATTCGGAGCGGGCCTGGGAAAACAGCCGCCTGGAGATTATCATCTACCGGCCGGAACAGAGTTCCTGGCGAGGCTGATGACGACAGGCCCAAAGCAATGAAACTGAACCTTTTACTGGCGCACGATCAACCCGCCGCGAACGGTCAGTTTTCAATGCGTGTCAGTGTGCAGTAAACTAGCATTCTTTAACTCTGTGAAATGGAACGATTTAGTATAATGACGGAGGTGCCACATGGCTAAGAAAGAGAAGAATCCGCCCGCTGAAGAGCAGGAAGTGGAAGGCGGAGGCGAAGGCGGGGAAGGCGCGCCTAAAAAGAAGGGCGGCAAGCTCAAGCTGATTATCATCGTCGTTCTGGCCATGGCTATCGGCGGCGGCGGGGCTTTCGCGGCCATGATGTTTCTGGGCGGCTCCAAAGCACCTGAAACGGCGGCCGTGGAAGGCGGCGACACAGCACCGCCTCCGCCCGCCCCCGGTGACGACACCGCCGCGCCCATTGAAGATCCCAAGAAGGGCGGCGCTGAAGCCGCTTCCGGCGGCGCTGCCGTCGGTGAGGGCGGCGAAGGTGAAGGCGTTGAAGCGCTGGGGCCCCAGAACATCGAGTTCAAGCCCTTCATCGTCAACCTCAATGACGGCGCGGGCCGGCGGTTCCTGAAGCTGACCATGAGCATTGAGGCCGAGAACCCGGACCTGGCCAATGAGATTAATTTAAAAATGCCTCAGTTCAGGGATACGATCCTTCTTCTTCTGTCGAGCCTGTCGTTTGACGACATAGCCACTCTCGACGGCAAGATGAGGCTCCGCAACCAGATGCTCAACCGCATCAACACCCAGTTGACCAGCGGCAAGATAAGGAACATCTATTTTTCTGAATTCGTGGTGCAGTAAAAACGGTGCTGGCCCTCCGGCGGAGGGCTGGCGCTGTGTATCGCTTAAAGTTTTTAGAGGGTGTCCGCCGCCGGGAGAAATGTTTTTGCCCGGCTCCGGTTCCGGGGGTCTTTAGTCACCTCGCCGGGCAAAAACATTTCTCCCGGCGGCTACATGGTCGGCATTCTTAAGGTCTGGAAAGCGTGCATAGCCCAGAATGGGAGCCGGACAGCAATTCTAAGCCAACTCCGCCCCATACAATGGGGGTCGAGCCATGGAGGGCGAGACGGAGCGTCAGCGACTGGTTTTGACGGTCAAGCGGTAACCCGCGAAGCAAAAACCACGTTTTTTGCGTAGCTGCGAACCGCCAGTTCAAGGGAAAAAGCTATATTGAATGGAGCTCATATAAATGGCCAAAATTCTGACGCAGGATGAAGTCGATGCTCTGCTTAAGGGCATGGGCGGCGGCGAGGTGGAAACCGAAACCGACGAAAGCGGCGACAGCGACGGCATATCCAATTATGACCTGACCAGCCAGGATCGAATTATTCGCGGGCGCATGCCCACCCTGGAAATACTCAATGACCGCTTCGCCCGCCTTTTCCGGCAGACCATGTCCACAGCGCTCAGGAAGGTGATAGATATCTCCGCCTTCTCCATCGACATGATCAAGTTCGGTGAGTTTCTGCGGGCTCTGCCGGTGCCCACCAGCCTTCACATTTTCAAGGCTGATCCCCTGCGCGGCCACGCCATCATGGTCATTGAAACCAAGCTGGTCTTCAACCTGGTGGACAGCTTCTTCGGCGGCAGCGGGCGGGGCTATATCAAAGTGGAGGGCCGCGATTTCACCCCCATTGAAGCGCGCTTGATCACCAAGGTCATCAAGATGGCCCTGGACGACCTGGAAAAAGCCTGGGCCCCGGTCCATCCCCTGACCATGAGCTACGTGCGCGGTGAAACCAACCCCCAGTTCGCCTCCGTGGTGGCTCCCACCGAAGTGGTCATCGTCATAAAATTTGAAGTGGAGCTTGAACAGACAGTCGGCACCCTGATTATCTGTCTCCCTTACTCCACCATCGAGCCCATACGCTCCAAGCTCTACGCGGGTTTTCAGAGTGACCAGCTGGAAGTTGACACCGCCTGGATCAATCGCTTTATCGAACGTGTGCGCGAGGCTGAGGTCAATATGGTGGTTGAACTCGGCCGGACCATGATCACCGGCGAAGACATCATGAACCTCTCGGAGGGCGATGTGATCATGCTCAAGCACGATGTGCGAGAGCCGCTGGAAGTAAAAGTGGAGGGAGTCCCGAAATTTAAAGTCTTCGCCGGCTCTTCCCGGGGCCAGAAAGCAGTACGCATAGTAGGCGACATTGCTCCCAAAATCTGGGACGAGTGATTGAGGTTATTGGCCGGCACAGCGCATTTGGCCAAGGGCGCACCGATCTTAATCAGATGAGGGCCGCCAAAAGCAACTATTGCGGGAAACCGTTATCCAAGACATATGGTCCGGGCCGCGCCCGGTGACAAAGGAAGTGAATCATGGCTGATACTCCGGCGATTTCACAGAATGACATTGATAAACTCATGAGCGACGACGACGGCCTGGATCAGGACTGGGGCGACCCCGGCCCGGCCATGCCCCCGCCCGGTGAGGGCGGGGGCGGCGCCGGCGGCCCCGGACCCGGCGGCGGACATTTCGGCCCTCCTCCGGCCGCGGCCGGGGATGGCGCCAGCCGCCCGCTGGATTTCATTCTGGATATTCCCCTGGAAATATCCGTGGAACTGGGCCGGGCCAGAATGGTCATTAATGATCTGTTGCAATTGGGTCAGGGCTCCGTCATAGAATTGAGCAAACTCGCCGGTGAACCCCTGGAAATCTTCGTCAACGGCAAACTTGTGGCCCGAGGCGAGGTGGTCGTGGTCAATGAAAAATTCGGCGTCCGCGTAACCGATATCGTCAGCCCCATGGAACGGGTCAAGAGTCTGGCTTGATAGCCCGAGGATGTATGAAAGCTTTTTTCCCGGCGATTTTAAGTATGGCATTTTCCCCTGAACTTATAAGTAACAAATTCTTAGAAGGCCGCTTCCCGGCCGTTACTCTACACTCAGACGGGCCGCCCCTCGGCGTTGGCGGCGGCCCCTGGCCGCTTGCGACCGGCAGCCGGGCAAAAAACGTGGTTTTTGCCCGGCGAGCATCAGCTTCGGCCTTAAAACCAGTCGCTGGCGCTCCGTCTCCCTTCGGTCGACCCCTGTTAAATGGAAGCGTGTCGGCCGTTAATAGAATCGCTATAGCGACGCCGCTGCTCCTGGCGGCGCTCCTTATGATACTTGTAACGTCCACTCCGGCCGTGGGGCAGGAGACAGGCCGCGGCGCTGAGGCTGAATCAGAGGCCTTGACGTCGACTGACCTGCCGTCGGCCGCCTCTGATTTGCTGTCGGCCGCCGTCAGTGGTGAGGGTGAGGGCCAATCCGCGCCGGCCCCCTCACTATCGGAAGTGCTTGGCACTGATGGGCCGCCTCCCATGGGGCCGAGTTATGGGCTGGATATTCTCCAGGCTTTCGGCATGTTTATTCTGGTGCTGGCCCTCTTGTTCATCACCCTTAAAGTGCTGGGGCGCTTCGGCCGTTTCCGGGGACGCAAAAGCCAGGAATCCATATTTAACATGCGCGGCGTTATGCCGCTGGATAATCGGAAGTATCTGGCCGCCGTTGAAGTGGAAGGGCGTCTGTTGGTGGTGGGGGTCACCCAGGATCGCATAATTCCCCTGGCCGACTGGGTGCGTGATAAAAAAGCCGGTGAGCCTCATGATGAATTTTCTTTTCAGTTGGCGGAGGAAGATGATTTGCCTCCTGATATCAGCATAGCCGATACGCGCGGCGGAGGGTCGAAATGAAAACATCCGGCGCAATTGTAAGGGCCTCACTAGCCCGAGCCGGGCGCGGCCGTTTTATGAAAATGGCCGGGCTGTTCATGTTTGTCGCCTTGCTGCTGGTTGTTGTGGCCGGGCTGTTGTTCCCGGATATGGCTCTGGCCCAGTCGATTCCCATTCCCACTATCAGTCTGAGCATGGACCAGGCCGATGATCCCGAGCAGATCGCCACGGTTCTCAACATCCTGTTCATAATGACAGTTCTGACCCTGGCCCCCTCACTTTTGATTCTCATGACCTCCTTTGTCAGAATAGTCACCGTGTTCGCCTTCCTCAAACAGGGCATGGGCACCCAACAGTCGCCGCCTAACCAGGTCATCATCAGTCTGGCCCTGTTTCTGACCTTCTACCTGATGATGCCCGTCTGGAAACAAATGGATGAAAGGGCCTTCAAACCCTTCATGAACAATGAAATAACCCAGCGCGTAGCTTTGGAGAGAGCATTGGAGCCGGTGCGCGAATTCATGTTCCTTCAGACGCGCGACAAAGATCTGGCCTTGTTCATGCAAATTCAGGGTGAAACCCGGCCGATGAACAAAAGCGAAGTGCCGACCATGAGCCTGATACCGGCCTTTGTCATTTCAGAGCTGAAGACGGCCTTCACTATCGGCTTTATGCTCTATATACCCTTTGTGGTTATCGATATGGTGGTGGCCTCGGTTCTCCTGGCCATGGGTATGATGATGCTGCCGCCGTCAATGGTGTCGATGCCGTTCAAACTGATGCTCTTTGTATTGGTGGACGGCTGGAATCTGGTGGTGGGTTCGCTGGTGCGAAGTTTCGGGGATGTCTCCGCGGTTGTGAATGCCATAGGTGCGGGGGGCTAGTCCTTACACGCCGGAGCGGAGCCTTGAATAATCCTTCAGCGTGTTTTAAATTTAATCATATCCCCGCAAGGCTGCTGCCCGGCCGGGCCCCCAACCTTGAAAGAAAGCGAGCACATATACAATGACCCCCGAATTTGTTATAGATTTTGGGCGAAGGTCCATGGAAATGGTGCTGACCCTGGCTCTGCCGATGCTGGGTGTGGGGCTGATAGTGGGTCTGGCCATCAGTATTTTTCAGGCCACCACCCATATACAGGAACAGACCCTTCAGTTCATCCCAAAAATTCTTGCCATTACCGTGACCCTGGTTATCGCCGGCCCCTGGATGCTGGAAGAGCTGACCGACTTTACCGCCAACGTCTTCACTCACTTCCCTGAATGGGTCAGGATCGGGGATGGGGTCGCCAATGACGGCCTTTTCATTCCCCGTGACTAACGAAGAGTAATCCGACGTGGGCGCTCCGATAATCAACGCGGCCGAATTTACGGCCTATGTGCTGGTGCTTCTGCGCGTCTCCACCGTGATAGTTTTCGCCCCGATCTTCAGTGGCAACACGGTTCTAACCCAGGTCAAGGTTCTTTTGTGCCTGATGATGACCTTTGCCGTCGCTCCCCAGGTGGAGTATAACGCCTCCATGCTCCCGATGACCTGGTATGGCTATGTGCCGCTGATGCTGGGCGAGTTCATCATCGGATTTACCCTGTCTTTTATGGTGAAGGTTATTCTGGAAGCCGTCAAAATGGCCGGTGAATATATGAGTTTCCAGATGAGCCTTTCCATGCTCAACAGCATGGACCCCACCAGCGGCGGCCAGACGCCCCAATTGGCACTACTGTTGCATATGTTTATGAGCCTCATCTTCCTTTACGCCAATGGACACATGCTGCTCATCAAGGCCATGGTGGAAAGTTTTACAATTGCTCCGCCCGGACTTTTGAACATCTGGCGGCCTGAGATTTTCACTGAAGTCATCCGGGCCATGCTGGGCATGAATATTCTGGCCCTCCAGATTGCCGGCCCGGTCATAGGCGTGCTTTTCTGTGTGAAAGCGGCCTTTGGCATTGTGGCCAAGGCCGTGCCCCAAATGAATATCCTGTTTGTGGGCATACCGGTTTACATTATCGTCGGCTTCAGCGTCCTGGGCTTTTCCATGCCCTGGTGGCCCCAGATTCTGGGGCAGCTCCTGGTGGGGGTCGATGGAACCCTGGACCGGCTCTTACATTATTTCGCTCCTGTTCAATAAGAGGAATCGGACGCCAGCGGCCCTTTGTATTAAAGGGTTATCCTTAGGGAAAGGAGGTATACAGCCATGGCCAATGATGAAGGCGGAGAAAAGACTGAAGAGCCTACCGGGCATAAACTCGGTAAGGCCAGGGAAAAAGGCCAGGTCGGCCAAAGCATGGAAGTCACCTCGGCCATCATCCTGTTGGTGGCCGGGTCCGTTCTCGTGGTGTGGAGTCCGTATATCTGGGAACGTCTGGCTGGCATGTATACCTATTATGTCTGGAGGATAGCCGAGTTCGACATCACCACCGTTGATATCTGGCCCTGGTTTTACACGGCCATACGTGAAGTTTTGATTATGATCATGCCCCTGGCTTTTGCTGTCGCGCTCACCGGGGTGGCCGTAAACCTCTATCAAATGGGCGGATTGGTCATCAGCACGGATAATATCCAGTTCAAGCTGTCAAACATAGATCCAATCAAGGGCTTCAAGAATATGTTTAAGCTGAAGTCTTTGGTTGATTTGGTAAAAAACACCGTGAAACTGGCCATTATCGGCCGGTTGTGTTATTCCGTCATCAACGGCTACATGGAAGACTTTACCGTCATGATCGATATGCAGCCGGTAGAGATGGCCCTGTTCACCCTTAAAGTGACCATGGAAATGTATTTCAAGGTTGTTCTGACCCTTCTGATCATGGCTTTTTTTGACTATGCCTATCAGAAATGGCAATTCAAGCGTGATATGCGCATGAGCAAACAGGAAATTAAGGATGAATCCAAAAATATGGAAGGCGACCCCAAAGTTAAGGCCAGAATCCGCCAGATTCAGATGGAGGGAGCCAGAAAGCGGATGCTGGGCGATGTGCCCAAAGCCGATGTGGTCGTGACCAACCCCACCCATTACGCCATAGCCCTGGTTTACGACGCCTCCCTGGCCCAGGCGCCCCTGGTGCTGGCCAAGGGGCAGGATTTGCTGGCTCAAAGGATCAAGGATATCGCCAAGGAAGCCAAAGTTCCGGTGGTTGAAAACAAACCCCTGGCCCAGGCCCTCTACAAGGTGGCTGAAGTGGGCCAGATCATTCCCTTTGAATTTTACAAGGCTGTAGCCGAAGTGTTAAGTTACGTTTATAAGTTAAAAGGCAGGGGCCCGAGTGGACGAAAATAGCATCCTGTTTAAAATAAAGGATAAAATCAAAACCTATGGCGGTGAGCTGGCCATGGGCGTGGGTGTCATCATCATTCTGGCGGTGATGATCTTTCCCGTGCCCACGGCCATGCTGGATCTGTGCCTGACTTTCAATGTCACCATATCCATCATCGTGCTGCTCACCGCCCTTTATACCCTCAAGCCGCTGGACTTTTCCATTTTCCCGTCACTATTGCTGGTTCTGACGCTTTTTCGTCTGGCCACCAACGTGGCCACCACCCGCGTTATTTTGCTGCGCGGGGCCGAAGGGCCTCAGGCGGCCGGCGACGTTATTCAGGCCTTTGGCTTTTTCGTGGTTCAGGGCGATTACGCGGTCGGCATCATCATCTTTATCATCCTGGTGCTGATCAACTTCATGGTTATCACCAAGGGTTCAGGCCGTATCGCGGAAGTGGCGGCCCGTTTTACCCTGGACGCCATGCCCGGCAAGCAGATGGCCATTGACGCGGACTTGTCCGCCGGAACCATCGGTGAGGAAGAGGCCAACGCCCGCCGCAAAACCATTGCCAAGGAAGCCGATTTCTACGGCGCGATGGACGGCGCCTCCAAGTTCGTGCGCGGCGATGCGGTGGCCAGTATTATCACCACCACCATCAACCTGGTGGGCGGCCTGATCATTGGCATCGTGCGCTATGACCTGGATGCGGCCAGCGCCGCCGGGATCTATACTATCCTGACCATCGGCGACGGTCTGGTGGGCCAGATTCCGGCGCTTCTCATCTCCACTTCGGCCGGTATCATCGTCAGCCGGGCCGGGGCTGAGGAAACCATGAGCAAGGACTATGCCCGCCAGTTCACCCTGCGCCCGGAAGCGCTTGGTCTGGCCGGGGGCGTGGTCTTTCTGTTCGGCCTTTTGCCGGGCATGCCGACCCTGGCTTTCTGTTCCACCGGCATCCTCATCGGCGCGGGTTCCTATGCGATTTTCAGACGCAGGCGCATTGAAGCGGCCTTGGCCGCCGGAGGCGGGCCGTCGCCCCGCCCGGCGGCGGCCGGAGGCGGGGCTCCCCCGCCCGGCGGCGGCGCGCCTCCTCCCGCCCCGGCCGGAGGCGCAAGCGCACCGGCCCCTTCCGGCGGCGGCCCCAGACCGGCGGGCGGTCCTCCGCCTGGCCCGGAAAAGGTCGAAGCGCTTTTGCCTCTGGATGTTCTGGAGCTGGAAGTGGGTTATGGCCTGATTCCCCTGGTGGACGACGATCAAGGCGGCGAGCTTCTGGAGCGTATCCGCTCCATCCGGCGGCAGTTTGCCCTGGAATCCGGCTTTATCGTGCCGCCCATGCATGTGCGCGACAACCTTCAGCTTCGTCCCGGTGAATATGCCATTCTGATTAAAGGCAATGAAGTGGCCAGGGCCGAGATGATGGTGGGCCACCAGTTGGCCATGAACCCCGGCGACGCCCGGCGCGAAATTCCCGGCATCCCGACCTTCGAACCGGCCTTCGGCCTTCCGGCCACCTGGATACCGGAAGAAAGAAAGGACGAAGCCCAGCACGCCGGCTGGACGGTGGTCGATCTGGCCACTGTTATTGCCACACACCTGACGGAAGTTATCCGTCTTCACGCCAGCGAGCTTATTTCCAGGCAGGATGTGCAAAAACTCATCGACGGCGTGGCCGCCACCGACGAAAAGGTGGTGGAAGAACTGGTGCCGGGCCTTCTCTCACTGGGACAGGTGCAGAAAGTTTTGCAGAACCTCCTGCGAGAGCGGGTTTCCGTCCGCGATATGCCCAGCATTATGGAAGTTCTGGCCGATCACGCCATGATCACCAAGGATGTGGATCTTTTGACTGAGTTCGTCCGCCAGCGGCTGGCCCGGTCCATTCTGAAGCAATACCTTACGGCCGGAGGCGAGCTGCCGCTGATGACTCTGGGCGGAGACATAGAGGAGGCCCTGGCCCGCTCATTGAATGAGACCGATCGCGGAGCCTATATGTCGCTTGATCCTGACACAGGCCAGCGGATACTCACAGCCCTGAACAACGGCATAACCGAACTGACCAATCAGAACTATCAGCCGGTGGTGCTGTGTACGCCCATGATCAGGCGGCACCTCCACAAACTGACGGAAAGGTTTATCCCCAACCTGGTCATCCTTAGCCACAGCGAACTGACCAACACTGTGCAGTTGAAAATTATCGGCGAAATAACATTTATGTACGCCGAGTAGGTAAGTACCGTGTAACACCCAGTACATAGAGAATCTTATAATTTCGGAACCGCATTAACCCGCCGGGGCCAAGCGCACTTTCCAGCCCTGGGGAGCCACTATGTAGCCGACGGGAGAAATGTTTTTGCCCGGCTCTGGTGACTAAAGACCCCCGGAACCAGAGCCGGGCAAAAACATTTCTCCCGTCGGCGGGCAACCGCTTTTCCAGAATTTCAAGAATTATGCGGCACTATATTTTATTTCAGAGATAGAGACAGTGTGGGAGTGGAAATGCCGGGCGTCATGCGGTCCATAGGCGGGCAAATGGCGCCAGATGGTATGACCTCCACCATGAAGACGCGGCGTTCGCCGCCCTTTATGGCCGGAAAACTGCGGCGCAGGCGGCTCATCCCGGCCGGGTCGCCCAGATTGAGACGATAGGTGCGGGACTGCCTGGTGGTGTGATAAAGCCAGATACCTGAATTATCAGGAATTATGATGCCGACATGATAATAGGAAACTCCGGCTGGAAAATGGCCGGATGGCTTGGAAAAGACAAAAAAAGCGAAATGTCCCGGCCGGAGCTGGCGCAAAAGGCCCTCCAGTTCCGGGCTTTGAATATCAAGCCCCCAGCCCAGGGCCCGTCCGGGTCGAAGAGGAAACAGCGGCGGCTGGTCCGCGTCGGTTACAGGCTGGGGCGGCAGGAAGCGGCGGGGATGGTTCTGGCTGAGGTTGAGGATCAAATCCAGGCCGAAATCCCAATCATGGCCGAGCGGTGAGCCGGGGCCGGAATCGCCCTGGCGGTCGGCCCCGACGGTATTTAGTGGAAAATCCTCACCTAACAGTTCACGGGCGGCGGCCACGGTAAAGCCGCTGCAATTGAAGCCCGGACCTTTAAGGGGCGTCTCCGGCTGGTTGAAAGTGACCCATTGGCCGGCTAGATTGAGGGCGCCGTCCACCCGGAACGGCACGCCGATAAATTTCTCCAAAGCCGTGGTCAAAGCCTCCCCCGGTATGATTGGCCGGGCCGGGGAAGGGGCGACGGCGACCTCTCTGATGGCGGCGGCCAGACCGGAGGCGGGGCTATGGCCTGACGGCTGTTCTTCCGCATAGGCAATGAAAGGCCAGAGCAAAGCGGCGGCCATTATCATCAACACTTCCAGGCTGACCAACTGGACGACAGCCCAGAGCCGGAAGTGTCCCGATTCAAAAAATTTCACATAAGTTATCTGCATAGCCTATAGCCACGGGGGCAACGCTCTTAATACGATGATGGCCGCCAAAATCAACTATTACGGGAAACCGCTACCCAGACGTAGTCCCGTGCGGACCACGCACATAGTCGGGGTGGTCGCGCCAGTAGAGGATGCGGCTGCAGTTGGGACAGGTGTTGATCTTTTCATTGCGCTGAAGCTCATTGAACAACTGCGGGGGGAAACCAAGACGGCAGGCCTGGCACATTCCCTCCGCCGCCGGGGTCACAGCCCGCCCGGCCCTGATTTTGATCAGTTCGTCATACTGACGCAATTTATCAGCGGGCAAAGATTCCACCAAAGTCTGCCGCGCGGAAAGAAGGCCGGCCTGGGCTTCGTTTCCGGCCTTGACTGACGACTCTATCTCAGACGCGGTCCGGCCATACGCAGCCGTCTCTTCCGTCACCACGATTTCCAGATCGGCCTTTTGGGCTTCGGCTTTCTCAATCCTGTCCAGAAGCTCAAGAATTTCATCCTCAACATCATTGATGCGGCCGGAAATGTATTCGGCCTCCTTGGCCAGCGCGGTGAATTCATTATTGTTCTTCACGGCCCCCTGACGCTTGAGGTTGTTGTCCCGCTTGACGGACAACTGACTGACTTCAACTTCCAGCTCCTGATGGCGGCTGCGCATCTTGTCCAGTTCGCCCTTCACTTGGGTCAACCGGTCTTCAAAGCCTTTCAGCCCCAGCCGGGCCTCCTCCATCCGGGCGGCGGCTGCCGCCGCCGCCTCACGGCAGGCTTTCAGCTGGTCATCGACCTCCTGAAGATTCTTCAAATCAATCAATATGGTGTTCATCGCTTCTCCCGTGCCCTCCGCCAATTCAGTTGCAGTCATAATGCCAGGGGCGCTCTTGGGTCAAAAGACGGCACTCCACAGCCAGGTTCCGTTTTTCAAATTCTTCGGCCAAAAGATTCTTCAGCCGCACGACGCCAGGCCATTCTGTCTCGTAATGCCCCAAATCCAGAATGGTTATGCCCAGATGCTCCGCTTCCAGGGCCTGATGGTAGCCCACATCCCCGGTGATCAGGACCTCCGCGCCCTGGCTTTTGGCCAGGTTCATATAGGAACCGCCGGAACCGGGGAGCAAGGCCACGGTTTTCACCCGGCCCGGCTCCGGCCCGGCCCATTTAAAGCCGCCAAGGCCCAGCCTGGCCCGGCACTCGGCCAGAATATCCCGCCCGGAAGGCCACGAGCCGATCAGGCCCGCCCCGTGATCACGGGCATAGGTTTTCACGGGGTAAAGCTCAAAGGCCGGTTCGCTGTAAGGGTGGCTCTTCAAAACGGCCAGCACGGCCCGGTCAGCCAGCCCTTTGGGCACGATCACCTCCAGGCGGCTCTCCCTGGTCCGGGCCTCCTGGCCCGGCTGGCCGATAAATGGGGCGCCGTCTGGAGGCACGCGGAAGCCGCCCTCGCCAGAGGCACTGAACCAACAGCGGTCATAATCGCCGATTGTGCCCGCTCCGGCTTCAAACACCGCTTTTTTCACCTCAGCCTCATAGCCGGCCGGGACGTAGATCACTAATTTAAAAAAATCGCGGGCCGCCGGCTCCAGTGGCCGCCGGTCCTCCAGCTCCAAAAGGTCGGCCAGAGCCCCGGCCACTCCCTGACTGACGGAATCCCAATTGGTATGTGCCGCGAAAATGGACAGCCCCCCGGCTAGAGCCCGGCGGATTATCTCGCCGTTCATGGTGTTGGTGGAGATATTTTTAAGGGGTTTGAATATGAGCGGGTGGTGGGTCAGTAGGAGGTTGCAGCCCGAATCAAGGGCTTCGGAGACGGTTTGGCTGGTTGCGTCCAGGGCCAGGCCTATTTTTTTTACTTCACTGGTCAGTGAGCCGACCTGAAGGCCTGAATTATCCCACTCCATGGCCAGATCTGGCGGGGCCAACTGGTGGATGATTTGAATAAAATCCCTCACCCTCATTTCTCCTCCTCACCGGGCACCGGGCAGGGCCCGGACCCTTCGTCTAGGCAGCGGTTTCCCGTAATAGTTAATTCTGGCGGCCATCATCGTATTAAGAGCGTGGCCCCCATGCCAGTGGGAAGCCCGGTTCTCATGCGGTGAGCAGTGCTCTGGCCCAAAGGCCGCCGGAAACCACAAAGAACGGTATCACACCTATGGCCCATAATTATAACATAATCAGCGGTGTGGTGCGCAAGTGGCAATTCTAAAATTCTCAAAGTGGATGACAATTTTAAAAATAGCAGGTCGCCCCGCAAGGGGTGACGGAGCGCCAGCGACTGGTTTTAACGGAAAAATAGCCGCTCGCGAAACAAAAACCACGCTTTTTGTGTAGCTACGAGCCGTAAGTTCAAGGAAAAAAGTCATAATTAGAATTGCTGGTGCGCAAGTGAAAAACCGACTCAATTCCCAGACAGCCTCTTACTATGCATTTTCTATAAAGCCCGCCCACCGCAAAGTTAAAACCAGGCCGGGCGGACGGAAAAATTTCTGACGTCGTTCGTAATTTTCTCTGATTCCCGGCCGGGTGGCTCCACTGGAGGTTTGTGAGTCCGTGCTCGTCCGGGGAGCAAAATTACGAACGACTTACAGAAAATTTTCCGTCCGCCCGGCCTGGTCATCTTTGGCTGTTTGAGAAAAAACCCGTTGCGGTCTTCCATCATGAACCGATCATGTCCAGGAGGGCGTGGCGGTGAGATTTCTCCAGAGGGGACCACGATTTTTGCGTAGCGGAGGGGCCGTCAGTTAAAGGGAAAAGGTCTACATTTTAAAAATAGCAGGTCGACCCGAGAGGGGAGACGGAGCGCCAGCGACTGGTTTTGAGGCTATAAAAGCCGCTCGCGAAGCAAAAACCACGCTTTTTGCATAGCTGACGGGCTGCCTGTTTAAGGGAAAAAGCCATATTTAAAATCGCTCCACTATGGAGATATCTCACCGCCACGCCCTCCGGGTTTTACCTTTGCGCTGGAAATTACAAGGAAAGAGTCGAATGCCGCGAAGCCGTCACGCGGGAATTTCAGCCTGGAAGTTCCACACTGACATGAAAAACTGCCAGAAAGCCGACGAGACCTGGTTCAGGGGCCTGCCACTGCCATACAGAGGCATGATGCCCCTCTGCCGTCTGTTCTCTCCCTTGCTGTGAGAGAGGGCTTTTAGCTGAACACCGGTTCAGCCTCCAAAAGCGACCATTCATTGCGGCTCTCTGACAGCTTTACCGGAATCAGGCTGCCCGCCGAAGCGTTAAAACCTTCCGGCAGGAGGGCCGAGAGATAATTGCCGGTGAGCACTTTCAAGCGCCCGCTGGCCCGGTGCGGCGTGTTCTCCACCAGCCCGGTCTCGCGGCGGCCGCTGTTCAGCCGGGCGAACTCATGCCGCCGGGCCTGATTGAGGGCTTTCAGCTCCATAACCCTGGCCCGTTTGACGTGCTCGGCCACCTGCTCGGGGCTGTCCGCCGCCCTGGTGCCGGGCCGCCGGGAATACGGAAAGACATGGAAATAAGTTATGGGCAGGTCTTTCAACAAATCGTAAGTGGCCTGGAAATCCTCATCCGTCTCACCGGGGAACCCGGCCATTACATCCACCCCGATTCCCGCCCACGGCCATTTATCCTTCAGCCTGCCGACCAGGGTTTGAAACTGCCCGGCCCGGTAGGGGCGTCCCATCAGCTCCAAAACATGATCGCTGCCGCTCTGAAGCGGCAAATGGAAATGCGGGGCCAGCCAGGGATACATTTCATAAGCCTCGATAATCTCCTCGTCCACTTCCAGAGGCTCTACGGAGCTGAGGCGCAGACGAAAAGTTTCCTCATCCGGGCTTATTTCCCCACCGATGGTGTGCAGAAGGGAGGCCAGAGACAGGGGCGCGGCCAGATCACGCCCCCAATGGCCCAGATGTATGCCGCACAGCACCACTTCACTCAGGCCGCGTTCGAGATAGGTTCTGAGTCCTTCCAGCACCCGATCCAGATCGAGACTCCGGGACGGCCCGCGTGACATCGGGACGGCGCAATAGGCGCAATAGGCCGAACAGCCGTCCTGTATCTTGTAAAAGGCTCTGGTGCGCTCCGGGGCCGGAGCGCCGAAATCACCGGCCAGCCCCGAAGGGGCGGCCACCCGCACGATCTCGCCGCCACAGGTGTTCAGATCGCCCAGGTGGCTCAAGAGACGGGCCTTTTCATCCTGCCCCAAGACCATCGAAACCAGCCCGGTCTCCGCCAGCAGTTCCGGGTTGGACTGGGCCAGGCAGCCGGTGGCCACAATGTGCGCGGCGGGATTGTGGCGTTTGAGCCTGCGGATAAGGGCCAGGGCTTCCTGATCGGCTTTCTGGGTGACCGTACAGGTATTGATCACCACCAGTTCCACACCCACGGGCTGGTCCACCACGTCATAACCGGCCGAGGTCAGGCTCTCGGACAGTGATGAGGATTCGAATTGATTTACCTTGCAGCCCAGGGTCAGGACGGCTGCTTTTGGTTTTGTATTATTCATGATCTGAATCACCTGAAAAGGACAGATTTAGAACTTGCTCGTAAATAAGGGATTTTGTTCCCCGGCTAGGCGCAAGTGTTTTTTAAGCGGAGTAATATACTAATATTTCGAGCATTAAAAAACCAGGAGCAACGACGCCAGGGGGCAAAATCACTATTTACGAACCAGTTCTTAACATAAGTCCGCCGGAACCAGGATATTCAGGCTCCGGCGGATTGGGGCAATATTCAAGGACAGCCCCGTCCGGATTTATTTAGGGAACCATAGAACTTTTCCAGCCAGCTCCCCGTCTTCAAATACCGCCAGATTCGCGGCAAAGGAGGGCATGGTCAGAGTCTGGGGCAGCTTGGCCGAAAAATTCCGTCCGCCCAGGGTGAAGCGCGGTTTGCTGAAGGGCATTCCTTCGGCCAGGACCACCTTCTGCACCGTGACCGGCGTACCCACCGGAATGCCGATGCGCCCGCCCAGTTTCAGAGTGTGGGTCTTTCCGCCGAAGCTGATGGTTACAGATTCCAGCTTGGGCACCAGAATTTTAATCGAAGCGGAGGCCAGAACCGTTTTGCCCCGCTCGGCGTTTATATCATAGACCAGCCCCTTGCCGCCACGGGAAAAAGCCGGCATCATGTCCCTGGCCGTGTCGGCCGTGGCTCCCCGGTCTTCGCCGTTATTATATCCCGTCTTGTCGGGAGGAACGAAGCCGCGCAGGTTCATCACCGTGTCTTTGGGCAGCGTTCCGTCACTCCTGATATCGACCATTTTCACCTTGGCCCCGGCCGACACCACCAATTGCTCGTCAACGGCCAAATCCACCGGCCGTCCGTCAACCTCCAGCAGAAAAGCCAGCACACCGCCCTTGCCCTTCCCGGCCGGCGGCGTCTCGACGGTTGCGGCGGGTCCATTGCCTTTGTCCCCTGCCCCTGCCGCCGGTTCAACCCGGCCGGCTTCGCCGGTGTCCACGGCCGGTTCCTGACCACCATCCTCCGGCTTTTGAGCCGCCGCCACCATAACCGGGGTTCCGGCCCGTGGAGCGATCACCTTGCCTTCGCCCAGCAGACGCGGGAAAACACCCGCGTAGTTTTCAGGCAAAAGGCCGATATTCATACGCCCAAACTTGATATGATCCTTCTGAACGACAATGGTCGTGGGTACCTCAATCTTGAGAGGCTGGCGGATATCATTAAAACCGCCCACCCCCTGAACATCCACAGACAGGCCTCGGTCATAATTGGCCCCGACGTGAACGACCTCAATGGTGTCGCCTTTTTTGACTTCCAGGGTCTGGCCGTTGGCCACGGCAATGGGCAGTTCGCCATTGACGGAAATGACCACATAACCCAGAACCGGGGGGGCGAGATTTATGCGGGGCTGCTCCACTTCCACACCGAAAAGTTCCATAAAGGCGTTGACAGCCAGATTGTGCTGATGAACCTTAAGCTCCAGGCTGGGCAGTTGCTTGGAAGTCTCAACGCCGAAGGCCGGAATGCCCAATTTAGTCATGGCGTAATAAGTGACGCTTTTGCGCTGCTCTTTGTGCTTGGAGTCAGTAGCCGCCGTGTTGGTGTTGAAGAAGTGAAATTTTTGCAAGCTGTCGGAAATGTCTTCATTGACCCGTTCCACCACGGCCCTGGCGTAATCGCCAAGGGGCAGGACCCGGCCGGTTTCCGGGTGGGTGTAGACCTCGGCATCAGAGATAATGCACTGACCGTAACGATTCGGATTAGCCATGTCATTTTCCCAGGTGGGGCGGTAATAGCCGGAACCGTCATGCAGATTCAGAACAAGATCACTTTCAGCCATCAGTTCCTTGAGGCACTCAACTATGGGTCGGTCCGGGTCCTGGCTCAGGTCGCCTTCAAACTTGCGGTTCATATCGCCTTCCGGCCCGCGATTATGTTGAATTATGGAATTGAAATTGGCCCGGGGCACCACAATCAGATTGCCCCGTTTGAGAGCCAGGTCGGCATACAGATCGGCCGAGAGAAAGCCGCCCGGCTCATCTCCCTGAATACCGCCTATGATCATGATGGTCGGCCCTTCCCGGCGGCCGTAAATCTTATAAACTTCCATTTCCTGGGGAGTATTGTGCCAGAAGACCAAATGTTGGCGGTCATGCGTTCCTTCAGGCCTGGCCGAAGTGTCGGCTTTGGCCGGGCAGCCCATAAGGAAAAAGGCCACAAGGGCCAGAAAAATAAATCCGGTGTTTTTTAAGGCAGATAGCATCGTCATTGACCGCCCGTTTCTTTTTAGAAAAATAGCTGTTCGCCCCGCGGGAGAGACGGAGCGTCAGCGACTGGTTTTGAGGCTGAAACTGCTCCCGCCGGGCAAAGACAGCGATTTTGCCCGGCTGAAGGCCTCAAATGAAATCGGAATACCTGCTTTTAGAACCACTGACGCTGGTCATTCCTCGGTGGTTAACAGCTTCTTCAGTACGACATTACCGGCCCTGGATTTGGCCGCCACCATCATGGCCGTCACTTTGGCCCCGGCGGGCAGGCTTATGCGGCCGTTGACGGTTTTGCCGGACCGAATATTGTAGCCCGGTCCGACCTCGAAATCCGGCTCCGATGAAGCGAGATTGAAATCCGGGAAAGCGACCACAGAGGCCTGGCCGTCGGAGCCCTCAACAGCGAAAGCCATCAGAAGGTTCCCCTGGGCGGCCCGCCCGGCACTGTCGTCATTGACCAGAGAGAAACTGAATCGCCCCCCGGAGACCTGGAGGCGTTCCACATCAAGAACCTGCTCCGGCGGGTCGGCGATAGTCGGCAGAAGGTCAGACCATTCCTCTAAAGTTACCGGAGCTTTAGACTCGGCCGGAACTGCCGGGGTCTGGGGCTCACCGGTTCCGGGAGGCACAGCCGCACCTGATTCCTGACCGGCCGCGCCGCCGTCATCGGCGGGCGTTTGCGTCGCGGTCCCCTGATGGCCGTCAGCTGCCGGTGGCTCGGATGGAGCGGTTGAAACATCAGTAGCCGCGGCGGGCTCAGCTTCTTCAGGGCCATTCTGGGGATCGGCCATGTTCATGGCCCGCATAAGATTGGTATAGTCATCGGCCACAGAGGCCTGATATGTATAAAGGCTTTGCAGGCGGCTCAGTTCTTCGGCTGTTTCTTCATAGGCGGCCGACAGGTCACGGTAATCCATAAAGAGGGAGAAATAGCGGTTAATGATGTTTACTGACGCAATGACGAATACGAGGGCGAAAAGAAATGCGATTACCAACAGCACCGGGGAAACGGCAAGGTTCATCACCTCGCCCTGCGAGCGCATCAGTAGAACGTTAAATCGGCCTTTGGAGGCTTTTTTTCGACTTTTAATGGCCATAACGCCTCAGATTTTTCAAACAATGCCATCCGGCTTTATTACATAAAAAAGTGTTCACTGCGCCACCGTGACCGCCAATATACTTAATGCGTCACCATCAAGGCAGAGCCTTCCAGGTTTCAGCAACTATTTTCCAGCCCTCGCGGGTCTTCTTCAAAGTAAGCGTTTTCCGGCCCACATCCCGCCAGTTGTCTGACCGGTAATCCTGCCTGAAGCTGACCATGGCCGTCCCGGCGTTGAAAGAAACTTCAAAATCACTCACCCCGACCTCCAGCACAGCGGCATTCTCAATCAGAGGCGTCTTGTAACTCTTGAAATTCCTGAGGAACATATTTTTGTCCTCATAGTAAAAATCAGGATGATAAAAAGCGAAATACTTCTCAAGGTCGCGGCTGCGCCAGGCAGTGGCCCAATCTTCAACAATGGCGACAATCAATTCATCAGAATCAAGATTGTTTATCCAGTTCTTGGCCGCGTCCACAGCCATTTTCCGCGAAACAACCAGCGCCTTTTCTTCAGCCTCGGCTTTGGCTTTGGCCTCAGCCAAGGCTTTTGCTTCGGCTTCCGCTTTGGCTTTGGCCTCTGCCAGAGCTTTTGCTTCGGCTTCCGCTTTGGCCTCAGCCAAGGCTTTTGCTTCGGCTTCTGCTTTGGCCTTTGCCTCAGCCAAGGCTTTCGCCTCCGCTTCCTCTTTGGCCTTTGCTTCAGCCAAGGCTTTCGCCTCCGCTTCCTCTTTGGCCTTTGCTTCAGCCAAGGCTTTCGCCTCCGCTTCCTCTTTGGCCTTTGCTTCAGCCAGGGCTTTCGCCTCCGCTTCCTCTTTGGCCTTTGCTTCAGCCAGGGCTTTCGCCTCCGCTTCCTCTTTGGCCTTTGCCTCAGCCAAGGCCCTTGCTTCCGCTTCCGCCGCAGCTTTGGTCATGGCTTCAGCCACTTCTTTTACCCGGGCCTCCTCTTTAGCCAGGGACTCGGCCTCAGCCTTGGCCAGGGCCTTGGCTTCACCTTCCGTCAAGGCCCCTTCTTCAGCGGTCAGGGCCTTCACTTCTTCAGCCGCGGCGGCTTTGGCTTCGGTGGCGGCCCGAATTTCTTCCGCCTCCATGCCCAAGGCTTCGGGCTTGACCTGCGCCACAGTCAGCGGCGGAGTTTCCAGCGCCAGACGCTTTTCAGAGGCAGTCAGCCATTTATTGGTCGTGGTGTTGGGTAGCGGCCTGAATTCTTCTCCAGCAATTTTATAGCTGTTTCCAGCATTTTTCAAGTAGAGCCGTTTCTGGCCGATGGAGGTGAACCGTTCATCGCCTCTGTAATCCTGCTCAAAAACCGCAACAACTACGTCACGGTGCCGGAATATTTTAAGATCTTTTATTTCAACATGAATATTTTTATAGTTTTTAGCCACATTTTCTTTATTAGTCATCCATCCGTCAAATGTGCGTCCATCGGAATTGACAAAGGCCGGATCATACATCGACCGGTAAGTCGCGTGATCCTTGGCCACCCAGGCCTGACGCCATTTTTCCAAAAAGCTTTTGATCTTTTCCGCTTCCGCTTTCAATTCAGCGGCGGGCTTCAAGGTTAAAGACTCATAGGTTAAAAGAGGAGTGTCGAAAAGATGGATCAACTCTTCCATACGCGCCACATCAGCGTTTTCAAGCTCGATGCAGCCGTTGGAGTCATAATCGACCAGCGGCTTGTTTATGCCGTGCAGCCATATGCCGTAACCCCCGCGCGACATCTTTTTATCCCAGAAATTGGGATAGTCGGTGGGATAGGCCAAAGTGCCGTAAATGGGGGACAGTTCACGCGGCAGAAATTTCTGATTGAAAATATAATAACCGTTGGGAGTCTTTTTGTCGCCTTCCACAAGCTTGTCGCCTTTGACTCCGCCGGTGGAGCAGGACATCACTTTTTCAAGGGCCACAGTGTGGTTTTCGTGTTTGTAAAGATACAGAATCTGTTCGGCCTTGTCGACTACCAGGATATGCCCCGGACGCGGGCCGGGGTCCATGATGGCGTCCGGCAGCATATCGTCATTGGCCCGCGCCAGTCCGGCGGTCTGGGTCATCAAGATGAGAAGGGCGGCAAATATTGAGAAAGCGGTTCGCATTAGTGCACTATGGTGTCCAGTATGGCCTTATGGCATTTATACATCATTAAATATAAAGCGGAAGACAGGTGAGTGACGTAAAACTCTGGAAATCGCCGGCCATCTGTAAGCCGGTTTCCGGTGAACTAATTGGCTTCAGCGTTCTCGTTCAGAATCAGGGTCTGGACTCCGCCGGGCCATTCCAGGATGAACTCCAGCCGCGAGGTGTAATATCCACGGCTGGTCAGCGGGTTAAATTTTACCAGGAAAACCTCTTCCCAAGGGTTGAAGGCCGGAAAATAATCCCGCACGAAAGTGCTGTCGCGGCCGAAACGTTTAATGCTGGTCGGGCTGAGTACCCGCCCGTCCATCGTTCTCAGCTTGGGCCGGAAGCGGCCCAGCTTGGTGACGTCCTTTTCGCCCAGGTCCGGGGCGAACAGCCCCATCAGGATGACGACCGGAGGCCCGTAAGCGCCCTTGGGGGTGCGGCCCCAATCGGAAGTTTCTTTGCTGAAGATCGGATCGCTGTGAAACAAGAGACGCGCTCTTGCGTCCACATCCTGACCATAAAACAACGCTTTAACAATCAGGGCCGACGACAGGGTCTTTATATTAAAGGTGTCGTCCGACACGATTTTCGAAGTCAGAAAATCCTGATATTCTTCCCTGGGCGTCGGCTGGACGAAAGTTTCCAGGGAAGAGACGGGGCGGCACCCCGCCAGAGCCAGAACCGAAACCACGATCATCAGTAAATGCCCTGAAAACAGGGCAGCGACATTTTTCATAGCCGGCCTCGCATATTTACCGAACCGCGCTGGTCTTTGGCGGCCCGGCCGTTCATAATATTGTAAGGGAGTGAGCCCCACAAAAGTATCAGGAAACATTAGAAACCCCGAAGATAGCCGGAGCGGGAGCGTCCACAGCGGGCATGGAGACGTGTCTGCCTGCGATCGAGAGTCGGACTGTATCGCTTATTCCGGCCGATTATCAAGAGAATATAACATAAAAGCACCCACATTGCCAAGTGGCAGCAATTCTCAATGCAGACGGTTATTTCAAATAGCAGGTCGCCCCATAGGGGAGACGGAGCGCCAGCGACTGGTTTTGGCGGAAGAATAGACGCTCGCGAAACAAAAACCACGCTTTTTGTGTAGCTACGAGCCGTAAGTTCATGGGAAAAAGTTTACTTTGAGAATTGTCGCAACAGGCTGTCAGAGCAAGGTGATAAGCCACTATACGCATAAAGCCGGAACCCCTTCAGGCAGGCCTGAAGGGGTTCCGGCTCCCCGCCTCTTCCGGTTTCAATTGTTTCGAATCAACCCCTTGAATATTTCGACCGCCGGTTCAATAATCACATCCGGGAAATCATATTCCGTAGTGTGGATCTCAGGACGGTCGCCTATGCCCAGCAGAAACAGGGCCCCCTTGGTCCGTTTGAAGAAATGGCCGATATCCTCCGAACCCCGCATTGGCGCTTTCATTTCCCGAACCTCAACACCCAGTTCACGGCAGACCTTTTCAATATATTTCACTCCCTCCGCACTGTTGACGGTTTCCGGGAAAACATCGTAATAGGCGAAATCCACCTCAAGCCCGTCACGCGCGGCCAATTCTCTGGCTCGCTCTTCCAGCGCGGCCGCCAGCCGGTCCATCTCCTTTTCAAACTCGCCCCGGCAGGTCAGCATCAGCCGTCCCTCGCTGGCCGCAATTCCAAAGGATTCCTCCCCCACATCCACCCTGATGATCGTGCACATGATCAAGCCCTGATATTCTTCCGGCACAGTCAGTTCCGGGATCATGCGGATCAGGTCGGCAATGGCCAGGGCCGGGTTGCGCCCGTCTTCCGGCTGGCTGGCGTGGGCCGGAGCGCCCCTGAAGTGAATGACCATGCCCTCTGAAGCGCAATTCATGGTTCCGGCCTTGATGGCCACCGTGCCCTCCGGGATGTGGGCCATGTTGTGATAGCCATATATTTCACTGATACCGCGCTCATCAATCAAGGGAACACATTCAATGGCCCCGGAGCCGTTTTCCTCAGCGTGCTGGAATATGAAGAAAACGTCCCGGTCGGCCCCGTTCTGGTCCACTTCCAGGGCCAGGCCGCAGAGGGTGGCCGAGTGGCCGTCGTGGCCGCACTTATGGGAGACGCCCGGCACGGTGGAGCCATAGGGAAGATCGATGGTCTCATCAATGGCCACCGCGTCGAAATCAGCGCGGAAAGCGATGTTGGGTCGGGCGCCGCCGCTGGCATAATGGGCGTAAAACCAGCGCCCGCGATCCACAACGTCCAATTTGGTATTTTTCCGCAGAAAATCCATCAGCCGCTGTTTGGTCCAGACCTCCTGCCTGGAAAGCTCCGGGTGGGCGTGGAGTTCATGGCGAAGCGCGACAACTTTTTCAAGGTTGGCGTTGTTCACATATACCTCTATTGCTGAAGGTTCGTTTACTGCAGACCGGCACGCACTGCTTGCCGCTTGTTCGAGGCGGGGTGGCCGTGCGCCCGTAAAAAGTTCCATTTATTGATATGGAACATCTTGTAGATTACCACAATCATGACAAGCTTTAAACGGCGGAGAAGTCTCCCCGCCCAGCAATCCTGGCACATAGTCAATGTTATAATTTTTTAATCCCATTGACCCGCCGGAAGCCGGGGATTGTTTTTATCCCGGTTCCGTTCCGGGGGTCTTTAGTCACGGAACCGGGATAAAAACAATCCCCGGCTTCCGGCTCCCACTCGACTAGGCCAGCCTCCCAGACCCCAAAGAAGCTGACCAGGCAGCCGGCGGAAGAAATGTTTTTGCCCGGCGAGGTGACTAAAAACCCCACGGAACCAGAGCAGGGCAAAAACATTTCTCCCGCCGGCGGTCAACCGCTGTTCCGAAAATTCAACCTTGACTGCGTACTGGTTTTACCTTTGACGCCTCATACGGTCATCCGGTAAAAAAACGGTCTGCACGCTGGCTTATTACCAGGTAGCCATGATAATATGAATGACAGTCCGCAACATAAGGAGAGATCATGTCAGCCGACAACAACACCAGTGACGCTGCTCTGAATGGATTGAAACGCGCCTTTTTATGGTCGTGCGACAAGATCGTTATGGGCACCATTCTTTTTTTCAAAACCCTGCCAAAGGTTGACCGCAAACTGACCACCTGGACAATTGAATTACTAAAATTCATGCTTCGTCATCCCATGGCCAGCATATTTGTTCTGGTCTTTGTGCCGACCTTCTCATTCTTTGTGCTGGAGGCCGATGGTTTCTTTGAGCCTGTTTCCGATACTATAGATATGTTCACCGACGTTGTCGGCGCTTTGCCGCCGGATATTCTGGCCGTCCTTCTTTTTTTGGGAATAGTCGTGGCTACGGTTGTGATAAAAATAAAAAAAGGCATTACAATCGGCGAATCCTTAAAAACAGTTTTTTATGCTGTTGCGGCCAGAATTTTTTATCTGGTGATAATTATGATGCTGGTAATGTTCATCCTTCAGTTTACCCCGCTAAAAAAAGACCGCCAGGCCACACAGTATCTCACTGTCGGATCCCTGAACTTGCCTTAGGCCCGCCAATTTGACGGCATGGAAGCATAGTGGCGGTAAAGACATAAAAAATCCGGCTGAACGCGAACCCGTGCTCAACCGGATTTTTTATAATCATGGAAAGCGCCGCGCGCTCACTTCTTTTTAAACTCATGGCGCGAGAGGCCATGCTTTTTCATTTTATAGCTCAATAACTGACGCGATATGCCCAGAATCTCCGCTGCCCTGCTGACCGACCCACTGGCAGCGCTCATCGCCTCGGCCAGCGCTTCCGCCTCGCGTGACGACAGGCTCATATCCGCCGCCCCTCCGCCGCCGTGGTTCGGCGGCGGAGGCTCCGAAGAAACGGCCGGCTCCAGGGGACGGTGATGCGGTCCGAAGCTGGCCGGCCTCACCGGAACCTTCAGGCGCCCCTCCAGCGAGAGGCGGTGGTGATCGGGGATGTGATGGATATGGAGAGCGTTCTCCCAGGCCGTCAGGTTTATGGCTCCGGCGATGACGTATTCCAGCTCCCGCACATTGCCCGGCCAGTCATAGCGCCGGAACATCGATAGCAGATGCTCGTCCATATGAGTGATGTTCTTGTCCAGGAGCTTATTGTATTTGGTGATGAAGTGGGCAATCAGGTCGTCAAGGTCGCCCATGCGCTCCCGGAGCGGCGGCACCATCACCGAAATAACGGCCAGACGGTAATACAAATCCGGCCGCATCCGCCCGCTGGCCAGCACCTCATCCGGGGTGGCGCTGATGGAGCTGATTATTTTCACGTCCAGCGGCCTTTCCACGGCCGAACCCAAACGCCGCACCCGCATTTCCTGAATCACCCGCAAAAGCTTGGGCTGAAGCTCCATGGGCATGGAGTCAATTTCATCCAGATAAATTATGCCGTGATTGGCTTCCTCAAACAGGCCCGGCCGATCGACGGCCCCGGTGAAACTGCCGCGCGTCGCCCCAAACAGAATCCCCTCCAGAAGAGTGGCCGGAATGGCCGAGCAGTTGATAGCCTGATAAGGCTGGTCATGGCGTTTGCCCGCCTCCCGAATGGCCCGCACGAACATCTCTTTCCCGGTGCCCGTCTCCCCGGATATCAGCACCGGGGAAGGGCTGGTGGCCGTGGTCTGGGCCACGCTCAAAGCCCGCCGGAAAGCCTGATCGGCCCCCACGATGGTCAGAAGCCCCGTTCCGCCGGTGCTGCTGGTGGTGGGGTCTTGATCTTCCAGGCTGAATTCATCGGCTGGCGGAAACATGGGCAGCTTGTTCAGAAGAAGCTGGGTCAGGCAGAGGGAGCCGCAGATTTCGCCCTTATATTTTATGGGAAATACCCAATAGGCCCCGTTGATGATTTTGCCGCGCACGGTGCGGTAATGGCAGACGAAGCCCAAAATGGGCTGGCCCGTTTCCTGACAGGTGCGCATGATGCCCGGCCCCAGGTAGGGGCCGTAAAGCTCATTTTCCAGCTTGCCGATGATGAAATCCTTCTTCATATCATCAATGCGGCACTGGGCGTCGTTGCAATAGATCACGCGCCCTTCCAGGTTGGTTATCAGAACGCCCAGCGGCAGGGCTTCCATGATCTGGGTGAAGAGATCCTGATTCGAGGCCCACATGGGAATAAGTTTGGAAAAAGCTTCCGGGTCAATGGTCATGAGACACCTGTATTATTTACTGATAAGCCCGCCAGGGCCGTCCATTTACAAAAAAAGAAAAAATGCAAAACTGGAATGCAAAAATATTTACAGAAAAAAGGAAAAAACGCAAGCTATTTTGCAAAGTGTTTTGCAAAAAATTGTCCCTAAAAAATACCAACAATTAATATATTGATTTTATTGATTAAATATTTTTTGAAATGATATTTTACTCTGGCACATATGTTGCTCTATCTAGAAGCGGCAAAACTTAAAAGCCATTAAAAACCTTCGTTCATTAATATTTTGCAAACCCACGCTTCAGGCGGCCAACACTTCTTTGATGGAAGAGGCGCCCATTCAGTTCGCCGTTTTATTCAGGCGGCATAAAGGTGAGGTGGAGTCCTGTAAATTTACCGGCGCACGGTCAACGTGCCGTCAATAGACGAGAGTCAGTGCGCGGGTGTGTGCGGTTAATAATATAAAAAAACGCCCGGTGAAGATGTTGTTCAAAACCAGTTTTTTGACAACATGTTTACCGGAAAGGGAATGTTTTTTCAAAAATTGAAAACAAGCGGCTGAACCGCCGTCTTTAAAAGGGTTTGTAACAAGAAAGCCGGGCCATAATGATTGACTTCAAAAGGCCCGGCCAAAACGCGGACGCGAATTTTTACTTTAAAATCGGCAAGATAAAATGCTATCATTGATCCGGTAAGAGTCCATCCGAAAAATTTGCATTTTTCGACGCCAGGCCCGCCGGAACGGGATACTTTTATCCAAAATACCACAAGGGAGGTGCGTTGCCGTCCGCTTAAACGGCAAAGTGCTGAAAGAATTTACGCGATTCACTAAAAAAACAGCTTCAGAGAAAGACTCACAACCAATTTGATAAGCATCAATGGTGATGAATACTCACCCGACAACGTGTTTATCAACAGGGGATTTTTGCGCCCGAAAAACGGCCATCCGCGGCTTTCAGAGCCGCACATTCAAAGGAGTTTGGAAAAATGGAAAAACCTTATCTGGTAGTGGAATGGAACGACACTGAAACCTCAGCGGTGGGCTGGCTCTGCGTCTACAATTACGTCAAGGGCTCCAGCGGCGGCGGCACCCGTATGCATCCCACCGTCACCCGCGAAGAGGTCATCCGTCTGGCCAGGGCCATGGCCTGGAAATATAAAGCCACTGAATCAAGCACCATGGGCGGCTGCAAGGCCGGTATCGCCTATGATTACAAGGCCCCCGACGCCCAGGCCGTGCTGCGCCGCTTTCTCTACGCCATTGCGCCCTATGTCTATAACGGCGTTTCCATCGGCAGCGACCTTGGCACCAACTATGGCTATATGCTCACCGTGTTTGAGGAAATGGGCTTCGTTCTGCCCCAGACCCCGGCCATGCGCCGCGATGAATCCATTCAGAAAAACATCGCCGATTTTGATCACCTGATGACGCTCTCTTACGACGGCTTCCTGATCAACGACATGATCACCGGCTACGGAGTGGGTTTTTCGGCCGATGAAGCCTGGAAGTTCAAGGGCGGCGCGGCGGGCGCGAAAGTGGTTATTCAGGGCTTCGGCTGTGTGGGCGCGAGCTGCGCTTATCTGATGGACAAGCTCGGCTACAAAGTGGTGGGCATTTCCGACGCCAACCTTTTAGTGCAGTGCGACGAAGGGCTGGACATCAAGAGCCTGGTGGCCAATCGCAAACCTTTTGGCGAAATGGACAGGGAAAAATTCGATCCCAAATGGAAGGTTCGCCCCAACACCGATTGGCTCGATGTCCCCTGCGACATCCTCATCCCGGCCGCCTTGGAAGATGTCATCAATAAAAACAACGCCGAACAGGTCAAAGCCTCTCTGATCGTTGAAGCGGCCAATATTCCCATTTCGGCCGAAGGCGAAGAAATCATTCAGAAGCGCGGCATCGATGTGGTGGTGGACTTTGTGGCCAACTTGGGCGCGGTGCGCTATTACGACGCGGTCGTCTTCGGCCACGTCGCGGCCGAAGTGGACAAGGCTGTGGACGACGTGGAAATGATCTGCCGCAAAAATACCAGAAATCTTTTTGCCGAGGCCAAAAAGCAGGGCCGTCACCAGCGGCCGGTGGCTTTTGAAATGTTCATGCCCGACACTCAGGATTTTCCTGAAATTTCCTGAAATTTCCTGAAATTTCGAGAAAACTCCTGACCAATTGTCCCACCCCCCGGCCGCGCGCTCACGTCGGCCGGGACGGGATGCAACCGGGCCGGGACCGGACTCCGGCCAGTCCCGGCCCAACTACAAGGATGACCTATGGCAAAGGAAAAAATAATCACTTACCCGGAACGCTGCAAAGGCTGCCACTACTGCCTTTCCGCCTGCAAGAAGGGCGCGCTGAGCGTATCGGAGTTCACCAATAAAAAAGGCCACAAGGCCATAGAGGCCAATGCTGAAAAATGCGTGGCCTGCGGGTCGTGTTTCACGGTCTGCCCTGACTATGTGTTCGAACTGGTCGAGGAGGCAGGCGCATGAAAAGAGAACTCATGAAGGGCAACGAAGCCCTGGCCGAAGCGGCCGTGCGGGCCGGGTGCCGCTTTTTCGCGGGCTACCCCATTACGCCCCAGAGCGAAATCGTCGAATACATGTCCTGGCGTGTGCCGGAGGCGGGCGGCAGCTTTGTGCAGTCCGAATCCGAACTGGCCGGCATTTCCATGGTCTACGGCGCGGCCGCGGCCGGTTTCCGGTCCATGACCAGTTCCTCCGGCCCCGGCTTCAGCCTCTTGCACGAAGGAATTTCCTACATCTCATCGGCCGAACTCCCGGCCGTGATCGTGGACGTAATGCGCTACGGCACGGGCCTGGGCGACATTTTCCAGGGCCAGGCTGATTACTGGCAGGGCGTTAAAGGTGGAGGACACGGCGATTACCGTCTGTTGGTGCTGGCCCCGGCTTCCGTACAGGAAAGCGCCGACCTCATCGCCCTGGCCTTTGATAAGGCTGAGGAATACATGAACCCCGTGCTCATTCTTTCCGACGCCTCCATCGGCCAGATGATGGAGCCGGTGAGTTTACCGGACCTCAAAGGCCACGACCCCGATCAATTCCAGTGGTCGCTGAAAGGCAAACAGGGCGGGGATTTCCGGCGGGTGACTTCCACCATGTATTACCGCACTGATTTCAACGAATACATCAAGGCCAAATTCGACCGCATCGCCGAAAACGAAGAGCGCTGGGAATCAGTCTCCACCGAAGACGCGGAAGTGATCATGGTGGCTTACGGCATCTCCAGCCGCATCGCCAAAGAGGCTGTGCGTCTGGGCCGCGAAGCCGGTTTAAAGCTGGGCCTCATCCGCCCCATTAGTTTATGGCCTTTCCCCAAAAAAGCTTTCACCGGCTTTTCCGAAAATTTACGCGGTTTTCTGACTGTGGAAATGTCCAGCCTGGGCCAGATGGGTGAAGACGTGGCCCTGGCCGACCGTATGCGTCACCCGGTCTACGCCTATCTTTCCGGCGACAAGGTGCCCGATCCGGAAACGCTGGTGGCTACCGCCCGCCGCGTCCTGGCCGGGGAAATGAAGGAGGCAGTCTGATGGTTATGCGAAAAAAATCACCTCTGCTGGTAGAGGACAATAAATTCTGCCCCGGCTGCGGCCACGGCATTATCAATCGCCTGTTGGCCGAAGTGCTGGACGAAATGGGCGTGGCCGACAACACCATCGGCGTGGCCGCCGTGGGCTGTGCCTGTTTGCAGATTGACACTTTTGGCATTGACTGGATTCAGGCTGAGCACGGCCGGGCCCCGGCCGTGGCCACCGGCATAAAAAGATGCCGCCCGGACAAAGTGGTGCTGAGCTATCAGGGCGACGGCGACTGCCTGGCCATTGGCATGGCCGAAACCATCCACACCGCTTTCCGGGGCGAAAACCTGACCATGCTGTTCGTCAACAACGGCGTGTTTGGCATGACCGGCGGCCAGATGGCTCCCACGACCCTGCCCGGCCAGAAGACCACTACTTCGGTCCACGGCCGCGATGTGACCAAGACCGGCAATCCCGCCAACATCCTGGAGCTTCTGGCCACTTTCGAGACCGTGAAATATCTGGCTCGCGGAACGGTAACTGATGTGGCCGGAATTAACCGTACCAAGGGCTACATCCGCAAGGCCGTTGAAAACCAGATAGAGGGCCGGGGCTATTCATTCGTGGAAATCCTTTCGCCCTGCCCCACCAACTGGGGCCTGACGCCGCTCAAATCCATCGAGCATATAAAAAACAACGTCGCCAAGGTTTACCCTCCCGGCGAAGTACTCAACCGGACGGAGGAAGCGAAATGAGCGACATCATCTGTTCAGGCTTCGGCGGCCAGGGCATTCTGACCTCCGGGCTGATACTGGCTAAAATCGCCATGGAGGAAGGTTTGGAAGTGACCTGGATTCCCTCCTACGGCTCGGAAATGCGCGGCGGCACGGCCAACTGCGCGGTTAAGATCGACCGCCTCCCGGTGGCCAGCCCATTTGTGGGCGCGGTGGACCTTCTCATCGCCATGAACACGCCCTCGGTGGAAAAGTTCGAGCCCATGATGCGTCCCGGCGGAATCATGGCCGTCAACAGCTCCATTGTTGAACCGGGCCGCGCTTATCGCGCCGACGTAACCGTGGTGGAAGTCCCGGCCGGTGATATTGCCGACGAAATCAAAAATCCACGCGGCGCCAACTTGGTGGCCCTGGCTGCCGGGGTGGCCAAAAGCGGCTTGTTCGAAAGGGATGTTTTCATCAAAGGCGTGGAAAAATTCTTCAGCGACAAGGGCAAGATCAATCCGCTCAACGCCCCCTGCCTGGAACGCGGCTGGGCCGCGGCCTGAGGTGTGCGCATGAATCTTGATAAACTCTTAAACCCCAAAAAGATAGCCCTGGTCGGGGCCAACGAGAAGGACAGCTTCGGCGGCAACACCGCCCGCAACCTGGTCCAATACGGCAACCCCGCCGATATTTATTTCGTCAATCCCGGCCGCGAGACGGCTTTGGGCTGGAAATGCTGGCCCTCAATCACGCAGCTCCCGGAAAATATCGATCAGGTCATCATCGCCACTCCCATGGCCACCGTGCCCGGCCTCATCCGCGAAGCGGCGGCCAAAGGGGCCAAGAGCGTGGTGCTCTTCGCCAGCGGCTATGGCGAGACCGGCACGCCCGAAGGCAAAGCCGCTGAAGCCGAGCTGAAGGAATTGTGCCGCGAGCTTGACCTTTCACTCATGGGCCCCAACTGCGCGGGCTTCATTAACTATATAGACGGCATTTACAGCTTCTCCTTCATCTTTGAAGAGCGGGAAAGGCGCGGCGGCGTGGGCATGGTTTCCCAGAGCGGGCAGATAGCCCTCACGGCCATGGACTCCCCGAACATGAAAATGTCCTACGCCATTTCGGCCGGAAACAACAGCGTCACCACTATGGAAGATTATCTCGATTTCCTGGTGGACGACCCCAAAACCAAAGTGGTGGCCATGTTTCTGGAGGGCGTGACCCAGCCGGAAAAAATGGTGGCCGCGCTGGCCAAAGCGGCCCAAAAGAAAAAGCCGGTGGTCATTTTCAAAGTCGGCAAATCCGAAAAGGGCGCGGCCGCCGCCGCCAGCCACACCGGCAGCCTTTCCGGCGCGGACGCGGCTTTTGACGCGGTTTTTGACAAATTCGGCGTCATCAGAACCGGTGACCTTCAGGAACTCCTGACCGCTTCCCTGACCCTGGCCACCTGGCCGGAACTCCCCAAGGGGGACCGGGTGGCGGTGATGAACCTCTCCGGCGGAGAGACGGGCATATGCGCGGACATGGGCCACGAGTGCGGCATAAAATTCCCGGATTTCACCCCGGAGCCCACGGCCAAACTGCGGGCCATGCTGCCCGGCTACGCCACCGTCAACAACCCCCTGGACATGACCGCTTCGCTCTCCTACGACGCGGACAAGTATGGCGCGGCTTTCAGAACCGTGATGGACGACCCCAATATCGATGTGGTGGTCATCGGCTACACCATGCTCCTGGAAATCGCCGACCCGGCCATTCACTACATGGCTGAGGGCATTGAAAAGGTGCTGAACGGCCCCGGCGAAAAAAAACCGGCCGTGATGCTGCCTTTCATTGAAAACACCAGAAACTTTGAGTATCAGGAAAAGCTTTCGGCCGCCGGAGTGCCCATTCTGCCGCCCCCGGCCTACGGCTTCAAGGTGCTCAAACAGCTCACCGATTTCGCCGCCTACAACCCGGCCGAGCGCAGCCTCAGCCTGGCCCGGCCCTCTCAGCCTCTCGGCGATAAAAAAGTCGCCCTCTCCGAATTCGAGAGCATGAAACTTTTGCGTGAATTCGGAATAGCCACCCCAAAGGGCGGGCTGGCCGCCACCGCCCCTGAAGCGGCCGCAATGGCCGCCTCCATAGACGGCCCGGTGGTCCTGAAAGTGGCCTCGGCCGACATTCCCCACAAAACCGACGCGGGCGGCGTGCGCCTGCGTCTGGAGGGCGCGGCCGCGGTCACCGAAGCCTTTGAAAGCATCATGAAAAGCTGCCGGGCTTACAAGCCGGAAGCGGTCATTGACGGAGTGTTCGTCCAGGAAATGCTCAAGCCCGGCCTGGAAGTCATTCTGGGCGTTAATAACGACGCCCAGTTCGGCCCGATGGTCCTGTGTGGGCTGGGCGGCGTGTTTGTGGAAATTTTTAAGGACACCGCCCTTTACCCGGCTCCGCTGGATGAACGCGAAGCCATGAAAATGCTGAAGAAACTTAAAGCCTGGCCCATGTTTACCGGTTACCGGGGACAAAAAGCCCTCGATACCGCAGCCTTGACCAGAACCATCGCCGCCGTCGCCCGTCTGGCCGTGGAGAACAAAGATCGTTTGGTGGAACTCGACATCAATCCTCTGTTCGTCTACCCCGATGGCGAGGGCGTCCGCGCGGCCGACGCGCTGGTGGTCCTGGCTGAATAGTTACTCGGCCGGGCGCTTCCGCCGCCCGGCCCCAACTGATTCTTTGTAAATCATAAAACACCGGAGGTTTTTATGAGTCCGAACACAAGAAGGTACATCGCCCTTTTCGCTCTCTCGCTGGGCGCGGCCGCATCCTACACGCTGCCTTACATCAAATACATCTTCTACGACGCCTGGGTGGCCGGGCTGGGCCTGCCGGAAGGGGCCAATGAAAGCGCGGGCTGGCTCCTGACTTTTCACATGATCGGCTGCACCATCCTTTATATTCCCGGCGGCTATATTGCCGATCGCTTCTCGCCCAAGAAGATTATTGTCATTTCCCTGGTGGGCACCGGGCTTCTGAACCTGTGGTATTCCTTTGATCCGACCTATGAAACCGGCCGGATCATCTGGTTCCTGTTGGCTTTCACCGTGGGCTTCGCCTATTGGTCGGGCACCATCAAGGCCGTGCGCATGCTTGGCACCGCCCAGGAGCAGGGCCGCATGTACGGCTTCTATAACGCCGGTGAGGGCGCTTTTTCAGCCACCTGCCTGGGCGTGGCCACCGTGGCCTACGGTTTATCGGTGGTGCCCCTGGAAAGCCTGAAATACGCCGTGTGGGTGCAGGCCGGCTTCTGTTTCCTGGCCGCCATCCTCACCGGCTTCTTCTTCGATGAAAACCTGGCCACGGCCAATACCGACGAATCGGAAAAATTCCAGCTTCGCGACGTGGGCAAAGTTTTGAAGAACCCCTGGGTCTGGTGCGTCTCCATCGTGGTCATGTGCTGTTATGGCGCTTACACCGGCCAGAGCTACCTGACCCCCTACATGACCCAGGTGCTCCAGATGTCGGCCGTGTCCGGCGCGGTCTTGGGCATCATCCGCACCAAGGGCGCGCGCTTCACCGGCGGCCCCTTGGGCGGCATTCTGGCCGACCGTCTGGGCTCGTCGTGCAAGGTCATCATCGGCTCCAACGTGGCCATGATCATTCTCCTGAGCCTCTTCTTCGTCATCCCCAACGCCACCGAGCAGGCTTTCCTGGCCGTGACCCTCTCGCTTCTGGTGGCCGTGGTCAACTTCATGGGCTACAACATCATGTTCGCCACCGTTGAAGAAGCCCACATCCCCCGCTATCTCACCGGCACGGCCGTGGGCATCATCTCCATTCTGGGCTACAGCCCGGACGGCTTCATCAACGCCATTTTCGGCAACTGGCTGGATAAATACGGCGAATCGGCCCCGGAAGCCTATCACATGATCTTCCTGTTCCTGATAGCCATGTGCGTGGTCGGCTCCTTCTTCTGCTTCCTGATTATGCGCCGCCACAACCGCATCATGAAGGAACAGATTATGGAATCCGAGATTCTGGCCAAACCGGCCGTCTGACCAGAGCGGGACGGAGCCGTGCGGCTCCGTCCCCACACGGTAGGGTATTATGAGTCAATTGAATCTGATAGACACCCTGATAGTTTTCGCCTATCTGGCGGCCATGATCCTCATCGGCCTGTACGCCCTGAAAAAGCGTCGCGACGTGGATGACTATTACGTCGGCGGCCGCAAGAGCGGGCCGTATGTGCTGGCCTGTTTATGGATGAGTTCCTGGATCGGCGGGGCCACGGTCATCGGCAGCGTCGACAAAGCCTATTCAATGGGCCTGACGGCCATCTGGTATTGCGGCTCCATGGCCGTGGGCTGCGTTATTTTCGCCCTGACCTCCACCCGGCTGATTCAGCGGGTGGGGGCCCGTTTCCAGTGCCTGACCTATCCTGAACTGATCGAATGCCGCTATGGCCCCTCGGCCCGGCTCATCGCCACCATCACCACTTTCCTGGCCTATGTGGCCTACACGGCCGGACAGTTTCTGGCCATGGCTAAAATCCTGAGCGGTTTTTTAGGCTGGGATCTGACCGCCTCCATCTGGGTGGCCGGGGCCAGCATGGTCATCTATACGGCCCTCGGCGGCTTCATCGCCGTAACCCTCACGGGTGTGGCCCAGGCCCTGGCCATTACCATCAGCTTAGCCCTGGTCATGGCCCCCATTCTCTATTTCCAGGTGGGCGGAGTGGAGCGGATGGTTTCCCAACTGCCGGCCGGATTCATGGATGTGGGAGCCTGGGGCTGGGGCACGGTGCTGGGTTTGATGGTCACCATCATTTTAACCTTCTACACCTCAATGGACAGCTATACCCGCTGTTTCGCGGCCCGCGACGGCGCGGCCGCCCGGCGGGGCACCCTTCTGGCCGCCATATTGGTGACGGCTGTGGCCCTTTCCACCACCTTTGTGGGCCTGGTGGCCAAAACCGCCATCGCCGACCTCCCTGAAGGGGCCACGGCCATGAGCGCCATGGTCAGCCTCATGCCCACCGGCATTCGCGGGCTGATCCTCATCGGGCTCCTGGCCGCCATTATGAGCACCGGCTCGGTCTGCATCCTGGTGGCCTCGGCCAATATCAGCCAGGATATTTATAAACGCTTCATCAACCCCCAGGCCACTTCCGGCCGCCTGGTCATCCTGGGCAGCCTGTCCGGGGTGGTGGTGGGTGTGCTGTCGGTCTATCTGGCCATTGCCCGCCAGGATGTTATCGGCGTTCTCTACATCGCTTTCACCGTCAACTCGGCCGGTCTCTTCATCCCCACCCTTGGCGCTTTCATCTGGAACAAGGGCGGGGGGCTGGCCGCTTCGCTCAGCATGGGGCTGAGTCTGGCGGTGGTGGTCTTCTGGTATGTCGGGCAGAGCGTCTGGCCGGACAGCGGTCTGTTCGCGCTGGACCCGGTCTGGCCCGGACTTCTGGTCTCAACCCTGGTCTTTGTCGGCCTGGGCTTGAAACTTCCCCTTAACGCACAGGAGCGGCTGAAGTTGGCGGATTTCCGCGCTTGACCGGCGCGGGCCACTGGCCGCATATTCAATACGGAGGTATTTTTAAATGGACTTCATAGAAAACAGACTCAGCCTGCGCCTGTTCGGCGAGGCGGCTATTGAAAAAATTCACAAAAGCGCTCTGGAGATTCTGTCCGGCACGGGCGTTAAATTCGAAGCCCCGGAAGCTCGCGCCATTCTGGTCAAGGCCGGAGCCAAGGAAGACGCGCAAGGCGTGGTGCGCATACCCAAAGAGATGGTGGAGACGGCCCTCAGCCAGACCCGCTCGTCAGTAACGCTCTACAACATCGCCGGTGAGGCCAAAGTATTCCTGGAAGGTGATAATACCTATTTCGATCCGGGCAGCTCGGCCCTGTTGATGCTGGAAGCCGACGGAATCACCACTCACCCGGCCCTGGCCGCCGATCTGGTCGATATCGTCCGCCTCACAGAACAGCTTGAAGCGTTGTCCGTCCAGTCCACCTCCATTTCCCCGGAAGACGTGCCTCAGGAAATCGTTGACTGCTATCGCGCCTACCTCCTTCTGCGCCACGGCACCAAGCCCATGCTTTCCGGCGCGTTCAGCGTGCCGGGCGTGCAATATATCCACGACCTGACGGCCGCCGCCACCGGCGATTCCGCCCTGTCCGAGCGCCCCCGCGTCATAATGGATATCTGCCCCTCCCCACCGCTGAAGTGGGCCGAACTGGCCTGCCACAATATCATCGATTGCGCCAAGCTGGGCATGCCCATTGAGTTCATCTCCGTGCCCATGCCAGGGGCCTGCTCCCCGGCCACCCTGGCCGGTTCGGTGCTGGTCCACACGGCCGAGGCCCTGAGCGGGGTGGTGTTGGCCCAGTTGGTCAAGCCCGGCGCTCCAGTCATCTACGGCGGCGCGCCCATGCACTTTGACATGGCCACCATGAACACCTGCCTCAGTTCGCCGGAGGTCACTCTGATGCTGCTGGGCTACAGCCAGATGGGCAAATTTTACGGTCTCCCGACCCACACCTATGCCGCCCTAAGTGACAGCAAGGTCAACGATCCCCAGGCCGGGGCCGAGAGCATGATGGGGGGCCTGGCCGCCGCGCTGGGCGGGGTCAATATGGTTTCCGGGCCGGGCCTGTTGGAATTCGCCCGCATTGTCAGCCTGGAAAAGCTGGTTATCGATAATGATATCTGCAATCAGATTCTGCGCATCAAACGCGGCATAGACGTCAGCGATGAAACTCTGGCCTCGGCCATGATCGCGGCCCAGGGCCCCGGCGGCGACTACATCAGCCAAAGCCACACGGCCAAATGGTTCCGCAAGGAAACCTGCTTCCTGTCACCGGCCTGGAGCCGCCAGAGCCGGGGCAACTGGCTGGACGACGGCGCCCGCCAGATGCAGGAACGCGCGGCCGAGCGGGTTAAAACCCTGATGGCCAAGACCCCGGCCCGACAGGAATTCGCCGGAGCCAAAGCTTTGGACAAAGCTATGCTGGAGATCATGAAAGTCAACGGCATTGAGCGTCTGCCCATACAGCCGGAATAAGCACAGGGCCTTTTATGAACCCCGCTCCGGCGGGGTTTCCTTTCGTGTTCTTTTATTAATATATAGCACCTTATTTTCGAAAAGCGATGAAAATAAGCGCAAAAATTTAGCATGTAGACATCTGGTCACCCATAAATTATAATTCGCATAGGCATTATCGAATTGCCCTTTAAAAACTCAGCTTGATTGGGAGAGATTTATGCGAAAATTTGTTGCGCTTATCTGCGCGGCCATTATTGTGGCTGTATCCTGCCCTGCCCTGGCCGCCGGGAAGCTCAACATCCTGACCTGGGCTGAATATATCGACCCGGAAGTCATGCGTGATTTTCAGGTGAAATACGGGGTCAAAATCAACCTTGATTATTATGAGACCAACGAGCAGATGCTGGAAAAACTTCAGGAGGCCGGCGCGGGACGGTATGACATCATCGTGCCCTCGAGTTATTTGGTCCCCAGCCTCAGGAGCCTCGGCCTGATTCAGCCCCTGAACCGCGATCTGCTGCCTGATATAAAAAACCTTGATTCCAGGTTCACCAAAATGGAAACCGATCCCGGCAACAAGTGGTGCGTGCCCTATCTGTGGGGCACCACGGGCCTGGCGGTGCGAACCAGTGATATCGAGCAGGTTCCTTCATCCTGGCGGCTTATCTATGACCCCAAAGCGGAGATCGGCCCCTTCACCATAATTGACAGCCCGCGCGACGCTATCGGCTCGGCCCTGAAATATCTGGGGTATTCCATTAACAGCACCGATCCCAAGGCCATTGAGGAGGCGGTGCGGCTGATAAACGAAACGAAAAAACGCGAAACCTTCGCCGGGTTTGAAAGCGGGCTCTCCGCGCTTAATAATATCATGAATGGGGCCGTCGTGGCGGCGCATTCCTATTCCAGTGAAACCCAGCGCATAAAGAGAGATGAGGCCGATATATTTTACCTCATCCCGGATGAGGGCACAGAGATCTGGGTGGATGTGGTGGCTATCCCCGCCAAAGCCCCCAACGGGGACAAGGCCCATGCGTTCATCAACTTCCTGTTGAACCCGGAAGTGGGGGCCAGGGTGGCCACCTATAATCATTCGGCCACGCCCAACGCGGTCTCCCGCACTTATGTCCCGAGTGAAGACCTGGCCAATCCGGCCATGTATCCGGATTCGGCCAGAGAGGATCTGGAATTCATTATCGACCTTGGCCCGGAGAACCGGCTCTATGATGAGGCCTGGAAGCAGATCAAGGGGGAATGAATCCCAATAACCCGCCGGAAGCCGGGGATTATTTTTTGTCCCGGCTCCATTCCGGAAGTCTTAGTCATGGAGCCGGGACAAAAAACAATCCCCGGCTTCCGGCTGCCACTCGGCGAGAACCCCCAGTTGCGGACGACCAGGCAGCCGCCGGGCGAAATGTTTCAACCCGGCGAGGTGACTAAAGATCCCCGGAACCAGAGCCGGGCTGAAACATTTCGCCCGGCGGCGCCCGCCCGCTTCTCCGCAAATTCAAGCGGCACTTTTTTGCTTTACAATATGGCCAAGGTAATATAATATTACGGATTCGATTATAAGGCTTGGAAGAACCTTCCGGCCTTAATCGCCGGAGCGGGTTCCGGCCCTTACAAAATAAAGCCCGCCTCACAAAACGGAGTCATAAAAAGAGGTGCCCGAATGGATGACGCACAACTGGCCCGCTTCAAACAGATACTGTTGAAACAGCGGGCTGAGATCCTTCAATACGCCGACGACACCGTGACCGATATGAACGATCAGTCCGAAAACTATCCTGATCCCACCGATCGGGCCTCCATCGAATCCGACAGGAATTTCACCCTGCGGCTGAGGGAGCGGGAACGCTTCCTCCTGGTAAAAATCGATGAGGCGCTGGAGCGCATCAGCGCCGGCGATTTCGGCATCTGTGAATCGTGCGGTTCGGACATCAGCGAAAAAAGGCTGGAAGCCAGGCCAGTCACCACCCTTTGCATTGAATGCAAAACCCGCGCTGAAGCGGCCGAAAAGGCCAGAGGGGAATAAAGCGGCCTTCGCTTTTTCTCCAGCTACTTCAGCCACTTGGAACCCCAAGCCGATTTCGCGGCTTGAATTTTTAATAAAATCGAACCGGGACGGCCTGGTTCGAACCTTTAATTAATAGCAGCTAAAAAGGTAGAGCATCATGAAAAGAACGTTTCAGCCCCACAATCTTCGCAGAAAACGCACCCACGGTTTCCTGACCCGCATGAAAACCAAGGGCGGCCAGGCCGTGATCAACCGCCGCCGCGCCAAGGGCCGTAAACGTCTGGCCGGCTGACCGGAAGGGACGCTCCGCCCTTTCACTTTGTGAAAAGCGGCGGTATCCGGTTCGCTTCCCGGCTGGAATCCCTGGCTGAAGAAGCGATAAGGACCAAGTCCCACACGGAACTCACACAAAAGGCAATGATTGAAAATATGCGTCCAGGCGGCGCATCGGAATCCCATGTTTCTCAGGCCAGTCCGCACCGGCAGTTTAAAGACGACGCCGGTTCGGACCGTGCCGGAGTGTTCCAAGGTCTGCCGAAAACCGCCAGATTGGCCAAGCGCCGACAGTTTCTGACGGTAACCGACAGAGCAAGCACCCCGGATCTGAAAGTCTCAGCCGGGTGTTTTTTGATGATAGGCCGCGCCAACAGTCTGGCTCACAACCGGCTGGGGGTGACCGTCAGCAAAAAAACCGCCGCCAGGGCGGTGGACCGCAACCGGATTAAGCGGATTGTGCGCGAATTTTTTCGCCTTAACACGCATATGTGGCCCGCCGGTTATGACATGGTTTTCATTGCCAGATTCGAAGCGGCTGTGGCCGACCGGCCTAAACTTTGGGCCGATTTGAACCGCATTGGCCAAAAAATGGCCTCGCGGAAATTTTTGAAAAATGCTCCAGACAGGGCCGGCAACGGCCCTTGCTCCCGGCCGGAAAAAACCGCCTTGCCCTCATCTGAGGATAAGGCTTCGGTTCAATCCTGGCCGGTTCAGGCTTTCCAGGCGACCCTTGATTTTTTCGAGTGGCTGCTCAAAGGCCTGGCTCTGGGATTCATTTATATTTATCAGCGTCTTATATCGCCGCTTTTGCCGCCGTCCTGCCGCTTTCGCCCGACTTGTTCGCGCTATGCCGTTCAGGCCATAACCGTTCATGGCTTCTGGCGTGGCTCATACCTGACGGTGAAGCGGCTTTTAAAATGTCATCCCTTCCACCCCGGCGGATATGATCCGGTTCCCCCAGGAAAAACCGGGATGTAAACCGCCCGCCGCCGGCACGAGGATTGTTTGTATGGATAAAAGTTCTTTCTGGGCCCTGAGCGTGGTCATGCTGGCCCTTCTCGGTTTCACCTTCTTCTTTACATCCCCCGGCGAAAAAAGGTCCGAAAGCGCGGACGCCAGCCCGGCCGCATCCGCCGCCCCGGCCGCCGGGGAGACGGCTAATTACTCCCAGCCCACCAAAAGCGTGACTGTCACCACCCCCAATTATATCGCCACTTTTGACGAACGCGGCGGACGGCTGGCCAGCTTTCAACTCACCGCCTATTCCAAACGCAAGCTCAACCCCGAAGGCCCGGATGAAAATATGGAGCTGGTCACCATGCCCAGCCGCGAGGACTGGCCCATGCGCCTTTCCCTGACCGACGCCAGCGCGCCCAAATTGGAAAACGCCCCTTTCATCGCCGATCGCGAATCCCTGACCGTGGCCGCCGGACAGACCGCCCAGCTTAATATGGTCTTCACCGACGACCAGGGCCTGACCGTCACCCGCACCCTGACCTTCTCCGGCGACAACTACCTCATCGGCCAGACCGTCACCCTGGATAACCAGGGCGCGACGCCCTATGACGGCTATGTGACCATGCGCATAAATTCCGCTCCCTTCGCGGCCAAGGGCCGTTATGACGAAATGGGCGCTTATATCAATAACAAGCTGGTCGTCAGCGCGGCCTCCGATTCGGCCGAGAAACTGGGCGATTTCCGGGGCAAACTCACCAGCGTCGACTGGATCGGCTATATGGACCAGTATTTTCTCACCGCCCTGGTCATGCCTGATATTTCCGAAATTCCCGAAGCCCTGCCGCCCTCTCTTTCGGCCGCCCTTCAGGATCACGGCGGCTTGGCTGTGGGCGCTTCCCAGCCCCTGAACCTGGTCCCCGGCAAAAAATCGGTCTTTGAGTTCGATTTTTATTACGGACCCAAAGATATCGATGCACTCAACGCCGCCGGTCATCACCTGATCAAGAGCATCGATCTGGGCTGGTTCTCCATCCTGGCCAAACCGCTGGCCGGCCTCCTGCGCTGGATCTACGGCTGGGTCGGCAATTACGGCCTGGCCATCATCATTGTCACCGTCCTCATAAAAATAGTCCTTTGGCCTCTGACCGCCAAGAGCTACCGCTCCATGAAGGAGATGCAGAAGCTCCAGCCCAAAGTGGCCAAACTGCGCGAAAAATACGGCGACGACAAGGAAGCCATGAACAAGGAGATCATGCAGCTCTACAAGACCTTCAAGGTCAACCCACTGGGCGGCTGTCTCCCGATGATGCTTCAAATCCCCTTCTTTATCGCGTTCTATCGCGTCTTGGATTCCCTTCTGGAACTTCGCGGCGCACCCTTTATTCTCTGGATCAAGGATCTGGCCGCGCCTGACCGGCTCTTCTCCTTTGATTTCACCATCCCCTTCTTCGAACCGCCCACCGGCATACCGGTCCTGACGCTTCTGATGGGGGCCAGCATGGTGCTTCAGCAGAAAATGACCCCCAATACCATGGGCGATCCCATGCAGGCCAAGGTCATGATGATGATGCCCGTGGTCTTCACCTTTATTCTCATAAACATGCCCGCCGGTCTGGTTCTCTACTGGCTGGTCAATAACATTTTGTCCATCGGCCAGCAGACCCTGATCAACCGTCCGAAAAAAGGCGCTGCCGCGTGAGCCATGAAAAAGGTACGGCGATGAAACAGCAATTCTAACTATGGCCGACGCCGCTGCATAAAGCTGGGGTCGAGCGTAGCGAGACGGAGCGCCAGCGACTGGTTTTGACGAAAAAATAGCCGCTTGCGAAACAAAAACCACGCTTTTTTTGTAGCTACGAGCCGTAAGTTCAAGGAAAAATCATAATTAGAATTGCTGGCGATGAAAGCTCCCGGTCAAGCGCTGGAGCGCGCCGCGCATCACAGGCGGCGCATGGCCCTGGCCGGGCCCCGGAGGTAATTCAGGTGGCTTTATTGGAATTTGAAGGCAAAAGTCTGGAAGAGGCCATTAGCACGGCGGCCGCGGCCCTGAGCCTGCCCGCTGAAAAGCTCAAGTTCACCATTATTTCAATGGGGACCAAAGGTTTTCTGGGCCTGGGCCGCCGCAAGGCCAAAATCGGCGTTAATTCTGAGGATCAGGTTAACGATATTGAAGGCGACCTCTCGGCCGCCACGCCGGAGGCGGTCAACGAATCGCTGTGGACCGGCTCCAATCAGAAAGCCGGCCATGAGTCCGGCCTTGATTTCATGCATGAAGATCAGGGCACGCCCCCGAACCGGCCCGGCCGGAACCATTCCAAAGACCGGCGGCCCAAAGAACGCGCGCCTGAGCCGCCGCGCCCCCGCGAGAGCGACGAAGCGCCCGCCCTGGATTTCAGCCACCTGCCGCCGCCGCCCACCCAGCCCGGCCCGGGCGAAACCCGCTATGAGGGAACACCGGACCGGCCCATGACCGAGGCCCGCGAAATCCTGACTCTGATAATCAGAAAAATGGGCTTTCCCACTGAAGTCTCGGTGGCCCGCATTGGTGACCGCATCATCCTGAACCTGGCCGACAGCGAAGACAATGCCCTTCTCATCGGCAGCCGGGGCAACACTCTGGAGGCTCTCCAGCTCATGACCGGCCGCATACTCATCAAAAAGCTGAAAGAAGAAGGTCTCCCCGAAGCCATTGAGCTGAAAGTGGTGATCGACGTAGCCGACTACCGGGCCAGACGCCAGACGACAATTTTGGAGTCCCTGCGAAGCATAGCGTCCCAGGTTCGCCGCACCCGCAAATCCCAGGTCATGAACGGCCTGAACGGCTCCGAGCGCCGCCTGATTCAACTGGCCCTCCGCTCGGCCCGCGACCTGTCATCGCGCAACGACGCGACCCGCGACTCCGTCATAATATCCCCCTATCGCCCAAAAGTGGAAAAAGGGCATTAAAAGCATGGGGGTTCCGCTGCTATTTTAAATATGGCTGTTTCCCTTAAACTTAATGTTTGTAATCGGGCAAAAATGTGATTTTTGCCCGATATGTTTCAGTTGAGGGGTCAAGACCGGTCGCTGGCGCTCCGTCTCCCTCTGGTCGACCCCTCCGGTTGGATGCTCTCTTTGGAGGGGTAGCCTCACTCGAAATTCTTCGAATCACCAGCCAACAAAGCAGGAGGCGGAGGTTGAAAAATTTCTGTAGAGAACCATTGTTTTGGCGCCACTTGTTTGAGCCCCAGTCTTCGAAGCGAGTTGTGGCGCTAAAACAATGGTGAACGGAAGAAAATTTTCAGCCTCCGCCTCCGGGCTACCGCCAAACCTGATAGCCCTGAATGATAATTAAGGATAAATTTAATGAACCAGTATTTTGACCAGATAGCCCAGGAACTGAATGTAAAAACATGGCAGGTGGAGGCTTGCGCCGCCCTTTTGGCTGAAGACGCTACCGTCCCCTTTATCGCCCGCTATCGCAAGGAAGCCACCGGCACCCTTGATGAAGTGGCCGTCACCGCCGTTCGTGACCGTCTGGCCGCTCTGGCCGAGTTGGACGCCCGCCGGGAGGCGATCATAAAATCGCTCACCGAGCGGGAGCTGCTCACCGACGAATTGAAGGAAAAAGTCCTGGCCGCCGAGACCATGGCCACCCTGGAAGATATCTATCTGCCCTATCGGCCCAAACGCCGCACCAGGGCCACCATCGCCAAGGAAAAAGGTCTGGAGCCCTTGGCTCTGACCCTGATGGAGCAGAATCCGGGCGACGCCCCGGAGGCCCTGGCCGTTGCTTTCATCGATACGGAAAAGGGCGTGGCCGACGCGGCTGAAGCTCTGGCCGGGGCCCGCGATATCGTGGCTGAAATGGTCAGTGAAGACGCCGGGGCCAGGGAAAAACTCCGCACACTCTTTGAAGAGGAGGGCCGCATTGAGAGCCGGGTGGTCAGCGGGCAGGAAGAAAGCGGGGCCAAGTTCCGCGATTATTTTGAATGGGATGAACCCATTAAAAACGTCCCGTCCCACCGTTTGCTGGCCATGCGGCGCGGCGAGACCGAAGGTTTTCTCAGCCTGTCGATGCGTCCGGCTGAAGAGTCCGCCATTGCCATTCTGGAGAAAATTTTCCTGAAAAATGATTCCGCTGCCGCCGGGGAGATCAAGGCCGCCATTACCGATGGCTACAAGCGTCTTTTGTCGCTCTCCATGGAAACTGAAGTTCGCCTTTTGAGCAAGAAAAAAGCTGACCTGGAGGCCATTGGCGTTTTCGCCAAAAACCTCACAGAGCTTCTTCTGGCTTCACCGCTGGGTTCCAAGCCTATTCTGGCCATTGATCCCGGCTTCCGCACCGGCTGCAAGCTGGTGGCCCTCTCGGCCGAAGGGACGCTTCTGGAATATGAAACCATCCAGCCCCACACCTCCGAAGGGGCCAGAGGGGCCGCCGCCCAGGTGGTTATGCGTTTTGTGCAGAAACACAAACCGGCAGTGGTGGCCGTCGGCAACGGTACGGCCGGGCGGGAGACCGAAGCTTTTGTGCGCGATATCCCCGGCTGGCCGGGGCTGCCGGTGGTTATGGTCAACGAGAGCGGGGCGTCCATCTATTCCGCGTCCGAAGTGGCCCGCCAGGAGTTTCCCGATTTGGATCTGACCATCAGGGGCGCCATTTCCATCGGCCGCCGACTGATGGATCCTCTGGCCGAACTGGTGAAGATCGATCCCAAATCCATCGGAGTCGGCCAGTATCAGCACGACGTCAACCAGACCGACCTCAAACGCAGTCTCGATGACGTGGTCATAAGCTGCGTCAACAAGGTCGGCGTGGAGCCCAACACCGCCTCTGAGCAGCTTCTGACCTATGTTTCCGGCCTCGGCCCCTCCCTGGCCAAAAACATCATCAAATTTCGCGGGGAAAACGGGCCGTTCAGGAGCCGCCGTGATTTTTTGAAAGTGCCCCGTCTAGGCCCCAAGGCTTTTGAGCAGAGCGCGGGCTTCCTGCGTCTCCAAGAGGCTGAAAATCCCCTGGACGGCAGTGCCGTTCACCCGGAATCATACCCGATCGTGGAGAAGATGGCCGCCGATCTGGGCGCGTCCATTGCCGACCTGTTGAATAAACCTGAATTGCGGGCTAAAATAAAACTGTCTGAATACGTCACCGACAAAGTGGGTCTGCCGACCCTGACCGACATCATGGCCGAATTGGAAAAACCCGGCCGCGATCCGCGTGAGGAGTTCAAAGCCTTCGCTTTCGCTGAGGGCATAGACAAAATGGAAGACCTCTCGCCGGGAATGAAACTGCCGGGCATAGTCACCAACGTCACCGCGTTCGGAGCCTTTGTGGATGTGGGCGTTCATCAGGACGGCCTGGTTCACATCAGTGAACTGGCCGATACCTTTGTCAAGGACGCGAGCGCCGTGGTCAAGGTTCACCAGCAGGTGACGGTGACGGTGCTGGAGGTGGATTTGCCCCGCAAACGTCTGGCCCTGAGCATGAAGAGCAATCCCGGCCAGGGCGGCCGCCGCTCCGCCCCGCCGGAGGGCGGAGAGAGCACCGGAGGCGGCCGTCAGCGTCCGGGCGGAGGTCCGCGGCGCGATGGCGGAAAGTCGAAGAAGCCGGAACCGCAGCCCTTCAACAATCCTTTCGCGGCCTTGAAAAAATAAATCCGGTCGCCCCGGCCTCCGCGCCTGGATTTGAAGACAAACAATCAGCTTGCCGGGCAAAAATTACACTTTTGCCCGGCTGAATGTCGTTATCTGAAGTGGAAGACTAAAATGAATACATCTGTCAACAATGGCAGCTTTAAATTTCTCGATCTCATCACCGCGCTGTTCGCCACGCTCTTGATCGTGTCCAACTATGCCTCCACCCGCATAATTGACCTGCCGGCGGGCCTCAGTTTCGACGCCGGAACCCTGATGTTCCCCTTCACCTATATTTTCAACGACCTTTTAACCGAAGTCTACGGCTATAAACGCAGCCGCCGGGTCATCTGGATCGGCTTCCTGGCCCTTCTGATATCGGCCCTCAGCATGGGCGTGGTGGGCCTCTTCCCCCCGGCCGAAGGCTGGGAGCAAGCGGCCGCCTGGGATTCCGTCATGGGCGTGGTGCCGCGCATCGTCGTGGCCAGTCTGGCCGCCTACTTCGTGGGCGAGTTTGTCAACTCGGTGGTGCTGGCCAAGCTGAAAGTTAAAACCGGAGGGCGGCACCTGTGGTTTCGTCTCATCGGCTCCACCGCCGTGGGGCAGATTTTTGACACCCTGATTTTCGCCTCCATCGCCTTTATCGGGGTTCTGGATTGGGATCTGTGGCTGACGCTGGTCATTTCCAACTATATTTTTAAGGTCGGCATTGAAGTTGTTTTCCTGCCGGTTACGGCCTGGGTGGTCAACAGTTTCAAGAAGATTGAAAAATCCGATGTCTATGACCGTCAGACCAGCTTCTCCCCCTTCCATTGGAGTGTTGATGGACAATAGTGACCGTTTTAAGAGGGCCTGGCTGCGTCAGTTGTCCAAGGCCCATCACAACATACTCTGGCGCAACAACATCCAGGCCTCCCCGGTCAGTTTTTCCCTGATGAAGGGACAAAAAGTCTGGGGACGCTGGTCGCCGGAGAATCGTCTCATCCTTATCAGCGAGGAGCTGATTCAAAATCACCCCTGGACGGCCGTGCTGGGTATTCTCGGCCACGAAACCGCCCACCAGCTGGTGACTGACCTGGCCCGTCAACAGGATGAAAAACCTCACGGCCAGGGTTTTCACCGCATGGCCGCCCGCATCGGCCTGGACCCTTTTTATTGCGGCGCGTCAGTGGAACTGATGGAAGACTGCCCGCGTCCCTGGCCTGATGACGACCTGCCGCCAGCCCTGGATAAAAGCGCCAGGGCCCTGGAGAAGGTGCGTAAGCTTCTGGCCCTGGGCGGCTCCCCGGTGGCGGCTGAGGCTGAAAACGCCATGAACGCGGCCGCGCGTCTGATGGCCCGCCACAACCTGGACCTGTTGGAGGCCGAAAGCCGGGAGAATCTGGCCGGGCAATATGAATACCGCACCATCTCTCTGGAAACGCGGCGGATCAATTCGCGGCTGGCTCTTATCGCCCACATCCTAAACCGCCATTTTTTTGTGGAAACCATTTTTGTGCCGGGTTACAATCCCCTGACCGATACTGAGGAAAAGAATCTGGAACTTATGGGCCGCCCGGAGAACACCCGGCTGGCCGAGCATGTTTTTCAATTTCTGATGGAACGGACGGAAACCCTGTGGCGGGCGCATCATCGCGGCCATAAAGGCGGCGGGCAGGTGGCCCGCAATTCGTTTATCATTGGTCTTCTGGAAGCATTTTGCAAAAAGCTGGATGAAGCGGCGGCGGCCTCCTGTGAAACAACGGAAAAGTCCGCCCCTGAAACTGACAACGATGAGCGGCCGGGTTTTTCCGCTCCGGTGCTGGCCCGTGATATCGGCCTTGATGACTATATCCATCGCCGCCACCCCAAAGTGACGAGAACTTCCAGCCGCCGACGTTTTTATGATCCTGAAAGCGACAAAGCCGGGCGGGCGGCCGGGCGGGCACTGAACCTGAACCGGCCGGTGGAGAGCCGCGACACCGGCTCCGGCCCCCGTCGCCTTATCAACCATCTGGACAAAACACCATGACTGACTTGCCTCAAAAAACCGGGTGGAACCCGGATGATTACCGCATAGCCCGCCGCAAGATGGTGGAACTGCAATTAAAAAAACGCGGCATTCGAGACGCCAGGGTTCTGGAGACCATGTTTCGCGTTCCGCGTCATTTGTTTGTGGACGAAGCCATGGCTGCCCAGTCCTACAGCGATTCCCCCTTGCCCATCGGCCACGGGCAAACTATTTCACAGCCTTATATTGTGGCCCTGATGGTTGAAGCGCTGAACCTCAAACCCTCGGATAAGGTGTTGGAAATCGGTTCAGGCTCCGGTTATCAAACTGCCATTCTGGCCGCCCTGGCCGGGGAGGTTTTTGGGGTTGAGCGTCTGGAGGCAATTTATCAGAGGGGGCGGGAAAATCTTCAGCGTTTGGGTTCGGCCAACATTCACCTAAAATTGGATGACGGCACTTTGGGGTGGCCGGAGAACTCCCCTTATGACGCCATAGTGGTGGCGGCCGGGGGGCCGAAAGTGCCGCAGCCTCTGGTGGATCAGCTTGCCCCTGGCGGTCGTTTGATCGTGCCGGTGGGGCCGACTGAAAAATCCCAGCAACTAACCCTGGTCACTAAAGATCCCCAAGGTGTGATCAGCCGCACCCCCTTGGCCGACTGCCGCTTCGTAGCCCTGGTCGGCCACCATGGGTGGTAAGTAAGGGCCTGATAGAAGAATTTAGGAATGCGGCCTATGGCCGCGCGATTAAAGGACTTGGCCTGAAAGGCCAACCAAAGGGTTCCACCCTCTGGACTCCGGCTGGGGGAGGGCCCACGCGGGCCCTACCCCAGACCCCACCCGCGCCAGGGGGGCGGAGCCCCCTGGACCCCCAAGAGGTTAGGGTCGGCTTCAACTTTCCCCTTCCCGCATCGCCGCAACTCGCTTCGGGTACGAAGCTCAGACAAGCGGCGACGCTTCATACACCTTCCGCTTTAACCGCTGTTGGCCGCTTCACATTGGGCTGTTACATTTTGCTATAGGCAGCTTCATCGAATGATTGCTGCTTCACGTATGTTCGGCTGATTACTTTTTCCCCTCCCCTAGTTTTTTCAGTGCTGTAACGTTGAGACTTGGCCGTCTTTTTTTTAATGAGCAACTCATTGAAAAGCGATAGGTGGCGGAGAGACGGACTAACAGCACTGGAAAGGGCCTTTAAGGGGAGGCTGATTTAAGCCGAACATACGTGAACTACCACTCAGCTGATGAAGCTGCCTATCGCGGAATGTGACAGTACAACGTAAAACTGCCTATAGCACCAGAAGCCGAAGCAGTATGAAGCGTCGCCGCTTGTCTGAGCTTCGTACTCGAAGCGAGTTGCGGCGATGCGGGAAAAAGAAAGTTGAAGCTAACCCTGACCTCTTGGGGTTCCAAGGGGCTTGCCCCTTGGCGCGGGTGGGGTCTGGGGTAGGGCCCGCGTGGGCCCTCCCCCAGCCGGAGTCCAGAGGGTGGAACCCTCTGGTTGGCCGATCGGGCCAAGTCTTCTCCAAATCAGCCGGCCGCCAGGCCACACTTCCACACTTCTTCAATTTATGGTAAAATTGTAAAATTCCCCTAAAGGGTATCAGGCCGGAAGGAATGGCCGTCGGCAACCTCAAACTATGGCTGGTGAATGAATGGATTTTAAAGTTATGCTGCCGATTTTCTCCAGCGTCTTCATGGCCGAGCTGGGCGACAAAACTCAGGTCGCCACCGTCTGCTTCATGGCTGGCGGCGGATGCACCAAGGCTGAAGTCTTTTGGGCCTCCTCTCTGGCTCTGGTGCTGTCCACCCTTCTGGCCGTTATCTTTGGCGCCGCTATCGGCCGGTTCATTCCGCCGCATTTTCTGAAAATCGGGGCCGGAGCGGTCTTCGTAATTATGGGCCTCTTGTTCATCCGCCAGGGCCTCTCCCGCGAGAAAGCCGACACAGGCGGTGAAGCATGAGACTAAAAGCCATGCTGCCCATTTTCTCCAGCGTCTTCATGGCCGAGCTGGGCGATAAAACCCAGCTCGCCACGGTGCTGTTCATCGCCGGGACCACGGCCACCGCCCTGGAGGTCTTTCTGGCCTCTTCCGCCGCCCTGGTTCTATCCACCTTTCTGGCCGTCATGTTCGGGGCGGCCATTGGAAAGGTGATTTCACCCAAAACTTTAAAAACGCTGGCCGGGCTGGCTTTTTTGATCATGGGCGGATATTTCGTCTATCAGGGCCTCACGGCCTGACCAGCCCCGGCGGTTTGGTAAAAAGGAAACCCTATGCTGCGCTATCGTCTCGGACGGGAAAGTGATCCCTTTTACTGGCTCTATAATTCACCGGGCTGGCTCACCGATTACGATCCGCCCCGCCAGTTTCCCTTCTGGCTCAATATCGAACTGACCAACCGCTGTCAGTTGGATTGCTTTTTCTGCTCCCGTCAGACCAGCCGCCGCCCCTTGGGCGACATGAGCCTCGAAACCGCCCGGCTGATCGTCACAGAAGCCTCCCGCTACCCGGAATGCGGCCTCAGGCTGACCGGCTGGGGTGAACCCCTGCTTCACCCACAGGCCGGTGAAATCATAACCATGATAAAAAAAGCCGGTCTGCCGCTCAAGATTTACACCAACGGCCTGGCCCTGACCCCGGAGCTGATGGACACCATGATTGAATATGAGGTGGATGACCTTCAGTTTTCCATGCAGGGCCTGACCCCGGAGCAATATGAATTCAACCGCCGCAAGTCGGACTATGGGCGGCTCCGGGCCAATATAGAAATGGCCTCCCGGCGGCGCGGGGAGCGTCCCCGCCCCTTCTTAAGCATATTGACCTCCGTTCTGGCCGATGAGGCGGCCAAGGCCGACCCGGAAGCCTTCATTGATGAATATCTCACCCTGGTCGACAAAGTGGCGGTGGATCTGACCAATCTCAATTTCGTTTCAGAAGTCGACCGGGTCAAGCCTTTTCTGGATAAGCAATCCGCAGGCCTGAGCCGGGGCTTGTGCGTCGATGTCTTTCTGGCCCTGGAGGTCAAATATGACGGGCTGATCCAGTTCTGCGGACAGGACGCCGACGGCCTTGAAGAACACAGCCTTGGTTATGTCGGAGCAATCAGCCTCCATGAAGCCTGGCACAGCCGGAAAATGAACGAACAAAGGGACAGAGTTGGCCGGGCTCTGGGTCATGAAACCATGAGCGTCTGCCGCAACTGTTATCACAACACCAATAAATACGACATATTCAAAACCAGGGCATAGCCCTGGACCCACGGATGCTAGCGCATCCTTCGTCTGGGTAACCCCTTCCCGGGGCGTTAGTTTTGGCGGCCATCATCGTATTAAGAGCGCGGCCCCCTCAGCTATGGAAGCAGCCACCGCTGTGGGGGCACCGATCTTAATATGATGATGGCCTCCGTAACCAACCATTACGGGAAGGAGCCACCTAGACATGGGGTCCGGGCCCAGCCCGGTGCACCAGAGGAGTTCAATTGCCCAGCCCAAACCTTCAGGCCGCCCGTATCGTTGCCGGAACACTGACCCTGCTCTCGCGGGAAATCCGTGAAGTCGGACATCCAGTTGACCTTTGGAGCCCCGCCCTGCCGCAGGATTCCATCAGAGATATGGCCGCTATGGTCGGCCGGGGAGCGGCCGTGCCTTTATGGGTCGACGAGAGGCATCCGGCCAAAGGTCTGGCCCTCTATCACCGTTCAGACTGGGAAAGCGAATTTCTGGGTTTTGAGGCGGCCAGAATCCTGGGGCCGTTCATGGTGGTTGAAAATCAGCTGGAGCGGGAAACCAGAGTGCGGCGGCTGGCCAATCTGGCCATTGAACAGAGCCGCATCCGCGACCATTACCTGATTACCATCAAAACATTTCACGATCCAGCCGTGCTGAGGGGTTTTTTGGGGGAAAATTTCGTCATGGCCGAAATCGGTACCTCCCTGACCGGAACCGTGCCGGAAGAAGCCCTGACCGCTGAACGCCCGGCTGGTTTCGTCGTGCTGGAAGATGACGACGTCTCTGAACTGGCCGCCGATACGGTCGAAGCCCTAGGTGATTTTTTCTATGACGGACACTGGCGCAACGACAGGGTTCCCGGCCCGGAAAAAGCTCGCCTCCTCTGGAGCCAGGTGGCCCTGGAAGATTTGACCGGCAAGGCCGATCCGGCTCTGCTCCTTTGGGATCAGCGCCGCGGTCGGCCTGCGGCCATCTCCACCGTGCGCATCAGCGGACAATTGGCCTTTCTCTCCATCCTGGCCGTAGCCGCCCCCTATCGGGGCCGGGGGCTGGGCCGCCTGATAATGCATGAAACCCTCAACCGGCTCAGAGGGCGAGTGGGTGAAATCAAGGTCGAAACCGCCTCTTACAACCTCCCGGCCCTGAAGCTTTATCATAGCCTGGGCTTCGTCAACACCGCCCCTTTGGCGGCCCTCCACTATCACAGGCAAGCGGGGCTTTCCAGCCGCCCCAGCCGCCCTGAATAAGAAAGAGCCGGAATCCCCCTACAGAAGGTTCCGGCTCTTTCTTATTCAGATTACTGGCGATTCAGAAGGACGATGGATTACTCGTCATCGTCGTCATAATAGTATTCGTCGTCGTCCTCTTCCTCGTAGCCTTCTTCATCCTCATCAAAATCTTCATCTTCTTCGTCTTCAGCGTCATCATCGCCATATTCTTCGTCGATGAAGTCGTCATACTCCTCACGAGTCATCAGATCGTCATATTCGCTCATGGAGTTGAGGTCCATGCGAATGAGCCAGCCCTCTTCGTAAGGATCTTCCAAAATGGCCTCAGGCGCATCGACAATGTCCTCATTTATGGCCACCACCTCTCCGCTGACAGGCGAAAGAAGCCGCAGGCCCGTTCCGCTGCCCACTGAAAGGCGTCCGAAAGGCTCATCCTTTGAAAACTCGTCGCCTTCCGCAGGGAGGCGTATTTTGGTCAGTTCGTCGTAATCTTCCAGAGCTTCATCGGTCAAACCGATGGTCACCTGATTGTCATCCTCCAACCGGACCCAGAGTCTTTCAGGGGAGTATCTAAGTGCGTGCAGATCCACAGTGGCCTCCTTAATTTATATACCTTGACTTCTTTACCTTATGAACGGCTGAATTTCAAGCTAAAAATGACTTTTTTCACCAAAGAATCACCGCGAACCGCCAAAATCGTCATTTCGGGTGAAGAATATGTCGCTTGAAGCGGCCGATTTTTTATTCCATCCTGCGCTGTGGGCCGCGCCAGATAAGGAGAATCAGCCCGGCCGCCAAAGCGGCCATTGCCGTCAGCGTCGTCGGCGGCAGTGTGCCGATAATTGGCTCACCCCGGTAATCGCCTCTGAAAAAAACTTCCATAATCAGCCTGATAAGCCCGGTTCCGGCCAAATAGAGAGAAGCCGTCCCTCCGGGACGACGACCCGTCCAGGCCTTGATGGCCAGAACCAGAACAATGGTCAGCACCAGCAAAGCGGCCGATTCGATCAACTGCACCGGCATGAGGGGAATCCCGGCCGGGGCCAGCGAACCCGGCGGAAAAGTCACCGCGAAAGTTGAGTCAGTGGGCCGGCCATAACAGCAGCCGGCCGCGAAACAGCCCAAGCGGCCGAAACACTGGCCCAGAGCCAGAGATGGAGCCATGACATCAGCCGCTGGCCAGAATTTCAGATTATAGCGCCGCAGGAAGACCGGCGAGAGCAGAAGCGCGGCCACCACTCCCCCCTGAAACATCAGTCCGCCGCGCCAGTAGGCGAACACGCCCGGCAGATCATCTGAAAATTCCGGCCAGTGAAAAACCACATACCAGACCCGTGACCCCAGAAGTCCCGCCAGGATCATCCAGAAGCAGAAATCCCTGGCCGCAGCGGGGGATATTTGCCGCCGGGGGGCGGTGTATGAAAAAAGGGCCAGGGCGGCCAGAACACCAGCCGCCACCATAAGGCCGTAAAAGCTCAAACTGAGTGGCCCAAGCTGAACAGGAACAGGAAACATTTCACTCCTAACAGCCCGCCGCAAGGCGGGACATTAATTCGCTTACCATATTTACGGACGATTGTCCAGTGTCGGAGGAAAATGTCATAGGGCAATCGCTTGAGGCGGCAAAGGTAAAATCCGTATGGCGGGGCGGTGAGATATCTCCATAGTGGAGCGATTTTAAGTATGGCTTTTTCCCTTAAACTGGCGGCCCGTCAGCAACGCAAAAAGCGTGGTTTTTGCGTTGCGAGCGGCTTTTATGGCCTCAAAACCAGTCGCTGGCGCTCCGTCTCCCCTATCGGGTCGACCTGCTTTTTTTAAAATGTAGATCTTTTCCCTTAAACTGACGGCCCCTCCGCTACGCAAAAATCGTGTCCCCTCTGGAGAAATCTCACCGCCTCGCCTTCCTGAACATGGTCGGCTTATACAAGCCCACAACCATCATCCCACCCAAATGCCGACACTGACCAGGCCGGGCGGGCGAAAAATTTTCTGTAAGTCGCTCGTAATTTTGCTCCCCGGACGGGCACGCACTCACAGCCCTCTTGTGAAGCCACCCGGCCGGGAATACGAGAAAATTACGAGCGACGTCAGAAAATTTTTCGCCCGCACGGCCGAGTTTGACCTTTACCGCTTCCAGCGGTTACCCACCAAAATCATACTTCAGAATCGTTCGTTGACAATAATAAGCAATATGTTTATCATGTGTAAGATGAGTTCATGTCTTTTTATTCCGCTAATTTATGAAAAATACGGCCGGTTTTTAAAAATCAGGGCCGAACTTTATCAAGTGAGGAAAATATGCGTCTGGTGACCCGTTCCGATTTCGATGGCCTGGCCTGCGGCGCCCTTCTGAAGGAAGCCGGCCTGATTGACAGCTATCAGTTTGCCCACCCCAAGGATATCCAGTCCGGCCTGGTGGAAATCAACAGCAACGACATTCTGGCCAATGTTCCCTATGCCCCCGGCTGCGGCATGTGGTTTGATCATCATACCAGTGAGGGCGAGCGTCTGGGCGCCATATCCTATCGCGGCATGTCACGTGTGGCCCCCTCCTGCGCCCGCGTCATTTATGACTTCCTGGGCGGAGCCTCCCGTTTCCCGGCCCACTGGAACCCCATGATGGAAGCCGTCGACAAGGTCGACAGCGCCAACCTCACCACCACCGAAATCTCAGCGCCGACCGACTGGATTCTCATCGGCTATATAATGGATCCCCGAACCGGGCTGGGCCGTTTTCATGATTTCCGCATCTCCAACTACCAGCTGATGCTGGAAATGATCGATTTCTGCCGCACCATGACCGCCGCTGAAATTCTGCGCCAGCCCGACGTTAAAGAGAGGGCCGACCGATATTTCGAACAGGACGCCCTGTTCAAGAACATGCTCAAACGCTGCACCCGTCAGGTCGGCGAAGTTCTGATCATTGACTTCCGCAATGAAGAAAACATCTATGCGGGCAACCGCTTCCTGGTCTACACCATGTTCCCGGACTGCAAGGTCAGCATTCATGTCACCTGGGGCAAGGAACGCCAGAATGTGGCCCTGGCCATGGGCAACAGCATCATCAACCGCACCAGCCGGGCCAACCTAGGCAGCATTGCCCTCCACTTCGGCGGCGGCGGCCATGAGGCCGTGGCCACCTGCCAGGTGGCGGCCAAAGATGTCGACAGCACCCTGGAAGCAATTATCAACTATATTCATGAAGAAAATGCGGCCGGTTAAAAGCTGACCAGCTTTATTATGGTAAAAGCGGGAGCCTGGCTCCCGCTTTTTGTCTGGCTGCGAGCCGTAAGCTCAGGGAAAAGGCCATAATTCGAATCGCTCGCCGGTAAAACAGCAATTCTAATTATGGCCGACGCCGCCGCATAAAGCCGGGGTCGAGCGTAGCGAGACGGAGCGCCAGCGACTGGTTTTGACGGAAAAATAGCCGCTCGCGAAACAAAAACCACGCTTTTTGTGTAGCTACGAGCCGTAAGTTCATGGGAAAAAAGTCATAATTAAAATCGCCCGCCGGTAAAACAGCAATTCTAATTATGGTCGACGCCGCCGCATAAAGCCGGGGTCGAGCGTAGCGAGACGGAGCGCCAGCGACTGGTTTTGACGGAAAAATAGCCGCCCGCGAAACAAAAACCACGCTTTTTGTGTAGCTACGAGCCGTAAGTTCATGGGAAAAAAGTCATAATTAAAATCGCCCGCCGGTAAAACAGCAATTCTAATTATGGTCGACGCCGCCGCATAAAGCCGGGGTCGAGCGTAGCGAGACGGAGCGCCAGCGACTGGTTTTGACGGAAAAATAGCCGCCCGCGAAACAAAAACCACGCTTTTTGTGTAGCTACGAGCCGTAAGTTCATGGGAAAAAAGTCATAATTAAAATCGCTCGCCGGTAAAACAGCAATTCTAATTATGGTCGACGCCGCCGCATAAAGCCGGGGTCGAGCGTAGCGAGACGGAGCGCCAGCGACTGGTTTTGACGGAAAAATAGCCGCTCGCGAAACAAAAACCACGCTTTTTGTGTAGCTACGAGCCGTAAGTTCATGGGAAAAAAGTCATAATTAAAATCGCTCGCCGGTAAAACAGCAATTCTAATTATGGTCGACGCCGCCGCATAAAGCCGGGGTCGAGCGTAGCGAGACGGAGCGCCAGCGACTGGTTTTGACGGAAAAATAGCCGCTCGCGAAACAAAAACCACGCTTTTTGTGTAGCTACGAGCCGTAAGTTCATGGGAAAAAAATCATAATTAGAATCGCTCGCCGGTAAAAGGTTGCCTTTTCAAACCGGGTGGTTATATTTATATGGGTTGTGATATAATCCTGAACGCGGCGGGGCATAGGCCTGAGGCCGCCACATTTTAACAAAAAGGAGCCGCCCGTGAGAGTAGATGACTATAAAAATGCCTGCCGCATAGCCGCCGAGGAGCTGTCCGCCAAGGATCCGGCCGCCGTGGCCGATGCCGCCGGGGCCACCCTGCTATCCGCCCCGGAAGGGTTTGAACTGGATTTTTTCGGCCGGTCCGTTCTGGTGACAGGCCCGGAAAAGACTGTGGCCTGGCGCGATCAGAAAGTCGGCGAAGAATTCAGCCCCACTGACGCCGTTCTGGTCATGCACTACCTCAACGGAGCCTCCGGCGAGCTGCCCACGGGCGACATGGTGGCCTATCGCCAGATACCCGGCGGCGAGTTCTACACCAAGGCTTTTCACAGCCGGGCCGAAGCTCCTCTGGCCAAAGTTTTTGGCTCAAATCCGGGCCTTCTGACCCGGGCCATTGCCGCCATGGGCGGTGAACCGGTGCGGGCCTGCGGGGATGAGGCCGGAAAATTCCGGGTTCTTCCCAACATAGACATTACCGTTATGGTCCATCACGCGGACGAAGAGTTTGAAAGCGCCGGGCAGGTGTTGTTCGATAAAAACATCGGCTCCTATTTTTCCAACGAAGACATCTCCTGGCTGGGTTCGGCCCTGGTCTATCGCCTTATGGGCGCGGCCAGAAACCTTCCGGCCTGAAACGATGCCCAAGGGCTTTGTGAACAGCCTCATGGCACCCTAGCAGTGCGGCTGTTCCACAACCCTCAATTCTGAATATGTGAGGATTTTATGAAAATAGCAGTATCCGGCAAAGGCGGAGTCGGCAAGACCACATTTTCCGCCACCCTGGCCCATCTATTCAAAGAGAGCGGAAAAAAAGTTTTGGCTGTGGACGCCGATCCGGACGCCAACTTGGCTGCGGCCCTTGGCTATCCCGATCTGGCCAATGTTACCCCCATTTCTGAAATGAAAGAATTGGTGGCCGAACGCACCGGCTCCGAGCCGGGCACCTATGGGTCAATGTTCACCATCAACCCCAAGGTCGACGACCTTCCCGACACCCTGGCCAAAGAGGTTGACGGCATAAAGTTCATGACCCTGGGCGGCGTGAAGCAGGGCGGCGGCGGCTGCATCTGCCCGGAGAGCACGATGCTGAAAAACATCATCATGCATCTGGTGCTGGCCCGTGATGAAGTGGTTATCATGGATATGGAAGCCGGTCTGGAGCATCTGGGCCGGGCCACCTCCAGCGGCGTTGATCAATTGATAGTGGTGGTGGAGCCGGGCCAGCGCTCGATTGAAACCGCCCAGACCGTGCGCCGCCTGGCGGGCGACCTGCACCTCAAGCGGGTGTCGGTAGTTGGCAACAAAGTGCGCAACAAGGGCGATGAGGAATTCATAACCAGCGCCCTGGCCGGCATGGAAGTGCTGGGTTTCATTCCCTTTGCCGACTCTATAATTGAGGCTGACCGCAAAGGCGTCAGCGTCTACAAAAACTCCCCCGAAGCAGCGGCCGCCGTCAAAAGCATCTTCGCAAAAATCCCCCCCAGGGCATAGCCCTGGACCCACGGATGCTCGCGCATCCTTCGTCTGGGTGTCTTTTTCCCGTAATAGTTAATTACGGCGGCCATCATCGTATTAAGAGCGTTGCCCCCTTGGCTATGGCATTATCCAAAGCCAAAGGGGCAACGCTCCTTTTAATACGATGTGCCGCCAATCCTGACTGCTCCAAAAAAGAGCTGCCCCCTTGGCGAAGGAAGAATCCATCGCCAAGGGGGCAGCATTCTTAATACGATGATGGCCGCCGTAATTAACTATTACGGGAAAGGCGCCCTAGACGGAGGATGCGTGAGCATCCGTGGGTCCAGGGCTATGCCCTGGTTAGCCGATCAGGGAGAGAGCTAGCTGGCTCATGGAGTTGGCCTGGCTCAACATGCCGATGGCCGACTGGACCAGGACGTTGTTCTTGGTGAACTCGGTCATTTCCTTGGCCACGTCCACATCCGAGATGCGGCTTTCAGAGGCCTGTAGGTTCTCTGCCTGGATTTCCAGGTTGGTCATGGTATTTTCCAGGCGGTTCTGCATGGCGCCGAGGTCGGCCCGGATTTTGTCTTTGTTGGTTATGGCTTCTGTTATTGCGTCCAGGGATTCCTGAGCGCTCGACTGAGTCCGCACTTCCGCTCCCGGCCAGTTCGCGTTGGCCGCGTTCTGGATTTCCATGAAGGCGTCACGATCCATGCCGTTGATGATGCCGGGGCTGTTTTCAAGGCCCGGGGTGGTCAGTTCGCCAGGATTGGTGATCCACAGGTCGCGTTCCTTGCCCACATCACGGCCGCTAAGGGTCACGTTCCAGACTTCGTTGCCTTTGTCGGTCTTGGTCTGAACGGGTTTCATGGAACCCCATTTTTCACCGCCCAGGCTCAGGCTGGTGCCGCTTTCATGCCAGGTGCCGCTTTCCACATGTTCGAATTTGAAGGCTTCCAGAGCCGCGCGGGAGGCGTCGTTCCGGCCGGCTTCCTCGCAGGCCCTGATGTCATTGTTGTTCCCGCCGTCTTTGTGGAACACATAGACTATCTCGTTGTGATCGCCGCCGGTCATGGCCCAGAATTCGCTGTCTTCATTCTCGTTGATGGCTCTGGCCAGGGCCGTGGCAGTGTACTGGTCGTCGGTCCCGCGATTGCCGGCCACCTGGATGGTCTGCTTGGTGTGGTCGACTATGCCGCCGACCTTTTCCACATAACTCGACTGGGTCATGCCCACCGCCGAAGTCGTCGCCGGGACGCCGTTGGCCGTATGGGCCGCTGTGTAGGTGGCCGCCGTATATCTGTCTTTGGCTGTGACGCCATCGGCCTGAGTCGTCTGCGCGGTCATCACGTTGTCAACCTGAGTGGCCAGATTGTTTTTCAGACCCGCAAGCGTCATGGTCGGACCGGCTCCGTTCTGGATACCCGTTACCGCGTCCTGCAGGTATGCATTTAACTGCGCTTCGATCTCCACATCCACTTCGCTCCATCCGGCCTTCTTGGCCGCATCGGTCAGGGCCGCGGCTGAAGTGTAGCTAGTGCCGTTGGTGTACACGCCGGTATCAATAGTCGCATACTGCTCCACCAGGCCTTTGACCTGATCGGCTACATATTCAGCCTGGCTCAGTCCGGTTTTGGCGCTGGCGACATTCATCCATTCGGCGCTGGCTTGATTTATCTTTCTGTCCAGCTCATCGGCGATCTGGTCGGTGCTCAGCTTGCCATTGGCCGTGCGATAGGCGTTGACCGCCGCTGAAGTCGGCGCAACTTCGTTGCTGTCCTCGATATTGTGGGTGAAGCTTTTGCTGATGGAGTTGTTCAGCGCATTGGCCCCGGCGCCCACATCCTGTCTGCCGTTCAAAGTGGTCGTGGCTTTGGCGCTGCTCATCCCGAAGGCGGCCGCGGCCGAGGTGTTGCTGGTCACCAGCGTGCCGTCACTGGTCGTGGCATACAGGGCCGTGCCTTCGTATTTGGTTTTGTAACTCGTTACTTCATAGCCTTCCACCTCTGTCGGGTCGCCCCAGTAATAGGACTCATCGCCGATACACACGGCCACCGTGCCGTCGCTATTGCCCACCTGCCGCCGCAGGGTGCTGGCGTCAACCTCAATGCCCACCCGGCTCTGGGTGCCGGCGTTGACTTTGTTGACCAGATCCTGAAGGCTGTCGCTGGAGCCAACAGTGTAACGGCCGGCCAGGTATTTGCCGCTCAAAAGTTCGGGGTCGCTGTCTTCGGTCCAGTCCCAGTTGTAGCCATAAGAGAAGGTCTGACCGCTGGTGAAGCCGGCGTTGCCGTTGAGGCTTTCAAAACCGGCCGTGCAGCAGCCGGGACCGGAAAGCGCGCCGGAAGCGGCCGCGCCCTGTCCCCAGATGTCGTTCTTGGCGTCGCCGCCGACACGGAGGCCGGTGGCGCTGGTGGCCCGGGCGTCGCCGATGTTGATGAAGTAATAATCCTCGGCCGCGTTGTTGGACGTGCCAAAGTGGATCTTGATGCCCTGGCCGCCGTGCTGGTTGGAGACCGAGCCGTCCAGCAGTTTGATGCCGTTGAAGTTGGTGGCGTTGGCGATACGGTCAATTTCCGCCGCCATGGCCTGGTATTCCGAGTTGATGATATCGCGCTGCACCGTGGTGTAGGTACCGGTTGAGGCCTGCTCGGCCAGTTCCTTCATACGGGTCAGCTTTTCGTCGATGACGCCCAGGGCGCCGTCGGCCGTCTGAATCATGCTGATGGCGTCGGCCGCGTTGCGGATACCCTGCTGGGTGGCCGTGATGTCGGCTCTCATCATTTCGCGGATGGCCAAGCCGGCCGCGTCGTCGGCCGCGCTGTTGACGCGAAGACCGGTCGACAGGCGCTGGATGTTGGTGCTGAGCTTGCCGTAGGTGCTGCTCAGATTGCGGGCCGTGTTGGCCGCCATCATATTGTTATTAATCGTGATAGCCATAGTGTCCTCCTTGATGGTACCCGGATTTTCCGGGTTGGGCGTCCTTGCCCTAATTAAATGATAGCGAGGGTTCTAATGAAGATAAACTCTTTTCAAGCGGATTGTCCGTTCGCTCCTTATGATGTATCTTGCTTCGTGATACTGCCCTCCTGATGTAAATTTTGTTTGACAAGCGATGGAACTCTTCCATCCTTTAATTGACTTATCGGCTTTCTTACACGCTAAGTTAATGATTTTATAGTTAAAAAAAGCTTTAAGAGCTATTTGAGCCGTCTGGCATTTATCAGTTGATTAAAGTGAGATGAAACTTTTAGCCCTTTTAAGATAGATTTATGTCACTAAAATTGAATGATCATCCATAATTGTTTCAGTTTGTTAAAGACTACTGCAGCTATATCTGAAGTCGTCCGGCAGCAATTCTAATTATGATTTTTTCCCTTGAACTTGCGGCTTGTAGCTACACAAAAAGCGTGGTTTTTGTTTCGCGAGCGGCTATTTTTCCGTCAAAACCAGTCGCTGGCGCTCCGTCTCGCTACGCTCGACCCCGGCTTTATGCGGGGGCGTCGGCCATAATTAGAATTGCTGGTCGCCCGGCTTCGGCTTTGAAACGGAGGGAATAAGCATTCCCTCCCCGCCGAAGAGATAAATTACCCGAGAAGCGAGAGCGCCAATTGACTCATGGAGTTGGCCTGGGCCAGCATACTGACGCCGGCCTGCACCAGCACGTTATTTTTGGTGAATTCGGTCATTTCCTTGGCCACATCGACATCGGAAATACGTGATTCTGAAGACTGCAGGTTTTCGGCCTGAATTTCGAGATTAGTCATGGTGTTCTCCAATCTGTTTTGCATGGCGCCTAGGTCGGCCCTGATTTTATCTTTTTTAACGATAGCTTCGGTAATAGCGTCCAGGGATTCCTGGGCGCTGGACTGGGTGCGCACTTCCGCGCCTTTCCAGTTGGCGTTGGCCGCGTTTTGAATTTCGATAAAGGCATCGCGATCCAGGCCGTTGATTACGCCGTCTTCAAGGCCGGGCGTTTCAAGTTCATCGAGGTTGGCAATCCATAGGTCGCGTTCGCTGCCGACGTCACGCCCGGAGAGGGTCACGTTCCAAACCTGGTGCCCCTTGTCGGTTTTGGTTTGAACCGGTATCATGGTGCCCCAGCGTTCCCCGCCGAGACTCAGCGAGGTTCCGCTTTCATGCCATGTGCCTGTCTCGACGTTTTCAAACGATATGGCTTCAAGCCCGCCGCGGGAGATCAAATCACGTCCGCCCACTTCGCAGGCCCGGATATCATTGTTATTGCCGCCGTCACGATGAAAAACATACAGCATATCATCGCCCTGAGTCATGGCCCAATACTGGCTGGAGACATTATGATTTATGGCCGAAGCCAGTGAGGCGGCGGTGAACCTGTCCGCTCCGGCGCTGGAGACATGGGTCATTTCCTTGCTGGAATCGACAACACCGCCCTCCCATATCTCATAAGTCCTCTCAAACGGCAAGACATCAGCCGGGGCCGCCGGCGGAATAGCCGCGCCCGGGTGTTTTTCTATTTTTTGGTTTATATCGGCATATGTTCCCGGAACAATGCTGGTTATCTCATTTTTTAACATGTTTGAGGTGGTGGTCGGATCAGCATTGCCGATCATATGGTCGTCCACGATAAACTGGATTTGCTTCCAATTGTTATTGCCATGCAGCTGACGTATGATGCTGGGGTCGTTGGTCCAAAACTGGCCGTCTGTCCATATGCCTGTCTCAATCAGCGTACCCTGGCTGTATGTGCCCGAATTGATGGCCACAGCCAGCGCGCTGATGCTGCGGTCAAGGCTGACCACGCTGCTGGTGAGTGTGGCCAGCCCCTCGGTTGCAATGGCTTTATTCAGGGCGGCCGCTCCGAGCGCCGCGCTGGTCTCGCCATCGAGCTTGATAGTTTTGGATAACTGACCCAAGTCAAGGGCATTGGCTATATTTATATTGCTGGTATACATCCCTCCCCCGGCATAACCGGTGGCGGAAACATAGGAATAAGTCGTTTCATATTTGTTGACAAAAGCCCCGCCGGCCACAGTCGCGCTGCCCCAAAAATAAGCCTCGTTGCCGATACATACGGCGACGGTGCCGCTGCCGGTGGAAATGGCGTTTTCAAGTATGTCCGCGTTAATTTTGATGCCCACCCGGCTTTGGGTGCCGGCGTTGACCTTGTTGACCAGATCCTGAAGGCTGTCAGATGAATTTACCGTGTAACGCCCGGCCAGATATTTGCCCGTCAGAAGTTCCGGGTCGCGATCTTCCATCCAATCCCAGTTATATCCGTATGAAAACGTTTCACCGCTGATGAAGCCGCCGGGGCCATTGAGGCTGGTAAACCCGGCCGTACAGCAGCCGGGACCGGCCATGGCGCCTGAAGCGGCCGCGCCCTGAGCCCAGATATCATTCTTGGCGTCGCCGCCTACCCTGAGGCCGGTGGAACTGGTGGCCCGGGCGTCGCCTATATTAATAAAGTAATAGTCTTCAGCCTCGTTGTTGGAGGTGCCAAAGTGGATCTTAATGCCGCGCCCGCCGTGCTGATTGGTCACTGAACCGTCGAGAAGTTTAATGCCGTTGAAATTGGTGGCATTAGCGATTCGATCTATTTCATCGGCCATGGCCTGATATTCTGAATTGATGATTTCCCGCTGAACAGTCGTGTAAGTGCCGGTGGCAGCCTGTTCAGCCAGTTCCTTCATGCGGGTCAGTTTTTCATCAATAACGCCCAACGCGCCGTCAGCGGTCTGGATAAGGCTGATGGCGTCAGCCGCGTTGCGGATGCCCTGGCGGAGGGTGGTTATGTCGGTTCGCATCAATTCCCTGATGGCCAGACCGGCGGCGTCGTCGGCCGCGCTGTTGATCCTCAGGCCTGAAGACAGACGCTGAACGCTCTGGCCGAGCTTGCCGTAGGTGGCACTCAGGTTGCGGGCGGTATTGGCCGCCATCATATTATTATTGATAACCATTGACATGATCATCCTCCTTGAAGAACCCGGCTGCTGAAACCGGGGCGGGCCTCCCTGCCCTTTAGCTCACCGCCGGCTTTGACCTTAAGGCCACATACGGCTGCTTTAATATCCTTAATCAACCACCAATAAAAATTTGGCGTCTTTTTAATCAAGCGAGAAATCACTTTCTCTTTCTTGAAAATCTTATCGGCTTTGTTCGCCGACAAGTTAAGAAAATTAAAGTTAAAATAAGCTCCATACCTATGGTGCGCAACACTTCAAGAAGGGTAAAAAAAGGATGAGTTTTTTCTGAAGATAAAGATCAGGTTTTGCGGGCGCCTCAAAAAAAACAGCGGAGCCGCTTCATTTGAAGCGGCTCCGCTCAAATTGCTGACAAACCCCTGGCCCGAAACAATCGAATGCTCCGCTTTGAAAAGGTCGCCGTAGGCGACGGAGCGTTAGCGACTGATATTAAGAAGTTAGCCGTCACCCGCATCGTGAAAACCACGCTTTTCACGATGCTGCCAGACTGACGGCCGCGACGGAATGACTTTGTCATTAAAAACAGCGGGACCGCTTCATTAGAAGCGGTCCCGCTGCGGCGGGGGAGGACCCTTTCCCCGCCTGTTGACAAGCCTTTAGGAGCCGGCGGAACTTGGCTCCCGGCGGGCTGTTTATCTGATAAGCGAGAGGGCCAGCTGACTCATGGAGTTGGCTTGGGCCAGCATACTGGTGGCCGACTGGGTCAGAACGTTGTTCTTGGTGAACGCGGTCATTTCTTTGGCCACATCCACATCCGAGATGCCGCTCTCAGCCGATTGGAGGTTCTCGGACTGGATTTCCAGGTTGGTCATGGTATTTTCCAGACGGTTCTGCATGGCGCCCAGATCGGCCCGGATTTTGTCTTTGTTGGTGATGGCCTCGGTCAGGGCGTCCAGGGCTTCCTGGGCACTGGACTGGGTCCGCACTTCCGCTCCCGCCCAGTTCGCGTTGGCCGCGTTCTGGATTTCCACGAACGATTCGCGATCCATGCCGTTAATGGAACCGGACGCATTTTCAAGGCCCGGAGTGGTCAAATCACCCACATTGGCAATCCACAGATCGCGTTCACTTCCCACATCACGGCCAGAGAGAGTCACGTTCCATGATTCCGTACCATTATTGGATTTGGTCATCATAGGCGTCATGGTGCCCCATTTTTCGCCGCCGAGACTCATGGTGGTGCCGCTTTCACTCCATTGCCCGCTCTCCACATGTTCGAAAGTAAAGGCCTCCATGGCTCTCCGCGAACTGTCGTTGCTCGCGGCCGCGTCACAGGCCTTGACATTATTGTTGTTTCCGCCCTCTTTACTGAAAACGTAGACCATCTCATTGTGATCGCCGCCAGTCATGGCCCAGTAATCACTGTCTTCATTCTCATTGATGGCTCTGGCCAGGGCCGTGGCCGTGTACTGATCGTCGGTCCCGCGATTGCCGGCCACCTGGATCTTCTGGTTATTGGCATCGACTATGCCGCCAACCTTTTCCACATAGCTCGATTCCCTCATGCCAACCGCGGATGTCGTCGCCGGGACGCCGTTGGCCGTATGGTTCGCCGCGTAGGTCACCGCTGTATATCTCTGTTTGGCAGTGACGCCATCGGCCTGAGTCGTCTGCGCGGCCATCACGTTGTCAATCTGAGTGGCCAGATTGTTTTTCAGGCCCGCGAGCGTAATTGTCTGACCCGCTCCGCTCTGGATACCCGCTACTACGTCCTGCAGGTATGCATTTAACTGCGCGCCGATCTGTACATCCACTTCGCTCCACCCGGCCTTCTTGGCCGCATCGCTCAGGGCCGCGGCTGAAGTGTAGCTGGTGCCGTTGGCGTACACTCCGGTATCAATAGTCGAATATTGCTCCACCAGGCCCTTGACCTGATCGGCTACATAATCAGACTCGCGCACTCCACTGGCGCTGGCGGCCCGCATCCATTCGGCTCTGACTTGAGTTATCTTGTTGTCCAGCTCATCGGCGATCTGAGTGGTGGTAAGCTTGCCGTTGGCCGTGCGATAGGCGTTGACCGCCGCTGAAGTCGGCACCGCTTCGTTGCTGTTCTCGATATTGTGGGTGAAGCTTTTGCTGATGGAGTTGTTCAGCGCGTTGGCCCCGGCGCCCACATCCTCTCTGCCGTCCAAAGTGGCAGTGGCCCTGGCGCTGCTCATCCCGAAGGCGGCCGCGGCCGAGGTGTTGCTGGTCACCAGCGTGCCGTCACTGGTCGTGGCATAAAGGGCCGTGCCTTCATATTTGGTTTTGTATCTCGTTACTTCGTAGCCTTCCACTTCCTGATCATTGCCCCAGTAATAGGACTCGTTGCCGATACACACGGCCACTGTGCCGTCGCTATTGCCTACCTGCCGACGCAGGGTGCTGGCATTGACCTCAACTCCCACCCGGCTCTGGGTGCCGGCGTTGACTTTACTGACCAGATCCTGGAGGCTGTCGCTGGAACCCACCGTGTAACGGCCAGCCAGATACTTGCCGCTCGTCAGTTCAGTATCGACATCCTCATTCCAGTCCCAGTTGTAGCCATAGGAGAAGGTTTGTCCGCTGGTGAAGCCGGCCTGCCCGTTAAGGCTTTCAAAACCGCCCGCACAGCAGCCGGCCCCGGACTCGGCACTCCCGGCGCCGCCCTGTCCCCAGATGTCGTTTTTGGCGTCGCCGCCGACACGGAGGCCGGTGGCGCTGGTGGCCCGGGCGTCGCCTATATTAATGAAGTAATAGTCCTCGGCTGCGTTGTTGGACGTGCCAAAGTGCACCTTGATACCCTGCCCGCCGTGCTGGTTGGAGACCGATCCGTCTAGGAGCTTAATGCCGTTGAAGTTGGTGGCGTTGGCGATACGGTCAATTTCCGCCGCCATGGCCTGGTATTCCGAGTTGATGATATCGCGCTGCACCGTGGTGTAGGTACCGGTTGAGGCCTGCTCGGCCAGTTCCTTCATACGGGTCAGCTTTTCATCGATAACTCCAAGCGCGCCATCGGCCGTCTGGATCATGCTGATGGCATCGGCCGCGTTGCGAATGCCCTGTTGAGTGGCCGTGATGTCGGCCCGCATCATTTCGCGAATGGCCAGCCCCGCCGCGTCGTCGGCCGCGCTGTTGACGCGAAGGCCGGTTGACATGCGCTGGATGCTTGTGCCGAGTTTCCCGTAGGTGGAACTCAGGTTTCTGGTCGTGTTGGCGGCCATACCATTGTGATTAATTGTGATAGCCATGGGGTCCTCCTTGAATATCCTCTTGTATCAGGGCGGGCGTCCTTGCCCGTGTTTCTGAAAGAGCTGCGCTTTGGCGGCGGCTCCGGCCGCATTTAATATTATTAAGATTAAAGCCTTTCAGCTTGTAATCACAAAGCACTCAATTTATATATAGATTTCATTATCAGAAAACGCTGCGCGTCTTTCTTGATAAACTTATCGACACTTGTGAGGTTTTCATAAAGACTTTTTTACAAAAAAATACCCGGCTAAGCTCCGGGCTATTTTCTTAAGTATAAATACGTGTTAAATCAGTGCGTTAAAGACAAGAAGGGATAACAAAAAAAGCCGGCCCGCCTCCAAGGGAGGCGGGCCGGCTTGAGTTTTGATGATGGACGGAACCGTGGGACGGCGGCGCCGTCCGTTCGGCTGTTACATCAGGGAGAGAGCCAATTGGCTCATGGAGTTGGCCTGCGAGAGCATGCCGATGGCCGACTGGGTCAGAACGTTGTTCTTGGTGAACTCGGTCATTTCCTTGGCCACGTCCACATCCGAGATGCGGCTTTCAGAGGCCTGCAGGTTCTCAGCCTGGATTTCCAGGTTGGTCATGGTGTTTTCCAGGCGGTTCTGCATAGCGCCAAGGTCGGCCCGGATTTTGTCTTTGTTGGTTATGGCTTCTGTCAGGGCGTCCAGGGCTTCCTGGGCGCTGGACTGGGTCCGCACTTCCGCTCCCGCCCAGTTCGCGTTGGCCGCGTTCTGGATTTCCAGGAAGGCGTCACGATCCATGCCGTTGATGATGCCGGGGCTGTTTTCAAGGCCCGGGGTGGTCAGTTCGCCCATGTTGGCGATCCACAGGTCGCGTTCCTTGCCCACATCGCGGCCGGCGAGGGTCACGTTCCAGACTTCACTGCCTTTGTCGGTCTTGGTCTGCTGCGGAGTCATGGTGCCCCACTTTTCGCCGCCAAGGCTCATGGTGGTGCCGCTTTCATGCCAGGTGCCGCTTTCCACATTTTCGAATTTGAAGGCTTCCAGAGCCGCGCGGGAGGCGTCGTTCCGGCCGGCTTCCTCGCAGGCCCTGATGTCATTGTTGTTCCCGCCGTCTTTGTGGAACACATAGACTATCTCGTTGTGATCGCCGCCGGTCATGGCCCAGAATTCGCTGTCTTCATTCGTGTTGATCGCGTTCGCCAGGGCCGTGGCAGTGTACTGATCGTCGGTCCCGCGATTGCCGGCCACTTTGATCGTCTGCTTGGTGTAGTCGACTATGCCGCCGACCTTTTCCACATAACTCGACTGGGTCATGCCCACCGCCGAGGTCGTCGCCGGGACGCCGTTGGCCGTATGGGCCGCTGTGTAGGTGGCCGCCGTATATCTATCTTTGGCAGTGACGCCATCGGCCTGAGTCGTCTGCGCGGTCATCACGTTGTCAACCTGAGTGGCCAGATTGTTTTTCAGACCCGCAAGCGTCATGGTCGGACCGGCTCCGTTCTGGATACCCTGTACTGCGTCCTGCAGGTATGCATTTAACTGCGCTTCGATCTCCACATCCACTTCACTCCATCCGGCCTTCTTGGCCGCATCGGTCAGGGCCGCGGCTGAAGTGTAGCTAGTGCCGTTGGTGTACACGCCGGTATCAATAGTCGCATACTGCTCCACCAGGCCTTTGACCTGATCGGCTACATAGTCAGCCTGGCTTTGTCCGGTTTTGGCGCTGGCGACATTCATCCATTCGGCGCTGGCTTGATTTATCTTTCTGTCCAGCTCATCGGCGATCTGGTCGGTGCTCAGCTTGCCATTGGCCGTGCGATAGGCGTTGACCGCCGCTGAAGTCGGCGCAACTTCGTTGCTGTCCTCGATATTGTGGGTGAAGCTTTTGCTGATGGAGTTGTTCAGCGCATTGGCCCCGGCGCCCACATCCTGTCTGCCGTTCAAGGTGGCGGTGGCCTTGGCGCTGCTCATCCCGAAAGCGGCCGCGGCCGAGGTGTTGCTGGTCACCAGCGTGCCGTCACTGGTCGTGGCATACAGGGCCGTGCCTTCGTATTTGGTTTTGTAATTCGTTACTTCGTAACCTTCCACCTCTGTATCGTCGCCCCAGTAATAGGACTCATCGCCGATACACACGGCCACCGTGCCGTCGCTATTGCCCACCTGCCGCCGCAGGGTGCTGGCGTCAACCTCAATGCCCACCCGGCTCTGGGTGCCGGCGTTGACTTTGTTGACCAGATCCTGGAGGCTGTCGCTGGAGCCAACCGTGTAACGGCCGGCCAGATACTTGCCGCTCAGAAGCTCGGTGTCGGCGTCTTCGGTCCAGTCCCAGTTGTAGCCATAGGAGAAGGTCTGACCGCTGGTGAAGCCGGCGTTGCCGTTGAGGCTGTCAAAACCGGCCGTGCAGCAGCCGGGGCCGGAAAGCGAACCCGAAGCGGACGCGCCCTGTCCCCAGATGTCGTTCTTGGCGTCGCCGCCGACACGGAGGCCGGTGGCGCTGGTGGCCCGGGCGTCGCCGATGTTGATGAAGTAATAGTCTTCGGCCGCGTTGTTGGACGTGCCAAAGTGCACCTTGATGCCCTGGCCGCCGTGCTGGTTGGAGACCGAGCCGTCCAGCAGTTTGATGCCGTTGAAGTTGGTGGCGTTGGCGATACGGTCAATTTCCGCCGCCATGGCCTGGTATTCCGAGTTGATGATATCGCGCTGCACCGTGGTGTAGGTACCGGTTGAGGCCTGCTCGGCCAGTTCCTTCATACGGGTCAGCTTTTCGTCGATGACGCCCAGGGCACCGTCGGCCGTCTGAATCATGCTGATGGCGTCGGCCGCGTTGCGGATACCCTGCTGGGTGGCCGTTATGTCGGCTCTCATCATTTCGCGGATGGCCAGGCCCGCCGCGTCGTCGGCCGCGCTGTTGACGCGAAGACCGGTCGACATGCGCTGGATGTTGGTGCTGAGCTTGCCGTAGGTGCTGCTCAAATTCCTGGCCGTGTTGGCCGCCATACCATTATGATTAATCGTGATACTCATGGGATCCTCCTTGGAAAAAGCCTGATGCTTCAGGCCGGGCGTCCTTGCCCGATTGGTTCCATTGAAAGTAAGGTTCAAGTTACTGGAATGACAGCGCTTAAAAGTTCCGCCTAAAAGCGGCAGTCATTCGGTTTCATCTCACACTCCGACTCTAGGCCGGAGCATTATTTAAATGTTAATGACTTCTTTATATTGTAACCATCGCCCTCCTTAGTAAAAATTAAAGTGAATTGATGAAAAAGAGATATATTCCTTTCTTGTTTAACGTATCGGCCCCTGTGAGGTTTTAATAAAACATTTTATAGTTAAAAAAAGCTTCACCATCAACTACTTCGTTTCTTGAAAATAGCTGAAAATATTAAAAATTCTGTTAAAAATAATTTCATCCAAGCTAGGCAACCATACGCTTTAAATAGACCCCGACTTTAGATTTACCTGCCAATACTTGTCACACATTTCTCAACCCGCTAACGATGATGATCAAATAAGAAGAATAAACTTATTGATATACTTTTAGAAACTAAACATATCATTACAATTTATATTCATTAACAATATGCGGAAGGTATATCTTTACGTCTTCTCATCCATACCTGGATGAGAAGACGGCAAAAATAGAGACAGGTGGGGCTGAATTTCTGAAAAGCGTAATAAAATCAAACAGTGTTGCAGGGGAATTTTTTTTGAAGCGAAGGAGGCGGCCGACGGGCACAAAATGACCAAGCGGTATGGAAATTTTTTCAACTTCCATACCACTTCATAAAAATTGAAAGTTATTTGAACTAAGGAAATTTTCTACAAAAGCATGTCGGGGACAGTATCCGCAAGAATTATCGGCGACATTTTAAACAAGCTGGAGCCTTGTCAAGGCGTATACCAGAAGTTATTGAAGAATGCGAATCTGATTGATTTGAACATAGGAAACGTGATCACCACCCAAGGCCAGATTGGCTCGAGTGCGCAGTTCTTCCCGGAGGGCCCGTTGAAGTTCGCTGTTAGTGATGATCTGGTTGCCCTTGCTCTGGGTGATCCTGTAAATAATATCACGAATGGTCACCAATCCGTCGACAATGGCCAGTTCATCGGCGGTATCCTCAAAATGCAGGACCATTGACACCTCAACAATAGTATCATTGGGGCGGCCGGGGAAATTTATATAAAAAGATTCAAGCCGCAATTCCCCCGGATGGGGTTCGCGCACAGGAAGATTCGGGCTTATGGTCAGCGGAGGCGGCACATACTCCGGTTCGTCTTTGGCGATAAACAGCTTGTAAACCCCAAAAACCAGGCCCGCCAAAATCAGGACCGCCGGAATGATGATGAGCAGCAGCTTGATTTTTGGAACTTTCTTGCGGACCAGCTCAACTTCGACGTTTTCCGCTTCTTCTTCCTCCGCCGGAACATCCTCAGGAATGTCTTCTTCTTCCTCTTCAGGTGCGGCTTCATCCTCCGGCTCGGTGGAGGGCTCTTCATCCTCATCCGGAAAAATGCCGTCTATATCAAGTTCAACCTTCTTCGTCGGCGGTTTTGGCTCGGAAACGTTGGGAAATGGAATATCTTCATCTTCCACAGCCGGGCTCTGGGCGCTCTCCCCTTTCATGATCGCGGCAAAATCATCATCGTCATCGGCCGGGGCATCCGTATCCAGGCTCTCGGCAGCGGAAGGGACTCCGACAGGGTCCTGGTCATCATTAGATATAGGAGAATCAAAATCGTCTTCAAGCGAAGTTGGGGGTACATCGGTGGAGTCGAAACCATCATCCGGCGCGGAGGCGGGAGAATCCAGGGTTTCATCAAGCTCCAAAGCCGCCGGCGGCAAATCCAGGTGCAGGTCAAGCCCGTCATCAGGCGCGGCCGGGGAATCGAAATCATCGTCAGGCGGAGCATCGAAATCACTGTCCACCCCATCAAGATCAAATCCGCCGCCAAAATCTTCATCAGGCGGAATGGCCGGATTATCACGAACGCGTTCCTGGGAAAAATCAGCAGGAGACTGGGCTGCGAAATCATCGGAAGAGGGAAAGGGCTCCGGGGCCGGAGGAGTGGAATCGTCGGCGTTTTTTTCAGACGGCGGCGGAATATCGTCCCAATCGTCGGAAGCCGGGTCCAGCGGCAGGTTATCCCAGTCATCGAGATTTGGATCGGGCTTTTTATCCTCGGCCATTGGCTGCTCCGGGCTGTCTTCAGGCTATGGCGCCGATGCGCTCTTCAAAATAGCGGCGCAGTTTGGTGCGAAGGCGCAGGAGGCTTTTGGTGTGCAGCTGGCTGATGCGGGATTCGGTATAGCCGAGCACCTGCCCGATTTCTTTCATGGTCAGTTCCTCATGGTAATAGAGGGTCACCACCAGGCGTTCTTTCTCAGCCAGATCATCAATGGCCTTGGCCAGCACATCGCGTACCTCACTCTGACCCAGGAGGGTCAGGGCGTCGAGTGTGTTTTCATCAGCCAGAATGTCATAAATATCACGGCTTTCCTTGGCCCCTGATTTATCAACGGCTTTGAAAGCGTCCAGATCCAGAATATTGATGGTGCGGATTTCATCCAGAAGCTTCAGGTATTCCGGCACTGATATTTCCAAGGCCTCGGCCGCCTCTTCATCGCTGGGGGGGCGCCCCAGTTCACCTTCCAGCCTTTGCCACAGCTTTTCCATCTGGCTGGCTTTTTTGCGAATGGAACGCGGCACCCAATCCAGGCTGCGCAGCTCATCGAGCATGGCGCCTTTGATGCGGAACTCGGCATAGGTCTTGAACATGATGGCCCGTGAGGGATCGAATTTATCCACCGCGTCGATGAGCCCCAGAACACCGGAGGATATCAGGTCATCCTTATTAATGTGGTCAGGCAGGCGTGCGGCCAGGCGGTCGGCCAGGTATTTTATCAGAGACGAGTACTGTTCGACGTACTGGTTTTTCTCTTCCATGGTCAGACCGGCCCAGGAAACCTTGCCTTTATCGCTATATGTGCCCGCTCCGCTCATCAGTCCACCGCTCCGCCGAAGCTGGCCAGACGGTTGAGGAAGAACACCAGGCCGCCGCTGGCGAACTCATCGGGCGGATTGGCGATAATGCGCTTGGCTATCTCCTCCACCTGCTTTGAAGCTTCGGAATCCGGCGCGGTCAACAGGAAAGGTTTCTGGCTGCGTACGGCGTTGGTCACGGCTTCGTCGCGGGGCACATAGCCGATCAAATGAAGGGACACTTCATTGAGGTGCTTGTCGGCCACGGCGCTCAACAGCCCGAAAACGCCCTTGGCTTCTTTGGGGCCGGAAACCTGATTGGGCAGAATATGGAAACTTTTCTGCTGATATCTGGTGTGCAGAACCTTAATGAGGGCGTAGGCGTCGGTAATGGAGGTGGGTTCGTTGGTCAGGACGACGATCCGCTCCTGGGCGGCCAGGTTAAAGTAGATGACGTTGGAGCCTATACCGGCGGCGGTGTCGATTAGCAGGTAATCCAGATCGCCGTCATAATCATCGAATTCCGACAGAAGCCGCTGCTTCTGGCCCTCCGACAGTTCGCCCAGTTCCAGGATACCGCTGGCGGCCGGCATAATTTTCAGGCCGCCGGGGCCGTCGGCAATTACTTCGTTCAAGCTTTTGGAGCCGCTGAGAAGATCGTGGATGCTGGCGGTGGTCTTGAGGCCGAGAAGCACATCTATATTGGCCAGACCGAGATCAGCATCCCATATCAGGACTTTTTTCCGTAATTTAGTCAGGGCCAGCGCCAGACCAAGGGTCAGGTTTGATTTGCCCACCCCGCCTTTGCCGCTGGTCACGGTAATGACGCGAACGGGTTTGCGGGCAGCCTGGTCGGCCTTCATATTCATGATTCACCTCTAGATTCAATGTGACGGGCGGCGATAATTGGAATTGTTGCCCCGGCGGGTCAAAATACAGAATAATGCCCGCCTCGAATATTTTAACTTACTTTGTGAGCTATTTCAACATAGCGATTGAAACCCCGGAAATGCGGCCCGCGTTCAGCCCTTTGGCATAGCATCACCCAGCCATAGCTCCATGAGTTTGTCAGGATTGGCCATGACGAAATCTTCAGATGTTTTTGGCCCCAGCGTGAAGAAAGCCAGCCGTGGAGTTTGAGAGATGACGAAACCAATCAGGCTGCCCAGAGATTCGGTTTCATCGAATTTGGTGATCACCAGGCCAGCCTCCCTGAAAGTCCGGCCCTGGTTGAGGCAAGCGGCCAGATCATTTTCCTTCATGGCCGCCGACAGCACCAGAAGGGTTGAGGCCTTGGCTTCATCAAAATAGGAAACCAGTTCCTGGCGGCCGTCCTTTTTTTGAAAACCACGGCTGGGCGTGTCAATCAGGACCAGATCGCTGCCCTCAAAAATCTCTCTGGCTTCGTTAAATTCATTGTGATTCTGGCAGACGCGCACCCCCAGCCCAAGGATGCGGGCATACTGGGTCAGTTGTTCGGCCGCCCCCAGGCGCAGGGTGTCGAGGGTTATGGCGGCCACTTTAAGGCCACGCTGGCGATAGAAAGCGGCCAGATTGACCAAAGTGGTGGTTTTGCCCATGCCGCTGGGTCCCACCAGGGCCAGATATTTCGGGGGGCCTATGGAGAGATCAGCGATGCGAAGTTTTGGCCGCATGGCTTTTCGCAGATGTTCCATTACTTCGCCGCCCCAGGCCTGAGCGCTTTCGGCCGCAATTTCCACCAACGCCCGTGAATGCTCCGGGGTGAGGCCGGTATCGATCAGTCGCCGGTAGAGGCTGACCAGGTCGGGCCGGTCACGCCACTTTTCCGCTAAACTCTGGCGATGGGCCAGATCCAGAATGAGGCTTTTAAGTTCACCTATCTCCCGCCCCAGAGTCCCGCCAAGGTTTTCCATTTCCTTCATAATCATGGATTCGGACGGTTCGGCCAGCACGGTGCTGGCCCGGCGGTAAGCCGCCGCCCCCATGGCTTGCCCGGCTTTGGGCTTGGCGTGCGGCCGCTCAGGCGGCGGATTGTCGAAAGATTCATCTTCACCCGCCGTTTTTTCCGGGGCCGATTGGGATGGAGATTTGCGGCCGACAGAGGCAAAGCCGGGACCGGAATCATCAGCGGGCGCTTTGCGCGGCATGTCTTCGTCGCGCACTCCGGCCGTTATTTCCACGCCTCCGCCCTGGTCCGGCGGCAGTTCCTTTTGCGAAAGGATAATGGCTGCCAGGCCGAACTCCTCCTTGATCATATGGGTGGCCGTTGGAAGGTCGCGGGCGGTAAAACGTTTAATCTTCATATATTCTCCAGGCGGCTCCAGCTCCAGCCACAGGAAATTAAGCACTTTTATTAGTATAGCACAAAAAAATGATTGCGAGCAGCCAATATTCAATTGCAAACCAGGACAATTGATTAAAACGGCAAAGGTAAAACCCGGAGGGCGTGGCGGTGAGATATCTCCATAGTGGCCCCCGATTTTTCTCTTATTCCCGGCCGGGTGGCTTCATAGGCATTTTGTTTTATCCGTACCCGTCCGGGGAGCAAAAATCGTGGTCCCCTCTGGAGATATCTCACCGCCCCGCCCTCCTTGTATATTAGAAGCACGAAAAAGAAGAAGGAAAAAGGGGTGGCGTGGTTGTTGCGAGCAGACCCCCAACAAGCCAGCGGGAAGCAACAACCGTGACAGCCCGCTGCCCCAATTGCTGACAATCTATTTTAAGGTTATAAATAAAAAGGCCCGGTGGTGTGAACACCACCGGGCACGGGCTGGCAGGCCGTCCGCCCTCCTGAGCTTAAAGCTCGATGTCTAGACGTGGCCGCCGCCCAAGCGATGAAAAGAACTCGAACCGTTGCCAGGGACTTTGAGCCCGTATTACAAGGATGAGGTTTTTCATGTCTTTTCAAACTGTTATCGGAATTGACGTTTCCAAGGACACCCTTGATTTCCACAAGCTGCCCACGGCAACCAAGGGAACCATCAAAAACACTCCCCGGGCCATCAATGCTTTCATTGAATCCCTGGCTCACGATCAGCCTGAGATGGTCATCTTCGAGGCCACCGGCGGTTACCAGAACCAACTGGCTGAGGCCCTTTTCAAGGCCGGCATACCCCTGAAGGCGGCCAACCCAAAACAGATCAGAGATTTCGCCAGATCGTTGGGCCGTCTGGGAAAAACTGATTCTATCGATGCTGAAATTATAGCACGTTTCGCACAATCACGCGAACTGAAGCCCGACCAGCCCAAAGCCCCGCAACTGCTGCAAATATCGGAACTCCTTCTTAGAAGGGAGCAGCTCATCACCATGATCACCATGGAAAAAGGGCACCGTGAAAATACTAGGCCGACAATGAAAAACAGCATAGACCAGCACATTAAAATGCTGCAATCGCAAATACTGGAACTGGATAAAGGTATTCGGCAATTGGTTGTTGCTTCCGAAGAGACCAGAGGGGCCGATGAAATACTGCGAAGCATTCCTGGAGTCGGCCCTATAACGGCAGCGGTAATAATAGCGGAAATGCCTGAATTGACCTCTCTGAGGCGGAAGCAGGCCGCCGCCCTGGCCGGGGTGGCGCCGTTCAACCGTGACAGCGGGCAATATAGAGGCCAGCGGCACATCAGTGGCGGCCGGAAGAAGGTGCGCAACATTTTGTATTGCATCATGCGCACCTGCCTAATTCATAACCCGGTGGTAAAAAAGTGGTATGAAGGTTTCCGGGCCAAGGGCAAGGCTTATAAGGTCGCCGTCATCGCCTGTGTCAGAAAACTGTTGATGGTCATGAGGGCTATGCTCATTTCAAATTCAACGTGGGATATTCAAAAACATCCTTTTTCTATCACGTAAAAACTTTTTTACTTTTTTGCTTGACTTCTGACACCGTTGCTGGACTTTGTTGGCTCATGTAAGAAAACCGCAACCGTCACCCCACCCAAACGCCGACACTGACCAGGCCGGGCGGGCGAAAAATTTTCTGTAAGTCGCTCGTAATTTTGCTCCCCGGACGGCCACGGACAGACAAAATGCCGCTGAAGCCGCCCGGCCGGGAATACGAGAAAATTACGAGCGACGTCAGAAATTTTTTCGCCCGCCCGGCCGGGTTTTACCTTTGCCGCGTCCAAACGCTTACCCTGCCCCTCATCAAGTTGATTTTTTGACAATAAATGTTTATATTAGTAATTGGAATAAATTTTATCGGTGGAAGCCGATTAACCACGACTACAAGGAGTGAATTTGATGCAGGATTTTACCAATTATAACCCCAACTCAGGAACCGGCGCTGTTTCCCAGACCGCGCTTAGTTCAGAGGCTGTGTTTTTTCAGCGAATTTATACCTGGATGTGCCTGGGTTTGGCCCTCACCGCCGGCGTAGCTTATCTTATGATGAATATTCCGGCCTGGATTACGTTTATAAACACATTTCCCTACGCCTTGATCGGGGCTTTTGCCGTTGAGCTGGGTCTTGTTTTTTATCTGTCTTCCAGAATTAATCAGATGACCCCCAGCACCGCCAAAGCTGTCTTTTTACTCTATTCCGCAGTTACCGGCCTGACATTCTCAGTCATCCTGCGTTATTATTCAACACCGGTCATCGCTAAAGCATTCATCAGCACCGCCGGGGTGTATGGGGCTATGGCCATTTACGGCCTGGTTACCAAACGGTCGCTCAAATCCTGGGGCAGCTTCCTCTTCATGGGCGTCGTCGGCATCATCATTGCCAGCCTCGTCAATTTAGTTGTGTACTTTTTTACCAAAAATGCTTCGACATACCTGATGTTTGATTGGGTAATCTGTGTGATCGGCGTTCTGGTCTTCGCGGGCCTCACCGCCTATGATCACCAGAAACTGCTTTACATACACAACACACAGCTTGGTGAGGCCAGCGAAGACACCGTCAGCCGGGTCGTCATTATAGGCGCTCTGGAACTTTATTTGGACTTCATCAACCTGTTCCTGTTCCTTCTGCGCATTTTTGGCAACAGCCGCGATTGATCGTAACACGGAACTGACGCACTGTTCTCCATTATAAAAAAAGCCCCGGAACGATCATCGTTCCGGGGCTTTTTTTGTGGCCGTAAATCAACCAACGGGCAATTGGTAAAGATTGGCGTGATACTTACAATCCCCGGCGCACCATTAAATTGGCATTGAACTCTTTGGCGTTATTGGCCGCCTCCAGAGCCGCAGCCCGGTCATCAAACGGGCCCTGGGCGATAATCCAACTGCCGCCCACCAAACGGGGAAAAGCGTCGGTATCCATTATCTCCACATGCAGACCGCGATTGCGATACTGATTTTGCCGTCTCTCAGCCTCATCGCGGGCGCTTTTGGGAATGGTGTGCAGAATCACCAGCCACCGCTCGGTTTCCACCGCTTCGGCGGATGAAGACTGCGGCGCATTCACTATCGGCCCCTCGCTGGGATTGTTCAGGTTGCCCGACAGGGTGCCGCTGCCGCTTTCCGGCAGACCGGCGGCCGGTCCGCCTCCAGTTGAGGCAGCCTCAGTGCCCGTCCCATTGGGCTGCTCGCCTTCACCTGGAACCTGAATGACATTAACATTCTGGGCCACTTCCACGCCCGCATCGAGGGCTTGCTTCAATAGCCCGCTTTTATCCACAATCACCAGTATCCCGGCCAGAATCAGAAACCAAAAAGCCACTGAAATCAATATCGTCCCCGGAGTGATGACTGGTTTACTGCGGACACTTCGGTAATTGCGCTTTTTATCCTCAACCACAAGTTTGGCCAACAAACGGCCGGGAGCCAGAAACAACGTTTTCAACATGTATCACCTTTCAGGCCAGACATACGAACCCTGGTGGGTGGATAATATACATCCGTCCTTTCAGCGTCATCGGCGCGTTCAGGCGGAGGGAATGAACTATTTTGTTATTTTACTGGAAAAAGACCGGATATTCAACCACTGCCGGATATTATACAGCAATTCTCAAGGCAGACGGCATTTTTAAAATAGTGAATCGACCCTCCGGGGAGACGGTGCGCCAGTGACTGGTTTTGACGGCAAAATAGCAACTCGCTACACAAAAACCACGCTTTTTGGGTAGCTACGAGCTGCCAGTTTAAGGGAAAAAGCCATAATTAAAATCGCCGGGATATTATTGCGGATTTGACGGCTCCAGACTGGCCAGTTCGTCGGTGGCGATTTTCTGCCAGAACGGATCGCCTGAATCGCGCACCATGGCCAGGGTGCCGGCATACTTTTCAGGCCTGAGCAGCCTTTTATAAGACCCGGCAATGGCATAAAGCGTTTCCGGCGAAACATTCGGCGGACGGTTGGCTATGGCCGAATCAAAGTTGCGCTCCGCATCCGCCGGATGATCCAGCTCAAGATGCACCTGGGCCAGCTGGTTATATTTCAAAAAGCGATCCGCCAGATTGGCCGAAGGGGTGGGATCGCGATCCAGGTTGCGCTCCACCAGGGCGGCCCAGTCATCAATGCGGCCCACTTCCAGATAGAGATCGGTCAAAAGCGCCTGAACCTGGGGTTCACTATCCAACTGCGGGGAGGTGAGTATGCCCTCTTCCAGCGTGTCCACCGCCGCCTGGGGGCGGCCGGAAGATATTTCCAGGCGGGCCTGGGCCAGGAAGGTGGCCGGAAATTCCGGCGCGTTGGGATATTCGCGCCGGAACTGGCGATAGAGTTCAATGGCGTCGTCATAACGGCCCAAGCTTCGGCCGGTTTCCACCTGATCGAGAATGGCCTTGGGCCTGGCCACATGCTCAGGATAGAGCTTTTGAAAGCGATCCAAGTGGTTCCAGGCGTCCTCCTGGCGGCCCAGACGCGTCTCCGCCGCCGCCGTTTCCAGATAGACGCTGGGCGTCAGCGCGTTGTCGGGATACTGATTGATGAACTCCTGATAGTGCTTCAAAGCGTCCTCAAACCGGGATTCCTTCATTTCCTGGCGGGCTTGAATAAGCAATAGATCAGGCACGCGCGAATCATCAGGATAAGTCTCCCGGAAGCGAGTCCAGAGGCCGAGACCGTCATTGGACCGGCCGACCGCGAAATAATCCCGGGCCTGTTCCAGCATCAGGTCAGCCTGGAGAGATACATCCTCCGGGCGGGCCAGACGGTATTCCTCGGCCAGTTGGAAAGCTGGGTCAGTCAGGCCTCCGGCAATGCTCTTTTTATACTGGTCAACATATGATGGCCCGACCCTTGGGTCATCCGGGAAAGCCCGCCGGAAATCATCCCAATCCTTCTGGGCCGCCTGTATGCGGCCCCGGCCCCAATCGCCGCCCGCCCGCTCCAGAAGGAGATCGGCCAGACGCGAATCACCGGGAAAAGAGCGCATCAACTGATCGACCATAGCCTGTGATTGATCGTACCTCTGGGCCGCCCAATCCCGGCGGGCTCGCTCAATCAGATAATCCTGGACGCGCGGATCATTGGGGTAATTCAGCAACAGTTCATCGGCCGCCCATTGGGAATCATCATAGCGGCCAAGGCCCCAATCGCTGTCGGCCCGGTTCATTAAAAGCTGGGGAATGGCCGGATCACCAGGGTATTCACGGCGGAAAGCGTTCAGAGATTCCCGCGATTCCGGGTAGCGCCCCATGTCCCATTCCCGGTTCATTTTCTCAATCAAAAGGTTGCGGCTTTCTGGATTGTCGGGGTAACGGCCCCTGTAAAGCTCCATAAACCGGAAAGCGTCATCCGGCCGCCCCAGGCTGTCGGCCCGCTGAATCTGGCTCCGCAACAGTTCCGCCACGCGCGGGTCGTCCGGGTAGTTCACCCGAAATTCCGAGAGTTTATCCCAGCTATTATCATACCGCCTCTGCCGGTCTTCTATCTGAGACTGGGTTAAGAGGTATTCACGCGTCAAATCATCATCAGGGTATTCGCGGCGATACTGATCCATCAGGGCGGAGGCTTTGTCGTAACGCTGGCCGCCCAGCTCAATCGAAACCGCGTCAGACAAAGCCTCCTGGCGCATGGGCTCCTCGTCCGTCAAGGTGCGGAAACGGAGCAGGTCTTCGGTAGCTTGGGCGTTGCCCGGCCTGGCCAGATCTTTTTCAATCCGCGCCAGGTGCTCTCTGGTCCAGTCCACCTCATCGGGAAACTCGCTCTTGAGGGCCAGAAGGTAATCAAGGGCCTCGTTGGGCTTGTCCATCATAATGCTGTTGACCACCAGGCCCTTGGCCCGCTCCAGACGTTTTTCAGGCGTCTGTTCCTCCAGCTCGCGCCAGATCTCGCGGGCGTCGGCATAGCGGCCGAGCTTTTCATAGGCTTCCGCCACCACACGCAGAACGGCCGGGCGGTCAGCGTCTTCAATGTAGGAAGAATTGTCGGCGTAAATATCGGCAATGGCCTGCCATTCTCCCAGCTCACGCCGTAAGGCCACATCCGAAAGGAGGGATCGGTTCAAAAGAGGCAGCGCTTCAGCCAGAAGCGGGCTCTTGGGATTGTTGATCTCCAGCTCCCGCAGCCATTTTATGGCTTCGTGATTCTCGCCGTCCTCATGGAGAGCCGCTCCGATCTTGAGCTGGGCCAATTGCAGGAGCGGCGAAGTGGAGCCGGTATCCACAATCTGTTTATACATCTCCACCGTGGCCTGACGAGTGCCCCTCTCCAAAGCGTCAAAAACCTTATCCTGCCGGAAAAAGCTGTGCAGGGCCCCCATGTCGGCCAGACGCACCTGGCTGATCAGTCCGCCGTCACCGTTGGGAAAATGACGGCGGGCCGCGCCATAAATGGCCATGGCGTCCTTGTCGCGGCCTTCCTTGCGGTAATTGTCGCCAATGCGGGCCATGATAACGTCGGCCTTGGGATGATTGGGCATGAGGTTGAGAGTGTGCATCAAAAACATGCGTGAAAGATCCGGCCGGTCGAGATAATGATATCCCTCGCCGATAGCATACATCATATCTGGATAGTTCAGGTAAAGATCGGGGGCCAGACGCAGGGCTTCACGGAAAATCTCATTGGCCTGGCTGTAAAAACCCTGATAAAAATCGGCCATGCCCAGCCTGGCATATGACTCCAGGCCGAGATCGTCGGCCAGCCCCTGCTCCAGCACCGGCTCCAGCGTTTTGCGGGCCTCATCAATCAGCCCCATGTTCAACAAAAGATCGGTGGCTCGCAAGAGGGCGACCCTGGCGTAGATATCGTCCGGGTTCAAGGCGTCGTCGGCTATCAATTTGAACTGGGCGGCGGCTTCGTTGTTATAGCCCAGATCCTGATCGGCCTGGGCCAGCATGAAGCGGGCACGGGGAGCCAGCGTGCTCTGCGGCCATTTCTCCAGCGCACTCCTCCAGGCATTGGTGGCCTGGGCATAAGTATCCTGCGGCGTTCCGTTCAGGTAATAGGCCTCCCCCAACAGGTAACTGACCGGTTCAATCAGTTGGTGATTGGGGAACAGCCGCACAAATTCCTCCAGGTCGGCCAGGGCCTCCTGGTTATAGCGGGCGGCCAACTCCTTCAGAATGCGGTGATACAGATTTTCGGCCTGATCCGGCCCGGCCTCCGGCGGTCTGGGGGGGATGGTCAGAGTCAGAATTTCAGTCATCTCCGGCAGCGTCGGAATGGCCAGAGGCTTGATATCCAGCCCCTGAGGCTGTTGAGTGGCCTGAGGGGCCTCTTCCTCTACATTTTTTATGTCGATAACCAGTGAATGCTGGTCGCGGCTCTGGAAATGGCGCAATTCATAGCGGACGGGAGCCACGTCAATATTGGCGATGAGCCGCCCGTTTTCCTGACTGACGGCCACCCCCGGGATCAGCGGGTGGCTGGGCATGGGCATGGAGCGGTCAAAACTGGCCGGCCCGAGATCTATAACGAGCTTATCCACATCCGTGCGTCGCAGGACATAAGTTTCCAGGGGATCTTTGAAGGTGAAAACCAGGCGGGCGTAATCAGGTCCGCTGCCGATGGCGGCCCGAGTCAGGGCATTGGCCGGGGCGGCCTGGAGAGCGGCCGGAAAAAGCGTGCAGACGGTCAGAAAAAGAATGTAGAAAAGCGTCACCGCGCTGTAAGGGCGGGAAAAATAAGGGCGAAAAAAACGGAGACCTCGCCATATCCAGGACGATGAATAGCTAATAATCGATGTCCTCTGCTTAATGGTTACCAAACCAGGCCTGAAGCGCTTTGAAACCCAAGTCGCGCGGCCCGCTATAATGTATCGGCAAAAACCTCCGTTTTATCCAATGCATATTCGAAGCCAGTTCATAGCGGCAAAATGTGAGCGGTTCAGCCCAGGCCTTTTTTGCGCATTTTCTCCACCAGAGTGGTGCGATTAAGCCCCAAAAGGTTGGCCGCCTTATTTTTGACGCCCCCGGCCGCCTCCAGCGCGCCGCAGATGAGTTTGTCCTCATAGGCTGAAATCAGGGCATTAAAATCCAGGCCCTCTTCCGGGAAAGCCCATGAATCGGACATAACGGCCGCCTCCATTGAAGGGGCCGCCTGGGGAACCGGATCTGACGCGGCTGCGCCCGCCGGTTGAATCGCCGGGGCCGCCTCCGGCATAGCCTGAACGACAGCCGGCCCGGAGGTCTCATCTTCATCAGCCGCTTCGTCGCTCATCACCGCGCAGACGATTTCCGGCGGCTCCAGCCCTTCAGTGGCTTCAATAAGTTTAATGGGCAGATCGTCCACGGTCAGGATATTTTCGTCAGCCAGAGTGACCATGCGTTCTATCAGATTTTCAAGCTCACGCACATTCCCCGGCCAGCCGTAGGTCAACAGCCGCTTCATGGCGGCCTGTTCCACTCCGGTGACTTCGCTGCCGCGCGTTTCCTGAAAACGCTTCAAAAAATAATCAATCAAGAGCGGCACGTCCCCCAGCCGATCCCGTAAGGGCGGCATGGTAACGGGAATAACATTTAGCCGATAAAACAAATCCTCACGAAAGCGCCCCTCCTCAACCGCTTTGGCCAGATCAACGTGAGTGGCCGTAATAACCCTGATATCGACCTTGATAACCCGGTCTCCGCCGACCCTTTCAAACTCGTGCTCCTGCAAGACCCTTAAAAGCTTGACCTGAAGCTTGGGGCTCATATCGCCGATTTCGTCCAGAAAGATGGTGCTGTCGTCAGCCATTTCAAAGCGGCCGATGCGGGTACGGATAGCGTTGGTAAAGGCCCCCTTTTCATGCCCGAACAGCTCAGCTTCCAGCAGCTCTTCAGGGATAGCCCCGCAATTGACCGGAATAAGGGGCCGTTCAGCCCGTGGGCTGTTCTGATGAATGGCCCGGGCGATAAGTTCCTTGCCGGTGCCGCTCTCACCGTGGATCATGACTGTGGAATCAGTGGCCGCAACCTTGTCGACCATTCGAAAAACCTTTTTCAAGGCAACGCTCTGGCCGACGATGTTATTAAAGCGATCCGGATTGACCGTGCCGGGCTTGGCCTTACTTTTGGCCGCCGGCCCCAGCCGTCCCAGAAGGTTATCCAGGCAGTTGGTCAGCTCGACCGGGTCGGGCGGCAGTTCCATAAAATCAAAGATTCCGGCCCGCATAAGGCCGGTGAGGGTTTTCACCTCAATATTCCGCCCCAAAGCAACGATCTTAATATCAGGATTGGCGCTAAGAAAATCATCCACCAAGGCCTGCGGCTTCCCCTGGCTGTAACTGAGGTCGAGAATGAGGCCGTCCCACTTGCGGCCGCCGCCGGAAGGGCTTATCTCCGGCAGAGCCTGGGCCGCGCCAAGGGCCCTGAAGGTGGCCGCCCCGCGATCCTGACAAGCGGTTGACAGCGTACCGGCCAGTTTGTCATCTTTGACAACAATTAATATGTCACTCATTCGCGCCTCCAAAGACCGACTGATATCGGGAACTTTTGATATCAGTATATGATAATATTTTGACGCTCAAAACTCAAGCTGTCTCTTAAAGCGATTTGAAGAGGGGGGCTCCGCCCCTCCACCCCGCAAGGGGGCAAAGCCCCCTTGACCCCAAACCGGTGTGCGATCATAGTCGTGCACCGGTTTCTTTTTGTCAGTGCTGACATCCTCGGCGGTACCCGGAAGAGGGGCGGAAAAATTTCTTTCGTTCACCTTTATATTAGCGCCACAACTCGCTTCGAAGACGAAGCTCAGACAAGTGGCGCTAATATAAAGGTTCTCTACAGAAAATTTTCCGCCCCTCTTCCTAGTCCACATTGGCTATTAAGGTTGGATTTTCCTGATGTTACATTTTGGGGACGATAGTTTTGGCGGCCGGTGCGGATAGTTGTTATTTCGTGCGGTGAGAGAGTTGCCCATAGGGGCCCATGAATACATCAGTTGAGGATAAATCGCGGAAGTGGCAACGGGTGGCGGGACGGAATGGTACTATCGCCGTCACTTCCTACCGTATAGAGTTAACCGAGGCCATAACCTATAGGCACGGCGGACACAGTGTTGGAATTCTAAGCCAGCCGCGAGCCACCTTATTTATCGATGTTTTTACCTGACGGGGGTGAAACGGCCTAAACTTAAACCAGCGGCAGCGCCGCGTCCATCGCGGCGGTGACGCAATGCTCTGAGGGGGCACCATTTAGCGCCCTTGACCGCACACCGGGTGGGGGTCAAGGGGGCTTTGCCCCCTTGCGGGGTGGAGGGGCAGAGCCCCCCTCTTCCTCTTTAAAATTCTAAAATTTCTTTTTCTTTGACCTGGGCTTCGCTATCGACCTGCTTAACAAAATCATCAGTGATCTTCTGCACCTGGGCTTCAGCTTTGGCCTGATCGTCTTCGCTGATCTCTTTTTCCTTTTTCAGATCCTTGAGCATTTCGTTGGCTTCACGACGGATATTACGCAAAGCCACTTTGGCGTCTTCAGCGTTTTTCTTGACCAGCTTAGAAAGATCTTTGCGGCGCTCCTGGGTCAGGCTGGGAATGGTTATGCGGATGACTTTGCCGTCATTCTGGGGGGTCAGGCCCAGCTCGGACTTGAGAATGGCCTTTTCGATTTCACCCATGGCCTGGGCGTCCCAAGGCTGAATCATCAACAGGCGCGGCTCAGGCGCGGTGATGGAGGCCATCTGGGTCAAGGGAGTGGGAGTGCCGTAGTAGTCGGCCGACAGGCCGTCAAGGAGAGCCGGAGTGGCCCGGCCGGTGCGGATTTTGGTGAAACTTTTCACCAGCGCCTGAACGGTTTTGTCCATGCGGTCCTTTATGTCACTGTAAATGTCGTCTACCATGCTCATAATCTGAACTCCCGTTACATTATAAATGGGTTTTTTGACTTCAATTTACGGCCCGTAGCTACGTAAAAAGTGTGATTTTTGCTTCGCGAGCAGGTTTTTTGGCGTAAAAACCAGTCGCTTCGCTCCGTCTCACTTTGTTCGACCACCGCGTTAAGGAGCTGGGTAGGCTGTAAATTAGAAATACTGGTGAATTCGCGCCTTTGTTGAAATCTGGCGAAACTATTCGTCGGTGACCAGGGTTCCGACCGGTTCGCCCTGGAGAGCCCTTTTGATGTTGCCGGTTTTGAATAGGTTGAACACCAAGAGGGGAATTTTGTTTTCCATGGCCAGGGAAAAAGCCGTGGTATCCATCACTTTCAGGCGGTCTCTGATGGCCCGCATGAAGGTTAGGGTCGGGTGGAGGACGGCTTCGGGGTTGGTTTTGGGATCACAGTCGTAAATGCCGTCCACGTTGGTGGCCTTGAGGATCACTTCCGCGCCGATTTCGCTGGCCCGGAGTACGGCGGCCGTATCAGTGGTGAAATAGGGGTTGCCGGTGCCGCTGGCGAAGATGACCACCCGGCCCTTTTCCAGGTGCCGCATGGCTTTGCGGCGGATGAACGGCTCGGTGATCTGATACATGCTGATGGCGCTCTGGACTCTGGTGGCCAAGCCTTGGCGCTCGAGAGCATCCTGCATGGCCAGAGCGTTTATGACCGTGGCCAGCATGCCCATGTGGTCGCCGGTGACGCGGTTCATGCCGCGCTCGGCCAGGGCCTGACCCCTGAAGATGTTGCCGCCGCCGATGACCATGCCCACCCGGACCCCGGCCTGGGCCACTTCCGCAACCTGGGCGGCAATGCTTTCAAGAGTATCGGGGTCAAGGCCGAAGCCGGTCGGGCCTTGGAGGGCTTCGCCGGAAAGTTTCAATAAAACCGTTTTATACTTGTATTCGCTCATTTCAGACGCCCTAAGAAATAGTGCAAAAGGCTATTAAAAGGCCGGCGACTCTTTGGGAGCCGCCGGCAAAGGCTTATTCGTCGTCAGAGGCGGTTTCTTCGCCCGGCAATTCTTCGCCGAGTTGGAAACGGGTGAAAGACTTGATTTCAACCTTGCCGCAATCGGCCTGGGCGTCTTTCAGGACATCGGAGATGGATTTGGCCGGGTCCTTGACATAGGCCTGATGAACCAGGACGACTTCACTGTAGAACTTCTTGATCTGGCCGACCATGATTTTGTCCCACATATTTTCGGGCTTGCCCTGCTCGGCCAGCTTGGCCCGGAAAACGCCCTTTTCGCGTTCCAGCATCTCGGCCGGGACTTCGTCCTCACTGAGGGCGGCCGGGCTGGAGGCGGCGATGTGCAGGGCGATATTGTGGGCCAGCTCTTCAGCCGGGGCGCCCATTTTCTCCGCGGCCAGTTCCACCATAACGCCAAGGCGGCCGGGGCCGTGGATGTAGGTATGGATGAAAGCGCCGTCTGAAGCCTTGCTGACCGCGAAACGGCGCAGGTTCATGTTTTCGCCGATAGTGCCCACCAGGGCTTTGAGGGCGTCGTCAACCGTTCCGCCGCAGCTCATGTTGCGAGACAGAAGGGCGGTGAGGTCGGCCGGAGCGTCGGAGGTGAGCAGCATTTCGACCACATCCATGGCCAGTTTCTGGAAACCTTCGTTTTTGGCCACGAAGTCGGTTTCGCAGTTCAGCTCGACCATCGCGCCGGTTTTCATATCCGGGCTGACATTGGCCACGATCAGGCCTTCCTTGGTGGCGCGGCCGGCCCGTTTGCGGGCGGTCATCAGGCCTTTCTGGCGCAGCCAGTCCACGGCTTTTTCAAGGTCGCATTCGCACTCGGCCAGCGCCTTTTTGCAATCCATCATACCGGAGTTGGTCTTGTCTCTAAGTTCCTTGACCAGTTTTGCACTGATTTCCATAGTAATCTCCTAGCCTTCCTTATAAAGAAGGGCCGGGGCCTGGCCCCAGCGTTATATTTCTGGCGCTGAAAGTGAAATTCACCTTCAGCGCCGTTAATGACATCTTGAAATGACCCGCCGATGCGCCTTTCTAAAAAGGTTCAGTCTTAAAATGTAATCACGATACCAGACTGAGGCAAGCAGCGATTCTAATTATGGCGTTTTCCTCTTGAACCGGCGGCTCGCAGCTACGCAAAAAGCGTGGTTTTTGCTTCGCGAGTTACGGTTTTGACATCAAAACCAGTCGCTGGCGCTCCGTCTCCCTATGGTCGACCCCCGCTAGATATAAGCACACCGGCATAATTAGAATCGCCGCGAGGCAAGACACAATTAAAGCCCGGAGGCCGGAACATAAGTTCCGGCCAGTGGGCCTTGCGAGCCGTTAAAGCCGGTCGGAACTTATTCTTCGTTGGCCTGGGGAGCGTTCAGCTCGGTGGGAGCGCTCTCCTGCATTTCCGCAAAATTGGCGCTTTCAGCGCTTTCATCTTCGGGTTCGTCCTTATCCGGGGCGCCGCCGCGGGCGGCTTCTTCCCAGCGGGAACGGCCCTCAAGGCAGGCGTCGGCCATTTTGGAGGCCATCAGCTTAATGGCGCGAATGGCGTCGTCATTGCCGGGGATGATGTAGTCGACTTCATCGGGATCGCAGTTGGTATCGACCACGGCCACAACCGGAATGCCCAGACGGCGGGCTTCGGCGGTGGCGATGTTTTCCCGGCGGGGATCGATCACAAACAGAGCGCCGGGCAGACGATCCATTTCCTTGATGCCGCCGAGGTTGGCTTTCAGCTTGACCATCTGGTTTTCAAAGCCGATGATCTCTTTTTTATGATAAAGGTTGATGGTGCCGTCTTCCTTCATCTGTTCCAGCTTTTTCAGGCGGTCGATGCTCTTTTTAATGGTGACGAAGTTGGTGAGGGTGCCGCCCAGCCAACGCGAGTTGATGAAAAACATGCCCGCGCGGTTGGCTTCATCCTGAATGGCGTCGGCGGCCTGTTTCTTGGTGCCCACAAACAGGACGCTGCGGCCCTGAGCCACGGTGTCGGCCAGGAAGGAATAGGCGGTCTTGAAGAGCTGCACCGTCTTCTGGAGGTCGATTATATAGATGCCGTTTCTGGCCCCGAAGATATAGGGCTTCATTTTGGGGTTCCAGCGGCGGGTCTGGTGACCGAAATGGACACCGGCTTCCAACAATTGTTTCATGCTGATCTGTGACATTGTTTTCTCCTGAAAGGTTATTCCTCCGCCAGGGCCTGATCTTGAGTGATCAGAACCGGGGATTTCCCGGCACCTTCAGCCTTTGGCGTGTGGAGTAAATGGCCATTCGCCATTTTTGAACTTTGTATTATTATCATACCCGGCCGCTTCTTGCAACTGAAAAAACCGGGCCGGATTGGCGGTCTGATGTTTTAACTTGCGGTTTTTTCTTGCATGCCGTAAAATAAACCGAATATAGGTATTAGTGTTAAGCCCGTTCCGGGTAGAAAATTAAAGCGCGCCGTCATAATTGCCGAAAAATAAATAACATGTTGCCTTATTTTCCCGCGTTATATTTTAATGTTACATGGCGCGCTGAATTTCTTATTAGCGAAGGATGAATCATGTCTGATATGGAACTGGATCCGGGGCTACTTCAAGACTTCATTACCGAAGCCACCGAGCTGCTGGAAGAATACACCACCAGCCTGACGTCTTTTGAAGAAGACCCGAAAGATATAGAGACCATCAATCCCGTCTTTCGGGCGGCTCATACTCTGAAAGGCTCCAGCGCTTTTTTTGGGCTGAATCACATTAAAGACTTTGCCCACAAGCTTGAAAACCTTCTTGACGACGTCCGGCATCAAACCCGTGCCGCCGACAGCCGCGCGATCGAATATTTGTTTCTGGCCGGCAACCACCTCAAGGCCATGTTCGAGAGGCTTTCCGCCGGTGATATGACGGCCGTCCTGACTCCCGACGAAGCCGCTTTTCAGGACGATCTGGTGGCCTGGATGAATGAGACGGGCGGCTCCGGGGGGGCTGATTTTGAGGGAGCCTGCCGCCGGATCAAGACCATTCTGGTGGAGGCTATGGAAACCCCCCGTGACCCCAGCCAGTTGATCGAAGAAATAATGGAGATCATCAACCCTCTGCCCATTGAGCTGGAGATGACCGCCACTAATGCGGGTTCGGGCGAAAAGCCCATTCCGAACGCGGTTTCCTACAAAGGCGTGGATTTGTCGGCCACAGTGATTCACGCTCTGGAAAACCTCAAGAGCGAATCTTTTGAGGCCGAAGCTTTTGACGTGGCTTTGAAAAGCCTCCACAACATGGTCATCGACAATGCCTGGACCGATATTCAGCCGGTTCTGGATATGGCCCAGGAGGATTTTACGGCCATTTACGAAAGCGGCCTGGATTTCGATCCGGTTCTTATCGGCCTGATGCGCTCCAAATTTCAGGCTTTTGTGGATGCGCTTGACGCGGTTTACCCTGACGCGGAAACCGGCGGCGCGGGCGGCGGCGAAGAAGCCGCCTCCGGTGAAGCGGCCGACAGCTCCGGCGGCGGGGCCAAGGACAGCCAGAAAAACGGCGACGACAAGCAGCGCGGCGACAGTAAGACCATGCGTATTTCTGAAGAGAAGGTTGACGGCTTTATGAGCTATGTGGGCGAATTGATCGTCACGGCTGAAACTTTCAACTATCTTCAAAAAATGATTGAGCAGGACAAGGTTAACCCCAACACTGTCCGGGCCTTTAAAAACGCCAATCAGGCGTTCCGTGAGCTGTCCGACGAGCTTCAGGAAAGTTTGATGGAAATCCGCCGGGTTCCCATTAAGGGCATTCTCCAAAAAGTCAATATGATGGCCAGGGAGCTGTCCCACCAGTTGGGCAAAAAAGTTAAGGTTCAGTTGGAGGGCCAGGAGGTTCAGTTGGACAAGAGCATTGCCGAGAGCCTGGAGGCTCCGCTGGTTCACGTTGTCCGCAATTCCCTGGATCACGGCCTGGAACCCAACGAAGTGCGGGAGGCGGCGGGCAAAGAGTCCGAAGGTCTCTTGCGGGTCTCCGCTTCGGCCGACAAGGAATATTTCTATCTGGTGGTCGAAGACGACGGCAAGGGCATTGATCCTGACCTGATGCGGGCCGTGGCCGTGGATAAGGGTTACATGAATGAAACCCAGGCGGCCGCCCTGACTGAAAAGGAAGCAATCGGCCTGATTTTCGGCGCGGGTTTTTCCACCGCCAAAGCCATTACCGACGTCAGCGGGCGCGGGGTGGGCATGGACGTGGTCCGCACCAACATTAATGCCTTAAATGGCTCCATTTCCGTGGATTCCGCCGTGGGCAAGGGCACCACTATCACCCTGAAGATTCCGCTTTCCGTGACCCTTCAGGTTATTAAAGCTCTGCATGTGCGGGTGGGTCAGGCCAATTTCATTATTTCTTTGGATGAAATTCTGGAATCTCTGCGGCCCATGCGGGAGGAACTCTCCACCGTTGAAGGGCGGGGTTTGGTCCTCAACCGGCGCGGACAGATCACGCCGCTGATTAAACTTTATGAAATTTTTAACCTGGAACCCCAGTTCAGCGATCCGGTCGACGGGCTGGTGGTGATGGTTGAGACTCCGGCCGGGCGCTATGCCCTTTTGGTGGACGCGGTCATGGGGCAGCAGCAGGTCGTGGTCAAGGAACTGGGTGCGCAGTTCAAGCGCCTGAGCTTCCTTTCCGGCAGCGCCCTTCTGGGCGACGGCGGATTGGGCCTGGTGCTGGACGCGGGCGGCGTCGTCAATTTAGCTTTTGGCCTTGGCGGACCAGTCACAGCGTAATCACGCCAAATTCTTCTGGTGCCGCCGCTTATGGCGGGGGCACTTCAGGCCCGGACATGAACCAGCAGTCTAATTATACTGCATGCTGTCTCCATTCCAGAGGTCGAACAGTAGTGAGACGGAGCGTCAGCGACTGTGTTTGACGCTGATTTTGCTACTCGTCGAGCAAAAATCACACTTTTTGCTCGACTTCAGGCCTCAAGTTCAGGGGAAAAGGCCATAATTAGAATCGTTGGCCGGGATATTCCCAGTGCCGCGCCACCTTCAAGATGAGAGGAAATCATAATGGCTGAAGAAATTAATCGCGTATTTTTACTTCCCGGCGAATATATGGTCAGCAAGCAGCCCCATATTATCTCGACCCTTTTGGGGTCATGCGTATCTGTCTGTTTGTATCACCCCCAGCACCACTTTGGCGGCATGAACCATTACATGCTGACCAAGGGTCCGGCGGGTGAAAGAAGCGGCAAATACGGCGACTACGCCATTAACGTGCTGTTGCAGTTCATGGAGCGCGCCTGCGGTTCCCTGAACGGGGTTGAGAGCATGATCTTCGGCGGGGCCAATGTTGTCGGCAACATCGGCACGGGTGAGCAGATCGGTGAGCGTAATATTGCCCTGGCCCGCGAAATGATGAAAAAGCATGGCATTAAGGTCACCCGTGAGCAGGTGGGCGGTACGGCCGGGCTGAAACTTCACTATCAGAACTGGGATAACAAGATTCAAGTTATTCCCATGAATTCCAGCAACATGTCTGGCTCGCTCATTGCCAAGGAAGAGACGAACCGCTTCAGCGCGGTGGCCTCAGCCGCCGCGCGTCCGGCTGTCGGCACGGCGGCGGCCCGCCCGGCGGCAACGACTGCGGCGGCCCGTCCGGCTCCGGCCGGGGCTGTTTTCAGCAAGCCCGTCGGGGCGGCTCCGGCGGCCGGCGGACGCAAGATCAAGGTTTTGATTGTTGATGATTCAGCCATTGTCCGCAATCTTCTGAACAAAGCCATGGCGGACGAGCCCGATATTCAGGTGATCGGCCAGGCCAAAGACGCTTTTGAAGCGCGTGAAATGCTGTTGGAGCTTGGGCCGGATGTGGTGACTCTGGACATCATCATGCCCAAGATGGATGGCGTTACTTTTCTGAAAAAGCTGATGGTCTATCATCCGATCCCGGTTATTATCTGCTCCACCATTGCCAAGAGCGGCAGCCAGGCGGAACTCAGAAGCGACAAGATCGGTGCGGTGGACGTGATTGACAAGGAAAGCCTGAATCTTTATAACGGTCTGGATACTGTTAAAAAGGTTCTGATTCCGAAAATCAGGAACGCGGCCAGGACCAATGTTCAAAAAAAATCCAAGGAAGAAGTGGCCAATATTTAAGTTTCTTCCTGGTTGGATTGTCTCAGGCCGGAATCCCGATGGGATTCCGGCTTTTTTTATTCCTTTGAGTCGGATTTCTTTTCCGGTTTGGCTCCTAAACGTCAAAAAATTTCCCGGGTGAAATGTTAAACAGATCAGCAATGGAAAATAATGTTTTTAACGAAATGGGCTGCACTGTACTTGCAGCCTCAATTTTGGAGATATACCTTGAGCTAAGGTTTAACCGTTCAGCCAACTGCTCTTGAGTAAGGCCATTTAGCTTTCGATAATAAGCCATCTTCAGTCCGATTTCTATGTATCTATTATCATTTACACTTCTTTTCCCACTCATGTTTTCTCCAATCACATTAATCTCGTCTTTATAGACTATTAGATATCTGATGTTTAGATAGAGCTTAATGCATGAGATATGTTTACAGACCATATCATGGGTTCGTGAGGTAAAACCCGGCCGTGCGGGCGAAAAAATTTCTGACGTCGCTCGTAATTTTCTCTGATTCCCGGCCGGGTGGCTTCAGCGGCGTTCTGTTTATCCGTGCCCGTCCGGGGAGCAAAATTACGAGCGACTTACAGAAAATTTTTCGCCCGCCCGGCCTAGTCTGTGTTGGCGTTTGGGTAGAGTCGCGGTTGCGATCTTTTTACATGAGCCGAATCGGTCCAGGAGGGCGTGACGGTGAGATTTCTCCAGAGGGGACCACGATTTTTGCTCCCCGGACGGGCACGCACCATCAAACCTCTTATAGAGCTACCCGGCCGGGAATAAGAGAAAAATCGGGGTCCACTATGGAGATATCTCACCGCCACGCCCTCCGCGTTTTACCTTTGCCGTTTTTCAGGCAATAACCCTTTTTCTTTTCCCTCAGGTATTGATTTTAGAGCCAAATAAAGGCACAATCAGGATGGTTTACATATCCCTGAGAGAGGTTCCCTGTGAAGCACATATTGCTGCTCTCCATATTTTTCCAAATACTCGCGTTCAACCCACTCCAAGCCGGAGCCGCCATGCAAGAACTGAAAATACTGGCCAGTTCCCGCCTGATTCCACCGGCGGTAGTGCAGCGTTTTGAAGCGAAACACGGAATAAGGATACGCTTCGAATATTTTGAATCCGCCGAAGCCCTGGCCTCCTATCTGGAATCCCGCCCCAGTGAGGATCTGGCCCTGGTGCGCGGCCACTATATCGACGACCTCAAAGATAAAGGCCAATTGGCCAAACTCGATCACAACCTTCTGCCGAACCTTAAAAACATGGACCCCACCTATATCGACAGCCTGCCCGACCCAGGCTGCCATTATTCCGTTCCATATCTGGTCGGCAATATCGGGCTGATTTACCGTAATGACGTTCTCGGCCGCACTCAGCCCAACCTCAATCAGCTTTTTGAACCCAACACCGTCACCGTGCCGTTCTCCATAATGAACCAATACCGTGACGCCATTGGCATCGCCTTGAAATATCTGGGCTATTCCTATAACAGCACCACTATCCCCCAAATTGAAGACGCGGTGGACCTGTTGAAGTCACTGGGCGACCGGCCGTCCTTCATCGGCTTTCTCAGTAACGACGCAACCCTAAGGTTCCTAAAGGAAGGGATCACCTATGTGGCCATGTCATACAACAATGAAGCGGCCAAAGTTATTGAGGAAGATCCCAGAATGGCTTTCTCCACTGTCGAGGGGGGCCGGGTGGCCTGGTCTTACGCCCATATCATCAGCTACAAAAGCGAGCATCTCCCCGAAGTTCATGTTTGGCTGAATTATCTTATGGAGCCGGAAGTGGCGGCCGAGGTCTCCGTCTGGAATCTGGCCACCAGCCCCAATCTGGCCGCGCGCGAATTTCTGCCGGAAAGCGTCAAAAATAATCCGGTGCTCTATCCTGAGGGCGGCGTCTGGGAAGGGGCGGAAATTCCCGGCTCAGTGGGCGACGCCGGCAAAACTTACGTTGAATACTGGCACCGCCTCTGAACCGGCGAGTCGCTTTCACGGCGGACAGACATATGCAGCACACCAGAGACGGACTGACCTGGCACACGTTTTCAATTCTTGAGCCATATCCTGAATTGCGCCACGGCTATTTCACCAGAGCCGGAGGCTCGAGCGGCCCGGCCCGCGATGAATTAAATCTGGCTTTTGCCGATGAGCGCGATCCGGTGGAAAATGTCCTGGCCAATATCGATCGGGCCAGGGCCGTTCTGGGCCTGCCCGCCCCGGCCTTTGTCCGCCAGACCCACGGGGCGGATATTTCAGTGGTTATGCCCGCCCATAATTACCACCCCCGGTCGCCGGAAGAGGTCCGCTACGGCTTCGACGCCATGATTGCCCCTGAACCGGATGTCAGTTTATTGATAAAGGTGGCCGATTGCCAGGGGGTGCTGCTCTATGATCCGGTCTCGCGCATTCTGGGGCTGGCCCACAGCGGCTGGCGCGGCTCGGTTCAGAACATAATCGCGGCGACCGTGGTAAAAATGACCCGCTACGGGGCCGTGCCTCAGCGCATGCTGGCGGCGGTGGCCCCCTCCCTGGGGCCGTGCTGCGCGGAATTTGTGCATCACGCCAAAGAGCTGCCCCCGCGTTTTACTGATCACATGGTCTCGGAAAATCATTTTGACTTCTGGGCCATCAGCCGCGAACAATTGACCGGCTGCGGCATAAGGCCCGCCAATATTGAAATAGCCGGAATCTGCACCAAATGCTCCCCGGAATTCTTCAGCTATCGCGGCGGCGACCAATGGGGACGGTTCGGGATAATGGCCGGAGTTTCTCAAGAACATTTTGAATGAGGTTATGGTTGATATGAATACAGGCATTGAGCCAGTGATATGCGAAGGGGTCATCATGGTCAACCGGGCCTTGTCCGGCGACACCTTTCTGATGACCATAGACTGCCCGGAGGCGGCCGCCCTGGCCGCGCCCGGCCGGTTCGTCAAGGTCCGTTCCTGGGCCGCTCCCGAAGAGGGCGGCGCGCCGCTTCTGGATCGCCCCTTCTCCATCCACCACACCGCCGGGTCGACTCTCTCGCTTCTTTACCGGGTGGTCGGGCCGGGCACAGCCCTTTTAAGCCGCTCCCCGGCCGGGAGCGCCGTGCGGGTCAGCGGCCCCTTCGGCCGGGGGCTGGCCGATGTTATGGAAAAACCCGCCCCCCTTTACTTGGCTGGCGGCGGCATTGGTCTGGCCCCCATGCGTCTGGCCATGAACTGGGCCGGGCCGGACAACTGCCTCCTCTTCTACGGCGAGCGCTCCGGCGCGGTCCAGGTCGATGAGAATTGGCTGAAAGGCTGGGCCGGTGATTTCGCGGCCGTCACTGAAGACGGTTCCGGCTACGGCCGTCCGGGGCTGGTCACGGCCCCTCTGGAGGAGGCCCTCGCGCGCGAACCCCGCCCCATCTTCACCTGCGGCCCCACGCCCATGCTGGCGGCGGTGTCGTCTTTAGGCCAAAAATACGGTGTGCCTGTCTGGGCCTCCGTGGAGGCGGGCATGGCCTGCGGCTTTGGGGTCTGCCTGACTTGCAGCCTGCCTTTGGCCGACGGCGGCCGCTTCCGAGTCTGCCAGGAAGGCCCGGTGGTGGACGGCGCCAGCGTTAAATGGGAACTGGTGAGATCATGACAAAACCCGACCTTTCAGTCAAAATCGGCCCGCTGAACCTCAAAAACCCGGTCATGACCGCCTCCGGCACCTGCGGATATGGGCTGGAATTGAAAAAATTCTGCCCGCCGGAAGAACTCGGCGCGGTCATCACCAAAGGCGTCAGTCTCACTCCCTGGCCCGGCAACCAGACCCCCCGCATGGCCGAATCGGCCTCCGGCCTGATCAATGCTATCGGGCTGGAAAATATGGGCGTGGAAGCCTTTGTGGCCAAGGCTCTCCCGGCCCTGAAAGCCACCGGGGCCACGGTGGGGGCCAATATTCTGGGGCATTCGCCGGAGGAATATGGGGCCTTGTCCAAGCGGCTGAGTCTGACCGATATCGACTTTTTGGAAGTTAATGTCAGTTGCCCCAATGTGGCCTGCGGCGGCTTGGCCATGGGCGCGACCCCGGAGGGCGTGGCGGAGGTGACGGCGGCCGTGCGCGAGAACCGCGGCGACAAACCCTTCATCATTAAACTTACCCCCCAGACCGCCGACATCGTGGCCGTGGCCCTGGCCGCCGAGCGTGAGGGCGCGACAGCCGTCTCACTCATCAACACCATTCCGGCTATGGCCGTGGACCTGAACCGACGGCGGCCGGTGCTGGCCAATGTGACCGGGGGGCTCTCCGGTCCGGCCGTGAAGCCGGTGGCTTTAAGGCAGGTCTGGCAGTGCGCCTCGAATTTGAAAATTCCGGTGGTGGGCCTCGGCGGCATATTCTCGGCCCGCGACGCTTTGGAATTCATTCTGGTGGGGGCCACGGCCGTGGAAATAGGCACCGCCACTCTGACCGACCCGGCCGCGCCCGTTAAAATCATCGAAGGCCTGCGCCAGTGGATGCTCAAGGAAGGATTGGACGATCTTGACCAGCTCAGAGGCTCCCTCAAAATCTAAAGGCGGCCGGGGCCGTCTGGTTCTGATAATCGTGGCCGTGATTTTCCTGGCCCTGGCCGCCCTGGGGCCGACACTGACCGTCAAGGGGACGCTGGCCTGGTTGCGTCTGGCCGGGGCGGAGCATGGGCTGGAGTTCAGCTATGACGAGGCCGGGGCCGGACTTCTGTTCAGCTCGATTACCATCAAGGGCCTCCACATCGAAAGGTGCGGCCCGGAGCCTGATCTGGCCCCCCTTTCGATTGGCCTTTTGCGGCTTGAAAGCCCTTCCTTCGTCAATCTTATCCGTCTGGCCCGCGAGCCGGAAACCTTTCGCCAGCAAGCCCGCCGCCTGGCCGGCGGCCTCATTGTTGAAAACTTTGAAATTGATAACAATTATACCACCAGGGCCACCCTGAAGCGTTTTTCCATAACCTCCCCCGCCCTTCCGGCCAACGGCCAGACGGGCCTGCCGCTGATGTTTGAAAGCCTGATGGCCGAAGGCCTCAAATATGAAGACCTGAAAACAGAGAACAATCTGGAACTGGGCAGGCTGGAGGCCAGAAACGCCGACGGGAATATCCTGGCGGCCCTGCGTATCGACAACCTGGAGGCCGGGCTCGGCTCAGGCGGGCAAAGGGCGGGCTTTGGTCTCGGCGCTTTGACCGCCGGGGGCGTGAACGCGACGGCATTGGAAAGGATGATGTCATCCGACAACCCGCTCAACCTTCTGATGTTCTGCGACACTCTGGATCTGGCTCACGGCGTGATTGAATTCGAGGGCGTCGAGATGCTGAGGATACGCAAAGCCGTTTTCGACCTTAACGAATCGGACGGCAAAGGCCCGGGGCCGGTGACCTACCGGCGGAGCCTGGATTTCACCGCCAATCTGGCCGCCCTGGCCCGCCATGAAGAGGCGCTTCAAGAGCCGGTCTTTCTGGCCATGAGGGAGGCCGGAGGCGATTCGCTGGATTTCAGCCTGAATTTGAAACTGGACTACACCCCGGCCGGGGGCGGTCTGGTTATGAATAATTTCCTGGAATCGCCGGCCCTGGGCCGGATTGATCTGAACGGGCGGCTCAATAACGTCAGCGGCGTCAAATCCACGTTCACGCCCTATCAGCTTCTTTTCAGCTCCGAAAGCTGGCTTTTGGAGCGTCTGTCACTGTCTTACCGCGACAGCGGCTTCATGCCCGCTTTCTACCGCGCCCTGGACCAGACCATCTTTAGCCGCTCCCCCCGCCGCCAGAGCGCGGTCAACATCATGGATTACTATGTCACCCCCCTGGCCGAGACCGTGGAGCGCGAAAACGGCCTGACCAACCTTCCGGCCGTGGTCAGTGAAACCCGCGCCTTTCTGAACCGGCCGGAAAACTTTATTCTAGTCAGCTCCCCGTTAAATCCGGTGCCGGTCCTTTCCCTTGTCAAGCAGGACAAATATGATATAATCGATAAGTTAAACTTGTCCGTTCAGGTCAACGACAGGGCTCCGGTTACGGTGACCGCGGCCAAAGGCGTTAATCACGAATTCTTTTCCGGCGCACGGTCAGGCGGCCCTGAACAGGCGGCGGACAGCGCGTATAATGAAGAAGACATTTAAAGTGTGGGTGAAGGCGGGCGAAATCATACAATCGCGCCGTCACAATATTTTTAGAAAAGAGGATTTTTTTATGAACTTCGGGAACTTCGAGAAACCCAGAACTCCACTGTACGGCCTGGTCGCGGCGCTCTTCATCGGCGCGGCGTGTCTGGTGGCCGGCTGCTCCGGCTCGGGCGACAATGCCTATGAAACTTTCTCCCTGGCCATGGACAAGTTGGCCGGTGAAGGAAAATGGTCGGCCAAAGGCCATTCCACCAGCTTCTTCGGCGGCGACCTGACCGTTGAAGGGGTGACGGTGAACATGGAAAAGGAAGGCCAAACCTTTGAAATCGCCACGGTCGAATTGAAGAAACCCCTGGCCAAGGAAGAGCTGCAAAGCATCCTCGACGCCGCGGACTGGAAAGACCGCAAGGAAACCAAGCTGGCCGACGGCCTGGTGTTGAAGGGCCTCAAACGTTCCTGGAAACAGAAGGGCGACGCTACCGCCACTTCCAGCCTGGATGAACTGAACCTGGAATCGCTGTCGCTGACGGCGGCCGATTCCAACGCCATGGCCGGCCTCCCCGGTTTCCTGAAAGCCGCCCGCATCGGCAAGGCTTCCTATAAGAACATGAAAGGCACTTCCACATCCCCCGGCGGAACAATAGATATGGAGATGGGCCTGGGCCAGATGATGGCCGAAAACATGGCTTTCGACGCGCCGCCTCTTGAAGGGCTTGATGAACTCGACCCCAGCGGCCTGGCCACGGTCATAAGCTCATTCTCGGCCAAGAGCATATCTTTCAAAGATATGTCCATGAAAATGGGGCAGACTGAAAAGTCCGACGAAAAAAGCACCATGACTTTCAGCCTGGCCGGTCTCGACCAGAAGGACGTCAAGGGCTTCCGGTCACTGTCCTCCCTGACCGTTACCGGCATGAAATTCAACATGGAGGGCAATGATCCCCAAATGACATTCGGCCTTGAATCAATGAGCCTCAATGAGGCCGACCTGACCGAATACATCGCCAAAATCATGCCCGCCATTGTGGCCTCGGCCACCGGTGAAACGGACCCTGAAGAAGCCATCAACAACATGCAGACCTTTGCCGACTTCTTCGTTTCGCCCTTCTCGCTCAAGGATATGGCCGTGAAAGGCTTCGAGTTCAGCGTGGGTGACCTCATCACCATCAAGCTGGCCGAAAGCAAAGTGAACGGCCCCCTGAAAGCCGGCACCATACCGGATAAACAGCAGAGCACCATCACCGGCCTGGAAATTATCCTGCCGGAAGACCCCAAGCACGCTGAGGGCGAGGCCGCCGAGCTTTACAAGTTCGGCCAGGATTTCGGCATGACCCGCTTTGTCGTGGACGCCGCCGGTGAAGCCACCTATGATCCGGCCACCGGCAAACTCACCACCACCACCACCAAACTCGTCATCAAGGATCTGTTGGAAGCCACTGGCGGACTGACCATCAACGGCCTGACGGCCGAGCGGCTTCAGGTGCTCAAAGACACCAACCTCAACGCTATTTTCATGGTTCTGCTTTCGCCTGAATCCATATTTGGCGACATCGCTCTTGATAACCTGGATATAACCTACACCAACAAGGGTCTGGTGGAGCGAATCTATGCCTATGTCGGTAAAACCGAACTTGACGGCGCTCCGGCCGAGCAGGTTCAGACCATGGCCGCCGGTGCGGTTTCCATGGGATTGGCCATGCAGGGCAGCCAGTATATGGAAAATGCCGATGTGCTGGCTAAATCGCTCACCGCATTTCTCCAGGATCCCAAAACCATCAGAATAACCCTGAAACCCGAACCGCCCCTGAGCTTCACCTCAGCCAGAGCCTTTGAGGGAGATCAGAACAAGATCCTCAACTCCCTGAACCTGACCCTGATCGTCAATGGCGAAGAGGGCGCAACCCCCTTGCGCTTCAACCTGCCCGAACGCCAGGCTCCGACCTATAACCTCGAAGATCTCGATGACATGACCGATGAGGAATGGGAAGAATACCTGAAAGAGCTGGAAGCTGAAGGAGCTGAATAAGCACCATCTATGGCCGGGAAGAGCTCCTCCGTGGAAACTTCCCGGCCATAAATAAGGAAACAATTATGGTTAACGGCACACTGACACGCACTGCCCGACTGCTGGTTCGCTGCAAGTTGACCGTGCACCGGTAAAAAATGTCGCCCGCCATTGAACATCCACTGGAAGATCTGATATTGGAAAACGGCCGCCTCACGGCCCGTCCCGGGCCGGATCTGTACCTTTACACCTTTCAGTGCACGGGCGGCCGCCTCCCTGAAATCGGCCGCAGAGGCCTGTTCATCCACGGACAGGACACCATAGAGGCCAGAGTCATCGATCGTCGCGGCCCGGCCCTGACCTTTTGCCTGGCCGCCGGCAAAGCCCTCGGCGGCGGCCTCAGCGGCCGCTTTGAACCCGCCCCGCTCTCCCCCACCCCCGAACCGCAGTTTGATGAAAAATTACAGCTTCCCTTAGGCGCGAGCCAGTTTCTCGATCCGCAGGACGGCTGGGTCATGGATCTGACCGAGGCGGCCAGCCAGAAGAAAGCGGCTGGTGAGGCCAATCAGTGGCCGTCAATCTCCCTTTCCGAGCTGCCCCACCGCCTCTCCCCGGCCGGGTTGACTTTTGTCTGGCGGCAATCGCCCGCCCCGGACACCGGCGTGGAAGCCAGGATGGTGGAATACCTCACCGGCTTCGGCCGGACGCTGGCTCTGGGTGATTCCCCGGCCGATCTGGAGCCGCTGGCGGAGCTGCCGGAAGCCCTGTTTCTGGGACCGGCCGCTCCGGGCACCCCGCTGCACCCGGTCAGTGTCTACACCAGAATGGCTGAAGCGGCCCAAGCCAAGGAAATGGAGCAGGCCGAACTCCGCAATCAGTTGAGCGATATTAAACGCGCTGAAAGCGCGGTCAAGGCGGAGGTCAGCCGCTGGGAGGATCTGGCCGGGCTGGAAGATCGTTTCAAAGCCATGGGCCGGGAAGTGGAGCGCCACCGCCGACGCTGGGAGGACACCCGTCAGGCCATTGAAACGGCTCGCCGCAACTGGGAAGAAGCCAGCATCGCGGTCGATAAGAGTTCGCAGGGCCTTTTGGGCTGGCTGAAGAAAAGCGGGCCGGACGAAAAAGCCCTGAAAGTTGAAAACGCGCGCCGCCATGAGCTGGACGCGGCCGAAGAAGCCGTGGCTCAAGTCCGCCGGGAAGAAGAGAACATGCTGGAGGGCGCTCTGAACCTGGAGAAGCGGCTGGTGGCCATGCGGCTCGATTCCAAAGACTGGACCGGGCAGGAGGAACTTGGCCGCCGTCTTCAGAAGGTGCGCCGCCAGCAGGACGATCTGGGGGCCAAACTGGCCGCCGCCAGCGCCCGCCCGGTGCCGGGGCTGAAAGAGATGATGAACTCCGCGCCGCTGGTGCTGGCCCTGGCCGCCGATATGGCTCCAGGGGAGCTTCTTCATGGCGCGCGGTTCACCAGCCTGGCCGCCCTGGTCTCACGTCCCCCCGATCATTCGGGGAGGCTCAATATGGCCGCCCTGGTTTTAGCGGCGGAAAAGAATTTGCTGGTCATGGGTGATTTCACCTTCTGGCCGGTCTGGTGCGCCAAGGCCCCGGCCCTGAAAGACCAACCTGAGGTCCGGGCCTGGTCCTCTATGATTCTGGCCGATGAGGCCGATGACCTGAAGCAGTATCTGGCCTCCGGCGGGCCCTTCTCGGCCGAGCCGGGCCTCTTTAAAAAAGGACCTGCCCTGGCCCGCCTGGAACTGGGTACAGAAGTCACCAGCACTGAGGTGATGGATTTTAACTACATCGTTCAACCAGCCGGGGCCACACCCCTCCCCGGTGATGGTGGCCCGGCCCTGCCCGCGGGAACCGGCCCGCTCCGGCGCAAAAGGCGCAGCACGGTGACTGTGCCCGCCTGCGGCGTCGGGCTGAGGGGTTTTGGGGAAATTGGCCCCTCCAATCCGGTCAGCGCCCTGATGGTGGCGCGGGCGGCCATGAATGCTGAAAAGAAAATTCCCGGCCGCGATCCGGCCGTGGTCATCCTCACCGCCTCCCCCTCCCAGAGCCGATTAATATCAAAGATTCTGGCGGATATGGAGGCCCCGGCCGGGCGCATTTACAGCGGCGAGCCGCAGGATTTCTGCCACTGGCCCAAAGTGCCGCTGGTGATTATTGAACCGGCTTTCGAAGCGCCCCACACCAGCCACCCCTGGGCCTGGCCGGCATTCGGCCGCCAGCGTCTGGCCCTGGCCTGGCAGCTGGCCGGAGAGCGCATCTGGCTGGCCGGGCGCGACAACTGGATGCGGACCCTGCCGGAGGGCGCTCCGCTGTCCGCCCTGTGGCGTCTGGCCGCCCAAACCGCGCCTGAATCCAGCACCCATGAACCCCGCAAGGGCGTCCACATCCCGACGTTCTGGGAGGCTTTGGATAAAGCCAAACAGGAAGTCTGGGCCATTGTCCCGACTTTTGAACCCTTCTGGTGGAGGCCCCTGGAAGAACATTTTCTGGCCGCTTCGCGCCGCCGGGTGGCGGTCACCATTCTAAGCGCCCCGCCCGGGCCGGGGCAGGATCGCGAATACCCCAGCGCGGCCATACGCACCCTGGCCACCTATGGCTGCTCCATTCATCTGGCCACAGGTCTGCCGGGCTTTATGGCCGTGGTGGACGGCAGCCATTTCACCTGGGGTCATTTTATCGAAGGGGCCAAGGGCACCCACATCTGGGGCGGGCTCAAATCGGCTGAGCTGCCGTCCGCCGCGCCGGAGGTGGCCGAGATACTGCAAATCAATTTGATCAATGAAAAGCTGGGCCGCAAGAGCGGGGGCCTGAAAAACTGCCGGGTCTGCGGCTGGCCGATGGTGTTGATCAATGAGGAGCATATGCGCGGCTACGGAGACGAGCAGCCGCTGAAAGTGGGCTGTCTGGGCGATCATGGCCAGAAGAACCCGCGCCGTCTGGATGAGCGTGAGCCCTTTACCTCGCCGCCTAAATGCGGGGTGGACAACATGACCAGCTATCAGCGCGCCGGGAAAGGCCGCGCGGCGGTCTGGGCCTGCCCCAACCACCCGGAGGGCCCCCGCTGTCCGAGTTACAAAGTTGTGCCGGGAGACGTCAAATGAGCAAACTGACGGAACGGTTGAATGGACTTCTGGATATCTTCAAAACTGATGACCCCATCTTCAGCGATGACATGGTGCTTTATGAGGGTGACTCGGAGCATCACCACATCGTCATCCGGGAAGAATATGGCCAGCGGACCATGTATTTCGGCCCCTGCGGCGAAGAGGCCGAGACCTCCATCGATATTGCCAATCCCGATCGCGGCGTCTTCGAATATCCGGGCATGATGCTGGCGGCCCTCCCACTTCACCCTGAAGGAAAGCGGATCGCCATGCTGGGGCTGGGCGGCGGCTACATGCCGCGGCTGTTCAGCCGCCACCTGCCGGATTACCACCTGACAGTGGTGGAGCTGGATATTCTGGTGGTGGAGCTGGCCCAGACTTATTTCGGCTTTACGCCCGGCTCCAATGTGGAGCTGGTGGTGGGCGACGGCCGCGACTTCATTGAGCGCCAGCCGCCGGAATCATTTGATCAAATCTGGCTGGACGCATTTTCCGGCGACTATGTGCCGCCGCAGCTTTCCGGCCTCGACTTTCTGAATCTGTGCAAGCGCCGTCTGACCCCCGGCGGTCTGCTGGTGCAGAATTTACACCAGAATCGGCCGAACCAGTTTCAAAGGCAGCTTAAAACCACCCAGGCCGCCTTCGGCTCCTTCATGGCCCTGGACGGACGTTATTGCGGAAACGCCATTGTGGTGGCCAAAGTCCCCGGCGGCCCGGCCGGGCCGGAGTGGAAGACAGATGAGCTGATCAAAGCGGCCAAGAAATACGGCCCGCGTCTCGGTCCTTACGACCTGTCCTCTGAAATGAAAAAATTCAAAACCTTCATCCCCGACCCATCGGCCGAAGTTATTCTGTAATACCGTATATCACCTATAGCGAATGACCGCCGCCGGGAGAAATGTTTTTGCCCGGCTCTGGTTCCGGGGGTCTTTAGTCACCTCGCCGGGCAAAAACATTTCTCCCGGCGGCTGCCTGGTCGGCTTTCTTAATGGCTGGAAAGTGTATTTGGCCGAGGGGGAGCCGGAAGCCAGGAATTGTTTTTGCTCCGGCTCCGTGACTAAGACTTCCGGAACGGAGACGGAGCAAAAACAATTCCTGGCTTCCGGCGGCACAATGCTATACTGGCGTTAGGCCCAATTCAGTTTCTGGCGGAGTATATCGATAAAATTGCGTCTGGGATTAACCACCAGACTGATGCTGGTGCGGTGGGTTTTGGTGATGATTCGGTCGCCCGGTTTAAGAGGAATGCTGATCTGGCCGTCGGCGGTCAGGTGGATATCCTGATCGTGGCTGTCGACAACCATCTCCACCGGGCAGGAAGCCGGCAGAATCAGCGGACGGCTGGTCAGGGTGAAGGGGCAGATAGGCGTGAGGATTATGGCTGGGAGAGTCGGGTAAACTACCGGCCCCCCGGCGGAAAGGTTATAGGCCGTGGAGCCGGTGGGAGTGGCGATGATGACGCCGTCGGCCCGGAAATGCCATTGGCCGAAATCCTTGACGGAGATATGAAGGGTAATGATTCGTGAGAGGGCTCCCTTATTGACCACCGCTTCATTTAAGGCCAGGGTGTCAGCCACGATCTCCCCGTCACGCTCCACGGCCACTTCCAGGGCCAGACGTTTCTCCACCCGGTAATTTCCATCCAGAATACTTTTCAACAAGCTGCCGAACTGGTCGGGTTCGGTTTCAGCCAGAAAACCCAGATGCCCAAGGTTGACCCCGAAAAGAGGAATGCCGGTCAGCCCCCAGGCTCTGGCCGCATAGAGCAGTGTTCCATCTCCGCCCAATGAAATTACCAGGTCGGGATGAAAATCCAGCGGCGGGCGTTCTCTATCGCTCTGCCCGGAACACTCAACCCAGATGTCCAGACCTTCGGCCCCCAAAATGCTGGAAGCCTGATCAGCCAAAGCCGCGGACCGTTCGTCATCCTTATATACTATGGCCACCTGTCTGAGCAAAAAAACCTCCGCATATGAATGGGCTGGAGTTGAGGATTATTCAGATAAAGAGAGAAGGGTTGCGCTGCCTTGAGTCTACCCGTCAAAAAATTCTTACGGCCGCAGGTCACACAGGGGTACTGTCGTCTGAAACTGAACACTGTCTGGTCTGTCACTGTGTGTTTTGAGGCTGAAAAAATATTATAACATAATTTTATCGGAAATAAGCGGACAAATATCAGAGGTAGAGAAACAGTATTGTGATGGCTGTGTATTTGTGGTAAACTTGCTACGCATCAAGCGCTCGTAGCCCAACCGGATAGAGCAACGGCCTTCTAAGCCGTGGGTTGCAGGTTCGAGTCCTGCCGGGCGCGCCATTCATTTACTTCAAAGGGTTATAGCTTATCTGGCTATAACCCTTTTGCTTTTGGTCAACACTTGAACCGGAGCTTGCGTAAACAGGTAAAACCCAATAATGTCAACAGAACCAAGTTTATTTATCCCTGACATTTGTTAGTGTGCTGATTTTCATGCATAAATGCTATCTTGAGAGTCGTGGCCAATTATTGCCATTTAAAATTTCAAGGAGAAAGAGTATGAAAAATCATTTCGAATTTGTTTCGTACCTTGAGCAAGCCGAAAAAGCCATTAACCATCTGGAAGACAAAGTTTGCGGCGGCAGCATCTATCAGGTTGCTGATTATGTAATTAATGCCGATGATTACTTTCTTAAACCGGAGCATATCTATGTGGCCAGCCTTGACAGCCAGAACTTTCCCCTGACCGCGCCGTTTTATTTTGCGGTGGATGTGGCCGAGCGCCAAGGCTGCGATTGTTCTTGTCCATGCCCTCCGACTTCGGTCATCAGCGCAACTCAGACAGTTTGGGACGCTTCTGTAGGTAATATTTGGCGCAGGCTGGGAACTGTAGCCACTGTTGAAGGGCAGAAACCAAAAGTGGCTTGGAGTGAATGGAAAAATGTACAGGGAGCAGATTGCAACTGTACAAAAAAGCTGAACGCCGCGATCGAGTTTTTTATTTATCATGAAGGCTGCGATGATAATGACGGTTTGTCTGAAACTACCGCTATGGCTACTTGGCAAGGTTTTTTTAATAAATACATAACCGGGCCCGGCTCTTTTGATGCCAACGTGAAGGATGTCATCATAAACTTCGGCCCCGGCGTGTGGAGCGGCAACATTCAAATAAGGACCGGTTACTTCGCAAACGCTGCTAATATTTATATTAACGGCGCCGGAATGGACAAAACCACTTTTTCCAACCCCTCCGGCAATGCCTTCAATATCATAGGCTCCATTAACAAATTCTGGTTGATACTCCAAAACTTTACTTTAGAAAATTATTCCACGGGTATTTATGTAAATGATGGAAGAGTCAGCATTGATAATATTAAAATCAAGGCACCTGCTGTTGGAGGGGTGGGAGACGCTTTTAATATTTGTTATGGTGGTGTTTTAACCACCAAAGAGACTGACGCTAAGATCTATTTTGAAAATTATACCGGCAGATATCCTTTTTTGGTATGGGCCAGAGCCTCTCTTCTTTTAAAGGGCGCTGAAATAATACTTTCCGGTTCCTGTTCATGGACGATTTTCTTTAATATTTTTCGACACTCTGAAGTAAGTCTTGAAAATTATACTTTTAGTGGAAATGGAACCGGGCGAAAATTTTATGTCAAAACCCATTCTCTAATTCAGCATATGGAAGGTGATATAAACAGTTTGCCAGGTTCAATGGAGGGTATCGCAGAGTCATCATCTTTCGGACTTTGTTATGCCTATTGATCAAATATTGTACTAGCCTGAAACTTTGAATATTTGCAGATCACAGCAGAGACGGGGTTTCCAATTTCCATAGTATAGGTTTCTGTAAAGCCCTGAAAAAATCAGGCACTCCGCGAAGGTGTGAGCGATACCCCTTCATTCAATTCATGTGGGAATTGTAGCTGATGTCCCAGAATCATACAGCCCCGGCCGGAGCATCGCTCCGGCCGGGGCTTTTTATATTGGACCAGTTCATTAACCTCAAGGCCGAAAAGAAAGCATATTGTATCAACGTTATAAACAGTATATACATACAAAGTATATTTATTTAAAATTGATTATTAACTAATCATATTCCCATATAAAATAAAGTACAACCCAAGATATTATAATTACAAAACCTTAAAAATATGGTAATATGCCAAAGTATTGCCCGCCTCCAGTTTCAGCGAGCGGCTTTATTTGGGCTAAGCCGTCCTCAAGAGTACGGAGCAATGAGGGCAAGCATCAAAACGACAAGGAGAATCACCATGATCAAACCTTGCTCCGGCTTCGCCGCCACTCGCGGCGCCTCCAATGGAAATCCAGGAAAATCAGCCATCGGTCTGGCTCTGTTTCTGACTCTGTCACTGGCCCTGTTGCTGGCGGCCCCCGGCGGGACGGCCCTGGCCCAGTGCACCACCAACGGCATGACTGTCAACTGCGATAGCGGCGGCACCATTTCCGCCAGCATCGGCGGCGGCAGCGGCAGCGGCGGCGACGGCTACACCATCACCGTGGGCGACGGCGCAACCACCAGCATCCTGAACGCCACCGGCGGGGGCACGGTCATCAGCACCCATGACAATTCCGTGATCAATATCCAAAACGGGGCCTCCGTTCAGGGCAACGCCAACACCAACAGCGGCGGCCACTACAACAGCGGACCCAACGTCATCGAAGCCAATAGCAACAACCAAATCAACATCGCCGCCGGGGCCTCCGTCAAGCAGAACGGCACCACCACCAACGGTGAAGCCATCAATGTTCACGGCTATGGCAACACCATCGTCAACAGAGGCGAAATCCACAGCCAGAACGGAGCCGCCCTCTGGTTTCAGGATGTGGCTGTAGCCGGCAATGACAGTCAGCGAAACCAAGTGGAAAATTACGGCACCATTTCCACGGGCAAGGGCAATGGCTATAACGTCTTCGGCAGCAGCCAGGGCGATTCCGGCCCGGGCCTGGTTTTTGACAATCATGGGAGGGTTGAAGGCTCTCTGTTGTTCGGCAAGGGCAACGACAGCCTGACTTTCGGGGCGGGATCGGTCGTCACCGGCAACGTCAACGGCGGCGGCGGCACCAACGATTTGACCCTGGATGCCGACGTTGCAGGTCCGGCCGGCGAGCTCTACGGCTCGGTCTTGAACTTTTCGAGCATAACGAAAACCGGGACGGGCTCCTGGCTGATCATGGGCGAAGTTCCCGTCACCCCTAACGATCCCCACCCCTCCGAGCCTATCAGCGGCACGCTCAAAGGCATTAACTCAGTGGTCGTCAAAAACGGCGTCCTGTCCATATTGGGGGCCGCCAAGGAATTCACGGGCGCGGTCGATATTCAGGGCGGCATTTTGGATGTCCAGGCCCAGGGCATCAACAACGCCGCCAGCGTCAAGGTCGATGCCGGAGGCCAACTGACCTTCACCCAGACCAACAGCGACTCCTACACCGGCCAGGCCATCACCGGCGGCGGCATGGTCATCAAGCAGGGAACAGGCACCCTGACCATGAGTTCCAAGGGCGACAACACCTACACCGGCGGAACCTGGATCAGGGAAGGAACCCTGGCCGTGGATAAGGACTCGGACCTTGGGGGTTCGAGCGGGACGATCCAACTGGGCACCAGCACGAGCCAGGGCGAGACCAACGGCGGCCTCCAGTTTGACGCCTCATTTGATTTGAGCGAGCTTCGGGCCATTTCCCTTCTGGAAGGCGGCGGCACCATCAACACCAACGGGGCCAATATCCAAACCACCATCAGCCAGGTTATTGACGGAAACGGCGGTCTGACCAAGACCGGCGACGGCACCCTGACCCTCTCCAACACCAGCAATATCTACAAAGGCATAACCACCGTCTCCGGCGGCACTCTGGCCATTGCCGCCGACGGCTCCCTGGGCGACACCACCACCAACAGCCGGCTGGTGCTGGAAGATTCGACCACCCTCCAGCTCAACAACACCATCTCTTCCAACCGCGAGGTCACCCTCACCGGCGCGGCCGCCATCGACACTCAGGGCAATACCGGCACCTTCAACAACAGCATAAGCGGCCCCGGCGCGCTGACCAAGGAGGGCACGGGCGTTCTGGAGTTATACGGCAATAACGTTTACGGCGGCGGCACCACCATCAAAGAGGGCACAGTGGCCATTAAAAACGACAATGGCCTCGGCCGCTTCGGCCCCGGACTGACCATGTATGATCAGACCACCCTGCGTCTGGACGACGACAACATCTCTTCCGGCCGGGACATCAACCTTAGCGGCACAGCCACCATCGACACCCAGGCCAACACCGCCGAATTCGACGGGCAGGTCAAGGGCGGCGGGACCCTGAACAAAGACGGCTCCGGCACCCTGAAATTGTATGGCAACAACGTCCACACCGGCGGCACCACCATCAGTGAGGGTACGCTGGCCATTAATAATGACAACTCCCTGGGGGCTTCCACCGGACGCCTGACCATGAATGATGGAACCACCCTGCAACTGGACGCCAACGTCAACGTCGGGCAAAGGCCGGTCACCATCAACGCGGCCACCGCCACCATCAACACCCAGAGCAACACCGGCACCTTTGAAGGCTCGATCACCGGCAGCGGCGGGCTGGACAAAACCGGCGACGGCACCCTGGCCCTTTATGGCAACAACTCTTACACCGGAAACACCCGGATAAAGGATGGCACCCTGGCCATTAAGGGCCAAAGCGCCTTAGGCACAGGCCAGGCCCTGGAACTCTGGAACCAGACCATCCTGCGCCTGGACGCGGCCGCCACCCTCAACAACAAGCAAATCCTGATCGGCAACACCACCGTTACCCCCGGCGCTCCCAATCAGGTGAACATCAATACCCAAACCTTTGACGGCACCATCAACTCGGCCATTGCCGAGGACCCCACGGCCACGGCAACCACACTGGTTAAAGACGGAACGGGCACCCTGGCCCTTTATGGGGAAAACACCTATAAGGGCGGCACCACCATCAATGAGGGCACAGTGGCCATTAAGAACGACAGCGGCCTGGGCGACGCGGGCGGCGCTTTGACCATGGAAGACGCCACCACCCTGCGACTCGATGGTACGGTTGATTCCGCCAGCCGGGCCATTCATCTGGCCGGAACCACCGCCACCATCAATACCCAGGCCAACACCGGCACATTCAGCGGCCTGATCGACGGCACGGGGCAGTTGATCAAGACCGGCAGCGGCGTGCTGGCCCTTTACAACAACGCCAACACCTATCAGGGCGGCACCGTGGTCGCGGCCGGCACCGTGGCCATCAAGGACGACGGGGCTCTCGGCGGCGGCGGCACCAGCACTCTGGAGCTGCAAAACGCCACTACCCTGCGTATGGACGCGGATGTCACTATGGCCCAAAGGCCGATCAACCTCACCGGCGCTTCCGCCACCATCGATACCCAGGCCAACATCGGCAAAGTGGATGGAAAGATCTCCGGCGTCGGTCAGTTGATTAAACGCGGCTCAGGCAGCCTGGAACTGACCGACGTCGCCAACGATTATACCGGGGGCACCTGGATTCAACAGGGCCGGGTGATCATTTCCGATGACCAGGCTCTCGGCGCAACCAGCGGCGGCCTGAAGATGGACGGCCAGACCGCCCTGCAACTGAACGCAGACGTTACCAGCGCCAGAGCCGTCAACCTCACCGGCGGGGAGGCCACCATCGATACCCGCGGCAACAAGGGCGTTTTCAGCGGAGTGGTCAGCGGAGCCGGCAGTCTGGTCATCGATGACCAAAGCGGGGCCGCCCCCAGCAACAGCCGGGTCGAACTGACCGGCAGCAACAGCTATTCCGGCGGCACCACCGTCAAAAAGGGCACCCTGGCCATTAATAACAACAATGCCCTAGGCTCCGAAGCCGGGGCGCTCAATCTGTATGACCAGACCACTCTGGAATTGATGGCCAGCATCACCAACAGCACCCGGCCCATTAATCTCAACAGCGGCACGGCCACCATCAACACCCTGGGCAACACCGGCACTTTCGGCGGCAACATCAGCGGCGCGGGCGGGCTGGACAAGATCGGCCCCGGCGTTCTGAAGCTCTTGGGCAACAGCAGCTATCAGGGCAACACCAGGATTAAGGAAGGCACTCTGGTCATTAACAGCAACAATTCCCTGGGAGCCGGGCCACAGCTCGAGCTGTGGAACCAGACCGTTCTGCAACTGGCCGGCAACACTTTGATGGATACGCGCCAGGTGGTCATCGGCGACAACACCCTGCCGAACGTGACCATACCCAATCGGGTGACCATCGACACCGACGGCTTCAACATGCAGATCAACTCTAACATCACCCAGGCCGCTGCGGCCAACATCGACACCACCGGCGGGGTGCGGCTGGACAAGACCGGCGGGGGCGTTCTGGCCCTTTACGGGAACAACGAGCACCAGGGCGGCACCTGGGTCAAGGAAGGCGCGGTGGCCATCAAAAACACCAGCGGCCTGGGCTATAGCGACCTCTATCTGGGCTATCATTCCAATACGACCTATTACGGGGGCGACTATGGGGTCGGCCCCAACCCGGCCGGCAATACCTCCGGCACCCTGCGCTTTGACGGCGATCTGGGCGGCAATGAGTTCACCAGCAACATCTTCTTCAACGAAGGCGGCGGGATTATCGACACCCAGGGCTATTCGATTATTTTCAGCAACAACACCCTTCAGGACGGCGACGACGATCCGCTGTTCGCTTTTCCACCCTACACCCGGGCTCAGGCGCCATACCGCACCGGTTACGGCGCCGGGCCTCTGACCAAGACAGGCAGCGGCGTGATGGGCATAGACGGCTTTCAATATTACAGCGGGGCCACCAACATCAACGAGGGCATCTATCGCATCTATTCCTTTGACATCGACCCGAACAATCTCGGCTATTACATCGGCGCGGTCAACACCAGCGCGGTGACCATCGCCGCCGGGGCCAGGCTGGAAGGTCAGGGAGTTATCGGCAACATGCTCAATGATGAAATTCTGGCCAATTCCAACTCCGCCGACACCACTCGTCTGGACATCATCGGCCAAAATGGAGTCACTAAAACCACCGTTACCAATAGCGGCACCATCGCTCCGGGTCTGGACCAGTATATCTGGAACGTCAACGATCCCCTGATAGATGTAACCCAGTTCAACGCCCTGACCCTGGCCGGAAGTTATACGGCCACCGAAGGGGCCACGATTGAAATCCACACCCAGCTGATTGACGACACCTCCCAGCACGGCACCCTGGTTATTCAGGATAAAGTGGAAGACAACAGCGCTGTCACCGGGGTCAGAGTCACTCATCAGGGCGGCGACGGGGCCCTGACCACCCAGGGCATCGAGATCATCCGCATCGTCGGCACCGACGATCATGTGGCCCAGGGAGCCAAGTTTAAGCTGGTATCCGATTTCAAAACCAGGGACGGCCGGGACGCCGTGGTAGCCGGGGCTTACGCCTATTGGATGGAAGACGATTTTGACTACGATTATCAAGCGGGCGCCGTGAATCAGAACTCCACCGGCATCTATCTGCGCAACGCCATGAAACCGGGCGGCGGCAATGTAAAAGTGGTCAACCCCAACACGCCGCTGTATGAATCTTATGCCCTGATTCTGGGGACCCTGAACCGCTTGCCCACCCTGGAGCAGCGGGTCGGCCACCGCAACTGGGTCAACAGCCCCGGCAGTGTGCCGGTGGTCAATGACGCTTATCCTGTGAGCGAAGGGGAACGGGCCATTGAAAACCGGGGGCCCTGGATTCGTATGGAAGGGGCCACCGGCACCTTCAAGCCCAACCTGGGTTCCGACACCGGAAACGAACAGAGTGAATATGAACTGGATTACGGCCGTTTGAACGTGGGCCTGGACTGGCCGGTTTATGTGTTTGAAAACGGCTCCAAGCTCATCGGCGGCGTGAACGCCAACTTCGGCCAGGGTGACGCTGAAGTCAAATCCCCCAACGGCGACGGGAAACTCAAGACCCGTAACAAAGGCTTGGGGGCCTCCCTGACCTGGTACAGCGACGGCGGCTTTTACGCCGACGCCCAAGCCCGCTACAACTGGTTCGATACCGACATCCGGTCCCACACGATCACATCGGCTGGCAATCAGGTCAGCTCCAACGACGGCCGGGGCAAGGCTTTCAGCCTGGAAATCGGGCAGATTTTCGATCTGGACGAAAAGTGGTCACTGACCCCTCAGGGTCAGTTGAGCTGGTCTGAAACCACCTTTGATTCTTTTATTGACCCGCAGTACACCACTGTCGTTCATGAGGAGAAATTCAAGAGCCTGGAGGCCCGTCTGGGTCTGGCCGTGAATTATGAGAACAGTTATGAGGCTTCGCCTGGAATGGTCAGCCGCAACAAGTTCTACGGCCTGGTCAACTATTATCACGAGTTCAAAGGTGAATCCACAGTCAGTTTGAACAAGGTCAAACACAAAAGCCAGATTAATGACAACTGGGTAGGTCTGGCCGTGGGCGGCACCCATAACTGGGCCAACGATCAATATTCCATCTACGGGGAACTGGGGGCCAGAAGCTCCACCGAACATTTCGGCAGCGAGAGGGAATTCACCGGCGAACTCGGCGTGCGGCTGGCCTTTTAAGCCGCGGAGGGGGCGAGTTCAAACCCGGCCTGGGTTGAACTCGCCCTCCCCGCAAGGCAATTTATTCAACCGGAGGTAAGGTAGTGATAAAATCCATCCAAATTTTTGCGCTGGCTCTGGCGCTGTTTATGCCTCAAACGCTCATGGCGGCGGAGGCCCCAACAATCAGTGAGGCCGAGGGGCCAATCAAGATAATCAATCTTTATGAGCTGGAAAAACAGGCTTCACAAAAAGTGAATAAAGGCGCTTTCGGCTATGTTGAGGGTGGGGCTGAAGATGAGGTCACCCTGCGCGGCAACACGCTCGTCTTTGATAAAAAGCAGATAATACCCGACGGCCTGACCGGCCTGGAGGGCGTGGAATTAAAAACGCGTTTTTTAGGCCTTGATCTGCCCAGCCCAATTATTCTGGCCCCGATGGCCGCCCACGGAATGGTGCACAAAGAGGCCGACCGGGCCACCATACGCGGCACTCACAAGGCCGGCACCATCATGTCGGTCAGCACTTATTCTTCGGTGCTGGTTGATGAAATCGCCCAAAGCGCTCCCGAAGCTCCATTTTTCTTTCAGATTTATATGAGCAAGGATTCCGGCTACAACGAATTTATCGTCAAGCGGGCCAAAGATGCCGGGGCCAGGGCCATCATCATCACCATCGATGCCGGAACGCCCGGCAACCGGGAATCGGATTTGAAAAACAACTATAATTACAGTTCACCGACGCCCAATGTGATGATCTATTATGAAGGCCAGGACATGACCCAGAGCCAGGCCCGGGCGCTCCGCAAAGTCGGCTTTTCCGGCGAGGACATTAAATTTATTAAAAGCGTCAGCGGGTTGCCTGTGCTGGTCAAGGGGATTCAGTCACCGGAAGCGGCGGAAGAAGCCATCAAGGCCGGGGCCGACGGCATATGGGTATCCAACCATGGCGGAAGACAACTGGACGGCGCTCCGGCTTCTTTTGACATGCTGCCCATTATCGCCAAAGCGGTTGACAAGCGGGTTCCCATCGTCTTTGACAGCGGCGTGCGAAGAGGCACCCATGTTTTCAAAGCCCTGGCCAGCGGCGCGGACATCGTCGCCATCGGCCGCCCGGCCTTGTATGGTTTGATTTTAGGCGGTTCCGAAGGGGTCAATGACGTCTTTCAACACCTGAACAAGGAATTGACCACCGCCATGATCCTGGCCGGAACCAAAGACATTGAAGCGGTCAAACAGAACAGGCTGTTTGATCCGGAAAAATAAAGTCCGGCCAGCGGGAGAAATGTTTTTGCTAGATTCCGGCCCTGGGAGCCCCGGTGTGGCCTTCAGTCGGCCGATTCAATGCGGGAGCGGGCTGAGGAGTAGCCCGCTCCCGCTCATCCCTGGCGATGAAGCGTCACTTCATCAGCCAGGGCACAATGTAAAGCCCCAGAGCTATAATCACGACCACCGCGACCACGGCCCGCCAGATTTTATACTCCCGTTCCATTTTGGCCGCTTCCTCCGCCGGGGGCGACTCCACAGCCATAATCTCTTCGCTCAGTTTTTCATCATCCTGATTACCGTAGCGCTGACGGCATATTTCATAAATCACCAGACCCAGGCCGCACCATATGACCCCGGACCAAAAGGCGTCGCTGTCGAGCTGGGTCATCATGATGATGTAGATTATCGCACTGACCGGCGCGCCAATCATGATGAAAGGCGTTTTATAGGGCCGGGGCAGTTCCGGGTGGCGCTTCCTCAAGCCGTAGGAGGCCGCGATGCCGATGACGTAATAAAACAGATCGGCGAACAGGCTCAGGGAGGCGATATAGATAATGGAATTGGTCAGGTTCAGGAAGACCGACAGAAAGCCCAGGGTTAGAATGGCGATATAGGGAGTGCGGTATTTGGGATGGATTTTGGCAAAAATTTTAGGCATGGCTCCATCGCGGGCCATAGTGAAAAGATAGCGCGGAGGCACCGCGATGCTGGCGTTCAAGGTGGAAAAATCGCCGCCCAGGGCCACGCCTATGGCCAGCATGAACAGCGGCAGGCCAAGGATTCCCGCGGTGGCCATGGCTTCCGCGTAAGGCGCGTCGGCCGTGGCCACGGCGGGGAGGAGATCCACCGGCACTATGCCCAACAGGAACCACTGGAAAATGGCATTAACCGCGAAGACGATGAAAGGGGCCAGAAACAGGGCCCTGGGAATGTTAATCTGCGGGTATTTTATTTCCTCTCCCATGGCGCAGCAGGTTTCAAAACCGGCGTAGCACCACCATATCAAGGCCACCATGCCGATAAATCCGCCGGTGGAAAAATCCAGAAAATCGGGTTTTTGAACGATGTTGCCCAGATTCACGTTGGGGATCATCATGATGAACCAGATAATGGCCACGCCCCAGAAAAAGAACAGAAAGCCGTTCTGAAGACGGCCGGTCATCTCCACACCGCGAATATTGGTATAGATGAACAGGAGCACCACCAGGCTGGCAATCACGATATCTGAAACCGGCAGTTCGTAGCCGAAAGCTCTGACGGCCGTTTTAAGGTAGAAGCTGAAAGCAAAGGCTTCGCCGCTGGTGACCGCGACCAGGGAGATGATGAAATTCCAGCCGGCCAGCATGCCCCAGGGTTTGCCCAGCCCCAGAGAGGCATATTTGTAAGTCCCGCCCGCGTAAGGCAGGGCCGCGCCCATCTCCGCATAGAGGCGGGCCGGATAGATGCTGATAAGAAGGGCCACGAAAGTCGCCCAGATGACGGTCGATCCCATCTCGCCGACCACATTGCCGCCCACGGTAAACAGGCCCACCCCCACGACGGTGCCCACGGTAATGGTTACAGCTTCGCACATTCCGAAACTGCGCTTCAAGACTTCCGGTTTCCCTGCTTCCATACTCAAACTCCTACATTAATAATCAAATCTTTTTCCCTTGAATTAGCGGCTCGTAGCTACGCAAAAAGCGTGGTTTTTGCTTCGCGTGGGGCTGCTTTGCCCTCAAAACCAGTCGCTACGCTCCGTCTCCCCTTTGGGTCGACCTGCTGTATAAAAATTGCCGCCCGCAACGTTTGCCATCTGTTTTGCCAGTAGCTAACGCTCCGTCTTCCTTTTAGGCCGACCTCCCATTTAAAAATTTGCCGTATGCAAATCTTGCTGTTTATTTTGCTAATTGCTGGCGACATTCAGCGGCTTTGGCGTGGGCTATCAGGCCCTCGCCGCGGGCCAATCTGGATACCAGCGGCGCCAGATTCTTCAATCCTTCCGGGCTGACGGTCTGGTGGGTGCAGGTTTTTGTAAAAGTGCCGACCCAGACTCCGCCGGTGTAGCGGGCGGCTTTCAGGGTCGGGAGAGTGTGGTTGGGGCCGGTGGCATAGTCGCCCAACGATTCAGCGGCACAGGCTCCGATGAACAGAGAGCCGTAATTATATAGTTTGTCTATGGCTTGATCGGTGTTCTCCAACTGGATTTCAAGATGCTCGGCGGCCCGTTCGTTAGTGTAGTCCAAGGCGGCCTGAAGATTCTCGGCCACGGCCACTTCACCATAATCATTCCAGGATTGGCGGGCTATTTCGGCCGTCTCCAGAACGGCCAGCTGTTTTTCGATTTCTTCCATAACGCCCCCGGCCAGGGTCTCGTCAGTCGTCACCAGGATGCTCTGGGCCACCCGGTCGTGTTCGCACTGGGCCAGGAGATCGGCGGCGATGAGATCGGCCCGGCCGGTGTGGTCGGCCAGGACCAGCACCTCGCTGGGACCGGCCACAAAATCAATGCCCACCTGGCCGTAGCACTGTCTTTTGGCTTCGGCCACCCAACTGTTTCCGGGGCCGACGATGAGGTCGACCGGTTTAATCTGTCCGGTGCCATAGGCAAAAGCAGCCACAGCCTGCGCCCCGCCGACGACGTAAATTTCATCAACCCCGGCCAGGTCCATGGCCACCAGCGTTTTGGGATGGATGAAGGCGCCGCCCTTGCGGGCCGGAGAGCAGGCGGTAACCCTTTTGACTCCGGCCACCTTGGCCGGAATGGCCAGCATCAGAGCGGAGGAATATAGAGGATAGCCGCCGCCCGGCACATAGCAGCAACAGGCCTGAACCGGCAGCACCCGGTGGCCCAGTATCAAGCCCGGTTCGGGAGAATAGTCGGCCAAATCGCTGATGGTGCCTTTTTGAACTTTGGCGAAATCCTCAATCCGCTTGGCGGCCGCCTTGATGTCGGCCAGTTCGGCGGCCGTGACCTGGGCGTAGGCTTCCTCAATCTCCTGGCGGCTGACGCGGAGTTGTTCACGGATACAGCCGTCAAATTTTTCATTAAAGCGTTTCAGGGCTTCGTCACCATCGCGCCGGACTTCGTCGATGATGTCGGCCACGCTTTGCTGAAACTCCCTGGTAGTGGTCATGACCCTTTCCTTGGCGGTTTTCAAGTATTTCATGTTTTCATGCCTTTCATAAAAAATTCTCTACATGAACTGATTGGGGAACGTCGCGGAACGTCCCTGCCTTTACATTGTTGCGGCCACGCCGGAGATTGGCGCAACTGACGCTGCTTTCGCGCATAAGGCTATGCTATTTTTAATAGTCACAGCCTGGCCGGGACCGTTACTTAAAACCCTGGCGGACAACCGCATAGAAAAAAAACAAGCGGCCAGTCCAGCCGGAGAGGTAAACGGCCGGGAAATTCTTTGTTAAAAAATTGTTTTTAGTTGTAGCCAGTCTACCATCGAAGTTCATTTGCCTGAAAAGTTCGACAGTATGGCATAAAAAATATTTATGACTATGTTGCAATTTCAGAATACTTTATTGAGTATGGACAATGTCAAGGGGAAAAATGGACTAATTTTGCAAAAAGATGGAGTTACTCCATGTTTGTGTTATAATGGCGTTCATCCGTCCTCTCATAAGGTTAAGCGGGCAACGGATGACCGCCGACGGGAGAAATGTTTTTGCCCGGTTCCGTTCCGGGGGTCTTTAGTCACGGAACCGGGCAAAAACATTTCTCCCGGCGGCTACATGGTAGGCTTTCTTAAGGGCTGAAAAGCGCGCCTGGCCCAGAGTGGAAGCCGGACAGCATTTTTAAGCCAACTCCGTCGCATATAACGGAGGTCGAGCCATGGATGGCGAGACGGAGCGCCAGCGACTGGTTTTGAAGCTGAAGCGGCTACCTGCGAAGCAAAAACCACGCTTTTTGCGTAGCTACGATCCGTATGTTGAATGGAAAATGCCATAATTAGAATCGCTCCATGGAGGGCGAGACGGAGCGCCAGCGACTGGTTTTGTGGCCGAGGTCGCGCCCGCGAAGCAAAAACCACGCTTTTTACGTAGCTACGATCCGTATGTTGAATGGAAAAAGCCATAATTAGAATCGCTCCATGGAGGGCGAGACGGAGCGCCAGCGACTGGTTTTGAAGCTGAAGCGGCTACCTGCGAAGCAAAAAAACACGCTTTTTGCGTAGCTACGATCCGTAAGTTCAAGGGAAAAAACTATAATAAAAGGAGGTGGGAATGAAAATAGGGGCTATTGCCAGAAAGTTGAATATCCCGGTCGATAATATTTATTTCTATATCAAAAGCGGGCTGATCGTCCCGCCCAAAAAAGGGCAGTATATTTTTGACGAGAACACCGTCAAGGATCTGGAAACTCTGGTGGAACTGAAGGAAATGGAATTTCCCCTCAAGGACATTCACCGCATCCTGTCGCTTCTTAGGGTTTCCCGGCTGGAAGACCAGCGGGACATTGATGATCTGAAAATTTTATATGCCGGGCAGGCCCAGCGGCTGGAACAGCGCATCGGACGGCTGGTGACGGCTCTCGATCGTTTGCGGGCTAAGGAAAGCGAGCTGGATGTGCTAACGACTGAAGCCCCTGCCCCCAAGGGGCTGCCGCTGTCGACCCTGGCTCTGTTGTGCTGTCCGCTGTGCCGGGGCAATTTGGATCTCAATGAGGTCAGAATGAGCCAGGATTCGATCTATTCCGGGCGGCTCACCTGCCTCTGCGGCTATGCGGCCGCCATTGAGGACGGCATTCTCTTGACCCCCAACAGAAACCAAAGCCTGTATGACCGGCCGGAAATCACCCGCAACCTTTACAAGGATCTGCCGTCCCAGCTTATCAGCATGTTTCAGAAGTCATATAACTGGATGAGCGAAAGGCTGATCAAGACCGGCACCAGAGGGCGGGTGGTTCTGGAAACTTATGTGAACGCCTGGTTCTTCCTTCACAACCATCAGCATGTGCTCGATCGGGACTGCCGTTTGATCGTGATTGACAAATTTCCTGAAACTCTGAAATTTTTCAAGCAGCTTATTGACCGGCAGAAGCACGGCCTGGACATTCTTTATATTGCCGACAGCGGCCTGACCCCGCCGCTCAAGTTTGAGACGGTTGACATCAATATAGATTTTTTTGCCACCAACGAGCACAACTTTTATCATCACACCTTCTGGCCGGATCATTTGCGGCCCTATTTAAAACCCGGCGCTCAACTGATAGGCACTTATTTTTATTTTGACGGCGGTTATAAATCAATTAATCGTCTTTTAAGAGAATACCCGGAATCTTACCGCCGGAATTTTAACCGCAAATATTTCATGGAGTCCATGGACAATCATTATCAAATCAAGGAAGTGGAAGATTTGGGCTACATCCTTGATTCAGGTGAGAACCTGGGCTTCAGCTTTCATGTGAAGGGCGAAAAAATGCACCTGATGCCCTATCAGGCCTCAGCCGATCTGAAAAGAGGTCATTGACAGGGAACCCATAATCCGCGCCTCATTGAAGACGCTCACCGGCTCGCCGCCGTCGGCCGCGCCCAGCACATACAGGAGCGGATCGAAATGGTCGCGCATGGGAACGGCGCGGGCAGCGGCGGGGCCGGCTTTGGCGTAATCTACGGCCGCTTCAAAACGGCCTTTCAGCACGGCCTCCTTGATGTAATTGTCAAATTCATCGGCCCAATCATAGCCGTAACTCATATCCCAATCGGCCAGAGCCAGATTGTGCACAACATCGCCGCTGCCCAGAATCAGGACCCCCTCTTCCCGCAAAGGCGTAAGGCTTTGCCCAGCCAGATAACTTTGACGCGGTGTGAATGAAGCATCGACGCTGAGCTGGCAAACGGGTACGTCCGCCTCCGGGTACATAAAGCTGAGAACACTCCAGGCACCGTGATCCAGACCGCGATGACGGTCAACCCGGAGATGGCCGCCAAAGGCCCCGGCCAAGGAGCGGGCCAGCTCCGGGTCACCGGGCGCGGGGTAGTTTATTTCGTAAAGCTCAGGGGGGAAGCCCCAGAAATCGTGGATGGTCTCCGGGTTTTCCGTGCCGGTGACAGCCAGGCCACGGTCAAACCAGTGAGCGGACACGCACAAAACGGCCTTTGGCCTCGGCAGGTCCGCGGCCACGGCTTTCCAGCTTTCCGTGAAGCGGTTATTCTCAATGACGTTCATGGGCGAGCCGTGCCCGACAAATAATACCGGCATTTTGGTCATAATCGTGACCTTTCAAAAAAAGCGATAGCGCTTTTATACTGCGAGTTTAGCTTTTTTATTGGCTGAACGCGGTTGCTTTCAGCCCGTCGAGCCATTTCTGATGGGCGTTCAGCATGGGGTTGGGGCGGGTGACGGCCATTTCCCTGGCCGGGCGGCCGATTTGTGATTCCTGCGTCAAAACGCGCAGCCGCCCGCCCGGCAGTTCCTCTATCAGCCAGGCGTGGAGCAGGTTCATTTCTGTTTCCGTGCCGCCGTCAATCAGGCCGCTCCAGGCCAGCCGCCCGGCCGTTTCAGGGGCGGGCGCAACGAACTCCACCACTTCCGACTCCACCAGAAATCCGAAAGTGATAAATTTGAAATGCGAGCCAAGTTTCAGCTTCGGCCCAAACCCGTCAGTAAAAACAATGCCGCTGGCATTGTCGTAATAACGCGGCCACAGGCTGGTGTTAATCAGCGCTTCCCAAACGCGATCCATAGCCAGACCACGGACAATCATTTCATTGGACACGAAATTATCTGTCATGCCCGGCAAGTATTTTTCCGGCCAATTGATGTTATGCATTTCAAGCTCCTTTTAAATACTTTACCTTGAACATATCCGTATCTTTACATTTATCACATCATTAAATATTGGTCAATATTGAAAAATTGTTTAATATAATATTCTATATCAGCATACTAATTAATCAATATTCCGTAAACATCAAATAAATTTTACTTAAATATACAATATAAAAAAAGGCCGCCACGAACAGTGACGGCCTCTTGACGGTCTGTAACGGCGGAGACTCTAGGGCCGGTCAGCCAGTGACATCACGACCCGCCTCAGAAGCTCAGCCCCGGTGATCAAATCTTCCGGCTCAGCGTGTTCCTTGATATTATGGCTTATGCCGTCCTTATTGGGAACAAAGATCATGCCGGAGGGGCAAACCCTGGCCAGCATCTGGGCGTCGTGGCCCGCTCCGCTGGGCAGCACCCGGTAACCAAGCCCCATGGCTTCAGCCTCCGCCCGGATGAGCCCGGTGATTTCCTCGGCAAAAACCACCGGCTGAAACCGCGCCAGGCTTTTGCGTTCGCAGCCGACGCCATGCTCGGCCGCCAAGGCCTCCGCGAATGAGAAAAGCTCTTTTTCAGCCTCCTGGAGTACCTCTTCCCTATAATTCCGCAAATCAACGGTGAACACAACTTTATCAGGAATCACATTCACCATGCCCGGCCCGAATTCACTGATCCGGCCCACGGTGGCGTGCTGGCCGGAACCCAGGCCAAGGGCCAGCTCATAGGCGCGGGCCATAATCTTCGCGGCCACATATCCGGCGTCATGCCGCATGTTCATTGGCGTGGTGCCCGCATGATTGGCCTGGCCGGTCAGAGTGAACTCAGTCCAGGAAATTCCCTGAACACCCTCCACCACGCCTATGGGGCATTTCTCCAGATCCAGTATCGGTCCCTGTTCGATGTGCAGTTCAATATAGCGATCAACGGGAAAACCGGTGACCGGCTCCGGTCCGTGATAGCCTATGCCGCGCAGCGCCTCGGCCACGCTGAGACCCTCCTGGTCAGTTGTGGCCAGCGCTTCTTCCAAGGAACAGCCCCCGGCAAAAACCAGGCTCCCGAGCATATCCGGCTGGAAACGCACCCCTTCCTCATTGGTGAAAACGCCGACCGCAACCGGACGGCGCAGGCGACAGTCCTGGTCCTTTAGCGCGGCCACCACTTCCAGGCCGGACAGAACTCCATAATTGCCGTCATACAGTCCCCCGGCGGCCACCGTATCGATGTGGGAACCCATCATCACCGGCGGCAAGTCTTCATTACCGGCGTAGGTCCCGATGATGTTGCCGATTCCGTCCACCCAAACGCTCATATCCATTTCGCGCATGCGGTTCGCAACGTAATCGCGAGCCTGCCTGTCCGCTTCGGTCAGGGCCAGACGGCTTACGCCTCCGCCCTCCAGCCCGCCGAAGCGGCCCAGTTCAAAAATCGACCGCATCAGCCGGTCGCCGTTAATTTTCACCTGGTTCTTCATATACCCCTCCCCAAATAAGGTAAGCCTATATTACCACTTTCAAAAAAAAAACGTTTGACAAAGGGTAATCATTAGCGTATTGTTATTATCAATTAGTTAATAACAATACGCTAATAATAAATGCTCCACAGGAGGCCTTCAATGACCGGATTTCAAGCCGAAAAAATTCTAGCCAAGTCAGTCGGGGAACTGTTTCTACGGTCGGAGCACCTTCGTGATGATTATGTCAAACTGGCCGCCCGGTGGCACCCGGACCGCAATAAAGATCCGCTGGCCGGCGCGGTGATGGCCCACATCAATATTCTTTATGCGGAAGCCTGCCGGTCGGCCAAAAGTGGCCGAACCGGCTCCGGCGGTTCACTTCAACTGGAAACAGTTGAGCGTGGCCGGGTGATGTTTAACTACCTGACCTCCGGCGTTTTCGAATTGGGTCAATATTATGCGAACGCGGATAAAGTCATCTACATCATCCCGGAACAGTATCATCAGTATGTGAATAACTTCCGGCAGATTGTTTCATCATTCACCTACAGCACCCGCGACCTTAAAGAACGTATCGGCCGCTGTATGCCCGGAACCCTCGATTCACTGCGCCTCAATTCCGGGCAATATGTTCTGGCCGTGAAGAAAAACAGAGACGCGCTCCTCATGCGGGATGTTATCAATCATTATCCAAACGGCATAGAGCCGCCCCATGCGGCCTGGATGGTCAGTCGGCTGTTAATGATCTGTGTATACCTCTATCATGCCCGGCTCGTCTCCAGCGGCCTGACTATTGATTCCTGTTTTGTCTCCCCATCCCTTCACGCCGTTTTCCCGCTGGGAAGCTGGTGGTTCGCGTGCGGCGAAGGGCAGACAGTGGAGACGGTTCCGGCGGCCATTTACGACGTCCTGCCGACGGAAATGAAAGATTCCGGCCGGGCCGACCATGTCGGCGACCTTGAGTCGGTAAAACTTATGGGCCGCCAGATGTTCAAAGATCCAACCGGAATGAGGCTCAGGGACAGAGGCGGCCTCCATGAGTCTCTGGCCATATGGCTCAACAGCGCGGCCGACGACGACCCGGTGACGGAATTTGAAAGCTGGCATCAGTGCCTGAAGCAAGCTTTCGGACCGCGGCGGTTTGTGGAAATGCGTCTTGACAGTGAGATGGTTTACGGCCCTTCAGCCAATTAGAAATTTGAGAACAGTCATTTACTTGAAAGGAGCAGGTATTATGGGTGGTTACAGTTACAGCCCGGAAGAAGCCAGAAGCTTTAGGGAGCGGCATACCAGAGGCCGGAGCGCGGCCGAAATTTTTCAGGCCGCTTCAATGGACCCTGATTTCGATCCGGCCCGGATCAAAACGCGCGAATGCCGCGCCTCTGATGTTCATCCCAATCCAACCCCGATCATTGTCGGCCTGGACGTTACCGGGTCCATGGACGCGGTTCTCCGGCAGATTATTGATGAATCGCTGGTAGACACCATCAATCACATTTATGAGCAAAAACCTGTTTCCAGCCCGCAGGTGATGATCATGGGCATAGGCGATTCCACCTGTGATGAGGCCCCGCTCCAGATGACCCAGTTTGAGGCCGACATCCGCATTCTGGAGCAACTCAAGCGTCTTTATGTAGAGCGCGGCGGCGGCGGCAACCACGGGGAATCGTATCCGCTGGCCTGGATGGCCGCCGCCCAGATGACCAGCTGCGACAGCCTGCTGGAGAATCCGCCCCGCAAAGGCTATCTGTTCACCATTGGCGATGAGCCTCCCCTGACCGATATAAGCGCCGAAGAGATCCGAGAAGTGTTCGGTCCGCGTTTCGGATTGAATGGAGCCACTGCCCAGCAGCTTTACCGGGCGGCCGCCAGATCTTTTCACGTTTATCACCTGATAATAGAAGAGGGAAATTATGCCTCCCACTATCCGAAGGAGACGATGAAAGCCTGGCGGCGGCTCATCGGCCGGAACGCCATTGGAGTGGCCGATTACCGGGAGATAGCCGGAGTCATCGTCTCGATCATACAGATGGTGGACGGGCGTAAAACCCTCTCGGAGATTGATGAACTATGGAGCGGCACTTCAACCCAGGCAGTCGTGCGGAAAGCCCTGACCGGTTCAGTCCCGGCGCTGCCGGAGCCGGAAGGGCTGCTTAGAAGAATAGGCCGGGCTATTTCCTTCAAACCCTGAAGAAACGGCGGCCCGCTTTGAAAGCGGGCCGCCGGTAAAAATACCAGTCAGACGGAGGGCGGATTATGGACGGGATCAAAATAGTTTTAGGGGCCAACTATGGTGATGAAGGCAAGGGCCTGGTGGTGGATTATTTCGCTTCGGAAACAGAAGCCAAAACGCTGGTGGTGCGGCACAGCGGCGGCGCGCAGGCCGGGCACACGGTGGTCGGTCCGGGCGGGCGGCATCATATTTTCCATCATGTGGGCGCGGGCGCCCTGGCCGGGGCAGACACTTTTCTCAGCCGTTATTTCCTAAGCAATCCCATTTTGTTTCTCCAGGAATATGAGGCCCTGGCCGATCTCCCCGGCCGAATAACGGTCAGCCCGGAATCGCTGTTAACCACGCCCTATGACATGATTTACAACCAGATGCTGGAAGACCTGCGCGGGGCGGGGCGCCACGGCAGCTGCGGCGCGGGGGTGGCGGCCACGATGGTCAGAAACAAGCGCGATCCCCGGCTTCACCTGAAATGCGGCCACCTGGCGGCGGGCGGAAAAAAGCTGAAGGCCAGGCTAGAAGGTGTTCGCTCCTATTATCACGACCTTTTTGACCGGGCTTTGGCTGATTTCGACGCTAATGCCGGGCAAAAACTGAAGTATAAATCATATCTGGAAGATCCGGTTATTCTGGCCGACTTCATCGATGACTGTTATTTATATCTGAGCCGGGTCGAGCTGGCCGGCGCGGAGTTTGGCGGGGAGAGTGAACATGACCTTTTGCATAAATATGACCGGCTAATCTTTGAAGGTTCGCAAGGGCTCCTGCTTGATCAGGGTCACCGCAATTTTCCTCACGTCACTTACGCCAACACCGGCCTCAGAAATGCCGGGGAACTTATTTCGGGCAATTATCTGGATGAAAGCGCGAACATTGAAGCGGTATACGTCACCCGCTGTTATTTAACCAGACATGGAGCCGGTCCCCTGCCAAACGAACTTTTGGAAAAACCTTATCCAAGAGTGGAAGACCGGACCAATACGCACAACCGCTATCAAGGCTCGCTGCGTTACGCGTATCTGGATCTTGACCAGCTTAAGGAATCAATAGAAAATGATCTGGCCGGAAGCGCCCCGCGCAACCTGGATGTGAGCCTGGCCATCACCTGCCTGGATCAATTGGATGACAGCTTTTGTTATTACTACCAGGGCCAGCTTCATACCGAAAAACCACAAGAGGCTCTGGCGGTCATTTTTGATGTTTTGAAGATAAAAAAAGCTTATCTGAGTTATGGGCCAACCCGCGAGACTGTGTTGCTGAAAAGCTTTGATAGTGTTACTATTCCCTGAAATAAGCCGCATAAGCTAAATGAGGAAAGAAACCCGCGATGTCTGACGAGAAAGATTTTCTTGACCAATATGATCCTTCAGCTTTCGAGCGGCCTTCGGTTACGGCCGACACAGTCATATTCAGCATCGACGCTGAGTTGCGCAGCGCCAACTATCGCAAGCTTGAGCAGCAGAAGCTGACCGTCCTTCTGCTAAAAAGAGAGGCCCATCCCCATCAGGGGCGCTGGGGGCTGCCGGGCAGTTTTATTTCGCTGGATGAGACTCTGGAAGAGGCGGCCGGGCGGGTAGTCCGTGACAAGACGCGGCTACAGGATATTTATCTGGAACAGCTCTACACCTTTGGAGCGGTCGACCGGGACCCGCGCACCCGAGTGATAAGCTGCGCTTATATGGCCCTGATCAACCGGGCCGATCATGGCGGCGCGGCGGCTGAGGATGAAAATACGGGCTGGTTCGAGCTGGACATGTCGGCCGACGGCCGGGAACTGACCCTCCTTCACGGCGATGAGCGGCTGATAGTTCCGGTTGAAAGGCTGGAAGTAAAAAACGGCCGACTGGTTAACAGCCAGCTTCAAGCCGGGGATAACCAATTGGCCTTTGATCATGGACAGATTCTTTTGGAAGCGTTGGGGCGTCTGCGGGGCAAACTGGATTACACGGACATTGTTTTCAATTTAATGCCGGATGAATTTTCAATCGGACAGCTGCAGCAGGTCTTTGAGATCATTTGGGGCGAGAAGCTGTTCGCCGCCGCTTTCCGAAGAAAGATAGCCGACAAAATTGAGGAGACCGGCAGTCTGGTTAAGGATAAAGGCCACCGCCCCTCAAGGCTCTTTCGATTCAAGCACAGTCAAGGCTAAGGAGGCGCATTTATTCATGCGCCTCCGGCTGAAGTCAGGCAACCGCGCTGACAGCCTCCCGTGACAGGCGGGTGATAGCTGAAAAATCCCTGGCCGACAACAGTTCCGGCGTCACCATCCAGGAGCCGCCTATGGCCGTGACATTATCCAGAGCCAGATAGGCGGCCGCGTTTTTGGCATTAATGCCTCCGGTAGGCATGAAACTGACGTGACCGTAAGGCCCCTTCAGCGCTTTCAGCATCGGAATGCCGCCGGAAGGTTCGGCCGGAAAAAATTTCAGCACCGTCAATCCGAATTCCAACCCCTCTTCCACTGTGCTGGGGGAATTTACTCCGGGTACTATCAGCACGTTGTTTTTCACGCAGTAATCAACCACCCTGGGATTGAAGCCGGGGGTGACGATGAAAGCGGCCCCGGCTTCGATGGCCCTGGCCGCATCGTCCGGGGACAGGACTGTGCCCGCTCCCACCAGCATTTCCGGCCTTTCGGCCACGGTCTTTTTGATGGCGGCCAGCCCCAGAGAAGAGCGGAGAGTTATCTCCGCCACCGGCAGGCCGCCGGCTATCAGCGCGTCGGCCAGCGGCAGCACTGTATCAGGATCATCTATCCTGATGACCGGGACAATTTTCCACAAGGCTATTTTCTCTAAAATTTCTTTATGCGTCATAACTCACCTCTGGACCCGGCCGGAACTGTCGCCGCCCATCAAAGCCAGCACCTCATCTTTGGTCACCCGGTTGAAATCGCCGTAAACCGTGTGCTTCAAGGCGGAGGCGGCCACCGCGAATTCAAGGGCCTGCCCGTGACCGGGCAGGTTATTGAGGCCCCAGATGAGGCCCGCGCCGAAGGAATCGCCGCCGCCGATGCGGTCCACGATGTCCCTGATTTCATATTTGCGGCTGTGAAAAAAACCATCGCGCGTGGCCAGGACGGCCGACCAGCCGTTCCAATCGACGCTGTGGCTTTCCCGAAGCGTTACAGCCACCATTTTCAGATTGGGATAGCGATCAAGCACCTGTCCGGTCATGGCCCGATACTGTTCCACATCAAGGCTCCCGGAATGGACATCCACATCCAGCTTCAGCCCCAGAGCTTTCTGGCAGTCTTCCTCATTGGCGATCATAACGTCCAGCCCGGCCGCGACTTCGGGCATAACCTCATGAGCGGCCTTGCCCCATTGCCACAGTTTTTTGCGGTAATTCAAATCGCAGGAAACCGTCAGTCCTTTTTCGCGGGCTTTTTTAATGGCCGTCAGCACGGCCTGACAGGCCCCGGCCGAAAGCGCCGGGGTGATTCCAGTGGTGTGAAACCATTTGGCGTCTTTGAAAATCGCGTCCCAATCAAAGGTGTCGCCGTCAACTTCGCAAATGCTGGAGCCGGTCCGGTCATAAATAACTTTGGAGGGACGCATGGCCGCGCCCGTTTCCGCATAATAAATGCCCACCCGCTGGCCACGGCGGCTGATGAAGGAAGTATCCACCCCAAAGGAATTGAGGCTGCGCATGGCGCTCCAGCCGATTTGCTGATCTGGCAGAGCAGTCACGAAGCGGGTTTTTTCACCAAAATTGGCCAGAGAGACGGCCACGTTTGATTCCGCGCCGCCAAAGGTGGCGTTCAGGCGATCCGATTGAAAAAGAACCTCCCGCTCAGGCGGCGAAAGACGCAGCATTATTTCACCGAAAGTAACATAGCAAGACATTTTTGTACCTCTTCGTCAGGCTTTGGCCGACTGATTCCTGTATCATGGTTATCAAAAATTTTCGATTGCCCTAACCCGCCGGGAGGCGGGGATTGTTTTTGTCCCGTCTCCATTCCGGGGGTCTTTAGTCATGGAGCCGGGACAAAAACAATCCCCGCCTCCCGGCTGCCGCTCGACTATGAGGACAGTTGAGACTGACCAGGCAGCCGCCCTGGGGCAATATTTTTGCCCGGCTCCGTGACTAAAGACCCCCGGAACGGAGACGGGCAAAAATATTTCCCCAGGGCGGCGGTCATGGGCTATGGCCCAAGTGTTTCAATGACGGCACTGGCGGCCAGAACCAGCCCGCAGGTGAGGCAGACCGCACCCACTCCCAGTTTCAGTTTGCCGGTATTGATTCGCTGGGCCAGGCGCACACCCAGCCAGATGCCGATAATCTGCCCGGCCGTCAGCCACAACACATCATGAAAATTCACCGCGCCGTTGAGAACGTTACCCAAAGTTCCGGCACTGGAAGACAGCACCGAAAAAAACTGGCAGGCGGCCAGCACCACCAGCATGTCCAGCCCCATAAAGACCATGGCCGGAACCAGAATGGCATTGGAGCCGGAGCCGGTCACCCCGGCCAGAAGCCCTACTGACGAACCCAAGAGGATCAGGGCTGGAACGCGGCGGGCGGGCGGCAGCCCAACTGCCGGGCCTCCCGGTTTCTTAAACATCACCGCGCCCGAAATGATCATGCAGAGCGCAAAAAAAATGGTCAGCACGGCGCTGTTGACCAGCGGCTTCAAAAACGCCGCGCTGAGGAAAGAAGCCGTGCAGCCGGAGATGGCCATAGGTAGGGCCGTTCGCCATTCAAACTGGCCGCGCCGGAAAAACATGAGAACGGCCAGAGAGCTGGGTATGACGTAGCTGGCCTGGGCTGAGCCCATGGCCACGGCCGGCGGCTCACCGAAGACGCTCATCAGCACCGGCGGAATGATAATGCCGCCGGTGCCGGTGAGGCCGCCCAGAAATCCCGCCAGGCCGGAAATAAGGGCCAAAGCCAGGGCATAGGCCATGATTAAGCCGCAACCAGACGGTGCAGAGTCCGGCGGACAGAACCAGGCCCGACCATCATTTCCGCAAAAAGAGCTTCGACTTTTTGACCCAATCCGGCCTCATAAAGGTTTAGGCCAAAAATAGAAACGTCGGATAAAATAGGATCCAGTTGGTCATGAAAGGGGCCGGGGCGGCCAGGCTCCAGCCCGGCCAGTTTGCCGCGCAATTCTTCCAGCCGGGGGTCCGGGCTGATTTCAAATGGTTTATGCTCGTCATCCAGGCCTAAAAGATAGCGGCACCAGGCGGCCTGCACAAAAGGAATCAGGTTGAGGTCACTGGCGTTGAGGCCGGGCCTTTCATGATAGGCCTTGATGGTGCCCCCGAACCTGGGGGCCAGCTTCTGAGAAGTATCAGTGGCAATTCTCTGCGGGGTATCCGGTATGAAAGGATTGGGAAAGCGTACGTTAAGCACTTCCTCCATAAAAGCTTTCGGGCTGATGATGCCGGGATCGACCGCTGTCGGGAGGCCTTCGCGATAGCCGATGATCTCCACCATTTTTCTCAGGTCAGGATCAGCCATTTCCGCATTAATCCGCGTGAAGCCCAGCAGGCAGCCCACCACCGCCAGAGCGGTGTGAAGGGGATTCAGGCATGTTCCTACTTTCATCTTCTCAATTTTTTCCACTGTGCCCCGGTCCGTAAAAATGACTCCGGCCTTGTCCAGCGGCAAACGACCGGCCGGGAAATCATCTTCTATAACCAGATACTCGCATTCCTCAGCATTGACAAAGGGAGCCACATAAGTGTTCTTAGCCGTGACTATGATATCAGCGCTTTCAAAGCCGGTTTTTTTCAGCATTTCAGCCACGGCCGGGTCTGGTCGCGGAGTTATTTTATCGATCATGGTCCAGGGAAAGGATAGCCGGGAATGGTCACGGACATAAGAAACAAAATTGCCGTCCACCTTTCCATTATCTGCCCAGCGCTCCGCAAAGGCACTGACCGCTTCGCGCAGTCTGTCCCCGTTGCGTGAGCAGTTATCCATACTGACTAGAGCCAGGGGGTAGGCCCCGGCCAGATAGCGTTCATACAGAAGAGCACTGACCCGGGCCATGTAGCTGGAGGGTCCGCCCGCCGGGCCGGCCGCAAAATCCGCCGCGACTTCAGACAGAAGTTCGCCGTCAGAGCCATTGAGGTTATAGCCCTTTTCAGTGATGACAAAGCTGGCCATGCTCAATGACGGCGCGCGGAAAAAGCGTTTCAGCTCCTGATAGCCCTCGGCGGCGCTGTCCGCTTTCAGGGCGCGGATGATTGAACCGATGACGGTTTTCTCAATATTCCCGTCCGCCTTTAAAGTCACCAGGAGGCTGAGGTTGTCGTGCGGTTCATAGATGCGGTCGATAATTTCAAAGTCGGAACCGGCCACCACTATCAGGCCGGTCTCCATCAAACCCATATCCAGAAGCTTCTGGGAGAGGGCGGCCAGAAAGGCGCGAGTGATGTTGCCGGAACCGAAGTGTATCCACTGCGGCGTGTTCAGGGTGGCCGCCGTGGCCGCTTGGCGGTCAAAGCGCGGCAGGGTGAAACCAGCCTCCAGCCACGGTCTGGTATTTTTTAAATCCGCTGAAGTCAACTTCATGATAATCCCTTGGCCAGGCCCTCCCACAGGCCGTTCAGATAGACAGCGCCCAGGGCCCGGTCGTAAAGTCCATAGCCGGGCCGGCCCGTTTCACCCCAGATCATGCGGCCGTGATCGGGGCGCATGTAGCCGTCAAACCCGGCCGTGTAATACTCCATCATGATCGCGGCCATATCCAGCGAACCGGCCGAGGAAAGGTGGGCTGTCTCGTGGAAATCTCCGTCCACGTTCACCTTGACGTTGCGCATGTGGGCGAAGTGAACCAGCCCCCGGCCCGCGAATTCACGAACCAGCGAGACCAGGTTATTGCCGATGTCCGCGCCCAGCGAGCCGCTGCACAAAGTCAGTCCGTTGGCCGGTGACGGCACGATGGAGACCAGCCTTTCCAGATCGCGGCGGTTTTTGATGATGCGCGGCAGACCCAATATGGTGCGGGGCGGGTCATCGGGGTGAATGGCCATTTTCAATCCCGCTTCTTCAGCCGCCGGGATGACGCGCTTGAGAAAAAATTCCAGATTGGCCCAAAGTTTTTCTTCATCAACGGCGGCATAGGCAGCCAGAAGGGTTTTAAGCTCATCCGCCTTATAGCTGGCGTCCCAGCCGGGCAGGGACAGATTGGCCGGGTCCATTTTGTCTATGGCCGCCTGGTCATAGGCCAGAGTGGTGGAGCCGTCTTCCAGGCGGCGATCCAGAACTGTTCTGGTCCAGTCGAATACGGGCATAAAATTATAGCAAACCACCTTCAGCCCGCACTGGCCAAGATGCCTAAGGGTCTGGCAGTAATTATCAATAAGCCGTTCTCTGGCGGGGAGGCCCATTTTGATGTCTTCATGCACCGGCACACTTTCCACCACCTCAAATTTCAGCCCGTGCCACTCAATGAGTTCTTTAAGGCGCATGATGTTATCCAGCGGCCAGACTTCGCCAGGCGGCACATCATAGACGGCCGAGACAATGCCGTGAAGCCCCGGTATCTGCCTGATATATTCCAGCGGCACCGGATCGGCCGGGCCATACCAGCGAAAACTCATTTTCATAAAAAGTTCCTATATCATATTGAAATAGCTATGCGCGTTGCCATAGCAGATATCGGCCACCATGCCGCCCACCAGCTCAAAATCCATCGGAATTTCGCCCGCGTCCATTTCACAGCCCAGCTTGGCGCACAACAGGCGGCGGAAATATTCGTGGCGCGGGTAAGACAGGAAACTGCGTGAATCGGTGAGCATACCCACAAAGCGCGAAATAAGGCCCATTGAGGCCAGGGCGTTCATCTGCCTGATCATGCCGTCTTTGTGATCATTGTGCCACCAGGCCGTCCCGAACTGCATCTTGCCCACGGTTTTTCCATCCTGGAACGAACCTATCAGGCTGGCAATCATGTCATTGTCTTTGGGGTTCAGGACATAGATGATGGTGCGGGTCAGTTTGTCTTCCCGCTCCAGGCGGTCCAGGAGGGCCACCAAAGCGTCGCCGATTGGGAACTCGCCGATGGAATCATAACCGGTGTCCGGGCCGCGCAAGGCCAGGGCGCGGGAACTGTTGTTGCGTTTGGCCCCGAAATGAAGCTGCTGGGTCCAATCCTGTTCAGCATCCATTTTTAACAATTCATAGAGAATGGCCGAGCGGTATTTTTCCAGCTCATCGCCGGACAAAGCCTGGCCTGAGCGGATCTTTTTGAAAGCGGCCTCCACTTCACTGTCGGTGTAGGGCACGGCGTAAGGCCTTTCAATGCCGTAATCCGACAGGCGGCAGCCGCTGTCGTGAAAAAACTGGTGGCGGCCCCACAGGGCCTCCAGCAGGTCGCGGAAAGTAGCCACAGTCCGGTTGGCGGCTTTCTCCAACTTATCCAGCCAGGCGGTTATGGTTTCCGCATTGTCGGCGGCCAGCGCTTTGTCCGGCCGCCAGGCCGGGAGCACGGCGGTCTGGAAATTGTCATTAGCTAGTTTCAGGTGGTCGGCCAGATCATCGACCGGGTCATCCGTGGTGCAGACCAAGGCCACGTTGCTGCGGCGGATTATAGAGCGCACCGAAAATTCAGGCGTGGTCAGTTTGGCGGCGCAATGATCGTAAATCTCCCGGCAGGTGGCGGGTGACAGTTGTTTGTCCACCCCGAAGTAGCGCTTCAGTTCCAGGTGCGACCAATGGTACAGCGGATTGGAGATGGTCCGGGGCAGAACTTTGGCCCAGGCTTCGAAGCGCGCGTAGTCATCCGCCGCCTCCGGTATGCCGGAAACGTGCGTCTCCGGCACGCCGGAGGCTCGCATGGCCCGCCACTTGTAGTGGTCGCCATAGAGCCAGACCTGAGTCATGTTCTGAAAAGTCACGTCGTCTAGAATCTGCTTTATGGGCAGGTGGGAATGGTAATCATAAATGGGCTGACCGGCGGCATACTCATGATAAAGTCTTTCAGCGGCCGCGCAGGGCAAGAGGAAATTGTCATCCAGAAAAGTTCCGCTCATCACTGGCTCCTTATTGACTCAAAATTCTGGGAAGGGTCATGACTACGGCCGGGACGTAGGTTATCAGCACCAGAGCAGCCACCATCGTGAAATAGAAGGGAACCATGGTTTTGGCCATTCGTTCCATCGTGACCTTGCCAAGGGCGCAGCCCACAAAAAGGGTGCTGCCGACCGGCGGGGTGAGGAGGCCGATACCAAGGTTGAGCATCATGACTATACCGAAGTGGACCGGGTCCATGCCGATGGATTTGGCCACCGGAAGCAGAATGGGGGTGGTGATGAGGATCAAGGGAGCCATGTCCATGATCATGCCCAGTCCCAGGAGGATCAGGTTGATGACCAGGAGGATCACATAGGGATTGTCCGACAGGGTCAGGAGGGCATTAGTGACCATGGCCGGAACTTTCAGATAGGCCAGCATCCAGCCGAAAGCGCCGGAACAGCTTATCAGGGCCACCACGATAGCCAGCGTTTTCAAGGCCCTTTTGAGAATGAAAGTCATGCGGGAAAGAGGCACGTCGCGATAGACGAAGAAGGTGATGATGAAAGCGTAGAGGGCGGCCACGGCGGCGGCTTCGGTGGCGGTGTAAAGTCCGCTGATGACGCCGACCACCACGATCACGAAAGTGAAAAGGCCGAGAATGGATTCTTTGACCGCTTTGAGTTTTTGGGCGGCCGTGGTTTTTTCGCCCACCGGATAGCCGCGTTTGACGGCGATGATATAAGTGGTGACCATGATGCCCGCGCCCAGGATGAGGCCCGGCACCAGACCGGCCATGAACATGGTGCTGACGGACACGCCGCCGGCCACCAGGGAATAGATGATCATGTTGTGGCTGGGCGGAATCAGTATGCCTTGAATGGAAGAGGTGATGGTAACGGCCACCGAGTAGTCCGGGTCATAGCCTTTTTTGACCATCATGGGAATCAGCACCGCCCCGGTGGAGGAAGTATCGGCCACTGACGAGCCGGAAATGCCGCCGAAGAAGGTGCTGGAGAGGACGTTGACCAGAGCCAGACCGCCGCGAAAGCGGCCGATAATGGCGTTGGCCAGGTTTATCATGCGCTGGCTCATGCCGCCCTCGTTCATAATTTCTCCGCAGAGGATGAAGAAGGGAATGGCCAGGAGGGAAAACGAATTGATGGCCCGAACCATGGACTGGGCCAGCATGGGCAATTGGATATTGCAATATATGCCCGCCACCACGCTGGAAAGGCCAAGGCAGAAGCAGACCGGAACGCGCAGAACCAGAAGGGTGAGAAAGGTTCCCAGAAGAATAGTAACAGCCGTGGAATGATCCATTATTCACAACCTCCGGTCGCTCTGGGCTTCGGCCCCGTTCTGAGCAGGTCGACCACTTTTTCCACACAGTAGACCAGCATGGCCCCGCCGGAAATGGGGACGATAATGTAAAGCCAGGCCGAACTTATGCCCAATCCGGGATAGTTGTTGCGAAGGCCGATCTTGGTCAGGGTTATGCCCTCAATAAGCATGAAGAGGCCGAACGCGAAAACGCACAGCCATTTGAAGAAATCCAAAACATAGATAATTTTGGCCGAGAGCTTCGAATCAAGGATGGTCACGCCGATGTGGCCGTCATCGCGGACGCCCAGGGCGATGCTCAGAAAACCGAACCAGACCATTGACAAGAGGGCCAGCTCTTCACCCCAAGAGGGCGTGTAATTTAAAACATAGCGGGTGAAGACTGTGTAGCAGACCACCAGGTTCATCAGCACAATCAGCGTCATGCCGACATGCTCGGCAAAGAGACTGACGCTTCTTTCAACTTTTCTGAACATAATTTCCTCCTTGTCCGCGAAAGGGGAACAAGAACAGCGCCGCCGGAATTTTCCGGCGGCGCTTTTATTCAAACTATTTCACGTCGCCGATCTTTTTGATGTATTCGCCCTTTTTGGGGCCGAGATCGACATCGTCATAAACTTTTTGCACGGCTTCTTTCCAGGGGGTGAAGTCGTTGACTATGGTGACCGTAACTTTGCCGCTGGCCCTGATGGCCTCAATGGCGCGAGCTTCATAGGCTTTCCAGGATTCACGCTGGGTGCTCTGGGATTCCACGGCCGCGTCCTTGATGATTTTCTGATCTTCCGGGCTCAGGCTGTCCCAGACAAATTTGGACATGCAGAGCACTTCGGGGGTGCGGGTGTGGAAATCCAGGGTGTAGAAAGGCGCGACTTCATAGTGGGAGGTGGAATAATAGCTGGGCCAATTGTTTTCAGCGCCGTCAATAACACCGCTCTGGAGGCTGGCGAAGACTTCACCGTAAGCCATCGGGGTGGCGGAGGCGCCCAGTGAAGTGACCAGGCCCATCATCAGCTTGGATTGCTGAACGCGGATTTTCAAACCCTTCATGTCGGCCGGGGTTTTGACTTCGCGTTTGTTGTTGTAGAAGTGGCGGGAGCCGGAATCATAATAGGTGAGGCCGACCAGGCCGTTATCTTCCAGTTCCTTCAAAAGCTCTTCACCCACCGGGCCGTTGAGGGTGCTCCACAGGTGGGCTTCGTCGCGGAAAATATAAGGCAGTGACAAAACGCCAAGGGCCGGGGTGAAATCAGACAGGGGCTGGGCGTTGACCCGGCAGAAAGCCAGGCCGCCCATCTGGGCCGCTTCAATGGCGCTCTTTTCGTCAAAGAGCTGGGCGCTGTCGTAAACATCGATGGTGATGCGGCCGTCGGTTCTTTCCTTAACCAGTTCCGCGAACTTTCTGTCGCCGATGGTGGTGGGATAGTCAGGCGGCTGATTGTCCGAAAGCTGGAGAGTCTGGGCCGAAAGAGCCGGGGCCATAACCAGAGCCGCCGCGACAGCCAGAACCAACATTGCCAAAAGTTTTCCCGTTGCCTTCATCATAGTCGTCTCCTTTATGTTCGTTGAACATTTTGGGCGTTCATCGCCCTACATGATTATGCCGTCGCGAAAAATCGAAATTTCGCGATAGCCATGAAGCTCATTCAAGACCTTTTGCCCGGAAGCCACCTGAAGAATGCGGCTGAAAAAATCATCGGCCGTCTCCTCCATTCCGCCATCGAGCGCGATGCGCCCGGCGTTGTAATCTATCCAGTTTTTTTTGCGTTCGTAGAGCCGGTCGTTGCTGGACACTTTAATGGTGGGCACCGGCGCGCCAAAGGGATTGCCGCGCCCGGTGGTGAATATAATCAGATTGGCCCCGGCGGCGGTCAGGTTGGTGCAGGAAACCTGATCGTTGCCGGAACCTATCAGAAGGTTCAAACCCTTTTCAGTCACCGGCCGGCCATAATCCAGAACGTCAACCACCGGGGCCCGGCCGCCCTTCTGGGTGCAGCCGAGTGACTTTTCTTCCAGCGTGGTGATGCCTCCGGCCTTGTTGCCGGGTGAGGGATTTTCATAGACCACCTGCTGATACCGCTTGAAATAGCTTTTATAATCATTTATCAGCCGGACAATGGCCTCAAAAGTTGGGCGGTCTTTGGCCCTGGCCATCAGAAGGGTTTCGGCCCCGAACATTTCCGGCACTTCCGTCAGAATGGAACTGCCCCCGCAAGCCACCAGCCGGTCGCTGATTCGCCCGCACAGCGCGTTGGCGGTGATGCCGGAAAAGGCGTCGCTGCCGCCGCACTTGAAGCCCACCACCAAACGGTCAGCCGGGAGGCGCTCCCGTTTGAAGCCGGCGGCGTGGGCCGTCAGTTGGTCGAGCAGTTTCAGGCCGTCGGTCAGTTCATCCTCTACATCCTGAGTCACCAGAAAGCGGACCCGCCGTTCATCTATGGGGCCGAGATTTTCCAGCACTGGCCGGAAAACTTCCCGGTTGTTGTTCTCACAGCCCAGGCCCAGTACCAGCACGGCTCCGGCGTTGGGATTGTTGATAAGACCGGCCAGAATTTTCTGGGTCGTTAACTGATCATCGCCCATCTGGCTGCAACCCATGTTGTGAGAGTAGGCGAAAATGCCGTCACAGCGGTCTCCGAAAGATTGCCGGGCCTTTTCGGCCAAAGTTTCAGCCGTTTTGTTGACACAGCCGACCAGTGGGATTATCCAGACTTCATTGCGGGTTCCGGCCCGGCCGTCGGCCCGGGAATAACCTTCGAAAGAAGCTGTCTCGCAAGTGGCGGGGTGATAGGCGGCAAAGGCGGATAGGGCCTGGTCATCGCGTTTGTATTCGTATTCCAGAAGGTCGCCGAGGCTGGTCCTGAGATTGTGGCTATGAATATGCTCGCCTTTTTTTATGGCTTTTCCGGCATGGCCAATGGGCGCGCCGTATTTGACGACATCGCCGCCCTCATTAATATCTGTGAGCGCAACTTTGTGGCCGAACGGGATATCGTTAAGCAGCTCTATCTGGCTGGAACCATCGGAAACTTTCTCGCCCCGGCTGTAATCCGCCAGAGCGACGGCCACGTTGTCGCCGGGCGAGATGATGAAGAGTTCCGGTCCGGCCGCTGTCATTGGCCACCCCTCAAAAGGTTTGCTATCACTTCTTTTATATTTGCGGCGGTCTCGATGTTTTTCAGGTGGACGATAACTTTTTCGGCCAGTTCAGGAAAGGCCGTCAGGTCACGGCCGTCCCATAATTGCTTGGCCGACAGGAGCCGCGTGGCCGCTTTCTCCGCGTCTCCTTCAGCCCAGGCAGAGGCGAAAAGATCAAGCGCCGATTGATCATCGCGGAGTTGGTAACTTTGTCCATCCGGCTGTCGGCCGAAATAACCGTCATCGCGCTTATCACATTTATAGAAAGCCAGATAGGCAGCCAGGGAAAATGAAAGAAGCGGCGGAACGCTTCCTTTAATCTCCATATACTCCAGAAGCGAGGGCAGGCAGCGGGCCGGGAATTTGGCTGAAGTGTTCAGGCCGATATCCAGGAGGCGATGGTCAATGTAGGGGTTGTCGAAGCGGTCGGCCACGGAGGCGGCGAATTTTTCCAATTCTTTGCGCGGCTGCTCCAGGGTGGGAATTATTTCAGTATGGATTATTTTTTCCAAATATTGACGAAAAATGTCATCGTGCATAAAGTCGCGCACGATATCAAACCCGGCCAGATAGGCCGCGGGCACGGTCGAAGTGTGCGCGCCGTTGAGAATGCGGACTTTGCGTTTTTTGTAGGGCGCGACGTTGTCGGTCCAGATGACATTGGCTTCAGTGCGGTCTATGGGCAGGAAGTCAGCCCACTCCGTGCGGCCCTCAATTACCCAAAGGTTATAGGGTTCGGCCGCCACCAGAAGATCGTCCCGGTAGCCCAGCCTGGCTTGGAGCGCGTCCATTTCACCGGCCGGGTGTCCGGTTACAATGCGGTCAACCAGAGTGTTGGCAAAATGGATTCTTCTCTCCAGCCAGGTGAAGAATTCTTTTTCGTAATTCCAGTCCGCGCTATGGCGCAGAATGTAATTTTTCAGCAGTGCGCCGTTGTCGTCAATCAGTTCTGTAGGCAGAACCAGAAGTTCAGCCGCCTCAACATCGCCCAGCTTTTTAAAGCGCTCGTAAAGAAAAATGGTGAGTTTGGCCGGGTAGGAAGACGGCGGGCGGTCGCCGGGCTGATCGGCGGACACAAAGGTTATCCCGGCTTCGGTGGTGTTGGAGATGATGATCTTAAGAAGAGGGCTGGCGGCGAGGTCCAGGAAAGCGGCAAAATCGCGGAAAAGGTTCAGGCAACGGGAAACGGAGCTTATTTTCTCCACCCTTTCCACGACCCGGCCGTTTTCCTGGCCGCGCATCACCAGCGTGTAGACGCCTTTTTGTGAATTGATCAAATCCGCCTTGCGGCTGTCTTTGGAGGAGGGCTGGCACAGAACCACGGAGCCGGAGAACAGGCCCTGGTCATTGGCCAAGTGGATCATCCAATCGGCAAAGCCGCGCAAAAAATTTCCTTCACCGAATTGAAGAACTTTTTCAGGGAAAAGTTTCCGCTGTCCGTCCAGGGTTTCGTTGACTTTCCTCATCGGTGCCTCCCGGCGTTTGAAAGTTATCGGCTGAAGGATATGCACAGTTGGATTATCTGTTGTATACAAGAAAGAATACTTGATTCAGGTCATCATGTCAAGTATAATTTCTATCGGGTGGCCGTTGAGCGAAGCGGCCGGAAAGGTTTTAATTGTGGCTGAAGTGACGTTGCAGCAGCAGGCTTATGAGCTGATAAAAGACAGAATCGTGAATTGCAGATATTTGCCGGGCGCATTCCTGAATACCCTTGAACTTCAAGACAATCTGGGCATAAGCCGCACTCCCATCCGGGAGGCCATCGGCCGCCTGGAGCAGGAGAACCTGGTGCGGGTTATTCCCAAAAAGGGCATAATCGTTTGTGATTTAAGCATTAATATGATCAACACCATCTATGAGACGCGCATGCTCATTGAGCCGCACATCGTGGTCAATTACGGCGCACGGGTGGACCGGAGTGAACTGATTCGCATGCGGGAGTTGTTTGACGTCAACCCCTTTGAATCCGGTCTGGCCAAGGATGATTTTTTTGCTTATGACGGCGAGCTGCATTCCTTGATCAGGTCGACCTGTCCCAATATTTTCTTGAACCAGGCGTTGGATCAAATTCATTCCCAGGACAAGCGGGTGCGAGTGCTGTCCGGGACGCTGGGTTATCGACTGGATGATTCCTGCCGGGAACATGTGGCTATTATCGATGCTATCCTTGAGGGTGCGCTGCCGAAAGCGGGCGAACTGATGCTTGCGCATTTGAAAGCTTCAAGGGAAACGGCGTTCCTGCTGCCAGTTAAACCGGAATAGGCGGTTGGCCGGGGCGCAAGGGGTGCAGAATTTTTTCTGTTCACTGAAAGATGAGCCTCAGCGGATGACCGTCGGCGGGAGAAATGTTTTTGCCCGTCTCCGTTCCGGGGGTCTTTAGTCACGGAGACGGGCAAAAACATTTCTCCCGCCGACTGCCGGGTTAACCGCAACGGATTATTATTCACGCAATTAAAAGCACATCAGAAGAAGCGGGAACCCTCTCCGGGATTCCCGCTTCTTTTTCACCCCGACGACCCAGGCGGAGCAGTTGAGGGGGCACCGCTCTTAATACGATGATGGCCGCCAAAATTATCTATTACGGGAAAACGCCCCCCAGACGTGGGGTCCGGGCCCAGCCCGGTCAAAATTGATAAATAAAAAGACAAGATTGAGAATATCCAAAAAAGAGCGGCATGTGATATTGTTTTATTCAATCATGTGAGAGAGTCAAATTTGCGGCATTTTGTTCCATTGCCTGAATTTTTCAAAGTTTTGTAATGCCGTCACAGTTATCAGCCTGTTTATAAATGTTGGTGCTTTCCAGGGCCAAGTTGGATAGGTGCGCCTTAGGGCGCCTAACAGCGTTGTTTCCATGCTGCGGCTTTGCCTGAGTCATAAACATCAAATGTTAATTTGAAATACCTGTTGTCTCAGCGGGACGGGAGTTCGAAACAGAGTTTTGGAAATGGTCTTCTTCCGATCACACCCCGCTGATTATTTTCCCAAGGAGGAAACGTATGAAAAAAAGGATCGTCGCCCTGGCCTGTATCCTGGCCCTGACCATCACCTCTGGTATTTTTACGGCCAGCGCCCAGGCCGGAACCAAAAAACACAGCCTTAAAATCGTCCACACTACTTTGCCGGCGCCCAGCGCCTCCCGCGCCGCTATTGAGGAGCTGGCCGAGCGCGTCACCAAGGAAACCGACGGCCGCATCAAGTTCAAAGTTTACGGCATAGAGCTTGGCGATTATCTGGAAATCAATGAAATGATCCTGCGCGGTGAAGTCGATATCATGCTCGACCCCATAGCCACCACCTTCGACCCCCGTTGGGCCGCTATGCAGTTCCCCTACCTGGTGACCGATTATGAAAAAGCCGCGGAAATCTTCGGACCCGACGGTTTCATGAACACCCTGTTCAAAAAGTGGGCGGACGAAAAAGGCATGCATTGGATGGGCAGCTGGATGCAGGGCTTTACCGGCGTTTCCCTGAACCACGGAGCCACCACGCCTGAAGAGGCCAAGGGCATTAAAATCCGCAGCACCCCGGTCGGCCTGGTTCAGTATATTTATCGCCATCTCGGTTTTGAAGTGAGCATTCTGCCCTATAGCGAAGTGCCCACCGCCATCAGCACGGGCGTGGTGGAAGGCCAGGCCGGCGGCGGCCCGGCCCAGACCTGGAACCTGGTGCGCGATATTAATAAATACTATGTCCACTATCGCAGCGACCTTGAGCTGTGGGGCATGGTCATGAACAAAGATAGCTGGAACAAACTGGAAGCCGACGATCAAGCTCTGTTCCAGAAAATCGTCGACGAAATCATGGCCAAGCGGGTCATCAGCGCTGAAGCGGAAGAACAGGATTACATGAAGAAACTGGCCGACCACGGACTGACCGTGATCGATCTGATTGATTCACCTGACAAGCTGGCCCAGGCCACCGAGCTGGGCCGCAAAACCTGGCCCCAGATGGAAGAGATCATCGGCAAGGAAGCGATGGACACCATCCGCGCCAGCTTGAAATAATTACGGGATCAGACCAGGCCCGGCGCGGCTCAACCGGCCCCGCCGGGCCACTGAAGAGGTTCAGCCATGAGCACGTTGCAATATATTGATGACCTGTTCGACAAAATTCTGAAAGTGGGCATCATTGTTATCACCATAACGGTTATCGCGGCCATGACTTTGCAGATCTGCGGCCGATATTTTCTGACGCTGCCTTTCTATGGGCTGGATGAATTCACCGGGCACACGGCCGTTTGGTTTTACATGCTGGGCGCGGCTTACAGCGCTTCACGCAGTGACCATATTAAGGCCGACATGCTGGAAGTGTTCAGGGTGCCGCTTAAGGCGCAATATGTAATCTCCCTTATCGCCTCTATTGTTTCCATTGTCATGAGCGGGTTTATGGTGGCCTGGAGCTACAGCTATGTTATGTGGTCCATCAGCAAGCACGAAGTGACCCCCAGCCTTCACATACCGACCGTTTATTTTCAATCGGCCGTTTTAGTGGGCGCGGTGTTGCTGTTCGTATATTTCATCAAGGAACTGATAAACAGAATCAAGCATCGCCAGCCTTTTGTGGATGATGAATATGAATCACAGGTCTCCAACCCGGATGTGTGATCAGAGGCAAGAGCGCTTTTTAAATATCGTTTACTGTACACCTATACGCGCTGTTCAACACCAAGTGACGGCAGGTTGACCGTGTGCCCGTAAAAGATAGTTTAATGAACAACTGAACGCACAGGCTGCCGCCCTTTCAAGGCAGGTTGACCGCACTCCAGTAAAAGATGCTTTGTTACTCAGGGCTTCACCCGCCGCGGCCGGAGCCAGCGAGGTTTACCAAATGATAGAATTGTTGATCGGTTTATCCCTCCTTATTGTTCTGATTATCTGCGGCGTGCCCGTGGCCATGAGTTTCGGGGCCATGGCCCTGTATTTCATCATCAGCTTCGACGTCAGTTCGGCCATGCTGGTGCCAACGGCTTTCAGCCAGATTAAATCTGTGGTGCTCCTGTCCATTCCGTTTTTCATCCTCATCGGCAATCTGATGAGTTCCGGCGGGCTGGCCGCGCGATTGATCGCCTTTGTCAATTCCATAGCCGGATACTGGCGCGGCGGCCTGGGCGCGGTGGCGGTCATCGCCTGCGCGTTGTTTGGCTCCATCGCCGGTTCCTGTTCGGCCGCCCTGGCCGCCATTGGCAGCATCATCGTCCCCCAGATGGAAAAAAGCGGCTATCCCCGCAATTACTCCACCGCCCTGGTGGCCTGCTCCTCCGTTCTGGGCCAGCTTATCCCGCCCAGCATCGCCGGCATTATGTATGCCATGCTGACCTACCAGTCCATCCCCGGCTGCTGGCTGGCCACAGTCGGCCCCGGTATCCTGACCATCATAATTTTCTGCATAATCAATTTCGTCCTGACCCGCAAAATGAAACTGATAGTGCCGCCGCCAATTCCGGCCGGTGAGAGAGTTATTGAATTTGCCATCTCCACCAAGAAAGCCTCACTGGCCCTATTGCTGCCGGTTCTCCTGTTGGGCAGCATTTACGGCGGCTTCGCCACCCCGACCGAAGCGGCCTGTCTGGGCGTGATCTATGTCATGTTCGTCAGCCGTTACGCCCACCGTGAAACGACCTGGGGCGGCGTAGGCCAGGGCGTTATCAAGGCCGCCTCCACTACCGGCTCCCTGGTGATCATGCTGTTCTTCATTATGATTAACACCCGCATTCTGGTTTTTGAACAGTTGCCCCAGGAAATGGCCCAGGCTATTCTGGAAATATCGGATAATAAGATTATTATCCTGTTAGCCGTCAACCTCTTCCTTCTGGTCATCGGCATGATCATGGACGACATCAGCGGGACGGTGCTGGCCGCCTCCCTCCTGTTTCCGGTTATGCAGGAAATCGGGGTGCATCCCCTCCATTTCGCGGCCATTTTAGGCGTCAACCTGGGCATGGGCAACGTCACCCCGCCCACGGCCCCAATTCTTTACATGGCTGGGCACATCACCGGCTGCCGGGTGTCTGAATATTTAAGATACGCGTTGATCTTTATTTTCTTCGGCCTGGTGCCGGTCATTATCGCCACCACTTACTTTCCGGGCCTGTCCCTGTTTCTGCCGGGACTGTTCGGAATGGTCAACTAACAAAGGCGTATTATCTGCCGAACAAAGTAGAAGCGGCCCGGCTCATCAGAGCCGGGCCGCTTCACGTTTCCAGTAGGTAGTCAATATTGAAATGACGGAAAAGCGGGTGACCGCCGCCGGATGAAATGTTTTTGCCCGGTTCCGTTCCGGGGGTCTTTAGTCACGGAACCGGGCAAAAACATTTCACCCGGCGGCTGCCTGGTTGGCCGTAACTGAGGTCTGTGGCCGAGTGGGAGCCGGGGGTTCAGCAATTCTCAAAGTGGATGGTATTTTAAAATAGCAGGTCGACCCGAGAGGGGAGACGGAGCGCCAGCGACTGGTTTTGACGGCAAAAAAGCCACTCGCGGAACAAAAACCACGCTTTTTGTGCAGCTGCAAGCTGTAAGTTCAAGGGGAAAAATTTACTTTGAAAATTGCTGCCGGGGATTGTTTTTGGCCCGCCTCCGTGACTAAAGACCCCCGGAACGGAGGCGGGCCAAAAACAATCCACGGCTTCCGGCGGGTTTAGGGTTTCCAAAGTTATAAGATCGACTTCTAATCAATAGTCTTGACGATTTTATCAATGTTCAGACTTCTGGCCATGGCGTCAAAAATGTCTTTGTACGTCCCCTCCTGGCTGTAAATTTCCTCGTTCGTGCCCGATTCCACTATGCGGCCCTCCTTCATCACATAAATGCAATCCGCGTCTATGATCTGGGAGATGCTGTGGGAAATGACTATCACCGTCCGGTTCATTTTAATGGCGTCGATGCTGCATTTGATCTGTTCAGTGCTGAGCGCGTCGAGACTGGCGGTGGGCTCATCCATGAAGATTATGGGCGGATCTTTCAAAAACATCCGGGCAATGGCGATTTTCTGCTGCTGCCCGCCCGACAGCGACAGGGCCGATGTCTCATAGCCCTTGGGCATGGCCATAATCTGATCGTGGATGAAGGATTTTCGGGCCGCGTCCTCCAACTGTTCGCGGCTGGCGTGGAGGTTGCCGTAACGGATGTTCTCTTCCACCGTGCCGTTGAAAATATGATTCTTTTGCAGAACCAGGCCGATATTGGCCCTTAGAAAAGCGGTGTCATAATCGGTCAGGGAGACGCCGTCGAGCTTGATGAGGCCGGAATCGGGCGTATAGAATTTATCCAGAAGGTTGATGAGCGTGCTTTTGCCGGCCCCGGACAGGCCCACCAGGGCCGTAATTTTTCCGGCCTCGATATTCATATTGATATTATAGAGGGTCGGCTGGGAGTTGCCGGGATAGGTGAAATAAACATTCTTCAGGGAAAATTCGCCGGAAATGACCTCAGGCTGGAAACGGCCCGAATCCTCAATCTGTTCGTCGGCTTTCAGAATGTCAAAAAAACTTTCAGAATATATCAGGGCGTCGTTCATTTGGTCATAGAGGCGGTGAAGCTGCCGGATGGGCGCGGTTACATTATTATATAAAAGGATATGAAACATGATGGCCCCAATGGTCATCCGGTCGGTAAGCACAAAATAAGTGGTCAGAAGGATAATGGCCACCACTCCGATCTGCTCCACGAAGCTCTTCAGGCCGTCAAAGATAAAGCTGGTGCGCCTGATTTTCAATTGGGTGCCGGTCAATTCGTTTTGCAGCACCATCTGCTTGTCCTTTTCAACATCCTCTCGCAAAAAGGATTTGATGACCGGAATGGATTCCAAAATGCTCAGGATCCCCTGGCTCTTGTTCTCCCGAAGATCCTTGATCATCCTTCTGGTGCCCATGAGCTTTCTGGCCTGGGCCCGACTGACCACATAAAATATGGGCACGATGCAGAAACCGATCAGCCCGACGTAGAAATTGGCATTGAACATCATCAGAAGGGCAACTATGGCATTGGCGAACAGGGGCAGGATATCGATGAAGAAATTCTGAACCAGGCGGGTCAGGCTCTCCACGCCACGGTCTATGCGGGTCTGAAGCTTGCCGGGCTGATTGTTGTCTGAAGTGTAGAAAGCCAGTTTATAGGACAGGATTCTCTCGATCACCGTCTGGGCCAAATCACGCGATAGGTAGATGCGCAGCTTTTCTCCGTAAAATTTCTGGCCGAACTGAATGAAGATGTTCAGCACTTCCTTGGTGACGAGAATGACGGTTATGGTGGTGAGGATTCTCAGCCCGCCCTGAAGGTTTTTGTGGGCTTCCAGAAGACCGTTTATGGAATCCACCGTGTAGCGCAGAACCCAGGCGTTGACCTGGGCGGTCAAGGAACCGATCAGGGTCAACAGGAGAGCCAGAACAACCAGCCAGCGATAGGGCCGGACATAGGGGCGGAGGTTGATGAACAATCCATATAGGGTCATGGCTGCGTCCTTCCGTTATCATGATTTGCCAAAGCTGGCTTGTGCATATCAATATAAATAAGGCCACAATACACATAAATAATAATACCACACCAATATATTTTTCAATAAACATAAATTATTACATTTTTCCTCTGGTCTATTTGAAATGTGCTTTTCAACACATTGACAAATAGCATTTCTGGCTGTATCTTGTGGTATAAGTCTGCGATAGACCTCAAATTTTGCCGTGGATTTCTTATTTTCATGCCTGTTTACTTCATTTTTACATGGCGTTTTATTCAATCAGCAAATTTTCCAGGGGCGCGGATCTGCGTCCATCAATTTCCTTAATATCAGAGAGTTCAGACCGCCGCGGCTTGCATATGGGCTTTGCTTATTGTAATCGTGGCTTTTTGTGAATCAGACCCCAAGTTCAGGGAAACCTGAATTTTGATCAACTGTCAATACCGGAGAGGCGATAAATGCCGTGGCGATATGAATTAACCAATACTCGTGAAGAAGCGCTGGCCGAAATAGTTGGAACTGTCGGCCTGGGGCTGTGGGAAATTACCTCTGAGTCCGAGCCGGCCTCCGGCACGGCGGAGGACTCGGTCATCCATATTGATGAGCAGGCCTGCCAGATTCTTGGCCTGACCAGGCAGGAACTAAAAATCAAGGTCAGTGAGCTGTATGACCTTATTCACGAAGACGACCGCGCCAGGATTCGCGACAGCATCGTCAGGCTGATGAAGGCTCCGGGCCTGGACGCCTCAACCGAATACCGTATTCTCGGCCAGTCCGACGGCGAATGGCACTGGGTGCGCAGCTTTGGCAAAAGCTTTCCTGATTCCGTGGGCGGCGGCGTTTATGTGCGGGGCGGCACCCAGAAAATGCAGGACGGCCCGGCCTTTCAATCCATGCTGGAACAGGTCCGCTCCGCCAACGACCGGGCCCAGATTATGCTGGATGCCACGCCCCTGTGCTGCAATTTCTGGGATGAAAACGTCAATAACATCGATTGCAATCAGGAAGCCGCCAATTTGTTCGATCTGGCCAGCAAAGAGGAGTATCTGGAAAAATTCCATCTGCTGTCCCCTGAATACCAGCCCGACGGCCAATTATCCGCGGAAAAGGCCATGAAGCAGGTCAAAGAGGCGTTTGAGAAGGGCAAAGTCGTTTTTGAGTGGATGCACCAGAAGCTGAACGGGGAACCCATTCCGGCCGAAATAACCCTGGTGCGGGTCAAGCGCGGCGAAAAATTCATTGTGGCGGGTTATACGCGGGATCTGCGTGAATACAAGCATATGATGGCCGAAATGCGCAAGGCCGACGAGCGCACCCAGATCATGCTCGACGCCACGCCCCTGTGCTGTAATTTCTGGGATGAAAACTCCAATAACATTGACTGCAACCAGGAAGCCGCCAACCTTTTCGGCCTGAGCAGCAAAGAGGAGTATCTGGAGAACTTTCACCGGCTGTCGCCGGAGTATCAGCCCGATGGCCAGCTCTCTGCCGATAAAGCCATGAAAATGGTCAAAGAAGCGTTTGAAAAGGGGCGCATTGTTTTTGAGTGGATGCATCAGAAGCTCGATGGCGAACCCATTCCGGCCGAGATAACCCTGGTGCGGGTCAAGCGCGGCGATTCCTATATTGTCCTGGGCTACACCCGCGACCTGCGGGAATATAAGCGCATGATGGCTGAAATGCGGGAGGCTGATGAACGCACCAAAATCATGCTCGACGCCACCCCCCTCTGCTGCAACCTCTGGGACAGCAACTTCAACAACATCGATTGCAACGAAGAGGCGGTTAAGCTTTTTGGCCTCAGGGACAAGCGGGAATACCTGGATCGCTTTTTTGAGCTGTCGCCCGAGCGTCAGCCTGATGGCCAGCTTTCTTCGGAAAAGGCCCGGGGCATGATCACCACCGCCTTCCGCGAAGGACAGGTTATTTTCGAATGGATGCACCAGAAGCTTAATGGCGACCCGGTCCCCTCCGAGATAACCCTGGTGCGGGTCAAGCGCGGCGATGAATATATTGTGGCCGGTTACACCCGTGACCTGCGTGAATATAAAAAGATGATGGCCGAAATGCGGGAGGCGGACGAGCGCACCAAAATCATGCTCGACGCCACCCCCCTCTGCTGTAATCTCTGGGATCGCAATTTCAACAATATCGACTGTAATCAAGAGGCTGTTAAACTCTTTAACCTTCGTGACAAGCAGGAATATCTGGATCGTTTTTTTCAGCTTTCACCAGAGCGCCAGCCTGACGGTCAGCTCTCTTCGGAAAAGGCCCAGGGCATGATCAACACCGCCTTTCGCAGGGGCGGAGTGGTATTTGAATGGATGCACCAGAAGCTCGATGGCTCGCCAATCCCCTCGGAGATCACCCTGGTGCGGGTCAAGCGCGGCGATGAGTATATCGTGGCCGGCTATACCCGCGACCTGCGGGAATACAAAAAAATGATGGCTGAAATCAAACAGGTCGAATCCGATCTCAGGCTGGCCAGAGACGCGGCCGAGCAGAGCGCCAAATCCAAAAGCGAATTTCTGGCCAACATGAGCCATGAAATCAGAACGCCCATGAACGCCATTTTAGGCATGCTCAACCTGGTGCAGTCGGAGGAGCCTACGGCTCTGCCGCCCCGGCAGGCCGATTATATTCACAAGGCTGAGCAGTCAACCAAAACGCTTCTGCGCATCATCAACGACATTCTGGATTTCTCCAAAATTGAAGCCGGGCGGCTGGAAATGGAAAATGTTGAGTTCTCCATCAGCGAGGTGCTCCAGCAGATGTCTGACGTGTTCGGCCAGGCGATTGCCGATAAGGGACTGACCTTCAACATTTCCTCTCCCGATGGTCTCCCGCCCCGCCTGTGCGGCGACTCGCTGAGGCTGGCTCAGGTGCTGCTGAACTTGATCAGCAATTCCGTAAAATTCACAGAAAAGGGCTCTGTATCTCTTTCGGTGGTGGAAGTTTCCCGGCGAGAAGGCCGGACATTTCTTCAGTTCACCGTCACCGATACCGGCATAGGCATGACCCGTGAACAGATTGACGGCCTGTTCACCCCCTTCACCCAGGCCGATACCTCCACTACCCGAAAATACGGCGGCACCGGGCTGGGCCTGGCTATCAGTAAGAAGCTGGCTAACATGATGCACGGTGAAATCTGGTGTTCCAGCGAGCCGGGCCAGGGTTCGGCTTTCTATATGACGGCTGAATTCGAACTGGCAGCGGAGGGGGATTTGCCCGCCGCTGACGGGGCCGGCCGGAAAGAGGCGGAGGCGTCAAAACTGCCCCATGCCGATTGGAGCGAAATCAGGCCCATACTTCTGGTGGAAGATAACGACATGAACCAGTTGATAGCCAAAAAGCTTTTGGAAAAGAAGGGGCTGAAGGTGGAAGTGGCCAACAACGGCCAGGAGGCCATTGATAAGCTTCAGGCCACTGATTATGAACTGGTGCTGATGGATATCCAGATGCCGGTAATGGACGGCATCTCCGCCACCCTGAAAATTCGCGAAATGGAAAAATTCAACAATCTGCCCATAATTGCCATGACGGCCCACGCCATGAGCGGTGACCGGGAGAAGAGCCTGGAATCGGGCATGAATGATCATGTGACCAAGCCCATTGACATGAAAATGTTGTATGCCGTTCTGGAAAAGTGGATTGACCTCCGGGAAGCCGGCTGGGCGCGGGAAGCGGGTCAATGATGTGAAAATCTGAAGGCCGGATAAACCGGCCTTTGGTTCAAATGATTTTATCAAGGACGACAGGGTTGGAATAAGCGTTGTAGGAACCGCGCCCCTGATGGTTATAGGAGTCGAAGGACAGGTAATCGTAGTGGTGATAATTGCTCTGATTTTGGGCCAGGGCACTGTAGTTCTGGCGGGCTTCTTCAGAATAGCGATGATTCTGGGGGCGGGGCTGATCGACTTCCCGCCAGGAAGCCTGGGTAACCAGTTGAGTAGTGCGCCGGACCGGGCCAGCCGCGTTGTGGCTGATGGCGTCGGCCTCCGACCGGGTTATTATCTGGGGAATGTTCCCGCGCTCATTGTGGAGGGTGCTGAGGCCTCTGGCTTCAGTCCAGACCGAGGGCAGGACATCATTTTTGCTGTATCCGAAAATGGGCATGACATCGCCTTCTGCCAAGTGTGGCGGTCATGGCCTTCCATAGCCTTTTGGTTGCAAGCGGCGGACTGCCTGTCCGGCAATTCTCGAAGTAAACTTTTCTCGAAGTAAACTTTTTCCCTTTAAAAAGTGCCGTGCAGCTACGCAAAAAGTGCGATTTTTGCTTCGCGAAGAACTGTTTCGCCGTCAAAACCAGTCGCTGACGCTCCGTCTCCCCTTGCGGGGCGACCTGCTATTTTAAAATTGCTGCTGCCTGTCCACCATTTTTATTATATTACATTTTGAGCGGGCGAGGAAGTCTTTTCTGGCCAGCAATTCTCAAAGTAAACTTTTTCCCTCAAACTGGCAACTCGTAGCTACGCAAAAAGCGTGGTTTTTGCTTCGCGAGAGACTATTCTACCGTCAAAACCAGTCGCTGGCGCTCCGTCACCCTTGCGGGTCGACCTGCTATTTTAACGCCATCTACTTTGAGAATTGCTGCGGCGGCGATTCTAATTATGGCTCTTTCCCTTTTTCAGGCCTCACAGCACCGGAGGCGGCGCGGATGAGCCTCCGAAAATGAGGGCGAAGATAAAATAGGCGATAAGCCCCATGCCCAGCATGAACTTGAACATGCTCCCGGCCAGAAAGCCCAGAAGCGCCCCGGTGCCGGAGGCCAGAGAGGCCCGGATGTTCCGGCCGCTGAAAATCATTTCAAAGGCCATGGCCCCCAGAAAGGTGCCCAGGATGAGGCCGATGATATTAAAAAAAATCGCGCCGGCTATCGCTCCGACAAACGAGCCGATCATGCCCGCCCGGCTGGCCCCGAACTTTTTGGCCCCCATGACTGAAGCCAACTGGTCGACGGCCACGCTCAAAGCCACCAGAAGGCCGGAAACAATCATGGCCGTGAGCCCATATTTATCCCAGCCGCTATACCAGCCATAGCCGAGCATGGATATCCAGATTATGGGAATGCCGGGCAGAACCGGCAGAATAGTGCCGCCCAGCCCTATCAGCATAACAATGAAAGCCAGAATCAAAACAACTATATCCATACTAAAAATACTCCTTCCAAAATCTTAAATAAAACGGGAACGCCAAAAACAGCCGCCGCCGAACCGAGTCCGGCTCCCGGCCCACTGCCCCACCAATGGCCATAGCCAGGGGGGCGCGCTCTTAATACGATGATGGCCGCCATAATTAACTATTACTGGAAAACCCCACCCAGACATAGCCCAGTGCGGGCCACGCACAAAAAGTCCTTGACGAGCGGCGTTAAGCTAGGTACTCTACATAGGGATTTATTAAACTCCTGACGCGGTATTTTCCGTCGTCCACTGCCCTGCCGGGCAGTAATAGTATTATCATAGTTAGCCTGGTCAAGGCAAGATTGGAGATACACCATGCCGGTTTTGATTCTAAACGATGGTAATTTCGACAGTGAAGTGAAAAAAGCCGCCGTCCCCATACTAATCGATTTCTGGGCCCCCTGGTGCGGCCCCTGCAAGGCCGTGGCCCCCATTCTGGAGGAACTGGCCACTGAACTGGACGGCAAATTCATTATCGCCAAAATGAACGTCGATGAAAATCAGGCCACTCCGGCCCGGTTTGGCGTTCGTTCCATTCCCAATATGGTGATCGTTAAAGACGGCGTTGAAGCCGGACGCATCGTCGGCGCCCGGCCCAAAAATGAACTCAAAGCCGCGCTGACTCCGTTCATCCAAGGCTAGGAGTGTAGGAGTGAGGCACATGAGATTCGGCAAGACCATGTTGATGATTCTGACTTTAACCGCCGCACTGGCCCTCCTGACGGGCTGTGGCAGCGTCAGCAGCACTCTGGGCAGTTGGTTCGGAATTTCCTCGGCCAAAGACCGGGACATTGGACAGGATGAACCCCAGAGCCTGGCTCAGGACGCCCAGGAACGCATGGACGCCGACGATTATAAAACCGCGGCCGAGCTGTGGCAGCAGTTGAAGGATCAGTATCCCTACAGCAGATACGCCACCCTGGGCGAACTAAAGCTGGGCGACGCGCTTTATCTGCAGGGCAAATACATCGAAGCTCTGGGCGCTTATGAGGATTTCGAGCGTCTGCATCCCGAAAACGACGCGGTATCATATGCCGTCTATCAGCAGGGCATGTGCCATTATCAGCGCATGCACGGCATTGACCGGGATCAGACCCCCACCATTCAGGCTATCCAGACTCTGGCCCGCCTGATTGAAACCTATCCTGACAGCCAGTATGCGGCCATGGGCCGGGCCAGGATAGCCGAGGCCCAGAACAATCTGGCCGGGCATGAGTTTTATGTGGGCGAATTCTATTACAAACGCAAAGACTATGCGGCGGCCATGAACCGCTTCATGGGCCTCTTGCAGTATTACCCCGATTCGGGCTATCATCAGAGAGCCTTGAACTATATCGCTGAATACAAGCAGAAAGTGGCTTCGGGCGATATAGACGAGGGCAGCAACCTGCGCGGCGACGAGCTGGATTCGCCCTTCATCTCCGAGAGCCAGGCTGATCCTTATTATTTTTAATACTAACAGCCTCACTTCTTAAAATGAACCGGGCCGCCTGTCTGAACAGGCGGCCCGGTTTTTTTAAAAAAAGACTTATACGCAGTCAATAACAAAATTACGTAAAAGGGGTGACCGCCGCCGGGAGAAATGTTTTTGCCCAGGGTTCCGTTCCGGGGGTCTTTAGTCACGGAACCCAGGGCAAAAACATTTCTCCCGGCGACTGCCTGGTCAGCCATAACCAAGGGCTGAGTAGAGTGGAAGCCAGGACAGCGCTTCTAAGCCAATTCCGCCGCATATAGCCGGGGGGGCGAGCCATGGATGGCGAGACGGAGCGCCAGCGACTGGTTTTGAAGCTAAAGCGGTAACTCGCGAAGCAAAAACCACGCTTTTTGCGTAGCTACGAGCCGTAAGTTGAAGGGAAAAAGCCATAATTAGAATCGCTCCATGGAGGGCGAGACGGAGCGCCAACGACTGGTTTTGAAGCTAAAGCGGTAACTCGCGAAGCAAAAACCACGCTTTTTGCGTAGCTACGAGCCGTAAGTTGAAGGGAAAAAGCCATAATTAGAATCGCTCCATGGAGGGCGAGACGGAGCGCCAGCGACTGGTTTTGACGGCAAAGCGGTAACTCGCGAAGCAAAAACCACGCTTTTTGCGTAGCTACGAGCCGTAAGTTGAAGGGAAAAAGCCATAATTAGAATCGCTCCATGGAGGACGAGACGGAGCGCCAACGACTGGTTTTGACGGCAAAGCGGTAACTTATAAGTAACAAACTCTTTGAAGGCAGCTTCCCGGCCGTTAATCTACCCTCAGACGGGTCGCCCCGCGGCGTTGGCGGCGGGCCCTGCCCGCTCGCGAAGCAAAAACCACGCTTTTTTGCGTAGCTACGAGCAGCAAGTTGAAGGGAAACAGTCAGTGCCTAATGACGCTCTGGTTCACCAGGTCGATATAGCGGGTTTCATTGGCAATGAGATTCTGGCGCAGAATGGTGTAAATATCCTGCGGCAAGCGGGTCAGGAGAGTGCCGGCCTTTTCCCTCAATTTGCTTCTGGCCACACAATATGCGCCGCCGCCGCCGATAATCCCGCCTATCAACATAAAAAGCGGGTGGCGAAGAGCCACCAGCCCCAGGGCCATGCCCGCCACCAGTCCGATACAGGCCAGGGTGCCGGGCGTTATGGTCACGTTGACATAGGGCATGGCGGCCATTGTCATTTCCTCACGCGAAGGGTCCATAAACGACTTGTCAACGGATTCCAGAACCGCGTTGCGTGAGCTTTCGTCCATCCCGGCTTCGGTCAGGTATTTCGCGGCCGAAGTGTGAAGGCTGATTTTCGCGGCCTGAAACGCGGCCACACCCTCATTATAAAATTCATTGAGCACCTCAGCGGCTATTTCCTTCAGCGAAATCTGTCCCTTGGGGCGGTAGCTGCAAGCGCTTCCAAGGCTTTGGCCCAGGCGCATGAAAAACGGCCCGGCCCCGGAAACGCTCACATCCACAATATTGGCGGCGGTGGAGCGAAGCGCGTCTGTATTCATCCTGTCCTGTCCGATGCGGAAGCCGGCCAAACCGGAAACGCGCTTGAAAGCGTTTTCCAGGCGGCTGTCAAGTTCGGGCAGATTGGATTGGGGCTGCCAGTTGGCGGTCATAGCGTTCTCCTCTCAAGTTCCCTCCAGGCCTGGGCTTCATCCATACAATAAAACAAGCCCTGCCGAGCTAAAGCGCACAACAAGTTATTTAAGATAATTTATCTGGATTGTATAAGGTTCAGCATCGCCGCCGGAACAGAAAGGGCGGTCTCGTTAATAAAATGGGATTATGTAAATATTATAATCAAGTCAGGATTTACAAGTCCAGAAGTCCCGGAGGCAGATCCAGAGCAATCCGCCCTTCATCGGGCTCCACCGAAACCACAAATTCTTCATTAAAAGGAATCAGCCGCTCTTTATCAGGCTGATCAGGCTCAATCACCACCAGCAGAAGCCCGGTCCCGACTTCCATGAGGTTTTCCACCAGTCCGATGCTCCGGCCTTCCGCAAAAACCTCCAACCCCACCAGATCGGCCCAATATACTTCATCCTCTTCAACCGGCGGCAGGTTGCCGCGCTCCATCCCGATGGTCCAGCCCTTCAGTTTCTGGGCTTCGTCACGATCGGTGATGCCGGTAATTTTGACAATAAGGCCCTGGGCCGCCTCTTTGCCTTTAAGGCCGGAAACGGAGCGAATCTTTCCTTCCGGGGACAGCATTTTCAAACCGCGCCCGGCCAGGATTAAATCTATATTATCGGTATAGGGGACAATAATAATTGCGCCATGCACACCATGGGGGCGGGTGATATGGCCAAGAGCGACGAAATCTGATGTTTCCGCGGAGGGAGAGGACATAATCGTATCAGACCGCCGCGTCTTCGGGGGCGTCCTGAGATTCATTGGTTTCGGCTGTTTCGTCGCCGGACATGATTTTCAGGAAATAGCGGCTGCCCGCCTTGGCCCCGGCCGCGGACAAAAGTGAGCGCATGGCTCTGGCGGTGCGGCCCTGCTTACCGATGACATGGGTAAGATCTTCGGCCGCGACCTGAAGTTCGAGCACCACGCCATTATCTTTAGCGCATTCGGTGACGGCTACTTCATCGGGATGTGTGGCCAGGGCTCCGGCCAGATAGGTGACAAGTTCTTTCAAACTCAAGACCCCTTAGGGGCGCGAGCCCGGCCAAAGCCGGGCCAGCACAACCGTGAGCGCCGCTTAGGCGGACTGTTTTTTCAAAAGGCTGCGAACGGTATCAGTGGGTTTAGCGCCTTTGGCGGCCCAATCTTCGAGCAGTTCTTTTTTAATTTGGACTTTAGCGGGGTTTTGATTGGGATCATAGATGCCCACGACATCGAGGAAGCGGCCGTCGCGTTTGGCGGCGCTGTCGGCGACGACGATACGATAGAAGGGTTTCTTTTTGGCGCCCAGGCGGGCAAGTCTGATTTTCAAAGCCATGATAACTGATGCTCCTTAGAATTAAAGCGGCCAAGCCGCGTCGGTTTATTTCATATGCGGCAAAAACAATTGTCAGCCGTCACATTTACCACATTTAAAAACATAATGCAACTGGGCAGGGCCCAGACCCCACGTCTGGGGGGCGGTTTCCCGTAATAGTTGGTTTTGGCGGCCATCATCGTATTAAGAGCGTGTTCCCCATAGCTATTGCGTTGCACCCGCCACTGAAGTGAGTTTTTCTCTGGATGCCCAGTTCTGAGGTAGCGGTAGTCCTCCTCTGAACTGGAACCTTATTTAATAGCCCGCCTATAATGCAGCCTATAGCAATCAGAACAATGTTCCGAAACTCCTCCGGAGTTTCGGTGGGGTCAAGGGGTTTACCCCTTGCGGGGTGGAGGGGCAGAGCCCCCCTCTTCCTCTTCTCTTCACTCTACCTCATCAGGTTGCGGAGATTGCCTATGCCGCCTTTGGTGAAGCGCTGCATCATTTTTTTTGTTTCTGAGAAGTTTTTTAGGAGCTGGTTGACGTCCGTCACTGTCGTGCCGCTGCCGTTGGCTATGCGCTTGCGGCGGCTGCCGTCTATAATCAGGTGATTGCGGCGCTCCTCTTTGGTCATTGAACTGATGATCGCCTCTATTTTTTTCAGCTCGCGCTCATCCGGCTTGGCCTCTTTGAGCTTTTTCAGCTTGCCCAGGCCGGGGATCATGCCCATGAGCGATTCAATGGAACCCATGCTCTTTATCTGGCGAATCTGATTCTGGAAATCTTCCAGGGTGAATTCGCCTTTCTGCATCTTTTTGGCCAGCTCGCGGGCCTCTTTTTCATCCACCGCTTCGCGGGCCTTGTCAATAAGGCTCTCTATGTCGCCCATGCCCAGAATGGTTGACGCCACCCGGTTGGGGTGGAAAACGTCAAGAGCATCCAGCTTCTCACCGGTACCGACAAATTTGAGGGGCTTGTTGACCACGGCCTTGATGCTCATGGCCGCGCCGCCGCGCGCGTCGCCCTCCATTTTGGAGAGGATGACGCCGCTGAGATTTATGCGCTCATTAAAGGCCTCGGCTATGTTGACCGCTTCCTGGCCGGTCATGGCGTCGGCCACCAGGAGGATTTCCTTGGACCCGGTGACCGATTTGATGCGCTCCAACTCGGCCATTAATTCATCATCAATGGTCAGGCGGCCGGCGGTGTCGATCAAAAGGACATTGGCCCCGGCCTCGGAGGCGGCGGCAATCGCTTTTGAGGCGATGTCGACCGGGTCCATGTCGGTGGTGGAAGGATAGACAGGCACATCCACTTCAGCGGCCAGACGGGTCAACTGAGTGATGGCGGCCGGGCGGTTGACGTCGGCCGGGACCAGATAGGGCTTTTGGCCCTGCTTTTTCAAATATTGGGCCAGCTTCCCGGCCGTGGTGGTTTTACCGGAGCCCTGAAGGCCCACCAGCATTATGGGCACGGGGGGACGGCCGCTGAGGTCCAGCCCGGCGGCCGTGGAACCCATAAGGTCGCGCAGTTCTTCGTAGACGATCTTGATGACCTGCTGGCCCGGAGTGAGGCTGCCCATGACTTCCGCGCCAAGAGCCCGATCCTCCACGGCTTTCAGGAAATCCTTGACCACATTGTAATTGACGTCGGCCTCCAGAAGGGCCAGACGCACTTCACGCAGGGCGGCCTTGAGGTCGGCCTCGTTTATTTTGCCGCGGCCGGTCAGCTTTTGAAAAGCGCCGGTCAGCTTGTCAGTTAAACGGTCAAACATGACGCCTCCCTCTTAGTTGGTATACATTGTCGGAATATATATGTTCGCGGCCGAAGCTTTCACCAGTTCATCAAGCCAGACTTCATACATAACGTCGGCCCGTCTCGCAGTTTCCCTGACCATGATGCTGCCGGAACTGAAACCATTGTCGGCAGCGGGTTCAAAGTCAGCCAGATTGAGGGCGAAACAGCCGTCGAGCCCCTCATAGTTGCCCAAAACGGGCACGGGTGAAATCTGTCCCGGCGCGGCGACGGAGTTGATGGCCGCCTCAAGTTCCGCGCTCTGCGTAAAGAGGAGGGGGATGGAGTTCATCAGTTCCTGGCGGGACATCAGTTCACTTTGCCCGCCGCGCACATCTTCAAGGCCGGCCGCGGCGTTGGCCCAGCCCTCTTCGCCCGCCTTTTTTATGAAAGCGGCCGCCTCCAGGCGGGCCAGCCGCCCGGCTTCATAATCGGTCCAGGCGGCCAGTACGGACTCCCGAACCTCCTCCAGCGGCGGAATATGGCTCTCGGTGCGCTCCAGAGGGGTGAACAGCGCCAGATGGTCGCGTTCTTCCACCGGAGCGGCCACCCGGCCCACTTCCGCCTGAAAAGCCCTTTGCACGGCCACATAATTGCCCTCAAAGAAATCGGGGGGGTTATCCAGGCTGAAGGGGGCGCTCACCTCGGTCTCCAGGCCTACGGATTTGGCCACATCGGCCAGATTGGGATTGGTTTCACTGCGCTCAATCAAGTCTTCAAGCAGGCTTACGGCCAGACGCCTGGCTTTATCTGCTTTCAACCCGGCCTCCAAAGTATCTTTGATTTCCTCAAAGGTCAGGGGGCGGGCCTCTTCGCGCCCGGTCACGATGAAAAGATGGTAGCCCAGGGGGGTTTCCATCGGCTCACTGACCGTGTTCAAAGGCAGGGCCATAACCGCCGCCGTCACGTTGAGCAGCTGCCGGTCACTGTTGATCTGGCCCAGCCCGCCGCCTTCGGAGGCAGTGCCCGGATCGTCGCTGAGTTCCCTGGCCAGTTCAGCAAAATTATCGGCCGTCGCGTTACTGAAAGCGCTGCGCGCCCGGGCCAGAGTTTCTTCCTTTTCCTCGTCCGTGGGGTTCATCTGAGGAAACTTGAACAGGATGTGGCTCACTTCCGCCGTTTCCGGGCGCATAAAGCTTTCGGCCCCTTCACTGTAAGCGGTCTTCACTTCTTCTTCACTCACCTGGGCCTGTTCAATAAAATCCGCGGGATCAATATCGATGTACTCAACCTTCATCGTGGCGGGCAGCCGCCACTGTTCCCGGTTGAGGGCATAGAAATCATTCAGAGCCTCATCAGAGGCTGACAGACCGTTCTTATATTTATCTGACGGAAAAAATAAAAAGTCAAATTTCATTTTATCCGCCTCGAAGTGATACATCTCCAGGGCTTCCGGCTGGTAGACCTGGGAAAGGCTGCCGATCAGGGCATTGGCCCGGCTGATGGTTATGGTCCGGCGGGTGCTGTTTTCGAAAGCGGCCACGCTGGTCCGCCCCAAGGCGGCTTCATAACGTTCCTTGCTGAATTTGCCGTCCTCACCCATGAACTCGGCCATATTGTAAATGGAGCGGGCAACGGCGCGATCGGTCGGCTCCAGCCCGACATTCCGGCCGAACTGATTGACCAGGGTCTGGCGCACAAGGACCATGATGGTGGTGTCGCGTACGGCCTTATCGCGCGCGGTGCGGTCGGAATCGCCGGAGCCGGCGGGGGAGCTTCTGGCAATTCTGTCGGCCATATCTCTGAAATCCCGCTGGCTGATTTCTTCGCCATTGACGGTAATCAACTGTCCGCCGCCGCCGTGGCTGCCGACGCCGAAAAAAATAAAGACCAGGGAAATGGCGCCGATAATCAACCAGACCAGCTTGCTGCCGGCATTCTTTCTCATAAATTCGAGCATGCGTGTATCTCCAGCTTCCAAAGATCCCTATCGGGTATTATGAACCTTATATTTTTATTATATATCGCCCGCTAATGCAAGCTTTATGTGCCGGGCGGGGCCCGGACCCCACGTCTGGGCGGCGGTTTCCCGTAATCATTAGTTCCGGCAGCTATCATCATATTAAGAGCGGGGCCCCGTAGCTATGGGTTGCGCGGACCGTGGGGGAGCTAGTACATTGTCAGGGTTGAAATTTCGGAAACGCATTAACCCGCCGGAAACCGGGGATTGTTTTTGCCCCGTCTCCGTTCCGGGGGTCTTTAGTCACGGAGCCGGGACAAAAACAATCCCCGGCTACCGGCTACAGTTATACCTATGCACGCTTTCCATCCCTTAAGAAAGCTGACCATGTAGCCGCCGGGAGAAATGTTTTTGCCCGCTTCCGTGACTAAAGACCCCCGGAACGGAAGCGGGCAAAAACATTTCTCCCGGCGGCGCCCGCCCGCTTTCCGAATATTCAACATTGACTGTGTACCAGGCCCGGAGCGGTTTGCCGCAATAGTCAGTCAGCCCCGGCACGTCGGGTCAACGATGTACCAGGGCTGAATAAAATCAGCTATTTACTTTCCGTCTGGATATTATCCGTTGGCCTTGGCGATGAAATCCTGATACAGCTTCACATCATCATGCGAGCCAATAATCAGGGGCACGCGCTGGTGGATTTCCGTCGGCTGGATCTCCAATACGCGTTCCGTGCCCGTGGTGGCCAGACCGCCGGCCTGCTCCATGATGAAAGACATGGGGTTGGCTTCACACATCAGGCGCAATTTACCTTTTGGTTTCAAGGGGTCACGCAGATCCGCCGGATAGAGGAATATGCCGCCGTAAAGCAGGTTGCGGTGGAAATCAGCCACCAGAGAGCCAATGTAGCGGGCCGTGTAGGGCTTGGGATGATTGGCGTTGGGATCTTTCAGCCACTCTATATAGTTGCGGGTCCCTTCATCCCAATAGCCGTAGTTGCCCTCATTGATTGAGTAGATTTTGCCTTTGGTCGGCACCTGAATATTGGGGTGCGAAAGGATGAACTCGCCCACGGTGGGATCAAGGGTGAAGCCATGCACGCCCGAACCGGTGCTGTAGACCAGCATGCACGATGAACCATAAACCACATAACCGGCCGCCACCTGCCTCAGGCCGGGCTGGAGCGCATCCTTGAGGTCAGCGTCCATCTCCGGGGGGGTGACCCGGCGATAGATGGAAAAGATGGTTCCGATGGAAACATTGGCGTCGATATTGGAACTGCCGTCCAGGGGATCGAAGTGAACCAGATAATTGCCGCGATTATATTGACGGGGAATCTCTATGAGGTCGGCTTCCTCTTCCGAAATGAGGGTGCAGACTTCGCCTGACGCGGAAAGAAGGCGCTTGAGAGCCTCATTGGCTATCTCATCAAGCTTTTGCACTTCCTCGCCTTGGACGTTGATGCCCCCCGCGCGGCCCAGCACATCCACCAGCCCGGCTTTGGCCACATCCCTCTGGATGACCTTGGCCGCCACAACAATGGCCATTAACAGACGGGTAAAAGCGCCGGTGGCTCCAGGATTAAGCTTCTGATTCAGCAGAATGTGATTAAAAATCGTAATTCCAATATCCATAAAAACGACTCCCCCGCGTCCGGCGTTGTTTATCCGGGCGCTGTATTTTATTGCGGCCCGCTGCCGGGCCAGGAAGATATATTGCTATGAAAATACTGAACGCTTTTAATATAGCACAGCCGAAGCCCGGAGGGAAGAGCTTTGGTTGGCAAGGGCAGCGGAGACCGGGCTATCTATTTTGATGTGTGCCGGAATAAACGGAAAACACCAGGGCCGCCAAAAGGCGGCCCTGGTGTTTGGCACAATCAGGCTGTCAGTGAATTACGACGCGTTGTTGATGGCGGTGATGAAGAATTCGGCTCTTCTGTTTTCAGCAAAGCTGGAGGAACTGGCGCCGGCAGCCTTCGGATCGCGTTTGCCTTCGGTCATGATCTCGATGCGGTTGGCATTGATGCCGCCCTCAACCAGATAGCGTTTGGCCTCTTCAGCGCGCAGACGGCCGAGTCTGATGTTGTATTCATCATCAGCGCGGGCGTCGCAATGGCCGACGATCAGAATTTTCTGACCGGGGAAGTGCTTCAGATAGGCAATTTTGTAATCAAGAATCGGTTTCGCTTCAGGACGCAGAGCGTACTTGTCGTAGTCGAAGTGAATAGCTTCGCCTTCGAAGGTGGCCCGGCTGTATTTACCGGTGAGCCCGCAACCGACCAGCATGAAGGACGCCAGACCGCAGATCAACAGCATCTTGAACAAAGTTCTCATTTTCATTCTACAATTCTCCCTGTTTTAAATAAACTCCAGGCCGTGTTTAAATTCAGCCTGCTAGGTCAATGGGCGCCAAAAGACTCCCATGAAGGTTTAAAGTTCAATGCCCACAAAATGACAGCCGAATTGAACCCCTGGCGAATTGAAATATTTGCCATTTAATACAACAAATCCGCCCTGAATCACTATATCATAAGAAAAATATATGTCTGAAACAAAACTTAAATATTCTGGAACCTGGTCGGGCAATGCGCATCAACATAATATATGGGATAAATTTACTTACGAACAACAAGATGAGACCGGATAAGGCAATGCGCTTTAATATTTAATTTTTTTGGATTATATCATGTAAAATCACTAAAATCAAATCCGGGACATATACAAAAACATATCACTTCAATTGTTATTTCAGAAAAAACCTTTATATCACAGTCTGTTATATAAAATTAACAAACCGGGTGAAATACAGCACAAAATGGGACTTATTCTGGAAGGGCGGCTGCGCGGCCAGGCGGAGGGAAGATAAATATCTTGAAAACATTCATCTTTTATTGTGAGGAATACCGGGTAAAAGGTTCGGGCAGCGGCTTTTTCCGGCCAGCGGGTGACTGCCGCCGCCGGCTCCGGGAAGGTTGCCCGTGTGCCGATAAAACGATCGTTTTACCGGCGCACGGTCAACCTGCCGATAACCGGCGGCGGCCAGTGCGTATAGGTGTTCAGTAAACCATGGTTAAATGTACACCGACACGCACTGATACTCGCTTATTGACGGCATGTTGACCGCACTCCGGTAAAAGATCGTTTTTTAAATAATCCTAAAAACGTACAAACGAGCGTCAGGCTGACGACTGGCGGAAAAGCCTGGCCGTCCCGAAGCTCGCCGCCTCATTTTACCCGGCGGGCACTGTGATAGCGGGCTTTGAAATATTTTTCGTCCAGCCCGGCCGTGGTCACTTTTCGTCCTGTGCCGGGCGCGTGGATGAACTGACCATTGCCGATGTAGATGCCCACATGCCCGACCCCGCCAAGGGCGGAGGTTCTGAAAAAGACCAGATCACCCGGCAGAAGCTCTTTCCTCTTGACAGGCTGACCGGCCTTGGCCTGTTTGCTGGAGGTGGCCGGAAGCGTGATCCCGTGCAGTTTATAGACGTACAGGGCCAATCCGCTGCAATCAAAACCCTTTGGCGAGCGTCCGCCATAAACATATGGAACGCCAAGATATTTCTTGGCTGTTTTGGCGGCGGCCAAACCCAGGGGATTGGCGCCTGTCCGGCTTGTTCGAAAGGAACAGCCGCCCAGAACTAGTGACGTCATTATAATGACAAGGAAAATTTTGACCATCAAGCCAACAGGACACGACTTCGCAGTTCTCATGGTTCACCGTTCCTGCCGTGCCCCGCTAAAGCTCTTATAATCATTAAAGAAAACCTAAAGTTTCTTTAAGAGGCTGTCCGCCGTCATTTCCTTGGGCACGGCCAGCTCCATCAAATGAAGCAAAGTTGGTGCCAGATCGCTGAGTTTGCCCCGGCGTTCAGTCAGGCCGCCGACCAGGGTGTTGGCCACATAGATGCACTCTACCGGAAAAGTGGTGTGGCTGGTTTTCACCAGGCCGGTTTCATAATCGATCATTTCCTCGGCATTGCCGTGGTCGGCGGTTATGAGAACCTGATAGTCGCGCTCCAGAAGGGCGGGAAGTATTTGCGCGATGCATTCGTCCACCACTTCCACCGCTTTCACCGCCGCCTCCATCACTCCGGTGTGGCCGACCATGTCGCAATTGGCATAGTTGATGACGATGAAGGGGTAATCGCGGGGCAGGAGTTCCTCCAAAAACTGTTTCGTCACCCGATAGGCCTCCATTTCCGGGTGGCTGGCGAAAGTGGCCGGGTCAAAGCGGCCCTTCACCTCAACCTGCTCCTCCAGCGGGAAGGGTTTGGTGGATTTGCCGTTGAAGAAGCTGGTGACGTGGCGGAACTTCTGGGTTTCCGCCAGACGCAGTTGCGGGAGGCCAGCGTTTGAAACAACTTCCCCCAGAAGGTGCGGCATGCCTTCGTCGCCGCCCATGGGGCCGAGCAGGTATTCGGTCAGTTCGTCATAATAGCGGGTCAGGCCCAGGTATTTGACCTTGGGCCGGTAATTGAGGTGGCCGGGATAACCCGGGTCCAGGAAAGCCTGAGTCAACTGAATGGCCCGATCCTGTCGGAAATTGGTGTGGATGACGCAGTCGCCCTCCTTCATGCCGCTATAGCCTTCAGCAACCATGGGCGGGATGTATTCGTCGACCATGTCGAAATTATCCGGCGTTTTGTCGCTGGCCCAGGAATTTTCAACCGCTTCAATGGCCCTGGTGAAAGGGCGGCCGACGCCTTCAGTCAGGGTGCGGTAAGCCTGATCGGTCAGATTCCAGTCCCGGCTGCGGTCCATGGAGTAATAGCGGCCCATCATGGAGCCGATGGAGCAGTTGCCGACCGTCTCCATCACCAGGTTCAGTTTGGCCAGATATTCGGGGGAGGACCGGGGCGGTGTATCGCGGCCGTCCAGGAAGGGATGGATGATGATACGCCCGGCCGGGTTTTCCTGGCGGGCCTGGCGCATGATCTTAAAGAGGTGTTCCTGATGGGCGTGAACGCCTTCGTCCTGGAGAAGCCCCATGAGGTGGAGAGCGCCGCCGCTTTCCTTCCAGTGGCTCATCATCTCGCCCCACTTGGGCAGCTTGAAGAAAGTGCCGTCGCGCAGGCCGTCGTCAATGCGCTTCAGCTCCTGAATGACGATGCGTCCCGCCCCCATATTGAGGTGCCCGACTTCGCTGGATCCCTGATAACCTTCAGGCAACCCCACCGGTTCACCGGAGGCGTCCAGCAGGTTCCAGGGATACTTTTCGAGCAGCCCATTTATGCAGGGAGTTTTGGCGGCCAAGACCGCGTTGCCTTTAGGATTATCATTGTGGCCCCATCCATCGCGGATTATCAGGCAGGCTTTTCTCATATCAGGTTCCTCACAAGTAACAAATTCTTTGAAGGCCGCTTCCCGGCCGTTACTCTACACTCAGACGGGCCGCCGCCTCGGCGTTGGCGGCGGGCCCTGCCCGCTTTCATATACCAAACTTCGCGGGCGGCGTGAACGCCGCCCGTGCAACAAGACCAGGGGCAGGAAACCTCAGGCGTCGCCGCGCAGTTTGGTGGCGATTTTGCCCACATGCTGTCCAAGGAAACGCGCGCCGTCCAGATCGATCCTGGTGGGGCGGCGGGAGCCGTCTCCGCCGGCGATAGTGGATGCGCCGTAGGGGCTGCCGCCCGCAATTTCCTCAACTGTGGTCTGGGCGTCGAAAGAATAAGGCAGTCCGGTGAAGACCATGCCATGATGCAGGAAATAGGGGATGGAGGTGAGGATGGTGCTTTCCTGGCCGCCATGCTGGGTATTGGAAGAAGTGAAGAATGCGCCCACCTTCCCAATCAGGCTGCCCTTGGCGAAGAGCCCGCCGGTGGAATCGAGGAAGGAGCGGATCTGGCCGCACATGCCGCCAAATCTGGTGGGGCTGCCAATAATAATAGCGTCGGCGTCGATGAGATCCTCAATGGTGACATCAGGCACATCAGCCCAGCGTTTGCGGGGTTCGAGGCCGCCAATGGCCTCCAGAACCTTGTCCGGCAAAGTTTCCGGGGCCTTGCGGAGAACCGCCGTCAGCCCGGCATCGTGGACACCCTCTTCCACCGCTTTAGCCATCTCAAAAATATGACCATAAACCGAGTAAAACAAAATCAAGGCTTTCATGTAACCCTCCAGGGCGGAACTTTACCCGCCGCCAGTTTATTCAGGATTGGGCCGTACCTGCCGGACCGTAGGCGGCAGTGCCGCACCTGAAAAAATTTCGGTCAGCAATCCTGCGATTTAATATTGCTTTTTTCCTTCAACTCACAGTTCGCGGCCTGGCAAAAAACGTGGTTTTTGCCAGGCAGGCAACCTGTTTAGCTTCACAACCAGTCGCTGGCGCTCCGTCTCGCCATGCTCGACCCGGCCATACGCGGGCGGGCATCAAGAACAGCCATCAGCAATCAATCTTTTTTATTATATAGCAATCAAATTTATATTGCCAGCCGGGGAAAAAAGGCGGGGCGGGTTAGCGTTTGGGGCGGCAAAGCTAAAACCCGGAGGGCGGGGATTGTTTTTGGCCCGTCTCCGTTCCGGGGGTCTTTAGTCACGGAGCCGGGCCAAAAACAATCCCCGCCCTCCTGCTCCTGGTCGCCTCACAAAAGAAGACCGTAACAATCACCTCACCCAACCGCCGACACTGACCAGGCCGTGCGGGCGAAAAATTTTCTGTAAGTCGCTCGTAATTTTGCTCCCCGGACGGGCACGCACTCACAAACCTCTGGTGAAGCCACCCGGCCGGGAATCAGAGAAAATTACGAGCGACGTCAGAAATTTTTTCGCCCGCACGGCCGGGTTTTACCTTTGCCGCGCCTACGTTCACGCCCGCGACACATTTGGGGTTGCATAATTTCCCAGACAGGGGCAATATGTACGATTGTGCGGCTAAAGGCCGCGAATTTTTTCACCAAGGAGAGGCTGACTTGGATTCAGCTTTTGTCATAGAATATGCGCCCATGTTTGCCAGAGCGGCCGTTTTAACTGTCTCGCTGGCGGCGGCCGGTATTGTTCTGGCCGTTATCCTGGGGCTGGCCTGTGCGCTGATAAGGTATTTCAAGGTCCCCGTTCTGCGGCGGGTGGCCGGTTTCTATATTGAAGTATCGCGCAATACTCCGCTGATGATTCAATTGTTCTTCCTTTATTATGGTCTGACCCGCATAGGCATTTTGCTCGAAGGCGTAACCTGCGCCATTGTCGGCCTGGCTTTCCTGGGCGGCGGCTATATGGCCGAGGCTTTCCGGGCCGGGCTGGAAGCCGTCAGCCGCAATCAGATTGAAACTGGCCTCAGCATCGGCCTCAGCCGCCGCCAGCTTATTCGCTACGTCATGCTGCCCCAGGCTTTCGCGGTGGCCATTCCGGCCATCAGCGCCAATACTATTTTTTTGATGAAGGAAACTTCCGTCTTCAGCATCATAGCCCTGCCTGACCTGGTCTATGTGGCCAAGGATCTTCTGAAAGAAGGACACAGCGGCGAAACCAACCTGATGCTGGTGGTGTCATACTTAATGATCATCCTGCCGGTTTCCATCATTTTCAGCCTTTTGGAAAGGCGGGTGCGCCGTGCTGGATTCAGCGGTTAGCATTTTCACCGCGGGCCGCAATATGGCCCGCCTGATGGAAGGCCTCTGGATTACCCTGGAGATCTCGGCCGTTTCAGTCGCGCTATCGATGATCTTCGGTATTGCGGTGGGCCTATTAATGACTTCCAGGCACAGATTCTGGAAAATCGCCACCCGTCTCTATCTGGAGACTGTGCGGGTCATTCCCATTCTGGTGCTCCTGTTTCTCTTCTACTACACCCTCAGCCGCAACTGGGGCATAAACCTGAACTCGGTGGTGGTGGCCGTCCTGGTCTTCACCCTGTGGGGCACGGCCGAAATGGCCGACCTGGTGCGCGGGGCCATTACCTCCATGCCCAATCACCAGCGTGAGAGCGGCCGGGCCATCGGCCTGACCGAGGCCCAGATAAACCGCTACATTATCATACCCCAAGCCGTCCGCCGCCTCATCCCCGGCGTGATAAACCTGACCACCCGCATGATCAAGACCACTCCCTTCGTCTTTTTCATCAACGTGCCCGAACTGACCAAGGTGGGACAGCAAATCGTGGAGGTGGCTGGAATGAAAAATTACATGGCCAGTTTCTGGGTTTATGGATTCATATTTTTCCTCTATTTCATCATTTGCTGGCCCATATCAAAATTGTCGCTCCACCTTGAAAGCAAATGGCAGAACTAAGGAGTTTCGATGCCTTGCCGCACAGTGCTTAATATTATAGATCTTCATAAAAGGTACGGCCAGTTGGAAGTGCTTCACGGCGTTTCGCTGGAAGTGAAAAAGGGCCAGGTGCTGGTAGTGGTGGGGCCGAGCGGCTGCGGCAAGAGCACGCTTCTGCGCTGCATCAACGGCCTGGAACCTATTGACTCCGGCAACATCGAGTTAAATGGCGGGTCCATCACCGACGGCAAAACCCGCTGGAATCTGGTCCGCCAAAAGATAGGCATGGTTTTTCAAAGCTACGACCTCTTTCCGCATATGACGGTGATGGAGAACATTTTGCTTGGCCCCCTGAAAGCCCAGGGCCGGAACAGGGCCGAGGTGGAGCATGAGGCCGAAGAGCTTTTGGAACGCGTGGGTCTTCTGGACCGGCGAGATTCCTGGCCGGGCCAGCTTTCCGGCGGCCAGAAACAGCGGGTAGCCATTGTCCGCGCCCTGTGCATGCAGCCGGAAATCATGCTGTTTGACGAGGTGACGGCCTCTCTGGACCCGGAGATGGTGCGTGAGGTTCTGGACGTTATGCTGGAACTGGCCCGCCGGGGCATGACCATGATTATCGTAACCCATGAAATGGCCTTTGCCAAAGCGGTGGCCGATCGTGTAATATTTATGGACGCGGGCGTGATAGTTGAGAGCGCGCCGCCGGATCAGTTCTTTGAAAACCCGGCCAGCGAAAGAGCCCGCAAATTTCTGAACATATTCCAATTCACCGGTGTGACCAAAGAGGAGCAGACAGATGAAAAAAACGGCAGCAATTAGCGCGGCCTCCCTATTGGCGACTTTAATCCTGGCCCTGACTTTGACGCTCGTTTCCGCCCCGGCCCGTGCGGAGGGTGAACTCGAAGAAATCAAGCGTTCCGGCAAGATTCGTATCGGAGTTTTCAGCGACAAGCCCCCCTTTGGCTATGTTGATGAAAACGGCGAAAACCAGGGTTATGACATTTATCTGGCCCGCCGTATAGCCAAGGATCTTATGGGCGATGAAAACAAGATTCAGTTTGTGCTGGTGGAGGCGGCCTCCCGTATTGAGGTGCTGGAATCCAACAAGGTCGATCTGGTTCTGGCCAATTTCACTGTCACCCCGGAACGGGCCGAAAAAGTGGATTTCGCCCGGCCGTATATGAAAGTGGCCCTGGGCGTGGTTTCCCCGGAAAACGCCACCATCACTAATGTCGCCCAATTGAAGGGGCACAAGCTCATCGTCAACAAGGGCACCACCGCTGACGCCTATTTCAGCAAAAACCACCCCGAAATCAAGCTGGTCAAATATGACCAGAACACCGAAGCTTTCAACGCCCTTCGTGATGGACGCGGTGTGGCTCTGGCCCATGACAACACCCTCATTTTTGCCTGGATCAATGAAAATCCCGGCTTTGTGGCCGGCATAGATTTCCTTGGCAACCTCGACGCCATTGCTCCGGCCGTGAAAAAAGGCAACACCGAGCTTCTGGATTGGATCAATGAGGAAATGGCCACTCTGGGACAGGAAAAATTTTTCCACAAGGCTTATGATAAAACCTTGAAACCCATTTACGGCAACTCAGTGGACCCTGAAACCGTGGTGGTTGAAGGCGGCAAAATGTAGGCTGACCGCATATCCCGACAGACTCAGACCGAACCCCTGTTTCAGGGGTTCGGCCGTTTTGAGCGGGCAGGGCCCGCCGCCAACGCCGAGGGGCGGCCCGTCTGAGTGTAGAGCAACGGTCGGGAAGCGGCCTTCTAAGAAATTGTTCCTTATAAGGCGCGGCGGTTTCAACTAAATGGGGGTAATTAATGGCTTCGATTCTTTTGATTGTCGACATGCAGACAACTTTGATAAATGACAATCCCTATGGCAAAGAGACGCTCATAACCAACATCAGCCAGTTGATTGCCGCGGCCAGGAAAAAGGGAGTGGAGATCGGCCATGTTCAGCATGACGGCGGCAAGGGCGACGAGTTGGAGAAGGGAACCGCCGGCTGGGAGATTTGCCCCGCTCTAGCTCCGTCTCCCGGAGAGATGGTTTTAGAAAAGCACCTGAACAGCGCTTTCAAGAACACTGCTATGCATGATTACCTTCAATCCAGAGAAATCAAAACCATCATACTGGCCGGTATGCAAACGGAATACTGTATCGACGCGACCTGCCGCTCAGCTTTTGATTTGGGATATTCCGTCATAATCCCTCAGGGTTCTACCAGCACGTTTGACAATGAATATATGACCGGCGAAAAGACGATAGCCTATTATGAGAAAAAAATATGGAATAATCGCTTTGCCAGCGTTCCCCCTGTCTCGGCTGTAATCGAAGCCTGGGCCGTCGGCTGATTATTCATCACCGCCCACTTGAACGGCGTTTTCCTGTTGATCGGGCTCCGCTGTCTCCTCAAGCGGCTCCACGGCCAGAACTGCCGGCAGACTCGGTGAGTATCCCGGCAGAAACAGGGCCCTCTTGCCGGTGATGGAAAAATGGCCGCCCGCTATGAAGGGTCCGTGATCCTGCCTCAGCATCAACTGGGCTTCAAAACCGCCGTCCAGCCCCATAACATCGACCAGTTCCAGTTCTGAATTCTTCAAAGCCATAGCCAGATCATAGAGAGTGACCGCCGCCGGGGTCATCAGAAGAAGTATCCGCCCCTCCGAATCCCGCCCGATGGCCGCGCGTCCGGCCAGGTTATAACTGTTGCGCACCCTTATCCGGCCAAGTCTGTCGAGCAGCATGAAGGATTGCATTGCGTTTTTGTAATGCCCCGGCAGCCAGTCTTCGCGCCGGGTTTCCAGATCGATAATAGTCGCCTTTGGCGCTCCGGCCGGAGCCTCGGCCATTGGCTCGGAGACCAGAAAGCCTTTCCAGCCGGAATGCTCCCCGGCCGACAAATCCAGGCCGCCGCGCTTCAAAAGCCCCATGTAGGAACGGTCGGGATAATACTGCCCGCCGTTAATAATGGCCGGAACCTCCTCCAGACGCTCGGCCCACTCCGACATGGCGGCCAGGCCGCTCAATGGGAAATTGTTTTCATGATACGGCCGGAAAGCATAACGGCCCGGCTCGGCCCGCACCAGATACAAATCCCCCTGCCCCAGCCGCGCTCCATACAAAAGACGGGTGCGGGCCGCTTCCAGTCCCTCCGCCCTCTCCGTCCAGACGATAGGCTCCATAACCGGCCAGCCGGCCAGGAGACGCTCACCCAGGCGTTCGAGTATCTCAAGAAACAATTCGGATGGTTCCTCCCGCCCGTATTCGCTGGGGGGCGCTCCCGAAAGCTTGATATTGGGGCCGCCGAACGGACGGCTGTCGGTCATGGTGAAGATAATGGGCGGCTCGCCGCTCTCGGCCAGGAAAGAGACTTTTATCTCCATCGGCCAGGGGTCCAGCGGTTCATCAAAAGTGAGCGTAATGCTGGTGGGCGGGAGGCCCGCCACGCCGTCGACCTGAATGCTGCGCGATGAATAGGCCTGGTTGGAGGCGGCGGGAACGAAAGCTCCCAATTGCCATACGGCCGATTTCAGGCGTTCACCAGCACCAACAAAATAGGCCTCTCCCTCTCCCCAGACGGCCGGTACCGACATAAGGGTCGCGGCCAGGGACAACAAAGCGGATAAAATATTTATTTTAATTTTGGTGAACATAGTGTATATTGGAGCACACGAAAAAAGCAGTCACATTACTAATTGTCTTTTGTCCGCAAAAGGCGGCGATGTCCGGTTTCTTGCTCATGGCGGAATTGTAGCATATCCGTGAGCGCCCGGCCAGAAAATATCCCGCCGCCTGGCGCGGCCGCACAGAGGCGCACTACCGGCTTGGCCGGGAATTATCCCTTGACCCAGCCACCATCTTTATCATCAGGAGTTAGCTATGTCAGCCGAAATCATCAAAGGTTTGCCCGTGGCCACGGCCATGCGCGAGGAAATTGCGGGCCAGGTGAAAACTCTCAGCTCGACCAAGGGCATTCAGCCCAAACTGGCCGTGGTGCTGGTGGGGGACGATGAGGCCTCACGCGTTTATGCCCAGGCCAAGGAAAAAGTCGGCGAGAAGATGGGCATCAAGGTGGATTTGCATGTCCGTCCTTCCACCACTTCCGAAGCCGACGTCATCAAGCTGGTGGATGAGCTGAACGCTGATAAGAATGTTCACGGCATTCTGGTGGAACTGCCGCTGCCCAAAACCATCCAGAAGGAAAACGTGATGAACCGCATCGATCCGAAAAAGGACGTCGATGGCGTTCACCCGGTCAACCGTGGTTATCTTCTGGGCGGGCAGGAGCACTTGGCTCTGGTTCCGGCCACTCCTTTGGCCTGCGTCGAATTGATTCAGCGCAGCGGCCTTGATCTCAAAGGCAAACGCGTGACTCTGGTCGGCCGCGGCGACACTGTCGGCCGCCCCCTGGCCAGCCTTCTGATCAAGCGCGACGCCACCATCACCGTCTGCCACACCAAGACTGTGGATCTTCCCGGCACCGTCCGCACGGCGGAAATCGTGGTGGCCGCCGCCGGTTTCCCCAAGCTGGTGAAAGCCGACATGCTCTCTCCCGGCCAGACCGTTATTGACGCGGGCATTAATCAGCTCGAAGACGGCAGCCTCTGCGGCGACGTCGACACTGAACCGGCCGCTGAAATCGTGCGGGCCATTACCCCCGTTCCCGGCGGCGTCGGTTCCCTCACCACCACAGTCATCATGCAGAACCTCCTGAAAGCCATCGAGCTTCAAGGCCAGGGCTAAGCCCTGGACCCACGGATGCTTGCGCATCCTTCGTCTGCATGCCCTTTCCCGTAATAGTTAATTGTGGTGGCTATCATCGTATGAAGAGCGTGTTCCCCTTGGTTATGGATGATATTATTGCCGGGGGGCACCGCTCTTAATACGATGACGGCCGCCAAAATCAACGCCCAAGGAAAAAGATACCTAGACATAGGAACCGGGCCCTGCCCGGGGAACCGGGTTCGGCCCGGGGAACCGGGTTCGGCCCGGCGCACAAAGGAGAATATGATGTCCTCTTTTTATGATATGAACATTAATGACTTTCTGAAAGTGGCGGCCTCCAGCTCCCATGTGCCCGGCGGCGGCAATGTTTCCGCCGTGGTGGCCACTCTCGGCGCTTCAATGGGCGCGATGGTGGCCAGCCTCACCGAAGGCAAGAAGGGCTATGAAGAGCACCAGGAAGCCAACACGGCTATTCTCAAAGCTTTCATGGACGGCATTGAGAACCTGAAAAAACTCACCCAGGGCGATGTTGACGCGTTTGACGCTTATATGAAAACCTTCAAAATGCCCAAAGACACCGACGAGCAGAAAAAAGCCCGCAGCGCCGCCATTCAGGAAGGCGTGAAGCAGGCCACCCTGGCCCCCATGGCCATTTGCCGCCAGTGCCTGGAGTTGATGCGTGAAGCGGCCAAACTGGCCCCCTTTGGCAACAAAGGCGCAATCAGCGACTGCGGCGTTTCCGCCATTATTCTGGAAGCCGCTATTCGCGCCGCCATGCTGAGTGTGGATATTAATCTGCCATCCATTAAAGACGAGGCCTTTGCCGCCGACATCCTCAATGAGCGCGGACGCATTTTCGCTGAAGCTGAAGAAATCAAAGCCCTGGTGCTTACTCATATGAGAGCCCGCTGGTAGAGATGGTATGGACTGCGGCCTCCGCGCCGCAGGCGGCTCGGTCAGACTGCTGACAAACCCCTGGCTTGGAAGGGTCGCCGCAGGCGACGGAGCGATAGCGACTGATATTAAGGGGCTAGCCGCTACTCGAATCGTGAAAACCACGCTTTTCACGATGCCGCATTACTGATGACCACGACGGAATGACTTTGTCATCAAACTGACTGGGCCGGTGGTCCGTCAAAGGCTTTTGCCTTTTGACGGACCACCGGCCCAGACATTTAATTCTTCGCCCCCCTGACCCGCCGGAAGCCGGGGATTGTTTTTATCCTGTCTCCGCTCTGGAAGTCTTAGTCACGGATGCAGGATAAAAACAATCCCCGGCTTCCGGCTCCAAGCTTGACCTGTGCACACTTTCCAGTTCTTAAATAAGCCGACCAGGCAGCCGACGGGAGAAATGTTTCCGCCCGTCTCCGTGACTAAGACTTCCGGAACGGAGACGGGCGGAAACATTTCTCCCGTCGGCGGTCATCCGCTGTTCCGCAATTTAAAGTATCGCCCAAATTTTAATGTGGCATGTGATTTTCCTGTTGATAAAGTCAGAAACAACATTCCTGTATATACATGATAAGTGGATTGTTCCGTGAAAATGAGTTCGTAGTAAATTTAGTTTTTTCTGAAAATAACGGCCGAATTATTCCGTAATCTTCAAAAAATTCGCCTGAACGCGTCGATTTTAACACTGTACTCGATGTTTTTTCATAAAGCATTTTAAAAGACACTCTTTGATTTACTTATTATGATCAACATGTTATATTAATCACCATAATTGTTGACATGATAGGGAAGTCCTGAAGCCGCAATTTAAAGCCAATTACGGTCGGGTTCATGCTTTTCTTATGAATATTTTTTTGGTATAATTCGGACATTCACGCACAGCGAGGAGCAGTATTAAGAATGGGCAATATTGGCGCATGGGAGTTGATCATCATAGCTATTCTGGTGATCGTCATCTTCGGCGGAAAAAAACTGCCTGAACTGGGCCGTGGGCTGGGCAAGGGCCTGGCCAACTTCCGTCAGGCGGTCAAAGAGCCTGATAAGCCTGCCGCCGCCACCCCGGAGGCGGAATCCGCTTCCGCCGACCCGCCGGACGAAAACTTCTCTTCGTCAAAAGATTTATAAGCGGCCCGGCCGCGAATTTCCGCGATGTGCCGCACTTGGGCGATTAAACGCATCTCATTGATTTCTGACCACCTGTAACTATGCCCGGTTCAAGCCGGTCTGTTCCCGAATTGGGATACCCTCGTTTTATGTCGCGTTCCAATGGATTTGTATTTATCATTGGAATCACCGTCAAGAATTTTCAGTGGTTTGACCGCTGAAGACTGGCAAACTAAGAAACCGAAACATCGCTGCCCGGATTTTTTTCGGGATGGGGCCTTTGGCGCACAGCCAAAGTGGCTCACAGTTTTGCTGTTCCAAAATTTGACTTTTTACAGGCACACCGCCCACCCGCCTTAACCGGACCGACAGACTCTGGGGGGGGAGTGCGCCGCAAGCAATCAATATACTCAAATTTACATAACGGGCCGACCTAAACAGCGGCCGGATTTTCACACCGGTGCGGGAGCCGCCCAAAACCGGGGTTCCGGACTTCCGGTGAACATCAGGCCAAATCCAAACTCAAAAATTGAGGATTAAAGGAGAGAAGCATGGAAGAACAGCAACTTAGCACCCTCGAACAATTTTCCAACTGGATCGGCGGCGTAGGCGGCGTGGTCTGGGGGCCCTATGTCTTGATTCCCCTTCTTCTGGGCGTAGGCGTCATTATGATGTTCGGCCTTAAATTTATCCCTTTGCGTAAGCTGGGTCTGGCTTTCGGAGTTATGTGGAAAGGCCGCAAACACGATCCTGAGCACGAAGGGGAATTGTCGCCCTTCAATGCCCTGATGACCTCCATGGCCGCCACTGTCGGCACCGGCAACATCGTGGGCGTTGCCACCGCCATCCTCCTCGGCGGCCCCGGTGCGGTTTTCTGGATGTGGATAACCGCCCTTTTCGGCATGGCCACCAAGTATTGCGAGGCTCTTCTGGCCGTCAAATACCGCGAAGTCACCCCGGACGGCAGCTATGTCGGCGGTCCCATGTATTATATTAAAAACGGCCTGGGCAAAAACTGGAGCTGGCTGGCCACCCTGTTCGCCATTTTCGGCATGGTCGCCAGCTTCGGCATCGGCAATATGACCCAGTCCAACGCCATTGCCGCCAACGTCACCCGCCTGACCGGCAACGCAATGCCTGAATGGGTGGTGGCAGTCATCCTGCTGGTTATTGCCGGCGCTGTCCTCATCGGCGGCGTCAAACGAATCGGCTCCGTGGCCGGAACACTCGTGCCTATCATGGCCCTGATATATATCATCGGCGGCCTGATCATTTTGGCTATGAATTTAAGTATGGTCCCCGTCGCATTCGGCCTGATTTTTGAACACGCGTTCAAGCCGGCATCAGCTGTCGGCGGCTTTGCCGGGGCTTCCTTGGCTATGGCCATCCGCTTCGGTGTGGCACGCGGCCTGTTCTCCAACGAGGCCGGTCTCGGCAGCGCGCCCATGGCCCACGCCACCGCCATTACCAAGTCCCCGGTGCGCCAGGGTATGCTGGGCATGCTCGATCCTTTCCTGGACACCATCGTCGTTTGCTCCATTACCGCTCTGGTCATCCTGGTATCCGGCCAGTGGACCTCCACCGAAGTTGACGGTGCGGGTACACTCACAGCCTTGGCTTTCAATACCGCCATGCCCGGCGCCGGCCAGTATTTGGTGACCGTCGGCCTGGTGCTTTTCGCTTTCTCCACTATTCTCGGCTGGTGCGTCTACGGTGAACGCTGCACCATGTATCTTTTTGGGCACAAGGCCTCCATGCCTTTCCGCATTGTCTTCACTCTGGCCGTGCCAATTGGAGCGCTTTCCGAACTGACCCTGGTGTGGAATCTGGCCGATCTCTTCAATGGCCTGATGGCCATTCCCAACCTGATCGCTCTTCTGTTCCTGTGCCCGGTTGTCTTTAAGATGACCAAGGAATATTTTGACGATCCCTCAAACAAGTTCTAAGAACAGTCAATCGTTCCAGAGCTTTCATCAGGCGTCCTCCCCGGCAGAGACGGGGAGGACGCCGGCTTGTTTAAAACGCTCTTCTTTGTTATATTACTAAAAGACTTCAACCCGACAGCGCGACATCAGGTGGACCGCCTATGACTCATTCCGCTAACCAATGCGATTTGGCTGAATTGTTAAAAAATATCCCTTTTCCAGGCGATGTGGATCTGTCCGGGAAAAAAGTGTTTGTCCGCACTGATTTCAACGTTCCCCTTGATGAAAACGGCTCCCCCGTTGACGACGGCCGCCTGCGGGCGGTCCTGCCGACTATTAATCATCTTCTGGATCACGGCGCTTCCGTCATCATCGGCAGCCACCTGCGAAATCCCCTGGACCGTGACGGCCGGCCGGACCCGCGTTTTTCCTTCGCGCCTCTGGCCCGCCGCCTCAGCCGCATCTGGGAGGTCGATGTCTCTTTTGCCCCTGAAGTCATCGGCCCGGCCACGGCCGAAGCGGCCGCTAAACTGGCCCCGGGGCAGGTAATGCTCCTGGAGAACCTGCGTTTTCACCCCGGCGAGATTACGGGCGATCCGGCCTTTGCCAAAGAACTGGCCGCCCTGGCTGATGTTTATGTGAACGACGCCTTTGGCGTCTGTCACCGGGCCCACGCCTCCATGACCACTATCGTCCGCTTTGCCGGTCAAAGCTGCGGCGGTCTGGCCCTCAAAAATGAATTGATGGCTATGGGCCGGGCTCTCTATAATCCGGCCCAACCCATGGCCGCCATTATTGGCGGGCGCAATGTCGATTTCAAGCTGCCGGTGGTGACCAAGCTGATGAACAGGGCGGATTTCGTGATTCTGGGCGGCCAGATGGGCGACGCTTTTTCTCGTCTGGCCCTTGGCGGAGGCATTGAACACTTTTCGCTGGCCCAGGAATCAGTGGAAGAAATAAGGGCGATTCTCAGCCGTTGCCGCGAATACAAGGCCAAGCTTTTTTTCCCGGTGGACGCAGTGGCTCTTTCCGGCGAAGGTGATACCGTCACCAACGTCCCGGCCCAGAATCTGACGCCGGAGCTTGTTTCCGAAGATATTGGCCCGGCCACCCAGCTTTTGTACAGCCAGGTTTTCAGCCTCTGCCGCACCATCATTTGGAACGGCCCCATGGGCGCTTACGAAACTCCGGCCTTTTCCAAGGGCACGGCCCTGGTGACGCGAGCCCTGGCGGAATGCCCCGGAGTGACGCTGGCCGGGGGTGTGGACACCTCGGCAGCCATTTTAAAGATGTCCGACCGCAATCAGGTTTCTTTTCTTTCAACTGGAGGCAGCGCGTTTCTCAAGGCTCTGGCCGGTCAGCCACTGGTGGCCCTGGAAGCTCTTCTGCGCAAATAAATACTGGTGCGTCAACCAGGGAAAGCGGCCCTGAACAAGTGGCCGGCAAAAGCGCTCGGTTATCGCCCAGCAATTCTAATTATGGCTTTTTTCCTTGAACTTACGGCTCGTAGCTACACAAAAAGCGTGGTTTTTGTTTCGCGAGCGGCTATTTTTCCGTCAAAACCAATCGCTGGCGCTCCGTCTCGCTACGCTCGACCCCGGCTTTATGCGGCGGCATCGGCCATAATTAGAATTGCTGGTTATCGCCAATCAATATTCATATCAGAATATCTGTGAATCGGCCGCGGCATTGGGGCTGGTTCTGAACATTCAAAATTAACAGGAGGGATTTTTCCCATGAGCAGAAAACCATTGTTAGCCGGTAATTGGAAAATGTTTAAAACCAGCGCCCAGGCCCGCGAATTTTTTGCTGACCTTATTAAGCTGACTCAGTTCAAAGCCGATCGCGAAGTCGCCTTTGGCGTGCCTTTTCCCACGCTGGAAGCCTCTGTTCAGGCGGCCCACGGCACTCCGGTCATCATCGCCGCCCAGGATGTGTATTGGGAAAATGAAGGCGCTTTCACCGGTGAAGTTTCCGCGCCCATGATCGCGGCCACCGGAGCCGGAGCGGTCATCATCGGCCACAGTGAGCGCCGCCAGATGTTCGGTGATACGGGTGAGTGGGTCAACAAGAAGGTCAAAGCCACTCTGGCCGCCAAGCTCATGCCCATTGTTTGCGTTGGTGAAAGCCTGGCGGAGCGTGAAGCCAACAAAACCTTTGACGTACTCGACACCCAGCTCACTGAAGGTCTGGCTGGATTCACCCCGGCCGACATGACGACTGTAGTTATTGCCTATGAGCCGGTCTGGGCTATTGGCACCGGCAAGACCGCCACCCCGGAAATGGCTGAAGAAGTGCATGCTCACATCCGTAAATGGCTGGCCGGGCGTTTTGACCAGGCCGTGGCCGACAACACCCGCATCCTTTACGGTGGTTCGGTCAAGCCGGACAACGTGGCCAAGTTGATGTCCCAGGCGGATATTGACGGAGCGCTGGTAGGCGGTGCGAGTTTGGAGGCGGCCAGTTTCGCCAAGATTATCGATTTCGACGCCTGATAAAGTGTAGTATAAGGAATGCGGCCTACGGCCGCGCGATAAAGGACTTGGCCCGAAGGGCCAACCAAAGGGCTCCGCCCTCTGGACTCCGGCTGGGGGAGGGCCCATGCGGGCCCTGCCCCAGACCCCACCCGCGCCAGGGGGGCGAGCCCCCTGGACCCCCAAGAGGTCAGTGTCGGCTTCAACTCTCTTTTTCCCGCATCGCCGCAACTCGCTTCGGGTACGAAGCTCAGACAAGCGGCGACGCTTCATACTATCTCCGCGTTAAACGATGTTGGCCTCTTCACGTTGGGCTGTTACATTTTACTATAGGCAGCTTCACTGAATGATTGTTGCTTCACGTATGTTCGGCTGATTACTTCTTCCCCTCCAATAGTTTTTCCAGTGCTGTAACGTTGAGACTTTCCCGTCTTTTTTCTAATGAATAACTCATTGAAAAGCGATAGGTGGCGGAGAGACGGACTAACAGCACTGGAAAGGGCCTTTAAGGGGAAGCTGATTTAAGCCGAACATACGTGAACTATCACTCGGCCGATGAGGCTGCCTATAGAAAGCTGTAGCAGCTCGACGTGAAGCTACTCATAGCACGTAAAGCTGACAAAGTATGAAGCGTCGCCGCTTGTCTGAGCTTCGTACTCGAAGCGAGTTGCGGCGATGCGGGAAGAAGTAAGTTGAATCTGACCCTGACCTCTTGGGGTTCCAAGGGGCTTGCCCCTTGGCGCGGGTGGGGTCTGGGGTAGGGCCCGCGTGGGCCCTCCCCCAGCCGGAGTCCAGAGGGTGGAACCCTTTGGTTGGCCCTTCAGGCCAAGTCCTTTAAATCGTGCGGCCGAAGGCCGCATTCCTTTACTCTTGTTCAATTCCGTATATACGGGCAAATGCGGTTATACCGCTTTGCACAACATCACGCAAATCTTTGTCGTCTATGCCGTCCATAACCCCCCAGGCGCGTCTTATCAGCATTTCTCTGTCCAGAAGCCCCTTTAAGTGCATGGCTGCCGTCCAACTTCCCCCAGTCAGAAATTTTTCAGGCTCGATGTGCTTTTCCAGATACACAGCCACAGTTGCCCAATTCTTTCGGAACCCCTCCTCATATAACACCCGTCCGTAATCAAGATTTTTACCCTCAGCCATAGCCACACGGCTGATTTCCAACAAATCCGTATTGAGGTAAAAATTCAGATATCGGAGGCCAAAGATATATAATTCAGTTATAAAATCCTCCTGGTCCGAAAAATCCTGAAAAACACGCCGGGACAACTCGTAAGAACGGGCAAAAACAGCTTTGCCAAACAAATCCTCCTTGGATTTGAAGTAATTGTAAATGGTGGCCTTGGAGCCGCCGCACAGGCTCAGAACCATATCCAGGGAGGCCCGTTCGTAACCCTCCCTGGCCAGAACTTGCCAGGCGGCCTCCAACATGGCTTTCTTTTTCCGGGCCGATCGGGGCGTCAGCTTCTTTTCTTTCCCGGACATATCACCTCTCGGAAATATTTTTTTCTTTCAGCCAGAATCATAATTACTTTCAAGGGTATCCTGGCCTGGAAATATTTTGGGCCCAATAGGGAAAAAACTCGACCCTTTTCTAAAATTAACGATTCAGTTTAACCATTAACATGATAGCTAGTGCAGTACAATGCTTTCAATATTCTATCAACATACCCACCCTTTAGAAGAAAACCTTGCTGGCGTTTATTATACAGATAAATGACCTTTTATTAAACGTATTTGCGATAACTTTAAATGATCAAATAAAAGCAATATGTTTTAACATCAACAAAGGTTAGCCGGGAAAAAGAAAATAATCAGGCGGTTTAAAAATCATACCGCATGCTAGTCATAATCGGCTTATGCCAGAAGCCTTCAACTATCATCCCACTCAAAAGCTGACACCGACCAGGGCGGGCGGGCTTTACCTTTGCCGTTTCCAAACGATGGCCTCATACCAATCTTCGGGCCACTTGCATGCGGGCTGGGAATATGTCAAACTTAGGCAATCATCTTGGGATATTTCCAATACAATACCTGTACATACCTGAGACAATAGTGTCAGGGCCGCTTCCCGGCCGCAAACTTTCACAGGCTGGAAATGCCGCATCGGGCCAGTCTTGTACGGACCACGCATACAAGGGAGCGATTTATGCGCCGTTTTGAGTTCAAGGATCTAAAGTCAGACAAATTCTGGGAAATCGAACGGACGGGCCGGACCGTCACCACTCGCTGGGGAAGAATCGGAACCAATGGCCAGAGCAAAAGCAAAGATTTTTCCGATGAGGCGGCGGCCGAGGCTTCGGTGCAAAAGCAGATCGACGAGAAAACCAGCAAGGGCTATGAAGAGGCCACGGTTTCGGCCGGTTCTGTGATGCCCCCTGCTCCCATTGCCGCCCGCCCGGCGAAAAGTCTGCCGTCACAGCAGGCGGAAGCTGTAGTTGAGGCGATTGCTGATGATACTGCGCCGCCAGTTGAGACCCCGGCTGTGACGACTGACGGCTCTCTGCCGGAAATGCTGCTCAATCCGCCCTGGACCCAAAAAAAGGTTACGAAGAAAATCGAAACCTTCAAGCTCGACCCTCTGCCACTTGAACCTGTGGTGGATATGGCGAGTCTGGCGGAGCTGTGCGGCCCCGGCTTTAAGCCTGGCGCCGCTGATCAGCCGGCGCTCAATCCGGCCGACATTGAAGGTATTCTGTATCGCATCGGTCTTGAACCGGACAAATATCGGTGCATCAGCAAAGAACTTAACCTCAAGGCGCTCCAGGCGGTGAAAAAAGGCGACGCTGAATCTTTTTTATCTGTATTCGATGAAATATTTGCAGCCGTTGAGGCCAGAAAAAAAGCTGACGACCGGTATTGGTTCACCTGCTACACCAATTGCCAGTATCTGTCCCGTCTGCCGGAGGCGTTTTGTGTTCCGGTTTTCAATAAATTTGTGCCCAAATTCGACTATGTCTACCATCAGGAGCATATGGCCGCCAAGTTCGGGCTGGCGATTTTGCCGGGCCTGATGGAACTGTTCAAACGTGTGCCTTCAGAACATATCGATGCGGTCTCCTGCTTCGGGACCATCGAATTGGCCCCGGTCATGGCCAGGGCGTTCTTTAAGCTGAAAAGCTTGCGTGAGCAGGGGCGGCAATGGCTTCTGGGTTATCCCCGCCACGCAGCCAGCGCCTTGATCGCCCCGGCCCTTGGCCCCAAGGGAGAAGCCGCCGACTGCGCGGCCGCCGCCCTAAGGCTACTGAACAGAAAGGGCCACCATGATCTCATCATGGAAACCGCCGCGCTCTATCAGAATCCGCAAATTATGGAAGCCCTGGAGCACCTCATCAGCGGAAGCGAATTGGATCTCTACCCATCCAGAATACCGTCCCTGCCCAGTTGGTGGCAGGCCGAACAGTGGCGGGCCCCGCTCATCGCCAACGGCCCGGACAAGGGCCGCGCCCTGCCGCTGAACGCCCTCAACAATATCGGCGTCATGCTATCCTTCCCCAACGCCGAGGGCTGGTACGCTGGGCTGGAGGTGGTGAAAAGCCTGTGCACCAAGCTGTCGCTGGCCAATTTTGCCTGGGATATTTTTATGGCCTGGCAAAACGCCGGAACGCCCAGCAAAGACAAGTGGGCCTTTCTGAGCCTGGGCTTTTTCGGTGACGATGAAACGGCCCGCCGTCTGACCCCCTGTATCCGCGAGTGGCCGGGCATGTCCGCCCACGCCCGCGCCGTCACCGGCCTGGAAGTGCTGGCCGCCATCGGCACTGATGTGGCCCTGATGCAGCTTAACGGCATCGCCCAGAAAGTTAAATTCAAGGGGCTTCAGGACAAGGCCAGGGAGATGATTCAGCGGATAGCCGATGACATGGGCCTTAGCACCGAGCAGTTGGAGGATCGTCTGGCCCCGGACTTCGGCTTGGATGAACAGGGGGCCATGATTCTGGATTACGGTCCCCGCCAGTTCACCATCGGTTTTGATGAGGCTCTGAAACCTTATGTGCGGGAACAGGGCGGCAAACGCCTTAACAATCTGCCGCGCCCGGCCAAAACCGATGATCCCGATCTGTCCGCGGCAGCCTCAGAATTATTCAAGAACCTGAAAAAAGATGTGCGCACGGTGGCCGCCCAGCAGATTATGCGTCTGGAGATGGCCATGTGCCGCCGCCGCCACTGGAACCGAGAGCATTTTGAAACTTTTCTGGTGCGTCATCCGCTGATTCGCCACCTCACCCAAAGGCTGGTCTGGGCCTTTTATCCTATGGAGCCGGACGCTAAAGGGCACGTCAGCAATTTCGGCGGGCAGGCTGAGAACTTTTTCCGGGTCAGTGAAGACGGCAGTTTCACCGACGCGGAAGATAACCCCTTTGAACTGCCGGATAACAGCAACCTTCGTCTGGGCATACCCCACATTATGGAAATGACCCCGGAGGCACTGGAAGGTTTCGGCCAGCTTTTTGCCGATTATGAGCTGATTCAGCCCTTCGTCCAGTTGGGCCGGGAGGTTTACAGCCTCAATGAGGATGAAAAAGATTCAAAGAAACTGAGCCGCTGGCGCGACATTGAATTGAGCACCGGCCGTGTCTTCGGTCTGCGCCACCGGGGCTGGCGAATGGGTACGCCTCAGGACGGCGGCTGGGTCGGCTGGATGCATAAAAGCGTGGATGAGGAAAATCATGTGCGTTTGCATATGGCGGAAGGTTTCAGCGTGGGCTATACTGAAATGACCGAACCCCAGAAAATCGAATTTCTGGAGATCGGCCGCATGAATCAATGGGAAGACATCAAGGAGCCGCTGCCGCTGAGCGCGGTGGACCCCATGGTTATCAGCGAGCTGATTCGTGAAATGGAAATGCTGACCAAAAAGGCCGACTTCTAAAATGGTAAGAGTGAGATTATGACCAGGCAACAAACCGCCGCTGAAAAAAAACTTCAGCGGCCCCCGGCTGAAATACTGTATCAGGCTGAACTGGAAAAACTGGCCAAATCCGATAGAAGCCCCAAACCTCCCGGCTGGCGCATGGGTTTGAGCGCCGTGCTGAAATTTATCGCCGGTGACGCGAAAGCCGGGCTCAGCCGCAAAATAGTCATCCCCGTCAATTCGCTGGAACGCATGCTGGTCACCCTGGCCACCGGGCGGGGGCTCCTTTTGGTGGGCGATCCCGGCACGGCCAAATCGCTGTTGTCAGAATTGATGTCGGCCGCCATTTCCGGCTCCTCCACCCTCACCATTCAGGGCGGGGCCTCCACCACTGAAGACCAGATTAAATATTCCTGGAACTATGCCCTATTGATCAACGAAGGCCCCAGCCCGGCGGCCCTGGTGCCCGCTCCGCTTTATCAGGGCATGCGTGAGGGCCGGATAGTCCGCTTTGAGGAAATCACCAGAACTCCCCTGGAAGTGCAGGATTGTCTTTTGAGCATGCTCTCCGACCGGGTCATGGCCGTGCCGGAACTGGCCGGAGACAACTCCATGCTCTATGCCGCCGAAGGTTTCAACATCATTGCCACCGCCAACACCCGTGACCGGGGAGTCAATGAAATGAGCGCCGCCCTGAAGCGCCGCTTTGACTTTGAAACGGTTTTTCCCATCATGGATTTTTCCCAGGAAATGGAACTGGTTCAGGAAGCTTCGGCCAGACTCCTGGAAAAAAGCGGTATTCCGGTCAAACTCCCGGAACCAGTGCTGGAGCTTCTGGTCACCACTTTCCGCGACCTGCGGCCCGGCGGCGCGGCCCATAGCGGCTCGTCCAACATGGACAGCATGAAAGCGGTCATGTCCACGGCCGAGGCCATAAATGTGGCCCATGCCGTGGGCGTCAAGGCCTGGTTTCTGTATGACCGGGCGGGCTGTCCGGCTGATCTGGTCGATTCCATTGTCGGCACGGTCATCAAAGACGACGCGGACGACCGGGCCAGGCTGAAGCGCTATTTTGAGCAGAAAGTGGGCAAGAAAAAAGGCGACCACTGGCAGGCCTATTATCAGGCCCGTCACCGGCTGCCCTGATAACTCCGCCAGCTATGGAAACACCACTTCCTGTCATAATCGGCATTCGACACCACTGCCCCGCCTGCGCCGGCCTGGTTGCCCAAAAGATCCGGCGGTTGAAACCGGCCTATGTTCTCATTGAAGGCCCGGCTGATTTCAACGAGCGGCTGGATGAACTTTATCTGCCGCATGCCATGCCCATAGCCATTTACAGCTTCCTTTCAGCCGGATCGATCTATCGGGCCTCCTGGACGCCTTTTCTGCACTATTCTCCAGAATGGCAGGGGCTTCTGGCGGCCAGGGACATCGGGGCGGAGGCCCGGTTCATCGACCTTCCCGCCTGGCACGAAGCCCTGGGCGACATGACCAATCGCTACGCCGACAAGTTCGATGCCGAGGAAGAAAGCATGGCCGCCCGCTATGAAGAAGCTCTTTGCCGTCAGTTGAATATCAGCGGGCCGGACGCGTTGTGGGATCATCTGTTTGAAAATGAAACCGATCCGGCCAGGCTTGAGGAAAGTTTGGCCGTGCACTTTGATTGCCTGCGGGGCGGTTCTCCTGGGTCGCCGGCCAATCAGACCCGTGAAGCAATGATGGCCTCATGGCTGGCCTGGGCCATGGCTCAGAAGCGCGGCCCGGTTCTGGTTATTTGCGGCGGCTACCACGCCAAAGCCCTGCGTGAAAGGTGGCCTGAATTTTCTTTTGAAAAAAACGCGCCTCCCCCATGTGTGCCCAAGCCGGAAACGGTGGTGGCTGAAAAAGGCGGCGAAGACGCGCCCCAGCTTCGCTTCGGTTCCTATCTGGTTCCTTATAGCTTCAAGCGGCTGGATTCCTTCCATGGCTATGCTTCCGGCATGCCCTCACCTGCCTATTACAAATGGCTGTGGGATTATGGCCTGGAAAAGTCCGGCCACCAAGCCCTGGAACACATTTTCACCCGCCTGCGCCTGAAAAAATACCCGGCCTCCACCGCTGACCTGAAAGCCGTCCATGCCGCCTCCGAAGCCCTGGCCCGCTGGCGTGGGCACCGCCACCCTCTGCGTTCAGATTGCCTGGACGCTGTGGCGGGCGTTCTGATCAAGAACGCCCTGGAGGTGCCGGTGCCTTGGAATTACCGGGGTTTACTGCTGCCGGGCACTGATCCGGTGCTGGTGGAGGTTATGGATGTAATGGCCGGAGAGGCCAATGGCTCACTGGACCCGGCCACGCCGCAGCCGCCATTATTGCTCTCGGTGCGGGAGGAGATGGCCAGGCTGGGGCTGGCGGAATCGGCCGGGCCGATCAAGCTGAACCTTCTGGAAGCCGCCGACCTCAAGCGCAGCCATTGCCTCCATTCTCTGGGCATCCTCAGCCTGCCCGGCCTTGAGCGGCTCAGCGGCCCGCAACTGGCCATGGGCGGTCAAAAGACGGAAAGCTGGGAACTGAACCGGACCCTCGACTGGGAGGCAGCCCTGATCGAAGCCTCCGCCTGGGGTGCGACATTATATGACGCGGCCCGCAACAGAATTGAGGCCAGACTGAAAGAGGCCGGGGCCGACATGAAAGCGCTGGCCCAAATCCTGAACCGGGCCGCCCTGGCCGGATTGAGCGGGATCGGCACGCGCACTTTGGAAACACTGGGCCGCAGTGTGGCCGAAGAACCGGCCTTTGAATCATTCGGTGAGGCGCTGGCCATACTTTTTCCCCTCTGGCAGCACGGCGCGGATCTTAATATGCGGTATGCCCCGGTTCTGAAAACCATCCTTGAGGCCGCTTTCGACCGCATGCTCTGGCTGCTGGAGCCGCCGGTCAGTCTGGAACCCGCCAGATTCAGTTTTCATATCAAATCCAATCTCGAACTCTGCCGTTTAACGCGGGAAGCGCTGGTCAGTAAGAATTCTCACCATCTGGACCTAGTGCCGGAGCGGGCCCTGGCCGTCTGGGGCCGGAAAGCCGCCGATCCGGCCGCCGCCCCCGTCAGCCGGGGGGCTGCCCTTGGCGCCCTCTTGAGCCTTGGTGACCGGGAGCGGCTGGCTGAAACGGAATCCCTTCTGGATTCACTCGGCCCGGAAGCCATGGGCGACGCGCTCAGCGGACTTTTGGCTTTGGGCCGGGAGGTGCTGGCCCATGAGGAAATTTTTCTCGAAGGTCTGGATAAAAGAATCCAGAATTTCACTCCCTATGATTTCACCCTGGCCATGCCGTCACTTCGGGCCGCTTTCGGCTGGCTGCCCAGTCTGGAGCGCAGATTGCTGGCCCGCACCGTGGCCGGAATGCACAACGGCAGCGCCGCCGGCCTCACCGGAAAGCTTTCGGCCTCACCGGAGGCCATTGCCGGGGCCATAGCCGCGGAGCGCCGGGTGGCCGATGAATTGGCCCGCTGGGGCATTTTTATAAATCCGGCGGAGGTGGCGGCCGATGAAGACGCTTGAAGTTACAGACGGGCTGATGCGCTGGCGTCTTCTGTTGGGTGAGGCGGCCGAAGCCAGCTGCGGCGGCCTGACCGGCGACGCGGCGGCGGCGGACGCGGCCCTGAACTGGCTTTATGGCCGCGACGAACAATGGGGACGGCGCGACGAAAGGCCGGCCGGTGATAAAGGCGCGGGGCTGGGTCCGTCCCGGCTCAGCACTCCGGCCTGGATCAATGAAATACACCGTCTCTTTCCACAGGAGGTCATTGAGCGGCTGGAAAAGGACGCGGTGGAAGTTTACGGCATTGATGAAGTGGTCACCAGTCTGGAAGTGCTGGAGAAAATCGAGCCGTCAGTGACTTTGCTGAAAGCCGTGCTCCAGACCAAACATCTGATGAACCCGGAAGTGCTGGCCGCCGCCCGCCGTCTGGTGCGGGAAGTGGTGCGGCGAATCATGGAAAAAATGCGCACCGAGGTCCGGCAGTCCTTCTCCGGCACGCGCGACCGTCGGCACCGCTCCAGATTCAAGCTCAATCGCAATTTCGATTTCAAGGAAACCATCAAAAGCAACCTCCACCGCTGGGAACCGGCCAAGCTCAAGCTGTATCTGGAAACACCGGTCTTCAATAGCCGCAGCCGGAAATTTTCAGAAAAGTGGGATATCATTATCCTGGTCGACCAGAGCGGCTCAATGGTCAATTCCGTCATTCACTCGGCGGTCATGGCCGCCTGTCTCTGGGATATTCCAGGCATGAAAACCCGGCTGATAGCCTTTGACACCCAAGTGGTCGATCTCACGACCGAAGCCGACGACCCTGTTGAGCTATTGATGAAAGTGCAGTTGGGCGGCGGCACGGATATAGCCAAAGCCGTGGCCTATGCCCAGGGGCTGATTGAGAATCCGGCCCGTTCGGTGGTGGTGCTGATCACCGATTTTTGCGAAGGCGGCGACGATGGTGAACTGGTGCGCCGGGCCAAGGCCCTGACTGAATCAGGCGTTCATCTTCTGGGCCTAGCCGCGCTTGATGAAAGGGCCCGCCCGGATTACGACCGGGACATGGCCGCCCGGCTGGTTAAAGTCGGGGCGCAGGTGGGGGCCATGACTCCGGGTGAACTCGCCAGTTGGCTGGCCCAAAAAATACAAGGAAACAAATGAAAGTTTTTACTGGCGCACCACCAGCCCGCCCTGAACAGGCGAGGGGCAGTGCTTGTCATAGCACAGCAAACGGGCCTTTTACCTGCGCACCATCAATCAGGCCCGACCTGATGGAACTGACCCACGAAGCCCTGAGCGCCCTGGCCAACGCCGGGTTCGTCAAGCGCGCGTTCAAGGATATGGAAGAAGGGCGCGGCCCGGCCATATCCGTGAAAGAGGATGGGACCATTGAAGCCGTTTACAGTGATGGTCAGGTCGCCATGCTGGAAAGCGGCAAAAGTCTGCGGGATGCGTCCTGCACCTGTCCGGCCGCCAATCTCTGCCGCCACCGGGTGACCCTGATTCCGGCCTATCAAGAATGGGTTAGAAGCTTTGATCAAACAGCTGGAACTGAGGCAGCCGAAGAGGCCGCGACGGAAACACCAGTCCCTCACGCTAGTTGGAGCCCGGCCGATTTTACTGACGACCGCATTGCCGAGTCCTTCAAAAAAAGCGTCATCAAACAGGCCGAGGCCCTGGCCAAATCCGCCCCCATTATCAGAGTGGTTAATCGCGCGGGTGACTCGGCCGTGCCCACGGCCTATCTGCCAATGAGCACGGTGCGTTTCTTTTCGGCCCAGAACCTGGCCCATGCCCGCTGCGATTGCATCGAGGGAGGCGGCTGTGCCCATGTGGTGCTGGCCATCCAAGCTTTTCGCCAGGCCCGTCTGACGGATGGAAATTCTCTGGATCTTCTGGAACAGACCGTCGTACTGGGCAATGGCAAACAGCGGACCGGCTCCAGGGTATTTGACAGCCCTAACGCGGCGGAATGCCGGGAGACTGTCCACCGGTTGTTAAACCAGCTTTGGGCCGAGGGCGTTTCCCAGCCGCTATTGTCGCTGGAAAAAATATTTGTCGCGGCTGAGGCGGCGGCCGACAGTCTGAAATGGCGCTGGATACAGGAATCCATCACGGACATAAGGCGGATGACAGAGGCCTACCACGCCAGATCAAGTCGATTTTCAGATTTGGATTTGCTGGAGGCTATGGCTTTCCTCTATGCCCGGCTGGAATGCGCCAGCTTTGCTGATGATAAGGCGGACGAAACAGTGGAAATACCGGCTCATCAGATTCTGGGTATCGGAGTGGCCGGTGAGGTGGCCCTGGAGCACCTGACCCTGATCGGTCTGGGCACGGAGTTATGGGACGACACTACCCATGAAGGGGTGCGCTTCTATTTCGTGGACCCCGATACCATGACCTTAATGGTCATGGAGCGCGGCTTTGTGAAAAATGATTCCAGCCGCAGCGGTGTTTTGGGCAGACGGGTGGCCGGGCTTTCTCTGAAAAAAATGTCGCGCTCTCAGGTGGTCACCAGGGGGGCCAAGCGCAAGGCCAACGGCACGGTGGCCTTTTCCTCCGACTCGCGGCTGACCAATGTTCTGCCACTTTCCAGCCAATCCTGGAGCAGTCTGGGAAAACCTTTGAAATATGGACGGGCAAGTGAACTCCTGGAATATATGCGGAGCCGCCCTCCTGAATTCATTCAGGCCCGCCAGGCATTGGGGCGGCTGGCCATACTTCCGGCCGGAACAGTTCTGGACTGGGGCTGGGACGCGGGCGGGCAAAAAATCTGGGCAGTGGTAGGCGGCGCGGGTCAGGATGGCCCGGCCGCTGATGAAGATATTTTCAGGCTGGAACTGCCCTTTAAAAATGTGGATAAATTTGCCGTCAACAATTTGGCCGGGCACTTGGAGAGGCAGGATATGGAGGACATCTGCGGGCTGGTGGGCTTAGATCGCGGCCGGATAGTCATGGTGCCGCTGGCACTGACCACAGCCGACCAAATGGCCGTGCTGGCCACCGGCGAAGCCGCTGAGGCGGTTTTGCCAAACCGTGAACCGGATGAATCAGAGAAATCGGAAACGCGATTGGTTCTGGAAAAACTGGAAAGCGTTCTCAAGCGGCATTTGATCACAGGTCTTCGTTACCGGGGCAGTTTGTCATCAGGTGATCTGCGGGAGATGCAAAGCACTTTGAATCAAAACGGCTTCAGCCTCTGCGGCAAACTTGCGGAGGCCCTTGAGCGGGCCTTGCGTGATAACGATGAAGCAATGGGTCTAAAGGCCTTGAGTCAACTCGGCCTGATGCTTCAACTGCGTAAAGAAAACCTCTGACCCATTACTGGATATTCAAGGTTCTTTTGGCGATTTCAACCTCATCCGGGTCGCCGGTGTATTTACCCAGATCATCGGAAAGTTTCACGGCTTTCTGCCAGTTCTTCTTTTCAGTCAGTTTGGCGGCGGTGAGCTTCATCACAATATTCATCGGCTCGACCCCCTCCACGTCGCAGGTCAGGAAAGTGCCGATGCCGTAATTATCATTAATCTTGCCAAGGCAGTATTTGTGGATTTCAACGGCTTCCTCGACGCTCAAGCCATTGCTGAAAGTCAGGGCCTTGGTCAGGGGATTGATGTTCAGCTCCTGGTATTTGGCCATAATTTTGTCGACGGCCTGGAAATTGTCGCCGCTGTCGACCCTCAACCCCTCAAAAAGCTTGGCGTACTTTTTACTGAAATTCTCCTGAAAGGCGTTCCAGCCATAGGTGTCATAAAGGAAGGTGCCAAGGTCGGAATCAAAGGTTTCCTGCCAGTGTTTCATGGCCAGGAAGTTGGCCTCCTTGTAGCCAAAGATGGCCCCGCAAAAACTTATCACCTGGTGGCTCATGGTGCCAATGGGAATGAGATTGAACTTCATGGCGAAATAAACATTTGAGGTGCCGGAGAATTCGCCCATTTCACCGGCGCACAGGCGATTGGCCTCGGCCAGGCTGGTCAGGACCATATTCTGGTGCTCAAAGGAAAAGCGGCGGCGGGTGCCAAATTCAGCGAACGACAGGCCGTTCTGAATCAGGCGCAAACCCTTTTGGCGGGATTTTTCGTATTCCTGGTCCCGGTTATATTTGGCCATGTCGCCGTTATGGGTATGTTTGAGTTCAGAGATGATGGCCAGAATGGGCACTTCCCAGAACACCGTTTTCCACAAAAGGCCCTCCACGGTGATATGGAGGTGGCCCGCCTCATCCTGCGTCACCTCCACATCATCGGCATTGAAGCGATAGCCTTTGAGAAAGGTGTAAAACCAGGTGGGGAAATAATAGCAGCGGCGGAGCATATAGGCGATTTCCTCATCGGAAATGACAATCGACTCCATAGCCTTGAGCTGATATTTCACCGCCTCGGCAAAGCCGGGAGGATAGACGCTGTTGTTGCGGTCGACAAAAGTATAGCGCCCATAAGCGCGGGGGAATTTATTCAGATAAAGATAGCAGACGCTGAAGGTATATAAATCGTTGTCGGTGAGGTGATTGATCAGCCGCTGGTCAGTTATCATTATATTTTCCTCCGGGCTCTAAAGCCAACAAATTCTTTACTGCGGCTATTATATCACGAACAGCCGCATCAGGCGCGGAAGAGTATCGAACCTGTTGATAACCGCATGCGCCTCGGAAAGATTCTGGTGGCCGGAGCCGGGATTCTGAAACCCGATCACCGCCATAGCGGCGGCCAGGGCGGCCGCCACTCCGGCGGCCGAATCTTCCACAGCCAGAGCCTTTTCCGCCGGGACGGAGGTCAGTTCCAGGGCCTTGAGATAAACATCCGGCGAGGGTTTTTTTCGCGCCACCTCATCGCCGCCCACCAGAAATTCGAAGCGGCCGCCAAGACCCAGCAGCGGCAGCATCTTTTCCAGATAGGAACGCACCGACGAAGAGCACACCGTCAGGCGCACGCCCCGCTCGGCCAGATAATCCAGCACCGTCTCCACGCCCGGAGTGGGCCTGAGGCCGACCTCTTCCGTCAGTTCCACTATAACATCATATTGCCGTGCTTCCATCTCTTCGATGTTCACACCTTCAAGGTGGTTGGCGGCAATAAGATCAAGCCAGAAATCGCGGTTGGGGCGGCCAACGTAAGCTTCATAGTTCAGAGGCGTGACGGCCCCCAGCCTTTGGCTGAGAATCTCTTTAGCCCGTTTGTGCAAAGGTTCGGTGTCGGCCAGGACTCCATCGAAATCGAAAGCCGCAAGTTCCAGCATGTTGCGCTCCTGTTCGGATCTATGGACGGCGGTTGCCTCCGCCGGTGATGATCCGCTGTAAAAATATGAAGGTTAAAAATGTAAGGCTTGTACTTTGTGTTACCCTAAAAACCGCCGGAAGCCGGGGATTGTTTTTGGCCCGGTTCCGTTCCGGGGGTCTTTAGTCACGGAACCGGGCCAAAAACAATCCCCGGCTTCCGGCTCCCACTCGGCTATGTATACTTCCAGCCCCAAAGAAGCCGACCAGGCAGCTGATGGGAGAAATGTTTTTGCCCGGTGAGGTTCCGGGCAGTCACCTCACCGGGCAAAAACATTTCTCCCATCGGCGGTCACCCGCCGCCACGCAAATTTTAAAGGCCTTTGGAATCGCTGCGGAGATTGACAATGCGGTTCCGCTTCTGTATATTCAAGCCAAGGCGAATAATTATTCGCGCCTCACTCTTCACGGATTCCCAAGGCGGAAAGACAGGGCTGTATGGCTCAGAGACATTTTAGCAGAAATCAGATCAGCCAGATAGCCAAGGTTGCCCAGCTATATCACCAGAGCAAGATGACCCAGCCGGAAATCGCCCGCCGCCTCAACCTTTCACAGGCCGGTGTTTCCAGAGCTTTGAAAGATGCGGAGCGTCTGGGCATAGTGCGGACGACCGTTCACATTCCCGAAGGTTTTTTTTCTGAAACCGAACTCAAGCTGGAAGAAATTTATAAACTCACCGACGTCGTGGTGATTGAAACCTCGGCCCCGGATGAGAGCGCCCTGATGGCCGCCTTGGGCGACGCTGCCGCCGCCTGCCTGGAGCGGGCCCTGCCCGCCTGCCGCACAGCCGGCATTTTTCCCTGGAGCGAAACCCTGCTCTATACTGTCAAGGCCATGCGGCCGCTGAATAAGAGCGGCATGGAAAGCGTGGTGCAGGTCTTCGGCGGCGTGGGCCAAGCGGCCTCCCAGATGGTGGGCACCCGCCTGACCGAGCAGCTGGCCCAGAAAACCGGGGCCGAACCGGTCTTCCTGATGGTGCCCGGCATTTGCCGCGATGAGGACGCCAGGGCCGCCATTAAAAACGATCAATCCTGTCAGTTGGTCTTTGATTATTTCGACCGGCTGGACCTGATCCTTCTGGGCATAGGAACAATCACCCCTTCCCGTTATCTCCGCGACAGCGGCAACAGCATGACCGATTCCGAACAGGACGAACTGACCCGTCTGGGGGCCGTGGGCGACCTGGGCCAGAATTTTTTCACCGCCGAGGGCGGTCTGGTGGAGTCGTCCTTCACCTCACGGATCATCGGCATCGGTTACGGGCAATTGATAAAAGTGCCCTGCCGCATGGCCGTGGCCGGGGGGGGCAGAAAATTCGAAGCCATTCGCGGCATTCTGCGCGGCGGGCTGCTCACCCATCTCATCACCGATCTGGAAACAGCCCGCCGCCTGATTCAGGAACCCTGACCTTGCCCGTAGTAGGCGCCAGCCCCGTGCTTGCGCAGGTAATGCTTGTCCAGAAGACTCTTTTGCATATTCCCCAAGCCCGGATTCAATAGCAAAGCCCAATTGTTGATATAGGCCACCTCTTCCAGCACAATGGTGTTCTCCACCGCCTTGGCCGGGCTGGCCCCCCAGGTGAACGGGCCGTGCGAACGCACCAGGACGGCCGGCATGTCCAGCCCTCTCAGCCCGCGCGATTCAATGGCCTCCACAATAACCTCACCGGTCGCCCACTCATAATCGCCCGCAATTTCATCATCGCGCATGGCTCTGGTGCAGGGCACCGGGCCGAAGAAGTAATCGGCATGGGTCGTCCCCAGGGGCGGCAGGTCCATTCCGGCTTGCGCCCAGGCGGTGGCGTGGCGGGAGTGGGTGTGGACTATGCCGCCGATATCGGTGAAGCGCTGATATAAAACGCGGTGGGTCGGCGCGTCGGATGAGGGGTTCTTTTCGCCCTCCACCACCTTGCCGTCAGCCAGCGATACCACCACCATGTCGTCGGGCCGCATGGTTGAATAATCCACGCCCGAGGGCTTGATGACCATCAGGCCCGTCTCGCGGTCCACGCCGCTGGCGTTGCCCCAGGTCAGGGTCACCAGATGGTGGCCCGGCAGGGCCAGATTGGCTTCAAAAACTTCTTCCTTCAATTTTTCCAGCATGATTCTTCCCCCTGTCAACCGCGACGGAGTTTTTGTTTATACTGGTCAAGGTTAATGGCCGCCAATAGAATGGCCCCGCGAACGATATACTGGGTGAAAGTGCTGATGTTCAGCAAATTCATGGCGTTTTCCACCGTCCCCAGAATCAGGACGCCGGCCACCACCGTGCTCATTTTGCCGATGCCGCCGGTGAGCGAAACGCCGCCGAGAACGCAGGCCGAAATGGCGTTCAGCTCCAGGCCCAGGCCGTTCATGGGCTGGCCGCTGGTCAGGCGCGAAGTCAGGACGATGCCGGCGAAAGCCGAGACCAGCCCGGTGAGGGCGAAGATGAGCATTTTGGTCTTAATCACGTTAACTCCCGCCAACCGGGAAGCTTCGGCGTTGCCGCCCAGGGCCAGGGAGTTGCGGCCGAAGACGGTGTTGCTCAAAAGAAAACCGAAAATGATGAAACAGACGGCCGTCAGGATTATGGGCGTGGGAATGCCCATGAGGTCGGAATCGCCCAGCATGTAAAAATGTTCGTTGAGAATGCCAATGGGCACGCCTCCGCAGATGGTGTAGGCCGCGCCGCGGGCTATCTGCTGGGTGGCCAGGGTGACTATCAGGGCGTTGTTTTTCATCACTGAAATGAAAAAGCCGTTCAGGAGGCCGAAAAACAGGCCGCAGCACAAGCCGCCCATTACGCCCAGGAAGATGCTGTCGGTTTCCCGGAGCACCCAGGCCGTGACCACGCCCGCGCAGGCCACCACCGCGCCCACGGAAAGATCGAGATCGGCGCAGACCAGGCAGAAGACCATGCCGCAGGCCACCATGCCCACCACCGAGACGCTCATGCCCAGAACCTTCATGTTGATCCAACTGAAGAAATTGGGAATGAAAGCAGAGCAGGCGGCGAACAGGAGAATGAACACCAGGAGCATGCCGTATTTATCCCATATGATGCTGTAATCAAAACCTTTGGCTTCATCGCGTCCAGGCGGGGCCGGGGGAGTCTGGGGAACTGTGGACATGTTCTTACCTCGGTCTTTCAAATTTTTTCAGGAACTTCCCGTGAGCGGGGCACGCAAATATAGCATTATTGGCCGGAGCAGCCCGGTTCAGGCGGCTTCCGCAATCATGGCCAGACGCAGGGTTTTTTCTTCGGTGGCTTCGTCGTGGCTAAGTTCACCGACAATGGAGCCGTCACGCATGACCACTATGCGGTCGGATACGCCCAGCACTTCCGGCAGGTCGCTGGAAACGAAAACCACCGCAATGCCCTCGGAAGCCAGATGATAGATGATATTGTAAATCTCGTTTTTCGCGCCCACGTCAATGCCGCGCGTGGGTTCATCGAGAAGGATGCACTTTATTTCTTCCGACAGCCAGCGGCCCAGGATGACCTTTTGCTGATTGCCGCCGGAGAGGTTGAGCATTATCTGAAGGTCGCCGGGGGTTTTGATATTCAGATCATGAATGCGGCGGCTGGAATTTTCCTTTTCCCAGACAGTGTTGATAATGGTTCCGCCGATCAGGGTTTTGCGGCGGGCGCTGATATTGATGTTATCGCGCACAGAGTGTATGGCGATAATGCCCTCGGCCTTGCGGTCTTCAGGGCAGAGAACCAGACCCTGGCTAATGGCGTCAATGGGTGATTTGATGTGGGCCTCGCGGCCGTCGATAAAAACCTGCCCGGCCGTTTTTTTGGAGCCGCCGAAAACGCCTTTTAGAAATTCCGAGCGTCCGGCTCCGACCAGACCGAACAGGCCCACGATTTCGCCGCTCCTGACCGTGAGGTCGGCGGGCCGTTTAAGGCCGGGAGCCATGATACCACTGACTTTCAGGCGCACCTCGCCCTGAAAACGCGGAGAATAGCCATAAATATCGCCCACGTTGCGGCCGACCATAGCCCGCACCAGATCGTCGTTGGTGACTTCGGCCATGTCGGTAAAGGTGGTGACGTAGCGGCCGTCTTTGAAAACGGTTATTTCATCGCAGATGCGGAAAATTTCTTCCATGCGGTGGGAGACGTAGATAATGACCCGGCCCTCGGCTTTCAACTCGCCGATAACCCGGAAAAGCTGTTCGATTTCACGCGCGGAAAGGCTGCTGGTAGGTTCATCGAAAGCGATGATTTCAGCTTCCCTGGTCAGGGCTTTGGCGATTTCAATCATCTGCCGCTGGCCGATGGACAGGTTCTTCACCACCGTGCGGGGATTGATGTCCACCCCAAGGCGGTCGAGCTGGCGCTGGGCGTCGGCATAGAGTTTGTGCCAGTCAATGCGGAAGCCTTTTGTGGGCAATTGGCCGACATAGATGTTTTCAGCCACCGTGCTTTCAGCCATCAGATGCAATTCCTGATAAATAATGGCTATGCCGCTGGCCAATGAGGCCGCAGTCGAATCAAATGCGACCGGCTGGCCGCCTATGACAATGCGGCCGGTGTTGGGCTGATAGTTTCCGGCCAATATTTTCAGCAAGGTGGATTTTCCGGCCCCGTTTTCGCCCATCAGGGCGTGGACCTGGCCTTTTTGACAGCCGAAGGTTATCGAGTCTAGAGCCACGACTCCGGGAAAGGTTTTGCCGATGTTTTCAAACTCAAGATAGCGGCTTTCGTTCGGGTTCATAGCTCCTCCAGCGGCAGGCGGCTCCGCCCGGCATTCGGGCGGAGCCTGATTCAATGGAGATAAATTACAAGCCTTTTTTGGCCAGCTCTTCTTTATAGTTGTCGCGGGTTATCAGGACAACGTCGGTCACGGCGGTGAAGGCCGGGGGCTCATCGCCCTTGGTCACCCAGTTGTAGAGCATTTCAGTGGTCTTGTAGCCATGAACGTCCGGGCTGGGGAGCAGGGAGCCGAGAAAGCCGGTGACATTGGGCTTGGACAGTTCGTTGACCGCGTCCACGCCGTTGATGCCAATGGCGATGACGTTCTCCGGGGCTATGCGCTGACCTTCAGTGGCCCGCACGCCGCCGAGAACGGTATTGTCGTTCATGCCGATTATCAGCCAGTGCTTAACCTCAGGATGCTGGGCCAGAAGGGAATTGCCCGCGTCCAGCGCGCCGGGGATGTCGTTGGTCTTGGTGGGCACTTTGTACATATTGGCCAGCGGGAAACCGGCTTCTTCCAGGGACTTCATGGAGCCGCTGGTTCTGAGGCGGGCCGTTTCCAGTTCTTCGGCGGTGATGACCATGGCGGCGGTATCTTCCAGCTTCCAGCCGCGTTTGTTCATCTCGTTCCAAAGCTCGGTCCCCTGGCGCTGGCCGATTTCATAGGCGGCCATCATGACCAGCGGCACGCTGTCCATCGGCTCGCCCTTGGCGTTGACGAACTGGTCGTCCACTGCGATGACCTTCAGGCCATAGGAATCCGCTTTCCGTTTCACGGCCGGGCCAAGCTTGGTGTCCGGCACGCAGATGACAAAGCCCTTGGCCCCGCTGGCGGCCAGCGTATCAATGGCGGTGAGGGTTTTTTCACCGTCGGGAACGGCGATTTTAATGATCTCGGCCCCAAGGTCGGCTCCGGCCTTGTCGGCAAAAGTCCATTCGGTCTGGAACCAGGGTTCCTCAGCCTGTTTCACCAGGAAGCCGAGTTTGATCTTGTCCTGGGCCAGGGCCAGGGGGGCGAAAGCCAGCATGGCGGCGACGGTCAGCGCGACGAGCAGTTTCTTCATTTTCATCTCCTTCAGGGACGGCCGCTTTTTTAGCGGTCGCGATAATAAAGATCGTTCCAACGCAGTTCGTTCTTGAATGAATCAAGATCGGTTTTCGATCCGATAACCAGGCATTCCAGGCCGAGTTCATCGGCAAAGGTGCGAATATGTTCGGCCGTTAGGCTGAGGCTCAAAACTGTGTGGTGGCCGCCGCCGGCCACAATCCAGGCGGCTACGCCCGTCTCGAAATCAGGCCGATATTTCCAGACGGCCCGGGCCACCGGCAGTTTGGGAAGATCGTGGGGCGGCTCGATAACATCGATTTCATTGATTACGATTCGGAAACGCCCGCCGAGATCCATAATGCCGACGTTGACGGCCGGGCCGCTCCGGCAGGAAAAGAGAAGCCGGGCCGGGGCTTCTTTGCCGCCGATGCCCAGAGGCTGCACATCCAGCACCGGCTTGGTCTTTCCGGCCAGCGTGGGGCAGACTTCCAGCATGTGGGCGCCCAGGTTCAAATCGCCCTCCGGGCCGAAATGGTAAGTGTAATCCTCCATGAAGGAGGCCCCGCCTTCCCGGCCTTGACCCATGACTTTCAGGATGCGGGTGAGGGCGCTGGTTTTCCAGTCGCCTTCCGCGCCAAAGCCGTAACCATCGGCCATCAGGCGCTGTGCCGCCAGGCCCGGCAACTGCTTCAGACCGCTCAAGGCCTCAAAGTTGGTGGTAAAGGCCCTGTAGCCGCCCTGCTCCAGAAAGCGGCGCAAGGCCACTTCCAGGCGGGCCGAGTCTTCGAGATTGCCGCGCGCGGAACCGCCGGCCCTGACCACGTCGGTCAGGATGTACCGCTTTTCATAATCAGCCACAGTCGCTTTGACTTCCTCATCGGTCACCGCAGCCAGCACTTCAGCCAGGTCATTGCTGGTGAAAGCGTCCACCGTGAAGCCCAGGCGGATGAGGGCCTCCACTTTATCGCCCTCAGTCACAGCCACATCGCGCATGTTGTCGCCAAAGCGGGCCACTTTCAGATTGCGGCTTTCATTGATAGCCAGGCAGACGCGCATCCACAGGTCAACCTTGCGCGTCACCCGTTCTTCTTTCCAGTGGCCCACGGCTACGGAGAAAGGTTTTTTCAGGCGGGCGCTGATGTGGCCGAACTCCCGGCCGCCGTGGGCGGTCTGGTGGAGATTCATGAAGTCCATATTGATTTTGTCCCAGGGCAGTTCCGGGGAGAGCTGGGTGTGGAGCTGGAGCATGGGCTTTTCCAAAAGTTTCAAACCAGTGGCCCACATTTTGGCCGGGGAGAAGGTATGCATCCAGGTGATGACCCCAAGGCAGTCGTCATCATAATTGGCTTCTTTGCAGAAAGCCGTTATTTCATCGGCCCTGGTCACCATCGGCTTCAGGATTATTGGCAAGGGGAAACCAGCCGCGTTCAGGCCCTCGGCCACTATCTTTGAATCAGCCTCCACCTCTTTCAAGGCCGCCGGGCCATAGAGATGCTGGCTGCCGACCACGAACCAGATCGCGGGCTTGCGTTCCGTTTTCGTTTTCATAGGTTTATCCTTTTCTTATTTAGGCGAATACATCGGCTCCAGCAGTTCTCCCCACTGGAGGTAACGCTGATAATGCTTTTCATATAGTGGCGTCAGTTCCGGGTTGGGCTCGAAACGCGTTTCCACCCGGCTGGCCATTTTCTCTTCGGCCTCTGTAACTGTCGGGTAAACTCCGGCGGCCACAGCCGCGAAAATGGCTCCTCCCAAAGCACAGCACTGATCGGAGCAAACCACCTCCAGCGGACGGTTCATCACATCAGCCATGGCCTGCATGATCACCGGCGATTTTCGGGAAATGCCGCCAATGGCCCGGACCCTGTCTACCGGCATGCCCTGGCCGGTGAGGCATTCCATGATGGCCCTGGCCCCGCAAGCGGTGGAGACGATGAAGCCGCCGAAAACGTCGGGCGCGGCGGTGCCCAGCTTCAGATCGGCCATAACGCCTTTCAGCCGCTGATTGGCGAAGGGGGTGCGGCGGCCGTTGAACCAGTCCAACACCAGGGGGGGCGTGTTCGTGCTCTTGGAATTGGCCCAGGCGGAGGTGAGATTGGGAATCAGATCGGCGGCCACGTTGTCAGTCCGCTCCCGCAGTTCAGGGTGGCGGCGGGCCAGCTCTTCCAGGGGCCAGGACAGAAAGTGAGCCAGCCAGGCATACATATCGCCGAAAGCCGATTGCCCGGCTTCCAGGCAAACCAGGCCGGGGATTGAAGAGCCGTCAACCTGCCCGCAAATTCCCTCGATAGCTTGATCGCCGATCAATTGCGGTTCGACCATCAGGATATCGCAAGTGGAAGTGCCGATGACCTTGACCAGCGTGCCCGGACCGGCTCCGGCCCCGACCGCGCCCATGTGGCAATCGAACTCGCCGCCGGAAACCACCACCCTGGTGCTCAGGCCCCAGCGCCCGGCCCACTCCTCTGTGAGGCGGCCGACGGGTATCTCGGCGGTCCAGGTGTCGGTGAAAAGCGGGTGCTCCAGGGTTTCCGTCAGCACTGGATCAAGTTTTTGAAAAAATTCTTTCGGCGGCAGTCCGCCCCAGGACGGGTGCCACAGGCTTTTATGCCCGGCCGCGCAGCGCCCCCGCCGCAGAAGATCCGGCCGCGTGGTGCCGCTGAGAACGGCCGGAACCCAATCAGCCAGCTCCACCCAGCTGGCCGTTGCGCCGCGCACGGCCGCATCCTGACGAAAAATGTGCAGTGCCTTGGCCCAATACCATTCAGAAGAATAAATGCCGCCGATCCAGCGGCTGTAATCAACTTCGCCCTTGGCGCAAAGATCGGTTATCTCGGCCGCTTCCTCGATTGAGGTATGGTCTTTCCACAAGATGAACATGGCGTTGGGGTTGTCGGCGAATTCACTGAGGAGAGCCAGCACCTGGCCGTCCTTATTCACCGGGGCCGGGGTGGAGCCGGTGGAATCAACGCCGATGCCGACCACGTTGGCCCGCTCTTCTTCCGAGAGGCGGCTGAGAGCCACCTTCACCGCCTCTTCCATAGACTCCAGATAATCCAGAGGATGGTGACGGAACTGATCCGCTTCCGGCCGGCAGTACAGACCTTTCCGCCAGCGGGGATAGTGCACCACTTCGGTGGAGAGCTCCGCACCGTCATCACAACGCACGATCAAGGCCCGAACTGAATCGGTTCCGAAATCCACTCCGATGACCAAGGCTTTGTTCATAACTATTATCCTTTGGAACTGGAGATTGGTGAATAAATATTCACCTTATGTATTGTTATGCATTATCGTATCCTACTCTTACCTGCCTGTCAAGTGCTGATAGGCCGCAGCTTGGGAGAGGTAAAGGTAAAACCCGGAGGGCGGTGCGGTGAGATATCTCCATAGTGGCCCCCGATTTTTCTCTTATTCCCGGCCGGGTAGCTTCATCGGCATTCTGTTTGTCAGTGCCCGTCCGGGGAGCAAAAATCGTGGTCCCCTCTGGAGAAATCTCACCGCCCCGCCCTCCTGATTTTGGTCGGCTCATGTAAGAATACAGCAACAGTCCCCCAAGCGCCGACACTGATTAGGCCGTGCGGGCGAAAAATTTTCTGTAAGTCGCTCGTAATTTTGCTCCCCGGACGGGCACGGACAAACAGAACGCCGCTGAAGCCACCCGGCCGGGAATACGAGAAAATTACGAGCGACGTCAGAAAATTTTTCGCCCGCACGGCCGGGTTTTACCTTTGCCGTTTCGCTTGACAGCCGCAGCCAAAGTCATCAGAATGAAAATTGGAGGCCCGGACATGAATAATCTGACCATGCGTGAAAAGTTCAAAGAGATTTTCAGCCGTGAAGGCGAAATTTTCTTTTTTGCCCCTGGCCGAGTCAATCTGATAGGCGAACATACCGATTACAACGGCGGGCATGTCCTGCCCTGCGCCATCGGGGCCGGAACCTATGCCTTGGCCGCGCCGCGTGAGGACGGCCGTTTGCGCCTCTTCTCCCTGAACTATCCCGAAGGTCCTATGGTTGACGCGGACACGCGGGAACTCAGGCCGGATAAAAAATACGGCTGGGCCTGCTACCCTTTGGGGGTGGCGGCTGTGCTGAAATTAAGGGGGCATTCCGTTTCCGGGGCCGACATCCTCTTTTGGGGGGACTTGCCGGAAGGGGCGGGGCTGTCCTCTTCAGCCTCAATTGAAATTCTTACAGCCATAATCCTGAAAACGTTCAGCCACCTTGACCTGACCGGGCCGGAGCTGGCCGCGGTGGGGCAGGCGACGGAAAATGATTTTATCGGTGTTCACAGCGGCATAATGGATCAATTCATCGTGGCCTGTGGGCAGGCCGGGCAGGCCCTCTTGCTCAATTGCGAAACCTTGGCCTATGAGTATGTGCCACTCTACCTGGGCCAAGCCGCGCTGATAATTATCGATAGCGGCAAGCGGCGCGGCCTGGCTGATTCCAAATACAATCAGCGCCGGGCTGAATGCCAAGCGGCTCTGGCCGCAATCAACTCCGGCGCGAAAAAAGCATTCACCTTTCTGGGTGAAATTTCACCGGAGGAATTTGAGCTATACGCGCCCTTGATCGAAGATGAAATCCTGATGAAGCGAGCCAGGCACGTCATAGACGAAAACCGGCGCACCCTGGAAGCGGCTAAAGCGCTGGCTTACGGGGAACTGGCTGATTTCGGCCGCCTGATGTGTGCCTCCCATGCTTCTCTGCGTGATGATTATGAAGTGACCGGGCCGGAACTGGATGCTCTGGTTGAAATAGCTCAAAACCATCCGGCCGCTTTGGGCGCACGCATGACCGGGGCCGGTTTTGGCGGATGCGCGGTGGCGTTTGTCAGGTCAGCCGCTGAGATGGAAGATTTCAGGCGGAAGGTGGCCGATGAATATCTGGCCCGAACCGGCTACACCGCTGCTTTTTATCCCGTCACCGCGTCTGAAGGCGCCCGGCCGATTGAGCCGGAATTAATGGAGGCTTTATGATTCTCGTTTGCGGCGGGGCCGGTTACATTGGCTCACATATGGTGCATGAGCTGCTCCGTCAGGGCCTCCCGACGGCCGTTCTTGATAATCTTCAAAGCGGACACAAAGAGGCGGTTCACCCCAAGGCCGTGTTTCTTGAAGGTGATGTGCGCGATGAATCCGCCCTCGATCAAATCATGGCGCACGGCGTGACCGACGTTATCCACTTCGCGGCCAATTCCCTGGTGGGCGAATCAGTGGAAAAGCCCCTTCAGTATTATAACAACAACGTCCACGGCATGGAGGTGCTACTGAAGGCCATGGTCAAACATGGGGTCGGGCGCATCGTGTTTTCCTCCACCGCCGCCGTCTACGGCGAACCGTCCAGGGTTCCTATTGTCGAAGATGACCCGGCCGCCCCCACCAATCCTTATGGCGAAACCAAACTGGCCATGGAAAAAATGATGAAGTGGGTTGAGGGCGCGCATGGAATCCGCTATGTTTCACTGCGCTATTTCAACGTGGCCGGAGCCCTGGCGGACGGTTCGCTGGGTGAAGACCACAGCCCGGAGACCCATCTCATTCCGCTGGTGCTGAAGGTGCCGCTGGGCCTTAGGGAGCAGATAGGCATTTTTGGCGACGACTATGATACCCCGGACGGCACCTGTATCCGCGATTATGTACATGTCAGTGATCTGGCCCAGGCTCACCTTCTGGCCCTGGAGTATCTGCGCGGCGGGGGCGCCAGCTCCATTTTGAATCTTGGCAGCGCCAAAGGTTTTTCAGTGAAAGCAATCATTGACGCGGCGGAGAAAGTGACCGGGCAGACGATAAAACGGGAAATAAAACCCAGGCGCGCGGGCGACCCGGCCAGGCTGGTGGCCGACAGCGCCAGGGCCAAAAAAATTCTGGGCTGGAAACCAGCCTATGAAAACGTGGAAGAGATTATCGCCACAGCCTGGAACTGGCACCGTCTGCATCCAGAAGGGTGGGCCGACCGATGACTGATATAAACCATGAACTCAACCGCCTGCTGCGCTACTCATTGAACCGGAAGTTGATAGGCCCGGAAGATTTGGTTTGTGCGGCCAACCATCTTATCGCCCTATTCGGCCAGGCCGAGTTCAGGCTGGAAGAGGCCGGTGAAATTCCGTCCACGGTTGATGACATCCTGGAAAAACTGCTTGATCAGGCCGTGAACCTGGGGCTGATTGAAAACACGCAGACTCGCCGCGACCTCTTCGACACGCTGATAATGGATCAAGTCACTCCCCGTCCCTCCGAAGTGGTGCGCCGCTTTCAGGAGTTATATAAAAATTCGCCTGGAGAAGCTACCGACTTTTTCTTCGATTTCAGTGTAGCCGCCAACTATGTTCGCAAAGGACGGACTGACCGCAACATCTCCTGGCTCGCGCCCACGTCATATGGCGACCTCCAGATAACCATTAATGTTTCCAAGCCGGAAAAAGATCCCCGCGATATCGCGGCCGCCCTGAGCGTACCGGCTTCTTCGTATCCAGCCTGTTTGCTCTGCCGGGAGAATGAAGGTTTTTTCGGCAGCCTCAATCATCCGGCCCGTCAGAACCTGCGATTGATACCTCTGCGGCTGGGCGGAGAAGAGTGGTTCCTGCAATATTCGCCCTACGTTTATTACAATGAACACTCCATAATACTCTCGCGCCAGCATCGGCCAATGAAAATCGACCGCCTCACTTTCGTCAACCTGTTGGAGTTTCTCGATACCCTGCCACATTATTTTGCCGGTTCCAACGCTGATCTGCCCATAGTCGGCGGCTCCATTCTCAGCCACGATCATTATCAGGGGGGCCGCCACCGATTTCCAATGGATGAAGCCCCGGTGGAAAAGGAATATGATTGCCCCGCTTTTCCAAATCTGAAGCTGGGGCGAGTGAAATGGCCCATGTCAACACTGCGCCTGCGCGGCCGGGACAAAGCGGGCCTTATCAGCGCGGCGACAGCCATTCTGAACGACTGGCGTGAATGGTCGGATGAATCAGTCGGCATTTGGGCCTATAGCGGTGAAATTCCCCACAACACCATCACCCCCATTGCCCGCCGTGAGGGTGACGAGTATCTGCTCGATCTGGTGCTGCGAAACAACCGCACCAGCCCGGAACATCCGCTGGGCATCTTTCATCCCCATTCTGACGTTCATCACATCAAAAAAGAAAACATCGGGCTGATTGAAGTGCTGGGGCTGGCCATACTGCCGCCGCGTCTGGTGCCCGAACTGGAGCTGATCAAATCCTTTCTGGCCGAAGGCCGAGAAGATGTGGGCGAAGAATCGGCGCTGCCGATTCACGCGGAATGGTATCACGAATTGCGCACAGAGTTTAATGGTGCGGCAACAAAGGAAATTGAAGCGGGATTGAGGGAAAAAGTTGGAAAAAAATTTCTGCGAGTGCTAGAACATGCCGGTGTCTTCAAGCGAGATGACCAAGGTTTGGCCGCCTTTGACCGCTTTGTTCAAAAAATTTCAGGGGAGCTCAAATGATCGAAAAAACACCTTTTGGCAAAACCGGCAACGGACAGCAGATTGATTGCTTCCGGCTGTCCAACAGCCGGGGCATGAGTGTGGACGTTCTCAATCTGGGCTGCGTCATTCAGTCAATCATTGTGCCGGACCGACACGGAACGCCGATTGATGTGGTGATGGGTTACGATACAGTTCAGGAGTACGAATCCGACGACGCCTATCTGGGCGCGTTGATCGGGCGCTGGGCCAACCGCATCTCCGGGGCCGAATTTGAACTGGACGGACGAAAATATCCATTGGCGGCCAATGACGGAGTCAACCACCTTCATGGCGGCCCCGGCGGTTTTCACCGCCATGTCTGGCGATCCGAACCTGAAAGCGGGCGCGTTATTTTCAGCCGCACCGCACCAGACGGCGAAGAGGGGTACCCCGGCAACCTTGAGGTTCGCGCAACCTATGCCCTGACCGACGACAATGAACTGATTCTGACCTATGAAGCGGTATGCGATCTCGATACGATTGTCAACCTAACCAATCATTCGTACTTTAACCTCTCCGGTGAGGGAGACATGCTAACCCATGAACTGACCCTGGCCGCCGACTACTTCAGTGAAGTGGATGAAGCGCTCATTCCTACCGGCAAGCTTCTGCCGGTGGCGGGCGGCCCTTTCGATTTCCGACGGACCAAAGCAATCGGCCGGGATATCGACGCAAAGGATCCACAACTGGTTAAGGGCAAAGGCTATGATCACAACTTTGTCCTCAACCGTGAACGCGGAGGCCTCCCCTTTGCCATGGCCGCCTCACCTGCCACCGGTTTAACTCTGTCGATTGACACAACCCTGCCCGGAGTCCAGTTCTATAGCGGCAATGCCTTGAGTCATAGGCGCGGCAAAGGGGGACGCTTGATTGGTCCGTGTTCCGGTTTTTGTCTTGAAACCCAGTTATTTCCTGATTCCATCAATCAGGACTCAGATTCCAGGCCTATATTGAAAAAAGGCCAAAACTATTATCAGACCACCGTTTATAAATTTACGGCTTAACTGACACGCACAGCTTGTCGACCCACAAGTAACAAATTCTTTGAACGCCGCTTCCCGGCCGTTACTCTACATTCAGACGGGCCGCGGCCTCGGCGTTGGCGGCGGGCCCTGCCAGCTATTCAGGCGGACTGGAAAATCATGCTCAAATATAAACACTTAAAAAAACGCTTGATTGCCACATGTGTCGGGATTGTTTTCTGCGCGTTTGGCATAAGCTTATGCCTTAAAGGCAATGTAGGCCTTGATCCCTTCGGGGCTTTCAACAAAGGCATGGGCGCCCTGGTCGGACTGTCGCTGGGCAATTTTCAATTGCTGATAAATTTTATCCTTATCGCGGTCATTGCCTATTTTAAACGGTCGCTGATCGGCGCTGGCACGCTGATCAACATGTTTCTCGTCGGGTATCTGATCGATTTATTTTCCTGGCTTCACAGCCAGGTGTTCAGCTTCCCGCCCGGACTCTGGAATTCAGCCATTCATTTGTTTCTGGGCCTGACCTTTTTAACCTTTGGCCTGTCGTTATATATCATGGCCAATTTGGGTGTGGGGCCCTATGACGCTATTTCTCTGGTCATCGTGGAACGCGTCCCCATACCATTCAGAATCTGCCGCATCATCCAGGATTCCACCGCCATGATTCTGGCCTGGCTTCTGGGTGCGCCCATAGGTATTGCCACCATTCTGATGGCTTTTTCCATAGGGCCGCTGGTGACTTTCTGGAACCGCCGGGTGACCAGATATATCCTGGACGTGCCTCAGGAAGCCTTGCGCTGAAAGGGTTTCAGAAGATAATTTTTACAAAAACCGTGAAAGCGCCGACTCCGGCGCTTTATTATTTTGACCAAAGATACAAAAAACACCTTACATGTGATAGTATAAAAATATCTTATCGACAGAGAGGCCCATACCCACCATCAAAAATTAAACGCAACCGAAACTGAAAGGAGGCCGACAATTGAATGTTTTAATCGCCGGCTACGGAGGTATTGGAAAAGCGATCCACGCCTTAATCAAAGCCCAGCCCCTCGAATGGATCAATGAAATTTACATCGCCGAAATTGCAACCGGAATCTCCGCCCAGGAAATGATCCGGCAAAAGAAGGACGTGCTGGATCTGGTCATAAACGTGACCACGGACTATGGCGACACAATCCTGAAACTTTGCCGTGATCACAAGATTCACTATCTGGACACCGGCCTGGAAAACGCCGGGGACATAATTGATCTCCTGGCCGCGCCCGCGCCCTCTGAAACTGTTAATCTGTTCGGCTTCGGTATGAATCCGGGCCTGATTGAATTCATGTATCGGCGGCAGGATGTTTCAGGCAAGCATTCCGTGATTGAAATCGAGCATGACACCGCCGAATTCCCGGACGCGGTCTTCGGTACCTGGTCGCCACAGATGTATTACAGCGAAGCTGTTGAAGAGCCGCCCTTTGCCTATGTCAATGGTGAAATGCTGGAAATATTCCGAAGCGACCAGGGGCCGGACATGGAGCTGGAGATTGAAGGGCATCAGCCGCGCAAGTATCTCTGGATACCGCATGAGGAAATTTATTCCATGGGCAGCAGCAACGATGAATGCCAGTTCGCGGGCTATTTATATTCGGCCCCGGAAATGATCCAGTCACTGGCCATTGAATGCCGGAAATCCGGCGGCAAATTTCCTGATCTGCCGGTCCGCCACCGCTTGAAAGGCAGTGACACCATTGGCTTATTGCTGCTCGATGAATCGGGCGGGGCCACTTATGTTTATAACCGGGCCAGCCATCAACAATGTTATGATTCTTTCCAGGTGAACGCCACTTGCTGGCAGGTGGCCTGCGGCATTTACTCCGGGCTGAGTGTTCTTGATAAACTGGCCCCCGGCAACTATACCATGTCTACCATACCGCAATCACTTCTGGGATGCATTGACACCCAGCTTAAGATGCTGGGCTTCGATATTTCGATTCAGCAACTGAAGCGGCCTGATAAACTAAGGAATGTTAAAGTCAAGCTGGCCGACGGCGAAAAGATGGCCTGGTGCGGCTTTTGAGAAGTGGGAGAGACGCATAACCGCCCAGTACCGTGTCTCGCGTAAAGCTTCACTATAGCGGGTGGGCGCCGCCGGGAGAAATGTTTTTGCCGGGGGCCCGTTCCGGGGGTCATTAGTCACGGGCCCCCGGCAAAAACATTTCTCCCGGCGGCTGCCTGGTCGGCTTTCTTAAGTGATGGAAGGCATGCCTGGCCGAGTGGGAGCCGGAAGCCGGGGCTTGTTTTTGTCCCGGTTCCGTGACTAAAGACCCCCGGAACGGAGCCGGGACAAAAACAAGCCCCGGCTTCCGGCGGGTACGATTTACCAAAAATCTATACGGCACTAAATATCAGACGCACCATCCATGTTCAGTGTTTTTCTGGCGATGTCGACTTCATCCGGGTCACCTGAAAATTTACCGGCATCGTCAGAAAGCTTGATGGCTTTCTGCCAGTTCTTTTTCTCGGTCAGCTTGGCCGCCGTCAGTTTCATCACCATATTAACCGGGTCTACCCCGGCCACATCACAGGTCAGAAATGAACCGATGTCATAATTATCGCCGATTTTGCCGCGGCAATATTGATGGATCTCTATGGCCTGCTCAAGGCCGAGTCCGTTGCTGAAGGTGAGGCATTTGGTGCGTGGATTTATGTTCAGCTCTTCATATTTGGCCACGATTTTATCAATGGCCTCAAAGTTGTCGCCGCTGTCCACCCTCAAGCCTTCAAAGAGTTTGGCATATTTTTTACTGAAATTTTCCTGAAAGGCATTCCAGCCGAAAGTGTCGTAAATAAAGGTGCCAAGGTCGGAATCAAAAGCTTCCTGCCAATATTTCATGGCCAGGAAGTTGGCTTCCTTATAGCCAAAAATCGCCCCGCAAAAACTTATCAGCTGATGATTGATAACTCCCACAGGCGTGAGGTTGAATTTTTTGGAAAAGCAGATATTGGATGTGCCCAGAAACTCACCCTCACCGGCGGTCTGGCCACCGGCCTCAATCAGGCCGCGAATTACCAGCCCCTGATGAGCAAACGAAAATCGCCGGGAGGTGCCGCATTCAGCGAAGGACAGGCCGTTTTCCAACAACCGTCTCCCCTTGTCCAGAGTGTCGGCATACTCGCGTTCCGCTTCATAGGCGGCCGCAAAACCTGTCATTTCGTGCTTCAATTCCGATATTATGGCCAGAATGGGCACTTCCCAGAAAACTATTTTCCACAAAAGGCCCTCAACCGTGATATGCAACCGTCCATCGTTGTCCTGAATGACTTCCACCTCATCGGCGCTGAATCTGTAGCCTCTGAGAAAAGTATAGAACCAGGTGGGAAAATACTGGCAGGTCCGCTGCATGAAAGCGATTTCCTCATCACTGATAATGACCGATTCCATGGCCTTGATCTGTTCCGCCACCCTGCGGCCGAAACCGGGCGGATAGACGGTTTCATCGCGGTCAATCAGCGTATATCGCCCGTGGGCGCGCGGGAATTTATTCAGATACAAATAACAACCGCTGAAGGAATATACTTCATTGTCGGTAAAATGGCTGATGATCTGTCTGTCTATGTCCATGCTCAAAGCTACCCCGGCCTTGTTTTGACATTCGCGAAAAAGTGGAAATTATGATGAGATAGGCTGTTTTTCAAATTTAGAATAACCCACATTCATTATCATTTCCACAAAAAAAAGCCGGCCTTTCCGCATTTTTAAACGAAAAGGCCGATCGTCCGGTCAGGATAGGGCGCAAATCAATCAGCGATGGCAATCACATCCACTTCAATATCCAGCCCGTAATCCAGCTCCACGCCGCCCATGGCGATGCGGGCGGGGGGATTTTGCGGAAAGAACTCTTTGTAAACCGTGTTCATCTCCGGTTTCAGCTTGATGTCGCTGAGATAGATGTTGACTTTCAAAACCCGCTCCAGGCTGGAACCGGCCGCTTCCAGGATCGCGGCGATGTTGGTCAGCACACTGCGGGTCTGCTCGGCTATGCCGCCGCGAATGGGTTCGCCGGTTTTGGGGTCTTCCGCGGTCTGCCCGGATACGAAGACCAGCCCGTTGTGTTTAATGGCCTGTGAATACGGGCCGGGGGCCGGGGCCTTGTCGGTGAAGATAATTTCTCTGGTCATGTTTTCTCCTTATTTTACCACCAGTCGGCGCGGGAAATCGACGAAACATTCACAGCCGGTTTCCGTCACCACTATGGGTTCGCTGCATTCAAAGCCGAATTTGTCCAGCCAGACTCCCGGCATGACGTGTATGGTCATGCCGGGTTTGAAAACATTTTTGTCGCCCGGTCTGAGACTGACGGTGTGTTCTCCCCAATCGGGAGGATAGTTGCACCCGTAAGCATAGCCCATGCGCGATTCCTTGACAACCTTGGTGCCGCTGATGGCCCCGCGCCAGGCGGCTTCAACCTCTTCGCCGGTGACTCCCGGCTTGATGAAATCAATGACCTTGTTCAGGCCGTCGATCACGCCCTGGGCCACGTCCTGAAGTTCCTGGGGCGGCGGGCCGATTATCAGGGTTCGGGACAGGGGCGCGTGATAGCGGTGTCGATTTCCGGCCAGTTCCAGGAGCACCAGGTCGCCTTTTTCGTATTTGCGGTCCACCCAAGAGAGGTGGGCCGTGGAGGTGCGGATGCCGGAGGGCATGATGGGCATGATGGAGGCGTAATCGCCGGTGAATTCCGGGGTGCCGGAGAGTTGCGCTTTCATGACTTCGGCGGCCGCGTCGCCCTCGCGCACGCCCACGTCAATGGTGTCCACAGCCGTTTGCATGACCTTTTCCACAATGCGGGCCGCATCGCGCATATAGGCGATTTCGGCCGGAGATTTGACCAGCCTCACCCAGTTGACCAGAAGGTTGGCGTTGATGATCTGGGCCTCCGGCAGATTTTCGGCCAGCGATTCCAGGCACTGCCCGGTGAAATAATAGCTGTCCATCTCCACGCCCAGACGGCGCTTGTCCGCACCATATTCGCGCAGGAGGTCGGCCACGAAATCCATCGGGTGGCGCAGGTTGGACTGCACATAATGATCCTGATAGCCGCGCACATTGTCGTCACTGAGCCAGGTGGTGAGGCGGGCTCCATTTGAATCCTGCATCCGGCCGAACCAGACCGGCTCATCACGATCCATGAAGACCAACAGGCCCTGATGGACATAGAACGACCAGCCGTCGTAGCCGCTGAGATAATTCATATTGGCCGGGTCGGTCACCAGAAGGACTTCCACGCCTTCCCGGTACATTCGCTCCCGCGTGCCTTTCAGCCGCGCGGCGTACTCTTCCAAAGAGAACAGTGGTTTGGGATTCATGTCACACTTCCTGTTTGTTGTAGCGGGCGGCGCTGATTTCATTCAGCACTTTCGGATCGGCGTTGCCGCCGCTGACCACGATGACCACCGGGCCAGGCCCTTTTATTTTTCCGGCCAGGACGGCCGAAATGCCCACCGCCCCGGAACCCTCCACCACCAGCTTGTGCTGATCATACATCTGGAACATGCCGTCGGCGATTTCCTCTTCACTGACCAGTTCCATCTGGTCGATATGGCGGCGGGTGAGTTCGAAAGTATACTGGTTATCAAGGCCGATTCCGCCCAGAAGAGCGTCGGCCAGGCTGTCCTGCTCCGGTATTTCCACTGGCTTATCCGCTTCGAGACTGCGAATCATGGCCGGAGCCACGGCCATGGAAACGCCGACCATTTTGGTGGACGGGCGGATGCTTTTGGCGGCCATGGAAACGCCCGCGAAAAGCCCGCCGCCGGACAGCGGCACGATGATTTGGGCCACGTCCGGCAGTTCTTCAAAAATTTCCAGACTGATGGTGCCCTGGCCGCAGAGGACGTAAGGATCATCAAAGGGCGCGACCATTGTCAGGCCGCGCTCATGCTGTATTTCAAGGGCCTTGGCATAGGCCTCATCCTGACTGACGCCGTGGGCCACCACCTCCGCGCCCATGGCTCGCATGGCCTCCACGCGCCATTCAGGGACGCGGGTGGAGAGGCAGATGACCGCCGGGATGCCCAGTTGGCGGCCCAGGAAAGCCACGGCCCGGCCGTGGTTGCCGGTGGAAAATGCTATCACGCCGCGTTTTTTTTTGTCTTCAGAAAGGCTCAAAAGCTTGTTGGCCGCGCCTCTGGCTTTGAACGCGCCAGTCAATTGGAGGCATTCGAGCTTCAGACAGACCGGCGTGCCCAGCTTTTCCGACAAGTCCGGGGCCAGGGCCAGAGGGGTGCGGCGCACCACTTGGCCGATGCGTTGACGGGCCGCGAAAACGTCGGCCAAATCAGGTAATTTTACACTCATAATTCGTCCCCAACCTTCAGGCTAAAAATTTCAAAGCGGTGCGCAATATCCATTCCAGGCCGATGGCCAACGAATCCTCATCAATGCGGAATTTGGGATGATGATGGGGATAGACCGCCCCGCTCTTTTCACTGCCCGCGCCGATCATGGCGAAGACAGAAGGCACCCTGGCCGAGAATTCCGAAAAGTCCTCGCCGCCCAGATTGAGGAAAGGCACCAGAGAACCGTTTTCCCCCAAAACTTCGCGGGCGGCTTCCCGGCCTATTTCGCACATGGCCGGATCATTTTCCAAAGACGGCTGAGAGCAGTAGAAATTGATCTCGGCTTCGGCCCGGTAGGCGGCGGCCAAACTCTCCACCAACTTTTTCAGGCGCACGCGCGGTTTGTAGGGGCCGTCGTCGCTGCCGTCAAAGAGATAGCGGATGGTGCCCTCCAATTCCACCTCGTCCGGGATGATGTTGGCGGCCTTGCCGCCGCTGATTCGGCCGAAGACCAGGGAGGAGGCCAGGAAGGGATCTAGTTCTCGGCTTTGCAGAACCTGCACTCCGGTGACAATATGGGCCGCCGCCAGAATGGGGTCCACGGCGGTGTGGGGCGCGGCCGTGTGGCCGCCCTTGCCGCGCACTTTGATGGTAAAATGATCCATGCCCGCCCAACAGGCTCCCGGGTCCACCGCGATACGGCCCAGCGGCAGCGGAGCCCACAGGTGAAGCCCGGCCGCCGCCTCGACTTTGGGATTTTCCATCACCCCTTCCTCGATCATAGCCAATGCGCCCACTTCCTCTTCATTGGGTTCGAAGACGAATTTGATGGAGCCTTTCAGGCGGCCTTTCAGACCGGACAGGATTTTCGCGGCGGTCAGAAGGATGGCGGTGTGGCCGTCATGAGCGCAGGCGTGCATGACGCCGGGATTTTTGGAGGCGAAGGGCACCCCGCTGTCCTCGTCCACAGGCAGAGCGTCCAGGTCGGCCCTCAGGAGCAGAACCGGACCAGATTCTCCTCCCTCCAGAAGGGCGCTGACCCCGGTTTTAGTCACCCGGCGGACATCGGCTAAGCCCAGCGATTTCAAGGCGCTTTCGACCAATGAGGCGGTGCGTTCCTCCTGATAACCCAATTCCGGGTGTTCATGGAGGTCGCGCCGCAGGGCCACCATTTCAGCGGTGGCCTCCAGCACCAGTTTTTTGATCTCGTCCATGGCCTGCCTCTCTAGTATTTCAAAATACCTCTGGGGAAATTCATAAAAGGTTCACAGCCGTTTTCCGTGACCAGGAAAGGTTCGCTGGATTCAAAGCCGAGATCGTCCTCCCAGATACCGGGCATGAGGTGCATGGTCATGTTCGGCTCCAGAACCGTCTTGTCGCCGGGCCGCAGACTGACCGTTCTTTCTCCCCAGTCGGGAACGTAGCTGGCCCCGATGGAGTAGCCCAGCCGGGAGGGCTTGACTACGCCATAGCTGGCGATGACCTTGCGCCATTCGGCCTCCACTTCTTCGGCCGTAACCCCCGGTTTGATGAAGGACAGCACTTTGTCCACCCCGGCCAGAACCGCGTCGGCGATGTTCTGGAGCTTGGCCGGGGGCGTGCCCAGATAGACCGTGCGCGAAAGTGGGCAGTGATAGCGTTTGTGTACGCCGGTCAGTTCCAGGAGCACCAGGTCGCCCTCGGCGTAGGTACGTTCCGGGGACCAGCCCAGATGGGCGCAAGTGGTGCGCTCGTTGGTGGGCATGATGGGGAAAATAGCCGGATGGTCGCCCGTCGCGTCGTCGGTGCCCATGACGCAGGCGTGATAGACTCCAGCCGCCGCCGCCCTCTCGAGCTTGCCGGGGCGAATGGAATCCACGGCCGTGGTCATCACTTTGTCGCAAACTTTGGCCGCCTGCCGCATGAATTCAATTTCGCGCGCCGACTTGATGATGCGGCACCAGTTAACCAGGCCCGTGCCGTCGATAATGTCGCCGCTTTCGCCCAGCTCTTCGTAGAGAGTGGTCAGGCATTTGCCGGTGAACCAGTAATTATCATGCTCGGCCGCGATTGTTTTGCGCTCCCAGCCGTGTTCACGAATGATGTCGGCCACGAAGCTCATGGGGTGCTTCAAAGGATTCTGGACATAATCATCTTCATAGGGGCGGATGTTTTCGTGCTTCAGCCAACTGGTGATCTTGGCTCCGTTAGCATCCATGCCGCGTCCCCACCAAATGGGTTCATCGTAGTCGAGCGCCACCACCAGACCCTGATGGACATAGAAGGACCAGCCGTCATAGCCGGTCAGCCAGTGCATATTGCTGGGGTCACTGACGATGAGCACCTCTATCTGGCGATGGAACATGGACTCCTTGACTTTGCGGAGCCTGGTGTGAAATTCAGACAGTTCGAAATTCATATTATCCTCCAATGTGCGTGGCCCGCACGGGGCTGGGTCTAGGTTGGTTTTTCCCGTAATCGCCGCTTATGGCGGCTATCATCGTATTAAGAGCGTTGCCCCCTTGGCTATAGATGCGGCTACCGCCAAGGGGGGCGGCTCTTAATACGATGATGGCCGGCAAAATTAACTATTACGGGAAACCCTCACCTAGACGAAGGATGCGCGAGCATCCGTGGGTCCAGGGCTATGCCCTGGCTAACACCAGCCGCGCCAGTTGATGGCGTCGCGGATTTTTGACAGCGCGTTGATCCAGGCACCCTGACGCATGGGGACGCCGCATTCCTCGCCTTTGGCCTTGGCTTCGTCAAAGGCGGCGACAATGCGCTCCTGAAGTTTTTCGCGGACTTTTTCCAAGCTCCAATAATCATTGGAGAGGCCCTGGGTGCGCTCGAAATCGCAGACCACCGCGCCGCCGCAGTTGGCCACCACATCAGGCACGATGAACTTGCCTTTCTTCAAAAGAATTTCGTCCGCGCCCGGAGTGGTGGGGGCATTGGCCGCCTCCACAATCAGCTTGGCCTTGATTTTGTCGGCGTTGGCTTCAGTGATAACGTCCTGAACGGCCGCTGGGATGAGGATGTCGCAATCGGTTTCCAGAAGGGCGGCGGCCTCGGCCGCCTGGCCGCCGGAGAAGCCCACGACTTTGCCGGTGCTCTCAACATGCTTCATCAGGGCGGGAATGTCCAGCCCGGCCGCATTGGCCACCGCGCCGTAGACATCGGACACGGCGATGATTTTGTAGCCGGATTCAAAGAGGCTCTGGGCGGTGATGGAGCCGACCTGACCGAAGCCCTGGATGACTACGCGGCTTTTGGTCAAACCCATCTGACCGGCCGCCCGATCAGCACAGGCGGCCACGCCCCAGCCGGTGGCTTCAAAGCCGCCGCGTGAGCCGCCCAAACCGAAAGGTTTGTCATTGACGGCCGCCGGGGAATGGAAACCGGCCATTTGCTCGTATTCATCCAGCATCCAGGCCATGGCTCTGGTATCGGTGCCGATATCGGCTCCCGGCACATCGACGAACGCGCCCTTGGGAGCCAGGCGGCGCATGAAGCCGCGAATCAGTCTTTCATATTCCCCTTCACTGAGCTTGGAAGGATCGGCCTTGATGCCGCCCTTGCCGCCCCCGGCCGGAATGCCGGCCACCGCGTGCTTGATGCTCATGAAAAGGGAGAGGGCTTTTATTTCTTCAGGGGTGAGGCCGGGCCGGACGCGGGTGCCGTCCTTGGTGGGGCCGGTGGCGTTCTGGTGCCAGCTTCTGTAAGCGGTGAACATTTTTTTGCTGCCGTCATCCATGCGCACCGGAATGGTGAACTCGGTAAAGCGCATGGGCGTGAGGAGCCGTTCGGTTATTTCGGGCGCGAGACCCATTGTGTCAGCAGCTTTCTGTAAATTATACTGCGCTTCTTCCCAAACGTTTTTCATAAAAAACTCCTATGGTTCGCAGCGGGCTACATGCGGCGGTTGGTTCCAGCCTTGGGGGCTGAAGGAGTGGTCTGGTCGGTTTCGAAGTGTCTCAAATGCCCGGTGGACAGATCTCGAAACGGCGGGGTTGTCCCGCTTTTGGCGCCCTCTTGTGAGTGCCGCCTGGAATCGAACGCGTATCATGACTGGGGCCAGAGGTGAAAGTGATCAGCTTTCAAGTCCCAGGGTTTGTTGGCGGTGGGCCGGAAAATCGCTATAACCCGCCGGAAGCCGGGGATTGTATTTGTCCCGTCTCCGTTCCAGGGGGTCTTTAGTCACGGAGACGGGACAAATACAATCCCCGGCTTCCGGCTCCCACTTGGGCTATGACGGCAGTTTTGACTGACCAGGCAGCCGCCGGGAGAAATGTTTTTGCCCGGTCCCGTGACTAAAGACCCCCGGAACGGGACCGGGCAAAAACATTTCTCCCGGCGGCGGTCACCAGCTACCCGCGAAACTTTAAGCAATACACGGCGCTGGTTTTGGCTGTGTGATTCAGATGGTTTATGGCGCCCCGGCTCTAAACGGGCCGGGGCACCGCTGGGTTATTTTTTTTCAAGCGCTTCTTTTTCAGCCCGCAGGGCGTCGAGCAGTTTCTGGCCTTCAGGACCGGCCATGCTTACAAACTTCTTTTCAATTTCCGGCGCTTTGGCCCGGAAAGGAGCCTGCTCTTCCGGGGTCAGTTGGTGGAAGGTCAGGCTGGGTTTCTTGTCCTGCATGATCTTCTGACGCTCGGAATTCATCTTGTCGGCTTCGGTGATGGTGAAAGCCACTGATTCCTGGGCGGCCTTGGCAATGGCTTCCTGCTGGGCCGGGGTCAGAGCGTTGTACCAGTCCAGATTGGCCACGAAGGTGGAGACGAAAGGCATTTCAAAAGGATTGGTGAAATAGTCCTGCTGTTCGTAAAAACTCATTTCCTCATGGGCAAACAGCGGCTGAATGTTGGCGTCGAGCTGCTTGAGCTGAAGGGCCGAATAAATTTCCGAATACGAAACCTGAAGGGGGTTGGCCCCATAGGCCTTGTAAATTTCAGCCAGCATGGGATCGGCCATGATGCGGATACGCAGGTTTTTGAAGTCGTCCAGATTGCGCAGGGGCTTGTTTGATGACCAATACTGCCAGCCCTCCGGGAAGATGGCCAGAAGCTTCATGTTGTTCTTCTCATAGGCCGCGCCCAGAATTTCATACAGGGCCGGGCTCTTGGTCATCAGCTCCTTGTTGACTTCCATATCGTTCGACCAGATGTAGGGCACACCGAAAATGCGCACCATGGGCACGAACGAACCAAGGTGGGAGGTGGGCATGTCGAACTGGATAACGCCGGTCATGACCTGTTCGGCCATATCATTGGCGTCGCCCAGAACACCCACCGGGTAGATTTCGATGTTCCAGTCAGGCACTGCCGCTTCCACCTGTTTTTTGAAATGCTGGGCAAAGGTGTCCTGAACGCTGCCGGTGATCTCTTCCATGCCGATCTTGACATCTTCCTTCTTTTGGGCGAAGGCGGCGGGGGCGGCCAGCACCAGGGCCAGGCACACGGCGATCAATAGTTTCATCGATTTCATTACAAAGCCTCCTAAGCTTTCAGGCCACTGGCCTGTTTTGGAAAAAGGGCGGACAGCCATAGCACGGCCCACCCATCTGAATGCTACCTGAACGCGACATCCCTGAGAAACAGCGATATCTGCGGAAAAATGATGACCAGCACCACGCAAAGGATAAAGGCGAACAAAAAGCCCCAGATTCTTTTTACGGCCGTCATATAAGACTGCTTGAACACGGCCATGGCGGTGAATATGTTGCAGCCGAAGGGCGGCGAGACCGCGCCTACTGCCGCCTGCATGGTCACCAGAATGCCGATCAACACCGGGTCAAGGCCGTTGGCCATGACCATGGGGTGGAAGATTGGCGACAGAATCATAATGGCCACAATGGAATCGACGAACATACAGGCAATAAAGTATGAAATCGAAATCACGACCATCAGGTAAATGGCGCTGGGCGCTTCGCCCAAAATGCCGGGCAGAATCTGATCGGGGATCTTGGCAAACCCCACCAGCCAGGAAAAGACCGCACCCATGGCCAGAAGGATGAAGACCACGCCCGTCACCAGGCCGGTGGAGAGGGCAATTTTATAGATGTCCTTCAGTTTCAGGTTTTTATAGATGAAAACTTCCACAATAAAGGCATACAGCACAGCCATGGCCGAAGCTTCGGTGGGGCTGGCCACGCCTGTGTAGATCGAACCCAGAACTATCACCGGAAAGCCCAGCGGCAGAATGGCTTTTTTAAAGGCGGTCCAGCGCTGGCCCCAGGTGGTTTTGACATAAGGTTTGACTTTCATTCTGGCCGAAGCGAAATAGCAGTAGAGCGAGAAAACCAGAAAGACCAGAAGGCCGGGGCCTATGCCCGCGATGAAAAGCTCGCCGACGGAACTGCCGGTGACCACGCCGTAAATGATCATGGCGATGCTGGGCGGAATCAGAAGGGCGATGCCGGCCGAATTGATCATCAGGGCGGTGGTGAATGATTCGTCATAGCCGTCTTCGATCATCCGGGGCCGGAGCGCTCCCCCGATGGCCACCACCGTGGCCTGGCAGGAGCCGGAAACCGCGCCGAAGACCGTGCAGGCCGAGACGGCCGTGATGGCCAGGCCGCCGCGGATGTGGCCCAGGAATGTCAATACCAGGTCGGTCAATCGGCGGGCCGCCTGGCCGCTGGAGATGATGTCGGCCGCGAAAATGAACATCGGCACGGCCACCAGTGACAGCGGCTTGACCCCCGCCAGCATCTGCTGGGTCAGGTTCATGGGGTCCATTTTGGGATAGTGGATCATAATGGCCGCCAGCGGCGCGGTTATCAGGGGCACCATCATGGGAAAACTCAGGAGCAGGAGGAGGACCATCAATCCGAACAGAATAATAAGCATTATCAATCCTCCCTTTCCTGATCCTCACCCTGATGTTTCAGGGCCGGGTCCAGCGGGTCGGGGTCTTCAGCCTTGATGACCTGTTCATCGAGGTCGCTCATGGCTGTGGGCTCTTCTTCCAGGGGCACGGAATACGAAATCCAGGCTCCCGGGCTGATGATGTTGCGCACAAAAGCCAGGGTGTACTGTATGCCGGTGAGGAACATGCCGATAGGCATGATTATCCAGATATACTGCACCGGCCATTGCAGAATGGGACTGACCCGGTTCAATGAAGCAACCTTCATAACATAGCGGTAGGACAGGTAAGCCACATAAAACATGATGATAGCCGTGCCGAGGGAAACGACGATGGCCAGGATTTTCCGGGGCGAACCCTTCAGGGCGTCGGCCAGCATGGACATACGGATGTGCATGCCGCTTCGGGCCGCGTAGCTGGTGCCCAGGAAGGTGATGAAAAACATCAGGAACTGGCTCAACTCTTCGGTTGAGGCAATGCTGCTGTTGAAAAAACGCAGGGTGACGTTGCCGATGAGAATAACGGCTAAGAGAATGACGCTTAAGGCAATGGCCTTTTCTTCGATCTGATAAACGACGCGATCCACAAAATGGAGGATGGATCCCACGGGCGTTTGCTTCGCTTCCAATGTGCTCCTCCTTTCAGAGCCGGGCCTGTTCCTTCGGACAGTTCATGGCTCTTAATCAAGAATCCCCGTCAGGAAGGTGCTTCATGACGGGGATAGGCAAGGGACTCAGTCGACCACCGGCAGGGTCAGGTCGCTGGGGCCATGGGCCGAAAGCTTCAGTTCCGGCGCGCGGCGTTCGACGATTTCCCTCATGGTGTTGCCAAGGTTGACTTTCATGCGGACCAAATCGTCATGATGGGCGGATGACACCCATGGTTTGTAAATATCAAACTCTGAAGTGCCGGGCTCGATCTTGAAATAGACCGGGGAAGCCACGCGGGCGATTTCCGGCGCGTCATAGGCCCGGAACATGCCGCCGAAGGTATCGACGATGATCATGTAAACGTCCAGAGGCATGGTCACGGTCTGGCGGATGGCCCCAAGGATGGGGAGCGATACGTCGGAAATGGGATTCATGGTGTTGGCGCCCAGTTCCGAGAGCAGCTTGGCTCCGGCCGGGCTGGTCTGGCCGCCGAAGACCGACCACTTGAAGATGGTCTCTTTGGGGATAAAACCTTCTTCGCGCATCTGATTGACCAGGCGCAGGCAGCCTTCGTCGTAAACCAGGAAACCGCGGATACCGGCTTCCAGGCAGCGCATCATATCTTCCAGCCAATAGGAAATGCTTTCACAGCCGCGATGGCGGGGCCCCTGGGGCACGCCTTCGCAATAGCCCATTTCCTTGGAGCCGACATCCCAGCCCTTGCGGTGGCCGATGACCATAACCAGCTCCACCTGTTCATCCAGGGCGTGTTTGGCCAGCTTCTTCATATCTTCAAAGCTCATGTAAGTGGAGCCGCCCACGGTGCAGATGGCCCGGTGAATGGGCAGCTTTACTTTTTTGGCTTCATCCATCATGGCCGCGAAATTTGAATAATGCTCGATGCCGGCGATTTCCATACGGTAGTTGCCGCCGTCGGGGAAGGTGACTTTGCTGGTCGGCAGGTCATAGGCGTCACGACCGGGCAGGCCCTGCTTTTCCATAAACTTCTGGATTTCCGAGAGGTGTTTAGCTTTGAACATGACTGCTCCTTTCAAGGAATGTCTAGAGTTGTGTCCGGCAGAAACGAAATTAGATGATCAGTCATTCGTATTCTGTATGTGTGACGCGCGTTCGATATAAGTTTAGAATAATCGATTCTTTTTTTCATGTCAACCCCCTAATTGAATTTTTACTGATTATAAATAACGCTGTAACCCTTTGTTTTTACATCATTCAACTGCATATTCATTCTTTATTCGATACAGATATTCATAATGAGAATACATAATTTTTATAACTAATTGAAATTACTAACAGGCTTTTTGGAGTTTTTTTTATTGCCTTTGACAGTCAGGAGCGGCGAAACTATTGTGCTTATTATGTGACGATAGTAATATATAAGAACATACTAACACTGTTACTCAGGTTCGCCCCGGTCCCATCGGGGCTGTAAATGAGCCTGGGAGGCGGCAAGGGCAGGTGTTTCGGCCGCTTGTTATTTTCACTTGGCGAGCCGCCGTAATTGGTGTAACATGCGCCCCAACACCTTAAAAATGGTTCGGCCTGGGTGTGTTTCCATTTCGGAAATTGTTTGGAGGAGCGAAAAGTGGAAGAGAGGAAATATTACCAGATAGGCTCTTTGGAGAAGGGGCTGAAGATTCTGGAGGCCATTATAGAGCACGGCGGACTGACGGTCACCCAAGCGGCCAACCAATTGGAGATAAACAGGGCCAGCGCCCACCGGTTCATCACCACCCTCAGAGACATGGGCTATGTGCGCAAAAATCAGCACAATACCTATGAGGCAACCTTTAAAATGCTGGAACTGGGCATGATGCAGGCCGACAAATTCGAGATCCGCCGCATGGCCAAGCCTTTTATGCGTGATCTGGCGGCCGAGTTTGATGAAACGGTCAACCTTGGCGTTTTGGATCATGGCCAGGTTATTTATTTGGATAAAGTTGAAAGCCGGGAAATCCTGCGCATGGATTCCGGGGTGGGCACGGCCTGCAACCCATGCGCCACGGCTCTGGGCAAGGCCATGGTGGCTTTCCTGCCGGAGGACGAACGCACAGAATATTTGGAAAACCTCGATACCCCGGCCCACACCCGCCACACCATAACTGATCCGTCCCGTCTGGTTACGGAACTGGCCAAAATCAGGAAACAGGGCTATGCGGTTGACAATGAGGAACTGGCCCTGGATTTATATTGCATCGGGGCCCCGATTTTTGATTTCAACGGCTATCCTTCATATGCCATGAGTCTGTCCGGCCCGGCCCGACGCATGAAAACGCTGAAGAATATCCCCCGCCGGCTGGTTGAGGCCACGAGCCTGTTGTCAAAACAGCTCGGTTTCCGAGGCCGCAAGTAAAAGTATAGCCTTGGCTTCCGGCCAGGGCTTTTTTGTGAGCTTGGCACAATAAGAATGGATGTCACTTATAATGAATAAGGCTAAAAACCCTGGTTTAATTCTGGCCGTGGCCTCACCTCTGGCTTTTACAGGCTTCAACATCGGTGTTCGTTTCATTACAGAGCATATGAGTATTTTCGGCCTCTTGTTTCTGCGCGGCTGTATCGGGGTTGTGGTCATTTCACTGGTGGCCCGGCTGTTTAAGAGGCCGCTTTGGGGCCGCAATGTCAAGCTCCTATCCATCATCGGTTTTACAGCTTTCCTCTCGACCGCCTGCACCACTACGGCCATAACCCTGATTCCGCTTTATCAGGCTATGGTCATACTGTATCTTTTTCCCACTTTCGCCATAATCTTATCCGCTGTGATAAACGGGGAAAAGATAATTCCGCGGGACGGCCTGACGGTCGCCCTGGCCCTGACCGGCTGTCTTTTGCTGATCTGGCCGGACGAAACGGCGGGCCTGACCTTTCAGGCCGGTCACCTCATAGGTATCCTGGGGAGTGTACTATACAGCCTGGGTTATGTTCTGGCCCGCCGCCTTGGCGATGACAACAGCGGCCTTGAGCCGATCTTTCATTACAGCTTTTATTGCGCCCTGGGGGCGATTCCGCTTTCGCTGCTGTTTGGGGACAGTTTGGGCATAGATGCTCCGGTGGAAGTTTTGGCCGGATTGGCTTTGGGGGCGGTCGGTTCGATCGGGCAATTAATGGGATATGCGGCGGTGAGGTGGCTGCCGGCTTTCACGGTAGGCGTTATCGGTTCGCTTGAAGTGCTGGGCGGAGCGTTGGCCAGCTGGCTTTTGTTCAGCGACCCCATGACCATCAGGGCGGTAATAGGCGGCGTTATTATTGTTGTGGTTGCCCTTTGTCCCCGCCGCGCCGCTGAGGCGGAACGGCAGGCCGAATGAAAGGCGGAATTGTCGCGGGCGATTAGGCTTAGGTAAAACCCGGCCGGGCGGGCGAAAAAATTTCTGACGTCGCTCGTAATTTTCTCTGATTCCCGGCCGGGTGGCTTCAGTGGCTGTTTGTGAATACGTGCCCGTCCGGGGAGCAAAATTACGAGCGACTTACAGAAAATTTTTCGCCCGCCCGGCCTAGTCCTTGTCAGCATTTGGGTAGGGGCACGGTTGCGGGATTTCTTACATGAGCCAATCAGGACAAGGAGGGCGTGGCGGTGAGATTTCTCCAGAGGGGACCACGATTTTTGCTCCCCGGACGAGCACGGACCCCACAGAGCGTCCGTGGAGCCACCCGGCCGGGATCAGAGAAAAATCGGGGGCCACTATGGAGATATCTCACCGCCACGCCCTCCGGGTTTTACCTTTGCCTGTTTCGCCCGACTGTCCTGCCTGAAACGAGAAAAGGGGCCGTCTGGCCCCTTTGCTCTTTAATCTCCCCATTACCTTTAAGCCGAGACTCGGTATTCAGCCAGCTTGTTACGCAGGGTGCGGACGCTTATGCCCAGAATACGGGCGGCGTGGGTCCGGTTGCCGTCGGTCTCGTTGAGGGCCTGGCCTATCAGGTGACGCTCCATCTCTTCTATGGTCATCAAGGGGCCTGACAGAACCGTTCCAGCGGCCGGGTTGTCAAGGGCCGGATGGTCCGTCGCGGCAGTCAAGCTGTCAGCCGTAAGCGGCTCCAGCTCTTCCGGGGTGAAAACCGGAGCCGCGGCCGGGGCGGGCGGCTTGGGCGCCGCTTCAGGAGCAGGGACGCTACGTTCCAGAGCGGCCATAAACCCGGCCTCGTCCATAAAGAGATCGTAGGGTTCAATCAACTGACCGGCAGCCAGAAGCACTCCCCTGGCCACGGTGTTCTCCAGCTCGCGGATGTTGCCCGGCCAGTCATAGGCGGAAAGGGCTTCCACGGCGGCCGGGGAAAGGCCGTCGACCTTCTTGTTGTTCAGAGAGGCGTATTTTTTACGGAAATGCTCGGCCAGTTCCGGCACGTCGTCGGCCCGTTCCTTCAATGAAGGAATATAAAAGGGGATGACGTTTAAGCGATAATAGAGGTCCGCCCGGAAATTGCCGGAGTCAACCCACTCTTTAAGATTGCGATTAGTGGTGGCGATGACCCGCACGTCAATTTTTTGGGGCTCTTTGCCGCCGACCCGGTCAATTTCACCTTCCTGAAGAACGCGCAGGAGCTTGGCCTGAAGGGCCAGGTCCATTTCGCTGATTTCATCCAGAAGGATGGTGCCGCCGTCGGCCAGCTCAAACTTGCCCTGCTTGCGGGCCACCGCGCCGGTGAACGCGCCCTTCTCATGGCCGAAGAGTTCGCTTTCCAGAAGGCTCTCCGGTAGGCTGGCACAGTTCAGAGCGATGAAAGGCCCGTTTGCGCGGGGGGAATTCTGATGAATGAAGCGGGCCAGGAGTTCCTTGCCGGTGCCGCTGTCGCCCTGAAGAAGCACGGTGGCCGGAGAGGCCGCCACGTTCTTGGCCAGATCCATCAATTTTTTCATCCGGGCGTTGACCGTGATGATGGGCCGTTCGCCTGAAGCGGCGGCAGGGCTCTGAGCGGCCTGGCCAGACTTTTCAGCCTTGGGCTGGTGCTGGATGAAGGCCCGGTTGACAGCCTCTTCAATAACTCCCGAAGGAAACGGTTTGAGGATAAAATCCTGCGCGCCCTCGCGCATAGCCTCCACCGCATGCTCCACCGAGCCGTAGGCGGTCATCATGATCACCGGAGTGTCGGGGCTGATTTTTTTCAGGGCCTTCAATAATCCCAAGCCGTCCAACTGGGGCATCCGCAAATCAGTGATGACCAGATCAAACCGCTGGGTCTGAAATTTATTCAATGCCTCCTGGCCGTTTTCAGCCAGCTCCACGGCGTGACCCAGGCGGGTCAGGGCCGTAAACAGCGCACTGCGGAGGTGTTTTTCATCGTCGGCCACTAATATCGCTCTGACGCTCATGTTCTTCTCCTTACCAGCCGGGTCTTAAATGGCCCGGCACTTCACCGCTCCGGCCCGGATGGCCGGCTGTTTGTCGAAGAATGTCTCGGAAAGACGGTCTTCATATGGAAACTCACGCACCCCGGCGGGGTGTGGCCGCAATCAGTTGAGGCTGCCGCCGCCCTTGGCGATATTTTCCGCCAGATACGGGAGGCTGATGACGGCCCGCGCACCCATGTTCAGGTCGCTGCCGACCATCAGGCCGCCCTGATGAGCTTCAGCGATGCGCAGGCTCACCGGCAGACCCAGACCCAAAGGCTGATCTTTGGTGGTGTGGAAGGGGCTGAAGATGCGTTTCATCTGATCCAGCGGCACGCCCGAACCGGTATCGGTGACGATGATTTCCACCAGGCCCGTTTTATCGGTGCTGAATTCAATAAAGATACGGCCGCCGTTGGGCATGGCCTCCACCGCGTTCAATAAAAGGTTCAGCATAACCTGAACCATCAGGCCGCGGTCCATTTCGACCATAATATCCTTCTGGGTCACCAGAACGCCGATTTCGCGCTCTTTGAATACATCATTCATGGCTCCCAGGGCTTCGTCAACAACATCCATGAGTTTACATGTTTCCAGGTTAAGACTCAAGGGCTCGGCCATGGAATTGAAGTTGGTCAGGTATTCGTTGACCTCGCGCACCCCGAAGCGGATTTGCTCCATGATGTCGGCCAGGGCGCTGTCCCCGGCCTCTTCCAGCTCCTGCCCGACTATGGAAGCGTAAAGCTCGATGCCGGCCAGGGGGCCCGTGACCTGGCGGCTCACCGCCGTGGCCATGGCCGCGGTTTCATCCAGGGCCTCGCCGAAATTCTCGCCGGCCGAGATGTTCTGGCCGGTAGCCAGAATCAGCCCGTCGCCGTAGGGCAAATGACGCAGCTGAAAGCGGATGGGGTTGCCGTCGGCCGGTGATGGCATGGTGACGCTTCTGGTGCGGCTGCCGCGCAGTTCCAGGTCAATGGCCCCGGCTTTGAGGGGACGAAGATTGTCAGGCAGAACAAAGTCTTCCACACCCGTAAGGTCAAGGCGCTTGACGGCTTCGTCATTAGCCAGTAAAATACGAGCATCCTGATCAAATATGATCATGGCGTAAGGCATTTGATCGAAAAGCATCGGCCAAAAATCCTCCGGCCACTGAGCTTGCGGCCACATGGTCGAAGGGACGGTATTTTCGCTGGTATTGATTGTAAGATTCATGATACTCTCCTGTTTGATCAAGTTGGCCGATTGATCGGGCTGACCAGAGATAAAGCAAATTGAATGCCAACACCTGAAAGTTCCCGCCAATCATAGCTTTTGTCGAAACAGGCCCGTATCGGACAATTTTTTGACAGTGATTCGAACCCGGCTGCCGTTTTATTGCCTTAGATATTAGATTGACGCCCTGGATAAAAAGAAACCCCACCAGCCGGGCTTAGACAATGGGGTAAATAAACCAATATAATTTCATGCGGAACCGCCTTAATGAACCTTTTCTAAGGTGCGGTTTTTATTTTTCGACATTAATGAGCCTAAAGCTGTCCATTAAAAGACAACAAAAGGACGTTAAAAAGAAAACCGCGACTCGAAAGCCGCGGTTTCCGTTAGGGGACAGGCCGCTGAAGACCATGAACCGGAAGGTTCAGACTTAGCGGGCCATATGGCTGCTCCAGACCACCTGGCCGAGAACCTCCATCTGGCCGGCCTCGATCTCATAAGGCGGAGCAATGTCCCGATTGTCGCTGACAATACGGTAAATGCCGCCGGGGCGGATCTCGACGCGGTTGACCAGAAGGCATCCATCAAGGCGAATGGCGTAAGCCTGACCCTGATAAATCTGTTTCTGCCCGACATTGACCAGAAGAAGGTCGCCATCGGAAAAGGTGGGCTGCATGGCCGGACCTTTAGCCAGAAGAAGACGGGCGTTGTTGACATCGGGGATCAGAGAAGCGAGCCATTTGCGCTCAAAGCTGACCGGAGCCTGTTGGCGAGGCTGGCCGCTGCTCTGATCGTCGATCTCCAGAAAAGGAGGAAACACCCAGGAACGCGGAGCTTCCCAGGAGGCCCCGGAAGCACCAACCGCCAAATGATCTTCATCATCCACCGTGGTGGGCCAGGAAAGGCCGCCGGTGGTATTAAGGCCTACCAGCCAATCCAGTGAACACTGGAGAGAGCGGGCCAGGTTAAGGAAATGTTCGCCGCGGGGCAAACTTCCTGATTCATAACTCTGAATTGTGTTGACAGAAACGTCAACCATCTTGGCCAAGTCACGCTGAGAGAGCCCAAGTCTCTTACGCCTGTTGATCAGACGCTGGGCATAAGCGTTGACCAGCTCGGGAGAAGATTCCGGAGACCAGTTAATGCCGTTTTTCGAAAAAGGAAACGTAGTCAATGTAATCACCATGATCCAGGAGGACTCAGAAAACAGGGTAACACACCCGGTTTATGTTCCTCATTTGTTACTAGGTTGTTGCAATGGAAACGACTTTAGTGAATCCACACACTAAGCGCCCGAAAGCGGACCAAAAAATTCACCTCTATCGTTTTATGAAAGGAGTAAAACACAAACTTTATACCAGAATATGTAGGCCATAGGTGCACAAGCAAGTAAAATAATTGCTTATCACAAGGTGTTTATCCCACTCTTTTTCTATACACCACATAGCTTACAATAATACTTCATTTAAAAGTTTGTGTCAATCCGCTTTTATGACTAGAAAAATACTAACCCCCTTAAAAATATTATTGACATCCACCACCGAAATAGGATACTATCCTAAAAAAGAAAGGGTAGTGACTCATGCCTCCCGTAAAATATGAGCACTTCAAAGAAGTTTGTCAAGCCCGTGGTTTAAAAGCCACCAGCCAAAGATTTGTTATTTTCAAAACTTTGGCCTCAACCGCCTGTCACCCGACTGCCGACCAGTTATTCGACATGGTGTCAGGAAAACTTCCGGGACTCAGCAGAGATACTGTTTACCGCACCCTAAATGTTCTGGCGGAGTGCGGTATGCTCAGAAAGCTGATCATGCCCGGCGGCGCGACCCACTTTGATGGCGACACTACGCCTCACCATCACTTTCTATGTGAACAGTGCGGCCAGATTCTGGATTTTGAATGGCCGGATTTCGATAACTTGCCCTGGCCGGAGGCCATTGGCGAACTTGGGCGAGCCAAAACAGCCTCTGTGCTGATTATGGGGCGCTGCCTGGGCTGTGAAGTTCAATAATTTTCTTTGCCCTGGCCCGCTTTAAAAAATTAATTTAAAAACGCTCTTTTTTATAGAGTATTTTTCGTAAAAAGTTGTGCCGTATTTTTACGCGGAAACAGCAATTCTAAAGGCCCTTACGCTTAATGCGGCGGGGTCGAACGCCAGCGAGAGGGAGCTTCAGCTGCTGATTTTAGAGCTGAACTGCTTCTCGCCATGCAAAATTTATACTTTTGCCCGGCTCCGGCCCCTGGTTCATTGGTAAAAAGGCCTTAATTAGAACTGCTGAAAAGGACGGCCACAGCTTTTTGCGATCTCAGCAACCCTAACATTTTTATGGAGGTCTTAAATGTCGAAAACACTTGAAAACCTGAAAGAAGCATTTGCCGGGGAATCCCAGGCCAATCGCAAATACCTGGCTTTCGCCCATAAGGCTGAGCAGGAAAAAATGCCTTATGCCGCCCGCATCTTCCGCGCCGCCGCCGACGCTGAAACCATTCATGCCCACGCCCACCTGCGGGCCATGAAGGGCATAGGCACCACTGAAGAAAACCTGAAAGAGGCCATCAGCGGCGAAGTTTTTGAATTCACTGAAATGTATCCCGGCATGATCAAAGACGCGGCCGCTGAAGGCGAAAAGAGCGCCGAGCGCAGCATGGATCTGGCCAACAAGGCCGAACAGGTTCACGCCGAAATGTTCAAAAAAGCCCTGGCCGAACCCGGGAAAGAAGCTCCGAAAGTTTTCGTCTGCCAGGTTTGCGGCCACATCGCCGAAGATCATGCGCCCGATACCTGCCCCATTTGCGGAGCCAAGGGCCATGTTTACAAAGAAATCGATTAAATAGCGGGCAGGGCCCGCCGCCAACGCCGAGGCGGCGGCCCGTCTGAATGTAGACGGGCGGCCGGGAAGCGGCCTTCAAAGAGTTTGTTACTTATAAGTTAAAACTATATCAGGAAGTGGCTCGCCGCTTCCTGGCGCAGAGCAGTTAGTCCGGCTCCGGGCCATTTTTGTCCCGGAGCCTAAAAACAGGTGCGCTTCGCGGCCATGAAGAAAGGCACAGGAAATCTCCACAGCGGGGGGCTGGAAGAGAGATCCGACAACTTTCTTCATGGTCACGAAGCGCACTTTCAACATGGGACAACATCTGGCTCCGCCACTATATGTGAAGGATGGCTCCCGCAGGAACCGGCTTCCACAGGCGGACTGAAAAAGCTCGCTGGAACGCGATACTTGCCATAGCCTTCAGGCCGGCGACAACCGGCGAATAAACTCAATTTACAGACCGTGCCAATTGTCACGGCGGCTGGGGTGGGGAATTAGGGGGCGATGAACTTTCCGCTCCGACTGACAAGATTCAGCATTTTTCTGAAGCCAAAATATACTTTAACATTCAGCTCATGGCCTGACGGCTGGGACTGGACGGCATTGAACCGGGCGTCCGGCCTTGATGCATACATTTGGAGGTTATCAGCGAGCTGGCTTTCCGAATCAGGCCTTAGGCGCCAATTCTCCGGGCAACCCAACCACATACACGCCAGCCCTCAACCTAAAAGCCGATCCTGGTTTGTTAAATGCGGAAAAACCAGGCGCCGCCTTGAAATGCGGACAAGCCAGTGAGCCCGCAACCCTAAGCAGGGTTGCGGGTCAATCGAAATCACTTCGGCGGAGAGGTTCACTCCCCAAAGCCGGCTGACCGGGCAATCAGCCTTTACCGCACAGGCCACGCCTGCCACGCACTGATTGTATTTGTCTGCCACACTCTGATGAGCAAGGGTGAATCGAAACAACTTTCGCCGGAACGGGCGTGGGCCGCAATTCACCCCCATTCATCAATCGTCGAAGTCACCCTCAGGCCCCTTGTCGCCAGTGAGCAAAGCGGCCTTCTTGATGATTTTCTCCTCAGTCCATTCGGCTGCGTCTTCCATTCTGGACGCCTTTTCACCCATATCAAAACCACCGGTTTTCATGATGGCATCATAGGCCAGAGGGGCCGTATCCTGGGCTGAAAAAACTTCAGTCAGCAGGCGATAGGTGAAATCTTCAACGTCCTTGGCCATACGTTCCCGTATTTCGCGCCTCTGGCCGAGGATCTTGTTCTCATAGAGAAGGTTGAACTTTTTCCAATCGCCGGCCTTCAGGGTCTGGGCCTTGCCGGTGGCCGCCATGTCCGCCCACAGGTCTTCGCTCATGCCCCGTCCTTCAACCTTAATCAGGTTGCCCTCGCCATCGAGAACGGCATTACCGTAATCATCGATCTTGACGCCCCAGGAAACCATCTGAAGGGCGGTGGCCACATTGGCCTTGGTGGTGTGGGTTTTCTGGGCGATTTCGCGCAGCCGCTCGGAGGAGTTGCCGCTGGTGCCGTGCTGGGCGCCGGACAGACCGTAGGGCTTGATGGCCTCATGGATTTCAGCCGTCAGGGCCACATTGATGCCCGTGGCCGAAGCCTGGATGCCGTGGGTGGTGCCGTTATTGAGGGCAATCCAATCAGGGTGAATGCCGTGGGCGTTAAGACCCTGCACCAGAAAAAGCGCGTCTTCCGGGGTGGACAGACCCACATCACCCTTGATTTCGCCCACTTCACACTCCAATCCAGCCCATTTGGGAATAGCCGGATTAATGGCGATGGAGGCCAGAAGGTTCTTATCATCCGGCAAATGAGAGGCGTCAATGGCGATGGAGGTGATGCCCGCCTCAAATATGGAGGGCACTTCCACCTGGGCCGTTTTCAGGTCCTTGTCGTTTTTAATGCCGTAATGGTCGGCGTGAATGGCCACGGGCACGGTGACGCCCATTTCATTGCACAGCGCATCGACCTGACGGGCCAGATTCCAATAGCTGGTGGGGCAATAGAAGCTGGCCCCGCCCTCGCTCTTGGCAATTTCCACGATAACGGCGGCATTGGCTTTCTGGGCGGCGGCCAGAACGCCGCGAATAATCAAGTGGTTTCGTCCATTGGCCGCGATGGTCATGGCCTTGCCCTTGGCCGAGAGGGCCCGGTCAATAACCTTGCCGCTGACGATGAGGGCCTTTGAATTGGGAAAAAGCTTCTTAATGTTGGGCGGACGCCCGATTTCAATCAGCTTGGCGTATTCCGGCGACGTTTGGGACCAGGCCATAATAGAACCTCCAAAAATTTTCAGGGTTTCAACTGGAGAATGAGCCGCATGGCGGCAACGGATTAAACGGGCCTCACTCGCTGATGGTGTTGTCTCTTGCGGTGCGGCGGCGACCGGCGTCTCATTCCAAAAGTTAAAGTCTCAGTTTATTGTGGGCTTCAAATTGAAGCATACTGATTCAAAGCGGGCGGAAAGCGCCACTTGGCTCACCATTCCCAGCTGGTTTTCAGAAGCTCGGGGTCGCGAATCAGAAGTTCCGCGATTTCAACGGCATTAGTAGCCGCCCCCTTGCGAAGGTTATCGGCCACCACCCACATGGTCAGGCCGTTATCACAGGAAATATCGGCCCTGATGCGGCCGACAAAAACCTCATCGCGCCCGGCCGCGTCAACGGCCATGGGATATTGATTGGCTTCCGGGTTATCAACCACCAGAATGCCGGGGGCTCTGGTCATCAATTCGCGGGCCGCGCCCACTTCAATGTGGCGGGCCGTCTCAATCCAGATGGCCTCGGAATGCCCGTAAAAAACCGGCACGCGGACGCAGGTGGCTGAAACCTTGATGTTTTCGTCGCCGAAAATCTTTTTGGTCTCATTGACCATCTTCATCTCTTCCTTGGTATACCCGTTGTCGGTAAAGGAATCGATGTGCGGCAGGCAGTTGAAGGCTATGCGGTGCGGATAGACCTTGCGGGTGACGTCCTGGCAGTTGAAAATCTGGCGGGTCTGGTCGGCCAGTTCCTCAATAGCTTTCTGGCCGGTGCCGGAGACGGCCTGATAAGTGGACACCACAATGCGTTTAATGCCGACGGCGTCATAAATAGGTTTCAGGGCCACCAGCATCTGAATAGTGGAGCAGTTGGGGTTGGCGATGATGCCGCGATGCTGGGCCAAAACCCTGGAGTTGACCTCCGGCACCACCAGCGGCACGCGTTCGTCCTGCCGCCAGCAGGATGAATTATCAATCACCGGGCAGCCGCTCTTGGCGGCAATGGGTCCATATTCGCGGCTGACGGAGGCTCCGGCTGAAAAAATTGCCAGATCCAGATCTTTAAAAGAATCCGGCCCGACCTTTTGAACAGTAATCTCGCCGCCGTTAAACTCCAGCTTGCTGCCGGCGGATCGTTCCGAGGCGAGTGCGCGCACTTCTGAAAAGGGGAAAACCCGGTCTTCCAGGCAATTGAGAACTTCGCGGCCGACCGCGCCGCTGGCGCCCAACACGCCGACTTTGTACTCTCTAGACATAATGCTCCAACTTATCAAATATATTTCATGAAAACCCGGAAAAGCTTCCGTTTTCACACCTAAGAATCAGCAAACAACTATTAAATCCGGCGCGATAGGAAATCCTTTGTGGATCACCGCTTCCTGGCCGCCTGTTTCGCGGTACAAAAAAGCACATAAATGAGCGCTTTTAAGTTTTCCGGCAAGTTGGTTTTAATATACTATCAAAGTGGACCGGTTGCAAGCGCCATACGCTTAAAAACCGACACTCTGAGCGACGAAAAAGTTTACAGTTGAAAAAAAGAGATGTTTATCGACAAAATAAACGGTAAAAAATCGATTCAGACAAAAATAAAAGAAATAATGATGTTTTTGAAACAGCCAAACTAACGGTCAATTGAAAGCCCGGCCCGACAACAACACCGGTTGTTGTACAGACTTTAATCCAATATGACCGGGGCTTCGAGAATATCGATAAAATCATAATGAATTGAAAAATTTGGCTCCCCGATCAGGTCCTCCCGTCCGCCCTGCCGGAGCTTGTCTTTCAGCATAAGGACATGTTTTTTGGCCAAACTCATAAAGCCGCACCCAATGGTTTTCAAGTTCGGCATGGCCAGCAGAATGGAGCTGAGGCGGTCAATATTTACTTTGCTGGACACTTCCATTATCGACAAGGTTTCCAACTGCGGGATGGTGGCCAGGTTTTCAAGGTTATGAAGATTTTTGGCGCTGTAGATATAGAGTTCCCGAAGGTTCTTATTAGGTGAGAAATCCGGCAGGGTGGTTATTTTGCTCTGGGCTATCGATAGTTTTTCCAGGCCGGTGCAATCGGATATGCAATCGATATCATTAAGATTGGGCACACAATCAAAGGCCAGAGTTTTCAGGCATGGTTTCAGAATATGGCGCCAGCTGTCGTGGCGGCCGGTGAGCCGCACATTTTTAATAGATAAATTCGCGGCAAAAGTGAAATCAACATTACCTGAATAGGTGAAAACAGATACCAGGCTTGTTGAGTCGGCCAGATGTTCCAGCCCTTTGCATTTTGAATTAATTATTATGAATTTCAAGTGAGGCAGCTCCCCGGCGAATGAAATATCCAGAGGTACATAAGTAAGGTGAAGCCGGAGTTGCTCTAGTTGGCCCATCTTTCCGAATATCGAAAAATCCTGACGTTTGCGGCAATGAATCTGTAGTTTTTTCACATGCTTCATCTCAGAAACAGAAATGAGGAACTTATCAGAATACAGCGGCTCGGGCGGCCCGGCTGAGCTGATGGCCAGCTCTAAATCCGGGCGTCTGGCAAAAAGAATTTCATCTATCTGCCGGGCTGTGACGCGATCTTCAAGGCCGTCAAAATGGACAGTTCCTTTATCCCGCAGTGTGTGAACAGCCGACTGAAGCTGTTTGACGTCCAGCCTCTCATTGAGACGCGTGTTACTGCCGATACTGCATTCGTATTCAATTTTCATCCCGGCCTCCTCTTCTATATTGCCGCATTCATCTATTATAGCACGGCAAGTGATACTGGCCGGGATTTCCGCTTTGGTTATCTCTCGAAAGTGCTTTGAGGTAAAACCCGGCCGGGCGGGCAAAAAAATTTCTGACGTCGCTCGTAATTTTCTCTGATTCCCGGCCGGGTGGCTTCATTAGAGATTTGATTGTCCGTGCCCGTCCGGGGAGCAAAATTACGAGCGACTTACAGAAAATTTTTTGCCCGCCCGGCCTGGTCAGTGTCGGCGTTTGTTAAAGATGATGGTTGCGGCTTTCTTACATTAGCCAACTATGTCCAGGAGGGCGATGAGATTTCTCCAGAGGGAACCACGATTTTTGCGTAGCGGAGGGGCCGTCAGTTTAAGGGAAAAGGTCTACATTTTAAAATAGCAGGTCGACCCGATAGGGGAGACGGAGCGCCAGCGACTGGTTTTGAGGCTATAAAAGCCGCTCGCGAAGCAAAAACCACGCTTTTTGCATAGCTGACGGGCTGCCTGTTTAAGGGAAAAAGCCATATTTAAAATCGCTCCACTATGGAGATATCTCACCGCACCGCCCTCCGGGTTTTACCTTACCCTTTTTGCCCGACAGTCCTGGTGTCTAAGGGCGGCGGCCGAGGCCAAATATACCGGCAAAATGCTGGAAGTCAGCGGCACAGTAGTTGGAAACGAAACCATGCAGCGTGACGGCATGCCATACGTTTCGCTGAGCGGAAGCGGCGATCATAAGGTGTTCTGCTATTTCGACCAGAAACGCGGCCTCTTGGAAATAGACAGTCAGGTGACCATCAGAGGCAAATGCGACGGTGTGCTGTATGGGAGGGTCAGTCTGGATCATTCAGTGGTCGTCGAATAACGACTGGACCGGCCGCCTACATCAACGGCGAGAACAGCCGGGTGAAATTATAGCAGCCCCGGGTGAAGCCGGATTGGCTCTCGAACCACTCTTCATTGATTTCAACCGAATTGGATTGGTCATTGAGGAAAATCGTTTCGTAGCTGGAGGCAAAGGCCGAATCATAGATAAAGGCGTTTATTTCAAAATCAATGGTGAAACTGCGGGTGGTGAGGTTGCTGGTGCCGATGCTGGTCACCAGCCCGTCACTGACCAGAGCCTTGGAGTGGATGAAGCCGTTGTAGAGAAAAACCCGCACTCCATACTGCAATAGCTGGCGGGCATAACCCAGGGCGATCATCTGACTGACCCAGTGGTCGCTGATGGAGGGCAGCATCAGGCGCACGTCAATGTCGGAAGAGGCCGCAATGCGGAGAGCGTCCAGAAAACTTTCATCCGGCGTGAAATAGGGCGTTTGCAGATAAATGTTGCGACGGGCCGAGTTGATCATGGTCAACAGGCCGCTTTTTATGGGGCTCTTCTCCCCGGTGTCCGGGCCGCCGCTGACAATCTGTATGCCCAGATCTTCAGTGGAGCCAGTGCATTCCGGGAAAAATTTGGGAATGTTCAATTCGTCGTGAAGCTCCATTTCACTGGAATAACCCCAATCCATCAGAAAGCGCTCCTGAAGGAACCACACCGCCGGGCCGACTATTCGCAGGTGAGTGTCCCGCCAGGGCACTAATGGTTTTTTCCAGCGCAGAATTTTTTTCTGGTGGTCCCGGCCGCGATACTCATCGCCGATATTCATGCCGCCCACATAGCCGATATGGCCGTCAATCACCGTGATCTTGCGGTGGTTGCGATAATTCAGGCGCAGGTGTGAATTGAGGTTGGAAAACACCGGCGAAAAACCGATCACCTGCCCCCCGGCCTTTCGCAGCTTGCGGAAAATGGGCGGGCTGAATATCGCGCGCGAGCCGACGCTGTCATAGATCAGCCGCACCTCCACCCCCTGCTTGACCTTGTAGGTCAAAAGGCCCGCAACCTCTTTACCTATATCATCATTGTTGAAAATGAAATACAGCATGTGAATGTGCTGTCGGGCGTTTTTTATGTCCGCAATCAGGCTCTCGAACATATCGTTGCCGTCGGTAAACACGTCGGCCGTGTTGCCGCCGGTAAAAATGCCGTCGCCGTCGCTGGAAAGGTAGGTCACCAGGCGGGCCGTGCTTTCGTGCGCCTCCATGAAGCGCAGGGCCTCGGCGATATTGAGGTGGCGGCGGATGAAGTTGTCGTAAAGGTCGTCGTTAATGGCCTTTAGCTGATACTTTTTCTTTTTGTTGACCCGGAAACCCGTGCCAAGAAAAAGATAGGCGATAAAGCCCACAACCGGCAGGAACAGCAGAAGCAGAACCCAGGCGATGCTGGAAGTGGGGTTCTTGCGCTCAAAAAAAACAACTATGCCCACACACAACAGGCTCACGCCCACCATGACGGTCAGGACAATGGTATACAGGGAAACCTGATCCAACGAAGCCGCAAGCGAATCCATAAGTCACCACCTTTGGCAGTCAGTCGATTTTTTTACCGGCGCACGGCCAACATGCCGTCAGTTGGTGTTGAACAGTGCGTATAGGTGTGCAGTAAAAGATGGTTAAATGTACACCGACACGCACTGATACTCGCTTATTGACGGCATGTTGACCGCACTCCGGTAAAAGATCGTTTAATGAACACTGACACGAACTACCTGCCGCCTGTTGACGGCATGTTGACCGCACTCCGGTAAAAGATCATTTATATAAGTAGAAATTCAGCCAGCCAGTAGACAGCCAGTCCGGCGGCGATAGTTAACACGTCGCGCCCAAATTTCCAGGCCAGTAAGGAAGCCATCCCGGCCGCCGCCAGGCTGGGGCCATAAAGAACGAAAGTTTTCTGATCGTCGACAAAAAAGCCCAGGGCCACCAGCGCGGCCATAACCGAAACAGGCACAAAATCCAGCCCGCGCCGCACCATTTCCGGCATCACAAATTTCATTCGTCCCCCGATGAAGGAAAAGCGAATAAAAAAGGTGCCCACGGCAATCAATAGAACCGGCAGCCAGAATTCCATCTTCAGGCCGCCTTTCCAGACAGGGAGCTGTGAATCATCCCGGCCGCGATACCGACAGCCACGGCCAGGATAAGCCCTAAATTCATGGGAATTCCGGCCCCGGCCACCGCCGTGATCATGGCCGCCGCCGCGGCCGACAATTTGGGGCCCCTGGCCAGCATGGGCACCAGAAGGGCTAAAAAAACCAACGGCACAGCCATATTCAAAGGCCAGCTAGGCGGTATGAGCGCGCCCACCAGATGCCCGGCCAATCCGCTCAACTGCCAGCTGATCCAGGTCGGCAGGGCCGCGCCGAAATAAAAGGACAGCGGGGAGGCCGGCTGGGCTTTGCGGGATAAAAAATGACCCATGCTCAAGCCGTAGCTTTCATCGGTAATCAGATAGGCGGCCGCCGCCGATCTGGCCCCGGAAACTTCTCCCAGCCGGGGAGCCAGAGAGGCCCCATACATGCCCATACGCAGGTTCATCACCAGGCAGGTCAGCGTCAGCACCAGCGTCGAAGCGCCCTGGCCCCACATATCCAGAAAAACCAGTTGAGACGAACCGGAGTATATGGTCAGGCTCATGCCGACAGTCTGAATCAGGCTCAGGCCCATGGCTCCGGCAGCCGCGCCATAAACCAGCCCGATAGGGACAAGGCCCATTACAATAGGGCACCCGGTCGCCAACCCGGCGGTGAATGAAGACGACCTGTTTGATTCATCAGACATATTGCCAAACCTTCATGTGCGCCGCCGTTAATCCGTGCCTGAAGCCTGCTGCTTCCTTCCGAACCCGATGTGCACCCGGTCTTCAACGACCATATTTACAGGCTGATCCCCAAAAGAGCGAATGTAATCGATAACCACATCCGCGTCGATCAACTGGGTGTCGGCGCCCGGCAGATCCTTCAGGAATAAATACTTATCGGCCCCGTCGGCCAGAAAGCTCGGCATGGCCACCGTGTAGACCTCCAGATCGTTGAGGGGGATCTGTGAGTTATGGTCGCCCAGATTGACCGCTTTCAGGCGATTGCCGTAGGTCAGCACTTCCCCGTCCGGCGACAACTGGGCGGGGGCGTTGATTTCGCTGATGGCCAGGGTCACATGAAGGCCGGAAAGATGCAGATAAGCTCCCGTGCCCGGACGTGACTCAGCCTCATAAGCGTCATTTTCCCCAATCAGGGCTGAAGCCGAAAGCGACAGCATGTCGCGGATCTGGCTGCCGGTCATCTGTTTGACCCAAATGGTATTGTTGAAAGGAAAAATCTCATGCACGTTTCTCATGGAGACCGGCCCGGCCGGAAAAATCCGGTCGCCCCTGATGCCGCCGGCGTTCATCACGGCCACCTGCGCCCCGGTGCCCCAGCGCAAAGCGTCGGTCAAAAAGTCGCCCAGCGGAGTCTCGCCGCTGCGGGTGGAGGATTTGCGCGCGTCCACCGGCGTGGAAAATACGCCGATGGGCTGATCCAATCTGGCGCTGATGCTTTTTTCATAAAATTCAGCCAAGGCCGCCGCTTCCTGATCCGCCGCCAGGGAGTCGTCCACATGCACCACCTCCATGGTTGTCTTCTCCGGCACAATGGAGCCGCGATGCATAACCACTGAGGTGGCCGTCAAGAGCCGCCCCTTGTCGGTGCTGGAGACCACCGCCGTCTTCCAGCCGCCCGCACCATTCACCCAATGTATCACCGGCACCTCCCCAAAAGGGGAATCGCCGTTTATGATCAGATCGATTCCGTCAACGGCGGCGGCCAGGTTCAGGTCGTCATTAAGGGGCATGTGGCTCAACAGGACTACCGCGTCAACCCCCTGGGACTGGAGTTTTTTTACCTGCGCTCTGGCTTCGTCCGCCACGGCCGAATTTATTACCAGCGTACTCTTCACCTGGCTGCTATATAGCTGGAAAGGCGGCATCAGGCTGAAAAAACCGACCCTGTCACCGGTGGGAGTGGTTAAAACCGTATTCTCGCTCAACAGGCCGGTAAAACCGGATTCATCAATTTCCAGATTGCTGGCTAAAACCGGAAAATCAGGATGGGCGGCCAGGGCTTTTTTAAAATAATCCACACCCAGGCTGAATTCGTGGTTGCCCACCGCGCCCACGTTAATCCCCAGCATTGCGATGGCCTTGGCTTCCGGTTCGCCCCCGAAAAGACGCCACCACAAGCCCATGACCATATCGCCGGGGGAGACGACCAGACTATCTGGATATTTGCTTTTCAAATCCTTCATGGCCGTGCGCATATACATCAGCCCGCCCTGGCGTTCTGGATCGCCGCCTTCGGCCGTCAGTGTTTCAAAGGGTAATATCTGGCTGTGAAGATTGCCGACATTAATAATAGTGAAACTGCTGAAACCTGACACGTTCCACCATAGCAGCACGGCCAGAAAAATTACCGCCAAACCGGCCAGAGCCTTTATCTTCATAAGCGCACCCCCCACTGGCACATTATGATTCTTTTACCGGCGCACGATCAACCTGCTGTCAACAGGTACAGAGCAGTGCGTGTCAGTATACAATAATCAATCCTTTTACCGGCGCACGATCAACCTGCCCTGAACGCGTTTTTTTGCAGTGCGCGCCGTATTGCTTGGAAACCTAATCGAGATCCTTCACCATGGCCGTCTCCTTGCAGTCCGGGTAATGGACACATTGAAAACAGACGGCCCAGATTTTTTGCGGCAGAGATTCCAGCGGCACTATCGTGTAACCCATTTTTTCAAAGAAGCCCGGCACATAGGTCAGAGAAAACATGCGGGTTATGCCCAGCTTTCTGGCCTCATCCTCCACCGCCATAGTCAGGCGGCGGCCAAGGCCCCTGGACCCGCTCTCCGGCAGCACGGCCAGCGAACGGACCTCCGCCAGCGTTTCCCAGGCCACCTGAAGGGCGGCCACGCCAATGACTTTGCCCTCATCATCCTCGGCCACAAAGAAAGACTGCACGGCTTCATAAAGGTTCGAGAGGCTTCGGGGCAGGAGCAGGCCCTGGGCCGCCATGTGCTTCAATAAATCGTAAATCGCCTGAACATCATTAACCCGTGCTTTTCTTATGCGGCTGGACATTTGGTTCTCCATCTGAATTGTTATATAATGATTCCCGCCGCATCACTAATGCGCCAGATTTTATAACCTTTTTATAATAACATAATTTTGGTTATAAGCAAAAATAATAGAGGCCGCGGCCAGGGGCCGCCTTGACCGCCAAAGCCTTTCAGGATCTTTTATGAAGACTTGCGATAATGAAACCGTCATCAGGGCCGACAGCCTCAGCCTTAAAAGGGGCCGCGAAACGCTTCTGCGGGATTTATCCTGGCAGGTTCTGGCGGGCCAGCACTGGGCTGTTCTGGGAGTCAACGGCGCGGGCAAGACCTTGTTGATGAAAATTCTCACCGGCTACGTCTGGCCCACCACCGGGACGGTCGATATTCTTGGCCACCGGCTGGGCCGGGTGGACCTGCGCGTTTTGCGCCGCCGCCTGGGCTGGGTGGCCAAGGCCCTGGAGGAACTGACCCCCGGCGAGACCACCGTGCGGGAGGTCATCCTCTCCGGCCCGGAGGCCAGCCTTGGCCTCTATGCCGACCCCACACCCCAACAGGTGCGGGTGGCAGAGGAACTGGCCGAAGAATTCGGCCTCACCCGCATTCTTTACCGCCAGTTCGGGCTTCTGTCCTCCGGCGAGAAACAGCGGGCGCTGTTGGCCCGCGCGGCCCTGATGAAGCCGTCCATTCTCTTTCTGGACGAGCCCATGGCCAACCTGGATATGGGCGGACGCGAGCAGTTCATGGCTCTTCTGGACAAAATGGCGGCCGGCCCTTCCGCGCCGACCATCATTCTCACCACCCATAACACCCTGGAAATCGGCCCCTTCATGACCCACGCCATGATGATGAAAAACGGCGGCGTAATCGCCTGCGGCGAGCTTTCCGAAACGATGCGGCCGGAGCCGCTGCAAAAAGCCTTTGATCTGCCGCTGAAAGTGGAAAAAACTCCCAGCGGCCGCTATCTGGCCTATCTTTAGGAAAAGGCCCGGCCGTTATGAGTTCCGCCGCTCCGCGCAACCGCCGCCCCAGCCTGAGGGTAATGATGATCCTGGTGGGCCTGATCATTCTGGCCATGCCCATTTCCGGCCTCTACCTCTTTAGAATCTACGAAAACGAACTGGTGCGCCAGACGGAAACCGAACTCATCGCCCAGGCCGCCCTGATCGGGGCTATGTATAAAAGCGAGGTGCTGAAAATCAGCGGCCCCGGCTATGGCCGCCGCCTTTCCGGCTTCAGCGCCGCCGGGGCCTCCGGCCCCTATCGCCTCATGCCGCCGCGTCTGGACCTCTCGCGCGACGCTATTCTGGAGCGCGGCATTCACTACCGCCCCTCACTCTACGATCCCGATCCCGTCGCCCTGGAGGCCGCCGCCCATCTCGAAGCTATTCTCGATGAGGCCGGGCGCACCACTCTCTCCAGTGTCGTGCTCCTGGATTTTCACGGGCTGGTGGTCGGCGGCAAGCGCGGCCAGGGCCTCTCCCTCAGTGATAACCCCGAAGTTTCCGAAGCCTTGAGCGGCAATTACTACAGCGTCCTCCGCACCCGCGATACCAGAAAATGGGTCTCCCTCTCCTCACCGGAGCGCGGCGCGCGCTTCCGGGTTTTCTTCGCCATGCCGGTGATGAACCGTGACCGTCTGATCGGCGTGGTCTACCTCTCCCGCACCCCGCGCGAAGTCCTCAAGGCCCTCTACCATCAGGAAGCCAAGAACCTCATCCTCTCCGCGATTCTGACCATGGGCCTCATGGCCGCCATCAGCCTTATCTCATCGCTGATGATTGTGGGGCCGGTCAAGCGTCTGGCCGCCGAAGCCAAAAGCGTCGCCGAAGGCGGCCAGGGCGGCTTCTCAGACAAAGCCCCCCTCATCGTCGTCCGCGAACTGGCCGAGCTCCGCGCCGTGGTCGCCGACATGGCCGAGCGTCTCCGCCGCCGCTCCGATTACCTGAAAGCCTTTGCCTCCGGCGTCTCACACGAATTCAAAACGCCGCTGACTTCAATAAAAGGGGCCATGGAGCTGATCTCCGAGCACGGCTCCAGCATGGACGAAGCCACCAGAATCCGCTTTGAAAATAATATCAAAAATGACCTTGACCGTCTGGAAAAGCTGGTGATGCGTCTGTTGGCCCTGGCGCGGGCTGAAGCCGTCGATCCCGCCGGAGACGACCGGGCCAATGCCATTGAATTATCGCAAAATCTCGTTGCCCACTATCGCCAGCAGGGTTTCACCGTAGGCCTGGAAACCTCTCTGGATTCCCTGGAACTATCTGTTTCGACTGATGTTCTGGAAACGGTTCTGCGTAATTTAATTGACAACAGCCGCGACAGTGGCGCCGATAGGATTAAGTTGGAAATAGGTCTTGACGGCTTGCAAAAAAACGGTATAATCAGGTCCACTGATAATGGACCGGGCATACCGCCTGAGGCCGTTGATTCTATCTTCAAGCCTTTTTTCACAACTCGAAAAAATTCTGGGGGAACGGGTCTGGGGTTAAGCCTGGCGCGAACGCTGCTCTTGCCTTATCGCGGTGAACTGCAATGGGCGGGCAACGATCCGGGCGCGGTGTTTATAGTGACGCTGCCGCTTTCCAAGTGACAACAGGCCGTATGGCCGCAACCAAACACCTGGCGAGGAAACGAAATGGAAAAGACCACTCTGAAGGAAAAGCTCCCCGTGGCCTATGATGATCACGACACCGACCCCCGCACCCTGGAAATGATGGGCGACGCCAACGCTGGCAAGACCTTGGATCACAGCGAAATAATGGCCTGGGTCGACGCCCAGGACAAGTCCGAAAAGTAAATGCGAAGAGGGGGGCTTTGCCCCTCCACCCCACAAGGGGGCATAGCCCCCTTGACCCCAAACTGGCGTGCGATCATGGGCGCATGCCGGTTTTTTTATCCGTGCCGTCATCTGCGGCGGGGGAAACTGAAAAGGTAAAACCCGGAAGGGGGAGCGGAAAAATTTCCTTCGGACGCTCGTGATTTTCTCTGATCCCGGCCGGGTGGCTTCATTGGTTGTTGGCGAATCCCTGCCCGTCCGGGGAGCAAAATCACGAGCGTTTACGGAAAGTTTTCCGCTCCCCCTTCCTGGTCGGCCCCGGCTGTTTGGGGCAATTGCTTCGCGTCCATAAACATGGACTTATCCGCAATTCTTTTGACAGCACGACACTGAAGCAGGAGGCTGGGGCTGAAAAATTTCTGTAGAGTACCATTGTTTTTGCGCCACTTGTTTGAGTCCCAGTCTTCAAAGCGAGTTGTGGCGCTGAAACAATGGTGAACGATACCTTTCGTAAAAGATTTTCAGCCCCAGCCTCCGGCCCACCGCCGAGTAATTACACTGTTCTATTTTATTGACAATATTCTCTTGACATTTGTCGTCAGCCATGATTTACTGATTGACGGGTACTACAAATACCTACCGAAAATATGGTCTAACCAAGAAACAGACCGCACTCTGTGTTGTTCGCCGCAAGGCTCGCGACATGGTCGGGTGTGGACTGAATACAAGACCTTCGGGAAATCAAGTCTGCGGCTTCTTGGAGCCGTTTGTAGCGCCCGGCCGTGATATATCTACATATCCGGCCTCCAACTATTATTCAGGAGGCGCTGAACATGACCCCAGTAGAAAAAAACCACCCCGTTGCCGTTGATAATGAAAAGGCTAATAATCAACCTTTCGTACCTGGGGCCAAAAGCATCAATGATAGCAGATATATAATAATCGGCCTAAGAGTTGCCTATTATCGAAAATTGAATGGCCTGACCCAGCAGCAATTGGCTGAAAAAATAAACCTCAGCCCAAGGTATCTTTCGATGATTGAGACTTCAAGTATCGTTCAGCCGATTTCATTGAAAACATTATTTGCCTTTGCTGATGCGTTTGATATTAGGCCAGGTAAATTTTTAGAACCTTAGAAGACATACGCTATGCCAACAAAAAACGCGCCGATGACAGCGCGTTTTTTTAGTTAGGGCAGTGGTGACTCGCGCCTTACTCTTCCAGCTCCATCTCTTCAGGCATGCCCACGCTTATATCCGCCATTTCCTCCAGCCCGGTTTCATCTTCCATCGCTCCCTGCACAACATCCAGGCTGGCCGCTCGCTGGCCCATGATATCCGCTTCGTGTTCAAGCTCCGGCTGGTCGTTCAGCCCCATTCCTGTAGCCAACTGGCGGGTGGGCTGCACCCGGCCCTGTTTCTGCTGCACAGCGTGCCAGCCCTCATGCGGGAGGTATTTATCCTGCCCCGGCCCCAGATAAATATCAGAGCCTTGAGTGTAGGCGAAAGCCGACATCTGGGCCGGGCCGGATGATTCACGATGCACCCGCACATCATCCAGATTCAGCCCCGATAGGGATTCCAGGCCCGCTTTAAGCTGGCCCGGCAAACCGCCGTTTGTATCAGCCTCTTCTTTGAACTGGGCCACACTCTGGCGATAACCGGCCAGCGCCAGCGAAATCACAGGCTGGCCGGGCGCGGAGCGCGGCGCGGCCGACTCTGTTTTGTTCTGCCTAACACGTTCAAACATGAGAACCTCCAACTGCTCTGAAGCTGGTTAATAGCCAAGGGGGCACCGCTCTTAATACGATGATGGCCACCAAAATTAACTATTACGGGAAAACCCCTCCTAGACGTTGGTCCGGGCCCTGCCCGGCTGCTCTGAAGCTGGTCAATAGCCAAGGGGGCACCGCTCTTAATACGATGATGGCCGCCAAAATTAACTATTACGGGAAAACCCCTCCTAGACATAGCCCCGTGCGGGCCACGCACTAGTTGTTTTGGAAGTTGGTTAGGAGGCGGAGGTACTTTATTGGGCGGGGCTTTTGGGGGCGGCTCGTGGCCACCACTAATGTAAAACTGCCCTGAGCTCCCGGCGCCAGACTCGAAGGGCTTATCCGCGTCTCTCCCATACCCACAGCCTTGCCCGTCTCGTCAAATAACATGGCATAGAGCACCACCGGCTGCTGCGGCTTGCGGGTGTTGTTACGCACCGTGCCCGTCACCTGAAGGCCGCTGCCGCCACGTATGTATTGCCAGTTGAATTTGGTCACGTCCATCCGCAGACCCACCGGCGCACGCTCAATAACGTTGCTCCTTATCACCGGCTTCAGTCCGGCAGTTCTCCGGCGGGTGTCCCCGCAGGCCGAGGTCAGGGCCAGGGCCGCTATTATTGATATAAAAAGTATGGAACGGATTAATCTTCCGCTTGCTCGTCCAGCCGAAGACGACATGTAGACTCCTTGTTGATCAGGGGTGTTCAGCCCGATATGGGCTGTCTGGAGAATTATACCATAACCTGAAGCGGAATTATAAAGTTTTAGGCAATTCACAAAATATGCACCACTGTGAATTTAATTGTTGACAAATCTGAATAAATTGTGCATACTTCAATCATCAGCGGCACCCCGCCGCTCCCCTTCGGTCCTGTCCAGCCGTCAGGCCCCTTCTGCTGAAAACCCTCCCCCCTTCCTCCGAGGTCATGGGACATGAAAAGCGCCAGCAAAACTCCCCCGAAAGCCGCCAAGAGCGGTCCCGCCGAAAAATCGGCTGATATCAAGAAGCTGGCCCAGTCCCATGCCCCGGAGGCCCTCCTGGCTATGGTCCGGTTGATGGACTCCAAGGATGAAAAAGTGGTTTTGGCCGCGGCCCGCGAAGTCCTTCTCCGGGCTTGCGGCAAGCCTGACCAGGCTGTTGATGAGGAGGGGGCTGGAATAATCGTTATCCGCGAAAATCTTCCTGATTGTGACGATCAGGTGCTGGGTTAATCACAATATACTCACAAAGATCAAATTTATCAGCATAGGAATAATCAATGTCTGAAAGAGTCACCTATTTTGAATATACACCGCGCCCGTGGCAGCGTGAGGCGCTCATGCGGCTGGAGAAGCACCGCTTCAACGTTATTGTGGCCCATCGCCGGGCCGGGAAGACCGAGGCCGTCTGCCTGCGGCTTTTAATGGCCGCCATGAACATTGAGCGCGAGCACCCGGCTCCGCTGTTCGCCTATGTCGCGCCCTTTCTCAATCAGGCCAAAGCCGTGGCCTGGGATCGGCTGAAGTTTTACGCCAGGGAGCTGCCGTCACTGAAAGTAAATGAAAGTGAACTTTCACTGACCTTGTGGAACGGCGCGGTTATACGAATTTTCGGCGCGGATTATCCCGATCGCCTGCGCGGATTGGGTTTCGACGGCGTGGTGATGGACGAGGTGGCCCAGATGAGGCCTGAAGCCTGGCCCGCCGTGGTGCGCCCGGCCCTGGCCGACCGGGGCGGGTGGGCGGTGTTTATAGGCACGCCCAAGGGGCAGAACACTTTTTTTGAGCTTTATAACACGGCCTTGAAGAAGTCGGCTGAAGACAGTGATTGGCAGTCCGGGCTGTATCCGGTGAATAAAACCGGCATTATCGACGCGGAGGAATTGGATTGCCTGAAAGCGGAAATGAGTGAAGACCTTTTTCGCCAGGAATTTTTGTGCGATTTCACCGCCAGCAATACCAATACCTTTATTGATTTCACCATCGTTCAGGAAGCGGCGGAGAGAAGCGGGCAAGGCGATGATGCCGCGTTCCCGCTGGTCTTCGGCCTGGACCCGGCCCGCTTTGGCGACGACCGCACCGCCCTGCTCCTTCGCCGGGGACGCGCTATCACCCGTCTGGAAACCTGGCGCGATCAGGATCTGATGCTCACGGCATCCAGAACTTCGGAGCTCATCAACAGACTCGCCCCGCAAGCAGTATTTGTCGACGTTGTTGGATTGGGCTCCGGAGTTGTGGATCGTCTGAGGCAATTGGGCCACCAGGTTATCGGCGTCAATTCCGGGGCGCGGCCGAGAAGGCCGGACAAGTTCGCCAACCTCAAAGCCGAGATGTGGTCGCATATGCGCGACTGGCTTCTGGACGGGGCCTGTATACCCGATGACCAGAACCTCAAATCAGATCTTTTGGCTCCCACCTATGATTATGACGCGCTCGGCCGCCTGAGAATTGAGGGCAAAGACGACCTGAAGCGGCGTGGCCTGCCCTCACCGGATTTGGCTGACGCGCTGGCCTTGACTTTTGCCCAGCCGGTGGCCTGCCCGGCCGTCTTGAACCGCCGCCCCAGGTTCGCGGAGATGGATTGAAATTTTAAAGCTTATTTCTGGAAGGTTTTTATGTACACCATCAAATTCTGGACCAGCCATGACACCGGTTTGTCGCTCGATGAAGTGAAGGAGCTTTATGAAATCGGCGCGGCCGACGGCACGCTCGATATTGTGGCTTACGATTGTCCCCGGTTGTCGCCCGGGCTGTTTGAAACTTTTGTGCGCCGTCTCGACAAAATCGGTTTTTTTGCCGGTGTTTATGGTGACCAGGATCGGCCGGTCGGCTTTTTCTTTCTATCCTGCTTTGAGGGAGATACCGCCCGCATTCACTTCTGCCTCTTCAATTATGGAATGGAGCGCCGGCATGAGATCGGGGATTTTGTTCTGGAGACGTGTTTCAATTTTTTTAAATTGAAAACGCTTATCGGGCTGGTGCCGGTCATCAATCAGGGCGCGGCGAATTATTGCCTGGAAATGGGCGGCCGAAAAACCGTCCTCATTCCCGGAGCCTGCTGGATCGCCCGTCTGCGCCGCTCGGTGGGGGGGCTGCAGTATTTATTCTTTCCCAGAGCTTCCGCCAAGCCGCTCGAAAGCGCTGTTTCTGATCCGCATCAGGCGGATCACAATCGAATACAGGCAGGCTATAGCGGTTGACCGCCGCCGGGAGAAATGTTTTTGCCCGGTTCCATTCCGGAAGTCTTAGTCACCTCACCGGGCAAAAACATTTCTCCCGGCGGCTGCCTGGTCGTCTTTCCCCAAGGCTGAAAAGTATGCATAGGCCCAGTGGGAGCCGGGAGCCGGGGATTGTTTTTTGTCCCGGCTCCGTGACTAAAGACCCCCGGAACGGAGCCGGGACAAAAAACAATCCCCGGCTCCCGGCGGGTCACAGCGATTTCTCAAAAATTTAAGACTGAGCACTAGTTAAGGAGGTTTTACTATGGGGGGATTTAAAAAGCTGATGAAAAAAGTCGTCGGGTCGGTGGGCCGTGTGCTGGGCGTCGCGCCCACAGCCACTCCCACATCCGGCACCGTCTATCAGACCACCAGCCAGACCGATCAGGCTATCGTAGCCCAGCAGGCCGAAGAGGATAAGCTCAGGCGCCAGGAATTGGAACGGCAGGCCGAAGAGGCCCGGCTGAAATCTGAAGCCGAAGCCCAGGCGGCCGAAGATAAGAAAAAAGCTCTGGCCGCCGAAGATGAACGGCGCAAGGCCAGCGTGGCCGCCTCCGGCCGCGCCGCCACCATCCTGGCCGGTGAAAACACCGCCGCCAACGGCAAAACCCTTCTGGGCGGCTGAGGCTGAAACGATCATGACCAAGATTACACCATTACTCAACCGTTTCACTTTCGGTGAAATCTCACCGCTGGTGTCGGGCCGCAGCGACTTGGCCAAATACCCGGCAGGCTGCAAAAGGCTGGAAAATTTTATTCCCCTTTTGCAAGGGCCGATCAAAAGGCGCGGCGGAACCCGCTATATAACCACCGCCGCCAACGGCGAAAAACCCGTGGCCCTGTTGGAATTCGCCTTTTCTTCCACTACCACCTACATCATTGAAGTAGGTCAGGGTTACATGCGCTTTTTCTGCAACGGTGCGCCTGTCCTGAACAACGGCTTTCACTACCGTATCGTCACCAGCCTCTCGCAGTCGCAAATTTTTCTGGATAATGGCATCTGCGCCCTCAAATATGTGCAGAGCGGCGATGTGATGTATATCGTCGGGCAGGACATGCCGCCCATAAAGCTGGCCCGGCACGGGCATCTGGACTGGCGGCTGACCACTCTCCCCGGCTGGGGCACCCGGCCGAACCCCACCGCCGTAGCCCTCTTTCGGGAACGGCTGTGTCTGGCCGCCGGTCAGACCGTCTATATGAGCCAGAGCGGGGCCTTTGAGCAGTTTCAATTGACCTCCGAGCAGAAAGACAATAACGGCAACGTCATCGTCCCGGTGGTGGCGGACGATCCCATTGAGATCAACATCTATTCCGAACAGATCGACAAGATCGAATGGCTGTGCCCTTCCAGCGGTTTACTGGTGGGCACCTCCGGCAGTGAATTCATCATCAGCGAAACCACTACCGTGGAACCGCTGGGGCCGGAAAACGTAAAGGTGGTGCCGGAGACGGCTTTCGGCTCTTCCAGCATTCAGGCTTTGCGCGTTGGGTCAGTGGTGATGTTCGTCCAGAGGGCCGGGCGCAAAGTGCGCGAATTCGTCTATGACTATTCCGGCGATAACTATGCGGCCATGGATGTGACCGTGGCCGCCGAGCACATCACCCGCGGCGGCATCACCGCCCTGGCCTGGCAGTCTGAACCTATTGAAACGCTCTGGGCCGTGCGGCCCGACGGCCAGCTCATCGGCTTCACCTACAGCCGCGAGCAGGACATGAGCGCCTGGCACCGGCACGTTCTGGGCGGCGGGGGTCAGGTGGCCCACATCGCCGTTATACCGGCCGCCCACGGCGGGCGCGATGAATTGTGGCTGGCTGTCAAGAGAGTGGTGAACGGCCGCACGCGCTATTACATCGAACTGATGGACCACGGCCACGATCCCGGCGAAGCTTTGGAAGACGCTTTCTTCGTCGATTGCGGCTCGACTGTTACCGGCAGCCAGATGACGACGATCTCCGGCTTGAATCATCTGGAAGGGTTGGAGGTGGATGTTCTGGCCGACGGCGGAGTGCAGCCCCGGCAAGTGGTGACCCAGGGGGCCATAACTTTGCAATACCCGGCCGACAAGGTTCAGGTGGGGCTGCCCTACACTTCGATCATGACCACCCTGAATCTGGAAGCCCAAACCCAGACCGGCTCATCGGCCATGCGGCTGAAGCGTTTCACGTCGGCCACGCTGAAGCTGATTGAATCGGGCGGCGGCGCGGCCGGGCCGGATGAGAACAACATGCAGCAATTGGAATACAGGCGCGGCGCTCAGCAAATGGATATGTGTCTGCCGCTTTTTACGGGCGACAAAAAAATAAACTGGCCGGGCGGCTATGAAACCGAAGGGGCCTTATCCGTCGGCCAGACTTATCCGCTGCCGTTTACTCTGGCCGCCATAATTCCTGAAATGCTGATGGAGGCGGGCTGATGAAAGAGGTAACTAAAATGATGGACGGCGACAAAATTATCAAACGCTTTGAAAGCCTGGCCGCCGGACGCGCGGAATGGGAGGGCCTCTGGCAGCGTTGCTCCGACTATGTCATGCCCAGAAGCGGCCTGTCTAATAAAACCACCCAGTATATGTTCGACAGCACCGCTTCGCTGGCCATTCAGCGGTTCGGGGCGGCCATGGAATCAGTTCTGACTCCCCGTTCGCAGAAATGGCACAGCCTGATGACCGGCTTTAAGGAACTCGATCAGGACCCTGAAGTGGGCTATTACCTGAACAGTGTGCGCGACATACTCTTCACCGCCCGTTACTCGCCGGAAGCCAATTTCGCCAATCAGATGACGGAGGCCTATCTCTCGCTGGGCGTTCACGGGCTGGCCGTGATCTATGTGGATGACGAACCCGGCCAGGGCCTGCGCTACCAGTGTCTGCCGGTGCACGAAATATATGTGGCCGAAAACTCGGTCGGGCGCATCGATACGGTCTTCCGGCTCTATAAACTGACCGCCCGTCAGGCGGCGGCGGAGTTTGAAAATCTGCCCGATGAAATTCTGCGCGACGCTCAAGACCCGTCACGCATGGAAAACAAGCATGAATTCATTCACGCCGTTTTCCCGCGCCAGGATTTATATCCCGGCCGGGCCAGGGATTTCAGGAGCGCGGGTACGGCTCCGGTCTCTCCGGTCAACCTGCCTATCGCTTCGGTACACCTGGCCAGGGCCAGCCGCATGGTGGTGCGGGAAAGCGGCTATCGCGTCATGCCTTATGCCGTCTCACGCTTCACGGTGGCCCCCGGCGATGTTTACGGCCGCTCCCCGGCCATGGACGTTATGCCCGACATCCTTCAGGTCAACGCCATGATGAAAACCATCATCCGCGCCGCCGAAAAAGCCGTCAACCCGCCCCTTCTCGTGCCGGAGGCCGATATCCTTTCGGCTTTCAGCCTCAAATCCGGCTCTATCAATTATGGCGGAGTTTCGCAGGATGGGAAGCAATTGGTGATACCCCTTCAATCCGGCGGGAACCTCCCGATTGGCCTGGAGCTGATTGAGCAGGGGCGGACCATCATCAATGAGGCTTTCTTCATCAACCTGTTTCAGATACTGGTGGATACGCCGCAAAAAACGGCCACCGAAGTGGTGGAGCGGGCCCAGGAAAAGGCCCAGCTTCTGGCTCCGGTCATGGGCCGCCAGCAATCGGAACTTCTAAGGGTGATCATTGACCGTGAACTGGACATTCTGGCCGGGTCCGGGGCTTTCGCGCACCTTTCGTGCCCTCCGGCGCTGACGGACAGCATGTCCGCCCCGGTGCTGCCGCGCTATGAAACGCCCATGGCCAGGGCCATTGACAACCAGGATGGCACGGCCATACTCAACGCCTTTCAGGCCATGGCCGCGCTGGCCCAATTCGATTCCGCCATTCTTGACATCATCAACTATGAGGAAGCCGGGCGCACTATCTGGCGGGCATTCGCCGCCCCGGCGGATGTTATTCGCAGCAAGGAAGAAGTGGCTTTGGCCAGACAGGCCGCCAGCGAGGCCGCTGAAGAGGCCCAGCAGGAAGAGCAGGCCAAACAGGCCCTGGCGGCGCTTCCGGCCCTGATTGAATCGGGGCAGAGTCTGGCCGCCGCCGGGGACAAACTTCAGGGGCTGGAGGTGAACGATGATTAAGGCCTTAAAAAAACGCCGCCGCACGGCCGCCGCCTATCGATCGGTTTTTATGGAGGGCGGCCGTCTGACGCCGGAAGCTGAACTGGTGCTGACCGATCTGGCCGGGTTCGCGCGTTTTTTTAAAAACGTGCCCGCAGATCCGCTGGCCCTGGCAGTGGTGGAAGGTTCGCGGCAGGTGGTGCGTCACCTGCTGGAAAGCCTGAAGATACAGGACGAAGAGTTTATCCGCCAAATGCGGCTGGCAGTGGAAACCGACGATTAGAACAGGAGAAACAATCATGAGTGAAGAATACAGCGATATCAATATGGACGTGAACTCCGGTCAGGAATCGGCCGCCCCGGCGGCAGTGGAAACGCCGGTTGTAGAAACCGTCATCGGAGCGGAGGCCCCGGAGACGCCGCGCAGTCTGACCGTTCCTGGCGACGAAAGCGATACCGAAGGCTGGAACCAGCTCTACAAAGAGCTTGGCCGCCCGGATTCACCCGAAGACTATGGCCTGACTGATTATTTGGATGGCCAGGAAGTCGATCCCCAGTTTGCCGGGGTCATGGGCGCGGCCATGCATGGGGCCGGTCTTTCCAAAGGGCAGGCCCAGAAAATCGCGGCCGCCTATCAGGAAGAGTGGAACGCTGCCGTCCAGGCCGCCAACCTTCAATATGACGCGGACAAGGAAGAGGCGCTGAAATCTTTCGCGCCCGGCCAGATTGAGGCGGCACGAAGGGCTTTCCGGCTGTCCGGGGTTTCGGTGGAGCTGGCTGAAAGCATTGAGCGCTCCATCGGCCCTAAAGCGGCGGTGGAAATTTTCTCGAAACTGGGTGCGGCCCTGGCCGAAGACAGGCCCGCCCAAAACGCGGAAGGCCATGGCTTCAATGGTTCGCCGGAAGCCGTGCGTCATCGGATTGATCACCTGATGGCCGATCCCGATTTCTGCCGCCGGTATCAGAGCGGAGATCACAGCGCCATTCGCGAAATTGAAACCCTGTCAAAACGAGCCGTCCCCCAGGGCTGAGCCCTGGACCCACGGATGCTCGCGCATCCTTCGTCTGGGTGGCTTTTTCCCGTAATAGTTAATTACGGCGGCCATCATCGTATTAAGAGCGGTGCCCCCTTGGCGGTTACCGTCTCCATAGCCAAGGGGGCACCGCTCTTAATACGATGATGGCCGCCAAAACCAACGCCCGGGGAAACCTCCACCTAGACATAGTCCCGTGCGGACCACGCACATAAGGAGAAACAATGGCTAACGAATTTGCTATTCAGGCACACCATGTATTTCAGTTCAGCAAAAATGTCGAGCTGCTTTTGCAGCAGCGGTCCTCCCGCTTCGAAGAAGCGGTGACCACCGCCAACTACAGCGGCGACAAGGCCCAGGTGATTATGCAGCTGGGCGAGGTGGAAATGGAACAGCTCAATAGCTCCGATTGGAAAAGCGACACCCAGTGGAGCGACATCGAGCATTTCCAGCGCTGGGTCTTCCCCGGTGATTTCGCCCTCTCGCTGCCGGTGACCAATCAGGATCAACTGCGGATGATTCCCGATCCCCGCTCCCAGTATGCCGAGGCCGTGCGGGCCGCCTATTGCCGCAAAGTTGACGACGTTATCATCAGCGCCGCTCTCGGCGCGGCCAAGACCGGCCGTTATGATGACCTCAAGACCACCGCCTTTCCGGCTGATCAAGTCATCAGCGGCACCGGGGGACTCACCGTCGAAAAGCTTATTGACGCCAAGGAAAAGCTCATGGCCGCCGGCAACAGCCCCGATGAGCCCCGCTATTTCGCCTGCTCTGAAAAACAGCTTTCCGACCTTCTGAAAAACACCAAGGTCCAGAGCATGGATTATAACACCGTGCGAGCCCTGGTCAAAGGTGAGCTGGACACCTTTCTGGGATTCAAGTTCATCAGCACCGAACGTCTGCCGCTGGAAGCGGCCGGGCGTCAGTGTCTGGCCTGGGTCAAAAGCGGTCTCCACTTTGCCACCTGGCAGAAGCTGGATATCAAGAGCGACCTGCGACCGGATAAAAACTATGTCTGGCAGATCTATGCCCGGGCTACCTTGGGGGCGGCCCGGACCGAAGAGAAAAAAGTCGTTCGCGTTGACTGCGTCGAATAACCGGAACCCGCGCTGACCCCGGCGGGCGGCATTGCCGCCCGCCGGCGCCCGCAATATCATCCAGCCACTGCCCACTTGGAGGTATCTTTATGTCTGGCTCTGTGGATATCGTCAACCGCGCTCTCTCCAAGCTGGGGGAAGCGCACATAGCCTCGCTTGACGACGACGTCAAAACCGCCTCTCTGGCCGCTTCCATGTACGACAATCTGCGTGACGCTGAAATTTCATCGCACGCCTGGCACTTTGCCAAATGCCGTGTCATGCTGCCGAGCCTCAGTGAAAAGCCAGCCTTTGGCTGGAACTTTCAATATCTTTTGCCCGCCGACAATCTACGTGTGCTTGAGGCCGGTCCCTGGCCACAGGCCGTCATAGATAATCTGGTCGGAGCGGACTCCCGTTCATTTACCCTGGAGGGACGGAATGTTCTGACCAACCACGGACCGCTCCTGAATCTGGTTTATCTGCGGCGGGTAACTGATGTGGCCATGTATCCGCCTGTGTTTATCGAAGCCTTGGCCTCCCGGCTGGCCGTTGAAATGTGTGAGTCGGTGACCGGCTCCAACACCAAGAGGGAACTGGCCTGGAATGAATATAACAGTGCGCTCACCGAAGCCAGGCGCATCAACGCTCTGGGCCTGCCCCCCCAAATGATTCAAGACGACTCCTGGATGCTGGCCCGCCATGCCTGATACGCAATCAATATCAAAATGTCGGGAAAACGGGAAAAGCGGCTTCCGGCGGGTCAACGTTGTTCCAAAATTATAAGCCGATATTTATCAAATTATTCAAATAGGAGGTAGGGCTATGGGCGGACTAATGACCGTCATGGGTATTGCCAGTCAGGTGGCCAGTCTGGTCTCTCCATATGTCAGCAATTCAGCGTCATATAGTGATCAGAAAAGACAGGCCGAAGCCGCGGCGCTGAAAACGCAGATGCAGGTGGACAGCTATCTGAACAAGGCCGAAGATCAAGAGTGGAACGCGCGTCAGGCCGAGCTTCAGGCTGAAGCGGCCAAACACGCGGGCACAATCAGTGAGGCCGAAGCCGCTGAGGCCGCCTATAAGGCCAAGGCCCGGCAAAGGGCTCTTCTGGCCCAGAACGGAACCTTGAACAGCGCCACCGGCACTGTTGTTCTGGACCAGGCCGACAGCGACGCGCGAAGCGACCAGTTTAAAATTCAACACAAGACCGGGCGCGAAATTCAAGGCTATCTAAGTGACGCGGAGGGCTATCGCCGGCAGGCCGATAATTATCGCCAGACCGCTTCCCAGACTGTCAAGGCCGCGCAGCTCACCGCCAGCGCCAACAAATCCACATCCAAAACCAACAGCGTCCTGAACGGCATACAGACGGCCAACAGCCTTCTGGGCACGGTCTCTTCCGTATACAGCCTCTTCAGATAAGCGAGGAGTATCGCCATGACTGTTTCGTCGTCAGTAGCCAGGGTGGTGCATGTTACCAACAGCTCACTCTCCAGCTACTCATTTCCTTTCAAAATATTTCATAATACCGAAGTCGCCGTCTGCGTAGTGCATCCTGTAACCCGTGTCAACACTGATCTTGTGATCGGCACGGACTTCAGCGCCAGCGGCGCCGGCAACGAAAAAGGCGGCGCCATCACCCTGACCGGCTCCGGTAAAACCAAAGCCGGGCATGGCCTCAATATAGTCATCATGCGAAATATGGACATCGTTCAGAATACCGATTTCCGCCCCCACGATATATTTCCGGCCGAAACCCATGAGCGGGCCCTGGATATTCTGACCATGAGCGTCCAGCAGATGCATGATGAAATAAAAAGGTCGGTGGTAGCTCCGGCTGATTCGAATGCGCCCATACCCTACAGCGATTTTATAAAACTGAGGGATGACGCGGAATCATCCGCCGTCCGTTCAGAGAACGCCGCGCGCACCGCCGCCGATGACGCTGTGAACCGGGTATCGACCCAGATGTCTGGATATGTCGACAGCGCCCAGTCGTCGGCCACCCGTGCTGAAACCGCCGCTAAATCCACCGCCTCCAACCTTACCGCGTTGATGACGGAATATCTTAACGGAGCCGAAGCCGCTGCGGATCAGGCGGCCAGGACGGCCGCCAATTCTGACGCGAATATATCTGCCGAGCTGGCGAAAGCTGAAACGGCCGCCAGCATCGCCTCAAGCCAGGCCGAGGCTTCCGTTGCCGCCGCCGCCAAAGCGGAAACGGCTAGTGCGGAGGCTTTGGATAAGGTCGGGCAGATAGCCAACCTGTCGGTAGAAGTGGAAGGACTGCCCTCTGGCGCGGTTTCTACTTCGAGCTATGATCCAGTCAGCGGCCGGCTTTCGCTGGGTATACCGAAAGGCGACAGGGGTGCCACCGGCGAAGCTGGGCCGCAGGGATTAAAAGGTGAGACTGGACCGCAGGGGCCTAAGGGCGATACCGGTGAGATCGGGCCGCAGGGGCTTAAGGGCGATACCGGCGAGGTCGGGCCTCAGGGAGCCAAGGGCGACACCGGTGACACCGGGCCGCAAGGGCCTAAGGGCGACACCGGCGAGGTCGGGCCGCAAGGAGCCAAAGGCGACACCGGTGAGACCGGACCGCAGGGGTCTAAGGGCAATACCGGCGACACCGGGCCGCAGGGAGCCAAAGGCGACACCGGCGACACCGGACCCCAGGGGCCTAAGGGCGACACCGGCGAGGTTGGGCCTCAGGGAGACAAAGGCGACACCGGTGAGACCGGACCGCAGGGGCCTAAGGGCGATACCGGCGAGGTCGGGCCGCAGGGAGCCAAAGGCGACACCGGCGACACCGGGCCGCAGGGGCCTAAGGGCGACACCGGCGAGGTCGGGCCGCAGGGAGCCAAAGGCGACACCGGCGACACCGGGCCGCAGGGGCCTAAGGGCGACACCGGAGACACCGGGCTGCAAGGCCTCAAAGGCGACACCGGCGACGCTGGACCGCAGGGGCCTAAGGGCGACACCGGAGACACCGGGCTGCAAGGCCTCAAAGGCGACACCGGCGACGCTGGACCGCAGGGGCCTAAGGGCGATACCGGCGAGGTCGGGCCGCAGGGAGACAAAGGCGACACCGGGCTACAAGGACTCAAGGGTGATACCGGCGAGGCTGGACCTCAAGGACCCAAGGGCGACAAAGGTGACACTGGCGATGTCGGGCCGCAAGGGCCTAAAGGCGACATTGGCTACACCGGGCCGCAGGGAGCCAAGGGCGACACTGGTGAAGTCGGACCGCAAGGCCCTAAGGGCGACATCGGCGAGGTCGGGCCGCAGGGGCCTAAGGGCGACACCGGACCCCAAGGACCCAAGGGTGACAAAGGTGACACTGGCGATCCAGGTGGCCCCAAGGGTGACACTGGCGACACTGGGCCGCAAGGCCCAAAAGGCGACACCGGCGACGCCGGGCCGCAAGGCCCAAAAGGCGACACCGGCGACGCCGGGCCGCAAGGCCCAAAAGGCGACACTGGCGACGCTGGACCGCAAGGCCTCAAAGGCGACACCGGCGACGCCGGGCCGCAAGGCCCAAAAGGCGACACTGGCGATGCTGGACCGCAAGGCCTCAAAGGCGACATCGGCGACGCCGGGCCGCAAGGCCTCAAAGGCGACACCGGCGACACCGGGCCGCAAGGCCTCAAAGGCGACACCGGCGACGCCGGGCCGCAAGGCCTCAAAGGCGACACCGGCGACACCGGGCCGCAAGGTCCAAAGGGCGACACCGGCGACGCCGGGCCGCAAGGCCTCAAAGGCGACACCGGCGACCCTGGGCCGCAAGGCCTCAAAGGCGACACCGGCGACCCTGGGCCGCAAGGCCTCAAAGGCGACACCGGCGACACCGGGCCGCAAGGCCTCAAAGGCGACACCGGCGACGTCGGGCCGCAAGGCCTCAAAGGCGACACCGGCGACACCGGGCCGCAAGGCCCAAAAGGCGACACCGGCGACGCCGGACCGCAAGGCCCAAAAGGCGACACCGGCGACGCCGGACCGCAAGGCCCAAAAGGCGACACTGGCGACGCTGGACCGCAAGGCCCAAAAGGCGACACTGGCGACGCTGGACCGCAAGGCCTCAAAGGCGACACCGGCGACCCTGGGCCGCAAGGCCTCAAAGGCGACACCGGCGACCCTGGGCCGCAAGGCCTCAAAGGCGACACCGGCGACCCTGGGCCGCAAGGCCTCAAAGGCGACACCGGCGACCCTGGGCCGCAAGGCCTCAAAGGCGACACCGGCGACCCTGGACCGCAAGGCCTCAAAGGCGACACCGGCGACCCTGGGCCGCAAGGCCTCAAAGGCGACACCGGCGACCCTGGGCCGCAAGGCCTCAAAGGCGACACCGGCGACCCTGGACCGCAAGGCCTCAAAGGCGACACCGGCGACCCTGGGCCGCAAGGCCTCAAAGGCGACACCGGCGACCCTGGACCGCAAGGCCTCAAAGGCGACACCGGCGACCCTGGGCCGCAAGGCCTCAAAGGCGACACCGGCGACCCTGGACCGCAAGGCCTCAAAGGCGACACCGGCGACCCTGGGCCGCAAGGCCTCAAAGGCGACACCGGGCCGCAAGGTCCAAAGGGCGACACTGGAGCTACTGGTTCTCAGGGGCCTAAGGGTGACACTGGGGCAACCGGAGCGCAAGGTGCTAAGGGTGATAAAGGTGATCCGGGTGATGCAACCAATGTTCGCGACCAAATTCGCCTTAGACAAAGCAGTGATGTGACATATTATGTTTATAAAACCGGCAGTGATTCCAATGACGGCTTAACAGCCTCAACTCCCTTTCTGACTATAGCACGCCTGTTGCGGGAACTTCGGGCCAATGATTATCAGGGCTGCAATGTTACTGTCACCCTGGGTGCGGGAGTATGGAATGGAGCCAGCAATAATGAAGCGGTGTTGAGCGTCACCGCCGCTGATCTGGTCGGCGCGGGGTCGCTGACTATCACGGGGGCCGGCACTCAAACATATATCGACGGATCAAGCGTCAACAGCGGCATACATATTTGTTGCCCTGGAACTCCGGTTTTCATTGGGAGTATTATTTTCCGCTACAACATAGCTGCCATTTATTGTAATCAATCCAAACTGACGACGCTTCAGGGTGTTACTTTTGAAGCCGGCAAGCAATATCATGTTTTTGCCGGATACAACAGCAGCGTCACAATTGGCAGCGGATTCACGATCAAGGGCCTTGCATCGGTGGCCGCGTTCTATGTTACGCATAACAGCTCGATAAATTTTACGGCCAACACTACGGGGATTACAATGAGTTCACCGTATATAGAGGCCTTCGTTCATGCCACACGGAACAGTCTGGCGGTTGTTGAATCGGGCTTTACTATTTCCGGGGCGGGCAGAGGATACAGGTATCGTGTTGATTACAACAGCATTATATCGGTTCCCAGCGGAAATGTATCATTTTTTCCCGGCAGCCTCAATGGTGTTGCCGACGATTCCACCGGTGGCAAGTATGTGGCTTAAACGCCAACGATTCTCAAAATAGAAGGAATGAACAACATGACTGACAACGAAAACAGCAAACTCTGGACCAAGCTGGACAAGCTTGAGGTGACCATGGACAAATTGGAAGGGCTTCTGCATGAAAATTCCACCGTGCTGGCGAAGATCGGCGCGAGAATGGACGCCAAGGACAAGGATTGTCTGCGGCAGGACACTTGTCTGGCCCAGCTTAAGGAGAAGGTTCAAAAGCTGGAATTGAACCAGGCCAAGGTGGCGGGCGCAGCCGTAGCTTTGAGCGCCGTCTTGAATTACGTCCTCAAAGGGTTAGGGGTGCAGTAACGCGGGTTGTGGAAGAGTGTGGTAGTCGGCCTGCGGCCGGCTGATCTGGAGAAGACTTGGCCTTTCAGGCCAACCAAAGGGTTCCACCCTCTGGACTCCGGCTGGGGGAGGGCCCACGCGGGCCCTACCCCAGACCCCACCCGCGCCAGGGGGGCGGAGCCCCCTGGACCCCCAAGAGGTCAGGGTCGGCTTTAACATTCTTTTTCCCGCATCGCCGCAACTCGCTTCGGGTACGAAGCTCAGACAAGCGGCGACGCTTCTTACAGGGCCAGCTTTATGGGCTATAGCTGATTTTACGTTGGGCCGTTACATTTTGCGATAGGCGGCCTCATTGGCTCAGTGGCAGTTCACGTATGTTCGGCTTAAATCAGCTTCCCCTTAAAGGCCCTTTCCAGTGCTGGTTGTGCGTCTCTCCGCCGCCTATCGCTTTATTGTGGACTTGCTCATTTAAAAAATGACGCAAAAGTCTCACCGGTTGCAACGCTGGAAAAAATTTTTGGTGGGAAGGAATATTCAGCCGAACATACGTGAAGCAACAATCATTGGATGAGGTTGCCTATAGCAAAATGTAACAGCCCAACGTGAAGCTGCCGACAGCGTTTAAAGCGGAGAGGGTATGAAGCGTCGCCGCTTGTCTGAGCTTCGTACCCGAAGCGAGTTGCGGCGATGCGGGAAAAAGTAAGTTGAAGCCGACCCTGACCTCTTGGGGTTCCAAGGGGCTTGCCCCTTGGCGCGGGTGGGGTCTGGGGCAGGGCCCGCGTGGGCCCTCCCCCAGCCGGAGTCCAGAGGGCGGAGCCCTCTGGTTGGCCGATCGGGCCAAGTTTTCTCCAAATCAGCCGACCGCCCACCACCACCATATTCGTTATAATCTGGCAAACGGTTCTTCCACCATAACAAGGAGAACAATTATGGCGTATAAATTATCCTCCCGCTCACGTTCACGCTTATCAGGAGTCCACCCGAATCTGGTCAAAGTAGTGATGCGGGCCATCGAATTAACCCTCACCGACTTTACCGTGCTGGAAGGCCTCCGCACGAAGGAAAAGCAAGCTGAATACATCAAAAGAGGCGTCTCAAAAACCATGCATTCCAAACACCTAAGGCAGACCGACGGGTTTGGGCACGCCGTCGACCTCGGGCCGCTGGTCGATGGAAAAATAAGCTGGGAATGGGGGCAGGCCTATGACGACGTATCATCAGCTATGAAAAAGGCGGCGACCGAACTGGGCTTGAAAATTCAATGGGGCGGCGATTGGAAATCATTCAAAGACGGCCCCCATTACGAACTGGTGCCCTGATGAAAATCTGGAAAGGCCTTCTTATCGGACACCGCGGCCTGGTGGCCATTGGCCGCTTCTGGCTGTGCGCCTGCCTTCTGCTGGCCGTCTATTTCTGGTTCGCCCGGCCGGTGGAATCATTTCCGCCTACCCTGGAAAACATTATCGGCTTTTTACTGGCCTATAACCTGGGCGGCAAATTCACCGGCAGAAATGAGAAGAACGATGACCCAAATTAAACTCGTTTTCTTCGCCGCCGCAATCACAGCATTCTCAGTCATGTGGCTGCGAATGGACAGCCTACGCCATGAAAACGACAACTTGACTCAAAAAATTTCATCACTGGCTACTGAAAACCGGCGGCTTTCTCAAGAGGCCACAGCCGCCCTGGCGGCACTCAAAACCCGCGAGGCAGAATTTGAAAAAATCCGGGCCGAAACCAACTCCGTCCGCCGGACTATGGAGGAATTATATGAACAGGATAAAACAGTGCGCGAATGGGCTGATAATACTTGCCCTGACGACATTATCGAGTGCCTGCTGCGCTGACTCGCCACTCATCCGCCCAGCCCTTCCGCCGGTCTTATATTTGCAGGAAGTGCCGGAACCGGCCTTGAAGGGCCGGTCAAATAAAGATCTGGCCGCCTGGGCCCTGAAACTTCGCGAAGCCCTCAGAATGTCTAATAACGACAAAGCCGCCATGAGGGCCTGGGCTGAATCCGCCAGTTCCAGCCTGGCTGAATAATCCAGAAAAATCTTAAAAGTAACAAACGGTTCAAGCGCCACTTCCCGGCCGTTACTCTAGATTCAGACGGGCCGCCGCCTCGGCGTTGGCGGCGGGCCCTGCCCGCTATTTACAATGACAACATGGTAAAGAACCTTTTTCCGACGCATGATCAATCTAACGTCAACAAAACGCGGACAGCTCGTGCCGGTATACTGCCAGAATTATTGCCACTGAGCAGCCACCTTCCCGCAATGGAAAGGTGGCTGTTTTTTTAAACAGTGTTTATTCATCCGACAGTCAATGTCGCCAATATACCAAATCATGTCTCTAACGTTATACCAATTTTGCATTAAACATATTATAGTATTTCAAATGCTGGTTTTTTACAAAAATTGTATTCATCCGGTAATCGTTTAAAGCAAAAGGCAGATGCGCTCTGCTATATTGTGTTTGGAATCGTGTCCTCTCCGCTTAATATAACTAACAACTGTCTAACTAAACACAGGCAACTCCCGGTGTCTATTATATGACGTTTAAGTATTCTCTGACATATGATGAGGCCTTCGAAGCATTCCACCGCCTGGCCGCCCGAGGCAACCCCGTGGCCCGTAAAATTGTGGCCATAGGACTGCTTGGCCTCAGCGCGGCCTTAATCGTCATGTATGCCTTGGAGCCGACCAGGCTGGAATACTTTTTTCTGCCCATTCTCTGCCTGGCCACCTATTTCGGGATGATGTATTACCCCGGCTTCAAGGCCCGGCGCGGGGCCAAAGCCGTAGCGACCGCTCGCGGCCATTATCAAGTTGAAATCACGGAAAGCGGCCTCATCCGCAGCGGCGGGGAAGACATCGAACTCGATGGCGACAAGGATGCCCGCGCCTTTGAGACCTCGCAGCTGTTCGTTATCAGACCGGACAGGCTTCACACATTCTGCCTGCCGAAAAGAATAATGAAAGAAGCGGAGGCCCTTGAAGTGCGTGAAATTTTGAAAAGCCGCCTGAAAAAATTCAAAATTGATTCAGACCCGGCCTGATATGCCCGCCAGGTGAAATATGGGAAGAACCCTGATCGAAATAATGAAGAAAAACCCGATCATTGCCGCCGTAAAAAGCGAAGAGGGGCTCCAGAACGCGCTGTCTTCCAAATGCGCCATTATTTTTGTCCTCTACGGAAACATTCTCAATCTCCCCTCCATTGTCACCAGAATCCATCAGGCTGATAAAATAGCCATTGTCCACTTCGATCTGATAGAAGGGGCCTCCGGCAAAGAAATTGTGGTGGATTTCGTTAAAAACGCGGCCAGGGCCGACGGCATCATCAGCGCCAAGGCCGCCATTCTCAAAGCCGCCAAAAACCGCCGCCTGTTCACCATTCATCGCTTCTTCCTCATTGACAGCATGTCGTTCAACAGCCTGCCGAAGCAATATGCCAATTCCCAGGCCGACGTGATCGAAATAATGCCCGGCTGCATCATCCCCAAAGTCCTGAAATGGGTGGGCGACATGATGCGGCTGCCGATGATCGCCAGCGGTCTGGTCTGCGAATCGGAAGAAGCCCGCACCGCCCTGAAGGCCGGTGCGGTAGCCATATCAACCTCAAGCCCGGAAGTGTGGGAAGAGATGAACAGCGGGCAGGGCCCGCCGCCAATGCCGAGGCAGCGGCCCGTCTGAATGGAGAGTAACGGCCGGGAAGCGGCGCTCAAAGAATTTGGTACCTGTGAGATCCCTGGCCGGACGGGATCATTAATATAAAGGTGCAAGGAGTTTTTTCAATGGACATTCAAGATTTCTCAATGGATTTTTTCTCCCTGAAGGGAAAAAGCGCCATCGTGACCGGCGGCAACTCCGGGCTGGGACAGGCTTTCGCTCTGGCCCTGGCCAAAGCCGGAGCCGACATCTTCATTCCCAGCATCATAGATGAAGACGGCTCCACCCGCGAACTGATGGACAAAGCCGGAGTCCGTTCGGCCTTCATGACCTGCGACATCACCCAGAAAGGCGTGCCTGCCCAGGTGGTGTCCAAATGCGTGGAGACCTTCGGCAAGCTCGATATTCTGGTGAACTCGGCAGGGATCTGCAACATCGCCGATATCCTTGATTTCGATCGCGACCAGTGGGACCCCATGATAGCGGTCAACCTTACCGCCGCCTTTGAAATGAGCTTTGAGGCCGCTCAAAAAATGGTTCCGCAGAAAAGCGGCAAGATCATCAATATCTGTTCCATGTTTTCGTTCCTGGGCGGCCTCGGTTCACCGGCCTACGCCGCCACCAAACACGGCATAGCCGGTCTGACCAAGGCTTACGCCGATGAACTGGCCTGTCACAATATCCAGGTCAACGGCCTGGCCCCCGGCTACTACGCCACCAACATCACCACAGCCACCCGCAGCGATCCGGTCAAGAACAGGCGGGTATTGGACCACATCCCGGCCGACCGCTGGGGTGAAAGGCTGGACCTGATGGGCACGACCGTTTTCCTGGCCAGTCACGCATCAAATTACGTCAACGGCCACATCCTGGCTGTGGACGGCGGCTATCTGATGAGATAAAGCCATACGGCGGCTGAAGATTTCTCATCCAGCGGCCAAGCACCATTTTTTACGCGCGAAGGGGTATGAAGCCCGCCGCGCCCGGACACCCAGAGGAGATTTTATGACGACTCAAACAGCGACCACTACCCCTGCCGCCAACTCCAAACAAATCAGGTGGGGCATATTTCTGCCCCCCTGGCTGCTGGTTATCTCGCTTCTGGCCCTGAACCTTATCAACGGTGAAGCCTTTCTGGCCGTGGTCAACGGGGCCACTGGCTGGATTCTGGAAAATTTCTCCTGGCTGTTCAACGCCACCACTTTCGTCTGCGTGGTGCTGGTGATAATCGCCTTTTTCGCGCCTTTCTCCAAGGTCCGCTTCGGCGGCTCAAAGGCCCGGCCCATTATGAGCCAGCTCAATTTCGTCTGGATTGTCCTCTGCACCATCATGGCCGCGGGCATCCTCCTGTGGGCCGCCGCCGAGCCGATGTATCATCTCTACGGCCCTCCGGCCCACATCGAGGCCAAATCACAGGGGGCCATAGCCTGGGCCATGCAGACCATTCTTCTGGAATGGACCTTTTCGCCCATGGCCATTTATTGTGTTCCGGCTATTCTCTTCGCCTTTGCTTTCTATAACATGAAAAAAGATTATTCCATCGGTTCGATGCTATATCCGGCCCTGGGCGAAAATCTGACCCCCAAAGTCAGACCCCTGGTCGATTGCATCTGCCTGTTCGCCCTGGTGGCCGGAATGGCCGCCTCCCTCGGCTCTGGCGTGCTTTTGCTGGCCGGCGGCGCGGAAAGCCTCTGGGGCATAAAATCCCAGCCCTCTTCCTGGATTGTGGCCGCACTGGTCATAGTATGTTCCTTCATTATCTCGGCCGCTTCAGGCCTGATGAACGGGATCCGCATTCTCTCATCCGTCAACTCCCGTCTGTATCTGCTTTTGGGCGCTTTCGTCTTCATTTGCGGCCCAACGGCCTACATCATGGATCTGCTGGTTGAAAGCGTGGGTCTGTACCTTAACAACTTCATTGAAATCAGCCTCTGGACGTCCACCACTTCTGGCGACGCCTGGTCACGCTGGTGGCCCACCTTCTACTGGTGCAACTGGATGGCCTGGATGCCGGTCACTTCCGTGTTCCTTGGGCGACTCTGCCGTGGTTACACCGTCCGTGACGCCATTACCGTCATCTTTATCTTCCCGGCTATTTTCAGCATGGTCTGGCTGGTGCTCTTCTCAGGCACCTCCATCAATTTTGAAATGGCCGGCATGGGCATAAATGAAGCCCGCTTGAACAGCGGCACCGAAGGCGCGACCTACGCCCTGTTCCGGCAACTGCCTCTGTCAGTGCTTTCCATACCTGTCTTCCTCTTGATCGTGTTCGTCTCGTTTGTGACCGCAGCCGATTCCAATACCAATGCTATGAGCGGCCTCTGCACCACAGGCCTTAGCGTTGATGATCAGGAGTCACCCATGATCCTGAAAATCGTCTGGGGTCTGACTATCGGCGCCATGTGCCTGATAATGCTGATCGCGGCTGGTATTGACGGCGTCAAAATGGCTTCCAACCTCGGCGGCTTCCCCAATGTGTTCCTCCTGACTATCTTATGCTTCGGCTTTGTGCGCGTCTTAAGGGATCCGAAGAAATACGACACTTTCAAGGAAGATTACGACGAAAACGGCCGCCCGATTCCTTCAGTGCGCCCGGAACCGGAATATGGCAGTGAAAAAACAGCCAAAAAACATCTTTGGAAAAGAATCTTACTCGATGGCTGAACGACGATAGACCTTTCTTCATTTCCGAAGACAGAAATGAAGAAAAAATCTGAAGTTATTTGAATCAAACAAAACCTTGATTTCAAATAACTTCAGAGTTGGTCCGCAAAGCCTCTCTTCCAATATTTTACAATTTATAAAAAGACAGATAAATTGTAAAATGCTCTAAAGCACTGCTTGTTCTCAAGAAAGACTTGCGGCCACCCGCCTATCCAGGCGAGTGGCCGCATTGTTTTAGAATCAGACCAGGGTGAATGAATGGCAGTTTATTGGCCGGAATTGGGGCTGCCGCTTCCCGGCCGCGACTTCAGCCCGGTCGAAACGGCCACTTCGGAAACAGGTCCAGGCTGAAGAGCGACAGCCTCTTCCAGGGCCTCGGCGTAGCTTTCCATAATCGGATCGAAAACCTCATTGTGATCGAGTTCGTCAAAAAGCTTCCGGGTGTATTTATGGCCGCTGCCTTCGGCGGCGTCGCCCCTGGCCCGCCTCAGCTGATATTCTTCCCATGATTTGCAATGATAGTGATTGATTCTGATTTTATCCTGCGGCAGCCGCATGGGCGGGGGCAGACGGTCAGAGGGCAATATGATTTCCGTCCCGTTCGCGTCAACAGTTTTTCCCCTGATTACAGACTTATTGAAATGTATGCTGACGCGGAAAAACATTCTGGGCTTAATTATGGCCTTGACCATCTGGGGCAGGCCGTCGGGCATACGGCGCTTGTAATTTTGAGTCACCAGACCGTCGGGTCTGGTTTCATGCCCGTCCGAGCCATAGACCATCCAGCCCGCCAGAAGCTGGGAGGCGTCCGGCGGCAGAGCTTCCAGGACCTCCCTCAGGCTCCGCGTTTCAACCGGGACCATGAATTCGTCCATATCGATGAAAGCCAGCCAGCGGGTATCGTATTTATGCTTTTTCAGACAATCCGTATAAGCGAAAATCTGCTGCCTCTGGCCCGGCCAGAAAGTATATTCAACAATCCCGGCCTGGATGTAGGGCTCAAGTATTTCTCTGGTGTTGTCCGATGATTCATTATCGTAGATATAGAATTTATCCACGCCGGCCAATCGGTGGAATTCCAGCCATTCTTTGAAATATGGCCCTTCGTTTTTGGCTATGGCGCAGACAGATAAATAATGCTCGAATTCCAGCCCGGACTCCTCCCGCATGACCGTGAAATAATTGCGGAGACCGAATTTAAAAACATCGCGCAATCTTTTCCGCAGCCGTTTGGACGGCACAAAGGCGCAGATTACATTGGCCAAAGTATCATTCACCAGGGTCTCCTTACTCCGATTCTCAGTTCCAGAGTTTCCAGGGCGCGCGGCCCGAATTCCACAGACTTTCCAGCTCATGCTTGTCGCGCATGGCGTCCATACAGTGCCAGAAACCATGATGGTGGTAGGCCATCAGTTGCCCTTCCTCTGACAATTTGGTCAGCAAGTGGCTTTCCAGCATCAGGTTATCGGAATTTTCCGGCAGCAGATCAAGCACTGATCTGTCAAAAACAAAAAAACCGCCATTGGTCCAGCCGCCGTCACCGGCCGGTTTTTCCTGAAAACGGCCCACCCGACCGTCATTGTGCATAGCCATCAAACCGAATCGGCCAGCGGGCTGAACCGCCGTGACGGTGCCCTTGAGCCCGTGTGATTTATGAAAATCCAACAGAGCCTTTATGTCAATATCGGCCAGCCCGTCACCATAGGTCATGCAGAAAGCGTCTTCTTCTTCAAGATATGGCGCCACCCGTTTCAGACGCCCGGCGGTGGAGGTGTTCAGGCCGGTCTCCACCAGGGTCACCTTCATGATATCCTGATGAGGCTTGCATTTATGGATATCCAGGCTGTTGGTGGCCAGATCAATGGTGAAATCGGAATTATAAAAATGATAATTGAGGAAAAAATCCTTGATGAGGCCGCTCTTGTAACCCAGGCAGACCACAAACTCGTCCACCCCCTGGCACGAGTATATTTTCATAATATGCCAGAGAATGGGGTGTTCGCCTATTTCGATCATCGGCTTGGGTTTGAGATGCGATTCCTCCACGATGCGGGTACCCATACCGCCTGCCAGTATAACCGCTTTCATCCAAACCTCCTTGGCGATAGCTCACGGCTCGGAGCTACGCAAAAAACGTGGTTTTTGCTTCGCGAGTTGCCTTTTCCGCGTCAGCATCAGTCGCTGACGCTCCGTCTCCCCGGTGGGTCGACCTGCTATTTAGGGCCGCTGTGCGGACTGAAAGTTGCGGTACCTTCAGACGCGTTCAACTAGTATTTCATCTCCCGGACGAATAGTCCCTGGCGCTGCCACCCGGCCGAAGATCCCATGGGTGGGCATTATGCATGAGCCGGTGGTCTGTTTAATTGCGCAGCCGTGATGACAGGTCTTGCCGATCTGGGACACTTCCAGAACCGCTTCCGGGCCGATTTTCAGCCGGGTTCCGAGAGGCAGGGTATGCAGTTCCAGCCCTTCGGTGGTGATGTTCTCCGCGAAATCACCGGGCTTCAATTCCAGATTCGACTGGGCCTTCATAATATTGATGCTCTCCTGAGCCAGGAGACTGACCTGCCGCCTGGGATCGGAAGCGGCATGAGCGTCACCCTCCACTCCAGAATCCAGCACCAGACGGATTTCCGGCACATTATCTTTTTTGACGCCTTTTTTGAGGCTGGTTGACACGGCTATGACTTTCATGGCCACCTCTCCGCTTTGTTTAAAACCCGGCTTTTATTTCAAAAATAATGATGCATTTAATAACGGCCATAGTAACATCATGTGGTTGGCCTGTCCAGTTTCGTGCTCTTTGAGAATTTGTTCGGCCGCGCCAGGTTTCAGCCAGCCCATTTTGGCAATGGGGCCGTTATTGAGGAGTTCCAGGAGGGGCCGGGAGACTTTGGAGTTATTGAACCACTGGTGAATGGGGGCGTTAAAGCCGGTCTTTTTGTGATTCAGACGCAGGCTTTCCGGCAAAACGCCTTTGAGGCCGCGCCGGAGAAGAGCTTTGGTGAGGCCGTGATCATATTTAACTGTGCCGGGAAGCGCCAGACAGAGCTTAAAAAGGCGTGTGCTCATGAAAGGCGAAACCCCGGTGAGGCCCAAAACCTGATTGGCCATGAACATGCCCCACAGAGTGGGCGGAGTGGTTTCAAAGCGGATTTCCTGGAAAAGGCGATTGGAGAGATAATTGGGATAAGGGCGCGGCATGGGCGGAGCCTTGGGGCCATAAACGGCCAGCCAGTCGGGATTGAAAAAACGCCAGTTGGCCTGATAGACCTTCTGATCGACCCGCATATCCCCGGTCTGGAAATCAATATTTCTTTGCCAGAAATCCTCCAGCACCTGGGCGTTTTTTTTGAAAACCGGGTGATCGTGCAACCGGCTCCAGCCCTCAACCTCGGCGGCCAGACGATCATCAAGCCCTTCGGCTTTAAGGTCGGCGAAGAAATAGAAGAAATGGACGAACTCACCGGCCAGGCTTTCGTCGCCGCCCAGCCCGTTAAAAAGCTCACTGAAACCCTGAAGCTGTTTGGCCATGAGATAATAGGCCAGCCAGGTGACAGTGGTAATGGGGCTTTGGGTCAGGCTGATGAGGTTTCCGGCCTCGGTGATGAGGTCGGGGCAATCAAGCATAAGATGGGTCCATTGCCAACCGCGGCCGCGCACCAGCTCGGCCACGCCCTCAGTTTCGTCGAATTCCTCTACGCCTTCCCCGCTGTAGCCGACGGAGAAAACCCGCATCTCATCGACATACTCGGAGGCCAGTGAGGCCACGGTGCTGCTGTCCAGCCCGGAAGAAACGGTGAAAGCCGGACGGCGGGCGGCGCGCACCCGAAGGCGGACACTCTCACGCAGAATCTCCATCAGCCGTTCAGTAGCTTCCTCCGGGCCGAGACGGTATAGTTCCGGCTCGGGAGAAAGGTCCAGCCAGCGGTTTGCGGTGAGGCCGCCGCGTTCATCAATGTCTATAAGAGACCCGGCGGGTACCTGGAAAACGCCTTCATGGAAGGTGCGGGAAGGATCTCGGAAAATATAGCGGTAATGGGTGGCCAGATAATCGAACATGGTGGCTTCGTCGGGCCGGGGGTTATCCAGGTGTTCGAGAAGCCCGGTAAGGGTGAAACTCCAGATGAAGCCGTTGGGGACGGGAGCGTAATAAAGTGGGGTCTGCCCGAAATCACGCAGAAGCCGCCAGCGTTTCTTTTCGCGGTCATAGTGGACAATGGCGGCGTCCGCTTCGATGTGGTTCAGTGACGCGGGATTACGGATGATGTCCAGCGGAGAGGGCGCGGGATGGGAATAGATCTTTCCCTGAAAATGGAGTATGTCGCGTTCCGGCGGTTGGCGGAAATCAACTTTCTGGCTGAAGATCATCAATAAATCCTTTCTTCAGGCGGGAGGTTTTTACCTACCGCAACGAAATATATAATCAGGAAATTATTAAGCAATATCAAGGCCAACACCGTTGAAAGCGCTTCCCTGGTAAAACCCGGCCGGGCGGACGGAAAAATTTCTGACGTCGCTCGTAATTTTCTCTGATTCCCGGCCGGGTGGCGGTGTCGGAGGTTTGTCCGTCCGTGCCCGTCCGGGGAGCAAAATTACGAGCGACTTACAGAAAATTTTCCGTCCGCCCGGCCTGATCAGTGTCGGCGTTTGAGAGAATAGCTGTCGCGGTCTTCTTACATGAGCCGACCAAGTCCAGGAGGGCGGGGCGGTGAGATTTCTCCAGAGGGGACCACGATTTTTGCTCCCCGGACGGGCAGGGAGAAGCAAAACCTCCGCTGAAGCCACCCGGCCGGGAATAAGAGAAAAATCGGGGGCCACTATGGAGATATCTCACCGCCCCGCCCTCCGGGTTTTAACCTTGCCGTTTCAAGCGATTATCCCGGAGGCAAGGCCCCCTCTTCAGATTTTGGGGATCAGAAATTCCATCAACCCTTTTTGCGCGTGCAGGCGGTTTTCAGCTTGATCAAAGATAACCGAAGCCGGGCTTTCCAGAACTTCCTCCGTCACTTCCTCACCGGGGTGGGCGGGGAGACAGTGGAGAAAGACGGCCTTGGGGTCGGCCAGGGCCATCAGGGCGGAATCGACCAGATAGACATCCTGGAAAGCTTTTTCGCGGGCGGCTTTTTCCGACTCCTGACCCATACTGGCCCACACATCGGTGTTGACGGCCCAAGCGCCTTTCACGGCTTCTTTGGGATCACGCATCAGTTTTACTGACGGGTTGGCGGCCTGGGCGGCTTTCAGGATAAAGGGATCTGGATCGTAGCCCTCCGGGCAGGCCAGATTGAGCGGGAAACCCAAAATCATGGCCGCTTCCAGCCAGGAGTTGGCCATGTTGTTGCCGTCACCGACCCAGGCGATGCGAATTTTTTCCAAAGGATCGCCGGGGAACTTTTCCATAGTGGTGAAAATGTCGGTCAGGATCTGGCAGGGGTGCCCCTCATCCGTCAGGGCGTTTATGATGGGGATGGAACCGAATTTGGCCAGATCTTCCAGATTGGCCTGGGCATAGGTGCGGACGACCAGCGCGCTGAGATAGCGCGAGAGCACCCGGGCCGAGTGGGAAATGGGCTCGCCGCGCGAGAACTGGGTCTCGCCCTCATTGAGGAAGACGGCGTGGCCGCCCAGTTCACTGATTCCGCATTTGAAGCTGACGCGGGTGCGGGTGGAGTGTTTGTTGAAGATCATGCCCACGCCGCGCCCAGCCAGATGCTGGTGAAGATACCGCCCGGCCGCCCGTTCAGCTTTCAGATAGGCGGACCGCTCCAGAACGTGAAGGTGTTCCTCTCTGTTAAGGTCAGTAAAGGAAATGAAGTGCCTGGTCATATTATTAACTCTCTTTTAAAATTTGAAGCTGCGCCATTGGAAGGTTTAAGGATATACCGTTTCAATGGCTTTCTGGAGGGCCGGCATAAGCAAATCGACCTCGGCTTTGGTAACAATGAGCGGCGGCGCGAAACGGAGGACCGTCCCGGCCGTGGAGTTGGCCAGAAAGCCAAGCTTCATCAGCTCCACCACCACCGGCAGGGACGGCTGAGTCAGTTCCAGAGCCAGTAACAGGCCCTGCCCGCGCACGGATTTGGCTAGGCCCGAGCCGAGATCGGCGGCCAGACCTTCCAGCCGCTGACGGAAATAGAGGCCGGTCTCATTGATATTGCGGAGGAAGTCGCCTTGAAGGATAGTCTCGACCATGGCCAGACCAACGGCCATGGCCAGCGGCGCGCCGCCCACAGTGGTGGAGTGGCTGCCGGGGGTCAGGTGAGAGGCCACCTCATCGACGGCCAGCATGGCCCCGGTGGCAACGCCGCCGCCCAGGGCCTTGGCCAGGGTCACGATATGCGGCTTTATGCCATAGTGCTGGAAAGCATAGGGCTGTCCGGTGCGGCCAAGGCCGGTCTGGATTTCATCCAGAACCAGCAGCAAACCCTTCTTTTGGCAGAGATCGGCCACAGCGGGCAGATAGTCCGGCGGCGGCACGATCACCCCGCCCTCACCCAGAACCGGTTCCATCATAATGGCGCAGGTTTCGGCAGTGACGGCCTTTTCCAGGGCCGATACGTCGCCATAGGGCACATGGGTAAAGCCCGGCAGAAGCGGTTCGAAACCTTCCTTGACCTTATCCTGGCCAGTGGCGCTGATGGTGGCCATGGTGCGGCCGTGGAACGAGCCCTGGATAGTTATAATCCCGAAGCGGCCCGGCCCGTGGAGGTCGTGGGAATACTTGCGGGCCAGCTTGATGGCGGCCTCATTGGCCTCCGCGCCGGAATTGCAGAAGAAAGCCTTGCCCAGCCCCGACGATGAAGTGAGGAGGGCGGCCAGACGGACCATTGGCTCGCTGTAAAAATAGTTGGAAATATGAATAACCCTGGCCGCCTGTTCGGCGATGGTCTTCACAATTATCTCCGGGGCATAGCCCAAAGCGCAGGTGGCCACGCCGCCGAGAAAATCGATGTATTCGTTTCCGTCCGCGTCCCAAAGCTTCATGCCTTGGCCGTGGGTAATGGCCATGTCGAACCGGATGATGTTGCCCATAAGGTGTTTTTGGGCTATCTCAATTATTTCTCTGGTTGATAGTGACATTTGAAAAATCCCTTTCCCGCCGTATATTCATGTGAATCACGGCGGTCAATCCGGCCGGTCAGTCGGCCGGACAGCCCTAGATGACGAATTCAGTACCGAAACCCTGATCGGTGAACAGTTCATGCAAGAGGGCGTGGGGACGTCGGCCGTCGATGATGTAAGCGCCTTTCGCGCCTTCCTCGACCGCTTTGAGGCAGCAATCAACTTTGGGGATCATGCCGCCGGTGATGACTCCGTTTCTTTTCAGACGCGGAATATCGGCCGTGCGGACTTTGGACATCAGGTTCTTATCTTGATCGAGCACACCTTCAACATCGGTCATCAGGATGAGCTTGTCGACCTGCATGGCCCCGGCCACAGCCCCGGCCACGGCGTCGGCGTTGATGTTATAGGTTTCCGCGCGGGGGCCCCAGCCAATGGGGGCCACGACCGGGATAACGTCGCTTTCGGCCAGATAGCGCAGGAAATCAGTATCAACGCGGGTGGGTTCGCCAACCAGGCCGATATCGACCATTTCGCCGCTGCCTTCAGATTTGGAGACCTGCTTGCGGCGGGCCTTGACGATTTTAGCGTCCTTGCCGGAAATGCCCAGGGCCTGACCGCCGACTTCATTGATGAGGCTGACGATTTCTTTCCCGACCTTGCCGGAGAGCACCATCTCCACCACTTCCATGGTGGCTTCGTCAGTGACGCGCTGGCCTTCGACGAATTTGGTTTCAATGTTCAGTTTTTGCAGGAGGTCGTTAATCTGGGGGCCTCCGCCGTGGACGACGATGGGGTTGAAGCCGACATATTTCAAAAGGGTCACGTCTTCCGCGAAAGCCCTTTTGAGTTTGTCGTCCACCATGGCGTGGCCGCCGAATTTAATGACGAAAGTGCCGCCTCTGAACTTGCGTATGTAAGGCAGGGCTTCCACCAATACCGAGACCAGGCTGTGATTGTCTTTTCCAGTCATTTAATAGCCTTTCAGTTCAAGAAAAAAGTGACGCGTTACTGACGCATTCTCGGAGGAGAAGCGTCAGTCTTGCGGGTTATGAAAATGTTACGGCTGGACGGCCGCTTGTTTTTATAAAATGTATCTGGTCAGGTCCGTGTCTTCCACCAGCCCGGTGAGCTTTTCGCGCACATATTCGGGAGTGACGGAGACTTTGGTCGGGCTGATGTCCGGGGCTTCAAAGGACACTTCGTCCAGAAGCTTTTCCATGATGGTCGCCAGACGGCGCGCCCCGATGTTCTCATTCTTCTCATTGACCTGACAGGCCAGATCGGCCAACTCCTCAATGGCTTCCGGGGTGTATTCCAATTCCACCTTTTCCGTGGCCAACAGGAGCCGGTATTGGATGGTCAGGGAATTTTCCGGCTCGGTCAGAATACGCACGAAATCATCCTTGGTCAGGGGCGACAGCTCCACCCGGATGGGGAAACGGCCCTGAAGCTCGGGGATGAGGTCACTGGGCTTGGCCACATGAAAGGCCCCGGCCGCAATGAACAGAATGTGATCAGTCTTGACCGGGCCATACTTGGTCGGGACGGTCGAACCCTCCACCAGCGGCAGAAGGTCGCGCTGCACACCTTCACGGCTCACATCCGGGCCGGATTTGCTTTCACGGCCGGCCACCTTGTCCAGTTCATCGATAAACACTATGCCGTGCTGCTCCACCCGGCTCTTGGCCTCACTGGTGACTTTATCCATGTCCACCAGGCGGGAGGCTTCCTCGGAAACCAGAATTTCCCAGGCGTCCTTGATTTTCATTTTCCGGTGCTGGGTCTTTTTGGGGAAAAGCTGGCCCATGGCCTCATTGAGGTTCTTTTCCATGTCGTCCAGCCCCATGCCGGTGAAAATGCGGGCCACCGGCATGGCCCCGCCCCCTTCTTTGGTTTCCACTTCAATCTCCCGATCGTCAAGCTCGCCGCTGTGGAGCATGCGTCGGAACTTTTCGCGCGTGGTGTCCACGCTCTGCTTCTCCGTGCCGGGCAGAAGCAGATCCAGAATCTTCTCTTCAGCCGCCTCGCCCGCTTGCTGGGCCATGGCTTCCTTTTCCTCAGACTGCACCATGCCCACGGCCAGATCCATCAGCTCACGGATCATGGATTCAACATCGCGGCCCACATAACCCACCTCCGTATATTTGGAAGCCTCAACTTTAATGAAAGGGGAGCGGGTCATCTTGGCCAGGCGGCGGGCGATTTCAGTTTTGCCCACACCGGTGGGTCCGATCATGATGATGTTTTTGGGCGAAATTTCATCGCGCATATTATCGTCGACCATCAGCCTGCGCCAACGGTTTCGGAGGGCGATGGCCACGGCCCGCTTGGCGGCGGCCTGCCCGACTATATAGCGATCCAGCTCGGAGACTATCCGTCTGGGGGTGAGATCAAGGGTTTCTTTCATTGAATCAGACATATTTGAGCATCCTTCAATTATCGTTTAGGCCGACTTCGCCCGGATCAGGGAGGGTCGAGCGGCAGCGAGACGGAGCCAAGCGACTGGTTTTAGCGCCAGAGCCGCCACCCGCCGGGCAAAAATGACATTTTTTGCCCGGCGGCGAGCATTAGGTTAAAGAGGATAGGCCATTTTTACAATCGCCCGGCGCCTCGAGCGTTTCCAGAACGAAGTTATTGTTGGTGTAAATGCAGATTTCAGAGGCGATTTTCATGGATTCCTCCGCAATCACGGCCGCGTCCATCTCCGGCGCGTGGCGCACCAGAGCCCGCGCGGCCGAAAGGGCGAAGGTGCCGCCGGAGCCAATGGCCAACAGGCCGTCGTCCGGCTCGATAACGTCACCGGAGCCGGACAGGAGCAGCGACGCGGTTTCATCGACGGCCAGCAAGAGGGCCTCCAGACGGCGCAGACTGCGGTCGGTGCGCCAGTCCTTGGCCAGTTCGACGGCCGAGCGCAAAAGCTGGCCGCTGAATTTGGAGAGCTTGTCTTCAAAACGCTCGAAGATGGTGAAAGCGTCGGCCGTGGCCCCGGCGAAACCGCATATAATTTTATCATGATAAAGACGGCGCACTTTTTTGGCCGTGCCCTTCATGACGGTGGAGCCCATAGTGACCTGACCGTCGCCGCAGACGGCCACGCGGCCCCGGTGGCGCACGGCCAGAATGGTCGTAGCTTCAAACAGATGATCAGACATATTTTATTTCCTTTTTTATACAGGGTTGCAATTTAAACATGCCATTTGCGGCAATTTTAAAATAGCATGTCTCCCCCCAGGGGAGACGGAGCGCCAGAGACTGGTTTTCAAGCTAAGTTTATATTTGCCGAGCAAAAATCACATTTTTTGCTCGGCTACGGGCTGCAAGTTCACGGGAAAAAGCCATAATTATAATTGCCCGGCGACGCTGAACATATACATCAGCACCCCGCCCAAAACAGCCGCGACTATCCAGACGTTCACCCCGCCTTTGGCGCGAAGCCAATCTAAAGCCGCCCGCGGATTGCCGGCATGGAGATCCCAGGCTTTTTCCACTTGCCGGTCGACCGCTTTCCAGTAAAACCAGCGGCCGCTGAAACTGAGAACCACGGCCAGACAGACGCCAAAGGCCAGGGGGCCGCTGCCGTCCTCCGGGCCGATAACCAGGAGAACTCCGCCGCCGATCATGTTCAGCAGAAAAATACCTATGGATTCGATATACATTTTACGGTAAAGAAACCAGAGTATGCCCGCAAAAAAGACCGGCCAGCAGAAGGTGAACTGAAACCCTCCGGCCTTGTCGAAGCGGTCAAAGCTCTCTTCAAACAGAATGTAGTTTTTTTGAACGTAAGCTTCCCTGGCCTCTTCCAGAGTAATGGACTGCTCTGAAGAAGAGGCTGAATATTCCTTCGGTTCAGTGTTGTCAGTGTTATAAGAATTTGATTCCATACATACTCCGGCCTACATGTAATCGGAGACATAGACCGCGGCGACAACCAGCGCGAGCAGCGCCACGCCCAGTCCGATCACCCAAAAATTGACTCCGCCCTTGGCCTGTAGCCAGGCCACGGCCTTTTCCGGGTTTTGGGGATAAAGTTCCATGGCCTGTTTGATTTTACGATTCACGGCCTGCCAGTATAAAGCTTTGGCATGAGCGGCCACCATCATGTTGATGACAATCCCGACGGAGGTGGCCGAAGATTCTAAAAAAAGCCCCACGCCGACGGAAACAGCAAAATAGACCACCCCCTCAAGATACATTTTGCGGTAAAAAAGCCACAGGAAAGGAATGAAAAAGGGAATGACGGAAAAGGTCATCCCGGCTTTCCCGGCCTCGTCGAACTTGGCGAAAGCGGCTTCAAAGCGATGGTAATTCCGCTGCACATAAATCTGCCTGGCCTCGTCAAAGGTCACCTCCCGGCCGAGACCGCCCGCCGCCGGCGCCTCCCCGGCAGCTTCAACTCTCGGCTCCCCCGCGCTTTCCGGCTTATTCAGGTTCACTGGTCCGCTTGCGGCGTTATACTCATTAGGATCATTGATCGACATCTTTAGCGTTCTCCTTCGCTCTGGGGTGCGCGCTTCTATAGGCCCGCCTCAAACCGTCCAGGTCCAGGTGGGTATAACGTTGGGTGGTGGCCAGGGAACTGTGTCCCAGCATCTCCTGAATGGCTTTCAGGTCGGCCCCGGCCGACAAGAGATGAGTGGCGAAACTATGGCGCAGGCTGTGCGGGCTGTAACGCTCATCCAGGCCGGAGGCGTTCAGCCGCCGGTCCATCACCCGGCGCACCTCCCGGTCGCCCAGACGGCCGCCGCGCCGCCCCAGAAAGAGGGCCTCGCCGCTCACGGCCGGATCAAACCAGTGCCGCCGCACCTCCAGCCAGCCCTTCAGGGCCTCCGCCGCCGGTTCACCGAAAGGGGCCAGCCTGTCCTTGCCGCCCTTCCCCAGCCGCACCATCAGCTTCAGCCCCTTCAAATCCAGATCGCCCAAATCCAGCCCCACCAGTTCCCCCACCCGGAGGCCCGATGAGTAAATCAATTCAAAAATCGCCTGGTCGCGCCGCGCCGCCACATCATCACGGCCCTCTTCTTCATCAAGGAGCGACACTGTTTCGCGTTCGGTCATGAAAAGGCTTTGCCGCTTGGGAAGTTTGGGACTGGCCACTGAGGCGGCCGGATTGAAATCCAGGTCGCCTTCCCTGATCATCCAGCGGTAAAAGGAGCGGAGACTGGAAAGGGTTCTGGAAATTGAGACATTGCCCCGCCCGCCCTTCAATTCAAAAAGAAAGGCCCGGACATCAGCTTTGGTGACTTCTGTGAAGGAGAGATTTCTGTTTTCCAGAAAGAGGCCGAACCGGCGCACTTCCGCGCCATAAGCCCGGACAGTGTTGGCGGACCGGGCCAGCACCCCGGTCAGATATTGTTCGAATCTGGAAATAGTGGTTTCCACCATGGCACCTGTTTTAGAAGTGGAGGATTGCCGGAAAACCCGGCCCCTGTGCGTTCAACCAAGTGGGCGGACCGTTCCCTTGGCAGCAATTCTCAAAGTAAACTTTTTCCCATAAACTACGGCTCGTAGCTGCACAAAAAGCGTGGTTTTTGTTTCGCGAGTTGCCTAATTACCGTCAAAACCAGTCGCTGGCGCTCCGTCACCCCTTGCGGGGCGACCTGCTATTTTAAAATTGCCATCTACTTTGATAATTGCTGGGGAGCCGTCGCCCCGGTGTCAGCGGCTCTCCAGTTACTTGGAGGCTTCCATAACACGGTAGCGGTGGGAATAGAGGCGGTCGTCGAGAACGAGCTGTTTGGCTCGTCGGCTGCGGGGATTGACCACCATCGGCCCCAACAGGTTCGCGGTCATGGCTTGGGGATTGCCGGCCGGGATGGTGACGATGACGAACACGGAAAGTTCACCGGGGGCCTGGATATCCAGTTCGGCGTTCAGGCTCATGGGAATGGGCGGATCGTAATCGGGCTTGAAGAGATGCGGATTGACCATGACCAGGGCCAGTTCGGGATCGTCGACACACTGAAGCCAATAGAAGGGGGAATCATCCTGATAGCGGATGATGACGAAATTTTCATGCCCGGAAAGTCCGATCAGGCCGCCAAGCACCTTGACCACCGACTCTTCCGAGAATTCCATCTCCCCAAACCGTTTGGTGTTTATCTTGATCATAACTGAAGGTTCACCGCGTCGTTAAAAAATCTCATGGTCATCTTAAACTGTCGACTCGGAGCTACGCAAAAAGCGTGGTTTTTGCTTCGCGAGAGGCGACCTGGGCCTCAAAACCAGTCGCTGGCGCTCCGTCTCCCCGAAAGGGTCGACCTGCTATTTTTAAATCGCCAGCCGCTTTTAGAATTGACAGTTTTTGCTTCGCGACCTACCGTTTTCGCGTCAAAACCAGTCGCTGGCGCTCCGTCTCCCTTCGGTCGACCTCCCGCTATAGAAACAGGGGGTGGAACCAGAAACGGGCGTGTCAGCCTTTCACCTTGCCCCACATGGCGGCCAGTGCGTCGAGGTCGCTGGGGGCGGGGTCGATGGACTGGCGGTTCTGCTCCTGTATCCTCTGGAATACTTCTTCCCTATGCACGGCGCAAGAAGCCGGAGCCGTGATCCCCAAACGGACCTGACGGCCTTTAACATCGACTACTTGAACCTTGACATCGTCGCCAATGGCGACTGTCTCGCCTATTTTACGAGTGAGAATAAGCACTCCGCACCTATTTGTCCAGAAGCTGCCGCCAGACGGTACTGGCAATAATTGAACTATAATACACGCAAATCTGATTTAACACAAGTGCCGGGCAGGCCGTACAGCAATTCTCAAAGTAGACAGCGATTTTAAAATAGCAGGTCGACCCGAGAGGGGAGACGGAGCGCCAGCGACTGGTTTTTGAAGCCAAAGCGGTCACTTGCGAAGCAAAAACCACGCTTTTTGCGTAGCTGCAAGCTGTAAGTTCATGGGAAAAAGTTTACTTTGAGAATTGCTACAGGCCGCAGCGTCGCGGGAGGGATATCACTTGAGACGGCAAAGGTAAAACCCGGAGGGCGGTGCGGTGAGATATCTCCATAGTGGCCCCCGATTTTTCTCTTATTCCCGGCCGGGTGGCTTCATAGGCATTTTGTTTTATCCGTACCCGTCCGGGGAGCAAAAATCGTGGTCCCCTCTGGAGAAATCTCACCGCCCCGCCCTCCTGGACCTGGTTGGCTAATGGCGGAAAGCCCCCAACAGCCACTCAACCAAACGCCGACACTGACCAGGCCGGGCGGGCGAAAAATTTTCTGTAAGTCGCTCGTAATTTTGCTCCCCGGACGGGCGCTGACCTACAAAACTCCGCCACTGTCACCCGGCCGGGAATACGAGAAAATTACGAGCGACGTCAGAAATTTTTTCGCCCGCCCGGCCGGATTTTACCTTTGCCGTCCCGCCCGCCATTGCCGCACATGGTATTAGCCGCCATTTGGAGGGCGCGTAATGCGAAACGCCTTGCCGTCGCTGCCTGTTCGCTTCTAAACGTTCCATTATGCTGTATTGTCAGAGGATTTTTTATGCTCTGTTCTATTTTCATGTTAAAAAACAATTTCAATTTTTGCCAGAGAGTGTTACTATAAATGAGCTACGTCTGTATTTTTTAAGAATGCCTCTTCCTGCTGTTTAGGTACGGTTGGGGTGGGAAATCATATGTCATTCTTCCAAACCCAAATTGTCGGCATGATTACCGATATTTTGGGACACCTTGATAACCCTGTATTTATCCTGGATGGAGAGTCCGGCCGTCTCCACGGCTGGAACGAACGTTTCGCGGCCCTTTTCGCGGAGCGTCCCACCCAGGGACAGTTGTTGTCGGAACTTCTGCCCTGCCAGGAGGTTATAGACTGGCTGTCTGATTATTTTCAGCAAAAATTTTCACCGGATGAAAACTGGCGGCCCAATGTCTGGTCCTGCCAGATGGAGGGCTCTCCGGGCGAACCGGTCAATGTGCGCCTGAGAATTGTCCACTTCGGCGAAAAAACCAGCCTTCTGGTGGTTTCCCTCTTCATTGTCCGGGATTGGCTGAGCCAGGCCGAACCTAATCACCTCACTTCGCTTATTGATGATTTTGCCGGCACCGCCGCCTTCATGGATGCTGAAGGGCGCTTTCAGATCGCCAATCAGGCCATGAGCGATTTTCTGGAACTGCCCATGCCCCAGATCATCAACCGCTCTTTTATGGATATTTTTCCCGATGACATCACCTGGCCCCTGGAAACGATCTTCCACCGGGCCATAACCACCGGCCAGGATCAGCTTGAAGAGCTGGAAACGGTTATCGATGGCGAGCCGGTCTGGCTTCAGGTGATGTTCAACGTTGTGCGCAGCAAGGCCGGTGATATCCTGGGCGCTTATTTCAGCTCCCAGGACATGCGCCACATGACCACGCTGGAAGAAGAGGAAGAAGACGACTTTTTCAGCACGGCCTCAACCGGCGACCCCTTCGACACTGAAGATCATCTGCAAAGCACCAGTCAGGTGGCCCAGCTTCTTCAGGCCGACAGCTACAATTTCGAAGCGGGCATGCGGCGCGTTCTGGCCATTCTGGGCGAGGCCACCTCAGCCGACCGGGTCTATATCTGGCAAATCCACGAAAGCCCGTTCAGCGACGACAGCGAACTTTATATCTCCCAGCTTTACGAGTGGTCCGAAGGCGCGGAAGCCCTTGAAACGCTGGATCAGCCGATGTGCATCAATCAGCCGGTGTCGGAAACCGTTCCCACCTGGCTGGAAACTTTTCAGGCCGGGCAGTGCGTCAACGCCTTTGTGAAAAACCTGCCGCCCCTGGAGAGAAAGCTCATGGAGGTCCAGGGCATAGTCTCTATTCTGGTCGCCCCCATAACCTTTCAGGGCACACTCTGGGGCTTCATCGGCTTTGACGACTGCCACTCTGAGCGCATCTGGAGCATGGTCGAGGAAAAAATTCTTCTGGCCGCCGGAACTCTGGTGGGCACGGCCATTCAGAACCGGGGCGTGACCGACGCCCTGGCCGACGCGCGGCACGATCTGGAAAAGGTCAACATCCAGTTGGAACAGGCCGTGGCCAGATCCAGCGAACTGGCTGTGCAGGCGGAAAAAGCCAATCAGGCCAAAGGTGAATTTCTGGCCAACATGAGCCACGAAATCCGCACCCCCATGAACGCAATTCTGGGGCTGATCAACCTGATTATGGAAACCGAATTAACCGATTACCAGCGTGATTTTCTGGAAAAGGTCGATTTCGCCTCCAAAACCCTCTTGCGCATCATTAATGACATTCTGGATTTCTCCAAAATTGAGGCGGGCAAGATGGAAATTGAAGCCCTGCCCTATGACCTCAACGAAGTTCTCGACGGTGTGTCAGACATGCTGTCTGAACGGATCATGCAAAAAAATCTCAGCTTTAAAATAAAAGTTGCCCAAGGCCTGCCAACGCATTACATCGGCGACCCCCTGCGGCTGGGTCAGGTTCTGATAAACCTCACCACAAACGCCATTAAATTCACTGAACATGGCTCCATTACCATCAATGTGAATCCGGGCATACACGATGATTCGATTCTGGCTTTCAGCGTCTCCGACACCGGCATAGGCCTTTCCCAGGAAAATCTGGAAAAGCTGTTCACTCCCTTTTCCCAAGCCGACAGCTCCATCACCCGCCGCTACGGCGGCACCGGGCTGGGCCTGGCCCTGTGCCGCGAGTTGGTTTTCCTTATGGGCGGCGAAATCTGGTGTGAAAGCGAGCTGGATAAAGGCTCGACTTTCCATTTCACCATCAAGGCGCCCAAGGCCGCCCCGGCGGCGGTGAGCAGCGCTTCTGACGAACCAGGGCGGGATGCCGCCGAGACTCCCCGGTCCATCTCCGTGGCCGACCGGGTGGCCGGAATGCGTATCCTTCTGGCAGAGGACAACGACCTCAATCAACTTCTGGTCAAAGAGCTTCTGCGCAAAGTCGGCCTGACCCTGACCATTGCGGGCAATGGAGCTGAAGCCATAGACATGCTCAATAACGAACCTTTTGACATGGTGCTGATGGATGTGCAGATGCCGGAAATGGACGGCCTGACCGCCACGGGCCTGATTAGAAAAGATCCCCGCTTCACAAAGCTGCCCATAGTGGCCATGACGGCCCACGCCATGACCGGCGACCGGGAGCGGACGCTGGAGGCCGGCATGAATGAATACCTGACCAAGCCCATAGTCCCCAGGGAGCTGTTTAACTGCATCATCCGCTGGAAAGAAAAGATAAAAAAAGACGATTAAGCAGAGGCGTCATTCTCCTGCAACCGTCATACCGCAAACAGCAAAGAGCCTGCATTTCCGCAGGCTCTTTGCTGTTGCGGATGACTCCACGCGGGCCAGAAGGGAGCGTTTGATTCAGCCGGCAGGGGCCGTCATAGGCGACGGAGCGATGATAGCAGTGGTATTAATGAGTGTTCCTCAAATGGCAAGAGCCCGCGTTTCCGCGGGCTCTCTGCGTCAACCAAAGGGTTGGTTGCTGAGGAAGACAGCCTTATTCTTTGGCCAGACCGGTGACCACGCCAACAACGCGGCGGTTCTGGGCACGGCCGGCGTCGGTGTCATTGGTGGCGATGGGACGTTCTTCGCCATAACCAACGGCGCTCAGGCGGGCAGGATCGACGCCGAACACGCTGACCAGGGCGTCACGAACGGCATGGGCGCGGCGATCGGACAGCTTTTTGTTGTATTCATCGCTGCCGATGGAGTCGGTGTGACCTTCCACCACGGTGGTGCTGCGGGGATGCATTTTCATGAACTCAGCCACGCGGCCGATTTCATTGTGGAACTCAGGCTTGACCACGGATTTGTCGAAATCGAACTTCACATCCAGAGTAATGGATTCCGTGACCGGGCAGCCATCGGCGTCAACGCGATAGCCTTCGGGGGTGCCGGGGCATTTGTCATAAGCATCGCAAACGCCGTCGTTATCGGAATCGATACAGCCTTCATTGCCGCCAAACTGGAAAGTCAGACCGCCGTTGACGACCAGATTGTCCGTGCCGCCGTCTTTGAAAGCGTGAACGTTGTTGGCTTCAACGCGCAGGGCCACGGTTTCGTTGAAGAAATACTTGAAGCCCACACCGGCGTTGGCGGAGAAAGCGTTGTAATTCTTGATGGATTTTTCAACGGCGTTGCGCACGCTGTTGTCATAATGGGCCCAGAAGCCGCCGATACCAGCGGTCATATAGGGCACGAAAGCCATATTATTGCCGAAGTGGTAGACGGCGTTGGCGCGCATGTGGCTCACATCCGCGTCACCACGGTTGAACTTCTCATCGATGTCCAGACCGGGGGCATAGGAACCCATCAATTCAACGCCCCAGTTTTCAGTGAAGTTGTAGCCAAGGCCGACGCTGTACTGCATGCCGTCGTCAATGTTCAGGTCGGAATCGGGGAAAAGGCCGCCAGGCATGATGCTCAGATGAACCGAATCAGCTTTGACCTGAGCCAGCGCCATTGAAGGGATGACCATCATCATGATCAAAGCGAATAAGGCCAAGACTTTGGTTTTCATAAAAATTACTCCTCGTTAGTATTGGCGCCCCTATTACGCGGATTGTGCCCAAGAGCGTCAGGGGTCGCCGTTTGCTTTAGGTTACGGCGTTCTTCACGCCAGCAAATATGAAAGACACGATTCTGGATACGGTTCGTCTCCCCTTTCGGGGCGACCTGCTGCTTTAAATCGCCATCTGCTTAGAGAACTCACCGGTATTTTATAATCAAGCCATGTGCATATCAGCACTTATCAGGTTCATCCGGCCAGATGAACCTGATAATTTCAATCAGAATAGCTGCTATGCTACGCCGTATTATTGTTCTTGCCCATTGAGGCGATTTTAGCCGCTTTATATGGCAAACCGGCTGGAAACACTTCAGAAAACAATCGGGTCAGCTAATTAAGAAAATCTAATGATCACCACTTAATTTATATTGCATAGATTGCCGGTTTTCTTTGTCTACCTAAAAATACTATAGCACTCGCCACTCCAGTGACAGATTATCTCAACTATCTTCCTTTGTCAAGTATTCCGGGCGTCATTTGAAAATTTTTATGGTTTGGCTTATTGTATCTATATTTTTATATAATTTCTTTTTTCAGCCAACGGAAGAGCGATCGGATTGAAAAATCATTGCCTAACCGTCTCATAATATGAAAAATATTGAACAATAAGATATAAGGGGTTTATTTTTTAGAAATAAGGTTCAGCCCGGAAATACGGGTTAAAATTCATCAGATACGGCCTGAAGTTTTCTTGAATGGGGAAATAAGGTTTTTGCTATGCGAATTCCAAATAAAAACCCCTTCAAATCATTGAATAAGATTTGAAGGGGTGGTGTTATGCTCTCGGGGCTGAAAGTGATCAGCAGCCGGCGGCCTGATATTTATTAACCGGTACGACTTCTTTAATTTCAGGAATGGCGGCTTTCAGGGCGGCTTCAACGCCGTGTTTCAAAGTCATCTGAGACATGGGGCAGCCGCTGCAGGCGCCGGACAGATGCACCTGGACGATGCCGTCTTTCACGTCAATGAGTTCGATGTCGCCGCCGTCGGCTTTCAAGGTGGGGCGAACTTTAGCCAGCACTGCTTCCACTTGTTCTCTCATGATACAGTCTCCCTATACCGTTAGGATTTTACAGGTCTGAATTAAGGAATCAGGCCGTTCCACGGCCTGGGCTTGCCTTAGTTTTTAATGGATTTTTGTCAGTATATCACATTGACAAATATAATCCAGTGATTTTTTAGCAATTCCCGATCACTCTCCCAAATCTTACTATGAAGTGGCGGAGTGGGGGAGGCCGCCGGCGGATCTGGAGAGGACTTGGCCCGATCGGCCAACCAGAGGGTTCCACCCTCTGGACTCCGGCTGGGGGAGGGCCCACGCGGGCCCTACCCCAGACCCCACCCGCGCCAGGGGGGCGGAGCCCCCTGGACCCCCAAGAGGTCGGGGTCGGCTTCAACTTTCTTTTTCCCGCATCGCCGCAACTCGCTTCGGGTACGAAGCTCAGACAAGCGGCGACGCTTCATACTGCCTCGGCTTCTGGTGCTATAGGCAGTTTTACGTTGTGCTGTAACATTCCGCGATAGGCAGCTTCATAGGCGGAGTGGTAGTTCACGTATGTTCGGCTTAAATCAGCTTCCCCTTAAAGGCCCTTTCCAGTGCTGTTAGTGCGTCTCTCCGCCACCTATCGCTTTTCAATGAGTTGCTCATTAAAAAAAGACGGCCAAGTCTCACCGTTACAGCGCTGGAAAAGCTAGTGGAGGGGAAAAAGTAATCAGCCGAACATACGTGAAGCAGCAAACATCCAATGAAGCTGCCTATAGCAAAATGTAACAGCCCAATGTGAAGCGGCCAACAGCGGTTAAAGCGGAAGGTGTAAGAAGCGTCGCCGCTTGTCTGAGCTTCGTACCCGAAGCGAGTTGCGGCGATGCGGGAAGAAGAAAGTTGAATCTGACCCTGACGTCTTGGGGTTCCAAGGGGCTTGCCCCTTGGCGCGGGTGGGGTCTGGGGTAGGGTCCGCGTGGGCCCTCCCCCAGCCGGAGTCCAGAGGGTGGAACCCTTTGGTTGGCCTATTAGGCCAAGTCCTTTAAATCGCGCGGCCCCTTGGGCCGCACTTCATATTTCTTATTCCATTTGACAAACCGCTCATATTGGTGTATATACACTAATATGAGCAAACGTACCACACCTGGCATATGCCATTGCATCAACATCCGTCGGGCCGCCAACGCGGTCACAGACTTTTATGACAGTGTACTGAAACCAATTGAAATTACGGCTAATCAATATTCGTTGATGTCCAACATTGAAAGAGGCCAGCCACTCAGCATAAGTGCCCTGGCCGCCAATGTCGGTCTGGAACGAACAACCCTGGCCCGCACTCTGAAGCCGCTGTTCAATAATGGCTGGGTTGAGGATATAGCCCCGCCTGGCAGCCGTGACCGGCAGCTGCATCTGACCGCTTCAGGCTTAGAAAAACTCAGCCAGGCCCGGCCGCTATGGAATCAGGCCCAGAAAAAAATCGAATCAACACTTGGAGCAGATGGCCTGCGTCAATTGCAGTCACTTCTCTTTCTGCTTGAAAATATTCAGGCTTGAGGGGCACAATTTTTTAAACAAAATAGTGTATATACACTCTAGGAGACAATCATGAATTTAACCCGGCTGATTAAAGAGAAAGCACTGGAATTGGGCTACTGTAAAGCCGGGATCACCACGGCCGATGATTTTGACCAATACCTGGAAATAGTCCATTCAAGAGGGGAAATGTATGATTTCCATCGCCTCAACCCTATGGGACCACTGGCCGGGGCCAGGCCGCGCCAAATAATGCCCGCAGCCCGGTCGATTCTGGTTCTGGCCTTTGACTACGCCCAACACTCTTTTCCGGCCAGCCTCCTGACGCTTCTCGGACGCGTCTATCAAGCCCGCTGTTATACCCCATTGCCCGACAGCCTCAACGGAGTCAGACTTCAAGCAATGATTGACTTTCTTCGCGGCGCGGGCCTGAACGTCAACGACAAAATCATGATCCCGGCCCGTTGGGCCGCCGCCAAGGCCGGAATCGCCAACTTCGGGCGAAACACCTTTGCTTATGTCGATGGTGTCGGCTCCTTTGTAATACTCTATACGCTGGCGCTGGATCAGGAGCTGGAATACGACCAGCCCACGCTTGAAAACAAGTGCCCGGAAAATTGCCGGGCCTGTATCAAAGCCTGCCCCACCAACGCCCTTTACGAACCATTTAAAATGAATCCCTATAAATGCCTGGCCTTCAACGCCTGGAAAACCCAGGCCGGGACGGCCGGAGTCAGGTCGGCCTTCATTCCGCATGAAATACGCGAAAAAATGGAACTTCACGTCCACGGCTGTGATATCTGTCAGGAAGCCTGCCCACGGAATAAAGGCAAGATGAAAGGCTGTTTTCCGGCCGATCAGTTTCTGGAAAACATAGCCCCGGACCTCACCCTGCCCAATCTTTTAAATATGCCAGATGGTTTTATGGAGCGACGGGTGCGCCCGCTGATGCACAATTATATAAAGGAACCCAGATACTTTCAGCGCAACGCGGCCGTAGCCCTCGGAAACCTGGGCGATCCGTCGGCGGTGGGAGATTTGTCCAGGGCTTTGAATTCGGGGGATGAACTGGTGCGGGGCCACGCCGCCTGGGCCTTGGGCCGCCTGGGTGAGACCACAGCCAAATCCGCACTGGAAAAAAGGCTTGAAGTGGAACAATCTGAAGAGGTGAAAGTGGAGATAGCCGCCGCCCTGGAAAAAGCGGCTAATTGAAATAAGGGCCGCCTACAGCAGCATTTCTCAAAGTAGACGGTGACTTTAAAAAAGCAGGTCGACCCGAGAGGGGAGACGGAGCGCCAGCGACTGGTTTTGTCGCCAGAACAGCCCGTTGCGGAGCAAAAAACACGCTTTTTGCGTAGCTGTGAGAGGCAAGTTCAAGGGAAAAAGTTTACTTTGAGAATTGCTGCCGCCTACAGCTCCACATCGATGAAGCCAGTGTAAACGCGGGCTTCCTCCTGGTGGCCGGGACCGCTGGAAAGGACGGCCGGATTGGTCATCATCACCTGATAGCGGCCCTTCTTTCTAAAGGTTATCAGGCCATTATTGATAGTGACGCAATCGGGGACGACCGGCTGTTTCTGGCAGTCAAGAACAGTGAAAGCCGTGGGCTGCCCATTTATCAACGCTTCACTGGACAAGTCCAGCTCGGCGGGCTGGCCGGGCTTGAAAGCCAGGCTGTCAAACATTACCCGCGTTTGCGGCCCCAGCATATTCAGATCGGAGGCCAGCCCCACACACCTGGCCAGACGGCTTAACGGCAGACGGCACTCGCTGAGATCCAGCTCACGCAGAGATGACAGACGGTTGGAACCGAATTCAATCTCATCAAGGGGGTTATCATTGGCGTAAAGCCGCTCCAGAAGGGCATTGCGGCTCACGTCCAGCGAACGGAGCTGGTTTGAGGAGACATACAGCCGCTGGAGCTTCTGGTTCTGACTGACGTCAATATCCTTGAGCTGGTTCTGGGTCACATCCAGAATCAACAGGCGAGTGTTAGACCGCACATCAAAACCGCGCAGTTGATTGATGGCCGCGTAAATATACCAGAGGTTGACATTCTGCGAAACACGCATCTCCGTCACCTGATTGTCATTGAAATCAAGGGTGCGGAGTTCAATGTTGCCGCCGACCTCAAGGCTGGAGAGGCTGTTGCCGGAAACCACCAGGTGAGTCAGAGCCTTTTGGGACGATAAATCCAGCTCCCTCAGGTGATTGCCCGAGACCACCAGATACCACAGTTTCGGATTGGCCCGGACGTCGAGTTCATCCAGCCGGGTGTTATATAAATTCAGATAGGCCAGATCAGGATTGCGGCTGAGGTCGATTCGCTCCAGGCTGTTGTCGGCCGCGCTGATGGTCTCCAGTTTGGCGTTGTGTCTGACGTCCAGCTCTTCCAGGCGGTTCTCATAAACAGCCAGATAAGTCAGTTCCTGGCAGCCGGAGAGATCCAAGTCGCTAAGTTGATTGGTATCGGCCACCAGCCGCTTGAGTTTGGCATTCTGGCTGATGTTCAGTTCAATCAGGCGATTATCGTTGACGCAGAGAGTGGTCAGTTCCGTATTGGGCGAAAGATCCAGGCTCACCAGCCGGTTGGAAGCGACATCCAGCTCCACCAGGGCCGGAGCGCCCCCCACCTCCAGGCGGATGAGGCGGTTGCCGCCCGCGTGCAGTTCCATCAGGCGCGGATTGTCCTCAGCCTTCAGGACGTCGAAGCGGTTGCGGGAAAAATAGATGCGCTCCAAAGAAGTCAGGCCGCTGATATCAACCATCCCGGCCAGCTCCATCTGGCAGAGATTCAGGCCCGTCAGATGGATCTGCCCGGCCCCGGTCCACTGAACGCCGCAGCTCCAGCGGAGGTCGGAAGCCACTTCCCAGCTTTCAGGCTGTTCAGCCGGCCACAGGACAAAACCGTTGTTGGCCCGCAGCGAAGAGACAAATTCCTTCGCCGAAGCTTCATACTCCATATGCGAGCCGCCCCCCAGAAAGCGGGCGACCCCGGATTTCAAGCTGTCCTTGAGGCGGTTGAACATCACAGATCCTGACCATCGCCGCCGGTAGGGCCGGCGACTTCAATAACACCGGTGTAGGCTTTAGCCTTAATCTCATGCACCCGGCCGGTTAATTGATTTATTTCACTGGAAAAAACCTTGGGGTTAGTCATCATTACCACATAAAGCCCGGGCTTAAAGAAAACGATTATTCCATTCTCCACCCGGTAATCAGAGGGCCGGAGCCGTCGCCTCTTTTCATTGAGCGCCAAAAAGGTCGTGGGCTCCCCGCCGATCACGGCTTCTGAAGAGAGGTCCAAGAGGGCCAGGCCGTCTTTCAGTTCAATGGTCCGCTCCTCAAACAAAACGTCTTCCTGGGTGCCAAGCCGTCCCCGGCTCTTGGCCAGGCCGCTGAGATGGTGAAGACGGCTCAGCGGCAGGCGGCAGCCCTCCACATTGAGGTTGCGCAGACGAGTCATCCGGTTGTCGCCCAGCCTGACTTCCACCAGGGGATTCTGGCTGATTTGAACCGTTTCCAGTTCCGGGTTGGCGCTCAAATCCAAAATGGGGAGGCTGTTCTGGTCAGCCAGAAGCGTCTCCAGACGCGGATTGAGGCTCAAATCCAGGTCCGTAAGCCGGTTGCGGCTGACCGTCAGTTCCCGCAGACCGGAGTTGGCGCTCAAGTCCAGCCGCCGGAGGTTATTGTCCCGCGCGCCTAATTCCACCAACTCCGGGTTCCGGCCGACAAATAATTCGTCCAGCTGGTTATAGGAAACCAGCAGCCGGGCCAGATTCGGATTGCGTTCAACCGTGAGCTCCGACAGCTGGTTGTTCATGGCCTCCAGAACCGTTAATTGCGGATTGGCGCTCACATCCAGCCCGCCCAGTTGATTCATGGATACGGAGAGTTCCCGCAAAAGGGGATTGCCGCTCAGATCCAGCTTACCCAGACGGTTGCCGCTGGCCGCCAGCCACAAAAGTTCACCGCAGTGGCGGACATCCAGCCCGGTCAATTGATTTTTCATGGCCGTCAGCCGTCTTAAGGCCGTGTCACCGGCCAGATTCAGGCTTCGCAAACTGTTGCCCGGCACTTCCAGGCTCATAAGCGCATCCAGACCGCTGAAGTCGGCCACCCTCGTAAGCCCCAAATTAGCCAGCCTCAGGCCCGTCAGGCGGGCCGGGGTGGTTTGGGTGAAACTGACCCCCACCGCCTGCCGGTTGATTGAGCCGCCGCTGTCGCCATCCTCATTGAGGTTGAAAGAGGCCGGGGGCCAGGTGGAGGGGTTGACCGGGTCCCAGCCCAAAAGGCCGTTAAGCCGCATCAGCCCGGCGATGACTTCCTGGGCCCGCCGCTCGTAATGCTCATCGGGGGCTTGCGCGTGAACTGCCGCTCCAATAAAGTAAATATAGCATATTGCAAGAAGAATCAAGCCATATTTTACGCTGGTTGAAAACCGAAGTAATTTCACGGCCACGCCTCGCTTTATTTTTAAAGTAAACTTTTTCCCTTGAACTGGCCTCTCACAGCTACGCAAAAAGCGTGGCTTTTGCTTCGCGACGGGCCGGTTTGCCCTCAAAACCAGTCGCTGGCGCTCCAGCAATTCTCAAAGTAAACTTTTTCCCCTGAACTTGCGGCTCGTAGCTACACAAAAAGCGTGGTTTTTGTTTCGCGAGTGACCGTTTTGGCTTCAAAACCAGTCGCTGGCGCTCCGTCTCCCCTCCGGGTCGACCTGCTATTTTGAAATTGCCGTCTACTTTGAGAATCGCTGCTGGCGCTCCGTCACCCTTGCGGGTGACCCACTATTGGATATGTCGATCCAGCGCCGGTAGCACCTTGCGGGCGCCCCGCTTATAAGGAACAAATTCTTTGAACGCCGCTTCCCGGCCGTTACTCTGCATTCAGACGGGCCGCCCCTCGGCGTTGGCGGCGGGCCCTGCCCGCTATTCGATGCGTCGGTCCAGCGCCCGATAGCTGATGGCCTCGGCCAGGTGGGCCGGGCTGATATCGGCCGCGCCTTCAAGGTCGGCAATGGTTCTGGAAAGCTTTACTATCCGGGAATAAGCCCTGGCCGAAAGCCCCAGCCGCTCCACGGCCGCTTCCAGAAGCTTCAGCCCGGCCGCGTCCACCGGGGCCCACTTTTTAATCTGGCCGCCGGTCATGTTGGCGTTGACGAAAATATTGCGGCCGCGAAACCGTTCGGCCTGAATTTCCCTGGCCCTGGCCACCTGCCCGCGAATGGCGGCCGAATCCACAGCCGGGGCTTCGGAGGACAGATCCTTAAATTCCACGGCCGGGACTTCAATATGAATATCCAGCCGGTCCATCAACGGCCCGGACACATGGGAGCGGTATTTTTGAATCTGGGGCGGGGCACAGCCGCATTTGATCCTTGAATCGCCCAGATGCCCGCAGGGGCAGGGGTTCATGGCCGCCACCAGCATGAAGCGGGCCGGAAAGGTCAGCCCGCCCGTGGCCCGGACGATGGAGACGCGGCCGTCTTCGACCGGTTGACGCAGCACCTCCAGAACGCTTTTTTTGAATTCCGGCAGTTCATCGAGAAAGAGTACGCCGTTATGGGCCAGGGAGACTTCGCCGGGGCGTGGATAGCGTCCGCCGCCGATGAGGCCGATATCGGAAATGGTGTGATGAGGGCTGCGGAACGGGCGCGAGACCACCAGCGGGCTGTTCAGGGGCGATTGGCCCATGGCGCTGTAGACTTTAGTGGTTTCCACCGCCTCTTCAAAGGTCAACAACGGGAGAATGGAGGGCAGACGCTGGGCCAGCATGGTTTTGCCGCTGCCGGGCGGGCCGATGAAAAGAATATTGTGGCCGCCGGCCGCCGCCACGGCCAGAGCCCGTTTGGCCCGCTCCTGACCTTTGACTTCAGCCAGATCGGGGCCGGAAAGGCCCGGATCGTCAGACAAATCGCCGTTTGGGGCCAATCTGGGCAAAGGCGCCAGGGCTTCGGGAGCGCGGCCGCTGAGGAAATCCACCACTTCGCCAAGGTTCTCGGCCGGGCGGACAGCCACATCCGGGACCACGGCGGCTTCGGCCGCGTTGGCCTGGGGCAGAATCAGGCTGGGAATCCCGGCCTCGCGGCAGGCCATGGCCATAGCCAGGGCCCCGCGCACCGGACGGACCGCTCCGCCCAGGGCCAATTCGCCCACCATCATATGCCCGGCGGCCACCTCTGAATCTATCAGCCCCTGAGCCACCAAGAGGCCCACGGCCATTGGCAGGTCGTAACCGGCCCCTTCCTTGCGGAGGTCGGCCGGGGCCAGATTCACGGTCACCCGGCCGTCGGGAAAGGGGTAGCCCTGATTTTTCAGGGCGGCCTTGACCCGATCCTTGCTCTCGCGCACCGCGCCGTCCGGCAGTCCCACCGTGCTGAAATGCGGCAGGCCCCCGGCAATGTCCACCTGCACCTCAATCTTGAGGCCGTCAATGCCCAGAAGGGAGCCGCTGAATATCTGCGCCAGCATGGGCTTATTCCCGTGGCAGAAGGGCGGTCAGGCGGTGAAAGACCACCGGGTCCAGGCGGGCCTGGCAGAGATAGACGCCATAATGGAGGTGGGCCCCGGTCACCCGGCCGGTTTTACCGGAGAGGGCCAGAATGTCGCCGCGCTTGACCTGGTCGCCGGGCTTGACTTTCAGCTCCGATAAATGGAAATACATGCTGATAAGCCCCTGGCCGTGATCTAGATAAACCGCGCCGCCCGAGAAAAAGTGGAAATCGGCCATCAGCACCACCCCGTCGGCCGGAGCCTTGACCGGGGTTCCTTCGGGCACGGCAAAATCGGCCCCGGAATGGGGGCGGGGGTTCAAAACGCCGTTCACCTTGGTCTGGCGGCCGAAAGAGCTGTTGACTTTGCCGCCGACAGGATCAGTCCAGGGGCCGCGCCAGAGTCTTTTGGGGCTGACTGTTTCCAGCACTCCGGTCACCAGGGCTTTCTCACGGTTGACCCGATCGAGGTCGGATTTGGACAGATCGACCTGCTTTTGCGGCACCTTGATGGAGCGCACGCCATATGATTTATCGCGCACGGATACATCCAGCTCTTTGGAGCCGCCGTTCCAGGTCAGTTTCAGCGGATAGTGGCCGGGGCTGAGCATAACGTCGGCCCCCAGGAAGCCGTAAAGTTTCCCGCCGGCGGGAAAGAACAGCACCGGGCGATTGTCGAAAGTCCCGGCCAGGCCGCTGCTCTCGTTCAAACCTTCAGCGATAACGCGTGCGGCCGTGCCGCGATCCAGCGGCATGGGCAGAACGGTAAATGACGGCTCATCCGCCCGGACGGCGGTTGAACAGAGGGTGAGGATAACGGTCAGGATAAAAGCGGCGGCAGCTCTGATCATGGGGCACTGTCTCAGAACTGACGGGGGCCGTCGGGAAAATCCCTCAGGAACAGGCGGTGATATTCCTCTTCGTCAAGGTGGCGGCGCAGGGTGGCGGCGATAAGGTCGAAGAGGCGGTCGACTTCTTCTGATTCCAGGCGGGGCAGAAGGAGTTCCATCATTTCGTCGTCGGAGAGTTTTTGGAGATAGGCCTGAAGGGTGGCCAGATCGGTTTCCCGATCCAGGCCGTGGGCCAGGGGGCCGGTGTAGGTTTCCACAAAGTTATGATTATGCTGTTTTTTCATAGTCCGCTCATTGGTGGTTTTTATATAGGGAAGCAACCTGAAGGTGAACCCTTTTATTAAGCGTGGCCGGTCAGGCCAGGCGGCCGGCCCCCAAGGGTAAAACGGCCAGCCGGACTATTATACAACATATATAAGGAATCAGGAATCCCACCAATTATTCTTTTTGGCTGGTTCGGCCTTTTTCTTAGGCGCGGCCGCTTTGGCGGGAGCGCCGCCATCCCACCAGTTGCCTGAAGAAGCGGATTTTGCAGGCGCGGACGATCGGGCCGTGGCCGGGGGAGCCAGCATTTTGTCCAGATGGGGCCGCAGAATGGAATAGCGTTTTTCGCCTTCGGCGATGTAATGCCAGCTTGGGCCGAGAAGCACTTCAGTGGAAAAGGTTTCCCTGATAGCGGTGGGACGAAAATCATCATTGAGAAGCACCATCACCGCGCTTTTTTCGCTAACGGTGAGGGTTACCCAGAAGGTGCGGTATTCGGCCGATTTGGCTGTGCTGCCGGTACCTATGGTGCTGATTTTTTCTTCGAGATATATTCCCGGCTTGAGAGATTTTTCTTCCACCGCGGCCTCGCTAACCGCATCAGACGTGGTCATGGTCTGCTCCTTTCGATTTCCGGCGCTCTAGTCTGGATCAAATCATATAGCTGTTCAAAGCTTTGAAAAATTCATTTATGTGAAGTATGGTTTTGATTGGGATAAATAGAGAATCCGCCACCCGGAGTTAACCCGGCCGGAGATCTGAAGAAGTGTTGATTACGAATCTATGTGATTAAATCTGGAATTCTAAGAAGCACCAAAACTTTATGATTATTTAATGTAACATATCATATTTTTCTCATGACGGCAAGTCGCGGGGGATTGAGGGGGGCAATCGCTTGAAAACGGCAAAGATAAAACCCGGAGGGCGGTGCGGTGAGATATCTCCATAGTGGCCCCCGATTTTTCTCTGATCCCGGCCGGGTGGCAGTGTTAGAGGTTTGATAGTCCGTGCCCGTCCGGGGAGCAAAAATCGTGGTCCCCTCTGGAGAAATCTCACCGCCCCGCCCTCCTGGACATAGTTGGCTCATGTAAGAAAGCCGCAACCGTCATCCTTACCAAACGCCGACACTGACCAGGCCGTGCGGGCGAAAAATTTTCTGTAAGTCGCTCGTAATTTTGCTCCCCGGACGGGCACGGACAGACAAAATGCCATTGAAGCCACCCGGCCGGGAATACGAGAAAATTACGAGCGACGTCAGAAATTTTTTCGCCCGCACGGCCGGGTTTTACCTTTGCCGTTCCAAGCGATTGCCACGATAGTATCTTCTTGACATTTATTACCAGCCGTGATTTACTTCTTTCGTGATGGGTACCAGAAATACCCTCTAATGGTCTAACCAGAGTACAGACCACATTCTCTGTGTTGTTCGCCTCAAGGCTAGCGACACGGTCGGGTGTGGGCTGAATAAAAGACCTTCGGGGAATATGTCCGCAGCTCTCTGGAGCTGTTTCTGGCGCCCGGCCGTGATATATCTCTATATCCGGCCTCCAAATTCTATTTCAGGAGGCGCTGAGCATGTTTCAGGAAGAGCACTATCGTCCAATCATCGTCGATCATCAGAAGGCTGAAAGGTTGCTGCCCATATTTTGGGAAGACTATTATGAACTTGAAGCCATCGTTGAAACCTTCCGCAGAATTTACGCCCGATGTAAATCCAACATTGATGACACCATTCATGAGGTTGACGTAACCAACAGGCCTGATCTGTCACATCAGATCAACCAGTCGGTGGGCCGACCCTTGTCGTCTATTACCCGGCTGTATTGGATAATGGGCAATGATGAACTGGTGACCGAGCCGCTTTGGCAATTGGAGCAAACCACTGACCGGCTGATAATTCTTTTCACCATGCTGGCGGAATATCTCAAGCATTTTGAAAACCTGGAAAAAGAATCAAACCTCAAGCTGAAAAAGTATAGGGGCTTGTTAAACAAGCCGGGTGTGGGCTTAAATAAAAAACCACCTTGGAAATAAAGCTCGCGGCTCTCTGGGGCTGTTTGCTAGCACCCGGCCGTTTCACATCAGCCAACATCCATACAAAAAAGTCCCGGCCTTCAAGGTGCTCCGGGAGGGATCGGATGCACCATGAAGGCCGGTCTGGGAAGATTATTTCAGGATTGTATTAAGCCTGCATACGCATAACTTCCTGATAGGCGCTGATGACTTTGTTGCGAACTTCCATCACCATCTTGAAAGACACACTGGCCTTGTTCATGGCGATGAGCGTTTCGTGAATATTACCGTTGCGGCCGGAGGCCAGCTCCTGCTGGGCCGTGCCGGACTGATGCTGCAAAGTGTTGGCCGTGGCCAGGGTCGCCTTCAAATGGTCGGCAAAGCCAGGCTGGGTATTCGGTTTGCTGGTCGGTGAAAGGTCGAGCGCCGGGGTACTGATTGGTTGCATTGGGCGTATCATAATAAACTCCTGTCTATATCCCGGCCGGGCGCTTAAGCGACGCCCTGGTCATTATTAGCCTCTGAGAAGTTCCAGAGATTTCACAGCCATGCTCTGGGCGGCCGTGGCGGCGGTGATGTTGGCTTCATAACTGCGCTTGGCTGAAACCATGTCCACCATTTCCTGCACCACATTGATGTTCGGCATCAAAACATATCCGAATTCATCGGCGTCGGGATGGGCGGGGTCGAAAACCAGCTTGAAATCGCGGCGATCTTCCATCACCTCACGCACCTGAACATCCTGAAGTTCGCCATCCAGACGCGGACGGGTGCCGCGCGCGCCGCTGAAATAAGGGGCGGTTTCGAATATAGGCACCTTCCGCCGATAAGGGCCGCCGTCGGGGGTGCGGGTGGTGTTCATATGGCTCAGGTTCATTGACACCAGGTTCATACGCTGGCGCTGGCTGGAAAGTCCCGATTGGCTGATATCCATTGAGTTTAAAAAATCCATGATTAAGCTCCTCCACTGCCCATGGCTTCTTTAAGGCCTTCGAAAGACTTGGCCAGCATTTGCACGGTTGTGTTATAAATAAGCTGATTCTTGGTCAAAAGGGTCATTTCTTTGTCAATATCCAGAATGTCGTCATCATATTCGTCCCAGCCATAGGGGGAATATTTGACGGAGTTGTTGGCCCTGGCAAAAGCCCGGCCCGGATCTTTGGTCGGGATGTGACCGGCATCGGTGGCCTTGGCTTCCAGTTTGCCCGGCTCACTCATCAACTGCTGAGCCAGAACTTTTTCAAAATTCAAATGCTTGGCCCGAAAACCAGGGGTATCCATATTGGCCAGGTTGGTGGCGGACATATCGTGGCGCGCGAGCCTTAAACCCAGAGTGCCGGTCATATTGTTGATCTTGCCGCCGAACAAACTATTTTGAAAATTTATTGCCATGATCTCACCTCGTCGCTACAATCTCACCAGCGGGACACCCGGCGTGAGAGTTAACTTGCTCCCTGAAGAAGCAACCGGCGTGCCACCTTTTGGGGGTTCATTAAAAAAGCTCAAAAAAGCCCTTTTCAGCCACTGAGAAACGCCAGTCAGTAAATATTTTTTACACGATAAGGTATTAATTTTATGGATATAATTCTCTATGAGCCAGAAATTCCACCCAACACTGGAAATGTCGCCCGGCTCTGCGCGGCCCTGGGTTTAAAGCTGAATCTGATTGAGCCGCTGGGCTTTAAAATTGACGATAAACACCTCAAAAGAGCGGGGCTGGACTACTGGCCGCATGTGGACCTGGCGGTCTGGAGTGATTGGAAATCGTTTAAAAACAACTGGTTAGGCGGTAAACTTTTAGGCACATCGGCTCGCGGCGGAGAGCTTTACTCCAGCGTCAATTTTTCGTCGGACATGGGGCTGGTTTTTGGGCCGGAAACTCGCGGACTGCCGGAAAGCGTCAAAAAAGATTTGGATGGTTTATTGCGGGTGCCTATCCGTCAGGTGGTGAGAAGCATCAATCTGGCCACCTGCGTAGGGCTGGTTACCGGCGAGGCCGTCCGGCAGACCGGCTTGTGGCCGGAATAAAAGAGGGGCGAGAGGACCGGAAAATCCTCTCGCCCCCTTTTTCAGCCGGGGCTATTTCAATGAGGCGGCCATCAGTTTGTCTATCGGCTGATATTCACGGCCGTTTCTCCGTTTCACAAATTCCTTTTTCGCTTCCACTACTATAGTTGGATCTTTGGCCAGATCATATATCGATCCGGCCATGGCTTTAGCCATTTGCACAGTGCCTTTAAGCCCAATGGGGCTGCCCGCGCAGGCCACCGCCTGCCAGCTATGGTGAGGCACGCCCACCGGCCAGGTCGCCCCCCAGCACATAGAGGTGGGCATGATATTGGCCACATCCCCCACATCAGTCGAACCCATGACATAACGGCCGGAATCCCAGGAAGGCAAAGGCGTCGAAGCCAGCACATAATCCGATTCGGCCACCGGCACCGGCTTGGCCCTGGACGCGGTCACCTGAGCTTGAGGGAGGCTGTCCTGTATTTTTTTGGCAAAGGCCAGATCATCAGCGTCAAAGCCCGGCGAACCGGCAAAATCCATCAGATTCTTTTCCAACAGATTGCCCAGGACTTTATTCGGCAGGGTATTGTAGCAGCCGCCGATGAGGTTGTATTCCATCTCGGTTTCAGTCATCAGCGCCGCCCCCCTGGCCACATTCACCAACCGGCTGAATAGAGAAGCCAACTCCGCGTCATGGGGCGAGCGGACGTAATACCAGACTTCAGCTTCAGCCGGGACAATATTGGGGGCCAGCCCGCCGTTGGTAATAACATAATGAAGGCGATCCTGATCAACCATGTGCTCACGCAGATAATTGGCCCCCACGTTCATAAGCTCCACAGCGTCAAGGGCGCTGCGGCCGGCCTCCGGGGACGCTCCGGCGTGGGCGGTGCGGCCCTTGAAACGGAACTTGGCCGAAACCATAGCCGTCATGGTGGCGTCAGTGACATAGGTGAAATCATTAGGGTGCCAGGTGATGGAAACGTCCGTGCCCTCAAAGTAGCCACAGGCGGCCATGATCGATTTCCCCACCAACTGCTCCTCAGCCGGGCAGCCATAATAGCGTATGGTGCCGTTCAGCCCCCCTTTGGCCAGGGCCTCTTTAGCGGCGCAGGCGGCCAGCATGGCCCCCACCCCCAGAAGGTTATGGCCGCAGCCGTGGCCAGGCGCGCCTTCGGCCACCGGCTTCTTTTCAGCGCCAACAACCTGAGACATCCCGGCCAGAGCGTCATATTCGCCCAACAGGCCGATCACCGGTCCGCCGCTGCCCCATTCGGCCATAAAGGCGGTGGGTGATGAACCTTCCGGCCGACTGACCTTAAAGCCCTGTTTCTCCATAAATTCCATCTGGAGGCGGCTGGCTTCCATTTCTTCAAAAGCGATTTCCGGCCTCTGCCATATTTTGAGGGCCAGCTCATCAAAAGGCTGATGGTTGGCGTCTATCCACTCTATGATAAGTTTTTTGGCGTCTTCAGTCATGATAACTTCCTTTATTTCAAAAAGCCTTTTTTATACATCAAAACCGCAATGGCGATGCTGAGAAAAACAGAGATCAGGGTCGAAAGGAAGCCCGGCACTATGCCCTGCTTGACCCCGACCACCAAAAGGATACAGAGGACCAGAACTATGGGAGCCAGTTTCAGGCGCTGAATGGCGAACTGAGTAAAAATCGCGCCGAACAGGGCGGGCAGCAGAAACTGAAGAGCGTCCACTATTGATTTAGGCAACTGCTGGAGCACCGAAGCTCCGGCGATGACCCCGGCCGTGAGGATGACGGTGTTGACGACAATGGAAACGGCCATGCCCAGAGTGGCGATAATGGCCCCCTCATTGGTGCCCGGCTCCACCCCGGCCACCTTCTGGGCCACCATGGCGCAGGGTATTCTGAGGTTGCCGATATTGCCGCTGATAAAGGCCATATAGGTTCCGGCCACGCCAATAATGGGAAAATATGAAATAGGCTCGACAAACCAGACCACGCCCACGGCACTGGCGATGAGGACAAAGCCGTTGATAATGGCTGAAAACGGCGGCATCAGGTCGAAAATCAGGGCCAGCACCATGGCCGGCGAAAGCGAAAGAACCACGGCCGTCCAGTTGGTCAATTTGCCCCATTTGATGATATAGGGAAGATAAACGTGCTCAAAGGTATCGTTAACATTTTCCTGCTTACTCATAATTGCCTCCTGGTCTTTTTACCGGCGCACGGTCAACTTGCCTTCAACAAGCCAGTGTCAGTGCGTGTCGGTGTGCAGTAAACGATTCTTTTACCGGCGCACGGTCAACCTGCCGTCAACATACGTTGAGCAGTTCGCGAGCGTGTGCCGTAAACGATTTTTTCTTACATGGGCCAGACCACAGCAGCCATCATGCCGCCGAGCAGAGCGAAAAAAAGGTTCCATTCCCGCAGCCATTTGATATTTTTGCTGTCGGCAATGTGGTTCAGAACCAGCATGACCAGGCCGCCCGCAATGCAGGAGACAGTATTTTTGTTTAGGGCCACCAGATGGGTGGCGCTATTGGCCCCAAAAGCGGCCAAAATAGCCCCGGAGGCGACGACGCCCATAAGCTTGGTATCGCTGCCGGAGAATTTTTTCTGCACCTTGTCCATCTTGTCGGCGCTGAGTGTGGCGAAAACAATCCAGCCCAGCGCGCCCAGAGTCATGGTCCAAACGGCGTTGGCGTAGGCCATGCTGGTCATGGGGTCGGAGCCGATGGTTACGCCCATGGCTTGCGTACCGAAGCTGGCCGCCATCATTTCAAACATGGCTGAACCGATAAAGGAAAGCCTCATCCAGGAAATGGGGCCGCCGAGAGAAACCAGAAGAGCGATCATGGCGCTGAGGACCACGATGGAAGGGCCGAAAGCCGTAATGGCGCTGCTTTTTATGGCCCCGCGCATCTGTTCGTGAGTGAGGCCGATTTCCAGGCCGGTGCTGTAGGATTTGCGGGCGAAGATGAAAGCCTGAATCAACACCATCGTCACCGCCGAGCCGGCGGCAACCCACATCCAGAAACTGTTGGCTATATCCATGTAGTTAGAAGAATCCATGTGATGTCCCTTTCCGCATCGGAGAAGTTCCGGCCGCCTCTTTTCGAGACCGGCGGAATCAATTGATCAGGCTGCCAAGGCATGGGAGGCTCCGGTATCGGCAAGAAAAGATTCGCCGGAACAATCGCATAAACCTGACAAACACAATAGTTTAATAATAAAGCCGATTTTGCCACCTCCTCAAATAACGCGCGCAAGATAAACCTGGGCTGTTTCCGGGCTTTTGGAACAACCGCGTCGATATAGCATCATATAAGCCCTTAATAATAATGTTATATTCGGGCCTGTTTACCGGAATATCAGTTCCGGTGATGATCAAAATTTTTAATTAGAGGTTAATCTGCCTGATTGGCAGCCGGGATTACTCCGGCGGAACGACTTAATAGCTATACAGGTTACCGGTGAAGTTATCCGGCGCTGTTGTCGGTTGATGAATCAGCCTATAAGTATAGCTACTGAATTGATTTATATCATTGATTGACTTTAAACCAAAAAGCCATTCAAGTCAATCCCTATTTTGCCTAAAATCGAAAAATTCGACATTAAAAATGATGAAAAGTTAAAAATATAGATCTATTATTTTTAAAAATGCAAAAACTATCATACAAACATATTATGTATGAAATAACGAAACCATATTCATAAATAGTTTTATATATTCTAATCAGATGGAAGGCCAAGAGTTTACGTAAAGGCAACTATAAGAAATAACGTTATTTATACCTGAAGAGTAGATGTAGCATAATATAATACAATTGTTTGATTGAATTTGAATAAATTAGAAGTGCGGCCACTGGGCCGCGTGATTAAAGGACTTGGCCTGAAAGGCCAACCAAAGGGCTCCGCCCTCTGGACTCCGGCTGGGGGAGGGCCCACGCGGGCCCTACCCCAGACCCCACCCGCGCCAAGGGGCAAGCCCCTTGGAACCCCAAGAAGTCAGGGTCAGATTCAACTTTCCCCTTCCCGCATCGCCGCAACTCGCTTCGGGTACGAAGCTCAGACAAGCGGCGACGCTTCATACAGGGTCAACTTTATGGGCTATAGGTAGCTTCACGTTTGGCTGTGGCATCTTTCTATAGGCGGCTTCATTGGTTGAGTGGTAGTTCACGTATGTTCGGCTTAAATCAGCTTCCCCTTAAAGGCCCTTTCCAGTGCTGTTAGTCCGTCTCTCTGCCGCCTATCGCCTTTCAATGAGTTGCTCATTAGAAAAAAGACGGCCAAGTCTCAACGTTACAGCACTGGAAAAACTATTGGAGGGGAAAAAGTAATCAGCCGAACATACGTGAAGCCACATACATCCAATGAAGCTGCCTATAGCAAGATGTAACAGCCCAATGTGATGTGGCCAACAGCGTTTAAAGCGGAGAGTGTATGAAGCGTCGCCGCTTGTCTGAGCTTCGTACCCGAAGCGAGTTGCGGCGATGCGGGAAAAAGAATGTTGAATCTGACCCTGACCTCTTGGGGTTCCAAGGGGCTTGCCCCTTGGCGCGGGTGGGGTCTGGGGTAGGGCCCGCGTGGGCCCTCCCCCAGCCGGAGTCCAGAGGGTGGAACCCTTTGGTTGGCCCTTCGGGCCAAGTCCTTTATCGCGCGGCCCAGAGGCCGCACTTCCATAAAAAAAGCACCGCGAAATAATCGCGGTGCTTTTTCAGCTTTTCAGCAGAGGGCAAGGATATTTTAGATATCCAGCCAGCTTTCGCTGAAGAGTGAATGACCGAGGACGACCTTAGCGGTCTTCACAACGTCAATTTCTTCTTTCTTCATGCTGCTGTAATCATATTCCTTGCCGTCCATCACACCCCAGACCAGATCGGAGAACCAGGGGAGTTTGCCTTTGGCCAGATCATTGATGATCGGATCAAAAGCGTCGATGATGGAGCTGTACATGCCCTTGCGCTGCAACATGCACATATAAACCTGATTCAGGATGGGACGCAGGTGCTCAGGGTTGCCGTTGGAGATGTTGGACAGACCGTTGGTGCTCTTGGCCTTGCCGCCTTCCTGAATGGCGCCGACGATATCGGGAACCATTTCAAAGAAAGCCAGGTTCTCCATCAGCTGATCCTGCTGAATGTTGACCGGGGTGATGATGGGGTCGATCCAGGCGCGTTCAACCGGAATATCCAGAGCCTGGGCGGCCATCAGCAATTCAGTGGTCAGTTCGGCGCGTTCGTTGGCGTCGCGGGCCATGCCATTGGGGCCCCACATAAGAGCAACATAGTCAGCGCCGTAATTCTTGACCAGCGGCAGCATCGGCTCATAACGCTCGGGGCGGACCATGATCGAGTTGATCAGCGCGGGCTTCTTGCAAACCTTCAGGCCAGCTTCAATGGCCGCGATGTTGGAGGTGTCCAAAACCACGGGGGTATCAGTCACTTCCTGCACCAAGCCAACCACCCAGGGCATAAGCTCTTCGCCGTTTTTGCGGGCAGGCCCGAGGTTGATGTCGACATAATCCGGCTCAACCTTCATGATGTTCTCGACCATTTCGCGAATGGGCTTGGGATCTTTGTCCTTGAAAGCCGCGCCGATTTTCTTATTGATGACGTTGAGGTTTTCAGCGATGGTTACCATAAACTTTTCGGCCATATATATCCTCCCGGGTATATGATTCTAGGTTCAACTTTTGTCCGGCCGACTAATGTGCGGCCGCCCGCCTGGCGGCGGGATTTCATAGCCAGTTGATCAAATTGATAATGTTCAACAGGCTGAAAAAAGGGTTTTTTAAGAATCCGCCGAATCATCGGCCTTTTCCGCAACCCTTCAAAAGCCCCGGCCGGAACGGACCGGGGCTTTATACCGTTATTAGGAAACGGTGTAGTCTTTGAGGAATTTGGGCAGGTGGGCGGCTTCGCGCGGGCCGATGCTCACCTTCCAGCCGCTCAGTTCCTCTTCCATGTCACCCAGGATTGAGGCGGCATAGCCGGGAATGATCACGGATTTGTGCTTAATCTTCTCTTCGATGCCGCTCTTCTTGACAAACATGCCCACGTCATCGCCGGAGAACTTGCCGGCCGCCCAGGCGGTCAGAACCGACAGGCCTTCCGCTTCTTTGATCAACAGCCAGCAGGGAACGCGGCTGCCTTCCACTTCGCCGGAGACGATGAAGTAGGTCAGCGAGAAGTTGGTGGTGACCAGCACCGGGCTGTTTTCGTCCGGGTTGTTGATCGGATAGATATCCTGCACCACGGTCATGGGGCGCTGGGGGTCGGTGAAGATGTTGAGGCGTTCCAGCAGAAGGGGAAACACGGAAGCGCCGTCGAAATCACTCAGCACCACCACACCGGCGTATTTGGCGATCAGGGCCGCGCTGATGGCGGTCTGCATGGCCAGATTGTCGGTGATTTCGCAGGGGAAAGCGATGGTCGGGAAACCGAAATCACGGTTGCCGCCCAGGGCCGCGCGGCGAATGGCCACGGAGTCGGTGAAAGCGTCTTTCACAGTGCGGGCGCCGGAATCGATCACGATATCCTTAACACCGGCGGCGGTGAGCTTTTTGGTCAGATCGGCCACTTCATCGATGTTGGCCGCTTTGGCCCAGACAGGCACTTTGGCTTCCAGAGCGATCTTGGCCACTTCATCGCAGTTGGCCATGGTGGCCGGGCCGATGAGGGGGTTTTTGCCGGCCAGCGCGTCAGTGGCCTTCTTCAAAGCGGCAGTATCTTCGCTGTAAAGAACAACCGACATGTCGCTGTTGTCCACAACGGCCTTGGCGGCTTCGGCCAGACGGGCGGCGCCCTTCACCACCACCAGCTCGGGACGCAGGTTCAGACCCACGCGCAGATACTGGAAGTTCATGAAGCGTTTCACCTTGGTGGCGATGTCGGCGTCGGATTCGCTGTCATTGATCATGGCGGCGATGCCGGTGGGGTTGTAGAAGGTTTTTTCATGACGGAACAGCACGGTTTCGCCGCCGATTTTAGTGGCGGTATCACCGTAGCCGATGGTCAGGGGACGAATCGGAGGCGCGGAAGCGGCGGAAAGCTTTTCGCGTGATTCCTCGGAAACATCGGGGCAGGCATCCAACTCGGCTTTGCCAGAAGCAAGGTTCATGGCGAAAGCAAGGCAGGTGGCGGCGCCACACTTTTTGCAGTTGGTGCCCGGCAGCAACTTGAAAATCTGAATACCGGTCAGGGCCATTGGTCTACTCCTAATGTTTTAGTATGGGTTTCACCCTCGTACTGTCACGAACTATTCGAACAGCACCGACGGTGTATCTGTGATTTTTTACTGGGAATCAACTTACTTTCAGAGGCGGATAAACCTTTTTCAGCCAAGTTGAAACTCATTTATTCTTTTCAGGAAATGCGGGTTTTATTTTACCCCACATTTGCCCCACTGAAAAGCGTCGCCGTTGGCGGGCGGCCCATTTCAGTGGGGCCGATGTCTTTCCATCCGAATTTCGCGCCCGGCCGCATGGTCGGTGCGGCCGGAAACGAAATTTTTGTCCCGGGCCGCAAAGCGGCCCGGAGACTTCTGAGGCCTTAGCCGAAGATGCTGTCCATTTCCAGAGCGGGATGTTTTTTCTCGGTCAGGAAGGGCATGATTTCCTCTTCGGAGGTACCCACGGTTTCATCGGCGATGCGGTCATAGAAATCGGGAATGCCCATTTCTTTGCCGCGAGCGTCGATTCTCTCCTTCAGTTCTTCCTTCAGGCTCTTCGGCATCCAGACCATACGGGCCAGGCCGCCGTCGCCGGAGAGGAATTTTCTCTGAACGATGTTGTATTTCGCGTGGCCCACAAAGCCGGGGCTCTGATTGCCGCCGCCCATTTCACCGGCCAAAGTCGTGAACTTCATGCCGATCGGGGTTTCGCCCGTGTAGTCGCGATGCACCGTCATGACGCCGTTGCAGCTCGGCAGAACCGCCGCGATGCACTCGCAGCAGCCGCAGGTGGTCATCGGGTCGTTCATCAGGCTGTAGAAACAGACGTTCTGAACGGCCTGACGTGAGGCTTTTTCCACGAAATCGTTCGCGCCTTTGAACACGCCCAGTTTCGGGTCCACGACCTCGCCCTTTTCGATCGGCTGGTTCGGGCCGGTCGGGTTGATTTCAAAGGAAGCCTTGCAGTCCATCCAGTTATACGCGCCGCACAGGCCGGTACGTTCCGGGGAGACCACGCACACATGGTTCGGAGCGAAGCTCTGGCACAGTGTGCAGCTGTAATAGGTTTCCGTGGTTTCGTCGGTCATGTTCTCCACGCGGGCGTCGCGGGTCTGATAGGTCTTGCGGGCCGCGTCGCGCAGTTTTTCCACTTCCTTGGTGTCCGTGTACAGTTTCACCTGAAGTTTGTCGAAAACAGCGCCGAAGTCCTGATGGAGCTTGCCGTGGAGGATGGTGCCGATGTGCTCGAGCTTAAAGCCCTTTTCCATCGCTTCCTTGGACACGCGCAGCATGCCGATGTCGCGCTGGCCGGTGTGCATCAGGCCCTGGGCGTAGTTGATCAGGTGGTGAATCTGCCGTTCCAGGATGGGCTCGAAGTCTTCCTGGAATTTACGGCCGGCCACTTCGACTTTGATGCCGAGAGCCAGCGTGCCGCCCTCTTTCACCGTCGACAGATCGGGCCCGATGACCTCGACCTTGCCGTCTTCAACTTTGTCCATGTCCATGCTGGCGACCCATTCGAAGGTCGGGGTCTTGGACGCGCCGCCCATTTCCACATACATGTCGCCTTTGCGGATGCGCTCGCCTTCGAAAGCCGGGCCGTAAGCCATCGGGATGTCGATGGTGGCCACGGTGGTCTTCAGGCCGCGCACTTCCACGGAACGCTGCACCATTTCGCTGTGGCCGACATTGGGCACGACGTGTTCGTAGGTGCAGACGCCGGTCGGCAGGATCGGCGGAATGTCGGTGTCGGCCAGGGTCGGGAAACCCCAGTTGACGCAGCCGGCCGCGTTGGCCGCCCACTCGGCGTTGACTTCACCAAGCGCGTTGACGAAGGCGAAGATGCGTTCCTTATTATAAAGGAGCATTTTCTGATAATCGCCGGGCTTGATGCCGCCGAAAGCCATGGCCGCGCGGTTGGCGAAGCCCAGGGCGAAAACGGCCGCCGATATATCGGGGCCGAAAGGCACCAGGCGGGTGTTCCAGCCCACTTCCACACCGGCTTCAATCAGCTGTTCGGTGAAGGTGGTGCCGCCCTGGTTGGCCACCATGAAGGTGTAGATGGAGCGCTTCTGGTATTCCAGAGCGATTTCCTTGGCGATTTCCGGGTTCGGAGCCGCGCCGACGATGGCGGCGAAGCCGGGGGCAGAGCCGTCCACGAACTGCACGCCGCGTTTACGGAACACGGTGTCTTCAGCCGCGCCCAGCCAGATCTTGCCTTTTTCCAGGTCAACATCTTCGCTGGTGAAGTAGAAATCCGGGTCTTCGACATAGCGAATGGCTTCCGCGATTTCTTCGGCCAGGATGGCGGCCATGCCGGCGTCCAAGAGTGGCCCCAGGTAAGGCAAATGGTTCTGGATTTTCACGTGGGCCGGCAGAAGGCTGCGGCACACTTCCAGAGGTTTTTTCGCGTCGGCCAGGGTCTTGACCGGGATGCCCAGCAAGGAGTAAATGATGGGCAGGTAGTAAGCGGTGTTCGGGAACTCCAGCTTCTGTTCCGGGCCGTATTTCTCCAGGGCGGCCGCGTATTTGCCCTCGGTTTTCTGTACTATATTGTAGGCGCCCTGTATGGCGGCGAATGCTACGAGTTTCGACATCTGTGTAACTCCCTTTCGAGTGGGGCGGTGCGCCTGTTCGTCAGGCGCACCGTTTTCACTGTTCACGGTACTCCCCATGCACTGACAGTTTCCTGTTCAGGCCAGGGGGGCCGCAAACCGGAAACAAGGCTTAGGCGGCTTCGATTTTCTGACGGTCGGCCATATCCATCAACACGCGTTCACGCGCCGTGTCAATGCCCAGAGCCTTGCGTTTCTTGTCGAGATGAGCGATGAGCTTGTGAGCGGATTTGATCGGATCCGGCTCATAATCCCACTTGCCGCCATAAAGCTCTTCCATCTCCTCTTCAACATGTTTGACCAGTTTCGGAGCGCCGTAGATGGGCAGCGGCACGCCCAGCATGACATACACGCCGGAGGTGACGAAATACTGGCCAATGCCCACAGCCTTTTCACTCATCCAGCCGGGGGCCGCGCCGGCGGCCGGGAGGTCGGCCAGTTCCTTGCCCAAGCCGCCGGCCTTGATAACTTCAGTGGCGGCGGTGAGAATGCGGGAGTTATCCACGCAGGAACCCATGTGGAGGACCGGCGGAATACCGACGGTTTCGCAGACTTCGGCCAGGCCGGGGCCGGCATAGACGGCGGCGGCTTCCGGAGTCAGGAGGCCGGCCTTGCCGCAGGCCATGGCCGAGCAGCCGGTGGTCAGGACGATGACGTCGTTCCTGATAAGTTCCTTGATCAGGGCGATGTGGACTTCATCATGCTCAACGCGGGCGTTGTTGCAGCCGACCACGCCGACGATGCCGCGGATACGGCCGTTGATGATGTTGTCGTTCAGGGGCACGAAGGAGCCGCGGAAGGTGCCGCCCAGGTGATACTTAATGGCCTCGGTGGAGAAGCCCACCACCATCTTGTTGGTATCGCTGGGGATGCAGACCTTGCCGGCATCGCGGTTTTTGAAGTTGTCGGCGGCCAGCTTGACGATTTCCTTGGCCTTTTCCATGGCGTGGTGCTCTTCGAACTGGATGTGAACCGTGTTCTTGCCGGAAGCGCACTTGGCAATGGGCATGGTGGTGACGAACTTGGTGTGATAGCATTCGCTGATGTTGGCCAGGTTCTCCATGACGCACTGAACGTCAACGACCATGGCTTCAACCGCACCGGTGACCACGGCCAATTCCTGCTGGAGATAGTCGCCGGCAATGGGCATGCCGTGACGCACCAGGATTTCGTTGGCCGTACAGCACATGCCGGCCACGATGTAGCCTTCAGCGCCCTGGGCCTTGGCGTATTCGATCATGTCCGGGGTGTGAACCGCCGCCACGATCATTTCTGACAGAAGCGGATCGTGCCCGTGGACGATGATGTTGATTTTATTGTGAGACAGGCAGCCGAGGTTGATGTTGCCGGTGCCCGGATAGGGGGTGCCGAACATGATGTCCTGAAGGTCGGTGGCCATCATGGAGCCGCCCCAGCCGTTGCCCAGTGAGCAGCGGGCGCCCTGCTTCAACAGGTTGCGATAATCCTGATCCACGCCCATATGGGTGCGGTGCATGATTTCGACCACTTCGCGGTCGATGCCGCGCGGCCAGACGCCCTGCTTGACCCAGCGATCCTGGGTGGCCTGGGGGGCGCGGCCGGGATAGATCATCTGGCCCTGCTGGTTGCCCCACTGATTGAGGGCGATGTCCGCGATTTCGCGGGCCACTTCCCACTTATCGCGCGGGAACTCTTCGTCGCCTTCTTTAACAGTGGTCTCAACGCCGAAATAACCGGCCACTTCGCGCAGCTTGATTTCGTCTTTGATGGTGTAGTCTTTGGCCTCGCCATAAGCCATGGCGCGGAAAGTCTCGGCCACGCCGCGGCCGTGGTCGGAGTGGGCGGAGCAACCGGCGGCGATCATGCGCACCATGTTGCGGGCGGCGATGGTCTCGGGGGTGGCGCCGCAAAGGCCCATGCGGTTATCGGGCTCGGTGCCCTCTTTGATGGCCTTGGTCATGGGCAGACGGCAGGGGCCCTGCGAGCAGATCTTGCAGCAGATGCCTTCGGTGCCGATGTTGCACTGTTTCATTTTAACGGCCCGGTCGAAAATGGTCTCTTGACCTCTTTCCTGGGCTATATGGAGCATTTTTATGGTTGCTTGGTCGGTGGTAACGGCCTCGGGGACCGCCTTCTTCTCTTCAGACATGGAAACTCCTTTCAACGAGTCACTTTTCGCCTTTCATAAGCGATGTTGCCTTTCACAGGCGTTTGGACCGTTGTCCTCCCATCTAGGGAAACTCCGGCCGGAGGGCGTTTGGGGGGAGTTTTTTTACAGGCCGCCGCGTTTTTCCACTCGGGACCAGTTCCTGACCTGGGCCCAACGCGGACTTATGGCTGTGTATATCTTGCCTTTCGGCCGCCCTTTAGTATCTGGAAGTTCTGACATGAACCCGATCGAGTTCACGCAGGATCTGGTCAGCCACGGCCTCGCCCGGCTTGGGGGCGTCAGCGGCTTTGGTCATTTTCTTTTCTTTGCATTCTTTGGCCATTGCTATACTCCTTTGTGCATGATCCGCACGGGACGTAGTGCGTGGTCCGCACTGGACTGGGCCGATGTGGCTTTTTCAACCTGCCGGGAACCCCGGCCGGGAAGCGGCCTTGTTATTATTTTCCGGCCTTTTATGGTTGCGGGCTGTTTAAGGCCCTTTTATATGCGCCCCGTTTTACCGGGGCGCGGGTGCAAAAGTTCTTATTTCTTGAACTGGTCGGCGGGGATGACGGGAACAACCGGAAGGTCGCCCTTGACCGCGCCGCCGTCATAAGCCAGATCGATATATTCGCGCACGATCTGAACGGAAGCGGGGTGACGCATGGAGAGCACGAACACGCCCGCGCCGAGAACCGCAATGGCCTCGGTCACTTCCATCAGGACGCCGCGGCACTGGGCGTCGCCCAACTGCGGATTTTCGGAGGTCGGAAGGTTGGCTTCCTTGGATTTCCAGATATCCTCGCCGAAAAAGCTGATCATGGGCTGCTGGAGGTTGTCGTCCTGCTGAACGAGCGCGGCCATCTGGATACGTTCCATGACGGAATAGCCGTATTCCATGCCGTAGCCCAGGCCGCCGGTGGTGGGGTCGACCAGGATTTTGTCTTTGCTCAGGCCCAGACCGGTCAGAAGGATGTTGAGCTGCTTGGCCAGGTTGACGTCGATGGGGGAGCGGGCGATGACCGTGTGGCCGTAGGCCAGGGCCTGGGCGCCAATCTGCTTGTAATTCTTATCGGTGACGGGGCCAAGGATCAAGTTCTTGTTGGCGAACTTTTCAGCCACGGCCGACAGGGTTTCAACATCTTTGTCCTTGTTGTCCACGCCGAAGACGACCACGGGCACGTCGACGGCGGCCAGAACTTTTTCCACCGCCGCGCAAGCTTCGGCCGGGCCGGTGTTTTTATCGTTCGGGTCGGAGCTTTTCAGGTGCAGAACCACGATGTCCGCGCCGTATTCGACGCATTTTTTGGCCCAGGCGCCGGGATCGTCCATCACGCCTTCATAAGCTTTCCGCAGGGCTTCCGGCCAATCTTCGCCCGGATTGTAATCCCAAACGTCGAGAGCTATTTTCGGCTTGTTGGGAAAAGTGCCTTCGAAGGAATGAAAGCTGTAGGCGTTCTGGCCGCCAAGCACGAGTTTCTTGGCGCCGACGGGAACTTCGTTGATTTTGCCGCTGTATTTAACGGTGGGAATTTGAAAGGCCAATGTTCTACCTCCTGGGTCTTTTGCCTCCCCTTGGCGTTGGTCGATACCAAATAAAGAGGCGGGCTGTTTTACTTAATTTCGGCCGCGTTTTTTCATTCGGCGGCCGTTTACTGAATATAGTAAATCTATGGAAAATAAATAAGCGTCAAAAATCAAACAGGCGCCGGGATAAAAAAAGCCCGGACGCGAAATCGCGACTAGGCCAAAGTTATCACTTCGCTCTCAGATAAGCGCCAGCTGGCAAACATAATATAACCGATCCCGAAAGATCCTGCGGCTGGCCAGCCCCCTTCCAGGGAATGCATGGCACGGCTGTGTGCGGCGTTCAGTTTATCCAAGGCAACCTTCCAAAGGAACTAATTTTCTTATAAAAATAATTACACCCGCCGGCATTGTCAACCCTTGAGGCGGGCCATCCGTCGCTAAAAAAGCGTTGCTTGAGAATACCGGCCAACGCCTTCGTGACGCGGTCGGCAAAATTTAACGGCCGGTGTGCGGTCAACCTGCCCTGAACAGCCAGTGCGGACAGTGTGCATTAACCGGTCTGAACCCATTCCCGTGACCCATTTCCCACTATATGCGGGGCTGACGCTTATTCTCAAAAGTCCCGTGAAGATGGATTTTTGGCGCAAAACGGGCTATAAAGTCCGCTCTTATATTAGTCGCCATGTCTAACGATTAAAGTTTATTCATATTTACCACAAATCTTATTTTTGTCAAGCACAATTAGAAAGACATATGGAAGACTTTCACAAAAAATGATTTCAAACTACAACTGTAGACATATTTATTCCTTTATTATCAGTCTGTTATTTGAGAACTGAGCTGCCCCAAATTTTCTGATTTTTTTCTGTGAAAAATTCCGCTCGGACAGGGAAACCTACCAAATCCGACCGCCTGACTGAAAATTTTCCTTGAAAAGCATTTGGCGGGGCATTATAACTGACCATGGCCCAGATGGGGCCGCTATATTGTCAAATTGGAATTAACCATAATATATGTCTGATATACCAATCAAAACGGTTATAGAGGGTCTTTTGTTCGTGGCGGATGAGCCCTTGTCGCTGGAGCGTCTGGCCCAGGCTTTTGATGATGAAATCCCCCTGGATCGGCTGGCCCGCCAGGTGGACGACCTTATCAACGAATATGAAGAGATGGGCCGGGCTTTTGTTTTGAAGCCGGTGGCCGGGGGGTTTCAGTTCCGAACCCGCCCGGAGTTGTCTTCATATGCCTTGCGGCTTAAAAAGAAGTCGCCGGCCCGGCTGTCGCGGGCGGCTTTGGAGACCCTGGCCATAATAGCCTATCGTCAGCCGGTGTTGCGGGTGGAGATTGAAAAGATTCGCGGGGTTGACGCCGGGGGCATGGTTAAAGCTTTATTGGAAAAGGAACTTATCCGGGTGGTGGGAAGAAAGGATTTGCCGGGGCGGCCCATTGCTTATGGCACGACCAAGAAATTCTTGGAAACCTTTGACCTGCCAAGCTTGGAATCTTTGCCCACTATTGAGGAAATTGAATCGCTGAATACTGAGAATGACCGGCGGCTTTTCTAAGCGCCTTAAGCTGAAATTTCATCTAATTAAAAAGCAAGGGCTTGCCGACACTTCTTTCGGCAAGCCCTTGCTTTTTTATAGCGACCTTTGTGCCAGCTAGTGTATAAAATCAGCACTTGCCAGCCATTGACCGGCTATTCCTTGGTGTAGCGGATAGTCACGTATGTTTCTTTACATACAGTTGTCCAATAAGTACACCACGTGGTGATTTGCACATTTTCCGAGTTTAAACCCAAGTAGATTTGATAGCTAGCGGTTGCATGAGCCAGAGGGAGGGGCAAAGTCCACCCCTGTGTATGCGTCGCGTAGGCCCAGGCAACCCAATACCGGCGGAAACCTGTAACATTATGCGGTACATATTTAGTGTTTGAGGAAGGAATTGCCCCGCAGGCGATGGTTTTCTGATAAATGACCCGGTTGCCGTCGCTATAGTCTATGCCGACCGGCATTTCTTCCTCACTGATGTCCGCGCCGTTTCCGTCAATGGTAATGACCCCGCCGGAACATTCATGGGCCTGAGCTTTCTTCAGAATCAGCTTCAACCCTTCGGCCGCTTTTTTCAGGCCGGTGGCGGTCAGGGTGATTGTGCCGCCATCGGCCTGACCCAGGCTGTCAACGGTGTAATCGGCGGCCAGAAACAGGGGCACCTGCTCCAGATCGGCCGGGTCGACCACGATCACCCGCAGGCCTCTTTCGTCATCAATCTGAAAGGGAAAGCGGTAAGAAGCCTTGTCGGCCTCAGTGCTGTAGATCGTCTTGTTGAAGTTGGTAAGCGTCATTTTGTCTCCCTGCCTTGAATTTGGCGCTATTTTACGCCAGAAAATTCAACAGCCAATGGCTGCCGAGAGCGACCTGGTTTGATTGCTCTGCGGCCATAAATAACACTTTGTAATGTTATATTGCAGACTGACAAATGTCCGGGGCAAAAGAGGAGGCGGTGGCGGACTTCAGTGGGGTGGGACAAGCTCTAAGCAGACTTGGCACACCCCTTCCCGCATGTGAAATTGGGATTGGTTTATCCGATCAGGGTGTTGGGTTGCCTGTTTTTTTGGCTGGCAATCGTTGATATAATCGACACAGCGCCTTAAAGCCATTCCCAGCATGGCCATCTGGTCGTATTAATCGTCACCGAAAGCTTGTTTTCTCATGATCTGGCCCAAGGTTACAATCATTCCGCAAAGTGAATTCGCCAGAACCTGCTGGCAGGACATCAGGAGATAATCCGGGGTTTTCTTGCCATTTGATTTTGAATCGGCTAAATTCTCCATAGCCTTTGCTCCTTTCGTTGGTAAAGGGGTTGAGGGTCAGGCCCGGTTGGGAAGGTGGTGCTTCCCGCCGGGCCGCTTATTTTTCGCCGTCTAAGATTCGAAAAATCTCGCGGCGCTTGATGCGCCAGGCATGGCCGACTTTTACCGCCTTGATTTTGCCATTTTTAATCCATGATACAATCGTGGTAGGCTTCAGCTGCAAAAATTCCGCCACCTCTCTCACTGTAAACGGACGTTCGGCTTTATCTTGTTCCGAAAGAGCCATATTTACTCCATAGTACCGATAATAATACATTTTAGACAGTTACGAATCCCATAATGGCGTTATTACACATTATCATTAACTTAACATGATACTAAATCAGCTTAGCAAAGTACAATTGTCACGTCAAGCGATAAAATGTGTACATCATAGTTTCAATAGGTTAACATTATAACAGCTTCAGCCTGCGGCCCGGCTGATTAAGAAAACCCGAGGCCGGTCCGGCCTTTTCCAAATCGCCCGGCCACAAGACCGCCCAACTTCATAAGCGATTGTGCCGCCGGATTATCAGCAATTCTCAAAGTAGACGGCAATTTTAAAATAGCAGGTCGCCCCGCAAGGGGTGACGGAGCGCCAGCGACTGGTTTTGAAGCCAAAATGGTCACTCGCGAAGCAAAAACCACGCTTTTTGCGTAGCTGCAAACTGTAAGTTCATGGGAAAAGGCCATAATCAGATAGGAAAAGGCAATAATTAGAATCGCCGCCGGATTATCTTTTTAGGTGCGGCCCAAACCACGATATGCTATAATAGGCTGTTATAAAAACAGCTACAGCTAAAGGCGCGCCAATAGCGCCCAAGGAAGGAGTACAAACCGTGGCCGGTATCAATAAAGTCATTCTGGTGGGCAATCTCGGTAAAGACCCGGAAATGAAATATGGACAAAACACCAATATGGCCATCTGCCGTTTTTCGCTGGCCACCACCGAACGCGTCAAAGGCGAAGACAGAACGGAATGGCACAATGTCGTCCTGTTTGACAAGCTGGCTGAAATCGCCAACGATTATCTCTCCAAAGGCCGTCAGGTCTATATAGAAGGCCGTATCCAGACCCGCAAATGGCAGGATCAGAACGGAAACGACCGCTATACCACCGAAATCATCGGCAACACCATGCAAATGCTTGGAAACCGCCGTGACGAAGGCGGCGGCGACTACACTCCCCAGCCACGGCGCGAATCGGCTCCGTCCAGGCCGCAGCCTCAGAAATCGTCACGCAATATCCCTGATGACGATCCTTTCAGCGGCGATTTCGGCCCCCCCCCGACCGAAGACGATATGCCGTTCTGATAAACTGATTCACATTGGCCAGGCGTACATTTGATGTACGCCGGTATGTATAATTTTCCGCAGTACCCTCAAGTCTTGGAAATGAACCGCCTGTTTCGGAGCTTCGTTTTCAGGGCCGTTTATTTTCAAATTTCCGACATTTTATAATGAGCGGCTTGAGGCGGCGGCTCTAATTCATCCCGCCGCGCTTTTAAGCTGTATCCGGGCCAAGAAAGCGGGGCGAGAGATGTTCCCCTCAACCTCACGGGGAAAATCCGCCTTTCATATCAGCCATATTTCAAAGGACGCCATACTTGTCAACCGCCCCCCCCTCTATGACCATTACCCGCCATTACATTGCGGGCCTGAAGGTGTTGCTCCCGGCTCTTGCCCTGGGCCTCACCCACGGTCTGATAGTGCTGTCTATCTATCTGATGGTCACCCCTGACCGTGGCTACGGACCAGGCGCCCTGGGTTCCTTTTTAGCCGTGACGCTGGCCGCCTGGGGCTGCGGAGCCTGGTGGTGGGGCAAAGCCATTGACGGCGAAAGCTCACTGGCCCCGCGCATGCTGGCCCTGACCCAGACCCTGGCCGCCCTTTTCTGGCTGGCCTGGCCCTGGCTGTTGCCCTTCAGCACCTGGCTGGGCTCCATCCTCTATCCCTGGAACCGGCCAGAACCCGGCCCGGCCATGTTCCTTGGCCAGGCGGCCGCCATGTTGCCCCTTCTGGCACCGGCCGTTTTTTTCTGCGGCGGCACCCTGCCGCTTCTGGCGGAAATGGGCATGAAAAAAAGGCGGCAGCTGGAATGGAACCTGCCGCTGATAGGCAGCCTGTGGCTGGCGGGCCTATCGGCCGGGGCCGCCGCGGCCGCCTTTCTGCCTGTTGAGCGCAATCAACTCCTTTGGTGCGCCCTGGCGGCGAACTTCATCATCGCCCTGATTATTCTCCTGACCGGCGGAAAGCCGGAAAGCGACGGCTACGGAGGCCCGTCCAGAATGCGGCTGTGGCCCTCCCGCGCTCTGGGGCTCTGGAGCGGCGACGCCATCAATGTCCTGGATCACGACCTGACCAAAACCGCCGCCCGTCCAGCCTGGCTGGTCACTTTCCTGACCTCCCTGACCATTACCGGCTACCTTAGCCTCTGGACCACCCACTTCGGCCTCATAGGCGTTATGACCGGCTATGACTCGCTCAAACTATGGTGGGTATACCTTCCGGCGGCCATGGCCCTGGGCGGGCTGATCATCTCCCCGCAGTTATCGCGCCTGGGCAGCCCTTCCAGCGTTCTGGCCATGATCGGTTTTCTGTCGGCCCTCGGCCTCCTGGCCGTGCCCCGGCTTCTGGGTTATACCTCATTTACCGTCAGCCCTCACGCCCTCACAGGTCTGCCCGAGTTTTGGTTGTTTATCTGGCCCTGTGCCATTTTGGGGGCGCTGTGGCCTCTGGCCGGGCAGGTCTTTCAATCCAGGCGGCACTGGCTGGCCTCCAGCCTGGGGCTGGCCTCATTCTGGTGCGGGCTGGGCGGGGCGGCCGGGCTCATCCTGACCGGCTCCGGCCTGATGCTGTTTCATCAGGCGGCCGTCCTCTATACCATACTCGGCCTCCTGGCCGCCTTCCTGGGCCTGACGCCGCTGATAGGGCGGCTCCCGGCCTTCCTGTTCTGGGGGCTGGCTTCAGGCGCGCTGATGCTGCTCATTCAGCCCGCCACGCTCCAGCCGGATTACCTCAGCCAGAGAGCCGCCAAAGGTGTGGCCGAAGGCCCTCTCCGTTTCTATAGCCAGGGACCGGAGATCGATTTGTCTGTCTTCGAAACCTCCGGAGATGAAAAAACGTGCCTGAACGGCCGACCGCTGTCCATGTCACGGCATGACCTGACCGTGGCCGCCATGATTGCGGACGCTTTTATGGAAATCCACCATCCCGGCAACCGGGATAAAAGTTCCCTGGCCCCGGTGTTGGCTTTTGACTCACTGGGCCTGGACGGTCTGGATCTGGCCCGATTCGGGCGCCTGGTCACAGCGGCCGGTCCGGCGGCGGCCTATCGGGGCTACGACGGCAAGGCCCGTCAGGCCGGAAAAAATCTTATTGTCGATGACCCGCGCCACTACCTTTCGGTCAGCCGGGAGGAATACGCCCTCATCATCAGCGGACCGCTGGACGATACCCTGGGCACAAGGCACCTTCGCGGCCGTGATTTCTATCTCCTGGCTGATAAACACCTCATGAAGCGTGGCCTGATGATCCAGTTGATTGACCTGGACGTTCTGGAACCGGCGGAGATAAAAAGCGAGATGAAAGAGATGTCCGCAGTATTCAGCCAGGTAAGTTTCTGGAACCCCGGAGGCCGCCTGGCCATGCTTCTGGCCACCCCCGGCTGGGAGCCAGACCCGGAAGCCTGGCTGACCGAAGCCAATTTGGACAAGTGGCGGACATTGAGCGAAAAAGAAAGCCTCAATCCGGTTAAGGACATCCCGGCCGCCTTTATCCTATCGCCGCAGCATCTGAACGGTTATTGAAGAAGAGCGGATTGCGATTCATAAATAGCAGGTCGACCCGAGAGGGGAGACGGAGCGCCAGCGACTGGTTTTGACGGTAAAACAGCATCTCGCGAAACAAAAACCACGCTTTTTGTGCAGCTGCACGCCACAAGTTAACGGGAAAAGGCATAATTATATGGAACGACCTTCAAACTGGCTCAAAGTGAGCATTCACCATCCCCCGGACGCGGCTGAGGCTCTGTCCGCCCTTCTTTTTGAGGAAGAAGCCAGCGGAGTCTGGGAAGATCTGCCCGACCGGCTCGGCCGTATGGTGACCAGGGCTGGTTTTGACGTATCCGCCCGGCCCGGCCTGGAAAAAAGGCTGCCGGAAATGATCGCGGCCGTGGCCGATTCTTTCGGCCTCCCGGTTTCCGAGTTCGAACATTCCCTTGAAGTGGAAGTAAATCACGATTGGGCGGAGAAATGGAAAGAGGGCTTGAAGCCGATTAGCGTCAGCCCCGGTTTGGCCATTGCCCCCACCTGGTGGCCGGAAGACGATCAGCCGGAGGCGGAAGTCGTTCTGAAAGTGGACCCCGGCCTGGCCTTTGGCAGCGGCCACCACGCCACCACTTTCCTGTGCCTGACGCTTCTGTCCGAGATGGCCGGGGCCGCCGCCTCGATACTGGATGTGGGGGCGGGCAGCGGCATACTGTCCATGGCCGCCGCCGCCATAAATCCGGGAGCGCGGGTGGTCGGGGTTGACAATGACCTGGACACCATCGCGGTGGCTGAAGAAAACGCCGCCCTGAACAACTTGCCCGGATTGGAATTCAGCGGCAAAGATCTATCTGAACTGGGCGAAAGTTTTGACCTGATTGTGGCCAACATCACCCTGAACCCGCTGGTGGGGCTGGCCCCACTGATTTCAGCGCGGGCCGGGGATAACGGACGGCTCATTTTATCAGGGCTGTTGCAAACCCAGGCGGAGGAAGCGGCGGCCGAATATGGAAAACACGGCTGGCAACTCCAAAGCCGCCTGGACCGCGACGAGTGGTCGGCTCTGGTGCTGGCCCGCGTGCAAACTGCGGAGGCTGAAGAATGATCCATGGCGCAATTCAGACAACTTCCCGGCCGCAACTCCTGTCTGGTCGAAAAAGCCGCCCTGGACCAGTCCCGCGCGGGCCACGCGCACCACGCACATGAGAACGCTGCGTTTTCTATGGCCGGCCAAAGCGCCGCTGGACAGCCCGGACGAGGTCTTTCTGGCCCCTGACCAGGCCCGCCATGGCGTATTGGTGCTGAGGCTGGAGCCGGGGGCGGCGGTGGAGGCGGTGAGCGTCGCCGGGCTGGCTCCAGCGGTGGTGACCACGGCTGAGACCGGCCGGGGCGGCCGCCCCAGGCTGGGCCTGAGACTGACCGGCTCCTGGACGTCGTTCCAGCCCGCAAGCGGGGCACGGCTGGCCATGGCTCTGATTCAGAGCCAGCGATTTGACTGGGTGGTGGAAAAGAGTGTGGAGCTGGGGGCGGCCACGCTCATCCCGCTGATAACGGAGCGGGTAAAGGCCGGAGACGGCAGGCCCGGCGAGGCCAAACGCGAACGCTGGCTGCGGCTGGCGGAAGAGGCCAGGAAACAATGCGGGCGGCCCGACCCCCTGGTGATCATGCCGCCCATTACCCTACCCCAGGCCGCCACCCTGCCCGGCCCATCTTTTTTCTTGAGCCCCACAGCCGGGGCGGATGAGATTCTTTCCCCGGAACCTGGCTCTCCGCTTCTGGTCATCGGGCCTGAAGGCGGCTTCAGTCTGGCTGAGGAAGCAATTCTGAAAGCGGCCGGTTTCAAACCCAGATCGCTGGGTCCCCTAACCCTCAGGGCCGAGACAGCCGCCCTGGCCGCCCTGGCCCGGCTGTTATAAATACCCCCGCTACATTGTCAATATAATTGCGGAAAAACTGGCGACCGCCGCCGGGAGGAATATTTTTGCCCGGTTCCGTTCCGGAAGTCTTAGTCACGGAACCGGGCAAAAATATTCCTCCCGGCGGCTGCCTGGTCAGCTACAACTGCCGCCATCGCCAAGTGGGAGCCTGAAGCCGGGGATTGTTTTTGTCCAGACTCCGGTGACTAAGACCCCCGGAACCGGAGCCTGGACAAAAACAATCCCCGGCTTCAGGCGGCTCAATAGGACATTGACTATGTGCTACTTTTTCGTTTCTTCAGTGACTTCGAGTGCTCCAGAAACTTTGCCGGTCAGGCGGCTCAAGGAATCCTCTATCATGCGGCGGCGGGCCTTGACGGCCTCCCCCGGCTGCTCGCCAAGGGTGCTCAAAGCTTCACGGTACAACTCAACCGCCTTATCCTTCCGTCCGGCTTTCTCATTCACCCTGGCCGCGTAGGTCAGGGCGCTGCCGCGATTCAAGGCCTGTTCCGGCGCGTTGCGTCCCAGGGGCTTTTCAGCCTGGGCCAGAAGCTCACTGGTCAATTCGTCAATCTGCCCTTCCTCTTCCAGCCCCTTCAGTTTCAGGCTGTAATACCGCATATAGGCGGCGCTGTCTTCGCCATAGCGGCGGGCGGCCTCTTCCAGCACCGGCTCCATGCGAAGTTGAAATTCAGGCAGGCGGTCCAGAACCTGTAGCGCGGAAAGCTCCAGCCGCAGCATGTCAGGCTCCGGCAGTTTTATTTCAGGACCGTCAGTCGTCTCGACCGGAGCCTCTTCGGGCGGCTGCTTGGAACCCTTTTTAACCGGCTTGGTTTCCTCCGCCACATCGGCTATCACAGCTTCCATTTCGGCCAGAGTCTCCGGCTCGGGCGACCTTTTGAGCACGGTTTCAGCGGCCCTTTTGGCCTTGCGGTAATACTCGGCGCTGTCACGCGAGCGGCCGTCAGTGTTTTTCAGCATCCGGGCCAGCCTCAGATATATACCGGCCGTATCGGGATAAGTGTTGATAAGCCGCGAGTTGAGCTGACCTAAGGCGGCCAGCACTTCCAGCTCCGCTTCGGCCGCCGCCTTGCCCTGCTTCAGATAGTTTTCAGCAATCTGAAGGTGCAGGCTCAGCATCCGACTGACTGTAGCCGGCGCGGCTCCGCTCTTGGACTTCATTTCTTCCGCCAGCCGGGCGTCCAGCACTTCGGCCGCCGCCTGCCACTCGGCCTCAGCGTCCTTAAAGCGTCCGGCCCCTTCCTGAATGCGGGCCATCATGGCCGTCAGTTCCAGAAATTCTTCCGACTTGCGGTCAATAACGCTCATCAGAAGCGGCCGCAGCTCCTCTTCCGCCTCATTAAAACGGCCGGAAGCCATGTAGGCCCGGACCAGCTCCAGATGAACCGGCCGCAGATCCGGGTGATAGAGATCCAGCCCGGCAAAACCCTGACGGCCGACAATGACCTGTACCCAGAGATCGGCGGCCAGCGCGTCGTCATAGCCCATCATCTTGCGGGCCAAGTCTTCCCAGACGGCCAGTGTCGCGGCCGTAATCGGCTCCGGTTCGGGCTCCGGTTCCGGCTCCGGTTCCGGCTGAACTTCTTCCGGTGCAGGTTCCGGTTCAGGCTCGGGTGTCGGTTCTTCAGTCACAAATTTAGTGGGCACGGCCGTGGAGAAAAATTCATCCATTTCCGCCAGCCGTCCGCCGGATCTGGCGATGGTCAGGAGGAACAGACGGGCTTCCTCCAGCACGGCGCTGTTGTCATCCTCTTTATTGAGGCCGTCCAGGTAGGATTGCTTTAAAAGGGCCTCCGCCTCTTCCGTTCTGGTCAGGGCCACATAAATGGTGGCCAGCCGATTAGCGGCTGAAATGGTATCGGAAGCCACCGGGCCAAGGTCGCGGTGGCGAATGCTCCAGGCTTCCTGGGCCAGCGGCAGGGCTTCATCGGCCCGGTGCAGCAGAAAAAGGCAGAGGGCCAGGCCCAGCTGGTCGGAACTAATGGAGCTGGGTTTGTAACCGGCCCCGCTTTTCATGGCCAGGGCTTTTATATAAAGCTCTTCCGCCTTGGCGGTGTTGCCCAGCTTCAAATTAGTGGCGGCCTGAAAGGAGACCAGATCAGGCGACCCAGGCATTATGACGGCCGCCGCATTGAAATTGGCGTCGGCCTCTTTCAGTTCATCCTTGATAAAGGCGGCCGCCCCGAAAGCCAGTTGATCGGTGCCCGCGCCCCTGGACTGCATGGCGCGGGTGAGAAGGCGCTCGACGTCGCGCAGCCGGGCCGGTTCCGGGCTTTCGGCCCGGATAACCTGAGACAGCTTTGAGGCCAGCTCCTGAAAGGCCACTTCATCCTGCTGCCGCAGAGCCTTTTCCTTGGAGGATTCATAGCGCTGAAACCCCACATAAGCGGCAATGGATATGACCGCCAAAGCCACGACAACGGCAATGACGATTTTCATGTTTGATTTATTTTGATCAGGTATGAGATTTATTTTGGACATAAATTAAGACGCCGCACGCAAATATGATTAAGGTTGGATCGCGGCCCCGATAGACGGCCCGGCCAGGACAAAAAAATACCCCCTATTTTACCTGTAAAAGCATCTTATAGCAACTGGCAAATCTAAGCGTTAAAGGGTTGAGGCCAAGCGATTTAAAGGACTTGGCCTGAAAGGCCAACCAAAGGGTTCCACCCTCTGGACTCCGGCTGGGGGAGGGCCCACGCGGGCCCTACCCCAGACCCCACCCGCGCCAGGGGGGCGGAGCCCCCTGGACCCCCAAGAGGTCAGGGTCAGATTCAACTTTCTTTTTCCCGCATCGCCGCAACTCGCTTCGGGTACGAAGCTCAGACAAGCGGCGACGCTTCAGACAGGGTCCGCTTCAAGTGCTATAGGTGGTTTTACGTTGGACCGTTACAGTTTGCGATAGGCGGCCTCACTGGCTCAGTGGCAGTTCACGTATGTTCGGCTTAAATCAGCTTCCCCTTAAAGGCCCTTTCCAGTGCTGGTTGTGTGTCTCTCTGCCGCCTATTGCTTTTTTTCATGGAATTGCTCATTAGAAAAATAATGGTAAAGTCTCACCGGGCACAGCGCTGGAAAAAAATTTTGAGGGGAAAAAATATTCAGCCGAACATACGTGAAGCAACAATCATACGATGAAGCTGCCTATAGCGAAATGCGGCAACAAAATGTGAAGCTGGTTATAGCAGTTAAAGCTGACCCTGTAAGAAGGGTCGCCGCTTGTCTGAGCTTCGTACCCGAAGCGAGTTGCGGCGATGCGGGAAAAAGGAAGTTCAAGCTAACCCGGACCTCTAGGGGGTCCAGGGGGCTCCGCCCCCCTGGCGCGGGTGGGGTCTGGGGTAGGGCCCGCGTGGGCCCTCCCCCAGCCGGAGTCCAGAGGGTGGAACCCTTTGGTTGGCCTTTCAGGCCAAGTCCTTTTATCGCGCGGCCAAGGGCCGCTCTCCTTTTAAATTTTCTAGGAAAAATCAGGACTGGTAAAAGTTTTAGCAACCTCTTCACCACGCAGAACCCGCAACGCACCCAAGGCCAGCGATTCCATCTCATTTTCGCCCGGCATCAAAATCACCGGGGCGATGAACTTGACCCGTTCGGTTATCCATTTGGTCAAAAGCTCTGAATAGGCCAGCCCGCCGGTCAGGATTATGGCGTCCACATCACCGGACACCACCACCGACAGCTTGGCCACGTTCTTGGCCACATTCAGGGCCATAGCCTCATAAACCAAAGCGGCCTGGACGTCGCCGTCTTCAATGCGGTCTTCTATTTCCCGCGCGTCAGTGGTGCCGCAGTGGGCCAGAAGGCCGCTGTGCCGCCACTTGTGCATGGCCGCTTTTTTGTCTCCGCCACTGGCGGCCATCATGTCCACTAATTGAAAACCCGGCAGGCCTCCGGCCCGCTCCGGCGAAAAGGGGCCTTCATCGTCGGATATCATGTCGATCATGCGGCCGTTGTGATGGAGGCTCATAGTTATGCCGCCGCCCAGATGGACGGCAATCAACGTCAAGCTGTGATAATCGCGGTTGGTTTCCCGCGCATAGCGAATGGCCGAGGCCCGCATGTTGAGATTGTGGCCCTGGCTTTTACGGAGCATCTCCGGCAAACCCGTTATCCGCACCACGGGAATCATCTCATCCACCGTGACCGGATCATACACATAGGCCTTAACGCGCCCCAAATCGGCCAGGGCCTTGGCCAGCGGCGCGCCCAGATTGGAGGCGTGCTCCAGGCCCGGCCTGTAGCGGAGCTGGTCGATCATGGCCTGATTGACCTCATAGGCCCCTGATTCCACCGGCGGCAGAAGGCCGCCGCGCCCGACCACTGCCGCCAGTTGACGCTGCTCACGGGAAATGCCGGAAGCCACCAGAGCCTCACGCACCACGGCCAACCGCATTTCAAATTGGTCGTAGACGGTCTCGAATTCACTCAGCGAGGCGGGATCGTGTTCCAGATTCTGGATGAAAATCCGGTTTTCATCCTCATAAAGGGCTATTTTGGTTGAGGTGGAACCGGGATTGATGGCCAGTATTTTATACACCCAAAACTCCTTTATTTGACGGCCAGAGGACAGGCGGCCACGCATTTGCCGCAGACATCCCTCAGCCGGCCGTCGGCCGAAAGGAGCTTGTCATTTTCCAAAAGACGCTGATAGCATTTGTGGCGGTCGAAGCCGTCTTCGGTGAGCGCGCCCACCGGGCAGGCCTTGACGCAGGCAGCGCACTTTTTATTTTTCAGGTAAAGGCACTGCAGTTCAGCCAGGGGCCGGGAGGGCTGAAGCCGGGCTGAAGTGAAGGCCGTGCCATATCGCCCAGCGCAGCCGCCAGGCCCCATAAGCATACGGTTGAGGCCGAATCCGCCCAGCCCCGCGACAGCGGCGGCACTGCGGTGGGACCACCCGGCTTTGAGGGTTTTGGCGTCGAAAGTGTGGGTGGCCGGAACGAAGCCGCATTTCAGCCCCTGGCTTTCCAGGTATTCGCTCAGGCGCTGATTGACGCCGTTAATGATTTCATTGCCCTGGACATAAGAGTTGCCCCAATCATCAGAAACAGGGCCGTCGCCTTTATTGGAGGCCACCAGGGTTTTGGTGAAGGGAATGAAGAACGAAATCACCGTGGCCGCTTCCGGCAGAATGTCGCGCGGTTTCAAGTGGTGGGAACCGACCTGACGGACGATTTCGTCGAAGAGGGGATCGTCGGCTGAAGAAAAGCCGATCAGGGGTTTTCGAAAAAAATGCGGCGCGGCCGCATCCGCGACAGCCCTTGTTATCAGGTCTTCAATCCCGGCCGAAAGATGGCTGGTCATAGTACGACATCCTTTCAGTTCCGGCCGGGATTGGTCTGAATGAAATCAGCGGCCGCTGTATTTCAGGCCAGCGTCAAAGGCTTTAAGATTAAGATCACGCGCTTTGGCGGGCACGTATTCAGCCACCAAAGCGGGCCAGTCGATGTCCGTCAGTCCCATGACCTTGACCAGCGCACCCAGAAGAACAATATTCTGCACCCGGATATTGCCCAGTTCGGCGGCCATTGTACCGGCCGGAACCACGGTGGTTTCGGGCACCAGTCGCTTCAGCTCTTCGGCCACGCCTTGAGGATAGGTGGCGAAACCGGCTGAGACCGGCATGGAGTAAATCTCGTGATCATCGGTGACCAGCGAACCGCCGGGCTTGAGATAGGGCAAAGCCCTAAGGGCCTCGACGATTTCAAAGGAGACCAGAAAATCGGCCTCGGCCAGACCTATATTGGGCGCATAAACCTTGTCGCCGAATTTGATCTGGGTGGTGACGCTGCCGCCGCGCTGGCTCATGCCGTGAATTTCCGACATTTTAAGATCATAGCCCCGGCTGATGAGTCCGGCCGACAGAATTTTGGAAGTCAAAATGGCCCCCTGGCCGCCCACGCCCACTAAAAGAATGCTGGTGGTGGTCGTCATTTGGCGCCTCCTTCCACTCGGCTGATAGCGTGAAACTTACAGACGGCCATGCAGTATTCACAGCCCATGCAGGCCGACTGGTCGATGTTGGAGTGGCCGTCTTTAAAGGCAATGGCCGGGCAGCCCACCTTCAGGCACATTTTGCATTTTTTGCAGGCCTCCGGGTCGACCTGACATTTCCTGCCCTCCAGCGATTTGCGCACCTCTTTGATCAAAACGCAGGGCCGACGGGTGATGATGATGGAAAGGCCCTCTGTTTTTATGGCCTTTTCCACCGCCTCCGTCACTTTGGGGCGATCCAGCGGATCAAGGACGGTGATGCTGTCCTCCGGTACGCCCAAGCCCTTGACCACACTCAAAATATCAAGGCGCACGGCCGGACGGCCCATAAGGTCGGTTTCCGTGCCGGGGTTCTCCTGGTGGCCGGTCATGGCCGTGATGGAGTTATCCAGAATGCACAGGCAGACGTTGGCCTGGGCGTGGACGGCGTCGGCCAGTCCGGTCATACCGGAATGGAAGAAGGTGGAATCGCCCATAAGGCCGAAAACCTTGCGGGAGTCCCCGGCCGCCTTGAAAGCTTGGGACAAACCAATGGCCCCGGAAAAACCCGCGCCCATGCAGACGGCCGTATCCAGCCCCTCCAGGGGCGGCTGAATGCCCAGGGTGTAGCAACCGATATCACCACAGGCGGCGATGTCCTTTTTATGCTGGCCCAGTATGTGGAGAATACCGCGATGAGGGCAGCCCGCGCAGAGGACCGGCGGACGCGGCGGCGGCATTATCTGGCTCAGATAGGGCCTAACCTGATCCGGGGGCAGGAAGATCCGGCGCAGGAGTCCCGCGTCCAGCTCACCCTGAATGGGCACCAGTTCCTTGCCCAGACAGTCAAAACCCAGAGCGCGAATAGCATCCTCCAGATAGGGATCGCCTTCCTCAATCACCCAGATTTTGTCCACAGAGCGGGCGAATGTGCTGATGAGCTTGCGCGGCAAAGGATGGGTGAGGCCGAGTTTCAGATAGGAGACCGTGTCGCCAAAGGCTTCGCGGGCGTGCATATAAGATATGCCGGAAGTGACGACGCCGATTTTTTTATCAGCTCCCCACTCGATACGGTTCATGGCGCAGTTGTTGGCAAAATCCTCCAGAGCGGCCATGTGCTTTTCCACTTCCACATGGCGCAGACGGGCGAAAGCGGGCAGCATCGAATTCTTTTTAACGTTGCGGACATAGGGTTTGGGTGGAACCGCGTTCCGTTCGCCCGTGACCGCCAGCCCCTTGGAATGGCAGACCCTGGTAGTCATGCGCATCAGGGCCGGAGTGTCGAAACGTTCGCTCAGTTCAAAGGCGGCGCGGGTGAAATCAAGGCATTCCTGGCTGTCGGACGGCTCCAGCATCAGGAGTTTGGCCAGCACGGCGTAATGGCGGTTATCCTGTTCGTTCTGGGAACTGTGGCAGCCCGGATCATCGGCGCTGACCACTACCAGCCCCCCATAAGCCCCGATATAGGCCAGGGTCAGGAGGGGATCGGCGGCCACGTTGAGGCCGACATGCTTCATGGCCGCCAGGGCCCTGGCCCCGCCTATGGAAGCCCCGCCCGCTATTTCCAGGGCCACCTTCTCATTGGAGGCCCAGCGGGAATTGATTTCAGGATATTGGGCCATTGCCTCCAGGATCTCCGTGGAAGGCGTGCCCGGATAGGCCGCCGCCACCAGGCAGCCGGCCTCATAGGCTCCTCTGGCGACAGCCTCGTCACCGCTTAATAAAGTTTTCTTCATAACTCACCGATTTCAAATGTCAATTTTTTCTTTGAACTTGTGGTTCGGAGCTACGCAAAAAGCGTGGTTTTTGCTTCGCGAATTGCCCCAATACCTTTAAAAATCAGTCGCTGTCGCTCCGTCTCACTGTGTTCGACCCTGGCTTTATGCGGCGGCGGCCCCCCGCTCACTTATCACCGGCCGAAAGTATTTCTGGGCTTGGCGCTCTGCTTGCCGATGGCCCAGCCGTTTTCAGCTGCCGGATCGGCCATAATGCCGTCTAAAAGAATAGTTTTTATGGTTTCGAAATAGTCGTTTTCAGTAAAGGTGCTCTGGATGGAAAAACACAGGCTGGCAGTGGAAGAGCCGTTAAGAAGCATGTTAATGGCCAGGGTCAGGGCCGAAATTTTAAAATTCGGCTTAAAAGCGCCCTGCCGCTGTCCGCTGCGAACAATCTCAGCCAGTTTGTCGCCGAACTTGTTCTCATATTCCTCGACCGCCTGAACGAATTCCGGGCTGGGACAGCCGCTTTCGCGGGTGACAATAGCGGAGAAATAAGGGTTGGTCGCTTGAAATTCCCGCATGGTGTCAATAAGGACACTCAGGATTTCACGGGGTTCCATGTTTTTAACAACTACACTTTCCAGAGCCCGCCCATAAGCTGTGAACTGGCTCCGCAGAACTTCAAGGTACAGCCCTTTCTTGCCCCCGAAATAATAGGAGACAATTGAACAATTGACCGACAATTCCGAACAAATATCACGCACCGAGACGCCGTCGAACCCGCTGGCGGCAAACAGCCGGGAAGCGGTTTCAACTATTTCCCGTGCGCGGGCGCTATTTTCATCTGCCATACTTCACCACTATGAACAGGGCTTCATTTAATTGGCCACTGGCTGGAAATGTGAAAGAAAGGGGAAACTATCCATAACTTATAACAATCACACAATTTTCAAACATTGTCAATCGGTTTTTGCGGGATTGCTTTAGCGTCCGCGCGTCCTCTGGCCCAGAGCGGACAACGGGTGGGGGGCTTTTCGTAGGTTCAGTAAACCTTAACATTACCAAACATTCGTTATCAGAATGCCACTATTGCTATAAACACCTGAACTGCGGGTTAAACCTAAATCAGATAAACTTGGGTCAGAATCTTAGGCTGTCTCGAATTTATCCTGACAGGCCTGGCAGGAGGCGGCCAGGCCCTTCAGGTCACCGGCTCCCAGGCGCTGCCTCAATTCAGCTAGCTTCGGGCCGTTCCAGATTTCGAATAAACTATCTTTATGGACGTTGCCCATTACCAACTGGGTCCCGGAAGCGTCACAGCAAGGCATTATATCCCCATTATGCCTGATTAGGAGCCGTTTGTGCGGCTGGGCGCAGCGCCCGGCCGGGGGCGGGGCCAGCCAGTCGGCGGGGAAGCCCGGCGGGTCAGCGCTTTCATACCGGCCATAGGCCTGGATGGAAAAAAAATCCACCAGCCCGTGCCAGCGTTCAAGAAAGGGTTCCAGCTCATGTTCATTCAAGGCTGTGCGGCAGAAACTGAGGCGCACCAGAGGCAGACGGCTGTTCATCCGGGCCCGCAAATTCATGAATTTTTCTATATTGGAAGCAACTGTATTAAAATCCGAGCCAACGCGCATTTGGGCGTACACTTCTTCCGAAGCCGCGTCCAGACTGATCATCAGCTTGGTCAGGCCGGAATCAATCAAGGCCCGGCCGGTGTCTTCGGTTAAAAAAAAGCCATTGGTGTTGAAAAGCGCGTCCACCAGCCCTTTGGAGCGGCCGTAGGCCACCAAATCGGGAATGGCCGGGGACAGAAGCGGCTCCCATAAACCGCCGAAGCCCATGGCGCACTGGCCATTCCGCGCGCCCTCGTCGATGAGTTCCCGAACCTTTTCCGGCGAGAGCGCCTCGGCGGCGGAGCCATAGACCCGCCGCCGCTCCGGCGGCAAACTCATCAGGCACATGGGGCAGGAGAGGTTGCAGCGGAACATCATTTCGTAATCGACATGAATGGGAAAGGCGGGCTGTTCCTGAAAGGTGCGGGCCGCCTCCCAGCGGCGGCGGTAGTCTTCATAGGCCGGGCCGATTTCTTCGGCCAGAATCCGGTGGGGGTCAATATGATCGGACATCAGCCGGGAAACGCCGCGCGAGTCCTTATAGCGAAACTGCTCAGACATGGACCCGCCTCACTTCCGCAATTTCAACACCGCATCCAAAATGGACCAGGCGGCGGCGAATTTGGGGCGTGGGGTTATTTCCGTAACCTCTCCGTTTTTGTCCGCCAGCCAGAGGTGGTTGTCGTCGGCGGCGAAAGCGTTGCCGTCCCCCCCGGCCTGATTGGCGGCAATGAGGTCCAGATTTTTATCCCTGAGTTTGCCCTTGGCCCGTTCGACCAGCTCTTGATCTTCAGCCGCAAAGCCCACAAAAACGCGTCCGTCGCGGGGGAGGCTCTTAAGGATGTCCGGGTTGGAGGTCAAGGGCAGAGTGGGCGGCCCGCCCGACTTTTTGATCTTGCCGCTGACCCGCTCGGCCGGGCGAAAGTCGGCCGGGGCGGCCGCCATAATGAGCGTCTGGAATTTTGTTTCTTCCAGCGCGGCCAGCATATCGCGGGTGGATTCCACGGGCTTTATGGAAAAATCAGGCAGCTTCGGCGGCATCTGGGTGAGGGACGGCCCGGCCACCAGGGTGACTTCAGCCCCGCGAAGCCAGGCGGCCAAGGCCAGGGACAGGCCCATTTTGCCGGTTGAGCGGTTGGCCATGAAACGGATATCGTCCCAGCTTTCGCGGGTGGACCCGGCGGTGACGGCGACGGCGCGGCCGGCAAAATCATTGGGGCCAAGGGCTCTGGCAGCCATGAGGGCAATAGTGTTCAGGTCGGCCAGGCGGCCATCGCCCACCGCTCCGCAGGCCAGAAGGCCCCCTTCGGAAGGGGCGACCATTACGCCGCGTTCCATCAGTGCGGACATATTATCCTGAGTGGCCGCGGCGGCCAGCATGCGGCTGTTCATGGCCGGGGCCACCAGTTTGGGGCCGTCAAAGGCCAGCATAAAGGTGGAGGCAAAGTCGTCGGCCAGGCCGTGGGCCATTTTGGCCAGAAAGTTGGCTGTAGCCGGGGCCACCACCACGGCCTCGGCCCAGTCGGCCAGTGAAATATGCTCAATATCATATTGCGGGCGGGACCACATATCCAGAGCCACCGGCTGGCCGGTGAGCGATTCAAAGGTGAGGGGGGTAATGAAGCGGGCGGCGTTTTCCGTGAGAACCACCCGCACCTGGGCCCCGGCCTTAATCCATAGGCGGGAGAGGTCGGCCGCTTTGTAGGCGGCCACGCCGCCGGTCACTACCAGGGCCAGGCGGCGGCCGGTCAGTGTTTCCAGAGGGGCGGCCGCAGTTAGTTCAGTTTTGTTTGGCGCTGACATTTATCTCCACGTCCGTATAAACCCAGCCAGCGGTTATACTGATGGCGGCTGAGCGCGGTTTTTTGGTAAAGACCATCATATAGCGGTCTTCGCCGTCAAATTCACCTTCCCGAGTCCAGCCGTTCTGCGGCAGGGTCTCGCGGTAGTATTGAATCACGGCCACACTGCTGATGCGGCCGGAAGCTTTCAAGCGGCCGACCCGGCCGCCGGTTCCCTCATAAACCTGGCTGTCGCTTTCATTGACTTTAAGTTCAGGCGGCACTGGCAAGTCGGTGAAGACCTGAGGTGTTTGCGGTGAATCTGATGAGAAAAATGGAAACCAGGAGCAACCGCCCACCAGGACCGTTGCCAACATTATTGGCAAAAAATATTTCAGCTTGGCATACATGGTTATCTCCCGGAAAAATGGTTTTTGTCCGGCGGGCGGCCTGGTCAGCTGCAAAATCAATCATTGATATTCCGACAAGAAGCTGCGGCCCCGCCATTCAAAACAATCCAAGCAATATCCAGGCCACTTCATCATTTGGAATATGGCAGCGGCCTATGGCCGCGCGATTAAAGGACTTGGCCTTTCGGCCAACCAAAGGGTTCCACCCTCTGGACTCCGGCTGGGGGAGGGCCCACGCGGGCCCTACCCCAGACCCCACCCGCGCCAGGGGGGCGGAGCCCCCTGGACCCCCAAGAGGTCTGGGTCAGATTCAACTTTCTTCTTCCCGCCTCGCCGCAACTCGCTTCGGGTACGAAGCTCAGACAAGCGGCGACCCTTCTTACAGGGTCAGCTTTAACCGCTATAACCAGCTTCACATTGTGTTGCCGCATTTCGCTATAGGCAGCTTCATCGTATGATTGTTGCTTCACGTATGTTCGGCTGAATATTTTTTCCCCTCAATAATTTTTTTCCAGCGTTGCAACCGGTGAGACTTTTGCGTCATTTTTTAAATGAGCAAGTCCACAATAAAGCGATAGGCGGCGGAAAGACGCACAACCAGCACTGGAAAGGGCCTTTAAGGGGAAGCTGATTTAAGCCGAACATACGTGAACTAACACTAAGCCCATGAGGCCACCTATAGCAAACAGTAAGGACGCGACGTGAAGCGGGCGACAGCGGTTGAAGCTAACAGGGTATGAAGCGTCGCCGCTTGTCTGAGCTTCGTACCCGAAGCGAGTTGCGGCGACGCGGGAAGAAGAAAGTTGAAGCCGACCCTGACCTCTTGGGGTTCCAAGGGGCTTGCCCCTTGGCGCGGGTGGGGTCTGGGGCAGGGCCCGCGTGGGCCCTCCCCCAGCCGGAGTCCAGAGGGTGGAACCCTTTGGTTGGCCCTTCGGGCCAAGTCTTTTCCAGATCAGCCGGCCGCAGGCCACACTACCGCATGTCTTAAATATCTTCTTCGGTTACAGAATCACTTGATTTTTTAGTGGTGGTTTTTGAGAAAAGCCCCCCTGAACTGGAAGTCGTAGTTCCAGACTCCTTGACAGTAGGCTTCTGATAAGCCACCCTCTGACCCAAATCATCCTTGGTGTGAGGCGGAGCCACCCACAATTCAACCCTGAGGTCGCTGCCAATGGAAAAAGAGACGGGCTTGCCGATAATGGTCAGTACCTTGTCGCCCTTTTTCCAGGTGGAAACCAGGGCCGAACTGTAATGCACCTCGGCCACCGGACTCCAGCCATGTCCGGGCAAATGAAGATCATAATAAGCCCCCAGCTCATCGACGTTCATCCGCCCTGAGACCACCACCAGACCGCTGAAAACTCCGCGACGGCTGTAGGTGAAGCTGTCTTTCTTGCTGAAAGACATGTTGGCCGGATAGGGCACATCGCTGAACTCGGCAAAACTTTCTTCATCACGGTTTACCGTGGTGCCGGTGAAGGGAGTGGTTATTTTTTCCACGCAGCCGGTCAACCCACTCACAGCAATCATCAAAACAGCTATAGAAAGAATCCTGAACATTTCATCTCCAACATTTTCAACTGGGATAGATCATCAACAACCGGCGTCAGCCGCAACGCAACGCAATGCAATGCTACCTGTCACGCGCTACCATGTAAATGGCCAGATCAGCCAACTGGTCACGGGCGCTCGAAGGAGGAAAAACAGACAGAGCACCGGCGGCTTCGGCCGCCAATTCCTCAGCCGTGCGTCGAGCCGAAGCCACTCCCCGGCCAAGGGTCACCAGCCGCATTACTTCCGGCCAGTCGGCCGGGTCGAATGAGCCGTCGGCCAGCTTGCGCAACGCTTCCCGGTCGCCATCACGCAGAAACCCCCGCGCCCGGATAAAAGGCAGAGTGATCTTGCCTTCAATCAGATCGTGGCCGACAGGTTTTCCAAAAGTTTCTTCATCACTCTGATAATCAAGGATATCATCCATAATCTGAAAAGCCAGGCCGAGTTTGCAGCCATACTCCAGAGCCGCGCCGGCCAAAGCCTCATCCACGCCCGCCAGCACGGCCGCGCTGTGAGCGCTGCCCTCCATCAGGGCGGCCGTCTTGCGATAGATGATGCGAAAATATTCATCTTCCGAAAGATCAGCCCGATGCCGCGCCTCAAGCTGCACCAATTCACCCAGACTCATGGACCCGACAATAGCCGACAGAATTCGCACGCAGGAGATATGGCCGGTATCAGCCCCAATGCCCGCCGCTTTGGCCAAAAGATAATCCCCGGCCAGCACCGTCTCCGGGACGCCATAAACCAGATGGGTGGCCTCACGCCCGCGCCGCACTTCCGCACCGTCAATAATGTCATCGTGCAAAAGAGTGGCCATGTGAAGAAATTCGAAAGCGGTGGACGTCTCCAGCACTTCATCCGTCACCTGACGGCCCAGCGCCTCACTGACCAGACAAAACATCAGCGGCCGGAGCCTCTTGCCGCCGCCGGAGAAACTATAGTCCCCAATGCGGGCCACCACTTCCTCATCGCGGGCGATGAGGGCGGTCATGGTCTCATTGATGCGTTCAATGAGCGGCGCCAGTGTGGTCAGAATATCAGCCATGTGCGTTTTTAACCTTTCCTTTATCCCGGATGCGGGCACAGGCAGCATTATAACGCCGGAAACCGGCAATGTCCAATGAACCAGCGATTCTCAAAGTAAACTTTTTCCCTTGAACTTGCGGCTCACAGCTGCACAAAAAGCGTGGTTTTTGTTTCGCGAGCAGCTTTTTTGCCGTCAAAACCAGTCGCTGGCGCTCCGTCTCCCCTCTCGGGTCGACCTGCTATTTTAAAATACCATCTACTTTGAGAATTGCTGCCAATGAACACCGCTGGTTTCCATTATAAACGCACCGCCTATTCTTCAACCCGCCCGACCAGATCGTAGGGGCCGGCCTTGATCAGGCGGGTTGACACTATCTGACCCGGCTGGGGCTGTTCGCCGTCGAAATAGATGAGGCCGTCAACCTCCGGGGCCTGAAAGGGGGCGCGGCCGGTCATGACCAATTCGCTGTCGCCGCCAGGGCCCTCAACCAGCACCGGCACAGTCCGCCCCACCCTGGCCCGGTTGCGCGACTGGGAAACCTTGCGCTGAATGGACATAATCCGGCGGCGGCGCTTTTCCTTAACCCCCTGCGGCACCTGATTGGGATAACGGGAGGCCGGGGCCTCCTCCTCCGGGCTGAATTTGAATACGCCCAGATGGTCGAATGACGCTTCTTTCACAAAAGCCGTCATTTCATTGAAATGCTCTTCCGTCTCACCCGGGAAGCCGACAATCATGGTGGTGCGCAAAGTGAGGCCCGGCCACCAGCGACGCAGATTTTTCACCAGCTCCAGCGGCCGCACTTTCCGCCGCCCCATGCGCTTGAGAATATCAGCCGAAGCGTGCTGAAAAGGCAAATCCAGATAAGGCAAAACCTTGGGCGTGGCGGCCAGGTCTTTTACAAAACGTTCTGTCAGCCTTTCCGGGTAGGCATAGAGGAGGCGAATCCAATCCAGGCCGGATATTTCCGAGAGGCGGCGCACCAGTGGTATCAAGGCTTTGTCCTCACCACGCTCCAGGCCGTAAGCCGTCAAATCCTGGGCCACCAGGGTCAGCTCACGCACGCCGTCGGCCGCCAGAGCCTCGGCTTCGGCCACCAGTTGATCGACCCCATAGCTCTTTAACGGACCGCGCAGACGCGGGATCAGGCAGTAGGTGCAGCGGTTGTCGCAGCCTTCAGCGATTTTCAGAAAGGCCCGGAAGAAGGGTGTGCCGCGCGTTCGCCCACCCAGCGGCAAGTCGTCCGCGCCAAAGGCGCAGTCAGGCTGGCCGGAAAGGCCCAGCATGGCCCCCACTTTTTTTTCAAACATGGGGTAATCAGCCGGAGTCAGCCATAAATCGACTTCCGGCAGTTCACCTAAGCCTCCCGGCTCTTGGCCAAGATAGCGCGACGGCAGACAGCCCATAACCACCATCACCGCGCCGCTTTTTTTGGCCGCCCCAGCCTCCATAATGGCGGCCAGCGCCTCTTCTACCGCGCTCTGAAGAAAGGCGCAGGTGTTGATCACAATCAGGTCGGCCTCTTCCGGGCTGCCGGTGGGCTTTAGATTGAAATTGCCGGAGGCCGAAGCCAGGAACCTTTCGCTGTCCACCAGATTCTTGGCGCAGCCCAGGGAGATGAGATGTACTGATTTCATAAATAGGTCTCACAAGTAACAAATTCTTTGAACGCCGCTTCCCGGCCGTTAATCTCCATTCAGACGAGCCGCTGCCTCGGCATTGGCGGCGGGCCCTGCCAGCTATTCTGTTGGTGCGTGTTCCGTATCAGGCTGGCTCGAAGCGGCTTCGCCGCCCGCCAGATCAGCCGTTAGATCCAGAATGCGGGTGAGGTGTTCTTCATATTGATTGGCCGGGTTTATGACGTGTTCTTCGGCCATTTTCATCAGTTGCGCGGAAGCTTCATCCATTGCTTTGTGGAAGCCGGTTTCATAACGGCGGCGCACCCTGAACCAGGTAAAGCGGGACAGAAAAATATCCCCGGCCAAGGCAAAGATCAGCCAGGGCGCGGCCGAGCGCAGGGCGGCGGCTGTAACAGTGCTCGGGGTATAAACGCCGCCGGTTTCAGCCCAGATCAAAAGCCCGGCCCAGGCCAGCGGCCAGAGCCACAAAAGCCATGAGCCGACCTTGGGATCGTGAAAATTCCCAGCCAGCGACGTTTGGATTATCGAGCCGCTTTCCTTCAGCAGTTCCTCTTCATTAAGGCTGGATTTCAGGCTGGTCAGCGCGGCCAGTTCACGGCTCCATCCGGCCAGATGATGCACAAAGCCGGGAGCCATAGGCTGAGGCACAGCCGGGGGCGCGTCGGTGCCGCCTTTAAAACGCTGGATAACGAAATCCCAAACGTCGGTGAACAGAGCCAAAAGGCCCTTGGCATTTTTCTTCAGCGCGTCCAGGCGCGGGGCCACATAGGCCGAGCGCTGCATGGTCAGTACGGCCAGATCGGCCTCCAAGGGGATGCGGGGCTGATAATCCTCTTTCAGTCGGCCGATTTTATCCAGCTCGGACAGCCATTCATTCACTGGCGCGGCCGCGGCCACGCTGGTCAAAAAATCGCGGTTACGCGCTTCGATATTGCCCATTTCCACAGTCCGGCGGTATTTTTCGTCGGCCAGATCATCGAGAAGCCGCCGCAGAGGCCCCAGACCGCCCGCCGTGGGGTTGCCCGGCTCGGCCAGGGCTTCGGCTGCCGAGACCGGCCAGGGAATCGGCCCCTGCCAGCCGCCGTATTCCCGGAGGTGCTCGGCAAAGCTGTTCATAACATAATTGAGGGCTTCATAGCCATCGGGACGGGCCATCAGTTCATCGCATTTATTCATCAAAGCCGCCTGGGACATGGCCCCCAGACGGGCGCTGTGCATGACTTCATAAAAACGGCGGTCCGCGTATTTATGATAATCCGTCACCCACACCACCAGATCCAAATCGCGCAGATGGGCCGACACCACTTGATGGTGGACGGTTTCCAGGCTGTCGAAATCGGGAAAGTCGACAATGGCCAGACAGCGGAGGGCGCTGATGTCGTGAACCACCTCTTTGCCCTCCAACCCCTCAACTGGTGAAAAGGATGAATGCCGATAGATCACCGGGAGACTGGTAGTCGGCCGGATGACGCTGGAAGTTGAAATCGGCTCCCCGGCCAAAGCGGATATGAGAGTGGATTTACCAACGCCGGTGCCGCCCAGAAGCCCCAGCACCAGGCGGCCGTCCACATTTTTCAGGGCGCGCTCCAATTCGCCCAGGGCCTGGCTTAACGCGGCCTGATCGACGCTTCCATTGCGCCAGTTGGGCGCGGCTTCCAGGAGCTTTTTCCCGACGGACAAGATCCGGCGGCTTTCAGCCACCGCTTTCTCATCCGGTGACAATTCCCCGGACATGAGCCGTTTGGCCAGATCACTCAATCCCATAAGCGGCCAGCCTCTTTTTCCAGCTTTTCCAAGTCGCCCTCCAGGTCGCGGCCGGAGGCCAGCACCTCCAATTCACTTTTGAGCCGGGCTTCATAACGGCCCCCCTGCTCATGAAAAATGGCGGCCAGTTCCTGTTGGTGGCGGGCCACGGCCCGGCTTTCAAAGGCGGTGAGGTTTTCGCGTGAAATCACCACTCCGGTGAGCTTGCTGATGACCGGCCCCAGCGCGCCGCCCACCAGCACCTCAGTGCCGGGGAGGCCGCCGGTTTGAATCTGAAGCCCCAGAACCAGCCCGATATGCATCAACTGAACGAAATAGAAAACCGCCCGCTGACCCAGGGGCAGGCCGGCCAGGAGTTTGGCTGTTTCCTCTTTCAGCCAGGCGTCCAGCCGTTCCGTCATTTCCTGATGGAGTTTTCTGATTTCCCCGGTCGAGAGATCCAGCTCCGGCTGGGGTGAGGGCAGGCCGGAGGCCTCAGCCAAAGCGCGGGCTTGATTGCGGACGGCCGTCACCAGAGCCTCACGGCTGGCTTCATTCAGACCGGCCGCAATTTTTTTGCCCTCTTTCTCCGGGCCGCTTTCGCCCCCGAACATTTTTTTCAAATGCTCTCCGACTATGGCAAAAGGTTTGGAAATCAGGCGGCGCGGTTTGTCCCACAAATCGGAACGGCGGACGACCTCACCGATGTTTTTCATCAGCGCGTCTTTGGTCTCGCCCGGCAGGCTCAGGGACATGTGTTCGCGCGGGTTGTCCATCCATTCCGTGGTCATCCGCCGGATGTCGGAGAGCCGGTCCTGTAGTTTGCCCTCACTTTGTTTGACGCGCGGCAGAAGATCATGCTTCAGAGCGTCCGACAACTGCCTGATAACGTCACGCCCGCCAGCGGCCGTCAGCGCGCGTGTGTGAGCGCCAAGCTCGGTCAGCCAGTCGGTCAGTTCCTTCCGGGCCACACTGATGGTGACCTGACCCACGGCCGTTTCCTCCGGCCAGGGCAGGACCGGCGCACCCAGACCGAAGCCGCCCAGGCGCTCCTTGAAATCATCCACCGCCGCCTTGGCCGTCACCCGGTTCAGAATAATCAGAAGCGGCCGCCTCCCGCCGTTTTCACCGGCCATGAAATCCCAGGTGCTCTGGTCGGCGTATTTGGCCTGATGAGTCACCAGAATAATAGCGTCGGCCCGCCGGGCCATATCATCGGCCTGTAACTGATTGACGGCCCGGACGCTGTCAAAATCAGGGGTATCGATGACGGCCAGATCTTTGGGCCAGTCCCAGGACGGGTTTTTCAGGGAGACCAAATAGAGGCGGTCTTCATCCACATCAGCGAAGCTGGCCCCGGCCAGCGATTCGACCTTATGGTATTTGGGCAGGAAATCTTTTTTATTAAGTTCATAAAGCTGTTCGTTAGGTGCGGCCAGAACCGGAGCGATGGTGCTCGGCCTTTTATAGCTGGAGGGACTGACATCCCCACCGGCCAAAAAATTGAAAATGTGTGATTTGCCCGCGCCGGTGGGGCCGCACATGGCCACCAGAAGCGGTGAGTGGGGGCGGGCGAAACGATCGGCCAGAAGCGAGAGGCTGGCCTCGGCTTCCTTAATGGCCATGTCCCCGGGCAGTCCCTCTTCCAGGGTGGCCAGGGCCAGCTTCATTTTATTGAATGTCTCCGCCAGTTTTGTATCTGTCATGATACCTCCACAACAATTTATTATAACCGCTCCATCTATCAAAATCCAGCGCCGGACCGGGCGTTTGGAACTGCCAAAGGTAAAACCCGGCCGTGCGGGCGAAAAAATTTCTGACGTCGCTCGTAATTTTCTCTGATTCCCGGCCGGGTGGCTTCATAAGAGGATTGTGAGTGCGTGCCCGTCCGGGGAGCAAAATTACGAGCGACTTACAGAAAATTTTTCGCCCGCACGGCCTGGTCAGTGTCGGCGTTTGGTAAAAATGACGGTTGCGGTTTTCTTACATGAGCCGACCAAGACCAGGAGGGCGGGGCGGTGAGATTTCTCCAGAGGGGACCACGATTTTTGCGTAGCGGAGGGGCTGTCAGTTTAAGGGAAAAGGTCAACATTTTAAAAATAGCAGGTCGACCCGATAGGGGAGACGGAGCGCCAGCGACTGGTTTTTAGGCCATAAAAGCCGCTCGCGAAGCAAAAACCACGCTTTTTGCGTAGCTGACGGGCCGCCTGTTTAAGGGAAAAAGCTGTAACTAAAATCGCTCCACTCGGGAGATATCTCACCGCCCCGCCCTCCGGGTTTTACCTTTGCCGCCCCCAAGCCATTGACAACACCTGTTCCCCTACTGGTAAAAATAGGCAAATTGTTATATGCTCAGGAAAGAAAAGATTGCTTTGATCTGTGATCCAGATTCTTCTGGTGGACAAATTTCCAATAAATACTCTATCTTCTATGAGGTCCGGCATGAAAAACATCGCCCTTGGTCAACAGTTTATGCTTGCGGCTGTCTTCTTCCTTCTGGCTTTAACAGCCGGTTGCCAGGAAGAAAAACCATCTCCGGCCGCTGAAAAAACTGAAGCGGCTTCGAAAACCACTCCAGCGCCAGCCGCCAAACCGGCCGCCGATCAAGGCGCTCCAATACCGAATGGGGGCAAGCTCGAAATATTGCTGCTCGGCCCCTCGGGCGAGTTGAAAAAACTCTCACAGATTACGGCCATGTTCAACCAGCCGATGATCGCTTTGGGCGATTATGCCAACGTCCCGGAAAACGCCATGAAAATCGAGCCGCCCCTTGAGGGCGATTTCAAATGGCTCAATCAATATACTCTCGCTTTCATCCCCAAAGAACCGATCGAGGGCAGCCTGGAACTGAGGGTGAACGTCCCGGCCGGAATCAAGGCCCTTTCCGGTGCGGTTCTGGAAGAGAGCCGTGAAATCGATATCTCCCTGCCCCGGCTGGGCGTCCTGAATACCTTTTCAGCCGGCGGCCCCGCCCTGGATGAGGAATCAGCCCTCAAACCTTCCTGGCAGGTGGTTTTTAATCAGAAACCCGACCTTGACAGCCTTAAAAGCAAAGCTTTCTTTTTTTACCGCGATGGGGATAAAGATGTCAGAATCGCCGCCGAACTGGAAGATCTGAACAAAGAGAACAACAACCGTCAGCGCTACAGCTATAAGATCACAGCCAAAGAAAAACTGCCGAAAAACACCAATTATCAACTGGTGCTGGAAGAGGGCGTCCAATCGCTGTCCGGCCCCCTGCCCTCCGAGCGCATAGTGGTTCAGGCCAGTTCAACCTTCGGCCCCCTCAACGCCAAAATCGAATCCTCACGCAACGCTCCGGTCGACCCGGCTTCTGGGGTTTATGTCTATTTCTCCAATCCGGTGAAAGAATCCGACGCCGCGCGCGCCATCAGGCTTGATAACGACTACGACCTGACCCAGCTTCAGAAACCCTACAGCCCGGATGAGAACGCCGCCGAAGCCGCCCCGGCCCGCGAAGGGGAGGAGGACGTCAGCGAATATCAGACCTATTTTTACATCCCGGCCGGTTTCAAACCTGAAACCCAGTATACCGTCACTTTCAGCGAAGACCTGACCGACGTTTTCGGCCAGAAACTCGGCCAGTCCCCCGGAGCTACCTTCACCACCGGCCAATACGAAACTTATGTGCGCCTTGATGAGCAATATGGCCTGATGGAAACCTCCACCGAGGCCAAAACGCCGATCATCCTCAGCAATATTGAAGGCGCTCAGGTGCAAGGCTACGCCCTGACGGCCGAAGAAGCGGTGCGCCTGATGAGCGCGGCCGGATTCTCCCCCGATTATTACAGCGATCCAGAAAAGGGACGGGAAATCCTTCAGAAGAAAAAACCCGCCATATTGGAAGTCACACCGCCGGAAGGGGCTAAATACGGCCCGCGGCTTATGCCGGTGGATCTGGCCGCCATGTTCGGCGACAAGCTGAAAGGGCACCTGTTATATCTGCAATCCTCATGGACGGTGCGGCAGGATGAAGGGGAACAGCAGCGCTCCACGTATGCCCTTTTACAAATCAGCGATATAGGGCTGGCAGTAAAAACCGCCCCGGACGGAGGATTGGTCTGGGCCACCAACTTGGCCGAGGGCCGTTCCTGGCCCAAGGTGACGGTTCAGGTGCTCACGCCCGAGGGCAAATCCCTCTGGAAGGGCGCGACTGATGAAAACGGCCTGGCCCGACTGCCCGGCTCGACGCGCCTCATGGAAAAAAGCGGCGGCGAGACCAATCTTTTTATCGTGGCCACGGCCGAAGGGCAGATGTCCATCTGGAACATCAATTGGAACGGCGGGCTGGAACCCTGGCGCTGGAATGTGAATTTTGGCCCGGCCCTGGCCGGTTCAACTGAAAAAAGCCACTGGCTGCTGAACGCCCTCCCGCTCTACAAACCGGGCGAAACGGCTCAGTTCAAGCTGATAGCCCGGGAAAAAAGCGGTGACCAGATTAAGGACATGGCCGGCCGGAAACTGAAAATGACAGTTTCGGACGGCGCGGGCAAAGTGGTGGAGGAAACGACCCTCTCCACGGACACCTATGGAACCTTCAGCCACAAGCTGGAAATTCCCGAAGACGCGGCCCTGGGCTACTGGAGCGTGAACGTCGGCCCGGAGGGCGCTGAAAACGTGGACTATGCCGGAAGCTTCATGGTTATGACCTATCGCGCCCCGGCCTTTGAAATAAAAATGGGTGAACTGCCGGAAAAAGCCATAACCGGCGACACGGTGGAAGTAACCATTGAGGCGGCCTACCATTTCGGCGCGCCGGTCTCCGCCCAGCCCGCTTATTACAGCATCAATTCCAGCCCGGCTTTCGGCTTCAGCCTGCCGGGTCTGTCGGAATATAATTTCGTCAATAACTTCAGCGACGCCGACGAATATGACGATTCCGGCTATGGCTACCAGGAGCCCAGCACGACCGTGGCTTCCGACGAAACCACCGTCGATGGCGAAGGCCGCCTGAAACTTGATCTGAACCTGGCCCCCATACCCGGCCGGAAACCCATGCCGAGAAATTACACGACCTATTTCTCGGTGACTGACGTTGATCAGCGGCAGGTCAGCACCAACGCTTCATTTATGGTGCACCCGGCCGGGATGTATGTGGGGCTGGCCGCCGACAATTTCCTGGGCACGGCCGGAAACGCCTATGCGGTGAAAGCCATTGTGGCCGATCTCGACGGTAAATTGATTAAAGACCGGAAAATAAAAGCCACCCTCTATCGCCGCACCTGGCAGAACGTGCGCCGCAAAACTCCCGGCTCCGGCTATGAATATGTATCGCGGGTGGTGGACGAAAAGGCGGGGCAGGCCGAAGCCGTTAGCGGCGCGATGCCCTCCGTCCTGGAATTCGCCCCGGAAAAAGCCGGTTACTATTGGGTGCTGGCGGAAATTGAAGACGAAAAAGGCCGCCCGAATCAGGCCAGCTGGAGCTTCTTCGTCACCGGCGATGGCCCGGTGGGCTGGCACATGTCCAATGATGACCGCCTGACTCTGGTGGCTGATAAAAAAGAATACAAACCGGGTGACGTGGCCAAAATCATGGTGCAGAGCCCCTTCTCCGAGGGCCAGGGCCTCTTGACCGTCGAACGCGGCGGAGTGCGTGAGGCCCGCATTTTCACAATTGAAAACCAGACCCCGACCCTGGAAGTGCCCCTCACCGATGAAGACACGCCGAACATATTCGTTTCCGTGCTTCTGACCCGCGGCCGCATTGCCGACAAGCCCGATGAAAAGGGCGTCGATCTGGGTAAGCCGGCCATTCGCCTGGGCTACGCGGAGCTTAAAATCCCCAGCACCCGCGAGCTTTTGACCGTGGAAGTGACGCCGTCGCAAAAAGAAATCGGGCCGGGGGATGAAGTGGAAGTCTCCGTGGCCGTGAAAGACAACCAGGGCCAGCCGTTCAGCCAGGCTGAAGTGGCCTTGATCGCGGCGGACGCGGCGGTGGTGCAGCTTTCAGGCGACGACACCTATTACCCCGATCGCCTGTTCATGGCCGATCAGCCCTTGTCCGTACTGACCGCCGACAACCTGGTGAGCCTGATTGGCCGCCGCAACTGGAGCCTTAAGGGGGCCAACCCCGGCGGCGGCGGCGCGGACATGGCCAGGGCGGCTAAATTCAGCAGTGGGGATGACGCGGATGTGCGGCGTTTCTTCGCTTCTCTGGCCTATTTCAACCCCAATATGACCCTGGATAAAGAGGGCCGGGCCAAAGTCACCATCAAGATGCCGGAAAACCTCACCACGTTCAAAATATACGCCGTGGCCACCGGGCACGGCCGCAAAAGCGGCACCGGCCTAAGTTCCGTCCTGGTGACGCGCGACCTCCTGGCCCGCTCGGCCCTGCCGGGTTATGCCGGGGTGGGCGACAAGTTCGCGGCGGCCATGGTTATCAGCAACCGGGGCCAAAACTCGGGCGAAGCCAAGGTCTCCCTCTCCGGTGAGAATTTTACCCTTCAGGATGGCGAAACATCTGAAAAAACCGTCTCCATCAGCCCGGGTGAAAGCCGCGAAGTGGCTTTCAACGTCCTGGCCGGTGAAGCTGGGCAAGCCAGATTCACCTTCCGGGTCAGCCTGGGTGATGAGAGCGACGCGGCCGAATATGTCATCAAAGTAATCCCGCCCAACAAGCTGGTCACTCAAGCCTCCTACGAGCAACTCGAGCCGGGCGAAAAACGCGTGGCCCTGGCCGTGCCGGGTGACATTGACCCTGGGCGCGGCAGCCTGGAGCTGGAACTCGCGCCCAGCCTGGTGGGGGTTCTGACCGAGCCCTTCCAATGGCTGGCCGAATATCCCCATGCCTGTATTGAGCAGCAGACTTCCAAAGCCTGGGGCGACCTGTTGTGGCTGGAACTGAAAGACCGCTTCAAAGACGGCCAAAATGAGGACAAAGAGGCCAAAGCCCGCCAGAGCATAACCGAGCATATTCAGCGCCTGAGCCAGTGGGAATCCGGCGGCGGCTATACCTTGTGGCCGGGTGATTATGACTGGAAGGGCCGGTCTGTCTATCTGACGGCCTACAACCTTGAATTTGTCCTGGCCGCCCGTGACATGGGCTTTAAGCTGCCCTACGACGACTTTGACAAACGTCTGGGCAGCTTCCTCTTCGATTCCCTGAAAGCGGATTTCAACTGGCCGGAGTGGTATTCGCAACAAGCCATAAGCGAATCGAAAAGCTATGCGCTGGCCGCTCTCAGCCGGGCGCAGTTGAACGTGGCCTCATACATTGAAAATATGTATCAGAACCGCGACAAGCTCAGCCTGGTGGAGCTGATCAACCTTATCAGGGCCGTTGGCTGGCAGCCCAAGGGCGGCGGGCAGGCTGGTCAGCTGCGTGAGCTTCTGGCCCTGATGCACAAGCACCTGTTGTTGACGGCCGGGGAAGCCCAGTTTGTGGACAACAACCCCGGTGCGCCGGAACTGTGGTCCACGCCGGTCAGGAATACGGCCAGGATTCTGGAAACCCTGTGCCTGGTGGCTCCGCACAACAATCTGGTGCCCGCGCTGGTCCGCAATCTGGTGGTTGCGACCCGGAATTCGTCCGGCCACTTTGGCAGCACGCAGAACAATGTAGCCGCCCTCTCAGCCCTGGCCGCCTATATCAAAACCCTGGAGCCCGAAAACCCGGATCTCTCCATAACCGCTCTTCTGGGTGAGACGACCCTGGCCGAAGCGGCTTTCAAGTCGTTCACCGACGCGCCGGTCCTGGCCTCTCAGCCGGCTTCGGCCATACCCTTAGCCGATCCCGCCGTAGTCTATCAAACCGAAGGCAAGGGCCAGGCCTGGGCCTCGCTGAAAATGAAAACCGCGCCCAAGGCCCCGGACCTGTCGGCCGACACCTCCGGCGGCTTCATGCTCTCGCGTTCCTTCACGGTGGTCAAGCCGGAAGAAGGCCCGGCCGGGGTGGAGCAATTCAGCCGGGGCGACGTTGTGCGCGTCTCGGTGGTCATGATGGTGCCCGCGCCGCGTCACAGCGTGGTTATGGAAGACCGAGTCCCGGCCGGTTTCGAGCCGATAAACTTCAATCTGGCTGATGCCGACATGACCCTGATGGGTCTGGCCGAAGCGGACAACACCTATGGGCGCAGCCGCTATTGGTATAACCACCAGGAAATCTGGCCGGACAGGGTGGCTGTTTACGCCAACTACCTCCGTCCGGGAGTCTATACCTTCTCCTATCTGGCCAAAGCCATAACTCCGGGCACTTATGTGACTCCGGGGCCGCAGGCTGAGGAGATGTATTCGCCTGAAACCTACGGGCGCGGGCAGGGGCAGACCCTGACCGTGGAATAAGAGAAGAGGGGGGCTCCGCCCCTCCACCCCGCAAGGGGGCAAAGCCCCCTTGACCCCAAACCGGTGTGCGATCATAGTCGTGCACCGGTTTCTTTTTGTCAGTGCTGACATCCTCGGCGGTACCCGGAAGAGGGGCGAAAAAATTTCTTTCGTTCACCTTTATATTAGCGCCACAACTCGCTTCGAAGACGAAGCTCAGACAAGTGGCGCTAATATAAAGGTTCTCTACAGAAAATTTTCCGCCCCTCTTCCTAGTCCACATTGGCTATTAAGGTTGGATTTTCCTGATGTTACATTTTGGGGACGATAGTTTTGGCGGCCGGTGCGGATAGTTGTTATTTCGTGCGGTGAAGGAGTTGCCCATAGGGGCCCATGAATACATCAGCTGAGGATAAATCGCGGAAGTGGCAACGGGTGGCGGGACGGAATGGTACTATCGCCGTCACTTCCTACCATATAGAGTTGACCGAGGCCATAACCTATAGGCACGGCGGACACAGTATTGGAATTCTAAGCCAGCCGCGAGCCACCTTATTTATCGATGTTTTTACCTGACGGGGGTGAAACGGCCTAAACTTAAACCAGCGGCAGCGCCGCGTCCATCGCGGCGCTGCCGCCATGCTCTGAGGGGGCGCCATTTAGCGACCTTGACCGCACACCGGGTGGGGGTCAAGGGGGCTTTGCCCCCTTGCGGGGTGGAGGGGCAGAGCCCCCCTCTTCTCTTACTTACGCTTCATCTGGGCGACTAAGATTGCGCGTGGCATGCATCAGGGCAATCATGGCCAAGACCAAGAGCACCGTGCCCGACACCAGCGAGTATTCCTCCATCTTCAAGATAAAATAGAGGGCTGAGTAGAGAGCCGCCAGTATGCCGGAGACCACCAGCGCTTCCTTGTTGCGCTTCAGGGCCGCGCGGACATAGCCGCCGATCATGGCCACGTTTACTGTAGCGGCCAGGAGGTAGGCCGGGAGGAATGGCATATGCTCCGAAACGGCCAGAAGGATCAGGTAGAAGAGACAGAGGCCAAGACCGATTATGCCATACTGAGCCAAGTGCAGACGGGCCCGGTTCTTTCGGCCGGTGGCTATTTCAAATATCAGAACGCTTAAAAAGGTCAGGGCGATAAACATCATGGCATATTTTACGGCCCGGAGCAGAATGGAATAGTGAAAGACCGGCTCAAAGAAATCCAGTCCGATGATGTACTCGGCCAGCATCAGGGAAGTCTGGATAGCCGGGCGGGCATGGGAGTCTTCATCATAGCTGTAAGACTCTTTTTGCTGGCGTTCGCGTTTGAAATCATCGATGTCCGCGAACTGGGGATAGTTGCGCACCAGATTGGGCACTTCCCAGACCGCGTCAAAACCTCTGTCGGTTGTTTCGTGGCGGGTGGGAAGGCCGGTGCCGCCATACTTGGGGTGCGGCCAGGGCGACTTGAGATTGATATTGCTGGCCACGGCGATGGGGGAGACGTAAAAGCCCTGGGAGCCGCCAATAGTCATGTCGAAACCGAAAGCGATGTCGCCGCCGCCGGTAAGGTCCACATCGGCGGAGAAGCCGGTGGGGGCGATGGGCGAATTTTTAGTGCCGGGCACGAATTTGTACTTGCGGCCGCTGAGGCTTAAGGGGCTTATGCCTCTGAACGCCTTGGTGTCGCTGAGGTTGACGAGTATGGCGGCCTTGTTCCAGTGCACTTCCGAGACTCTGGAATCAAGGGTTTTGAAATCGGGCCTTTTAAATGAGCCGGAGAGGGCAAGGTCGGCCGTGTAAACACGAACCGAATAAATGCCGCGACGGCGCTCCTGCGGCTTCAGGGTGCCGTTGATGATAAGGTCTTCCGGCAGGAGGACGGCCGTTTTTTCCTTTACTATTTCCCGGCGGATAATTTTCGTGGTCCGCAGGTCGCCCAGCTTGGCCAACTCCAGCTTTTCCGCTTCGGTCAGGGGTTGTTCTTCGGTCACTGAATACCTGATGGTATAGGGGATGGAGAGGATGGGGCCGATGAGAAGCTGCTGGCCGCCCCAACTGTAAGACAGCTCCCGCACTACCGAACTGTAGCTGGCCGCCCTTTCCTTGATCAAATCGTGGATCAGGCCGATAGGGGCGGACATCAAAAGGCCCAGTACGCCCACCACAGCCAGCCTGATAACTATGGGAGCCTTGCCCATGCCGCTTTTCAGGCCGCTAAGGTCGGTCCACTTGGGAGGCGGCGCGCCTTCCGGCAGCGTTATCTTGCGCCACAGCCACCAGATTAACAGGGTCAAGGCCCCGCATACGGCCACCACTATGAAAATAGCCACCAACATCCACAATAATTCACCTAACCGCATTTTGTTCTCCTTTTTTAAGTTGCCAAGTGTTGTAACTTAACGATGTCGAAACACCTTTGAGACTAACGGACAGCAATGTAAATTTGATTGACTCTATGTGGATATTGTATGGAATAATTATGACATCTGTTTACACCACCATTTTGCACAACCGGAAATAATTCGTAATTTCAGCTTATTAATATGCGCAATGTACATGAAACTCGACAACACACCGATAGCGCATATACCTATTTACTTAGCTTTTATTCGAAAATGGTTGATTCATCGGCCGGGATCGTATACATTGTAAAATGTTGTTTAGGGCCGAGTGTTCGGCCGTTCGGTTAAGTAAGCAGCAGGGGCAATTTTCAAAGCAGACGGCAAAGTAAAACAGCAGGTTGATCCGTAGGTGCGGCTGAAATAGTCGCCCGCCGAGAAAGAATCATACTTTTTGCCCGGCGGTGAGCTTTAGTCTGAAGAGAAAGCCCATATTTTTAGCAACAAGGAAACGCGGCCATCCCCAAGCCCTGCCTCAATATTGACTGGCTGCCGACCGGGCCGGACGTGCGGGCGGCGATTCTGCCGGACCCCGGCGGGTGCGGCGGTGAAGGTCTGTTCAGCCCGGCTGAACTGGAGAGTTTCGCGGCCGTTAAATCACCGGCGGCGCGGCACAGCCGAATGATCAGCCGTCTGGCCGCCAAAGTGGCCGGTGGCTGCCTGTGGGGGATGTCGCCGGAAGAATTGGAATTGCGCAAAGGGCCGGAAGGACGGCCGGATTTGTGGCGGACCGGCGGCAATGAGCGGCTAGGTTTCCTGTCTATCAGCCACACGGCCGGGGCGGCCGCGGCAGTGGCCGGGCGGGTGCCGGTAGGCATTGATATAGAGCGAACCGGGAGAGTATTGAAGCCCTCGCTTATAAACTGGGCCTTTACGGCTGGCGAGCTGAAGCTGGCGGACCGGGCGAATGAAGAAGACCTGCCGCATCTGGCCATGTGGTGCGCCAGGGAGGCGGCTGGAAAATCATGGGGCATAGCCCTTTTGAATCATTTTGACCAGGTGAGGGTCACCGGGGCCGATTGGAACCGCCAGACGCTTACCGTCAGTTGGCTGGGCCCGGAAAATTACCGGGCGGAAGTGCTTTTGGGTCGCGCCGGGGATTTTTTGCTGGCTTTGGCCGGTGCGGAATCGGCGTTATTCAGGGCTGAAAGCTGAGCCGTCTGAAGGGCTTAGGCGCGGTTTAGCAGGCATTATCGCGGGGTTCGACCACAGGGAGACAGAGCGCCGACGGCTGGTTTTCAGGCCAAAACCGGTGCTCAAGGGCAAAAACCACTCTTTTGGCCCGACTGCGGGCGGCCGGTTTTGGAAAAAGCCATATTATAGGGTAGTAAATATGAATTATGATAATTTGTTGAAGGCCATATCCGATCCAAATCAGACGCTTTATATCAAGGCCGACGGCACGTTAGGCGCGGCCGGGGATCAGAACCTGATGGGAATCATTCCTAAATTTCCGCTCAGCGGTTTCGGCTGCCCGGATTTCCTCAAAGATTACGGGGTCCGCTATGCCTATGTGGGCGGCGCGATGGTCGGCGGCATCAGCTCCAAGGCGATGGTCAAGGCTCTGGCCGAGGGCGGGGCTCTGGGCGTTTACGGCGCTTCCGGCATGCAGCCGCCGCGCATTGAAGACGAGATCGTGGCCATCAAAAAGGAACTTGGGGGCAAAACCTTCGGCTCCTGCCTCATCAATACTCCCCACGACCCCAGTTGGGAAGAAAAAGTGGTGGAAATTTATCTGATGCACGGCGTCAACCTGATTGAAGCTTCGGCTTTCATGCAGATTTCCCTGCCGCTGGTGCGCTATCGCCTGTCCGGGGCCAGGCGGCTGCCCGATGGCACGATTTCCGTGCCCAACCGCATTATGGCCAAAGTCTCCCGAGTGGAACTGGCCCGCCGTTTCTTCAGCCCGGCCCCCGACAAGCTGGTCAAGGAGTGCCTGAAGAGGGGCTGGCTGACTCAGGACGAGGCCGATCTGGCCCCCTTCATCCCCATGGCCGGAGATTTGACGGCCGAGGCCGATTCCGGCGGACACACCGATTTCCGTCCCGCCCTGGCCCTGTGGCCGGCCATGGCGGCCGCGGCCCGCGAAGCCACGGAAAAATTCGGCTATGCCCAGCCCCTGAGGGTGGGCGCGGCCGGCGGCATCGGCACCCCTTGGGCGATGGTGGCGGCCAGGGCCGCTGGGGCCTCCTATTTTGTCACCGGCTCAATCAATCAGGGCTGTGTGGAGGCTGGCCTGGCTCTGGCCGGGCGTGAGCTTCTGGCCAAGGCCGGTCAGGCCGATGTGACTCCGGGACCCGCGGCCGACATGTTTGAACTGGGGGCCAAGGTTCAGGTTCTGAAGTTCGGCACGCTTTATGCCATGCGGGCCCAGAAGCTGGCCGACGCCTATCGGCAGTATGGCTCCATGGACGAAATTCCGGCGGCTGACCGCGAAACGCTTGAGACCCAGATTTTCAAACAGACCCTGGCCGATACCTGGGAGCAGACCAAATCTTTCTTCGTCGAGCGCGATCCTGGTCAGGTGGCCAAGGCTGAAGCCGATCCTAAGTATAAAATGGCCCTGGTCTTCCGCTGGTATCTGGGCCAGGCCTCCCGCTGGGCCATCGGCGGGGTGGAAGAGCGCCGCACCGACTGGCAGATTTTCTGCGGCCCAGCCCAGGGCGCGTTTAATGAATGGGCCAAGGGCACCATTTATGAACAGCCGGAAAATCGCAAAGTGGTGGATCTGGCCATGAACCTAATGTATGGCGCGGCCGTGCTTCTGCGGCGGGATCTGGCCGTCTCCATCGGGGCGTTGCCCTATGGCGCGGCGGCGCCCCTGAAGCCGCAGCCTCTGGCCGACATCGCCGGGTATCTGTAAGGCCCGGCACGAGATTTTTTCCAGACAGGGCCAATGAACACAACTAGCTTATGCCCTGTGACAACAGCGATTCTCAAAGTAGACGGCGATTTTAAAATAGAAGGTCGACCTGCGGGGAGACGGAGCGTCAGCGATTGGTTTTGAAGCCAAAACGGTCACAGCTACGCAAAAACCACGCTTTTTGCGTAGCTGTGAGCTGTAAGTTCATGGGAAAAAGTTTACTTTGAGAATTGCTGCTTTGACAGCGATAATATTTCGTGTCATGGAGTATTAACTAACAGCGTTGGCCGCCTCTCAGTAAATACACCGCTGATGACAACATGGCCATAACGTGGCCAAGTCTGGACAACAGAACTAAAAACAGTGCTTCGCTGAATTGGCGGCTGATTCAGGCTGGGGGTTAGAGTGTGGTCCCTTTTGGGGAAAACGCTGTTAAATGAGCCGCGATTTTATATGATGCGGACAAATAATAAGATTTTTACCGGCGCACTGCCAACGCGCTTTTAACAAGTGATTGTCAGTGTGTATCAGCATATAGCAAACAAGCCTTGTACAGCAAACGTGCATTTTTTAGGATATAACAATGAAACAGGATTGTTCCGAAATCGCTAAAAAGCCGGATGGAGACGTGGCAGAGCCCATTGCCATTATCGGCCTGAGCTGCTTTTTCCCCGGCGCGGGGAGTCTGGCCGGTTACTGGTCGGCCATCAGACACTGCCGCGATTCCATCAGCGACATTCCGGCCGACCATTGGTCCACGGCCGATTATTACGACCCGGACCCCAAGGCTGAGGACAAGACCTATGGCCGCCGTGGCGGTTTTCTGGATAAAATTCCTTTCGAGCCTTTAAAATACGGCATAGTGCCCAATGACCTCCCGGCCATAGACACCACCCAGCTCCTGGGATTGGTAGCGGCCGACCGCGCTCTGATTGACGCCGGTTACGAAGCCGGGGGCGAATATGACCACGGCCGCACGGCTGTTATGCTGGGTGTGACCGGGGCGCTTAAAATGGTGGTGTCCCTGGGCAGCCGCCTGGCCCACCCCCAGTTGAAAAGGGCCCTGGCCGACAGCGGCGTCGATGAAGAGTTGTCGGCGGAAATCCTAAAACGTTTCGGGGCTGAATTTACTGAATGGCAGGATAATTCCTTCCCCGGCCTTTTGGGCAACGTCACTGCCGGGCGCATAGCCAACCGCCTGAATCTGGGCGGGGCCAATCTGGTGGTGGACGCGGCCTGCGCCAGTTCGCTGGCCGCTATCCGTCAGGGCGTTATGGAGCTTCAGAGCGGCCAGGCCGACCTGGTGGTTTCCGGCGGTGTGGACACTTTCAGCGATCCCTTCATGTATACCTGCTTTTCCAAAACTCCGGCCCTGTCGCCCACCGGCGACGTCAAAGCCTACGATCAGGAAGGCGACGGCACCATGCTGGGCGAGGGCGTGGGCGTGGTGGTCTTAAAGCGCCTTTCGGATGCCCGGCGGGATGAAGACCGCATTTTCGCGGTCATTCGCTCCGTGGGTTCATCCAGCGACGGCAAGGGCACCGCCATTTTCGCCCCTTCGGCCGACGGTCAGGTCAAGGCTCTGGAAAACGCCTACCATAGCGCCGGCCTAAGCCCGGCCACCGTTGAGCTGGTGGAGGGCCACGGCACCGGCACGGCCGTGGGTGACGCCGTAGAGGTGGAGGCTTTGAGCCGCGTCTTCCGGGAGAGCGGGCGCGGGGAATCCGGCCAGCCCTGGTGCGCCCTGGGCTCGGTAAAATCGCAGATTGGCCACACCAAGGCCGCCGCCGGTGTGGCCGGGCTGATAAAGGCCGCCCTGGCCCTTCATTTCAAGGTGCTGCCGCCGACGATCAAGGTCAAAAAGCCCCTGTCGCTTTTGACCTCCGGCAAGTCGCCTTTCCACCTTTCCAGCTTTGCCCGCCCCTGGCTCTCCCACGGAGTCCGCCGGGCCGGGGTCAGCGCTTTCGGTTTCGGGGGCAGTAATTTCCACTGTGTGCTGGAAGAGGCTTCCCACCGGAAAGCCTTACCGGAAGGCTCCACCGACATCGACCTTTTCGCCTACAGCGGCCCCTCCCACTCCAATCTGGCCTCCGCCCTGGAACAGCTCCTGAAGCGGGAAGACCATCTGGCCGATCTGGCTGTTCACAGCCGCCGCACCTTTTCAGCCGCCCACCCCTGCCGCCTGATTCTGGCCGCCCCGGCCGGGCAGGTGACGGAGCTGGCCCGCAAAGCCCTCAACGTAGTGGCCGGGCTGGATGTTAAGGAAAAAGACATTCCCGAAGGTGTGTATTTCAGCAGCGCCCAGCCCTTCAAGGGCGGTTTCGGCTTTCTTTGTCCGGGGCCGGAGAGTGCGGCCAAGGGCATGTTCCTGGAACTGGCCACCGACTGGCCGGAAATGATTGAGGCCCTGAGCGAGGCCGAAGCCGAACTCAAAACCCGCGCGCCGGAACTTAGCCCCCTGGGGCTGGCTCTTTATCCGCCGGATCTGGCCGCCCGCGAATTCCGCGCGGCCTGGTCGGCCGATTTTAAGGATCAGCGCCTGAAAATGGCCGCCACCCTGGCCGTCAATCAGGGCCTGAGCCGCATTCTGGCCAGATTCGGCCTGAAGCCTTCGGCCACTATCGGCCTCTGCGGCCCGGATTCCGCGCTCGACGGCCCGATCAATGTGGTGCAGGAACTTAATCGCAAGAGCAATCAGTCCATCAGCCTCTGGCTGGAGGTCGGCCCCGGCCGGGCCCTCAGCCAGGCGGCGGCCAAGACCGCCGGGCGGGTGCTGGCTCTCGACCAGACCGGCGGCGGTCATCTCGACCTGGCCCGCTTTCTGGCCCGGCTGGCCTCCTGGGGCCTGCCGGTGGATTTCAGCGCCTGGCCCGCCCCGGCCCTGTCATCGCCGCCCGAGAGCAAGGAAAACGCCGCCAGAACTTTTACCGTAATGGTTTCCGGGGCCAATCAGTTCGTCAAAAAAGAGATTCCGCCCTCTCCGCGCCGCGCGAATCGCCCGGCTGAACCGGCCCCGGCGCCAGTTCCGGTCCAGGTTGCTCCGTCCGCGCCGCCGGAAAAGACGGTGGCCGACGTGCTGGAATCAATGGCCAAAGAGACGGCCCGTCTTCATCAGGAATTTCTCGACACCCAGAACGAAGCCCTGCGTCTGGTAAGCCGCAGTCTGGAAAGCGGGACCGCCCCGGCCCTGCCGATTCAGGCCATACAGGCCGCCTTTCAGAAAGCTCCGGCCGCCATTGCGCCCGCGCCGCTTTCAGCCGGGCCGGTCGATTCGGCCGGTTCAGAGGTGGTTCTGAAGGTGGTGGCTCAGGAAACCGGCTATCCGGTGGATATGCTTAACCTGGATATGGATCTGGAGGCCGATCTGGGCCTGGATTCCATTAAAAAAGTGGAAATCATGGCCGTCCTCAGCGAACAGATGCCCTCCGTTCAGGGGCTGGGCGCGGAAACCATGAACAGCGCTTCCACCCTCCGGGATCTCGTCCATCTGGTGGGCGGCCCCGTTTACGCGGCCGCTCCGGTATCCGCCCCGGCCTTCTCCGCTCCCGCCGCCCCCTCCGCTTCGGTGTGGCCGGTTCTGCGTGAGGTGGTGTCGGCCGAAACCGGCTATCCGCTGGAAATGCTGAATCCCGATATGCGCCTGGGCGAAGATTTGGGACTGGACTCCATTAAAATGGTGGAAATAGCCAGCCTGATGAGCGAACGGGTTGATAGTTCCGCCGCCCTCTCGGCCGACAGCCTGGCCTCCGCCCAAACTTTGGGCGACCTTTGCGCGGCCCTGGAGAAAAATTTCGGCCTCGCGCCTCAAGCCGCCCCGGCCTTCTCGTCAGTGCCTCCGGCGGCTGCCGCGCCTGTCGGGACCGTTGGCGGACGCTCCAATGGTGAAGAAATCCTTCTGGAGGTCATCTCCGCCGAGACCGGCTACCCGCGCGATATGCTCAATCTGAATATGAGCCTGGAAGCCGATCTGGGCCTGGATTCCATTAAAAAGGTGGAAATTATGGCCGCCCTCAGTGAGCGCCTCCCGGAGGCGGAATCACTGGGTACGGCCGAAGTCATGACCGGTGTGGAAACCCTGGCCGATCTGGCCGCTTTGGTCAGGGGGGCCGGAAGCGAAGCCCCGGCGGCCCGGCCGTCGGCAGCTTCAGCGCCCGCGCCGGAACCCCTCCCGATGCCCGCCGATCCGGCCCCGGTTGTCACGGCTCCGGTTCAGTCCCCGGCCCCCAAGGCCCCGGCTGGAGGCGCCGCCGCCCTTCTGTTTGAAGTGGTGGCCCGGGAAACCGGCTATCCGGCCGACATGCTGAACTTTGATATGGATCTGGAAAGTGACCTGGGATTGGATTCCATTCGCCGGGTGGAAATCATGGCCGCCCTGAGCGAATCCATGGGCGACGACGGACAGTCCATCACCCAAAGCGCCCTCCTGACTGAGGCCAGAACTCTGGGCGACCTTAGAAATATCCTGTCTGAATCTTTGCCATCCGCGCCTGTAGCGCCGGACCCGCCGGCCGCGCCGGAGAAGACTGAAACCCGCCGTCGCGGGCCGGGCCGTCCGCCCAAAAACAGCCCCCCGGCTTTCAAATCGGCCCCGGAACCGCCGGAAGCCATTCAGACCACGGCCCTGACCGCTTTCCGGGTGGATATGGCTCCTCTGGCCCTTCAGGCCCGCGCGGCCGGTTTCGGCCTGCGGGCCGGTGATGTGGTGCATCTCTTGTCAGATGAATCACCTCTGGCTGATGAGCTGGCCGCCCGCCTGGCCAATGAGGGGCTGGAAGTGGCCAGGGCCGCCTGGCATGAGGCCGGGCGTTTGAGCGAAGCGCCTCTGCCGGCCGGTCTTATAGTGGTCTGGCCCAAGGCCGATCAAGATCTGGGGCTGGCCGGAACGGCTTTCCAGGTCATCAGGGGAGCAGGTCTGGCCCTCAGCCGGGCCGCCGAGCGGGGCGGAAACCCTCTCCTTATGGGTGTGACTTTCATGGGCGGCAGCTTCGCCCTTGGCGGTCCCGATAATATGGACCTTTCACCCGCCTCCGCTTCTCTGGCCGGGTTGATCAAAACGGCGGCCCGTGAGTGGGCCGGGGTACGGGCCAGGGTGGTGGATCTGCCCATCGATGCCTATGACACGGCAGCCGCCTCCTTTGTGGACTCCATCGAAGCCGCCAGCGCCGCTGAGGCCCCGGTGGAAGTGGGGCTGGAAGCCCCCGGCCGCTTCGCGGCCCCCCGGCTGGCCCCCTATAAGATGAAGAACATCCGGGTGCGCCACATCCGCGAAGGGCAGACCATCCTGGTCACCGGCGGGGCGCGGGGCGTCACCGCCGCCGCCCTCCGGGAAGTGGCCCGCTCTTTCCGGCCCCATCTGGTCATCATGGGCCGCACCCCGCTGCCTCCGGCCGAGCCTTACTGGCTGGCCGATCTGACCGATGAAGGGGCCGTGCGCCAGGCCATTTATGAACGGGCCAGGGAAAAGCCGGAGCCAAGGGAGCTGGCCCGCCAGAGCCGCCTGATCATGCACGGCCGGGAAATCCGGGCCAATATGATGGCTATGGAAAAGAGCGGCTCCAAGGTCACCTATATCTCCGGCGATATGATCTCCCCGGCCGTGACCGTGGCCACTCTGACGGAAATCAGGCGCAATTACGGCCCCATTCACGGTTTCATCCATGGGGCCGGGGTGCTGGCCGACGGTCTGTTCCTGGACAAGACTGATGAAGATTTTGATCTGGTCTTTGACACCAAGGCGCGTATGGCCGAGCTGATCCTTCAGGAACTGGCCGACGAACCGTTGCACCTGACGGCTTTCTTTTCCTCCTCCACGGCCCGTTTCGGCCGCCGGGGGCAGGCTGATTACGCGGCCGGAAACGAAACCCTGAACAAGCTGGCCCGACTGACCGCCTTACGGCACAACTGCAAGAGCGTCTCGGTCAACTGGGGCCCGTGGGACGGCGGCATGGTCGACGCGGGCCTCAAGCGTATCTTTGAACGTGAAGGTGTGGGGCTGATTCCCCTGGCTGAAGGGGCGCGGCTGTTCGCCACCCTGATCGGCACACCCAAAAACGACCCGGTGGAAGTGGTTGTCCTGGGGCCTGGAACTAATTTGGATACGGCATTTTAAAGTTACGCCAGCGGCGTATGGCCGCCGCCGGGTGAAATGTTTTTGCCCGTCTCCGTTCCGGGGGGTCGCGAGTCACGGAGCCGGACAAAAACATTTCACCCGGCGGCTACCTGGTCAGCTTTCTTAATGGCTGAAAAGTGCGCCTGGCCGAGTAGTAGCCGGGAGCGGGGAATTGTTTTTGTCCCGTCTCCGTGACTCGCGGCCCCCGGAACGGAGACGGGACAAAAACAATTCCCCGCTCCCGGCGGTCAAGAGACGTAACTGCTTGCTAAAAAATTTGGCCGATTTATTGAACCCCGAATGTCATGGGTAAACAGGCTGTGCCCTGTTTCCATTAAAGGTAAATTATGAAAACCAATATTGAAAGACCCAAACCCAGTGAGGTAGTGGCCGTTGTCGGGCTGGGGCTCAGCCTGCCCGGAGCTTCAACGCCTGATGAGTTCTGGTCTAATATTATCGGCGGCAAACGTTTTTTCCAGCCCGCCACAGCCCTGGATTGGGGGGCTGAACCGGAACATTTCTATCAGGAGGGCGGCCCGGCCCCGGATAAGGCTTATAGTTTGAACGGCGTGTTCAATCCTGAACGCACCGTCGATGAAGAAGGGCTGGACCTCCCGGATGACTTCGATCCCAAAAGCGCCGATGGCTCTCTGGCTTTCTGGCTGGCCGCCGGCCGCCGGGCCGCCGCGTCAGTTAAGTGGGAGCAGGTCGACCGCGAAAAGGTGGGAGTCATCTCCGGCCATGTGATCCTGCCGACCACGGCCATGGCCGAGGCGGCCGTGTCGCTCTACACCAAAGAGGCCACCCGGGAATGGTCCAGCCGCCCGCAGCTGAAGGCTCCCCCGAAGAACGCTTTCCGGCTTCTGGGCTATTCGGCCCGCCTCCTGGCCCGCTCTTTGGGCTTCAGCGGCCCGGCCTACACTCTGGACGCCGCCTGCGCCTCTTCCCTCTATGCCATTCACCTGGCCGCGCAGGAGCTTCTCTCCGGCAAGGCCCAGGCCATAATCAGCGGGGGCGTGGCCAAGGCCGACGCCCTTTTTACCCAGTTGGGCTTTTGCCAGCTTCGGGCCCTGTCCACCTCCGGCTACCTCAATCCCTTCGACCAGAGCGCCGACGGGCTGGTGGTGGGCGAAGGGGCCGTAGCCCTGGTCCTGAAGCGTCTGGATACGGCTCTGGCCCACGGGGACCAGGTGCTGGCCGTCATCCGCGGCGTGGGCCTTTCCAACGACCAGACCGGCAACATTCTGGCCCCGCAGGCCGAGGGCCAGCTCCGGGCCATGAAAGAGGCCTGGAAAAACGCCGGGCTCAGCCCCTCTTCCGTGGGCCTGATTGAAGCCCACGGCACGGGCACCATTTTGGGCGACCATGTGGAAGTCACCACTCTGAAGGAGCTGCTTACCGCGCCGGAATTCCCCAAAGGCTACGGCTCCGGCACCGTGCCGGTGCTGGGTTCGGTGAAAAGCAACATCGGGCACCTTTTGTCGGCCGCCGGGGCGGCCAGCATGGCTAAAACCGTTCTGGCCCTCATGCATAAGACCCTCCCGCCCACGGCCGGGTACAAAACGGAGGCCGAGGGCCTGAACCTTGCGGCCGCGCCGGCCTTGCGTGTTCTGACCAAACCGGAACCCTGGCCGGAACCGGAAGGGGGCGGCCCGCGTCTGGCGGCCGTCAACGCCTTTGGCTTCGGCGGGGTCAACGCCCAGGTGATCGTTGAAGAATACCTGCCCCATTTGTGGGAAGCTCCAGCCAAAGGCCGTGCTTCGGCCAGTGTTCAGGCCGAAGCGCCTCCGGTGCGTCTGTTGTCGGCCCGCGCCCTGTCGGCCCCCTGGCCGGATTTCGCCTCCCTGGCCCAGAACTGGATGGATTCGGAAGGCCCGCCCATTATCGCCACCCGGCGTTTCGGCAGCCTGAAAGCCACCGGCCTCTTCTTCAACAGTCTGGTGCTGGAGGGGGCCAACATGCGTCTGGCCCCGAAGGATCTGGCCCACATCCTGCCCCAGCAGGCCCTGGCCCTGAAAATGACCGACGAAGCCATCAGCGACGCCCGTCTGGACGCGGCTCACGGCAGCGATTATATCACCGGCCTCCACGCGGAGCCGGGAGCCCAAGGCGTCCACAAAAGCCGCGTGGGTGTTTACATGGGTGTGGACATTGATCCGCGCTCGGCCGATTACGCTTTCCGCTGGCTCGGCCCCCTGCGGGCGGCCGAGGCCCTGGTGGCCTCCGGCGAGCTTAGGACCCGCGACGTGCCTGAATTCGTAGCCGCCCTTAGGGCTAAAAGCCACCCTCCCCTGTCAGCCAGCCGGGTGGTAGGCGCGTTGGGCAGCCTGGTGGCCAGCCGGGTGGCCCGCTATCTGGGTTCGGGCGGACCGGCCTTTACAGTTTCAGAGGAATCCATGTCCGGCATCCGAGCCTTGAAGCTGGCCACCGAAGCCATTGGCAGGGGCGAGATCGACCTGGCCCTGGTGGGCCTGGTGGACACTATGGGCGATCCCAAAACGGCCGCTCTTGAACCGCGCCGCCTCTGGGAGGAGGGCGCGGTCATGCTGGTGGTGGCCTCCCCGGCCGCGGCCCAATCGCTGGGCCGGGCCCAGGCCCCGGAACTGACTGAACTGGAGGCGGTTGACGGCCGCATCGGCGGCTTGGGCGGCCTGTTTCCGCTGGTCAAGAACGCTTTCTTTATCCGTCACCGTCTGGTTTCCAGAGGTCTGGGGGCCGGAGCGGCTTATTGGATCAAAAACAAGATCGATCCGCCGCGCAGCCTGGAGTCGCCCGGCTTCCTCATCACCGAAAAGGGCGGCGAGGAAGTCTGGTCGCCCCCGTATTCCTATGACGACGCCACCTGGTTCCTGGTTCGAAGCCAGAACAAGGACAACAGCCTTCAGCTTCTCGACCATCTCGAAGACATGACCATTGAAGCGATGAAAGATCATTGTCTGGTGGAGGTGCTGGGGCCGGTGCGTTCGGAAAAGCGGGGCCTGAAGCGTTTGGGCGACCAGTTCTGGGCCCGCTACGGCAATGTCTCCGGGGCCCGCCCGGCCCTGGCCATGATGGCCAGGAGCTACGACGAGCTTTTGCTTCAGATTAAAAAGGCCAAAAGCCGCCTTTTGGGCGAACCCCAGAATCAGCGTGAAGACCACAAGGGACGCATCATCTGGGCCCTTGAGGGCGAAAGGGTGCGGGGCGACCTGGCCTGGGTCTTCCCCGGCTCAGGCAGCCACTATCACGGGCTGGGCCGCAAGCTGGCCATGAGCTTTCCCCATTTAATGGGCAAGCTTGAAGACGGGGTCGAGCGCCTGGCCGACCAGTTCCAGAGCAATGTCTTCTGGGCCCAGAGCCACCGCGACGTCAGCCCGGCCCAGGCCATATTGGGCCAGGTCTCCTTCGGGCTGCTGGGCGCTCTGGTGCTGAAGCAGTTCAAGATACTGCCCAGCGCCGTCATCGGCTATTCCCTGGGTGAAACCACCGCCCTGGTGGCCACCGGGGCCTGGGCCGACCGGGAAGGGCTGTATGAGGATCTGGTAAAATCACCGCTCTTCACCCACCAACTGGCCGGAGAGCACCTGGCCGCCCGCCGCTATTTCAAGTGGCCGGACGGCCGTCTGTTCCGCTGGGTCACCGGGGTTCTGCCCCGCCCGGCCGAAGATATCAAAAGAGCCCTGGAGCACCTGCCGATCATCCATCGCGGGCACGCTTTCCTTCTTCTGGTCAACACCAAAGGCGAGGGCGTGGTCGGCGGTGAGGAGGGGGCGGTCAAAGCCCTGGCTCACAGTCTCGGCGCGGTCATCTGCCCTCTGGAGAGCGTGGCCAGCGTCCACAATCCGGTGGTCGGTAAAGTTCTGGACGAATATCGCCGCTTCCACACCCGCACCACCACTCCGCCCGAGAACCTTCGCTTCTATTCCCCGGCCTGGGGCAAGGCTTATGAACTGACCTCCAAATCGGCCGCCGATTCACTGACCGAACAGGGTCTCCACGGCCACGATTTCACCAAAGTCATTGAGCAGGCCTATCAGGACGGAGTGCGTTTCTTTGTGGAAGTCGGGCCCGGCTCCGGCACCACCAGAATGATCGATAACATTCTGGAAGGGCGGCCGCATTTGGCCGCCAGTCTGGCCAGCGGCCCCCTGGATGAGGGCTGGATGGGCCTGAACCGTCTGTTCGTTGAACTATGGATGGCCGGATATCCGCTGAAAAAAATGTCGGTGCTCTATCCCGATGTGGAAAGCGGCCCGCCGGTGCTGCCGGTGCCCATAACCCTGGCCCCTTCGGCCGAAGTCTGGCCCGAGCCGGAAGATGTGCTGGCGGAGGTCTCCGCGCCCTCCGTCCTCCAGCCGCCGCAGACGGCCGCCGCCGCTCCGGCCCACACCCCTCCAGTCCCCGTTTCTCCCCCGGCGGCGGAAAGACGGGAGCGGGAAGCTTCTCCGGCCCAGGAGGGCAGTTTCGAAGCCTGGCTGGCCGATACCAAAAAAACGCGCCAGAATCAGGAAGAGGCCCAGAAGGCCGACACTCCGGCTCCCCTGGATCGTGAGCAGTGTCTGGAATTCGCGGTGGGCAAAATCGGCAATGTTTTCGGTCCCCGCTTCAGCCAGGTGGACGCTTTCCCCTCCAGGGTGAGGCTGCCGGATGAGCCGCTGATGCTGGTTGACCGGGTTTTGAGCCTGGACGGCAAAGCCTTATCGATGAGCAAAGGCGCCATTGTCACTGAGCACGATATCCGGCCCGGGGCCTGGTATCTGGATCACAACCACATTCCGGCCGGTCTGGCCATTGAATCCGGTCAGGCCGACCTGATGCTTTCGGCCTGGCTGGGGGCGGATTTCGTCACGCGCGGACAGGCCCTTTACCGTCTGCTGGACGCGGAAGTCACTTTCCACCGTCACCTGCCGCAAGTGGGGGAGACGGCCCGTTACGACATCAGGATACTGCGTTTCTTCAAATATGGGCAAACCCACCTGTTCCGCTTCGAATTTGACGGCACGGTGAACGGCCAGCCCCTTCTGACCATGAAGGGCGGCTGCGCCGGTTTCTTCACCCCGGCCGAGCTGGCCGGGGGCCGGGGCCTGCCCGGCGGGGGCCTGACCGAAGATTCGCCCCCGGTGAAGCTGGACCCGGCCGCCGTGGGTTTCCGCCGGGAACTGCCGGCCTCAATGAGTCCGGCCGCGCTGGCCGCTCTGCGGTCCGGTGACCTGGCCGGGGCCTTTGGGGCGGATTACCGCCCGTCGCTGAAGAACCCCGAGCGCCTTCCGGCCGGGAAACTGGCCCTGTTCGACCGGGCGGTCAAACTGCAAAGCCGGGGCGGCCGGTATGGGGCCGGTTTCATCCGCACGGAAATCGATATCGATCCCAAAGCCTGGTTCCTCACTTCCCACTTTGTGGGCGATGAGGTCATGCCCGGCACGCTCATGTATGAAAGCTGCATTCAGAGCCTTAGGCTGTTCCTGATGGCTTCCGGCTGGATTGGCGAGGCTGATCAGATCGACTGGCAGCCGGTGCCGGGCGCGGCCGCGTCGCTGAAATGCCGGGGCCAGGTGACGGCCGCCACTAAAGTGGCCGCCTATGAGGTCCATATCCGGCGGCTGGAGTTCGTGGCCCCTCCGGGCGGCGGCGAACCGGAACCGGTGGCCGTGGCCGAGGCCATTATGCTGGCCGACGACCGGCCCATAGTGGAAGTGCGCAATATGAATCTGCGTCTGGCCGGTTCTTCCAAAGCGGCCCTGGAGACCATCTGGTCCGGGCACCCGGCCGGGCCGGTGCGCCGCCGGGTGGTTACGCCGCCGGCGGGGCAGCCTGACCCGATGCGGGTTTTCGATAAAGCCCGGCTGACCGCCCTGGCCGAAGGCAAACCTTCCGAGGCTCTGGGCCGGGGCTACGCCCGCTTTGATGACGGAGCTTTCGTGGCCCGTCTGCCGCGAACGCCCTATGACCTTATCGAGCAGGCCGAAGTCAAAAACTGCCCGCCTTACGAAGTTAATTCGGGCGCGGAAGTCACGGCCCTTTATACGGTGAAAAAGGATAGCTGGATGCTTAATGAGGCGGGCGGAGCCAATCCGGCCCTCCCCTATGCCGCGCTCAATGAAATCGCCCTCCAGCCCTGCGGTTTCCTGGCCGCCTACATGGGTTCGGCCCTCCCCTTTGAAGGGCCGATGCATTTCCGCAATCTCGGCGGCAAGGCCGCCGTTCGCACCCCGGTGCGCGGCGGCGACCGGGTGGAGACCACCGCCCGTCTGACCCGCTCCAGCCGCATGGGCGAAATGGTGATTCAGCATTATGAATTCACCTCCCGCGTGGGCGGGCGACCCGTCTATGAGGGCGTGACCCATTTTGGCTTTTTCAGCCCCACGGCCCTGGCTAACCAGGCCGGCCTCACGGGCGAGAATGCCGCCGACTGGCCCGGCCGCCCGGCTCACCTCTCGCCATATCCGGCGGGGGCTCTGTGGCCGCGCGACCGCTGGCGGATGATTGATAAAATCGCCGTCAATCCCGGCGGCGGCCCAGCCTCACTAGGCTCGGCCTTTGCGGTCACTAAAGTCGATCCGGCCGCCTGGTTCTTCCACGCCCATTTCTATCAGGATCCGGTCTGGCCCGGCTCACTGGGTCTGGAGGCTTTCATCCAGACGGCCAAAGCCCTGGCCGCCGAAAAGTTCGGGGTGGATGCGGAACGGGGACGGCTGTCGTGGGCGGCTCCGGCTATGGGTTCCACCCATGAATGGCTGTATCGCGGCCAGATTACCCCGGATAAAAAGGAAATGAGCGTCTCGCTGGCCGTTACGGAATGTGACGAGGAAGTCCGCAGCCTCACTTGTGAGGGCATTCTCATGGTTGATGGTCTGCCCATTTATAAAATGACCGGCTTCACCGTCAGTCTCAGAGAGGCGGCCGCCCCCAGGGCCTCCGCTCCGCGAACCAGATTGGCCGCCTCTTCCGAGGTAGCGGACATCAGCCCTGATCAGCTTCTGGAGTGGCGCAAGGAACAGGGTCTCAGCCAGGGCCAGCTGGCCAAGCTGATGGGGGTCACCCCCATTTACATCAGCCTGATGGAGCGCGGCAAGCGCAACATCAGCCCGCTGATGGCCGAAAAGCTGGGCCTGATTTTCTCCGGCGGCCTGACGGAGGCCGAGGAAGTTTCGGATCAGGAATCAGAAATTCTGGCCAAAGGCACCCTGAAAAGCCGCCGGGAGAAAAAGGCGGCCGCCGCCAAGCTCCTCAGCCCGGAACAACTTCGGGATCTGCGCATGGCCAAGGGACTGAGCCAGAAAAAGCTGGCTGATCAGGTGGGCGTTACCGCTACGCTCATCGGCCTGATTGAACTTGGCAAACGCGGTCTGAGCCTGGAACTGGCCCAGAAACTCCTTTCTGTGCTGGAAGGCTGAAGCGGCAATGGCTAGAACTGCCAGCGACCTTCGCTCCAAGCGAAAAGGGCTCAATCCGCGCAAGGTGATTTTTATTTACCTGGCGGCTTTCCTCTTAATCGCTTTCCACCAGTCCGGCCGAGTGGCCGAATGGTTTGACGATCAAGGGGCCAAAAGCGAGGGGCTGTGGTCGGAAATATCATTCAGCATTGCCGCGTTTATCAATGAAAAAATCGAGCCGCACGGACCGGCCCGAATGAATCAGGCAGAAAACGAGCTGCTCGACAAAGTGCCCGACATCATCGTCGGCGGCCAAGGGGAGCAGCCCGCCCGCCGCCCTGGAGTCGAGCCGCCCCCCCCGGCCCCACCCCTGGCGGTGGAAATTGAACCGGTACCGGCCCTGGAGGAAATGGCCACAGCCGCGCATGAGCCTGAGGCTGAAATTGAAGCGATAGCCATTGCTCCGCCGGAGGGGACGGAAACACCCCCGCCGGATGAAGATGTTCAGCCTGAAAAAACGCTCGAAGCCATGGAAGAGCCGGAGATCGAAACCGCGCCGGTTGCGGAAGAAGCTGTTGCCGCTGAAACCTTCGCCCCGGAAGGGGCTGGGGCTGATTCAGAAGAATCGGCCGAAGCGGCGCTCACGGCATTCAATCCGTCCAGCGTTCTTTTGCTGGGCGATTCCATGATGCTGGAAGGGGTGGGGCCGCCCCTGGAGCGGCGCCTGAAAAAAAATGAGGGCTTGACCGTCAACCGCACCGGGCGCTACGGCACCGGTCTGTGCCGCCTGGACGTGTTCGACTGGCTGACCTATTTCAAGGAAAATCTGGCCAAATACAAGCCTGACCTGATCATCATCACCTTGGGGGCCAACGACCCGCAGGACATTGTGAATGCCGAGGGCCGCAAAAAACGCATCCATTTAGGCACCGACGAGTGGAACGAACTCTATGGCGACCGGGTGACTGAACTTTTGTCCATGGCCGAAAACAGCGGGACCGACGTGCTCTGGATGGGTTTGCCGATAATGGGGCGCGAGCCTTACGGCAGCCGGGTGGCGGCTATAAATCAGGTGGTCGCGGAGGCCTGTGCGGCCAAGTCTAACTGCCGCTTCTGGGACGCCTGGCTCTCGGTGGCTGATGACAACGGCCGCTATGCCGTTCAGGGCCGGGACTCAGAGGGCAAGAGCGTGCGCATCCGGGCCAAGGATTCCATTCACCTCACTGAAAAAGGCGGTGAGATAATGGCCGACAAGTTCCTGGAAGAGACGGCCGATTGGGTGGAGTATGAACAGGAGGCTATCGAAGAGGCCAGTGAGGCGCCTCCGGCCGATGAAGCGTCAACGGCCGCCCCTTCGGCCGGTGACGGGGATGAAGCTTATGCCGCGCCTGTCGGAGTGGTGACTGAATATACCCTTCTGTCGGCTGTGCGCGGGAAGGAGACGGCCTATTTCGTGGCCGCCCCGGCCGGGGCCGGAGCGGAACCGCTTCCGGCGGTTTTTCTTTTGCACGGGGCCTGGGACGGGCACAACGCCTGGGTCAAAAATGTGGGGCGCGGAAAATTGGCCTCCCTGGCCCAGGCCCACAATATTATCATCATCATGCCGGACGGCGAACCCTTCGGCTGGTATCTCGACGGGCCGGACTGCGCCATTGAGTCATATTTCATGGGCGAGATGATGCCTCATGTGCTGGAAAGCCATCCGGTCGACAAAAACCGTCTGGCTATCAGCGGCCTGTCTATGGGCGGGCATGGCGCGTTGACGCTGGCCATGAAATATCCCGGCGTTTTCAAGGCTGTCACTTCCATGAGCGGGGTGATGGATCTCACCGCCCACGGCGACGGCCGCGCCCTCAGTCAGTCGCTGAATATCCACAAAGTGTTAGGGCCTTTTGCGGAGAATAGTGAAAAGTGGCTGAAAAGCTGCGCGCGCGGCCTGACCGAAGCTGACCCGGAACGGCTGCGGAACCTCTCTCTTCTGATTACTGTGGGTCTGGCCGACAGCTTGACCATTGAGGAGAATCGCCGCTATCACCAATTGCTTGAGCAACTGAACATCGCCCATGAATACCGCGAAGCCCAGGGCGGGCACACCTGGAAATACTGGTCGGCTCAGTTGCCCGCGCACCTGGATTTTCTGGCCCGCCATCTGCGTGAGATGTAGTGGGCCAGTCAACGCGATAAGGATAAGGTTTATGCGTATTTTGATAACCGGCGGACAGGGATTTCTGGGCCGCCGTATTCTTGAAATGCTGCTTGAGCGCGGCTATGAGGTGCGGGCGGCGGTGCGCCGCCAGGCCCCGGAGCTTCAAGCCCTTGGCGCGGAAGTCTCTCTGGCGGATCTGGGCGATCCTTCGGCCCTCCGCAGGGCGGCCAAAGGCTGTGAGGGCGTGGTGCACTGCGCGGCCAGAAGCGGGGTCTGGGGGCGGCTGGATGATTTTATTAAGGCCAACGTCCTGACCACGGCCAACATTCTCATGGCCGCCCGAGAGAGCGGGGCCGAGTGGTTTATCCACACCAGTTCGCCCAGCGTCACCCATACCGGCCTCCCACTCGACGGAGTGGATGAAACCGCGCCGTTGACCGATAATCCCGCCCACCCCTATCCATATTCCAAAATGCTGGCTGAGCGGTTGGTGTTGTCGGCCGACCAGCCTGGTTTTCACACAGCGGCCTTGCGGCCTCATTTAATCTGGGGACCGGGCGACCCTCACTTTTTGCCGCGTCTGGTGGAGCGGGCCGGAAAAAACCGGCTGTGGCTGTTGCAATCCGAGGCGCTGGTGGATGGTGTTTATATTGACAATGCCGCCCTGGCCCATATTCTGGCGGTCGAGAAAATGCGGTCGGCCGCGCCCATTGGCGGCCGGGCTTATTTTATCGCCCAAGGCGAGCCCTTGACGGCCTCTGAACTTATCAGCAAAATTCTGCATGCCGTCTGTCCGCAAAGGACGCTGGCTGTACGCGGCCACATTCCGGCCTGGCTGGGCCAGGCGGCCGGTGTGGTTCTGGAAAACGTCTGGAAAGGTCTGGCGCTGTCAGGTGAACCGCCGATCACTTCCTTTGTGGCTGAGGAACTGGCGCTTCCGCACTGGTTCAGGCTAGACCGGGCCAGGCGGGAATTGGGCTATGTGCCGCCAATCACTTTGGCTGAGGGGCTGCAAAGGCTGTCTGACCACTGCCGTGAACGAGGAGGGCTGTGAAATGTCTGAACTTCAAAAAAAATATGATAAACTGACCAAATGTCTTCAGGACTATGGGCGTTTAGCCATTGCCTTTTCCGGCGGAGTGGATAGCGCCCTTTTATTGAAAGCGGCTTCATTTGTGTTGCCGCCGGGCAATCTTTTAACCATAACCGCCAGGGCCGACATCTTTCCGTCGTGGGAATTTGAAGAGGCCGCCGAGCTGGTGGAGAGCCTTAATGTGGAATGGCTGGTGGTGCCGGTGGATGCGCTGGCTGCGCCCGGTGTGGCGGACAATCCGCCGGATCGATGCTATTTTTGCAAAAAGGCCTTATTTCAGAAAATGATGGATGCGGCTTCGGAGCGCGGCTTCACTGTTGTGGCCGATGGCTCGAATATGGATGATCTGGGTGATTTTCGGCCGGGGGCCAAAGCGGTGTCCGAATTGGGCGTGGTCAGTCCCCTCAAGGAGGCCGGAATGGACAAGACCGATATTCGAGCCTTATCGGCCCAGTTTTCGCTTCCCACCTGGAACAAACCGGCCTATGCCTGCCTGGCCTCCCGGTTTCCCTATGGGCGGAGAATTACTGTTGAGGAGTTAAAGCAGGTGGAGCAGGCCGAGAATGTCCTCCGGGGACTTGGTTTCGCTGAAGTGCGGGTGCGGCATCACGGAGATGTGGCCCGCATTGAGATCGGGCCGGATGAGCTGGCGAGGTTTCTGAAGCCGGAATTGATGGCCGACGTGAATAAGAAGATACAGGCCTTGGGGTTTCCATTTTCCGCCTTAGACCTGGCCGGATATCGTCGTGGCAGTCTTAATGAGACGGTTGAACAGGAACTGTTGAAAAAATACGAACAGAACAAGTAAGGAATGCGGCCGATGGCCGCGTAATTAAAGGACTTGGCCTGAAAGGCCAACCAAAGGGCTCCGCCCTCTGGACTCCGGCTGGGGGAGGGCCCACGCGGGCCCTGCCCCAGACCCCACCCGCGCCAAGGGGCAAGCCCCTTGGAACCCCAAGAGGTCTGGGTCAGTTTCAACTTTCTTCTTCCCGCATCGCCGCAACTCGCTTCGCAAGCTCAGCTCAGACAAGCGGCGACGCCTCATACACCTTCCGCTTTAACCGCTGCCAGCCGCTTCACATTGGGCTGTTACATTTTGCTATAGGCAGCTTCATTGAATGATTGCTGCTTTACGTATGTTCGGCTGATTACTTTTTCCCCTCCAATAGCTTTTCCAGCGCTGTAACGACGAGACTTTGTCGTCTTTTTTCTAATGAGCAACTCATTGAAAAGCGATAGGTGGCGGAGAGACGCACTACCAGCACTGGAAAGGGCCTTTAAGGGGAAGCTGATTTAAGCCGAACATACGTGAACTACCACTCAGCCCATGAAGCTGCCTATCGCGGAATGTTACAGCACAACGTAAAACTGCCTATAGCACCTGAAGCCGAGGCAGTATGAAGCGTCGCCGCTTGTCTGAGCTTCGTACTCGAAGCGAGTTGCGGCGAGGCGGGAAGGTGAGTTTTAAAGCTGACCCTGACCTCTTGGGGGTCCAGGGGGCTCCGCCCCCCTGGCGCGGGTGGGGTCTGGGGTAGGGCCCGCGTGGGCCCTCCCCCAGCCGGAGTCCAGAGGGTGGAACCCTTTGGTTGGCCTTTCAGGCCAAGTCCTTTAATCGCGCGGCCCTCCGGGCCGTATGTCCTTACATTCCTCTATTTCACCCGCCAAACCCCAATCATTACCAGGGCCATACCGGCCGACTGCACGGCCGTCAAACTCTCGTTGAGCAGCAATACCCCCATAATCAGGGTCAGAACCGGGCCGATCATGCTAATCATGGCCGCCTTGGCCGAGCCGATTCGTGAAATGCCAAATGTCAGAGCATAAATGGGCAGCACAGTGGAAAAAGTTCCCATCAGAAAACAGTTGAAAATAACCGGTTCAGGGGCAGCCAGCAAGGCTTCAATGGGGCGAGTGGCCAGAAAATGCACCAGAACACTCAAACATGAAACGCACATGGCCATTGAGGTGAATTGGGCCGGCTCGATCACCTTCAAAAGGCGATCCACCCCGATCAGGTAACAGGCGTAAACCAGCGCCGAAGCGCAAATCAAGCCGCTGCCCAGCCAGATGTTGGCGGATTGGTGCCCCATAATCCCCGGCAGCATCATCAACCCTATCCCGGCATAACACAGCCCCAGCGCCAGCCAGGTCGAGCCGTGTATGCCCTGCCGTTTCAGAACGGCATTAATGATCACTACAAAGGTGGGATAGAGAAAAAGAATCATCCGGCCCAGACTGGCATCGATATACATCAGCCCGGAAAAATCCAGGATAGCTGAAAAATAATAGCCCACCACACCCAAAAGGATGATGGAAAACCACTGGCCAGGAGTATAGGCCAGCTTCCAGCGGCCGCGCAGAAGGTTAAAAGCCATCACGCACGCGAAAATCGCCCCGGCGAAAATCATCCGCAAAGCCAGCACCGTCACCGCGTCCACACCATACTGATAAGACATTTTGGCCAAAATGGTTTTGGAGGCGAAGGCGAAAGCTGAAATTACCGTAACAATAAAGCCGGTACGCTCCCGGCTGAGTTTTAGCATATATATTACCCTGACAGCGCCTTTGACCGTAGGGCGTCCCTGTGCTACCCTTTAGATGACGGCCATCATCACCTGAATGAACCAAAGATACAAGGAGGACGCCATGATTGAAAATATTACCAAATACTGGCTGGTGCTTCAAAAGGCCGGTGACGGCAACCCCTTTCCGCTGAAAGCCCGGGAATTGGATGAGGCTTTGCGTGAAGCAGAAAACCTTCAGACCATCGAACAGGGCTGGGCGGCTATTTATGATGTGCCCGACCACCGCGAACACCGCCCGGCTTTGGCTACCCGCCAGGTTATCGACGCGGCGTTTGACCAGTGGGTGCTTGGCAAATAACCGCCCGCACTCAACTCAGCCGTTTTCGGCAAGCCAGGATTCCAGCCGGCCCTCACGCAGTTCCTCCAGATTGATTCTGGGGCAGCGAAGCTTTTCGGCCAGATCACGCGTCAGCTTATAATCATTGTAAGCGCCTCTGTCCGTATCAATGAGCAGGAAGTGAAGCTTGGGATCGTCGGCCAGGCGGGAGGCCAGACTCAAAACCTCAGGCCAGGGATTGACCCCGGCCTCCAAGGGAATGTTGGGGCGGCCGTCGGTCATCAGCACCACATATGGATTAATGGCCGGATCTTTGGCCTGCTCCACCATTAAAAGCTTGCGGGTCATAACCAGGGCGGCCGCCAGCGGGGTCTTGCCGCCGCTGGGCAATTCCGACAGCAGCCGCGCGGCCAGATCCGGGCTGTTGGTGGGCGGCAGCAAAAGCTCCGCCCGTGTACCATAGAATGCAATCAGGGCCACCCTGTCCCGCTTCTGATAGGCTTCGCCCAGCAAGGCCAGGGCGGCGGCCTTGGCTTCCTCCATCCGGTAGAGCGTGCCTATGGAGCCGGATGAATCCACCACAAAAATAACCAGCCGCCCGGTTTTCTGGCGATACACCTTTTCACGGAAATCAGCCGCCGTCAGGACGAGCGGACGTTCCGAGCCGCCGTCATTTTTGCGGGCCACCTGATAAGGCGCGGCCGCCCGCAAAGTGGCCGACAGCGATAACGGCCGCCCCAGCCGCCGGGCCGTGGTGCGATAGGAGCGTCCTATGGCGCGGGTAGTCTCGCGTGTCGAACGGCGGCCGCTGCGGCCGCGCGGGCCGATGTCGCGCTTCGTCTGGGGCGTGACGGTGGTAAAACCTTCCCCGGATTTGAAGATTGAGAGAACCGGCTCCTCATCGTCGCCCTGCCCCGCTCCGTCTTTCGCTTCCGGCGGCACTTCCGGCTGATCGGAGACGTATACGGCCTCAAATAGTTCCTGTTGCTCCCCGGCCTTTTCCACCCGTTCCATTTTGATGCGCACCGGTTCCTTGACCGGAGCGGGCCGCTTTCTGGAAGACAGAATCAAAGCGGCAATATCCAGAACCTCTCTGGGACTGACCAGCTCCAGGCCCAGAAGGGCGGCTCTGACGCGGGCGGCCTTGGCCAGGGCCAGATCGCCCCGGTGCCCGGCCAGGCGGTCATTGACAGCCAGACGGGCTATTAATTCACGGGCCGGTTCGCTGAATTCTATTTCCGGCAAAAGGCGGCGGGCCTGGGCAATCTGCCCGGCCAGCGCTTCGCTCCTCGCCGCGTACTTTTGGCGGAAAGCGGCCGGGTCAGCTTCGAAAGCCAGGCGGCGGCGCACCACCTCGGCCCGGAGGCCAGGATCGGCTTCGCCGGTCAGTTCAACAGTCATAGCGAAACGGTCGGCCAGTTGGGGGCCGAGATGACCTTCCTCCGGGTTCATAGTAGCCAGAAGGGCCACACGGGTGGGATAGAAAGCGGAAAGCCCCTCACGCTCCAAAGTCACCCGCCCGGCTGAGACCGCGTCGAGCAGAAGGTGGGCCAGGGAAGGCTCCAGGAGGTTCACCTCATCGATATATACCAGGCCGCCGTTGGCCTCGCCCAGAAGGCCGGGCTTTAAAAACGGGCGGCCGGTTCTGATGGTTCTTTCCCAATCCAGGCCTCCCAAGAGACGATCTTCAGTCACGCCAAGGGGTACGGTCCGGAAGGAGGGACGACGCAGCTCCACCGGCAGGTCTGGGCCGGACTTGAGGCGGACGCGGCAATCGGGACAGAAAAAAGCCGGCTCAGCGGCCAGACAGTGATAGGGACAGCCAGAGACAGTTTCCTCCGGGGTCATCAGCTCCGCCAGGGCGCGGGCGGCCGTGGACTTGGCCGTGCCCTTTTCACCCACCAACAGCAGACCGCCGATGGAGGGGTCCACCGCCAGAATCATCAGGGCCTCTACCATGACCATCTGGCCGACCAGGGCGGCCAGAGGATAGACGGCCGCCCGGCTTTCAGTATGCACTTCCGGGGAATCGCTCATTATTCTTCCGTCACAACGGCCGGGGGCGCTTCCACTATTGTTTCTTCAGTGGTGAGGACCTTCATGAAATTGGCGGCCTGCCGGGTCATGGAATAATGTTCGGCCACGAAATCGCGGCATTCCTCCGGCGTCGGCCCGTTCAGCATCAGCGCTTCCAGCTCATCCAGATTGTTCCACAGCCAGTTGCGCGGATAGAGAAACTCCGCGCCGGGGAAGTTGTAGATCAAGGGTTTCAGGCCGCGATGCATGGCCTCCAAAAGGCCGACGCCCTGGCTTTCAAAGGGGCTGGTGCAGAGTATGTAATCCTTGTCGGCCAGCCATTTGGGCACGTCTTTCACATGGCCATAGAAATTGGTGGAAGCGCCGAGCTTGTTTTTAGCCAGAAAATCAGGCATGGCGATGTAATAGCGATTGTCGTCCGGCGCTCCGGCCACATGCAATTCCACATCAGGGTGGCGATGCAGAAGGAACTGGAAAGCGTGGACCATCAGCATGGGATCTTTTTTGGCGTCCATCTTGCCGACAAAGGCAATTCTGCGGCCGTTCCCGCCTGGTTCAAACGGAAATTTATCCAGCGCGATTCCATTGTGGATAACGTGAACGCGGGTTGCCTCCGGGAAACGGTTCGGAAACCGGCGCTCAAACAACTGGCGCATGTAATTGCTGACAAAAATAACGTCGTTGACCCGGCCGTAGTTTATCTTGGCAGCCATGCCGTTTAAAACTTCATAGCTGTGAATGCGCACAATCACCCTTTTGCCGTCCAGAAGCTGGGGGTGGTTGGTGACCTCAATGGCCATGTCCGAACCCCACTCCAGCCAAACGGTGGATGCGGACCTGATGGGCCAGTGAAACTCGCCCATATTGTTGCCCACCGTGCGCTTTATGACGGCCGTCTTTTCCAGTTCATCACAAAGCTGCATGGCGAAATGATCCAGGCCCTTCTGACAGCACATCAGCACAACCGGCTTTTTGGATGACGACGGAGATACGGCCGGTGACTTTTCCGCCTCCCTGGCCATTTTGTCTCGGGTTTCTTTCAGGTCGGGCTGGTCGGGGTCGATCAACAGGCAGCGATCCAGATACTCCACCGCGCCCCGGAGGTTGCCCAGGGATTTCTCCACCCTGGCCAGGAGAGCCCAGAGCCGCGAATCATTCTGATTGACGGCCAGAAGTTTGTTCAGCTGCTCTTTGGCCTCTTCCCATTTTTCCTGCACACACAGGGCCAGCACCAGATTGCCCCTGGTGTCGGTGCGGTCGGGATCTACTTCCAGGGCCCGGAGAAAGGCCTGTTCGGCCCCGGCCCCGTCGCCCTGACTCTGGCGAATGGCCCCAAGGTCGTTCAGAGCCCGGAGGTTGTGAGGCTCGGTTTCCAGAAATGCCTCTAAAAGCTCCAGGGCTTCGGCGGTTTTGCCTTCAGAGAACAGGGTTTCAATATGTTTCAGTTTGTCGTCACTCATTATTTAATGCGCTTTCGTGGCGGTAAAAATCAGGGCTGCGCCCAGGTGGAGGTTACTGCCGTCATTGAGCAGAACCCGGCGATCCTCACGGGTGAAGGAGACGTTGGCGCCCCTCTCACCGGCCATGGCGGCCAATGAATACATATAAGTCGTCATCTTCTCTTCCGCAACCTTCACCAGCCCATCGACCGAATCGCCGTCGATGACCTGATCGGGCATGAACAGGCGATAGCCGATGAAGTTCGGCAGGGTGTGGATTTCGACCCGGCGGGTCAGATAGACCGGGGACGCGGCCGCGCCCACGGCGCTGGCCACCTCAAAAACCGGCGGCACCAGAATGCGGGCGGAGAGATTTTTAGCCAGAAAGGGCGACAGCACATTCACCGGAGCCCCCAGGAGGACCACTGTGTCGGCCGCCGAGAGGCCCACCGCGATGCGGCCCTGAGCACGGCGGCCCAGCATGCCGCCGAAAATGCCGTTTTCAGCAAAATCCTCCGGCCGGAAATCAATGCCGTCGCGCTCAAAACCGTAGCTGACTATCTCCTGGGCCAAAGCGCGGCCGAATTCATCCAGCACTTTCACGGCCACCTCTTCAGCTTTCCATTTGAGGTGGCGGGCCAGAATCTCCGCGCCAATGGCTGAAGCTTCGCGCGCGCCGCCGTTATAGAGGCCCAGAACGGCCATGGCGTCGGTGGGGGTAAAGGCCGAGACCATCACCGAGGGGTGGGAGAGGGCTTTGAGGCCGATGAAGTGATGGTTGCCCTCAAAGGCTTCCTCCGCGTATCTGGCCATGGGGAAAGGCACTTCCCGGCTCATGGCCTCAAGGATGGCCGCCTCGTCGCGGCCGATGTTGGATTCCGGCGGGGTGCCGGGCACGAAAAAGTAGCCGGCCACCGTGGAAGGGGTCATCAGGGCTTTCTGCGATTTGAGCGTTTCCAGGGCTTTGGGCCATTTCCTGGCCAGACGGCACAGCGGCAGAACCCGGCGCGGCCCCAGGGTGATGAAACCCCGGCTGTCGATCGTCACCAGGCTGTCGCCGCCCAGCCCGCGCGTGCGGGTTTCCACGGCCAGGGTCATGGTGTCCCACTTGCCGACCCGCGCCCCGTTGGGATTGACGGCCGGGAGGCCATTCTCCACAAAAGCCATATCGGTAGTGGTTCCGCCCACATCCAGCACCCAGAGATTTTTTTCTTGGGGCGACAGGAAGCCGCGAGCCAGCACCTTGGCCCCCACCAGCCCGGCGGCCGGGCCGGAGACCACGGTTTCAATGGGTTTTTCCCTGGCCCAATCCTCACTGACCAGGCTGCCGTCGCCCTTGACCACCATCAGGCTGGCGGTGAGGCCGGCTTTGGCGGCCGCTTCCTTCACCGCGTCCAGAAGCCGCCCGATGATGATTATCAGCCCAGCGTTGAGGGCGGCCGTGGCGGCCCGCCGCACGGCGTTCAGCTCGCCCGTCAGGTCGCGCCCCATGGTCACCGGTTTGGCGGAGACGCTTTTGATGATGGAGGCCACCCGCATTTCATGATCAGGGTTTTTTACGCTGAAAAAACCGGATACGGCCCAACCGGAGACTTTAGGCTCCAGTTCCAGCACCACTTTTTTCACCGCTTCATCATCCAGCGGCTCCTCTTCCTGCCCATAGTAATTATGGCTGCCGCCGACAAAGGCCGTCTCCACCTGAGGCAGTTCCGAGATCAGCTTTTTCACCGCCTCCTGATCCTTGTCATAGCCCATCATCACCAGCCCGACCCGGTTGCCCAGAGATTCAGCAATGGCGTTGGTGGCCAGGGTGGTGGAAAGGTTGATGCGGCTGATGGCCCCAAAGCCGCCGTCCCAGCTCAGGCGGCCAAGATTTTCCAAGGCCTGGGAAATGCCGATGACCAGATCGTGATGGGTGGTTTCAGCCTTGGCCGACACCACTACCGTGCGGGACCCGGGATCGTAGACCACTGCGTCAGTGTGGGTGCCGCCGGTATCTATGCCCAGGTAAAAATTCTTTGCCATGGAGTACCCTTCCTAATCCTGTTTCGCCGCAGCTTTGGCTTGGGGCAGAGTTACGTCAACATCCATGAATCTCAAAAATTTGGGGGGGCTTTCCACATCACGGAAAACATATCTGGCCCGGGTGGCCGATTTAGCCAGAGCCGTCACATCGCCGCCCTGTGACGTCACCTCCTTCAAAGGGTAGGAGAACCCTTCATCATCTATGAGCACCACTGAGCCGAGTTCGTTCAGCCGCGTGACTCGCACCAGAAAATCATTGTCATTCTGAATAGCCAGGGTAACTTGAAAATTGCCCGGCTCCAACTCCTCGACCTTGGTGGAGCGCAGTTTCAAAAGGGCGTTCAGTTCATCCTTATTGGAGATGATTCTGGCCCCGTCGAGACTGTCGCCGCTTTTGCGGCCATCGTCAATGCCCTCCGTGATGCCGGACAGTACGTCTTTTCCAGTGGAAACCGTGCCCGAGACTACACCGGAAACAGCGGATTTTACGCCACTTTTCAGTCCTCCCTCCTCTTTTTTATCCTCGGCCAGAATAAGGGGCTGGCACATGAAGGTTATAAGGAAGAAAGACGCAATTGATACAAGACCGGATCTGAACATAAAGCCGCCCCTTGATTGTTACGGAATTGATGGGGAAATTAACCCAGTTAATGGTACTCCTTTTGGTAAATGATTTCAAGATGCAGTAGCAACGGCAAAGGTAAAACCCGGCCGGGCGGGCGAAAAAATTTCTGACGTCGCTCGTAATTTTCTCGTATTCCCGGCCGGGTGGCTTCAGTGGCGTTCGGTTTGCCCGTGCCCGTCCGGGGAGCAAAATTACGAGCGACTTACAGAAAATTTTTCGCCCGCCCGGCCTGGTCTGGGTCAGCGTTTGGTTGGGGTGACTGTTGCGGTCCTCTTTTGTGAGCCAACCAAGATCAGGAGGGCGGGGCGGTGAGATTTCTCCAGAGGGGACCACGATTTTTGCTCCCCGGACGGGCACGGCCAGACATAATGCCGATGAAGCCACCCGGCCGGGAATAAGAGAAAAATCGGGGGCCACTATGGAGATATCTCACCGACACGCCCTCCGGGTTTTACCTTTGCCGCCCCGCCCGCCAAAGTTGTTTGGAGCTTATTACGAAAAAGGGGGGCAGAGCCCCCCTTTCATCGCAGGTGATATGAAACATATCACACCAGTCCCTGAGCCAGCATGGCCTCGGCCACTTTGATGAAACCGGCCGCGTTCGCGCCCAGCACATAATCACCCGGACGGCCATACTTGGCGGCCGTGTCCAAACAGGTTTTGTGGATGGTGACCATGATGTTTTTCAGCTTCTGGTCAACCTCTTCCGGGGTCCACAGATAGCGCATGGAGTTCTGGCTCATTTCCAGGCCGCTGGTGGCCACGCCACCCGCGTTGGAAGCCTTGGCCGGACCATACAGAATCTTGTTTTCCTGGAAAACGCCGATTCCGCCCAGAGTGGTGCTCATGTTCGAGCCTTCCGAAACCAGCCAGACGCCGTTGTTGATCATGTTCTGAGCATCGGCTTCATTGATTTCGTTCTGGGTGGCGGAGGGGAAAGCGCAATCGGCCTTGTGGTTCCACTGCACTCCCGGACCGGCCTTGCCGTCGAAGGGGATGTATTCCACATTGGGGAAAGCGTCGGCCATTTCTTTGATGCGGCCGCGTTTGACATTTTTGAGGTTTTTCAGGAAAGCGATCATTTCGGCGGTGAAGCCGTCGGCCACATAGATCGAGCCGCTGGAATCAGAAGCCGAGACGGGTTTCGCGCCGACCTGAAGCAGTTTTTCCAACGTGAACTGAGCCACATTGCCGCTGCCGGAAACCATACAGACCGCACCCTTCAGCGTCCTTCCGGCCGCTTCAGCCATTTCACCGGCAAAATAAACGTTGCCGTAGCCGGTGGCTTCCGGGCGAATCCAACTGCCGCCATAGCTCATGCCTTTGCCGGTCAGAACGCCGGTGAACTCATTTTTGATCCGGCGGTAAGTCCCGAACATATAGCCGATTTCACGCGCGCCCACGCCCATGTCGCCAGCCGGAACATCGGTGTTGGGGCCGATGTGGCGAAACATTTCAGTCATGAAGCTCTGGCAGAACCGCATCACTTCGTCGTCCGAACGGCCTTTGGGATCGAAATCAGAGCCGCCTTTGCCGCCGCCCATGGGAAGGGTGGTCAGTGAATTTTTAAAAGTCTGTTCAAAAGCCAGAAATTTCATTATCGACAGATTCACCGAAGGATGAAAGCGGCAGCCGCCCTTGTATGGGCCAATGGCCGAGTTCCACTGAACCCTGAAACCACGATTGACATGATACTCGCCTTTGTCATCCTGCCAGGGCACCCGGAAGATGACCATGCGTTCCGGCTCGACCAGACGCTCAAAAATTTTGGCCTTGCGATAGGCCGCTTCCGCATCCAGCACCACTTTGAGCGATTCATAAACTTCAGTTACGCTCTGGATGAACTCCGGCTCGTGCGGATCTCTGTCCTTGACGAATTGCAGTCCTTCGGACATGTTTTCTCCTAACTCTTTGGATGTTGATTCCAGCCGGGGACTATCCCCCGGCGTGCCACTTTCCGCGGCTCCGGCGGTCTCAGCCAAAGCCTCGGAAATCTTATGCCGCCTTGGTCGCGGCCTGCCAGGGCCGGGGGTGGCCCTGTTCGTAGGCGGTAATCTTGTCTTCCTTTTTCATGGTCAGGCTGATATCGTCCCAGCCGTTCAGAAGAAGCTCTTTGCGGAAAGGGTCGATATCAAATTTGGCCGCGAAACCCTCCGGGCCGGTCACAGTCTGGGCGGCCAGGTCGATGCTCAGCTGATAGCCGGGATTGGCCTCAATCAGCTTGATCAGGCGGTCGGTTTCATCGGCCGACATTACGATCAAGAGAAGGCCGTTCTTGAAACTGTTGTTTTCAAAAATATTGGCGAAAGAAGGGCTGATAACGGCCCGGAAGCCATAATCCATCAGCGCCCAGGGGGCGTGTTCGCGGCTGGAGCCGCAGCCGAAGTTTTCGCGGCTGACCAGAACCCCCGCGCCCTCATAGCGGGGCTGGTTCAGAGCGCAATCCGGGTCTTTGGATCCGTCAGCCAGAAAGCGGAGATCGTTGAAAACGAACTGGCCGAAGCCACTGCGCTCAATTCGCTTGAGGAACTGCTTGGGAATGATCAGGTCAGTATCCACGTTGGGCCGGTCGAGCACGGCAGCCACGGTGGTGAGAGTGGTGAATTTTTCCATGATCATTACCTCAAATTTTTCTGGGATCGGCCAGGCGGCCGGTGATGGCGGAGGCGGCGGCCATGGCCGGGCTGACCAGATGGGTGCGCGAATCGCGGCCCTGGCGGCCTTCGAAATTGCGATTGGAAGTGCTGGCGCAGCGCTGCCCGGCCGGGACCAGATCAGGATTCATGCCCAGGCACATCGAACACCCTGCCTCCCGCCACTGGCAGCCCGCCTGGGTAAAAATGTCGGCCAGACCTTCCTTCTCGGCCTGGGCCTTGACCAGGCCGGAGCCGGGCACGATCAAGGCGGTGACGCCGTCGGCGATTTTCCGGCCCTTCATAATGGCGGCGGCTTCACGCAGGTCTTCGATGCGGCCGTTGGTGCAGGAGCCGATGAAAACGTAATCGACCGGCACATCGGTCATTTTGGTTCCGGGTTCCAGCGCTTGATATTTAAGGGCCTTTTCAGTAGCCAGTTGCTCATCGGGATTGGAGAAATCACTGATTTGCGGCACCTGGCCGTCAATAGCCACGCTTTGGGCTGGGTTGGTGCCCCAGGTGACGCGCGGAGCCACGTCTTCGGCTTCAATGACGATCGTGCGGTCATACTGGTAATCAGGGTCGGTGAACAGGGTGCGCCACCACTCGGCGGCCTCATCAAAGTCCTGACCTTTGGGGGCCAGAGGGCGGCCCTTCACATATTCGATGGTGATTTCATCAGGCGCGATGAGGCCCATTTTGGCCCCGCACTCAATGGCCATATTGGAGAGGGTCATGCGGTTTTCCATAGAAAGGGCCCGCACAGCCTCGCCCGTATATTCAATGGCGTAACCCGTGCCTCCCGCGACCCCCAGCGTGTTGATGATGTGAAGGATCAAATCCTTGGCCGTGACGCCGGGAGCCAACTGGCCCCGGACTTCGACATTCATCAGTTTGGGTTTGGTCTGATAAATGGTCTGGGTGGCCATGACGTGCTCGACTTCGCTGGTGCCGATGCCGAAAGCCACGGCCCCGAACGCGCCGTGAGTGGCGGTGTGGCTGTCGCCGCAGACCACGGTGTTGCCGGGCAGCACAATGCCCTGTTCCGGCATGGTCACATGGATGACGCCCTGGCGCGGGTCAGTGGCCCCAAAGAAAACTTTCAGCCCGAAATCAGCCTGATTCTTTTCCAAGGCGGCCAGCTGGGCCTCGGCCACGTCGTCCTTCAGCGGGCGGGTGCGGTCGTCGGTGGGGATGGAATGGTCGATGACCCCAAAGGTCAGGTCCGGCCGACGCACTTTACGCCCGGCCACGCGCAGCCCCTCAAAAGCCTGGGGAGAAGTGACCTCATGAATCAGGTGGCGGTCGATATAAAGAAGATCCGGCTGGCCCGGAGCCCGGTCGACCACATGGGCCTCCCAAATCTTGTCAAGTATGCTGGGCATATAGTAATTTCCTCCTGTGCGTGGTCCGCACTGGACCATGTCTGGGTGACCCCTTCCCGTAATCGCTGGTTACGGCGGCCATCATCGTATTAAGAGCGCTGCCCCCCTGGCTATGGCAACACATGGTCCGCGCGTAATATGGGTGGACGCGGCGCATAAAAAAACCAGGCTCTGGAGCCTGGTTCCGGCAAGTCGGCGGGCAGCTTATCAAGCCGAGCCTGACTGGCCGGAACCTTGATAAAGCAAATAGGCAAAGCCACCCGTGTCGGCGGACGGCTTAATCTTGATTTTGCTGACGTGAATCATTTGCAGCTCACTCCCCATCTAAGCCATTAATTATATCAACCCGTCAAAGCGCTGTCAATAAGGTAACTATTCAGCGGCAGGGCTTACGCATCTAAATGCGGCTATATTCACTCATGTACAGCCTCCTGCATTTCAACGATTTATTTAGCATCCCATGCTATTCTTCAGAATCATCCCAATCATCCATATCTACGTCAAAATGGGATGGAAGCCAATTTTCATCATAAAAATGGTCGGTTTTGCTCCAAGTCCAGTGCCAGTTCTTCTTTGTGCCAACAAATACTTCTCCGAAGTTGCCGTGTTCATGATTGTCAAAGTAGAGCACGAACATAGAAAGAAAATCTGCCATAGCCTCCTGATCATCCAGAAGATACAGTATGTATATATCCCGGTTATTGACTGTATGCAGATCCTTGTTGATCTGGGCAATTTGCGTATCGCCTGAATAAACAGATATATATTGATAGTGGGAGCGGGACAAGCTATATGCCCGGTATTCCTCATCGCCGATTCGTATGAGGTGGTAACCGGTTAAGCCCTTTACATGGCGGGTGAAGCTTGCAACCTTCTTGCCGGTGTCATCCAAGATGATACACAGGTCTGACACCGTAGGAAAGCGGGTTGCTATAAAGAAAAACAATGCAACGTACAGGATTACAATCGGGACACTGATAAAGGAAAGCCATGTTATTAAAGCGCCGATACAAAATATCAGGTTCAGTATTTTTGCCCGCAGCAAGCCTTTTCTCTTGCCACGCCCTTCGAGATAAAGACTTTCATCCAGGTTATAGAGCCAACAGGACGGACATCTGGCGTAGCCGGTTTGCGTTCCGTCGAATTTGCGTTTGTTATCGTAATAAATTCGAAATTTATGGCTGATATTTGCCTTTGTTTGACGCACTTTTATTATCATAGAGCCAACTCCTATCCCAACAATGAAATAAAGCAAGTGTACTTTTCGCCTGAATTATAATCTTTCAAGATTTTCGGATCACCTTCAAGATAATAGATATGACACCGTAAAAAAACAGGAGGACAGCCGGAAAGGACACCACAAGCAAATCGCTTAATTTGTCACTTGCATGATTTCTGTTTTTTAGAGTTATCTGATCTGGATGCTCCGGGAGATATAGGATTGTCACTATATCTCCCACATTTACATTTTTGCCTTTTACGCGCATCGAGCTTACATACCTATTATTATCGACTATGTACTGTACGTCCGCTAAATAACCCGCTCGGCCGGAGTGCATCTTTGTCACAAGCGCGGTTGTTTCCAAGCCATTGTTTACGACCTCCACTTTATCGATGTAAGTCGCCGCATACGGCAAAAAAAGCAAACTAAGTATCAGGCACAGGATGGGTTTCAATAATTCTTTCATCAAATTCATCTCGTTTCGTCGGCAAGACATTTTGAAATCGATTGCAGGTGCCACATTTTAGTCGAAGTGTACATGGCGATACTTCCAGCCATGCCGGAAACGCCACTACCGCACACAAGTAGTGATAACGCCATCTTCAGGCAAAACCTGTCAAGCATTATTTGCACGTCGCGTATTTGTTTTTAGGGCTGAATGGTTGCTCAATAAGTCCTTGACTTTTAGAAGGATTGAGGCTTGCCCATCGGCATGCTATCGTGTAAGCTATTCGCATTCAAGTGAATACGTCGGGGTATTCCTACATTTCGACCTAAGAAAGATTTCACCCATGAAAAAAATGCTGAGCCTGATGATCACGGCGCTCTTCGTCCTCAGCGCTTGGCCTCTTCTGGCCGACGATGAAAGAGAAGTGGAACCCGCCGAAGAGCTTCACCCCTTTTTCCGTGATATGAAGTTTAATGCCAATCTGTATTACTTCCAACGCTATCGCGACCGCTATGACCTCGAAAGCGACCGCTACGGTGTTAACCTTGATCACGCCACGGCCCAGCTATCCCTGGATCTGCAATCGGGCTGGCTCAATGATCTGATTGGCTTTGATTTCGGTATTTTTGGAGCCTACGATTTCCGCAACAAGAGCGCTTCCGCCGATCATGAAATGAACTTCGTCCCCTGGCGCGATCCCTGGCACGCCAAATGGGACAGAATTAAAAATAAAGACGCCGCCTCCGTCTATAAGGCCCTGGTCAAGGTCAAAAGCGGGCCGGTTTGGGCGCGGGCCGGCTATTTCCAGCCGCAGGGGCCTGGCGTTCTCGGTGTAAACTGGTCATTCCTGCCGGGCACCTATCAGGGCGCGGAGGCCGGATTCGATCTCGGCCGCTGGAGCCTGGCCGCCGCCTGGGCCAATCAATATAAAGCGCCCTGGTACACCACTACCTATCATTTCCAACAGCAGGACGCCGACGGTGAACTGCATGAGGTGGGGCACCTGTGGTCGCTGGGGGCCCGCTATCAGGCCACCGACAACCTGTCGCTGGAAGTGGCTTACGGCGAATCCAAAAATTACCTCTGGAACGCCCATTTCAAGCTCAAATATAATCTGCCGCTGAACGGAGGGGACTCGCTCTATCTGACCTGGCAAACCTATTTCATGAACGATCAGAGCGCCGCCCTGGACGACAATTTCAGCGCCATGGCCCAGCATCACTACCTGGGCGCGGTTTACAGCACCGGCCCCTGGGTGATCAACGCCGAAGGCACCTTCACCCGCGCGCCCAACTCCGAACCCGGCCAGGCGGGCTATTTCGCCTATCGGCTGACCCGGCCTTCAGGCGGCTCGAAGGGGGCCTATGAGCCGTGGTGGGATCTTCGCAGCGACTGGAACCACCATAATGAAAAGGCCATGTTTCTGAAGGTCGGCCGCAGTCTGGACGACATGGGCCTGACGGGCGTGAAAGCGGCCGTCTCCGGGGCCTACGGCTGGGATGGGCGTTCCAGCCAGACCAGCCAAAAATTCAGCGAAGCCGCCCTGGGGCTGGACCTCAGCTACACTTTCAGCGGCGGCGGCCTTATGGACGGCTCGGTGCTGGCGCTGCATTTCACTTATTACGATAACCTCACCAACCTGCCGAACTGGAACCCGTACCATAACGCTTTCCAGGACGAGCACGACATCAAGCTCTCGCTGGTCATACCACTGACCAAGTAAGCGGCCCACTTGAAATCGCCGCCAAAAATGTGTATATTAAAAGAACCGAGGGTGCGCTAACACCCCCGGTTCAGCGGGCAAGTCCCCCTGATCGTGATAATCAGGCGTTATGCCCTATGGGAATGGCAAGTTCCCATAGGGCAGTTTTCATTTACGCCGGTTAAACCAGCGGTCCACTACTACTGCGGCCAGAACACCTGCCACAAAGGCTGACAAGGTGTTCAAGAGGAACTCCGCCATAGGCTTTGCCTCCTTTCCGGGAGACTTGCCCATACGCATTCTACCGTGTAAAATGTTCGAGTTCAAGTGATTCATAATATAAGGTGACGGCATGAGTGCGGAAGATAAAATATTCATTTCAGATTTACAGACCGGCCAGGAGGTCGATTCGGTCTTCCTGGTGCTGAGCCTCAGCCGGGGACGCACCAGCCGGGGCGGCCAGTATCTCAATGTGGAGCTGGGCGACAAGAGCGGCCGTATCCAGGCCAAGGTCTGGGACGGGGCGGAGGCCTTGGCCCCGGTGCTGGCTGAAGGGCGGCTGGCCTCGGTGCGCGGCTATGTGGACAGCTATCGCGGCCTGCCGCAGATGGTCATCCGTGAGGCCAGCGTCCCGCCGCCGGACAGCTTCGATTGGGCTGACTATTTGCGCGCGTCGGCCCGTCCGGCCGAAAAAATGAAAGCCGAGTTGTGGGAGATGGTGGATGGAATGCGGGATGCTGATTTCCGCGGCCTGGTTTCCGCCGCTTTGCGTCACGAGAGTGTGGCCGAGAAATTTTACATGATGCCCGCCGCCAAGAGCATGCACCACGCTTATCTTCACGGCCTTCTGGAGCACAGCGTTTCAGTGGCCGGCCTGGCCCGGCTGGTGGCCGCTCACTACCCCGCCTTAAATGGTGATCTACTTCTGGCCGGGGCCATTCTGCATGATCTGGGCAAGGTCTGGGAGTTTTCGCCGCCGCCTAAAGTTGATTACACCACCCTTGGCCGCCTGAAGGGTCACCTGGTCATGGGCGCGGAGTTCCTGGAGCGGCTGGCCGGGGGTATGCCCGGTTTTCCGGCGGAAAAGCTGGAGCTTCTGGTCCACCTGATACTTAGCCACCATGGTGAACCGGAGTTTGGCGCGCCGGTGCGGCCCCAGATTCTGGAAGCGGTGGTGCTTCACCATCTGGACAATGTGGACGCAAAAATAGAGGCTATCAGTTCTTTTCTGGCAGCCGAAAGCGATGCGGAGGGCTGGAGCGGTTATCACCGGCTAATGGGCGGCCACTTTCTGCGCACACCCGATTTCCCGGCCGGTGAAAGCGGGGAGGCATCCCCTCCGCCTGAGCCGGAGAAACCCCTGGCCGGGGTGGACGACAGCCCTGAAGACAGCGACGCACCGGCGGAAGAGGCGGACCCCTTCGAGGCCGGACGGTTGTTCTGATGCCCTGGAGCCTCATTGGAGCGGAAAACGTTACCAGCCCCCTGTCCGCCATGATCAGGGGACGGCGGCTGCCGCATGCCCTGCTTCTGACCGGGCCGCGCGGCTGCGGCAAAAACACTCTGGCCCGTGATCTGGCCGCCGCGCTCAACTGCGCCTCCCCTCTGCCGGACGGCAGCCCCTGCGGTGAGTGCCTGTCCTGCAATAAAATTATCAAAGACATTCATCCCGACCTGAAGACCCTAATCCCTTCCGGGCGTTCCCGCCAGATTAAGATGGAGGATATTCAGATTCTGCGTTCGGAAATGGGTTTTCGCCCCTATGAAGGTCGGATGAAAATTTTCATCATCCGGGAGGCTAACCGCCTGACCAACGATTCCGGCAACGCGTTGTTGAAAACACTGGAAGAGCCGCCCCCGGATTCAGTGATGGTGCTGACCAGCGCCTCGGAAGCGGAAGTTATGCCGACCATCCTCTCCCGTTGCCTGCGTCTGCGTATTCCGCCTTTGTCTCAGGAAACCATTCTCTCGGCCCTGGCTGAAAAGCGCGGATTGACCGGCCCGGATGCCCGCCTCTTGGCCGCCCTTTCGGCTGGGGCCCTTGGCCCGGCCCTGGAGCTGGCCCCTGAAGTTGTCCGCAGCGGCTGGGACGCGTTGAACGGCATTTTGGGTGCGTCTTCAGCCCCAGCCCGGCTGGAAAAGGCCTGGCAGTGGGTCAAGTCCCTGTCGGGCGATGAGGACGCAGTGCCGCAGGCTCTTAATCTGATGCGTTTATGGTGGCGTGAAACCATGCGGCTGGCCGCCGCCGGTCCGGCCGCGTTGGAAGGGCCGCCGCCGTCGGACGCCCAAACGATCTGGGCGGCGCGTCTCACGCCCGCATCCATTGAGACCGTCAACCGCGCCCAAGCTCGGCTGGAAGACAGCTTGAGTCGCTTCGTTAAACTGGAACTGGCTTTTGAAAACTATTGGCTCAAAGTCCTCAGCGCATAGCCCGTATTGGACTACATGTCAATCGCGTGGAAACGGTATAGGTAAAACCCGGCCGTGCGGGCGAAAAAATTTCTGACGTCGCTCGTAATTTTCTCTGATTCCCGGCCGGGTGGCTTCAGTGGCATTTTGTCTGTCCGGGCCCGTCCGGGGAGCAAAATTACGAGCGACTTACAGAAAATTTTTCGCCCGCACGGCCTGGTCAGTGTCAGCGTTTGGGTAGGGTGACTGTTGCGGCTTTCTTTTGTGAGCTAACCAGGACCAGGAGGGCGGGGCGGTGAGATTTCTCCAGAGGGGACCACGATTTTTGCTCCCCGGACGGGCACGGAAAAAGCATAATGCTGATGAAGCCACCCGGCCGGGATCAGAGAAAAATCGGGGGCCACTATGGAGAAATCTCACCGCACCGCCCTCCGCGTTTTACCTTTGGCCGTTTCAAACGATTACCCTGACTTGGCGGCATTGTCAGTTGCGGGGGATCGTGTTATCATAGCTAAATAATCCAAATGGCCAAACGGCTCGAAAAATATGTTTTATGAAAATTGTTAATGTACGAGTGAAATACGGCGGTCAGGTCATGGCCTATGATTGCTGTGAGCACAATCCTGTCCTTGGGGATTGGGTCGTGGTTAAAAGTGGCGATCTGAGCTATCTGGGGCAGGTGGTTACAGCACCTGTCATCCTGTCGTCTCCTGATGAGGCGGACCAGGTTCAGGATGGTGATGTCGATATGGCTTCCTCCGACAATGGCGAGGCGGCCGAAGCCGCCCCTTCCGGGCGCGGGCCGGGCGGCCAGCGCAACGGCGGCCGTTGTCCGCATAAGGATAAAGGCCTTGAGAACCGGCGCATCCTGCGTCTGGCCACAGATAACGATATGGCCAGGCAGGCGGAAAATGAAGTGCGCGAACAGGACGCTTTCGAATACTGTCAGTCACGGGTGGCCATTCAGCGGCTGGAAATGAAACTGGTGGCGGTGGAGGTGGTCTTCGACGGCTCGAAAACCATTTTCTACTACACAGCCGATGAGCGGGTGGATTTTCGCCTGCTGGTCAAAGAGCTGGTCAGCCGGTTCCGCACCAGGATAGAAATGCGGCAGATCGGCGTTCGCCATGAAGCGCGGATGATCGGAGGCCTGGGAGCCTGCGGGCGGGGTTTCTGCTGCGCCGGATTTCTCTCCAACTTCGCCCCGGTTTCCGTCAAAATGGCCAAGGAGCAGAATATTTCCCTGAGCCCCTCCAAAATTTCCGGGGTCTGCGGCCGTTTGATGTGTTGCCTGGCTTTTGAGCATACCGGACCGATCGGCCGGGGACATCATCATCACGCCAAAGGGGGAGGGCGCGGAGCGCCGCCCCCGGATGACATGCCGGTGGCGGAGATGAATGAAGAGGAAATAGCCCGCCTGGCTGCCCAATTTGATGATTGAGTTCCAGAGGGCTGAAACGATATACTGATATCGTTTGCCACTTAAAATTTGCCCGGCAGCGGATGACCGCCGACGGGGGAAATGTTTTTGCCTGTCTCCGTTCCGGAAGTCTTAGTCACGGAGCCAGGCAAAAATATTTCCCCTGTCGGCTACTTGGTCAGCCACAACTACCGTCATAGCCGAGTGGGAGCCGGAAGCCGGGGATTATTTTGGGAATTATATACTTAACTTGCAATAGCATTATTTATAATAATTTATTGAAAGAAAATCCAACGGATTGCATAGTCGTCTTAAGCATGATAATCTGCTAACATATAAAAACAGCTGGTTATACAAAGGAATAAGATCAATGACCCAATCGGAAACCAATGAGAATTTGTCGCTTTGTGCATATTTTTTATCAAAGTTTGACATGCGAGCAGTTGAACTCTTGGGATTCAAAACTCGTGATGAAGCTATGGTTAATGTATCAAAAATATTAGGCAAAAAAAATAATTACCTGAAACGACGCAGAGATGAATTTGATGTTTTGACAGGCGGAGACGGTCGTAGAAAAGGCCAGCGAAATCGACTTCCGACTCCTGATGTTTTGAGAATGCATCAAGGGTTGACAGATTTATCATTCCAAGAATTAGCTGATAGAGTGCAACAAGTATTAACTGTTTCCAATGCAATATACCCAGACGATTTGCCTGACAATTCCTCTGAATATCGTGAAGGAAAAAAGAAAACTGTCCAGATAAACATATATGAGCGTAATCCAGCCGCCCGACATGCGTGCATCGATCACTACGGAACCACTTGCTATGTCTGTGGATTTGATTTTGGTAAAACTTATGGGGCACAATGCAATGGAATGATTCATGTTCATCATTTGAAAATGGTTAGCGGATTTGACGAAGCGTACATTGTTAATCCTATCGACGATCTTCGTCCTGTTTGTCCTAATTGCCATATGGTATTGCACAGCAAAAGAGATGGGTGTTATACAATTGAGGAAATCAAGAAAATGCTTGAAATCATTAAGTAATGATGGCATTGCAAGTTAAGTATATAAATCCCATTATTTTTGTCCCGGCTCCGTGACTAGAAGTCATTTCATAAGTAAGATTTTTGGTTCCTGGCTAGGCGCGAAGACTTTTTAAGCGGAGGAATATACGACATATTTCGAGCATTAAAAAGGCTCCCGCAACGACGCCAGGGAGCAAAAAGATATTTATGAAATGACTTCTAAAGACCCCCGGAACGGAGACGGGACAAAAATAATCCCGGCTTCCGGCGGGTTAGTGCGGTTCCGACATCCCAAGATTAACATTAAGCACGAGTTCAATAAAAAAAACAAAAAGCGACGGTTTGTTTTCCGTCGCTTTTCTCATCATTTATCAACAATATCCAAGAATCAGAAACGCTTGAGAGTCTCATTCTTCACACATTCAACCGACTCCAATGGTCCATCAAACTTGCCCGATCTTTCAAGCTCCATATACGTCAATATATTTCTCAAAAAAGTATAAACTTTATCCCCAAAATCGCCGCCGACAAGCTCTGGTTTTCCCAAAATCGCGTTGAAAGCTTCTTTCTTCAGCGAATTTAAAGCATTTGATTCAACTATCTCGCGTGCTTCTTTTTCCAGATCAACCAATTCCTGCACATCTGGATTATTAGCCCGAACCTGTTTAATTCTGTGAAGCAGCTGAACTTCCGGGTGCTCGTAAGTCTTCATATATTCCACCAATCATGAAAAGGCAAAAACAAAATCAACCGAGCTTGTCAACCTGCACGAATTCCAGCTCCACCGGCGTGGAACGCCCAAAAATACTGATCAAAACCCGGAGCTTGCCCTTGTCCTCATTGACCTCTTCAACCGTGCCGGTGAAGTTGGTGAACGGACCTTCAATAACCTTGACCTCATCACCCTCATCAAAGTGAAACTTGGGTTTGGGTTTCTTAACGCCCTCTTCCATCTGCATCAGAACACGCGCCGCCTCTTCGTCGGAAATAGGCGTGGGCACATTCTTATCACCCAGGAACCCGGTCACTTTGGGAGTATCTTTAACCAGATGCCAGGTGAAATCAGTCAATTCCATCCGCACCAGAAGATAGCCGGGAAAGAATTTGCGGGAGGAAGTGCGACGGCCGCCGCTTTTGGACATCTCCACCACATTCTCCATCGGCAACACCACCTGGGTGATCACGTCGGAGATATTGTTCTTTTTGATGGCGTCTTCCAATGTCTGTTTCACACGGTTCTCATAACCCGAAAAAGTGTGAACTACATACCAACGTTGTGCCACTTGCTCTTCCCTTTAAATATGAAAGGTCACGCCTTTCTGTTTATATATGGCCTTTTCCCATAAACCCACAACTCAGAGCTTCACAAAAAGCGTGGTTTTTGCTACGCGAATTGCCGCAACAGCTTTAAAACCAGTCGCTGGCGCTCCGTCTCTCTAACGCTCGACCCCGGCCTTAGGCGGCGGCATCGACCGTAATTAGGAGTTGCTGATCAGAAGCCGCCCAGCTTGAACAGGCACGGCCATATTGAATATTATTGCCGCCTACCCTTCTTAAACAAGAAGGCCAAGGATGCGGCTCAATATACCATCCACCAAACCGAGATAAATACCGGCCAGAACCACCAGGATCAACAGACGCCAAGTGGTGTCGATGGTCTCTTTGCGGGTGGGCCAGACCACCTTGGTCAGTTCCAGCTTGGCTTCAACGAAGAAATTATAAATTCTGGTGAACAGCCCCTCTTTGGGTGGAGCGTTGGGATCAATTTTTTTCTGACCCTTGTGCTCTTTGCGGTTCTTTTTGCGCTGTTCACTGCGTGAGAGCTTTTCTTCCGAAGCCTGAACGGCGGGATCTTTGATGGTATCGGTCATTGATTTCTCTCATTGAAGAAGCGATTCGCCAGGGCGATACTTCGCTTCAATAATATATTCGGACCTCACGCCCTATAGCGGCGGTCAATATACCCCTGATAGACAATACCCGTCATCAAGGAAAAAAACAAGTCGGGGGCGAGAGGACCAACAATTCAAATTATGGTCAACACCGCCGCATAAAGCCGGGGTCGAGCGCAGCGAGACGGAGCGCCAGCGACTGGTCTTGACGGAAAAATAGCCGCTCGCGAAACAAAAACCACGCTTTTTGTGAAGCTACGAGCCGTAAGTTCATGGGAAAAAGCCATAATTAGAATCGCTGCGAGAGGACAAAGCCGGGGTGGGCTCCACTCCGGCTTATATATTCTCCGCTAAGAAGCGGCTTGAAATCTGGCAGGCCAGGAGGGACTCGAACCCCCAGCACCCGGTTTTGGAGACCGGTACTCTACCAATTGAGCTACTGGCCTGCATGGTCGCATTACATCAACCCATTCGAGAATTTTGTACCAATACATCCCGGACTGCCGTCTAGAAGCAACAGACCGTGCGTGTCGGCACAGTAAATCAAGATTTACTTGGATTCCCGATGCAGGGTGTGGCGCTGGTCAAAGGGGCAGTATTTCTTCAGCTCCAGACGACCGGGGGTGCGCCGTTTGTTTTTGGTGGTTGAGTAATTGCGGCGCTTGCACTCGGTGCAAGCCAACTGAATAATATCGCGCGGCATTTTTCGCCTCTTTATTTCCGGCGACGCAAATTAAAAAAATCCGCGCCGCCATACTGTTTCAAAATAACCGCCCCAAACAGCAATAAACTTTTTGAAGACGGCCGGGGGCAACAGGAAAACCCTCAGTTAACCCCCGGTAAAATTATTCGATGATCTCGGAGATGACGCCCGCGCCAACGGTGCGGCCGCCTTCGCGGATGGCGAAGCGCAGTTCCTTCTCCATCGCTATCGGCATAATCATGGTTACCGTGAAGCTCACGTTATCACCGGGCATAACCATTTCAACGCCTTCATCCAGGGTCACCACGCCGGTCACGTCCGTGGTTCTGAAATAGAACTGGGGACGATAGCCGTTGAAGAACGGGGTGTGACGGCCGCCCTCATCGCGGTTCAGAATATAAACTTCGGCCCGGAACTTGGTGTGCGGGGTGATTGAACCCGGTTTGGCCACAACCTGGCCGCGTTCAACTTCATCGCGCTTGGTGCCGCGAAGCAGGAGACCAACGTTGTCGCCGGCCTGACCTTCGTCCAGCAGTTTGCGGAACATTTCCACGCCGGTGCAGACGGTCTTCTGAGTCGGGCGGATACCCACTATTTCCACTTCGTCGGAAACGTGAATGATGCCGCGCTCGATACGGCCCGTAACAACGGTGCCGCGGCCGGAGATCGAGAACACGTCTTCGATGGGCATCAAGAGGGGCTTGTCGGTATCGCGTACCGGAGCGGGCACAAAGCGGTCAACTTCGTCCATCAGCTCCAGAATGCGGGAGCACCATTCACAGTCGCGCTTGCCGCAGCCGCATTCCAGGGCTTTAAGGGCGCTGCCGCGAACGATCGGAGTGTCGTCGCCGGGGAAGCCGTTCTTATCCAGAAGCTCGCGGAGCTCCATGTCAACCAGTTCCAGAAGTTCGGGGTCGTCAACCATGTCGCATTTGTTGAGGAACACGACGATGGAGGGGACGCCCACCTGACGGGCCAGAAGGATGTGTTCACGGGTCTGGGGCATGGGGCCGTCGTCGGCGCCAACTACCAGGATCGCGCCGTCCATCTGGGCCGCGCCGGTGATCATGTTCTTGATATAGTCGGCGTGACCGGGGCAGTCCACGTGGGCATAGTGCCGGTTGGCCGTTTCATATTCAACATGGCTGGCGGCGATGGTGATGCCGCGCTCTTTTTCTTCAGGCGCCTTGTCGATCTTGTCGAAGGGGATGTAATCCCCGCCGCCCGCCTTGGAGAGAACCAGGGTTATGGCCGCGGTGGTGGTGGTTTTACCATGGTCGATGTGCCCGATGGTGCCCACGTTCACATGGGGTTTGTTACGGTCGAACTTTTTCTTGGCCATTTTCGCCTCCTTCATTATAAACGAAAGGCCGGATATTCACCCTGGCAGCCTTTACCGGCGCACGGTCAAACTGTCTCGAACAGAAAAATGACAGCGCAAACCGGCGTATAGCAAACAAGCCCTATGGGAAACCGGCAGTCCACGAATAAAATATTAAATCTAGCCGCAAAATCGGCGGATAAACACTTTTAGGGCAACTTTTTGCCCTTTTTTTCACATATATTGCTATGGAGCCCACAATCGGATTTGAACCGATGACCTCTTCCTTACCAAGGAAGTGCTCTACCTACTGAGCTATGTGGGCATTCCACCCCGGCCAGCGATAATCTGACCTGATTTTTCCTACTAGTTAATTTTTTAACCGTCGATTAAATTCAATTTGCGGAAAAACTTTAATCTGGAGCGGGAAACGGGGCTCGAACCCGCGACCCTCAGCTTGGAAGGCTGACGCTCTAGCCAACTGAGCTACTCCCGCTCGTACGGGCCAAGCCCGTGGTTCGTGCCCGGCGGATTCCCGATCCGCCAGCATATTCCGATGAAAGCGAAAACTTCCATCATTACTGAAGTGGTGGTGGGGGAAGGATTCGAACCTCCGTAGGCGTCCGCCGGCAGATTTACAGTCTGCTCCCTTTAGCCACTCGGGAACCCCACCAGGATTCAATAACCAGCGAAATATACATCAATCGCATTTAAAAGTCAAGGGCTTTTTTGCCGGATTTCCGGCTTGCGTGTATGATTTCAAAGTTTTTATCTTATAGCACGTTCCAGGCCGCCGTGCAATATAATATATTATTATGGTAGGATCTTTAAAAAATGCCTAATCTTTGCGGCGGGGCGGCAACTTGTATCATTTAAAATTTCGCTATAGCGGGTGACCGCCGCCGGGAGAAATGTTATGGCCCGGTTCCGTTCCGGGGGTCTTTAGTCACGGAACCGGGCCATAACATTTCTCCCGGCGGCTGCCTGGTCGGCTTTCCCCGGGGCTGGAAAGTATGCACAGGTCAAACTGAAGCCAGGAGCCGGGGATTGTTTTTGGCCTGGCTCCGTGACTAAAGACCCCCGGAACGGAGACAGGCCAAAAACAATCCCCGGCTCCTGGCGGGTTTAGGCTTATGATTTACCGCAAAATTTACAGGAACTAGAAAACGATCTCCACCATATTGGGGCCAATCACCCGCCCGGCTATGTTCTTCTTGCTATTAAGATTAGTGACTGAAATGGTGTCGCCCAGCGATCCGTCCTGCCGGGCCTGCCCGGAGGCCGACACCTTCAGCCCGCCCTGCTGGGCCAGGATGGTCACCATGTCGCCGCGACGCACCATCAGGCTTTTGGTCAGGTTGCGGTCGCGGATTGGATCGCCGGCGTTCAAGTTGGCCTTCAGGGCGTTGCCGACCACCATGGCCGGATCCGTCAAGGCCCCTTTGGCCTGGGCATAGGGAGCCATAGAGAGACTGACGTCGTCTTCATTCAGCACATGTCCGCGCGACATCGGCCGCGCCGCCACCACCGCCAGTATGGACAAATCGACCTGGGCCGTCACTCTGGCTCTGGCCGTTTCGCGGCCGTCCACGCTGAAAAAGAAGTTGCCAGCCAGATAGGCCGGATTGGAGGAACTCTGCGGCACAAAACGGTAGGTCACCCGGCCCGGCGGCAGAACCGGCAGGTGGCCGAAATGGGCGTTGATCAGGCTGTATTTGCCGCTGCGATAGGGTTCCGTCTCGGCCAGATACTGCTCCAAGGCCATTCTGAGGCTTTCCTCACTGAGCGTCTGCCCCCGGCCCGTCAGACGAACCTCCTGCGGCACCGACCAATCGGCCTCGCTGAGGTTCAGCTTTGAAGCCACCAGCCGCTGCTCGATCTGGGTCCGGCGCAAAAGCACTTCCTCACCGGCGGCCGGGGCCGGGCCAAGCTCCACCTGCCGCAACGCGGCCGCCAGTTCTTCGCCCTGGGGGTTCAGAACATCAATATGAGCCACATCACCCAGCAAAATTTTGTCGCCCACTACCGTGTTTTCCGGCGGCATCACCACGCTCACCACCGCCGCCAGGGCCGGAGAGGCCGCCAGCCACAGGGCCAGCATTATCAGGACGGCGCTCAGCCCGGCCTTTAGGTTGATGATTTTAAATCCGGTCATGGTTAAACTCCGGCTGATAATTAACTTCAGGTTCATGGTAAAAAAACAACCCGGCTTCAGCGGGCTGTTTGACCGCCGCCCCGCCGTCATCAACTTGACGGCGGGCTTTTGCGGCTTATTCTATCTCAATATGGGGCTGGACTCAAATGCGCCTGTCAGGCCCGCTAGTCATTAACGTTTCAGGTTGTTGGCGATGGAGAGCATTTCATCGGAAGTGGTGATGGCCTTGGAGTTCATTTCATAAGCTCTCTGGGCCACGATCATGTTGACCATTTCCGAGACGACCTCAACGTTGGACATTTCCAAAAAACCGTGGGCGATGGTGCCAAAGCCCTCTTCGCCGGGGTTGCCGTCAATGGCCGGGCCGGAGGCCTCCGTGGGCTGATAGATGTTGTAACCCATGGCAAAGAGTCCGGGAGGGTTGATGAAGCGGGCCAGTTCGATGCGGCCTTCGGCCACCACGTTGCCGCGCTGGTCGATGGCGGCCATGAACCCGGCTGAATCGACTTCCAGGTGGACCGCGTCTTCAGGCACCACGAATTCAGGATCCAGAGGGTTGCCGTCCTGGCTGACGATCACGCCGTCGCTGTTGAGTTTCCAGGAGCCGTCGCGTGTGTAGTAAAGTTCGCCGTTACGGATAACCCGGAAATAGCCCTCGCCTTCAATAGCCATGTCCAGGGGGCTGTCAGTCTTGTTGTAATCGCCCTGGGTGTGGATTTTGGCGGTCGAGTTGACCTTGGTGCCCAGACCGATCTGAATGCCGACGGGTATCTGCTGTCCGCCGATGGTTTCAGTTCCGGCGAACTTATGGGTCTGATAGATCAAATCCTCAAACTCGGCCCGGTTCTTCTTAAAGCCGGTGGTGTTGACGTTGGCCAGGTTGTGGGCGATAACGTCGAGATGAGTCTGCTGACCGATCATACCGGTGGCCGCTGTATAGAGTGATCTCATCATAATAAGGGTACTCCCGTTTGCTCAAGGCTTATATAAATTATTGTCAAAAAGTTCTTCAGGGGTTAACCGCTGAGTTTGCCAAGCTGACTGATGGCTTTATCGTCCATTTCCTGCTTGGTCTGGACGATTTTCTGGAGCGCTTCGTAAATGCGGTAAAGCTCAATCATCTGCACTGACTCATTGACCGCGTTGACATTGGATTTTTCCAGAAAACCCTGCTCCAGCCGGGTATTCTCGGCCGGCGCAGCAACGAAAGCCGGTGATTTGGGCACATAGCTGTCATAGCCCTCTTTTTGCAGCATGTTGGGATCGTCGAATTCAACGATTTCAAACTGGCCGATGTCCTCAAAGTCGCCGTCCTGATTGATGGCCTGCACCCGCCCTTCAGGCTCGATGATGACCTTGCGGGCCCCTTCCGGCACAAAGCCCGCACCCACTACCGCGTAGCCGTCGGTGTTGACGATCTGGCCGTCGGAATTGACGTGGAAGGTGCCGTTGCGGGTGTAGCGAATGCCGTTGGGCGTTTCAATCTGAAAAAAGCCCGGGCCGTCAATGGCCACATCCAGGTCTTTTTCCGTAAGTTCAAAGGGGCCCTGGCCGAAATAGGTCTTGGACTGCTTAACCAGAAAACCTTCGAATACGGGCACGTCTTTTTTATAACCAGGGGTATTGACGTTGGCCATATTGTTGGAGGTCAGGTTCATGCGCTCTTCCTGAGCCAACATGCCCACATAGGTGTGATTTACTTGATATGGGTATGGTCCTACAAACATAAGCCACCTTGCTCCTTCTCCCGTTTCGGCTTGCTGCCGGTGGCGGGTCAGTCTCATTAGAAGCAATATGGAGGCCAAAATCGGCAAGCCATTCACTGTTCAAGGTAACATGCTTATATAATTGCGATATTATTAAAAACATGAATGAGGAAATCAATGCATCCTAAAGTGGTTTGCTAGAATAAATTGTCAATAAAAGCGGCTATTTTTGACGCTCCGTCAAAAAACAAACAGGACCGGACTGCGAACTGCCCGCTTGAAAGAGGGTCAGGTAAAACCCGGCCGGGCGGGCGAAAAAATTTCTGACGTCGCTCGTAATTTTCTCGTATTCCCGGCCGGGTGGCTTCTGCGGCATTTTGTCTGTCCGTGCCCGTCCGGGGAGCAAAATTACGAGCGACTTACAGAAAATTTTTCGCCCGCCCGGCCTGGTCAGTGTCAGCGTTTGGGTAGGGTGACGATTGCGGTTTTCTTACATGAGCTAACCAGGACCAGGAGGGCTGGGCGGTGAGATTTCTCCAGCGGGGACCACGATTTTTGCGTAGCCGAGGGGCCGTCAGTTTAAGGGAAAAGGTCTACATTTTTAAAAATCGCAGGTCGACCCGATAGGGGAGACGGAGCGCCAGCGACTGGTTTTGAGGCCATAAAAGCCGCTCGCGAAGCAAAAACCACGCTTTTTGCGTAGCGGACGGGCCACCAGTTTAAGGGAAAATGCCATACTTAAAATCGCTCCACTATGGAGATATCTCACCGCCCCGCCCTCCGCGTTTTACCTTTGCCGCCATATCATTTTGAGAAATATATTGTTTTGAGAAATTTCATTTTGAAAAAAGGAACCTTAGATAAATAAATCCCATTGATTTTATTGATATTTTTTTTGGCACCAGGATTGCTTAGTTCTTTAAGCAAGCTTCAAGCGAAAGGCCGTTTCGGCCGCAACATACAACATTATAAACTCTGAGGAAGGAGTTGCCCCATGGCGGACCTGGATTTCAAAAAGATTAACGAGCTCTCCGAAAAATACAAAGCCGATATGACCAAGTTCCTGCGTGACATGATCCGTATCCCCAGCGAAAGCTGCAAGGAAAAGGAAGTGGTGCACCGCATTAAGGAAGAAATGGAAAAGGTCGGCTTCGACAAGGTTGAATTCGACGGCATGGGCAACGTCCTTGGCTACATCGGCACCGGCAAGCGCCTCATCGCTTTCGACGCCCACATCGATACCGTCGGCATCGGCAACCGCGCCAACTGGACCTTTGATCCCTATGAGGGCATGGAAGACGATGAAATCATCGGCGGCCGCGGCGGCAGCGACCAGGAGGGCGGCATGGCCTCCATGGTTTACGCCGGCAAAATCATCAAGGAACTGGGCCTGGCCAAAGACTGCACCGTGGTCTTCGTCGGCACCGTTCAGGAAGAAGACTGCGATGGCCTCTGCTGGCAGTACCTTATTAAAGAAAAGGGCCTGAAACCTGAATTCGTGGTCTCCACCGAGCCCACCGATGGCGGCATCTATCGCGGCCAGCGCGGCCGTATGGAAATCCGCGTCGACGTCAAGGGCGTCTCCTGCCACGGCAGCGCCCCCGAACGCGGCGACAACGCCATTTTCCGCATGGGCCGGATTCTTTCCGATCTTGAAAAGCTTTCCCAGAATCTGAAGGACGACCCCTTCCTCGGCAAAGGCACCCTCACCGTCTCCCAGGTCTTCTACACCTCGCCCTCACGCTGCGCGGTGGCCGACAGCTGCGCCGTCTCCATTGACCGCCGCCTGACCTGGGGCGAAGACAAGGAAAGCTCCCTGGCCGAAATCCGCAACCTTCCTTCCGTGAAGGAAAGCGGTGACCGGGTGGAAGTCTCCATGTACACCTATGAAGAGCCGTCCTGGACCGGCCTGGTCTACCCCACCGACTGCTACTTCCCCACCTGGGTGCTCCCGGAAGACCATGTGGTCTGCAAGGCCGGCATGAAGACCTATGAAAAGCTGTTCAATAAACCCGGCCGCCTGGATAAATGGACCTTCTCCACCAACGGCGTCTCCATCATGGGCATGTTCGGCATTCCGGTGATGGGCTTCGGCCCCGGCAAGGAAGCTCAGGCCCACGCGCCCAACGAAATCACCTGGAAAAACGATCTGGTCACCTGCGCCGCGTTCTACGCCGCCCTGCCGGATATCTACGTCGAAGATAATAAATAGCAGGACCAATGCCGCTTCCCGGCCGAAGACCTCGGCCGGTCGAAAGCGCCCCATCGGACCAGTCCCGTGCGGACCACGCACATCGGAGTATAAAAAATGAAGAAGCCCACCGCTGTCATCGCTATCGGCGGCAACTCACTGATCTCGGCCAAAGGCAAGGAGTCCCTTGAGGACCAGCATATGGCCGTCTTTGAAACAACCAAACACATTGCCGACATCATAGAAGCCGGCTACCAGGTGGTGGTGACCCACGGCAACGGCCCGCAGGTCGGCTTCATTCTGGCCCGGTCCGACCTGGCCGCCCAACAGATTCACCGCATCTCTCTGGTCATCGCCGTGGCCGACACCCAAGGGGCCATTGGTTACGAAATTCAGCAGAATCTCGATAACGAGATGAAAAAGCGCGGCAAGACCAGCCGCACCGTCAGCCTTGTGACCCAGGTGCTGGTGGATAAAGACGACCCCGGCTTCCAGGAGCCCACCAAGTTCATCGGCGGTTTCTACGAAGAGAGCGAGCTGGAACAGATTAAAAAAGATCACCCTACCTGGATTTTGAAAGCCGATTCCAATCGCGGCTATCGCCGGGTGGTGGCCTCGCCCATACCTAAGGGTATTGTGGAACTCGACGCGGTTGAATCCATGATCGCGGCCGGTTTCAATGTGGTCACCGTCGGCGGCGGCGGCATTCCAGTGGTGGAGAAAGACGGCATGCTGGAAGGCGTTTCGGCCGTCATTGATAAAGATCTGGCCACCTGCCTCCTGGCCGAAAAGCTCAAAAGCGACCTGTTGATCATCTCCACCGGCGTGCCGCAGGTTTCCATCAACTTCGGCAAGCCCAATGAGGAAAAACTCGGCACGGTCAAAGCGGCTGATATGGAAAAATACCTGGCCGAAGGCCACTTCCCTCCGGGCAGCATGGGCCCGAAAATTGAAGCGGCCCTGAATTTCCTCAAAAACGGCGGCAAGGAAGTCATCATCACCGACCCGCAGAACTTGGGCACAGCCGTCAAGGACGGCAAGGGCACCCATATTATAAACTGAAGCGGTTGACGCCCGCTTGCGGATATTCGTCAGTCAATGTAACACCCACGCCAATCACACACTAAGGAGTTTTCGCAATGGACAAGCTGAAGATTAAAAGCCTCATCAAACAACTGAGCAAGCTCAATTATAAAGACATGTATCTCAACGATTTTCTGTTGACCTGGGAAAAGACCGACGATGAAATCGCCGCCGTCTTCGCCGTGGCCGACATCCTGCGCGGCATGCGTGAAGCTAATGTCAGCACCCGCTTCTTTGATTCGGGCCTGGGTATTTCCCTGTTCCGCGACAACTCCACCCGCACCCGCTTCAGCTATGCCAGCGCCTGTAACCTTTTGGGCCTGACCGTTCAGGATCTTGATGAGGGCAAATCCCAGATCGCCCACGGCGAAACCGTGCGCGAGACGGCCAACATGGTCTCCTTTATGGCCGACGTCATCGGTATCCGCGATGATATGTATATCGGCAAAGGCAACGCCTACATGCGGGAAGTCTCCAAGAGCGTCCTGGAAGGTTATCGCGACGGCGTTCTGGAACAGCGCCCGACCCTGGTCAACCTTCAGTGTGATATCGACCACCCCACCCAGACCATGGCCGACATGCTCCACATCATCAACACCTTCGGCGGCGTGGATAAGCTGAAAGGCAAAAAGATCGCCATGACCTGGGCCTATTCGCCTTCTTACGGCAAACCTCTCTCCGTCCCGCAGGGCGTTATCGGCCTGATGACCCGCTTCGGCATGGAAGTGGCCCTGGCTCACCCCAAGGGTTATGAAGTTATGCCCGAAGTTGAGGAAGTGGCCAAGAATAACGCGGCGGCCAGCGGCGGCAAGTTCACCAAATCCAACTCAATGGCCGAAGCTTTCGAGGGCGCGGACATCGTTTATCCCAAAAGCTGGGCTCCCTTCGCGGCCATGGAAAAGCGCACCAACCTTTATGGTGAAGGCGACGAAGCCGGCATCAAGGCTCTGGAGCAGGAGCTTCTGAAGCAGAACGCCGAGCACAAGGATTGGCACGCCACCGAGGGCATGATGCTCAAGACCAATCAGAAGACCAAGTTCGGTGAAGCCCTTTACATGCATTGCCTCCCGGCCGACATCACCGGCGTTTCCTGCAAGGAAGGCGAAGTGGAAGGGGCCGTTTTTGACCGCCATCGCGTGGCCATGTATAAGGAAGCCAGCTACAAGCCCTATATCATCGCCGCCATGATGATGCTGGCCAAATTCAACAACCCGGCCGACAAACTGGCCGAACGCCTCGAATGCGGCCGTCCCCGCATCATGTAGTGCTGGCCGCACGGGCCCCGGATGCTCGCGCATCCTCTCCGATGTGGCGCTTTCGACTTGCCTTGGCTTTCGGCCGGGAAGCAACGATAAAGTTTTCCGGCTGAAAGTATAGGCGACAGATGTTCCGTATGTTAAACTAAATAGAGCGCGTAAGGCGGCCGTCATAGCGATGGTCGAGTCCGCGAGACGGAGCGTCAGCGACTGGTATTAATGCTGATGATGTTGCCCGCGAAGCAAAAACCACGTTTTTTGCGTAGCGCCACACAAGAAGTTTAAGGTAGAATTCATATTTGAAATAGCGAGGCGACCATGACTCTGTATTTGAAAAATGCCCGGTATCTTGACTCAGAAACTCTGGCCTTCACCAACACCGACCTGGCCGTTGATGAAGGTCCCAAAGGCGGCATAAAGCTTATCGATAAAACGCCGCCTCTGGCGGAGCGCAAACCCGGCGACAGAGTTATTGACTGCCGGGGCAAACTCGTCACCCGCTCGTTCGGCTGCGGGCACCACCATATCTATTCCGCCCTTTCCAGGGGCATGCCCCCCTCTCCGGTCACCCCCACCAACTTTGTCGAAGTGCTCGAACAGGTCTGGTGGCGGCTCGACAAATGCCTTGACAACGATATGACCGAAGCCAGCGCCCTCATCGCGGCCATGGGCTGCGCCAAACGCGGCGTCACCTTCATCATTGATCACCACGCCGCGCCCTATTCCATTCGCGGCTCTCTGGAGACCATAGCCCAGGCTTTCGAGCGAGTGGGCGTGGGGCACCTTTTGTGCTATGAAATTTCCGATCGCGACGGCCAGAAAATCACTGACGATGGCCTGGCCGAGCACGATGAATATTTGGGCAGCGGCCGCCACGGTCTTGTGGGCCTCCATGCCTCCTTCACCGTCAGCGACGACACTTTGAAAAAGTCGGTCGATCTGGCAGTCAAGCACAAAACCGGCCTCCACATCCATGTGGCCGAAGCTGAATCCGATCAGCAAGACTGCCTGAAAAAACATAATATGCGCGTGGCCCAGCGCCTGGACAAGTTTGGCGTTCTGGCCCAGCCTCACACTATTCTCGGTCACTGCGTCCATCTGGACGAAGCCGAGAAAAAGCTGGTGGCCGAATCCAAAGCCTGGGTGGCCCAGAGCTGCGAAAGCAATCAGAATAACAATGTCGGCCTCACCGGCTACAAGTGGACTCCCCGCGTTATGCTTGGCGTCGACGGCATGCACAATGACATGATCCGCAGTGCCCAGGCCGCCTATATGGCCGGTCAGCATACTGAAGGGATCTCCCCGTCCGAGCTTTACAGCCGCTTCCGGGCTGTTCATAAATATCTGGCCGCGATGGACGTGCCGGGCGACAGCGCCAACAATCTGGTGATCATGGATTACCCGAGCCCCACTCCCTGCGGCACCGACAATTTTCCCGGCCACTTCGCTTTCGGTTTCTCCTCCAACGATGTGGAAACAGTCATCGCGCAAGGCAAAGTGATCGTGGAAAACCGCCGCCTGGTCAGTGAAGATGAAGACAGCATCATAGCTTACGCCCAGGAGCAGGCTGGCCGTTTGTGGGCGGCCATGGCCAAATGATTTTTTTACAGGCACACCACCCGCTCCGCTTCAATGCTTCAGTCGCCCGTGGGTGGCCGTGCTCCCTTGACATTCATATTGCGGCCGTCAGTTTCTTTATAACTGACGGCCAGAGGTAAGCGAATGGCGAACATCCTCTTTATTAAAAACGGTCTGGTGGTTACGGCTGAAAAAGAATTTCAGGCCGACCTTCTGGCCGTGGACGGCACCATCACCGCTATCGCCCCGGAGCTTGAGCCCCCGGAGGGCGCAGAAATGATTGAGGCCAAGGGGATGCTGGTAATTCCCGGCGGCGTGGATGTTCACACTCACTTAGATCTCAGCGTCGGCCAGGCGCACGCCAGCGACGGCTGGTTTTTTGGCGGCAAAGCGGCCGCCTACGGCGGAACAACCACAGTGGTGGAACACCCCGGCTTCGGCCCCGCCGGCTGCCCGCTGAACTATCAATTGGATTTGTATCGCGAGAACGCCGTGGAGTCGGTCATTGATTATGGCCTCCACGGCGTTTTTCAACACTGGAATGAAGAAGTCAAAACGGCCATTCCCGATATCGTCGGGGGCGGCTACCCCAGTTTCAAAGTATACATGACCTACGACGGCCGCCTGGATGATGAAAGTTTTCTGGCCGCCCTCAAGGCCGTGGGCGACGCAAGCGGGCTGACCACGGTTCACGCTGAAAATCACGCCATAGTCAGTCATTTGGCCGAAGAACTGAAAAGGACCGCACCGCGCAAGGCCACCAGCCACCCGCAGAGCCGCCCGGATTACGCTGAGGCTTTAGCGGTGGAAACAGCCATCCGCCTGGCCGAAGCCGCCGGTGACGCGCCGCTTTACATCGTGCACCTTTCCACAGCCGGTGGGCTGGAGGCGGTGCGGAAAGCCCGCGCGGCCGGGCGGCGGGTCTGGGCGGAAACCTGCCCGCAATACCTTACCCTGACTGACGATTGTTACGAAGGCAATTTTGATGAAGCCCTGAAATTCGTCATGGCCCCCACGCCCCGGAAGCAAAAGGATGTGGACGCCATGTGGGCAGGGCTGATGGACGGCACCATCTCCACGGTGGCCACCGATCATTGCTCCTTTGCCTGGAAGGATAAGAAGGTGCGGGCCTGGGGCAATGTCTTCAAGTGCCCCGGCGGCATTCCCGGCGTGGAGACGCGCTTGCCTCTTCTTTATTCCGAAGGCGTTCTGAAACGGGGCCTGAGCCCTTCCCGCTGGGTGGATTTGGTTTCCACCAGTCCGGCCCGGCTTTTCGGCCTGGAAAAAAAGGGCCGTCTGGAACCAGGTTTCGATGCCGACATCGTTATCTTTAATCCCGGAGCTGAAAAGTCTCTGACGGCTGAAAACCTTCATCAGGCCGTTGACTACACGCCGTTTGAAAACATCACCGTGCGCGGCTGGCCTGAACAGGTCTTCATCCGCGGCCGGAAAATAGTGGACGGGGAACGCTTCATGGGTGAGCCTGGCCAGGGACGATTCATCGCCCGCCAGCCGTTTTGTCCATAAATAGACCAACTGCGTCCAGGTTACTTCCCGGCCGAAATCCCCGGCCGGTCGAAAACGCCACATCGGACCAGTCCAGTGCGGACCACGCACAAAACTCAAGGGGAAGTTATGACCAAATCACATAGCGACAAATTTTCTCTGACCTCTTTAAGCACCCATCTGAAGTGGATTTTCGGAGACCTGGAAAAAGGCGAAATTTACGGCATTCCTGAGAATCTGTTTTTCCGCCCCAAAAAAGACGATCCTTTCCGCATGACCCGTTACGGCCAGTTGCTGGAAACCCCCATAGGCGTGGCCGCCGGCCCCCAGACCCAACTGGTGCAGAACATCGTGAGTGCCTGGCTGACCGGCAGCCGCTATCTGGAACTGAAAACCATCCAGGTGCTGGACGAGCTGGAAGTCACCAAGCCCTGCATTGACATGGCCGACGAAGGTTATAACTGCGAGTGGTCGCAGGAATTGAAGCTTGATCAGTCCTTCAACGAATACCTGAACGCTTTCATCATCCTCTATATTCTGAAGGACAAATTGAAGATCGGGGAGGCGGGCGAAGCCGGTTTCATTTTTAACATGAGTGCCGGTTATAACCTGGAGGGAATTCAAAGCCCCAGCGTTCAGCGCTTTTTTGACCGCATGACCAATTGCGAAGCCGAACTGGCGGCCAAGCTGGAAGAGGCGGCCAAGATTTATCCGCGCGTAAAGGAACTGAACATTCCCGGCAAGATTTCCGACAACCTGACCGTCTCCACCATGCATGGCTGCCCGCCGGAAGAGGTGGAAAAGATCGGCTCTTATTTCATCACTCAGCGCGGTTTCCACACCACTATCAAACTGAACCCGACTTTGATCGGCGCGGACACTCTCCGCTCCATCCTCAATGACAAGCTCGGCTTTCAGACCTGGGTGCCGGATGAGGCCTTTGGCCACGATCTGAAATATCCTGACGGCGTCAACTTGATCAAGAGCCTCAGCGTCCAGGCTCAGGAGGCCAAGGTGCAGTTCGCCCTGAAACTGACCAACACCCTGGAGACTCAGAACCAGCTTCAAAATTTGCCCAAAAGCGAAGGCATGGTCTACATGAGCGGCCGCTCGCTCCACGCCATCAGCGTCAATCTGGCTGCCAAACTCCAGAAGGAATTTGATGGGCAGTTGGATATATCTTTCTCGGCCGGGGCTGATTATAAAAACCTGCCGTCCCTCATTGCCGGGGGTCTGAAGCCGGTCACGGTCAGTTCCGACGCTCTGCGCCCCGGCGGTTACGGCCGCATGTCCCAGTATTTGGAAGTTTTGGGCCAGACCATGCGCGAAGCCAGGGCCTTTGATATTGATTCCTTTATCGCGGCCAAAGGCGGCGGCAAAAAAGGCCAGGCGGCCGCGCTGGCCAACCTTCTGAATTACGCGGCTGAAGTGCTGGACGACCCGCGCTATAAAAAGGAAGATTACGTCTACAAAAACGGCGTGAAAACCAAACGCGCCCTCTCGCGCTTCAACTGCTTTGCCGCACCCTGCATGGAAACCTGCCCGGCTTCCCAGGATATTCCCCGCTATCTTAATTACACCGCGCGCGGCGAATATGAATTGGCCTATCAAACCATCATGGCCACCAACCCCTTCCCCAACGTTCAGGGAGCGGTTTGCGACCATCAGTGCCAGTTCAAATGCACCCGCCTCAATTATGATACGCCGCTGAAGATCCGCGAGATCAAGCGCTTCATCGCTGAAAAGCACCAGGGGCCGACCGGCCTGAAAGCCGGCGCTGCCAACGGCTTGAGCGTGGCCATCATTGGCGCCGGCCCCGGCGGTCTTTCGGCCGCCCACTATCTGGCCATTGCCGATTTCAAGGTGGAAATGTTCGAAGCCAAGCCCAGGCCCGGCGGCATGGCGGCCGACGCCATTCCGGCCTTCCGCCTTTCGGACGACAGCCTGAAAAAGGATATCGATAACATTCTGTCCCTTGGCGTTAAACTGAACCTCAATCATAAGGTTGACCGGGCCGGTCTGGAAAAAATGCGCCAGGATTTTGATTACGTCTATCTGGCCATCGGCGCGCAGGCCAACACCAGGCTGGGCATTGAAAATGAAGACGCTCAGGGCGTGATGGATCAATTGACTTTCCTCAGCCAGGTGCGTCGCGGCGAAAAGACCGGGCTGGGCAAAAACGTAATCGTTCTGGGCGCGGGCAATTCGGCCATGGATGTGGCCCGCACGGCCCGCCGTCTCGGCTCGGAAGTCACCATCGTCTATCGCCGCACCCGCCGCGAAATGCCGGCCGACCCTGATGAAATCAGGGAAGCTCTGGAAGAGGGTGTGAAGCTGGTGGAACTGTCCGCCCCGGAAAAAGTTCTGGTGAAAGACGGCAAAGTCAGCGGCCTCTCGGTCTGCTCCATGCGCTTGGGTGAGCCGGACGCTTCGGGCCGGGCGCGGCCGGTAAAGGTGGAAGGATCTGAACACGATATCCAGGCTGACACTGTTATCGCGGCTATCGGCCAGGATCTCCGTCTGGACGTTTGGCCGGAGAGCAAGCTGGAAATGGACCCCAAAACCGGCCTGACTCAGTTGGCCAAAGTCTATACCGGCGGCGACGCCGGGCGTGGGGCCTCATCGCTCATCCAGGCCATTGCCGACGGCCGTCAGGTGGCTCACGCCATCAGTGAAGCGGCCCACAAGGAAGCCAGACTCCCGGCGGCCCCGGCCGACGACCGTCTGCTGGATATCGCCTCTCTGCGCTTCAAGCAGGGCCGGCGCTTGAGTGGTCCCCAAATAAAACACAAGGCCCCGGCCGACCGGCTGAACTTTAACCTCTTCACCGAAACCTATACCGATGAGGAAGCCCGCGCCGAGGCGGCCCGCTGCCTGCAATGCGACCAACTCTGTAACATCTGCACCACCGTCTGCCCCAACCGGGCCAACCTGGCCATACCTGGCAAAAAACTGACCCAGCCCATTCAGAAAGCTGTGGTCAAGGGCGGTAAGGTGGAGATCGTGACTGAAGGAATTCAGCCGGTGGATCAGGCTTTTCAGATTTTCAATCTGGCCGACTTCTGCAACGAATGCGGCAACTGTGCGGCTTTCTGCCCCACCAGCGGCGCGCCCTATATGGATAAATTCCGGGTTCACCTCTCGAAAGAAAGTTATGACAACGGCCCGGACGGCTTCCATTTCCCGGAAGCGGGCCTGGTTCTCATAAAAAGGGGCGGCGAAGAGGCCACTTTAAAAGTTCTAGGAAATGCATTAAAATATAGCGATAAAAACATGACCGCCGAACTTGATTCAGCCAGCTTCGAAGCCAGAAGCGCGGGGCTGAGCGGTGGCCTGACGGAAACCTCTCTGGTCCCGGCGGCGGAAGCCGCTGTGGTGTGGTCGCTCCTTTCCGGGCACCACCTCTTTAAGGCCTGAGATGTGCGTGGTCCGCACTGGACTGGTCCGATGGGGCGCTTAGGGCCAGCCAAGGGTTTCGGCCGGGAAGCGGCCTGGATACCGCTTTTAATATCGGCAAATAGCCTCAAACCGCAGTAGTCGAGCGCAAGCGAGACGGAGCGTCAGCGACTGGATTTGAGGCTATGGTGGCAACTGGCGAAGCAAAAACCACGCTTTTTGCGTAGCGGAGGGGCCGTCGGTTCAGGGTAAAAGGCCATATTAAAATCGCAACGGAGGTTCCAAATGATCATCGGCACTTCACCCAACCGGCTAGATGCCGTCGCCAAAGTCAGCGGCAAAGCCCGATACACCGAAGATTTAACCCTGCCGGGCATGCGCCACGCCGTGCTGGTGCGCTCTCATATCGCCCACGGTCTGGTTAAATCAATCGACACCAAAGCCGCTCTGGCGCTGCCCGGAGTCGAGGCCGTTTTCACGTTTGAAGACGTGCCCGACACTCTCTATCCCACGGCCGGTCATCCCTATAACCTGGTTATTGAAAAACGCGACGTATCCGACCGCCGCCTTCTGACCAGCCATGTGCGCCACTATGGCGATGATGTGGCCGTGGTGGTGGCCCGCGATCCCCTCACCGCCGCCAAAGGCGCTCAGTTGGTCAAAGTCGAGTATGAAGAGCTGCCGGTCCTGATCGGCTACAAAGAAGCTCTGGCCCCCGGCGCGACGGTCCTGCATGAGTTTATGGACAATAACGTCCTCCGCCACAGCGTGATCGAGCACGGCGGCAGAGTGGACGAGCTGATGAAGGAGGCTGAACTGGTCCTGGAGGGTGTTTACCACACCCCCATCGTCCAGCACTGCCACATGGAAACGGCGGTCAGCTATGCCTATATGGATGACGACGACCACATCGTCATCGTCTCCTCCACCCAGATTCCCCAGATTGTGCGCCGCGTGGTCGGGCAGGCCCTGGATATTCCCTGGAGCCGCGTCCGGGTCATCAAGCCTTACCTTGGCGGCGGTTTTGGCAACAAGCAGGATGTGCTGGTTGAACCCATTGCCGCTTTCTGTTCCTGGAAAATGGGCGGCGTTCCGGTGCAGGTGGCCCTGAGCCGCGAAGAATGCTTCACTTCCACCCGCACCCGCCACCGCTTCGACGGCCAGATAAAAATGGGTTTAAAAAAAGACGGCACCTTCACCGCCTTTGACGTAAAAGTCTGGTCGCAGACCGGGGCCTATGCCTCCCACGGGCATTCCATCGCCGGGGCGGCCGGTTCCAAGTCGCCCTATCTCTACCCCAGGGCGGCCATGCGTTACGACGCCACCACCTATTACGCCAACGTCCCCAGCGCCGGGGCTATGCGCGGCTACGGCCAGCCCCAGGTGACTTTCATCATGGATTGCCTGGTGGAAGAAGCGGCCCACGCTTTGAAGATGGACCCATTGGAACTGCGGCTGAAAAACGTGGCACGGGTGGGCGACGTCTGCCAGTTCAACCACCACACAATTCACGCGGCCGGTATTTACGAAGCCCTCACGCGCGGCGGCGAACTGATCGACTGGCGCAAAAAACGCGAAGCCTATAAAAACCAGACCGGCCCCGTTCGCCGGGGCCTGGGCGTGGCCTGTTGCAGCTATGGCTCCAACACCTATCCGGCGGCCGTGGAACTGGCCGGGGCCAGGCTGATTCTCAATCAGGACGGCCGCGTCACCCTGGCCATGGGCGCGACTGAAATCGGCCAGGGCGCGGACACGGCCCTGACCCAGATTGCTTCGGAAGCCTTGGGCATTCCGATGGATCAGTTTAATACCGTCACCATCCAGGACACCGATCACACTCCGTTCGACACCGGGGCCTACGCCTCCCGCCAGACTTATACTTCCAGTACGGCCATTGCCGATGCGGCCCGCCAGTTCAAGGATAAAATTCTGGACTTGGCCGCCCTCATCTCAGGCGTGCCCAGAAGCGCCCTGTCCATCAACGGCGGCAACATCGTCGGCAGCGACGGCGAACACCTGGTGATGACTTTAGGCGAGTTGGCCATGCAGAGCTATTACAATATTGATTTCGGCAACCCCATTGTTTCCGAAGCCACCCACAAGACCCGCCAGAATCCGCCGGTCTATTGCTGCACTTTCGTGGATGTGGAAGTGGATGTCCCGCTCTGCCGGGTGACGGTGAAGGAGGCCTGGAACGTTCATGATTCCGGCCGCATCGTCAACCCCAAGCTGGCCAGCGGGCAGGTCCACGGCGGCATGGGCATGGGTCTGGGCATGGCTCTTTATGAGGAAATGCTCATCGATGAAAAGGGCAAAGTGCTCAATGACAATTTGCTGGATTACAAAATGCCCACCATCATGGATCTGCCGGATCTGGACTGCGCTTTCGTGGAAGTGCCTGATCCCACCAACCCTTACGGCATCCGCGCCCTGGGCGAGCCGCCGCTGGTCTCCCCGGCCCCGGCCGTGCGCAACGCCGTCTGGCACGCCACGGGCGTTAAAGTGGATGAGATACCCATCACCCCCAAAGTGCTTTTCCGTTATCTGGAAAAAGCCGGGATGTAAGGAGGCCGGGCATGTTTGATATTCATAACCTATATAAAGCCAAATCAGTGGCCGACGCAATAAAGCTCCTTTCCGAACACCCCGAAGCCCGCCTCATTGCCGGTGGAACTGATGTTCTGGTCAAGCTGCGGCATTTCGACGATAAATTTCATCATCTGGTGGACATTCATGATCTGCCCGAATTGAAAGCCGTCAGGCTGGAAGGCGACACCCTGGCTCTGGGGGCCGGGCTAACGTTCACCGAAACCATGAACGCCCCGGAGGTTAGAAAGTACATTCCCGTTTTAGGTGAAGCATCTTCAACCGTGGCCGGGCCGCAGATCCGCAACATGGGCACCATCGGCGGCAACATCGCCAACGGCGCCACCAGCGCCGACACGGCCGCGCCCATGCTGGTGCTGGAGCCGGAGATTCTGATCAACGGACCCGGCGGCCGCCGCAATGTGAGCATAAAAGGTTTTCACACCGGTCCGGGTCAGGTGGCCCTGGAGCCCGGCGAAGTGCTGGGTGCTTTCGCTTTTGACCTGAAAGCCCTGAAGGGCCTGGGGGCCGCATATTACAAATACGCCATGCGCTCGGCCATGGACATCGCCACCATCGGCTGCGCGGCCGGAGTGAAAATGGAGGGCGACAAGGTGGCCGACCTGAGGCTGGCCCTGACCGTGGCCGCGCCCACACCCATTCGCTGCCCGGCGGCTGAAGCGGCCGGGATAGGCCAGAGCCTGACTGAGTCGACCATGAAGAAAATTCTGGATGCGCTGGAGACCGACATCAAGCCCCGCACTTCCTGGCGGGCGAGCAAGGAATTCAGAACCCGCATCATCAAGACGCTGGCCGAACGCATGATCTACGCGGCCGCCAACCGAAGCGGAGAGGGGGCTTGAACATGGTTTCAATCAAACTGCATTTGAATGGACAGAATATCGAGCTAGAGATCGACCCCCGCGAATCACTTCTGGAGACCCTGCGTGACCGCTTGGGCGTGGTCAGCGTCAAGCAGGGCTGCGGCGTGGGTGAATGCGGGGCCTGTAACGTTTTGATCGACGGCGTGCCCACTGATTCCTGCCTGACTCTGGCCGTCTGGGCCGACGGCAAATGCGTCCGCACTGTGGAGGGCGAAGTCAAGCCGGAAGGTGAACTGTCGCCGGTGCAGAAAGCGTATGTTGAAGCCGGGGCCGTGCAGTGCGGTTTCTGCACTCCGGGCCTGGTCATGACCACGACCGCCTTTCTGGAAAATAATAAAAATCGCCTCACGGAAGTCACCCGTGAGGAAATAAAAAAAGCCCATGCCGGTCATCTGTGCCGCTGCACGGGTTATGAAATGATCACTGAAGCAGTGGAACTGGCCCTGGGCCGCCCGGTCAAGGGGGCAGGGGAGTGTGCTTAGTGTGCGTGGTCCCCACTGGACCATGTCTAGGTTGCTTTTTCTCATAAAGTTAATTTTGGCGGCCATCATCGTATTAAGAGCGATGCCCCTCACCTATGGCCAGGGTGAGGCCCGTTTGCAATCGCCGACATGCGGACACTTCCCGGACGAAATTTTTCGCAGGTCGAAGCCGCCACATCGGAAATGGGTCCAGGGCACTGCCCTGGTCGGAAATGAGTCCAGGGCGCTGCCCTGGCCGGAAATGGAATCAGGGCAGCACCCTGGCCAAAAACATCAGAGAGGAACTTGCAAATGGCAGAAAAAAGCATCGCCGCCGGAGGAGCGCTTGAGAAATTTTTCAAGCTCAGCGCGAAAGGTACCAATGTCAAAACCGAGCTTATTGCCGGTCTCACCACCTTTGTGGCCGTTGGCTACATAATTTTCGTCAATCCCAACATCCTGGCCGACGCCGGCATTCCCAAAAGCGCCGCCATTGCCGCCACCATCTGGTCAGCCGTGTTCGCCACCACTCTGATGGGCGTCTGGGCCAATTACCCGGTGGCCGTGGCCCCCGGCATGGGCCTGAACGCTTTTTTCACCTACACCGCCGTCCTCACTTTCGGCCTCACCTGGCAGGCGGCCCTCGGAGCGGTGTTCATCTCGGGCATAGTCTTCCTTCTCCTGACCATCGGCGGCATACGCCAGGCCATTATCAAATCAGTGCCCATGAATCTTAAAAGCGCCATCGGCGTGGGCATAGGCACCTTTATCGCTTTCATCGGCCTTCAGGGTTCCGGCATAGTGGTCGGGAACCCGGCCACCCTGGTGGGCGCGGGCCATGTGGCCAGCGTCAGCTTTGAACTCGGCGGCAAAGCGCCCCTTCTGAGCTGCATCGGCATTATCTTCACCGGCGTTCTCATGTGCCGGGGCGTGAAGGGGGCCATTCTTTTGGGCATTCTCTTCACCACCATCCTGGGCATGATCGTCGGCGCTGGCCCGGTGCCCCACGGCGTAGGCGACATCGTCAGCCTGGACGTGCCGAGCCTTTTCGGTCCCGAGGGCACCTTTATGCAGCTTGATCTCAAGGCCGCGCTGTCGTTCGGTGTTTTTTCCATCATTTTCACTTTCACCATTGTCGAGCTTTTCGACAACATGGGCACCCTCATCGGCCTGACCAAAAAAGCCAAGCTGATGAAGGACGACGGCAGCATCGAAAATCTGGACCGCGCCCTGACCACCGACGCCATAGGCACCATGGCCAGCGCCGTGGTGGGCACCTCCACCGTCACCTCTTACGTCGAGAGCGCGGCCGGCGTGGCCGAAGGCGGCCGCACGGGCCTTACCGCCCTGACCGTGGCCGTGCTGTTCGTCATCGCCCTTCTGTTCGCCCCGCTGGTCGGCCTGGTGCAGGCCTATGCCACCGCTCCGGCCCTGATCATCGTGGGCGCTTTGATGATGTCGGAAGTCACCTCCATCAGCTTCGACGACATAACCGACGCTATTCCGGTTTTTCTGACCATCGTTATGATGCCGCTGACCTATAGCATTGCCAACGGCTTTGCCTTTGGTTTTGTCAGTTACACCCTGTTGAAGCTCTGCTCCGGGCGGTCCCGTGAAGTGAGCTGGGTGATGATGCTGGTGAGCGCGGCTTTCATTCTCAATTTTATTTTGCGCCTCCACTAACCGGGCTGGGCCCGGACCCCACTCCGAGGCGGCAGTTTAGACCAGACTTGATTTTCGGCCGGGAAGTTACCACATAGAAGAATACACCAGGGTCAACTTCCCGGCCGCAACTGGCGGCCGGTCGAAAGAGCCACCTCGGACCAGTCCCGTGCGGACCACGCACATAAAGGTTAAGCACATGAGTGAAGTACAAGCCGTAACAACTGAAGCGCCTGAAAAGAATTTGGGCATTATTTTCGGGCTGGAAGACAAACCGCCTTTTTTTCAGGCTGTCCTCACCGCCATTCAGCATCTGTTAAGCATGGTCATCAGCATCGGCAGCCCGCCGCTGATCATCTGCCGCGCCCTGGATATGCCGCTGGATATCACCATCTATATGGTCAATATCGCGTTCTTCGTCTCCGGCATCGGCACCTTCATCCAGACCAATCGCTTCGGCCCCATCGGTTCTGGCCTGTTGAGCATCCAGGCCACCAGCTTTATCTTTCCCACCGCTTTCATCGCCATAGGCGCGGCCTATATGAAGGAAAACCTGACCGCGGACATGTCGCCTGAAGAGATCCGCGCGGTCAAGGAACATGTGGTGGCCCTGATGAGCGGCGCGACCGTGGTCGGCTCCTTCGTCCAGATGGGTCTTTCGCGCATGACTGGTCTTCTGAACAAGGTCTTCACCCCCCTGGTCTGCGGCATCACCGTCACTATGGTGGGCATTTCGCTGTTGAATGTGGCCATGATTAACGTGGTGGGCGGCTTCGCCTCCTTCGGGACGGAAGACTTTGCCTCCATCCGCAACATCAGCGTCGGGGCCATTGTTCTGGGCACCATCCTTATCTTCAACTGCTTCAAAAGCCCGGCCATCAGAATGAGCGCCATGATCATCGGCTTTCTGGTCGGCTTTCTCATCTCCTGGCACCTGGGCATGCTCAATGACCGGCCGGCAGACATGGAGATCATATCCATCCCCATTCCCTTCAAATATGGGTTCAGCTTCAGTTTAGGCGGCTTTGTCTCCATTGCCCTGTTGTATGTCATCAGCACTGTGGAAGCCACCGGCGATTTGTCGGCCACTTCCATGCTGTCCGGGCAGCCCACTTCCGGCCCGGTTTTCATCAAGCGCCTCGGCGGCGGCATTTTATGCGACGGCTTCGCCTCCTTTGTGGCCGGCGTCTTCAACTCTTTCCCCATGGCCATTTTCGCCCAGAACAACGGCGTCATCCAGCTTACCGGCAACGCCAGCCGCCATGTGGGCAAGTATATTGCGGTGTTCCTGTTTATTCTGGGCATCTTTCCCTGTGTGGGCGTTATTTTCAACATCATTCCCGATCCGGTTCTGGGCGGCGCGCTGATTCTGCTGTTCGGCATAATTACCGCCACCGGCATGCGCTTGATCTTCACCGACCCCATGACCCGCCGCTCCATTCTGATCATCGGCATTTCCCTGGGGGTGGGTATCGGCGCGGCATTCCAGCCGGATTTCACCATTCACATGCCCCACTGGCTGGCCGACCTTCTCCATTCCCCGGTGGCGGCCGGCGGCCTGACGGCCATCATCACCAATCAGCTTATCCCCAAAGCTCTGGATGATGAGGACGGCAGCCATTAACCGCTCCCCTCAGTTTAAATTGCGGCCCGAAACCAGAACAGGATTCTGAGTAAAAACAAAAGCCGCAGCCACTGGCTGCGGCTTTTTTATCCCAAGGAGACACACATGGCCACATCAGCGGTTCGCGGATCAATTCTAAGTTTCACCAAAGATCCTTTTTTCAACGCGCCCGAAGATTCCCATACCTTTATTGAAGACGGCCTGATCATAACCCAGGACGGCCACATAAAAAGCGTCGGCCCTTACACGCCCCAGGCGGCTGAAGGCCTGACGGTTGATCATTACAAAGACGCCATCATCTGTCCCGGCTTCATCGACAGCCACATCCACTATCCGCAGAGCCAGATGATCGGCGCCTATGGCGAGCAGCTTCTGGAGTGGCTCAATACCTATACCTTTGTGGCCGAGCAGGATTTCGCCAGCCGCAAGCACGCCGGGAAAGTGGCCAAAATATTCCTCCAGGAGCTTCTGCGCTGCGGCACCACCACGGCGGCCGTTTACTGCACGGTGCATGTGGAATCGGTGGAAGCCTTTTTTGAGCATTCGTCGGCCTTGAACACGCGCATGATTGCTGGTAAAGTATTGATGGACCGCAACGCTCCGGCCCCTCTTCTGGATACGGCCGAGCGCGGTTATGAAGAATCCCGCGCCCTGATTGAACAGTGGCACGGCCGGGGGCGGCAGTTATACGCGGTCACCCCGCGTTTTGCCCCCACCTCCACCCCGGAGCAGCTGGATGCGGCGGCCCGCCTCTGGCATGAGCATCCCGGCACTTATCTTCAAACCCACCTGAGTGAAAATTTAGGCGAACTGGCCTGGGTCAAAGAACTCTTTCCCGATTGCGACCGCTATCTCGACGTTTATAAAAAATTCAATCTAGTGGGGCCGCGTTCGATTTACGGGCACTGCATTCATATCGATGAGCCTGATTTCGCTGATTTCAACCGTCTGAACGCTACCATGGGCCACTGCCCGACTTCCAACTTTTTCCTGGGCAGCGGCTGTTTCAAGCTGTTTGAGGCCAAGAAAGCCGCGCGGCCGGTTAAGGTGGCCCTGGGTACTGATGTGGGCGGCGGCACCAGTTTTTCGATACTGGAAACCCTGAATGAAGCCTACAAAGCGGCCCAGATGAACCAGACCCGGCTGAACGCTTTTCAGGGATTTTATCTGGCCACCAGGGGCGGGGCCGAAGCGCTGGATCTGGGTGATAAGATCGGCTCCATAGAGCCTGGTTATGAGGCTGACTTTATTGTGCTGGATCTCAAGGCTACGCCCATGATGGAGTTTCGGATGGATTACGCCAAAACTCTGGCGGAAAAGCTGTTCGTTTTCATGACCATCGGCGATGACCGATCGGTCCGGGCCACCTATGTGGCCGGCCGCAAGATGGAATTTTAATCAGGGCAGCGCCCTGGACCCACCAGGGCGGTCCCTGGAGCCAATTCCGATGGGGCGCTTTCGACCGGGGCGGATTTACGGCCGGGAAGTTTCAACAAACAATTATAGGAGAGTTATCATGAATGTGATGAACAGGGATGAGGCTTTTTTTCATAGGATGATGGATATAATAGAAAACGACATAGTGCCGCTGACCCTCCGGGGGGTCAAGATGGGCGCCAAGGTTTTTGGAGCCGCGTTGATAACCAGAAGGGATTTGAATCTGGTGGTGGCCTCCAGCAACCACGAAGCCAATTCCCCTTTGTGGCACGGAGAGGTTTTCGCCATCAAAGAGTTTTATGAGCTTCAGAATCATCCTCTGCCGGATGAGTGTCTGATGCTGGCCACCCATCAGCCGTGCTGCATGTGCGCCTCGGCCATTGCCTGGGGGGGCTTCCCGGAGGTCTGGTATCTGTTCGGCTATGACCAGACCAATGAGGATTTCAACATCCCCCATGATCAAAAAATGATTCAGGATATCTTCAAAACCAAAGAACCCAACCCGGACAACAGCTATTACACCATGAAGCCGCTAATGGGCCTGGTGCCGGAGATGAAAGATCAAGCGGCGGCCAACAAACGATATGAAGCCGTCAAGGCCAGATACGCGGAGCTTTCGGCCATTTACCAGAACAGTGAAAAGACCATGGCCCTGAGTTGATATTGATTTATGATTTTGGTAAAACGCCCGTAACAGCCAAGGTTACGGGCGTTTTTTGATATTTTGGCGGTATTAACTAAACGTAGAGATCGACGTAGGAACCTTTGCCGGGGATGGCGGCTTCCTTAATGGGAGGGGTCGCCGGGAGGTCCGGGAGTTTGTGGTCGCGCATCTGGCTGAGCAGGTCATCCAGCATTTCATCACGCCAGGCGGCGCGGGCGACATTGGCGGGACGATAATCGGCTTGTCCGTTGATGCGAGTGCTGAGTGTATTCATGGGATGTCCTCCTGTGCCTGTGCGGCGTTTAAGATTCTGCCATGGTATATACAAAAAGCGGGCCAATATTTTGTGTCAAGATTGTGGCGCCTTACCAGCCCTCCAAGAATATGACAGCGGCCAGCGGCATCTATTGCGCCCTGATGTCGCCCGTGATAAATTGTGTGAAAAAAGACCGGGAGTTAATCACCTATGGAACCATCACCTTCATGGCCGTCACCCCGCAAAAGCAGTGTGGCCATGCGCAATATGTTCAACACCATCGCTTCCCGCTACGACCTGGCCAACCGGGCCATGAGCCTCGGCCGCGATCCCTTCTGGCGGGAGGCTCTGGCCCGCCGCCTTAAAATTCTTGAAAGCCCCGGCCGTCTCCTGGACCTGGCCGCCGGAACCGGCGACCAGATTGTGGCCGCCAAAAAAGCTTTGCCCGGCCTGGAAGCCGTCGGTCTTGACCTCTCCACAACCATGATGGAGCTGGCCGAAGCAAAATTTGACAAACTCTCCCCGCCCAGACCGCAAATGATCACCGGCGACGCACTCGATCTTCCCTTTGGGCCAAATGAATTCGATTCTGTCTCCATGTCTTTCGGGCTGAGGAATGTCGGCTCCCGCCCCAAACTTTTTGAAGAAGCGTTCAGGGTTCTAAAGCCCGGCGGGAGGCTCCTGATTCTGGAAATGTATTACGACCGCCAAACACCCTGGGCCGGATTCATGAACTGGTACCTGAAGAAAATAGTGCCCCTGGTCGGCGGACGCCTCATCAGCACCGACAAGGACGCCTATAAATATCTGGTGGCCTCCATCATGGCCTTTCCCCGGCCGGAAGAGCTGGCCGGGGAAATGAAAGCCGCCGGATTCCTGAACCTTAGTTTTAAAACCTACACCCTCAACACGGTCATGCTGGTTTGGGGCGACAAGCCCCTCACATGAAAAAAATGGAGGACAAAAGATGAATGAAGTAATCAAGGCTTTGCTGGAACGCCGCAGTATCCGCAAATTCGAGTCCACCCCGGTTGATGAAGAAACTCTCCAGACTATACTGAAAGCCGGTATTTATGCCCCCAGCGCCCGCAACTCGCAGGCCTGGCAGGTGACGGCCATTACCAATCCGCAAATTATTGAAAAAGTGAATCAGGCCATGAAAACGGCCAGCCAGACGCCAGGTTTCGACAAATATGCGGCTTTCGTCAAGCAGGAGGGCTACAGCATCAATTTCAAAACCGCCCCGGTCTTCCTGATCGTGTCCGTGGACCCTTCAGCCAGCTTCGCACCGCCGGAAGAGGGGGCGCTGGTGCTGGGCAATATCTTTCTGGCCGCCCACTCTCTCGGCCTTGGCACCTGCTGGGTAAACCAGCTTGGGCCAATCTGCGATGAACCCGGCTTCCGGGCCATCTTGACCGAGTTGGGCGTCCCGGCCGCCTATCGGATAATCGGCTGTGCCGCTCTGGGCCACCCGGCCGGAAACCATCCCTCCGCACCTGCCCGCAAAGAGGGCGCCATCAATATTGTGCGCTGATTTACCCATGCCGCCATTGAGAAAAAAACGTGTTCTGGTGGGTATGTCGGGCGGGGTGGATTCCTCGGTGACGGCCGCCCTTTTAATGGAAAGCGGCTATGAGGTGATTGGCGCGCGGATGCGCGTCTACAATGGCCCCGGCGATCCGGCCCTAACTTATGGCTGCTACGGCCGTGATGACAGCGACGACCTGAAAGCGGCCGAAGATCTGGCCCGCCGCCTGAACATCGATTTTCACATTATCGATTGCACCGCGCTGTATGAAGAAAAAGTGCTGGGTTATTTCCGGGATGAATATCTGGCCGGGAGGACTCCCAATCCCTGCATCCGCTGCAATCAGACGGTAAAGTTTGAAGCCTTGCCGCTCCTGGCCGAACGCCAGGGGCTGGAATTTGATTTCTTTGCCACCGGCCATTACGCCCGCACGGAACATTCCGTGGAACACGGCGGCCCGGTTTTGAAGCGCGGCTCTGACCTTCGGAAAGATCAATCATATTTCCTTTACCGCCTGAGCCGCGAGCAATTGGGCCGCACGCTTTTTCCGCTGGGCGAATTCACCAAGGAACAGGTGCGGGCTATGGCCGCCGAGCGCGGTTTCCCGGTCCATAACCGGCCTGACAGCCAGGACTTTTATGGCGGCGACTATGTGGCCCTTCTCAATATCCCGGATCGCGCGGGCGCTATTGTGGATACCTCCGGCCGGGTTCTGGGCCGCCACCAGGGCTTCTGGCGTTATACTCCGGGCCAGCGCAAAGGTTTGGGAGTGCCGGCCGCGCATCCTCTTTATGTTTTGCGGGTGGTGCCTGAAGAAAATCAGGTGGTGGTGGGTCCGGCCTCTGAAGACAGCTATGACGGCTGCTTTATTGGCGGGATGAATTTCTTCCTGCCGCTCCCGGCTCGGGGCGCTCGCCTGATGGCCCGCCTGCGCTCGGCCCAGCGGCTCCGTGAGGTCATTGTCGGCCCTGAAACGCCGGACGGGCTGATGAGGATTGATTTCGCGGAGCCCATGTCCGGGCTGGCTCCCGGCCAGTCGCTGGTGATGTATCAGGACGATGTGGTGGTGGGCGGCGGCATTATCATGAGGTAAAGCTTTTCAGGCGTTACACTAAAAGAACAACGCCGAAGCCTTTACGGGCTTCGGCGTTATTTTTTTATCCCCGCCCTGAGGCGGTTCTGGAACCGCTTAGTTCTTATATTCGAAAGCGGGAATGGTGGAGCCCTGGAAACGCTCAAGAATGAAATCGGCCACTTCCTGCGACTGATAGGCCTCCACAAATTTTTTGTAGAGCGGATTGTCCTTGTCTTCAGCGCGGGCCACGATCACGTTCACATAGGGAGACTCGGAGTCTTCCAGGTAAATGGCGTCTTTGATCGGGTTGAGGCCGGCCGGAATGGCGAAGGTGTTGTTGATGGCCGCGGTGGCCACGTCGTCCAGGGAGCGCGGGGTCTGGGCGGCGTCCAGCTCGATGATCTTCAGTTTCAGCTTGTTGTCCACCACGTCAAAGGGGGTGGCGGTAAGACCGGCGCTTTCCTTGAGGGTGATGAAGCCGGCTTTCTGGAGCAGGAGAAGCGCGCGGCCGCCGTTGGTCGGGTCATTGGGGATGGAGATGCTGTCGCCTTCCTTGAGTTCATCCAGCGATTTGATTTTGTTGGAATAGAAGCCGATGGGCGAAACATAGGTGGTGCCTATGCCGACCAGATTGAGGCCGCGCTCTTTGTTGAAGGTATCCAGATAGGGAATGTGCTGAAAGGAGTTGACGTCCACTTCGCCGTCGGCCAGGGCCAGGTTGGGGCGAACGTAGTCGCTGAACTCGATGATCTGGACGGTCAGGCCGTTTTTGGCGGCCACGTCGCGGGCTTTTTCCAGAATTTCCACATCGGCTCCGGCCGTGGTGCCGACCTTGATGGTGTCGTTGGCGAAAGCGGCGCCCGCGCCAAAGAGGCAGACGGCCAGCGCGGCGGCAATAATAATAAACTTCTTCATAACATTCCTCCAATGTGCTTGTGCGTGGTCCGCACGGGACTATGTCTGGGTGAGGGTTTCCCGTAATAGTTAATTACGGCGGCTATCATCGTATTAAGAGCGGTGCCCCCTTGGCTATGGCCCTTGTTGTGGCCGGGGGGGGCGGTTGCTTGCCCGCGGCGGCTTCCCGGCCGAAAGCCTTGGCCGGTCGAAACCGCCGCATCGGAGTTGGGTCCAGGGCCCTGCCCTGGTTGGGTCCAGGGCCCTGCCCTGGTGGGTCCAGGGCTATGCCCTGGTCAACGGCGGAATTTTTTGGACAGAAAGTCGCCCAGCGACTGGATGACCTGCACCCAAACCATCAGAATCAGAACCGTGGCCAGCATAACGTCCCACATATAGCGCTGGTAGCCATAGCGGATGCCCAGGTCGCCCAGACCGCCGCCGCCCACCGCCCCGGCCATGGCCGAATAGCCGATGAGGTTGATCACAGTGATGGTCACGGCCTGAATGAGGCCGGGCCGGGCTTCCGGCAGCAGAACATGCCAGATTATCTGCCAGGAAGTGGCCCCGGCCGACTGGGCGGCCTCAATAACGCCGTGGGGCACTTCCAGAATGGCGCTTTCAGCCAGGCGGGCCATAAAGACAATGGCGGCCAGGGTCAGCGGCACGATAACGGCGGTGGGGCCGATGCTCGAGCCGACCAGGAATTTGGTCAGGGGAATGATGGCCACCACAAAAATAATGAAGGGCACCGAGCGGGTGGCGTTGATAATCGCGCCCAGAACCGCGTTGACCGGCCAGATCCGGCCCAGAATGTGGCCCTTGCGGGTGGCCACCAGCACCACTCCCAAAGGAATGCCGAAGAGGGCCGTGAGAAGCGACGAGACCGACACCATGTAGAACGTTTCCCATGATGCCGCCTGAAGCATAGGGAACATGTTAGGCGTCAGGGTCATTGGCCAGAACCTCCACAGTCAGGTTGAGGGAATTGAGATAGCGAAGGGCCTGGCGGCGGTCGGACGGCTCTCCCTCCAGGTCCAGAAGTAGCGTGCCGAAAGCGGTGCCCTTGATATGGTCGATGCGGCCCTGAAGGATGTTTGATTCCACCCGGAACCGCTTGATCATGCTTGAAATCATCGGTTCCTGGGCCGCCTCGCCGATAAAAAGGATCCGCACCAGCGTCCCTTTAGGCTTATAGCCGATGGTTTCAGCGGAATCGGTCTGATTGATGACCACATCCACAAAACTGCGGGAGGTGGGATGCCGCGGCCGGGTGAAAACGTCGATAACCGGGCCTGATTCCACCACCACACCGTCTTCCATCACGGCCACCCGGTCGCAGATTTCAGTGATGACTTTCATTTCATGGGTGATGAGCACAACCGTCAGGCCCAGCCGGTTTTTAACGTCCTGAATCAGAGCCAGGATGGATTGGGTAGTCTGGGGGTCCAAGGCGCTGGTGGCCTCGTCGCACAGCAGCACTTTGGGGTTGTTGGCCAGGGCTCTGGCAATGCCGACCCGCTGTTTCTGCCCGCCGGACAACTGGGACGGGTAGGCCTTGGCTTTGTCGGCCAGGCCGACCAGCTCGAGAAGCTCCTCGACCCTGGGTTTAACGACGCTTTTGGGCTGCCCGGCTATTTCCATGGGAAAAGCCACGTTTCCGGCCACCGTGCGGGAGGACAGCAGGTTGAAATGCTGAAAGATCATGCCCATTTCCCGGCGGGCCAGACGCAGTTCGCTATCGCTTAGGCAGGTCAGATCCTGCCCGTCGACCAAAACCTGGCCGGTGGTAGGGGTCTCCAGCCGGTTCAGACAGCGGATGAGGGTGCTTTTACCGGCCCCGGAAAGGCCGATGACACCGAATATCTCTCCCGCTTCAATGGATAAATTCACCCCGCGCAGAGCTTCGACCGTGCCTTTGCCGTTGCCGTAAGTTTTAGTCAGTTTATAAATTTCAATCAGGGCCATTTTAGCTTTCACACCCCGGATGGGTTCGCCTGTATTTCCGGCACATGAAGTTTCTTCCAGAAACCGGTCACATGCCAAATCCGGTCGTGTATCTGGAGAATATATGAATTGTATACTATGCGCCATCGGCTATTTCCTGTCAAGAATTAATCAGCGTCGCGGGGGGGGGCCGTCATTTGAGGCGATAAAGGTAAAACCAGGAGGGCGGGGCGGTGAGATATCTCCATAGTGGCCCCCGATTTTTCTCTTATTCCCGGCCGGGCGGCTTCATAAGAGGTTTGCTTGTCCGTGCCCGTCCGGGGAGCAAAAATCGTGGTCCCCTCTGGAGAAATCTCACCGCCCCGCCCTCCTGATCTTGGTTGGCTCACAAAAGAGGACCGCAATCGTCACCCTACCCAAACGCCGACACAGACCAGGCCGGGCGGGCGAAAAATTTTCTGTAAGTCGCTCGTAATTTTGCTCCCCGGACGGGCACGGACAGACAAAATGCCGCAGAAGCCACCCGGCCGGGAATACGAGAAAATTACGAGCGACGTCAGAAATTTTTTCGCCCGCACGGCCGGGTTTCACCTTTGCCGCTCCAAACGATCACGCGGTTACGCCTTTATTCTTCAAGCGCTTGGCTTCAATACTTGCGGAACAGGGTTTTTCAGCTTATATTATATAGTCGTATTGTTTCATATGGTTTACGGTACACCGATACGCCGCCTTTACAGGACGGCCTGACCGTGCGCCGGTAGAAGGAGTTTGAAAAATGGCCATACTGCCAATAGTGAAATATCCTGATCCGCGCCTCAGATTGAAGTCAGAGGCTGTGGAAGATTTTAACGACGACCTCAAATCGCTGGCCCAGGATATGTCTGAAACCATGCTGGACGCGCCTGGAGCGGGTCTGGCCGCGCCCCAGGTGGGCCGCAATATTCGCATGATTGTTATTGCCGGGGCTGATAACGATGAAGATTTTGATGACCGTTGCCTTGTTCTGGTCAACCCCCAAATAACCTGGTCGGCCGGTGAACAGACCTATGATGAGGGCTGCCTGTCTGTGACTGACCTCAATGAAAAAGTTATCCGGGCGCAGGAAATCGAAGTCAAAGCCCAGGATCTGGACGGAAAACCCTTTAATTTGTCCGCCGACGGACGACGCGCCGTGATCCTCCAGCATGAAATAGACCATCTGGACGGCGTATTGTTCCTCGACCACATCAGCCAGCTCAAGCGCGACATTTATAAGCGTAAAATGAAGAAAATGCAGAAAGAGGACTCTGATGAGTGAGCCTCTTGACACCGGAGCCGCCGTAAGCTGGAATATCGTCTTTTTCGGGAGCGCGGAATTTTCCCTGCCCGCCCTCAAAGCGCTTCATGACGGGCCGGACAGGGTCGCTCTGGTGGTCTGCCCGCCTCCCGCCCCATCAGGGCGCGGCCGCAAGCTGAGCCCTTCACCGGTGGCTGTGCTGGCTGAAAAGCTGGGCCTGAAAGTGCTGGAGGCCAAAAATTTCAAAAATACCGACACCATCGAAGCCATTCGGGCGGCCGAGCCGGACCTTTTGGCGGTGGCCGCCTATGGCGGCTTTCTGCCCCAGGCCCTTTTGGAGCTTTGCCCTTTTCCTCCGCTGAATATTCATCCCTCCCTCCTTCCACGTCATCGCGGGGCCGCTCCAGTCAACTGGTGCCTCATCAATTGCGATGAAGAGGTGGGCGTCTCCATCATTTTTCTGGAAAAGGAAATGGACGCCGGTCCTATTCTCAGCCAGCGGGCTTTTCCCGTCCAGGGCTGCGAGTGCGCGGGCAATCTGGAAAAACGCCTCTCTGAAATCGGGGCTGAAATGCTTCTGAATGTCATTGCCCGGCTCAAAACGGGCGAAAACATGGCTGTCATCCAGAACAGCGAGCGGGCCACCGTCAATCCCCTGTTGTGCAAAAACGACGGATTGGTGGACTGGAATCTCCCCGCCGCCAAGCTGGCGGGCCTGATCAACGGCGTGGACCCCTGGCCGGGGGCCCGAACTCCCCTTGACGGTAAATCGCTGAAAATATTCCAGGCCGCCGCCCTTCCGCCCCGCGAGGGCCATGAGCCGCAGCCGGGCCTGGTGCTGGGGCTGGATGAGGAAGCCCGCTTATTAGTGGAGACTCCCGATGGTTTGGTGGCTCTGGCCGAGCTTCAGCCGGAAGGAAAGAAACGGATGAAAGCGGCGGACTTTCTGCGCGGCTATCGGCCTGAAAGGTTGGGACAATGAAAAAGCCCATGGCCAAAAACGGCCGGAAACCCGGCGGACGCAAACCCGCCAAACCAGCCGGGCCGGCCCAGCCCAAAGTCCGGGCCAGCCTGGAGCTCACCGACAATCCCCGTCTGGCCGCTTTCCGCGCCCTTAAAGAGACGGGCGAAGGCCGTCTCCCGGAGGAGGCCCTGGAGAGCCACTGCCGCCTCTTGAGCCCCCGCGACCTGGGTCTGACCACTGCGATAGTCTATGAGGTGCTGCGCCACCAATCACTTCTGAATGGTCTGATCCGGGCCAGGCTGACCAGCGGCCGGGCCTCGGATGACCTGATGCTGATTTTGCGCCTGGGGCTGGCCCAGCTTATGTTTTTCAGCCGCCTGGGCGACCACGCCGTGGTCATGGAGACGGTTGCTCTGGCCAAAGCCGTTGCGCCCGGACGGCACGGCCTGGTCAACGCCGTGCTGCGCGGATTGATCCGCGATCGTGAAGCCGGCCTGCCCTGGCCGCCGGAAATTCCTGAAACCGGCGACCTGGTGCGCGATCTGGCCATGTTATACAGTTATCAGCCCTGGCTGGTCAAAATGCTTCTGCGCGATTACAACCAGGAGGAAGCCGAATTGCTGCTGGCCTCCGGCAATCGTCACACTCCGCCCACCATCAGGGCCAACCCCCTTAAAATCGGCCGGGCCGCCCTGGCCATGAATACCTCCTTCCCCTGCTCTCCCACCGACCTGTCCCCGTGGGGGCTGACGGTCGAAGGCTTTTTCGGACAGCCCGCCGAGTGGCCGGGCTTCAGCGAAGGTCTGTTCGCCATTCAGGATGAGGCCTCCCAACTGGCCGGGCTTCTGGCCGGGAATCTCGGCCGGGCTGAAGTGCTCGACGCCTGCGCCGGTCTGGGCGGCAAGGGCCTCTCCCTGGCCTGCCTGAACCCGGAGGCGGCCATAACCTGCCTGGACAAAGATCCGGCCAAGCTGGATTCCTTAAAGCGTGAGGCCGAGCGTCTGGGCTGCTCTGAAAACGTGCGGACGGAAAGCCGTGACCTGACGGCCGAGCCGCTGCCTCAAGCGGCCTATGATCTGGTGCTGGTGGACGCCCCCTGCTCCGGCCTTGGGGTTATTCGCCGACGCCCGGATCTGAAGTGGAGCAAAGGCGAGGACGACATAACCAGACTGGCCGGGCTGCAGCAGAGGCTGCTTCTGGCCACGGCGGACTCGGTCCGCCCCGGCGGACGGCTCATCTTTGGAGTTTGCAGCTTCAGCCGCGAAGAAGGGCCGGAAAATGTTAAAAAATTCCTCTCCGCGCGCCCGGACTTTGCGGCCGCGCCCCCGGCGGCCTGGCCTGAGAGCCTCCAGCCCCTGCTGGCTGACGACCATACTTTGACCCTCCTGCCCCACCGGCAGAACACCGACGGTTTTTTCTGGGCTGTCTTTTTTAAAAATTAGATTTTTCCGCAAACTTACGGCTCGGAGCTACGCAAAAAGCGTGGTTTTTGCTTCGCGAGCATCGGGTTCGGCCTAAAACCAGTCGCTGGCGCTCCGTCGCGCTCCGCTCGACCCCCGCTGTAGGGGAGGTGGGCCGTACTTGGAATCACCGGGCGGCGGCTACCAGCAATTCTCAAAGTAGACGGCGATTTCAAAATAGCAGGTCGGCCCGAGAGGGGAGACGGAGCGCCAGCGACTGGTTTTGAAGGCAAAGCAGCCCGTTGCGGAGCAAAAACCACGCTTTTTGCGTAGCTGTGAGATGCAAGTTTAAGGGAAAAAGTTTACTTTGAGAACTGCTGGGCGGCCACGGTTGTGGTTTATCATTACGCCGCAGTGTGCCGATATGAAGATTACGGGTAGTGGTGAACCTGTTTTAATTCTGTTGGAGGCATTCTTCCTATGGCAATCCGCAAAAAGGTACTGATCCCGCTGATTGTGGCGCTCCTTCTGGTGCTGATTCCGCTGGGGGCCTATTACGCGGGCAATATTTCCATAAAACCCGACCCGGCCCGCTCGGCCCTGACTCCCCGTTACATGGGGCAGGCGGCCATTGCCCTCCCGGCCGGTTTTGAATTGCAGTCCGGCCGTCTGGCCATAACCTGCGAAGGCTCTCCCGGCCTGACCGCGGTTATGGAAACCCCCCATCAGGATTACGGCCCTGTGGCTTTCGAAGCCCTCAGCATTATGCTCCCCGTCGGCCCCGGCCAGATAATGAAGGATCTCAGCCTTGATTTCGGCCGCCCGGCCCAGCTTGTCCACACCCGAAGCGGCCCGGATCAGGTCATCGCCAGCGTCATCGCCGATTTAGGGCCCGGTTCGCTGCGGCTGTCGCGCACAGTCAAAGCCGATCCTGACACCGGCGTTTTTTCCACCGATGATTTTGCCCGTGAAGCCTTAGGCTTCCTCAATAACTACGCCTGGGGCCATCGCGGCTCCAAAGCCCGTGATCTCCATAGCGTCTATGGCCATGTCGGCCGAGCCGCCCCCTGCTCACAGGCCGATGTCAATCTCCTCTACTCTTCCAGCCAGAACAGCGCCCGGATTTTTCTGACCACCGCCAATGATCTCCAAAGCGCCGCCCGAAGCCGCTCTCTGGAGCTGGCCACCGGCGGGACTCTACAGAACCAGCCCTCATGGCTTTCGGAAGCCAAAGAAATATTTAAAGGCCAATGGAACCGCAAGGTTCAGGGCGGCCCGCGCAAGGTGGCCGGCCGTCTCGGCCTGGAATGGGTGACCGTCCGCCGGGACATGTCCTCGGGCCGACGGCTGTTCGTGGCCCAGTGGCAGCCGGAGGCGGCCTCCGGTCCGGGGCCTCTGCCCTCTATTATCATGAATGCTGATTTTAATGACGCCCCGGCCGCACTGAGACTGTGGGGCGATATATTGAACTCCAGCACCTTGGCCATGGATTTTTACCTCTAGATGTTGTAATATCATTTTGACGGTCGATTTAGTGGTTCGCATAAATTATGCAAATTACTGTTTAAGAAAGTAAAATTGTATGATACATTGAGTGGGTGCGCGTGGTCCGCACTGGGCTAGGTATGGGTGGCGGTTTCCCGTAATAGTTGCCTGTGGCGGCCATCATCGTATGAAGTTCGTACCCTCTTGGCTTACCGCCAGGTCGAAACCGTCACTTCGGAATTGGGGCCGGGACTGTACCCGGCCCGGATTGAGCCGCTATGACGCTGAACCCTCAGGCCCCAGGGAGCGGACGATTTGCCGTCGATCCTGAGTTGCAGGATCTGATGGATTTGTGTCTGAATAATCTGGATGCTTTCAGCGCCGTGCTGTTCACCGCCGATTTCGAAGGCGGCCCCATGAACATGAAAGCGCTGCAAAGCCTTTCCAAAAATATCGATCCTCTCGCCAGGATTCGTCCCGGCTACGGCCTTTTAGGCTGGGTTTATAAAAATGACAAAGCGGTGAATGTCGATCAAGTCAGCTTCGAGACGGAGCGGCTTTTATTCTACACCACCGATGAAAACATCAAATCGTTCATGGCCGTGCCGCTGCCGGAAATCCGGGGTGTTCTGGCTGTGGATTCCAAACAAAGATACGTATTTACGGATAAGAGCGGTAAACTATTGTTTCAATTCGGTAAAAGCATATCTAAGGTCTTCAGCCGCACTTCCGGGGCCAAAACCGGAAAAAACCGGCCGGGCGACAAAGGCTCGGGCGGCGTGGCTGAGGGGCTGGAAAATGAAGTCTGCGCCCTGTGGCGGTCGCTGGAAGATCTGCTTTCCCGCCCCGACCATGAGGGCGGCGGCCTATCCCCGGCCCTGGAGGCCGTGCGCTCAACCGTGGGCCTCTCCTGGGCTTTTCTGACCCTTCTGTTCCCCGATGACAAGCGGCATTATCACATTGTGGCCAAAAGCGACAATGTGCCGGATACTCTGGCCCCCAAAGCGCCTCTGAATTCCGGCCTGGCCGGCTGGGTGCATTCCAACATCAAGCATCTGGGCATAGACCGTCTGAAGGCCGAGGGCCGCAATTCCTATATTTTCACCAAGGAAGAGCCTATCAAAGGCGTGAAATCCTTCTATGGCTGGCCGGTGATTTATAACGGCAACCTGCGCGGGGCCTTGATTCTGGCCGGCCGCGATGGTGAGGTCTTATCACCCGTTCAGGCGGAAATAGCTGAATGCGCGGCGGCCCGGTTCGCGGCCCAGATGCATCTGGATCACCTGATTGCCCGATTTGCGGACATGGGCGGGGTGGATTCCCAGACTAACCTGCCTCATCGCGGTTATTTCATTGAGGATCTGAACCGGATGATGGGGGTGGCGGATCTGAAGGGCGAAGAGATGAACCTGTTTGTCCTGGCCACTTCCGGCCTGGGTTCCTTTGCCTGCGAACACGGCCAGGACGCGGCGGCCGAACTTCTGCGTTCCATAGCCAAAGAATTGAAGGACGGCCTACGCGAGACCTGGGCTTTGGGGCATGTTTCCTATGGCGTGTTCACTCTGGCCATTCCTTCATCAGATGCGGCGGAAGCCAAAAAGCTGATAAAGAAATTCCAGGCCCACCTGACGGATTGGCCGCTGACTCAGCACAGCGGCCGGGCCAGCCTGGGGCTTTTCCTGGCCATGGCATCCTACCCGCGTGACGCGGCCGGGCCGGAGGAACTGCTGGAAGTGGCCTTGACAGCCCTGGCCGACGGCGATGACGCCGACGAGTCCGATGACGAATAAACAGCAATTCTCAAAGTAGAACTCGATTCAAAAATAGCAGGTCGTCCCTCTGGGGAGACGGAGCGCCAGCGACTGGTTTTAAAGTTCAGGTCAACTCTTGCGGAGCAAAAACCACGCTTTTTGCGTAGCTCCGAGACACAAGTTCAAGGGAAAAAGTTTACATTTAGAATCGCCGAATATCCAGCAATTTTCAAAGTAGACGGCATTTTCAAAATAGCAGGTCGACCCTCCGGGGAGACGGAGCGCCAGCGACTGGTTTTAAAGTTCAGGTCGACTCTTGCGGAGCAAAAACCACGCTTTTTGCGCAGCTCCGAGACACAAGTTCAAGGGAAAAAGTTTGCATTTAGAATCGCCGAATATCCAACAATTTTCAAAGTAGACGGCATTTTCAAAATAGCAGGTCGAACCTCCGGGGAGACGGAGCGCCAGCGACTGGTTTTAAAGTTCAGGTCGACTCTTGCGGAGCAAAAACCACGCTTTTTGCGCAGCTCCGAGACACAAGTTCAAGGGAAAAAGTTTACATTTAGAATCGCCAAATAAGCGTTACTTAGCTGCGGAGACAACATGATCCTGACCGCACCGGAACGGAGCCATATATGGCGGACGGCTCCGCTCGATCCGGCGGCAACAGCGACTTTGAAACTGCCGAAGCATTTTGTTAGATGCTCCGGTTGGGGTAAGGGGCTGCCTTTCCCTGTCTTTTCTAAAAACCCTTGCTGGGCCAAGTTTAGAAAGCGACCCTCCCAAATAGCCTCTTGTCCTTAATAAACCCGCCGCTTCTGGGGGTTGCCGATGAGCGTTATGCCTTTCACTTCCGGCCTGGCCATGGACCTGGGCACTGCCAACACCCTGATTTACGAGAAGGGCCGGGGCATTGTTTTGAACGAGCCATCCATGGTGGCCATTAATTCTGAAACCCGCAAGGTCCTGGCCATTGGGCACGAGGCCAAGAGCTATCTCGGCCGCACCCCTAAAGGCATGGAAGTCATCCGGCCTTTCCGTTCCGGGGTCATCAGCGATTTCACTGTGGCCCAGCAAATGATCAAATTGTTTCTGGATCAGTCCGGTTCCAGCCGCAGGGTCTTCCGGCCCAAAGTCCTGGTGGGCGTCCCCACCGGCGTAACTCAGGTAGAAAAAAGAGCGATTATTGAAGCGGCCGAATCGTCCGGGTCCAAGAGCGTCCACCTGGTGGACGAGCCTTTAGCCGCCGCCGTCGGCCTGGGCCTCAAAGTGGCGGAGCCGGTCGGGCGGCTGATACTTGATGTCGGCGGCGGCACCAGTGAGGGTGTTATCCTGTCTCTGGGCGCGGTGGCCATATCCGAATCCCGCCGGGTGGCCGGCGACGAAGCCACTGAAGCCATTGCCCGCTACATTCGCCGCAAATACCAAATGGCCATTGGTGAAAATATGGCCGAACGCATCAAAATGACCATCGGTTCGGCCTTGCCGCTGGAGCAGGCTCATGTTTTCGATTGCCGGGGCAAGGAACTGAAAACCGGCATTCCCATGAACGTCGAAATATCAGACGAGGATATCCGCGAAGCCCTGGAGGAAATTAACGCTGAGTTCATCAGCATGGTCAAATTGCTTTTAAGCCGCTGCGCCCCGGAAATGGTGCCGGATCTGGTGCGGGACGGCATTCACCTGACTGGCGGCGGCGGATTGTTAAAGGGTTTGGACAAACGTTTGGCCAAGGAAGCCGGCCTGGCTGTCCACCTGCCCAAAGACCCCCTGACCACCATGGTTATGGGGCTGGGTGGGATTTTGGAGAATATGCGTTACTATAAGGATATTTTTGCTAATTAGTTTGGAGATTATACATTTTCTGTTTTAGCTTGATCATTGATGTATCGGTTTGACAACCTCTGTTCTGAAGCGGCAACCATTTTACAATGGTTGCCGCGAACTCGTTTGAAGGTTTAAATTTTAAAAACTGGAGAGTATCATGAAAAAAGCTGAAGGTAAAAAGATCACTATTAAAAAAAACGGCCCTTATGAAGTATCCGGCGGGGTAACCCTCAATCAGGCCTTGATAGAGGCCGACGCCAAAGGCACCTCAACGGCCTGGAAAAAAGGCCGCGCTTATGAAGGCCACGACGAACCCTACCATCTCTGCCGCTGCGGCCAGTCTGATAAAAAACCCTATTGCGACGGCAGCCATGAAACGGCCAATTTCCACGGCCGGGAAAAAGCCCAGCGCCCCCCCTACACTGAAAATGCCTCCCTGGAGCCCGGCCCCAGAGTCAACCTTCTGGATGATGAAAGCCTCTGTGTGGTGGCCCGTTTCTGTGATCGCGGGCCGACGGTCTGGCGTTTGGTTGAGGGCAGTTCTGATGAAGAAGTTCAAATGGCTCTTGAGGAAGCCTCCGCCTGCCCGGCTGGCCGCCTGACCATTGTGGACAGCGACGGCAAGCTTCTGGAACCCAAGCTCCCCGTGGAAATAAGCGCCATTCAGGATCCCGTCAAAGAATGCCGCGGCCCGCTGTGGATAAAGGGCGGCATAGAGATAGAGGGCGCTGACGGCGAAAAATACGAAGTGCGCAACCGCGTGGCCCTGTGCCGCTGCGGCCAGTCCCACAACCAGCCCTACTGTGACGGCGCCCACTACAATTGCCAGGAAATGCAGGGCCGGGATAAATAAAAGCCGCCTTTATACCTGAAATGAAGCCCGCCGGGGCCGCCGTAAAAAGGCGCCCCGGCGGCTTCATTTCCGTCTTGCCGTATACGGGTGCGGGTGGTAAATTGGACTTGCTCGAACATTTACTCAATAACGGATTTGGATTTACGCAATCATGCTGATATGGCCCAATCACCCGGCCTTTACCACTCCCCTGAATTCTCTGAAAGGGGTCGGCCCCAAAACGCTCGCCCGCCTCAATGAGGAGGGGTTCCACACCACCGGCGACCTTCTGGCCCTCAGCCCCAAGTTCTATCAGGATCGCCGCCACCCTAAAGCCATTAACCAGCTCATCCCGGACGAGGAGGCCTTGATCGAAGGCAGAATCCTCTCCGCCAGGGCTAAATTCTCCCCACGCACCAAACGCCGTTATCAGGAAGCCGTGGTCGAGGATATGGAGGGCGGCCGTCTTGCCGTTACCTGGTTCAACCTGCCGTCATATTATTTGAAGAGTTTGTCGAAAGGGCGTCTGGTCCGCCTGTTCGGCCGGGTGAAGCACTCCGGCCGGGGCTGGGAGATGGTTCACCCGGATATGGAGCTTGGCCCTCTGCCCATTGATGATGGAGAGCTTGCGGCTTCCGACGCGCCAGACAGTTACGAGCCCGAAATTCGTCCGGTTTACGCTCCCATTGGTGATTTGAGCTCCGGGGTGGTCAAGAAGCTGGTCGATCAGGCTTTGGGGTTGCTGGACGGCTGTGATGAAATATTCCCGCCGGAGTGGCTGGCCCATAATAAGCTCAATGATCCCATTGCCGCCCTCAGCACGCTCCACTCCCCGCCCGGACGGGTTAAGGGCCTCTTGCCGCGTCCGTCCCAGACCCGCGCTTTTCAGCATCTGGTGTTTTTTGAGCTGTTTTTTTGGCGGCTTATGATGCTGCGCACCCGGGCCAAAGTGCCCTCAGTGCCCCGCTCGGGGTCGGAAAACGGGCCGGAGGCGGCGGACAAATTCTGGCGGACCCTGCCTTTTGAAGCCAGCCCGGAACAGAGGCGAGTCACCTTGGAATTGATGGATGATCTGCGGGCCGAGAGGCCCATGTCCCGGCTGTTGCAGGGTGAAGTGGGCGGCGGCAAAACAGCCGTGGCCGGGGCGGTGCTCTTTTTTGCGCTCGGCTGCGGCGGCCAGGCGGCTTTGATGGCCCCCACCGAAGTTTTGGCCAGGCAGCATTATGACTTTCTGAAAAAATCAGGCGACGCGCTCGGCTTCGAGACGGCCCTCCTCACCGGCTCTCTCGGTGAAAAAGAGAAAAAGTCTATCCGGGCCGGTCTGTCCGACGGGACCATCGACCTGGTGGTGGGTTCGCAGGCGTTGCTGTCGCCGGCCACGGTCTTTAAAAATCTTTCACTGGCGGTGATCGATGAACAGCATCGCTTCGGGGTTCGCCAGCGCCTGACCCTGCGCCGCAAGAACGGCCGGGTGGACCTTTTGGCCATGAGCGCCACTCCCATCCCCCGCAGTCTGGCCCTGATGCTGTATGGCGACCTGGATTCCAGTTCCCTCCACGGCCTTCTGCCGGGCCGCACCCCGGCGGAAACGGAGATTTTTGAAGCCGGTGATTTTCCTTCCGCCTACGCGCGTTTTCTGGAGCTGGTCCGGCAGGGCGGCCAAGGTTTTCTGGTTACTCCCCGCATCGGTGATGAGTTGAAAGAGCCTGCCGATAATGAGGAACCCCTTCGTTCGCTGGATGATATTTATCAGGATATTAAAAGACTGGCCGGGCCTGATCTGCCGGTCGGCTGTCTGCATGGGCGGATGGACGCGGCCGAACGTGAAGCGGCCATGGAGGAGTTCCGTTCCGGCCGCCGCCGTATATTGGTGGCCACCAGCATCATAGAGGTGGGCGTGGATGTCCCGGCGGCGAGAGTGATTATGATTGAAGGGGCCGAAAGGTTTGGTCTGGCCCAGCTTCACCAGTTAAGGGGACGAGTTGGACGCGGCGGCACGGACGGCCACTGTCTGTTGCTCCCCACCCGGTCAACCGCCGCCTCCACCGCCCGTCTTCAAGCTCTGGTCAGTGAAAGTGACGGCCAAGCTCTGGCTGAGCTGGATCTTGAACTACGCGGCCCCGGCGAGCAACTGGGCCTAAAACAATCCGGCTGGCCCATCATGAATTATGCCGCCCTGCCGCGCGATTTACCTGCGTTGGCCAAGGCTCACCATTTAGCTGAAGATGTCTGGCATGCCGTTCAGACGGGTAGTGAAACTTGGGGCGCTTTTTTTGATAAGCTGGATTTTGAGGCTTTTACCGAACGGCTGATGGTTGCGGCTGAACAGGCTACATAAGCATAGTGTGTGTGTGGCCTGCGGCCGGCTGATTTGGAGAAGACTTGGCCCGAAGGGCCAACCAAAGGGTTCCACCCTCTGGACTCCGGCTGGGGGAGGGCCCACGCGGGCCCTACCCCAGACCCCACCCGCGCCAGGGGGGCGGAGCCCCCTGGACCCCCAAGAGGTCTGGGTCAGTTTCAACTTTCTTTTTCCCGCATCGCCGCAACTCGCTTCGAGTACGAAGCTCAGACAAGCGGCGACGCTTCATACTGCTTCGGCTTCTGGTGCTATAGGCAGTTTTACATTGTGCTGTAACATTCCGCGATAGGCAGCTTCATCAGCGGAGTGGTAGTTCACGTATGTTCGGCTTAAATCAGCTTCCCCTTAAAGGCCCTTTCCAGTGCTGTTAGTCCGTCTCTCTGCCGCCTATCGCTTTTCAATGAGTTGCTCATTAGAAAAAAGACGGCAACGTCTCAACGTTACAGCACTGGAAAAACTATTGGAGGGGAAAAAGTAATCAGCCGAACATACGTGAAGCCACAAACATCCAATGAAGCTGCCTATAGCAAAATGTTACAGCCCAACGTGAAGTGGCCGACAGCGTTTAAAGCGGAGAGTGTATGAAGCGTCGCCGCTTGTCTGAGCTTCGTACTCGAAGCGAGTTGCGGCGATGCTGGAAGAAGAAAGTTGAATCCGACCCTGACCTCTTGGGGGTCCAGGGGGCTCCGCCCCCCTGGCGCGGGTGGGGTCTGGGGTAGGGCCCGCGTGGGCCCTCCCCCAGCCGGAGTCCAGAGGGTGGAACCCTTTGGTTGGCCCTTCGGGCCAAGTCCTTTATCGCGCGGCCAAGGGCCGCTACCATATTCCAAACAATCAGAAGCCAAGAAACTCCGCTGCCGCACCACCCATGATTTGGTTGATCACATCTTCATCCAGGCCGGCTTCAATCAGATATTTCCGGTAGCGAGAGGGCTTCAGCAACGGAAAATCCGTTCCAAGAAAAAAATGTTTCGGCTCCAAAACCTTAAAGGCCATTGGCAGCGCGGCCGGGTTGTATAAAAAAGGCATGGCCGCCGTGTCAAACCTAACATTGGCCAAATATTCCTTGACCTCTTTTTTCAGCGCGGCCAGAAGCGGAAGGCCACCGCCAAAATGGGCCAGAATCAGCTTTACCCCCTGACAACGCCGCACCAGAGCGTCAATCTGGCCGATCTCCAGCGGAGCCTTGCCAGGATACTGATGCCCGATCGGCTCATTAACATGCATCAGGAGCACCCGGTCATGCTCACGGCACATAGAGCCAAGGTCGGCCAGAATCTCCAGCTCATCCTCACCAAAACCGCGGTCATACAGGGCCAGCTCACCCAGCCCGAACATGCCCGCCTCCAGCATGTCTTCAGCATGCCGCCGTGCCCACGGGGCCAAAATATCAAATGAGGCCAGCGGATACAGACGGCCCGGATGCTTCTCGGTCTGCTCCAGAAGCCACTCGTTGTGCTTCCTGGCCGTGTCTTCGTTCGACCAGGGAAAACCCATCACCAGCGCCTTGTCAACACCTTCCTCATCCATCATGGCCAGAAGGTCGCAAGTGGTGACCATCCTGGCCCGCGGATCACGATAGAGATCCGTCCAGGCCCCCTCTCCATCCAGAAAAGAATCGCGGCCGCCGGTTATATCCGGCGGAGTAAGATGGACGTGAACATCAATAACCGGACCTGACACTTCATACCTCTCATTTTAATATAATGGTGTTTTTCCTCTCACTCCTCATAAAGCAATGTCCAAACCAATTTCAAGTCATCAAGGTCGAACGGGAGTGAGACGGAGCGCCAGCGACTGGCTTTAAGAACAAAGGCTCCGTTCGCCGAGCAAAAATCACACTTTTTGCTCGGCCGCAGGCTGTGCGTTCAAGGTAAAGCGCCATATTCAATCGCATAATAAGTCAGGCCCGGTTCAGGGTCACGATTCAATCCCTGATAGAGCGGATCAGCATATCTGGCGAAACTCTCCTTGTCATCAAGGATAACTTCAGCCGCCGCCCGGCCCTGGCGACGAATTATCAGCTTCGCCCGCACCGGATATTCGACAATAATGTCACCGCCGGCCCAGGCCGAACGGTCATAGTGGGGCACCGGCTCAAACACCAGTTCCAGAGCCCCCTGGCCGTCCGTGCGGCCCCGGCCGCCAGCCGGAGCAACCAGCCGGGTCGGGGCCTCGGTTTCTATGGTGATCTCAGCCCCGCCCACCGGGCGGAAATCCGGCCGCTCCACCACCAGCATTATCCGGCGCTGATAGTTTTCAGGCGCTTCGGGGCGGCTCAGCTTCTCCCGGCCCACGGCCGAGCAGCCCACGACCGCCAGAGCCGCCGCCACAGCCATAACCAGAAGTGCCGCCCGGCCGCTGCCGCGCCCGCTTCGCCCGCCTTTCAGGCCTTTACTAAAAGACATCTTCAGTCACTTCAGAGGTAGGCAAGTCCTCCGGCAAAACCATGGCCGCGTCTTCGGGCAGGCTGATGTCGTCGAATATGTTTTCATCCAGATCCTGCGGTTCACGGCGGCCGCCCTGAACCTGGCCCGGCTGCAGCTGCTCGCTCTCGGCACAGCGCTTGACCTGCTCCACCTCCCATTTACCCGGAGGATAGGCCGCATCGCCATAGATTATCACCTGGGTGTTGTGCCGCTCTTCCAGGCGGCTCAGTTCAACCCGCTTGTTGTTCAATAGATAGTGGGCCACATCCGGGTTCAGACGCGCCTTGACGCATGACAGCCCGCCCTTGGCCATTGAGTGGGCAATCTGACGCAGAGCACCCAGAGAGGCGTTTTCCGGGGTTTTTACCAGACCACGCCCCTGGCAGTGGGGGCAGGTGATGAAGTTGCCCATTTCAATGGAGGGGCGGAGACGCTGGCGGGAAAGCTCCAACAGGCCAAATTTGGAAATGTGGCCGAAATCGGTTTTGGCTTTGTCGTTTTTGGTGGCCTCGCGGATACGTTTTTCCACTTCGCGGCGGTGCTTTTCCTCACGCATGTCGATGAAATCGACTACCACCAGACCACCGAGATCCCGGAGGCGCAGTTGGCGGGCCACTTCGTCGGCCGCTTCCAGGTTGGTGTGGAGGGCGGTGTCTTCGAGATTGCCCTCTTTGGTGCCCCGGCCGGAGTTGACGTCAATGGAGACCAGAGCTTCAGTGGGGGTGATGACGATGGAGCCGCCGCTCTTGAGCCGCACCCTGGAATGATAGATGCTTTCCAGCTGCTCTTCCAACTGGTGCCGGGCAAAAATGGGCCGCTTTTCCTTATGGAGGCGCACGATTTTAGCCTGATCCGGCGCAATGACTCTGACATAGTCTCGCACCTTGTGATAGGTGGGCACGTCGTCAACCAGAATTTCGCGCACCTCCGGGGTCAGGTGGTCACGGAGGATTTTCACGGCCAAATCCTGCTCACGGTAGATGAGGGCCGGGGCCGTTGATTCCTGCCCCTGGCGGCGGATGTCCTCCCAGAGGTTGAAAACCTGCCAGAGATCGGCGGCCAGTTCCTTTTTGGTGCGGCCCTCGGCCACGGTGCGGACTATGTAGCCGCAGCCCTCGGGCACGGGCAGTTCCTCGGAAATCTTGCGGAGACGGTTGCGTTCCTTGTCGTTTTCAATTTTGCGGCTGACGCCCACATGGTCGCGGCCGGGGGTCAGAACCACAAAGCGGCCAGCCAGGGAAATGAAGGTGGTCAGGGCCGCGCCCTTGATCTCGGAAGGCTCTTTCTGGACCTGCACCAGGACGGGCTGTCCCTTTTTGAGCATTTTTTTGAGATCAATGGAATTGCGGCCGTGGGGCTCTTCATTGAAATATTCCGGGTGGATGTCGCCGACCTGGAGGAAACCGTTGCGGTCATTGCCATAGTTGACGAACACCGCCTGAAGGCTGGGTTCGATGTTCTGGATAACGCCCTTGTAGATGTTGCCCAGGCTCAATTCCCTGAGGCTTGAATCGGAATAGTATTCACGCAGATGCCCGTCCGTATCGAGCATGGCCACCCGGCACTCTTCGGTGTCAATGGCGTTGATGAGGATTTTCACACAAACTCCTGATTTATTCGGCCGGGCGCCAGGGCCCGCCTTTGATTTAACGTCCTAGGCGGCCTTTTGGGCGCGTCCGTTTGCGGCTGCGCCCCGCCTTCCTTCATCCTGGCTCCCCCGGGTTTCACGCCCTTGTGGTCTCTCACGTTTTTCCGGGCGTTCGTGCCTTTCGTACCTTTCGTAAAAACTTTTGACTTGGTACATAAAGGCTTCGAGGCGGGCCTGAGTGTTGGTCTGGCTTTGGCCGTCGTAGGACAAATTCAATGAGGGCATGCCATCGCAGGCCTCCCTGAAATCCTGGGTCAATCCCCCCACCACCATGCCGGGCATGCAGGTGAAAGGCATGATATTGACTAGACCGCTGGCCCGGTGATGGAAGAACTCCATGCCCTTGCCCAGCGATAAAATAGCTTCGCCCTGAAAACTGCGGTGCAGAAATTTTTCACCCAGATCAATCAGCCCCTTAACCGGGGGATCGACTGCTCCATCAAGGAAAAATCCCTGCCAGGGAGCGGCCAGCCGGTTCAGGTCGCGTCCCTGGGCCCAGCTTATAGCCGCGTTTTTCAGCCGGCTTTTCCAATCGCCCTGACGGGCCGCCCGCATGGCGTTGACAAAACCGACATAAAAAATCCATTCGGAAAATGGCGGCGCCACCACTTCAGCCCCCAGGGCCTCCAGGCGGCGGATAACGTCTTCATTGGCAAAAGTGTTGTGGCGGACATAAATCTCCCCCACCAGGCCGACGCGCGGTTTGGAGCCCAGAGGGATGTTTTTGTCCGTGGCGATTTCAAATCGCTGGCGGGCCTTTTTCATGACCTGGCCCAGGTCGCCGTTATTCTCAATGGCGTTCGAAAGATCGGCCAGAGCCGCGCCGTAAGCGGCGTCGGCCGCCCCGGCGGCGTTCTCACGCGGACGGGTCTGCCACTGGGCCTTCTGGAGAAGGTCAGTGCCGACCAGGGCCCGCCAGAAACGCCGCGACAGGCCTGGTCCGCCCTGTTTTTTGGCCGCCTGATCCAGGGCTTTGTACATACCGCCGGTCTGGTCGAGAGAGACGACGTCCAGTTCCTCCAGCCCCAGCCGTTTCATGACCAGGCGGATATAGCGGCCGTACTGGCCAAAGCGGCAGGGGCCGTTGGAAGAGGGCATGAAGATGGATGATTTGGCCGGATCAAACCCATTGCGTTTGGTGAGTTTGATGAAATCACCCACAGTCAGAATCAGTGGGTAGCACTCCTTGCCGGAGGTCTGGGCGCGGCCAAGCTCGATGGTCTCCCGGTCGGAGGGGGGGAGGGCCACGGCCGGAATGCCCGCGCTCCTGAGGGCGGCCGAGGCGGCGATAACATGGTCGCACATGGGCGGCAGATAGATGGTTTTATCCATCCGGGGCGAGCGGGTTACTGACAACGGGCGTATTTCGGTCTCCCGCGCGAATTCCTTGCCCCGGGCTTTACGCGCGGCCAGAGAATCAAGGAAGGCTTCCAGCCGGGTCACGGCCCCGACGTCGGAAGAATGTTCGTCGATTTCAATTTCCAGAAAGGGCTTGCCGCCCAGTTGGTGCTTGAAAAAGTGGATAATGAAGGAATCCGGGCCGCAGCCGAAATTACTGATGTAGAGGGCCTCCAGCCGGGAGTCGCCCGCGATAAGGTCGGCGGCGGCGGTGATTTTCTGGCCGTAGCGCCAATAATGGGAGGCGGCCTCGCCATTGTTGGTGTCCAGGGGCAGGAAATCCATCGGCAGGCCCATAACTCCCAGATCGGCCAGTTTCTGGTTCAAGCGCAGATTCAGGCCGGGATCAAAGCCGTTGTAGGGCCGGGCCACCACCACCATGGCCTTGTCCTCCGGCCCCAGCTGGCCAAGCATTTCCCGGCCCTTGTCCATCAGGCGGCGGCCGAAGCCGCGCTGGGCCTCCAGGGCCTGGGTCATGGCCGTTTTTACCTGGCCCCTGGAGATTTTCAGCGGTTTGACCAGACCGGCCAGTGAATCCCACAGCACCTTTTCTCCCTCACCGAAAAAGACCGGCCCGGTGAGGAAGTTGTCTCCCTTAAAACCAAGGGCGGCCGGAGCGGTATAGGCCAGCGACTGCACATAGGGGCAGGCGGCGCTGTCGGGCGTGTGGCGCTCTTCATCCTCGCTGATGCCGCCGGAGGGGAGGTTGACCAGTGAGGGCAGGAAAATGTAATCGGGCTTCTGATCGGCCAGGTCCAGGAGGTGGCCGTGAGCGGCCTTGATGGGGAAGCAGAACTCGCTGCCGCATTTCTCACAGCCGCGATGGATGATGCTTTTGTTGGTCGGGTGGGACCAGAGGGGCTCGAAGCCCAGGGCGGCCCAGAAAGTGGCCCAGAATGGACCCATTTCGCCAAAGAACATCGAGCGGATCATACCGATCTTTTTCTTGGCCAGCCCGCGCGTCCGGTTTAATATCTCGCGGGCCTCCGGCGGGTTGAAAGCCAGATCGGCCCGGTATTCAAAAAGGTCCGGCCATTTGGGGACGGCCTTTTTGACCGCGTCCTCTTCGAATTTGCCGCAGCGGCTGCCGTAAAAGAAAGGCTGGCCGCCGTCGACCGTTACCTTGCGGATTTCGCACCGGTTGGCGCAGTCGCGGCATTCAAAACTTTTGATTTCATAGGGGCGGGTGGAAAGGTCGAAGCCGACGAAGCGGCTTTTTTCCCAATCGCGGCGGTCGCGGGCGATGAGGGCCGCGCCCATGGCCCCGGTGACGTCGGCGTTGTCAGGGACGGTTATGGGCCGCCCCAGCTTGGCCTCGAAAGCGGCGGCCACACCCTGATTGAAGCTGGTGCCGCCCTGAAAGAAGATATTGCGCCCCACCGGCCGGGTTTCCACCACCCGGCCCAGATAGTTATTAACAATGCCGTAGCACAGCCCGGCGGTCAAGTCGTCGTGGTCCACACCCTTTTGCTGATGGTGAACCAGATCGGATTCCATGAAAACGGTGCAGCGCTCACCCAGCGAAACCGGGCTTTGGCTGGCCAGGGCCGCCTCACCAAACTCGCCCTTGATTGAGAGGCCCAGCTTTTCAGCCTGTTCCTCCAGAAAAGAGCCGGTTCCGGCCGCACAGGCCTTATTCATCATGAAGTCGACGATAACGCCGTCGGAGATGGAAATGTATTTGGAATCCTGGCCGCCGATTTCAAAGATGGTATCGACTTTGGGGTCAATGGCCACGGCGGCCGTGGCCTGGGCGGTGATCTCGTTGACGGTCATGTCCGCGCCCAGATAGTCGGCGCTCAGATAGCGGCCGGAGCCGGTGGTGCAGACGCCCAGCACCTCCACCTTGTCGCGCACTCCGTTGGGGATGTTGCTGAAACCGGTGGAAATGGCCTCCAGGGGCCGTCCGGCCGTGGGCAGATACTGGCGGGAGACCAGCTGTCCGTCCTGGGTTACCAGCACCACGTTGGTACTGACCGAGCCGACGTCCACCCCGATGTAGACCGGGAGGCGGCCCACCACGGTGCTCCATTTAAAATCGGCGGTGGCCGGGGTGCGGGCCGGTCTTTTCAGCGGAGCCAGACGCTCCGGCGGGCGGTGCCCCTGCTCCAGAAAAGCCTGGAGGCCTTCCAGCTTCAAACCGGGCTGGCGTGCGCTCGCTGTTTCCAGGCAGTGGCTGGCCGCGCCCAGGGCGCCAAAAACAAAATGGGTTTCAGGGATTATCAGATTGCTTGAATTGAGGCCCATCACTTCTTGCAAGGCTCTGACCAGGCCGGGATTGGCGGCTACGCCTCCGGTGAAAAGCACTGGAGCGGGCAGGGCTTTGCCTTTAGCCAGGCCGCTTTTGATGCTGCGGGCCATAGCCAGGCACAGACCGTAAATGATTTCATAATCAGGGGTGGCCGACTGCTGAAGGTGGATCATGTCGCTTTTGGCGAAAACGCTGCACCGTCCGGCCACGCGCGGGGGCACTTCGCTTTTTAAGGCCAGGGCCCCGAATTCTTCGATGCTGTAGCCCAGCCGGTGAGCCTGCTGATCCAGAAAAGAGCCGGTCCCGGCCGCGCACAGGGCGTTCATGGCAAAATCGGAGAGAGTTAGCTTGCCGCCCTCGCGGTTGAACCATAAAACTTTGGTGTCTTCGCCGCCGATGTCTATCAGGCTTTGGGGAAAAGCGGCGGACCGGTCGGCGGCCAGGGTCAGGGCCATGATTTCGCCCACGGCCTCGCCGCCCAGAAGCCCGGCCAGTTCCACAGCGGCCGTGCCGGTCACCACGGGAGGGTAAATTTTGTCAGCGGGGAAGGTTTTGAGGATTTCGCGCAAAGCGGTTTCCACCACCGCGAAGGGGCGGCCGAAATGACGAAGCCAAGCCTGGTGGACAAGCTGTCCACGCGAGTCCAAAAGGGCCGCCTTGATACTGATGGAGCCGACGTCAAGCCCCAGGCAGCAGGCTCCAGGCTCCGTCGTAAATTCCTCTGTCAACATTAAAACCTTTCCGGCGGTGACTTTAATATATGGCTTTCAGTCGCTGACGCCCCGTCACGCTGCACTCGACCCCTGCTTTTATAAAGCGGGGCGGCCATGATTAAAATTGCCGCCTTTCCAGGCCCGGCTGAAAAATTGGTCCCGGCCGGACTGCAAACTATATATAACGGCCGCCCTGGCCGCATATTCATGTATCACAATTTATTAGTATACCATTTTTTATTATAAAAATACATAGCCGCATCAGAGATATTAAAACGATGGTTTGTAAGGCTGGGATATCGCAATCTCTGAGGCTAAAACCCGGAAGGCGGCGCGGTGAGATATCTCCATAGTTGCCCCCGATTTTTCTCTGATCCCGGCCGGGTGGCTTCACTGACGTTCTGTTTTGTCCGTGCCCGTCCGGGGAGCAAAAATCGTGGTCCCCTCTGGAGATATCTCACCGCGCCGCCTTCCTGATCTTGGTCGGCTCATGGTAGAAAACCCCAACAGTCAGCCTTCCAAACGCTGACACTGACCAGGCCGTGCGGGCGAAAAATTTTCTGTAAGTCGCTCGTAATTTTGCTCCCCGGACGGGAACGGACCCACCAACCTCCGCCACTGTCACCCGGCCGGGAATCAGAGAAAATTACGAGCGACGTCAGAAATTTTTTCGCCCGCACGGCCGGGTTTTACCCATACCCTCGCCAACGATTACCCTGCCGCTCTTCATTTGTGGCTTGTATGTTAAAAAAGGTTGTGGTAAAGTATCGAGTTCGAAGTTGAATCTTCTATACGCCTGCGGGCTTGACCCGCTCTATGGGATTGAATATGCACACTATAGTTATCTCGGTTCATGTGATCGTCGCCGTCGTTCTGGTGCTCACCGTTCTCCTGCAGGCCGGTAAGGGCGCGGGCATGGGGGCCGCTTTCGGCGGCGGTTCTTCCGGTTCCGTCTTCGGAAGCCGTGGGCCAACCACCCTTATCAGCAAAATCACCTGTGCGGCCGCCGTCATTTTTATGTGCACGTCCCTTAATCTGGCCCTCTTTCAGGGCGGAATGAACAAGGGTTCGGTTATTGACCAGTGGTCAGTGGAAGACGTTTCCGCCAGCCAGATGGCCACTCCCGCCGCTCCGGCGGACGCCGCGGCCACCCCGGCCCCTTCGGCCGTTGCCACTGAAACCCCGGCCGCTGAAATTACCGTCACCCCGGAGGCCGCCTCTGCGGAGGAGGCCGCCGCCGCTGAAGAAGCGCCCGCCGCTGAGGCTGCCGCGGCTGAAACCACCGAAGCCGCCCCGGCTGAATAAGTATCGATTCCAGTGAAGTCGCATGGCCCGGAAGTTTTGACTTTCGCGGAGTGCGGCTTGACACTTGTGTTTTTTTGGCTAAAATAGCTCTTCTGCCGGTCTTTTATTTCAGATAATGTTCAAAAGTCCGAACAAGGAGGCCATGGTGGAAAGTCTGATTGTGAGAGTGGATGACATACCTCTCGAAGGGCTTGAACTGGAACTGAATGTACCCGCCGCTGACCTGATGGAACTGCTGGCGGAAGATGGTGAGGAGACTCCGGTTATTCTTTCGCCGCTCACCGGCAGTCTCAAGCTGCGCACAACCGGCAAAGATCGACTGTCGATCAAAGGCGGCTTTGCGGTGACAGCTGAAATTTTCTGTGACCGCTGCCTGAATGAAACGCCGACCGCGCTCTCATCGGAAGTCAATGAGGTTCTTGATTTGGAAGCGCCGGGCGCGTCCGCGAATGGGGACGAAGAGTCCGACAGCGACGGCAGCCTGGAAGTGGTTGACGGAAAAGTGAATTTGTCGGGCCTGTTGGGCGAATTGTTCTGGCTCTCCTGGCCTTGGCATTTTATATGTAAACCCGATTGCGCCGGGCTGTGCTCGCGCTGCGGGGCCAATCTCAATGAGGGGCTCTGCGGTTGTGTGGACGGCTGCGGGCATAGCTGAGTTTCAGCATTGTGAATAAGAGGGGACCGACTCCTCAGGAAGATAAGGTGTGAAATGGCTGTACCTAAAAGAAAACAATCCAAAATGAAGGGCCGTAAACGTCGTACGCACTACACCGCCCTGACCCCCACGGTCGTTAAATGCTCCAATTGCGGCGAGCCCAAACGTCCCCATCACGTTTGCCTCTCCTGCGGCACCTATCGCGGGCGTCAGTTCCTGGAACCCGCCGTTTAATTTCTTACCAAGCGATTAACGCGCCCCAAGCGACATGAATTATCACCTGTCCCCTTTGCCCGGCGGCGGCCAGCCGCCGGTCAGGGCGCTTATTAATGGCAAATGCATCAGGTGTGGCCTGTGTCTGGAAATATGTCCGGCTCAGGCTATTCGTGTTGGCGGGAAAATATTTTCGGCCGGAACCGAATGCATAGGCTGTGCGGCCTGCGTCGAGATCTGTCCCAGCGGAGCCGCTGTTTTAATCCCCAGAGACGAACCGGACAAAAGCAAATCAATCGTGGATGACCGCAGTCGAGAAAAATGAAAGGCTAAGCTATGGATATAAAAAAAGTAGTCATGGTCACTGGAGGCTCGCGCGGCATTGGCCGGGCCATTGCCCTGAAAATGGCCGCCCCTGATACGGCGGTCATCTTCACTCATGTGGACCCGGCCTCCAAAGGCGCGGCTGAAACACTGGCCCTGTTGAAGGAAAAGGCCGGGGCAGCCGAAGCCCAGTGCTGGGACATCGAAGACAGCGCCGCCGCCCAGAAGAATATCGAGGATGTGGCCGCCCGTTTCGGCCGCCTGGATGTGCTGGTCAACAATGCCGGCCTGAACCGCGACAGCCTCAGCATCCGCATGTCCGACGATGACTGGCACAAAGTGCTGGAGGCCAATCTGTTCGGGGTTTTCGCCTGTTCCAGGGCGGCGGCCAAAATAATGATGAAACAGCGCCACGGCCGCATCATTAACCTCAGCTCCATCGTCGCCTTCAGCGGCAATGTGGGCCAGGCCAACTACAGCGCCTCCAAGGCCGGGCTTCTGGGCCTGACCCGGACCATGGCCCTTGAGCTGGCCGGGCGCGGCGTGACTGTCAATGTGGTGGCCCCCGGTTTTATAGATACCGACATGACCGCCAAACTCGATGACAAAATCCGCCAGGCCTTTATTGACCGCGTGCCCCTGGGCCGTTTCGGAACGCCGGAGGATGTGGCCGAATCCGTGGCTTTCCTGGCCGGGGAGGGCGCCTCCTATATCACCGGCCAGACCATCCATGTCAACGGCGGGCTTTATTTTTAAGGTTTTTTCCAGGTGGGCGGTTCGTCGGCAGGCTGAAAGTCCGGGCACCGCCTATTTGTCGGCTGAATACAGCCGTTCTAAATTATGGCCGCCGCCTCACCTCGCGGTACGCACTGGTCTTCGAGACGGGGCGGCAGTGATTGGTTTTTCAGAGGAAGCAGCCATAATTTGAATCGCAAAATAGTTACTACTTGTGTATTTGGCCTAATTCTATTAAAATAGCGAAATTGGTTTGAGTGAACCAGCGCAGGTTCTTCGGCTGGAAAATTTTTCGGCTGCCCCGGCACTTGCTTTGGTCCCGCTCAGCCAGACTCAAGGTAACTTACTTTCCGAAAATAAGGAGCAACAACATGTCTGACATTACTTCCAGGGTTATTAACGTCGTCGCGGATCAGCTTTCAGTGGATGCCGGTGAAATCCGTCCCGAATCCTCATTCCAGGATGATCTGGGCGCCGACTCCCTTGACCTGGTGGAATTGATAATGGCCATGGAAGAAGAATTCGACGTTAAAATCGATGACGACGCGGCCCAGAAAATCAAAACCGTTCAGAACGCGGTTGATTTTATAGAAAACATCTCCAAGTAAGGCGGACTAGCCGTGGCCAGAACTCAATCTCCCAAACGCGTGGCAATAACCGGCGCCGCTCTTCTGTCTCCGGTGGGCAATGATCTGGCCTCGTCCTGGAAAGCCCTCCAGGAGGGAAAGAGCGGCATAGGCCCCATCACCAAATTCGATCCATCCAATCAGAAGACCAGAATCGCCGCTGAAGTCAAAGGTTTTGTGGCTGAAAACTACATGGACAAGAAGGCGGTCAAACGCTTTGACCCCTTCATCCAGTATGCAGTGGCCACCGCCAAAATGGCGCTGGACGACAGCGGTTTGGTCATCACCCCGGAACTCGGCCTGGCCTCAGGCTGCATCATGGGCTGCGGCCTCGGGGGTCTCACCACCATCGAAGCCAACCATGAAGTTCTTCTCACCCGCGGGCCCGACCGGATCAGCCCTTTTTTCATTCCCATGATGATCGGCAACATGGCCCCCGGCCAGATTTCCATTGAATTGGGCCTGAAAGGGCCGAACCTTCTGGTCTCCACGGCCTGCGCGGCCGGCACCCACGCGGTCGGCTGGGCTTTCCAGCAGATTCGCGACAATGGCTACACCATGATGGTGACCGGCGGCGCTGAAGCGGTCATTACTCCGCTGGCCGTGGCCGGCTTCAACGCGGTCAAGGCCCTTTCCACCAGAAACGACGAGCCTGAAAAAGCCAGCCGCCCCTTTGACAAAGACCGTGACGGCTTCGTCATCGGCGAAGGCTCCGGCATGATGGTTCTGGAAGAGTGGGATCACGCCGTGGCCAGGGGCGCCAAAATCTACGCTGAAGTCGTGGGGTTCGGAGCTTCGGGCGACGCTTTCCACATGACCGCCCCGCCCGATGACGGTGAGGGGGCCATTCTGGCCATGAAAGCCGCCATGGAAGACGCGGCCGGCAGTGGAATCATGCCCTCCGACATTGGCTACATCAATGCCCACGGCACTTCCACCGATCTCAATGACCAAATTGAGACGCGGGCCATCAAGGCCGCCTTTGGCGAAGAGCTGGCCCGGAAGCTGGCGATCAGCTCCACCAAGTCGATGACCGGGCACCTTCTGGGCGCGGCCGGCGGCCTGGAGGCGGTTATCACCGCCTTAGCCCTCAAAGACGGCGTTCTGCCGCCGACCATCAACCTTGACATTCCCGATCCTCTCTGTGATCTGGATTATGTGCCCAACGTGGCCCGCAAGGTGCGGGTGAAAGCGGCGATGAGCAACTCCTTCGGCTTTGGCGGCACTAATGGCTGCCTGGTGCTGAAGGCGGTGGATTAAAGCGTCGGCGGGCTATTAGAGTTATGAACCCGGCCCATTTTTCGGCCGGGTTTTTTAACTCCGGCGGCCTGCCAAATTTTTACCGGCGCATGATCAAAATGACTCGAACAGGCAATAGCCAGTGCGCGAGTGTGCATAGTAAACGATTTTTTTACCGGCGCATGATCAAAATGCCTTGAACAGGCAAAAGTCAGTGCGTGAGTGTGTATAATATTCAATCTAAAGCCCTAAGAGGCGGCTGGACTTCAAATATATAGAGCCTATCCGTCTTTTGTAAGGAGCGTGTTAAAATGAAACTGGCCATTGCCAGCGACCATGGCGGCCGCAAACTTAAAAAAGCCATTCGCCTGCATTTGTTGGAAAAAGGCTTGTCGGTGCGGGATTTCGGTGTGGGCGACGATGTGGAGCGGGCCGATTATCCTGATTATGCCCAAACAGTTTCGGAGGCAGTGGTGGCCGGTCAATTTGATATGGCCATATTGGTTTGCGGAACTGGTCTGGGCATGGCCATTGCGGCCAACAAGGTCAAGGGCATTCGTGCCGTCACCTGCACGGATGAATTTATGAGCCGGATGGCCCGCGCCCACAACAACGCCAACATCCTGACTTTGGGAGAGCGGGTCTTGGGGCCGGGTCTGGCGATTGCAATAGTCGACGCCTTTCTGGAGACCCCCTTCGAAGGCGGCCGCCACCAGGACCGCCTAAACAAAATCGCCGGGCTGGGCCCGGACCCCACGTCTGGGTGAGGCTTTCCCTGGGCGCTGCTTGCGGCGGCCATCATCGTATTAAGAGCGGTGCCCCCGTGGCTGTTGCCATGACTGGTTTGGCCTGCGGGGCGCTCATGATGGTTACCGGCAGCAACTCAAAATATAACTCTGCGTCAGCCACGCGAAAGCTATAGCGGAGGGGGTCACATTCTTAATACGATGATGGCCGCCAAAATTAACGATTACGGGAAACTGCAACCTAGACATAGCCCAGTGCGGGCCACGCACGAGGATGGATTTTATGGAAACTGTGCTGGATCAAGTGGACCCTCAAGTCAGCGCCATTATTAAAAGCGAATTGCAGCGGCAACGGACTCACCTGGAGCTGATTGCCTCTGAAAATTTTACTTCAGAAGCCGTCATGGCCGCCACCGGCTCCATCTTTACCAATAAATACGCCGAGGGCTATCCCGAACGCCGTTATTACGGCGGCTGCGAATTCGCCGATCAGGTGGAATCGCTGGCCATCAGCCGAGCCAGGAAAATTTTCGGGGCCGAACACGTCAACGTCCAGCCGCACAGCGGCTCCCAGGCCAATATGGCCGCCTATATGTCCGTTCTGCAGCCGGGAGATGCCATTCTGGGCATGGACCTGGCCCACGGCGGGCACCTGACCCACGGCTCACCGGTGAATTTTTCCGGTCGGCTCTATAACGTTCATTCCTATGGCGTGCGCAAGGACACCGAACTCATCGACTATGATGATATGATGCGCAAAGCCGAGGAACTAAAGCCCATAGTGATTGTGGCCGGCGGCTCAGCCTACCCCCGTGTGATCGATTTCGCCAAATTCCGCGAAGCGGCCGACTCCTGCGGAGCCACCCTGATTGTGGATATGGCCCACTTCGCCGGACTGGTGGCCGCCGGCCTCCATCCTTCGCCGGTTGAGGCGGCCGACATAGTCACCACCACCACCCATAAGACTCTGCGCGGCCCCAGGGGCGGCATGATCCTCAGCAAGCGCAATCTTGGCAAGGCTATTGATTCACGTGTTTTTCCCGGTATTCAGGGCGGGCCTTTAATGCACGCCATTGCGGCCAAGGCCGTGGCCTTCGGCGAGGCACTTACGGCCGATTTCATGGATTATCAGCAGCAGGTAATTCTCAATGCCAAACGTCTGGCCACCAATCTGGCGGACGAGGGTTTCCGCCTGGTTTCCGGCGGCACCAGCACCCATCTGCTCCTGGTGGACCTCAGAAGCAAAAATCTGACGGGCCTGGCGGCTGAAAAGGCCCTGGATGCGGCCGGCATAACCACCAACAAGAACGCCGTGCCTTTTGACACCCAGCCCTTTACCGTCACCAGCGGCCTGCGGCTGGGTACTCCGGCCCTGACCACCAGAGGCATGAAAGAATCGGATATGGATTTGGTGGCCGAGTATATAGTCGAAGCACTCAGTGCGCCGGAGGACGATACGGTGCTGAAAAAAGTGCGGCATAAAGTTGAAGCGCTCTGCCTCAAGTTTCCTTTATATCCTAATCTTTGACATGGCTGCGACGGGTTTACTTCCCATTTCCAGCCGCTGATCAGCGACAAACCAGAACGGCTGTGCTTTGCATCGCCGCTCTGGTTTTTTTATGAATCGCACCTAAAGCTTATGTAGCGCTCCAGAGGAAAAATCATGATTGATCCCAAAAGGAAACTATCGGGAAAAGAGATTTTCGCATTAATAATCGGCCTTTTGATATTGATCTTTGTTCGTGATTTCTTTAAAAGCGATAGCAGCTCCCAGAAGAGTGATGATCTCACTTTATCTTTCATATCAACATTAAAAAAGCCCTCCGCGCTTTTAAATGGTCTTAATGGCGAAGAGTTTTTAAAAGAGATGGAAAAGGATCATGGCCGGGAAAATATTCAGCTCCTGTTCCGTGGTTTATCGCTTTCTGAAATATCTGATAGTGACCTGGATAAGGCTGTTCGCTCCTTGACGAATGAAATGGTAGATGACTGTATGTCCCTAATCGCCGCGATGGAGCAGGCAAGGCAATTCAGGCCAAGCGATAACGGCGACCTTAAAATGCAGATGGCCATAGGACTGAATGCCCTGGCAACCGGATATAACTTGGGTGAGCCGACGATTGTTGCTGAAATCAATAAACGCTATGGGCAAGGCCCGAAAAACAAAATGGCCCTGTTCAAGGCCGTGACGGATAAATACCTTCAGATTAACCATAAAGAGCAATGATTGCCGCAATGGCACCCTATTTCCTGTTTGGGGCTGATAATATATGAAATAGCTATGGCCCGCATTGAAAAGACGCGCCAATTCCTTCACTGGAATTGGCGCGGCGTCAAAATTCCTCAACGGCGGCGGCCGCCGATGGTAGACAGGAGACGTTCAACCACTTCGGACATTCTGTCGGATTGTATGCTTAGCTGGGCGGTGGTCGAAGCCAGCGAATTGACTGCCGACACATTTTCGTTCGTTACTTTGTCCATTATCTGGACGGCCTGATTGACCTGGCTGATGCCGGTGTCCTGCTGTTCAGCCGCCGTGTTAATCTGGTCAACCTGCTCGTTTATGCGATTGGAGCTTTCCTCAATGGCCGTAAAGCTGGCCTCCAGGCGTCCGGCCACTTCCGTGCCGTTGCGCACCCGTTTGAGGGTTGTGTCTATCATGGCCTGAGTGTTGCCCACTGATTCAGCGCTGCGAAGGGCCAGGTTGCGCACTTCATCAGCCACCACCGCAAAACCCGCCCCGGCCTCCCCGGCCCGGGCCGCTTCAACCGAAGCGTTCAGGGCCAGAAGGTTGGTCTGAAAAGCAATCTCTTCAATGGCTTTGATGATGTTGCCGATGCGGGTGGCTGAATCGTCTATTTCATTCATAGCTGTGGTCATGGCTCGCATGTCGTCAGCCCCGTCCCGGACGATCTGCATGGTGTCGCGGGCGCTTTCATTGGCACTGTGAGCGTTCTCCACTGTGCGCTTGGTCATGGAGGATATTTCTTCCAGCGCCGCCGATGTTTCCTCCTGTGAAGCGGCCTGGCTCTGCGCGCCGTCGGCTATGCTTTCGCTGGAGGCGCTGATTTCACGCGATTCCTCATTAATGTTGGTGGAAATTTCTTCCAGTTCCTCCGCCACGTTTAAAATGCGCCGGGTCAGGCCGCCCACCACGATTTTCACGGCCAGAAGGCCGATTACAATCGAGACGGCCAAAATGACCGCGCCCACCATCAATCCATAGCGGGTCATGGCGCGGGAGGCGGCCAGGACCGTATCCATGGGCACCAGGGCGATGAAAGCCCAGTTGCGGCCGGTCTGGCCGGGCGAGAATGAATAAATGGCCGCCGCCGCGTCTTCGCCGCCGCTCCAGCCGCCTTCTACCACGCGGGTCATGGGCTTGCCGTCACCCATGACCGCCTGTAAATCCGCATTCAGTAGCTTGCCCCTCGGGGTGGAGGCGAAGGGCTGCCCGACCAGGGATGCGTCGCTGTGGCCGACGATGGTTCCTTCAGGCGACAGCAGAATAACCTGGCCGGTTCCCATTGGTTTAATGGTGGACATTATTTTAGTGATGTAATCCAGGGTTACGTCAACTCCGGCCACGCCCCTGGTTTCCCCATTTTCCAATATTGGCACTGCCACCGTGGTCAGGAGCACCTTTTTTCCATTATAATCATAGGTGTATGGCTCCAAAACCACTTCGCGGCCGCTATTGAGCGCCAGTAGATAATAGTCGCCGTCACCGGCCTTGTCATAATCAACCAGCGCGTCAACCGAAGCTTTGTCGCCGTCCACCACAATGGAGGGCACCAGTCGGCCGGTCTGGTCGTGGCCGGGTGTATTTGCGTATTGAGCGTCACGGCCGTCAAAGGCGTCGGGCTGCCAGCCGGCCCAGCCGCCGTTGGCCCAGCGGTGCTCTTTCATGACGGCCACAATTCCGGCAATAGCCATATCCCGGTCAGGAGGCTGGCTCCGTCGGGAGGCCACATCCTTAACCGCCAGCATGCCCGCCCTGATATCGGCGGCCACCAGGAGTCCGGTTTCGAAAAATTTCGAAAATTCCCCTGAGTAGTTTTTTGCGGTCTCGTCCAAAAGAGCCAGGGCATCTTCCGTGGTGGTCTGGGAAACCAGCCGGGTAGTCACCATTAAGAGACTTGAAACTGAAATAATTGATACAAGGATAAATGCCAGGACCAGCTGCGTTCCGACGCCTAATTTCTGCAACACGTTAAAGCTCCTTATAATTTCAGACCGTTTACAATACAGCTCACCACGAACGGTGAAGCCAATCATCGACGGATTAATATGACTATTTTAATAAAGCTGACAATAAGCGTTTTTTTAAAGGATTGCTGAATGCACAGCAAACAATATTAAAAGCTTCTCCATAATGATTACCTAGCCCGAAATTATTAAATCGGACCCGTCAGGCAATGACTACACGCATAATAATATTGTTATGAAAGCAGAGGACTATTTTAGAAATGTCAAAATGATGGAAGGTTCCACCTCATACTTCATGTTTATTAATATACCATGTCAATGTTTTTTTGGCAACTTGTGCGTGGCCCGCACGGGGCTGGGTCTGGGGGGCGGTTTCCCGGGGCGCGGGTTTTGGCGGCGATCACCGTATTAAGAGCGGTGCCCCCTAGGCTTTGGCCGTCTGTGGGCGCCTGGGGCTATGCGCGCAGCAGTTTTTCGGCTAGCCGGGCCCAATATTCAAGGCCGATGGGGAGGGCCTCCTCGTTTATGGAGAAGTTGGGGCTGTGGAGGGGATGGTTGCCGCCTGGCGCGCCGCCTGTTCCGAAGAACATAAAAACGCCGGGGACTTTTTCCAGGAAGAAGGAAAAATCCTCACCGCCGTAGGAAGGGGCTTCCGGCCCGGCGCAGCCTGGCCCCAGGAGGGAATCCGCCACCTCCCTGGCCACGGCGGCCGCATCCGGGCTGTTGATGGTGGGCGGGTAGCCGTCAACCCATTTCCATTTCACCCGCGTCCGGCTGTCTTCAGCCACTTCCTGGCAGCGCCTTTCCACATAATCCTGGATAGTTTGGCAGGATTCAGGGGAGTAGTAGCGCAATGTGCCGCTGACGGAGCCTTCCGGGGCAATGACGTTGGTGCGTTCGCCGCAGCTGGCCATGGTCAGGGTTATCAGCGCCCCGGCCGGGGGCTTGTAGGCGGAAATGGCCGTTATCAGCCGGGCCATGGCCGGCAGGGGGTTCAGGGCGGAATCCGGCGTTCCGGCGTGGCCGCCGCGCCCGGTTATGGTGAGGTGAATATCCAGCACCCCGGCCATTATGGGGCCGGGATTGATGATCATCCGGCCGGGAGGGCGCAGCGGCTCGGCATGGCCGGCGAAAATCAAATCCGGGCGGGCCGTTTTTTCAAAAAGCCCGTCACGGAGCATGGCGGCGGCTCCAGCGCCGTGTTCCTCAGCCGGTTGGCAGATGAACATGACCCGCCCGTTAAGACTGGCCAATCCGCCGACGGAGACCAGCCGGGCCAGACCCAGCACCAGGGCCAAGTTGAAATCATGCCCGCAGGCGTGCATAAGGCCGGGATTTCTGGAGCCAAAAGGGCAGCCTTCCGGCTCGGTGATGTTCAGGCCGTCCATATCGGCCCTGAAAGCTATGGTAGGTCCGGGTCGGCCGCTGTCCCAGATGGCGGCCAGGCCCGTTCCCCCGAACCCGCCCGTGACCGTCAGGCCCGATTCTTCCAGAACCCGGCGGGCTATGGCTGAAGTTTCAGTTTCCTGATACATGATCTCCGGGCACTGGTGCAGGGTGCGCCTGAGCTCAACCAGCCAGGGCAGGAGATTTTTTATGGAAGGACGTATGTCGGGCATGGCCTAATTGTCGGATTGGCGCATACGGGTGCCGAGATCCACCGACAGCCTGATCTCATCAGCGCTGATATTCGAAGGAAATAGGCAGCCGCTGATTTTGGCGTTTTTCAGGCTGGCCCCGTGCATTTTCGCGCTGGACAGATCCTGCCCGGAGAGATTGGCCCCGCGCAGATAGGCCCCGGTGAGGTCGGCATCTCTCAGCATAAAGCCGCAAAGGTCGAGATCGGAGAGGTTCTGGTCCTTCAGGTCGGGCGTTTTGCCTTCGCGGACCATTTTATTAAAGGTTTCACGGTTTTCTTCAAAGAGCATTTTCGGTTTCGGCTGGCGCTTTATATCACCCATATTTTTTTTCCTCACTTAGATAAAAAATCAGGTCCGGTGACCCGCCTTGTTTTGTCAACCCATTGTCTTCATTTTTAAATTATACTTGTTTTCTTTCCTGTTGTCCACAAGCGTGCTGGCTGTACCGTGGAGTGAACGTTTGAGGGCGGCAAAGGTAAAACCAGGAGGGCGGGGCGGTGAGATATCTCCATAGTGGAGCGATTTTAAATATGGCTTTTTCCCTTAAACAGGCGGCCCGTCTGCTACGCAAAAAGCGTGGTTTTTGCTTCGCGAGCGGCTTTTATGGCCTCAAAACCAGTCGCTGGCGCTCCGTCTCCCCTATCGGGTCGACCTGCTATTTTTAAAATGTGGGCTTTTCCTTAAACCGGTAGCCCGTCCGGGGAGCAAAAATCGTGGTCCCCTCTGGAGAAATCTCACCGCCCCGCCCTCCTAATCCTGGTCAGCTTATGCAAGAAAGACCCAACCGTCACCCTGCCCAAACGCCGACACTGACCAGGCCGTGCGGGCAAAAAATTTTCTGTAAGTCGCTCGTAATTTTGCTCCCCGGACGGGCACGGATATACAAACCTCCGACACCGCCACCCGGCCGGGAATACGAGAAAATTACGAGCGACGTCAGAAATTTTTTTGCCCGCACGGCCGGGTTTTACCATCTTCCAGGCTAACAGCCGTTCCCTTGACATTGGGGTTAAGGATAATTACAATCAATCTGTGATGTTTCCACAACTACGGGAAACGGTTAAAAAATTGCGGATGTTTTTCGCTTGACCTGTTGCTGTGATTATGATAAAAAGAGCGACTTGTCAAAACTCCCCATTAGGGGGGTTATCCGGTCCCGGTTCGCTGGGGCGTCAACATTATGCCTTCAGGCTACGGCGGACTTTGTCCAAAGCCGTGGAGATCAAGGTTCCAAACGGTTCCCCACTCCTCCCGAAACCCCTGAGTTTGGCGTTGCCGCCCTGCCCAAAAGAAGAAGTGAACCAATACGGACTGTAAACGGGTAAAGGGAGGCGTATGAGAGGAATTGACAGGCCAGATTGAATTGGGACTTTTAGTGGCGCAAGTCCAAAAGAGCTTCGGCAGCCACAAAGCCTTAAAAGGCGTTGACTTAGAGGTACGGAAGGGAGAGTTTTTTACTCTGCTTGGTCCTTCCGGTTGTGGGAAAACCACTTTGTTGCGCATTATCGCCGGCCTGGAATTGCCAGATTCCGGGCATGTTTTTCTGGGTGGTAAAGATATCACCCGGCTTCCGGCGGCCAAACGTCAGGTGAACACGGTTTTTCAAAGCTATGCCCTGTTCCCGCATCTGAACATCTTCGAAAACGTGGCTTTCGGTTTGAAAGCCCGTCAGGTCAGCCTCCCCGAAGTAAGGAAGCGGGTGGCTGAAAAACTGGAAATGTTAGGCCTCGACGGCTTGGAAAAACGTTATCCCCATCAGTTGTCCGGCGGACAGAAACAGAGAGTGGCCTTGGCCCGCGCTCTGGTCAATGAACCGGATATCCTTCTGCTAGATGAACCCATGAGCGCCCTTGACGCTCACCTTCGCGCTCAGGTGCAGGAAGACCTTCGCCGTCTCCAGCGCACCATCGGCCAAACCTTCATACTGGTCACCCATGATCAGGACGAAGCTATGGTGGTCTCCGATCGTCTGGCCGTCATGAAAGACGGTCTGGTGGAGCAGGTCGGCGCACCTAGGGATGTATATTCCAAACCCCGCAACAAATTCGTGGCGGAGTTCCTTGGGGCGGCCAACATCATTCAGGCCCGCCGCGACGGCGGCCGGGTGGTGACCGATTTCGGCTCTTTCGATCTTTCCTCCGCCCCCCAGTGGGATGAGGGAACTTTGGCCATCAGGCCGGAGCACATTCAGTTGAGCGACGCCCCCAATGGCGATCCCAACTGGGTCCAGGCCAAAGTGCGTGAAGCCATTTATCGCGGCCAGAGCCTTGATCTGTGGCTCGATCCCGGCCCGGTCCGGGTGCGTACCCATGCCAAAGGCCGTCTGGCCCCCGGCGATCAAGTCAGCCTTTTCTTCCCCCCGGAAGATCTGGTGGCTCTGGATAAAGCTGAATAGACGGCGTTCTGCTATTCTAATTATGGCTTTTTCCCCTATACTTGCGAGCCGAAGCCGGGCAAAAAACGTGGTTTTTGCCCGGCGAGTGATGGTTTATTCTTATAAACCAGTCGCTGACGCTCCGTCTCGAAGACTCGACCCCCCGCAATAAACGGCGACAAACGCCATTAAAAAACACTGCCGGCGGGCCTCCTTCTGGAAACCCGCCGGTATTTTTCTTTGAGGCCTGACCCGGCCGGTTACTCCGGCTGTGGCCCGGCCACAGACCTGTTGAGGTTCGCCATGAATAAACCTGATGATCAAGGTCGATTTGAAGCGGAAAACCGCCGGGAGGCTGAAGCGGCCGATGAATACAGCCGCGGCCTGACCCCGCCGGAGGAAGAGGTGCCGCCGGGGCTGATAACCTGGTACGGCGGCATTCACCGCGCTTTCGACCTGCGGGTCAAGGGGGCCTCCCTGATGGGGCCGGGCATCTTCTGGCTGCTGATCTTCCTGGCCGTACCCGCCACCGGGCTGATTGTTCTGTCACTGGCCCAAAGGGGCAGTTTTGGCGAAATTCAATGGGTCTTCAGCCTCGAAAACTACAAGCGGCTGATTGGCTACGGCCTGTTCGGCTGGACCCCCGATCATCTCATTATCCTTGGCCGAAGCCTCCTGGTGGGGCTGATAACCACTATTCTATGCCTGGTGCTGGCCTATCCCCTCACATTTTACATCGCCACCCGCTCCCCCAAAGTGCGCACCTGGCTTCTTTTCCTTCTGATGGTGCCCTTCTGGACCAACGTGGTGGTGCGAACCTATGCCTGGCTCCTTATTCTGAGCCCCCAGTTGCCTCCGGCCCAACTGGCCGGATTCATGGGCTTAATCCAGCCCGGTACCCCTCTGTATCCCGGCTCATTCGCCACCTATCTGGGCATGGTCTCCACGTTCCTGCCCTTCATGGCTCTGCCCCTGTATTCCAGTGTGGAGCGGCTCAACTGGGAGCTTCTGGAAGCCGCGCGCGATCTTTACGCCAGCCGCATTCAGGTTTTCACCCAGGCCATCCTGCCCCAGACCCGGCCGGGCCTCACCGTGGGGGTGATCGTCACTTTCGTTCCGGCCATGGCCATGTTTGTGGTCACCGACCTTTTGGGCGGCTCCCGTTATATGCTGATAGGCAACCTTATTCAGCAGCAGTTCGGCCAGAGCCGCGATTGGCCCTTTGGCGCGGCCCTGTGTCTGGCCCTGATGCTCCTGACCATGATCGGCCTGATGCTGTATCGCCGCTGGGGCGACCTTGACGGCAATGGTTCCGGCCACGGTGAACGCAAATGAATAAAAAGCGTCCCATTGTGGCCGTCGTCGCCATTGCCAGCCTGATTTTTCTGTATATACCATCAGTGGCCGTGGCCGTATTTTCCGTCAATAACGCCAAATACGGGCTGACCTGGAAAGGTTTTACCTGGAAATGGTATGAGATGCTTTTCCAGAATGAGATCATTCTGGAGGCGGCCCTGAACAGCCTTTTCGTGGCCCTGGTCTCCACGGCCGTGGCCACTCTTTTGGGTACGGCCCTGGCCCTGGGGCTGGACCGTTTCCCCTGGCCCCGGCGGCTGGGCAAAGTGATGGATCTGTTGGTCCACCTGCCGGTTGTTACCCCGGACATCATTCTGGCGGCCGCCCTGGTGGTCACATTCAGCGTGCTGAGAAATATTTCCTCATCGTTTGACATGGGCATGCTGACGCTGGTTCTGGGGCACATCACTTTTCAGATTTCCTTTGTGACTCTGGTGGTGCGCAGCCGTCTGGCTTCCCTGGGCCGGGACATTGATGAAGCCGCGCGCGATCTTTACGCCAGCGGCACCTATCTGTTTTTCCGGGTGACCCTGCCGCTGTTGATGCCCGGCATACTGGCCGGGGCCATGCTGGCCTTTACCCTTTCACTGGATGATTTCATCATCAGCTTTTTCACCCACGGGCCGGACTCGGTGACCCTCCCGATCTACATCTACTCGTCCGTGCGGCGCGGCATAAGCCCGGAGATTCATGCCCTGTCGACACTGGTGATGCTGGCCACTGTAATACTGGTCATTGTGGCCGAGCGCGTCAGCCGTTTCCGTAAGGAGTGAGATTTCGTTACGTTAACCGCCTCAAGCGTTAAAAAGCAATCCAGCCTGTTTGGCTGGATTGCTTTTTTTGAATGTGCGGGTGACCGCCGCCGGGAGAAATGTTTTTGCCCGGCGAGGTTCCGGGGGTCTTTAGTCACCTCGCCGGGCAAAAACATTTCTCCCGGCGGCTGCCTGGTGGGCTTCCTGGAGGGCTGGAAAGTGTGCCTGGCTGAGCGGGAGACGGGAGCCGGGGATTGTTTTTTGTCCCGGCTCCGTGACTAAAGACCCCCGGAACGGAGACGGGACAAAAAACAATCCCCGGTTCCCGGCGGGTTTAGGACGTCGGAAAATTTAAGCTACAGCACACATGGGGTCCGGGCTAGGCCGGTCAGTCGAACAGGGTGGGCAAAGGCTTCGGACGGGCCGTCTTGACCTGCGGCACAACATCCAGACACAGGGCTGAAGCCAGGTCGTTCCAATATGGGGACGGCTCACCTGAAAGGGGCTGGCCGTATAAGCGCCGCTTGGCGGCCCTGGTGATGTACAGACGCTCTTTGGCTCTGGTCACGGCCACATAGAAGAGGCGTTTTTCTTCGGCCAGACGGGCTTCCGTGGGTTCCTCCGACGGTAAAATGTAGGGGGACAGGCCTTCTTCAGCGCCAATTATAAAAACCAGCCGGAATTCCAGGCCTTTAGAGGCGTGCATAGTCAACAGGTTGATCTTGTCGGCCGTAAAATCGAGATGATCGGCAGCGGTCAAAGGCTCCTCGCCGCTCATCTGCCACGGCAGGCCCGCTTCATCCAGGGCCGCCGCCATTGCCTCACCCTGGGAACGCAGGCGGAACAGCACCGCTACATCGTTGAGGCCCAATCCACTCATGAAATCCGCGTCCTGACGGCTGGTGGCTTCACGGCCGAGCTTCAGTACCCCAAGGTGGGCCATGATACGCGAAGCCACATAAGCCGCCTCACGCTTAGGGGAGGCCAGGGAGGCCCGAGTCAATTTGGGGCCGTTCTCGCTTCTGGCCGCCCGGCGTGTCCGGGACTTGGTATTGATCACATCTTCACCCGCCTGGGCAATGATTTTCGTCGCCCGATAGTTCAGAGGCAGATCAACGGATTCCAGGCCGGGGTAAATTTTCAGCCAGTCAAAAATTTCGGCCCTGGCTCCCCGGAAACTATAAATGCTCTGCTCCGGGTCGCCGATCACAGTTAAGAACGTATTGTTCTCCACGGAAACCGGAGGCAACAAACGTTTGATGAAGCTGAATTGCGTGGCACTGAGATCCTGAAACTCATCCACCAGCACAGCCTTGTATGGGGTCGGGCCGTCAGGGGCGGCTTCCAGAATCAAATCATCGAAATCCCAGCGTTTATAAGCGGCCAGAGTTTTATTGTAATAACGAAAAGCCGCGTTGAAAGCTTCCGGGGCATTTTCCGGCAGGTCTGTTTCACCAGGCCGGAGGGCCGGGCTATTTTTAACCATCGTTAAAAGAGAGGCGAAGGGGGACGGTTTCATGCCCGCCTTTTTGGCCGACTTCTTGATCACTTCAGCCAGGAAATCACCGCTGGCCAGTTCCCAATCCGGTTTCTGCCGCTTCAGAAATTCATAGCCGAGAGCGTGAAGAGTGGCCACCTTCACTCCCCGGCTTTCCGAGCGGAAGGGCAGGGCGGCCAACAGGCGCGGACCCAGTTCCAGCGCGGCTTTACGAGTGTAGGTGGTCAGAAGCATTTCTTCCGGCCGCACCAGATTTTCCCGGATCATCCAGGCCGCCCGGTGCACCAGCACCCTGGTCTTGCCGCTGCCGGGGCCGGCTACCACGGCCAAGGCGTGGCTTTGGCTGGTCACGGCTTTGGATTGGTCCGCGTCCAGGCAGTCCAGAAGCAGGTCGCCCCGAACCAGCGACAGGCCTTCACACGGTTCCGCCGGCTGGATTTCCGGCTTTTCCGTCTCTTTATCCATATTCAGGGTCGGCAGTATCACCGTGGCCCGCTTGGGTTTAGCCGGTTTTGAAACCTCAAACAAAAGCCCCTGGCCGCCGTAGGTGGCCCGATCCTCGGCCGTAATGGCCCGGACAGTGCCAAATTGCCCGTCGAAACCACCGGAGGCTTCTATATCCTCGGCCCGTCTCATGCGGTCAATGGCCAGCCTCAAGAGGGGCCCGGCCACACTTTCAATATCTTCCAAAGGGGTTTCCAAAAGGAGAGTCATTTCATTGCCGAATTCACCAATCAAACGATTGAATGAATCCACCACCTTTCGGCTTTTCGGCCCCACACCCCAAACCTGGCCTAACAGTTCAGCCAGAGGAATGAGGTGATAATCCGGGAGGCGGTCCTCCAGCGGCGTCTCCCGGTCGGCCAGTTCACTGACGCGGTGAAGCACTCCGATGGTCACGGGCTTGCCGCAGACCGGGCACAGGCCGCCATTGGCGCGGGTTTCGGCCGGAGTCATGGCCGGGCCACAGCTCAGGTGACCATCCAAGTGATACTTGCCTTCTTCCGGGAAAAATTCCACTGTGCCGCCCAGACTGGGGCCGCCTTTGAGGGCGGCCGAGAGGTTGGCCCAGGTTAGTTCGTCCTTGAGGATGGTAGCCTCACGGCCCAGCTTGTCCGGGCTGTGGGCGTCGGATGAAGAGATTAGGGGATACTTGTCCAGAGCGGAAACCAGCCGGTTCATGGCCGGGTCGCTCGATAGGCCGGTTTCCAGGGCGGTTATGTGAGGGCTGAGGTCGCCAAAGCATTCTTCCAGATGATCGAAGCCGCTTTTGGCCCCAAACAGGGAAAACCAGGGGGTCCAGATATGGGCCGGGACGACCATCATTTCAGGATGGGTGGTGAGGGCGATTTCCAGAATATGACGGGCGGAGAGGCCCAGGATAGGGCGGCCGTCTGATTCGACGTTACCTAGAGCGCCCAGGGTTTTGGAGAATTTTTCCGCGGCGTCCAGATCGGGAGCGATGATGACCAGGTGGATTTTCCGGGTGCGGCCGTCCTGCTTGTAAATGGCGCTGACTTCGCCGGTGGGTACGAATCGCGGGCCGTCGGGCTGGTCATTTAAGCTGTAGAGCCCGTCGTCGCGCAGGGTCAGGCTTTCGCGCAGTTCCTTCAGCCAGACCGGGTGGGTCAAATCGCCGGTGCCGATCAGGCCCAGACCTTTGTAGCCGGCCCACAGGCTGAGGTTGGCCGGATTGAGGGCACTGGAAGTGGCCCGTGAATACCGGGAATGTATATGCAAATCAATATAATGCGACATATTATTTTTCAGCCCTCACCCCGCGCAGGCTGGCCCCCCAGGCCTCCTCCACGCGCACCGGTACGGTCCGTCCGATTAGTTCGGGGGAACCGTCAAAATGAATCAGCTTGAAGTTGCGGGCCCGCCCGGTCAGTTGATTTTCGTAACGGTCGGATTCCCTTTCCACCAGCACTTCCAGAACCTGCCCCACATGGGCCGCGTTTTTAGCCAGGGTGATGTCCTTCTGGCGGGTTTGAAGATAGGTCAGCCGCCGCCCCTTTTCTTCCTCCGGCACCTTGTTCTCAAAAGCGGCCGAGCGGGTCTGCGGTCTGTCGCTGTATTTGAAGGAAAACATGGCGTCATAGCCGACTGTATCCAGAAGGCTCACGGTGTCTTCAAAATCCTTTTCCGTCTCCCCTGGAAAGCCCACGATAATATCAGTGGTGAGCGACAATCCCGGACACTGGGTGCGCAGGTCATCCACCAATCTGAGATAGGAATCGCGGGTGTAGACGCGCCGCATGTCTTTCAGCACTTTGTCGGAACCGGACTGCACCGGCAGGTGCAGCCCTTCGCACAAAGGCCCCAGGCTCCCGAACAGGCGCACCAGTTCCGGCGGAAAATCTTTGGGGTGGGAGGTGGTGAAGCGAAGACGCTCAATGCCGGTGGCCGCGACTTTCTCCAATAACTCGGGAAAGGTAGGTTCGCCGCTCTGGCCTAGGCCATAGGAATTGACGTTCTGACCCAGGAGGGTCAGGTCTTTCACGCCGTTATCAATGAGGCGTTTGACCTCGTCAATGATATCCCCGGCTCCGCGGCTCAGTTCCGGCCCCCGAAGGTAAGGCACCACGCAGTAGGTGCAATAATTGTTACAGCCCTGCATGATGGTGACAAAGCCGATCAGGCCTCCGGCCTCGGTGCGGCTGCCGTCATCCCGGCCCAGTTCGGCCAGGTTTTCCCGGCTCCAGGCCGGCCTCCGGCCGCTGCCGGTGGCGGCGCGGCCGGTTTCTGTTTTGGCCGTCAGCTTTTCCAGGAGGTCCGGGATAGTGGGCAGATGCTGCGGCCCGACCACCAGATCCAGCCAGGGGGCGTCAGTCAGAAGCTTTTCCCCCTCCTGTTCGGCCACACAGCCGCCAACACCTATTATCAAGCCGGGTTTCTTTTTCTTCAGCGAACGCACCTGCTCCACATGATTGAGCAGCCGCTGGGCCGCCTTTTCCCTGATGGAGCAGGTATTGAAAAAGATAAAATCCGCCGTGTCGCGGGAATCGGTCATAGTCCAGCCGGCGGCCGTCAGGAGATCGGCCAGACGGCCGGAGTCATATTCATTCATCTGGCAGCCGAAGGTTATCAGGCAGGCTTTTTTAGGGGCCATGTGTATTTCTCTATGTCAGGCGCCGTGACCGGCCGGGTCCGGCTTTTCAGTGGTTTCGAATTCAAGTTGATTGCCGACCAGGATCGGCTTCCAGCGTTTTGTCACAGCCAGACGATTGACCACGGCGGCCACTGCCAGCGCGAAAATCAGCCTGGCCCCCAACAGCCACCAGATGGAGCCGCCAAGGGCCCACATGACGATGGTGTCCTCGACCATGGAGTGGAAAACGGCCATTAAGGTAATAGCCGCATAAATATCGCGGTTGGAGATGTGGCCGGAGCGGCTCTCGGCCACAATTAGCCCGCCGCCGTAGGCCAGCCCCAGCACACAGCCGATGACGGTGACCATAACGGCGTTTTCACCGACCCCGGCCAGCCTCAAGGGCGGCCCGAGAACTTTCATTATCAGGCGGGTCAGTCCGCTGTGCTTGACCGCCTCCATGAGCAGCATCAGCACTTCCACCACCACCAGGATGATCAAAAGCTGTTTGACCGAGTTGATGAACCAATCTAACCAGGACGGAACGGCTTCGGCGGGCAGCTCCAGACCCACCATGAGTGAGGACGGCTCCGCCCCCCAGCCGGTGAGCGTGGCGCTCAGGTGAACTATGGTTCCGAAAATCATGGCTGAAATGATGCGAAAGGCCGTTATGCGCCAGAATGACAGGCCGGTGGCCCGGCAGATTTGTCCCTCGATGAGGAGGGCATGGGCTAACAGGCACATACAGGTCAGAACCGTAACCTGACTGACTGACAGAGGCTCCATCACCGGCATGAGTGAAAGATAAACGGTGACGCCCGCATAAACATTGGCCAGCATGGCCGAGACCCAGACCAGAGCCGCCTCGGGCGGGAGGCCCAAGAGGTTCATAACAGGTTTGAAAACCATGGCCACATAGGGGATGAGGTCAAACCAGATCAACAGGCGAGTCAGAAGCATAGCCGGAATAGACAGCTTGGCCACAAAAACCCAGGCCATAAAGCCGTTTTTCGCGGAGGTGCGCAAGTGCGGCAGAATACGGTTCAGCAAATTTTCTTTCATGATGATCCCGGTGAACTTCCCGGCCCGTCTCCCTTGGCGGCCATTGTTTGCAAAGGCGTTAAAAAAACCGGCTCAGGGGCACGGTTATGGCGGCTGTTTCCGCCAAGGGGCGGCTTACAGGCGTGTGTGTCGGCAGGGCAGGGCGGCCTGTTCAAATAAGGGCTGATTGTATCACAAGCGTATGTAAAAGGCCAATGTTGTGACGGCCTCTGGGGCGGCTGCTCTGGAGAAGACTTGGCCCGATCGGCCAACCAGAGGGCTCCGCCCTCTGGACTCCGGCTGGGGGAGGGCCCACGCGGGCCCTGCCCCAGACCCCACCCGCGCCAAGGGGCAAGCCCCTTGGAACCCCAAGAGGTCAGGGTCAGATTCAACTTTCTTTTTCCCGCATCGCCGCAACTCGCTTCGAGTACGAAGCTCAGACAAGCGGCGACGCTTCTTACAGCATATGTTTCAACCGCTGCCAGCCACATCACATTGGGCTGTTACATTTTGCTATAGGCAGCTTCAGTGGATGATTGTTGCTTCACGTATGTTCGGCTGATTACTCTTTCCCCTCAGATAGTTTTTTCAGTGCTGTAACGTTGAGACTTGGCTGTCTTTTTTCTAAGGGGCAACTCATTAAAAAGCTATAGATGGCAGAGAGACGGACTAACAGCACTGGAAAGAACCTTTAAGGGGAAGCTGATTTAAGCCGAACATACGTGAACTACCATTCAGCCCATGAAGCTGCCTATCGCGGAATGTTTCAGCACAACGTAAAACTGCCTATAGCACCAGAAGCCGAGGCAGTATGAAGCGTCGCCGCTTGTCTGAGCTTCGTACTCGAAGCGAGTTGCGGCGATGCGGGATGAAGAAAGTTGAAGCCGACCCTGACCTCTTGGGGGTCCAGGGGGCTCCGCCCCCCTGGCGCGGGTGGGGTCTGGGGTAGGGCCCGCGTGGGCCCTCCCCCAGCCGGAGTCCAGAGGGTGGAACCCTCTGGTTGGCCGATAAGGCCAAGTCCTTAATCACGCGGCCGTAGGCCGCATTCCATTTCACTCACTGCCAAGCTTTCATCATCAGATTGTATTTACTCAAATCCGTCTGATAGTCGTCTTCAGTAACCGCAGGCGGAGCCACCCCAACACCATCATCCTCAAATCTATCGAAGCCGCCGCTGCTTTGAAAATAGGAGGGAGGCACGGGCGGTTCGCTTTCCGTCTCAAAATACTTTGTTTCAGTTTTATCATCTCGCTGGTAATCATACCAATAGATGTTAGAGCCGCAATACGGCGGGCACACGCCATTGCCAGGCCGGTGGGGTCTGTTCGGCCTGTTGTTGATGTTTATGGACCACTGAGGCGGACGCAGGCCGTTATTCGGCGGCCTGACGCCGGGAGGCCGCCCATGTTCCGGGGGCCTCTCGATGGAGGGCGGTTTCGGCGGCCTGCCTTCATGCCCCGGCGGCCGGCCGATACCTGGAGGGCGGCCTGGCCTCGGCGGACGCTCCGGTTCAGGCGGGTTCACTATTTCCGGTGGGTTGCTGTGAGAAGGCTTTTTGGTCGCGGTCAGCCTTCTATCTTCTTCAGCCCATAAAAGGGCCGGAATCGTGGATATCACAAAAAAAAGTAAAGTGAATATAGATATTTTGCGCCGCATGATTTTTTCCCTCCTTTTATAAGAATCTTTCCATTTATATTGTAACCAATATTTTAGAATTTTCAAGAAGCCATAAAAAGAGGGCATAAAAAAACCGCCGGAAATCCGGCGGTTTTATCGACCTTAAATCGGCCGCGAGAGGGGATAATCAACCCCTTGGGACTCTGCGGGCGCGGCGGGCCATGGCCTTACGCAGGCGGCGCTTTGATTCGCGCTCTTTGCGTTTGCGGCGCTCGCTGGGCTTTTCATAGGCCTTTTTGCTCTTCAACTGCTTCAAAAGCCCGTCACGGGCGATTTTACGCTTCAGAGCCTTGATAGCCTGCTCCACGTCGTTTTCGCGGACGGAAACCTCGATACCAGTCTGATTGCTGCTCACTTGAACATCACCTGCCGATCTGTCATAAAATGAAAAAAGTTGCGAATGAGCTTTCTCATTCGCAACATTTTATATAGTTAAAAAAAACCAATTTGTCAAGCATTTTGTGCGTGGTCCGCACAGGACCATGTCTGGGTGACGGTTTCCCTGAACGCTGCTTTTGGCGGCCATCATCGTATTAAGAGCGGTGCCCCCTTGGCGGTGGCGGGTTCCATAGCCGGGGGGAGTGGTTCTTAATACGATGATGGCCGCCAAAATTAACTATTACGGGAAGGAGCTACCTAGACGAAGGATGCGCCAGCATCCGTGGGTCCAGGGCTCTGCCCTGGCCGCTTAGTTTTAGGGCCAGACGGGAGTGGCGTTTCAGTTCGTGATCGGTGGAAACCGCTTTTCTCACCGCTTCGGTCGAGCCGATCACCACCACAAAACGGCGGCCCCTGGTTATGGCGGTATAAAGAAGGTTGCGGCGCAGCATGATGTAGTGGCTCTTGACCATGGGGATGATCACTACCGGGAATTCCGAACCCTGGGATTTATGGATGGTCACGGCATAGGAGAGAGTCAGTTCGTCCAGATCGGCAAAATCATAAATTACCGAACGCCCCTCAAAGTTGACGGACAGTTCCTGCGATTCGGTCTCGATTTTTTCCACCCGGCCGCTGTCACCGTTGAAAACATCCCGGTTGTAATTGTTCCTGAGCTGCATGACCCGGTCGCCAAGCTTGAACTTGCGGCCAAACCTCTGGACTGAATGGGCCGCCGACGGATTGAGTGTGTCGCTCAAAACCTGATTGAGGCTTTCCGTGCCCAGATCACGATTGTGCATGGGGGTGAGGACCTGAATGTCCTCCATCGGGTCCAGGCCGAATTTATCGGGAATTTTCCGGCTGACCAGATAAACTATTTTCGACAGCACCTGGGCCGGATCGTTTTCCTCAATAAAATAAAAATCACCGTTATCACGATCGGGGCTTGATTCCGGGAAAAGACCCTGGCGCACTTGATGGGCGGCCAGAATTATCTGGCTGCCCTGAGCCTGCCGGTAAATATCATTAAGGCGGGCCACGGCTATGGTGCCCGATTCCATCATGTCGGCCAGCACCCGGCCGGGGCCGACTGAGGGAAGCTGATCCTGGTCGCCCACCATAATCAGGCGGGCCTGATGGGGGAGGGCGCCCACCAGTTGATTCATGAGTTGAATATCCACCATTGAAGCTTCATCGACCAGCAGCACATCGACGTCCAGCTTGTTTTTCGGACCGCGCATGAAGCCGCCAGCCAAAGGCGAATATTCCAGGAGGCGATGAACCGTTTTGGCTGGAAGCCCGGTGGCGGTGGACAGCCGTTTGGCCGCCCGGCCGGTGGGGGCCACCAGGGCGATTTTGGCTTTTACCGCGCTGAAAATAGTGGTGATTATGCGGGTGATGGTGGTCTTGCCGGTGCCGGGGCCGCCGGTGATTATCAGGGCTTTTTTCTCCAGAGCCAGCCGGGCCGCTTCGCGTTGCCCTTCAGAGAGGTTCAGGCCCAACGAGCTTTCGGCCCATTCCAGGGCTTTTTCCAATCGCGGCACTTCAATCAGGGGCCGGGTGTGGAGAATGCCCAGAAGATCCTGGGCCACCCAGTTTTCAGCCCGGTTGAGTTTGGGCAGATAAATGTCATTGGCCCCGCCGGGTTCCATCTGGGGTTCGCTTTTAACGCGCCCCTCCAGGATAAGGCGGCCCAGAGCCGACCACAGGGCCTCCTCACCGGCTTCCGGGGTCAGTGCGGCGGCCTGCTTTATCAGAGGCGCATCCGGGCAGAAAACGTGCCCTTCGTCGGCCTGAGTGCTCAAGGCGAACAAAAGGCTGGCCTCCAGCCGCCGGGGGGAATCCGGTTTCAGGCCGATGGTTTTGGCCACCTTGTCGGCCGTGGCAAAGCCCACTCCGCTGACTTCATAGGCCAGCCTGTATGGGTCTTCCCGGATCAATTCGTCGGCTCCGTCGCCCAGACGACGGATGATGCGCATGGCCACGGCCGGTCCCACCCCGAATTCAGCCAGAAAACTCATCAGCCGTTTCATGCCGGAAGCCTTGCGCCAGGCGTCGATGATGGATTCGCGCCGGTTCGCGCCCAATCCTTCCACTTCCGTTAACCGCTCCGGCGTTTTTTCCAGAACGTCGAGAGTCTTGTCACCGAACCTGTCGACCAGCCGCCCGGCCAGCACCGGCCCCAGCCCCTTGATCAGGCCGGAGCCAAGATACTTTTTTAAGGCCGGTTCAGTGGTGGGGGCCATCAGGCGGTGTTTACTGATTTTAAACTGACGGCCGTAATTGGGGCTGTTGACGAAGCTGCCCTCCATCTCGATGAATTCGCCCACCACCGGGCTGGAGAGGTTTCCCACCACGGTCAGAAGGTTTTTCTGGCGGGGGAGCTTCACATGCATCACCGTGTAGCCGTTTTCCTCATTGGTAAAGGTGATGCGCTCTATCCGGCCGGACAGTGATTCCAGAGTTTCAGGAGTTTTATTTTTGTCCGGGCCGTTCATGGTCGATCAATGGCGGGGACGGCTAAAATGCCGTGGCGGGGCGGCCGCCGCTGGCCAGTTCCAGCGCCCTGGCTATGCCCTGGGTCGGATAAAGCTGGGAGCCTATGGCCGGGGTAAATTTCCACCTTTGGCCGTGCTGGAAAATTTTAATGAAAAATTCCTGCGTGAGCGTCCCCTCCACCACGAAAGTTCTCAGCATGCCTTCCTGACGTTTGGGGTCGAAAATGAATTCCCGGAATTTTACAACTATATCGCCCGCGCTGTCCTGGGGTTGGTAGGTTTCAGGATTAAAGTCGTCGCGGTAATAGGCCTGCATTTCAATGTCCTTTATCAATGGCAGTTCGGGGTGAAATTTTTTAGTGCCCGTCAGATGGTAGAAAATTCTCTGGCCGCCTCCGTGCCACTTGCGTTCATACTTGGTATCCATCACGGCCTGGCACTCTTCCATAGTGAAAGCTATGGCCGATTGCTCCGACTGGGACAGGGTCCATTCGGCCAGTTCCAGGCTGTCGGTCACCAAAATGAAGCGGCCGTCGGCCTTCAACCGATTGGCTGACAGATTCAGGAAATCACGCTTAAAGAGGCGTTTCTTTTCCTGCCGCTCATCGGGCCAGGGAATGGGGAACAGCGATCTTACCACATCCAGGCTTTGGGGAGCGAAGCACCTTTCCAGGGCCACCTCCGCTTTCAGGAGCATGACCCGCACGTTTCGGCGCGGCGGGGAGGCCAATCTGCGCAAGGCCCGTTTTATGGAGGCCCAGGCTACTTCCACGCCGACGAAATTACGCTCCGGCTCATCGAGGCTTATCCTGTGAAGGTATTCGCCGTTACCGAAACCGATTTCAAATTCCAGCGGAGCCGCGCGGTCAAAAACTTTTTCCCAATCGACAGGCGATTTATGATCCACCGCTTTGAGAAGCGGTTCCAGAGAGCGATAGTATTTTCTTGAAAAAGCAGTCATATTTCCTTAATTTTATCTCTAAATTTTCCAATGCCGCCACTAGTCCGCAGTCAAGGTTGTAATTTCGGAGCGATTTTAATTACGACTTTTCCATTCAACTTACGGCTCGTAGCTACACAAAAAGCGTGGTTTTTGTTTCGCGAGCGGCTATTTTTCCGCCAAAACCAGTCGCTGGCGCTCCGTCTCGCCCTCCATGGCTCGACCCTCGTTATATGCGGCGGAGTTGGCTTAGAATTAGCTGCTATCAAGCCCCCAAGAAGCTGATCAGGCAGCCGCCGGGAGAAATGTTTTTGCCCGGTTCCGTGACTAAAGACCCCCGGAACGGAACCGGGCAAAAACATTTCTCCCGGCGGCGGTCAACCGCTTTTCCGTAAATTCACTAGGCCCGGCCAAAGCCGGGAATGGCATAGGCCTTTTCCAGCCGGTTCAGAATCCAGGTGGCCACTGTCACCAGAAAAAGATAATAAAGCCCGGCCGCGAAAAAAGTCTCGGTGAAGCGGAAAGTGCTGTTGGCCAGCGACATGGAGGCTCCGGTCAGTTCCTTGGCCGAGACCACAAAAGCCAGCGATGAATACTTGATGAGATAAATCACCTCATTGCCGCAACCCGGCCAGGCCCGCCGCACCGCCTGCGGAATCACCACCGTCCAGAACATCTGCCGCTTGGTGAAGCCAAGGGCCTCTGCGGCCAGAAACTGGCCTTTCTTGATCGACAGAATGGCCCCGCGAATATATTCCGAATGGTAGCCGCCGCTGCAAAGGGAAAAAACCAAAACCGAAGCCGCATAAGGCGACAGATACAAAATCTTCCAAACCGGCGGCAGGCCGTGCGCCTCAAAAAACGGGCGGACCAGCATGGCCAGTTCCGGCAGACCATAATAGCAAACAAAGATCTGAACTAAAAGAGCCGGGCCGCGAACGAGTGAAACATAAACGTTAAAAGGTTTTACCAGAAAACGGGGATACTCCATGCCGCGCACCGCGCCCACCAGCACCCCGATAATCAGGCCAAGCGTGGCCGAGGGCACGATGATCTTCACGCTCAGCCAGAAACCCCTGGTCAGTTCCGGGATCATTTCCTGATAATAGGCCAGATCGATCATAATGTCATCCGTTTTTACCAAGAAGCTCGGTCAGCTTGGAGCAAAAATCGGCCGTGCGGCTACAAGACCCTTCAGCCAGAAGCACGGACGGCGGACCCGCTTCAGCGATTCCGCCCCTCTCCATGAAAATGATTTCGCTGGTCAAATGGCGGGCGAAGCCTATCTGGTGGGTGGCCATCAGCATGGTCATGCCGGATTTGGAAAGATCGACGATCACGTTCAGCACCTCCCCGATCAATTCCGGGTCGAGCGCGCTGGTCGGTTCATCCAGCAGCATGACTTTGGGGTCCATGGCCAGGGCCCTGGCAATGGAGACGCGCTGTTTCTGTCCGCCGGAAAGCTGGGCCGGATAAAGCGTGGCCTTATCGGCCAGGCCCACCCGCTCCAGTTCCTGGCGCGCCCGCTTGAGGGCCGCTTCTTTGGTCAGCCCCTTGACCTTTCTGAGGGCCACGGCCACATTGTTTTCAGCGTTCAGGTGATCGAATAAATTAAAATCCTGAAAGATCATCCCGATTTCCTGGCGAAAGGCGCAGATGTTCCTGCGGCCCATTTCGGCGGCCGAACGGCCCTCCAGCAGCACGTCGCCTTTATCAGGGTTAATCAGGTAATGGATGCATTGCAAAAGAGTGCTCTTGCCGCCGCCGGAGGGGCCGATCAGCACCTTCAGTTCGCCTCGGTTCAGGCTCAGCGAAACGTCGTCCAGTATTAATTTTCCGCCAAGGGTTTTGGATATGTTTTTTACTTCCAGAATAGGCTGATTCATTTTTTCACTAATTTGACGGGCCGGTTTCGGCCAGCCCCGGAGTGCGTATTTTATTATAAAGCGCGGCCAGGAGCTTTACCCCTATCCAGGTAAGAATGAAATAAAGCGCACCGGCCAGAATATACATCAAAAGATGCCGGTGAGTGGTGGTGGCCACGGCCTTGAAGCGCGACATAATTTCGCTCACGCCGATGACAAAGGCAATGGCCGAGTCTTTCAGCATGATGGAATATTCATTGGACCAGGCCGGGATGGAAATTCTGAAAACCTGCGGCAGTATGATCACCCTCACCGCCTGGGGGCCGCTCATGCCCAGGGCCTTGGCCGCCTTGAGCTGACCGGCCGGAATGGACTGCATGGCCCCGCGAAAAATCTGCGATTGATAGGCCGCGCTGCACAGACCCAGGACGGTTATGGCGCTGGCCAGAGGCGGGATGCGGAGGCGGGTTTTGAAGAAATACAGATAAGCTTCTTCCACCAGACCAGCCAGCCCAAAATGAAAAAGAAACATGAGCACCAAAATGGGAACGCCGCGAAAAAACCAGACATAGAGCGAGACCATCCTGCCGCTCCAGGCCGGGCCGTAAACTTGGACGGAAGCCATGACCGTGCCGATAGCCAGCCCGATCAGCATGGCTGAAATTATCAGAACGGAGGTCATGCCCACGCCGCCAAGAATATATACGACCGTTGACCAGGAAAAATCCGCCATAGTATGCCCATCTCACAAGCCTCCCCCCACCGGCTGAAGCCGGTGGGGGGAGGTAGTTGATTGCCGTGGAAATTAGTGAACTTCGCCCGGATTATATTTTTTGATCAACTCATCCCAATAGGGATCGGCCATCAGTTTGGTCAGGCCCGCGTTGATCATTTCCAGGGTTTCCTTGTCTTCCTTGTTGACGCCGACCGCGAATTCCTCACTGGGGATACCGGCTTCGCCCACAATCTTCACCTCAATCTTGGCCGCCGCTTCAGCGGCCGGAGCGTCATTCATAACGGCCGCGTCAATGCGCCCGTTCAAAACATCTTCGGCCGCCAGGGCCGCGCTGGGATACTCCACCAGTTCGTATTTGCGGCCGTCTTTACCGTTGGTCTCGGCCATGGCCTTGGCGTCGGAAGTCCCGGCCTGAACGCCGATGCGGAGGCCGGAAGTCAAAGCCTTTTCAGCGCCCAGCTCGGAATTTTTGGGAACCACCACCACCTGCTTGATCACCCAATAGGGTTTGCTGAAATCAATCTGTTTGGCCCTTTCTTCCGTCACGGAAAGGCCGGAGGAAATCATGTCTATCTTTTTGGCGCGAAGGCTGGCCACAATGCCGCTCCACTCCATAGGCTGATGCTCAACCTTAAAACCCATTTCCTTGGCGATCCAGTTCATGGCGTCCACATCAAAACCGGTGGCCTTGCCGTCCCCGCCGATATAGGCGAAGGGCGGGAAGTTGGCGTCTATACCATTGATATAGACCTTGTCCTGAGCCAGGGCCGGAAGGCTGAACGCCATCATCAGCGTAAACAGTAAAAGCATTTTTTTCAACATGAGATCCTCCTTAAGTTGTTTGAACCCGGTTACTAAAAAACCGCACGACGGTAAAAAAGCCGGCAAGCCGATATTATATCAGAATAATGTCTTTTTTAACTAAAATTTTAGTCTGCTACAGGCTACTTTTTGTCCAATATAGCGCATGAGGCAAATTAAATTGTGTATTGATTGCAGTGGAAGAAAGAAATGAGGTAAAATTAGTGTGTTGAAGTGAACAGTAAATTTACGGAGACACTCAAAATGACGAATAAACCGCTTTTGGATATCAAGACGGCCAAACTTCTGCCCTGGCTGGTGGCCATGTCCTTCTTCATGCAGATGCTGGACGGCACCATCCTCAATACGGCCCTCCCGGCCATTGCCGGAAGTTTGGGTGAAAACCCTCTGCGTATGCAGGCCGTGCTCATATCATACATGCTGACCACCGCCATCTGCATTCCCGCCTCCGGCTGGCTGACCGACCGCGTCGGCCCCAGGCGGCTGATGATCTGGTCGATCGGCCTGTTCACCTTCGGCTCGCTCCTGTGCGCCCTCTCCACCAGCCTGGCTTTCATGATCGTGGCCCGCATACTTCAGGGCGCGGGCGGCGCGCTGATGGTCCCGGTCGGGCGGCTGGTCATTCTGCGCCTCTATCCCAAAGACGACTTGGTGAGGGTTCTCAGCATCATTCCCATACCCGGCCTTTTCGGTTCCCTCATCGGCCCGGCCCTCGGCGGCCTTCTGGTTCAATACGCCAGCTGGCACTGGATATTTCTCATCAACCTTCCGGTCGGCCTATTGGGAATGCTGGCCACCAAAAAAATCATGCCCATTTTTGAGCTGGACAAAAAAGATCCTTTCGACGTTCTGGGTTTCATAGCATTCGCCGCCTCGCTGGTGATGATCAGCCTGTCCCTGGAAATTATCAGCCACCCGGCTATGGATAACTACATCGCCGGACTATTGGCTATCCTGGGCTTGATCATTCAAGTTTTCTACTGGGTCAGGCTCTCGCCGCGCCCCATCTCCCTGTTTAAAACCGGCATATTCAAAACCAAAACGTTCAGCGTGGGCCTGGCCGCCAACCTCTTCGCCCGCCTCGGTTCCGGGGCCACCCCCTTCCTTCTGCCGCTGCTCCTCCAGGTGGTGCTGGGGCACACCCCGCTATTTGCCGGCCTTTTAATGATGCCCATGGCCTTGGCTTCAGTCTGCGCCAAACTCCTGGCCAAGCCTTTGGCCAATCATTTTAAATACCGCTCCATCCTCTTAACCAATACAATCCTTCAGGGCCTCTTAATCTCCAGCCTGGCCCTGGTGCCCATGGACATGAGTCCGTTCCTTTTCTGCGTTCAACTGGCCGCTCTAGGCGGCATAAATTCAATCCAGTTTTCATTCCTGAACACCTATACACTTATGGACCTGCCTTACAAATACTCCGGCAGCGGCAACGCTCTGATGTCGGTGATGATGCAGCTATCCCAAAGCCTGGCCGTGGGCATGGCCGCCGCCATCCTGATATTCTTCCAAGGTACGAGCACAGTCACCCCCGGCGCTGATATGACCAACGCCCTCAAAGCCTTTCACCATACCTTTGTTATGGTCGGCGCAACTTCCATTATTTCCGCTGTGCTTTTCTTCTTCAGTCCTAAAAAGTGAAGAGAAGAGGGGGGCGGGCTGCCTTTCCCGGAAAAACCCCTCCACCCCATAAGGGGCTTGGGCCCCTTGACCCCACCGCAATTCCTTCACAGGAATTGCGGTTATTCATTTTGGGGCGACAAAGGTAAAACCCGGCCGTGCGGGCGAAAAAATTTCTGACGTCGCTCGTAATTTTCTCTTATTCCCGGCCGGGTGGCATTGTCGGAGGTTTGTATATCCGTGCCCGTCCGGGGAGCAAAATTACGAGCGACTTACAGAAAATTTTTCGCCCGCACGGCCTGGTCAATGTCGGCGTTTGGGTGGGATGACGGTTGCTGTCTTTTTTATGTGAGCCAACCAGGACCAGGAGGGCGGGGCGGTGAGATTTCTCCAGAGGGGACCACGATTTTTGCTCCCCGGACGGGCACGGACCAACAAGCCTCTGATGGAGCCACCCGGCCGGGATCAGAGAAAAATCGGGGGCCACTATGGAGATATCTCACCGCCCCGCCCTCCGCGTTTTATCTTTGCCGCTTCAAACCTGAAAAAGCGAAACCGCCTGTCCGGCGGTTTCGCTTTCCATTATTTCAAGCTATCACTTTTTAATACATTGCCTTTGAAATCCAAAGCCTGAAACTTTCCATCTTCATATAATCCGAAGCTTGGCGGATAATCCTCTTTTGGCAGCGACGTGCTGCCCGGATTCCAGCGGTGAATCAGGCCGCGCCTCTCCGCCACCGGAATGTGAATGTGGCCGGAAAGTACGGCCGTGCCCTCCGGCACCTTGATTTCCTCATCTTTTTCAGGCAGTTGATGACCGTGAATAGCCAGAATTCTGTAATGACCATCCGTTATCCAGGCGCTCTCCGCCAGATGAAACGGCAGAACAAACTGATCAACATCCCCATCACAATTGCCGCGCACCGCGATTATAGGCACTTTCAAGCCGCCCAGAATTTCCACCACTTCCGCCGGGCTGTATACATCCGGCAGCGGGTTGCGCGGGCCATGATAGAGGAGGTCGCCCAGAAGAATAATTTGATCCGGTTTCATTTCATCTATTTTTTCACGAAACATCGCCGCGCGTGAGGCGGAGCCATGAATATCCGAAGCTATCAATATACGCATTTTTTCACCTTCCAATACCAACTGATTAAACAGCCCCCGGCTGTTCCCTCAAGTATAGCATAAAAAAAGCGCGGAACAATTATCCGCAGCAATTCTCAAAGTAGAGGCAATATTAAAATAGCAGGTCGCCCCGCAAGGGGTGACGGAGCGCCAGCGGCTGGTTTTGACGGCAAAAAAAAGCCCCTCGCGGAACAAAAACCACGCTTTTTGTGCAGCTGCAAGCTGTAAGTTCAAGGGAAAAAGTTTACTTTGAGAATTGCTGAATTATCCGCGCTTTTAAGGCTATTTCAGGCCGAGCCGTTGGGTGGCTATCTGCTTTCGATCCTGCCACCATTGTTTATTGTCCAGATACCATTGTATGGTGCGCTTCAAGCCCGTTTCAAAGGTTTCGCGCGGCTTCCATTTCAATTCCCGCTCTATTTTGGAAGCGTCAATGGCATAGCGAACATCGTGACCAGGGCGATCAGCCACATAGGTTATCAGCGACTCATATGAAGAGCCGTCGCTTCTGGGCTGGAGTTCATCCAATATGGCGCAGATGGTTTTTACCACCTCAATGTTTTTTACCTCATTGTGGCCGCCTATATTGTATTTTTCACCAATCACGCCTTTCTCAAAAACCAGGGCCAAAGCCTCAGCATGGTCATCAACATAAAGCCAATCGCGCACGTTCAGCCCGTCGCCATAGACCGGCAGAGGCCGTCCCTCCAGACAGTTCAGAATCATCAGGGGAATCAGTTTTTCCGGAAACTGAAAAGGCCCGTAATTGTTGGAGCAGTTGGAAATAACTGTGGGTAAGCCGAAAGTATGAAGCCAGGCCCGCACCAGATGATCCGATGAAGCCTTGCTGGCGGAATAGGGCGAATTGGGAGCGTAGGGAGTATCTTCCCTGAAAAAACCCTCCGCGCCTAGGGAGCCATAAACCTCATCGGTGGAAATATGATGAAAGCGAAAAGCGTTTTTGGCCGCGCCCTCCAGACTTTCATAATATTTTCTGGCTTCCTGAAGTATGTTGAAAGTTCCGACTATATTGGTCTGAATAAAATCAGACGGCCCGTCTATGGAACGGTCGACATGTGATTCAGCGGCCAGATGCATGACTCCAGAAGGCTTATACTCATTAAAAGCCGCCGCCAACTGCTCAGCGTTTCTGATGTCGGCTTTAACAAAAGAATAGTGAGGCGATTTTTCAAAATCACTCAACGCTTTCAAGTCAGCCGCGTAAGTCAGGGCATCGAGGTTGATAACCTGATAATCAGTATTGGCCAGAAAATAACGGCAGACAGCCGATCCTATGAATCCAGCTCCGCCGGTTATCAATATTTTTTTCATAAATTACCTAAAATACATTGCCCAGTTCCGCCAGGCCCGGCAGGTTTAAATCTTTGCCTGAAACTATCGGTTCACCAGGCAAAGGCCATTCTATGCCAATAACCGGATCGTCCCATAACACGCCGCCGTCGCATTCAGGGGCGTAATAATCAGTCACCTTATAGGAGACGACCGTATTATCCTCCAGAGCCACAAAGCCATGGGCGAAACCTTCAGGGATGAAAAGCTGTTTGCCGTTTTCCGCGCTCAACTCATACCCATCCCAACGGCCGTAAGTGTTGGAGCCTGGCCTCAGGTCCACGGCCACATCAAAAATACGGCCGGCCGAAACTTTTACCAGTTTGGCCTGGGCGTGCGGCGGGCGCTGAAAATGCAGCCCCCGCACCACTGACGCTTTTGACAGTGATTCATTATCCTGAACAAACTCGATCTCGCGGCCAAAAATCTTATTAATCTCATCCTGCCTGAATGTTTCCCGGAAATAACCCCGATCATCACCGTATGTTTTATATTCAAGCAGTATAAGCCCGCCGATTCGTATTGCTTCCATATGCATACACCATGCTCAGTCTATCAGATTCAACACCAATCCCGTTGTCACCTTTGGGTAGAAAAATGTAGATTTGCGGGGCATGATATATCCCTTTTCAGTCACCCTCAGAATATCCTCAACCGTGGCTGGATTCAAAAGGAACGCGGCGCTGTGCTGACCCTCCCTGATCATTTCCAGAGCCTTGCCCAAATTGGAGACATAGGAAATAATATCGGGATTATCCAAATCTTCTTCAGTCAGTCCCAAGGCTTCCTTGAAAATTAGGTTGCTTAGAATCACCGTGTCCAGCGCGGCCAGTTCCTTGGGTTCGCCGCTCAAGGCCGCGTCGGCCCGACCGGCGTCGGTCAGTTTCAGGGTGTAGTATGTCGGCCGCCCGGACATGTAAACTCCGAGACAATCTTTCTGCTTTTTCATTTTCCACAAAAATCTGTCGCGAATGATCGGCTCGTTTTCCTCGGTGAAGCATTTTCCGCTTATTTTGAAATAGGCGGAAAGGCGCTGAAGCATTTCGTCCTTGGAGAATCTTTCCTGATTCAGCAGCCGGTGAGTCGGAAGAATCACCAGACCCGGATCGCTCATGGGGCATAGATACATCATCACATAATCAGCACTGGCCGGAGCTTTGTCGCCCATGGTCTCTTTCAGCCAGCGGCGATAGTTGAGCGCGGTTTCATAGCGATGGTGGCCGTCGGCAATATAAACTTTGCGGACGCTAAGGCATGAAACCAAAGCCTGATTCGATTCTTCTCTTTCATCAATCCAGACCCGATGCTGAAAGCCGCGATAATCCTTAATATCCATATCCGGCTCTTTGGCCTTGGCGGCCGCTGTCATCAGTTTCAGGGCGGAACGATCCTCATCAGGGAAAAAACCAAAAACCTGGCTCAAATTGGCCTTGGTGTGTTTCATCAGACTCAGGCGCTCTTCCTTGTGGCTGCTGAAGGTTTTTTCATGGGGACGCACCTGTGAATTTTCCGGGTCCTCTATGAAATCCTCCAGCTTCATCAGGCAGACAAAGCCGTGGCGCACTATTGAACCGCCTTTCAGCGGATTGCGGCAGGTTGTCTCTATATGGAAAATAGCCGGTTTATCCAGCCGCTCCAACACGCCCTCATCCATCCACTGTTTCAAAAGATCCGCCGATCGCTGGTGCCAGGCGTATTTATCCTGATCGCCCTCATCGCGGGGACCGAGATCGAGATGGAGAATATTGTGCGGGTTGAGATTCAGGCAATCCTCTCGTTCCGCATCATTTAAAACATCATAGGGCGGAGCGACAAGAAGTCCTCCATGCTGCTGGATTTCAGAGCGGTTATAAGTCAATCCTCTGAACGGCGCTATTTCAACCAAGACACACCTCACATTTGGAATATCAATCTTTTTCCCATAAACCTGCGGCTTGGAGCTGCGCAAAAAGCGTGGTTTTTGCTCCGCGACTCACTTTGTGGGCCTTACGAACAGTCGCTGACGCTCCGTCTACCCTACGGGTCGACCTGCCATTTTAAATTTGCCGTCTGCCTTGCCCCTGACGTTCCGTCTCAATTATATTTTGAGAATTGCCGTCAGCACTCGGCCAAGCGGCCTTTAACATCAAAATCCACATCCTGGAAAGGCTTGCGGCGCATGCGGTGGGGCAGGGCCAATTCGGCCGCTTCGATGACGTCGTCTTCATCCGGGCCGCTTTTTCCCTTCCAGGCCGCCAGCGTCAGGGCTGTTTTAATAACCGTCAAATCACCGCGATGACCATCCACGCCAAGGGATAAACAGATTCTCACCGCATAGTTCAAAGCCTCATCGGCCAGCGCGACCGTAGCCAGACGACGGCCGGCTTCCTCAATACGGCGGCCCAGGGCCTCCTCTTCAGGTTTGTATTCCCTGACAAAATCTTCCGGTGAGCTTTCAAAAGCCAATCGCCGCTTCACCACTTCACGCCTCTGGCCGGGATCTTCCAAACCCCGCACCTCAACGCACAGGCCGAAACGATCCAGAAGCTGAGGCCTCAATTCCCCCTCTTCAGGGTTCATGGTGCCGATGAGGGTGAACCTGGCCGGATGACTGACGGAAACACCCTCGCGCTCCACTATATTGCGGCCCATGGCGGCGGCGTCCAAAAGGGAATCAACCAGATGATCATCCAGAAGGTTCACTTCATCGACGTACAAAAGCCCGCGGTTAGCCTCCGCCAGAAGGCCGGGCTCAAATTTACTCTCACCTTTGGTAATGGCCTCTTCCAGGTTGATGCTGCCCAGGAGGCGGTCTTCAGTAGCTCCGATGGGCAGTTCCACCAAGTGGCGCTTACGGCTTTTAACAGTAATTGATTCACGGCACTTACAGACGTCGCACCAGAAATCACGGTTATCAGGATCACAGCCGAACTGGCATTCAGCCACGATTTTCTGTTCAGGCAAAAGGGCGGCCAGAGCGCGCACGGCGGTTGATTTGGCCGTACCTTTTTCTCCGCGAATTAAAACGCCGCCAAGGCCGGGATTTATAACCGCCAGAATCAGGGCCAGCTTCATATTTTCCTGCCCGACCAGGGCAGTGAATGGATAACTTTGTATCATTATATTCTATTCCGTTTATTTAACTTACTACCGCACACAAAAGCCACAGGCACGGGGAACCGCTCTTAATACGATGATGGCCGCCAAAACACCCTACAGGGAAACCGCTACCCAGACATGGGGTCCGGGCCCTGCCCGGGGGACTGCCCGACATTAATTGATCAAAATTTTACACAATGATGCTTGAATGATTGTTCAAAAATGTTCAAAACCCTAATTAATAAACAACGATCATTTGCATTGTGTTTAAAACCGGTAAAAGCTGTTGAGCCATATTTCAATTTAAGTTAATGAATTAATTGGATATAATGTTTGTTTAAACTAACTTTCAAACCTTATTATTGTATATTAATTTTTAAATTATAAATAAGGGAAAATAAATGAAGAGGTGGGCTTCATGAAGTTTTGAACTTATGCGAATCCAGTTCAAAACTTCAATCACTCCCACCGGTTTAAACCGGATTTACTCCAAACTTCTTCATCAGCCATTCCAGCTCATCAGAGTTGTTGTAGAAAATCTCCAGCTTCTTGGTCTGACCCATATGGTTTATCTTAACTTTCAGCCCTTGTAGTTCGTTGCTGAAAGATTTGGATAAAGCTTCAAAGTAAATGTCTTCAGTGGAGGTATCAGGACGCTGAACAGGCTTACGGTTCAGCTTGTTGACCAGAGCCTCCGTCTGACGAACATTTAAATTTTTAGTCATGATCTCAGTGCGCAGTTGATGGAACAACTCAGGATCTTTAAGGCCGGCCATGGCCCGGCCGTGGCCCGGAGTAAGACGCTTGAATCTGATGTCATCCTGAACAAATGAGGGCAGTTTTAAAAGTCGAATGGCGTTGGTCACGGTCGGGCGTTCCCGGCCGGTCATCTGGGCAATTTCCTGGTGAGTTTTGCTGAAATCTTTCTCAAGTCTTTGAAATGATTCAGCTTCTTCAATAGGATTGAGATCTTCGCGGCACAGATTTTCCAAAAGGGCCAGAACCAGGCCTTCGGAGGGATCATCTGTTTTTTCTTTAATAATTACAGGAACTTCAGTTAATTCTGCTAATTTAGCGGCCCGTAAACGGCGCTCACCGGCAATTATCCCGTATCGGCCATCCTCTTTTTTATTGACCACCAGAGGTATAATTATACCTTTGGATTTTATGGATTGACTCAGGGATGACAGCTCTTTTTCACTGAAATTCTGGCGCGGCTGATCCGGGTTGGTGTCCAGCAGGTTAATATCCACTAAAAGGGCGTGGCCGGAAGGGTTTTCCGAAACTGATTTATTGCTGGGCAAAAGGTCATCCAGACCCTTGGGGATGAGAGCGTCCAGACCTCTTCCCAACCGGTTCTTTTTTGTGCTCATTGATTTACCTGATTATAGAAAAAATTAACTCGCAAAGTATTGTCACTAAAAATATTGTCGGCAGCTAAGTTAAACAGCTCTTATTTAGCTGTTCTGGCCAGAATCTCCCTGGTGACCAGTTGATAGCTGACTGAACCTGGGCATTTAGGGTCATACATTATAATAGGCTGGCAGTGGCTGGGAGCTTCAGCCAGCTTGACATTTTTAGGTATGACCGTATCAAAAATGAGGCTGCCCATATTCTGCCGCAGATTTTGGGTGACTTCTTTGGAAAGGTTGTTGGTGGAGACATGCATAGTTATCAGCACGCCCAAAATTGAGAGAGAAGGATTAATGGTTTCCCGAATGCGTTTATAAGTTTCAATCAGGTCAGCCAGACCTTCCAGGCCATAATATTCCGGCTGGGTGGGAATGATTATTCTGTTGGCCGCGGCCATGATATTGATAACCATCATTTCCAGGTTCGGCGGCGAATCAATTATAATGTAATCATAATTATTGACCGGTTTCTTCAACTCTGTCTGGAGCAGACGCTTGAAATAAGTTTCGCCGTTTTCTTTCTGCCACAATTCACGCCCGATAGTCAGTGAATCGCTGTTTGAGGGCAGGATAAACAGATCCGGGACCGGGGTTTCCATAACCACTTGTTCCAGCGGCATATCGGAAAACATGAAATCATAAAAGCTTGATTTCAGCAACTGCTTGCTAATTCCCAATCCGCTGGTGCTGTTGCCTTGAGGATCGGCGTCAATAAGCAGGGTTCTTTTGCTCAGCGCCGCAAGGCAGGCGGCCACATTGGTAGCCGTAGTGGTTTTGCCGACTCCACCCTTTTGGTTGATCATGGCGATAATTTCGGTCATAATTAATCCTCAGTTTGAATATTCTCCCATTTTAACACACCCCCAAATTTTTTACCAGAGTGCGTGGTCCGCACGGGACTATGTCTAGGGGGCTTTTTCCAGTAATAGTTAATTTTGGCGGCCATCATCGTATTAAGAGCGGTACCCTCTCAGTTAAAATCGGCTTTTTTTAAGTATGTTTTTTGCTGTTTTGAAAAAATTGATAGGATATGCATTGTGTGTTATTCTAGCGTTTGTCTGCCTGCTAAAAGCAGGTAACGCAATGCAGTGAATAGGATATTTTATCTTAGAGGGTATCGCTCTTAATACGATGACAACTGCCGTAATTACTATTACGGGAAAACGCCCCCTAGACATGGGGTCCGGGCCCGGCCCGGCGGGGAGATGTTTCACGTGGAACATTTTGATGAGCAAATTATTAAGTCTGTTTTATGCGACGGGCTTGATGCTTTGAAAATAAACATAAATGAATCAGCAATTGATAAACTGATATCCTACTTTGTTCTTTTATTGATCAAAAATGAGTTTGTTAATCTGATAAGCCCTAAACAGGATCTTCACACAAAGATTATCGTCCACTTGGTGGACAGCCTCACTCCCTTAATGTGGCGCAGTCTGCCCCAGGAGAGTATTAAGGCTATGGATTTTGGTTCCGGCGGCGGATTGCCGGCCATTCCGCTGTCAATTGTTCGGCCTGAATGGAACTATACCCTGATTGAATCAACGGGTAAAAAAGCTTTGTTTCTGGAAGAGGTGCAGAGTATTTTATCCCTGGATAATGTTGAGGTATATAACAATTTTCTGGAACCTGGAAAAAATCATGAGAAAAGCTATTATAACTTGATAACTGCCCGGGGAGTCAGTGATATGGAAAAATTATTTTCCATAGCTGGGCCGCGTCTTAAAGGCGACGGATTTTTCATTTCGTTTAAGGGACCTCAGGGGGAGAGGGAGATTAAGGATTCAGTAAATGAAATGAAAAAACGAAAAATGGCGCTTTGCGACCGGATTGACTTTAAACTCCCTTTTTTGGAGGCCGATCGTAGTTTGTTTATTTTTCAAAGAAACCTGATTTAAATGTTCCACGTGGAACATTGGAGTTAATAATGTCTACTGAACGGGTCAAAGATTTTTTAAGCAAATGGAACCGTGAAGGTGAGGTGCGGGAATTGACTGTATCCACCGCCACTTCTGATCTGGCTGCCGCCGCTCTTGGAGTGATTGTCGGACGTATAGCCAAAAGCATCACTTTGCGCCATAAAGAGAATGGTGCTCTTTTATTGGTGGTTTCCGGTGATGCAAGGGTGGATAATAAAAAATTCAAAAAATCTTTCGGTTTCAATCCCAGAATGCTGAGTACTGATGAGGCCCTGGCTTATACGGGTTATGCTGTCGGCGGAATTTGCCCTTTTGATATACCCAATAATGTTTCCGTCTATCTTGATGAATCATTGAGGCGATATGAATCTGTCTTTCCTGCCTGTGGTTCTTCCAATTCCATGATTGAACTGGCTATAGATGATCTTGTCGAATATTCAAATTCATTGGGCTGGGTGGATGTCTGTAATATAACCGCGCCGGTTGAATGAGGCAATGTTCCACGTGGAACATTGCCGCTTTAAGCTATATTTGTGGATATTTGGTGCTGAATAAAGCTTGGGCACATTATATGGGGTGAATTTTATTCACTTTTCGGCTTGGCACTTATATTGCTCTAAATACTGGCAACAGCTTGGCAGGAAATTTCTGCCTAATCCTTGAAAAGAGGTGCTCCATGTCGTCAGTAAATAATCTCCTTTACAGTGTTCAGAATATGGCTCCCGCTCTGCTTAATATCGGGGCCGCCAGCAAAAGCAATAATTATGACAGCCTGGCCGCTATAAATAGTTCACTGTTCGGGACCAACAGCACCTCTTCCACCAATAGTTGGTGGAATGATTCTTCCAGCAGCAGTTCTTCAACTGATAAAGTCAGCCTTACTTATAAGAATATCGGCCAAAAAGTCGTCACTGATATGGCGACAGTCACGGCCGACACTATTAAGCAATATCCTGAACTGGATAAGGATTATGTTATCGCCATTATTGATGACGGCACCACCCGTGAAGCCAGGGTTTATCGCCGTTCGGAAATTCTGGCCAATTTTGAAGGCACCGAGAAGGAAAAGAAAGCCCTGGAAAATCAATTGGCCACCGAGCCGTTGATGGTCTTCAGTAATGGCAACGGCCTGCCGGAATCCGCCTCTGATAAGGCCTCTCAGGCTCTGACCGATAACCTTAACGCATTCCTGAAGAAGAATAACGGCACTCTCAATACTGTAAGTAAAGCCGGATATGATGCGTTTGCCGACGCGCTTGGCTCCAGCACCATGAAGAAGATTCTGGCCAATTGCGCCAGCACCGAAGAGGTTGAGGAAACCTTGAGCGACAAGGATTTATCCAAAAAGCTTTTGAATGATCTGATGGATATAATTGACGCGGCCGTCAAAAGTGAATCATCCCTGAAGGACGACTATGTAGTGGCCATTATAGATGATGGAGTAACGCGCGAAGCCAGTATTTACAGCCGTTCCGACATCCTTGATAATTTTGAAGGAACTGAAGAGCAGAAAAAAGAACTGGAAGAAAAATTGGCTAAAAATCCGGTTATGGTTTATTCCAGTGACAGCGGCCTCCCGGAATCAGCTTCGGGCACTTCCTTTGAAAAGCTGGCTTCAGCCATTAACGGCTTCCTGAAGGAAAACAGCAAGGATCTTGATAAGCTTGATAAAGCCGGTTATGACCCGCTGGCCAATCTGCTTGGGGATACCAACATAAGAAAAATGCTGGTTAACTATGCCTCATCCCTTATTACGGATGATGACGAATAAAGCTTAGCCGCGATACTTAATTCAGACTAAAGGCGGGGTTCATCCTATTGAACCCCGCCTTTTTATATTGGTAAATGAGTATTAATAAGTTATAATATATAGCTGTATTTTGATCTGATAACCGGCCTATATAATCCTCCCCACAGCCGAGGGGGCCGCATTCTTAATACGATGATGGCCGCCAAAATTAACTATTACGGGAAAACGCAACCCAGACATAGTCCAGTGCGGACCACGCACGAGGTGTTTTTTGGAAATTTTAATGTCGTTGATTGACTTTATTGTGCATATAGACGTCCACCTGGCCGACCTGGTCAGCACTTATGGCTGGCAGACTTATCTTATTCTGTTCGTCATCGTTTTCTGGGAAACCGGGGTGGTCATCTGGCCTTTCCTGCCCGGCGATTCGCTTTTGTTCGCGGCCGGCTCAATCTCGGCCCTGCCCGGAACGCCACTCGATCCGGTCTATTTATTTTTACTTTTATCCACCGCCGCCATTCTGGGTGATACGGCCAATTACTGGATCGGACATTTCATCGGGCCAAAAGCCTTTAAAAAAGACGGGCGCTTTTTAAAAAAGAAGTATTTGGAAAAAACACAGAGCTTTTATGAAAAGTATGGCGCCAGGACCATTATTATAGCCAGGTTTGTGCCGATCGTCCGAACTTTCGCGCCCTTTGTGGCCGGGATTGGACAGATGCATTACCGTCGCTTTATCATCTATAATGTCCTTGGGGCGGTGCTCTGGAATATGCTTTTTATCAGCGCCGGGTACTTTTTTGGCAATCTGGATGTGGTAAAAAAGAACTTTTCACTGGTCATTCTGGTAATCATTATTTTGTCATGCCTGCCGATGGCCGTTGAATTCATCAGAGCTAAAATGGGCAAAGCCTGATTGACACATAATAATCGTAATGGTTTAATAGTTCGGCCGTTAAAGATTCTTTAACGGCCGAACTGGTCTGACTCCATACTTGAATAATCTCAAAGCTCCTGGCTTGAATCTCGGTTCATTCCGGCGTTAGTGGAAGGAGAGGATAGTATGTTTTTACAGAAAATTGTTTTCATATTGATTTTACTCATATCAGTCCCGGCGGCGGCGCAGCAGAGACCCTTGCAGCCGACCCTGCCGCCCTTGACTGGAGCCCAGAAAACCGTGCTCCTTCAAATAGCCCGAGAAGCCATTGACGCTACCCTGGAAAACCGCGAATCAAGGGCGGCCACGGTTGAGGCGCGTCTGGCTGTGGCCCAGCCTATTGTGATTTCAGTTTACGTAGACGGCAAACTGCGGGGGCGGTCCTGGCGGCTGAAAAGCTCAACCCCGCTTTTTGAAAATGCCCGCAATATAACCTATGAAGCCATAGACGAACCTAAAACGGGCGGAGACATGCTGAGTCTGGAAGAGTTGGCCAGGGCTGAGGTGGCGGTGGCGGTTTTGAGCAATTACACTGCCGCCGCTGATGATACAGAGGTGCCGCCGAGATCGGCCGTTATCATATATAATGGTTTTACCGAATGGATAGCCCTGCCTGACGACATAGAATCAGACAAGGCCTTTGACCTTCTGAGCTACGCCTGTGAGCAGGCTGGTTTGCGTCCGCAAATCTGGCTTTTGCCGCAGACCAGCATTTTTTCAGCCCATGTGGAAGAAGTCAGAGAAACCAGAGCTGAACAGCCCCAGATACATCTTGGCGATATTTTATAATGATTGATTAGAAGTCAATGTTGAATATTCGGAAAACGGGTGACCGCCGGCGGGAGAAATGTTGTTGCCCGGCTCTGGTGACTCGCGACCCCCGGAACCAGAGCCGGGCAAAAACATTTCTCCCGGCGGCTGCCTGGTGGGCTTTCCCCCTGCCTGGAAAGTATACATAGCTTCCGGCGGGTCTATGCAGTTCCGAAATTACAATCTTGACTATGTACCAGATAGTTTTGTTACGCCGTCACTCCGGCTGGGAGTGACGGCGTTTTTTCATTTCTTCAGGCCTATCAGCCAGCGCCAGGGAAATATTTTTCCGGCTGATACTTCCGGCTCGTCGTTAGTGCGGCGGTCCACCACGGTTGAGACTTCAAAGCCGTAAGAGCTCATAAAGCCGCCTATCTCATCCATGGACCATATATTAAAATAAGACTTCAGGTCACTTCCCGCCGGGTCAAGGTAGTCGTCCTTCTCATAGCGGATTAGGGTACGCTCGGCCAGGGCAGTGCGCAGCACTATGATTTTTTCGGTGGCCAGAAGCAGGCTCTCCAGGCCTTGCCGGTAGTCCGGCAGGCAGAAGAGGGCATTGAGGCAAAAGGTGACTTCATAGCGGCCGGGAGTTTCCTGGATCGATTTTAAGATAAAACGATCCTCACTCAGCTTCAGGTGCCGGCGGCCCATGTCGACAAAATCTTCAGTTTGATCTAAAAGGTAATAGTCACCCAGGAGGCCGCGTGTTTTTAGTGACCAGTAGAAATAGCCGCTGCCGCCGCCCGCATCCAGAATACGGTCGCGCTGATCAAAATGGGGCTGATAAATATCCGCCGCCTGAGCGTGGCAGTCCATTTCCGGTCTATAGTTGGCCGCTCTTTCCTCATAGAGGGAGTATATGGAATTTTTCGTGAAATTCCATATATTTAGTTCCTTATCGGGGATCATTTGCGGTGCTTTTCCAATATAGCGGCCACCACTTCCGCCACCTGTCTTATCAGCTCCGGCGAGTGGGCCGGGGCCACCGGCAGATTAATGAGGTTTTTAAAAAAATTCTCAGCCTGGGGAAAGCTGCCCTCCTGGTATTCCAGCCGGTCGCGGTAGTAGCTGTGATAATGGAGGGGAATAAACAGCACGCTGCTGCCGACGTTATGGTCACGCAGGGTTTCAATAAATTCATCACGCCCGATTTTCAGGGCCTCCGGTTTCAGACGCAGTGGATACAGGTGCCAGGCATGGCCGATGTCGGGCTTGGTTTTAGGCGGAATCACCAAGTCTTCCAGCCCGGATAAAACCTTATTATAAGTTTCAGCGTGAGCGGCCCGACGGCTGATGAAATCCGGCAGTTTAGCCAGCTGGTGGAGGCCCAGAGCGGCCTGTATATCCATCATATTGTATTTAAAACCAAGGTCGGCCACATCATATACCCAGGTGCCCTTGGGCGAGTAACGGCCCCAGATCCGGCGGCTGTCGGATATGCCATACATGGACATAACCCTGGCCCGTTCCACCAGGCCGTCGTCCGGGCCGCTGATGAAGCCGCCTTCCCCGGTGGACAGGTTTTTAGTGGCGTAAAATGAAAACGTGGTGAAACTTTTTAAATGACTCGCTTCTTCCGGCCTCAACTCCGGGTGGCCAATGGGCAGGTTTTTGTAGCGGGAGCCAATGGCGTGGGCCGCGTCTTCGACCATATTCAGGTTGTATTTCACGGCAATTTGCCAGAATTCTTCCAGATCGACCGCGTGGCCGCCATAGTGGACCGGCATCAGGGTGGTGATGAGGTCGCCGGTCAGTTTGTGCCGGGGCCGTCCGTTAAAATCTTCACATTCTGTTTCCAGAAAGCGTCTGACTTCCACCGGGTCCAGGTTGCCTGTTTCCGGGTCTATGTCGGCAAAATACGGCCGGGCCTGCTGATACATAATGACATGGGCGGTGGAGGCAAAGGTCAGGGGGGTGGTGATGACCCCCTGGCCAGGACCCAGGCCCAGGGTATGAACAGCCAGATGAAGGGCGGAGGTGCAGGAATTCACCGGCACGCCTTTATTGGTTCCAATATATTCACACAGACTTTTTTCAAATTTCTCCGTTTTGGGTCCGGTGGTCAGCCAGCCTGAACGGAGGGTGTCGGCCACTTCGTTAATTTCCTCATCGCCCATCAGGGGCGGAGCGAAAGCCACAAATTTTTCCGGCGCGTTTATGGTGCCCATCTATACCTCCCTATCAGGCGTTTCTGTATCTGGGATCGTAGGGGTCGCTGATAGTCCCGTTTTTAATGGCTTCCCTGATTTCATTAATCCCGTCCGACGGTTCGAACTGCGGCCTGAAGCCGAGTGTTTCCCTTATTTTGTCAAAGCAGACGTGGTAATCACGCAAATCCGGCGGCTGGGGCACTGTTTCAATTTTGGCCTCCGGCATGGCTTTTAAAAGGATGGAGGCCAAATCTTTGAACTGCACATTTTGCTCGTTGGAGCCGACGTTGAATATCTGGCCGGAGACTTTTTCGGCCGGGGCGGCCAGGGTCAGGACGAAAGCCCGGGCCGCGTCATGAACATGCACCAAGGGACGCCACTGCTCGCCGCTGAATATTTTGGCTCCGTTGCCGGAGGCCGCTTCGCGGGTGAGGATGTTTATGACCAGATCAAAGCGCATCCGGGGGGCCAGACCGTAAATGGTGGCCAGACGCAGAATAGTCGGGTGGAAACCTTCCGGGCGGGGGAGGCTCAAAAATTCTTCTTCGACTTTGGCTTTCAGTTCAGCGTACAGGGATATGGGTTGAAGAGGGGACTCTTCGGTTAAAAAAACATTTTCCTGGGCTCCGTAGCAGGAATCGGTGGAGGTGAAAATGAATCTTTTCACGCCAAAGTAGGCCGCGGCCTTGACCGCGTTCATGGTGGCCAGATAGTTTATCTCGACCGTTTCCTGAGGGTTTCTGTTGCAGGCCGGCTCGCCCACCAGCGCGCCGAGGAGGATGACGGCCTCTTGATCGCGCACCGCGTCCGCCACCTGATGGATGTCGCGCATGTCGCCCTGGATGAGGCGGAACCCGGCATTGCCCATTAACGGGATAGTGGCGGAGGCGCCAAAGGACAGATTGTCAAAAACAGTGACCTCATGCCCGGCGGCCAGAAGTTGAGGCGTCATCGCGCCGCCGATATAACCGGCTCCCCCTATGACTAGAACTTTCATATGATCTCCTTTATATCAGTAAGCATATTAGACGCAGTTGACGGTGGGCCGGGTCATTGGCCCGGGTACAAAGACGTATCAAGTATTGTCTTTATTGCACAGTGGTTTGCATGGTGGGGCTGAAGCCCTCTTCAATCATGCGCTCCAGACGCTTTTTCTGCCCGACTGTGAAGTTGTAGGTCAGTTTGTCGTATTCAGACTGAGCCTCGGCATGCCCTTTGGCGGCGGCCCGGCTGAGCCAGAACGCGCCGGTTATGGTGTCTTTGGGCGTGCCCTGGCCTTTAATGTACATCTGGGCCAAATGGTATGAACCTTCCGGCAGGTCGGCCTGGGCGGCAATCTTGAGGTGCCTTAGGGCCTCACGCGGGTTGGGGCGGCGGCCGAATTCATTATCCAGGTTTAAAAGGCCCAGAGAGAGGTGGGCCGGGGCGTAACCCTGATCGGAGGAGAAGGTAAAGGCGCTGACCGCCTCAATGAAGCGGCGGTCCTTGAGGTAAATTTCACCCAGAAGGTAGGAGGCCTCCGGGAGGTCGGATCTTTCCAGCCAGCGGGAGGCTGTGGCGGGATTTTTTTCGTAATAAAGTTTACCCAGTGCCAGGGCGGCGGACGGTTCATGATTTTCAGCGGCTACGGTCAGCCAGAGAGCGGCCTGACTTTCATCCTTATTGAGGTTGCCGGAGCCGGACAGATACATCTCACCCAAGCGCAGGGCGGCCGGTCCGTAGCCGGAAGCGGCCGATTGCAAATAAAACTGGGCCGGGGTCAGGCCCTCTCGCGGCACTTCATTTTTCTCCAGGGCCTGGGCCAACTGGAAGGCGGCTTCCGGCCAGCCGGCCCGGCTGGCGGCCAGAAGACTGTCCCGCCAGGACGCGCCGTCCCGCCAGAGGGGGGCCAGGGGGCCTTTCAGCCGCGACAGGGCCAGGAGCGCTTCACGCGAACCGGCGGCGGCCGCCCTTTCATAATGCCCGGCCGCTTTTTGATAGTCCGGCGCGGCTTCGGGGGAATACTCCAGAGACAGACCGGCCATGAATTCACGCTGGGCCTCATTCTGGGCCGGGGCCGGGGCGGAGTTGAGGGTTATGGCGCTTATTAATAGGGCTGCGGCAAAAAGTTTTCTCATTGGGCTTGCTCCCCGGAAAAAGTGCTCAGTGGCGGCGGGGCCAGATCTTCCTGTATTATTCTGGTTTCCTTTTTTTCCTTGGACGGGATCGGGGAAACCGGCATGCTCATGCCCTTTTCAGCCTGAGAGGGCAGGGAACCCAAGACTGACTGAATTGACGGCATTTTTGCGGAGGCCGCCCCGCCAGCCTGATTATCAGTGCTTTGCGTCTCGGGCCTTTTACCGGTGGGATTGGCCCCGGAACGGAAATCAACGGCTTTCAGAATAGTCTGGTCAATGGGCCAGATATCCGGCCACATGGGGTGGGTCAGACCGTCCTCAATTTTCTTGTTAACCCACAGCTTCACCATTTCGTCCATCACCAAAGTGGTCTCCAACTGATAAAGAAAAACATAGGGGGCCTCAATCATGGCTATTTCCGCCAGTTCCGCCACCATGACGGCCCGTTCGTTTTCAACCCGCAATAGATCGTTGGGGCCATCGTCGGGCTGGCCTGCCAGGTTGGATATTTCCTGAACCAGACGGGCCGCTTTCTCGTCATTAAAGAAAGCCGGATTGCCGCCGATTGAGGAGGTTCCGTCCATAAACCGGCCCAGCCACATGTCGGCCGAAGGAATGTCGGCCCGGCGAGTGTCCAGATAGAGATCGAAATCACCGGTTTCCACTATCTGGCGGCCCAAGGCCCCCTCCAGGGAAACAACATCCAGAATTATGCCGTAGGGAGCCAGAGTATCACGGATCAGACGGGCGTCGGCGGCCAGAAGGGCGTCCCCGGCTTTATAGACCAGGGTCAGCGGCCCGGCCGGGGGGCCGACCTCATTGATGATCAAGCGGCCCTGAGCCACCGGGTCAGTGCCGCCGACAGCGGGGGCGGCAGCGTTGAATCGCCGGGGCGCGTTATAAAACAGGCCCGTGGGGAAAGGGTCTTTCATGTGGCCGGGCCGGTCTTTGAAAGCGTCGTTAATGATGAAGCTCAAGGCCCGCCGGGTGTTCTGCATTTTAGTATAGGTGCGCCGGGTGTTGAAGGCCACATAACGCGCGTTGAAACTGGGGGCCTTTTTCACCTGATATTTGACCGGGAGCGGCTTATTGGCCGGCAAAGCCGGATCAATGGTCAGATGGGCGCTGTGCTGAATCATTTTTTCATAACGCTGCTGCGGGTCCGGCTCGTAATGGAACATGGCAAAAGCTATCGGCGGGCGGGAGACCAGATCGGGCCTGGTTTGAAGGCCGAGAGTCTGCTCCTGCCAGTCGTAGACCACATACTGTCCGCTGCCGAGGGTATGATCATTGAGATATTCCGGGGGCTTATTGCGGAGACCGGGACTGATGAGCGAGGCCTGCGGCAGGGCCAGGGAGGCCAGAAAGGGAGGCCAGGGCCGCTTGAGAAACAGGCGGAAAGTATATGGCCCCACAACTTCTAAGCGATAGAGGTGTGGGTAATACAGCTGGCCGACTTCACTGGACATGAGCCGGTCGAAGGTAAAAAGGGCGGCTTCGCTGTTAACCACTGTGCCGTCGGAAAAAGTATAGCCCTCTCTGAGAACGAAAGTATAGACCAGACCGGTGGGCGCGACGATGACCCGGCGGGCCAGGGCTGGAACGGGCTTGGCCGAGCCTGGTTCAAAGGTCATCAGCCGGTTGTAGGCGGTCATGATTATGGGCCAGGCGTTGGGATCGGGAGTGGCGTGGGGATCGAGTGATTTTGGGGCGGCCGGATAAATGGCCCGGAAAAGCTGTTCGTTGGCTTTGGTTCCTCCGGCCGGGGCTGCCGTCAGGTCGGCGGCAAAAATGAAAAAGGCGGCCAAGGTCAAGAACGCCGCCATAATGAAATTTTTCATTTTTACCTCCAAATTAACCATAAGTATATGTTTATACGAGTATAATTTTTGATCAAATCAAATCTTTCACCTCTCTGCTGAGGCCATATTCCAGATCGAAGCAAACTTTATGCCTTATAATAGCGTCAATAATCCCGCTTACATATAGAACAGAGCCGGGCCCAGTGCGCCAAGTCCCCATAAAAGAACGCTGTAGAGAAAAAAACCCACTAAAAAAACGAAAGCCCCCATAAAGCAGAAAACCGGTTCATGATCCAGGCGGTCATAGGTATCAATAATGGCCCGCCGCCATTGGCCCCGCCAGGGGGATATTATGACGAATATGGCTGTAAAGAGCGGGGCCATATAGGTAAAAAGCGGGCTTTCCTTCAAAAGCTGGTGTGATTTATAGAGCCCGAAATAATAAATGAAAGCGAAAAAGGCGGCAATGATCAATACATAACCAAGATGCCAGAGCACCACCTTTTTCAGATTCCTCTCTTCATATGGGTTCAGATCGAAAAGTTTCATATTTTTACCTGTATTGTTCAGAAAAATCAATTTTTGCCATATTTGAGCCAAACCTTTATAATTATAATCCTTTGATATGGATTAGACAATGCCGGGCTCTTATCCACAGCAATTCTAATTATGGCCAACACCGCCGCATAAAGCCAGGGTCGAGCTTAGCGAGACGGAGCGAGAGGCGACTGGTTTTGACGAAAAAATAGTTGCTCGCGAACCAAAAACCGCGCTTTTTGTGTAGCTACGAGCCGTAAGTTTAGGAAAAAGCCATAATTAGAATCGCTGTCTTATCCACGCCCGATTATCAAGATATACAATAAGGAAAATCTATGAAAAGTCATCGCAAGGAATTATGGTTTCAGGTCAACACCCGCCGCGCCTACATCAACATTACCAGAGAAATTGAAGCTGAGCTGTTCGAATCAGGCATACAAGAGGGGCTCTGCCTGGTCAATGCCATGCATATCACGGCTTCGGTATTCATTAATGATGATGAATCGGGCCTACACCGGGATTTTGAACGCTGGCTGGAAAGGCTGGCCCCGGAAAAACCCTATGACCAATATGATCATAACGGTTATGAAGATAACGGCGACGCCCACCTCAAGCGTCAGATCATGGGGCGGGAAGTGGTGGTGGCCGTAACCGGCGGCCAACTGGATCTCGGCCCCTGGGAGCAGATTTTCTATGGCGAATACGACGGCAAGCGCCGCAAGCGGGTTCTGGTTAAAATTATCGGAGAGTGATTTTTCACGCGAAAACTCAGGCTGCTTATTGGGTAGAAGTAATATTTTGGCCTGATGAGCGGCCTGAATTGGTTGAAAGTTAATATAGATCAAAGGCTTTCTTTACAGAGACTGGCCTGTTGAAGTGTAAATTGCGGGTACTGGCTCATCCACTGGATATACTATTTTTTGTATCAAAAAAATTGAATTTTAATATTATATAATTAAATCATTGATATTATTTATTAAATATTTGAAGTGATTCTTTTGGTTCATACTTTTGAACTCAGCTTTCAAATTATGGTACCGCAATTTGGATATAATCAGGCCATTTTTTGTACCTAATTTAGTTGATTTAAAGCTTTAATCGGAAAAACTTAAAGTAATATTCTTATTATTATCAATATGTTATATATTTGTGATCGTATTTTAAAATTTGTGGCACGCTGATTGCTAGATTGGTAAAGCAGCTGGTCGTGCCCAAGACCTTAAGCTAAAAAAAATTATTCTCCTTGTTGCTGAAACCGAGACTCCGCCATGGTCTCGGTTTCTTTTTTATGTCTGTCGTCCTGCGCTTGATCTCTGGTTGACCAAATTTTAGGACAATCCTGTTAAGTTTAAAATTTGGTCAGATCGCCCATCAAAGTACAAAAATTATTGATTCAAATTTTACAGGATATTTGAAGTTAAAAATTAAGTTCAAAAATTTGTATTAGATAAACCAAAAATTTATATTAAATTTAACTAGATATTGCATATCGAAACATTAGCGGCAGTATGGTTCCTGAGGATGGGTTTTTTATATAATTATTTCAAGATGCATTTATAGTATTAAAATATAGTGATCACGGTATATTGGCACAAGTTGTAGCGTGTCTGATTTGATCAGTTCAAATTATAGAGGTTTAATTTTTTGGTTCAAAAATTTGTGTTATTTTTTGGCCTGTTTCATGCTTTATTATAACATCGTGGTTTTACTTACTTTATGAAGCCATAAATCACAACTTTTGTCTCCTTTGTTGTGAAAATCGGGACTCTTTACGAGTCCCGATTTTTTTATTTTTTAACTATATTTTAATGTAATATATTGTTTTTATTTTAAATATGATTAAGTACAAAAATTAGATTAAAAGAATTGGCATTAGTATTGCTTAATATACTGTCAGATGGTCGGGAATTTGAACCGCCATTCTGCCAAAAAGTTTCAAAATCTCCTTGTTGCAAAAAACCGGAACTCGCCCAAAGTTCCGGTTTTTTGTTTTAGCTACTATTTATATGAAAATGGCGTCGCGTCGGCTTTAAATAGCGGTTCGCAGTCTGGTAAAAAGTGCGCTTTCTGCTCTTGAAGGGGCAAAGGTAAAACCCGGCCGTGCGGGCGAAAAAATTTCTGACGTCGCTCGTAATTTTCTCGTATTCCCGGCCGGGTGGCTTCAGTGACATTTTGCCTGTCAGTGGCCGTCCGGGGAGCAAAATTACGAGCGACTTACAGAAAATTTTTCGCCCGCCCGGCCTAGTCAGTGTCGGCGTTTGGGTGGGGTGACGGTGCGGGTTCTTTGTCATAAGCCGATTAGGAGCAGGAGGGCGGGGCGGTGAGATTTCTCCAGAGAGGACCACGATTTTTGCGTAGCGGAGGGACCGTCTGTTTAAGGGAAAAGGTCTACATTTTAAAAATAGCAGGTCGACCCGATAGGGGAGACGGAGCGCCAGCGACTGGTTTTGAGGCCACAAAAGCCGCACGCGAAGCAAAAACCACGCTTTTTGCGTAGCTGATGGGCTCACTGTTTAAGGGAAAAAGCCATACTTAAAATCGCTCCGCTATGGAGGTATCTCGCCGCCCCGCCTTCCGGCTTTTACCAGAACTCTTTTCGAGCGATTGCCTTGGCCGTGCTGTTGCATTATATAGTTGGTTGATATATTATACTTCACAAATCTGTAGTTTATTTCCAGCAAACCTGAAATAAATAAAGTATAATGCAGCAGCGGTCTGAAACAAACCAAATGGATGACCGTAACCGGCAGTTTTAATTATGGCCCAAGCCCGCCCGGAATAGCGGCGAGTGAATGCGGTGATGAAGCGTCAGAGACTGGTTTTGGCGCAAATGTTTACTGGCCGGGCAAAAATCACATTTTTGCCCGGCTGGGAATTGCAGGTTTATGGGAAATGCCATAATTAATCATCAGGCCGCAACAAACCACTTTGGCGGCAAAGACAGCCAAAGTGCAAAATTGGAGGAAAAATGGCTGATATATGCGCTCCCATGAGCGGAAACATCTGGAAAATTCTGGTTAAGGAAGGCGATAAAGTCAAGACTGACGACGAACTGATGATAATGGAAGTCATGAAGATGGAAGTGCCTGTCACCGCCACCTGCGACGGCGAGGTCAAAAGCCTCAAGGTCAAGGAAGAAGATGCGGTGGAGGCTGACGCGGTCGTCGCCGTGATTGAATAATTACCGGCCTTTATTTGATAATAAGAAAAACGGCGCTTCTGCTTTCAGACGCGCCGTTTCTCATTCGTGATCGCTACCGGGTTCATTTGGTTTCTTCTGAATCGGTTTTTTCAATGGTCGCCTCAATCACTTCCACCGGTTTTTCAACATCTTTCATCTCATTGAGTTCGGCTTGATAGGCCTTGGCTTCACTCTTGTAACGGTTGGCTTCGTCGGGACTGGAAAAATCCATTGTCGGGGACCGACGGTCACGCAGTTCCTCCCAGCCGAGATAGGCGGCCACAGCCCCGCCGGCCATCAGGCCCAGCGGAATAATGGCTTTGATAATGGCCAGAATGGCCCCAAACCAGACGAAAAACAGAGTGAGGCCCACAACTGAAACCATTATTCCCGCAATAAGCAAAACAGGCATGTCAACCTCCTTCATAAGTTCTGAATTTCAATTTTATTTATGCAAATTAACAACTTTCATCCCGGCAAAAATTCTGATTCCAGTCAGGCCTTAAATTCACAGGGAAAAGCTTAACCACGGCTTCATTGACCGGTCAGCCGACTTTGCCGCAGACCACACAGCGGCCATCGGCGTCGAGAATGCCGATGCAGTTGCCGTCCGGGCAGGAGCGGCGGTTTTCAATGGAGAAGGGGTCGCCGCCTTCAACTCTTTCTTCGCTTTTCATGGCCGCGCCGCAATGGGGGCAGAATTTGGCCCACACCGGAGCCGTCTCCGCACACCCTGAGCAGGTCCGGCCGCGCGGTTCATGTCCGCAATTTTCACATGCCAAAGTCATTTTCATTCCAATCCGGCTACCGCGAGCCTCTTTTAATATCTGTTGTAAACCGCATATTTCATGTTATAATAGCCATGATATGGTTATCAGAATTGGGGGGATTCCCCCTGCCATCCATAAATTCCGGGGCGCTGGTAAGCGACGCTCCGAAAAGATAACCAGCCGTCAATTCGGGCTATGTCCCGCCGCGCAAGTCGCGTAAATTTTCCGGCCATGCGAAACTGTCCTATATGATACAACATTATGGATGGCAAAAGCCAGATTTTTTACTGTGCGTGGCCCGCACGTGACTATGTCCGGGGCGGTTTCTTGGAACGGGCCTTTTTGGCGGCCGCCATTTCCGCCGTTTGCCGAGTAAAAATTGAACTTTTGCCCGACTGCCGGTTTAGGTTTAGGGAAAAATGCCATCATCAATAAAGGGTATATTCAAGTGAAAAGAATCTCCATTGAACACGCCCAGCCGGGGCAGATTCTGGCCCAGAAACTTCAGCGCAGCGATGGTGTGCTTCTGGCCGGTCAGGGCGCGGAGGTCACCGAAGGGCTTCTGCGGATGCTGGCCCGTATGAATGTGGATACCATCGTTATTGAGGAAGATAATCAAATGACGCCCGAAGAGCTGGAAGAGGCTTTTCAGAAGCGTCAGGCCGAAGTGACCCAGCGCTTCGTGCGGGTTGAGGACCAGCCTATCATGGTCGCCTTGAAAAACGCCCTGGTTGACAAGGCTCAGCGGGAGCGGGACGAGGCCCTGGCCTCCATGATCCCGGCGGCTGGTTCAGAAGAGGAAGGTAAGAAGTGAGCGCCCCCAATGTCAGCGACAGAATGACAGCCAAACGCGAAGTGCGGCGCATTAAGAACCTCCCCACAGTTCCCGGCGTGGTGGCCAAAATATCCCGCATGGTGGAAAACCCGGAAACCAGCGCGGCCGAAGTCGGCAAATTAATTTCCCAGGATCAGGTGCTTTCCGCCAAGGTCCTGCGTATGGCCAACAGCGCTTTTTTTGGCATGTCCCGGAAAATCAGCAATATTCCTTCGGCTTTGATGATTCTTGGCTTTGATGTGGTCAAGGGGCTGGTTCTGACCAGCTCTGTTTTCGACATGATTCAGAAGAGCATGGGCGGCCTGTGGGAGCATTCCATCGGCTGCGCCGCCGCCGCCGGCGCGGTGGCCACGGCTTTGGGCCGTGACGACGCCGAGGAAATTCTGGTGGCCGGTCTCCTCCATGATTTGGGCAAAGTCGTTCTGGCGTTGAATATGCCCGATGAAGTGGCCATGATCAGGGCCAAGGTGGAAGAGGAAAACCTCTTTTTCTATGAAGCTGAAACCGCCATTCTGGATTTTCATCATGGTGAGGTCGGTCTGTGGCTGGCCGAACACTGGAATCTGCCGGAAAGCCTGGGCGAGCCCATGCGCCTCCACCACAACCCGGAAAGGGCCGTGGTCTATCCCGAGTGCACGGCCATTGTGCACATCGCTGATTCCATCATAAGGGGCTGGGGCTTCGGTTTCCCCGGCGATTCGCTGGTGCCGCCCATTTCCCCGGCCGCTTGGGAAATGCTTGGCCTAAAAGTTACTGATTTTCCGGCGATTCTGGATATCCTGGAGCCAAAGCTGGCCAATCTGAGCGAGTTGACCCAGGCCTCTTAAAGCTTTGGAATCGCCGCCAGTGAGGGGGAAACAGCTAAAATGAGCAACAACACCAGGGCCGCTTCCCGGCCGAAAGCCCCGGCGGGTCGAAAAAGCCCTGGCGGCAAAGGCAAATGGCGAATCCCGCTTTTTTGGGGCGTTGTGGTGATTGTGCTTGATCTGGCCACCAAGGCGGTGGCCCGTCATCATTTCAGCCTCTGGGAACCTATCACGGTTATTCCAGGTTTTTTTGACCTTATCTTCACTGAAAATACCGGCGCCGCTTTCAGCATTTTTTCCAGTGAAGACGGGGAAGGGCAGGGCGTTAAAATGGCGGCACTGGCGGCTGTTTCGCTGCTGCCGTTTATTTATTTTTACGTCAAAGCCTCCGCGGCCGACCGGGGCCTTCTGGCCAGCCTGGGGTTGATATGGGGCGGGGCGCTGGGCAATATCCATGATCGTTTCCGCTGGGACGCGGTGGTGGATTTTCTGGATTTTCACGTTGCCGGCTACCATTGGCCGGCTTTCAATGTGGCTGATATCGCCATATGCGTGGGCGCCGGTCTTCTGGCCCTCAGCATCTGGCGGGAAAAACCGGCAGAGGGGAAAAACCCCCGAACCGGGACGGTATCCTGAAAAAACGTTTTACATGTGCATTGCCCCAGTTCCTGAAATACATCCTAAAGCGGCATACTCGCCCGCCGGTATTTTCTGAACAGGTGCGGCAGTGTCATGTAAACAGACCTTATGGCAAAACCTTCCCGCACCTTCAGGAATGCCGCCGACCTAAAAAAATAACCGGAGCCTTTCTGTGAGCCTTATACTTATAGTTGAAGACAGCCGCACCATGGCTGAGGCCGTCAGCGACGCGCTCAGGCGTGCCGGGCATGACACCGCCACTTGTTTGACCATATCCGAAGCCATTTCCTCCTGCCAGGAGCGCAAGCCGGATTTGATCATCACGGAGTATTACGTTCAGGATGGAACCGGCTTGAAATTTTTGGAAAGGCTGTCGAAACTGGATAACCGTCCTCCGGTCATGGTGGCCACCGGCTGCGGGCATGAAGCGGCGGCCGCGCAGGTGATATCGGCCGGGGCCTGGTCTTATGTGGTCAAGAGCGAGTCATATTTGAAGGAGCTGCCGGAGCTGGTTCAGGATGCATTGAGGGCCTGGTCTGATAAAAAGCTGGAAAGTGAAAAGGAGCTTCTCAAGCGCCGTCTGGAGGCCCAGAACGAGTTGGCCGGCTGGCTGGCCCACAATTTCAAGAACATTCTGGCCGCCTCGATTGGTTACATCAATCTGATCAACCTTAACAATCCCAATCAGGAGCGGGCGCGGCAGGAGGAATACCTCTCTGACAGCCGCAAAAGCCAGGAGAGCGCCATTCATCTTCTGGAGCAGCTCATCCGCATGACTGACAATGAAGACGGCGAAGCTGAGAGAATCATTATCGCCGAGGTCATAGACGACGCCTGGGAGACGGTTAAATCGAAGGTTATTACCAATTTTCAGAATCAGTATCCTGAGCGTCTGGAAGAGATTCAGGCCAAAATCCCCAAGGTCGTGTTTATAAATTCTACGCGCCGGATTGCGCCGCAGCACATGGTGCGGGCGGATTTGAGTTCCATAATGGAGGCTTTGCTTCAGAACGCCCTGGAGGCTGTTTTGAACACGGAAGACGCCCGGGTGCTGGCCAATGCTGAGCTGAAGGACAAGAAGCTGGAGATTGTCATTAAGGACAATGGCCGGGGCATGGATGAGAATGTGCTGCGGCACGCCACTGAGCCGCTTTTCTCCACCAAGGGTGAAGTTGGCGTGGGGTTGTCGTTAAGTTTAGTGAGTTCACTTATCATGCGGCATGGCGGCGACCTGACGCTTCAGTCCCGGCCGGGCGCAGGCACCACCGCCAAAATCGTCAGCGAAGCCAGAGCCTAGCCAGGGCGGAGCCCTGGACCCACGGATGCTTGCGCATCCTTCGTCTAGGCGGCCCTTTCCCGTAATAGCTGGTTTTGGCGGCCATCATCGTATTAAGAGCGGGGGCCCCTATGGCTATGGCGTTGGTGCGGTTCGCATGGGCAATGTGTGCGGAAACTTCCCGGCTGTAAATCTGCCGCGGTCGAAGCCGCTACATCGGAGTCGGGTCCAGGGCTGTACCTTGGTGACGGTATTTTTCGCCCCATTCACACATCATATCCAGAACCGGAATCAGGGTGCGGCCTTTGGCTGACAGGGCATATTCAACCTTTGGGGGGATCTGGGGATATTCCGTGCGGGTGACCAGACCGTCCGCCTCCAGTTCCTTCAGCGACAGGCTCAGCGTTTTGTATGAAATGCTGCCTATGCACCGCTTCATTTCATTGAATCTCATCACCGGCTTATATTCCGACAGCCAGTAAAGAATTATCATCTTATATTTCCCGCCTATTAAAGACAGTGTATAGCCGAATCCGGTATCCTTAAGGTCTATTCCGGCCAGGGGGCATACTTGGTCAGTCATTTACGCTTTCCTTTTGGTTAGTATATGTAATGAATGTGCATACTAGTCAGAACGATAATTTCAGCTTATACTGACTTTACGTTTTTGGCAAGCCGGACGTTTAGAAACGCAATGCATCTTAATACAGGGTTTTTTCCGGTTGATTGCGGGGAAGCGCGTTAACCCGCATTATAACTGGAGGCATCCTGGTTTGTTTCCGGGCCTTCATCGGAAGGGCCGATGATTTTACAGAACCTTATTCAGGAGAGGTATTTGTCATGAAAAATGTTTTAGTAATTACGGGCAGCCCGCGCAAAGGCGGGAACAGTGATTTAATGGCCGAGGCTTTCATAAAGGGAACGGAGAAAAAGGGCCATACCGTGATGAGGTTTGATGCCGGCAGGAAGAACGTGGGCGGCTGCAAGGCTTGCGACACCTGCTGGAGCAAGGGAAGGCCATGTAGTTTTGATGACGATTTTAATGAGCTGGAGTCGATGTTGGAGAAAGCTGATTGTCTGGTACTGGTTTCGCCGGTTTATTACTTCACCTTCACGGCCCAGATCAAAGCGGTGATTGACAAGCTGTATGCTTATACCTCCGCAAACTGCCCCAAGCCGCTTAAGTGGACAGAGAGTGTGCTTCTGGCCTGTGCCGGGGATGACCGGCCGATAGCTTTCAGCGGCATGATTGAAGCATATAAGCTTATCGGTGAATATCTGAACCTCAAAGATCGGGGGATTGTGGCCGCGACGGAAGTTTATGCCAGGGATGATATTAAAAAGACCGATTACCTCGAAAAAGCCGAGAAGTTAGGAGCTGCTCTGTAATTTAAAGAGGGAAAAGGAATGCGGCCTACGGCCGCGTGATTAAGGACTTGGCCTGAAAGGCCAACCAGAGGGTTCCACCCTCTGGACTCCGGCTGGGGGAGGGCCCACGCGGGCCCTACCCCAGACCCCACCCGCGCCAAGGGGCAAGCCCCTTGGAACCCCAAGAGGTCAGGGTCAAATTCAACTTTCTTCTTCCCGCATCGCCGCAACTCGCTTCGAGTACGAAGCTCAGACAAGCGGTGACGCTTCATACAGTATCAGCTTAAAACGCTCTTGGCCGCTTCACATTGGGCTGTAACATTTTGCTATAGGAAGCTTCATTGGATGTTTGTGGCTTCACGTATGTTCGGCTGATTACTTTTTCCCCTCCCCTAGTTTTTCCAGTGCTGTAACGGTGAGACTTGACCGTCTTTTTTCTAATGAGCAACTCATTGAAAAGCGATAGGCGGCAGAGAGACGGATTAACAGCACTGGAAAGGGCCTTTAAGGGGAAGCTGATTTAAGCCGAACATACGTGAACTACCACTCCGCCCATGAAGCTGCCTATCGCGGAATGCTACAGCACAACGTAAAACTGCCTATAGCACCAGAAGCTGACACAGCATGAAGCGTCGCCGCTTGTCTGAGCTTCGTACTCGAAGCGAGTTGCGGCGATGCGGGAAGGGGAAAGTTGAAGCCGACCCTGACCTATTGGGGTTCCAGGGGGCTCCGCCCCCCTGGCGCGGGTGGGGTCTGGGGTAGGGCCCGCGTGGGCCCTCCCCCAGCCGGAGTCCAGAGGGCGGAGCCCTTTGGTTGGCCTATTAGGCCAAGTCCTTTAATCGCGCGGCCCTACGGGCCGATTTCATTATACTTAATTCGCACTCCAGCTTGACTTTTTTTATAGGCCGTGATTTACTTCAGGCTGGTGCTGGAAACACCAATTACATCTAGCCGGTTCGGCTCATACGCAAAGCAATGGCAGTGGGTTTACTCACTGCTTATGGTCATGTTTTATCTGTGACCGGGTGTGGGCTGAATAAAATACCTTAGGGGAATAAGGCCCGCAGTCTTGCTTTGCGGGCTGTTTCCAGCGCCCGGCCATTTTTAATGGCTGCCAACGAATTTATTTGAGGCGCGCCATGGGCAAACTCCACCACTCTTATCCACTGCCGATCAATATTGATCAAGCCATCAAAATCTACCCTGTATTGGACTACGCCGCTAAAAATCTTGAATATCATCTCCATGGCTATAAGGAGTCCGACCAGATTTTTTGGCAGACTCTCTCCAATTTATTTACCGGTTCAGATGAGTTGGTTCCCCTCAACGACCGGATATGGTCGATCTTAATAAATCTACGTGATTACGCGAAACACGATAACCTTATTGCTGAGCCGCTTTTGAGATTTGAGCATAACAATGATAGGGAGAATCTGGCCCGCGATATGCCGGCCATGATTTTAAAGCGGTGAATCACTCACCCCGCTTTCATCATATGGCCGGGGGAAGGCCAAAAAAAACCTTTGGGAAATAACGCCCAGCAGCCTTGATAAAGACCGCTGACGGCCCCCGGCCACTCACACCTCCATCACAAAAAAAACAAAAGCGCACCCGCCCGCCAAATTACGGCCAGCCAATGCGCCCGAAAACTGCAACAGGAACCGGTTTTGACAGCGTTTCCGCCGCCTGCGGCCAGGCCGCAACCGGCCGACCAGCCTATCCGCCCCTCCCCCCACGGGATATCGGCAAACATTCCAGTTCCACCACTCACAGTATTTAAAAATACTATATGTGCCTTGGTTGAATTAAAAAGACAATAACACAGGGAGCACAACATGTCAACAAAAATTTATTAAATCAACACAATTTATTGTATAAAATATCAATAAAACTTTTTAAAACCACCAGATATTCAATTTCAGCTTTAAACAAAAAAGCCGCCAAATTGCCATAAGTCGACGGCTCACAATATAACACACTAAAATACGGCCTAAAACCTCAATATGGGACAGGCCTGCTTCAATGAACTCATCGGCAAGCCGCCATCCCGCAAAACTCGCGGCACTCCCAAGCTCACATCAATAATGGTGGACGGCGAACCCCCGGCCGTGGGGCCTCCGTCTATAACCATGGCCAGATCATCGCCAAAAACCTCAATCACCTGATCAGCCGTAGTGGCCGGTTCCCCGCCGGACCTGTTGGCGCTGGTGCCCGTCAAACCCCGGTCAACCATCCGCACCAGCTTACGCACCGACGGCATACCCTCCACCCGCAAGCCAACAGTGCGGGCCGGGCCGACTAAACACTGGTGGAGGCCTGTGTGGGCCAGAAACAAAAGCGTCAGGGGGCCGGGCCAGAAAGATTCCATCAAACCTTCCGCCTCCTCCGGCACCTCACGCGCGTAACATCGCACTCGCGGCTCCTGATCCAGCAAAATCAGGCTGGGCTTGTTCTGCCGCTCTTCCTCACCCTTCAGCCGCATCACTGTGTTCAGGGCCTCATGGTTGTCCACCAGGGCCATAATGGCATAAAAAGTGTCAGTCGGCCCGGCTACCAGCCCGCCCTCCAAAAGGACGCGCGCGGCCGGCGCCAAATCGTCAAAGGTGGCGGTGCGCGGATCTATTACCAAACGTTCGGGCAAAGATGCCTCCATCCGGGCGGACAACGCCCTCGGCCGTTTTTTTCTTGGCGGCCACGGGCTTATCCAAAAATAAGAACTTCCCTGTTCATGTGAGTAGGCATTGATGTTGCGGGATAACGCCATTGCGTGTGTTTCCTATTTTAGCAAAAAAGAGCGCTTGACTTCAACCGCCACTTTTATGCATAATTAAAATAATGGTTAGTTATGCCGCAGATAGTGTGCGGCCCGGTTGATTGTCTCACCATATCGCCGCTTTGCGGCCGTTCCGAAAAACTACGGCCCCTTGACCATACGGGCCGAAACAAATCCTGGAGGTGGACTATGACCAATGATCCCAATGATCCTTTGCGCGCGCCAGATTGTATGCAGGAAGACACCCGCCTTATTCAGGGCACCTGTTCCAACTGCGGGGCCGAACTGGAATTCTTCAGCGTTTCCGAACTTCGCCAGACCGGCCACTGCCCCAACTGCAAACAGCACCTCGATGTAAAATCAATCGCCGATAAAGCCGGGGTCAGCATTTAGCCCAACGGCCGGCAGAGGCCGGAGCCTCTCAGCCTTAAAGGAGACCACTTTTAAAGACGGCCTCCGCTCAAGCCGAAACCTTTCCGGGTTTCGGCTGTTTTTTTGGCTTGAATTCGCTCGCAATTAACCTGGAAACATTGGCCGCACTGTCGGTCGTTAAAGTAAATCCCTCCATATTATTTTAAAAATACAATTACTTTTTCTCAAATCAATAAAAACCAGATTATATTTATCAAGCTTCCTTTACGCAAGTAAAATATATTATTGATAGGTTTTAATGCTTAATATTCAATTATTGTTGTTATTGCGACAATAATTTTTACTCAGATAGTAGGGAATAATGATATAATCAAAAAAGGCAATACCATAAGGAGGTAAATAACAATGAACAGGTTGAAAACAGCGGCCTTCTCTCTGATTGTGGCCTTGGCCATAGTTGGCTTTATCCCGTCGGCCGGTCAGGCGGAGAAGGAAGTGCCCGCCGCCATGCCCTTTAAAGGCAAGGTCATCATTGATGGTTTGGATGAACCCTGGGCCATGATATGGGGGCCGGAGGGAAAACTCTGGCTAACAGAGCGGCACGGCAAGCGCATCACCGAAGTGGATCCCAAGAGCGGGGAGAAGCACATTCTGGCCACCATTGAGGAAGCCTATGTGGGGCCGCAGCATGAAGGGCTTTTAGGCTTGGCCCTGGCCCCGGATTTTGATAAATCCGGCCATCTGTATCTGGCCTATACCTACATGGATGGAAATAAAGAGCGGGAAAAAGTGGTGAGGCTGAATTACGACGCCAAAGACAAAAAACTTTCCAATCCCAAAACCGTCATTGAGGGCATACCGGCCGGAAATGACCATCAGGGCGGACGGCTCATTTTTGGCCCGGACGGCATGCTGTATCTCAGCAAGGGCGAATTGGGACACAATCAGATGTCCAACCGCTGCAAGCTCAATGAAGCCCAGCGTCTGCCCACCAAAGAGGAAGTGGCGGCCAAAGACTGGACCGCTTATGTGGGCAAGGTTCTGCGTATGACCCCTGACGGCGGCATACCGGAAGACAATCCCGAACTGAAGGGCGTTAAAAGCCACGTCTTCACCTATGGCCACCGCAATCCGCAGGGGCTGGTTTTTGTGGGCGACGTTCTTTATTCAGTCGAGCACGGCCCCTCAACCGACGATGAGCTGAACAGGCTGGAATCCGGCGGCAACTACGGCTGGCCGCTGGTGGCCGGTTTCAAGGATGACCAGGCTTATGTCTATGCCAATTGGTCGGCGGACCCGGCCTGTGAATCCTATCCTGAAGACCTGGCGACGATTCCCGATACCGTCCCCCAGAAAAAGGAAAGCGAATTCAACGAACCCAACTTCAAAGAGCCGCTCAAAACTTTTTTTACAGTGGCCAAGGATTATGAATTCAGCGATCCCAAGTACGCCGGCCCGCAGTCCTATGTCAGATGGGCCACCATCGGCCCTTCCAGTGTGGATTATTATCCTGAAGACGGCCCTATAAAGGCCTGGCGCAATTCGCTGTTGATCAGCACGCTGAAAAACGGCTCCCTCTACCGGGTGCCGCTTCACAGCGATAAAAAACAGGTTCAGGGTGATGTGGCCAAATATTTCACCACCCAGAACCGCTACCGTCAGGTGCTGGTCGCTCCTGAAGGTGACCGTATCTATTTGATAACCGACAATGGCGGCAGTGTAGTTGGTGAAGACGGAATCCCGACCGACAAAGTTAAAAATTCTGGTGCGGTTCTGGTCTTTGAATACGACGGCAAGTAAAATCCGATGCGGTTCAGCCCGCGTTCGCTTCTCTGTCTGGATCGCCAGAAAACCCGATTGCTGAGGCAATCGGGTTTTCTTTTCAGACTGGGTATATGCAATGATGTATAATTAATTCCGGCAGTATTGCTGCCAATATTTATCGCTGCTGACGGAGTATTTTGTTGTGAAATATTACCATGTGGATGTTTTTTCGTCGAAGCCTTTAAGCGGCAATGGCCTGACGGTCATATTGCCCACAAAGCCCTTATCCGATCAGGCTCTTTTGGACATAACCAGAGAGTTCAGGCAATTTGAAAGTATTTTCCTGTATCCCTTAAACGACGAAGGATATTCAGCCCGGATATTTACGGTGGATGAGGAGCTGGATTTTGCCGGACACCCCATTCTGGGGGCTGGGGCGGTTGTTCATAAGCTGCATTACGGCCATAAAAAAGAGGCTGATATTTATTTATTGCCGGGAGACAGACGCATCCATATTCACTCCCGCAATGCTGGCCAATTTTTTCAGGTGACCATGAATCAGGGGGAAGCCCGGTTTTTGGGCACGGTCAGTAAATCCGATTACGGCCGGATTGCGGAAGCTCTGAATCTTCAGAAGAAAGATATTGCCCCGGATTATCCGGTTGAAGTCGTTTCAACGGGCCTGCCGTATTTGTTGGTGCCTGTGAGTAAAAATCTGGATAAATGCTGTATAACGAATCGCGGCTTTGAAGAGTTTTTATCAGAATTTGGCGCGAAATTCGTTTATGTTTTTGACCCCGGCACTCTGACCTGCCGGACCTGGGACAACTTTGGAAACACTGAGGACGTGGCCACCGGCAGCGCTGCCGGCCCCTTGTGCGCTTATTTGGTCAAAAACGGGAAGAATAAATTAAACGAGGTGATCACGCTTCATCAAGGGGAATATGTGGGGCGTCCGAGCATCATCAAGGGCTGGACAGAAAAGAAGGGCGATTTGAGTGAAACTTACATTACCGGGGAGGTCTCATTTTTCGCCTCCGGCACTATTGATTCAGAAGGTGGCTGAACATTAACCCGGCGGAGCATCGTGTCTGAAACCAAAAATGCGGGGACTTAGAGCTTGTTCGTAATTAAAGGATTTTGATCTCTCAAGCTCTTAGTTTTTCCCGCATTTTCTAGCGGGTGCTCAATTCCTGAATGATCTCGGCGGCAATGGAGACGGCGATTTCCTGCGGCGTCTGGGCGCCGATGGGAAGGCCGATGGGGGTGTGGATTTTATCCAGGGATTTTTGGGGCCAGCCTTCCCGGGCCAGCATGGTCAGGGTATCGGCGGTGCGGCGACGGCTGCCGATCATGCCCAGATAGGACGGTAGGGGCGACCAACTCAGAGCCTGCCGCAAACAGGCCGTATCCTGGGCGTGTCCACGGGTAACGATAATTACCGCGTCAAATGAAGGTTCACTGAAAATGCGCCCCAAATCTTCGAATTGCGCCTCAATACTATTCAAACCAGGGTCGTTTGAGGGTTTTAAAAACTCGGCCCGGTCTTCCATCAGGGTGACTTCAAATTCCAGAAAGCGCAAAATAGTTGAGACGGCCGCGCCCACATGCCCGCCGCCGAGAACCAGGGCGGAGCGGGGGTAATCAAGGCCGGAAACATAATATTGCCGGCCACTGACAGAAAGGTACAGGCCGACATCGGGCGGACTGACGGCGGCGGCGGCTTTCAGCTCTCCGGCCCAGTCATCGGCCCAGAAAGCTGAGTTCACCAGAGGCCCGAGAGGCTCTCCGCCGGGCCTTTCCATAATGGCTGAAAGCCCGACGGAGCTTTCAGGCCCCTTGACCAGAACGATGGAAATGGAGTTCAGACGCTTGGAAGCCCATTGTTCGAGTTTGTTCCAGATATTCATATAACCTTCGTTCCACTCTGCTTTTCCAGCAATTCTCAACGTAAACTTTTTCCCCTGAACTTGTGGCGTGCAGCTACACAAAAAGCGTGGTTTTTGTTTCGCGAGCGGCCAGGGGCCGCCGCCAATGTTCGCGTCCGGCGGCCCGTCTGAATGTAATGAACTGGCCGCGAAGTGACGCCTGAACCGTTTGTTCCTTAAAAGATGCTGTTTTACCGTAAAAACCAGTCGCTGGCGCTCCGTCTCCCCTGTGGGTCGACCTGCTATTTTGAAATTGCCGTCTACTTTGAGAATTGCTGCTGCTTTTCGGTCAGCATGGGCCAGAACCGTTTGGGCATATAGGACAGTTGGAGGCGTGGGTTGGCCCGCTCGGTTATGGCTATTGATTCAAAGTATTTTGTCCAGGCCTCCTGGTAGATGGTTTCGTCTTCAGCCAGATAGTCTGATTGCAGACGGCCGGTCTGGTAGTCCACCGGGGGGCACTGGTCGGTCTGATGAAGTGTTTCCAGATCATAGTATAGGCCAAAAGCGCGGTTCAGGTCAAAAATCATAAAGCGCTGATCCGCGAAGCGGTCGACAAAGAAGTGGACCACCAGGGGGAGCACGTTGAACAGCGGGCGTATGGCCGCGAAAAACCAGCCGTCGATGGTTTTTTGAAAGCGCACGAATTGCAGCACATGCTCTTTCTCGCGGCCGACGGTGAATGATAATTGCTTGAGGGCCAGCACGTCCGGGTCGGCAAAGTTTGTTTCAGATATCCCGGAATATATTTTTTTGACATAGCGGATGATCAGCTCGTGGTTGGCGGGCTTTTCTGTGAACCAGGCGTTTATGATGTGACGGATGCCGTAAGAGGAGAGCTTTTTTTCCAGGCCCAGCCAGACGCGTTCGGATTTTTCTTCGTCTGTTTCAACGTTGATAATCCGCTCGGCCAAGAGGGGTGGATTGTCGTCCGGCCCGATGAGGGCTTCGGGAAAAATTTTCAGGCGAAAAGCTTCGAAGATGACGGAGAGAAGTCCCTCAAAGGTCTGATCATAGGCGAAGACAATCATGGGGCATCCTGAAAGGGCAGCCAGAGCTGGCGGGGGTCGTGTTTCTTTTTTTTGCTCAACAAGAGGTTTCGCACCTGAGCCGGACCCAGTTCATTGATGGTGGCGGCGGCCGGGCCGCCCACTTTCAGGCCGCCGGAGGAGGGGGCCGCCCCGCCCTCACAGGTAATGAAATAGACGGCCCGCTTCATTATTACGCCCATTTTGGTGAGGTGCTCGGCCCGCAGGCGGCCCCGGCGGCGGGCCATGACAATCAGACGGGCCGTTTTCACGCCCACGCCGGGAATGCGCAGGATGCGCTGGTAGTCGTCGCGGTTGACGTCCACAGGGAACCACTCCGGGTGGCGGATGGCCCATGAAAGTTTGGGATCGAGTTCCAGGTCGAGATCGGGATATTGATCGTTGGCGATTTCTTCGGCCGTGAAATCATAGAACCGCAGGAGCCAATCGGCCTGATAGAGGCGGTTTTCGCGCACCAGGGGCGCGGCCTTTATTTGAGGCAGACGGCGGTCGTATTCATTGACCGGCACAAAGCCGGAGTAATAGACGCGCTTGAGCTTCGGCCCCTCATAGAGGCTGGAGGAGAGGCTGAGAATGCGGTTGTCGCGCTCGTCGCTGGCCCCGATGATCATCTGGGTGCTTTGCCCGGCCGGGGTGAAGCGGGGCGTGGAACGAAATTTTTTGCGGTCTTCCCGGTTTTCCGCAATACCTTCCTGAATTGATTTTATGGGCTGATAGACGCTTTGATGGTCTTTTTCCGGGGCCAGCTTTTTCAGGTTTTCCTCTGTGGGAATTTCTATGTTGACGCTTAGACGGTCGGCATAGAGACCGGCCTGGCGCACCAGATCATCGCTGGCCCCAGGTATGGTCTTCATGTGGATATAGCCGTTGAAGCGGTGTTCGTTGCGGAGGCGTTTCAGAACTCCGATCATCTGCTCCATAGTGTAATCGGCGCTTTTAAGAACGCCGGAACTGAGGAACAGTCCCTCAATGTAATTGCGGCGATAGAATTCGATGGTGAGTTCGGCCAGTTCGCGGCTGGTGAAGGCGGCCCGGGGAATGTCGTTGGAGCGGCGGTTGATGCAATAGGCGCAATCGTAAAGGCAATAGTTGCTCAAGAGGGTTTTTAGAAGGGAAATGCAGCGGCCGTCGGCCGAATAGCTGTGGCATATGCCCCAAGCGGCGGCGTTGCCGAGGCCGCCGTTGTTGGCCCGCCCCACGCCGCTTGATGAGCAGGACACGTCATATTTGGCGGCGTCGGCCAGTATTTCCACTTTCTTTATTACGTCGCGATGCATTATAGTATGGCTTTTTCCCGTTAATTGGCGGCTCTTCGGCTACGCAAAAAGCGTGGTTTTTGCTTCGCGAGCGGCGGTTTTAGCGTTAAAACCAGTCGCTGGCGCTCCGTCTCGCCCTCCATGGAGCGATTCTAATTATGGCTTTTTCCATTCAACGTACGGCTCGTAGCTACGCAAAAAGCGTGGTTTTTGCTTAGCGAGTTACCGCTTCGGCTTCAAAACCAGTCGCTGGCGCTCCGTCTCGCCCTCCATGGAGCGATTCTAATTATGGCTTTTTCCATTCAACGTACGGCTGGTAGCTACGCAAAAAGCGTGGTTTTTGCTTCGCGAGTTACCGCTTCGGCTTCAACACCAGTCGCTGGCGCTCCGTCTCGCCCTCCATGGAGCGATTCTAATTATGGCTTTTTCCATTCAACGTACGGCTGGTAGCTACGCAAAAAGCGTGGTTTTTGCTTCGCGAGTTACCGCTTAGGCTTCAAAACCAGTCGCTGGCGCTCCGTCTCGCCCTCCATGGAGCGATTCTAATTATGGCTTTTTCCATTCAACGTACGGCTGGTAGCTACGCAAAAAGCGTGGTTTTTGCTTCGCGAGTTACCGCTTCGGCTTCAACACCAGTCGCTGGCGCTCCGTCTCGCCCTCCATGGCTCGACCCCGTTACATGTGGCGGAGTTGGCCATAAGTTTTAATTGCTGTTCGGCTCCCGCTCGGCCATGACATCTGTTGTGGCTGACCAGGCAGCCGCCGGGAGAAATGTTTTGGCCCGGTTCCGTGACTAAAGACCCCCGGAACGGAACCGGGCCAAAACATTTCTCCCGGCGGCGGTCACCCGGAAGCCTTTCCATTGCTGAAAAGAAAGCCCATCAGGGCTTCCAGAACACCGCCGGCCACGGCTCTGGCTTTGTCTGAGGGAGTGTGGATATAATTGGCGGCGTCGGGGCGCGGATCGATATCACCGATCTTGAAATTTTGCGGAACCTCCAGACCATTCTGAAGTGCGCCGCGCAGAACACCGGAAATAGCCGCCTTTATGTCGGCCCCGCCCACTCGGCCGATCGTCTGGCCGGATTCGACCCTATCGCCGATAGCCTGGAAGAACTCCACCATCCCGGCGGCCGGGGCTTTTATCAGGCGTTCGAGGTCATAGCCGCCGATGAGGCCGGGCTTGCCGGTGTTGGGCGAAGCCGGTCCCTCAAAAATCAGTTGGCCGAGAAAGTGGCCCCTGGCCGTTTCCACCACTACGTCCGCGTCCAATCCGGCCGTGTAGCCGGGACCGAGGGCGATGGTCACCCGGCCCTCCCGGCGGGTGAGGCCGGTGTTTTTTTTGGACAGGGTCGCCTCTACAAAGCCGGCCGAAGACAGTGAATCCAGCCAGGACGGGTCAGCCCCCGGAATCACCGGCACATGGCGGGCGGCCAGAATTTTATGTATTTCCTGAAAACTGGCCGGAGCGGCTTTTTCAGCCGTCACGCCCTCAACGGTCATGCGGCCGTCATAGACGGCTTGGGAAAAGGCCACGGTGCGTCTGATGGCAGTGGGCTTTTCCAGGTCGGTCATTAAAAGAGGGAATCCGGCCCGGTGAAGCCGGTGGGCCACGCCGGTGGCCAAGTCGCCCGCGCCCTTTATTATCACCAGAGGCAGGCGGTAGCCTATTTCAAAAATTGTTTCATTAAGATCGTTCATTGGTGAGTTTCTCATAATCCCGAGAAGTGTCGAAATCCAGAAACGCGGCCAGCGGATGAGCGTCAGCCGCCCAAACATTTACTTCAGCCGGATTTTCCGATATCAAGCCGCGTCCGCCCTGATCCCCCGCCAGGCTCTTCAGCCGCTGCCGCCAGCGTTCAAGGTTGAATACAACCGGGTTGCGGCGCTGGCCCTGACAAAAAGGAAAAGTTATCGAACCGGGGTTCCCTTTATGGAATTCTATCAGATCGGTGATAATTTGCGAAGTGATAAAAGGCTGGTCGGCCAAAAGAAAAATCACTTCGCTCTCACAGGGTTCCAGAATTGATAATCCCGCCGCCAGGCTCGAAGACTGGCCGTGAGCAAAGTTTGGATTGTGGATGAAACGAACATCCAGGCCGCGAAGGGCTTCGCGCGTCACGGCCTCCCATCGGCCGGTGACCGTCACCACGTCGGAAATGGCCGTGGAATTCAGGGCGGCCACCGCCACCCGCCGGATGGAGGGCACCCCCTCCACCGGCCAGATTATTTTGGGGCCGTCGGCCCGTTTGGCCTCGCCGGCGGCCAGGATGACGGCGGCGGTCATGGTTCTGGCCTCAGCCGCCGGTCCAGGCCGGTCACCACTTTGCGGCCCAGAATCCAGCACAGGACTCCGACTGTCCCGGCGGCCAAGAGGCTCAGGCTGAAGTGTCCGGTGAACTCCCTTACGAAACCAAAAACCAGGGTCAGGGCCACGTTGAAGAGGTTGCCGATCATGTTCATCACGCCCATGGCCGTGGCCGCGTAGGCCGCCCCGGCTGCCCCGGCGCTGAGGGTAAAAATTCCGCCGTAGGTGGAGCCGCAGGCCAGGGCCATCAGAAAAGCTGAGCCGATCACCATATATTTCTGCCCGGCCAGCCCCATGACTATGTAAAGGGCGCATATCAGCAGCACGGCCCCGTTGACGGCTGCCGAGCGGGTGAAACGGGACAACAGGAGGCTTCCGCCGAAAGCCCGGCCTAAAGCGCCTAACAATAAAAGGATCATGGCGGCCAGGGACCAGGCGGCCGGGTCGCCCAGTCCGCCCAAGTCGGCCAGGATGGAGGGCAGCCAGTTGCCGAGGTTGTTCAGTGAGCCATAAGACAAGCCATGAAATATTCCCAAGGCCCAGATGGGTTTGGCTGTGCAGATATCCTTGACCGCCCGCCATATTTCCGTTCTGCTTTTAGGGCTGCCGGAGGGGGCGAGCCGGTCGCGCGGCAGCAAAAAGGCGGCCGCCATGCACAAGGCCATTAAAGCCACGGCAATCAGGTAGGCATAGGGCCAAGCTTGGTCCCCAAGATGCGGCAGAACCGCGTAAGGCAGCATGAATCCAAGGCTGAATGCCGCGCCTTGCAGCCCCTGAATGGAGGTTATCTTTTCGCTGGGCGCGAGAATGTGCATAACCTTCATGGTGGCCAGAAAAGAGAGGCTGGTGCCCGCGCCGAGGAAAAAGCGCATGGCTGTGGCCAGGGCCAGGCTGTGGGGATCGATAAACGGAGCGACATTGGCGGCCAGGCAAATGGCCAGCCCGGCCATGAGGGTGGTCCAGGGGCTGAAGCGGTCGGCGATGAGTCCGGCCGGGAGCTGGCCGAAAGCGTGTGACCAGAACAGCCCGCTCAGAAGGAAAGACAGCCCGCCGTAGCTGACGCCCAGCATATCCATGAATTGCTGTCCCAGGGGGGGGATGTTCATAAAAATGAAACCCAGGCCGAGACTGACCAGCATGGGAAACCAGACATATATTTTCATTGTGCTATCCTTGGGGCGGTTTAAATTATGGCTTTTTCCTTAAACTTACAGCTCACAGCTACACAAAAAGCGTGGTTTTTGCTCCGCGAGAAGCTGTTTTGTCGTCAAAACCAGTCGCTGGCGCTCCGTCTCGAAGACCAGGGCACCGGCTATATGAGGCGGCAAGAGTCATCTTTAGAATTGCTGGAGCCTTGGTTCTAAGATTTTACTTGGAACGTATCTGATGTATAATACGCTTGTTCATTCAAAAAATACAGCCGCTGGAAAAGTGCGGCCCAGTGGGAGGAATGAAATGTTCAAGAAAGCTTTTGGCAAAACAGGGCTTGATGTATCCATACTTGGTTTTGGCTGCATGAGGCTGCCGATTACCGACAACAACGATCCGGCAAGCATTGATTATGACCTGGCCACCCGGATGATTCGCAAGGCCATTGACCGCGGAGTCAATTATGTTGACACCGCCTATCCCTATCACAGCAATCAGGGCCGCACCGCGCCAGGGGCCAGCGAACCTTTCGTTGCCCATGCCTTAAAGGATGGCTACAGGGAAAGAGTGAGCCTGGCCACCAAGCTGCCCACCTGGATGGTTGAAAGCCGCAAGCAGATGAATGAAATTCTGGATGAGCAGTTGAAACGGCTGGAAACGAGCCACATCGATTTTTATCTGGCTCACAATGTCAATGTGAATGTCTGGGACAAGATGGTGGGGCTGGGGCTTCTTGATTTTATGGAAGAGGCCAAGAAGGACGGCCGCATCAAATATGCGGGGTTTTCATTCCATGATCATTATGAGCTGTTTGAAAGAGTGATAAAAAGTTACGATTGGGACATGACCCAGATTCAATATAACTATCTGGATGTTAATTATCAGGCCGGGCAGCGTGGTTTGAAACTGGCGGCGGAGCTGGGAGTGCCGGTTTCGATAATGGAGCCTTTGCGCGGTGGATTTCTCGTTGACCACATACCCGAAGAACTGCAAAAATCTTTGGCTTCGGTGCGCCCGGATTGGACTATGGCCGATTGGGGTTTGCGGTGGGTCATGAATCAGCCGGGCGTCGGGGTGGTGTTGAGCGGCATGACCGCCATGAGTCATGTTGACGACAACATTAAAATCGCCGAGACACTTGTGCCGCTTTCGGAACGGGAAACGGAAGCTCTTTCCAGAGTGAGGGATTATTTCCACGCGCGATTGAAGGTGGACTGTACCGGCTGTGGTTATTGCATGCCTTGCTCTTCGGGAGTGGATATCCCTAAGAACTTCCTTTACTACAACGATTATTTTTTGATGGATTCGCCGGAAATCCAACAGCGTTCAAAATATTACTACGGAGCGCAGGTGGGAGAATCGGAAAGAGCCTCAAATTGCGTTCACTGTCATGAGTGTGAAGAGAAATGCCCGCAAGGGCTGGCCATCAGCGATATGATGGAAGATGTGTGTAATATCTTCTGTTCTAAATAGAAGAATAAGGATTGCGGCCCGGAGGGCCGCGCGATAAAGGACTTGGCCTGAAAGGCCAACCAAAGGGTTCCACCCTCTGGACTCCGGCTGGGGGAGGGCCCACGCGGGCCCTACCCCAGACCCCACCCGCGCCAAGGGGCAAGCCCCTTGGAACCCCAATAGGTCAGGGTCGGCTTAAACTTTCCCCTTCCCGCATCGCCGCAACTCGCTTCGAGTACGAAGCTCAGACAAGCGGCGACGCTTCATACTGCCTCGGCTTCTGGTGCTATAGGCAGCTTTACGTTGTGCTGTAACATTCCGCGATAGGCAGCTTCATGGGCGGAGTGGTAGTTCACGTATGTTCGGCTTAAATCATCTTCCCCTTAAAGGCCCTTTCCAGTGCTGTTAGTCCGTCTCTCTGCCGCCTATCCCTTTTTAATGAGTTGCTCATTAGAAAAAAGACGACAAAGTCTCACCGTTACAGCGCTGGAAAAACTATTGGAGGGGAAAAAGTATTCAGCCGAACATACGTGAAGCCACAAACATCCAATGAAGCTGCCTATAGCAAAATGTAACAGCCCAACGTGAAGAAGCCGACAGCGTTTAAAGCGGAGAGTGTAAGAAGCGTCGCCGCTTGTCTGAGCTTCGTACTCGAAGCGAGTTGCGGCGATGCTGGAAGAAGAAAGTTGAATCCGACCCTGACCTCTTGGGGTTCCAAGGGGCTAGCCCCTTGGCGCGGGTGGGGTCTGGGGTAGGGCCCGCGTGGGCCCTCCCCCAGCCGGAGTCCAGAGGGTGGAACCCTTTGGTTGGCCCTTCGGGCCAAGTCCTTTATCGCGCGGCCATAGGCCGCTTTCCACACTCCTTCCCCAGCGGCTTGAAAAATACTTATAGAGCAGGTATTATGATATAGATAGTCAATAGGTGAAGAAAGAGAGTTCACCACTCTCAAACTTTCACTGAACGCAACTGACACCGAAGAGCAAACCTATGATCGTCAAAATATTACTGGTTGATGCCTGCACAGATGGACTTTTCTCCGGTGGAACCGCCGCCGTTGCCTTTCTGCGCCATTTGGGGCAGGAAGTCTTCCTTCAGGCCCTGGCCGATGAACTGGGCTTTCCCGTAACCGTCTATGTTCTGCCCCATCAGGATGAATTTATAACCCGCTGTTTTTCACCCTCTAAAGGTGAAATCAATGCCAATAGTTTCGCCGCCCTGGCTGCCGCCCACGCCATTTACGGCGTCGGCCTGGCCCCCGTCGACAAACCTGTGACCCTCCACGGACGGGGCGGCAGCCTGACCCTCTTCAAAGACCCGGCCCAGCCCGAAGGCTCTATCAGCCTCAATCTCGGCGGGGCCAAAACCACCGCCGCTCCGCCAAGCATTACCGAACGCCTCAATGATGTTCTCGGCCTGGCCCCGGCTAACATTTTAAAAGCCGAATATCTGGGCGTGGAACACCTCCTGGTCTCCTGCCGCGAACTGGAGGCCATGGAAAGCATCGATTTTCGGCAGATCCCCGATGTCGCCCCCCAGGCCCGCCTGACTTTGAGCGCTCCGCTGGAATCATCAGGCACCAGCGGATATGCCGTCCGTTGCTTCGGGGCCGATGGCGTTCTTGATTCCTCCCCCATGTGCCTGGCCATACATTCCGTCCTGGGTCCGCTGTGGGCCGCCCAACTCAAAAAAGCCCATCTGGAAATTCACTATATTTCACCAAGAACCTGCCGGATGTGGCTCGATCAAAGTTCCGACGGCTCTCTAGTGGCTGCTGGACAAGTCAATACCGTCTTCAGGGCCGATCCCGTGCTCAGAGAATTGACCGGGGAAGTTGCCCCGGATATGTTTTTTTGATGAATTGACTCGTTTTCTACAGTCATTTTTACCCAGGTCCGAATCTCCAGATTACGTCTAGAATAAAATCAGGATAAATACTTAATTAAGATGGCTTGATATTTGCTTCAAGCTTTGATGGTTCGGCTTGAGTTTCAATTGACCAACTATTCTAATTAAATTTTTTTGTCACTCCGAAAGGTCAGGAATATTTTAGTGAAAAATAAGGATATAACCCAGGGCGTTCCAGGTGGGGACTTCAGTCTTCAGTTTCTCTGGCGTTTTAAAAATCTGTTTGAAAACCCGGTGTTGATGGCCATTCGGGAAGGTCTGACCTTTTCTCTGCCCATTATTGTGGCCGGAACCATGGCCGTTCTGCTGAATTCTTTTCCACTGCCGGCCTACCAAAAATTTATGGTCGAACTATTCGGCCCAGAATGGAAAAGTTTCGGCGGCTATATCTGGAACGGCACACTCGGCGTCATGTCGCTGGTCATGGCCGTATCCATCGCCAACCGTCTGGCCGAACACTACAACTACGCCAATCCGGCCTCCAGAATCAACGGCTCCACCATCTCCTTGATCACCCTGGCCGCTCTCGTCGTCACCCTGGAACCGGGCAACCTCACCTCCGAAGGCGGCTCCGGTCTCCCGGTAATCTGGCTGGGCGTTCACGGCCTTTTGTGGGCCACCTTCATCGCCCTGGGTTCCGGCTACTTGTTCCGATGGCTTCTGCGTTTCAGAAGTCTGAGGCTGAATTTCAATTCCGGCAGTTCCGACACCACCATGGGCCAGGCCATGGATACCCTCATCCCCGGCATTATCACCATCATCGTCTTTGCCGCCATAAAATATACCCTGCGCGTTTTGGAAATCAACGATATCAACGCCAGCATTTATCAGCTTATTTATAAACCCTTCAGTTCGCTGGGCGACAATATGCTGGAAACCGCCAGCATCTATGGCGTAGCCCGCCACCTCTTGTGGTTCCTGGGCATTCATGGCTCCAATGTTCTGGAGCCGATCATGACTGAACTTTATGCCCCTGGTGTGCTCATGAATCAGGCCGCCCTGGCCAGAGGGGCCGAGGCCACCCAGATTTTCACCAAACCTTTCTTCGATTGCTACACTTCTATCGGCGGCTCCGGCTCCACCCTGGGGCTCCTGATTGCCTGCCTCCTGCGGCATAACGATAACGGCACTCGCCGCATAGCCAGAATTTCCGTGGCCCCGGCCCTGTTCAATATTAATGAAATTCTTCTGTTTGGTCTGCCGGTGGTGTTGAATCCGGTTTTCCTGGTGCCCTTTCTCCTGGTGCCCCTGGTTCAGACGGCCATAGCCTATATCGCCACCATCACCGGTCTGGTGCCGGTAACCATTAATGACGTGGCCTGGAATGTGCCCATTTTTATCAGCGGCTATATGGCCACCGGCTCGGCGGCCGGAATCGTTTTGCAACTGGTTTGCCTCCTGGCCGCCATAGCCATTTATCTGCCCTTCGTTACCCTCGACGACTGGCTGCGGGCGGAAAGATTTTCCCGCACCTTTTCCAAGCTGGTGCGCGTTTCCAGCGAAAGCGACGTCGCCAGCGCTCCGGTCCCCCGCTTTTTGTCCAGTTCCGACAATGTGGGCAACCTGGCCCGTTTCCTGGCCAACGATCTTGAAATCGGGCTTCAGCGCGGCGAAATATATCTCGAATACCAGCCCCAGGTCGATAGCCGCAACGGCCGCGTCTACGGCGTCGAAGCCCTCTGCCGCTGGCGTCACCCCCAGGTGGGGGCAGTGCCGCCGTCGGTCTTCATCAGTCTGGCCGAGGAGAGCGGTTTCATCAAAACGCTGGGCCTGTGGATTTTGGATGAGGCATGCCGTCAGGGCGCGGAGTGGCGCAAAACACCGGGCGCCGAGAAGGTGGTGATTTCCGTCAACGTCTCCGGCCGCCAGCTTGAGGATATTGATCTGCCGGAAAAAGTGGAGGCCATTCTGGCCAAACACAGCCTGCCTGAATCCAAGCTCAAAATAGAGGTGACTGAATCCATCGCCATCAGCGGCCCGCGCAGCGGCGAGGTGCTGGCCAGGTTCAGCCAGGCCGGAATCAAGCTGGCCATGGACGACTTTGGCATGGGCCACACTTCGCTGGCTTATATCAAGGCTTTCCATCTCGATTCACTGAAGCTCGACAGCATGCTCAGCCGCGACGTGCTCTCCAGCCGCGACAGCCGTGAAATTATCGCCTCCATCGCCGATCTGTGCCGCAGTCTCAATATTGAGCTGATTGCCGAGTTTGTGGAGGATGAAGCCCAGGTGCTGATGCTGAGGGAGCTGGGCTGCTACAATATTCAGGGTTATATCTACAGCCCCTCACTGAAACCGGATGACTGTCTGCGCTATATTCTTGATCAGCATCAGGTTTATGGCGACCCCTATGACGGCTCCGATCCTGACAACAGGTAAGGCTCCGTCTCGCCAGGCCCGCCCCCCCGCTGTGAAGCGGAGCGGGTTTTGAAAGGCCCGGCCCGTTAGTTAAATGCGGGCCGGGCATTTTATGTGCCGGGCAATCGTGATATAATATGCGGGCGCTTTCAGGCGCCCAAAATACGGGGTTTCTGATTATTTGAATGCCGCCGTCCTTCCTTTCCGCGCCCTTGGCTGTTAGCCGCCCATTCACATGTCAAACCTCTGAATAAAACCCGCCGCACCTTCTGGCGCTCAGGAGCAAAGCCTATGTCATCGGAGATGCTTATTGGTGAGATAATCGTTCTGCTTGCTTTGGCTGTAGCCCTTATTTATTTCGGCCTGAAATTGAGAATGCCCGCCATAGTGGGCTTTCTGGCTACCGGCATAATGGTCGGCCCGGCCGGTCTCGGCCTGATTAAAGACGCCCATCAGGTGGACGCGCTGGCCGAACTGGGGGTGGTTCTGCTCCTGTTTACCATCGGTCTGGAGCTTTCCGTCACCAGCCTGATGCGCATAAAACGAATCGTGCTTCTGGGCGGCAGCCTTCAGGTCACTTTCTGCGTGGCCGTAACCTGGGTTGTGGCCATGCTGACCGGCTATCACTGGAATACGGCCATTCTGTTCGGCTTCCTGTTTTCGCTGTCGTCCACGGCCATTGTTTTGAAGCTTTTTCAGGAAAGGGGGGAAATGGATTCCCTCCACGGCCGCAGTGCCCTGGGGGTGCTGATATTCCAGGATCTGGCCGTGGTGCCCATGGTGCTGGTCCTGCCGGCCCTGGCCGGAGAATCCAACAGCGATCCCATTTATATCGTGCTGGGGAAAGCCCTGCTTCTCTTGGCCGTGGTTCTGTTTCTGGCCCACAAAGTGGTGCCCTGGCTGCTGCGCAAGGTGGCCGCCACCAAAAGCCGGGAGCTGTTCCTTTTCACCGTGGCCCTCATCTGCCTGGGCACGGCTTACCTGACGGCCGAAGCCGGTTTGTCGCTGGCTTTGGGGGCCTTTGTGGCCGGGCTGATCATCTCCGGTTCGCCCTATGCCTATCAGGCCATCAGCTCGGTCATGCCCATGCGGGATATTTTCACCAGCCTTTTCTTCATATCCATCGGCATGCTGATGGATATGCAAAATCTGATTCATCATCCCGTGTCCACCATCGGCGTGGCCGCCGGGATTATGATCATGAACATCATCGCCACCACTTTGGCCATGCGGGTGACGGGCTTGAACTGGCGGGTTTCGGTGATGATCGGTTTTTCGCTTTGCCAGATCGGTGAATTTTCCTTCGTGCTGGCCAAAAACGGCGAAAGCCTCGGCCTTCTGGGACAGAGCGACATGACCGTTTTTCTCAACGCGGCAGTCCTGACCATGGCTATGACCCCGCTGGCCCTGGCCCTGGGCGGCAAAATCGCGCCGCGCCTGAGGGGGAGCGATCCACGCGATACGTCGCATGATAATGAGGGGCCGCAGCCGCCGCAGGCGGTGGTGGTGGGTTTCGGGGTGGCCGGGCAGGGCATGGTGCGGGCCTGCAAGGTGGCCGGAGTGCCCTACGCCATTGTGGAAATGAACCCGCAGAGCATTCAGGCCTACCGCAGAGAGGGTGAGCCTATAATCTACGGCGATGCGGTCAATGAGACTGTGCTGGAGCACGTCAACATCGAGAACGCGCGCCTATTGGTGACCAGCATTCCTGATAGGGGTTCGGTGCGGCGCATCGTGGCCGAAGCCCGCAGCCTGAACCCCAAACTGCACATCATCGCCCGGACGCGTTTTCTGATGGAAAAGGAGGTGCTTTTGAAACTGGGCGCGGATGAAGTGGTGGCGGAAGAATTTGAGGCGGCCATATCGGTGTTCGCCAAAACCATGCATTTTTTTGGCGTTTCGGATGAAGAGGGCAAAAAGCGGCTGGACGCGGCCCGCGCGGCCGGACCGGCCAATTTTCACCTGGGTGTTGAAGCGGCCGCTGAGAGTGAAAAATCAAAATAGCAGCCGGAATCTGGTGGGCGGAAGAGCGTCTGATCTTATTTTTATCAGGAGTGCCAGGAATGTGGCACACAATTCTGAAGCGCGGCCGGCCTGGCCAGCCCAATCAGTTTTTGTGGTTTTTATTGAAATCGGGCAGGCTTTTCAAAAGATCGCAGAATTGGCGGATGACCGGGCTTTCCGATTTGCTCTGCAACACTACTGACACGGCCGGAAGCTCCGGCAGGCCGTCCTTGTCTGTCAAAATAACATATCTGTCGTCAATTTCTTTTTCAGGCAGAACCCCGATTCCGAAGCCGGAGATAATGGCGCTCCGCACGCTTTCATAAGAGCCGCTGACAAAGGAAAGATAATAGGGACGGTTGACAGCGGCCAAAGATTCCAGCATGGCCGGGCGGTAGGAGGTGCAGCCCTCGGAAAAGGTAATCAGGGGCAGCTCTTCCATGCTTTTGAAATCGTCCCGTCCGCCGCTCACCCAACACAAACGCTCTTCCATCAAAACATGCTCGTATGAGGGGCGATAGGGGCTGACGTAGTTGCAATGCCGCTGAAGAATAACCACGTCCAGCCCGCCGCGGTCCAGTTTATCGGCCAGAAAGGACGAGAACCCGGTGGTGACCTGAATTTTCAGGCCCTTGTTCATGGCCGCGCATCTGGCCACCGCGCCCTGGATTTGGGTGGTGTTGAAACTGTCGGGAATGCCCAGGGCAATGTGGCCCTTCAATTCCGGCCGCTGAATGATGCCCAGGACACTGTCGAGCCGACCGAGTATTCCCCGCACTTCCGGCAGAAGCCGCAAGCCCTCTTCAGTCAGGCCCATTAAATGTCCCTGACGCCTCTTCAGCAATTGACAGTTCAAATACTCTTCAAGTTTTCTCAGGCTCTGGGTTACGGCCGACTGGGTGCGAAAGATTTCCTGGCCGGCGCTCTGAAAGCCGCCGGTCTCGGCCACGGCCACAAAGGCCCGCAAATGCTCAAGCGTTATTCGCCGGTCCGCCAAAGCCGGGCTGTCAGTTATCGTATTCATTTTTTCGCCTCCCGGAACCTATATTAGTAAAACTAATAATTAGTCGTCAATTATTAATTTTGGAAAAATTAAGCAATGTGCTCTAATGGTCCTGGACCAACATCAGGAGGCGGCCATGACATTGCGCGATTCAATTATCGATTTCATCAATTCTAAAACCAAACAGGCCAACGAGCTGGATTACTACCGCCAGCCGCTGGTCGGTTTTTCATCAGCCGCGGATCCATTATATGTCAACATCAAGGAAACCGTGGGTCCGCACCATCTTTACCCTCAGGATGTTCTGGCGGAGGTTCGAACTTTGGTTTCCTTTTTCATCCCGTTTTCACAAAAAGTTATCGAGGCCAATCGTCAGGACAAGAGTGTTCCGGCCAGGGAGTGGGTTGATTCATATGATCATGCCAACAACTTGATCGACGCCATCAGCCGGGAGCTGGTGACGGAGCTGGAAGCCGGAGGCGTTAAAGCCGGAACAGTCAATTCAACCAACAATTACGACGAGATTAACTTGCGGGCCCCCTGGTCGCACCGGAGTGCGGCCTTTGTGGCCGGGCTGGGCCGTTTCGGCCTGAACAGGATGCTGATCACCCCGGCCGGGGCCGCCGGACGATACGGCACAGTCTTCCTGGGGGCCGAACTGACACCGACCCAGCGTTCGGATGAGGAATTATGCCTGTTCTTTAAAAACGGAACCTGCCGGTATTGCCTGAAGCGCTGCCCGGCCAAGGCTATCGGCCAGGGGCCGGACGGGTTTGCCCGGCACGAATGCAATAAAAAGCTGTTGGACATTACACCATATTCCCTTAGCCTGAAATGGGAACTGGATGTCTGCGGCAAATGCGATGTCGGGCCCTGCGCTATTTTCTGAAGGTGCAAGAGCCCAGAGTGTATTTTTCATAAAAACCGGGATGGTGCCAAACGGGCCGTAATAAGTTTCCGGCCAGATGATACAGCACCCCGTTAACGTCAACTGTGTCGCCGGGCTTGAGGTCCGCCGGATTGAAATCAGTCTGGCGGGAATCGGCCGGGCGGCAGGTGATAATCTCCGGCTGTCCGGGAACCTTGAAAGTTATATATAACCCATCATTTTCATCAATGTCGATCTGATGGATTTGGGCTCTGAATCGTACCGGCAGATTCTTCGCGGCCGGAGGGTCGGGATTATTGCGGGCAACTTTTGAAATCAGCGCAACCAGCTCTTTGGCCGTGGTCAGATAACCGACCTGGAATCGCAGCTCCATTGGCGTCAGACCGCCCACTCCGGCGGCCATGCTTTCGCTCCGCCCGCCGCTGAAATTTACCAGGCCCACGACATGGTGGCTGTTGTACATGTTGTCATAATCATACAAAACAAATTGGGCCTGAGGATAGTTGGGCGTAACTTTTTTCAAATCCTCAATATAGGTTTTGAGGCGGTTCCTGCTGGAACCATCCTTCAAAACAATCGCGTAAAGTTCATATTCTTTTTTTACCGACGATACAGAAACTAATTCTATGGAGCGCGGCTCACCGTCAACGCTGGTATTTAGAACCACCGTCTCCGCCCGGGCCGGGCCGGCGGCCGTCAGCACAAACAGGATAATGAGGGCGAGTAATTTTTTCATGTTATCCTCCGGCCCTGAGGCTGTTCAGAAATTCTTTCGGGGTGGCGTTCATGATTTTTTTAAAAGTTCGATAAAAGTAATTCAGATTGTTGAACCCCACTTTTTCCGAAGCTTCCTTAATGGGCACGCCTTTCTTCAATTCATCACAGGCTTTTTTGATTTTCACCGTGTTGCAGTATTGCACCAGGCTGGTATCCAGTTGCTGTTTGAACATTCTGATAATGTTGTTGGGCGTGGTGGCCAGGCGGTCGGCGCATTTTTGCAGAGTCAGGTCTTCCGCGTAATTGGAGTGAATATATTCCAACAGGGCGTTGAACTGTGGATTGTCGGTATAGCGATAACCCAGCACCCGCATGAGCGAATCGCAAAATTGGTCATAAAGGACAGGCTTGAGCAAAAGATCCCTGGCCCCCAATTGAATGGCTTTCTGGGCGTATTCGAAATAGGCGTAAGCGGTCACCACAATAAAGGCGACCTCACCCTGATAGCTTTGGCTGATTTCCTCCATCACCATCAGGCCGTTAAAAACCGGCATCTGAATATCCAGAAACACCAGATCCGGCCGCAGGGATTTTATGGCCTCAATTGTGTCGTCACCGCTGAAGGTTTCCTGAATCACCTCCAGCGGCAGGCTGTGGCGGGTGATGTAGTGCCTGATAATTTCATTCGAGGCCGGTTCGTCATCGGCCAGTAATACCCTCAGCATGCGGCGGCTCCAGCGATATTGAGGCGCGGCATTTCGAAAACAACTTCCAGGCCCCAGTCATTTTGCAAGAGTTCCAATCTGTAATTCCGTCCATACAGGGAATTGAGTTTTCTGGCGATCATCACCAGCCCGCCCGAGCCGGTTTTTTTGTCCAGCCGGTCTGATATTTTTTCCAGAAAATCCGGCGGCACTCCCACGCCGTTATCCAGCACTCTGATGGTTAAAGTCTCGTCCGAGGTTTCCACTTCCACCCTTATCCACATGGCTTTCTTGATTTCCCGAAAAGCGTGGTTGAAACAGTTTTCCACTATGGGCTGTAAAAAATTGAAGGGCACGTTTATCTTTTCGCTTTCAGGCGGGATAGAAACCCGCACTGTCAGCCGGTCGCCGTATCTGAGCTTTTGCAGATTGGTGTAGGCCAGCACATGATTCAGCTCATCCGACAGGGGCACCAGGCGGCTCACGCCCCTGACCGTATACCGGAAAAGTTTCGACAGTTCGCCAATGGCCGTACAGGTCTGGGAGGCGTTTTCCTTCAGGGCCAGATTGGTGATGCAATTTAAAATGTTGAACAGGAAATGCTGGCTGATCTGGGAATTCAGAAATTTATCCTGGGTGGTTTTAAGCGATTCCATCAGCATCAATTCATTTCTCTGCTTGTCGAAAATCTGTTCCTGCTTGTGATTGATTTTGCTTTCCATGTCTTCCAGCAGGTAGAGCTTACTGACGGTCTCGGCCAGGCGGTGCATGGTGTCCAGTATGCCGCTCACCGTGCTTCGCGGCACGTCATAGGGCATTTCAGCGGGCAGGTTCCGCCCGTCTCTTTCAGCCGTTCCGGCCCGGACATGCCCGGCTTTGATGTAGCCCAGGGTTTTGCCTTTGTATACTATCTGAAGGTTGTAAAGGGTAATGCCGTAAGGGCAGACATAGGCGTAGGCGTCGGCGTAGTAAGCTGTGGGATAAAAATCAATGTAGGTGTATAAAACGCAGTTGCGGACCTTTTCGTCAATGCGGCAGCAGTTGACGCAGAAATCGGAAAAGTGGCCGTTGATGTAAATCGGCTCCTGAGTGTGATCCCAGATGGAGAGGGGCATTTTGATGCGGCTGAGAATTTCCTGCTCCAGGCCGTCAACAATGGCTTTCAGCCGCTTCACCCGATCGTTTTTATCGCCCTGAACCGTGCTGAGCCGGACTCCCTCACGCTCGATGTGGGCCAGTTGATTTTCAAATCTGGCCGGGGTGGAGATCAATAGTTTGACTATCGGCTCATCGCTTTCATTGACCGATTCATGGGAGGCCCCGGCCGGGATGTGAAAAAGGCGGCCTGGTTCGAGGGGATGATCTTCCCCGTTGATTCTCTGTTTGCCCTGCCCGCTGAGAATGTAGAGAATCTGCTCGTCGCCGCAATGAATGTGGCAGGGCTGAACCGTGCGAGCATACATGGTGCTGATGCCGATGGAGAGGGTGTTTTCGTCATCCTTTTGCGGAACATAAATCCATTCGATATGTCCCCAGGTGAATTTTTGCGAATTGCTCATAGTGCCCGCCTGTATGTTTTCCGTCTGTTTATGATAGCACAATTTCATATGGGCTTATCCGCCAAAAAGCCTGAAAGTGAGTTTGTGCAAAAAAATGGTGGGATCGTTCATAGACTCTTTCAGGCCGATAAGCTATTACTGGAGCTATGAATATCCTAAAGTGACTCAATAGCGGGTGGCCGCCGCCGGGAGAAATGTTTTTGCCCGGTGAGGTGACTAAAGACTTCCGGAACCTCACCGGGCAAAAACATTTCTCCCGGCGGCTACTTGGTCGGCTTTCTTAAGGCCTGGAAAGTACACATAGCCGAGTGGAAGCCGGAAGTTTTGTCCCGGCTCCGTGACTAAAGACCCCCGGAGCGGAGCCGGGACAAAACTTCCGGCTTCCGGCGGGTCAACGGGTTAACTCAATCTTAAGCTTTACATGACACACGTTGCGCGTCGAACAATATTGTGCGTCATTGGTATCTTTTGGGTTTTTTTTCGCCCGGAAGTTCTTCCGGGTCCACAGGAGGATTGTTTATGGCCAAGAAAAAAATGTCGCTGCTGATGAAAATCACCATCGGCTTTATTGTCGGCGTTGTGCTGGGATTGGTGCTGCGGGAGAATGCCCAGTATCTGGGCCCGATCGGCGATCTTTTCATGCGGCTTTTGAAGATGCTGATTCTGCCGCTGGTGTTGTGCGCCATTATCAGCGGCATCGCCAACATTCCCGACATCCGAAAAATCTACAAAGTGGCGGTGAAAGGCTTCATCCTGGTGGTCGTCATGACCGCGCTGGCCATTGGCACCGGCATTGTTTTCGGAAACCTCTTCGGCCCCGGCTCCGGGGTGGAGCTGAGCATCCCCACGGCCCAGGCCAAGGAAGTGCCGCCGGTCTCCTTTGTTCAGACTTTTTTGAACATGTTTCCCAACAATGTCTTTGAGGCTCTGTCCACCAACAATATGTTGCAGGTGATCGTATTCGCCATTTTCTTCGGCGTGTCGCTGGTTCTGACCGGGGAAAAGGCCCGGCCGGTGATGGAATTTTTCGACAAGGCCGCCCAGGTGATGTACAAAATGGTCGATCTGGTCATCAGCTTCGCGCCCTACGGCGTCGGCGCCCTCATCGCCAGCATTATCGGCCAGTATGGCCTGACCGCACTGATTCCGCTGGCCAAGTTCCTGATCGTCTTCCATGTGGCCATTGCCTTTTTCGTTATCGTGATTCAGGGCGGGCTGGTTATGTTCGGCTTTAAGATGAGCCCCTTCAAATTCTTCAAAGCCATTTTCGGCTCCATCACCATGGCCTATGTGACCGACAGCTCGGCGGCGGCCCTGCCGGTGGCCATTAAGGAACTTCAGGCCAATCTGGGCGTATCCGAATCCATCGCCAGCTTCATCATGCCGGTGGGCACCAATATCAGTAAAAGCGGCAGCGCTCTCTATCAAGGCATGGTGGCCATTTTCATCGCCCAGATTATGGATGTCGACCTCACCGTCACCCAGCAGTTTACCGTCCTGATCACCGCCCTGTTGGCCTCCATCGGCACGGCCGGAGTGCCCAGCGCCAGTATCGTCATGCTCTCGATGACCCTTGGCAGCGTCGGGCTGCCGCTGGAGGGCATCGCCTTGATGGTGGGCATTGACCGCATCCTGGCCGGGGCCAGAACTTTCCCCAATGTCGTTACCAACGCCGCTATTGCCGCCATCATGGCCCGGCAGGAAAATGAACTGACGCCGCCGACGGGCGATAGCGTCGCCTGAGATAAAGGAGTTATCATGTATCTGGAAAACAGCTTTGAGAAAATCAGAAAATTCGATCCTGAAATGGCCGCGCTGGTGGAGAATGAGGAGCGGCGGCAACTGGAAAGCCTGTGCCTGATTGCTTCCGAGAATTACGCCTCGCCTCTGGCGGCCGGGCTGGAGGGTTCGGTCTACGCCAATAAGAACGCGGAGGGCTATCCCGGCAAACGCTTTGTGGCCGGGTGCGAACTGGCCGACCGGGTGGAGAACCTGGCTATCGAGAGAATTAAAAAACTGTTCGGCTGCGAGCATGTCAATATGCAGGTGATGAGCGCCACGGTCGGCAATGTGGCCATACTCCGGGCCCTTCTGAAACCCGGCGACACCATTTTATCAATGGAGCTGAACCAGGGCGGCCACCTGAGCCACGGGGCCGGTTTCCATCTGAGCGGGCAGGATTATAAAGTTTTCCACTACGGCCTCCACCCTGAAACCGAAGAGATAGATATGGAGCAGGTGGAGCGGCTGGCCAGGGAGCACAAGCCGCAATTGATCATCTGCGGCGCGTCATCTTACCCCCGGCAGATTGATTACCGGAGGTTTGGTGAAATCGCGCGGCAGGCGGGCGCTTTCATGATGGCCGACATCGCCCACCCGGTCGGCCTGATCGCGGCGGGCGTCATCCCTTCGCCGGTGCCGCACGCCGATGTTGTTTCCACCTCCACCCATAAGACCTGGCGCGGCCCGCGCGGCGGCGGGGTTATCATGTGCAGGGCCGCGCTGGCCAAAAAAATCGACTATCACGTTTTCCCCGGCATCCAGGGCGCGCCCAAGATGGATATGATCGCCGCCCGCGCCGTGCTGGCTCTGGAAAGTTTGAGTGATGAATTCAAAGCCTATCAGCGACAGGTTTATGACAATGCCCAGGCTTTGGCCGACGAGCTGAAGAAATGCGGTTTGCGGCTGGTTTCCGGCGGCACCAATACCCATTTGATTCTGGTTGACGTCAGGGGGCTGATAAGTTCCGGCAAGGAAGCGGAGAGCCTTTTGGAATCGGTGGGCATCGTGGTCAACAAAAACATGATCCCCTACGATCCCCAGAGTCCGCAGGTCACCAGCGGCATTCGCATCGGCAGCCCCGCCCTGACCACCAGGGGCATGATGGAAGATGATTTCCGGGCGGTGGCCCGGCTTTTGGCCGACACCCTTAAATCAGGCTCAGACCGGAACAAGCTTGAGGACATCAAAGCCAGGGTCTCAGAAGTTGCGGCCAGGTATCCCATGTTCGCGGACAAATGGTTGGCAAAAGCTAAATAAACCCCACTGAAGTTGCAGCCAATAAAAACCGGCCCGAAATAATCAGCGATTATTCCGGGCCGGTTTTTTTACAGACAGGCGTGAGTTAAATTTTATCAGTCAGCGGCCTGACAACTGGTGAAGCTGGCGCGGAGTCTTTACGTTTGCGCAGCTTCATTATATTGCGGGCGGAAGCCACTACTGCCACGAAGAACAGCGGCACCAGGAAGACGGCCAGAATCGTGGCGGTTATGATTCCGCCCAGCACCGCGGTGCCAATGGCCACCTGGGCGCCGCTCCCGGCCCCGGTGGAAAAGGCCAGCGGCAGCACTCCGAAGCCAAAGGCCAGCGAAGTCATGATTATGGGCCTGAGACGCAGGCGGGCCGCTTCCAGGACGGCCGGGATCAGTTTGCGCCCTTCCTTTTGCCACAAATCCTTGGCCACTTCCACAATCAGAATGGCGTTCTTGGCCGACAGGCCAATGACGGTGATCAGGCCGACCTTGAAATAGATGTCGTTATTGAGGCCGCGCAGACTCATGGCCAGGGCCGCGCCCAAAATTCCCAGCGGCACCACCAGGAGAACCGAAACAGGGATGGACCAGCTTTCATATAGCCCGGCCAGCACCAGAAAAATGATCAGCACCGACAGGGTATAGAGGGCCACGGTCTGGTTGCCGGCCACTATTTCCTCAAAACTCTGGCCCGACCACTCGAAGCCGATCCCCGGCGGCAGGCCGCCGATCAGGTCGACCATGGTATCCATAGCCAGACCGCTCGACAAACCCGGTGCGGACTCGCCGTTGATGGTGAAGGAAGGATAGCCGTTGTAGCGGTCATAGGATGAGGGGCCCAGGGTCCAGTCCAAACGGATGAAGGACGACAGCGGCACCATTTCGCCAGAAGCGCTCCGGACGTTGATGCGGCCCACGTCGGCCGCCACTCGCCGGTGGTCGCCTTCAGCCTGAACAATGACTTTGCGAACCTGATCGCCCAGCATGAAGTCGGCCACCTGGCTGGAGCCTAGCACGGTCGATATGGCCGAGTTTATCTCTTCGACCGTCACCCCCATGCTCATGGCTTTTTTTCTATCGATATCCAGAAGCATTTGCGGTGAATCACTCAGACCGGCGAAAATTGCATAACTCAGTTCCGGCCGGTTGGCGGCCGCCTCCAGCAGTTGGTCTCGGGCCCGGCTGAAAGCCTGACGGCCCAGCCCGGAGCGATCCTGAAGACGGAGGTCAAAACCATTGGTCTGCCCCAGGCCAGGCAGGGGCGGGAGGTTGAATGCCATAACCATGGCTTTTTCATCAGCCGCGAAATGTTCGTTTATCCGGCGGGCCACTTCGTCCACGCTCAGGTCCCGGCCGCGGCGCTCCTTGATGTCTTTCAGGGAGAGGAAAGCCATGGCCATTTGCGTGCCGCTGCCATAGATGCTGTAGCCCTGAACTCCATAGATGTAACTGACCGGTTCGTTGGCCAGCGCGTAGTCTTCCAGTTCTTTAATTTTGGCCACCGTCTCGGACTGGGTGGAGCCGGAGGGCAGCATGATGGTGGCCAAGAGGCTCCCCTGGTCCTCGGAGGGCAGAAAGGCGGTGGGCAGCCGGTAGACCATGACAACGGCCAGGACGGCAATGACGGCAAAGACGGCCAGCCAGCGGCGCGGACGGTCCAGAATGTTTTTGACAGTGTAGCCATAGCGGCGGGTGCCGCGATTGAACATGCGGTTAAACCAGCCGAAGAAGCCTTTTTTCTCCTGGTGGCCGGAGGCCGGTTTCAAGAATGCCGCGCACAGGGCCGGGGTGAGCGAGAGGGCCAGAAAGGCCGAAAAAGCGATGGAGACGGCCAGGGTCAGGGAGAACTGCCGATAAATATTGCCCACCGCCCCGCCAAAAAAAGCCATGGGAATGAACACAGCCACCAGCACCAGGGTTATGCCGATAATGGCCCCGCTGATCTGGCCCATGGCCTTTTCCGTGGCTTCCCGTGGCGGAAGGTTTTCCGTCATCATGATGCGCTCGACGTTTTCAACCACCACAATGGCGTCGTCCACCAAAATGCCGATGGCCAGAACCATGCCGAAGAGGGTCAGAAGGTTGACCGAGAAACCTAAGGCAAACATGGCCGAACTGGTGCCCAGAAGGGCTACCGGCACGACAATGGTGGGGATGATGGTGGCCCGTAAATTCTGCATGAAAAGAAACATGACCAGAAAGACCAGCCCCACCGCCTCAGCCAGGGTACTGACCACCTGACTGACGGCCACATCCACAAAGCCGGAAGTGTCATAGGGCATGGCCCAGTCCACGCCCTCCGGCAGGAACGGCACAATGGATTCCATGGCCGTTTGAACTCCCTTGGCGGTGGCCAGGGCGTTGGCCCCATCGGTCAGCATGATGGCCACGCCCGTGGCTTTACGGCCGTTGATACGCGATTGGAAGCTGTATTCCTTGCCCGCCAGCTCCACCCTGGCCGCGTCGCCCAGGCTCAGGGTGGCCCCGTCACGGCCGGTGCGCAGCGGCATCTGGCGAAAATCCTCCGGTGTGGTCAAATAGTCGCGGGTCAGGATGGAGGCGCTGATAGGCGTATCCGCCGGGGCGTTGTCGCCACCGAGAGCGCCGGGGGTCAGTTTGGCGCTATGGCTGGCCAGCGCGTCCACCACATCCTGGGAAGTCAGTTCCAGGGCGGTCATCTTGGCCGGGTCCAGCCAGATGCGCATGGCTTTTTCCGTGCCGTACAGAGTGGCCCGGCCGACTCCGTCGACCCGCCGCAGAACCGGCAGCACACTGGCTGAAGCCATTTCGCCCAGGTCGATGTCGTCATAGCGGCCGTCTTCAGAATAAAGGCCGACGATGCAGAGAAAGGAATTGCTGGCCCTTTCCACATAAATGCCGTTCTGGCGCACGCTGTCCGGCAGGTTCGGCTCGACCAGCTTCAGCCGGTTCTGAACCTCCACGTTAGCCATTTCGCCGTCCGTGCCCTGCTTGAAGGTGAGGTTGATATTGGCCGAGCCGGCCGAGCTGATGGAATCCATATACATAAGGTTGGGGACGCCGTTCATTTCGCGCTCAATCAGCACTGTCACCGCTTCTTCAACTGTCCGGGCCGAAGCGCCGGGATAGGTGATCCACAGCGTCACTCTGGGCGGGGCGATTTCCGGGTAGAGGGAAACCGGCAAACCCTGGATGGACAGAAAACCGCCCAGGCAGATTAACAGGGATATGACTATGGCCAGCACCGGCCGGTGAATAAAAAATTTTGCCATGACCTTTCACCTGATACATATTCTTAAAATTGCGAAAAAGCGCTTATACCGCCGGAAGCCGGAAGTTTTGTACTGGCTCCGTTCCGGGGGGTTTTTAGTCACGGAGCCAGGACAAAACTTCCGGCTCCCACTGCAGCTATGCATACTTTCCAGGCAGGGGGAAAGCCGACCAGGCAGCCGCCGGGAGAAATGTTTTTGCCCGGCTCTGGTGACTAAAGACCCCCGGAACCAGAGCCGGGCAAAAACATTTCTCCCGGCGGCGGTCACCCGCTTTCCGAATATTCAACACTGACTGCGTACTAGTTATTAAGGGCCAGCTTTTCACCGGCGGACACAATGGAGGCCACCGAAACTTCCTGACCTTCAAAGGCGGCCGCCTGAAGGCTGTTGAGGATCACTCTTTCCCCGGCCTCCAGCCCGGCTGTGACCACCCAGTTCTTTCCGTCCAGTTCGTCCGCCTTTACCGGCCGCTTTTCCACTAAATTCTGATCGGAGACGACCAGCACATGGCTGGCTTCTTCATTCCGCAAAAGGCTGTCGCGGGGGACCAGAAAAACGCAAGGGTTGATGGCCCTCGAAAGGCTCACATTCAGATAGGTGCCCGGACGGAGAAGACGCTCCGGGTTGGGAAAGACGGCCCGCATGGAGACGTTGTCGGTTTTAGGATCGACCGACGCGTTGGTGAAGATCAAACGCCCGGCATGGGGATAGCGGCTGCCGTCGGGCAGTCCGAGAAAGACCTCTATGTCGGCCTCGTCAATTTTTTTAAGGCGGCCGTTACTGACCCCGTCATCAATGATCAGTAGGTCGGCCGACGGCTGGGAGAAATCCGCATAAATCGGATCGACCTGCTCAATTGTAGTCATTCTGGTTGGCTCATCCTGACCGACCAGCGCGCCTTCGGAAACCAGTGAAAGCCCGGCCCGGCCGGAAATTGGGGCGGTTACCCTGGCATAACTCAGCCTCAACTCGGCCCGCCCCAGAGCGGCGGTGGCGTTGTCCACGGCGGCTTTGGCCTGCATTTCAGCGGTCAGGCTGGCCACATAGTCGTGTTCCTGAATGGCTTTCTTATCCAGGAGCACCTCATGCCGCCGCAGGGTGTCCTCGCTTTTATACAGCTCGGCCTGTGCCCTGGCCAGTTCGCTCTTGGCCGTGAGAACGTCCAGCTTCAACTGGGCGTCATCGATGCTGAAAAGGGTCTGACCCTCCGTAACATCCTGACCTTCAATGTAAAGCCGTTCCATCAGGATACCGGCCACCCTGGCCCGGACTTCAGCCTGCCGGAACGGGGCCAGACGGCCGGGGTAGCTGTCGATCACAGCCCTTTCTATCGGCTGGGCCAGCATGACGGTCACTTCCGGCATGGGCGCGGCTTCACTTTCCGTCTGCCCGGCCCCGGCCTGCCCGCAGCCGGTCAATGCTGGCAGCAGAAAAAATAACAATGACAATTTTCCAAAAATTTTCCTGACAGACATTGTCTGAACTACCTTTCTTACAGTGCGCGGCCCCGTGTACAGCACTTACGTTCGAAGCCACGGGGGACGGCTCTTAATACGATGACAGCCGCCATATCTAACTATTACTGGAAGACCTCACCTAGACAAAGGATGCGTGAGCATCCGCGGGTCCAGGGCTATGCCCTGGTTAGAGTTTTCGGGTCCATTCCAATAGCCTTTCCAGGGTGGACTGACGCTCTTCAAGATTGAGCGTTGGATGGCAGAAAGCTTCCATCCACAAGCCGTCTGCCGCATAACGAATGATCGAACCCAGAACGGGATCTTTTTCCCGGCCGTATTTTTTCAGCTGGTTCTCCAGCCACCCTTCCCAGTGGTCGGCCAACTCCTTATTGCGATTCAAGGCCGTAATAATGGCCCCCAGAAGCCTGGTGTCGCCATCGCGGTGATCATAGTTGAAACTGGCCCGAAGATAGGCGCGGGTGAAGCGGCCGCGAACCTCAGGATCGCGCACCAGATGTTCTTCAAGAGAAGTTTCAAAGTCTTGCATGAAAATTTTAAGCAGTTCGTCAATCAAATGCTTCTTGCTGGGAAAATGATGGAAAAAAGCACCGGAGGTGACCCCGGCCCGTTTGGCCACTTCAGGAGTGGTGACATACTCCAGCCCCTGCTCGGAGGCAATATCGGAGGCGGCCTGTAAAATATTCTGGCGCACCAGTTCGGGCTGCTTCTTTCTGGTTATGGCTTTCAAGGTCTTTCTCCTCAGGGGCCGTGATTTCGAATGATGTCTTTTTTTATGGAAACAGATATAACGATACGGATAAACATAGCGCTTACTCTGTTTGAGGTCAAGTCTTTTTTCTCTGATTATATTAGAGGAATCCTCACCGGTATGATATTATGGGGCATCGTTTTTAGCTATGTGCCTTAACTCCATATTCAGATAGCCGCCCTCTTGAAATGCGGGCGGAAACAGCGGAGTGTTTTTTATGAAAGAAGAGCGCGCCTGGAGATGGGCCGGGCTGATTTTTCTTGTTATCAACTGGTGGCTCGGCCTGGGAATGTTTAGCCTGTCAGGATTGGCCGCTGTGATTCTGTTGACCATTGCTTGGCGGCAGCGGCGGAAAGATCCATTGCTCATGACCCGGCTGGTGCCGGATCTGGCCCTGGCGGCATTTATCGGTCAGATAACTAGTAGTGGATTGACTTCAATTTATTTCCGTTCAACGACCCATGTTAGCTGGCAGGAAATAGTTCCTCCTCTTATTTATCTCGGTCTGGCGATTGTGATTCTTGTTTCGGCCCGGCGGCTGGGGGCACGGGGAGAAACTGAAACAGGCGAGCGGCCTCTTTTTTATTGGTGCCTGAAATATTCAATGCTGGCCAACTTGCTGTCCATGGCCGTCATGTCTTCCTGGTGGATCTTCCTTGGGGTTCTGGTTTTAAGCGCTCTTTACATGGCAGTCTGGCGGTTCCTGGCGGGACGTATGGCTTTGGCTGTGGGGGTGGCCGTCACTTCGGCCGCCGCCCTAGCTGTCATGCTCTCCGTCGGAAAACCGGCTTTGGTGATCCAGATTGGCCTCTCTGTAATCGGCCTTATCTTGAGTGTTCTGACTGAACTTTTTTGCAGCGCGGTCAGACGGCACAGAAGCTACGAATCTTCTTCGCCAGGCGTGCCGGCCAGGTGGGCGCTGCCTTTTGTCGTTGGCTTTGCCATTGGTATCTGTGGAACTTCCCTTATTTATAAATACTTGATTTCCGACCACCTGCCGGTAACAACCTACACCGGGGCGATGGAGACCATTCAGGCGGGGTGGCTGGAATTTAAGGTGCCGGAAGATTCCCCGGCCTATTCGATATCCATCGCCGCTGTGTGGCCTGAAGGCAGGGTGTCAATACATGAGGGCATTTTTACCAATGACAAACCGCATTCAGAGCAGTTCTCCGAGAATACCGAAAGAGCATTGGGCGCCAAGCTGTGGAAGAAAGAAAGTGAAATAGGCCCTGAAAATTTGAAAGTTATGTCATCACAATTGAAAGATAGTAAAGGGGAGCCTTCAGAAAACCTGATCAAACCCACAACGGCGATAGAAGTTGACGATCATTTTGGCCGACCGGCCCGTCTGATATCCGGCGGTGATTTTAGTGAGATTGTCTTGCTGGTTGAACTTGATGAGGGGTACCTGAGATTTGGGTATGACCCATTGATGACGTACAAAGATTCTGGCACATCTGCAAAATCAGACTTGGAAAATGAGAGATGGTTGATTGCGCGGGCGCGGGAGCTAATAAATTCCTATACCTGGACCGGATCCCAAGCCGTGGAAAATCTGGGCTTCAGGACAAAGTATGGCCTTTTGAAAACAGGAGCGGAGCCTGGCTTCGACTTATATGCCACGATCAACGCTTTTATAGGCAATGACGGGTATTATTTAAAATTTTCATCAGAATCAAAAGGCTATAACTATACAAGGCCTGGCATCATCTATACTGAGAACAGCAAGCGATGGCAGTGGAGAAACGCCATGCGGGAGTTGACCAAAGGCAACCTTCAGCGAATCCGTATCAGCAGATTGACACTGGCCGGAGCTTCCGGCACTGAGTATGTAGCACTCAAACGCAATTTGAGGAAGTCCGGCCCCCAAGGGGCGCTATCTATCATGTGGACGCGAAACTCCAGCACTGAAACAGGGGTCGATGAAGTTTCCATGCACTGTACAAGGCTGGAGGGCAATGAAGACAGCGCCGCCTGTCTGGGGCTGTGGGAAGCCGTTGCCGCTTCAATCCATTCCCGCAAGGGCCGGTAAGGGGGGGTGGAAGCCATACCAGCACTGACGAAACCAGGCCTCGTTTATGTAACCGGCCAGGGCCGGATCAACTTTGGCCTCTTCGAAGCTGGGGAAAATAAGGGCTCTGGCGTCTCCGCGGCTATGGCCCAGATTTTCTTTCAAGGCTTTAAGGTCACCCTGCCAGGCCGCCCATCGCGCCCGTGAATAGCTGCTGGAACCGGCCCGCACTCTTTCAGCTTTGGACCACCAATACTCCGCCTCTTTAAGCATGGCTTTCTGATCGGCTTCCAGGCGGGAGCGTTCCGCCAGCACCAGGCCCAGTTCGCTCATGGCCGCCGTCAATTCGTAAATGGAACCTTCCACCACACCAAAAGTCTTTGGCTGGCCCTGACCCGGCTCAAGGTCATATATGATATGCTCCAGAAAGCCCTTCGGGGCCGGGACGGATATTTTTCCTCTAACGAAAGCGTTGACCGTCCCGCGATGCAGCTTGATGGCCCGCCGCAGCATTTCTTCTGCTCTTTGCCAATAAAGGCTTTGATATTCCGGGGTCAGCATCGATGAGGCGGCCAGATGGCGATGCAGCCCGGCCAGTTGAGTTAAATCCCAGGCATCCATGGTGGCGGGGGTGGCGGCCAGGTTAACTCCACCCTTCTCACCGCTCTGTGCGCGGATCAGTTCAGACTGACGATAAATCAATGAAAAACATTGATTCGTTAAAATTTGAAAAGTGCTTTAAGTATTGTCAAACAACAGTAGCATAAGGTGTTGTAAAATGATATTGCGATATCAAAATGGCAGCAATTCTCAAAGTAGACGGTTATTTTCAAATAGCAGGTCGCCCTATAGGGGAGACGGAGCGCCAGCGACTGGTTTTGACGGAAAAATAGCCGCTCGCGAAACAAAAACCACGCTTTTTGTGTAGCTACGAGCCGTAGTTTATGGGAAAAAGTTTACTTTGAGAATCCCTGTCAAAATGGCGCAAAGGCAAAAGCTCTGAGACTTGAGGCCCTCACGGGTAAGTCTCAGAGCTCGCGGTGGTTGAAGTGATTTATGCTTTGATCAGGCTTTTCTCAGATCGTTGACCACCTGATAGAGCTTTCCGCCAATAATTCCGCCCACAGCCGGAATTATCCAGAAAAACCAAAGCTGTTTCAGATAAATGCCCCCGGCAAAAACGGCGACGCCGGTGCTGCGGGCCGGATTGACCGAAGTATTGGTGACCGGAATGCTGATGAGGTGAATCAGGGTGAGCGCCAGGCCAATGGCCAGCGGGCCGAAGCCTTGCGGGGCATTGACGTCGGTTGCGCCCATAATGATGAACAGGAACATGGCGGTCATGGCCAGTTCCGTGGCCAGGGCGGCCGCCATGGAATAGTGGCCGGGTGAAGCCTCCCCGTAGCCATTGGAAGCAAATCCCTGACTGACGTCAAATCCGGCCTGTCCGCTGGCTATCAGATATAAAAGGGCCCCGGCTAAAAGGCCGCCCAAGACCTGGGCGATAATATAGGGAACAAGATCTCTGGCCGGAAAACGGCCGCCGGCCCATAATCCCAGAGAGACGGCCGGATTGAAATGCCCCCCGGAGATGTGGCCGACCGCATAAGCCATGGTCAGCACTGTCAGGCCAAAAGAGAACGCGACCCCAAGGTGGCCTATTCCGCCCGGAACAAAAGAGGCATGGAGCACCGCGCTGCCGCAGCCGCCCAGAACCAGCCAGAAAGTACCTATCAATTCAGCCAAATAACGTTTCATGAGAACCTCCTTAATTAAGGGACACTCTAAAATGTGTGATCACAACTTAATGAATTATCTGTTCAATTTTAATTGGTGTCAATAGTGTTTTATTTGTTGTTGCCGGCAAAAATTAATCTACCGTTTTTTTCAATCTTTCAAACGGTTTGATGTGCCTATACGATATGTCACGAAAGGCGAAGTGAAACCGGCGAATGATGAATATATTGACTTATCCGGAAGGAGATGGTATTTTTCAACAACTGATATGAAGTCAGTTTCTTGATATGGAAGCTTCAGCTTACATATCCAAGCGTTTTTCAAAAGATAATGTAAACGGCTATGAAGGCCGTCCGTTACTGTAAATAAGTAACGGACGGCTTTTTTTGTTATTTTACTTGGAGGTTGTCTGCAATGTTAAGAAAAATCCATCTGTTGTTTTTCGCGGTCATCTTGTCGATCGCGGCGTCCCCCCTGGCTCTGGCCGCCCCCAAGCCAGACGCCCTGGTCATGTCCATTGCCAAGGAACAAGAGGAAGGTTATGACCCGACCACCGGCTGGGGCCGCAACGGCATCCCCCTCTTCCAGAGCACACTCCTGGCCTATGATGAAAATTTGAACGTAGTGGGGGATCTGGCCACGGAGTACACGCTCGGTGAGGACCGGACGGTCTGGAATCTCAAACTGCGTCAGGACGTGAAATTCACCGATGGCCGGCCCCTGACCGCCGAGGATGTGGTTTATACTTTTCAGGCCGCCTCCGCCAGCACGGCCCTGATAGATTTAAGCGTCATGGAAAGTGTTGCGGCCAAAGGTGAATATGAAGTTGAATTTAAACTTAAAACACCTCAGATTACTTTCATCAATCACTTGATCCGCATGGGCATAGTCCCCAAACACCTTCACGGTCCCGGCTATGCGCGGCGGCCGGTCGGCTCCGGGCCGTTTAAATTCGTGGAGTGGAACGAAGGCCAGCAGCTTATTGCGGAAAGGAATGAGGATTACTACGGCCAGAAGCCGGACTTTCAACGTCTGGTCTTTCTGTTCATGTCCGAAGACGCGGCTTTTGCCGCCGCCAAAGCCGGTCAGCTTCATGTGGTGGCCGTACCCCACGGTCTGGCCCGTCAGGATATCCCCGGAATGACGCTAAGGCGGGTCAAAAGTGTCGACAACCGGGGCATTCTGTTTCCTATGCTGCCGGACAGCGGTTTAAAATCCACCAATGGGTTTCCCATTGGCAACGACGTCAGCTCCGATCCGGCCATCAGGCAAGCCATCAATTATGGGATGAACCGAGAGGCGCTGGTTGATGGCATTCTTTACGGCCACGGCTCGGTGGCTTACGGTCTCGTTGACGGCCTGCCCTGGGACAACAAGGAAATCCGCTTTCAGGACAACGACCAGGCTAAGGCCCGGCAAATACTAAAAGACGGCGGCTGGCTGGACGCGGACCATGACGGCATTGTGGAGAAAAACGGCCGGAAGGCGTCCATGGAGCTGATCTATCCGGCCAGCGACCAGACCCGTCAGCGGCTGGCGCTGATTGTCGCGGACCAAATCAGACCGATCGGCATTGAACTCAAACCAATGGGTGTGCCCTGGGACGCCATCTACAATCAATATCATTTTAACAGCCCGGTTCTATACGGATGGGGCGACACCACGCCCGAGGAGCTGTTCAAAGTCTATCACTCCCGGACCTATGACAACGCCCCTGACAGCACTTCATTTAATCCTGGACGTTACAGTAACCCGGCTGTGGACAGATATCTTGAAGAGGCCGAAAAGGCCCCCGGGTTTGAAGAATCACTGCCGCTGTGGCGCAAAGCCCAGTGGGACGGACAAACCGGCCCGGCCGTGCACGGGGACGCGGCCTGGGCCTGGATGGTTAATCTCGACCACAATTATTCTACTGTCAACGACCTGGACATCGGCCAATCCGCCATAGAGCCGCACGGTCATGGCTGGCCGCTTCTGAACAACATCGTCAAATGGAAGTGGACCGGCCAATAAACTGCAAAACAAAGGAGGCGGGGCGACCCCCAGCAATTCTAATTATGGCCGATGCCGCTGCATAACGCCAGGGTCGAGCGTAGCGAGACGGAGCGACAGCGACTGGTTTTGACGGAAAAATAGCCGCTCGCGAAACAAAAACCACGCTTTTTGTGTAGCTACGAGCCGTAAGTTCAAGGAAAAAAGTCATAATTAGAATTGCGGGGCGGCCCCGCCTCCGGCGACGAGTGAAAACCCAAGGTGGTGTTATGCCGTCATATTTGTTGAAGAAAAGCATTCATTTTCTGGCTTTGATGGTTGCCGTCACGGCCCTGGCTTTTACTCTGGTCAACCTCTCGCCGGTTGACCCGGTCAGCGCCTATATCGGGACGGACACCAGAATCGGCCTGGAACAGCGTGAGGCCATCGCCCACCGATTCGGCTTGGATAAAAGCCCGGTGGACCGTTTCGGCTTTTGGTTGAATAATATAATTCACGGCAATTGGGGTGAATCCCTGATTTTCCGGGAACCGGTGACGAGTGTCATCGGCAAACGGTTCTGGCCGTCACTGGCCTTAATGGGCGGAGCCTGGTTTTTTTCCGGGGTGATCGGCTTCACTCTGGGCCTGGCGGCTGGTTTCAAGCAAAATAGCTGGCTCGACCGCCTTTTGAGTGGGTACGCCTATTTTTTAGCCTCAACGCCGACCTTTTGGGTGGGAATACTCTTGTTGATGCTGTTTTCCGTAAAACTGGGGCTGACTCCCATCTGCTGTGCCTGGCCGGTCGGCCTACAGGCTGGTCAAGCCACCCTGGGACAAAAATTTCACCATCTGCTCCTGCCGATGATGACCTTGTCCATCGTCGGCATCAGCGCCATAATTCTTCATACCCGGCAAAAAGTGATTGATTTGATGAAGTCTGATTTCTCGGTTTTCGCTCAAGCCCAGGGTGTGCCTCCGCTTCGCTTTTTGGTGACCCAGGGGCTTAAGCATGTTTCCATTCCGGCCATTACTGTCCACTTGGCTTCTTTTGGCGAGCTGTTCGGCGGCTCCATATTGGCCGAACAGGTGTTTTCCTACCCCGGCTTGGGCCAGGCGGCGGTAATGGCCGGCATTCGCGGCGACACTCCGCTTCTGCTGGGCATAACCATTTGCAGCGCCCTGTTCATATATTTCGGAAACACCGTGGCCGACCTGAGCTATCGCCTGTTGGACCCGCGCATCAAGCTGGAGGGGGTTGCCATCTCATGACCTGCTGCCGCACTGGTGAATCCCGAACCGGTTTCAGCTTTTATTATTTCCGCCATCTGATTTTGGCCCTGCTTTTTTTGCTCGGTCTGATCGCCTTACGTCTGTTCCTGGACAGTTCGGGACTCGGCACCAATTTGACCCTTATGGAGGAAGCGCCCTCATGGCGTCACCCCTTCGGCACGGACTCCCTGGGGCGAGACATGTTGATTCGCACCGTTTATGGCCTGATGGTGTCGCTCAAAGTCGGCTTGATGGCCGCGACAATCAGCGCCCTGATCGCCCTGACCTTGGGGGTGGCCGGGGCGATTTTCGGGCGCTGGGCGGATCTGGCGGTTACCTGGCTGGTTGACGTGGGGATGTCCCTGCCCCATCTGGTGCTTTTGATTCTCATTTCCTTCGCCGTCGGCGGCGGCGAAAAAGGGGTGATGCTGGCCGTGGCCTTGAGCCACTGGCCGTCCCTGACCCGGGTTCTCCGGGCGGAAGCCCTGCAATTAAAATCCGCGCCCTATGTGGTTATTTCCAAAAAGTTCGGCCGGAGTTCCTGGTATATTGCCACCCGCCACTTCCTGCCTCACCTGGTTCCGCAGTTTCTGATCGGCCTTCTCTTGCTTTTTCCCCACGCCATACTGCATGAGGCGGCCTTGTCGTTTCTGGGTTTTGGTCTCAATCCCCATACCCCGGCAGTCGGCATCCTCCTGGCCGAGTCATTGCAGCATCTGTCCACCGGCTGCTGGTGGCTGGGAGTCCTGCCCGGCCTGTTGCTCGTGATGACGGTCAAGATGTTTGACGTCATTGGGGCCGGGGTCAAAAAATACTTCACCCCCTATAAGGATTAAGCGATATGGCGGAATATCTTCTGGAAGTGGAGCATCTGGCCTTAAATTTTTACCGGCACAAGGGCTTTGCCGGACAGGAGAGCCTGAGCCCGGTGGTCGATTTGTCCCTCAAGCTGATGGCCGGGGAAATTTTGGCGGTAGTCGGTTCCAGCGGTTCGGGGAAAAGTCTGCTGGCTTCGGCGGTGCTGGGGATTTTGCCCGGTAACTGTCGGGAACAGGGCCTCATTAAATACAGAGGCCAGGTGTTGACCAAGATCCTGCGTCAAAGCTTGCGGGGCTCGGATATTCGGCTCATACCTCAGTCGGTCAGTTACCTGAACCCGCTGTATACAATTGGCTGGCAGTTGAAACAAGCCGCGTTGGCGGCCGGGGTGACACCGGCCTTAGTGCGGACGGAAATAACAGAAGCCATTACCCGCTATGAGCTGCCTGAATCAACGCTGAAACTGTTTCCCCATCAGTTGTCCGGCGGCATGGCCCGGCGGGTTTTAACCGCCACCGCGACTATGGGCTCCCCGCGCTTATTAATAGCTGATGAGCCCACCACCGGTCTTGATGAAGATTTAATCACCGAGTCACTGAAATTTTTGAAAACCCTGGCCGATGACGGATGCGGTATACTCATAATCACCCATGACCTGTCGGCCGTGACCGACTTTGCCGACTATGTCACCGTCTTTATTGACGGGCTGTCGGTGGAAACCTGCCAAACCGAAACTGTTGTTCAACAGGGGTGGACAACCCTGAAGCACCCCTATTCCCGCGCCCTCTGGCGATCTTTGCCGGTAATGGACTTTTGGGACGGGCTGCCGGAAAATAGCGGCCGCCATTCTCATGGCTGCCCATTTGCTTCACGCTGCGAAGGCTGCCAGGATTTATGTCTGGCCCATCATCCGAATATCAGCAACACCAATGAGAGGGAGTATGTCCGCTGCCATTTCTAAAAGTTTGGAATCCGGCCTGGCTGGGCGCCAGTTGAGCTTTCGCTATGATCGGAAATTGCCTTGGCTGTTTCGCGGCCTTGATATTTCCATCGCCCCAGGTGAAGCTGTGGGGCTGACCGGACCCAGCGGAGCTGGTAAAAGCACTTTGGCGCAAATACTGGCCGGGTTTATCAAGCCATTGAGCGGCTCGTTGATGTTTAATGACAAGCCGCTGCCGCAAAAGGGCTTTTCACCGGTGCAATATATTTATCAGCATCCGCAGTTGGCGGTGAATCCCAGATGGACCGGCGGCCAAATAGTGGCCGAAGCTTTTCAACCCTCAGAAGAGCTGTTGGATATGCTGGAAATTTCCGCCGACTGGCTGAATCGCTATCCCCATGAGCTGTCCGGTGGAGAGCTCCAGCGGATGGCGGTGGCCCGGGCCTTGGGGCCGGAGACAAAATGCCTGTTGGCCGACGAGCTGTCCGCCATGCTGGACCCGCTGACTCAAGCGCTTATTTGGCGCACCCTCATAAATTATAAAAATAAGGGACTCTCTCTTCTGGTCATCAGCCATGACCGTCATTTGATGACTAAAGTATGCGACCGGATGCTGCCCTTGAAAAGGTTCGATCAGCCTTGAAAATAAACACTCGTGGATGCCTATAGCGAGCCCCTGAGCGATATCAGTTGCTTTGCGAATATCCAAATCCAAATTATCCATCGCGGTTTCAATAGTTCTTGAGCGGGCCTGCTGAAAACCAACTGACAAGGCGGTACTTTCGATATTGATGGCTGGTGAAGATACATCAGGCTGGCTGTTTATAGTCTGGACGGCGGTAGGCGCGGGGAGGCTCGGGGCCTTGAGTGGGAGCAGATCAACCTGGGCGATAAGCCGCAAGCCCTGGTCTGCGGCAAGGGGGACCGGGAGCGCATGGTGCCGTTATTGCCTCCTGCGGTCAATGCTCTGGGCAAGCCTGGGTTATCGGGGCCGGTGTTCAATGTGGGACGGGCTGATTATGTGACCCACTGTTTTCACAAAGTCGCCCTGGCGGCGGGAGTGCGGGCCAAGCTTCACGATTTGTGGCATACCTGGCTGACTTGGATGGTGGCCCGTGGGGTGTCACTGAAGCTGGTATAGGATATCGCCGGGCATACCTCCATCAATACGATTATGGGTTATGCCAAAACCTACGCCGGTGAGGCTTACGATACCCTGGTAAAAGCATTCAATTTCTGAGTTGGTTTCACTGTCTGGAACGCTCCGCACAATTGTGCGGATTTTGGCCCGTAAGTGAAAAAACTAAGGCGGTAGACTTTTGGTCTAACCGCCTTAGTTTGTTGGTGATTACTGGAGCTGGCGATGGGAATCGAACCCGCAACCGCCTGATTACAAATTTATTGAGAATCAATAAAATCAGGTGATTGCGGGGCGGTGTTTGGCACAATGACCTTGAATTTTACTGTGGAAATGGTTATATTAAAAAGGCAGAGAGTGGTGGTACACTCTCTGCCGGTGGGGCAACCCTCCGGATAGTGTTTCTCTATCTAAAGTTATGCCCCGGTAGGATGGATGTTCCTACCGGGGCAGTTTCATTTATCGCCGGTTAATCCAGCGAGCCACGATAACCACCAGTATCCCCGAAAGGACACTTAGCAGGAAGTCCATCATGGACAGCCTCCTTTCAGGAGGGCTTGCCCGGCGATATTGTATGACAAGTCTTTTTAATGTGCAAGAGCCCCGGAGTGGGGCTCTTGGTGTTTAGAATGTCATATCGTCTTTTTGATGACTACGGCGAAATCCATGAGGTTTTTGGCGTAGTTTCTACCCCAAATTTTGTACGGCTTGTCTTTGAGATGTGTCGGTTCAACAAAACCAAGTTTTCGTGCGTCTTCTTCATACACTATAGCCGCAATGCGGACGGTAAAAAAGCGGGGTGTTTTGACCATGTCGCCGATTTGGGGAATGTTTTGGTTGTTGGTCATGGTGGTTTCTCCTTAGTTGTTTTTCGGTGCCGTTGATGGCGTGATGAGCTCGATTTCGTTAATAGCTTCTCGGATGCGGTCGAAAGCGGCAATTATGGCCTCTCTGTCGGTGTCAGACAGATTAGGTTCCTTACAGCTGAAAGAATCATTGAGTTCGACGCACAGTTTTTCAAGGCTGTCTTGATCATCGTTGGCAATGTAGCCAGACAGGCTTATGGCCGTAGTGTTCATAGTGTCGAGAGCGTCCTGTTTGTCATCGGTGAAGTATGTTGCCTCCTTGTTGCATTTACCATCGATGTAAGCCCGCACTTGGTATTCCTGCCAATCACGGTCATAAAAGCATTTGAGTGTGACCCTGCCTACGGTGGTTTCTTTAATCTTTCTGAACTGCGACATGGTGTGATCTCCCTTTTAGGTGAAGGGGCTGGAGCGCAAAAACTTGTTCCCCTGGACCGCCCCTGAAATTTAAAAAAGAAACGTGCACGCCGGAAAGCAAAAATCAAGGGGTGCCTTTCATAAAAAAAATTTCATCTTGATTCAATAGATCTTGAACCTTGGATGAAATTATTTTTATCCCTTGATTTTTGCTTTACGGTGTGCGATACGAACAGAAATTTCAGGGGCGGGCCAGGGGAACAATTCAATTCTTCGCCGGGGTATGGGGCGCTGCCCCATCCTAATAAATCTTAAGCGCGGCGACTTGACGAGGGGGACTGGCCGTGAACCGGGACCCTCTGGGTGGGACACGGTCAGTGGTTGGGGAGCGCAAGGCCAGAGGCGCGGGACTTGGGACCCTCCGGGTAAGGCGCGTGACTCGCAGTGGTCAATTCTTGTGGGGGTATGGGGGCAGCGGCCCCATCTATTAAAGCGCGGCGACTTGACGAGGGGTACTGGCTGTGAACCGGGACCCTCCGGGTGGGGCACAGTCAGTGGTTGGGGAGCGCAAGGCAAAAGGCATGGGACTTGGGACCCTCCGGGTAAGGCCCATGGCTTGCAGTGGTTAATTCTTTGTCTCTTGACAATTAGCCCTGGTAAAAATTTGCGGAGCCTGCGGAGTCAAATTCAGGGCGACCGGCTTAGGTGCCCAGGCCCCTTGTGGGTAGAGACTCTCGACTAATGTAAAAAGCATTCCAACATTAAGAGAGAGGCTCTATCGGAGACCAGGGGACCGGCCCCGTCTTCGGGGCAAGCCCCAAATAAACATTCTAAACATACTAAAAAGATGATAGTGTTAATTAATAACTACTCTGTAAACGTGGTGTTGATATGCCTGATCGAAATATTTTGGAAAAAGAGTTTGAGTTAGGTAAACTTGCTGATGAAATAGACGCGGAGAATTGCACAGATAGTTTTTTTTCCAATGATTCTCCCCATTGTTATGAGGAGAAGAAAAGAAGTTTCTTTTCGTTTCGAAATCATTGGCTAGCTTGGGTGATCGGTTTAAATCTGCTATCAATGAGTGCTATATTTTTTATCGCGTCAAAAGGGCATCCTTTGGAATATGTTAGTAGGGTAGCAAATAATCTTTTTTATTCAAAGCATGCCAAATCAGAAGAGGATAGAAATAGATTAATAGAGCAGGACTATCAGAATATAAATAAAGTTATCAGACGGTTCAAGGGGGAAAATGCCAGATATCAAATATATGCCTATGATATTGATTCGTTTTATAAAATGATGGCGCGATATCCATCGTTGAGTCATTCTCCTGGAAATCACTTCATAGAGCTGGATACTGGGTATTATTATTTGTCATCAGACCGCCAGAGACTTTATAGGTGTCATTTGGAGGAAAAAAGATCTGAAGTGGTCCGATCTAAAATAAAAGAAGAAGTAACAGTATATAATCCCCAGGAAATAAACGGAGTTCCGCAACAACAACCCAAAGAGCAGAAGTCGAATGAGATATATCAGGCCCCAGATGGGACTTGGAAAAATTACTGAATAGGTGAAGGTTTGTTGATGAAAAGTGCAACTTTATCAATATCTTTGTTTTTTTGCTTTTCAGGGCAATTATATGCAGAAGATTATTATCAGGATGAAAACGGAGTTTGGACGAATCGGCCACGCTCTGGAAGTTTTGAAAAAGCGGGAACTGAAGTGTTTCAAGGTCTTCACGGTGCAGCAGAGGCGGGCTTTTTAGGTCTGACGCATCTTCTTGCCGCACCTGGCCAGCAAGCGGTTAAAAATATTTTTGCAGATGTTCAAAAGAGTTCAGAAAGGCATAGCAACGAATCTAAACGGAAAGAAAATCTGAAAAAGATTGAAGAAATAAATCAAAGGAATCGTAAGTTTGATATAAAAGAATATGAGCAATTTGACACGTCGTCAGCTGGTGAAGTTAAGAGTGAGTGGGAATTTTTTGAAGACCCCAGATAATTTACTTGTTGTGTATTTTTAGGTACTTGAGAAATGGCTCAATGAATTCATCTCGAGGAAAATAATCAGAGCCATGATGATAATCGTCAATCAGGCCCATTACGTAGTTGTAAACTTTTTCGTCAAACAGAAAAAATGCTTCTTCTGCTAAAGGTGTTATGATTTCTTCAAGGGCGGTATTTTTTTTGGAAGTTGTGAGCCAATATTTTCTTAGCCTGCTGTAGAGGTCGAACCTAAGTGTAAAGAGGTCGTCCTTGCGCTTGAACAGGAGTAGAAAATATTGGGCGATGATAAAAACCATAACTATGATGGTTACGATCAGATCTAATAAATCAATCATGGTTTGACTCACTCATTTTATTATAACGCAATCATAAATCGTTCCGTCTATGCGGATTTCGATTTTAAGGCCGTGGTAGGATTTTTAAATTCTGCTTCGGCCTGTTTTTTGTTTGCTAGTTCTCTAATTGCTTGTTCAAGTATCTCTGCGGCTTCACCACCATGTAGTAAAACAATTTTGAAAGCTTCTATCGACTCAATTTGATCCTTAGAGAATTTTTTATCTTCTGAGAGTTCGCCGCATAATTTTCTGCCACGTTCTAGCGCACTAACAATATTGACGCCTATGTTATTGCATATTTTTTCCATCTGGTACAGAGAAGCACCTCTCTTAGCGTTTAGTATTTCATTCAGCTGACTTTGTCCCACGCCTAGCCTTTTTGCCGCAACAGTTTTATTCATCCCAGTCTTTTTAATCCAAGAACTAAGAAAGCTTCGAAAGTATTTCATTGCATCGGTATTTTCGCTCGGTAATTTTGCCATATCGCATTATACGATACCTAGAATCGCATAAATGTAAATAGGACTTAACAAAAGTCCATTTATAAGATTTAATCGCATAAATGGATTAATGATTCGCATTAATGTTTCACGTGGAACATTCCGGCAAAAAGGAGGTAAGGAAATGGACTGGCGACCGGAGCATGTGAAGTTCAAAGAGCGGCAGAAGAACCTTCGGCGCGTGAAGGAACTGAGGGCGGAATTAAGGAAGTTCGAGAGAGCACACAACGACGAGGGCAACAACGAAAAGATGGATTCGTTTTGCTTGGAAGGAATCAAAAGAATAGAAACGGAACTTTCGTATTTGAGCGGAAGGATTTAGAGAGGTGAAAAATGGGATTGTATGTAAAAGGGTTGTGCCTGACAAGCCGTTCCCGACAGGTGACAAGCAAGAAAGGGGAAGAGTTTACATTCTACAAGAATTGCGTTCATGACCCTGACTCGAATTCAGACCCGGTGTATGTGGAAACGAACCAGGAACTGGCCCGCGGCCAGTGGTACCGCATCCCGGTTTATGTGTCGACGTTTAAGACGGCCAACGGTGATGTTCGCATTCAGTACAACACATACAAAGACAACCCGCCGGTGAAAATAGCGGCCCCCGCACCGAAGTGATGCGGTGCAGAAGTAAAGGAACCGGAGCACGCCCGCCCCCCGCCCGCGCGCAAGGAATGAGCACGGACGGGGGGCGGGCGGGCGGAGGTTCATATGCTTGGATACTTTCAGGAATATATAGCAAAGGGCTTGCCGGTGATAGCGGTGCTGATACTGATATCTTCGATAATCAAGCTCATTAAGCGAATCTAAGAAAGGAGGAAGAACGATGAGAATTCAGAAGATGACTAACGGAATGAACGCCCTTTTGAGCAAAGGGCGCGGAATGTGGACGGCGGCCTTGGCCTTTGTGCTGACCGTGGCCCTTCCGGGTCTGGCGATGGCCGAAGGACTGGATGATCTTGGTACCAAAGCGGAAGCGGAGGTAACTAAAATCGCCGGTCAGCTTGCGCCGGTTGGAGTTGCGCTTATTCTTGTTGCGGCTGGTATCGCCGCAATTTGCGTGATTCTCCGGCTGACGAAAAAAGCCTGACAACTGACAACACTTTACCCGGCCCTGGTTGCAAACAGGGCCGGTTTATCCCCATAAGGCGTACCATGAAAAAGTGTATTTTGGTCATGGCGTTTCTCCCCTCAATTTTTTTCCCAGTAATATTGTATGCCTCAGAATCAAGCATGGATAATGTACCAATCGATGAGCTGACTACTGTTGAAGATTTAAGCAAACTGTATGAAATTTTGTCGGCACTGCCAGATCAGATAATGGCGGTGCTGTTGGCATATCTGTGTTTCAAGACGTTTGCGGATATGGTGAAGTGAGTTGTATCAAATGAAAAAAATAATTGTAGGGTTAGCGTTAAGCGTTCTTTTGTGTGCGTGGTCCTCAGCGTATGCGGCTTCTTATTGTGGCATGAGCGCGGCGATAAGGGCGAAGTGCTATATAAATGGATATGGCAAGTTTGTATATTGGGGCGGTGCATCGTTTGTTCCATGTGAATTTATTGAAAGTGATCCATGTGAGGTTAGCGCGGAGCATTGTGAGAATGTACCGGAGAATCTAAAAGATGCGTTTGGCTGTGGTGCGCCTGAACCTACGCCGGAAGAAAAGTGCGAACAGTTTCAAAAGCTGTTTGACCCACCTCCAACTAATTGTATTTTTCAAATTGAATATGAAAGCTCTTGCGAAGACGGTTCAGGACAGAAGATTGAATATAACTATAGGGTCAAAGCATCGGATGGAAGGGTATCAGAAACTCAGTCAAGTGGTCGAAGTGCTTCAAATGATGGTGTTCAGTGTGAGTGGGGTATAAACTTTTGTAACAACCCAGATGGATGTTGGACTAATTTAGACACGGGTAATTGTTCATATAAGGACAGTGACGGTAACTATAAGCTGACAAGGGTTTGAAGCCGGTAAGCGTGAATGTGGCCCTGAGAAGCGTTAAGGCCGCTTTTAACCGGGCTGTGAAGTGGGAGCTTATCGTCAAGGCTCCGATCATCGAAATGGTCAAAACGCCCAGGCACCAGCCGAGACATTTGAGTGATGCTCAAATGGAAGCAATTTTGAAGCATGAGACGCACCCGGGGTATAGGCGGCTCTGGCTGTTTATGGTCTGGACGGCGGTTAGGCGCGGGGAGGCTTTGGGCCTTGAGTGGGAGCAGATCAGCCTGATTGACAAGCCGCAAGCCCTGGTCTGCGGCAAGGGCGACCGGGAGAGGATGGTGCCGTTATTGCCTCCGGCGGTCGAGGCCCTGGGCGAGCCTGGGCTATCGGGGCCGGTGTTCAACGTAGGACGGGCTGATTATGTGACCCACCATTTTCATAAAGTCGCCCTGTCGGCGGGTGTGAGGGCCAAGCTTCACGATCTGCGGCATACCGGGCTGACTTGGATGGTGGCCCGTGGGGTGCCCTTGAAGCTGGTTCAGGACATCGCCGGGCATACCTCCATCAATACGACTATGGGTTATGCCAAAACCTACGCCGGTGGGGCTTACGATACCCTGGTAAAAGCATTCAATTTCTGAGTTGGTTTCACTGTCTGGAACGCTCCGCACAATTGTGCGGATTTTGGCCCGTAAGTGAAAAAACCAAGGCGGTAGACTTTTGGTCTAACCGCCTTAATTTCTTGGTGATTACTGGAGCTGGCGATGGGAATCGAACCCGCAACCGCCTGATTACAAATCAGGTGCTCTACCATTGAGCTACGCCAGCTTTATTGATTACATCTCCTTTGAGTGACACTATCACCAACTCTAAGGAATATGAATTGTTTATTTTACTATAAATAGGCCTTTTATTCAAGCGTCCCGCTTGCCGCCTCCGTCCGTTTTCCTTTAATGGGACGCATTGATAAATATTCCGACAGGTGTGCACGAATGTAGTTGATTTCATCCTGCTTGTTCGATAATAGTCCATCCAGCTTCACCAGTTGTAAGTCGTCGAGCGCTTTGCGGACGCTGGGGCCGTACGGAATGCCCAAATCCATCAGCTCCCGCCCGTTGATCTCCGGCCGCACGTTGCGGTAGGTGGTCAGGTAGGCCACTCCGGCCTGCGAGAGTTCTTCATTTTCGGTCTTGGCCATGATGAAAAGTATGGTTACCCAACTTAGCCCGGAAAACGCTTGGTAGGCCAGGCTGGGAGCCAGCGGTTTCAGTGGTTTTTTGAAGCGTGCCAGAATGTCGTCCGCCATTGGGCGTTCCACCGTCAGCATCTGCGTTTCCTTTTTTTTCATGGTCAATGATTCAGCCAGTTCAGACAGGTCCTGCGGACGCAGGCGATCCGTCAAAGCCATCAGATAAATCATCCAGGCCAATGATAATTTTTCTGGAAACGTCAGGCCCAGCCAGTCTCGCACGCGGCGCACTTTGGTAAACAGCTCGGTGTGGTAGGGTCTCAGAACTATTTTCGGGTGAACATAGGGCAACAGGCCAAATTCATCCAACCGCTTGATAGCCGGGGCTGGGTCGTCTTCACTAAGGATTAGTTTCAGTTCATGCAAGAGGCGGCGGCGGTCTATGCTGGTCAGGAAGTTATTGCGGACCGCACCTTCCAGGAGGTTGGCGGTCATCTTGCTGATCTTGAAACCCAAGCGGGCCTCAAACCGAACCGCCCGGAAAGCCCTGGTCGGATCTTCCACGAAACTAAGGTTGTGCAGAACCCGGATGTAGCCGTCTTTGATATCCTGATATCCGCGATAGTAATCCATCAGTTCGCCGAAATTTTTGTTATTGAGCGAAACCGCCAGGCTGTTGATGGTGAAATCACGACGGTAGAGATCCATTCGCAGTGAGCCGTCCTGCACCACTGGGAGGGCGCCGGGGTGTTCATAATACTCGCGGCGGGTGGTCGAAATGTCAATGATGAAACCTTCGGCTGTCTCAATGGTGGCCGTTTTGAATCGGGGGTGGCGAACTACGCGGGTCAGTTTGTGATTGTGGGTCACCAGACTGATGAATTCATTGATGTCGCCGTCCATCGTAACATCAATATCGTGGCAGGGGACGCGCATGATTACATCGCGCACGCAGCCGCCCACCGCGTAAAGATTTACGCCCACCCGGTCGGCCAGATGGCCCATTTGGTCGAGAAAGTTTAGAAGACCGGCCGGCATTTTTTCACGCATCAGCGCGGCCAGATTGCGGCGGCTGGGCTCGCGGCTTTGCGGGCGGCCGGTGTCCTGGATGTCGCCGGCCAGCACCTGGAGGAGGTCGGTGCGGGTAATGACGCCTACGGGCCTGTCGTCTTCCACCACCGGCAAAACCCGCTGTTTGCGGTCCACTATTATTTCGGTGATTTCGGTAAAGCTGGCCTCCGGGGTGACGGACATGAATTCCGTATTCATGAACGCGCTGATGGGGTAATCCAGCAAACCGTGATGAAGGGCCTTGGAAACGTTGTGTTCGGAAATGAAGCCCACCACTTTGTCGCGTCGGTCGACCACTAGGAGCACATTGATGCTGAATTTGATCAGAATCTCGCGGGCCTGATTCAGAGGCTGCCATTCACCAATGGTAATGGGCGGATAGACCATCAGGCTGCGGGCCCGGTAGAATTGCCCCAGCGTTTCGAACAGTATTTCATCGAGCTTTTTGCGGGCTTCATTCAGGCTCATGTCCCTGATGCTGGCCGCGGCGGCGGAGGGGTGCCCGCCTCCGCCAAATTCGCGGGCAATGGCGGCCGCGTCCACCGTCCCCAGACGGGAGCGAATGACCATCTGCACTTTGTTATCCATGGCCACCAAGACGAACAGAATGCTCAGCCCCATGATTTCCATCATCTTATGGGCCAGGACGGCAATGTCGTCCACATAGTGCTCGGTCTGGGCGGTGGCGATGACGAAGTTGAAGCCCCTGGCCTGACGGGTCTCGGCTGAGGCGATGAGGGTGTTTAAGAGGGCCAGCTGCTCGGTGGTCAGTTCGCGCACGGTCAACTGTGAAACCACGCCCAGATCCGCACCCTGGTTCAAGAGGAAAGCGGCGGCCTGGTAATCGCGCGGAGTGGTGGAGTTGAAGGTGAAAGAGCCGGTGTCTTCATAAAGGCCCACGGCCATCATGGTGGCCTCTTCCGGCAAGAGCTTGATGTTGCAGTCGTCGATCAATTCCGTCAGCAAGGTGACTGTGGCCCCAACTGGGGCGACTACCTCAACTGAGCCCTTCATGTCGCCGGGAGCGTCCGGGTGATGGTCGTAGAGATGGATATCAAGGTCGGGGTTGTTCAGAACTTCCTTCAGTTCACCAATCCGTCCGGGTTGGCGGGTATCCACCACCACCAGCCGGCCCACCTGTGAAAGGTCGACCTCTTTGACTCTGGCTGGAACGATCAGGTGGATGAGGGACTGAATGAAGAAATGGCGCAGGTTTTTCTCCGAGCCGCCGGGGAAGACCAAAAGTGCTTCAGGGTACAGGCGACGCGCGGCCACCATTGAACCCACCGCGTCGTAATCGGGATTGAAGTGGGTGGTTATGACGGTCAGAGGCTTTTTGAGTTCTTTGTTTTTTTTTGCTTTGGAGGCCATAATTAATCTTTGTTTTTAAAGTCCGGGGGCATTTCTGAACGCGGGTGATACTGGTGGTGAACCCGGCTCAGTCTTTCCGCGCCCACTTTTATATAAATCTCGGTGGTGGCCAGGCTGGAGTGGCCCAGCATCATTTGCACAGCTCGGAGGTCCGCACCGCCTTCAACCAGATGAGTGGCGAAGGAATGGCGCAAAACGTGGGGAGTGACGCCGCTCAAGCCCAGAAGATCGGTGTAGCTGGTCAGAATGCGCCAGAAATACTGACGGGAGAGGCGGCCGCCGTTTTTATTGAGGAAGACCACGCCGCCGCTTTTGGGTTTAACCAGATGGGGACGGCCCTCTTTCAGATAGCGTTTCATGAGGTTCACGGCCACTTCTCCCATAGGGGCCAGCCGTTCCTTGTCGCCCTTGCCGTGGACGCGGATGAAAGCGTCATCGAGGTTGCACTGGGCCATGTTCAGGGCCAGGAGTTCGGATACCCGAAGACCGGCTGAATACATTAACTCAAACATAGTGCGGTTGCGCAGGCCTAACGGCGTGTCGGTTTCCGGCGCTTCCACCAGGAGACGAATTTCATCGGTGCTCAAGGCCTTGGGGAGAGTGCGCGGCAACTTGGGCGTTTCGAAATTGTGGGCCGGATTGAAGCTGACGATCTTTTCATCCTCCAGGAATCTGAAAAAGGCCTTGATGGAGGATATGGCTCTGGCCCGGCTGCGGGGCGCGAGGCGTTTGGGGGCGGCCAGTTCCAGAAGGTAGGCCATTAAATGGTGGCGCTCGACCTTGTCCCAGCCCTGGACATTGTGTCCGGCCAGCCAGGCGGTGAATGCCGTAAGGTCATGGCCGTAGGCCATCAGGGTATTGTCGGACAAATTGCGTTCAACGCGAAGGTGCCCCAGATAGAGGTCCAGAGCGTTTTCAAACAACTCTTCGGGCCCGGTTTTGACTTTGCCCTCTTTGACTGAATCCATGTGCTGACATCCTGCGGCCTTGCAATGTCCATGAACCCGCCGCCGTCAGGCAGGTTCCGGCCCTTTCGAATATATCAGGATTATTGTATAATGGCTGATGTTTGTCAACTTCACTTTGGCTTTTATCTCTAACGATTGCGGGTTCCCAACGAATGCGGAATATGTTTGATGACAGCGGTCTGGACGCCGCCAGCTTTGACGCCCTTTTCAGGGAGAGAACCGGTGTTCTGGCCGGTGTGGACGAGGCCGGGCGCGGTCCCCTGGCCGGTCCGGTAGTGGCGGCGGCGGTAGTGCTCGATCCGGCGGCTGAATATCCGGGTGTGACCGATTCCAAAAAAATGAAGGAAGCGGCCCGCACGGCCGCTTATGAGATGATCAGCGCGCGAGCCCTGGCTTGGGCCTGGGCGGCTGTGGAGGCCGATGAGGTCGACCGTCTCAACCCGCTGCACGCGGCCATGAAAGCCATGCGGCTGGCCGTGGAAAAGCTGGCTGTGAAACCGGAGTTTTTGCTGGTGGACGGCAATTACAGCCCCGGCATTTCCATTCCCCTGAAAACAGTGGTCAAGGGTGATTACCGGTCCCTCTCCATTGGCGCGGCCTCCATAATGGCCAAGGTCACACGGGACAGAATCATGACAGACATGCATCAGGTCTATCCCCAGTACGGCTTTGATAAACACAAGGGCTACGGCACGGCCGTTCATTTGAAAGCGTTGGTTGAACACGGCCCCTGCCCCTGTCACCGCCTGACTTTCCGGGGAGTGCGGCAGGATGAGGCTCCGGCGGTCAAAGCTGAAGGTTTCGATTTCGATGCGGGGCGATAACCGCGAACTGGGACGCAAAGGTGAAGACCTGGCCGCCAGTCACCTGGAGGGCCTGGGATACAAGATTGTCGGCCGGAACGTGGTCAATGCCTTGGGCGAGCTTGATCTGGTGGCGGTTGACGGGCGGACCGTGGTGGTGGTAGAGGTTAAGACGCGCGCACGCGCGGGGCGAAGGCCGTCGGATGCGGTGGATTTCCGCAAGCGGAAAAAGCTGACGATGGTGGCTTCACTATTTTTGCAGAGCCGCAAATGGAGCGACCGCCCGGCCCGTTTCGATGTGGTGGAGGTGGTGAGCCCGCCGGGCGGAGCGCCGATGGTGCGGCACATTATCAATGCCTTTGAGGCCGTGGTCTAATACCCAAAAGCGGGCGACCGCCGCCGGGAGAAATGTTTTTGCGATGGTTCCGTTCCGGGGGTCTTTAGTCACGGAACCCTCGCAAAAACATTTCTCCCGGCGGCTCCTTGGTCAGCTTTCTAATGGGCTGGAAAGTGCGCATAGCCCAAGTGCGAGCAGGACAGCAATTCTAAGCCGACTCCGCCGCATAGCGGGGGGTCGAGCTATGGATGGCGAGACGGAGCGGCAGCGACTGGTTTTTGACGACGAAACAGCTCGGCGCGAAACAAAAACCACGCTTTTTGTGTAGCAACGAACCGTAAGTTGAAGGGAAAAAGTCATAATTAAAATGCAAAAGCACGAACCTGACGGCGGCCTTTATCTGGTGCCCAGCCCTTTGGGAAATCTGGGGGATCTGACTTTGCGGGCTATTGAGGTTCTGAAAAAGGCCGACCTGGCCGCGGCCGAGGATACGCGCCGGGCCTTGAAACTGTTGAATCATCTAGAGCTGCGGCTGCCGGTGATCAGCTATCGTGAACAGAATCATAACCGGGCCTGGCCCCGGATAGCCGAGGTGCTGTCAGGCGGCGGCCGGGTGGCCGTCCTGACGGACGCCGGTGCGCCCGGTGTTTCCGATCCAGGCGCGTTTCTGGCCGCCGAGGCCCGGCGGGCCGGCTTTGCCGTCATCCCGCTGCCAGGGCCGTCGGCTGTGATCACCGCTTTAATGGCTTCGGGTTTTTCAGCCGACCGTTTTACCTTCGCCGGCTTCATCCCGGCCAAGGGCAAAGATCGGCGAAATTTTCTGGCCGGTCTGGCGGGTCACCCCTGGACGCTGGTTTTTTTTGAAGCGCCGCACCGTCTGGCTGAGAGCCTGGCCGATCTGGCCGAGGCCTTTGGCCCGCGCCCGGCTCTTCTGGCCAGGGAGATGACCAAACTCCATGAAGAATATTTTGCGGCCGATCTCCCGACTCTGGCGGCCAGCGCGGCCGAAAGGCCGCGCAAGGGCGAGATAACCATAGTGGTGGAAGGCCGCACCGGGCCGGAGGAAAAGGCCGAGCTGGATTTGGAGCGCGTCCGTCATCTGGCTTTGACCGATCCGCGCCCGACCAAAGCCCTGGCGGCCGCGCTGGCTCAAGAGAGCGGCCGGGGCCGGGGAGAACTGTATCAGTTAATACTGGCCGCCCGTTTGGGCGGCGATTCGGAGGAACGATAAGCTTGGCCGAGGTCATCAAAGAGTGGGACGGCTTCGAATTGACCGCCCCGCCCCTGAATGGTGCGGAGCCGGTTCGCGGGCTCAAGCGCGGCCGGGCTGTTTCGGCCGGGGAGCTTTTGGCCCGCCACCCCAATCCTCTGCGCGGTGACGTGCACGCGCCATGCTCCGGCATTGTCACGGAAATAAATGAATTTGAAATAATCGTGCAGCGCGGCGATCAGGTGGTGGGCGAGCCGCCCCAGCCGCGTGACCTTCATTCGCTGAATTCTGATGAGTTGGCTGCGGCGTTCAAAGAACTGGGGCTGGAGCGGCCGGAAGTCAATCCGGGCGACGCGCTGATTATCAATACCCTGAACCCGGAGCCTGGCCTCTCTTTTTCGGCCGCGCTTTTCAGCGAGCATATTGAAACCATGCTGGCCGGGGTGGAGGCGGCCATGCGCCTGTGGCCTGGCCGCCGGGTGGTCTGGGCCGTGCCGGACAAGTGGGACGCTCCGGCTGGTGAGGAATTTTATGTGGCTAAATCCGCTTTCCCGGAAACTTTCCCCACGGTCCTGAAAAAACGAATCACCGGCTTTGGCGGCCCGGTGGCCAGCGGGGTGCTGGGCGGCCGCGAACTTTATTTTCTGGGCCGGATATGGCGCACGGGCCTCCCCATCACCCGCATGGTGCTGAGCCTTGGCGCTTCCAGCTATTTCGTGCCGGTGGGCAGCCGCGCGGCCGACCTCCTCACCTTCGCCAACCTTTACCCCCATGACGATGATGTTGTGGTCAAGGGCGGCCTGGTTCGCGGTACCACTTTGGCCCGCCTTGGCCGGGGTCTGGAGAAAACTGCCTCCGCTTTAAACCTGGTGCGCGGTCCCCACGGCACAGGTCCGATGCGGCACTTTCAGTCGGCCAACGGCTCCGGCCGGGAAGCGGCCTGGGCGCCCAAAGACTGCCTGGGCTGCGGCAGCTGCGCTCACGCCTGCCCGGTGGGCTTGCCGGTAACCTCAGCCTCATCGCTTTATCCCCAACTATGGCTCAGCGGCCTGGCCCGGCGACTGCTCGATGGTTGCCTGGCTTGCGGAGCCTGCGCCCTGGCCTGCCCGGCCGGCCGGCCCCTGATATCCATGCTGCGCCTGACTTTTCCTGAGCCGGAGGTATGGATCTGATGAGCCGCAGAGCTTTCCGGCATCTTTCCGACGGCCCATTCATCCAGGTCAAAACCTCAATTATGGGGAGACTCGGCAAGGCTATACGGCGGCTGGCCACGGCTCCCTTTTCACGCCTGAAAAGTCGCAGTGACCCTCCATTCGGCCAGGCCGCGCCGCAGCCGTCCGGCCCGACGGGATTGGGGGTCCGGCTGAAATGCGGCCATTGCGGCCAGGCTCCGCGTCTGGCTGAATATCATGGGCTGGCCAGTTGCCGTCTGGCGAATTTTCACGATCAAGGGCCATTGGTCTGCCCCTATGGCTGCCTGGGCTACGGCGACTGCGCGGCGGCCTGTCCGCACGGGGCTATTATCGTTTGTGACGGCTTCCCGGTGGTGTACGAGACTTTGTGCACCGGCTGCGGAAACTGCCTGAAGGCCTGCCCCAAACAGCTTTTAAGCCTTGTGCGTCCGGGCGGCCGGGCCTTTATCGCCTGTTCCGCGCGTTCGGGTTTGAAGAAAAACGCCGCGTATTGCGAATGGGCCTGCTTGGGCTGCGCCCGCTGCCGCAAGGCTTGCCCGGCCGGGGCCATCGTCCGCGAAGGCGCCTCCGGCGCGTTTACAGTCAATCAGGATATTTGCCGGGCCTTTGGCAAAAGCTGTGGCCGGGCCTGCGCGGAAAGCTGTCCGCGCGATCTCTTTGATCATTAACTGTACATCTATAGGCATTGTTCACTATCGGTTGACGGCATGCTGGTTGTGAAGTATCTAAAAGATTGAGGGGCCGGGATTTGGCGGGATTTAGTGGGGTGATTCTGGGATATGCTTTGTGGTTAGCGGGATTACTGAATTGGTAAAATATTTTTTTAGCCCTCAAGTCTGCAACGTTTTTTGGCCCCTGTTCGGGGCCATTGTTGCGTTTATTTTGAGGGGTGTCTTTCGGGCCGTTTGGCTGATCGGTTATCAAGGTGGCCGGGCGGTTCGTTGATCATTTGGCCGCCTCTGTCATCGTCGTGAGTTGGGGGTCTGGCGATTAGGGCTTCAGGGTCTTCCAGGTCATCGACCCATTTGGTAAGCTCTGGAAATCGTTTTAATATTTCAACTTGCATCCAGCCAGCTTGCGAGTGGTGCTGGTTACTGAAAGCCCGCCATACCATGCCGAACTGGATAGGGTGCAGTTCGGCCAGCCATTGTTTCGTTTGTCTTCGCGACATTACTACCTCTTGAATAAAGTGTTGAATTTATAAACATAAATAGTTCTAACCTCTCCATCAAGTCGTCTCTCGTAACGTCCTCATTATTTGGCCGTCTTCCGTGCGTATGGAACACGGCCTCATCTTCTTGGTAATATATCAAAATCATTAGTAAAAGACGACTCAATATCTTTGTCGTCCTCACCTTCCAGGTGAACATGGGGGTGGCCAAGGGATGAGGGCTTATCGTCTTCATCATCGTCATTAAGGCCGAACCTGTCTTCAATCCACTCTATAAACTCTGGAAATCGTTTGACTATTTCCACCTGTGACCAGCCTTGGTTAGCTTTGGTGGAACTGCGGTACTCTTGCCAGAGATCATCGAACCTGCCATTCGGCATTTCCAAAAGCCACTTATCAATCGCTTGCTTGGGAAACTCTTCTAATATTGATGACTTAGGCAATGGTGATGTTGTTGGCACCGGTGCGGATTTTATAGCTTCCGGCAGGGGGGCAGATTTTATGGCCACATCTTGTATGTTCGCATTGTCTTTACCAAAAATCAACCAATCAGATGTCACTCCATAACTGTTACAAACCATTACAATAAATTCAGTTTTAGGCAATATTTCACCTGTCTCATAGCGAACGAGAGTTGCAATTGATACTTCAAATTTTTTAGCAAAAACTGGGCGAGATTGACTTCCCCTCAGTTGTCTGATTCTTTCACCAATAGTGCCCATCTTTATGTTCTCAAACCTCAGATTATTGAGTTCATTATTGAGGACATCAAAAAACATATGTAACGTATCAAAATTTTTATCAAATCTAAAAACTGATACTATATTTTTTGAAATCATCATTTTTTAGTTGACGATCAACTAAAAAATGATATTATACAAATATGTCAAACACAGAATGTCTGACAGCCTAAATTCACAATAGCACCCCCAAGGCCGTGAATCAATATCATTTATTGCCTAAATTTTTGACAAGCTGGGGTGAGGATGAGGATAGCAAAAAAGGAGGTGGCAAATGTTGTGGCATGAATTTGAAACTTCAGCGCTGAGTAATATAGAGCGCTTTTTTGGAACCATGAACCGTGACATGGAAAAAGCTAGCACGGACCTTACCAGTAACACGGAAGCCGAACAGACGGCCATCCGGGAGCGGACCACTTGGGTAGAGCACATTATGTCTCGGACATCGATGAGCAAAAATGAATACCGGGCCTTGGTCCGCGCCGTGAAAAAAATAATCTAAAGAAAGAGAGAAAAACATGAAGAAAGGTGATTTCGTAAGGACTCCCCGGTTTTGTAAGGTAAAAATCCAAAAAGTATTTAGGAGCCAGCAAAACGCTTTTAAGCCCGGTTACACCGTATCCACTGATTACAAAGACTATCTTGGCTATCAGGTATATGGCAAACATACTGGCCCTAAACTTATGATCTTTGCGGCCGTCAAAGCATTATAAGTCAAGGCAGTCGCAGATGAAGCCCGCCATTCCACAGCAACTCAGCTTATTTGACAGCCCGGCCCAACGTATTGCCACCTTGGGCCGGGCGATCAAACTTGCTCTTCGGGCGGCGGTTGAAGCTTCCGGCCTCAGCCGGGCGGAAGTAGTCTACCGGGCGAATGAGTTGGCGGCGGCCAGCGGCGTTTCCATGTGCGCGGGCAATGGGGCTTTAAGTGAGGCCACTTTTAATAAGTGGCTTGACTTGAAATCACCAGGACACATGCCGGGCGTAGTTCCCATGAATGTTTTATGCGAAGTGCTGAAAGACCTTGAAGTTCATGCTGTCATCCTGGCTGTTCATAATCGAGAAATAATGACGGCTGAAGATAAAAAATTTTGTGCCTTGGGTCGTGCCTACCATGCCAATGAGCAGGCAAGGGTGGCCTTAAAAAAAGCTAAGGAAAAGATATGAGGACTCACACGCAGAAAGTGGGGGCGGGCCGTAACCGTGATTATCACGCCATAAAAAGGTGGCTTTATGACAATGGTGTCACGGTCAAAATGATTGCTGATGATGCCGGTCTTGATAGCTCCGTGGTGAGCCACACAATTTGGGGCATGGTGAATAATCGCAGAGCTTTAGCCGCCCTTGTTGGTCGTGGTTGCCCAACTGATATTTTGAGTTTGCCGGAAGATATGAAGAGGCTGGAACATGCAATCAATTAAATCACAATACAACACGGCCGACCTTGCCACCCTGCTAAATGTCGCACCGGTCACGATAAGGCGAAGGGCGGAACGCGAGTTGTGGTCATTCGATCAACGGCCAGAGCGCCTTGGCGGCAACGCCTACATATTTGAAGACTTGCCGCATGACGTTCGGGAGGTGATCATCGCCAGGGCGCTTAACACTGATGCGCGGTATTTGGCCGATATAGATGGTTCCATTGAAGAGTTGGAGGCTCGGTTCAAGGCGTTTGAGTGTCTGCCGAAGGCGCATCAGGAGATAGCCAGGGCGCGGGCGGATATTTTGGATGCTTGCCGCGCGTTCGTCAGGATGGGCGGCTATAACGTGGAAACCGGGCGGGAGGCGTTCGCTCAACTCTATAACAAAAAAATGGTTTCTGGCCTTGACCCAGGCATTTACGAGGCCGTCAAATCATGTTCCGGCAAAACGATTGAGCGGTGGCAAAGCTTTTTTAACAGGGGCGGTCTGGCTGATCTGGCCCCACGTTATAGTGACAGCGGCCGTAACGGCAGGGTCAGCCCTGATATGGCCATGACCTTTAGGGCGGCCATTGCGGTCACTCCGCATATTCGTGTGCCGAAGCTGGTTGAATTGATGCAAACCAACTTTCCCAAGGAAGAGTGGGTTCACCGGGCCACGGTCCATCGTTGGTTTCAGCAGTGGAAAAAAGCCCACCCGGCTGAATATGAAATGAACCGTGATCCGAGCGCCTGGAAAAATAAATTCATGCCCGCCTTCGGGAGCTACGCCACGGCCACCTATGCCGGTCAGATATGGGAAATGGATTCGACCCCGGCGGACATTATGACCAGTGACGGTAAGCGGTGCGCGATAGTGGCGGCCATCGATGTTTACAGCCGCCGGGCGGTTATGGTGGTGGTCAACACTTCTAACAGTAACGCCGTAGCGGCCTGTATTCGTAAGGGGTTGTTGACATTCGGAAAGCCGGAAACCATCCGCAAGGATAACGGGGCGGATTATTCCAGCAATCATATTGATGCCGTCACCACGTCACTGGATATCGATACTCCGCCGCTTCCGCCTTACAGCCCGGAGCATAAGGGTTTTATTGAACGGTTTTTCGGAACCATGACCCGCGACCTTGAGGAAATGCTACCGGGCTACACCGGGCATAGTGTGGCCGAGCGGGCCGCGCTTCGGGCGAAAGCCACCTGGGCGCGGCACATTATGAAGCGGCCGGATGATCCCAAGGCTCCCAAGCCGAAGGTTAATGTCCCCTTAACGCAAGCGGAGTTTATGCACATTATCGAGTGCTGGCTTGACGTTTATGAAAATCGGGTTCACAGCGGGTTTCATAATGAGCCGGGCCGGAAGCGGTCGGGCCTCACGCCGCGTCAGGCGTTTGAGGGTTCGCGCCGCAAGCCGCCTGTTTTCAAAAATGAGCGGGTGCTTGATATTTTGCTGGCCAAAGTGGGTGAGCGCATTGTCGGAAAGAAGGGTATTAAAATCGGGGGCGATATGTTTAACGACCCGATACTGACAGATTACATTGGATATAAGGTTTCGGTGGCTCTCCACCCGGATGAAGCCGGAGCTATTTGCGTTTTCAAAGACGGCCGGTTCCTTTGTATGGCCAGCAATGAGCCATTAAGCGGCATTCGCCGTCAGGAATATGAAGAGGCCAAGGCCCGGAGCCGGAAGCGGATCAAGAAAGCAATCAAGGGCGCGGAACTTTTGAGCGACAACATGGATGTGAGCTACACCGCGCATTTAGTTACCGGGCAGATATCCAGCGTGTTAAAGGACGGTGAAGAAGCTAAGCCAGTGGAACCATCGGTAATCGAGTTCCGGCCTGAATATCACAGCCCGGCAGTGGAGGCGGCCCAGGCGGCTGTTGACGCTTATGACGGAATTGAGCGCCCGAAGAATGCGGGTGGGGTGATCGACTTTGAAGAGGGCAAAAGCCGCATTATTGAGCCGAGGGCGGCCAGGGCGAACGAGGCCGATTTGATAGCCATGAGCGGCAACATGATCACGCTGTTTGAATATTACTATCACAAGGCGACCAACGGTGAAGGAATTACTGAGGCTGAGAGTTGGCGGCTTTTTAAATATTGGGACGATTTCCCGGAGGTGCAAGGTATTTATCCCCGCCCCAACGAAAGCGAATTGAAAATAATCAAAGCGGCGGACGATGACAAAACGGAGGTGTGTTTGTGAGAAACAACGTGTTTATTAAAACCGGCAACGTGAAGGAATTTTTTTCGGTGGCGGAAAAGCTGAAGCGGGTGGAGGCGGGGGTGCCGGGCATGGGGCTGGTGCATGGGGTTAAGGGCTTGGGCAAGACCACGGTGGCCATTCATTACGCTTCGCAGAAAAACAATCAGGCTGTGTATGTGCGTGGAAAGCGTGATTGGAGCTATGGCTGGATGATGGAAGAAATGTTGATCGAGTTGGAAGTGACTCCGCGCCGTGGGGAGAAAGCCAAGTTTGATGACATGGTTTCCGCCCTGGTGGAAAAGCCCAGGCTCATTATCGTGGATGAAAGCAATATGATCAAAGGTTCGCTTCTGGAAACTCTGCGCTCCATCCATGACATGACCCACAACCCTTTTCTTTTCATCGGCCATGAGGGCATACGGGACTCTCTGCTTCGCATGGGGCCGTTTTATGATCGGCTGTTGTATAAGTCGGAACTGAAGCCCTTGAGCCAGACGGACTTGGTTGATTTTTGCGCGGAGGCCCTGGAGGTGGGTATTGAAGAAAAGGCGGTTTCGGCCGTCCTGAAAGCGGCGGGCGGAAATTTCCGCAAGAGCGTGGTCATTCTGAAAGAGTTGGAGAACAAGGCCAAAGCACTGGCCCGCCCGGCCATTGAAACATCATTCCTGTCGGGGGTGGTCAATGGGTAGCAGTGCTATTCCCAACGGCCGGATTAAAGAAATCCGCCGTTGGCTGGAAGACCGCCCGGAGGGTGATCTGCATGATTTGTATGCGGAGTTCGGCGGGGCTGAAATGCGGGGGACGCTGGCGGCCCTGGAATACCTGGAAAACCGCCGGGAGATTACCATTGCCGCGCCGGAATACCGTTACGGCCGCAAGCATGGCAATGCGGAGAAGGAAACCAAACAGACGGCCATTTATAACACCATGCGTAATCTGGCCAAGGTTCAGAGGGTGGTTTGCTTCGAGGAGGTGGTGAGGATTGCGGAAGTTGATGAGAGTTACGCCCGCCGCTACATCAATTTTCTGGAGAGCCTTGGCTATGTAGCAAAAAGAATGTCGGGCATTGCCGTTCTGGATAAGGCCATGAAACAGGCCAAAGCGCCCCGCTACAATCAGCGCCAGGAGCGGCGCAAAGCTAAGGGGGCGGGCAAATGACAGCCTTAGACATATTGCGGAAACGTGTTGATCAACATGGACAGGCCACGGTGGCCCGTGAACTTCAACTTAGCAAGACGGCGGTGAGCCAGTTTTTAAGCGGCAAATATCAGGCTTCCACCGCGCGGATTGAAGAGCGGATCATGAATCTCTATGGCGATAGTGACAAGCTGATCTGCCCGCATCAGGAAAAAGAAATCAGCCCGATGGAATGCGCCCAAACTTATGAACGGGCTATGAGCATCGGTCTGCGGGCCACCGGCAACCCGGAGACTTTGCGTCAGCACCATGCTTGTCAGCATTGCCGGATAAGGAGTTAAGTATGGAAGTGACCTTGAATATCGTTAAAAGAAGTTTGGCCGCACTTGATCGACTGGAGGACTCCGGGGTGGGCGTGAACCTCATCCGGGCCGACCTCAGCACTGTGGCTGATCGGCTGGAAATAAAAATTCGCGCTGGTGAGTTCGGTCGAAGGCTTGACTTTGTTCTGGATACCTTAGGATGTCCAGTTATTGGAACCGGAGATAAGCATGATAACGCCGACCAGCGCACCGCCTGAACTTGATCAATGCTGTCAGTGCGGGCGGAATGAAAATGAGGTTGTGCTGTTTGACCTGAAGGTTAATTGCTACAACCACAAAACAGGTGAAGTCCTGTCAGAGGGTGAAACCATCTCTATTTGCTCCGAATGTTTTCTGGCTTTTTATGACGACGACAAAGCCGCGCTTAGTGAACTTAAAGGAGAAGACAGATGACAACGACGATTATTGCACCGCCTGATCTTGAACAGTGTGTGCTTTGCCTCAGGGACAGAAATATGGTTTCCTTGGTTGACCTTAGTTCCACTCATTTCGACAGCAAGACAGGTGAGCCTTTGTTTTCTATGAAAGGAGTCCTTGTTTGTAATGACTGCCTGGAGGTGGTCAAAAACCAGCAAGGTCTTGTTTGGGAAGGAGAAAGCGAATGATAAGGGCATGTGCCGTCTGTGCGGTGAATATAGATGACCAGTATATGTTTAAAATTCAATCGCGCCTGACCAAAATCAGTAGTGGCGAGGTAATCGCAAGTGTGACAACTCACTGTGTTTGTCCATGCTGTGTTGGTGTGATCATGGGGGAGATTAAAACCCACACTGTTCAGGTTACAGATATCACTTACATTTCAAAGGAGTTGTTAAATGATAACGCCGATAATCACGCCGCCTGAAATCAGAACGGCGCACGAAGCCAACCGCGCCCTGGCCACGCTGGCCGAGCATAAGGCCGAGCTTGATCTGATCAACGGGGCCTTGACCGATGCGGTCAGCCGGGCCAAGCGGGTGGCGGAAATGGAATCCGCCCTGATCATTTCCAACGTCACCATGTTGGAAAAGGCCCTGGAGGAATATGCCGAGGCCAACCGTGACACCATCGTAAACGGCAAGCGCAAGTCTCTGAAACTCACCTGCGGCCGCATCGGCTACAAGAGCCAATCCGACCTTGTGGCCGATGATTGGGACACGGTGGCCGAGGCCCTGGCCGAATCGGAACAAGCGGCCTATCTTATTTTCAAAAATCCGGTGGCCGATAAAAAGGCCCTGGCCAAGCTTGATGATGTGGACTTGGCGGCCTGGGGCATTCGGCGGGAAGTGACCGAAACATTTTATGCCGCGCCGGATGTGGCCCGCGTGGCCGGGGAAGGGGTGAGGAAATGAACGGAGCCGTCAATCAGGCCGCCGGTTTGGGGGCGAGTACGTTGTCGCCTAAAGGCTGGCCGGTGATATACCATTGCCAGCTTTATACGGCCGCCGGTTTCGACCAGAACCCTGAAAGCTGGCAGGGGCCTTATGTGGCCGACACGCCGGAAGTGGCGGCGGCCATGTGGACGCGCGGCGAGTGGGACGCACGGCACATGGAGGTAATCCGGGTGGCCGTTAAAAATGAGGCCGGTGAAATCAATGTGATCGATCTTAAAGTCCGATTGGTCGTTCAGCCGGTGTCCACCCACTATTTCGGTTTCATCAAGGCTTAGTGAAAGGCGGTGCGGCATGGCTGTAAACGGTAGACGCGGGATGCTGGCCAAGATTCATATAGCCAAGAAAGACCTTGGCCTGACAGACGCTGATTATCGGCATGTGCTCACCGTCAACTATAACGTGGAGTCGGCCGCCGACCTGACGGACGAGCAGTTGAATGACCTTTTAAACCTGTTTAAACAAAAGGGCTGGAAACCGCTCCGCAAGGATGTTCCGGCGGACGGGAACAGGCGGGATTCCAAGCCGCCGGTTCCCAAAGACCGCCAGCCGCTGGTGAACAAGATCGAGGCCCTCTTGTCGGAGAAGGGGCGGCTGGAGGGCCGCCGGGTATCCTGGAAGTATGCCGAGGCCATTCTGAAAAAGCAGGGCGGCCCGGACTATCTGAATTGGGCCACGGTTCAGCAATTGGAAAACGTGGTGCGGGCGCTTTATTACGCGGTGGAACGAATCAAGAGAAAGGCGGGAGGTTGAAAAATGGGCGGCGGCGAGACCTTAACGGCACTGGTGGAAATGATCGGCCTGGAGAAAACCCTCTTCTTTTTATCGAAGCGGGGCGGCGAGTGTGTATATTTTCCAAGCCCTGAAAATTTGTCGCCTGATCATTGGCTCTCCATCATCGTTGGTTTTGATGCGGCCATGCGGCTCTGTGAGGTATTCCAAGGGCAAAAGGTGGCCTTGCCCTTGGGGCCGGAAACCGGCAATCGCAGTACACTTCAGAAAGCCGTCCAGGAGAGTACGGCGGCGGGGGCCAGCGTCAATGAGATAGTGAGGGCGACCGGGCTTCATTCCAGCACCGTGCGCCGCATCAGGAACCGCCGCACCGGCCGCACGGTTTTCACAACCAGGACGGACCCGCGCCAGCAAAATCTTTTTGCTGATCTTTATGATCGGCACGATAAGGAGTAAAAATGAATATCATAAAAACAACCGCGGAGATTGAAGAACTTTATCATAAGGCAATGGAATCAATGGAAAGTGGCACTAAGTTTCGTTCTCTTAATTATGAGGACGGTATCATTGCCGTAATTGATTGGCTGTGCGGCCGAACAGATGACAGTCCGATGGATGATTAAATTCAACCCCCTGCCTAAGAAATCCCACCCTGGCAAATGCCCGTCTTATGAAACCCGCGTGTGATTGATAATATCAATCACACGCGGGTTTTTGTTCTTCTTTTACCGCGTAAACCATCCGCCCGGCCTTAACATTCCCCCTTTAGGGCCGGGCGGCTTTTAATTTATGGAGGTTGCCATGCGTATTATAAACGCCCTGGTGGTTCATTGTTCGGCCACGCCGCCTAACTCCGACATCGGCGCGGCGGAAATCCGGCGGGTTCATGTGAAGCAAAACAAATGGCGGGACATAGGTTATCACTATGTCATCCGCCGCAACGGCAAAGTAGAAGTCGGCCGCCCGGAGGCCCAGGCCGGGGCGCACGTCAGCGGCCACAATGCCGATACTTTAGGCATTTGTCTGGTGGGCGGGGTGGACTCCAAAGGCCGAGCCGAAGCCAACTACACCCTGGAACAGTATGAAACCCTGATCGGCCTGATTCGTCAGTTGAAGGGGTTCTATCCCAAGGCCACGATTAAGGGCCATCGTGATTTTCCTGGCGTTAAAAAGGACTGCCCTTGCTTTGACGTGCGAACTTGGGCGGAGACCGTGGGCCTGGGCTGGACCATATGAGAAGCCAGACCAGCAAGATTATTATTCTCGTCGTCATCGCTGGCGGTCTGGCCATGCTCCCCCTGGGCATTTTTCAGGAGCTTAACAACCTTCTGGCTTTTGTTGTGATTCTGTCCGGGGCGGTTTACAACCGGGTGGATTCCCGGTTCCGGGGCTATAAATTTTCTGTCAATGCCGGTGGGGCCAGCGCCACTATCGAAACATCCGGGGATGCGGTGGCCCATGAGTAATTTTAACTGGATAATAGCGGCCGGTTTTTTCGGCGCTTTTCTCTATGTCTGTCACCTTCAGAGCGAGAACGATGATTTGGCGGCCCGCCTGACTGATTCGGGCCTGGAGATTCGTTCTCTGCAAATCGAACTTGAAGAAGAAAGAGAGGCCGGTGTTGCCAGGGATAAATACATCCGGCAACTTAAAACGGCCGGTGATCATATGTCAAACCAGTTGGAGGGTGTTTATGAGAAAAATTCTGAGGCTCGTGCTTGGGCTGATGCTGTGTGTCCTGATGATGTGTTTGAGTGCTTGCTCACGGCCCTGCCCGACGGTGCGGCCGATGAGTCCGCCGATAGCCTATCTTCAGGCCGTGGAGGAACCGCGCCCGCGCGGGCGGACCAACGCTGATCTGGCGGTGTGGATATCGGAGCTGAGGGCCGCCCTGGCCCTGGCCAATTATCAACTTTTGTCATTACGCCAGTGGCGGGAACGGATAGAGAACCATGATTGAATCAGTAATGAAATTCTGGCCGGTCATAGTGGTGATGGGGAGCATCATAACCACTATCGCCGCGTGGTCGGCCAAGAAACAGTTTGCCAGCCACGCCGACTTGACGGCCACCAAGTCCGCCCTGGGGGCGCGGGTGGGCGAGGTTGAAAACAAAGTGGCCGCCCTGAAGCTGGAATCAACGGAACGGTTCGGAAAACTGGAAAAAGAAGTGGCCGTTATTTCCAGCCGCATGGAGGCCATGCCGACCAAGGAAGACATTCTCCGCCTAGAGGCGGCCGTATCGGCCGTTGGAGCCAGCCAGAAGGGCATAGAGCGCAATTTGCACCTGATCATGCGGGCGCGTATGGAGGAAGACTGATGGACGCGAAATTGAAAAGGCTGGTAACGGAAGACCGGCGGCTGGTCTTTCTGTGTCTTCTTTCCCAGGAGGGAGACTATTCCAGCAACAACTATGTGATGAAGGAGGCCCTGGCGGCCACCGGCCACAGCGTTTCCGGCGATCAAGTGGCAACCGATGCCGCTTGGCTCTCGGAGCAGGGGCTTATCACCACTCAAAAAAACCCTCTGCCTAATATGTCGGTTTTCCGCATCACCAGCCGGGGCCGGGACGTGGCCAAGGGCCGGGCGGTTGTTCCGGGCGTGAAACAGCCGGAGCCGGGTCTGGATTATTGACATGGCCCGCCTTTCATCCATAGAGACATTGCCGCCGGAAGTGCGAGCCGACCTGGACAAGCGGCTGGCCGAAGGCCGCTTTACCCTGGATACCCTGATCGACTATTTGGAGGAACAGGGCCACAACATCAGCCGTTCGGCCCTGGGGCGTTATAGGCAGAAGTTTGAGGAAGTGGCCGCCAAAATGCGGGAAAGCCGGGAAGTGGCCGCCGCCTTCGCCCGTGAGCTTGGCTCTGTCCCTGGCGATGATATGGGGCAGATGCTGATCGAGCTTGTCCATACCCTGGTCTTTAAAACCAGCATGAACATGGCCAACGGTGATGACGAGAAGCTGGAAGCAAAAGAAGTCATGCAACTGGCCCGGTCACTGAAAGACCTTTCAAGCTCGAAGCAGATGGACGCGCGGCGGATCATGGAAATCCGGGCCGAGGAAAAGAAGCGGGTAGAGGCGGAAATGAAAGACAAGCTCACGGCGGCGGCGCGTGAGGGCGGGATGTCGGCCGAGGCGGCGCGGGAGGCCCGGCGGGCTTTGGGGTTTGGCGATGAGTAAGCCGCTGATCAATTTTCATACTTATCAAAAGGCGTGGCTGAAGGATAAAAGCCGCTTCAAAATCGGCATGTTCGCTCGCCAGACCGGCAAGACTTTCACCACCTGCGCGGAGATAGTCGATGATTGCATCATGGCGGAAATCGAAAACCGCCGCGCCCGGTGGGTGATTCTCTCCAGGGGCGAACGTCAGGCCAAGGAAGCGATGGATGAGGCGATCAAGCCTTTCTGCAAAGCCTTTTACATCATTTATAAAGACATGTTAAAGGGGCGTTCGGCCCCTAAATTTTATAAAGACACTTTCCTGGGCGCTGATGATATCAGCTATAAGGCCCTGGAAGTGGAGTTTCCCGGCGGCTCCCGCATCACGGCCCTACCGGCCAACCCGGATACGGCCCGTGGTTTTTCGGCCAATACCTTTTTGGATGAGTTCGCATTTCATCAGGATTCCCGCGCGATCTGGCGGGCCTTGTTTCCGGTCATCAGTAAGCCGGGCCTGAAACTTCGCGTCACTTCCACGCCCAACGGCAAGAAAAATAAATTCTACGACTTGTGGACCAGCCTGGGCAACCGCTGGTCTAAGCATGAAGTCGATATCCATAAGGCGGTAGAGCTTGGCCTTGACCGTGATATTGACGAACTGCGGGAGGGCGCGGGGGACGATGATCTATGGCGGCAGGAATTTTTACTAAAATTTCTGGACGATGCCGGTTCGTGGCTGGCCTATGATCTGATCATGGCCGCCGAGCATGGTGAGGCCGGGCGGCCGGATAAATACCGGGGCGGCTTGTGCTACATCGGTAACGACATCGGGCGGCGGCGCGATTTGTGGGTGGCCTGGGTGATTGAAATGGTGGGGGACGTTCGCTGGACGCGGGAAGTGGTGATCCTTCAGAACGCCACCTTTGCGGAACAGGACGCGGCCCTTGACGAACTGATGGGCAAATACAAAGTCGTGCGTCTGGCGATGGACCAAACCGGCATGGGCGAAAAGCCAGTGGAAGACGCTAAAAGGCGCTATGGTTCGGGCCGGGTTGAGGGGGTGCTTTTCAGTTCTTCCCGCCGTCTGGATATTGCCACGGCCTCCCGCAAGTGTTTTGAGGACCGGCTTTTCCGTGCGCCTGAAGGCGACAATGCTCAAAGGGCCGACTTTCACAAGCCGAAAAGAATATTTGGCCCCACCGGCGCTCCGCGTATCGTGGTGGATGACCACACCGGTGATCACGCCGACCGCTTCTGGGCCGCGTCCCTGGCCCTGGCCGCATCGATGGGCGGCTGTGAGGAATATGATTATGAACCGGCCTATGGCCATGATTATGAATATGATGAAGGCCGGGGCCTGTTTCTGCCCGGCTGTTATTGAGGTGTAGCATGGTGGTGCTGTTTGATGCCTATGGGCGTTATGTGGATATGGAAGCCTTGCGGGAGGAAAAGGCCGGGCCGACCCTGACCGGGGTGCGTCAGGCTTTTTCCGATCATCCGGCCCAGGGCCTGACCCCGGCCAAGCTGGCCCGGATTCTTCTGGAAGCCGAACAGGGAGACACAACCGCCTACCTGGAACTGGCCGAGGAAATGGAGGAAAAAGACCCTCATTACGCATCAGTCCTGGCCACACGCAAGCGGGCCGTGGCCGGTCTGGAAATCACAGTGGAAGCGGCCACGGACAAGCCGGAAGACCTTGAGGCCGCTGATCTGGTGCGTGATCTGGTCCTGAACCGGGATGAGTTGCGGGAAGAAATCTTTCATATTCTGGATGCCGTGGGCAAGGGCTACAGCGTAACCGAAATCGTCTGGACCACGGGGGATAGCTTATGGTATCCCGAACGGCTGGTGTGGCGTGACCCCCGTTTCTTTGAGTTCGACCGCCTGGGGCAAGACCTTCTTTTGAAAACCGAGAACGGCCCGCGCCCCCTGGATGCCTATAAATATATCACCCACAAAAGCAATTCAAAATCCGGCTTGGCCATACGCGGCGGTCTGGCCCGCCCGGCGGCCTGGTTTTATCTATTCAAAAACTATGACATCAAAAGTTGGGTGCGTTTCCTGGAAGTGTTCGGCCTTCCGCTCCGCCTGGGCAAATATGGCGAAGGGGCCACCGAATCGGATAAGCAGACCCTTTTGCGGGCTGTCCGCAATATCGCCAGTGACGCGGCGGCCATTATTCCCCAAAGCATGATGATCGAATTTCTAGGCGGTCAGGCTTCCGGCGAGGGCACCAATAGCTTTTTGGTGTTCGTTGAATATATCGACCGGCAGATATCCAAGCTGGTCCTGGGCCAGACCGGCACCACGGACACCGGACAATATGTAGGCACCAGTGACGCGCACCGGGAAGTGCGGGACGATATAGAGGTGAGCGATGCCGTGCAACTTACGGCCACCCTCAACCGTGACATAGTTCGCCCTTTGGTGGATCTGAATCTTGGTTCCCGCAAACTTTACCCCCGCCTGAAAATCGCCCGTGAAAAGCGGGAGGATTTGACCGCCCTGGTTCAGCACGTCACTACTTTAGTTCCTATGGGCCTGAAGGTGGAGGCTTCAGTTATCCGTGACAAGTTGGGCCTCCCGGAACCGGCTGAAGGGGCCGAGCTTTTGACCGCCCCGGCGGCCATGCCAATGGGCGGCGGCTTTGAATCAGACTTTAACCGGGCCATGAACCGGGCCGACACCTGGGCGGAGGCCCGCGCGGACGCGCGCGCGGACGACTGGCGGCCGTTGACCGGCCCGGCCCTGGAGACGGTCTTCGCCCTGGCGGCGGAGTGCAAAAACTTTGAGGACTTCCAGAGCGGCCTTTTAAAACTGATGGAAAGCGGGGGCCTGGACATGGCCGCCCTGGGCGAAGACTTGGCCGGGCAGATGTTCATGGCCACCCTGGAAGGGGCGGGGTTGAAATAACATGCCGGTGAAGCCGTTCGGACTGCCGCCCCTGGAAGCCATCAAGCTGATCAAGGCCAAAGGCTACAATTTAAAGGAATCGTTCGACTGGCGGGACATGTGGGCCAGTGACCACGCCGCCGCCTTTACCGTGGCCAAGTCGGCCGGATTCGATATCCTGGACGATATTTATAAGTCGGTGCTGAAAGCCCAGGAGGGCAAGTTGACTTATAAACAGTTCGTGGCGGAACTGTCCCCCACTTTGATGCAAAAAGGATGGTGGGGCCGGAAAGAGGTTGTGGACCCGGCCACCGGTGAGGTGGTGGACGTTCAGCTAGGAAGCGCCCGCCGCCTGAAGACCATCTATGAAACCAATCTCCGCACCGCCCAAGCCGCCGGGAAGTGGACACAGATACAAGCTTTGAAGCGGGAAAGGCCCTTTCTTCGCTATTGCTGTATTGTCGATGCCCGGACGCGAGAGGAACATAAACAATGGCACGGCCTGATCTTGCCGGTCGATCACCCGTTCTGGAAAGACCACTATCCGCCCAACGGCTGGCATTGCCGGTGCTACGTTATGCAACTTTCCCAGGCTGATCTGGACCGCTACGGCTGGAAGGTCAGCACGGTCGTTCCCGATTTTGGAAAAACAGTTTTCCGTAACGAGCGGACAGGGGAAATCCTGGCCGTGCCTAAAGGGCTGGACCCGGCCTTTGCCAACAACGCCGGAATCATCGGCGTGGAAGTTCAGAGCGCCCGCGCCCTGGGCCGCAACCTTGGCAACATGAATCCGCAACTGGCGAGCGCGGCTACGGCGGCCAGCGCCGACTTTGTGGCCAAGGCCCTGGCCCCTGATTTGCGGGCCATGTATGAGGACATCGAAAGCGGCGCACATGCGCGGGGGCGCAAAACGGTTGTCGGAGCCTTGCGGCCGGAAGTGCTTCAGTGGCTTGAAGCGCACGGAGCCGCCCCGCAAAGCGGGGCCATCACCCTGGCCGATAAACAACTGGCCCACATGATGCGTGATGCCAAGGCGGCCAAGGGGACGGCCATAAGTAAAAATGATGTTCTCAACCTGCCCAACATCCTGGCCTCACCCAAAGCTATTTTACGGGATAGGCACGGGGCCATCCTTTATGTATTCGATTCAACGGGCGATGACCGAAAGTCAAAAGTGGTTGTGGAGTTGGATTATAAGTGGAGCCAGCGCGAAGAGGGGATGGGCAAAAAAGAAATCACCAGCCTGACCAGCATTAAAACGGCCACCAGGGTTAGTGAGAATAATCTGAAAGGCTCCCATTATGAAGTTATATCCGGTTCAATATAAAAGGCCGCCCGAATGGACGGCCTTAAATCCGAGTCGGCCTGGAGGTCGCCAGTCCCCATGCCAAGTGCAAAAAGATTTGCCGATGTCCCGGTGAGCGTATTTCCGGTCGTCAGGTCGACTCACGTTTTTATTATAACGCACCTGTTTCATATCCGCAACCGCCGGGTTGCTCTAAAATCCATTTTAAGCGATTTCACAAGAAAAGCCATAGTTGCCTATAGGGTTATTTGTGATCGTCAAATTTAAACGGGGTTTAAACGCCTCTGCGGCGATCTTGATGTTATGATTTGAAGCTTACTTTTCATTCTCCGCATTTCTTCACTCCCTACATTATATATATGTCACTCCAGGGTATCGTTTGCCTGTCTTATTCGATTCAGGGCGCTTTGCTAATCTGCCCATATGAAGAGCCACGACTTTTACATAGCGATCAACAGCCAGGGAGACACGGCCCCGGAATGGGTCCACCTGATTCCGGCCGGCACGTTTTCCGGCCGTGACGGGCGCGGCCCCTGGACGCTGGTCAACGCCGCCGCCTTTATTAAGGCCACTGCGGACTATCAGGCCGGGGCCGACATCATTATTGATTACGATCACCAATCAGAATTCACGGCCCAAAACGGCCAGCCCGCTCTGGCGGCGGCCTGGATAAAGGAACTTGAGGAACGGCCGGATGGTATCTGGGGCCGGGTGGAGTGGACGGCCAAAGCCGCCCGGATGGTGGTTGCTAAAGAATATCGTTATATGTCGCCCGTCTTTATATATGACGCAAAGGGAGAATTGACAAGGCTGGATTCGGCGGCCCTGACCGGAAAGCCCAATCTGGAACTGAAATCACTTAACAAGCAAGGAGCCGGTATGGACGGATTTTTAATGGAACTGGCCGCGCTTTTGGGTTTGCCTGATACGACGACCCAGGAGGAAATTTACGAGGCCATCCGCAAGCTGAAGGAGAGCGGTGAAAGCGCCAACTCCGAAGATGACGAAAAAGGGGCCAACTCGGACGGGGCGGAAACGCCGCCGGAAAATCTGGAGGAGGCCGAGGCCATCCTGATGAATGCCGTGAGCGATCTGGTCAACGCGGCCGAAGATGAGGCAGCCGAACCGGCCGCCACAAACAAGGCCGCCAATGCCCAAATGATCGAGTTGGGCAAAATGGTGGGCCGCCTGGAGCGCCGCTTGAGCGGCATGGAGGCGGACAAAGCCGTGAACGCGGCCGTCAACGCCGGGCGCATCAGCCCCGGCATGCGTGAATGGGCGAAAACCTACGCGGCCACCGACCCCAGGGGCTTTGCCGACTATGTAAAATCGGCCCCGCGTATCGTCACGCCGGGGCAATCGGCTATGAATGCCGCCACGCGCGGCGGCGGCTTGACCAGCGAGGAAAAGGCCGTCTGCAGACAGCTTGGCATGAGCGAGGCCGATTTCCTTAAAAGCAAGAAAGGTGGTGTTTAATGGCCCCGCTTACCAAAGACCGTAACACCGAATGCAGGGGCGGCACTGATTTTGTTCTGCCGCTGGCCGCCGGTGCGGTCATTTTCGCCGGTGCGGTCGTCTGCCTCAATTCATCGGGTTTTGCCGTCCCCGCCAGTGAGAGCGCGGATTTGAAGTTCCCATGCGTGGCCAACCATAGAGTCGAAAACGTAGGCGGTACAGACGGCGCGGCTACGGTCAGCGTCTCCCGCCTGAATGTGGGGCTGGACGCGGCCGCCGACATCACCCGTGCACACATCGGCTTGTCCGTTTATCTGGCCGATGATCACACGATTACAGCTGAATCTTCCGGCCGGAGCCGCGCCGGGATACTGACCGACATTTTGCACGGTCAGGCCTGGGTCGACCTCACCGCCTGATCATCGTCATCATAAGGAGAAATCATGATTACAAATCAATCCACCTTGAACGCCATGTTTATCGGCTTCAAGGCTGATTATCAAAGCGCCTTTGCCGGTGCGCCGCGCGATTATGAAAAAATTGTCACCGTCATTCCCAGCGCCACCAGGGAAAACGCCTACCCGTGGCTGGGCCAGACTTTCAAAATCAGCGAATGGCTGGGCGACCGCGTCATTCAAAACCTTGATGCATCTGACTACACCCTCAAAAACAAAAAGTATGAGGGGACCGTGGCCATCAAGCGTGACGATATCGAAGATGACAGTTTGGGCATATACAAACCGGTGGTTCAGGGGATCGGCCGGGCGGCCGGTGATCACCCAAATGAGCTTGTTTTCAGTCTTCTGAAGAACGGTTTCACGTCCCCATGTTATGACGGTCAGTATTTTTTTGATCCTGATCATCCGGTGGGCTTGTCGGGCCGGGAAAAATCCGTCAGTAACTTTATGGGCGGCACCGGTACGGCTTGGTATCTGATGTGTACTTCCCGCCCGTTGAAGCCGCTGATTTGGCAGGTGCGCCGTGATTACGAATTCACCAACATGGACGCGCCCACTGATGAAGCGGTGTTCATGCGTGAGGAATATCGCTATGGCGTATCGGCCCGCTGTAACGCCGGTTATGGTTTCTGGCAGATGTGCGTGGCCAGCCGCCAACCTTTGACCCCGGAAAACTACGCCGGGGCGCGGGCGGCTATGCTCTCTTATGTTTCCGATGTCGGAACTCCCTTAGGGCTTCTGCCTGACCTTCTGGTGGTTCCCCCCAACCTGGAAGGGGCGGCCCGCAAGATTCTGATCAATGACCGTTCCGACAGCGGGGCCAGCAATGAGTGGGCCGGAAGCGCTGAAACCCTTATGACCCCCTGGCTTACTGAAGCTTAAGTAAGGCCGGTTTTTCAAAGGTATTGATCATAATTGATATAAGGAGGGGCTGATGCCCATAAAAATTGTTGCGAAAAAAGAGGGGTTCCGCCGGGCAGGGATATCTCATTCCGGGAGTCGGATTTACCCGGAAGATCATTTTACCGAGGAACAGCTTCTCGCCCTGGCCGAAGAGCCTAACCTGGATTTTTCGGTGGTAGACGACCCGCCGGGCGAACAGAAGCCAAACGCCAAGAAGGGCGGCAAATAATGTACGCAGGGCGGGAGGAAATGCTGGAACGGTTCAGCGAGGCGGAGCTTTTCCAACTGACGGACCTTGACGGCCTTACTGGCGCGATTGTGGAAAGCAAGCTGGCGGCGGCCGTCCAAGATGCCGTGAACCTCATTCACGGCTATCTGGCCGACCGCTACAGTCTGCCTCTGAACCCCGTTCCCGCCCTAGCCGTCCGCTGGACTTGCGATCTGGCCCGCTGGTTCCTTCAGCCGCATTCGGCCCCGGAAATGGTTAAGGCCAATTATGAGCGGACCCTGGCCGAACTTAAAGCAACGGCGGCCGGTGAAATAAAGCTGGACGCGCCGGAAAAAGCCAGCGGCCTTTTTTCCGGCACGGCTGAAATTATCGCGCCGCCCCGTGAGTTCAGCGGCTTGAAGGGTTTTTAAATGGCTGATGATCATGGCGCTTCCCTTGAACTGGATTTGAATGAGGTAACGGCGGGCCTTGAAAGGCTCACCCGCCGCCTTTCCAATCTGACACCGCTGATGGAACAAGTTGGAAGCGCCCTGGAACAAAGCTCTCTGATGCGCTTTGAAACTAAACCGGGCCGGACGGTCAGCGGTGGGAAGCCCTGGCCGCCCGGACCATTAAAGAGCGCATCAAAAAAGGTTACGGCAATCAGAACATATTGCGCCGCAGCGGACACTTGGCCCGGTCAATTAATTACCGTGCTTCGAGCGATCAAGTGATTGTGAGCATGGGCGGTGTGGGCAACAGCCTGGACTATGCCGCCGCGCACCAGTTCGGGGCCATCATCAACATGCGGCCGCGCCGCCAGACGCTTTATTACCAGGGCAACGGCAACCGCTGGGTTAGCCGCCGCCAGAGCGATTCCAGCCGAACCGTCAATGTCGGCGGCTACACCATTCGCATTCCGGCCCGGCCAGTGATCGGCTTGTCGGTTGAGGATAAAGGGGCCGTCAATACCATATTTGAAAACTTTTTGGCGGAGGACTGAAGTGATTGACCCCATAGCCACAATAGAACAGGCCATAGTCGCCCGGCTGGCCCTGCTTCAAAAAATGGGCCGCTGGCCGTTCACCTGTAAATACATTGACAGCTATGGCGGCCAGTTTGAAAGCGCTGAGGAAATCGCCCAGGCCGCCGCCAAGGCTCCGGGGCTTTGGGTAGTTTTCGATGGTGAGACAGGTACGCTCGAAAACGGAATTCATGCGGCCACGCTTACATATGCCGTATTTGTGCTGGCCAGAAGTTTTTCACCGGAACAGTTGCGGCATGGCGGCGAGGGCGTTACTGGTCTTTACCAATTGATCGAAGCTGTCCGAAAGGCCCTGGTCAACCAGACCCTGGGCGCGGATATGACTCCCCTGGTTCTGGACAACATTATCCCGCTTTGGCGGGGCGGTCCCCAGGGCGGCGGCATTTCCCTGTCCGCCATGAGGTTTTCAACCGTGGTGGACGTTGAAGTTCCGGCCGACTATGAACTGGATGGGAACGTATGTTCCACTCCCCTTTATGTAACTTCCTGGGATGTGGAGGGCTTACCGGTTATTACCGACAAACGAAAGGTTTTTTATGAAAGGCATGACAACAATATTTCTGAAACCGAAAGCTGGCCAGCGGGTTCTGGACCCGAACCAGAACCCGCCCCAGCCTTTGCCGGAAGGTGGCCGCAAAGTCGCTGATTCGGCTTACTGGCAACGGCGATTAACCGAGGGCGTAGTGGAAATCGTTAGCGAAACCAAACCCGCCAAGAAAAGCAAGGAGAATAACGGTGCCGCCTGAAAAATGTTTCACAGACTTTATCGTGTATGTCTGCACCAAAGTCGAATGGGAAGAGTATAAGCGGCAGTCCGCCTTGCTTAAACGCAACAGGAGACAGACCGCCAGAAAAAATAAGGAGCAGGGGTAATGACCATAAGTTTCAACGAAATCCCTAAAAACTGGTTAAGCCCGCTGTTCTACTGCGAGATTGACCCGACAAGGGCCGATCAAAGCGCGGCGGCCATGCCTTACAAGGTGCTGGTCATGGGGCATGGCGATTATGGCACGGCGGTCAATGAGCCGCAACGGGCCACCAGCGCCGGGCAGGTGGCCCGCCTGTTCGGTAAAAATTCCCTTCTGGCCGCCCAGGCCGGGGCTTGGTTCAGCGGCAACACCACCACGGAAGTTTATTTCGTGGGTGTGGCCGAGCCGGTGGGCAAGGCCGCTGAAGTTAAAATCGTGTTCAGCGGCACCACAAATGGCGGCGGGAACCTTTATGTCTATATCGCCGGTAGGCGCATCAGCGCCTATGTTTCGGCGGGGGCTACTGCCGAAGACGCGGCCCAGGCCGTCCATGCGGCTATCAGCCATGATAACGTCTGGCGGAGCGCCCTGGACGAAGACGGCCGCGCCGTGATCGTGACCGCGCCCCATGCCGGTCAATACGCCAACGGCGTTATGGTGCGCCTGGGCTATTACCAGGGTGAGGAACTGCCCGCCGGTTTGACCGTCTCATTTGAGGGTGGTTCTGATTACAGCGGCACCCCGACCCCTGATTATGAAGTGTCGGCCGCCCTGGCCGCCCTGGTGGCTTTTCATGGGGAGATAGACCCGGCCCGGCCCTTTCAGTCATTGAGCATACCGGGCATGCTTCCGCCCCGCGCCGGGACTTTCGGCCGCATGGGCGGCGGCACCGGCACCCCTGATCTTTCCGGTCTCTTCAGCGCCCTGGGCGACATCCATTATCACCTGATGGTTTCCCCCTGGGTGGACGGCTATTCTCTTCAATCCCTGAAAGAAACGGCTTCCGGCCGCTGGCATGCCCTGGCTGAAATTCCGGTGCAGGTGATCTGCGCGGCGGGCGGCACCCATACGGAACTTGGAATGCTGGGCGACAGCCATAACAGTGAACACCTGACCATCATGGGAACCGGCGGACACTTCACGGCCCAGGAAAACAACCTTTTGCTGTTTGACGGCATTTCGACCTATGCCGTCACCAGTGACGGCGGGTGCGCGATTCAGCGGCTGGTCACCACTTATAAAGAAAACGCCTGGGGCGCGGAAGATAAAGCTTATCGGGATTTGAATACGCTTTTAACCGTGAGTTTCTTGCGGCGGTCGTTAAAAGTCTGGATGACCCAAAAGTTTCCGCGCCACAAGCTGGCCTCCGACAACGCCAACTTTGGATTCGGTCAGGCCATTGCCACCCCCCAGATGATCCGGGGCGAGGCTTTATCCTGGCTGTACGCAATGGAGCGGCTGGGCCTTGTGGAAAATGTGGATCAGTGCAAGGACGAGTTGATCGTTGAACGCAATGCTGATGACCCCTGCCGCGTGGACATCTATCTGCCGCCCGATGTCGTCAACCAGCTCCGCGTCATGGCAACCAAAATGGGCTTTAAGCTGTAGGAGGCTTTATGAGTGATTTGTATCGGGCTGGAGTGGTCAAGGTGGCCATCAACGGCCAGCGCGTGGACATCAACGCTTCCGGTCTTCGCTACAGTTTCGGCGGCGTAAAACTGACGGAAGTGGTCGGGGCCGATGAGTTCCACGGGTTTTCCGGCGAAGTGGTACCGGCCTTTATCGAGTTTACCGTCACCGACCATAAAAAACTTGATGTGGAGGCTTTGCTCAACCTGGAAGACGCGACTGTTACGGTCGTGCTTTTCAATAAAAAAACCCTGGTGCTCTCCAATGCATCCAACACCAGCGACCGCACCGGCCAATCCAGTGACGGCGCTATCACCATGAGGATGGTGGGAACCTCCCTCAAGGAATTGAAGGCTGTATGAAAATCATCAAAACTGTAAAACTTGCCGAGCCGGTGGAATACGGTGATGTAGCCGTTACCGCCCTTGAGTTTCGGAAACTTCGCGCTAAACATCTTCGCCGGTTTTCAGTCGCTGAACTGGAAAATCCATCTCTGGACGCTCTTCTGGATTTGGCGGCCAACCTTTCCGCCCAGCCGCCGGAACTGATTGATCTCTTGGGCGGAGCTGATGCGCTCAGCGTCATCAACGTGGTGAGCGATTTTTTGCTGAATCTGGCCCCGGCTTCGACATCGAATCAACCTTCGCAATCCTAGCCGGTGAGCCGTTCAACATATCTCCATCCGAGTTGATGGAAATGACGGTGGACGATCTGGGCTACTGGCTGAAACTTGTTAACGTGCGATGGAGACTGGAAAAGCGTGAGAGCTAATTTAATCATAAAGGCGAAAGACCTGGCCAGTTCAGCCCTGGGGCGGGTATCGGCCCGGCTCCGTGGCTTGGGCCAGCCGGTGCGAAACGCCCGTGAGGGCCTTTCCAGCTTAGGCCGGGCCTTGCGCTTGAACTCACGGGAGGCCGATAACAACACCAGCCGCCTGCGGCTGGTGTTCACCGGCGTGCGTCAGCTTGGCGGCGGGGTTCTCGGCCTCACAACCGGTCTGGCCGGGCTGGCCGCTTCGGCCGCTATGGCCGGGGCGGCTCTCAGTCTTCGCCTGGGGCGGCATGTAGTGAGCCGGGTGGCCGCTAACTTTAAAGAACTGGGAGCCAGGATTAAGGAGATCGGCGCCGCTTTAAAGGGGTTTAAAGATGCCGCCGTCCAGACTTCGGCCAAAGTTATGGCGACCACCGCCGGTCTGGCCTATGGATTTAAACGTCTCTTTGTGGACGTGGCCGCGCAGTCTGAAGAGTGCGGCCGTCAGCTATCAAACGCCCTGGGCAGTAAAACTTTGGGCGCGGAGGCTCTTTTGAGCGTTCGCCGGTTTTCGTCCGACACCGGGCGAGAGCTTGGCGATGTTACCGCCGCCTTCGCCGCTCTGGCCGACAGCGGCATAAAGCCGACCGGCACTCACCTGAATGCCCTGGCCGACATGGCCGCCAAAAAGAGCAAGACGCTCCAGGAAACCAGCGAGGCCTTTAAGCGGGCCTTGAAGGGGGAAGCCGGGGCGCTGGCCGAATGGGGCGTTAAAAGTGAGGCGCGTGGAAAACACATGCTGTACCAGTATACCGACCAAGCCGGTCAACTGGTGAAGCTGGCCGCCAAAACTAATGACCCCAAGGCCCTTTCGGCCCTGCTGGAACGGGTGGCCAGGGATAAAGCGGCCGGTGCGGAAAAAGAGCGCGGCCAGACTTTTGGCGGCAACCTTTCGAAGCTCACCGCCAAATGGGCTGAATTCCGGTCGATGATAATGGATTCCGGCCCCTTCCAGTTTCTTAAAGATGAACTGGCCGGAATTGTGGCCTGGGTGGAAAAACTTGAAAAAAGCGGCGGGCTGAAGACCCTGGCTAAAGAATGGGGCGGCAAGCTCACCGGGGCTTTAAAGGCCGTTAAAGGCGGTTTGAAGGAGGGGTGGGAATGGCTGAACAAATGGGGGCCGAAAGGCCTTGAGCTGGTCAACACTTTCGGCGGGGTGAAGACCGTGGCAATGGGGCTGGCCCTGGTGTTGGGCGGCCCGCTGATCGGCGCGTTCGGCGGCGTTATAAAAAATGTCGGGCTTCTCAGCAAAGCCCTGGCCCTGACTCCGGTGGGCCTTTTAATCACCGCAGGAGCGGGCCTTGCCGCCCTGATGCACGATGCCGGGGCGCTTGCGCCGTTTCTTGATGGATTGCGCGAAGGTTTCGGCGGTTTGCGTGAAGCCGTAGGCCCGGCCCTGACCGGCCTGTTTGAGGCTCTTTCGTCCGCTTTTAATTCCGCTGGCGATTCAATGAGAGACGCTAACGGCAACATCAACCCCGAAGCCTGGAAAGAACTTGGCAAGGCCATAGCTGAATTTTCTAATGGTTCCCTGGCCAAGCTTATCGAAATGCTGGCCCGTGCGGTTGAGCTTACCGAGAAAACCGGCAAAGGGCTAGGCCTGATTGCCGGGCGTATTATGGGCGGCGATGTTGAGCGGCAGGAAGAAATAGGCGAAGAACAGGATCTCGTTTTAAGGCGATACCAGACAGAGGCCAAGAAAGCCACGCCGGATAAGGCCAAGCTGGCCGAGTTGCAGAAGCAAATGTCTGATCTTGAACTTGAAAGACGGAAGGTAGCCGATGGCGGCAAGCGGGCCGCTATCGGAACAGCCTCCGCGCCTTTCGGGGGATTGGGCATAGTGGCTAATCTTTTTGCCAAAAGACGCATGGAAAACCATGACGAGGTTTTTTCTAAAAAAGCTCCGGCCACGCCTTTTGTCGTCAGCAACACCAATCCCGCTATAAATAAACCTGCGCTCAATGCGGCGGCCTATCCGGCCGTGGCGGATACGGTCAACGAACTTAAGGCGGCCATGAGGCAAAAAGAGCATGTGGCCGTCACCGTGAAGCTTGAGGGCCAACTGCCGCCGGGCTTTTCCGCCCAGGCCAAAACGGACGCGCCCAACGCCAAGGTTGATGACCGTACCCAACAGCGCATGGGATTCAGGGGAGGCCTACTGTGATTAATGATTATCGTGAGGCCAGTTTTGGCGGCGCTGTTTTTTATGTCTCACAAAGCCAGGACGCATTCGGGCGGCGCGGCGCACACCACGAATTTCCCTATCAGGACCGGGGCTTGTGGGATGACTTGGGAGCTAAAGACGGCCGCCGACAGATAGAAGCTTATCTCACCAATTTTCTACCCGGTGGCATGGCCGCCGCCCGCGACCGCCTGATCACAGCCCTGGCCAAAGGCGAAGGCGAACTGGTCCACCCCTGGCTTGGCCGCCATAAAGTTGTCTGCACTGATTACAGTGTGGGCCACAATGAAAAAGAAATCGGCCTTTGCCGCGTCTCCATCACTTTTATTGATGCAAGCGCTACGTCATCGGAACCGGCCGACAATCCGGTGGCGGGCCTCTTGTCCGGTTGTGATGGTGCATTGTCCTGTCTGGCGGATATGTTCAGCGCCCGTTATTCCGTGGCGGGTGTGCTGGCTTTTGTAGCCGAGGCCAGCTACGGCCGCCTTGACGGTCTTCTTAGCGGCCTCAGAAGCGGCCTTTCTCTGGCCCAGGAAATAGAGGCGGCCCTCTCGCCGTTCATCGATCTGGCCGTAAAGTGGTTCGGCGTTCGAAAGGATAACCGCTTTTCCCTCCCAATTTTCGTGGAAGATTCTTTATCGTTTCTCAGCGAAAACTGGCAAACCATATCACCGGCCGAACTGGCCACCTACATTATCGGCTTGGCCACTCTCACCGTTCCCGCTTCCGGCACGGCCAATGAAGCTTATGGCCGTATGTCGGATTTATGGACGGCCGCCAGGGCGGGCCTTCCTTTTGAGGCACCGCCCCGGTCGGCCAGTTCGTCAAGCATTCAAACTATTAACCGCAACTTCGCCGCCCTGGATTTCATCTTCCAGGGCGCGGCGGCCGTGGAGGCGGCCCGGCTTACCCCCTGGCTGAACTTTGAGCACCAGGGCCAGGCCGAATCAGTCAGAGTCGATTTAATAGACCGCTTTGACATTCTGGCCGAGCAGGTAGGTACGGCCGTTGAAAGTGAAGCGGCCGACCGCTTTTATCAGCATAGCCGTAAAATTACCGCCGCCGCCCTGGAAATCGTGGGCATAACCGCGCCTAACCTTGCCCTGTTAGGCAGCCGCACCCTGAAGGATTGCTGGCCGTCCGTTCGTCTGTGCTATGAACTGTATGGCAACCTTGAGCGAGAAGGCGATTTGATTAACCGCAACCGCATAGCCCACCCCGGCTTTATGCCCGGCGGTTCCGCCGTGGAGTATTTGATCGATGTTTGACCTTACTTTGAAAAGTGCATCAAAAGACCAGGGGCAAAAAAATGATCAAGTTTCGCTGATGGTGGGCGGAAAAATTTATGGCGGCTGGCTGTCCTTTTCGGTCATTCGCTCTATGGAAGCGCCGAGCGGTTCCTTCAGTCTGACCATTTCCGACAAGTGGCCGGGACAACGCGCCCCCTGGGCCATAGAGCCGGGCGATGAGTGCCAGCTTAACCTGGGCGGAGAAGTTCTGGTCACCGGCTATATTGACGAATCGCTGTATCGCCTGACCGCCAATAGCCGTGAAATCAGCGTCACCGGCCGTGACAAGACGGCCGATCTGGTGGATTGCAGTTACATTGAAAAGCCCGATCAATGGCAGGAGGCGACCGTCCAGGATATAGCCGCCGCCCTGGCCGCGCCTTTCAGCATCATAGGTAAAGTTCTCAACGCCTTTTCAGCCAACTATAAAAATGATTGGGGCATTGTCGTCAGCGGCACGAATATCAGCCTTTTCAATAACGCCAAGTTCTTCAACGGCAACTTTGGCCGCTTCCCCAGAATGGCCAACGGAGCCAGCGCCAGCTATCAACCCGGGGTGGTTGAAGCATATGCTGTCGCATCACACAAGCATACGCTTTATGGGGCCAACTCGGCCGGTTCAATAAGCGCTGGCCCCAGCTTAACCACCGGCGGCGCATCAATAACGCCCACGAGTGCCTACAAGAGAAATGATGTCTCCAGCGCTATGGACTATGCCGGCAGCAACGAAACTAGACCGTATTCATTTTATGCCACACCTGCAATTTATCTTGGAGTTTAAACATGGAGCAGAAAATCAATTACTATTTCGATGACTGCGGCGTTTACACCGATTCCTTTCCCGCCCTAGAAGTGGCTGTGGCCCCGCCCGACAACGCCTTGTGGGTCGCCCCGCCGGATCAATGCCCGGACGGATACGCCATTGTGGCACGTGGTGATAAAAGCGGATGGGATATTGTGCCGGACTATCGCGAGACCGGCGCTTATGACCGAGACGGCCAATGGCAACATATCGCTTGGCTCGGTGAACTGCCCGAAGGATGGACTGTCAATCCGCCTGAACCGGAATTCACCCCCGGCCCGGACTATAAAAAGCGTGATGAAGGCAAATGGTACAAAATCCGCTACACCAAAAAAGATTTTCTTCTCTTGTGCGGCTTCGATAAGGTCATTGCCCTGAACGCCGCTATAAAAAGCGGCAACATCATGGCCCAAAGCATCCATGACCTTCTGTTCGCCGCTGAATACATCGATGTCACCGACCCGGCCACCGCGCAAATGGTCCAGATGCTGGCCACCGCCGAGGCCGGTAACGTCTTGACTGCCGCCGACACGCTTCGCGTCCTGGCCGGTGAACTTTATGAGGATAAAAATGAAAACCCGGCTGGTTAAATATTTCTGGAATGTCCTGATCGGCTTGGACCAGTTCATCAACACCATGTTGGCCGGTCATCCTGATGAGACGTTTTCCGCCCGGACCTATCGCAAGGCCATAGCCGGGCAATGGTTCTGGCGGGCCATGTGCGCCTTTATCGACAGTTTATTTTTTTGGCAGGATGATCATTGCCGGAAGTCTCACGAAAATGAGTTGAGGCGCGGACATTCCCCCAGGGAATCAGCCGGTTGAACTTCAGCAAGAATGCTCTTTGAAAATTGAAACAGGGTGGCCGGGCAAGTGAATCAGACTTGCCCGGCGGCCGGATGGATACGCATCTAACCAGGATAAACCCCAACCCTGTCAGCCCGCGCGGGCGACAGCCATTTTATCATGAGGTTAGATTTTGACCAACAAAAAACAGGGCATGAATGCCCCTTTCTCTTACTTCGGTGGCAAAAGCCGACTCGCCAAAACGATCATCGAACTCATCCCGACCCATAAAACCTACGCCGAAGTCTTCGGCGGCGCGGCCTGGATTCTTTTCAAAAAACCGCCCGTCTCCCTGGAAGCTCTCAACGACCTGGATAAATATCTGATGAACTTTTACCGTGTCACCAAGCATCACATGGCCGCCCTGATCGATGAGGTCATTACCCTTCAGCCCGGCCGTGATATATTCTATATGTTGAGAGACGATCTTGAGCGCCCCACACTGACGGACATCCAAAAAGCCGCCATTTATTATTATCTTCAGCGTTTCGCCTTCTGCGGCCGTCCGAACAAGCCGACTCTGGACGTAAGCCCCGGCCGCATCCCTAACTTCCGCCCCGAATTGGCCCGGCGCGTTCTCCCATTGGTGGCCGAGCGCCTTAAAAGCGTAATGCTCGAAAACCTCCCCTGGGACCGTTTCATCAAGCTCTATGACTCAGCCGACACCTTCTTTTTCATCGACCCGCCCTACATCGGCCACAATGAATATCGCCACAACTTCATTGCCGATGATTTCAACCAATTAGCTGATGTTTTGAACAATCTGAAGGGCAAATTCCTTATGACCCACTCGGATACACCCCAAATCCGGTCACTATTCAAGGATTGCAATATGGAGCCTGTTCAAGTCGGTTATTGCGCCAGCCACGGCAAAGGCAAGGCCACAGGCCAGGAACTCTTAATCCGCAATTATTAGACCTGCAGGCTACAAAATCAAGCAGAGGTTAAACGGTCAATATTTACCGCTTAACCTCTGTTTATAAATTCTTTCACAATTGTTAACTTAATTGGTTTCGGATGCCTCTAAGCAACTTCAATGCCACCCGGCCTCTACGCCCCTACTGCCTCCCCCATTTCCCAGCAACGACACCCCCAAGCATTTCGCGCCGCTACAATGGTCGTGCGCCGGTGAAAAAATAAGATTAAGGTGACTTCCATGAAAAAAATCCTCATCCTAAGCGTTTCCGCCGGGCAGGGCCATGTGCGGGCCGCTGAAGCCCTGCGGACCGGTACGGAACGCTGGTTTGGCGGAGAGGCTGAAGCCCGCCACATCGATCTGATGGATCTGACCAGGCCCTGGTTCAGAACGGCTTACAAAGGTTCTTACATGAAATTTGTGAACCGCTATCCGGCCTTGTGGGGGTTCCTTTACAACCGGACTGACAGGGACAAGGCTGAAGGGGTCCTCAACGGCCTGCGGCGCAAGCTGGAATCACACGTCTCCGAACCGCTCTTGCGGGTCATGAAGGAATACCAGCCGGATATTGTTCTCAGCACCCATTTTCTGCCCGGCCAGGTGCTGGGCCGCTGGCGTCGCAAGGGCCGTATTGAAAACATTGACCACTGGATAGTGGTGACTGATTTTCTGGCCCACCGCTTCTGGCTGGAACCGGGACAGACCGGCTATTTCACAGCCACGGAGGAAAATGCTTTCATCATGCGTCGCCGGGGCCTGGAGGAGGAGCGCATCGAATTGAGCGGCATTCCCATAATGCCTGAATTCAGCGATTCCATCAGCCGGGAAGAGGGCGCGGCCGCTTTCGGCCTTGATCCCGCGCGGACGACGGTGCTCCTGATGGCCGGCGGTGAGGGGCTGGGGCTGATTAAAGATGTGGCCGATGAATTATCGTCGGTAGAGGCGGATTATCAATTGGCCGTGCTGGCTGGCCGCAACCAGAAACTTTTGGCCGAATTGAAGGAAATGGCCGCCGAAAGGCCGAGCCGCCTGGCGCCGCTGGGCTTCACCACCGATATGCCCAAGCTTCTGGCGGCTTCAGATCTGGTCGTCACCAAACCGGGCGGCCTGACCACCTGCGAGTGCCTGGCCATGGGCAAACCCATGATCGTGGTGTCGCCCATTCCCGGCCAGGAGGAGGCTAATTGCGATTACCTTCTGGAACACTGCGCCGCCTGGAAAGCTTCCAGTTTAAGCGCGCTGGTTTACAAAACCCTGAAACTCATAAATGACGGCCAGACGCTGGAAGGGCTTGGCCGCAATGCGGCGGCCATAGGCAAGCCTTTTGCCGCGCGGTCGATATTGGAGACTATTCTGGCTGGTTGACAATACCTCTTCCCCTTGGGCACTCACAACAATCTAACTTTAATAAATAGCCGCGGCAACATTGTGTCGCGGCTATTATATTAAAAACTTGTTTATTGCAGTTGCTGGCGTTGACTTATTTGCCGCAAGCTGGTACAAGTATCTTTATGCCGGTCAGGGTGTTTAATTGATGTATCTCAATGTTTCTTATCAAAACCAACTATTTGTTATGAAGGGAGACTATTTGATGAAAAGATTTTCACTGACCTTTACTGCCCTGTTTTGCGCGGTTTTCATTCTCAGCGCCGGAGCCGCCCTGGCTCAGGCGTCCGGCAAACCCTATGTCCGCATGGATAAGGACAAGGCCGCGCTCCTGATGGTTGATCATCAAACCGGGCTTTTTTCTCTCGTTCAGGATTTTGAACCGGCGGAATTCAAAAACAACGTTCTGGCCCTGGCCGCTCTCGGCAAATTCTTTAACCTGCCCACCATTCTCAGCACCAGCCTGGAAGAAGGCCCCAACGGTCCCCTGCTGCCGGAGATCCGGGCCATGTTCCCCAACGCTCCGGTCATTCATCGTCCCGGCCAGATTAATGCCTGGGATAATGAAGATTTCGTCGAAGCGGTGAAGAAAACCGGCCGCAGCCAGGTGATCATCGCCGGCATAGTCACCGATGTCTGCGTGGCCCATGTGGCGCTTTCCGCGGTTGAAGCCGGTTTTGATGTTTTCGTGGTGGTGGACGCCAGCGGCACCTTCAATACGGCCGTCAGGGACAGCTCCTGGGCCCGAATGGCGGCGGGCGGCGTTCAATTGGTCAACTGGTTCAGCGTGGCCTGCGAACTGCATCGCGACTGGCGCAATGACATGGAAGGTCTGGCCAACATCCTGGCTACCTATATGCCCGCCTATTCCAACCTGATTACCAGCCAGAATTTTACGGTCAGCAATCAGAAGGATAAAAAATAAGCATGTAACCAAGAAGCGGCCACAAAAAAGCCCTGGAAAATCCAGGGCTTTTTCACGCATCCTCCGGGGAGGCCTGTTGATTCAGCCACTGCGGAGGCAGCCGCGGAACCGCAATCAACTATTCAATAATGAGATCCTGGGATTCTTCAGCCACCTCTCCACTAACGGCTTCATTTCCGGCGGCGGCGTTTTCAGCGGCCGGGGCGGCCTCACCAGCGGGAGCAGCCTCCACAACGCCTGGAATCACTTCCTCAGTCACCACTTCTTCGATAACCGTTACCTCCGCCGGGGCGGGATTCAGTTTCTGATACAGTTCATAATAGCCCTGCACAAAAATCACCAGAATAATCAAAGGCAACACATACTGGAAGTAAGGTTTCAGCAAGCGGGGAAACTTCATGCCGACGCCGGTGTCAGCCTCTTTGATGAAATTGTCCCAGCCCCAGCCATAGCGGGTGCTGCAAAAAAGGACAAAAATCAGCGAGCCAAGGGGCAGGAGGTTGTTGCTGACGATGAAGTCTTCCAGATCCAACACCACCGAACCTGGCCCCATTGGCTCGAAGCCGGCCAGCACGTTGAAACCAAGGGCGCAGGGAGTGGCCAGAACAAGCATTAATATGAAGTTGATCAGAACTGAAGTTTTCCGCGACACTCTCCAGTTGTCGATACCGAAAGCCACGATATTCTCAAAAACCGCAATAACAGTGGAGAGCGCGGCAAAACTCATGAAAACGAAGAAAAGCCCGCCCCAGACAATGCCGCCGCTCATGGCGTTGAAAATGTTGGGCAGAGTGACCAGCACCAGGCCGGGACCAGCGCCGGGTTCTACGCCAAAAGCGAAGCAGGAAGGGAAAATGATCATGCCGGCCATGAAAGCGGCAAAGAGATCAAGCATCAGTATGTTGACAGATTCACCGGTCAGGGAGCGTTCCTTGCCAAGATAGCTGCCAAAAATCAACATGCTGCCGATACCGACGCTGAGGGTAAAAAAGGCCTGACCCATGGCGGCGTAAATAGTGGTCCAAAGGCCGTGTTCGGTAAGCTTGCCAAAATCCGGCTTAAGATAGAATTCAAGGCCAGCGCCAGCGCCATCAAGGGTTACGGCCCGGATTGCCAGGAGGATCACGGTTATGAAGAGGCCGGTCATCATAATTTTGGTGATTTTTTCCACACCATTGCGCAAACCGCAGGCGCACACGCTGAAACCTATGACTATGACCAGAGCCATCCAAAACAGCTGGGTGGATGGGCTCTCCAGGGTGGCTCCGAAGAATGCGCCCACCTGATCGGGCGACAGGCCGCTCAGCTGCCCGCTGACTGTGTAGTAAAAATAGGCCAGCATCCAGCCGGAGACGGTGGTGTAGAACATCATTAGGACATAATTGCCTAAAATGCCCAGATAGCCGTAGATGTGCCATTTGGTTCCGGCTGGTTCAAGCTTACGGAAAGCGCCGGCGATATTGGTCTGGGCGGCGCGGCCCACCGAGAACTCCATGATCATGACGGGCATGGCCATGAGGACCAGAAAGAGCAGATAAACCACAACAAAGGCGGCCCCGCCATATTTACCAGTGATGTAGGGGAATCGCCAGACGTTGCCGAGACCTATCGCACAACCGGCGGAAATGAATAAAAAACCCAACCGAGTGGCCAGGCTCTCCCGGGCCGCTTTTACTGTTTCCATAAAATTCTCCTGTTGCCGCCGGAACATAGCGGTGCGTGTGTATCGGGTAATTATGCCACAACCACGCAACCACGACAACAACAATAGTGAGTGATCCGTGTTGTATGGAGTGGTTTGGAGGGCGGCCGATGGCCGCGTGATTAAAGGACTTGGCCTGAAAGGCCAACCAAAGGGCTCCGCCCTCTGGACTCCGGCTGGGGGAGGGCCCACGCGGGCCCTACCCCAGACCCCACCCGCGCCAGGGGGGCGGAGCCCCCTGGACCCCCAAGAGGTCAGTCAGGGTCGGCTTCAACTTTCCCCTTCCCGCATCGCCGCAACTCGCTTCGAGTACGAAGCTCAGACAAGCGGCGACGCTTCATACTGCCTCGGCTTCAGGTGCTATAGGCAGTTTTACGTTGTGCTGTAACATTCCGCGATAGGCAGCTTCATGGGCTGAGTGGTAGTTCACGTATGTTCGGCTTAAATCAGCTTCCCCTTAAAGGCCCTTTCCAGTGCTGGTAGTGCGTCTCTCCGCCACCTATCGCTTTTCAATGAGTTGCTCATTAAAAAAAAGACGGCCAAGTCTCACCGTTACAGCGCTGGAAAAGCTATTGGAGGGGAAAAAGTAATCAGCCGAACATACGTGAAGCAGCAATCATTCAATGAAGCTGCCTATAGCAAAATATAACAACCCAATGTGAAGCGGCTGACAGCGGTTAAAGGGGAAGCGGTATGAAGCGTCGCCGCTTGTCTGAGCTTCGTACTCGAAGCGAGTTGCGGCGATGCGGGAAGGGGAAAGTTGAAGCCGACACTGACCTCTTGGGGTTCCAAGGGGCTTGCCCCTTGGCGCGGGTGGGGTCTGGGGTAGGGCCCGCGTGGGCCCTCCCCCAGCCGGAGTCCAGAGGGCGGAGCCCTTTGGTTGGCCGATCGGGCCAAGTCTTTTCCAGATCTGCCGGCCGCAGACCCTCATCCCCTCATCCCTTCATTCCTTTTCATATTTCGTTTGGAAAGCGGATAGCATTTATATGTAAATTGGTCTTGACAATTGCGTGGAAATGCCTACATTAAGATATTGAGAGATCGGGGATGTCCCCAAGGTTTAAGGAGAGAAGTTATGCCGATTTATGAATATCAGTGTGATAAATGTGGCGAAACCACTGAGGTGCTGCAAAAATTTTCCGACAATCCCTTGAGCGATTGCCCCTGTTGCGGCGGCCCCATGCATAAGCTGATGAGCATGAACAGCTTTCAGCTAAAAGGCAGCGGCTGGTATGTCACCGATTACGCCGGAAAAACCAGCTCACCTGACAAAGATGCGAAAAAAGCTCCGGCCAAGGAATCAACTTGCGCCTCCTCCAGTGACAGCGGAGCCTGCAAAACATGTCCTTCCGCCGCACCCGCAAGTAAAACTGAATAACCTCATTGCTTATATATTATTGTAAAGCCCGGTTCTTGCCGGGCTTTTTTTGTCTATACACAAAGCAAAGAACCCCGCCGGTTGGCCCGGCGGGGTTTTTTTTGGGGAAATCCCTGAAACTGGGGTAATTAATTAGAAAGAGAAGGTCAGTGAATTGACCCAGGTATAAACGTTGTCGGCATCTTCCCATTTGGCTTTGAAGTTGGTGTTGCCCGCTCCGTCGCCGCTCGCATGATAACCTTTCAGCGTCTTGAATGCGTCACCCGTAATCAGATAACCGAAAGTGGTGGTGAAAGCCAGATTGTCCAGCAATTGGATATTGAAGCCTAAATCAATTTCCCAGCCGAGATCTTTGTCCTGCGAATGATAGCTGGCCCCGGTATAAGCACCGGCTCCGTTGACATCCAGACTTTTCATCACCCTGTAGTTCGGATGGTTCAACGACAGATAACCAAGGGCATAGTTGAAGGTTATTTCATCAGTGAAGCCATGCTGGCCGCTAACCATGATGGCCCAATGGTTGGCGCTGTTATTGTCAAATCTGGTGCGGTCAACAAAAGCGCGGGGGGCATTTGTCAAACCAGCCACAATACCGGTGTCGCCAGCCAAATCATCGCCGATGCTGAAACCATTGAGAGCGGCGTTGGCGTCAATGCTGATGATCTCAGAGTTCGAATAGAAATGGCTGGAGTTGTTGGCTATGGCGACGGCGCCAAAATTTTCACCGGTTCTCTCATCCCAGGTGGGGGCGGAGTTAAAACCGACATAGCCATAGGCGGCCACCAGAGGATAGAAGTTGCCGTCCACGATATCGACAATGGCTTTGTTGTCTTTATCGCCAATGTCGTTGCCGGAAACCCACCACCCGGCCAGATTCACCCGGCCAGGGCCATAGTTGTAATCCAGGTCAAGATAAAAGCCCGCGCCGTCGGCATCGGCATCTTTGACTTTATCATATGGATCTCCAAACGCGTCCAGCCCATTGCGGTTGTGAAATTTAGTTTCACCCCAGGCGAACATACCTTCAAAGTGGGCACTGAACGCCCCCCAGCTATGCATGATGGCCGGATTGATGAACCAGGCGGTGGTTTTATCTTCCGCTCCGTGGTCATTATATATGGGGTCGTCATTAATATCGTAGCCTATGCCGTCTGCCAAGGCATTGCGGCTGTACATCACATTAAGGGACGCGCCGCCGCCCTCCCAGAGATAGTATCCTTCAACCTGGAAACGATCATGGTCATGGTCGCCGGAACGATGGTCACGTTCCTCACCGGGTCTCCATTCGGTTTCGATTTTGGAATAGCTGGCCCTCAGGCCGAATCCGTTGTCCCATTCATTGGTATACTGAATGGAATCGTATTCCGAGCTGCCCTCGAAGGGAGCGAAGTTGACGAACTCGTCATCCAGGGTTGGGGCCCAGCCCAGAGTGGAGAGTCCGAATTCATCCGCTCCGCCGTCAAGGCGGCCAACACGGATGGTGCCCCAATCCTGAACGACCTGGCCATAGTAGTAAACGTTTTCAGCCGTTCTGCGGTCACGATCGCCCCAGCGCTGGTCACTGGGGCTTTCCAGACGCCAGTGCACTGAAACTTCATCCGTGGCCTGAAAGCTGACATCAATACGGAGGCGGCTGCTGAAGTAATTGTCATTCAGATTGTCATTGCCGGTATAGCCCAGATTACCATTGGCAATGTACTGGGCCATGTAAAACCCACTAATGTCCACCTTGCTGGCGGCGGAAGCCGGGGCGGCGGAACCCGCCACGAGCACCGCGCCCAAAGCCATAGCCAAAGCTTTTTTCATAGCTTTTCTCCTTGAAGCAATTGAAATTGAGATTGAGATTCATTTGCAGAATTCGAAAAGAACTATATCACAAAAATTTCGGCTTTTCAAATATAAAAAACCCCCGACCGGTTACCCGGCGGGGGTTTTTGTTCAAGTTTCCTTGAAACTCAAGCGCGGCTTGAATTAGAAGGAGAAGGACAGGGTGTTGACCCAGGTGTAAACGTCGTCGCTGTCTTCGAACTTGGCGTTGACATTGTAGTCGCCGTTGGCGGCCTGGTTGACGTTATAGCCCTTGATCTGTTTGTAGGCATCGCCGGCGAACAGATAACCGAAGGTGGAGGTGAAAGCCAGGTTGTCAAGCAACTGAATGTTCACGCCCAGATCGATTTCGAAACCGAGTTCCTTATCCTGGGTGTAGTAGCTGCGTTCACCCCAGGCGCCAGTGCCAGGATTGAAACTGCCGCCCTTAACCGTCCGGAAGTTCGGATTGGTCAGAGACAAATAGGCCAGAGCCCAGTTGAAAGTGATTTCATCGGTGAAACCATGCTGGCCGCTGAGCATAAGGGCCCAATGGTTCGCGTTGCCATTGTCGAAAGCCACCCGGCTGGTGCGGGTAACATCAATCCCGGTCACGCCGTTGAAGAACGAATCCCAGACAGTGTCACGAGCAAGAGCAGCATCATATATGGCCTGGTCAGGAGTACCGATAATATCAGCGTAGTCACGACCATCCAGAATACCGGCCAAGTCCTGCTGCATGCCGCCGACGCCAAAACGAGCGTCTACCACATTGGAGCTCAAGACCTCATAGTTCACGAAAGTGTTGCTGTTGGCAACGCCGACCGCGCCATAAGTGTGGCGTCTGCCGTCTTTGACGGGGCCGCCGCCATAAGCGTTAACCGCGCCATAAGCAGCCACGAGAGGATAGAAGTTGCCGTCGACGATGTCAACGATACCTTTGTTGTCCCTGTCGCCAAGGTCAGTACCGGAAACCCACCAACCGGCCAGATTCACGCGGCCCGGGCCATAGTTGTAGTCGAAATCAAGGTAGAAGCCCTGACCTTCGGCATCGGCATCACGTTTTCTTCTATCGGCATCTCTGGTGAATTTGGTTTCGCCCCAGCCCACTTTACCTTCGAAGTGAACGCTGAAAGCGCCCCAGCTATGCATAATGGCCGGGTTGATGAACCATGCGCTGTAGGTGTCTTCCACGCCAAAACCATCGTCATCCATCGCGTTGGGCAATGGATCGGCCGTGGCATCTCTTTCATACATAACGTTCAAAGAGGCGCCGCCGCCATCCCAGAGATAGAAACCTTCGATCTGGAAGCGATCATAATCATGGTCGCCGGAACGATGATCAATTTCAGCTTGCGGACGCCAATCGGTGTTTACTTTGGAGTAGCTGGTCTTCAAGCCGAAGCCGTTCTCCCAGGTGTTGGTGTACTGGATGGAATCATACTCGGCGCTGCCTTCGAAAGGAGCGATGTAGGTCATTTCGGCATCCAGGGCGGGCGCATAACCCAGGGTGGACAGACCGAATTCATCCTGACCGCCGTTCAGGCGACCAACGCGGATGGTACCCCAATCCTGAACAACCTGGCCATAATAATAGCGGTTGTCAAGGGTTCTGTTGGTGTCGCGGTCACCCCAGCGCTGACCTGACGGGGTGCGTACACGCCAGTGAACGCTCACTTCGTCGGTGGCCTGGAAGCGGACGTTGATCTGAAGACGGTTTTCAAAGAAGTTGTCGTTCAGGTTGTCGTCGCCGGTGAAGCCCAGGTTGCCGTTAACGGAATAGATGGCGCGGTAGAAGCCGCTGAAATCGACCATGCTGGCGGCGGAAGCCGGAACGGCGGAACCCGCCACCAAAGCGGCGCCCAAAGCCATAGCTAAAGCTTTTTTCATTACTGTTTCTCCTCATTGCAATTGAGTTTGTTTCTGCCGGAACACTACCATAATTTTGCCAATAGCGTCCCGGACTCATAACACCGCCATAATAGCGGTGGCCCTAAAGTTATTCTTTGCCGGCACAACGACCGCCTGCCCTGAACAGTTTGTTACAAGGCGCGGGCCGGTGCACCGTAAATTAATATAAATCATGCCATTATTTATGACACAAATGTACTTCAAATCGAAGCACACATCCCGAACGCCGTTACGCCATAAGCGGCGGCCAGGCGCACCTAAGCCATGCATTTGTAATTCTCAGATTTTCCTGATGATTTAACACGTCTTAAGCGTCTTCGTCATAAGGACCGGCTATTTTCGAGCATAAAGGTCCATTGATTTAGTGCATTATACAAAGGGGTATCACGTTTGGCAAGCCTTTTTTAATTATTCCACAAATTAAGCTCACCGTGATGATTTCCGCTTTTCCTATAATCAAATTTTGTGCCACTATTTCGTTGTTATATAAAATGTCTTAATATCAGCCAATTACCAATCGACTTAATTTTTTGCAGTATTTTTTTATGCCCTGGTGAGACTTTTTGGCAACACCGGATTTGATAATCAAAACAGTCAATGCGGCGCTTCCGCCACACTTTGGTGGGTCAAAAATTATAACAAGAAGCCTGCAAGGAAGTCGCTGGGATCATTTATTACTCTCCAAAGTAAATGTAGGCAGTTGAATTATATCCAAACCATCAGGCCGTATTCTGATGACGCGTTTAAATGTGACACAAAGAGGTTGTGACGCAATGGAGGGGGGATGAAAAACAGTCCCATCTCTTCAGCGCCTTTTTACAATATATTTCTTGACAATTTGTAGCCAAGTTTCTATAAATAGTGGATTGCCCGTACGTCAGCGAGAGTGGCGGAACTGGTAGACGCACTGGCCTTAGGAGCCAGCGGTTATGCCGTAGGGGTTCGACTCCCCTCTCTCGCACCACAAAATATGGGCAACAACTTAACATGGGCCACATTATAGGTCCATATTGCTCTGATTTTCTTCAGCCTTGCACCACAACTTAGTGGTGTTTGATTGTAAACAGAGCCGATGTGATGATTTTCGGCAACAGTTTTGACAGACAGGCCGATAAGCTATTCTTAAAGGTTAGAACCTCTCCAATCGCACTCCGCTTCATCCAGCTGGGGTCGAGCGTAGCGAGACGGAGCGAAGCGACTGGTTTTGAAGCTGTAAAGGCTGCTCGCCTGGCAAAAACCACGTTTTTTGCCAGGCTGTGGGTCGCAAGTTCAAGGGAAAAAGCCATATTAGAATCGCTAAGCCATATTTAAATAGCACACCCCGGGGAGTGGACAATGAACGTCAACATTGAAGAAGTAAGCAGCATCAAACGCAAATTAACCATAGAACTCCCGGAGGAAACCGCGGACAAAACCCGGAAGAAGCATCTGGACAACTATGCCAGAAAGGCCCGGCTGAAGGGTTTCCGCCCCGGCAAAGCGCCCAAGTCACTGGTGGCCAAGGCTTATGCGGAGGAGCTTCACCGCGAAGTGGTGGAGGAACTGGTGGGCGAAACCATGCCGACGGTCCTTTCCGACCACAAGCTGGAGCCGGTGGGCATGCCTCTCTTGGAAAATGTGGATTATGAGGATGGCCAGCCCTTCAAGTTCACTGTGTCGGTGGAGATTCGCCCCACCTTTGAATCACCCAAATGGCAGGGGCTGGATCTTAAGAAGCTGAAATCCGAAGTCAATGATGAGATGGTCGATAAAAAGCTGGAAGAGCTGCGCTTCAGCCTGGCCACGGTCAAAACTGTGGAAGAAGACCGTCCCCTGGTCAGGGGCGACCTGGCCAACATCACTTATCAGGGCTATGACGGCGAGAACATCATCACCGATATGAAAGCCGGCCCCTTTAATGTAGAGCTGGGCAGCGACCGTCTGACCCCCGAATTTGAACAGGGCCTGGAAGGCATGAAAGCCGGCGAAACCAAAGACATCGAAGTGGTGATGCCTGAGGATCTGGAAGACAAGAAGATGGCCGGCAAGCATGTCACCCTCCGCACCACGGTCAACGAAGTGCGCCAGCGCGAGCTGCCGGAACTGGATGACGAATTTGCCAAGGATATGGGCATTGACGACGTTGAGACTCTTGAGGCCCTGAAAGCCAAAATCCGCGCCGATCTCCAGAAAGAGCAGGAGAACGTGGCGGAGCGCGAGTTCAACAAACAGCTGACCGACATCCTGGCCTCTCTGGTGGAAATTGAAGTGCCTTCGGCCATGGTTGACCGTGAGGTTACGGCCAAGATTGAAACCATGCGCAACAACTTTGGCCGCAATGGCCTCAATTTCAAGAAAATGGGCATTGACGTGATGATGCTGCGCGACCGTTTCCGTCCTGAAGCCGTCAAAAACGTCACCGCCGCCCTGGTGCTCGATCAGATTGCCCGCGATAACCACATCGAGATAACCGATGAGGACATTGAAAAAGAGCTGGCCGAAATGAGTGAAGACTACGGCCAGCCGGTCGAAGTTCTGCGTGACTATTACAAGTCCCGCAACCTCATGGACAACCTTCGTGAAGGACTGAAAGTGGGCAAGACCCTGGAGATGATCCGCGAGCAGGCCAACATCACTGAAGTCGACAAGCTCGAAGAGCCTGAAGCCCCGGTTGAGGAAGCCCAGGAATAATGTGCAAAATCGCCGTCTACCCAGGCTCGTTCGATCCGCCGACCAAGGGTCATCTGAGCCTGGTGGAGCGCGGCCTCTTTGTCTTTGACAAAATAGTGGTGGCCGTGGCCAGAAATTCGGCCAAGGCCGCCCTTTTCTCAATTGAGGAACGGGTGGACATGCTCCGCGAGTCCCTCTCCGCCTATGACCCTGAACGTGTTGAGGTGGACAGTTTTGAAGGTCTCCTGGTAGATTACGCCCGCAAAAAAAACGCTTCCGCGCTCCTCAGAGGCCTCCGGGCCACGGCTGATTTTGAATATGAATTTCAGATGGCCATGGTCAACCGCCACCTGGAGCCGTCAGTTCAGTCAGTCTTCCTGATGACGGACTACCGCTGGCTCTACATAAGCTCGACCATAGTAAAAGAAGCGGCCTCCTACAACGCCGACGTCAGTGAAATGGTCCCCCCCGTGGTAGTAGAGCGGCTTAAAAGGAAGTTTGCATTTTAAGTATGGGGCTCCGCCCCAAACCCCGCAAGGGAGCAGAGCCCCCTTGACCCCCATCGATATGCGTCCCAAGGCGGACGCATATCGACGTGAGTGCATAAGGTGCCCTGTTCACTTGCCGCGTTGGCGGCGAAGGCCCCATTCCTTAAATCACAAACCTCCTTCAAGTCGTTCAACCCCCACAAGGGCAACCCGCGCCATACGGCAATTCTTTTGATCAAACGGGCAGCAATGTAGGAGGCGGGGGTGAAAAAATTTCTGTAGAGAACCCTTGTTTGAGCCCCAGTCTTCGAAGCGAGTTGTGGCGTAAAATAATGGTGAACGAAAGAAAATTTTTCACCTCCGCCTCCGGCCCACCGCCAACCAAGGCCGCCCCGCGACCTTACCAAAATGAGGCAGGATTATGGAATCTGTCAGCAAACGTATTCTTCCCCAACACCAGAGGCGTTTTCTGCCCACCGATGAACGCAAACTCGGCTTTGGCGACATTTTCTCCGACCACATGTTCAAAATGGACTTCCATGACGGCCAGTGGCGCAATCCCCGTATCGAACCCTACGCCGCCCTCTCGATTTCGCCCGCGGCCATGAGCCTCCATTACGGCCAGTTGATCTTCGAAGGCATGAAGTGTTTCCGCCGTCAGGACGGCCGTCTGGCCCTGTTCCGCCCGGAGGCCAATTTCAAGCGTTTTGCCAATTCCTCACACCAGCTGTGCATTCCCCAGATTGATCAGGAACTGGCCCTGGCCGCGCTGAAGGAACTCCTCTTCGTTGATCAGGACTGGGTGCCCCACACCCCCGGCACCTCCCTTTATATCCGCCCCTTCATCGTGGCCACCGAACCCCATCTGGGCGTGCGTCCGGCCAACGAATATATGTTCATGATCATCACCGGGCCGGTGGCCGCCTATTACACCGAAGGTTTCGCCCCCATCGCCATTTATGTCGAACCCCATTACAGCCGGGCCGTCCCTGGGGGGCTCGGTGAGGTCAAGGCGGCGGCCAATTACGCGGCCAGCCTCTTCGCGGCCGAAGAGGCCCACAAAAAAGGCTTCAGCCAACTTCTCTGGCTGGACCCCTGCCAGCACAAGTATGTCGAGGAAGTCGGCAGCATGAACATGTTCTTCGTCATCGGCGATGAACTGGTCACCTCACCCCTGGCGGGCACGGTGCTGCCGGGCATAACCCGTGATTCAGTGGTCACCATCGCCAGGGACTGGGGCCTGAAAGTCTCCGAGCGGCCTTTGGCCATTGATGAAATTCTGGCGGCCAAAAAGAGCGGCGAGCTGAAGGAAGCTTTCGGCTCCGGCACGGCGGCGGTCATTTCCCCAGTCGGTCGTCTCCACTATAACGGCCAGGACATCGTCGTCGGCGAAGGCGGCATCGGCCCCATAACTCAAAAAATGTATGATGAAATTATTGGCATTCAGTATGGCACCCGCCCGGATAAATACGGCTGGGTGGTGCTGGTGTAATACCGGAGATTGTCTTGGCTGAATATTTGTCAATAGAGGCTCGTCTGCCCCGGCTGGCGAGCCTTGAACTTTCCGCCCGCCTTATGGCCGCGCGTCCCCATTGGGATGTGGAGGTCGATGAGGAGGGATTGCGCTTTACCATCGACATGCTGCGCGGGCAGATTGACGCGGAACTCGGCGTGCTGGAGGAAGCCTGCCGCCAGCTGGAGCGCAATAAAAACACAGAGATCACCGATCTGTGGGTGGCCAGGGTCAGCGAGCCGCCAAAGCGGGCGATCCCTCAGGCGGCCGGTCCCTGGCGGCTCATGGCTCTGGCCGAGGGCGAAGAGGCCCCCGCGCCCCGGCCGGACCGTCTGGTGCTGCCGCCGTCCACTTCTGCCACCGCCCGCTTCTGGGCCGGTGAATCTCTGGCCCTGTCGGCGGTGGCCGATCACTTGACTCCGCCCCCCGGCGCGCCGGAGACCAGAGGCAGGGCCGTGCTGGTTCTGGGACACATTCTGCCGCTCGCTCCGCTGGCGGCCATTGTGGCTGGCGCGGCCGAGGCCATCGTTGTCTCTGATGAAAAGGGCTGCGCCGTAGCCAATGAGGCCGCCGCCTTGAACGGAAAATCCACCGCCCTCACCACTGTATTCGATTCCTTTAAAAATCTGGCCAAAAAACAGGAAGACTGGCAGGGCCGTTTCGGCCTTATAGTCGTTCACCTCTCGCCTTATCTGGTCGCCCGGCGCTTTAAAACCCTGGTCAGTTGGCTGGCTGAAGAGGGAGTGCTGGCCGTATCCGGTTTCGCTCCCGGCCCCCAAACGGCCCTGTTGCTCCGGTCGGCGGCCAAGGCGGGCCTGTTCTTGTCCGGCTCCATTACCGAAGGTGACTGGGCGGCCATGAAGCTGGAGGTGGCCCCGGCCCGGGAGGAACTGCCGCCCCTGACCGGCAGTGTGGTGCCCGCGCTGGTGGAACTGCCGCCGGAAGAAGCGGCCAGTCCTGGACAGGCTGAGGCCTCGGACGAACCCTCCGCCGAAGAGCCGGAAATGCTCCCGCCGATTGAAGAGGATGAAATCCCTGATGAGGAAAGCCTGATGATGGATGAAGACGAGGTCGAAGAAGATGACGAATAGCCAGATGGAAGCCGCGCTGCGCAAGCGTTTGCTGATTATTCTTTATTTCGGCTTCGTCAGTCTGGGGCTGCCGGATACTGTTTTAGGCGTGGCCTGGCCGAAAATGCGTCTGACTTTCGAGGCCCCCCTGGAAATGGCCGGACTCCTAATCAGCTTGACCACCATTCTCTCGGTGTTCTCGAGCCTGTCCACCGGCTGGCTGATGAAGCGCTGGAACGCCGGAAAAATTCTGACCATCTGCGCTTTCACCACCGCCCTGGCCATGCTTGGCTATGGGCTGGCCCCATCGGCCGCCGTGGTGGCCGGTTTCACCATCCTCTTCGGGTTAGGCCAGGGCGCGGTGGATACGGCCGTCAACTCCTTCATGTCCAGGCACTATTCATCACGCCAGATGAACTGGATTCATGGCTGTTGGGGCGTCGGAGCCACCGGCGGACCTCTGGTCTTCACAGCCGTTTTTGCCCTGGGGTTATCCTGGCGGGCGGGTTATCTGACCATCTTTGTCATCCAGATGGCCTTGGGATTGTTTTTCCTCACCACCCTGAAGCTCTGGCCCAACGACAGAGAGGCCGACGCGGCAAAGGATATTCGGAATGGCCAGGTAAAACCCGCCTCGAACAAAGCGTCCGCCGGAAAAAAAAGCTGGCTCGGCGCGGCCTCCGGTGTGGCCTTTTATGTGTTCTATCCCGGTGTTGAAGTGGTTACCGGACTGTGGGGAGCCTCATATCTGGTGGAAGTGCTGAACTGCGAAGCCTCTACGGCCGGGGCGGCGGTGGCCATGTATTGGGCCAGCCTGACGGCCGGGCGTTTCCTGGTCGGCTTTGTGGCGGACAAATTCGAGAATGCCGCCATTATGCGCGGTGGGCTGGCAGTGGCCTCAATAGGTATTGCGATTATATTCTTTACTGCTTCCCCAGCTTTCTTTTTTGCGGCTCTGGCCTTTATCGGCCTGGGGCTCTCACCCCTTTACCCGACCATGATGCATGAAACGCCACAGCGGGCGGGCGCGGAGCGGCTGGAACTGGTAACCGGCTTTCAGGTGGGGGCGGCCCTGGCCGGAACTGCCGTAGTCCCGGCCCTGACCGGTTTTCTGGCCCGCCATTTATCGCTGGAAGTGCTGCCATGGGTGCTTATGGTCTTCGCCGCGATGCTGATATTGACGCATGAAGTGTCCGCCAGAGCCTCTCGTCAACGAATGACAAAGCCGCGCTGAAACAGTTTCAGCGCGGCTTTTATAAAGGTTGGAATTTCGGAAACGCATAGACCCGCCGGAAGCCGGGGATTGTTTTTTGTCCTGGCTCCGTTCCGGAAATCTTAGTCACGGAGCCAGGACAAAAAACAATCCCCGGCTTCCGGCTCCCACTCGGCCAAGCACACTTTTTAGCCCTTTAGAAAGCCGACCAGGCAGCCGCCGGGAGAAATGTTTTTGACCGGCTCTGGTGACTAAAGACCCCCGGAACCAGAGCCGGGCAAAAACATTTCTCCCGGCGGCGGTCAATCGCCATCTGCAGCTTTAAGCGTTACACTGTGCTAATGACCATCCAATGGCGGCCAGGCCCACCCCCCAGCACCACCAGGAAAAAACGCCGAAATTATCCTGCTTCAAAAGACGCACCAAAAGGCTCAGGGCCAGATAGCCGCAGACGGCGGCGGTTACAAATCCGGCCAGGAAATCAACACTGCCGAACCTGGTGGCCATATCATCGCCAATTTCCAGAATGGCCGCGCCGACAATGGCCGGAATGGACAGGATAAACGAATACTTTGCGGCTGTCTCACGCGAAAGGCCGGCGAAGAGTGCGGCGCAGATGGTGAAGCCGCTGCGCGAGAATCCAGGCACTATGGCCACCCCCTGCACCAGCCCGATGATGAGGGCGTCGACGATGGTCATGTCTTTGGCTTCGCGGCCGATCCGGCCCCGCCGCCCCACCAGCCGCAGAAGAACGCCGGTAATCAGAAGAGCCACGCCCACGCTGGTGACGGAAAAAAAATGGGCTTTGAAAAAATCCTTCAGTATTAAGCCGATGAGGCCGGTGGGAATCGTGCCTATCAGCACCAGAAGGCCGAAGCGGAAATCCGGGCGGCCGGTAAACAGCTCACGCATTCTGGCCGGGCTGATCAAGGCCCCCGGCAGGTAGCGAAGTTCACTGATGAGGGTCATCAGGGTGTCCCGGTAAAAGAAAAAGACGGCGGTGAGCGTCCCGAGATGGAGCACCAGATCAAAGGCCACTTCCGGCTCTTCCAGACCGAACACGGCCTGGGCCAGCACCAGATGCCCCGATGACGAAATGGGCAGGAATTCCCCCAGCCCCTGAACGAGACCGAGAATTATGGCCACAACTATGAGCGGCATTATAAAGTCACCTTCCATTCAACTTACGGTTCGATGCTACGCAAAAAGCGTGGTTTTTGCTTCGCGAGTTACCGCTTCGACTTCAAAACCAGTCGCTGGCGCTCCGTCTCGCCATCCATGGCTCGACCACCATTATATGCGCCAGCAGGGGCCATAATTAGAACTGCCTGCTTCAAAACCATCAAGAAAGCCGACCATATAGCCGCCGGGAGAAATGTTTTTGCCCTGGGTCCCGTGACTAAAGACCCCCGGAACGGGACCCAGGGCAAAAACATTTCTCCCGGCGGCGGTCATCGGCTGTGGCCCTTATAAGTAACAAATTCTTTGAACGCCGCTTCCCGGCCGTTACTCTACATTCAGACGGGCCGCCGCCTCGGCGTTGGCGGCGGGCCCTGCCCGCTATCAGCCTTATTTCGCGCGCTCCAGATATTCGCCGGTGCGGGTGTCGATCTTCAGGACATCACCCTCATTGATGAACAGGGGCACCTGCACCACCAGACCGGTGGACAGGGTGGCCGGTTTGGTCGCGCCCGTGGCGGTATCGCCCTTAACTCCGGGATCGCTCTGGGTCACTTCCAAATTCACCGTGGTCGGGAATTCCAGGCCAATGGGGCGCCCCTGGAACATGTTGATCATCAGGCTCATATTTTCCAGCAGGTAAAAACGATTGTCGCCGACATTGTCCTCACTGAGGTGGAGCTGCTCATAGGTGGATTCATCCATGAAGACATAGCCGTCTTTGGGATCGAAATAGAGATACTGCACGTTCTTTTCTTCAAGATCGGGCTTTTCCAGCTTTTCACCGGAACGGAAGGTTTCTTCCAGAACGCGGCCGGAAACCAGATTCTTCATCTTGGTGCGTACAAACGCCCCGCCTTTGCCGGGCTTGACATGCAAAAATTCAACAATAATGTAGGGCTCGCCTTTGAATTCAATTTTAAGGCCCTTGCGGAAATCACTGGTTGAGTACATTTAGTCTTCTCCTATTTTTGTGCGGCGTGAGCCGCCTTGTGGTCTTGGGTGTTAAAAAATCAGGGCAGAGTTGGTTCCTGAAAATCATCAGTCAGGTCCGGTTCTTCAGACAAGCGGTAAACCGTTTCGCCCGAGCGGATCAGCCCCAGCTTTTTGCGGGCTTCATCCTCCACATAGGCCGGATCGTTTTTCAGGCGTTCCAGCCGCTCACGCAGAAGCCGGTTTTCATCCCGCAACACTTCTATCTCTTCTTCCAGCTTGGCTTTCTCACGCTCCAGTTCGCCCTGTTTAACGAAGCTGTTGCCCTGGGAGGCGGCGTAAATCAGGCCGCCCACCACGGCCGCTCCTATCACCATCAGGCCGAAACGGCTTATCAGCCAGCGCGGTATGGCCAGGAGGCTGGAAAAAATACTTTTGCGACGCGTTTGGGAAGAGGAAGACTCGGCCTCCTGCCCCAATTCATCGGGCCGCTGCGGAAATTCCGTCACTGGGCCCCTCCGTATTCAGAGTCCGCACCTGACCGCTCCGCTTCGGTTTCCGGGCGGGCGGCGAAAACTATCCGCTTGAATCCGCCCATTCTCAAAATATCCATAATCTTCACAATGCGGCCATAGGGGACGCTCTGATCGGCCGTCACCAGAATAACCACCCCGTCGCCCATTGCGCCGGTGCGTTCCAGATGCAGGCTCAGGTTATCGATTTTGGTGGGCTGGCCTTCAAAATAGACGTCACCCCCGCCGGTGACGGTTATTTCCAGCCGCTCAGCCGCCTCCACCCTGGCTCCGGGGTCAACCCCCGGCAGGGTCAGCTTCAAACCCGGCAGCACCGCAAACTGGGCCGTTACCATAAAAAACAGCACCAGCAGCAGAACCACATCCACCAGAGGAGTCAGATTGATATCGGGTGGGCGGTTTTTAGCGCTTTTGCCTTTCTGGAAATTCATGCGGCGGCCTCAGGCGCGGCCAGGGCTTCCATCAAGTCGGCGGCCAGATCTTCCAGCTCAACCGTCAGGGTTTCAGCCCGGCTGGAGAGGGCCCGATGCACCACCAGAGTGGGAATGGCCACGCACAGACCGGCGGCAGTGGTCAGAAGGGCCTCGGAAATGCCGCCGGCCAGAAGGCCGGGGTTGCCTATGCCTTCCAGGGCGATGGAATTGAAGGCATTGATCATGCCGGAAACCGTGCCTAAAAGACCGAGAAGAGGGGAGATCGAAGCCACCAGATGGAGCGCCCCCAAATGGGCGGTGAGGTCGGCGGCTTCGCGGCGGCCGGCTTCCTCCATCACATCTTTGAACGCGGCGCGGCGGCGGCCGATCATCTTCAAGGCCAGCCGCACCAGCCGGGCGGCGGCGTGTTCTCCATCCTGGCTCAGAAGGGCGGCTTCGTCATAGAGGCGCTTATCCAACAGACTGCTGACCGAAACCAGAAACTGCCGGGGAATGACCCGGCCGCGCCGCAGGGCCCAGAGGCGTTCGCACATCAGCCCCACCCCGGCCAGACTGCATAAAAGCAGCGGATACATGACCCAGCCGCCGCGATTTATCAGGTCGGTCAAAAGCTCCATATCAAGACAACTCCATTACACAAACGGTTCGTTTACTACCGATCCGCACTGTCGGTCGCCTGTTCAAGGCAGGCTGCTGGTGCGCCGGTAAAAATTATTTTTGCTTGGTGCTCAATTCACGCAGTGAAATTTCCAGAAGAGCTTCAGCGGCGCGTTTGTTTTCAGGCTCCAGCGCCAAAATCTTCTGATAGGCCTCCTTGGCCTCACCCAGCTGGTTTTGAACGGACAGAGCCTCAGCCGCCGCAAACCAATATTCTTTATTGGTACCCGCCGCTTCGGCCGCCTTATAAAGACTTCTGGCTGACTCCACCGGCTTGGCCAGACGGGCCTGTACCCTGGACAGCAGCCGCCAGCCTTCCACGTCCTTAGGCTCAAGGCGGACTATTTCCTCGGCCACGGCGGACAGTTTAGTCCAGTTGGCCGCGTTTTCATAGCTGTTTATCAAGAGTTCACGATAATCATTGCGGCTGGGGTCGCGGCGATAAATCTCCAGCGCCTCTCCGAGCATGTTTTCCGTGTCGCCCTTTTTTTCATAGGCGCTAAGAAGGTAGCCGCGAGCGTCCAGATCTTCGGGGTCCAGCTCCAGTACATTTTTGAAAGCCGCAATGGCCTCATCCCACAGTTCCCCCCGGAAGCAAAGCACGGCCAGATTATAAGCGGCCACCTTGTTGGCGGGCTGGGCCGCCACCAGTTTGGCGTATTCATCGCGCAAACGTTCTTCGCGCCCGCCGCTGTCCTCCAAGATGCCGATGAGCCTTAAACGGCTGGTCTGGTCATTCGAATCCTTTTCCAGGAGCAGATCGTATTCGTGCTCGGCCTCAGTCTTCAGGCCGTCGTCATAAAGAGCCTCGGCCAGTTCGCGTCGCAGGTCATCCCGGCCGGAATCCAGGGCCAGGGCTTTTTCCAAATGCGAACGGTAGGCGGCGCGGTCATTTTGGGCCAAGGCCAGACGGCCGAGATTCAGATGGATGTTGATATCCTCAGGGTCCAGAACCAGGGCGGCCTCATAGGCTTTGGCCGCCTCGCCGTAGCTTTCAGCCCCGGCCAGGAGATAGGCGGCCCGCTTGTAGGCATTGGCTTTGTTGGGTCCGTCGGGCAGAAGCTCCGCCAAAGCCAGCCAGGATTGATGCTGGCCGGGAATGTCGCCCAGGCGTTCATAAAGGGTGATAATCTCCGCCCAAATTCCGGCCGCCCGATTTTCAGGCGCAACTTCCAGGAGGCGCTTCAGGGTCGATATTTCTTGGTCTGAACGGCCCTCTTCACGATACATTGAGCGCATCTCTTCCAGCAGCGTTGCCTTGGTTCCATCGTCAGCGGCCTCTGAAATCATATTTTCATACACAGCCGCCGCGTCGCCACCACGGTTCATTTTCCTATAAAGGGCGGCCAGTTGTGTTTGAAAGGAGGAGGGGTCCCGCCTTTCTTTGCGGGCCAGCTCAATCAGGCGGTTCAGGGTATCAATGCTTTTCTCATTTTCGCCGATCTCCGTGTAAAGGTTCAGAAGACGGGAGAGAACCTGTTGATTGGGGCCATCGGATTTCAAGCCATCTTCAAGCATGAGGGCGGCCTCAGGTTTGCGTTCGGCCTCGACGAGCGCGTCGATGAGTTTTTCCCGCAAAGTTTTTGAGGACGAATCCAGATCAAAGGCTTTTTGATACAGGGCGGCTTTGCGGGCCGGTTCGGGGGCGGCGTCGCCCATGGCGGCCAGATCGACGGCCGTATAGTGGGAGGTTATTTCAAAAACCGCCCGCACAGTTGCGCCGTCTTTAGCTTCAATGCGAAGCCGCCCGGCCGATTCCAGGGCCTCTTCACCCAGAAGGGCGAGGGGGGTGGAAGAAGCGCCTCCGGTGATATGGGCGATATCGAAATCAGGGGAATAGAGGCGGAGATCGTAATTGCGCCACCTGTTGGTATTCAGGCCTTGAATGGTGAAATTCTGGCGGGGGTGGACTTCGATGGAGCCATTTGGGGCGATCTCCATCAGCCTGCGATCGACATTAACGGCCAGGCTGTGAATCTGGAGATCAGGGCCGAGGAAGCGGCCATGGACGCGGGCCAAAGATTCCGGCGCCGCCACATACCAGACGCCGAAGCCCAGGGCTACGATGACCGCGGCTATGGTCAGATATAAAAGCCAGGGGGTTCCGGTTTTTCCGGGCCGGGCTGTGTATGGTCCGTAATGATTTTTTTTAGCCATATAATTAACCGATCGCTGTTTTTGGTTCACAAGCTCTCCGGTCAGTGCACAGCAGGAGCGGCGGACATAGGCAAGCCGCTCAAATTAGGCCGGATATCATGAAACATTATATTCTATCATGTTTTGGCTCCCAGGACCAGCCCGGGCTGGGCCCGGCAGCAATTCTCAAAGTAAACTTTTTCCCATAAACTGCGGCTCGTAGCTACACAAAAAGCGTGGTTTTTGTTTCGCAAGCGGCTATTTTTCCGTCAAAACCAGTCGCTGGCGCTCCGTCACCCCTTGCGGGGCGACCTGCTATTTTAAAATTGGCATCTACTTTGAGAATTGCTGTGGGCCCGGACCCCACGTCTGGGTGAGTCCTTCCCGTAATAGTTAATTTGGGCGGCCATCATCGTATTAAGAGCGGTGCCCCCTTGGTTACAGGCGTTGCGCCCGCCGCTGAAGCAAGTTGTTTTTTCTTAATGTACCAGTTCTGAGGTAGCGGTAGTCCTACTCTGAACTGGTACCTTATTTGACAGCACGCCGAAGATGCAAGCTATTGCCCGCCCAAAAAACGTACCGCAATTCCTTCTTAGGAATTGCGGTGGGGGTCCAGGGGGCCTTGCCCCCTGGCGGGGTGGAGGGGCAGGGCCCCCTCTTCGTTTTCGATAGCCTCTTGGCCTAAAATCAGGCGTCTTCTTCTTTGGGCTTGTATTCGGAGATGACTTTCTCGCGAATCTGCGGCGGGGCTTCGTCATAGCGGGCAAACTCAATCGAGAAGGAACCGCGCCCGCCGGTCATGGAGGTCAGGACCGGGGCGTAGCTGAGGATTTCCACCTGCGGCACATGGGCCTTGATGACCTGCTTTTTGCCCTTGGTTTCAGTGCCAAGGAGCTTGCCGCGCCGGCTGGAGACGTCACCCATGACGTCGCCCATGTATTCGTCAGGCACGGTGACGGTCAGGAGCATGATGGGTTCCAGGATGGTGGGCTTGCACTCCATAAATGCCTTTTTGAAAGCCATGGAGCCCGCGATCTTGAAGGACATTTCCGATGAGTCGACATCGTGATAGCTGCCGAAGACCAGGCCGACTTTGATGTCCACCACGGGATTGCCGCTGATGACGCCGTTAGCCATGGCCTCGACGATGCCCTTTTCCACGGCCGGGATGAACTGGCGCGGGATGACGCCGCCCACGATCCGGTCTTCAAAGATAAAACCTTCGCCGCTGGCCAAGGGTTCCATATCGATGACCGCGTCGCCATACTGGCCTTTGCCGCCGGTCTGTTTCTTGTATTTGCCCTGAACCTTGACGGCCTTGCCCTTGATGGTTTCCTTATAAGCCACTTTGGGGGCTTTCAGGACCATTTCCACGCCGAACTTGCGTTTGAGCTTTTCCAGAGTGGTATCGATGTGGACCTGGCCCATGCCGGAGAGGATCATTTCCTTGGTCTGGTCATTGCGGGTGAGGCGCAGGGTGACATCTTCGACCAGCATTTTATTGATGGCCGCAAAGACTTTTTCCTCATCGCCCTTGCTCTTGGCTTCGACAGCGAAACTGACCACCGGCTCCATGGGCTTGGGCACGGGGAAGATGATGGGCGCGGCTTCATCGCAGAGGGTGTCGCCGGTCTGGGTGGATTTCAGCTTGGAAACGGCCATGATGTCGCCGGGGCCGGCTTCCTCGACGGCTTTCTGGCTCTTGCCTTCCAGGGCCAGAAGCTGGCCGAAGCGTTCTTTCTGGTCGCGCTTGGGGTTAAAGAAGCCGCTGTCAGGGGTCAGAGTGCCGGAAACGACGCGGAAGATGGTCAACTGCCCGGCAAAGGGGTCCACGGCCGTTTTGAGCACAATGGCGCTGAAGGGGGCGGCCGGATCGGGTTCGCGGGTTTCGGCCTCGCCCGCGGGGTTCTTGCCGGGGCGCGCGCCGCGATCCAGAGGTGAGGGCAGGTTCAGCATCATATCCAGGATGTTCTGAAGGCCAATCATTTTCAGGCCGGAGGCGGGCAGGACCGGGGCGATCTTGCAGGCCAGGATTTCTTTCTTGTAAGCCTCCGTCACCTCATCGGGGGTGATTTCCTGGCCCTCAAGAAATTTTTCCAGGAGAACGTCATCAGCCTCGGCCACAGCCTCAACCATTTTTTCCTTCCACTCGGCAATCAAGTCGGCCATGTCGGCCGGGGCGTCCGCCTCGGTCACCTTGCCGCCCTCGCCATACATATAGGCTTTGCCGGTCAGAAGACTGACCAGCCCCTTGAAGTCGGCTTCAGCCCCTATGGGCAGGAACACCGGAATGGCTTTGGGTTCGTCCAGCGAATCATTGATGTCCTGAAGAGTGTTGAAGAAGTCGGCCCTTTCGCGGTCCATCTTGTTGATGATGATCATGCGGGGGAGTCTGTAGTTGTTGGCGAAATCCCAGGTTTTTTCCGTGGAGACTTTCACGCCGTCAACCGCGTCCACCACCACAACAACAGCGTCAGCCCCGTTGAGGACGGCTTTGGTGTCGTTGAGGAAATTTTCGTCACCGGCGGTATCTATAAAAGTTATCTGATGTTTTTTCCAGGGGAAGGAGTGGAAAGCGGCGTTAATGCTGCTGGTGCGTTTGATTTCTTCCGGTTCGGAATCAAGGATTGAGGTTCCTTCCATAACCGAGCCAAGGCGGCTGGTTACTTTGTTGTAGAAAAGAAGAGCCTCGGCCAGCGTGGTTTTACCGGCCCCGTTATGGGCAATGAAGGCAATGGTTCTCTGTTTTGCGACGTCTTTCATAGTCCACCCCTAGCGTACGATAGATATGGGTCGTCCCGGCTCCGAAGGAGCGTATGGGAGCGTTAGTAACAAGGTTTTGGTGAAATGAATATTTCTATATGACGACATCCGCGCCTGGCGCGATGTTATGACTCCTTCCAAGTTGTTATACTTCTCCACTGTGACCATAAGATTATGGTTTAAAACCAATTTTTTGTCAAGCCGGGCCGGGCGGCCGTTTGGAAGCGGCAAGGGTAAAACACGGCCGTGCGGGCGAAAAAATTTCTGACATCGCTCGTAATTTTCTCTGATTCCCGGCCGGGTGGCTTCATAGGCTGGTGGTGAGCAAGTGCCCGTCCGGGGAGCAAAATTACGAGCGACTTACAGAAAATTTTTCGCCCGCACGGCCTGGTCAGTGTCTGCGTTTGGGTGGGGTGACGGTTGCGTTTTCTTACATAAACCGACAATGTCAAGGAGGGCGGGGCGGTGAGATTTCTCCAGAGGGGACCACGATTTTTGCTCCCCGGACGGGCACAGACTATCAAACCTCTTATGAAGCCACCCGGCCGGGATCAGAGAAAAATCGGGGGCCACTATGGAGATATCTCACCGCCCCGCCCTCCGCGTTTTATCTTTGCCGCCCATCTTCACATCGATAGAATGGCCGTGCCCATGCCCATGTAAATTATGAGACTGACCACATCGTTGGTGGAGGTGACCACCGGGCCGGAGGCCAGGGCCGGATCGATTTTCAGCGCCTTGAAAAGCAGGGGGATGACCGCCCCAAGAATCGTGGAGACAATTATGGCCGTAACTATTGATATGCCCACGGCCAGACCTAATCGAGCGGCTGAGTGGAGAAACCCGGAGCCTAAGGCGATGATGATTCCCAAACTGAAAGCGATGATGGTGGATATGCGAATTTCGCGCAGAACGTTGGGCCAGACCTTCCCTTCAGCGATACGGCCCATGGCCAGACCGCGCACGGTGATGGTGGCCGACTGGGAACCTACCGCGCCGGAAAGGCCCATGACCATGGGAACAAAGGGCACCAGTATGAGGATGTTGGTAAAGGCAACTTCAAAGTAAGACAGAATGGCGCTGGTGATGAAGCCGCCGCCAAGGTTGAAGAGCAGCCAGGGCATGCGCAGAGTGGCGATTTTGGCCGGGCCGCTGGAATACACTTCCTCTTCCGATGAACCGGCCATGCGGTAGAAGTCCTGGTCCATCTCTTCGTGAACAACATCCATGATGTCGTCAAAGGTGATGCGGCCCAACAGGTGACCCTGATCGTCTATGACCGGGGCGGACTGCACATCGTATTTCTGGAACTTCTGGGCCACCGCCTCCTGGTCTTCGTCCACCCGCACGACCAGTGAGGGGAAAGTCATCAGGTCTTTCATCATCTGATCCGGCCAGGCCAGAAGCAACTGACGCATATTGACCTGGCCGCGCAGAACGTTGGCGTTATCAACAATAAAGATAAAGTAAACGTCGCGGCCGTCGTCAATTTCGCGGATGCGCTCCACCAGGTGGGTGACCGTCTCGTCTTCTTTGGCGGAAATCATTTCCACCTGCATCAGGCCGCCGGCCGTCTCCTCATCATACATCATCAGGCGGCGGACGCCCTCAGCGTCTTTCTGCTCAATGGCGGCCAGAACCTTGTTGGCCTCATCGTCCGGGAGTTCGGCCACGATGTCGGCCGCGTCGTCGGAATCCATCTCCGCGACCAGCTCGGTCAGCTTCTCCAGCGGCATCTCGGCCGCCACCTGATCGCGCGACGATTCCGACATCTCCACCAGAACGTCGGAAGCGTGCTCAACTTCCATCAGGGCAATGACTTTGATGGTGTCTTCCATATCCAGCGGATTAAGTATTTCCGCAATATCCGCCGGATGCATGGAGGCCAGCATTTCAGCCAGTTCGTTTTCGCGGCCGTCTTCAAGGAAGTTTTTGAGATTTCTTTCAACAACAGTTTTCATAAATAAGCCATTATTACATTTTCAATAAATATGTTTTCAAAGCCGCCGCTCAAATCCGCATGAGCGGCGGCGATTTTTACTGGGCTGGTGCGTTTTCCATTTTTGGCGGAATGAAAATCCGATTAGCCCGTTCGCTTATGCGGTGCTGTTCGCTTTCCCACTGCATGCGGGTTTGAAAACGCTCCCGCACCACTGAGTCCGGCATATTGTAAACTTTCGAACTGAAGCGATCCGTTTGATAGCGGCTTTGATAAGGTTCGCGCGGAACCTCCCACAGAGAATCGCCATACCGCTGCTGTTCATACGGTGACAGCCGGGTGCTTGGCGGCTCATATTGAGCCAGAGCGTCAACGGGGAAAAACAGACACAGCAAAAATAAAAGCTTCTTCATATTGCTCCCCTTTCATTACAGTTATGGTTCGCCCAAGGAATTCAGGCGGCTTACGATTTCCCGGCGTTTGGCCAGGACGGAGGGTTTGTCCGCGGCCGTGATGATAAGGGTGGCGGCCCAATCGTCCCGGCCGGGACGGCGGTCGGTCAGGGCCCAATCCGCGCCAAAGAAATTTTCTTCCAGCGACAGCGGACCCGCCTCTGCCATTATATGCTCTCCAGGCCAGATAATGGAACCCTTTACATGTACATGCTCCAAAATCACAGCTCGTGGAATGGGCGGTGGAGCCGACGGCGGCAGGGTAATAAAATTTTCCAGCATCCGGGCCAGTAGGTTTTCACCTGACGCCCAATAGACTACGATAGGGGTCTGGCTGGGGAGGCGGGCATCGATCTCCAGCACGCGGATACCTTGCGGAGCGATGATTATTTCCACATCCATCAGGCCGGTCAGTTCCAGGTGGCGGGCGATGTTCAGCGAAATGCGGCGGAACTCCGCTTCATGCTCATCGGAAAGCCCGGCCGGGGCATGCACCTGACGGCAATCGTAAACCTCATCCATCTCCAGGGCGGTGGTCAGCCAACTATGGTGAGCACCAGGACGGCCGGTCACTTCCAAGGAAAACGAGGGGCCGGGGCAGTATTCCTCCACTATCCAGCCATTGACGTTTCCATCCGGGAAAAGGCCCTTAAAATCAGCATCATCATTCAAGAGGCGCACCCCCCGGCTGCCGCTGGAATTGGCGGGCTTGGCGATCATGGGATAGGCCGCCTCCGGCCAGGGGCGCGGAATGGGGGTATCGCTTCTGATGAATAAATCGCGGGAAAGGCTTTTGTCGGAACTGATGTGGTAGGCGGCTGGGTCGAAAGCGACGGGCTGGCCGGTTCGGGCCGACCAGTCGGCCAGGAGATCAAGGGTGGCGCGGTCTTCGCAGGCGGGCAGAATTATATCGCAGTTTTTAAAAACCGCGTCCAGGTCGCTGGAGCCACTGACGCGGCGGTGAATGAACTCATCGGCCAGCCCGCTCCCGGGCGGAGCGGACCGGCCGTCGGCCATAGTCGTAGCCCAGCCGGCCTGACGGGCCAGGTAAGCCGCTTCAATCCCCTGGAGCCCTCCGCCCAGAATACCCAGCCGGAAGCTCACGGACGGACTCCGTCCAGCCGGTCGCGGTATTCAGCCGGTGAGGCCAGTTTCAAACCCAGGCTCTCAACCACCGGACGCACCCCCGCCATGCTGCGGGCCTGATTGTTAATGTCCAGACTGGCCTGGGCCACCCCGGCCAGCTCCATATCGGCCGGAACCAGCGAAGTGATGACGTTGGCCCCGGCTTCGAGCCTGGCGGCCAGACCGGCCAGCCCCTCCACATCCAGAGAGGCCGGGATGAGACGGCCCGGCATGGCCAGCCTGAGGGCGGCGATCACGTCTATCTCGCGCGATTGGGCCGCGCCCGCCTGGGGCGAAGCCACCCACTGGCCGTCGTTTTCCATCGCTTCGGACGGAGGCACAAACCCCATGGCTCGCACCTGCCCGGCCCCCAGATTTTTCATGGCCAGGATGGAATCGGCCAGATCTTCGGCCGTCTCGCCAACGCCGCAAAGCGCGCCTTCTTCAACCGCAAGGCCAATGTCCAACGCGGACAGTTTGGTTTGCCAGCGGTCCTCATAGCTCTGCCCCTGACGAAGTTTTTTGAACAGCTCCGGGTTGTGGGTCTCCTGATAACAGGCATACCAATCAGCCCCGGCCGCCTTAAAACTCCTCAACGCTTCACCTGAAACCACTCCCGGCGATATCATCACCGGCAAACCCGTGGAGCGGCCCACTTCCCTGATCAACCCGGATATTTCCGCAACATATTCGCTGTTGTCGGTGGCCGGGTCCTCACCCATGGTCAGGTCTATCAGGTTAACGCCCTGACCGGCCAGCCTTTGGGCGGCCTCCAGCACTTCCGGGCCGTTTTTTCGATAACGCAGGGCTTGATCATTGGTGCGGCGATAGGCACAGAAGCGGCAATCATTGCGGCACCAGGTGCTCAGATAGACAAACCCGTAAGTGAACACGAGTGAACCGCTGTGGGCGGCCCTGGCCTGCCGCGCGGCCTGGCGGATCAACGCGCGCTCACCATCGTCAGCCGGGGTGAGGATACGCACCAGATCTTCACGGGTCAAATTGTCGCCTTGCGCGGCGCGGCTTAAAATTTCATCAAGATTCCCGGTCATACCCCGCCTCTCACACATTCAGCCGGAACCCGGCCAGATAACCCAGGCTGCGTCCGGCCCGGGCCGGATTCAGGGTCACCCCGTTCAGGGCCGCCCTGGCCATGACCAGCCGTTCCAGCCCGAAGCCGAGGCCCACCCAGGGCACGTCGATGCCCCAGGGCGCGTCCAGCGGATGCGGCCCCATGGCTGTGCTGGCCAATTCAAGACCGTCCGGGCTTTCCACATCCAGCGTTTCTCCATAAACGCCTGATTCTTCCACCACCATCGGGCATTCATCCACCGGCATGTCGGCGGCTTTCAGCACCAGTCTGGCCAGCTCTTCCATGCGTTCGCGCCTTGATTCCAGCGGCAGGCCCATTTCCACCAGATTCAGCATGGTGAATTCCGCCGCGTGCTGGGCCCCCTGGGTTTCCTTGCGCATACAGGGGCCTATCTCAAAAATACTGACCGGGTGCGGAGCCAGACGCAGAAGATCGACCAATATATAATATAAATTGGGGGCCAGCATGGGGCGCATGGCCTTGTTTTTATCGAGCCAGAATATCTGCTTATTGAGAGGGTGATTTTCATCAATGCCCATGCGGCCAAGGTGGGCGCGGGAGACGGTGAGAGGGGTCTCGACTTCGGTGAACCCGGCCTCGACCAGGGCGACCGCCAGCTTTTCCCTCAGCACTGTGATATCGGGGCGGCGGACTTCCGCCAGATGGTGACGTATCTTGTCGCCGGTTTCGCGGGCCATTTGCTTTTCAAGGCTCTGGAAAGCCCGGTTGCGTTCCTCGGCTGTTTCGAAAGACTGCGTCAGTGTAGCCGTATCGGCCCCTAAATCTTTGAGCCGTTTATCCTGTTCGTCGGTCCAATTCACGATAAGCTCCTATACGACGGCGGGCTGTCCGCATTAACGGATGGCGACTTGGAACGGTGTGTCGCGGCAATTCTAATTATGTCTTTTTCCTGTAAACTTGCGGCCCCTCCGCTACACAAAAAGCGTGGTTTTTGTTTCGCAAGTGCCTTTTTCGCGTCAAAACCAGTCGCTGACGCTCCGTCTCGAAGACCAGGGCACCGCTACAGGCGGCCGCATCGGCCATAATTAGAATTGCTGGGTGTGTCGCGGCAATTCTAATTATGTCTTTTTCCTGTAAACTTGCGGCCCCTCCGCTACACAAAAAGCGTGGTTTTTGTTTCGCAAGCGCCTTTTTCGCGTCAAAACCAGTCGCTGACGCTCCGTCTCGAAGACCAGGGCACCGCTACAGGCGGCCGCATCGGCCATAATTAGAATTGCTGGGTGTGTCGCGGCAATTCTAATTATGTCTTTTTCCTGTAAACTTGCGGCCCCTCCGCTACACAAAAAGCGTGGTTTTTGTTTCGCAAGCGCCTTTTTCGCGTCAAAACCAGTCGCTGACGCTCCGTCTCGAAGACCAGGGCACCGCTACAGGCGGCCGCATCGGCCATAATTAGAATTGCTGGGTGTGTCGCCCCAAAAGGGGTGACGGAGCGCCAGCGACTGGTTTTGAAGGCAAGCCAGTTACTCGCGAAGCAAAAACCACGCTTTTTGCGTAGCTGCGATTCGCAAGTTCAGGGAACCGGAGCCCCTTTCAATAATGATCCCTGGCGGCGGCTGAAGAAGGTTGCGCCATATTTGGCCAGCTTCCAATCAGGGACGGCGCAGTCGCGGCAGGCTTCTTGATAGAGCTTCCCTCTCAGCCAGCGGGCGGCCCGGCTGTTGCGCGAGTTGCGCACCTTAAAACTGCGGCCGCAATGGGTGGTGAGGGTAGCCATTTCGCCGTGGCGGACAATGCTTTTCAAGCCGTGAAGCGTCCCGGTGCGTGACGGCCACAGCTTCATTTTTTCCAGAAGGGTGAAAAGGTCCACCTTCTTTCGGTAGTAGCGGGTGGCCACAGGTTTAAGATTGGCGTTTTCCACCATGATGAAGTGTTCCCCTGGCGGTTGGCCGCCGCGTACATCGGAATAACGGCTCCGGGCTTTTGGCCCGGAGCCGGAAACTGGCGGAGGGTCCGGGAGTCCCACCCGGCTATGTGGGTTTAGAGCCCAAACGATCCTTTGCCGATCCACCCTCCAGGTGAGGCATTGAAATTTGTGCCATAGAGTCTTATATATCACATAATGGTTATAAATGACAGGGTAAAAGAAGTTTGGCGCCCCCCTGACACCCATTCAATGTTATACATTCATAATCCCGTTAACCCGCCGGAAGCCGGGGATTGTTTTTTGTGGCGATTTTAATTATGACTTTTTCCCATCAACCTGCGGCCTCTCCGCTACGCAAAAAGCGTGGTTTTTGCTTCGCCAGGAGCTGTTTTGCCGTCAATACCAGTCGCTGGCGCTCCGTCTCGCCATCCCTGGCTCGACCCTCGTTACAATGTGGCGGAGTTGGCTCAGAAACGCTGTCCGGCTCCCACTTAGGGCTATGTGCACTTTCCAAGCCGGGGGACGCCGACCAGGCAGCCGCCGGGAGAAATGTTTTTGCCCGGTTCCGTGACTAAAGACCCCCGGAACGGAACCGGGCAAAAACATTTCTCCCGGCGGCGGTCATCCGCTGCCCGTGTTACCATAAAGGATATTACGGTGCTGGCACTAGTGGGTTAAATGTGGTACTAATAGGGGCATTTCAATTGTTTGGGAGCGTTATGCTATGCTGGAATCAATATCGTCATATATAACCAGATGCGTTTCAGTGGTGGCCCGCATCACCGGAATCGATGTGGAAGTGGTCGATAAGGATTTCAACCGCATTGCCGGAACCGGCATTTATGGGGAGGAAGTCGGCCGCAGTATTGCCGCGGCCGGCCAGATATACCGCCATGTGCTGGAATCCGGCCAGGCCGTTTTCATGGCCGACCCCAAAGAGAACGTCATTTGCGACGGCTGCCCAAGCTGGGACGACTGCCGGGAAAAACTGACCTTCGGCGCTCCCATAAAGGCTCTGCACCAGACTGTCGGGGTGCTGGGAATGGTTTGCTTTACCGAAGAAGACCGCGCCCATGTGATGGATAATTATGATAATTTTACCTACTTCGTGGAGCAGATAGCCGCCGTGATCAGCTCCCGCCTCAAGGATCTCGAACTCCTGAAAAAAGCGCGGGAATTCAGCGATGTGATGGCGCAGGTGCTGGAACTCAACGACCGGGGCATCATTGTTTTCAACAATCTGGGCAAGGTCCACCACATAAATTCCAGGGCTAGGGCGGAACTGGGGCTGAAAGAAAACGATTCCGTGGAGGATCTGGAAGCCAGAACCACCGGCGAACGCTTTTCCGAATTTGAGGAATTCGTCATCACCATCGGCGGCCACAGAATGCTGGTGGTCGGCAACCGCCACATTCTCGAACCTCTGGCCCCGGATTACTCGTCACTTCTGACCTTCACCACCATGACCCGCTTTAAGGACCAGATTTCTGAAACCTTTGAAAACAGCGGCCCCGGCATCAATACTCTGGTCGGCTCATCCGACAGGATGAAACGCCTGAAAAATCAGATCCGCCAGGTGGCCCAATCCACCTCAACAGTGTTGATCACCGGGGAATCCGGCACCGGCAAGGAGCTGGTGGCCAGGGCCATTCACGCTGAAAGCGACCGCCGCGACAAACCCTTTATCGCCATAAACTGCGGAGCCATACCCGAAACCCTTTTGGAAAGCGAATTGTTCGGCTATAATCGCGGAGCCTTCTCCGGCGCGAATCCCAAGGGGCGCATCGGTAAATTCGAGCTGGCCAACCACGGGGTCATCTTCCTGGATGAAATCGGGACGCTCCCCCTATACCTTCAGGTCAAACTGCTGAGGGTGCTCCAGGAACGCCAGCTGTGCCGCCTGGGCTCAAACGTTTTGATGGACATCGACGTGCGGGTCATTGCCGCCACCAACGCTGATTTGGTCAAAAGCATCGAGCAAAACATGTTTCGCGAAGATCTTTATTACCGCCTCAACGTTATTCCGCTGGAACTGCCGTCCCTCCGGGAACGGCTGGACGACCTTGAACCGCTTTCCAACTATTTCCTGGCCAAATACGCCAATCTTTTCAATAAACACGTCAGTTCAGTCAGTTCGGGAGTGGTATCGGTGCTGTCTTCCTATGACTGGCCCGGCAATGTCAGGGAATTGGAAAACGTCATAGAATACGCGGTCAATATGATGCCTGAAGACGGTTATATAAGCCCGGAGCTTCTGCCGGCCAAGATCACCGCCGCCTCCAAACGCCAGATGACCCCCCGGCTGGAAGACGCGGCCGGCGACGGCCTGGTGGAGCCCCTGGCGGTTCTGGAGCGCCGGGCCATAGAGAGGGCTCTGGCCCTATACGGCAACGACAGCAAGGCCAAGGCCAAGGCGGCCAAGGCCCTGGGCATAGGGGTGGCCACTCTGTATCGCAAGATTAAGGAGCATCATCTTTTATGATTTTTTCCCTTTAACTTGCTGCTCGTGGCTACGCAAAAAGCGTGGTTTTTGCTTCGCGAGGGACTGTTTTGCCGTTAAAACCAGTCGCTGGCGCTCCGTCTCGCCATCCCTGGCTCGACCCCCGTTAATATGTAGCGGGGTTGGCTTGGAATTGCCTGCCAGCAAACCTTTAAGCAAAACGGCGGCGGTCACCCGCTTTTCTGTAATTTCAATATTGACTGCGCACTGGCAACCGCCAGTTGACGGCATGTTGACCGTGCGCCGGTAAAAGGATCTTTTACCGGCGCACGGTCAACATGCTTTCAATAAGAGGGTATCAGTGCGTATCGGTGTTCAGTAAATGATAATAAAAACGCCGGGCCCAGTTTGGGCCCGGCGTTTTTATTTGGCGGAGGCACTGACGGGCCTCCCGCGAATTTTAGAAGAAGATAAAAGTCACCAGGATGAACAGCGGCACCAGGATACCGACTGACCAGGCCATGTAGCCAAAGAAGCTGGGCATGGGCACGCCCTGTTCGGTGGCGATGGCTTTGACCATGAAGTTGGGGGCGTTGCCGATATAGGTGTTGGCGCCCATAAAAACCGCGCCCGCGCTGATAGCCGCCAGGGTGTTGGGGATGACGTTCATCAGTGTTTGCGCGTCGCCGCCGGCCAGGTTGAAGAAAACCAGATAGGTCGGGGCATTGTCCAGGAAGCTTGAAAGCATGCCGGTCATCCAGAAATACATGTGATTGACGGGCTGGCCGTTGGTTGAGACCAGGGCCACCAGATCCTTGAGCGCACCCGCCTCACCGGCCTTGAGAATGGCGATGGCCGGGGCCATGGTGATGAAGATGCCCGCGAAAAGCTTGGCTACTTCCACAATGGGACCCCAGGTGAAATCATTGCCGCGCCGGATTTCATGGGGAGTCAGCTTCAGGGAGGCTACAGCCAGGCCCAGAAGCATGATATCGCGCAGCATGTTCGGCAGGGTCACGCTGATATCGGCCCAGACGTTAAGGGCAACATCTGTTTTCCACAGGCCGCTGATAAGAACCATCAGAACCACGCCGCCCAGAAGGATGAAATTCACCTTGCCCAGGAAACCGAAGGGTTCCTGCGGGCCTTCCAGGTCGGGTTGGGGGCAGCCTTCTTTTTTATAGAGGATAGTATCGAGGACGAAATAAATGCCCAAGAGACATGCCGCCATAAACATCATTTTCACAAAAAGATATTTGGTGGTCCAGAAGAAGGAAACACCCTTGAGAAAGCCCAGGAAGAGGGGCGGATCGCCCAGGGGGGTCAAGGAGCCGCCGATGTTGGCCACCAGAAAGATGAAGAACACCACGCTGTGAACTCGATAACGGCGATGGGCGTTGGCCCGGAGAAGGGGGCGAATGAGCAGCATGGCCGCGCCGGTGGTGCCCATGAGGCTGGCCAGGACCGTTCCCACGGCCAGAAGGGCCACATTCAGCTTCGGGGTGCCCACCAGAGTGCCGGTGAGGCGGATGCCGCCGGCAATGGTGAAAAGCGACAGCAGCAATATAACGAAGGGGAGATATTCCAGAATAATCGTTTCAATAACGGTGTAGGCGGCCACCCCGGTGCCAAACGCCAGCCAGCAGGGAATGAGAAAGATGATTGACCAGAATATGGCCACTTTCCCAAAATTGTGTTCCCAGAAATGCGGCACAGTCAGGGGACAGATGGCGATTGACAGAAGCATTCCGGCAAAGGGCAGAACCCACAGGGCGGAAAGCCCGCTGCCGTCGAGATGATAGTGACTGGCGGCCAGGGCCGCCTCCGGGCAGGCCAAGGCTGCGGCCAGACAGGAAAAAAATGTCAGGGCCAATGCTAGTGTTTTCAAGATATAATTCTCCCTTCCAGATGTAATCAGGTGCCGGAGCCGACCGGAATCCTGACTTGACAACTCCGTAAAGCTGTTTGTTTTCTTGCCGATGCCGTGCGGAAGACGCCGGCTTTTTTTAAGTATTATGGTGCGCTGAACCACAATGAATGAAGCGCTTATTGGATTATGAATATATACACTACAGTCTTACAAGAATGTTTGTCAAGGTTTTAAAATGACGTTCCATCAGCCGCAACCCCTTGAACCTCAACCGGCATTTAACCTGTTCAGAAATTAAAGTCGAAAAACAATAATTATATTCTTATGTATATATAGGCGTCTTTTACCGGCCGCCGGAAGTTTTTGAGCGCAAACAGCCGGAAGCTGCTGTTTCACCGGCAAAGATTTTTGCCGGCCGGAGTAATTTTACCAATTGCAGGTATTGAAAATGTGAGGAAAAAGGATTATCCTATCATTTACTATGAATTAGTGTCGCGGTTATTCCGCGCCTGGCCTGTTTCGGCCCGGCTGATTCGGAGTCCCGCTGAAAAATCGGGGTTTTTTGCCAAGGCCAAAACCCTCTAACCGAACTGGATGCAAATACCCAATATGAATAACAAGCCCATTTCCATCAATCTGTCACGCGAAGAGCTTGACGGGCGTTTGAGTTGTTTTGGCGAATTTGACGAGGCGGATACGATCTGCCTGAAGTCCTGCGCCCTGAACATCAACTGCGCCATTGCCAAGAACAAGTTTCTGGGCTTTCAGCTTATGGATGATACCGGCAACATCTTCAGCCGGTATGACACTTTCGATTCCGAATGACCTTAGTGATTCAAGTTATGGCTATCTCGTGAACTTGCGGTTTGCGGCCGGGCAAAAAGATAATTTTTGCCCGGTGAGCGGCCGGTGATTTTTATTAGATTTTTTCCCGCATACATTTTTTATCATTTACGGCGCTCTCCCCACTGATTGCATAAGGGGCGAGTGTATAGCCGTGTAATTTTGCGTAGGCGCTTCAGTGATTCCCAAGGCGGACGGCAATTTCGCGTAACAGCAGGCCGACCCGATAGGGGAGACGGCAGCGATTGTAAGCTTTTGCCGCCACCTACAGCAGAGAGTCGAGTCTTCGAGACGGAGCGCCAGCGACTGGTTTTAAAGCCTAATCGGCCCCTTGCCGGGCAAAAATCACATTTTTTGCCCGGCGCCGAGCCGCCCGTTCAAGGGAAAAGGAGATAAAACAAATTGATACGAAAAAGAACTCTGTTCCCATTGTTTCCAGCCTTTCTGATGATATTGGGGCTGACTGTGCTGGCCGGCTGCGCCCAGAGCGCCGGAGAAGCCTGGCATCAGTTGTCCAGCCGGGCCTATGGCTATGATTTCCATCCCACCACTTTTAATGTTTCTCCGTTTCTTCTGTCCGGTCTGGTTAAAGGCAAGCCCGGCGATTCCAAGGAATTGGTGGTCTATCTGGAAGGCGATGGGCGGGGAGTGGTGCGCGGCCGCGTGACCATGGACCCCACTCCGGCCCAGGTGATGGGCTTTGAACTGGCCCGCTCCGATCCGGCCCCGGCCGTTCTGTATCTGGCTAGAGTGGGGCAGTTCCAGTCCACCCAGAATGGCCCCTCCTACATGGCCTACTGGTCCGACAAACGCCTGGCCGATGAGAGTGTGGACGCGGCCGGACGGGCCATAGATGAGGCCAAAAAGAAGGTGGGGGCGGACAAGGTTCACCTGATCGGCTATTCCGGCGGCGGCGGAATGGCCGTTCTCCTGGCCGAGCGCCGCGACGATGTTCTGAGCGTGACCACTGTGGCCGGACTTTTGGATACTTATTGGTGGGTGCGCCAGAAGCGCTACCGCCCGCTGGCCGGTTCCCTTAATCCGGCCGACAATGCCGCCAGCCTGGCCGGACTCAGCCAGATCCATTTTTATGGTGAAGATGATTCCATCATTCCGCCGGAAATGTCGGCCCATTTCCAAAGCCTGGCCCCTTTCAGCAATTTCAGACGAATCGGCCAGAACACCAATCATTGGAAAGCCTGGCCGGAACTGTGGCCTGCGCTTCTGCGCCAGTATGTGCTGCCGGCCCGGAAAATGGCCTCTGAAGCGCAAATCCCGCATTAAATCCGGCCGCCGGCTGGACCAGGGGATTTTAATTATGGCTTTTTTTCCATTGCCGGCCGTGGGCCGCAAGCTGGTTGAATGAAAAAGCATGGAATCACCCGCTGGACATTCAGGTGGAACCATATTATTATTGAAGACGCTTGATTTTTTCAGTCCGTCCCCCAAAAAATACTGTATTTAGGCGGCCTGATATAAAAAACAGGGACAAACATCCCGGAAAGAGGCACATTATGGCTTTCTATGACCCGGCTAAGTATCAGGATAAACCCGGCATCTTCATGTATACCCTCTCCACCTGCGTTCACTGCAAAAATGCCAAAAAGCTGATGCACGATTTGGGCGCGGAATATGATTATGTGGACGTTGACCAGCTGTCCCAGGATGAAATGAGCGAAGCTCTGAGCGAAATGTCCAAATATAACCCGGCCGAAACTTTTCCCACCATCGTCATCGGTGACAAGGTGATCGTTGGCGACCGCGACAGCGACATCCGTCAGGCTGTCGCCAAACTGCGGAACTCCAAGTAACCATCCGGGGCTGTTATGACTCCCAAAGAAATGTACGAAATGCTGAAGCCCATTCAGGAGAAGAAGGGGTATTGCTTCAATCCTGATTATGAATGGTGCCTGGACGTCATTGAGGGCATGCTGACCAACAAGGCGCGCTATGGCTATACCTCCTGCCCCTGCCGTCTGGCTACGGGCGAGCGCGAGCGCGACAAAGAAATCGTCTGCCCCTGCGTCTTCCGGGAGGAAGACGTGCGTAAATATGATTGCTGCTATTGCCGCCTCTACATGAGCCCGGAAGGGGCGGAGGGTAAACGACCCGTGCCCGAATCCATACCGGAAAGATGGCTCAGGAAATAAAAAGCGGCCACCGGGCAACAACGTGTTTTTTGCCCGGCGGCCGTGATAAAAGTTAAAAGGTGCATTGTCAGCAATCCTCAAAGTAGCCGCTTTTTCAAAAATAGAAGGTCGACCGCAAGGGAGACGGAGCGCCAGCGACTGGTTTTGAAGCCGCTAAAGCCGCCCTCGGAGCAAAAACCACGCTTTTTGCGTAGCGCCGCACCGCTGGGTCAAGGGAAAAAGCCTACATTTAAATCGTTGGTGCAATGTAAATAGGTGTTTCGTTGAATCTCGGAGCTTTGTTTTTGGAAAAGATCGGCTACGGCACAGCCTTCACCGCCGGATTCCTGACCTTTTTCACCCCCTGCATCCTGCCCCTGATACCGGCCTGGCTCACCCTGGTGACCGGCCTTAGCTTTGACGAGATGGCGGAAACGGAAAAAAAGCCCTTTGGCTTTCTGAAACTTTTTCCCTCCACCCTGTTTTTCGTTCTCGGCTTCAGCCTGGTTTTCTGCGCCCTGGGCGCGGCCGCCGGAAGCCTGGGCGGCTTCTTCAAGGATTACGGCCATGTGGTGCGCTATGTGGCCGGGGCCTTCCTGGTCTTTTTCGGCCTCTACCTCCTGGGCCTCATCTCCCCGAAATTCTTGATGCGGGAACACCGGGCCGACCTGAAAAAAAGGCCTCCGGTCGGTCTTCTGGGCTCGCTGATAGTGGGCATGGCCTTTGCCGCCGGCTGGACCCCCTGCGTCGGGCCGGTCCTCACCGCTATTCTGGCTCTGGCCGCCTTTGAGCAATCGGCTCAATTCGGCCTGAAACTCCTGGTTGTCTTTTCTATGGGCCTGGGACTCCCGTTCCTCATATTTTCCCTGGTCTGGGGCAGCGCCCTGACTTTCATTTCCCGCATAAACCGAGTGGTGGGCGTGGTCAACAAAGTTCTGGGTGTCCTGGTTCTGATAATGGCCGCCCTGGTTATCAGCGGCTACATCAGCCCCCTGATGAGCAATTTCTATTGAAACGTCCCTTCGCAATTTCTAAATGTAAACCTTTTCCCTTGAACTTACGGCGTGCAGCTGCGCAAAAAGCGTGGTTTTTGCTCCGCGAGCGGCTTTAGCGGCTTTAAAACCAGTCGCTGGCGCTCCGTCTCCCTTACAGGTCGACCTGCTGTTATTTAATCGCCACCTACTTTCGCGGCTTGTTTTTCCGCCGGATTTGGTCTACATTAAAAAATGGCACGCACTAAACACAACCCATAGCCAAGGGGGCCACACTCTTAATACGATGATGGCCGCCGCAATTAACTATTACGGGAAACCGCCACCTAGACATAGTCCCGTGCGGACCACGCACTCCGGGCCCTGCCCGGCACAAGAGGTGTTTATATGTTGAGAAAGGGCCTGACCCTGACCGCCGCCGTTTTTATGGCCGGACTCCTGTTTATTTCCTCAGCCCAGGCGGCTGTAAACTTTCAAAAATATGACGACGCCCTCAGCGAAGCCGGCAAACAGGATAAACATGTGATGATTTATTTCTGGGCCGACTGGTGCCGCTATTGCTCGATGTTCAATGAGGAAGTCCTGCCCAATGATAATGTTGTCAAATCCCTGAATGATTCTTTCCTGTCGGTTCAGGTAAATGTGGACGAAGACCCGGACCTGGCCAAAAAATACAACGCCAGAACCCTGCCCATGATAGTGTTCCTGGACGCCAAAGGCGAAATCGCCGGATATCTTCCCGGCTACCTGCCCCCCACCGAGTTCCTGGAAATACTCAATTTCGTCAAAAACAAATCCTACCAGAACAACTGACTCGTCTCGCCATGATTCGCAAGGGCCCTTGGCCTTTTTTGATAATGTTGAATTATAAGGAGATTCGATTATGACTTCATCCCGCCGTCTCGCTACCGCCCTCAAACTCTTGATGGCCATGGTTCTGATTATGGGCCTGACCGCCTGCGCCACCGTGCCCGGCACTGGCCGCAGCCAGTTGAGCCTAGTCAGCGACAGCGAACTGAACACCATGGCTGCCACCCAATACAGCCAGATGGTCAAACAGGGCCCCCTGTCCAAAAATAAAAAGGACACGGCCATGATCAAAAGCGTGGGCTCGAAAATCAGCAAAGCCGCCGAGTCCTTCCTGACCGAGCACGGCCGGGCCGCCGAAATCTCCACCTACAGCTGGGAGTTTAACCTCATCGAGTCCTCCGACGTCAATGCATTCTGCATGCCTGGCGGCAAAGTTGCCTTCTACACCGGCATTCTCCCCTATACCCAGGGTGAGGAAGGTGTGGCCACCATCATGGGTCATGAAGTAGCCCACGCCATTGCTCATCACAGCCGTGAGCGGGCCAGTCAGCAGCTCATGACCAGCCTGGGCGCTTCCGCCCTCAGCATTGGTCTTGGTGTAGGCGGAGCCTCCCAGTTCACTGGCGACATGGCCATGGCCGCCTATGGCCTGGGCAGTGAAGTCGGCATACTTCTGCCCTTCTCCCGCGCCCACGAAAGCGAAGCCGACCGCATCGGCCTTTCTCTGATGGCTATGGCCGGTTACAACCCGGCAGCGGCCGTGGCTTTCTGGCAGCGCATGTCTGAGGCTTCCGGCGGCAGCAAGGGCAGTGATTTCCTCTCAACCCACCCCTCTGACGCAAAGCGCATCGCCAATATCGAGAAATTTCTGCCTGAAGCTGAGGCCAGATACAAAAAATAAGTAATTATAGAAGGGGGCAAAGCGGCTATTCTAATTATGGCTTTTTCCCTTGAACTTACGGTTCGTAGCTACACAAAAAGCGTGGTTTTTGTTTCGCGCGCGGCTATTTGTCCGTCAAAACCAGTCGCTGGCGCTCCGTCTCGCTAGGCTCGACCCCGGCTTTATGCGGCGGCGTCGGCCATAATTAGAATTGCTGGGGGCACAGCCTCCTTTCCCCCATTCAGCCAGCGGTCACGGTCGGCTATGGGCTTGAGGCGGGGGCGGAAAATTTTCCGCCCCCGCCTTTTACTTTATTATTTGAATGATTCGAAGAATTCCAACAATAACAGACAGCAACGTCCCGTGCTTGCAATGCTGGAAAAAATTATTGAGGGGAAAAAATATTCAGCCGAACATACGTGAAGCAACAATCATACGATGAAGCTGCCTATAGCGAAATGCGGCAACACAATGTGAAGCTGGTTATAGCGGTTAAAGCTGACCCTGTAAGAAGGGTCGCCGCTTGTCTGAGCTTCGTACCCGAAGCGAGTTGCGGCGATGCGGGAAGAAGTAAGTTGAAGCTGACCCTGATTTCTTGGGGTTCCAAGGGGCTTGCCCCTTGGCGCGGGTGGGGTCTGGGGCAGGGCCCGCGTGGGCCCTCCCCCAGCCGGAGTCCAGAGGGTGGAACCCTTTGGTTGGCCTTTCAGGCCAAGTCCTTTAATCGCGCGGCCCTACGGGCCGCACTCCTTATTCTTTCTAAAAAAAGCTAAACTTCACAAGCGTCTTTTAACACTTGTATTTCCTGTGGGGTCAGTGGCCTGATATTATCACGATGCAGCGTCCCCAGCGTCAGCCCGGCGTAGGCAACCCTCTTCAGCTTCAGAACGGGATGACCAATGGCCGAACACATGCGCTTAACCTGATGGTGGCGTCCTTCTGTGATGGTCAGCAAAATCCAGGAACGATCTTCCGCTGTCTTAATCATCTCCGCCCCGGCCGGAGCGGCCGGCCGCTCACCCAACATCAGGCTCCCGTCCCGCAGTTTGGCCAGCGCTTCTTCACTGGGGCGGCCGGATACCTTGATGCGATAAGTCTTGGGCACCTGTGAGGATGGATGCATGAGCCGTTTGGCCAGAGGGCCGTCATTGGTGAGAATCAAAAGCCCTTCCACATCCATGTCCAGCCGCCCGACCGGAAAAACACGCACCGGCAGTTGAGCCAGAAAAATGCTGATGGTCGGCCGTCCCCTGGGATCGGCCAGAGTGGTCAGATAGCCCGCCGGTTTGTTAAACATATAATAATGCATCCGCTGCGGCGGACCAATCAGGCGGCCGTCAACTTTGATTTTGTCGGCCGCCGGGTCCACTTTCAAACCCTGCTGGGTAACCACCTGGCCGTTGACTGTCACCCGCCCTTCCTCAATCAGACGCTCCGCGCCGCGCCGGGAAGCCAGCCCGGCTTCAGATATCACCTTTTGCAGCCGCTCCGGTGAGGACGCAACAGCTTCAGCCGCTTCGGCGCGCGGACGGCCAGGCCGTCGTTGGCCCGGCCGAGGCGAACGCCTGGGCCGCGCGGGGCGGCCAGGCCGTTCCGGCCCCCGTTCGCGCGGGCCGCTTTCACCTTTGCGGGGCGGGCGTTTGGTTCCGGCCATATTATTCCAGGCCCAGCATGTCGTCCGCGCCGCCGTCTTCAGTCTCGGCGGGCGTGTCAACTCCGAGCCCGTCGTCTTCAGGCTCGCCCACCGGGGCCACGTCCACCACATATTCACCGTCGCTGATGTCAATGAGCTTGACTCCGCCGGTGTTGCGGTGACGCACGGAAACCTCGCTGGTCTTGAACATGATCAGTCGGCCGGTGTTGGTGATAAGCATCAGCCGGTCTTCCTCGGTCACCTTCAAAACACCGACCACCTGGCCCTTCTGCGGGGTGGTCTTAATGGTGATCGTGCCCATGCCGCCGCGAGACTGAAGGTTGTATTCAGCTGCCGGGGTGCGCTTGCCGAAGCCTTTTTCCGTGACGGTCAGGAGAACTTCACTGCGGTCGGCGCTGATGACGTCCATGCTGACCAGGCTGTCTTTGGCGGCCAGGCTGATGCCCTTGACCCCGGCGGCCGTGCGGCCCATGGGGCGAACGTCGGATTCCTTGAAGCAAATGGCTTTGCCGCCGGAGGTGGAAAGAACCAGGGCGCTCTGGCCGTCAGTCATGCCGGCTGAGACCAGCTCATCATCCTCGCCTATGGTGATGGCGATAATGCCCACCCGGCGCGGATTCTGGAAGGCGGCCAATTCCACCCGCTTGACTATGCCCATTTTGGTGGCCATGACCACAAAACGCTCCGGCTCGCTCAAATCCTTGACCACCAGCACAGTGGCCACTTTTTCGCCTTCATCCAGCGGGATGACGTTGACCAGGGCCTTGCCGCGTGAAGTGCGCCCGGCCTGGGGAATCTCATGAACCTTGAGCCAGTAGAGGCGGCCCCGGTTGGTCAGGAACAGGAGGTAATTGTGGGTGGAGGCGATATACAGCCTTTCCACGAAATCATCTTCCTTGGTCTTGGCCGCGGTCACGCCTTTTCCGCCGCGCTTCTGTGATTTATAGAGCGTTACGGAATTGCGCTTGATATAGCCGCCGTGGCTGATGGTGACCACCATGTCCTCATCGACGATGAAATCTTCAGGATTGTAATCGCCGGGGCGGACATTGGTGATGACCGTGCGGCGATCGTCGCCGTAGCCGTCGCGCAGTTCGATCAGTTCATCCTTAATGACCCCCAAAAGGAGAGTTTCAGAAGCCAGAATGGCTTTGTAGCGCTCAATATCGGTCAGAAGGGCGTTATATTCATCATCAATGCTTTTGCGCTCAAGCTGGGTCAGTTTCTGGAGGCGCAGATCCAGAATGGCCTGGGCCTGAATGGCCGTGAATTCGAAACGGCTTATCAGCCCGCTTTTGGCCTCGGCCGGAGTGCGGCTGCCGCGAATCATGGCGATGACTTCGTCCAGATGATCCAGGGCCTTGCGCAGACCTTCCAGAATGTGGGCGCGGGCCTCGGCTTTATCCAGTTCAAAGCGGGTGCGGCGGGTGACCACATCCTTGCGGTGATCAATGAAGTGAACCAGCGCGTCCTTCAGGGTCAGAAGACGCGGCGCCTGCCCGACCACGGCCAGAAGGTTTATGCCAAAACTCACTTCCAACTGGGTCATGCGATAGAGCTGGTTCATGATGGTTTCGGCCAGATCCCGCTGGGCCGATTTGATGTCCACCACCACCCTCATGCCGTCGCGGTCACTCTCGTCCCGCACTTCGGAAATGCCCTCGATTTTCTTTTCGCGGGCCAGGGCGTCGATATCTTCCACCACCTTGGCCTTGTTGACCTGGTAGGGCATTTCGGTGATCACCAGCGAGCGCTTGGTGTCTTTGGGGCCGGTCTCGATGGTGGCCTTGGCCCGCACACGGATGATGCCGCGCCCGGTATGATAGGCCTCCCGGATGCCCTCGCGGCCCAGAATGAAGCCGCCGGTGGGAAAATCCGGGCCGGGAATAATGGCCATCAGCTCTTCAATGGAAATATCGGGGTTTTCGATCAGGGCAATCAGGCCGGATGACACCTCGCCAAGGTTGTGGGGCGGAATGTTGGTAGCCATGCCGACCGCGATACCGGCCGAGCCGTTGACCAAAAGGCCCGGCACCCTGGTGGGCATGACGGTCGGCTCTTCCAGCGAGCCGTCATAGTTCGGGCCGAATTCCACCGTGTTTTTATCGATATCGGCCATATATTCGTGGGCCAGCTTGGCCATGCGAACTTCGGTATAACGCATGGCGGCGGCCGAATCGCCGTCGATGGAGCCAAAGTTGCCCTGGCCGTCGGCCAGAGGGTAACGCATGGCGAAATCCTGGGCCAGACGCACCAGGGCGTCATAAACGGACTGGTCGCCGTGGGGGTGGTATTTACCTATAACGTCACCGACAACGCGGGCTGACTTTTTGTAGGGTTTGTTGTAGTCGTTGCCCAGATCGTTCATGGCGAACAGGATGCGGCGGTGGACAGGTTTAAGTCCGTCGCGGGCGTCCGGGAGGGCGCGGCCGATGATGACGCTCATGGCGTAATCGAGATAGGAGACTTTTATCTCATCTTCGATATTGATAGGTTCGATGCGTTGCTGCTCAAACAATTCCATGTTCTACCTTCTTGCCGGGCTGGGCCCGGACCCCATGTCTAGGTGGCGGTTTCCCGTAATAGTTATTTTGGCGGCCATCATCGTATTAAGAGCGGAGCCCCCGTGGCTATATGCATAATGCCGGGCCGGGGGGAGCCGCGATGGTCGGTGAGCTAGAGTAATGCCTTGTTGTTCCAGAGGACGAACTGATTGACCGGGATAAAACCGGCCTCATTATAGATGGTCACTCCCCCGGAGGCGGCCTGGAGGGTGATCAGTTCGCAGCCGGTGCCCACGATGTACTCGAGAGCTTTGAAAAACGTGGCCTGGGCATAGTTTTTATGTCGGCATTCCGGCACGGTGGTCAAGCCGTACATCCCGGCCGTATTGTCCTGGCTGATGGCGGCGATGGTGGAAACGGGCTGGCCGTCCACATAGCCTATCCAGACTTTCAGGCCGTCTTCACCGGCCAGAATCGGCCTGGCCGCGCTCCTGTAGGCCTGGGCCAGCACTTTGGCCTCCCTTGGCTGCTCGTCAACATGGGGGGAGGCAATCACCCGGCCGACGTCGCAAATGTGCTCCTCTGTGGTGCAGGGGACAATCGTCAGTTCGGGCGGCGAGTCAAAGTTAACGGTATAGCCGGGTGCGGGCCTCAAAGCCATGCCGATGAAGATGTCTTCAATAGACCAGCCATATTCCGCCAGCCACCAGGAGGCCGGCGTGGTCACATCCGTGGGGAGCCACCAGGAGGCCGGCAGGTTCCGCGGAATGTAATGCCAGGTAACGTCTCTGGCCTGTTTCATATCCTCAGGCGCCCCGCAGGCCACATTCAGGGTTGCGGCGGGCTGATCGCAATCCGAATATTCCAGAGAGCCTGCCAATAACACTTTCATGCCCGACAACCTCCTGGTAAGCCAGAAGAGCCTGGTTCGGAGACTGCTTTTCATTTTTTGTCTGATTTCATTCAGCAATATGGGATCGAGAGTGATATTGTTACACATTTCTATTCACATTCCGCCAGGGCTCTTTGCGGAGGTTTGATAATCTGGAAATCTATTTATTGTAGCTCAACATCACTTTTTCCGCAAGTGCGTCATGGGCGTGCGGGCGGCAAAGGTAAAACCCGGCCGTGCGGGCGGAAAAATTTCTGACGTCGCTCGTAATTTTCTCTGATTCCCGGCCGGGTGGCTTCATAGGATGGTGGTGAGCAAGTGCCCGTCCGGGGAGCAAAATTACGAGCGACTTACAGAAAATTTTTCGCCCGCACGGCCTGGTCAGTGCCGGCGTTTGTGTAGGGTGGCTGTTGCGGTTTTCTTACATGAGCCGACCAAGACCAGGAGGGCGGGGCGGTGAGATTTCTCCAGAGGGGACCACGATTTTTGCTCCCCGGACGGGCACGCACAGACATAATGCCGATGAAGCCACCCGGCCGGGATCAGAGAAAAATCGGGGGCCACTATGGAGATATCTCACCGCCCCGCCCTCCGAGTTTTACTTTTGCCGTTTGCTCAGCCATCCAATAGAAAATTGACGGACTTACATTTGGCGCGTATAATAGCAAGGTTAAATTCTTGAAAGTGGGAATGCATTATGACAGACGAAAAAAATCAGGCCCCAAGCAACGTGGAAGAAATTATTGAAGCCGAAGAACAGCGGCTGGCCGACGACGAAGACAGCCCGGTCATCAAGGCCCGCTTCGATAAAGCCAAAGAACTGGCCGACGGCGGCTTGAAGCTCTATCCCAACACTTTCCGGCCTGAACACAAAATTGCCGGTCTCCGGGAGCGCTTCTCCGGCCTGGAACACGATGACTTTGAGAAGATGGAAGACGTTTTCACCATCGGCGGCCGCATCATGGCCCGCCGTGATTACGGCAAATCCACCTTTTTCGATATAACCGACCCCAGCGGCCGGATGCAGGTCTACATCAACAAGCAGTCCGTGGACGGCGAGACTTTCGCCATGTTCAAAAAGTTGGATATCGGCGATTTGGTGGGCCTGTCGGGCCGCCTGTTCAAGACCAAGACCGGTGAATTGACCATCATGGCCAATAAACTCGAGCTGGTGACCAAGAGCCTGTGGCCGCTGCCGGAGAAATATCACGACATCAATGTTGAAATGCGCTATCGCCAACGCTATGTCGATCTGATTATGAATGAGGACAGCCGCCGCATATTCCAGCTGCGCTCCAAAATCGTGGCCGCAGTCCGTCAGTTCATGACCGGCCGTGACTTTGTGGAGGTGGAAACGCCCATGATGCATGTCATCCCCGGCGGGGCCGCGGCCAAACCCTTCGAAACCTTTCATCACGCGCTTGATCGTAAACTCTATATGCGCATCGCGCCCGAGCTGCACCTCAAGCGGCTTCTGGTGGGCGGCTTTGACCGGGTCTTTGAGATCAACCGCAGTTTCCGCAACGAAGGAATCAGCATTCAGCACAACCCTGAATTCACCATGATGGAATTCTATCAGAGTTACGCCAACTTTTATGATCTGATGGACCTGACTGAAGAGCTGTTCGTCTTTGTGGCTGAAAAAACGCTGGGCACCACTGAAATCAGCTATCAGGGGACGCCGGTCAGTCTGGGCCGTCCCTGGACTCGGCTGACCTGGAACGACGCTCTCCTGAAAGTGGCCGGAGCGCCGCCGGAGGTCCTGACTGACCGTGAGGCGGCCCTGGCTTTCCTTAAATCCATAGGCGGCGAGAAATCGGACCAGGATGTGCTGGGTAAGATTCAGGCCAAGATTTTCGATCTGGCCATAGAGCCCAAGCTCATCAATCCCACCTTCATCACCCATTATCCGGCCGACATCAGCCCGCTGGCCCGGCGCAATGACGAAAACCCGTCCCTGACCGACCGTTTTGAGCTGTTCGTCACCGGCCGGGAGCTGGCCAACGCCTTTTCCGAGCTGAACGACCCCATTGACCAGCGCGGGCGTTTCCAGGCCCAGGTGGCCGAGCGGGCGGCGGGCGATGAGGAATCCATGTATATGGATGACGATTATGTGCGGGCGCTGATGTACGGCATGCCTCCGGCGGCCGGCGAGGGCGTGGGCATTGACCGGCTGGTGATGCTCCTGGCGGACGCGCCTACCATCAAGGACGTCATCCTTTTCCCGCACATGCGGACTATCAGTAAATAAGTGTCTTCATCCCGTCAACCGGCGGGCACCTGATCGGCTTCTCAAAACCAGTGGGGTTCCGTCTCGCCAAGCCTCAACCCCGCTGCCGGAGGAGGCTGCGGCAATTTTAAAATAGTAGGTCACCCTGAAAGGGGTGACGGAGCGCCAGCGACTGGTTTTGAGGCAAAATAATAACACGCGAAACAAAAACCACGCTTTTTGTGTAGCTGCACACCGCAAGTTCAAGGGAAAAACCCGATGTCAATAGAAAGCAATATTGCTTTTCGATATATGAAGGCCCGGCGCAAGGAGAACTTTATCTCCCTGATTACCGTGATATCCGTCGCGGGAGTCGGGCTGGGAGTGGCGGCGCTTATTGTGGTGCTGGCCGTTTTGGCCGGGTTTGAAAGCAACCTGAAGGAAAAATTCCTGGGCATTACCTCCCATGTGGTCCTTATGCGCATTGGCGGCGGCATTGAAAACTGGGCCGAAGAGGTGGAAAAAGTCCGCCAGGTGCCCGGCGTGAAACACGCGGAACCCTTCGTCTACGGCCAGGCCCTGGCCACCGGGCCTGGCGGCCCCAGCGGCTTGATGATCAAAGGCATCGATCCCGATATGGCCGCCGCCGGGGGACAGCTTTCCAATATGAGCGCCTCACCCGGCGCCCTGGAGTTTCTCAAGGCTCCCGATAATTTCGATGAGCCGCCCATTATCCTGGGCCGGGAATTATCCTATCAGCTGAACGTCTATCAGTATGACGAGATCAGCGTCATCTCCCCCTTCGGCCGCATCACCCCTTTGGGTTCCCGTGCGCCGCTCACCCGCGCCTTTCAGGTGGCCGGAACTTTTCATTCCGGCCTGTATGAATATGATTCCAGCATGGCCTACCTCTCCATCCCCGAGGCCCAGAGCCTCATGGCCATGGAAAATGATGAAGTCTCCACCATCGAACTTATGGTCGACGACATCTACAAGGCCGATCAGATTAAACAGGCCGCGCTCGAAGTTCTCGGCGAGGGCTTCTGGGGCCGCGACTGGATGCAGATGAACATCAACCTTTTTGCCGCCCTGAAGCTGGAACAGGCGGCCATGTTCGTGGTGCTGACCCTGACCATTGTGGTGGCCGCATTCAATATCGTGGCCACTCTGATCATGATGGTTACAGAAAAGAAACGCGATATCGCCATCCTCAAATCCATGGGGGCCTCCAAAAAGCAGATTCGCCGCATTTTCACCATCCAGGGCCTGAGTGTCGGGCTGGTGGGGGCCGTGGGCGGCCTTTTGGTGGGCGTGACCCTTTGCGTCCTGTTAAAGCAGTATAAATTCATCACCCTGCCCCCTGATATCTATATGATGGACAGCCTGCCCATTGAAATGCGGGGCATTCATATTTTCCTGACTGTCACGGTGACCATCGCCATCAGCTATCTGGCCACCATTTATCCGGCCCGGCAGGCTTCAAGGCTGGACCCGGCGGAGGCTCTGCGCTATGAGTAATCAGGCCGGTTCCATCATCATGAAGGCGCGCGGGCTCTCGAAAATTTTTAAGAGCGGGCGCGAAGAGCTGCACATACTTTCCAATCTGGATCTGGATATTGAATCCGGCCGCTCCATGGCCATTTTGGGGGCTTCCGGCTCCGGCAAATCGACCCTCCTTTACATTCTGGGCGGTCTGGACCGGCCCACTTCCGGGGCGGTCTCCTTTGACGGGGAGCCGGTTTTCGGCCGCAACGAGGATGAACTGGCCGCCTGGCGCAACCGCTCGGTCGGCTTTGTTTTCCAGTTTCACCACCTTTTGGGTGACTTCACCGCCCTGGAAAATGTGGCCATGCCGGCCCGGCTGTCCGGCCTGGCCCCGGAAAAGGCCGAGGCCATGGCCCGGCCGCTTCTGGAGCGGGTCGGCCTGGGCGACCGTCTCAGCCACAAGCCGGGCGAGCTTTCCGGCGGCGAGCAGCAGCGGGTGGCCCTGGCCAGGGCCCTGGTCATGGAGCCGCGTGTGCTTCTGGCCGATGAGCCCACCGGCAATCTGGACGCCAAGAGCGCCCAGGTCGTCAATAATCTTATTATGGAGCTGGTGGCTGAACGAAATCTGGCGGCGGTTATCGTCACCCACAATCACCAGTTGGCGGCTTTGGTTGACAAACCGCTGGAACTTTCCAGCGGACAGTTGCGCGCGTCGAATATATAGGGAAAAAAATAACTGTTAAATAAAGAAATATTTGATGTGATATTAGTTAGTTACTGGTTCGCGCGGCGAACTTGCGGCCAGTTGGCGTTTTTTTGCTTGTAATTTGGCTTCAAAAGAAAAATAATGTATTCTTTAATGAAGCTTTACTTAAATTGATCCGGCCTGGCCGGGCCAATAAAACCAGCGAATGTATTTCGAATTCCCTCCGGGGTAATTGCCGCATCCACATGGCTGGCCTATGGCGGGTTCCGTGTAGATCTACGTCAGGCCCGTCCGCCTTTTAATATGCATTTCAAATGGCCCGCTCCAGCCTCCGGCCGGGGTTGCGGTCGACCATATTTTGCGGCTTTTTATTGCTAAACATGGCCGGCTGAATGGTGGTTTCCCCGGAAACAACGTTCCGGCCACCAAATATTCAGCACCAATACTTGAGTGTCCGAGGTTCTCCCTATGAAGAAGTTTGTCTGGCTGATGATCCTGACTCTGGGCTTTATGCTGAGCCCCTCTCCGGCTGCGGCCCAGGATGGGCAGAAAGTGGCGGTCATGCCCTTTGTGCTGTCCGCCGAAGGCGCGCAGCTCGAACAGTTGAGCCGGCTGTCCAAAGGCCTGACCGGCATGGTCGTCGACAGCCTGGCCTCCCAGGGCTTCGTCCCCATAGCCATGAGCGATTCCGTCCTGACCAGCACCGATCAGGCCGTCAAGGCCCAGGCCGCCGATCTCGGCGCGGACTACATCCTCTATACCAACGTCACCAAGAGCGGCGAGCGCTTCAATATGACCGGCCAGTTGGTGGCCCTCAACTCTCGCGGCCGCTCCAGCCAGCGCGTCAGTGCCACGGCCGAAGCTTCCACCGGCCTCCCGCAGACGGCTGAACGAATGGTGCTCATGGCCACCGACCACCTCTACGGCGGCGGCGCCCGCGTGGCTTCCGTGTCGGTGACCGGCAATACCATGGTTGATTCCCAGGCCATTCTCAACGCCCTCCGCATCCGCCAGGGCGGCACCTATAACGACGCTAAAGCCACCAGCGACATCAAGCGCATCTACGGCATGGGCTTCTTCGAAGATGTGCGGGTGGAAACGCGCGACGTCAGCGGCGGCAAGGCCGTACACTTCGTTGTGGTCGAAAGGGCCCAACTGGGCGGCATCGTCTTCCGGGGCAACTCCAAGCTCGATGACGACGATCTGTTGGAAAAACTCGGCATCAAACCCTATGACATTCCCAGCGAAAAGGCCATTGCCGATTCAGTCAATCATATCAAGAACCTCTATATTGAAAAAGGCTATCCCCAGGCCCAGGTGGTCACCCTCCTGGAGCCGGGCGACGAAGGCCGCCAGATTCTGGTCTATGAAATCGATGAGGGCGGCAAGATTTTCATCCGCAAAATCGAATTCGACGGCAATGATTATTATTCCGACTGGACCCTCAGCCGCAAGATTGATTCCAGCACCAAAGGCTTCTTCTCCTGGCTCACCTCCAGCGGCCGGGTCATTCAGGAACGCCTCTCCGGCGACGCCCAGAAGCTCGAATCGTTCTATCAGAACAACGGCTTCCTCCAGGCCCGCGTGGGCGACCCCCAGGTCACCACGGCCGATAATGGCGGCCTGATAGTCACTTTCCCCATTTCCGAGGGCGACCGCTACAAGGTCGGCACTGTCAGTATCACCGGCGACCTTCTGCCCGATGACGATCCCGATAAAATGCTCAAGATGGTCAGCCTTCGCAAGGCCACCTGGTTCAGCCGCGAAGTCCTTCAGGAAGACCTGAAAAGCCTTCAGGATTATTACGCCGACAAGGGCTATGCCTATAACTCCATCGAGCCTGACATTGCCCCCGGCCTTGACGAAACCACCCTTGATCTGGAACTGGTGGTCTTCCCCAACAATCAGGTCTATTTCGACCGCATCACCATCGTCGGCAATGAAAAGACCCGCGATAAAGTCGTCCGCCGCCAGCTTTCGGTGGTCGAGGGCGACCTCTATTCCTCTTCGGCCATTCAGGCCAGCCAGGCCAACTTGATGCGAAGCACTTTCTTCGAGCAAGTCAATCTGGTGCCCGGCCCCTCCGATACTGATGACAAGATGAACCTCCGCGTCGAAGTCAAGGAACGCCCCACCGGCTCTTTCCAGATCGGCGGCGGCTACAGTAACTATAACTCCATGTTCGGCGTCGTCCGCCTGACCCAGGACAACCTTTTCGGTTACGGCCGCCGGGTGGCCCTGGAAGGCAATTTCGGCTCCAAGAACAGCTATTACAACTTCTCATTCACCGACCCCTGGGTTTTCGACATACCCCTGACTCTCGGCCTGGATCTCTTCCGCTACGAGAACAAGTATGACGACTATACCAAGGAGTCCACCGGTGCGGCCATTCGGGCCGGCTATCCGGTCTGGGGCAACTTCTACCTGTCGGCCCGCTATTCTCTGGAAAAAATCGATATCACCGATGTGGATGACTATGCTTCGGAATATCTGAAATCCATGCAGGACTACAAAACCGACAGCGTCCTGACCGTCAGCCTCCGGCGCGACACCCGAAATCACTTCTTCTTCCCCACCGAGGGCACCACTGCCCGCCTGTCCTATTCCTATGGTTCAGGCCTCTTCGGCGGCGACACCTATTTCAGCCGCTATGAGGCTGAAGGCGCGGTCTGGATTCCGGCCCCCTTCTTCAAGGGTGCTTCCCTCATGGCCCATGGCGAAGTCGGCTATATGAAGGAAAACAGGGATGAGGGCCTCCCGGTTTATGAAAAGTACATGATCGGCGGCATCAACAGCGTGCGCGGTTACGACTGGTATTCGATCTCCCCGCGCGACAAGGCCACCGATGAAGCCATCGGCGGCGAAAAGATGATGGTTTTCAACTTCGAACTGGCTTTCCCGCTTCTGAGGGAGGAAGGTCTCTACGCCGTGGCTTTCTACGACATGGGTAACGTCTGGAGCAAGGACGGCAGCTACAGCTTTGGCGACATGCGCCGCAGCTACGGCGGCGGTCTGCGCTACCTCTCGCCCATGGGCCCCTTCCGCATTGAATACGGCCGCGCCCTCGACCGCGAGCGTGACGAAGACAAGGCGGGCCAGTGGGAATTCACCATGGGCTCAATGTTCTAAGGTGAAGAAGCTTTTTGGAGAGGGGGGCTTTGCCCCTCCACCCCACAAGGGGTAAACCCCTTGACCCCACCGAAACTCCTAAGAAGGAGTTTCGGTACGTTGGTTTTAAGCGCTGTAAGGTTATATCGTTGGGGGGCCATCAAATATGGTGCCAGTTCAGAGGAGGACTACCGCTACCTCAGAACTGGGCGATGAAGAAAAAAGTGGGGCTTCAGCGGCTTATAGACAAGGGGTGTCGCTCTTAATACGATGATGACCGCCAAAATTAACGCACCGGGAAACCACCGCCTAGACATAGGGTCCGGGCCCTGCCCGGCGCCAAAATTAACTATTACGGGAAAGACCCGCCTAGACCCAGTCCCGTGCGGACCACGCACATCACGCACATAGAGGTGAAGCATGTTTAATCTGTTTCGTTCGATCAGATTCATGAGCTTGTTTATTATTTTAACCGGTCTGGTCTGGATTCCTCAGGCCCAGGCTCAAGCGGACAACTTCGGCGGCGTTACTGCTTATATCGATATCGGTCAGGGTTCCGGGCGAAAATACAATATCGCCATTGCCGACCTGGTGCCCCTCAGCGGCAGCACCGACCGCAACGCCACCTATCTGCCCACCCGTCTGGGCGCCAACTTGGAAATGACCGGCCTCTTCAGACGCCTTGATAACCGGTCTTCACTGGAATCCAATGTCAGAGGCGGCGTGGACGGCTCGCCAGTGGATTTTGATCCCTGGAAGGCTATCGGGGCCGATTATCTGGTCAAGGGCGGCATGACCCTCAGCGGCTCGAAAATCACCCTGGAAATGCGTCTTTTTGACGTGGCCATGGGCAACCAGATGCTGGGAAAACGCTACAGCGGCCCCACCAAAGACGCCCGCAAGATGATCAATCAGTTCACCAACGCCGTTCTTGAGGCCATTACCGGAACTCCCGGCGTGTTCGGCTCCGAGATCATTTTCGTTTCAGGCGACATGTCTCAGAAGTCAATCATGATGACCGAGCTTGGTTCGGACGAAGCCACCCAGCTGGCCGGCCACAAGGGCGGCCCCAGCACCCAGCCCACTCTGGGCCCCGGCGGAAAAACCGCCTGGGTTCACCGCAACGGCAAAAAGTGGGAACTGTTGGTCAACGGCAAAGTGGTTTCCTCCGGCGACCTGCACCTTTCCCCGGCTTTCAAGCCCGACGGAACCGTAGCCGCCGCCGTCTCCGGCCCCACCAGCACCGCTATTCACGCTTTCTCCGGCCGCAGTAAAACGCCTCTGGTCAACGCCGGCGGCATTAACGTTTCGCCCACTTTCTCGCCGGATGGTTCTCAGATGGCCTTTGTCTCCAACCAGAGCGGCACGGCCCAGATCTATGTCGCCCCGGCCAGCGGCGGAGCCGGAACCCGGCTGACCAACACCGGCAAAAGCACTGATCCGGCCTGGTCGCCCACCGGCGAATACATCGCCTTTGTCACCCGGGAAACCGATATCTGCATCATCAGGCCGGACGGCACAGGCTTACGGCAGCTCACCGGCGGGCAGGGCTCCAATATGCGGCCCAGCTTTTCCCCGGATGGACGGATGATCGTCTTTTCCAGCACCCGCAACGGCCGGTCCCAGCTTTTTGTGATGTCGGCCAACGGCGACAGCCAGCAGCCCTTGATGCCGGACTACAGCCCCCATCAGGAACAGCCCTATTGGTCGCCCACCATGCTCGACAGCAAATAACCGGGTGACACCAATCCAGACCGCGAACGTCTTAAAGCGCCGGAACTTTGGTTCCGGCGCTTATGGTTGATGACAAACCCCTGGCCGGGAAAAAGCAATCGCTCCAGTTTGGAAAAGTCGCCGCAGGTGATTGAGTGGAGGGGCAAAGCCTGGATGATTAACATTACCGAGGTGTAATAGTATGCAAGCGTTATTAATTATTGACATTCAGAATGACTATTTTCCTGGGGGCAGGGCCGAGCTTGTGAATCCAGAGGCCGCTCTGGCGAATGCCAAGAAATTGTTACATTACTTCCGCGGCAACAAACTGCCAGTAATTCATGTGCAGCATATCAACACACGCGAAGGCGCTTCATTTTTCCTGCCGAATACCAGCGGCGCAAATATTCATGAGCAACTAAAGCCTCTTGAAAATGAATACCTTGTGGTAAAAAATTACCCCAACAGCTTCTACGGGACTGACCTGTGTAATATTTTAAATAAGAATATTACAGAGCTGGTTGTTTGTGGCATGATGACCCACATGTGTATTGATACCACTGTCCGCGCTGCCAAAGACTACGAAATCCCCGTCACTCTGATTTATGATGCCTGTGCCACAAAAGACCTGACTTTTAACGAAATAACCGTTCCAGCCGAGCAGGTGCAGGCCGCTTTCATGGCTTCATTGTCAGGCATGTTTGCCCAAATCACGGCTGCTGATGACTATATTGGTTAATTGGCACTTTATTCAGAGAGCTAAAAAAAATAGGTCAGTATGTGGGGCGCCTTTCAGTTAGATGATAATGGCATTCCGTCATGGTCATCAGCCGACCGCTTTAATATTATTCGTAATCTCTCCATCGCCCGCGGCGACTTTTCCAAGCCGAAACCTCTCTTTTTTCCAGCCTGGGGCAGCAATCTTAAGCGCCGGAACTTCGGTTCCGGCTTTTTTTATTCAACCGCCTAAGAGGAGGAAACCTGTGGGCGAGCTTCATCAATGATTGCGCTGTCCGGTAAATAAAAATGGCTGCTTAATCAGAAAAAAAAATTATTTTGACGAAAATTATGTATAATAACGGAAGAAATCGGGCCGGAACAAGGCCCTTTGCTAATTCAGGAGGTAAGTTATGACCAACTGTTTGCGCTCTATACTTTCTTTGTTCATATTGACCGCTTTTTTTCTCTTGTCGCCAATGGCTGCTTTCGCCTCAAGCGAGGCGGCCGCTTTGGCCGCATCTGATGGTCTGGCAGATTATCAGGGCAGCGCCATTATATTTGTGACCGGCGACGGCAGCCGGAAAAATGTTATGTTGTATGAACCAGGGGCTGAATCCCCGGTTGTGCTGGCTGGACAGAAGGGCGTGATGGAAACTCAGCCGACTCTGGGGCCGAAAGGTGAGACCGCCTGGGTCCGCCGCAACGGTCAAAATTGGGATCTTTTGCGCAATGGACAGGTTGTTTCCAGCGGCGAGCTGCACCTCTCACCGGCTTTCCGGCCGGACGGAGCCCTGGTCGCCGCTATTTCAGGTGAGAAAGATACCAGCATCTATATTTTTAGCGGTAAAACACCTTCTCTTCTCGTTCAAGGCAAAGGTTTAGCGGTCTCGCCATCATTTTCTCCTGATGGACGCAAGTTGGCTTATGTCTCCAATGAAAGCGGTGATGGACAAATTTATGTTGCCAACTCCGATGGTTCCAATCCCCGCCTCCTCACCCCTTCCACTGTGCGCAATACAGATCCAACATGGTCACCTGATGGAAGTTTAATTGTTTTTGTTACCAATGAAACTGATATTTCAATTGTCAATCCTGATGGTTCCGGCTTGCGGCGCCTGACTAAAAATCAAGGTGTGAATCGTCACCCCAGTTTTTCACCTGATGGGCGTAAGATTGTATTTTCCAGTGACAGAGACGGCCTATCGAAACTTTATGTGATGAATGCCGATGGTTCAGGCCAGAAAGTTTTGCTGCCGAGCTTAAAAGAAAGCCAGCATGCGCCGCATTGGGGGCCAGTGGCCCCATAAAAACGTGCGTCGTGTGGGATCATGAGTTTACTGTGTGCTTTAATTGGCTGTAATTATTTTTATTTTTTTGATATCCCAGTTGCCTGTTGAGCCATTTTTATGAACTTTGAAATGAGTTTGTGAGGAAGCTTTATATAACATGTGATAATTATTTAGTATAATTCCCCTCTTTTTTTTAAGTGAATGGGGTTGGGGCACAAAAAGATTGACATTTAGCTGAAAGCGGAATACTATGAAATCGTTTGTTAGTATGGAGAGGATTCTTTTAGGAGTATTTTGAGTTTTTCAAGGTTTTTGCTTCATTGAACCATGATAACCGCCATAGCTTTCCCTCCCTGGCAACTTGATCATCCACTAGGCTTTAAGCCGCAGAGTTAAAAAAATCTTTGCTAAAAAATGAGAGTTTGATTAAAATGCCGGAGGTTGAGTTCACATGTTTTTTTAAGACAGTAAGTGAACGCTTCCAAGGGGATTTGTAGATTTTACGAAAGAAGAAATTTATAGAACTGCAACTTCACCAAAGCCTATGTTATGGTCTTTCCGGTGCAAGGGTAAAACTAAACGCCCGCCAAGGCGGGTAAAAATGCTTTTTAAAAGCAAGGAGGATTCCGCATGAAAAAACTTATGTTGGTAGTTTTGGCCGGTCTGTTGGTGATGCCTTTGGCAGTCGGCTGCCAGAAAAAAGAGACTGTTACCTCTCAGGATGAAACTTATCGGGCTCTGAAGTCCGCCTTTGTCGGCGATCATGTCTATTTTGACTTTGACCGCTATGACATTCGTCCTGACGGTGCGGCCATCATTCAGGCCAAGGCCGCTTTCATGACTCAGTATCCCAGCGTGCGCGCTGAGATCCAGGGCCACTGCGACGAACGCGGCACCGAAGTTTACAACATGGCTTTGGGTGATCGTCGTGCCAAGAGCGCTTATAACTACATCACCAGCCTTGGCGTCAGTGGCGCTCGTCTGAGCACCGTTTCCTATGGTGAAGAGCGTCCTCTGGATCCGGCTCACAACGAAGCCGCCTGGGCTCGCAACCGCCGCGCCCAGTTCGTGGTTGTCGCTGAATAAGCGATTGCCTTGAACCACTTGCAAAACCCCCACCCTCTTTCGGGAGTGTGGGGGTTTTGCTTTTGTGAGTAAGAATAAGGAGTGCGGCCCAAGGGGCCGCGCGATTTAAAGGACTTGGCCTAATAGGCCAACCAAAGGGTTCCACCCTCTGGACTCCGGCTGGGGGAGGGCCCACGCGGGCCCTGCCCCAGACCCCACCCGCGCCAAGGGGCAAGCCCCTTGGAACCCCAAGAGGTCAGGGTCAGATTCAACTTTCTTCTTCCCGCATCGCCGCAACTCGCTTCGGGTACGAAGCTCAGACAAGCGGCGACGCTTCATACCGCTTCCGCTCTAACCGTTGTCGGCCGCTTCACATTGGCCTGTTACATTTTGCTATAGGCAGCTTCATTGGATGTTTGTGGCTTCACGTATGTTCGGCTGATTACTTCTTCCCCTCCACTAGTTTTTCCAGTGCTGTAACGTTGAGACTTGGCCGTCTTTTTCTAATGAGCAATTCATTGAAAAGCTATAGGTGGCAGAGAGACAGATTAACAGCACTGGAAAGGGCCTTTAAGGGGTGGCTGATTTAAACCGAACATACGTGAACTACCACTCAGCCTATGAAGCTGCCTATCGCGGAATGTTACATCACAACCTAAAACTACCAATAGCACCAGAAGCTGACCCTGTCTGAAGCGTCGCCGCTTGTCTGAGCTTCGTACTCGAAGCGAGTTGCGGCGATGCGGGAAGGGGAAAGTTGAATCTGACCCTGACCTCTTGGGGTTCCAAGGGGCTTGCCCCTTGGCGCGGGTGGGGTCTGGGGTAGGGCCCGCGTGGGCCCTCCCCCAGCCGGAGTCCAGAGGGCGGAGCCCTTTGGTTGGCCCTTCGGGCCAAGTCTTCTCCAGATCTGCCGGCCGCAGGCCACTACACCCCTTCCGCTTCTGGGTGATTTTGATATTGGACTTTGTTACATATTTTACATACTGCCAACCACGATCTGTGTGGCCGCAAGACCGCAATGGTCTGTGGCGTTTTTGCCACAGGCTCGCTTCACTCTTAATCTTAAAAAAGTGCTGTCATTATAATATGCTGAAAATAATGAATTTTTTAGATAAAGCTAAAGTTTTTTCTAATGGCACGGTCGTTGCATATTTATTGGGTACAGACGAAAAGATTGAATTTTCGCCACAGGCCAATAAAGCGGCCGGTCTGAGAGATAAAAATGATAAGAACTCAAAAAACTATATATAACTCCATAAGCGCCGAGAGCAAAGGTCTACACAGCGGCCGCAATATAACCGTCACCTTGAAGCCCGCCCCGGCCAATAGCGGCATCATCTTTCACCGCATCGACCTGCCCGGCGCGGAAGCGCTTTTGGCTTCGGTGGAAAATGTTCAGAGCACTCAGCTGGCCACCACTTTGGGCGAAGGCGAAAATCGCATCAGCACCGTCGAACACCTGATGGCCGCCTTGGTTTCACTGGGTATTGATAATGTTCTGGTGGAATGCAGCGGCCCGGAACTGCCCGTCTTCGACGGTTCGGCCGAGCCTTGGGTGGAACTGATTAATCAGGCCGGTCTGCGCGACCTGGGCCTACCCCGCCGCGTCTACCTGGTCACCCGGCCCTTCCGTATCACCGATGGCGATAAATCCATCGAAGTGCTCCCGGCCAGCTGCTTCTCTATCGAAGCAATCATCGATTTCAATGGGGCCATTGGCCGTCAGGGCCTCTGCTACGTTGACGGTGATCAGTCCTTCGTCAAGGAAATCAGCCGCGCCCGCACTTTCTGCTATCTCAAGGATGTGGAATTCATGCACAGCAAGGGTCTGGCTCTGGGCGGCGGCCTGGAAAACGCCGTGGTCGTGGGCGATGACGGCATCCTCAACCCTGAAGGCCTCCGCTATGATGATGAATTCGTGCGCCACAAGGTGCTGGATTTCATCGGCGACCTCGGCATGGCCGGCGCTCCGATCATCGGCCGCTTCATCATCACCAAGCCCGGCCATGAACTGAACCGCCGTTTTGTGGCCGAGGCCCTGGCTGAACCCGGCCTTCTGAAACCGGCCACTGTTTCGGCCGAAGGCTTCATTTCCAAAGACAGCGTCCGTCCGTCTCTGCGCCCCTCCATTTCAGTCGATGAGGGCCGCTGGGCTCCGGCCACAGCCTGAACACTGGCTGTCACGGCTAATAACGCGCCGAAACCTTCTGGTTTCGGCGCGGTTTTTTTTAACCATAAAAGCTCCGCATCACGCACGGGCTAAACGCAGGTCACAGGTACGAGGCGCCGCCCTTAATACTTTGATGGCCGCCAGACCTAACTATTATGGGAAACCGCCCCCTTGACATTGTCCCGCGCGGATTACGCGCTTTTGGTTTCATTTTCGGCCTGGCCTTTATGGCCCTGGGCGTCACCTTATCAATAAAATCCGGCCTGGGTACGTCTCCAATTTCCAGCGTGCCTTATGTGCTGAGCCTGATGAGCCCTCTGTCGCTTGGCAGTGCTACCGTGATGATGAACTGCTTCTTTATTCTGATGCAAATTGCAATTTTAAGGAAGCAATATAAACCCGCTCACTTGCTCCAGCTTCCGGCGGTGCTGATTTTCGGCTGTTTTTTAGATGCTATGGGCAGCTTCCTTTATATGCTGAATTATACGTCTTATGGCCAGCAATGGCTTATTTGTTTCGCCGGGATCGCCCTCACCGGCCTGGGCATCAGTCTGATGGTGAACTCAAATCTCATCGTGCTGCCCCCGGAAGGAATGATGCTGGTCATATATGTAAAAATGTATGGAAAAATAAAAAATCTGGTCTTTGGCTATGTGAAAATCGCCTTTGACCTGACCCTGATTGCCATAGCCGTGGCTTTATGTCTGGCCCTCCTGCCAAAGATTCAGGGCGTTCGCGAAGGAACCCTGGCCGCCGCCTGTCTGACCGGGTATGCTGTGAAAATTTTCGACAAGCTGTTTGACCGCCTCAGAATTTTTAAAAAAAACTGACAGCTTTCATATATAGCCGCTGAATGTAGTCCCGCACGGACCACGGAAGCCCACAGGAAATTGCCATGAACCTGCTAAAGGGACCGCTACCGAAACTGATGCGGCAAATTGCCGTGCCCGCCGCCACCGGCATGTTCCTGCAAACCATCCTGAACCTGACCGACACCTGGTTCGCGGGCCGGATTTCCACTGAAGCCCAAGCCGCCCTTTCCCTATCCTTTCCGCTTTTTTTTGTGCTCAATACCTTCGCGGCCGGTTTGGCCACCGGCGCCTCCGCCCTGGTGGGACGCGCCCTTGGAGCCTCTGATAGCCGCAAAGCCCGCTGCATGGCCGGGCAGGCCATTATACTGGCTTTGAGTCTGTCGGTCATGCTGATGATCATTGGCCCCCTGATTTCCAGGCCCGCCTTTATTTCCATGGGGGCAGGCGGTGAATATCTGGAAATGTGCCTCAACTACATGGATACGGTGTTTCTGTTCGCGCCCGCCTTTCTTATGCTGTCCATCACCAATTCCCTCCTGACCGTGCAGGGGGACAGTCGGGGCATGCGCAACGCCCTGGCCGCCGGGGCGGTGGCCAACGTCGGCCTGGATTATTGGCTGATGAATGGTGGCCTGGGGGTGCCTCCGTTGGGAGTGACGGGGCTGGCTTTAGCCACAGTCTCCGTTCAGGTGGGCAGCCTGATTTATCTCAGCCGCCGGGTTCACCGGACCGGGCTGTTCAAAAACGGTTTTTGGAGCGCTTTAAAACCTGATTTAAAAATGCAGATGGAGCTTTGGGGGCAGGCCATTCCGCCGGGATTGAATCTGGCCAGTGTCGGCTTGGGGATATATGTCATCAGCTGGTTCGTGGGCCAGTTCGGGGCTGAGGCCGTGGCCGCCTACGGCGTGGCCACCCGCATTGAGCAACTGACGCTTCTCCCGGCCCTGGGCATAGCCATGGCCGTTCTGCCGCTGACGGCCCAGAACGACGGCGCCGGCAATTTCAAGCGGGCCGAAGAGACGCGGGCTTTGGCCGTATCGCTGGGAGCCCGCGTTTCAGTTGTTTCATTTTTTCTGCTGGTGCTGGGCGGCAAGTTCCTGATGGGACTTTTCACGCCGGAAGAAGGAGTGAAGGAGGCGGGCGCTTACTTTTTGAGATTTGACGCCTGTGTATTCTGGGCCTATGTTTTCTTGAACATCAACGTATCGTTTCTGCAAGGGTTAAAGAGGCCCATGTTTGCGGTCTGGATCGGGCTATACCGCCAGATTGCCGCGCCGGTGCTGGTTTTCTGGCTGCTGGCCTTTAAGCTTGACCTGGGCCTGACCGGCATATGGCTGGGCATCGTGCTGATTACGGCCAGCGGCGCGGTGATCTCGGAGATTTACACCCGACGGGTCATCAATACGTGCCGCACTTCTAATTATGGCTTTTTCCCTTGAACTTACGACTCGTAGCTACACAAAAAGCGTGGTTTTTGTTTCGCGAGCGGCTTTGAGGGCCTCAAAACCAGTCGCTGGCGCTCCGTCTCGCTACGCTCGACCCCGGCTTTATGCGACGGCGTCGGCCATAATTAGAATTGCTGGCCGGGTGTCAGCAATTCTCAAAGTAGATGGCAATTTTAAAATAGCGGTCGACCCGAGAGGGGAGACGGAGCGCCAGCGACTGGTTTTGACGGCAAAACAGTTCCTCGCGGAGCAAAAACCACGCTTTTTGCATAGCTACGAGCCGCAAGTTCAAGGGAGAAGTTTACTTTGAGAATTGCTGCTGCCTGGCTTTCCATATACCCAGGGCGACGGCCAGGGCGGCGGCGGCGTTGAGCGATTCCACCCCTTCACTCATGGGAATCGAGAGGCTCCGCTCGACCGGCCAGAGTCCGCCCAGCCCCGGCCCCTCTATACCGAAGACAAAACCGGCCCGCTCCGGTATACAGTGTTCCAGAATGCTGCGTCCGGCGGGGGTGAGGGCCAGAAGGCCCGGCTCGTTGACGGCCGCCAGTTCGGCCAGTGTGGGGCCTTGTTTGAGGCTGGCCAGAAGTATCGACGGCCCGGCCGCCCTGAGGCTCTTGGGGTGCCAGGGGCTGGCGGCTTCCTTCAGGATGACGGCAGTGGCCCCCAGCGCGGCCGAGGTGCGGATGGCCGCGCCCAGATTGGCCGGATCCTGAAAGGGCAGGAAGACGGTCAGGCCGTCACTGAGGCGGCCGTCCCAAAGGGGGAGTTCGGGCACGGGCAGAACCATCAGCGGCGACCCGGCCCCATAAATATCCAGATCGGGAAAAAGTTCCGGCCGGGTCTGATAGACGGTCAGGCCCGGAGGCACCACGAACCCGGCCAGATCATCCTGGCGCTTGATGATGAGGGCCGCCTCCGGCGGCAGAGCCGGTCCGCCCAGAATTTCAGCCACGAATTTTCGGCCGGAAATAATGGCCTGCCCGCTTTTCTTCAGGCCGCGCCCGCTGAGGGATTTGAGCCAGCTTTTATAGCGGGGGTTTTCGCGGCTGGAAATTTCAGCCAGCCGGTAGGGCGGCGGAGCGGCCGGGCGGCGGCCGCCTTCCTTTTTTCGCCAGGTGATCAAGCGGCGCTGGATGCCGCTTTGGCCCAGGCAGTAGGCGCGGTCATCTTCCAGCTCAAAATCGCTCCACTCCGGCAGGGTTTCAGCCTCCTGGAGTTCTGAATCAACTTTGGGGCCTTTCATGAGATAGACCCGTCCGCCGGGGGGGACAATCAGGGCGGCCCGCTTCAGGCTCTCCGGGGCCGGCTCGAAATCGCGGGTGATGAAGTTCTCAATGGGCCGGTCAAATCGCGGGCCGACTTTGTGAGGGTAGAAATCAACGTTTTCCAGGCCCAGAAGGGCCACGGCCTCTTCCATAAAGGCCAGCCGCCGTCCGCGCGGCTCGGCCAGCAGGAGCGGCCAGTCCGGCCGCCGAATGGCCAAGGGCAGCCCCGGAAAACCGGCCCCGGTGCCCAAATCCATCATCAGGCCCTTCGGGGCGATGAATTCAGCGGCCATAGCGCCGTCAATATAGTGTTTATACACAAGGTTTTTAAAACCGTCGACCCTGGTCAGATCTCCGGCCGGGTTGCGTTCGGTCAGAAGCTGATGCAGCCGCCAGAACTTTTCCGCCTCATCCGGCCGAAGTTCCAGCCCGGCCGACTTGAATTCGGCCGCCAGGCCCTCCGGTGTCTCGGAAATATGTTTCGCTGATGCCATGAAATAAACCTTTTTAAAGGGGATTCAAATAATATATAATGCTCCAATGCTGACGCCGGTCATTATATACGAAGACAATCACCTTTTAATAGTGCAAAAACCGCCCGGCTTTCTGGCCCAGCCGGATGGCTCCGGCCGTCCCGACCTTTCGGGCTGGGCCGGCGAGTATCTGGCCCGCAACAAACCGGGCCGGGCCTATGTGGGTCTGACTCATCGGCTGGATAGGGCCGTGGGCGGCGTAGTGGCTATGGCCAAGACCTCCAAGTGCGCGGCCCGCCTGAGCGCCCAGTTCAGGGAGCGGACCGTGAAAAAGATCTATCTGGCCCTGACCGCCGGACGGCCGGAAGCTGAAAGCGGCCGCCTGGAAGGGCAGTTGTTCCGGGACGGCACTGTTACCCGCGCGGCCCGGCCGGGTGAGAAAGGAACCAGGGCGGCCCTGAATTGGCTGGTGCGAAAAAGTTATGATGACTTCACCCTTCTGGAAATTGAGCTGGAAACCGGCTTCAAACACCAGATCCGCGCCCAGCTCGCGGCCGCAGGCCTGCCCGTTGTCGGCGATTTGAAATACGGCGGCGGCCGGGGCGAAGGTCCGGGCATTGGCCTTTGGGCCGAATCGCTGACCCTGGAACATCCGACCAGGAAAGAAATTGTGAAATTCGAAGCGCGGCCGGCAGGTCTGTGGCCCTGGAGCCTTATCCTTGACTGACGAAATTCAGATTAATAAAATATCTTCCTTCGAACTTTCCAAACTTTCGAAGGGCGGCAAAAAAAGAAATAAAAACCTTTTGGAGCGTCTGGCCGTCCATAACCGCCAAATGACCTCTCCCGCCGAAATACTGTCCCAGCTGGAAATAAGCGGGGACGACCTTCAATTTCTCAACAGCCTGGGGCATCGGCCCGACGGCTGGCACCCCTTTGTTTTTTCTACCGGGAAAGTGCCCGGCGACCAGAAGCGTCTGGCCGCCCTGGGCCTGATTCTGTTTGGCAAAAAGCGCAAAATCAGCCTGGCTGACGCGGGCCGTTTTTTGCTGGTTCTGACATTTTTATGAGCGGCCAGGGGCCGCCGCCAATGTTCGCGTCCGGCGGCCCGTCTGAATGTAATGAACTGGCCGCGAAGTGGCGTTTGAACCGTTTGTTCCTTATAAGTAAATATCACATTATGCAAGGGTAATCATGAAGGTTTTCAGCCGTATTCTGTCACACAGAAATTTCTGGCCACTGTTCGGCGCTCAGGCTTTGGGCGCTTTTAACGACAACTTTTTCCGCTCGGCCCTCATCGCCTATGTGGCTTTTGGGGCCGTGGGCGGCAGCGGAGCTGAAAAAACCGTTCTGGGGAGCCTGGCCACCGGCCTGATGATGCTGCCCTTCTTTCTTTTCTCGTCAGTGGCCGGGGAACTGGCCGACCGGCTCCGCAAATCCCGGCTGATCAAGATAACCAAGGCGGCTGAAGTGGCCATGATGATCCTGGCCGCCGTCTTTTTTTACCTCAATAATATTTACGCCCTCCTGGCCGTGCTCTTCCTTATGGGCACCCAGTCGGCTTTCTTCGGCCCGCTGAAATACGGCATACTGCCGGAAATACTTGGCGACGACGATCTGGTGGCCGGCAACGGCCTGATCGAAGCGGCCACCTTTCTGTCGATCGTCCTGGGCACCCTGGCCGGTTCCTGGCTGGTGACCTTGCCGGCCGGGCACTCGCTGTACCTGCCGGTCGGGCTGGTGACGGTGGCCTCCATTGGCTGCGTTCTGGCCTTCCAGCAGCCCGCCTCCCCGGAGGGGCAGGCCGACCTGAAAGTAAATCCCAGAATCTGGGTTTCGACTATTGAAATGATTCAGTCCGTCCGCTCACGGCGCGATATCTGGCTGGCTATCCTGGCCATTTCCTGGTTCTGGGCTATGGGCGCCATTTTGATTACCCAGTTCCCGGTGCTTTCCAGCACCGTCATCGGCGGCACCCCGGCGGTCAACACCTTTATGGTGACCATGTTCGCCCTCGGGGTGGGGGTGGGCTCCATCGCCGCCCAGTGGCTTTTGAAGGGGGAGGTCAGCGCCCGCCTGACCCCGGTGGCCGCCGCTTTCCTCAGCCTTTTTCTTATCCTGACCGCCATTTTCGTCTGGACCCTGCCGGTGAGTTCTTCCTTCGGCCCGGAATCGCGGGTGGACCTGGCGGCTTTTTTGAGCGATTGGGTCTATGTGCGCCTGGCTGTGGTCTGTCTTCTGGTCAGCGTCACCGGCGGCCTGTTTGTAGTGCCGCTGAACGCGCTGATCCAGCACCGGGCCCAGGAGCATGAGCGGGCCAGGGTTATTGCCGCCAACAATATCGTCAATGCCATATTCATCTGCGCAGGCAGCCTTATCGTCATGGCCCTGACCGGTCTGGGGCTGGAACTGCACCATGTCTTCGCCTTTGTGGCCCTTTCGGCCATTGCCGTGGCCGTCCTGACCGTCTACTTCCTGCCGGAAGCGGCCATGCGCCAGCTTATCGCCCTGATCATCAAGGTCATCTACCGGCCGCGGATAAAGGGGCTGGAAAACCTCAAAAAGGTGGAGGGCGGCCCGGCCCTGGTGGTGGCCAACCACACTTCATTTCTGGATGTGGCCCTTCTGGTGGCCTACATTCCCCGCCGCCTGACCTTCGCGGTGGACAGCTACTGGGCCCAGGTCTGGTGGATGAAGCCGCTTCTGACCATCTTCAAATCCATGCCGGTCAATCCCAATCAGCCCCTGGCCACACGCGGCCTGATAGACGCGCTGAACAACAATGAAATGGTGGTCATCTTCCCGGAAGGGCGCATCACCAGCACCGGCGGCCTGATGAAGGTTTATGAAGGCCCGGCCCTCATCGCCATGAAGGGGCAGGCCCCCCTGTTGCCGGTGGTCATCGACGGCCTCCAGTACAGCCGCTTCTCCCGCTTCGGCCCGACTCTCCGGCCCCGCCGCAAGTTCACCACCCGCCTGACCATCATGGAGCCCTGCCGTCTGGAAGTGAAGCCGGTGCCGGGAGAAAAGCAGAAAGATCACCGCCAGCGGGCCGGTGAAGCCCTTTTCTCCCTCATGCTTAATTGCCTCTTTCAGGCCAGGGATCATCATAAAAATCTCTGGACGGCCGTCAATGAAACGGCCCGCCAAATGGGCAAGAGCCGCGTCATTATTGAGGACGCGGAAAGAAAGCCCCTGACCTACCGGCAGTTTTTGACCAAATCCAAAGTTCTGGGCCGCCGTTTCGCCGCCATTTCCCGGCCGGGTGAAAATGTTGGCCTGATGCTGCCCAACTCGGTGGCCCTGACGGCCAGCCTTTTCGGCCTTCTGGCCGACGGCCGCGCGGGGGTTATGCTCAACTTCAGCCAGGGGCTGGGGCCAATGACTTCGGCCATTGAAACGGCCCAGATTAAAACTGTGGTGACTTCCAAAAAATTTCTGGAAAATGTCGGCCTGATGGAAGTGGCCCAAAGCCTTCCGGCCAAACTCTTGTTTCTGGATGAGCTCCATTTCGGCCTGACGGACAAAATAGGCGGGCTGATATGGTCCGGCCGCCCGGCCGCGCCCGAGGCCCCGGCCATTTTAGTGTTCACTTCCGGCTCAGAGGGCAAGCCCAAAGGGGTGGTTCTCTCCCACTCCAATGTGTTGGCCAATGTCCTTCAGTTCTGGACCCAGGTGGAAATCAACGAGCACGACGTCATGTTCAACGCCCTGCCGATGTTTCACGCTTTCGGCCTCACAGTTGGGGTCATGACTCCCCTTCTGATGGGCATGCGGCTGTTCAACTATGTCAGCCCCCTTCACACCAAGATCATACCTGAACTGATTTACGATACCCGGGCCACCGTCACGGCGGCCAGCGACACCTTCGCCGCCGCCTGGGGCCGCAACGCCAATCCCTATGACCTGACCACTTTGAAGCACATGGTGGTGGGCGCGGAAAAACTTAAAGCCCGGACCTATGCCCTCTATACGGAAAAATTCGGCGTGCGGATCATTGAAGGCTATGGGGCCAGCGAGACCACTCCGGTTATCGCGGTGAACACCCAGCTTCATTACCGTCTGGGCACGGTCGGCCAGATCCTGCCGGGCATAGAGGCGCGGGTCGAGCCGGTGCCGGGCGTGGAAAAGGGCGGGAAGCTGGTGGTCAAGGGGCCGAACGTCATGCTGGGCTATCTCTTGGCGGATCAGCCCGGCGTTATTCGGCCGCCCAAGGACGGCTGGTATGACACCGGCGACATTGTGGAGATTGATGACGAGGGCTATCTGGCCATCAAGGGCCGCTTCAAGCGCTTTGCCAAGATCGGCGGCGAGATGGTTTCGCTCTCGGCGGTTGAGGATGTGGCCATGGCCCTGTGGCCGGGCAAGCCCCAGGTGGTCATCGCCATGGATGACGACGCCAAGGGTGAAAGGCTGGTCTATATCACCGATGAAGAAGCGCCGGAGCTTCCGGCTTTGTGGCAGGCCTTGAAAGAGGCGGGCATGCCCGAGATTTACTATCCGCGCCATTTTGTGCGTCTGCCGGAAATCCCGGTTACGCCGGTGGGCAAGATCAACATGCCTAAATTGATCGAAATGGCCCATGAGGCGGTCAATTCAAGGTAAAAGTTTACATTTATAAAAAGTGTGTTATATTAGATAGAGTTATTGTCATAGGAGGCAACTTGGCTAGAGAAGATTTAATCAAACTGGAAGGCAAAGTCACCCAGACCCTGGGCGGCGGCCATATGGAAGTTGAAACCGCGGAAGGCGTGAAGATTCGGGCCATGCTGTCGGGCCGCCTGAAACGCTTTAAAATTCGCGTTCTTATGGGCGACAGGGTGGAAGTGGCCGTCTCTCCATACGACCCGACCCACGGCCTGATTACCTATCGGTTGAAATAGAGTACAGTTTGCCCTGAACTTACAACTCGGTGCTGCGCAAAAAATGTGATTTTTGCTTCGCAAGTGACGCTTTTGGCCTCAAAACCAGTCGCTGGCGCTCCGTCTCCCCTACGGGTCGACTTTTCGTAAAATTGCTTTTTTTGCACTCCAAGGGTTGCTTTCTATGTGGTTTTGCCAAAATCCTGCTCCAAAGGTGCGGGATTTTGGCTATTTGTGTTTTGTAAAAAGGCAATATCATCTGCGGCGGCCTGGATATTTCCGGCTGCTTGTGATCGGAGAATTTTATGGCTTATCCTCTTATTGTGGAAGAATTTCTGGAACTGGTGCAAATTGAGGCCCACTCACGTCGGGAAAGGCTGATAGCGGAGGCCCTGAAACCGAAACTGGCCGCCCTGGGCTTTACGGTTGAGGAAGACGATACCGGGGAAAAGATAGGCGGGGATTGCGGGAGCCTGATTGCGCGTTTGCCGGGCGACCCGGCCAAGCCCGCCATTCTTTTTTCCGCCCACATGGACCGGGTGGAGAACCACGGCCGCATCAAGCCATTGGTTCTTGAGGCCGAAGATGTTATCCGAAGCGATGGCAGCTCCATCCTGGCCGCCGATGATATTTCCGGCGTCTGCGCTATTCTGGATGGGGTCCGCCGGGTTCTGGATGAGAAGATTCCACACGGCGATATTGAAATAGTCTTTTCAGTGGCTGAGGAAGTGGGGCTTCTGGGGGCCCGTTATCTTGACTATGGCAAAATCAAATCCAAAATGGCCTATGTCATTGACGCAGGCGGCCCTATGGGCACCATTGTGAACCAGGCCCCCTCTCAATACACTCTGGATATAAAGATTTATGGCAAAAGCGCCCATGCGGGCATTGAGCCGGAAAACGGGATCAATGCCGTCAAGGTGGCGGCGGCGGCCCTGGCTAAAATGCGGGAAGGCCGTCTTTCACCCGCAAGCACTTCGAATTTTGGGATTATCCGGGGCGGCAAGGCCACGAATATCGTATGCGATTTTGTCGAGATCGAGGCGGAGGCCCGCAGCACGGACCCGCAAGAGCTTGAGGCTTATGTGGAAGAAGTGAAGAAAGTTTTCGCTGAAACAGCCGCTGAATGGGGTACCCGCATAGAGGTTGAACCGAAAAAGGAATATTCCACCTATCGTGTTGACGAAAATAATAAAACAATTCAGTTGGCTGTGCGGGCGTTGAAAAATCTGGGTATTGCGCCTTCGATCGTCTCCAGCGGCGGAGGCTCCGACGGCAACTTTTTCAACGCCAATGGGGTGAACGCTATTGGGATTTCGCCTGGTTACAGTAAGGTGCACACCCCGCACGAAGAGCAGCCGATTTCGGATTTGATTCGCTGCGGTCAGCTTGTTGCGGAGATAATCAGAGAAGCCGGACGTTGAGATTAGGGAACTATATACTTTAAATGCAATCAACCCATTGACCCGCCGGAAGCCGGGGATTGTTTTTGTAGCGATTTTAATAATGACTGTTTCCCTTCAACTTGCTGCTCGTAGCTACGCAAAAATCGTGGTTTTTGCTTCGCGTGCGGCGGTTTTCGCGTCAAAACCAGTCGCTGGCGCTCCGTCTCGCCCTCCATGGCTCGACCCCCGTTACATGCGGCGGAGTTGGCCATAAGTTTGTATTGCTGTTCGGCTCCCACTCGGCCATGGCGGCAGTTGTGGCTGACCAGGCAGCCGCCGGGAGAAATGTTTTTGTAGCGATTTTAATAATGACTGTTTCCCTTCAACTTGCTGCTCGTAGCTACGCAAAAAGCGTGGTTTTTGCTTCGCGTGCGGCGGCTTTCGCGTTAAAACCAGTCGCTGGCGCTCCGTCTCGCCCTCCATGGCTCGACCCCCGTTACATGCGGCGGAGTTGGCCATAAGTTTGAATTGCTGTTCGGCTCCCACTCGGCCATGACGGCAGTTGTGGCTGACCAGGCAGCCGCCGGGAGAAATGTTTTTGTAGCGATTTTAATTATGACTGTTTCCTTTCAACTTGCTGCTCGTAGCTACGCAAAAAGCGTGGTTTTTGCTTCGCATGCGGCGGCTTTCGCGTTAAAACCAGTCGCTGGCGCTCCGTCTCGCCCTCCATGGCTCGACCCCCGTTACATGCGGCGGAGTTGGCCATAAGTTTGAATTGCTGTTCGGCTCCCACTCGGCCATGACGGCAGTTGTGGCTGACCAGGCAGCCGCCGGGAGAAATGTTTTTGCCCCGGGTTCCGTGACTAAAGACCCCCGGAACGGAACCCGGGGCAAAAACATTTCTCCCGGCGGCGGTCATCCGCTGTTCCGCGTTATTTGAAGCCCATATGGGTACGCAGAAGCTGTGCGACACTTTTGACAGGCAAAAGTTCCAGCCCTTTTATCGATGGCTTTTTAGATTCACTGTGGGGAATGACGGCCCTGGTGAAGCCCATCTTCTGCGCCTCATTCAGGCGCGGCTCCAGGCGGGCCACCGACCGCACCTCCCCGGCCAGCCCGACCTCACCAATAAACACCGTGGAGGCCGGGGCCGGAATGTCCACCCAACTGCTGCCCATGGCCGCCACAATGGCCAGGTCGGCGGCCGGTTCGCTGATCCTGGCCCCTCCGGCCACATTGACAAAAATATCGCGGTCAAAAAGTTTTAATCGCACCTTTTTTTCCAGCACAGCCGCCAAAAGCCCGACTCTGGCGCTGTCCACCCCCAGGGATTGGCGGCGAGGCATGGCCAGAGGGCTGGCCGATACTAAGGCCTGCACTTCAATTAAAAGCGGGCGCTGTCCCTCCATGACCGGCGTCACCACTGATCCGCTGGAGCCTTCGGGCCGCTCCGACAGAAACAGGGCCGAGGGATTGGCCACTTCTCCCAGGCCGCTGCCGGTCATCTCGAATACACCGATTTCATTGACCGAGCCGAAACGGTTTTTAAAAGCCCTCAAAAGCCTCAGGGAGCGCTCCCGGTCGCCTTCGAAGTAGAGGACAGTGTCCACCAGGTGCTCCAGAAGCTTGGGCCCGGCGATGGAGCCGTCTTTGGTAATGTGGCCCACCAGCCATAAAGGCAGCCCCCGGCTCTTGGCCAAGGAACCCAGGCGGGCCGCCGCCTCCCGGATCTGGCCGGGGCTCCCGGCCGGGCTGGCGACGTCGGATGCGGCCGTGGTCTGGATGGAATCCACGGCCGCCACATCCCAGTCACCGTCCGACATCATCTCGCATATGGCTTCAACCCTGGTCTCGGCCGCCACCCACAACACAGACAAATCCAGCCCCAGACGTTCAGCCCGCAGCCGTACCTGGGCGGCCGATTCCTCACCAGTTACATATAAAAGTCGGCGGCCGCGCGTGGCCAGCCCGGCTGCGGCCTGGAGCAGCAAAGTCGATTTGCCCACCCCCGGCTCACCGGAAAGAAGCGTCACCGCGCCCGGCGCCAAACCGCCGCCCAGTACCCTGTCCAGCTCATCAAGCCCAGTGGCCATCCGGCCGACTTCCTCAGCCGCAACATCCGACAGGGGAGTCGGCCGCACCGGCTCCAGGCTTCTTTTCGCACCGGCTCCGGATGATGGTTTGGTTAGCTCTTCCTCCAGGCTTTCCCATTCCTGACAGCCTGGACAGCGGCCCATCCATTTAGGTGTGCGATAACCGCAGTGACGGCAGACAAATTGTGTTTTGGCTTTGGCCATATAATAATGCTCCCCAGTTACGCACGTGGATAAAAACAGGTGCGGTATACGAAAAACGGTTCAGAAGTGATATTTGCAATTACCCTTGATTGTTGTATAATAAATTGTATGGTTTAAGCAAGTTCTTTAGCCAGGGGTTCCTGAATTTCAAATAAGATCTTGACTGAAGGGTTCCAGCACCCGCCGGAGCTTGGATTACTGTGAAAATTCAATAAGATTGAAGATATAAAAATCCAGAATGAAATTCTTGCGCTAAAGTTCAAACAACTCTTAAAGACATCACTTACTGAACACCGATACGCACTGATACTCTCTTATTGAAGGCAGGTTGACCGTGCGCCGGTACAAAGATCGTTTACCAAACACTGTGACGCGCACGTTAATCGCTTTTTGAGGTCAGGTTGACCGTGCGCCGGTAAAAAGATCGACTTAATACCAGAGGTTTTTGTATGGCTGAAACAAGCCGGCGCAGCTCCACCTTCGGCGGAACAGTTAAAGATCAGACATCCGAGAGCTACCGCCTGATGGTGGGCGATTATCTTCTCCGGGCCGGGCACATCACCCGCGGCCAGCTTGAGGAGGGCACCAAATGGCTCAAGGGGCACCCGGAAGGTTTTATATCAATTTTCCTTCTGAAAAAAAACTATATTGAAAGCGCCACCGTTTCAATTGTTCTTTCCCGGCAATACAACTTTCCCATGATCAATCTGCCGGAAAGGGAAATTCCAGCCGAAGCCCCGTCCCTCCTGCCCTATGATCTGGCCAAAAAATACATGGCCGTTCCCTATAATAAAAAAGATAACAAGCTTTATCTGGCCATGCTGGAGCCCACCAACAGCCGCGCCGTGGAGGAGCTGGCCGGACTGACCAAACATCAGCTGATGGTCGGGGTGGCTCCGCTCCAGACCATTGTCGACACCTTCAGCCGCCTCTACAATATCGACGAGCAGGAATACCAAAGCTTTTTCGCCCCGCTCGATCCCAAGGACGTTGACGAAGCCGGCCCGGTGACGGTCGATAACCTTGGCGCTCTGATTTCCGACGCCCTGGATGATTTCGCTTTCGGTGAAGTTGAGGACGATTCGGTCACCAGTGACCTCTATTCAGCGGAAAACAGCACCATCATCAATCTGGCCAATCAGATTCTGGTGCAGGCCATTCAGGAGGGCGCTTCCGACGTTCATATCGAGCCGTTTGAAAAACAGTTCTACGTCCGCTACCGCATTGACGGCGCGCTCTACAAGCGCACCCGCCTCCCGCTGGAGATCAAGAACGCCCTCATCGCCCGCATGAAAATCATGGCCAAGCTCGATATCACCGAGCGCCGGGTGCCTCAGGACGGCCGCATTAAAATGCGCATGAGCCGGACCAAGGAAATCGACTTCCGCGTTTCGTCGCTCCCCACCCTGTTCGGTGAATCGGTGGTTCTCCGTATTTTGGACAAATCGGGACTCAATGTGGACCTTTCCAAACTTGGCCTGACCCAGAAGAATCTGGATCAGATTAAGGAGTCCGTCTACCGCCCCAACGGCTTGTTCCTGGTCACCGGTCCCACCGGCAGCGGCAAGACCGTCACCCTTTATTCCTGCCTGTCCCTGCGCAATACTGACGACGTGAAAATTCTCACCGCCGAAGACCCGGTGGAATTTAACTTTCCCGGCGTCAATCAGGTCAACGTGCACAAAGAGGTCGGCATGACTTTCGCCAGAGCCCTGAAAGCTTTTCTCCGGCAGGACCCGGACATCTGTATGATCGGCGAGATCCGGGATTTGGAGACTGGCGAAATCGCGGTGGAAGCGGCCATGACCGGCCACCTGGTGCTCTCCACACTCCACACCAACGATGCGCCCTCAACCGTCACCCGTATGACTGATATGGGCATTCCTTCTTTTAATGTGGCCGCCTCCCTAATTTTGTGCACAGCCCAGCGCCTCCTGAGGCGCATCTGCTCCAACTGCAAGCAGCCCATGGCCAAACTCCCGGCCAACAAACTCATTGAAGCCGGTTTCGACCGGGCCGAGTCATCCAACATTCAGCTTTATGAGGGGCGCGGCTGTCCGGTCTGCAAAGGCTCCGGCTACAAGGGACGGGTGGGCGTTTTTGAGATTTTGGAGATGACCCCCTATCTGGCCGAGGCCATTACCTCCCAGGTGCCTGAAGGGCAGCTGCGGAAAATCGCCCTCAAGGAGGGCATGGCCACCCTGAGGCAGGACGGCATCCTCAAGGCTACCCAGGGTTTGACTACCCTGGAGCAGGTGCTGGAAAAAACTGTTCTGCAAAAAGAGAGTCTGCCGCACTATCTGCTTAATCCCGATGAGCTGGTCTTCGCCAGTGATGACGTTATCATCAAAGAGGGCAACTCCGACACCAACTTCTATAAACTCATCCAGGGTTCGCTGGGCGTTTATAAAGGCTCCACCCAGATTGCGGAAATATCCCAGGCCAACACTTTTTTCGGTGAGATGAGCGCCCTGGTGGGCGGGGTGCGTTCGGCCACCATCAAGAGCCAGGGCAAGAGCATCGTCAAAGTTTTCCCCGGTGACAAGCTGATGGAGGTCATCGAGGGCTATCCAGATATCTCCAAGGCCATGCTGACCACCATGGTCGACCGGCTCTCATCCACCAACATCCGCCTGTCGCAGTATATTCAGGACAAGGCCGAACTGGAGCGGACCTACATCACCCAACTGACGGCCACCACCGGCGCCGCCAGCAACCGGCCCATCGCCAGCGCCCCCAAACGCACTTCGCCGGGCGGCTCGCTCATCGGCGGGGGTCAGGAGGACGGCCCGCGTTCCATCGCCGGGTCGGACGACGCCCCCAGATCCATTGCCGGATCCGATAACGCGCCGCGGTCCATCGCCGGGTCAGGCGGCGCGCCCAGGCCCATTGCCGGTTCCAACCTGTCCCCCCGGCCCATTGCCGGCTCAGACGGCGCCGCTTCCAAATCGGTGATATCTTCCAGCGCCCCGGCGGTGGACAGGAAAAAAGCAGTTGCCTCTGTTTCCTCCGGGGGAGGCGCTACCGCCCTCCCGGCGGACAACACCACCATAGTTCAATCAGAGCCGCCAAGCGCCGTGACCCTGGCCCCCGCGCAGGACGACCTGCCGGACAGGGCCGCCGCCTATGAAGCGCCGGACATCACCCGGCTGATTACACCCAAGAATCTGGCCACCGCTCCCGAAGTTCCGCGCATTGCTTCCAGCGGAATGTCCGCCCCCCGCGCCAGGGAACTTAAAGCCGCTCCCGATGATCCGATGAGTGCGGAAGCGGCTGACTGAGGAGTTTTTATTTATGGCAGAAGTATTTCACCTGAACGCCCGGCAGATGAATGGCGCGGATGCGGCGGAGAAAACTCGCGGCGTTCTTGATGAGGGCCGATCTGGGCCGCTGACTGTTGGGCTGGACAATGAGGGGGCCGCGCTGGAAGTCGCCAGCCTCTTAAACGGCCGGGGCCTGACTGTTCAGACCTATCAGGAGGGCTCCGAGTGGCTGGTGCTGGGTCATCCGGCCGATTCGCCCGAGATTCTGGTTTGGTATGGCCCCGGCGGCTGGCAGGCGGCAACGGACGATAAGGGCTATGCCGTTCCAAAGGGGAAGGAGCCGATCATCGACCTTATCCACCCGCTGCGGGCCATTGGCGGCAGGGCTGATTTTTCGCTCAGCAATCCTGTCGGCGTAGTTCAAAAAACGTCCGGAGATAAAGTCGAAACCGTGGTGGTCATGGCCGGCAGCCAGTTCATGGGCACCGGTGACGATGAGCTGGGGCGCAAGCTGGCCGTCGCTTTTTTTGACACTATGGCGGCGGTGGGCGTTCCTCCGGCCGTGGTGGCTTTCTATAACACCGGCGTTTTCCTGACCACGCGCGAAACGCCTGTCCTGGCCTCTCTTCAGGAGCTGGTTGCCCAGGGGGCGACGCTCATCTCTTCCAGTGTCTGCCTGGATTTCTTTGATATAAAGGATCAGGTGAAAGTCGGACGCATCGGCAACATGTATGAAATAATCAATGCCCAGCGCGCCGCCGACCGTCTCATCCGGCTCTAGTACCGTGTATCTTAGGGTTTCGCAATAGCGGGTGACCGCCGCCGGGAGAAATGTTTTTGCCCGGCGCGGTTCCGTGGGTCTTTAGTCACCGGAGCCGGGCAAAAACATTTCTCCCGGCGGCTCCCTGGTCGGCTTTCCCCAGGGCTGGAAAGTGCGCCTGGCTGAGAAGGAGAGTGAATGTTTTTGAATTGTTTTAGGGTTGTCTTGGTGGCGGCCCTGATATGTTTGTCGGCCATCCTGGCTTTTCCCCGTCCGCTCATTGCTTCGGGCGACCTTTTGTGCTCCACTTTTCCCATCTATCTGTTTACCAAAAATATCACCGAGGGCCGGGACGTTTTTAAAACCGACCTTCTGGTGAGCGGCGCTCAGGGCTGTCCCCACGATTACGCCCCCACCCCGGCCGAGCTGGAAAGGCTCTCTCAGGCCAATGTGCTGATAATCAACGGGCTTGGGCTGGAAGGTTTTTTATCGCAGGCCTTGAAGGTGGCCAAGCCGGGCTTAAGAATAGTGGACGCTTCCGGTCAGGGGCTCAGCCTTGACTCACGGCTGCCCACCGGCGGGCAACTGGCCATATCCAGCTCAGCCGAGGCCGGGCTGGACATGGGTTCGCCTCCCGATCTGTTCCTGACCCGCGACGACTTGATCGGCAAGAGCCGGCTCCATCACCATGACGGCCCCAATCCCCACCTCTTCGCCGCCCCCGGTTCAGCAGTTATGCAAATCGGGCGCATCGCGGAGGCATTGGCGGCGCTTGACCCGGCCGGGGCCGAGGTCTACCGGGCCAATGCCGCCCGCCTCATCGATGATTTAAGGCGCATAGCCAATTCCTTCGCGGCGGCCGGGAGAGAATTGGGCAACCCGAAGGTCATTGTCAGTCACGGTGTTTTTGATTTTCTGGCTCAGGACATGGGGCTGCATATAGTAGCCTCCATTGAGGAGGAAGACGGGGCCGACCCTTCAGCCGCCCGGCTGGCCGAGTTGGTCGCGGTGGCCAAAGAGCAGGAGGTCAAAGCCATTTTGGTTGATCCTCAGGGCAACATCAACATGGCCAGGGCTTTGGGGGCTGAAACCAAAATACCGGTGGCTGTGATTGACACAGTGGCTTCCGGCCCGGCCGACGCGCCGCTGGAATACTATCAGGGCGTGATGCTGACTGATCTGGATGTGCTGGTGAAGCTGTTCACCGCGCCGCCCAAATCCGCTTCAGGCAAGACGGGAAAAAAATGATCGTAACCGAATCAGAAACAGCCGCCGGGCCCACCCAGGGCTTACCGCTCCATACCGCGCACCCGCTGGCTCCGCGCCCATGGGCGGTGGATTTGCGCGATATTTCGGTGCGGCTGGGCCGGGTGGATATTCTGACATCGCTGTGGGCGCAGGTGCCCAAGGGCGGGCAGACAGTCATCATCGGCCCCAACGGCGGCGGCAAGACCACTTTGATAAAGGCCATGCTGAAAGAGGCGCCCTTCAGCGGAGAGTTCGTTTTTGAGCCGGAATCGCCGCGTATCGGCTATGTGCCCCAGCGTCTGGATTTCGACCGCCACCTGCCGCTGAAGGTTTCGGAATTCCTGGCTCTGGGGCTAACGGAGAGGCCTTTGTGGCTGGGCCGTCCCAAGGGGCTGCCCGCCAAAATAGAATCGCTTCTTTCCGAGGTGGAGGCGGCTCATCTGGTGAACCGCCGCCTGGGTGAACTTTCCGGCGGGGAGCTTCAGCGGGTGCTTCTGGCCTCAGCGTTGAGTCTGTCGCCGGAGCTTTTGATTCTGGATGAACCGGCCACTGGTGTGGATGTCTATGGTGAGGAACTCTTATGTGAGCTTCTGGAGGGTTTTAAGGGCCGGTTCACCATTCTGATGGTCAGCCACGACCTGCCCACCGCCCGTGCCCACGCCGACTGGGTCATTTGTCTCAACCGCCGCGTCATCGCCCAAGGCCCGGCCGAAGCCATATTCAATTCCCCAGCCCTCCCAGCCACCTTCGGCCTCCACCAGGGCTGAGCCCTGGACCCACGGATGCTCGCGCATCCTTCGTCAATGGGGCGGTTTCCCCACGGGGTAGTTTTGGTGGCTGTCTTCGTATTAAGAGCGGTCCCCCTAGCCTTTGCTCATCCCTATCAATAGGTGGCTCCGCTAGTCGCCTCCTGGCTGCCAGTTGTTATTGTGTTCTTTTTGAAGTCTTTGTGGCGATTCCCCATTCCTCAAAAGGAGACAGTCCCAATCCTTCACTGGGAGACCGGCCCCATTCTTCCAGGGTTCGTTTGGCACGAAGATAATCTTCCGTCGAAAGGCCTTTTTTTATACTAACAGAGCCATCTTCACCAAAGTCGAATATAATTTTTGCTCCCCGGTTTTCTAAGTATTTTATTGCCTCATCACCAATCAGTCCGAAACCTTCCGGTAACGATTGAATTTGAGTTCCTGAACTATTGTGGACCACCCCGGAAGCCTCAACATAAAATTCAGTGCTGGAATTCTCCTCATTCACTGCTGTTTCGTCTTGATCTTTAACTTCGCTGGCCAAAGAGGAGTCGGAAGAATTGTCTGGTTGCTCGTCCGAATCCAAATAACTGGAAAAAGAAATAGCTGGTGTTTCACTCGCGGCGGGGCGCAAACCTGCATAGCTATTGGTATACGCAACTCCATTTGAATTATCCGGGCTTGCAATGTTCATTGTCGCACTCCTTTTAAGTAGGAAAAAATTTCTATAAACATAACGCGTTATATTTTTAGCGAATAGCATGCCAACACCGCACGTTATAGCGCCCCAAAAACAAACCGAAACTCCAGAGGAATTTCGGTTTGTTTTTTGGGGCGCCTTTCCAGACAACCCCTTGTGGAATGGAGGGCAAAGCCCCCCTCTTTATTTCAATGGCCCCTTCACCAAAATTATTCCCATTCGATGGTGCTCGGCGGCTTGGAGGAAATGTCGTAGACGACGCGGTTCACTCCAGCCACTTCGTTGATGATGCGGCGTGAGATGGTTTCCAGGAAGTCATAGGGGAGGCGCGCCCAGTCGGCCGTCATTGCGTCCACGCTGGTCACAGCCCGGAGAGCCACCACATTTTCATAAGTGCGGCCGTCACCCATCACACCTACCGTTTTCAACGGCAGAAGGACAGCGAAACCCTGCCAGATTTTTTCGTAAAGGCCGCTGGAGCGGAGTTCTTCCTGAACTATCACATCAGCTTTGCGCAGAACATCCAGCTTGTCTTTGTCCACCGGGCCGATTACCCGAATGGCCAGGCCGGGGCCGGGGAAGGGCTGCCGCCAGATGAAATCATGAGGAAGACCCAGTTCCGCGCCTACGGCCCGCACTTCATCTTTGAAGAGTTCGCGCAGTGGTTCCACCAGGGCCATATTCATTCTTTCAGGGAGGCCGCCGACATTATGGTGGCTTTTGATGACAGCGGAGGGGCCCAAGGGGGAAATGGATTCGATAACGTCAGGGTAGACAGTGCCCTGAGCCAGGAAATCCACCTTGCCAAGCTTGGCCGCTTCGGTTTCAAAGACTTCGATAAAGGTGTGCCCGATGATTTTGCGTTTTTTCTCCGGGTCTTCCACATCCTTCAGGCGTGAGAGGAACAGGTCGGAAGCGTCGATCACGGTGAGGTTCAATTTATAGTGCGCCGCGATTTTGTCACGCACTTCGGCCACTTCATCCTGGCGCAGAAGGCCGTGGTCAACGAAGATGCAGTGGAGGTTTTCGCCAATGGCCTTGGAGAGCAGAACCGCCACCACCGTGGAATCAACACCGCCGGAGAGGGCGCAGATGACCTTGCCGTCACCGACCTGCCGCCGGATGGTTTCCATGCTGCGCTCAACAAAGGAGGCCATGTTCCAATCGGACTTGAGACCGGCGATTTTCAGGAAATTTTTGATCAGGCCCTCACCGATTTCAGTGTGGTGAACTTCAGGGTGGAACTGTACCCCATATATTTTTTTCGATTCATCAGACACCGCCGCCACGGCCAGATTTTTGGTGCTGGCCAGAACATTGAAACAGGCAGGCTGTTTTTTGACCTTGTCGCCGTGCGACATCCAGGCGCGGGAATTTTTGGGCAGCCCTTCAAAGAGCGGGCTGTCTCCGACGATTTCCAGTTCGGCCGGTCCATATTCGCGGTCTTCGGAGCGGGCCAGTTCGCCGCCTAAGGCGTGGGACAAAAGCTGGAGGCCATAGCATATGCCCAAAACCGGCACACCCATTTCAAGGATGACGGGATTGAGGGCGGGGGCGTTTTCGTCGGTGACGCTGGAGGGGCCGCCGGAGAGGATAATGGCTCCGGGATCGCGGCCTTTAATTTCTTCGGCCGTAGCCCAAGCCGGGAGAACTTCTGAATAGACCCCGGCTTCACGGACTCGGCGGGCGATGAGCTGTGTAACCTGCGAACCGAAATCTACAATAAGGACTTTATTTTGAGGCATAAATCTCTCCTGCTGTAAAAAGCGAAAAAAGGGCGTTAGTAAGTTGAGCAATAATAAACCACTACGCCCCAAAAAATCAATACCAACAGGAAGAAACCCCAGGGCAATCGTTTGGAGGCGGCTAAGGTGAAACCCGGCCGTGCGGGCGAAAAAATTTCTGACGTCGCTCGTAATTTTCTCTTATTCCCGGCCGGGTGGCTTCACCAGAGGTTTGTGAGTGCGTGCCCGTCCGGGGAGCAAAATTACGAGCGACTTACAGAAAATTTTTCGCCCGCACGGCCTGGTCAGTGTCGGCGTTTGGTAAGGATGACGATTGCGGTTTTCTTACATGAGCCAACTAAGTCCAGGAGGGCGGGGCGGTGAGATTTCTCCAGAGAGGACCACGATTTTTGCGTAGCGGAGGGGCCGCCAGTTTAAGGGAAAAAGCCATACTTAAAATAGCCCCTATGGAGATATCTCACCGCCCCGCCCCCCGGGTTTTACCATAGACCTTCTTCACATATTTATGACGATCTTGATGGCTTATAAAAAGCATGATTTCTTTTCGAAAGATAATAGTAATACCTGGCGGGTAAAATTAAGAAAAGCGGCCCAGGGGGCCGCTTTCAGTTTTAAAACTCCAGTTAAATGCTCCAGAAAATATCCGCGTAAGTGGGCATTGGCCACAGGCTGGAATCAACCACCATTTCCAGACGGTCCGCCTGCTCACGCACCTTCGACATGTTGGGCAGCAGACGGTCGCGGGCGCTTTCGGCTTTGCCAAGGGGGCCGCATTCACAGGCTTCGACTGTTTTAATGGCTTCGTCCAGGTCTTTCAGCGCGGCATTCAGCTCGCTGATAATGGTGCGCACATCCTTATAAGCGGCCAGTTCCTCGGCATTTTCACCCGCCAATTCCTTAGCATCCTTGGCCACCTCAGCCAGCAGCCCCAGCCATTTCAGGGCGACAGGCTTTATCACCGTGGCGGCGATGCGGCTGGTCAGATCCGCTTCTATCAAAAGACGGCCGATATAGTCTTCCAGCAGAATGTGCTGGCGAGCCAACACCTCCGCCTGACTCAGCACCTTCTGGCTTTCAAACACAGAGATGATTTCCGGCGTGTCATACAAGGCCAGCGCCTGAACTGAATCCCGAAGATTCGGCAGGCCCCGCCGCTCGGCTTCCTTGGCCCACTCATCGCTGTAATTGTCGCCGTTGAACAAAACCCCACGGTGTTCTTTGAAAAATTTGGGCAGAACCTCCCAGGCCGCTTCCACGCCGCTTTTGCCTTCAGCCACTTTGTCCTCAATGGCCTCGCAAATATCGCCAATAGTCTTGGCCACCGTGGTGTTAATGGCAATATTAATGGTGGCGGTCGACTGCGATGAACCCAGCGCCCGGAATTCAAACTTGTTGCCCGTGAAAGCCATGGGGCTGGTGCGGTTGCGGTCGGCCGAATCCTTGGTCAGTTCCGGCAACGCGCTTACCCCTAAATCCACCCGGCGGGAAGCCGCCACTTTGCACTCGTCATCGCCGGGATCACAGCCGGTTATGATGGAATCAATCACGTCTTCCAGTTCCTGCCCGATATAGGCCGAGATAATGGCCGGCGGGGCCTCGCTGGCGCCCAGGCGGTGATCATTGCTGGCCCCCACGGTCCCGATGCGCCAGATGGGGCTGTGTAGATGCATGGCCCGCATAATGGCGGCCATAACCAAAAGAAACGGCAGGTTCTCCCGCGGGTTCGGGCCGGGTTCCATGATGTTCCGGCCGGTGTTGTCGCTGATGGACCAGTTATTGTGCTTGCCGGAGCCATTGACGCCCCGGAAGGGTTTTTCATGCAGCAGGCAGGCCAGATCGTGATCCCCGGCCGTGCGGGCCAGAACCTCCATAGTCAGCATGTTGTGATCGGTGGCCACATTGCACGATTCGTAAATGGGCGCGGCTTCATACTGGCAGGGGGCCACTTCGTTGTGGCGGGTGTGCATGGGCACGCCCAGAGCGAACAGGCGCTTTTCCACGTCACTCATAAAGGCCAGAATCCGTTTCGGGATGGCGGCGAAAAAGTGGTCTTCCATCTGCTGCCCCTTGGCCGGGCGTGCGCCAAAGAGGGTGCGGCCGGACATGACCAGATCCGGGCGGCAGCTATAGAGACGGCGATCCACCAGAAAATATTCCTGCTCCACCCCGACCTGCGGAATGACGGATGTGCAGTCTTCATAGCCCAAAAGCTTCATCATCCGCACCGCCTGTGAGGACAGGGCGTTGATGGAGCGCAGGAGCGGAGTTTTGCGGTCCAGCGATTCGCCGGTGTAGGAATAATAGACCGACGGTATGCACAGCGTCACCGTGCCGGAATGCCTCAGCACAAAGGCCGGGGAGGTCGGGTCCCAGGCGGTGTAGCCCCTGGCTTCAAAGGTTGACCGCAGGCCGCCGGAGGGAAAAGATGAGGCGTCCGGTTCACCCTTGACCAGGTGTTTGCCGGAAAACTCGCTGATGGCCCCCACGCCGTCGGGCAGCGGGGTGACGAACGAATCGTGCTTTTCAGCGGTCAGGCCGGTCATGGGCTGGAACCAGTGGGTATAATGAGTGGCTCCCCGGCTGAGAGCCCAGTCTTTCATGGCGCTGGCCACCACATCGGCGTCGTAGGGGGCCCAGGTGCGGCCGCCGTGGCCGATGTTTTTCAGGCGCACATAAACTTCCTTGGGGAGTCTTTCCCGCATCAGCCGCTGGCTGAAGACATCTTCGCCAAAGGATTCAAACATGTTCTTTTCCGGCGCGCACACTTCCGGGGCGCGGTGTCCGGCGGCCACAAGCCCTAGGGCACACAGGCGGGGCGAAGTCTGGCTTTCCATATAAATAACATCCTTTCAACAGGGCGGCATCCCGCCAAGTATTTTTTACAGGGTTTGAATTAAAGAATCATCCGCATGTTTTGGCCGGGCTTAAACTGGCGGCAAATGCATGAGTTGCGGCCCCTTCGCGGCGGCATGGACTCGCGGGTCATTCAAAAAGTCAACCCTCTTTTTTGAACGGAAATAACAAGAGCAAAACACGGACCAGACCAAACGGCCGGTTCGGCATTTTAGGATATGAAATGATTTTTACTGTTGAAATAGGCCGCATTGGACTCTATTAAGTCCAGATGAGGCACTGGTGGAATGGGGCTGTCGCTGGGGACGCTCAGGAAAAAGCCGGATGTGGAGGGGAAATGCTACCATTGTGTCAAAAGCCGCCTGTGTTCGCCACAAAAATGTAATTTGTGACCGTTGACGATAAAACTCAAATAGCCGCAATTGCTATTCATGAGCCTGACAAGGCTGTGTTAATACATTAAATCACACCGCGCGCACTATTTGAAAGTGTACCGGTATAAACCAAAAACTACATAATGGTCATCTTTGGTCTGAACTTGGGAAGTATAGCACAATATAATGAAGGATGCTATTTTTAAATGCGCCTATAAAAGCATAGACCCGCCGGAAGCCGGGGATTATTTTTGTAGCGATTCTAATTATGACTTTTTCCATTCAACTTACGGCCCCTCCGCTACGCAAAAAGCGTGGTTTTTGCTTCGCGCGGAGCGGTTTGCCGTCAAAACCAGTCGCTGGCGTTCCGTCTCGCCATACATGGCTCGACCCCCGTTATATGTGGCGGAGTTGGCATAGAATTGCTGTCCGGCTCCCACTCGGCCAGGCACGCAGCCCTTAAAAAAGCCGACCAAGTAGCCGCCGGGAGAAATGTTTTTGCCCGGTGAGGTGACTAAAGACCCCCGGAACCTCACCGGGCAAAAACATTTCTCCCGGCGGCGGTCACCCGCTTTTCTGTCATTCTAATATGCCCCGTGCGGGCCACGCACATCAGACGTTGAATTGGCGTTCAAGATCGATGATTAGTTCCACTTCGCCCAGGTGCAGACGGGCCTTGGAGGCTATTTCCTCTGGCGTGTGGCCTTTACGGGCCAGTTGGAGCACCAGGGCCCGCACCTCCGGCGCGGCCGGGTTGGCCTTGTCCGTGGCCACCGGGCTTGCGTCTATCTTGGCCTGGACCGCACTCGCGCTCCCGCTCGTGGCTTTCAATTCGGCCAGCTTTTTCTGGGCCGCGTTGAAGCTGGCTTCAGTCTGCTTCAGCAGAATCTGATAGTCGGACAGCCGCCGGTCAAGCTTCAAAATGAGGTCTGAGGACAGCTCTTTCTTGTCCTTCAGGTTCTCCGCGAAAACAGCCGCGATACGGTCTGATTCCGAAAGGAATTTTTCAATTGAATTCTGTAAATTCTCCGGCATTCGGGCCGGATCGCCGCTTTCGGGCGATCTGGAGCGCCGCAGAAGTATTAATAACAATATCACCAGCAGGGCCTCTATGCCCAGCTGCATGATCACCATGTATTTTATGTCAAAAGGCAAGGACAAGGTTTTATCTCCCGCCTGGAATTTCAGGAATCTTTCAAATGGTTCGGGCCAGCCCCGGCCAGGCTTCACCCGCCGGGGCTCACGTTGGCCTCAAACGCAAACGTCAATAACCTGGGTGGCCTCAAATGGAGAGACCGCACAGCCGGATGAAGGCTTTTCCGCTTCTCTTTTATCCCTTTCGGCCGTCCTGGCGGCCGCGCGCGATTGTCTGCGCCGCTGACGCTCTTCCTCCACGGCCAGCCTTTTCTCCCGCGCTTCAAGGCGACGGCGGGCTTCTTCTTCAGACTCACCGATTTTAGCGGATTGCTCAGAGGCGACCACCGTTGATCTCAATTGCTCTTCAAACCGCTTTGACTGCTCAATCTGGCTCATTCGCTTGATCTGGTCAGCCGTCGCCGCCTCACCGGCCACTATTGAAGTCACATGGGGAGATTGGGCGATAACCTGGGTCAAGTTGGCTGCTAAGTCTGTCATGCCGCACCTCCAGACCGGATATAATCATCCATTCATATTATATCCGAATAATCTTGAGGTATCAATAAAGTAATGATGGAACAAAGTTAGACGCCATCAGGGCGCCTTAAAATCAGGAGGCCATCAGCTTCAGATAAACGTTGCGCGGCCGGGGGCCGTCGAACTCGCAGAAAAAGACCCGCTGCCACTGGCCCAGCACCACCCGGCCATCTTCAACAATCAGCGTGACCGACGCGCCCATAAGCGAGGCCTTCACATGGGCCGGGGAGTTCCCTTCAGCGTGGCCATAAATTCTATCCCAGGGGACCAGATCGGAGAGGCAGTCGATCAAATCATTTTTCACAGCCGGATCAGTGCCCTCATTGATGGTCAGGCCCGCTGTGGTGTGGGGGCAGTGGGCCACTATCAGCCCGTCCTTGACCCCGGCCGCCGTCACGGCCCGCTGGAGTTCCATGGAGATGTCGATCATTTCATCGCGTCGGCTGGTTTCGATACTGATGCATTTCATAACTGCCTCCATACTGATGCTGTAAGCGCCAAAAGCGGCCCCGGTATCCCGAAGCCGCTTGAAAAGTGATATGGAAAGGCGCCTTTACTCGGCTTTGGGGCGGGGGGAGGGCTTGGTGACCCGGCCGCTCTTGATGCACTGAGTGCAGACCTTGATTTTTTTAACCGAGGTGCCTTCCTGATGACGAACGGACTGAAGGTTCGGCTGCCAGAGCTTCTTGGTTTTGTTGTTGGCGTGAGAAACGTTATTGCCGTTCTGGGCGTGTTTGCCGCAGATATCACATACGCGAGCCATAATTCTAATCCCTTCTGTACTAAAAAAACTATCTCCAGCGGCAGACCAGCCGCATTGGCGAACGAAAACGAGCCGTATTGCGGTCTCGAAGAATTTTGAACTATACCACAAGCGCCCCCGCCCCGCAAGATAAATATCGCATGCGCTGTTCTGTTATGGCCGACGCGTAAAGTCAGGGTCGAACGCGGTGAGACGGAGCCCCAGCGACTGGTTTTAAGGCTATTGCGGCAACTTGCGGAGCAAAAACCACGCTTTTTGCGTAGCGGAAGAGCCGCTCGTTCAAGGGAAAACGTTTACTTTCATATCGCCTGTCCGATCTTAATCAGCCTGGCCAGCCTTTCGCCCGCCTCCGCCACCAGGGGCGCGCCCGCTTTCAGGCATTCCTCCAGGCTCATGGGGCCGTCGGGCGTGGCCAGGGCCGCGTCAATGCCTTGCGCGTAAATGCTTTTGTAGCCCTCACCCAATCCGCCGGAGAGGCAGACCACCGGCACGGACCGCTTTTTAGCTATCCGGGCCACGCCCACCGGCGCCTTGCCAAAGGCGGTCTGAAAATCTGTGCGGCCCTCACCGGTTATGACCAGCGCGGCCCCTTCAACCATTTTGTCGAAATCAATGGCTTCCAGCACAATGTCTATGCCGGGGCGCAATTTGGCCGGGGTGAAAAACATCAGCCCGGCCCCCAGCCCTCCGGCCGCCCCGGCCCCGGCCGTATCGACGATATCGCGTCCGGTGGCTTCAGCCGCCAGACGGCCGTAATGGCCCAAAGCTTTATCCAGCGTCTCGACCATTTCAGGGGTCGCCCCTTTTTGCGGGCCGAAGACGGCTGAAGCTCCGCGCGGTCCGCAAAGAGGGTTATCCACATCGCAGGCCACCATGATTTCCATCTCCGCCACTTTTGGGTCCAGGCCGGAAAGGTCCACCCTGGCCAGCCGGGCCAGGGCCGCGCCCCCCGGCGGCAGTTCCCGCCCTTCATCATCGAGGAAACGCACGCCCAGAGCTGAGGCGAAACCGGAGCCGCCGTCATTGGTGGCGCTGCCGCCTATGCCCAGAATCACACGAGTCAGGCCCGCGTCGAGCACGGCTTTCAATAGCTGCCCGGTGCCAAAGGTGGAAGCCCGCAGCGGATCACGCTGATCGAAGCCGATGAGCGGCAGCCCGGAGGCGGCGGCCATCTCGATCACCGCCGTGCGGCCGTCGCCCAACACACCCCAAACCGCTTCAACCGGCGCGCCCAACGGGCCGCTGACCATGGTTTGGCGGTAGTGGCCGCCGGTCGAGGAGACCAGCGCCTCCACCGTGCCTTCACCGCCGTCGGCTATCGGGGCTTTAATGACTTCCGCATCGGGAAAAACCCGCCGAAAACCCTCTTCCACCGCTTCAGCCACGCCCAAGGCGGAAATGCTGCCTTTGTACGAATCCGGGGCCACCACTATACGCATAGATACTCCTTCTGGAAACGGTATTGTCGTAATTTTTTATAATACAGGGTGTTGGAGTTTCAGGCAAATAAAAACCAGCAATTCTAATTATGGCTTTTTCCCTTAAACTTGTGGCTCACAGCTACGCAAAAAGCGTGGTTTTTGCTTCACGATGAGCTGTTTTGCCGTCAAAACCAGTCGCTGGCGCTCCGTCTCGATGACTCGACCCCCAGCTATCCGCGGCGGAGTTGGCTTAGAATTGCTATAGAAAAACCCCCGGCCACTTTCGCGGACGGGGGTGAATATATGCATTGAGGAGAATTGCGGGTTGATGGATAATCGGCCGCCCAGGCGGCTCCCGAAGGGAACCGACGGCGGCCGGGCCTATATGGTAAAGACAAACGCTGTAAGTTTGCCGGGTTACACTGTGCCGCGGCAGAGGGAGCCTGGCTCCCTCCTAAGTCTGTTACCAGCCGTTGTGATGATATCCGCCGCCGCCGCCGTGGTGGCGTCCCTTGCCGGGGCCTCTGTGGTAACCCTTGCCATAGCCTTTGCCGTAGCCCATATCGGAGCCATAGCCCATGTGGCCGTAGCCCATGCCGCCGCCGTAGCACATGCCGGGGCCGTAACCGTTGGCCGGGCCGATGCCTTTGGCGTTGAGCTGGCCGATGAAGCCATCGTGTTCGGCCCGCAGTTGGCCGCGAAGCTGGCTCATCTCGTCAATGACCGGGTTAATGTCGCCCGGCTTGGTGTTGGGATTGCCGGCCAGGGCGTCATATTCCATTGATTTGGCCCAGAGACGATCCTGCATAGGCGAGACTTTCTGGCGGTGGGTCTGCCACATCGCATAGTAGGCGGCGCGGTCTTCGTCGTTGAGAACCTTGCCCGGAGGCGGCGGCGGAGTGTTGTCGCTTCTGTCGCTCTGCTGGGCCAGGGCCGCTGTGCTGGAAAAGGCCATGATTGAGGCCAGAGCCAATACCGGTAATACTTTTTTAAATGACATGATGTCCTCCTTTATGTGCGGGAATCTCTCCCGATGGGAATCGTTTGTTTGCTGTATACTGACGCGCACTGTCCGCTGTCTTTCACGGCAAGTTGATCGTGCGCCGGTAAAAAACGCCGTCTGGTGCTTTTTATGCAATACAAGGGCTGTGCCAATTTGTTTTTTACAGCTAACAGCTTAAAAATAAAGGTAAAAAATAACAGCACCGGCAGGGTGGACCTGAAAGTGTTTAAAAATTACCCGCTTTGCCTGTATAATAATTACCCGATGGGGGATTTATGAATCAACGTAAAATGAAAAAATGGCCCCAAATGCCGCCTTGGCTCATCCTGACCGTGATTTTGGGAGTAATGCTCCTGGGCACAATCATGTTCAGCCGGGACTACCGGCGGGAAAAGGGCATTTTGAAGGATATATTCCTCCAGCGCGGCGAAGTGCTCATTCACTCTCTGGAAATGGTTGCCAGGGTCCGCTATGGGGAGAATTGGGAGGAAAGCGCCCTTCAGGACTTCTGGAGCAATCTGGAGGACAGTGACAATGTCCTTTTCATGGCCCTGACCGATAGCGAAGGGCGGCCCCTGGTGGTGGTCGGCGACACCGAGCCCGGCGATGAGATTTTTCGCAACCCCTTGCCCGGCAAGGCCGAGCCTTTTGGGACCATGATGCCCCACTGGCGGCTGGAGCAGGTCAGCGGCAAGTGGATATATGTGGTCTACCGTCCTTTCGAACCCCAGCCGCGTCCCCGCCGGATGAAAGACATGAAGCATCACGGGCACAGCGGCTCTAACTGGGAATATGAGGCCGGCGGGGCAGGCCAGGAGCGAATGAAGGGGCGCGGCCGGGAGAAAATGATGCGGGAGGCTCCGTCCGTGTCTGCGGCGCGCTATGCCTGGGTGGGTTTCAATATGTCTCCATTTGAGGCGGCCAGCCGGGCCCGGGTGCGGACAGCAGCCATTTTTGTCGTGCTTTTCAGCCTGACCGGGCTGGCCGGGGTGCTGGCCCTCTTCTGGGGCCACAATTCCCGCCTGACCCGCAAAATGTATGAGGACACCAACGCATTGGCCGCCGAGCTGATCGGGCGCCTCCCCACCGGCGTGATCATCCAGGACAGCCAGGGCCGGGTGACGCTGGTCAACCGTTCCACATTGAATATCAGCGGCCTGACCGAAGCTGATTTCCTGGGCCGCACCCTTGAGGACGTCACCTTCGGCCGTTTCCCCAAGGAGCCAACCATGAACGGCCGTGAAGTGGAGCTGAGTTTCAGGGGAGGGCAGAGCGTCCGGGTGGCCCTGACCAGCGGCCCCGTGGTCAGTGATGACGGCCACCCCCTGGGTCAGGTGATTCTGATGGAGGATTTGGGCGAAATGGGGCGGCTGAAAGCCGAGCTGGCCCAAAAGCAGCGCCTGGCCACCTTAGGCGGGCTGGCGGCCGGTCTGGCCCATGAGATCCGCAACCCGCTGGGGGCTATTCGCGGCCTGAGCCAGCATCTTTTAAATAAAGGCCCGGCCGATCCGGCCGACCGTGAAGCCCTGGAGGTAATGCTGACCAGTGTCGACCGCCTCAATTCCACCATAACCGACTTTCTGGATTACGCCCGGCCCACTGAAATCAAGGCCGAGCCGGTGGATGTGATTGAGCTTCTGCGCAACATGGCCACTCTGGTCGGGCATGACGCCCAGAGTCAGTCGGTGGAGGTGACGCTGGAGCTGCCGCCGGAGCCGGTCATGATCAACGGTGATGAAAGCCGTCTGGCTCAGGCTTTTCTGAACCTCTATCTCAACGCCATTCAGGCGGCCGGGGGCCGGGAGGGTGAGGCCGGTCATCTGGAGGTGGCCGCGAACCGCACTGATGAACAGGTTGTCATAACTTTTCATGATGACGGCCCCGGCTTCAGCCAGGAGCAACTGGATAAGGCTTTTGTGCCCTACTTCACCACCAAAGCTGACGGTACCGGCCTGGGGCTGGCCATGGTGGAAAAGACTGTCCGGGCCCATGAGGGGGCCGATATCTCGCTGGCCAGCCCTTCGGCGGGCGGCGGCCTGGTGACCATAACCTTTTCGACCCTGGCGGATGAAAGCCGCTGAAAATATAGGAGTTGCCATGAACCATCAAAAGCCGCCCATATTAATTGTGGATGACGATCCCGAACATCTTTTCATGCTGAAAACGGTTCTGGGCGATTGGGGCCACCCCACGGCCACGGCCAAGAGCGGGCGTGAAGCCCTGGAGAAAGCTAAAGAGCAAACGTTTGGCCTGATACTTATGGATGTCCGTATGCGGGAGGTGGACGGTCTGTCGGCCCTGGAGGAATTGAAGAGGGAGGGGCGCAATCAGGAAACCCCGGTCCTGATAATGACCGCCTATTCCAAGGTGGAGGACGCGGTGCGGGCCCTGAAAGCCGGAGCCTATGATTACCTGACCAAGCCGCTTGACCTTGATCTGGTCAAAATCGCCATTGGGCGGGCTTTGGAGCACAAAACCCTGAAAGAGGAAAAGAGCGCCGGTCTGTGGGGCGGCGGCAAAAGTGAGGGGTTGGTGGGCGAGAGCCCGGCATTCCGCAAGGTGCTGGATATGATTGAGCTGGTGGCCGGGGCCGAGGCCACGGTTTTGATCACCGGCGAGAGCGGCGTGGGCAAGGAAGTAGTGGCCAGGGCCATTCAGAGGCGCAGCGGCCGGGCGGACCAGCCGTTCATCACCATCAATTGTGCCGCCTTGGCGGAAAACCTGTTGGAGGCTGAACTGTTCGGCCACGAAAAAGGGGCTTTCACCGGCGCGGAGCGCCGCCGGGAAGGCCGCCTGAAAGCGGCGGACGGCGGCACGGTTTTTCTTGATGAAATAGGCGAGACCAGCCCGGCCCTTCAGGCCAAGCTTTTGCGGGCCATTCAGGAAGGGGAGATTCAGCCGCTGGGTTCGGATGAAACGGAAAAGGTGGATGTGCGTTTTCTGGCCGCCACCAACCGCGACCTCCAGACGGAGGTGGCGGCCGGGCGTTTCCGGGAAGATCTTTATTGGCGGCTGAACGTGGTGAATATAAAAATTCCGCCGCTGAGGGAAAGGGCGGAGGATCTCCCGGCCCTGGCCCAGTATTTCGTTCAGCGTTATGCCTTGAAGAACCACAAGGTGGTCAAGGGGATTTCGCCTGGCGCTTTGCGGCTTATTTCGGCCCATCAGTGGCCGGGGAACATCCGTGAGCTTCAGAACGCCATTGAGAGGGCGGTTATTCTGATGCGCGGCGAGTATCTGACGGAAAAGGATTTGCCGGATTTGGGCGGCGGCCTGAAGCCCAAATCCCAGGAGTCATCCGCGCCGCTGCCGATGAACTTGGAGGATTTGGAAAAGATGGCGGTTGAGAACGCCTTAAGCCATACCGGCGGCAACAAGACTCAGGCCGCCCAGACTTTGGGCGTCACCCGCAAGACCTTGGCGGCCAAGCTAAAAAAATACGGCCTGGATTGAGTGAGGGATTGTCTCAAACGGCGTTTTTCAAGAGGTATTTGTAGCATTGCGAGAGAAAATGCGGAATAGCCGCCTCATGGTATAGGCCGTCGGCTCCTATTCCGCAATTTGGAATATCGTGCGCCGAGGCTCCGGTGCTGAAGAAAGTGCCGTCGGGCAGAAAGGGGCCGCCGCGCACCAGTTTGGGTAAAAAGACCTCCTGCCATTTACGGATGTCGTCCGGCCCCATTTTTCGCACTTTTTCATGGCCGGCAGCATGTCCGGCAATGGTGTATATATAAGGTTCCAGCATTCTGATGCAATCGATGACCAATGTGGCGGTCTCGTCATAAACTTCGAATTCCAGACCGCAGGCCGCGGTTTTATAAAGCTGATACATAATGTTGCAGTAATTCATCTTGGTGGCGACGAAATCATTGCCTAGTCCGTAGTTTTTGGCGGTTCCGTCCGGCACGAAAAAGCGGTCGTCGTGAATCAGGTTGGAGGCCACCAGCGGTTCATACAATGTATTTTGCCAAAATCTTTGATCACCTTCGTTTAGTTTATATTGTTTGCTTATGTCATTGCCAAAAGTTGAATAAACCTCACGATAAGTTTCCAGCATTTCAATGCAATTCCAGACCAGCGCCAACTGTTTTTTATTGGGACGTATCATTAAAAAATCTCCTGTCAGGTTTGGGAGAAGTTATGTATTTGTTGCCCTCAGTATATTATATATGCTCGCCCAAGTAAAGGTTCAGCCGATTGGCGGTGCGGGATGAGTCTTGCGGCCTGGCGATTATAGGAACCGGGACTAGTAGCTAGTCAATGTTGTAATTTCGGAATAGCATAGACCCGCCGGAGGCCGGGGATTGTTTTTGTCCCGGCTCCGTTCCGGGGGTCTTTAGTCACGGAGCCGGGACAAAAACAATCCCCGGCCTCCGGCTCCCACTTCAGCTATGCATACTTTCCAGGCCGGGGGAAAGCCGACCAGGCAGCCGCCGGGAGAAATGTATTTGCCCGGCTCTGGTGACTCGCGACCCCCGGAACCAGAGCCGGGCAAATACATTTCTCCCGGCGGCGGTCAACCGCTATTCCGTTATTTTGTAGCAACGGAATAGTGACCCAAGGGTCTTGCGCCGGCCCGATGAATGCTTATTATTTGATCACTGGGTAACGAAACTCAGTCAAGAGAATGATCGCACAGTGGCGGAAAAACGCCGGACAATCCAGGCTGGAGTGAATCCGGGGGGAGGTGCGAAAGCGAGGGGTTCCGCGCGTTTTAATCTTTCAAGGCATACTGGCCCGCACCCTTGTTGGGAATGTTCAGGGGTCTGCTGATCATAGGCTGGAAAAAGATCCGTTTCGAGACAGTATCATTAAAATATACGAGTAAATACCCATAAAGAAGGTAAAGCCGGGTTCGCCCGGCTTTACCTTCTTTAAACCCCATTCCACGGGCCTTTCTTTTAAGGTTACGTTGGTGTATAATAGCTAGATTACGATTATGCAGCGGCCTTTGCCGCAAGGTTTACCACATACGAGGATGCACCCTAATGAGCGAAAACGTTAAAAGCAGCGTTGATAAAGTTTGCCAGGAAACCGACTGTTCTGAAAAAATGACCGATCTGACGGCCGATCAGCGTGAACTTTTCAAAAGCTTCACCTATTGCCCCTACTGTGCGGAAGAGATGACCCTCATCTGCAACAGCTGTCACGAGCAGCTCAACAGTTCCGATTACAAGTTCTGCCCCTGGTGCGGAGCCGAGTTCACTTCCTGATTGCCCGAGAAGAAAGCCGTCGGCCATTCATTTTTTTGATGTGGCCACGGCTTTCCATTTTATACGACTAAAGATCGGCCCACATCACAAACGTCCCCGCCCGGACAAATCATCTTAGGTCAGGGGCGACGCTCTTAACACGATGATGGCCGCCGTAATTAACTATTACGGGAAACCGCCCCCCAGACATGGGGTCCGGGCCCAGCCCGGCAAGGAGGTATGGGAATGAGCAGCAAGTTGAATCCGAATCTGCCGTTAATCCAGGATTTCGATCTGAGCGGGAAAGTGGTTCTCGTGCGGGTGGATCACAATGTGGTGGGCAAAGGCGGCGTCATTAAGGACGCTTTCAGAATCGATTCAACCTTCGGGCTGATATATCACATCGCCGCCAAAGGCGGACACCCCATTCTGATGAGCCATGTGGGCCGCACCCGTGATAAAAAAACCGGCCAGATTACCACCGGCCCCGATACCTCCGTGGAACCCATTGTCGCTTACCTTAACCGTAAGCTGGAAGCCGGATTTAAAATCCCGGAACTGCCCGTCGATCCCCAATGGGGCATAACTTCGATGGATGAAAAAGTTATGGGACCAATGCTGGCCGATCTCAAGGCCCGCAAAATCGGCGGCATTTATCTGCCCAACACCCGTTGGTTCGCCGGTGAGGAATCAAAGGACGAAAAGACCAAGGCCCTGGCCGACCAGTGGGCGGCTATGGCCGACCTTTACGTCAATGACGCCTTTGGCTCCTGGCAGGCCCATTGCTCCACTTTTGATGTGGCCAAGGCCATGCCCTCCTGCGCCGGTTTCCTGATGCAGAAGGAACTGACCGGCCTTGACCAGGTGCTCAACCCGGAAGCCCCCTTCGTGGCCGTGGTGGCCGGGTCCAAGTATGACACCAAAATCGGCCCCCTGAATAAAATTTACGAAAAAGTCGATCAGCTGATTCTGGGCGGCGTAATCTATAACGCTTTCCTCTGCGCCAAATACGGCATTGAAGTGGCCGGCGTGGCCCAGGAAGATGTTGATCTGGCCAAGGGTCTGGTGGAAAAAGATAAAAGCTCCGGCAAGATTCTGGAACCCGGCGCATTGGTGGAATCCCAGCTTATCGACCGGCGCGAGGCCGACAAGTGCCGCGTGGTCAAGGTCTCTGATTTCAAGCCCGGCCAGAAATATGCCTATTTCCTGGATGTGGCCCCGGAATCGTTTGACGCCCCGGAAATCAAGGCCCCGCTGGCCGCGGCCAAAACCATTTTCATTAACGCCGTTATGGGTTTCACGCCCAATTTCGGTGAGGGCAGCGCCCGTATGTACGCCCTGATAGGGGAAAATAAAAAGGCCATGAAGCTCTATGGCGGCGGCGACACCCTGACGGAGTTCAAAAATCTCAATCCCGGGCTGTATCTGAAGGCCCTGGATGACCCCTCCTACTATTTCTTCACCGGCGGCGGCGCGGTGCTGACGGCCATTGAGGAAGGCTCTCCCTATGGCCTGAAGCCGGTGGGCGCGCTTTTGAAGAAGTAACCAGACCGAGGCGATGATGGATACGGCTGACAGATTACAGGCTTTACGCACCGGGGCGGCTTATGATTTTTTTCAGAAAGTGCCCCTGCCCGCCTTTCATATCGACCGCAAACGCGGAATTTACATGGTCAATGTGGCTCTGGCCAGAACGTTCGGCTATGAAGATCCCAAAGTTGTGGAAGATGTTTTTCGGAAAAGCATGTTTTTCCCCACGCATTTCAGCCCGGACATTGTCGCCCAGTTTTACGAACTGGCTTCAGCCGACCAGCTGAAAGGCTGGCTGATGCGCGGGAAGACCCTGGACGGGCGGGAGCTGATTCTGGAAGTAACCGCCAAGATCCGGCTCATCAACCCTGAAGGGCCGGCCGAATACGCTGAAGCCATTTTCACCGAGCCGGGTGATTCGCGGAGTGTGGAATCATTTCTGGAAAAGGCCAAATGCGAAGCCGAACTGGCCATGAACGCCAAAAATGAATTCCTTTCCAACATCAGCCATGAACTGCGGACCCCTTTGAACATCATCATCGGCATGCTGAACCTGGCTGTGGATGATGAGGACGTTGGCCTGGAAACCCGCGAGAACCTGTCGCTGGCCAAAAACGCGGCCGACGGCCTTTTTTCGCTCCTGAATGACCTCATCCTTCTGAGCAACCTGGAGGCCCGCCGCCTGACCAGCGACATGGCCCAGTTCACGCCTGAACTTCTGGTTCAGTCTCTGGTCTGTCAGTTCGCGGCCAAGGCGGCGGAGAAAAATATCAGCCTGCGGGTGGATTTGAACGAATTCCGGGATACCATTTTTGACGGCGGCTATAATTTGATCAATATGGCTATGGAAAAATTGCTTCATAACGCCATTAAGTTCGGGCGTGAGAACGGCGAAGTGATTATCAAGGCCGAGATTGATGTGCGCAACGACGGCCCCTGGCTCCAGTGTGAAGTTTCCGACGACGGCCCCGGTCTGGACGAAAGTTTCCTCGATGGACGGGAAGATCTGTTTCGTCAGGGTGATGGCTCCATGAACCGCAAGCACGGCGGCCTGGGCCTGGGCCTGAGGCTGGCCGGAAGCCTGGTCCGCCACCTGGGCGGCGACATGATTCTGAATAATCGCGCCGAAGGCGGGGCCAGCCCGAGATTTAGGATTCCGGTTAAATTCTCCAATGTTGAGTTTGCTGAGAACGAGTAATATTTTTCGATATCAATCGTTTGTTTGCTTGCCCTGACTGGACCGTTTCCAGAGACGGATAGCATGAAATATTAAAAAGTCTCTTCTTAAGTATGGTCCGATCTGGGATTTGCCAAAGCATTCTCTCAACCGGCGTCTCTTTTATCAGCAGCAATTCTCAAAGTAAACTTTTTCCCCTGAACTTGCGGCGTGCAGCTGCACAAAAAGCGTGGTTTTTGTTTCGCGGGTTGCCTAATTACCGTAAAAACCAATCGCTGGCGCTCCGTCTCCCCTGTGGGTCGACCTGCTATTTGAAAATAGCCGTCTACTTTAGAGAATTACTGTTTTATCAGCCCCTTGATTTCTACTTGACAGTTATATCTTTATACCGCGCCGGACTTCAAAGATTCCGGCCAGATTGGGCGAGTAACCTCCGGGAGGTCACGCCCATTGAGGCGCGGCGCCTTGGAAAAAAAGCACTATGACTTCTCCGCCTGACAACCTGGAACCACTATCCGCCGCCCGCCGTCCGCCCTGGTCCCTGGCCCGGCTTATCTACACCGGCCTTGGCCTCGGCCTGGCCCCCAAAGCCCCCGGCACATTTGGCACCCTCCTGGGCATACCAATCTTCTGGCTGATAGAGGGACTTGGCTGGCAGCCCTATCTGGCGGTGACGCTGGCGGTCTTTTTTATCGGCTGGTGGGCCGCCCGGCGGGCCGAGACCGACCTCGGCCGGCACGACGCGCCCCAGGTGGTCATTGATGAAGTGGCGGGTTATCTGGTCACCATGCTCCTGGCCCCGGCCCTGCCCTTTAACTGGTTATGGGGTTTTGCCTTTTTTCGCCTTTTTGATATAGTAAAACCCTGGCCGGTCAGTTGGGCGGACCAGAAGCTCCCCGGCGGGCTGGGGGTGATGGTTGATGACGTTCTGGCCGGGGTTTATGCCTGGCTGGCCATGCAGTTATCGTTTATCCTTATTTTTTAACCGGGCATCAACTTTCGAATGTTTCAGGCGCCAGGCAAAGTCTTAAATATCTGGATTAGTTCACCAACGAAAGCGTTGGGTTTGCCTCTGGCATTCTTTGACTGAATTTCTCTTTTCTTAAAACCGTGGCGAGGGCTGCTGTGACAGCTGAACTTATTAAAAAAATTCACGAAAAATTAACACAGGATAATATAACCGTGGCCGCCGCTGAAAGCCTGACCGGCGGCCGGGTTGCCGCCGCCCTGACGGCCCTCCCGGGAAGCTCCGTTTTTTTTCAGGGCGGCGTAGTCGCCTATTCCAACCAACTGAAGGTGGAGCTTCTGGGCGTGCCGATGGAGGTTATTGCCCGGCATGGCGCGGTCAGTGAGGAATGCGCCAGGGCCATGGCCACCGGGGTCCGCCGCAAGCTGGGAGTGGGTGCGGCCGTGGCCACCACCGGCATAGCCGGGCCCGAGGGCGGCACGGCCGTCAAGCCCGTAGGCCTGGTCTGGATGGCTGCCGTCTTTGGGCACACGGTCATAACCCAAAAAAAAGTCTTCACCGGAGACAGGGACGCTATTACTGAGGCCAGCGTGACTGAAGCGCTGGGTCTGCTATATAATACGATAAATAAATAATGAGCCTTTTACCGGCGCACTATCGACAAGTCGATATATTGAAAACAAACATTTGGGAGATTGATTTGCTATGAAAGCGGGTATTATTGGGTGGCCGGGCAGCGGCCGCGACGCCATATTTTCATCCCTCACCGGCCTCAGCCGTCCGCCTTTCGGTTCGGCTGACGCACGCCAGGGCGAGGCTCTGGTCCCCGATGATCGTCTGGACAAACTTACGGCCATGTTCCAGCCTAAAAAGCACACTCCGGCCCGTCTGGAATTCTTCCTGCCCCACCCGGTGGGGCTGCCCAAGGAAGCCCTGAAAGCCAGCCTGGAGAAAGTGCGGGAAACGGAAGTAATCCTTCTGGTGCTGCGCAACTTTGCCCAGGAGGGCGAAGCGGCCCCCAACCCGGCCAAAGAGATAGCCGATCTCGAATCAGAACTGATAGTCAGTGATTATCTGGTGGTTGAAAAGCGCCTGGAGCGCATGGCTGAAGAGGTGAAACGCGGCAAAAAAAATGACCCGGAGGAATTGGAGCTCCTGGAAAAAGCCAAGGCTGAACTGGAATCCAACCGTCCCTTGCGACTTGATCCAATTTATTCCCGCTCACCCAAGCTGCGCGGTTTCGCGTTCCTGTCGGCCAAGCCGCTCTTGGCCGTCATCAACAATGCGGACGATGACGACAAAACCGTCGAGCTTAACGGCCCCTGGCCCAAAGTAGTGGTGCGTGGCCGATTGGAAGAGGAGCTGGCCCAGATGGAGCCGGAAGACGCGGCCGAATTCCTCTCCGACTATCAGCTGACCGAGCCGGCCGCCGCCCGCGTCATCCGCGAGGTCTACCATCTAATGGGCCTGATTAGCTTCTTTACTGTTGGTGAAGACGAATGTCGGGCCTGGACCATACAGGCGGGCGAGACGGCCCTTGACGCCGCCGGTGCCATTCACTCCGACATTCAAAAGGGGTTTATCCGGGCCGAAGTCGTCTCCTATGAAGATTTCTCCGCCGCCGGGGGTATGAACGAAGCCAAGAAAAAAGGCTCCTTCCGTCTGGAAGGCAAAACCTACGTAGTAACCGACGGCGATATAGTCCATTTCCGCTTCAACGTTTAGGTTTGAGGCTGAGTGACCAGCAATTCTAATTATGGCCAGCTCCGCCGCATATAACCGGGGTCGAGCCATGGATGGCGAGACGGAGCGCCAGCGACTGGTTTCGGAGCCGAAGTGGTAACTCGCGAAACAAAAACCACGCTTTTTGCGTAGCTACGAGCCGTAAATTCAAGGGGAAAAGCCATAATTAGAATCGCAGCTGAGTGACCGCCGCCCTGGAGAAATGTTTTTGCGAGTGTTCCGTTCCGGGGGTCTTTAGTCACGGAACCCTCGCAAAAACATTTCTCCAGGGCGGCTGCCTGGTCGGCCGTAACTGATGATGATGGGGGAGTGGGAGCCGGACAGCAATTCTAAAATTCTAATTACGGCCAACTCCGCCGCATATAACCGGGGTCGAGCCATGGATGGCGAGACGGAGCGCCAGCGACTGGTTTCGGAGCCTAAGTGGTAACTCGCGAAGCAAAAACCACGCTTTTTGCGTAGCTACGAGCAGCAAGTTGAAGGGAAAAAGCCATAATTAGAATCGCAACTGAGTGACCGCCGCCCTGGAGAAATGTTTTTGCGAGTGTTCCGTTCCGGGGGTCTTTAGTCACGGAACCCTCGCAAAAACATTTCTCCAGGGCGGCTGCCTGGTCGGCCGTAACTGATGATGATGGGGGAGTGGGAGCCGGACAGCAATTCTAAAATTCTAATTACGGCCAACTCCGCCGCATATAACCGGGGTCGAGCCATGGATGGCGAGACGGAGCGCCAGCGACTGGTTTCGGAGCCTAAGTGGTAACTCGCGAAGCAAAAACCACGCTTTTTGCGTAGCTACGAGCAGCAAGTTGAAGGGAAAAAGCCATAATTAGAATCGCAACTGAGTGACCGCCGCCCTGGAGAAATGTTTTTGCGAGTGTTCCGTTCCGGGGGTCTTTAGTCACGGAACCCTCGCAAAAACATTTCTCCAGGGCGGCTGCCTGGTCGGCCGTAACTGATGACGATGGGGGAGTGGGAGCCGGACAGCAATTCTAAAATTCTAATTATGGCCAGCTCCGCCGCATATAACCGGGGTCGAGCCATGGATGGCGAGACGGAGCGCCAGCGACTGGTTTCGGAGCCTAAGTGGTAACTCGCGAAGCAAAAACCACGCTTTTTGCGTAGCTACGAGCAGCAAGTTGAAGGGAAAAAGCCATAATTAGAATCGCAACTGAGTGACCGCCGCCCTGGAGAAATGTTTTTGCGAGTGTTCCGTTCCGGGGGTCTTTAGTCACGGAACCCTCGCAAAAACATTTCTCCAGGGCGGCTGCCTGGTCGGCCGTAACTGATGACGATGGGGGAGTGGGAGCCGGACAGCAATTCTAAAATTCTAATTATGGCCAGCTCCGCCGCATATAACCGGGGTCGAGCCATGGATGGCGAGACGGAGCGCCAGCGACTGGTTTCGGAGCCTAAGTGGTAACTCGCGAAGCAAAAACCACGCTTTTTGCGTAGCTACGAGCAGCAAGTTGAAGGGAAAAAGCCATAATTTAGAATCGCTTCGGCCTCCGGCGGGTTGATGTGACATAGAGCCTGTGCGGACCGCGCACTAATGGAGAACTAATGGACGGCTTGAGCAGAGATTCCTACAAATTTCTGGCCGAATTGCGGGCCAACAATAACCGCACCTGGTTCATGGAAAACAAGGACCGGGCTGAGGAGCTCCTCTTGGCCCCGGCCCGTGAGCTGGTGGTGGAAGAGGGCGAGCTTCTGCGCAAAATCCGGCCCGATATCATCGCCGATCCCCGCACCGACAGATCCATCTACCGTCTCAACCGCGATACCCGCTTCAGCCGTGACAAGACTCCCTACAAGGAACATCTGGCCGTCTGGTGGTGGGAGGGCGGCCAGGGGCGGCTGGAATGCCCCGGCTTCTATTTCCATTTCATGCCCGACGGCTGGGGCTGGTCCATCGGCTGCTATCGCTTCAGCGAAAGCGGGTTGGCGGGCTGGCGTTCGGCCCTTCTGGATAAAAAGAAGGGCGCGGCTTTCCGCCGCATTGTCGAGGAAATGGAGAAGAACGGCATAAACTTCAGCCAGCCGGAACTGAAACGCAGCCCGGCCGGGTTCGACCCGGCCCACCCCATGGCCCGCTGGCTGCGCCACAAAGGGTTTTATACCTGGAATGAAGAACCCGGCCACCCTGATGAGCTTTTTGAAGACGGACGGGCCGAGTTCCTGTTTGACCACTTTAAACTTGGTTTCAAATTGCACGAATGGCTGGTAAGATATACCCAATAGCGGGCAGGGCCCGCCGCCAACGCCGAGGCAGCGGCCCGTCTGAATGTAGAGTAACGGCCGGGAAGCGGCGCTCAAAGAATTTGTTACTTGTGAGCGGCCCTGTTGTGGCTGTCGGTAAAATTTTAAGCGAAGGACAGTAATTTTGGGAAAGCTTTTGGTCATCGAAGATGATTTCAGCCTGCGCGAGATGCTCGAACTCATGCTCAGAAGCGCCGGGCACAGCGCCGTTCTGGCGGCCGATGGCCTGGCCGGGCTTGAAGCTGGCCTGACCGGTGATTTCGATGTGGTCATCAGCGATATCAGAATGCCAGGCCTCACCGGACTCGAGGTTCTGAAAAAACTGCGGGCCCAAAACCGTAATATGCCCGTCATCCTGATGTCGGCCTACGCCAGCCCCGATACGGCCGTGGAGGCCATGCGGGAAGGGGCCTATGACTTCATCCCGAAACCGTTCAAACCGCAGGATCTTCTGACCGTGGTGGATTCGGCCCTGGCCCACCACAATGTCGAGCAGGAGCGGCAGGCCCTGGCCGATATGGTTATCACCAGCCAGCGTTTCGGCCGCATGGTCGGAACCTCCCCGGCCATGCTCCATGTCTACGACCTGATCAAACGGGCCGCCCAAACCTCCACCAGCATTCTGATAACCGGTGAAAGCGGCACCGGCAAGGAACTGGTGGCCAAGGCCGTGCATGAGAACTCCCAGCGGGCCGAGCGCGAATTCGTGGCCATCAACTGCGGCGGCATACCGGAAAATTTGGTGGAAAGCGAATTGTTCGGCCACAAAAAAGGCTCATTTACCGGAGCTTCATCCGACAAGCGGGGGCTGGTGGCCCTGGCTGACGGCGGTACGCTCTTTCTGGACGAGCTGGGCGAACTGTCGCTCCCGATGCAGGTCAAACTGCTTCGCCTGATTCAGGAAAAGACTTTCCGTCAGGTGGGCGGCGAAAGGGAAGAGACGGCCGATGTCCGTTTCATTGCCGCCACCAATAAAAATCTGGAAACTGAAATCATGGCCGGACGTTTCCGGGAGGATCTTTATTACCGGCTGAACGTCATCAATATTCACATTCCCCCCTTGAGGGAACGGGCGGCCGATATTCCGCTCCTGGCTCATTACTTTCTGGAAAAATACAGCAAAATCCAGAACAAGGATGTGCGCAAGCTGTCGGCTTATGCGCTGGACATTCTTTCGCGTTACCATTTCCCCGGCAATGTCCGCGAGCTGGAAAACATTATTGAGCGTTCCGTAGCTCTGGAACAATCCAACATCATCCTGCCGGAAAGTCTCCGGCTGGCCGATTTCCGGCGTGAGACGCCCGCCGGCTGGCCCCCGCCGCAGGAAACCGGCGGCCCGGCGGCCCATCCGGCTGCGCCGCCCCCAGCAGCCTACCCGGCTTCTTCAAGCACGGTCTCCGCCCCCGTGGGAACTTTCGGCGGCGGCTACACCATCCCCGCCCCGGCCATGCCGGCTCCGCCGCCTCCGGTGCGGGAGACCTATCATCATCTGGCGGCGGTTCTGCCGGGCTTGCCCCCCGGCGGCATTGACGAGCTTCTTTCGCTGCTGGAGGGCCACTATCTCTATCAGGCCCTGATAATGGCCCACGGAGCCCGCGGCCGCACCGCCACCCTTCTGGCCATCAGTCCCTGGCGGCTGCGTACCCGGCTGGTGGCCTATGAGCTGGCAGACCTCAATTACGGCCAGCTGACCAGGCTGGACACCACCCGTTTCCATATGCCGGATCTCCCTTATGGTCTGGCCCCGTCCTTTGACGAATCCGGCCTGAACCTGAGCGACATTCTTATTGCCGTGGAGCGCCACTTCATATATGAAGCGCTGGAGGCCAGCGGCGGCAACAAGACTGAAGCGGCCAGCCTCCTGGGATTGTCCCGCCGTTCCTTTCAGCACCGGCTGGAGAGAACGAACTATGACAGCTGGGCCGAGGCGGCAAATCCCAAGGGAAACTCTTTCTCCTGAACTTGCGGCGCGTAGCCGGTTAAAAAGTTTTATTTTGTGCCCGGAGGGCAGTTCCAGGGGCTTTAAAACCAGTCGCTGGCGCTCCGTTTCCTCCATATGCACAGGGAAGAAGCTTTAATGCAGCGCAATATTTTAAAACATATCAATGCTGAATTGTCTGAAGGACGCCCGGCGGTCCTGGTGACGGTTCTTAACACTACCGGCTCCACGCCCCGGAAGGGCGGCAGCCAGATGCTGGTGCGCCAGAGCGGCAATATCACCGGCACCATCGGTGGCGGCAGCGCTGAGGCCAAAGCCATTGCCGAGGCCGGCAAAGCCTTTCAAACCGCCTCTTCCGCCGTTCACCATTTCAGTATGACCAATTCCGTAGCCGCCAAAGACGGCATGGCCTGCGGCGGCGACATGGATGTATTCATTCATTATATTCCCTCACCTAATGAAGATGTCGGCTCTGAATTATGAACGAGAAGGCCGCCTCAGAAATATGGGGGGAATCTGAATCCTTTCTGGCCGCCAAGGAGCGCCTTTCACGGGCGGCCAAGGTCAACCGTCCGGTGCTGATTTTTGGTGAGCGCGGCACCGGCAAGGAACTGGCCGCCGCCAGAATTCATTATCTCTCGCCCCGCTGGAAGGGGCCTTACCTGACCCTTAACTGTGCCGCCCTCAACCCCAATCTGGTGGAATCGGAACTGTTCGGGTATGAACCGGGCGCTTTCACCGGGGCGGCCAGGGTCAGCCCCGGCCGTTTTGAAGCGGCCGACGGCGGAACCCTCTTTCTTGATGAAATCAGCCACCTGAGCCTGGAGGCCCAGGCCAAGATTCTGCGGGTGGTGGAATATGGCTCTTTCCAGCGTCTGGGCAGCCCGCGTGAGCGGCAGGTGGACGTGCGGCTGGTTTCAGCCACCAATGTGGACCTGAAAGCCAGGGCCGCGGCCGGAACCTTTCTGCCCGACCTTCTAGATCGCCTCAGTTTTGAAGTCATAACCCTGCCCCCGCTCCGGGAACGCGGCAGCGACATCCTCCTTTTGGCCCACCTGTTCGCCGCGCGCATGGCCGTTGAAATGGAACTGGACCAGACCCCCTTTTTCAGCCCTGAAGCTATTGAGGCTCTGGAGAGCCACTTATGGCCGGGCAACATCCGGGAATTGAAAAACGCTGTGGAACGCGCCGTCTATCGCGGCCAGGGGCCGGTTATTGAAGCCGGGGATCTTGAGCTCGATTCAGCCCCCTTGTTTCCCCTGCCCGCGCCGTCCCTGCAAATTACTTCATCGGTACCGGAGAGCCGCCAGGCGGCAGCCGGTCCAGGACCGCTCTGGCCGCTGGCGGAGGGCGAGTTTGACGCGCTGGTCGCTTCTTACGCCCTGGAAATATTTGATCAGGCCCTCAGAAAAACAGAGTATAATCAAAAAAAGGCGGCGGAGATTCTGGGGCTGACCTATCACCGGTTCCGTTTCCTTCATCGGAAATACCAAAGCGCCAGGGACGGAGAGCAGCCTGACGGAGCGACTGCCGTTTGATTCAAATGCGACGCGTTCCCTTGACCCGCCGGAAGCCGGGGATTGATTTTGTCCCGCCGAGGTGAAAGTGGTCTTTAGTCACGGCGGCGGTCACTCGCTTTTCCGCAATTGTGACATTAACCATGAGAAATTATCCTAACCTTGGGCGGCCGGAATAAACGGCGGAGCCAGACAGGCAATGGACATGATTTTGAAAGAAAATGAACTTAGAGAGCAAATGAAGGCCCAGCCCGGTTTAAGAAACTGGAAAGCCTTTGGCGTCACCCTTTTGATTGTGGGGGGGCTGATAGTTCTTCTTGGCGGCTATGCGGCTTACAGGTTGATAGCCGGTCTTTTCGAAGATGAAGCTCCGCCTCCGCCTCAGGCGACGGAGGAATCATCCGGCCAACTGGAGGAAGAGCCCCTCACCGAACCTGAAGAGGCCGCGCCGCCTGCGGCTGCCGGGCCTGAAACTGAAACGGGGGGGCCTGCCGCCACTGACAAGTGGACGGAAGCGGTCCCGTCTGACTCGAACGTTCCGCTGGAGCCTCAACAAAGCGCGGCGGCGGGCGCGACTGACATCGGCGATATCTTTCTTGATCATGATGGCGTTTGGCGCAACCGGACGCGCCAGCCGAATCTGCCCGGTTTTTTCGGAACAAGCCAGGAATTATATCAGGATGATGACGGAGCCTGGAAGAGCCGGGAGAAAAAGCAGGAGCCGGACAACATTTTTGAAGCCGGTCTCCAGGGCGTGTGGGAAAACATGATTGGCGAGTCTCTGGGCCTGTTCGGTGGTGATCTTGGGGAAACCTATGTGAATCTTTTAAGCGGAGCCTTTGCCGGAGGTTCTCTGGATCTGGGCAAGTTCACTGATACCTTGTCCGGCGGAGGGCATGGCGTCGGTTCCGGTTTTTCACTTCAGCCCCTTCCTGAACCGGCCCCCGGCATTTTGGAGGGGCGCGGGCTGGATGAATTCGAAGCGTTTGATCCTTCTAAGCCGGTTAAAAGCGAATGGGAATTTTACCAGGACCCGCGATGACGGATAGAAATGCCGCAATGGGAGAGAAGCAAATATGATCGAGCCTCAAAAATGGGTGTCGGAAGCCCTTTCCGGCCTGCGTGCGGTATTTGGCGCGCGACTTATCTATCTGGGTCTACAGGGCAGTTACAGACGCGGTGAAGCTACTGAATCCAGTGATATCGATCTGGTGACGCTGCTTGATCAGGTGTCACTGGATGATCTGGACGCCTATCGCGGCGTGGTCCGTGCGCTCCCGGAGGGGGATAAAGCCTGCGGATTTATTTGCGGAGCGGACGAATTTGCCCACTGGCCCCGCCATGAACTTTTTCCCTTCAAAATGGATACGGCCGACTATCATGGACAGTTGGAGACTTACCTCCCGCCCATATCGCACCATGATATTTGCGAAGGAGCCCGGATAGGCGCGTCATCTCTAACGCATTTTCTGACACACAGCTATCTTTACGCCGCGCCTGAGGACAGGGCCTCAATTCTCAAAGAAGCTTATAAAGCCGCTTTTTTCGTGATGCAGGTGGTCAATTATTTGAAAACCGGTGCATATCACACCAGCAAAAAGGAACTTCTGCCCGCCCTGGCGGGAGCAGAGCATGAGATAATCCAGGCTGGCCTGGATTTCCCGGTCTGGTTGACAGCCCACTCTGAAAAGCGGGCTTTTGAGATGCTCCTGGCCTGGTGCCGGGAAGTTCTGACCTGTAAATTCTATTGAAGGCACTCTAAAACCGGGTGCGAACAGGGCGCAAAAAAACAAAAGGTTCAGCGAAAATTGCTGAACCTTTTCTAATAATGGTCGGGGCGAAGGGATATTATTAGACCCGCCTTCGCCGGTGGCGCGGATAATGTCCAATCCAAAAAATATATTTCAGCTTTGAACTTGCTCTTAGTCCCGGCTTCAAGCGAATGCGTCTACCACTCCCAGGTCAGGCGGGCCGAGCCGCCGTGGCTTTGTTCATTGGAGCCATAAAGGCCATCGTAGCTGAGAATCAGCCCGACCCGTTCGGTCAGCCCCAGATTCAGGTCCAGGCCGGTTTCCAGGGCGTTGCGGTCCGCGCCCGCGCCTTTGACCAAAAAGCTGTCCGAGCCATCCCGGAAGGCCCGGCCGGAGGACCAATCCAGGTCGCCGAAGTTGTGACGCCAACCTAAAGACAGGCCTATTTCCACTTCTTCGCTGGCCTCGGCCAAGCCCCGGAGGCCAAGGACGCCGGAGAATCCGCTTTGAGTCTCGGCCTCATATTTCAAGGCCGCCGGCCCGCCATTCTCACTGTACCCTTTGAAATGCAGGCGGTTGTAGGCCAGATTGGCGAACGGCTCCAGGCTCAGCCATTCGCCGGTCTGGAAGTTGTAAGAGATTTCGCCGAAGATGTCCAGCCCCCGGGCGGTGTGGTCGGCCTTAAGGCGGTCGTAAAAGCCGCCGAAGGCCACCTTGCGTTTTGATTCCATTTCATAGCGGGTCAGACCCAGGCCGGCCAGGGCCCGCAGGCGGCCGGAGCCGATGCGGAAATCACGCCCGCCCCAGAAGTTAAGGCCCAGGGCGTCGATGTCGGATTTGTAATTGCGGCCGTCAACTTTGGATTCGAGGTCGGCATAGGTTAAGGAAAGCCCGCCCAGCCAGCCCTCGCCGGTCTGCCCTTCCATACCGAGAGCGATCTGCGGGCCGCTGATCTTGGCTTCGGCCGTGCCTGAACCCCCTTTTATTTTGCTTTCCCCCGCCCCTATTTCAGCCCAAAGGGAGCCGCCCGTCTCTCCGTCGCCGCTGGCCGGGGCGGTGCGGTAGTTGCCCTTGAATTTCTTGGATATCCGCTGGCCCAGGCCGGAGCCGAAGCCCCGCTGGCGGCCCATCAGGGCCGAAGCTGTGCCGTCCTGCCCTTCTCCGCTGAGAAGGTCGGCCGCCCGGCGGGCCTCCTCTTTAGTTGCGAGTAACAGGATATTTTTCAAGGGATGTCCGTCGGCCATGGAGCCCACCGCATTGATGGTCGATTGCTGGTTACTGGAGCCGCCGACCACCGAGCCGGGGTTGTCGCCCGGGCCTTCCAGCACTTCCAGGTTCAGTTTGTCGCCGTCGACCACCAGCCGCCCGCTGAAGGCGGCCGTGCTTAAGGCCTGCTCTTTGAAGGTGCCGACCAGGTCGGCGGCGGTCAGTAAAGTAACCTTCTCCCCGGTCATCCAGGTCATATAATCCAACCGGGCCTTGAGGCCGGAACTGAGGTCGGCCGTGCCGGTGACGGTCTGGGTGGCGGCCCCGGCCACGCTCAGCAGCGAGCCGCTCAGCATTTTGAGGTTGCCGTTGAGTGTGCCGCCCAGGCCCAGGCTGTAAAGCCCGCCTGATTCCACGGCCACATCGGCCGCCATCTCGGCGGAGGGGCCGGAGAGAGCCAGCTTGCCGCCGCTTTTGACTGTGGCCCCGCCGGCAAATGAACTTTTGCCCTGGAACTGGGCCGAGCCGCCGCTGATGGTCAGCTGGCCCGAATGGCCGACCAGGCTGGAGCCGAGGGCGTCGCCTATGATCGAGCCGCCCCGGAAGACGTAGTCGCCGCCGGTGACGCTCATTGAGGCCACCTTCCGACTGCCGTCGACATAGATGTTTTTGTTCGCCGCCGAGGCCCCGAAGGCCACCGCGTCGCCGTCGATGAAGGTTTCGGCCTGATTGGCGGGGGTGGTCCAGGCCGAGGCCGAGCCGTTCCAGACGGAGCCTGTGCCGGTCCAGTTCAGGGTGGTGTTGGCCACGCTGAGTTCAGCCTTAAGTTCGTTGCCGTCCTTCAGAATCTGGCCGCCCTGGCGGTGGTTGAGGCTGCCGCCGTTATAAATGAGGGTCCAGTCGTCCGGGTTGGTGTTCAGCCCGGCGCGGGCCAGTAGAATGGTGTAGGTGCCGTTGCCCCAGCCGGTCAGGTTCAGGATCTGGCTGCCGCTGGCGGTGATGGTTCCGGCCACATCCAGGAGGTCGGAAAGAGGGTTGACGGTGACTGTGGAATTGGTCAGGGCCAGGTCCCCGCCCAGTTGGCCGCTGCCGCCGATGGCCGCGTCGGCCACCGTAACGTCGCCGCCCAGGCTGATTTTATCCAGCATCAGGCCGCCAGCGGCGATCGTGGTCGAGCCGGTGAAGCCCGAGCCGTCGCCGGTCAGGGTCAGGGTGCCGGTGTTGGTTTTGAGCAACTGCCCGCCGCCGGTGATGGTTCCGTCATAGGTCACGTCTTTGCCAGGCTCGAAAGTGAAGTCGCCGGAAAGGCTTAAGTCGCCTTTCAGCGAGGAACCGGCGAAGGTCATGGCCGCGCCGCCGTCGACCTGGATGCCCCCCCCCGCGAAGCTGAGGTCGTTTTCAAAGTGGGCCGCGCTCCCGCTTCTGATGGTCAGTTGGCCGTTGCCGGGGCCGCCGGTCACGGTCAGGCCGGTGATGGAGCCGCCGCTGAAGGTGTAGTTGCCGGCGGTGATGTCCATTTGACTGACCAGGACCCCGGCGTTCTCCACCGTGACCTCCGTGGCCGTGTCGGTGCCGTTAAAGATGACCTGGTCGGCGTTGTAGAAATGGGAGAGGACGCCGGTAACGCTGTCTTTCCAGAGATAAGGTTCGCCGGTGCTTGATTTCCAGAGGTTGTCGCCGGCCGTGCCCTGCCAGATCATGGGGTTGTCGTTGTTGGTCAGGGAGCGGTAGGTGTAATAAAGTTTCTGGCCGCCGGGGTCGGTGCTGAGTTCGGCGTACATGTTATTGAGACCCGGGGTGTCGATGATGTCGGCGGCGGTCAGGTCGACCCCGCTGAAGACGGGCTTCCCGGCCCCGGCGTCGATGAGGGTGAAGGCGGTGTTCAGGCTGGGGGTATTGAGGATGTCCAGCTTGAAATTGAGGGCCTTGTTGACGGCCAGAGCCAGATTCCCGCCTACGTTCAGGCTCAGGACGGTATCGCCGGGGTTCAGGCTGCGAAGATCATAGCTCAGGCGCGAACCCGCCGCCAGGGTCAGATTGCCGCTGGTGCTGATGTTTCGGGCCGCGTTCAGCCCGCCCAGGGCGGCCCCGTTGGCCAGGGTGAATGAGGCCAGGTTCTGGTTGCCGGCCAGGATTAATTGGCCCTCATCGACCTTCAGGTTGAGTCCGGGGGCGGTGCCGGCCCCGATGGTCAGGTTGCCCGCCCCGGCCTTGGCCAGGGTGCCGCTGCCGCCCAGGCCCCCGCTGATGGTCACTTCGGTTCCGGTGAGGACGTTCAGGGTTTTCGTGCCGGTGCCGGTGCCGGTCAGGGGTCCGGTATTGAAGACCAGGTTGTTTCCGGCGGCGGTCAGGGTGCCGCCGCTCCAGGTGAGGTCGGCCAGGCTGCTCAGGCCCAGTTGGTCGACTGTGGCTATGGCCAGTTCCCCACCGCTGAGGTCCACGCCTTCGAAGCGGTTGGCTTCGGTCAGGCTGGTGAAGTCGGCCTTTCCGCCGCTGACGGCCAGCTTGCCGGTGGCCCCGGCCAGGTTGGTGTCGGCGGGCTGGCCGCTCAGGGTCAAACCTCTGCCGGTGAATTTATAGCTGCCGCTTTTGATTTCCATCCCGGCGGCGGTGACCGCTTCGGAGAGGTTGACCGTCCCCCCGGAGGCCGAATCGAAGACCACCGCGTCGCCCTTGAGGAAGAAGGTCTCGACGGGATTGGGGCCATCAAGAGCGGTCCAGTTGATTTGGCTGCTGGTGGACCAGTCGGTATCCTCGTTGCCGGTCCAGGTCAGAATCCGGTTATCGTCGTCGCCGGCTTCCAGGATCAGTTCCTTACCGGCGGAGCCAGCCTTAAGCTCGGTCTTGAGGCGTTGGGCGACGTCAAAGCTGTGGGGGGAGGCCGTCAGGGTGGCGAAGGGGGTGTGGCCGGTGCCGGTATCGATCAGCACATAACTTTGGCCCCAACTCAACGGCAGGGAGTCGGGCAGGTCGACGACGGTAAAGCCCAGGTTTGTGCCGCGAAGAAAGCCGACATAGCCGCCGTTGTCGGCGGCGGTCAGGGTCAGGGCCGCCCGTTCGTGAGCCAGGGCGGTTTCGGTAAAGGACATCTTGCTGTCGGTGGATCTGAATTCAATCTTTTTGGCGGTGACGGCATTGGCCCCGCCCACCCGCAAAGTGCCGGTCGCACTAACTAAAAAAGTAAAGTCATCCGACACCGTCGACATCAGGCGGGCCGGGTCCGCGCCCTCCTGGCCCGGGCCGAGAAGATGAAGCGTGCCGCCGGAAACCTGGAATCGTATAGCTTTAGAAGACGCGGGGCTGAATTGGCTGTCGCCGCCCAGTTGCCAGGTTCCATATCCGGTTTTGGACAGCTCCCCCATTTCTGAGAAAGTCAGCGGCCGGGAGGTCCTCAGGGTGGCACCTTCCTGCACATCGATCGTGCCCTGATGACCGGGATTGTCGAAAGACAGGGACAGGCCCGCGTCGGTAAAGGCCACGATCCCGTCCGACCCACTGGCGGCCTTGACGGCCAGGGTGCCGTCACCGGGGCCGAATTTCAGGCGGTCGAGACTGACGCCCAGTTGGCCGGCCCGGCTGATGACCACCTGCCCGAAATTTTGCAACACCACCCCGCCTTCAAACTTGTTGTCCCCGGTCAAGAGGCTGAAGTCAGCTGTACCACCAGCCGTGATTAAAAGGCTCCCTTGGGCATCGGAGATGGTGGTGCCGTCGGCGGTGGCCCAAATGGAGCCGTCCCCCTGGAAGGTGTAATGTTTGTCGCGGACCTCCATATCGGCCACCCGCATCTGGCCGGTGAGATTGACGGTATTTTCGCCTGTGTTGCTAAAGGTCACGTCATCGCCGTGGAAGAATTTCTTTGAGTCCCCCATCCAATTCTCTGTGGTTAGGTCCCAATTCTTGGAACCACCACGACTGTCCCAGGTCAGGGACTCATTTCTGAAGCTGTCATTTCTGACCAGGATCACCTGTTTGGGATCGGTTGTGGTATCCAGGCTGAAGGCATTCTCAGCCCGGCTGCCGATCAGTGGGCTGCCGTTGACCGTCAGCCGGTTATTGTCGGCCAGGCCCGGTATGTCTTGATAAGCGCTGTTGACCAAAAGATATCTGCCACCGGTGGTGGGCACAGTCAAAAGGTCTATGATCAACAAATCGGGGTTATAGTCGAAGTAGCCCAAGCTCAACATGGAGGCGGTCGACTGCGCCTTGGCCGCGTCGAAGCCCATGATCGGGCTGGAATTATCGTCAAACGACAGCTTGACATTGTCCAGTTCGGCCCCAAGGCCGGTGATGTCAACCCGGGCCCGGTCGCCAATCTTAAGTGTTCCAGCACCGTGGGGGAAGGAGATAGAGGTGCCGGCGGCCAGGCTCAGACGGCCCTGGTTGATCTCGATGAGTGTCTCTCCCACTGTGATGAATTTGTTGCCTCCGGCCAGTTTCCAGTCCCCCTCGCCGGTCTTTACGATGCGGATTTCGGTTCCGGAATCGCCCGAACTGAGCATCGGGTCGCGCATATCCAGGACCGCCCCGGCCTCGGTGTCTATGGTCAGGGTGGTCGTGGTGTTCTCGACAGTATTTTTCAAAAAAATGGAGTTGGCGCCGATATTGTCCCTGTTGCCGAGGAAGACGGAGGTTTGCCCGGCGGTCACGGCCAGAGTGGTTTGGGAGGCGCTGTCCAGAAACATGGCTCCGCCGCTTTCGGTCGAAGTAGTATTATTGTAGAAGCTGGCATTGGTCAGGGTCAGCCGGCCTGAGTTGCGGACCGCGCCGCCATCGTGGGCCGTGTTATCCAGAAAGGTCAGGGAGCCGCCGCCCTCGGCGGTCTGGTCCAGGCCGGCGCCGGCCTCGACCACCAGCGCCCCGCCTGTGACGCTGGGGTCGGCTCCGTTGGTGTTGCCGCTGATGACCACCTCGGCCAGGGGGCCGTCGAGATTGAGAACGTTATCAACGCTCTTGATCTCCAGCCGCTGGCTGTGGTCGCCGCTGGTAAGGAAGTGGGTCGGGCCGGTGATGTTCAGGGTGCCGTTTTTTAATTCGAGAGCACCAAGGCCCAGGCCCAACTGCTGCTCATTGTTGATGGTCAGAGTGCCTTCATTCAAAGAAAGACCGTCCCGAAAGTCATTGGCCCCGCTGATGCCGCTGAAATCGACCGAAGCGTTGTTGATCGCCACCGCGCCGTTGGCGGTGATAGCCCCGCCGGTCAGTTGCCAGCCGCCCCCGCTGAAATGCAGAGACCCGGTTTCCACACCGCCCTCGTTGACGGTCACCTTCAGGTCGTCGGCCTCAAGGTTCAGGCCGTTAAAGGTCACGTCATCGCCGTGGAGGAACCGGGTGACGCTATCGCCGCTCCAGTTGCGGCTGGTGGCGTTCCAGAGGCCGTCGCCGCTTTGGTTGGTCCAGGTGACGTTGGTGTTGAGTGCGCCGGCCGCCTTGGATTGGATCAAGGTCAAATCACCGGCGCCGTTCAGGCCGAAATAACCGGCGGCCCTGGTCTCTCGAATTTCCTCGCCGCGCAGGTGCAGGGTATAGCCGGCGTAAGCGCTGAAGTCACCGCCCGAGACCAGCGTGTAGGAATCATCAAGCTTGCCCAGCGACATCAGGTCGATGGTCAGATCGGTGAAGGGGTTGCTGCCCGCTCCATTCAGGGTCAAACTGGCGTTATTGGCCAGGTCAAAGGCCAAAGTCGCCTCTCGTTCGAAGTCGATGGTTCGGGCCGTGATGGTACTGCTGCCCCCGCCCAAGGCCAGGGTGGCCCCGGTCTTCAGGGTGAATGAGGAAGCCAGGGTAGTGGCCAGGTTGATTCCCCCGCCGCCGTAAAGGTGCAGCCTGCCCTGGCTGACGGTGAAATTGGCCGTTCCGGCCCCGGTGATTTCGCTTTCCCCGGTCAGCTTCCAGACGCCGGGGCCGTTCATGGTGATATTGATGGTGTCGCCGCCGCCTTCGGTCTTGCCGCTGAAGGGATCGCGCATATCCACCAGGCCCCCGGCCTCGGGGTTGACCTTGAGATGACCCGCATCAGCACTACTTGACGTACCAATGTGGATGGAATTAGGCTTGTCACTTTGAACAGTGTTGCCGGTGAAGAGGGTGGTCTCCCCGGTTTTGGGGGCCAGGGTCAGATTCCTCATAAAGAAGATGGCCCCGCCGTTGATGTCGTCGGTGACCTTATTGCCCAGAAAGGCGGCCCGGCCGATGGTCCCCCCGTCGGACAGATATAGCGCCCCGCCGCCGTCGTAGGCCGAGTTGCCGCTGAAGATGGAGTCGCTTATCCCCCCCTGTAACTCGCCGCCCTCCACAAACAGCGCCCCGCCCGTGCCAGCCCTGTTGCCGATGAAGAAGGATTTGTTTATCCCCCCGCTTAACCCGCCCCCCGCATACAGCGCCCCGCCGTGGAAGGGGGCCGAGTTGCCGCTGAAGATGGATTCGCTTATCCCCCCGCTTAACTTTCTCTTCACATAGACCGCGCCGCCGCCGCCGCTGGCCGAGTTGTCGCTGAAGCTGGAGCCGCTTATCCCGCCGCTTAACTCTCCGTCCACATAGACCGCCCCGGCGTTACTACCACTGCCGTCGGTGAGATTCAGGTTGACCACCGAACCCAGGTTGTGACTAATATTAAACGTAATGCTCTTACGGCCCAGCGCCAGGGTATGACCATTGCCCTGGATCAGGGTGACATCGTAGTCGATGATTTTGTTGCTGGTGAGACTGAAATCGGCGGTGATATTCAGGACGGGGTCACGCTTCGCCAGCGCGGCAGTCAAAGCGTCTTCATCGCCGACATTGGCGGCCGAGGCCGGAAGCGCCGGGGTCAGCAAAAGGAACGAGGCAAATAAGGCGGGGAGTAACCCCTGTCGGGAGCGGGAGCGGCGAGGCATAGGCAGGTCTCCAAATATTGACTGATCAGTTTTCAGGTTCAGGCAGGTTCAGGGCTGTTATTTTCATCATGGTAAGAAAATACTTAATTTTATTATATCATATTAAATTCATTATGTAAATATTTGAACCGGCCCAAGGCAGGGCTTACGCATCTAAATGTTGTTTGGGCGGGCGGACGCTTTTTCCGCCATACTTCGCGCAAATCCGCTTCCAGCACGGGGATGACCTGAAGGTCTATCGCCGCGCTGAAATCGGATTTGCGCTGCGAAAGGCGAAAAAATTGTATCGCCCATGCGTATGGTAAGTTTTTTATTTTGTTGCCTTCGCCGCATCAAGAATAATATTACTGATTTTATTCATTATTTAGATGCGTAGGCCTGGGTGGGTGCTGGGGCTGGAAAAGAACAAGGGGCCCAGCGGCTTTAAACCGCTGAACCCCTTGTTCTGTAATGGTCGGGGCGAAGGGATTTGAACCCCCGGCCCACTGCTCCCAAAGCAGTTGCGCTACCAGGCTGCGCCACGCCCCGATCTGAAAATTTCGACTATAATAGGACAAAACCATCCTAATGGCAATACTTTTCCACCTGCCGCCCGGCAGGGCCGGGTACCGTATGTCCAGCCAGCCCCCTGACCTATACCAAGGGGGCTACGATCTTAATACGATGATAGCCGCCAAAACCAGCTATTAGGGAAAAAGCCACCTAGACGAAGGATGCGCGAGCATCCGTGGGTCCAGGGCTATGCCCTGGTTAGACGGCTTCGAAGGTGTTGGTGGTGTCCAAGTATCTTATTATGCGGTTGCGGCCGTTTTCCTTGGCCTGATACAGGGACTTGTCCAGAGCCTCTATCACGTTGGTCAGGGTCATCTTGGCACTTGTCCAGGGCAGACTCACCAGACCCAGACTGGCGGTGACTTCCAGACCCTTGGCTATCGTCCGCCACTTTTTTGAAGTGCTGATAAGAGAATGAAGCCGCCTGGCCACCATCACCGCCATCTCCTCACCTGTTTCCGGCAGCAATACCATGAACTCCTCACCGCCCCAGCGAGCCAGGGTATCCACGTCACGCAGACCATTGGTCAACTCGCTGGCCGCAAATGATAAAACCTTATCACCGGCCAGATGCCCAAATGTGTCGTTGATGATCTTGAAGTGATCAAAATCAATCATAATCAGGCTCAGTGAAGATTGATACCTCTCCACCCGCCGGAATTCCTCCGCCAGCTTGTGATCGAAGAAACGCCGGTTATAGAGGCCGGTCAGAGGATCAGTTATGGCCATCAGCTCCAGATTACGGTTTTTCTCGGCAATCCGCCTCTCCATGGTGTGACGGTCGTTGATATCCTTGACCACCAGAAGAACGGCCGGTTCCTGATGGTCAGGCTCAAACAGCGATACCGAAAAGACCGTGTAAAACTCTTCGCCGTTGGCCCGCCGGAAAAAGGACTCGCTCTGCTCCTCCACCGGGGGATGAGGCTGGAAGAACTGCATCAGGGTGGAGGGCAAAAGGCTCCCCACCGGACAGTAATCCGAGAGCATAAGGTTGCCTGCCTGATTGGGCTGGAAACCGAACATCCTGGCCGCGCCGCGATTGTAATGGATAATGCGGCCATCACGATCCACCATGATAATGGCGTCAATGACGCTTTGATGGATCTGCTCGAAAAACGATTCCCGGCCGACCATGGCTTTCCAGCCGTCCACTGAATCTGATTTCAGCTTTTCGATTCTGGCCGCAATCTGGGCCGCCTCATCCAGAGGCCGGGACGCCGGGGACAGCGGTTCAGCGCTGTCATTCATTCCCAGAAAATAGGAGACGGTGCCCAGGAATTTTTTCAGGTTGAAGGGCTTGGAAAGGACCGCGTCAATCCGGCCCCGGTCACAGGCCGACTGGACCCGCTCATCCTGAACATAGCTGGTGATGAGCATGGCCGGCAGGTCCGGGTCCTTGTCCTTTAAGGCATCAATGAGGCTGATGCCGTCAAGTCCGGGCATGATCCAGTCAGCCACCACCATATCCAGCTCCAGGTGGTCGAATGATTCCAGGGCCTCTATGCCGTTGTTGAAAGTTTCCACATCGAAACCGCCCCGGTTGAGCGCACCGGCCAGCACGCACCCGATGATGGGATCGTCATCAACAACCATCACCCGGGGCCGCACCCGTTTGGTCATGCGGGAAGAGGCAGTCGAAGTATTGGCATCTACATTATTGGGAGGTATTTCCATAAGCTCGTCACGAGAGCCGCAAAGCTTTCATTTGGATTTTTTGCATTTTCACCAGGGGCCTGATCAGTTCATTCCGAATGTTTTCTTAATGTTCTTCCAGGCATCCCGGCGGGCGTCTTCGTATCGGGCCAAGTCTTCTTTGCTTTTGGTCTGGGCAAAAGATGAGAGCGCTTCAGCTTCAGCTATGAGCTGGCTTATTATTTCCATCATTGAGGCGATAAATTTCCTGTCGCCTGAAGCAATGAGGCTGCCGGACTGATATTTCTGCAGCTGGGTGTTGACGTTGCGCAGGTAGCTGATGGTCTCCGAGAGCATTGAGCGGACCAGTTCCGGCTCATAAACGCCCTTGCTCATGGCGTCGGCCAGAACGCCGATATAGCCATAGGACTGGATGACGAATCCAGCGCTGAATGCGCCAATGGTGTTCAGATGGAGGATATCCTTTTCATCCGCCATCGGCGCCGCCCCCTGGCCGCTCTGGGCCGACAGGCTCGCGGCGGGGCCCAGGCACAGCATACCGGCCATGAGCAGGCTGACAATTATTTTGTTCATATATTGATCCTGTTTTTCGCAAGCATGAAACGTCTCAAATCCGTCCCGAACATTCGTTCTGGTTCAAACCGAAATTTAATTATATCATAAAAATGCAATGAAGTCCAAGGGGAGGCTTTTTCATCAGCAATTCTCAAAGTAGACGGCAATTTTAAAATAGCAGGTCGCCCCGCAGGGGAGACGGAGCGCCAGCGACTGGTTTTGGCGGCGGCCTCGTGCGGCTTTGGCTGGACTCAAATCCCTGCCGATTTTCACGAACGCCAATTCTCGCATTTCACATTTGCGGCAATATCTAGAAAATTTACTATGCCCCTCCAGGTATACCGCTGTTTCAGCCAGCCCAATTTTATCTGATATTTTGCCAAATCACCAAAACGAATTATTTGAAGCGCGGCCAGCGCCTGCCGGGGCACGGCCCTTTTGGTCAGAACTTCCGGACAGAAGCAAGCGCCCGCGCCCTTCAGGCACAGCTCCAGGAGGGTTTCAATATTGCTGGACTGAGTGCCGACCCTGGGCACAAATGAGGCCTCCGTTATTAGCTGATTGGCGATTTTGCCGGCGATATCCTCCGGGCTGACCAATAAAAAAGGACATTCGAACAATGGCGACAAGTCATGCCGCTGCTGAACAGCCTCAACAAGGCTTGCCGCCCTGTCCCCATACAGGCGATCCAACAATGAACGGGAGACAAGCAAAACCACTTCCTCCTCATACAGGCTCCGCGATTCTATTTCAGGATCGTCCTCGGGAAAAGTGGCGATGATCAAATCCAGCTCCCCGTCAGTCAGTTTCCGTCGGAGTATGTCATTGGTGGCTTCGGTGATGATTATTTGCATTTTGGGATAGGCTTTTTGATAACGGTCAATCAGATCCGGCATGATAACGCGCCCCCGGGTGTGGGCTATGCCGATGTGAAGCACCCCCTTTTCTTCAGAGCGGATATCGGTGAATTCCTTGTCCATTAACCGGTTCAGCCGTTCAAACTGCTTTGCGTAGCTGAGGAATACAGTACCCGCATAGGTCAGTTCCAGGGGCGTATGGCGAATGAAGAGGGCGCAGCCGACTTCTTTTTCAATTGAGGCGATATGGGCGCTTAAAGTTTGCTGGGTAATATGCAAATGATCGGCGGCTTTGGTTATATTCCTGGTTTTTTCAACCGCCAGGAAATACTTCATGCTGAGAAAGTTCATTTGAGAGCCTTGCGGTATTTTACCGGATTGTATTTTGTGATCTGACGGAAGTTCAACTAATTGAAATAGTTTCCGAAAATTATATCAGCAGTTTTCAGCGCGGGCAAGTATTAACAGTAATTTTATTGTTAAAATAACAAAATAATACAGTTAGACATTTGTAGCCATCGGCAATACAATCTAAAGCAAGAGGCTCAAAGGCCGAATCAATGAAACACCGGGCGGAGATTAAGATATGCTTGAGCTGGTTGTCATCGGAAGCTTCTTCACGGTGCTGTTTGTATGCGTCATTTTAGATTATTCGATTCTGTATGCGCTTTCGGCCGGGTATGCCCTTTTTTTTACATATGGCCTCATCAGGGGTTTCACGGCCATGGGCATCATAAAAATGTCATGGGACGGCATAAAGACAGTCAAAAATATCCTGGTCACCTTTTTATTGATCGGCATGCTGACAGCCGTGTGGCGGGACTGCGGCACCATACCCTATATTATTTACCATTCCTCCGGCTTGATCACCCCCTCCGTTTTTATTCTCATGTCGTTTTTGTTATGCTGCCTAATCTCCGTTCTGACCGGAACAGCTTTCGGGACCGCCGCTACTATCGGGGTGATTTGCATGACCCTGGGCAACGCCATGGGAATAAATCCCGTTTTGGCGGGCGGGGCGATTTTATCCGGGGTTTTTTTCGGTGACCGCTGTTCGCCCATGTCCACCAGTGCCCTGCTGGTCAGTGAACTGACCGGCACGGATATTTACCTCAATGTTAAAAATATGATCAGAACCTCCATAGTCCCCTTTGCGGCGGCCGGGGCGCTATATCTGGTTTTGGGCATAAACCATGATAATGAACCGGCCTCCATAGAAATATGGAATCTTTTTTCTGATAATTTTAACCTCAAAGGGATTGTGACGCTCCCGGCGCTTTTGATTATTGTTCTGTGTGTCGTCAGGGTTAAGGTGAAAAAGGCCATGCTGGTTAGTGTGGCGGCCGGAAGCATGATCAGCATTTTTGTGCAAAATACGTCACCAGCCGAATTGCTGAAGCTCCTTATGGCCGGTTTCCAGTCCCCCGACCAGCAACTGGCGGCCATGATGAACGGCGGCGGCATAGTCTCAATGGTGAAAGTGGCGGCTATAGTCTGCCTGTCATCCTGCTATGCCGGTATTTTTGAAAAGACGGGCCTATTGAACGGCATTAGGGCTCAAATCGCCGAATTAAGCAATAAACTCACCCCCTATGGCGGTTTGCTGGTTTCTTCCGTTCTGACCAGTATGGTGGCCTGTAATCAAACCCTGGCCATCATGCTGACCCATTATCTCTGTAAAGACACGATGCCCGACCGGCGGCAATTTGCAATAAACCTTGAAAACACCGTGGTGGTGATTTCGCCGCTGATACCGTGGTCCATTGCCTGCGCGGTTCCGCTGGCTTCAGTCGGTGCGCCTGTCAGCAGTGTGCTGGCCGCGTTTTACTTATACCTATTGCCGTTATGGAACCTGTTTCATCAAAAAAGGACTGGGGCGGGGCAACTGTCTCTCGCTGCCTCCAGCGAAGCAAAATCAACGGAAGCCCAAGCCTGAGAAAGGCAAATTGCGAAGGAGTTTTCCATGGCCGGAAAAATAGCGGACCAACATAAGCTGCCTCTTCTGATTCTTGTCCTGGCCGTGGGACTTCTGGCGGCAATGGCAATAATCAAGATGAGCCTGGCCTGGTCATTTGAATCAAAAGAAGCGCGACGGATGACAGTTCAGCAAAAAATACTCGCCTATATCGAAGAACGAAAGGAGCAGGATTTTGATTTCAAGCTTGCCGCGGAGCGGCTGGATTTGAGCTATCAGAATCTGGCCGATCATTTGACGGAGCTTGAACGGGGCGGCCGCATAAAATGTATGCCCAGGCCTCCCTTCCGCAAACCGATAGTTATTACTCTGGATGATATGGTCTGGTATTTCTGGCGAGTCACCATCGTGCCGGATGAGGAGCTGGTTCCGCTTGTCTCTTAAAATTACGCGAGCGGCGGGTGGCCGCAGACGGGGGAAATGTTTTCGCCCGGCTCCGTTCCGGGGGTCTTTAGTCACGGAGCCGGGCGAAAACATTTCCCCCGTCTGCTACATCGTCAGTTTCTTTGAGGGTGGAATGTGCGCATAGTTAAGTGGGAGCCGGAAGCCGGGGATTGTTTTTGGCCCGGCTCCGTGACTAAAGACCCCCGGAACGGAGCCGGGCCAAAAACAATCCCCGGCTTCCGGCGGGTAACGCGCTTAGCACTCGCATGGCTCACAGGCCGGGGGAAAATGTCCGTCAGTGCTGGACAGGCTCCGGCGGAGTTCATCCATTTCCTGGGAGCGCCATATTTCAGCCAGAGATATTTCACCGGCCTGAAATGGTAAAAGAGCCTCGCCATACCACGAACAGCAGGGCCAGACGCTGCCGTCATAATTGACGGCCAGGCGCTGCCATGGCTGGGAACAGTTCGGAGCTATGGATTTGACCGGCCCTGGAGGCTTTGGCAAGCCCGAACCGGGAAACCAGATGGGTTCCTGAATGGATATCAGGTCGGCCAAACCGCTCCAGCGTTCCAGGAAGGGCTCCAGTTCGCCTTGATTGCGCGGCAGTTTCAGAAAACTCAATCGCAGAAGGGGAGTCCTTTGCCCGGCGGAGGCGCGGATTTTAAGGAACTGCTCGATGCGCTTTTCCAAAATATCAAGGCGGCCGCCTCTGATGTCCTGATAGGTTTCCGGCCGAACCGCGTCAACGGAAATTTCCAGCCGGGTCAGGCCGCTGTCCACCAGGGCTTTGATGACCGTTTCCTTGAGGGCCAGCCCGTTGGTGCCCAAACGAATATCCATCACCCCGGCCCGCACGGCGGCGGCCGTCCATTCGGCCGCCCTGGGGTTCAGAAGCGGTTCGCTGGCCAGCCCCAGGGTCATGGCCGGGAGGCGGTGCTCCCTGGCCTGATCAATCAGGCGGCTGAAAAGTTTTTCATCCATCAACCGCACCTGCCCGCCGTCGGCCCGGCTTTGAAGCGGGCACATCAAACAGCGCAACTGGCAGCCGGAGTTAATGGCCAGATCCAGACTCAGAGGAAAATCACCGGGCCGCCCGCGTTCGGAAGTCTCCCGCCAGCGCTGGCGGTAATCAGTAAACCGTTGGCCGAACATTTCAGTCAAAAGGCTTTGATAGCGGTCTTCAGTTTCATATAAGGCCACCTGACCGGTGGGCTCCTGATGGATTTCGTTCAGCAAGATTACCTCAAAAGAATGGAGATATCCGTGGACAGCCCGCCCGGAGACTCCACCAGCACCTTGCGCCCCGGCAGATGTGAGGCGACGGCCTGGGCTTTGGCTTTCAGGCCCGGCCGGTAGCTGATGACCGTCTGGCCGGTGGGCGCGGCCACTGGCGCGCGCGTCTCCACGCTCACGATGGTATAGCCCATCTGGCTGAGGACCGACCGGTAAATTTCCAGCATCCGGTCGTTGCCCGTTTCATTGATCAGCGTCAACTGGGAACGGACCACAGCCGCCGGAGGTTTTTGGGTTGTCCTGGAGGTCTGGGAACCCGCTCCGCCGCTCTTTTTTGAGCTGCCGCTGGCAGTCGGCGCATTTTTGGCGGGACGTTTGTCCTTCTGGCCGGAGGCGGTTGATTCCCCTTTGGCCGGAACCTGCTCAGCCTTTTTTCCATCGGCCTTGCGGGCTTCCTGCCAGATGGCCAGATCCGGCGCTTCATCCAGCGGCGGCAAAATAGCCGCCTCGCCAAAATGCCCGTCCACAGTCAATTGGCCTCCGGCCCGTAAAATGGCTGAGCCGCCTTCATCTTCTTCAATTTCCAAAACCTCAATATCGAGCGGTTCATCCGGGATGGTTTCTGTCTTGGTCTCGACCTTGGCCGTCTGAACCGGAGTGGCCGTTCCGCCCGGAGTCTCACCGGCCGTGTCGTCGGCCGGGGGCAGATTCAGTTGAAGCGGCTGCCCTGAGGGCCGGGCCCCCTGGCCCGGCGGCGGCAGCATGTCGTTAAACAAATTACGCAGGTGCTCCCGGTCAGTGGCCGGGGAAGCTGGCGGCGCGGCCGTGGCCGCAGGTTCCCCGACGCTGGAGACGGAAGACGGCTTTTCCTGACTGACCGGCGGAACGGAGGAGGTATCGGCCTGGCCGACTTCCAACTGTTTCCAGTTGCTCTGGCTGGAATCGAACTGCGGCAGCGGTGAATCAGAAATAAACCGCGCGGTGGGCGCGTTAGGATCAGTCGTCTCCCATTGCAGACTCGGCAGGGCCCCCAGATTGATCGGGAGGGTCAGGCTGTTGGCTTCGGCCTCATTGTCGGCCGTGAGCTGTTCCGGGCTCAGGAAGTCATCTTCATCAATAAGCTCCGTGGCCCGTGCCGCCGCGCCCGGCGGTACGGGCAACGGCCGCTCATCCCCTTGTGAGGCGGACGGAAGCGTTTCCGGCGGCAGCGGCACGGCCGATTGGCCCGGCTGGTCATCAGCACCCGGCAAGGGGCGGGGCGAGGTTATGGGTGCGCTGGTATCTTCGGGTATCAGCTCGGCCGTCGGCAGGGTGCGGGGCGAAGTTATGGGCGCGGCCGTATCCTCCGGGGCCAGCCCGGCCGTTTGTACCGGCGGCTCGCCCGTGGTCGGCAAAGGCCGGGGAGAGGTTATGGGTGTGGATGTATCCTGAGCCACCGTGGTTCCCGGCGGCTGGGTGTCCTGCTCCAGAACGGCCGTCGGCATCTCGGCCGGGGGCGGCACGGTCCGCTTGGGTGGCTTGCCGGCCGTTTTAATCTGGACAGGCGGCTCCGCCGAAGCAGACTGCTCCGCCGGTGCGGCTTGCTCAACGTCCTCCACCGGAGCAAACGACGGCTCCGCCGACACTGGCGGTTCGGCTTGGGCGCTCGGCTGCTCCGTCGCCGCTGGCGGCTTCGCCTGGACGCTTGGCTGCGTGTGGGTGGGAGGCTTGCCGGCTTTCTTCGTCCCGGAGGGCGGCAAAGGCGGTGATCCCGTGGCGGCGGTCTGCGGCGGACGGTTGTCGGTCACCGTGCCTTCACCGGCCTCCATGAAAATGCTGCTGACAATATCATCGGCGTCATGGTCGGCCAAATCCTGGGCCAGCGCGGCGGGCGAGACGCCCAAAAGCCCCATTAAGGCCAGCGCCGCCGGGACGCCTCTAAGAAGCGTCCTTGAAGCGCCGGCTCCACGCCGGATATGTTTCAGGCTTTTTGCCATATACCTTCAATAATGTCAGTCCGGCCGGGCCGGCTTGTTTGATGTAATCTTTTAATGAACGCAGTCACGCACTGTCGGCCGCCTGTTCAGGGCAGGTTGACCGTGCGCCGGTAAAAAACTTAAAATCTGGCTATCCCATCAGACTATATCATAATTACTCTTTGCCGCAAATCAATCTGTTACAGTATATTATACCGTGCGTCAAAAGTCTTTGTGCATAAGCAGCCGACAGGTCCGTTTAAGTGCGCAAAAACTCATGTCGCTCAGTATAAATATTGGGGATGCGGCATAAAAAAACGGCCGGTGTCGCCACCGGCCGTTCGCTGTCTGAACTTCGCCTCTCTGATCAAAGCAGGGATTCGCTCAGGCGGCTGTTCAGGCTGTTGCCGTTGGCGGCGGAGTTGTTTTTCAAAAGAGTGAACTGCAGCTGGCTGAGCATATCGTTGGATGAGCCGAGCATGGCCGAGATGCTGCTGGTCAGCCCGCCTTCGCTGTTGGTTGAACCGAAGCCGAAGGAAGTGCTGCCGTCTTCTTCTTCCAGATCCTCAAGGGCGCTTTTGAAATCGCTGGTGGAGTCCTGGCGGCCGATGGTCGCGGCCTGTTGGTTGGTGTACGCGGCCGCGCCCCAGATATTCTGATTATAATCATTGCTGACACTGCCAAAGCTCATGATGAACCTCCTGATAAGCCCCTTCCCGGGCTTGATTGAATTGATCGCAGGCGGATGATTTTGCCTGAAATACTAGCTGACCGAATTAACAGCAAGGATAATGCCAGTGCCGGAGCGGAATTTTTTGCCTCATAGGCCTGATTGGCCAAGGGTTGTGCCCTCCAGCGGCCAGGGCACAACTGATTGTTTTACCTTTGAACTTTCCAAGTTGGAAAAAAATAAAGCTGTAAACAGTCTCTCCGGTTTTTGTGACAAATTACCTGAAGCCTGCTTAACAATGGTTATGGCATTTTCCCCTTGAACTTACGGCGCATAGCTACGCAAAAAGCGTGGTTTTTGCTTCGCGAGTTGCTTCTTTGCCGTCAAAACCAGTCGCTGGCGCTCCGTCTCCCTATGGTCGACCCCCGATAATGGAAACACATCAGCCATAATTAAAAATGCAGAGTTATCTGGCCGAAGGGATGGTTTTTTTAACAATTCGGCTATATAATTACAAAATACCCGGAAAAACCGCCGGAGATTTATGAAAAGGAAATTATATGAAACTTCAGTTTAAAGCCGGGGCACTTGAAAGCTCCATGACCAACACCGCGATTTTTTTGGATGACAAGGCCGATCTGAAAAAAAGGCCCGAACTGAAAGAATTCACCAAGCTGATAGCGCCGCTTCTGAAAGAGGACCAGTTCAAGGGCTCTTATCTGGCCGAATTGCCTTTGAAGACCGACAAAGGCTGGTTGTTTCTCATCGGCCTGGGCGCGGCCGCCAAAGTCACCCCGGCCAAAATCATAGAAGCGGCGGCCGTGGCCTCTAAAATGGCCCTGGCCAGAAACTGCCGCGAATTTGATCTGGTCCTGCCCCCTGCCTCTGGCCTTCCTCAAGATGAAGTGCTGGAGCTGTGCGTTCAGGGCGCTCTCCTACACCTTTACCGTCAGACCGAATTCAAAAGCAAACCCGGCCCCAAACCCAGCCTGAAAGCCATCCGCTTCCGTGCGGCCCTGGAAACCATTAAAAATGGACCGGCCAAAGTGGAAAAGGCCAAATGCCTGGCCGAAGCCGCCAATCTGGCCCGCCGCCTGGGCGATTTGCCGCCCAACGCGCTCTATCCTGAATCTTTCGCCAAAGAGGCCCTGGCTATCGCCAAAACTCTGAAGCTGAAAGCTTCGGTTCTGGATGAAAAAGGGCTGGCCAAGGAAAAAATGGGCCTGATTCTGGCCGTGGGCCAAGGCAGCGTCAACAAGCCCCGCCTGGTCACTCTGCAATATAAGGGCGCGCCCGCCGCCAAAAAGCCGATCGTCCTGGTCGGCAAAGGCATCACCTTCGATTCCGGCGGCCTGTCCCTGAAACCAGCCGCCGGCATGGAAACCATGAAGACCGACATGGGCGGGGCGGCGGCCGTTCTGGCCACCATCAAGGCGGCCGCTGAAATGAAACTGCCGCTCAACATAACCGCCGTCATTCCCATGGCCGACAATATGCCCGACGGCGGAGCCGTCCACGTCGGCGACGTCATAGCCACCCGCTCAGGCCTGACCGTGGAAATAACCAACACCGACGCCGAGGGCCGCCTGATACTGGCCGAAGCCCTGACCTGGGCCGCTGAAATGAAACCGGCCATGATCATCGACGTGGCCACCCTGACCGGCGCGGCCGCCGTCGCCCTGGGCGACCTCTGCGCGGGCCTGTTCACCAACGATGGCAGCCTCAGGCACGGCCTGATGGACGCTTCCAGCGCGATAGGCGAAAACCTCTGGCCCCTGCCGCTGATCGACGATTACGACGATACCCTCAAGAGCCAGACCGCCGACATCATGAACTGCCCCAGCGGCCCCTACGGACGGGCCATTGTGGCCGCGCTGTTCCTTAAGCGCTTCATACCTGAAGGAGTGGCCTGGGCGCACCTGGACATCGCCGGCCCCGGCCGCACCAACAAGGCCCGGCCCAGTGCTCCGGTGGGCGCTTCCGGCTTTGCCGTGCGTTCACTGCTGCGCTTTTTGACCGACCTGGCCGGCCGCAAGTGAGCGCCGCCCGCCCCAAAATGACGGCCGCCATTCTGGCCCGGTCCAGTTCGCCTGACCGGCCCGGCGGCCTTCTGACCGACCGCGCCCTGGCCTGTGTTCTGGGGCGGCCGGTGCTGGCCCATATTGTGCGCAGACTGAAAATATGCGCACAATTGGACAGCCTCATTTTGGCCGTGGGTGATGAAGAGGCCGACCGCCGCATTGCCGAGGCGGGCCGTGAACTGGGCCTGGAGGTGATTGCCGGATATCCGCACGATGTTCTCCGGCGGCTCCTAATGGCCGCCCGCCACCAGGGTGCTGAACATGTAGTGCGTGTCAACGGCAATTTCCCCCTGATCGACCCCTGGGCGCTGGACGAACTGGCTCAAGGTCACCTGAAAAAAAGGGCCGATTACAGTTCCAACAGCCATTATCAGGGTGTGGTTTACGGCCTGGGGGCGGAGATAATGTCGGTGAACGTTCTGGCTGAACTGGCCGAATACGGCCAGCCCGGCGATTTTTACAGCGGCACCCGCCTGTTTTTGCGCCGCCCCGGCGATTTCAGTCTATATCTGCCTCCGGCCGCCCGCACCGCCCCCGATTTCAAGGCCAGCGTTGATTTTTCCGGCGACGAAAAGGTTGTGGAGGCCATTTTTGAAGCTTTTTCAGAGCCGGACAACACCCAGGTTATCGACTTCTTCTCCGCGCGCCCGGAGCTGGCCGTCCGCTCAGCCGGGGGCGCGGCTGAAGTGGGTTTGCAGAAAGTTCTGCTCTTTCCTGAAAAGCTGGCCGCCCTGAAAAAAAACGGGCCGGAAAGCGTGGACGACAGCTATCCCATTTCGGTTGAGCTTTCCCTCACCAATCGCTGCAATCAAAACTGCCTCTGGTGTTCAGATAAAAACCTGCGCGACCGTTCCCCCGACCGCATGGACCCTGAACTTCTGGAAAACCTTTTCGCCGACCTGGCCCTGGGCGGCACTCGCGGCATTACCATTGAGGGCGGCGGCGAACCGACCCTGGCCGATTTTTTTGAAGAGGCCGTGCTCTCGGCCCGCGCCCATGGTCTGGCCGTGGGCCTGATAACCAACGGCCTCGATCTCTTTCCTCCCGGCCGCGATCCGGCCATTTACAAAAATTTTGAATGGATTCGCGTCAGCCTTGATACCGCTGACCGCCGCCAGTATCTGCGGCTAAAGGGCGTGGACGGCTTCGATCAGTCGCTGGCCAACATCGGCCGTCTGGCCGAGCTGGCCCCGGAGGTGACCTTAGGTGTCGGCTATGTTCTGACCAATCAGAATGACGAGCCGGACCACCTTCAGCATTTGGTCCTGACCCTGCGCTCGCTGGATGTGAATTATCTGCAAATCCGCCCGGTAGTTGATCATCCTGAGCTGGTCAGTCGTCTGCCCCTGGATTTTCTGAAAAAGTTCGAGACTCCCGACTTTTCCGTCAACCTCTCCGCCCTGGCTGAAAATCAGCCCAGCGGCAACCAGTGTCTGCCCTGTCTGGCCCACAGCCTGTCCACAGTCATCGGGGCTGACGGCGCGGTCTGGCTCTGCGGGCGTCTCAACACTGAAGAAGAGGCCCGGCCCATTGGCAATCTAACCGAGTCATCCTTCCGCGATATCTGGCTCGGCCCCGAGCGAGCCGCCCAAGTGGCCCAGGCCGCTTCTCCCCGCTTCTGTCAGCTAAATTGCCCCCAGTGCCGCATGACTAAGTATAATCAGCTCCTGGCCGATATCGACCGTCTTAAAACCCGTAATTTTATTTAAGAGGGGGGCCCACCCCGCAAGGGGGCAAAGCCCCCTTGACCCCCACTCGGAGTGCGGTCATGGTCAGTTATGGCCGCTGGCTGCCCTTTTAAGTGACGCGAGTGACCGCCGCCGGGAGAAATGTTTTTGCCCTGGGTTCCGTTCCGGGGGTCTTTAGTCACGGAACCCAGGGCAAAAACATTTCTCCCGGCGGCTGCCTGGTCGGCTTTCTTAATGGCTGGAAAGTGTGCATAGGTCAAACTGGAGCCTGAAGCCGGGGATTGTTTTTGTCCCGGCTCCGTGACTAAAGACCCCCTTCATCTCGCCGTGACAAAAATAATCCCCGGCTTCAGGCGGTCAAATGGAGTTCGGAAAGTTTTTCCTGGCACACAAAATGCTAATACCCTTTGTGTCATATAACTAAAGGCGGATATACCGCCTCAGACATTTTGCACAAATGGAGGATTAAAATGGGAAGATCAACTATATCTGAAGTTTATCTGCGCGATCCCTGGAATCAGGACCACCCCTTAAGGGCCAGGTGCGACAAATTTCTGGCGATTTTCAGCGATACCTATATTGAAACACTCATGGAAATGGGGCTTTTGCCGGAATCCGGCGACTATGATCCAGCCCTTTTGTCCGATGAAGAGTTTGAAAGCGTCTTTCACACCATCGCCGATAAACTGGCCGGAAGCTCTGAAGCCATGCAGTTGATGGATGAATTGAAGATTAATTTCACCTTGGACATATCGGAGATAGAGGACTTGTCGCATCTGGCCGAAATTCAGCCGTCGCCGGACAGCACTTTCGCTCCCATGTAAGTTACCGCACTCCGGCCCATAGCCGGTAAGCTGTTCAGAGTAGTAAAAAAAGCCGAAACTCCATCAGAGTTTCGGCTTAATCTTTACCCGCGCCGCTTATTTGCGCCGCACCTGCACCAGCATATCACCCTTGCCGCCGTCGGGTTTGGAGAGGCCATAGCCGGGCACTTTGAAATTCGCCCCGGCTATCGTTCCGGCCGGAATAGTCAAACGCAGAGGCTGTCCGGTGAGCGAGGTGACCAGCGGACGGCAGCCGGTATTGAGATCCTGCGGGGATACCGTCACAAAAGTATAAAGATCATAGCCGCGCCGGTTGAACGCCGGGTCCGGGCTGACGTTCAGAGTGACGATGATGTCGCCGGGCTGGCCGCCGGCCTTGCTGGGGCCCTTGCCTTTTATCAGGATGCGGTGGCCGGTGTTGGAGGCGGGCGGCACTGAAACCGCCACCTTTATCGCCCCGCCAGGCGTGTTGTAGGCCACGAATTTCTCCGCGCCCAACGCCGCGTCCTTAAATGAGACCTGAAGAGGAATGATTATATCAGGCGAACGGTTGTCCCGCGTGGAGTGTTTCTGGCCGAAACCGGCAAAAAAATCACTGATTCTGGCTTTGGTCTCCTCCCGTTCAGTGGCCACCGGCACTTTGCGGTTTTCGTCAAAAATGCGGGTCAGAGCGTCTTTGGCGTCCTCCAGACCAAACATTTTAAAAAAATCGCCCGGCTCAAAACCCTGAAAAATCTCTTCATGGCTATATTCGTTCTTAAACTCAGACGGGCCCAGAAGATCATATTGCCGCCGCTTGCCGGGATTGCTGAGCACCGCGTAGGCTTCGGAAATGGCCTTAAAACGTTCCTCGGCTATTCTGGAGCCGGGGTTGCGGTCCGGGTGCCAATGGACGGCCAGACGGCGATAAGCTTTTTTGAGGTCGTCCCCCGAAGCCTGCCGGCTGACGCCCAGAAGTGTGTAGTAATCAGACGAGGCCATTTGCGCCACCCATTCTGGCCCGCTGGGCCAGAATTTTTAGTTCTTCAGCCAATTCCCGAAAATTAGGCTGACCCAGAAGATTGACGCCGGATTCATTGAACGCGTCGCTGGCCACATAAAGGTGGCCGCACCCGGCCAGACGCCCGGCAATGCCCTGCGCGGCGGTCACGTCCCGGATATGGGCCAGGGTGATAATTTCCTCCCGGCCCAGGCCCCACCAGGATTCAACCATAAGCTGGCGCTCGGTCAAGGTGTATTTCAGGCTCAGGCGGTGGATTATCAGAGCCAGGCACAAAAGGCAGAGGCCGATCCATTTAGCGGGGTGCCCCTCCGGGTCGCGCCCGAGATGCATGATGGCCGGGCCGAGAGCCGCGCCCAGAAAAAGAAACCACACGGAGCGGACCGCCGGGCGGAAGACTTTTATTATGTTCGCGCTGGCGTCAAAATCCATATATAATACCTTCGTTAAAGGAATGGGAAGGGTTTTACATGCCCGCCCGATCCCTATTATGATAGCAATACTCACAACGTTTTTCAAACTGGAGTTTTTATTATGCGGAAAAACACCTTTTTTCTGGCCCTGGCTTTCGGGGCCGGGCTGGCCGGGGGTCTTTTGGGCGGCTGGCTGGGCGCGCCCCCCATGGCCTCGGCCGACAGCACCAAGGCCCTGGTTGCGGGCGAACTGCGGCTGGCTGACGAAAGCGGCCGCACCCGTCTTCTTCTGACCCTGGTGCGCGGTAAGCCCCGCCTGTTCATGCTGGACGACGCGGGCGAATACCGCCTGGAAATGGGTTTGGGCGACAAAGGGGAGCCGCATATCTGGCTGCGTGACCAGGACGGGGCCTCCAAGGTTCAGGTGGCCCTGACCCCCAAGGGGCGGCCCGCTTTCAAGCTGGCCGATCAGAAAGGGCGCGACCGGGCTTTTTTGGGTTTAAGTGAAGGCGGCGACCCGACCATGATTTTTCGGGACGAGGCCGGGCGCGACCGCATCGCCCTATGGAGCGACAAGCGCGAAGAGGGGCTGGCCCTGGCCGATAAGGAGGGCCGTCCCATTGCCGCTTTCAGCGCGGCCGAAGGCGGGCGCGGGCGGGTGTCCTTTTTTGAATCAAACGGCACAGCCTACAAGGTAATTCAATAATCAAGGAGAAGACCATGTCTTTCAAATTGCCGGTCATAAATTATAAAGGCAGAATAAACGAAGTGGCGCTGGGGAGCCGGAAGCTTTTGGTCGGCGGGCAGAACGCCTATAATTTTCACAGCTTCGAAGGTTCTTTCCCCCACCCGGTGCGTCTGGCCCTGGACGTGTGGGATTGTGATCCGGCCGATAACTGGCCGGAGGTGCTGAGGCGCGCCTATGAAGGCGTGACCGGCGATCCGGGGGCCTGGGCGGCCAAATGCGTTGAGTATGGGGCTGATTTGATATCTCTTCACCTGAAAAGCTCCGACCCGGCCGGGCTGGACACCGGCGGAGCGGAAGCCGTGAAAGCCGTGGGGGCTGTGCTTGAGGCTGTGGAGGTGCCGGTGGTCGTTTACGGCGTGGGGCAGGCTTACAAGGATCAGGAAACCCTGATGGCTGTATGCGAAGCCCACGCCGGGCAAAACCTCACCATCGGGCCGTTGACCAACAACAGCTACCGCAAAGTCGCGGCCAGGGCCATGGCCGGGGGCCACGCGGTCATCGCCCTTTCCGCCACCGACGTCAATCTGGCCGAGCAGTTGAACATCCTTTTGACCGACCTTGGCATGCCGCGCGACAAAATCCTGATGGACCCCACCACGGCCGCTCTCGGCTATGGCATGGAATATTGCTATTCAGTCATGGAGCGGATGGAGATCGGGGCGCTGGCCGTGAACGGGGAGGAATTGCAGCAGCCGATCATCAATTTTTTGGGGGAAGAAGTCTGGCGCACCAAAGAAGTGGGGCTCTCCAGCGCTGAGCATCCCAATCTGGGGGCGGAAACCGAGCGCGGGGTAATGCTGGAAACCACGGCAGCTATAACGTATCTGTGCGCGGGGTCCAGCATTCTGTCGCTGTGCCACCCTCAGTCTTTGAAGAATGTGCGCGAATTCATGAGCCTGATGGGTTGAATAAATTCAGCCGAAATCTCCGCCGGAGATTTCGGCTGAACGCTTTCAGCTCTTGGCCATTTCAATCATAAAAATATGGGACGGCTCTTCAGGCTTAATGGTGACCTGCTGTTCCACAATCTCCAGAGCATCCCTCATATTCAGCTTTTGGCCGCTGATATCCGCTTTTCCCTCAATCAAAACCAGATAGGCCTGGCGCTCCGCCCCCACCGAGCAATCCAGGGTCTGGCCCGGCTCCAGATAAGTGACATAGGCGTTCACATCGGCATTGATCTTGATCGGCGCGGTGGATTTTTCATTATCCACCGCCGTGGCGACGGGCAGCCATTTGTTGACCCGGTCCTCCCATTTGAAAGGATAATCGCCATAGTTGGGGGTGCGGCCTTCGCGGTTGGGAAAAATCCAGATTTGCAGAAAACGCAGAACTTCCTTGCCCCAGTTATGCTCGCTGTGAACCACGCCCGTCCCGGCGCTCATATACTGAACCTGTCCGCGCGTCAGGGTCTTGCGGTTTTCCATGCTGTCGGCGTGCGATAGTTCGCCCTCAACAACATAGGAAAGGATCTCCATATCCCGGTGCGGGTGCATGTCAAAGCCGGTCTGGGGCTGAACCAGGTCGTCGTTGATGACCCTCAGGACCCCGAAGTTTATATTCTGCGGATTGTAATATTCCGCGAAAGAAAAGTGAAAATGGCTGTCGAGCCAGCCGAGTTGTGAGCGCCCCATTTTTCCGCTGTCAATGAAACGAAGCATGTGCCGTCCTCCAGGCTTTTGGTGATATGATGATGGGCCTTACGTCGATAAGACCGCCGGTGCGGTCTGGTGAGAAGATAGCGAGAATTTTTCAGAGTCAATGGCAGAGGCGTCAGGCGCATCAAAAAGGTGAGATGATTTGATTTGGCAAACAGTAATTGTGCCGCCTATGGCGCGCAAAACTATTTACCATACCAATATAGTCAAAAATTAATAACTTATCAACTGAAAATGGAACGGATGATTAATTACGCATTTTGCGGAACCACAAAACCCCGGAAAGACAGCTTCCGGCCAGCGTCAGGCCGCAGATCAGGCGAAAAGTGTCCACCGGGCCAATCTGGGAACCCAGCCAGCCCATTAAAAGTGGCACCACCGCGAAATCGAGCCCCATCAGGAACCAGGTCAGAGACATGGCCTGAGGCTGGAGTTTAAGGGGAACGCCGTCAGACATCAGGGCCAGGTGGAGGGGAAAGCCAAAACCCATGCCGATGCCGAATATCAGCCCCAAAGCAATCAGGGAGGTCTGGCTGGGATTGATTGAGGCCAGAAAGAGGGTTCCGGCTGTAATCATGATCATGGGCATGGAAAGAATCCAGCGGGGGAACCTGTCGAGCAGACGGCCGCAGAAAAGACGGACGCACACGCCGATCAGAGCGTTGGAAGACAGGAAGAATGAGGCCATCAGGCCGTAATGGCTGGTCATGGCGGCCATGAAAGCCGAGGCCGCGTCACTGAGGCAGAAGAGGAACATGGAGAAAAAGGCCAGCGGAAACAGGGGCAGCCGAAAGCATTCGCCAAGACCGGCCAAGGGGTTTTTGCGGCGGCCGCCTTCCAAGTGCGCGGACCAGAGGCCGGGAATGAAGGGCATCAAGAGCATGGCCAGGGCGGCGGTGATTATGGGGAGGCAAATGTAGTAAAAATCGAGCTGGCGGTAGAGAAGCCAGTCGGCCAGAGGGAGAAGGGTCATCACCGGCAGGAGGCTCCCGGCCATTATCAGCGAATAGGCCCGGCCGCGAATGCTTTCATCGAAAGCTATGGCCTGATAGGTGGCCAGGCCGATCTGGAAGAAGCTGGAGCCTACGCCTAACGCGGCGCGGGAGAGAAAGGCGGCCCAGAAACTTTCTCCGGCAGCGGCCACACCCACTGAACTGACGACGGATATTATTCCAGCCAGAACCAGGAGGCGGCGAAAGCCGAGAAACTGGAGAACGCCCCCCATGAAGGGCCGGATGATGAGTGAGGAGATGTAAAAGGAGGCGACCAGGAGGCCCGCCGCTTCGGGGCTGTAGCCCAGCCGGGAATAATAGACCGGCAGAAAATAACTGACGTTGGAAAAGGCCATCACCAAAAAGAAACCGGCCGCAAGAAAGAGCGCTTTCCGCAAATCACCGCCGTTGAATGATCCGTTCATATCCCTACCATACCATTATAAAACGGGCCGGTTCCGGGCCGTCAGTTCTCCGTGTGGGCGCTTGGCTTGGCGGAAGGGTCATTATAGCATACAAGCACATCCAGGATCTGCTTTCATTTGTATCTGGCAAGCGGCAGTTGGCCGCCGCCCTGGGGAAATGTTTTTGCGAGGGTTCCGTTCCGGAAGTCTTAGTCACGGAACCCTCGCAAAAACATTTCCCCAGGGCGGCTACCTGGTCAGCTTCCCCCCAGCCTGGAAAGTGTGCACAGTCAAGGTGGGAGCCGGGAGCCGGGGATGGTTTTGGTCCCGGCTCCGTGACTAAAGACTTCCGGAACGGAGCCGGGACCAAAACCATCCCCGGCTTCCGGCGGGTTAACGAGTCTTCAAAAAATTGAGCTCTACACAGTCTATACTTTAGAAAACCGTTTTGCCCAAAAGAGAGAGAATCAGCTCACAGGCCAAATTGCCGGTGGTGTTTCTTTCGTCCAGAATGGGATTGACTTCCACCATGTCCAGAGAGAGCACCAGACGACTTTCATAGAGCATCTCCATCAGGAGAAAGGATTCGCGCAAGGTCAGCCCGCTGTGAACTGGCGTACCGACGCCTGGGGCCGCGTCCGGCGTGACCGCGTCCACATCGAAACTTATGTGGATTCCGCGGGTGTCCTTTGAGGTTATCTCAATGGCTTTGTTGACGATGGTGGATATGCCCACGCGGTCGATGTCGGTCATGGAAAAGACCGTGACCCCGGCGGCCTTGAGGCGTTCGCGCTCCAGTTTATCCACGTCTCGCGCCCCGATCTGGACGCATTTTTTCGGATTGACAAATTCACTGACAAAGGGGACCATCGAGGCCGGACCCCGGCCGCAGACGGCCGAGAAAGGCATGCCGTGCATATTGCCCGATTCACTGCTGGAGTCGTCGTTAAAATCGCCGTGAGCGTCGATCCAGATCAGGCCGATTTCACCATAGTGGCGGCGCACCGCCGGGATGCTGCCCGCGGCCACGCTGTGGTCGCCGCCCAGGACGATCGGCATGCGGCCGTCCGCGAGCGTTTCCAGCACTTCATGGTAGAGCCGCGCGTTAGCTTCGACAATCTGATTGGAGTTTTTCATTTTGGCGTTATCAAGGCGTTCGGGCTGCAAGGGAATGATGTCGCCCTTGTCCCGCCAGTCAATGCCCTGCTGAGTCAGTTTTTCGTGCAGATCCGCGTGCCGTATGGCCAGCGGCCCCATGTTGACCCCGCGCCTGGAAGCGCCAAGGTCCATCTGGATTCCGATTATGTCCACCTTTTTCATGCTGTCCATAAACCATCCTCCGGTCTGTTTTGTGTTCTTTGTTGAATATTGACGCGCATGGATTATCACCTGTTCGCGGCAGGTTGATCGTGCGCCGGTAAAAAATTTATTCTGTGCACTCCGGCACGCACGGCCTCTTCCGCCACCGCCGCCGCCACTACCCCCGCCACCCTGGGATCAAAGGCATCGGGCAGAACGTAATCGGGACGCAGTTCGCTTTCCTGGATAACAGCGGCCAGCCCGCGCGCGGCCGCTTCCTTCATGCCATCGGTCACACAGGTGGCCCGCACGGACAAAAGCCCCTTGAAGAAGCCGGGAAACACCAGCACGTTATTCACCTGATTGGGGAAATCACTGCGTCCCGTCCCCACCACTGTAGCCCCGGCCGCCTTGGCCAGATCGGGCATGATCTCCGGCACAGGGTTGGACATGGCGAAGATTATGGGAGCGGCGGCCATACTTTTTACCATATCCTCAGTCACCACACCCGGCTTGGAAACACCCACGAAAACGTCGGCCCCCACCATAATGTCGGCCAGGGAGCCGGTGATTTTATCTTTGTTGGTCAAGAGGCTCATTTCCTGCTGAACTTCATTGATATATGGCGCGCCGTCGTAAATCGCGCCCTTACTTCCGCAAAGAATTATATCACCAAAACCCATTTGCAGAAACAGGCGGGCAATGGAAATCCCGGCCGCCCCGGCCCCGCTGATGGCGATTTTGAGCTGGCCCATTTTTTTGCCGGTCAGGCGCACCGCGTTCAACAGACCCGCCGCCGTGATAATGGCCGTGCCGTGCTGGTCATCGTGGAAGATGGGGATATCGCATCTTTTCTGAAGCTCCGTTTCGATTTCAAAACAGCGCGGGGCAGAGATGTCTTCCAGGTTGATGCCGCCGAAGCTCTTGGAGATTTTGGCGATAACGTCCACTATCTCGGCCGGGTCTTTGGTGTCGACGCAGATGGGGAACGCGTCCACATCGGCAAAGCGTTTGAAAAGGGCGCATTTACCCTCCATCACCGGCATGCCCGCGCTGGGGCCGATGTCGCCTAAACCCAGGACGGCCGTGCCGTCGGTGATGACGGCCACCAAATTGCCTTTGCGGGTATATTCATAGGCCAGGCTTTCGTCACGCTGAATTTCCAGGCAGGGTTCGGCCACGCCGGGGGTATAGGCAATGGCCAGCTCTTCCCGCGTGTTTATGGACGCGCGGCTTATGACTTCAATCTTGCCTTGCCACTGTTTGTGTTTATTAATCGCTTCAGACATTTATTCCTCCGGGATCAGGACGCAAAAATCGCTTCCGGCGGGCTTAACCCCGCCGACGGGCGGAAATCCTGATGGTGTGAAAATTATACTTGCGGCGGTCGGCCGCTCCTTGGATGAATGATTTTGTGGACTGACTCGCTGGCCGTGGTCATCAGCACGGACTGGTAAGGCAGCCTGAAAGACATGATCTCGCCCAGGCGATAATGGCGCTCGGAATCGTGAATGTCCACGATCATATGATCACTGCTGCCGCCGAGAACTTCCACCTTTTCATCCAGCGGCATGAGTTTCACGCAATCGCCCACATCAAAAGCCCCAATGGCCAGAAGGGCTCTGCGCCTTAGGCCCCGGTCTTCAAAGCGCTTGGTGTTGCCAAAGCAATCCCGGCCCAATTCGCCGTGCGGCCGGGTAGGCTTTTCGCCGATCTCGACTATCTCGGCCGTCAGCAAAAAAGCGTGCTGAAGTTCAGACAGTTCGTCGGCCGCCAGGCTGATGGTGTGATACATCAGAATGGCCCCGATACGCAGATGGTTTATGCCCGCCGGCATTTGCCCGCGAACCGCCAGGGGAACCGATGAACTGGCCCCGCCGGAAACAATCTCCAACTTCCGGCCAATGGCCCGCTCGATCTCTCGCGCGTTGTCGGCCAGTTCACCCAGATTCTCCGGCGTTGGCCGGACCGTGCCGTAGCAGGCCAGATTCGACCCTATGCCCGACAGGTGAATATTGGGGAAACCGCGCTCTATTTCCACGGCGGTTTCAATGAAGCGCTCAGCGGCAAAAATGCCCTCGCGCAAGTCACCCAAATCGCGCATCAGCACCACCTGATGAGTTGTTTTTTGTCGCGCGGCTTCTTCGTTTATCAACCGGATGGTTTCCAGTTGCGAGTTGAAGCTGATATCGCAAACGCCCACTAACTCCGGTATTTCCGACATCATGGGAATACGCAGGGCCAGCGTTTTCACCGGCCAACCACGCTCCCGCACCCGGCGGAGGTGATGAAGCCGCGAACTGGCCACACAGTCGTAGCCCGCCTCCACAATCGTCCCGACCACTTCGTCAATCCCGTTGAAACCTTTGATTACGGCCGTGGGATTGATGCCGCGTGCCTGAAGAAAACTTTTCATCAGCACGGCATTATCGTAAATGCGGGTCAGGTCGATATCGAGCGTGGGGCGCATGTTCGCGGCTCCTTGGATGTCAGCGCGTTTCACTCAGAGTGTTTTCTTGCGCCTCTAGCCAGTTTTGACCGGCGCTGATCTGGCGGCGCACCTCCGGCGGCGCGGTGCCGCCAAAAGACGTGCGGGCGTTGACGCATCCGGCGATGCTGAGATCGGAGAGTTTATCCGGGGTCAGGCGGCTGTCGATTTCCTGAAGTTCGGCCCCGGTCAGGTCTTCAAAGTTTTTATTGTGCCGCTCACAGAACTTGACCATTTTGCCGACCACTTCGTGGGCCTCGCGGAAGGGCATGCCCAGCTTGGCCAGATTTTCAGCGATGTCGGTGGCGTTGAGAAAACCCTTCTTCATGTGCTGGGCAATCATGTCCAAGCGGAACTCGGTCTTTTCCATCATCTTGGCAAAAATGCGCAAGGAAGATTTCCAGGTTTCAATAGTGTCGAAGAGCCCTTCCTTGTCCTCCTGGAAATCCTTGTTGTAGGACATGGGCGTGCCCTTCATAACCGTGAGCAGTTGGATGAGGTTGCCGTAGACCCTACCCACCTTGCCGCGCAGAAGCTCGGCCATGTCGGGGTTCTTTTTCTGGGGCATGATGCTGCTGCCGGTGCAATAGCTGTCGTCTATGGCGATATAGCTGAACTCCTGCGAATTCCACCAGACAAATTCCTCGGCCAGTCGGCTGATATGCATCATGGAGATGGAGGCCGCGCTGATAAACTCAATCAGGTAATCGCGGTCACTGACGCTGTCCATGGCGTTTTCAGTGGGAGCCTTGAAACCCAACAGGTCGGAGGTCAGGTTCCGGTCAATCGGGAGAGTCGTCCCGGCCAGGGCGCAGGATCCCAAGGGGCAATAGTTCATGCGGTCGTAAGCGTCCTGAAGACGTTCGATATCGCGTTTGAACATCTGGAAATAGGCCATCAGGTGAAAACCAACCGTCACCGGCTGGGCGTGCTGCACATGGGTGAAACCGATCATCAGGCTGTCGGCGTACTGCTCGGCTTTTTCCAATAAAACTCTTTCCATGAAAAAAAGGCTTTCCAGAATTTCCCGGATCTGCTCTTTCATATAGAGTCTGGTGTCCACAGCCACTTGATCGTTGCGGCTTCTGGCCGTGTGGAGCTTCTTGCCCACGTCGCCCAGTTCCTCTATCAGAAGCCCTTCCACGGCCATGTGGATATCTTCCTGGCGGATGGAGAACTCAACTTCCCCGGCCGCGATGCGGTCCTTTATCTTTTTCAGGGTGGCGATTATTTTGTCTTTCTCGTCATCATTAATGATACCCTGTTTGGCCAGCATGGTGACGTGGGCAATGCTGCCCTGAATATCGCAGGCATAAAGTTTTTGATCATAGGGAATGGAAGCGTTGAACTGCGCGACAATGTCTTCCATTTCCTTCTCAAATCTGCCGCTCCATAAATTTGCCATGATTCCTCCGCTTATGGTGTGCCGTCCCGGCCCGTCCGGGACGGCTTTGTTTTACGCGTCTTTGCTTTCAGCGGCCAGAGCTTCAACCTCTTTGATGGAAAGATTTTCCACCTTGGTGCCCCTGAGCTTGGAAGCGATGATGAATACGATAACCATCGCTATTATACACAAAGCCGTGACGATGGTGCTGGCGAAATAGCCCGCGATGAGATAGCCGGCCACTGAAACTCCCGCGCAAAGAAGGGCGTAGGGCAACTGCGTTTTGATGTGATCAATGAGCGAGCAGTCAGCGCCGGTGGAAGCCAGGATGGTGGTATCGGAAATGGGTGAGCAGTGGTCGCCAAAGAGCCCCCCGGAAAGGACGGCCGCGATAGAGACATACAGCGGCGCGTCCAGGTGAATGGCCATGGGAATGGCGATGGGCATCATAATGGCGAAGGTGCCCCAGGAGGTGCCGGTGGCGAACGATATCAGCGCGCCGATGAAGAAGATAATGGCGGGCACTGACCAGTATGGCACGGTTTCGCGGGCCATCATGACGATGAAATCAGGCGTGCCGATAGCTTTGCCCACCGCGCCCAGCGACCAGGCCAGAATAAGGATGAGGATGCATTCCAGCATCTTGTGAAAACCGCGAATATAGGTCTTGATGCCTTCCATCAGCGGCTTGACCTTGTAATAGGCCATCAGGACGATCATGGTCAGTGCGCCGTAGAAATAGCCGGAAATCAGGGCGATACGGAATTTGGAGCCGGGCACCTGCTTGACCGGGAAACCCAAGGGGGCCAGAATGGCGAACAAAGTCACAAACAGGACTATCAGGGGGACAACGACCACCAGCGGGGAGACATTTGTATTGGTGATCATGTTGCGGGCCGGGGCGGCGTCGGGATCGAGGCTGCTGAAAATTCCCTTTTTGGCGTTCTCTTCCGCTTTGGCCATATAGCTGAACTCACGGCCGCTCACGGCCACTAGGGGCACGATCAAAAGGCAGAGAATGGGATAGAACTGAAAGGGAATGGCCTGGATAAAGGCGGTCCAGTCGGTGACTTCAGTTATGCCCAGGGCGTCGAATTCTTTCTGGATCAGGCCCATGGAATAAACGCCCCAGCCGATGAAGGGAATCAGGACGCAGACCGGGGAAGCGGTGGAATCGATAATCCAGGCCAGTTTTTCCCGGGAAACGCGGAGCTTGTCGAACAGGGGCCGGAAGATGGGGCCGACGATCAAGGGGGTGCCCAGTTCTGAAAAGAAGACGGCAATGCCGCCCACCCAGGCGGAGATCTGGAGTTTGGCCCGGTTGTTGACCAGGCCGGCCACCTTGCGGGCAAAAGATTCCGCGCCGCCGGAGCATTCGATCAGGGTGACGAAGCCGCCGATGAAGAGCAGCAGCACGATGATGCCCGCGTTATAGCCGTCTTTCAATTGTTCGATCAGATAATCGCCGACCATAGTGGTGGTAGCGGTGACGGGGTTGCCGCCGACCTGAATCATAACGCCGGTGAAAACGCCGATGGTCAGAGCCAAAACAACGTTTTTCGTTTTAATCGCCAAGCCGATGGTTAAAATAACCGGCAACAATGCAATTACGCCAAAACTAGTCTCTTCCATTTCTCCTCCTGTGCCGGGCAGGGCCCGGACCCCATGTCTAGGTTGCGGTTTCCCGTAATAGTTATTACGGCGGCCATCATCGTATTAAGAGCGGTGCCCCCTTGGCTGTGGGGCAGACTTGATCCGTATGGGAATATATTTTGTATATTGTCATCTTATAAGAAATCGCATTGACCCGCCGGAAGCCGGAAGTTTTGGTCCGGCTCCGTTCCGGGGGTCTTTAGTCACGGAGCCGGACCAAAACTTCCGGCTTCCGGCTCCCACTCGGCGATGACGGCGGTTGTGGCTGACCAGGCAGCCGCCGGGGGAAATGTTTTTGCCCGGTGAGGTGACGGCCCGGAACCTCACCGGGCAAAAACATTTCCCCCGGCGGCGGTCGCCCGCTTTTCCATAATTACTAATATTGACTGCGTAGTAGGCAAATTTTAGATAAGCGATGATTATGCCAAAAAATGAAACGGTGTTTTGATTTTCTTCAATCGCTTTGTTTGAAGGGGATGAAAAAGAGGCTTTGCGTTCTTGAAAACATCGGGCATGATCGATAAACGGGGTTAATGGGCTATGTGGTAACCTATTAATCCCGAAAATTATGTAAAAAAATCTCCCCGGCCCGGCTGATCCGGCTGCCGCCCCGGCCCTGACCCAGATAGACAAAGCCATATTCGTCCAGCCGCTTCAGAGCGCCCCTTATCTCGGCCTCTGTGAATCCGCGGCGGTTCCGGTCCGATGCTTCCAACAGGGAGCGCCGCCCCAGGCGTTCGCCCCGATCCAGGGCGGCGGACAGTTCGCGCAGAATGAAGATAAACAGCTCCAGCCGACGGCCCTCCTTGAGCAAAAAGCTCTTCACCAGCGGTGTTTCTTCTCCCGGCAGAAAGCCGGTTTGGTCCGGCCGGGCCAGGGCGGCGGGCTTCCTGGGCCGCTGGACCCGGTCCGGTAAATCCGCCTCTGTGATGACCGGCTTATCAAGGCTGCCCAGATACTCAACAATGTTTCTGAGTTCGCGGATATTGCCCCGCCAGGGATCTCCGCACAGGCGGCCGGCACATTCCGGGCTGAGGTTGAAGTTCAGTTTTTGAAGTTTTTGGAAATGCTCGATCAAGAGAAGAACATCTTCGCTCCGGTCCCGCAGCGGCGGCAATCGCAAAGGCAGAACGTTTAAACGGTAATAGAGGTCTTCCCGGAAAAGGCCCTTTTCCATCAGTTCGAATAAATCGCGATTAGTCGCGGCAATGATGCGCACATCAACGTCCACCACTTTCTGAGAACCGATCTTGATGATCTTGCGTTCCTCAATGACCCGCAAAAGCTTGGACTGAAGCTGAAGCGGCAGTTCGGCGATTTCATCGAGAAAAATGGTGCCCCGGTGGGAAAGCTCGAAGTAGCCCGCCCGGCCCCCCTTGCGGGCCCCGGTGAAGGAGCCCTCTTCATAACCGAACATTTCGCTTTCCAGCAAGTTTTCAGGAATGGCCGCGCAGTTGACGGCCACGAAATTGTAATCGCGGCGCGGCGATTCATTGTGGATGCTCTGGGCGAAAACTTCCTTGCCGGTGCCGCTCTCGCCCGCAATGAGGATGGAGCCGTCCGAGCGGGCGATGCGGCGGGCCGTGGCCATGGTCTCGCGGATGGCCCGGCTTTTACCGACGATGTCGTCAAAATGATAGCGGGCGAAATGGTCGACTTTACTGAGCCGCGACCGGATGTCGTGCTGGATGTTTTCACGCTCCTCAAAGTTGTCCAGCGTTATGACCGTGCCCTTGACCTCACCGGAGATGACGATCTGGGTGACCGCCACCACTAAATTGTTGCCCTCCACATTGATGATGAGCTGCTTGGCGCTGTCTTGTTTGGTCTGTGATTCGAATTCATTCAGTTCCGGCAGAACATCGCCAAGGGCGAAACCGGCCAGCACGTCCGAACGCTTTTCCAGAAGCCGGTCGGCCTTTTCATTGCTGAGGCAGATTCGCCCGGTGACATTGGTGACCAGAATGCCCTGCGGAATCAGGGTCAGGAGCACGCTGATGCGCTCGGACATGCTCTGGTGCTCGCCCAGCACCCTTTCAATGCCGGAATTGATCTGCCCGCCCCGGAGGCCTACCAGTTCGGCCGAGGCGAATTCTTCGCCCAGGCCCAGGTGCCCGGCTATGTCGTAAATGCAGTTAAGATCCAGCACCCGCTGGCCGATATCGATCACCCGCTTCATATCCGACGGCACCATATGGAATTCATCCGGGGTAATGGCCAGTTCGATGGTGCGGTCATAATCGCCTTCGCCGTGATAGGGTACCAATTCCAGGTTGCGGTAACCAGCCGTGTAAAGTTCAGCGATAACCTGCATACAGGTGCGGTAGTCAATGTTGCAGAGCAAAGCCCTGGTTCCGGCCGGGAGTTCATTCAGGGGCGTGAGCCCCTCGCGGTTGATGGTGATGGAGGCCAGAATCATATCCGAATCCGGGCGGATTTTGTGCTTCACATTCTGAAAGATGGTGAAAGCCGAAACCAGCACCAAATCGCCGGGGATATAGTCCAGCAGCTCGGCTTCTTTGGTGGAGTAGCAGTTGATAGCGGCATAAGGCTGGAAATACCGCTCCAGATTGGCTTTGAGGTAGCTGGAATATGATTTGTGATTGGCCACCACGGCGATGGTCTTCATTGAGCACCATTTTCAATTCCGGCCGCAAGGCCCAGACGGCGTTTCAGAGTGTTGCGGCTGACGCCCAGGCGGCGGGCCGCCCGGCTGATGTTGCCGCTCTCTTCCAGAAGAACGGTTTGGGCGTGGCCTTTTATGGCTTCATTCAAGCTCCCCCCGGTTAAAATGGCGGGCGCGGCGGAGGCCGCCAAAGGCGGCGCGGGGACGGGGCTGCCAGGCAGACGGCTGAGGGTGGCGTATTTTTCAGCGAAATTTTCCAGCTCACGCACATTCCCGGGCCAGGGGGCCTGGTTCAGGGCCTTCAAATAGGCCGGGGCGGGTTTTTTAAGCCGTTCGCCACCCCTCCCCAGCCGACTTAAAAAGTGGAGGAATATGTGGGCCGCGTCGCCCGGCCGCTCCCGCAAGGGCGGAATATGGAGATCCAGCACATTGAGGCGGAAAAACAGATCGGCCCGGAGCTTGCCCTGCCGCACAGCCTCGGCCGGATCTTTATTGGTGGCCGCGATCACCCGCACCTTGACCGGGATGACCCGCTCGTCGCCCAGCCGCATTATCTCATGAGACTGCAAAGCCCTGAGGAGGCGCGGTTGCAGGAAAATGTCCATCTCGGTTATTTCATCCAGAAACAGGGTGCCGTTGTGGGCCAGTTCAAAAAGGCCGGTCTTGCCGGATTTCAAGGCCCCGGTGAACGCGCCCGGAGCGTAGCCGAACAGTTCGCTTTCCAAAAGGGTGCCCGGCAGGGCCGCGCAGTTAACGGCCACAAAAGGGCCGCCGCCATAGCCGCTGGCGTTGTGCATGCTTTGGGCAAAAAGCTCCTTGCCGGTGCCGGTCTCGCCCCGGATCATTATGCCGCATTCAGTGGCGCTGTAGGCTTTGGCCACTTCGATTAAATCGTTCATGGCCCGGCTCTGGCGAACTATGTCGTCAAAGGTGTAGCGGGCCACGAAACCTTTGGCGAAAAGTTTTTTGCGGATGCGGCTTTCAGTCTCCTGAACATTTTTAACTTTCTGAAACAGAACCACGGCCGGGCTTTTATCGGCCTTGGGGTTCACCACCGTCAAATCCAGCACGAACTGCTGCCCGCTGATGGACATCAGCACATTGCGAAGATTCTTTTTCAGCCGCAAAGCCTCATTCAGTTCGGAAGAGCCGAAAACCTGGCGAAAATCCGATCCTATCACCTGCTCCCGGCTCAGGCCCAGGAGTTCGCAGCCGCAGGAATTAATTTCTTCAACCATCTTATAGTGACTGACCAGGGCCGCGCCCTCCTGGGTGCAGTTCAGGACGGCGGTGAGTTTATCAGTATTGTCCAGGTGGCGTTTGAGGTTGCCGAGCATCTGGACGCCCTGGTCCAGGGCCTCGGCCATGGTGGCCTCGGTGGATTCCACCAAAAAATGCTTCAGTGACCGCCCTTCAGCCAGATTGACGGCCAAGGCGTCGCCGATAATGACGTCCGGGCGGAAAGCTTCAACGTCGTTCATCACTTCATGGGAGGAGCGCCCGCCGCCCAGCTCGAAAACAGCGTATTGACGCTTCAGCGTGGCGCAGATGGGTTCGGCCACATCCAGCATATGCTTGAACCCGGTCAGGGCAATCCTGGTCTTCAGGGTGGTGCGTTCATAGAGAAAGGCTAAAACACTGTTGCCGGAGACCTTGACCTCCACCACCTCAATATTAAAAGCCTCGCGGATCAGCCGGGCCGTGAGGCCGCGGCTGATGATGACTTTGGCCCCGTCTCGCAAAGCTCGGCGGGCCGCGCGCACCCCGGCCTCCATATTGCCGACCAAAACCTCCACCGGCAGGTAGTTATGGTCGACAATGCTCTGGGCAATGGTGCGCATGCGGTCATATGGGGCGATGAAAGCTATCTCCACAAAAATCTCCTTGATGGTCTATTTTAAATCAATTCAATAATGATTTCACTCAATATTTTCTTATAAGGTAAAATATTGACCATAATATAGTCAATATTTGACCATAATGTTGGGAATAAAAACGATTGCCCTATATAACTCAGTAAAATTATTATAAATTTAAATCGGCATTCTTATTGCTTTGCTTTCAAAATATCATTTCGCACTTTAATCGCCGCCGTTTGGCGGCTCGTCCATAAAAAGCTTCAGTTGTCAGAATGACACGCGGACAGGGCCTGCCGTCAACGCCAAGGCGGCGGTCCGTCTGTGGAGAAACGGCCGGGAAGCGGCTTTCAAAGAGTTTTAAAGGAGTTTACATGCAGATTAAAAAGACAATCGACAAAATTCCGGGCGGCCTGATGGTCATTCCCCTTCTCTTGGGCGCGATTTTCAACACCTTCTTTCCTGAGGTGCTGGCCATCGGCGGGTTTACCACGGCCATGTTCAGCAAAACCGGCGCTTTGCCCATTCTAGGCGTTTTCCTCTTCTGCATGGGTTCCCAGCTCAGCTTTAACGCGGCTCCCAAGGCCCTGAAAAAGGGCTTCATCCTCACCGCCGTAAAATACGCGGTGGGAGTCATCATCGGCATAGGCGTAGGCAAAGCCTTTGGGGCGGCGGGCGTTCTGGGCCTCACCCCCTTGGCCATCATCGCGGCCATGACCAACTCCAACGGCGGCCTCTATGTGGCCCTTTCCGGCGAGTTCGGTGATGAGACCGACGTGGGCGCGGTTTCCGTTCTTTCCATCAACGACGGACCCTTCTTCACCATGGTCGCCTTGGGCGCTTCCGGCTTCGCCTCCATCCCCTGGCAGGCTTTCGTGGCCGTGGCCCTTCCCATTACCCTCGGCATGATTCTGGGCAACCTCGATCCCGATATGCGTAAGTTCCTGGCCCAGGGCGAAAAGCTGATGATTCCCTTTTTCGCGTTCCCCCTTGGCGCGGGCATGAATCTTTATGATATAGTTAATGCGGGCGGCTCCGGCATCATCCTTGGCGTTATGACGGCCGTTATCACTGGTTTCGCCGGCTTCTTCGCCCTGGCCCTGTTTCGCGAAAAACCGCTCTGCGGCCTGGCTGAAGGCTCCACCGCCGGCAACGCCGTCGGCACTCCTTTGGCCATTGCCGCCGCCGATCCGGCCATGCAGGCCCTGGTGCCTGTGGCCACCGCCCAGATTGCGGCCTCGTGCCTGGTCACCGCTTTCCTCTGCCCGGTGATAGTGGTTATGATGGATAAATACCTGACCAAAAAAGGCAGTTCCTGGGCCCGCGTTCCCAAGCCATCCTCACCCGCCTGCTAGCGGGAACTGAGGCGCCCCGCTTCTTCTCATTTCGCGCGGCCATAACGTTGGAGACATGGACGATAAATTTTTTCGCCCATGTCTCCAGCCCACCGCCAATATTTATAAAACTTAGAGAGGTGCCCACATGACCAAAGTTGACTTCCTGTACGGGACCGGCGCACTGACCCTGGATATCCCCCAAGATCGTCTTCGCGGCGTTCTTCTATCCAAAGCTCACGATTTCAAACCCGAAGGAACCGAAACCGACATCGTCCGCCGGGCTATTGAGAACCCCATTGGCTCGCCCCGTCTTTCCGAGATGGCGCGCGGCAAAAAAAATATTGTCCTCCTGGCCAGCGACCACACCCGGCCGGTGCCCAGCAAAATAATGTTTCCCCTGATGATTGAGGAAATCAGGCGCGGCAACCCGGACGCGCAGGTCACTATTCTGATTTCCACCGGCTGCCACCGCTCCACCACTCGTGAAGAACTGGCCGCAAAGTTTGGCCGCGAGGTGGTTGACGCCTATCCCATTCTTATTCATGACTGTGACGAATCGGAGATAGTTGAAGTGGGCACGCTGCCCTCCGGCGCGGAGCTTCGCATCAACAAAACGGCCATTGAGGCCGATCTTTTGATTGCCGAAGGTTTTATCGAGCCCCACTTTTTCGCCGGTTTTTCCGGCGGCCGCAAGAGCGTCTTTCCCGGCGTGACCAATCGGAAAAGCGTTATGGCCAACCACTGTGCGGCTTTCATCGATCATCCCCAGTCCCGCACCGGCGTTCTGGAGGGCAATCCCATTCACAAAGACATGGTCGACGCGGCTCGTCAGGCCAATCTGGCTTTCATTGTCAACGCGGTGGTGGATTCCAGCAAAAAAGTCATTGCCGCCTTTGCCGGTCACTATGATAAGGCCCATCTGGCCGGGGCCGCTTTTGTCAATGACCTGGCCGGGGTGGACGCTATAGAGGCCGATATCGCCATCACCACCAACGGCGGCTACCCGCTGGATCAGAACCTGTATCAGGCCGTTAAGGGCATGACCGCCGGTGAGGCCACCTGCCGCCAGGGCGGGGTAATCATCATGGCCGCGCGGGGTGAGGACGGCCACGGCGGCGAAGTTTTCTACGACACTTTCAACAATGAAAAAGACCTGAGCCGCATGATGGAAACCTTCCGGGCCCGCGAAGCCGGGGACACCATACCCGATCAGTGGCAATCGCAGATTTTTGCCAGGGTGCTGATGTGGGCCACTGTGATTCTGGTGACTGAAGCCCCGAAGGAGATGGTGGAGGCCCTTCATATGCGCCACGCCGGCAGCCTGGAGGACGCTCTGAAAATGGCCGATGAAATTCTGGGCCGTCCCGGCTCCATCACCGCCATACCCGACGGAGTCGGGGTTATCGTGCGTAAAAAATAGCGGCGAACGCGCGCGGGCCGCTTGCCGCACCCGCGCCGCCGCCCCGGTGAAAGGATCTTTTCTGTGAGTGCTGTTTTGAAAGTTAATGATAAAGACAACGTCGTCACTTGCCTGAAAACATTGATGAAGGGCGAGACAGTGGAGGCCGGCGGACAATCCATAACCGCAGCCCAGGATGTGCCGATTTTTCATAAAATCGCCGTAACAGAAATAAAGCGGGGGGAGCTCTGCTACAAATACGGCCAGATCATCGGCCGGGCCATAACCGACATCCAGCCCGGCGACTATGTACATGTGCACAACATTGAAAGCACTCGCGGACGCGGTGATCAGGTGCATTCATGAAAATTTCAGGCTATCGCCGCGACAACGGCTACTTTGGCCTCCGCAACCATTTGCTGATTCTGCCCGTCTCGGTCTGCGCCACTGTCTGCGCCGAGCGCATCGCCGCGCTGGCCCCCGGCTCGGTGGCCGTCCACAACCAGCATGGATGCAGCCAGATTGGGCTGGATCTTGATATCACCCGCCGCACCCTCATTGGCTTCGGCCTCAACAACAATGTCGGCGCGGCCCTGGTGATCGGCCTTGGCTGCGAAGGCGTTCAGGTCGGTGAGGTGGCCGAGGCCATTGCCGCCAGCGGCAAACCCGTGGCCAGCCTCATCATTCAGGAAAACGGCGGCACTCTCAAAACCATCGCCCGCGGCGCGGAACTGGCCGCGGCCATGATGCAAAAACTCTCCGCTCAAGTGCGCCGCGAATGCGGCCTGGAAAACATCATCCTTGGCCTGGAGTGCGGCGGTTCAGATCCCACCAGCGGCTTGGCCTCCAACCCCGCCATCGGCTATGCCTCCACTAAAATGGTCGACTCAGGCGGCAGTTCCATTCTCAGCGAAACCACTGAAGTCATCGGGGCCGAACACCTTCTCTCCGAGCGTTTCGCCGATCCCGAAGAGCGGGCCAGGTTCCTCAGGATGGTCAGTGATGTGGAAAAGCGGGCCATATCAATGGGCGTGGATCTACGGGAAGGCCAGCCCACCCCCGGCAACAAGGAGGGCGGCATTTCCACCATTGAGGAAAAGTCGCTGGGCTGTATGTACAAAGCCGGGCACAGCCCGTTCCAGGGTGCTCTGGAATATTCCCAGCCGCTGCCCATAGAAAAGCCCGGCCTCTATTTTATGGATTCGCCCGGACAGGACATTGATTCCATCACCGGGATGGTGGCCTCCGGGGCCAACGTCATCATCTTTTCCACCGGGCGCGGCACCCCTACGGGCAGCCCCATTGCCCCGGTCATAAAAATCACCGGCAATGACGCGACTTATCAAAAGATGCCGGACAATATAGACCTCAACGCCGGCACAATATTCAGCCAGGGCCAGAAGCTCGAAGTTTTGGGCGAAGAGCTCTTTTCATTGATAATACAAGTCGCCAACGGCAACCTGACCAAAGCCGAATGCCTTGGTCACCATGAATTCGGTATCTACCGCCTGACCGGGGCTTTTTGAGAGAAGCTGGAAGCTCCGCCTTTCCGCCTGGCCACAGGTTTTCTGGAAAAACAACCTCAACCGCACCGCAATTCCCCAAAAGGGATTGCGGTGTGTTTTTTGGTATGGCCGCAGCAGCCTTTCCCGGATAGGATTATTTGGCTCATCCGGCCACAGGCAGCGATTCTCAAAGTAAACTTTTTCCCATGAACTTACGGCCCCTCCGCTACACAAAAAGCGTGGTTTTTGTTTCGCGAGCGGCTATTTTTCCGTCAAAACCAGTCGCTGGCGCTCCGTCACCCCTGTGGGTCGACCTGCTATTTTGAAATTGCCGTCTATTTTGAGAATTGCTGGCCCACAGGCCGCCACCTTGATAAATCACAAAGAGTTTCTTTTGACTTGCATTCAGGAAAAAAAGCGCCTATAATTTTACCAAACAACCGGTCGGTGGGGAGAATCTTCATGACTCTTCAGAAATTAATGGACGCGGCTTTGATCCGCTTTGCCGAACAAGGCTTTGACGCCACTTCCGTAGCCCGGCTGGCGGAAGATGTGGGCATTCATAAATCCACACTCTATTCTCACTTCAAGAGCAAAGAAGACCTGTTTATGAAAGTTCTCGTGAGAGTTCTTGATGAGGAGGTGGAATATGTGCGTGATTTTTTTAAACAGTCCTCCGACAGTCTGGAGCGTCTGGGCGCTTTCCTGCCCGATGTCGGGGACCGTTTCAGCAACACCCCGCATATGCGGTTCTGGCTTAGATTTTTCTTTTTGCCGCCCTTTTCCCTGCAAGAGCAGGTTATGGCGGCCGTGAATCGCCATATGAGCCAGATGGAGACTGAAGTCCGTCACGCCTGTGAAAAATTGCCGCCCAGCCGCTTATCCAAGGCCGTGGTCTGTGAAGCCTATCTTGGTATTCTGGATTGGTCCAGAGCCGAGCTTCTATACGAGGGCGTGGAAAAATTCAGAAAGCGCCTCAAGGCGCTTTGGAGCATGTTTTTAATCAGTCTGGAACCACCCCGTAGTGGTAAAAGCCTTAATGACAAACGCTGTTCCAGCCCATCCAGGCCGGAGAGGAGAACCTGATGATCAAAAGTGACGACCTGAAAAACGGACCGCCGCAGGAATTCGTGCCCGTCACCTTGGGCGGCAAATACCTGACGTTCTCACTGGGCAGAGAGGAATATGGGGTCAATATATTCCAGATACGTGAGATCATCGGCATGCGCCCGGTGCGTCCGGTTCCTCAGACGCCCCACTATGTCCGCGGGGTTATCAGCCTCCGGGACAAAGTCATTCCAGTGGTTGAACTTCGGCTCAAATTAGGCATGTCCGAAGTGGAATACAATAGTTATACCAGCATCGTGGTGACGATGGAAAACAACGAGATCGGCCTTGGGCCGGTCGGAGTGATTGTTGATGATGTTTCACAGGTGGTAAACGTGCGCGGCACTGATGTGAAGCCTCCGCCGGATCTTGGCGGCCGTCCGGGTGAAGATTTCATTCTCGGAGTGTTTCATCAGGGCGAAACCGTGCGGACCATCATGGATTTCTATCGCGTCCTGGCCCCCGATGACTTCCGGGCCATGGCCTCAGGATTTTTCCCGGCGGGGTAATATTTTCAGATTGTTTGAAACGGCAAAGATAAAACGCGGAGGGCGGGGCGGTGAGATATCTCCATAGTGGCCCCCGATTTTTCTCTTATTCCCGGCCGGGTGGCTCCAAAAGCGTTTTGTTTGCCCGTGCCCGTCCGGGGAGCAAAAATCGTGGTCCCCTCTGGAGAAATCTCACCGCCCCGCCCTCCTTGTATATTAGAAGCACGAAAAAGAAGAAGGAAAAAGGGGTGGCGTGGTTGTTGCGAGCAGACCCCCAACAAGCCAGCGGGAAGCAACAACCGTGACAGCCCGCTGCCCCAATTGCTGACAATCTATTTTAAGGTTATAAATAAAAAGGCCCGGTGGTGTGAACACCACCGGGCACGGGCTGGCAGGCCGTCCGCCCTCCTGAGCTTAAAGCTCGATGTCTAGACGTGGCCGCCGCCCAAGCGATGAAAAGAACTCGAACCGTTGCCAGGGACTTTGAGCCCGTATTACAAGGATGAGGTTTTTCATGTCTTTTCAAACTGTTATCGGAATTGACGTTTCCAAGGACACCCTTGATTTCCACAAGCTGCCCACGGCAACCAAGGGAACCATCAAAAACACTCCCCGGGCCATCAATGCTTTCATTGAATCCCTGGCTCACGATCAGCCTGAGATGGTCATCTTCGAGGCCACCGGCAGTTACCAGAACCAACTGGCTGAGGCCCTTTTCAAGGCCGGCATACCCCTGAAGGCGGCCAACCCAAAACAGATCAGAGATTTCGCCAGATCGTTGGGCCGTCTGGGAAAAACTGATTCTATCGATGCTGAAATTATAGCACGTTTCGCACAATCACGCGAACTGAAGCCCGACCAGCCCAAAGCCCCGCAACTGCTGCAAATATCGGAACTCCTTCTTAGAAGGGAGCAGCTCATCACCATGATCACCATGGAAAAAGGGCACCGTGAAAATACTAGGCCGACAATGAAAAACAGCATAGACCAGCACATTAAAATGCTGCAATCGCAAATACTGGAACTGGATAAAGGTATTCGGCAATTGGTTGTTGCTTCCGAAGAGACCAGAGGGGCCGATGAAATACTGCGAAGCATTCCTGGAGTCGGCCCTATAACGGCAGCGGTAATAATAGCGGAAATGCCTGAATTGACCTCTCTGAGGCGGAAGCAGGCCGCCGCCCTGGCCGGGGTGGCGCCGTTCAACCGTGACAGCGGGCAATATAGAGGCCAGCGGCACATCAGTGGCGGCCGGAAGAAGGTGCGCAACATTTTGTATTGCATCATGCGCACCTGCCTAATTCATAACCCGGTGGTAAAAAAGTGGTATGAAGGTTTCCGGGCCAAGGGCAAGGCTTATAAGGTCGCCGTCATCGCCTGTGTCAGAAAACTGTTGATGGTCATGAGGGCTATGCTCATTTCAAATTCAACGTGGGATATTCAAAAACATCCTTTTTCTATCACGTAAAAACTTTTTTACTTTTTTGCTTGACTTCTGACACCGTTGCTGGACTTTGTTGGCTCATGTAAGAAAACCGCAATCGTCATCCTTACCAAACGCCGACACTGACCAGGCCGGGCGGGCGAAAAATTTTCTGTAAGTCGCTCGTAATTTTGCTCCCCGGACGGGCACGGACAATCAAACCTCTAATGAAGCCACCCGGCCGGGAATACGAGAAAATTACGAGCGACGTCAGAAATTTTTTCGCCCGCCCGGCCGGGTTTTATCATTGCCCTCTCGCCCGGCGTTGCCGCATGTCCGGCACACAAAGTTTTTTTTCCAACAATATCGTGGTATAATCAAAGGCTGGAGGTGACGCAGCACATGGCCGGCAGCTACCACGAATATTTTATAAAGGATGGGCGCCATATCGGGCAATATGAGGAAATGTACCAGAATTGCCCCGATCCCTGGCATATAGAAGAGTTGGGCCCAAGGCTCGATATGAAAGCCGCACTCCTTTTATTGGCCGGACAGGAAAAAAAAGTGCGCCGCTTTCTGGATATCGGCGCGGGATTGGGGCTCTTCACCCGCCTTTTAACTGAAACAATCTGGCGGGAAAACCCCGTGGCTCAAGGGGTAATAACCGATATTTCCGCCACGGCCATAGCCGGGGCTGAAAAAAGATTGAAAGATCCCCGCCTGTCGTTTCAACGCCTGGATGTGAGAAACCTGACCGCCACTCCCTTTCTGGCCCCGGAAAGCTTTGATTTGCTGGTGATGGCTCAGGTATTGTGGGGGATTCTGGAAAATTTAGAAGAAACTTTGGAGCGGCTGGCCTCCCTCTTGCCTGCCGGCGGGCTTTTCCTCATATCCCAGCACTTCATGCATTCAGGCCAGAGCTATGGGGCCGAGATTGTTTCAAGCCCTGAAGAGCTGAATGGATACCTGCAAAAAGCGGGCTTTAAAATCCAGAACACACTGGAAACCAACCGGGCCGTCAACCATCACTGGGCGGCCCTGGCTGTGAAAGCGCCATGATCCGCCGCTGTCGCCTATGCGCGGAGGACGATGTCCTGATCCCGCAATTAACCCTGGACGGCTCCAGTGCTTTCGGGGAGCCCTTTACCCTGAGCCGATGCGAGGAGTGCGGGGCTTGGCAGGTGGACCCGCCCCTGTCCCTTGATTTCATCCATTCCTATTTTCAGGCCCCGGAACGCTGGCGAATATCACATGATCCAGAGGGCCGACCGGTTGACCCGGCCGAGAGGGCCGCCGCCCGCCAGGGTGAATACACCAAATACGCCTCCGCCCTGATCAACAGCCTGGAGGAAGTCGGCCGAGTGGTGGATATCGGAGCCGGGGCCGGGGTGATGCTTTCGCTTCTGCCGGATTCCTTTCAAAGAATAGCTGTGGAACCGCACCCTGACGCTGCTGAGGCCGCTTCCCGGCTGGGCTTGACTGTTATGCGCGAGTGGGCTGAAAATATAGATTTTCCTTCGGAAAGTTTAACCTGTCTGATTATGAATCAAACGTTTGACCATTTGCGCGATCCGTCCGGTTTTCTGGCCAGGGCCGTGCACTGGCTCAAGCCCGGCGGCCTCTTGCTTCTGACCGGCTTGATAAACCCGGACGGCCTCATGCCGCGCCTTTACGGCCCTGGTTTTCGCCTGTGGCATCCGCTGTATCAGATATACCCGCCGCCGGGGGCGATGGTGATGGTTCTGGGTTCGCACGGCTTTGAGGTTCTTCGCTGGTGGCAGCCCTATTTTGGAACTCCCTACGGCAGCTTGAAACAGCTTCTCCTGAATATCCCGGAGGTGCTGTGCCGGATGATGGGCAAGGGGCGTGGGCAGCTTTCCCCGGCCTGGCCCGGCAACACCTACAGCCTCCTGGCCCGCAAAACCCTCCTCCTTCAGCCGCTGAAAGACCCGGCCCGCCAGGGCCAGGGCAGAGCCCTGGACCCACGGATGCTTGCGCATCCTTCGTCTGGGTGAGGGTTTCCCGTAATAGTTAATTTTGGCGGCCATCATCGTATTAAGAGCGGCGCCCCCTCAGCCATAGGTGCGGCTATGGCTGAGGGGGCGCCGCTCTTAATACGATGATGGCCGCCAAAAGCCGCGCACCGGGAAACCGCCCCCCAGACATAGTCCAGTGCGGACCACGCACCACGCACCACGCACTAGTGGCGGCGGTCGGGGGTGGCGGGGTTTTCCAGGCCGGTGGCAATGTAATATTTCTCATTGGCTTCGTTCTGCCATTCACTGCTCTTGCCAGGGTCAGTCTCAACCAGGGCCAGCGCTTCCAATACCTGGCCCCAATTGCGCCACACCGATGACTCATATGGCTCCAAAAGACTGGCCTGGCGACAGTGCTCATAAGCTTCCATAAACAGCTTCCGCTTGCGCTCAGCTTCCTCCAGATAATCACCCCATTGATAAAGAGTCAGCCCCAGGCCGGTCTGGTGGTCGCTGCCGTGCGGCTCCAGAGCGGCGGCTGTTTTGAATTTTTCATAAGCCTCCTGAATGGACGACAGCACCACCACCTCATTGTCGGATAGCTCCGCCACCTTTAAAAGGGCATGGCCCCAATCTGACCAGTACACGGCTATTTTGGGCTTCAGCGCCGCCGCCGCCTGAAAATGATTGGCCGCCAGACCAGCCATGTCCAGGCCTTTCTTTTCACTGACCTCCGCCTGCTCCAGCCTGGCCCGGCCCAGAAAACTCCGGGCCAGATCATTGTTCGGCGCAAGCTCCAGAGCGCGCTGATATTTATTTACGGCCAGTTCCAGAAGCGGCTCACGCTGGTCGGGGCTGTGATCCCAAGAATGTTCGACCAGAGCCTGACCCCACAGCATCCAGGTTTCCGGCTCCTCCGCGTTGATGAGAACAGCCTGCTCCAACCGGTTGAAACACTCGGCCCATATGCGCTCCCGCTCAATGCCGGGCCCACTGCGCCGCGCGGCCGCCATTAATGCCGCCGACCATCTCATTAACGGCTCGGCCTCAGTCGGGGCCAGACGGGCCGCGCGGCGGAATTTGTCCCGCGCCTCCCGGTACAGACGGTCGGCCTCCGCTTTGCTCCGGGATATTTCAGCCAGGTCGCACAAGACATCTCCCCAGTTCAGCCAGGTGACCACGGATTTCTCCAGACGGGCGGCCATTTTATACCGTTCCGAAGCCTGCCCAAGCGCCTCCCGGCGGCTGGCCGCCGAAAGGCTAAGGGAAGCCTGCTGTGATAAGGCATAGGCCCAGTTATGCCAGACAACAGAGCTTTTCCAGCGGGCAACCCCCATATGGGTGATGGCTTTTTCAAACTTGTCGGCCGCCTCGCGCCACAGACGGGCCGCTATTTCACCCTCGGCCCTTTCAGCCAGAAGAACCAGCGAATTGCCCCATTCAGAAAAAGTCTCCTCATCGGGCTTGAGACCGGCCGCGTCAAAATAATACCCCAGCGCCTGAAGTTCATGCTCGGTGTCGTTGGTGAGGACATAAAGGTCTATCAGGCAGCGGGCGGCCCAAAGACGGCTGCCCGCGTCGCTTTGATTGGCGTCAATAGCCTTATGGAAGGTATCCAGAGCGGATTTGGAGGCCCTGATTCGAGCGTCGACGTCAGGCTCGAACACGGCCGCGCGATAGCGGGCCAGGGCCGCATATTGGAGCAGGTATTCGTCCTCATCTTCGGCGGCGGCCTCTGACAGCATATGATCGATGCAACTCCAGAACTGCCCGGCTCCCGGCTCGGTTAGATCCGGCAGGTCTGAGAGCAAATCACACAGGGTATGGTAAAAAACAATATTCCAGACCGGACGGGCCTTTTCCAGCGAGTACACAGAGCGGGACAGGCACTCGGCGGCCTCTTTCAGATCGGGAGTCCACATGGCTATGCGCACCAGGGCCAGAGCCATTTCCCGGCGCACCAGAGGAGAGGCCGGGTCCATTTGAGCCGCTTTTTCCAGCCGGGCCAGGGCCAGTTTCAGGGCGGACAGGCCTTTGCGGCTGGAAGAGCCGCTGGCCAGCCGTTCGACCCGGCTGGTTTCGGCCCGGCTCCAATCCAGAAACAGGCTGACATTACCCGGATCATTTTTAACAGCGAGAGCGTAATATTTACTGGCTTCATCAAACAGCCGCTGGCAGCGCTCCTTGTCGGCCGCGCCCTGGGCGGAGAGAGCCAGGGACCAGGCCAGGACGGCACAGGCGGCCGCATCGGCCGGGCGGCGGCGCACCAGCCGCCGGGCCCTTCGGACGAGAATGCCCAACTGCGGACGGATGACGGTCATCTCCGACCGGCCCCGATTGGCCAGACTGACGAACATTTTTTTTACCGTGGGGTTCAGAAAGAAAAGGAAGGGCTCATAAGTGAGAAGACAGGACGTATCGACCTTAACACCGGCGGAGGAGGGCCGGTATTTTTTGGCGGTGGTCAGGCCCAGAAGACGGCCGGTCTTGAAGCGGAGAAAAGCGAGATGAAAAATCAAAAGGACCAGAGCAATGCCGGCGGCGGCCCCGAGAGCTTTATGCTGGCCGGAAAAAATCATGAACAGGCCGAAAGCGGCTGTAAGAAAGGCTGTTATGATGTTGGCAGCTTTTTCAAACATGCTTTATGCTTCTTCCAGGGTAACTTATAAGGAACAAACGGTTCAAGCGCCACTTCGCGGCCAGTTCATTACATTCAGACGGTCCGCTGCCTCGGCGTTGACGGCGGGCCCTGCCCGCTATTTACCTATTCCTGCCCCTACGGTCATCCCCTTGTCCTAAAAGGCCGTGGGCGACGCATGGCGGAAAAAGTCTGAGCACCCCCCCACCTACCGGCTGAATAGTTACCTTCAACGCAGCTTGTCGGTGTTGGACAGGGCCCAGCGGATTTGACGGCAGACTCCGCGCCAGAGGTTGCATTCGCCGGTGGTCAACAGGCTCCGGTTAAATATTTTTTTTATGTTCATCAGCCAGTGCTCCGGGTTGTCGGCCGGGAGAAAGCCGATATGTATCAAGGTCTCTGAAAGGTCTTCGTACATGCCGTTCAATTCGTCGTGGGAGGCCGGTTTTATTTTGGGGGCCTCCGGCTCGCCGCCGGCCGCCATTATCAGCTCATAGCCCAGAATCAAGACGGCCTGGGCCAGGTTGAGCGAGCTGGTTTCAGGATCGTCCGTGGGAATGCGGACTACTTTCTGGCAATGGCGCAGGTCTTCGGTGGACAGCCCCATACGCTCCGGGCCAAAGAGAATGGCCGAGGCAATTGGCTCCAGGCCATTTTGCGGCAGAAGCTCGGAAACAAGCTGGCGCGGGGTGTAAAACGGTCCCCGGCGGTTACCGACCCTGGCCGTGGTGCCTATGACCAGCCCATATGGCTCCAGCGCCTCCTCCAACTCCTGATGGATGACAATGTCCTTGAGAATGCGGCCGGAATGGCTGGTGGCCGTGGCCTCAATCAATTCCCAGTTGAGGCTGCGCGGGCGCACCAGAATCAGGCGGCCCAGACCCATGTTGGCCATGGCCCTGGCTGTGGTGCCGATGTTGTCGGATTTCTGCGGCTCCATCAGCACCACATCGATATGGCGGCGGCTGAGCATGACGGGCCGACGGTCAAGCTTATTGACTGGGTTCCTTGGCATCAATGGTTTCCGTGCCGTCCTCTTGGGGCGGCTTGCTTTTGGGGGCCTTTTTCCGGCGGTTTATTTTTATCTGTGTTTTGGTCAGGCCCAGGGTCAGCCAGTCGACGGCGGCCACGGCGGCCTCATCAAAAGATTTGTCCACCTCCGGCCATTCAAGGTCGAGGAAGCGGCCCAGCACATAATCGGCGCTGCCGTTGGTGAAAAATTCTTTGGGCGGTCGGCCTATGCCTATCCGCAGGCGGCAGAATTCATCGGGCAGGTGCCGCATGATGGAGGTCAGGCCATTGTGCCCGGCGGCTCCGCCGCCCAAATCCAGCTTCAGGCGGCCAGGCGGCAGATCCATCTCATCATGCATCACCAATATATCATGACCGGGTATTTTATAAAAAGAGGCCAGTTCCTGAACCGCCTGCCCGGAGAGGTTCATATAGGTTTGAGGCCAGGCCAGCACGACCTTGATCCCCTCAATTGAACCCTTGGAGATTTGGCTGCTTTTGAAATGAGTGGGCCGGTCGAAGCCCTGGCGTTCGGCCAGTCGGTCAAGGGCCAGAAAGCCCGCGTTGTGTCGCGTGGCTTCGTATTCACGGCCGGGATTGCCCAGCCCGACAATAAGCTGCATTATTCCCCCCCGGGCAGGGCCCGGACCCCACGTCTAGGTGAGTCCTTCCCGTAATAGTCGGTTGCGGCGGCCATCATCGTATTAAGAGCGGCGCCCCCTTGGCTATGGCCTCTCGCGGCTGGCGCCTGTAAGATTTCGGCCCCATTTAAAAAGGCCCGTTCAGCCGGAGGGCGAAACGGGCCTTGAACATATGCGCGACAGGGAAAGGTTAAGCCCGGCGGCTTATTTCTTGCCCTTCTTTTCATCCGCTTCAGCGGCGGCCGCGTCCATCTCGGATTTCAGGCCCTTGGGAATGACCACAGTGGCCACCGGCAGATCGGCGCTATAAACCAGCTTCATGCCCTCAGGCGGAGTAATCTGGGAGAAATGCATGGACTGGCCCAGACCCAGATGGGAAACATCAACCGTCAATTCGGCCGGAGCCTGACCCGGCAGAGCCGTGAGCTTGACCTCACGGGCGCCAAACTGAAGCTGGCCGCCCTTTTCAACGCCGGCGGGTTTGCCGGTGAGCTGCACGGGAACTTTGACGGTCACCGGGGTATTGGGATCGACCTTATAAAAATCGGCGTGAATAACCTTGCGGCTGAGGGGATCGACCTGGAAATCCTTCAGCAGGGCAGCCTGGGGCCCCTGGCCTTCGATATCCACGGTATAAAGGAAACGGTTGCCTTCGCTGGTGGTGAAAGCGGTTTTGAATTCCTTATAGTCGATAGAGAGGCTCAGGGCCTTATCCATATCCGGGCCATAGAAGACCACGGGCAGCAGCCCTTCGGTCCGCAGACGCGTAACATAGTTGCTTGATTTGACCTGACGGGTTTTAGCCTTAAGAACAGTTGAGAGACCCACAATAACCTCCTTGGCGGGCCGGACCCGCAGCCAATTCTAAAAAATCCCAAGGGCCTTGGCCCTGATATAGTTTTAAGATCGTTTCAGTAAGCTGGAAAAAAGCTTCTCACACGAACTGCGTATCATAGCAGAAAATTCCCCATAAGGGAAGCACTTTTTCCCGGGCCGGGCCCAGCCCCACCGGGCAGGGCCCGGACCCCATGTCTGGGTGAGGTTTTCCCGGAGCGCTGCTTTTGGCGGCCATCATCGTATTAAGATCGGCGCCCCCATGGCGGCAGCCGCCTAAACAGGCACGGGGGGCAGCTCTTAATACGAAGATAACCGCCAAACCCTCCGCCGGGGAAGAGGCCCCAATGACGAAGGATGCGTAAGCATCCGTGGGTCCAGGGCTCCGCCCTGGCTAAACGAAGAGGCTGCTGACTGAATCCTGTTGATGGATGCGTCGGATGGCCTCACCCAGAAGGGGGGCTACGCTCATGACCCGAATCTTGCTTGAGGCGGCGGCTTTCTCGTTCAGGGGAATGGTGTTGGTCACCACCACCGAAGTCAGCACCGAATTCTCAATGCGCTCCAGCGCCGGGCCGGACAGCACCGCGTGGGTGGCGCAGGCCTGAACTTCCAGTGCGCCAAGGTTCATGATGACCTGGGCGGCCTGGGTCAGGGTTCCGGCGGTATCGACCATGTCATCAATGATAACCGCCACTTTGCCCTTGACTTCGCCGACGATGTTCATAGCCTTGGCCACGTTGGGCGCTTCGCGGCGCTTATCGACAATGGCTATGGGCGCACCGAGGTGGCGGGCAAAATAACGGGTGCGTTCGACGCCGCCCGCATCCGGGGAGACCAGCACCAAGTCTTCACGATTCTGCTTGCGCAGATAATCCAGAAGCACCGGAGCGGCATAAAGATGATCGACCGGGATATCGAAAAAGCCCTGAATCTGACCGGCGTGGAGATCCATGCCCAGAACGCGGCTGGCCCCGGCCTTTGTAATGAGATCGGCCACCAGCTTGGCGGAAATGGGAACGCGGGGAGCGGCCTTGCGGTCCTGGCGGGCGTAGCCGTAATAGGGGATGACCGCGTTGATGCAGGTGGCCGAGGCTCTTTTGAGCGCATCGATGATCAGCAGAAGCTCCATGAGGTTGTCATTGACCGGAGCGCAGGTGGATTGGATGACATAAATGTCGCGGCCGCGCATGTTTTCGGCCAGTTCCACCAGAATCTCCCCATCGGAGAAGCGGCGCACCTGGGTGAGGCTGAGCTGCTGGCCGAGATATTCGGAAATTTCCTTGGCTAACAGGGGATTGGAGTTGCCGCCGATCAGCATGATATCATTGCGCATTTGAAAACACCTGTGTTTCGGGCCGATGATAAATACAGCCCCATAATTTAGGTCAATCAAAAAGGGGAGAGGCGATTACCTCTCCCCTGGCCTTAGGAAAAAAATGGCTGGGGCGGAAGGATTCGAACCTTCGAATACGGGCTCCAAAAACCCGGGTCTTAACCGCTTGACGACGCCCCATTACAATTATGGCTTTTTTCCTTTAACTTGCGGCTCGTAGCTACGCAAAAAACGTGGTTTTTGCTTCGCGATGGGCTATTTTGCCTTCAAAATCAGTCGCTGGCGCTCCGTCTTCCCTGCGGGAAGACCAGCTATTTTAAAATCGCCGTCCGCTTTGAGCGGGAAGACCAGCTATTTTAAATCGCTGTCCGCTTTGAGAATTGTCGGATTCGCTCGACCCATGGTCTGGAAACGGATTGGTGGAAAGAGCCGCACTGTTTCATAGGGCCGCGATGCTTGTTTTTTTTATCCACCACTCCGGGTGGGCTGTTTTCAATTTTTCCAGATCACGGTCAGGCGAGTCGCTGTGAAGCCAGAAAGTGGCTCCGCTGCCGCTCAAGCCCCAGTGAACCGGTTGTAACTTTTCAATGGATTCGGCCGCTTCCGTCATTTCGTGCGCGGCTTGGAGGGCTGGCCGGAATAGATCGTTTTCACCCGGACCCGGCCAACTTACCGGCCCAAGATTATTATCTGGCGGCGGATTTGTCAACCCTAAAGTTGTAAAAACTTTTCCAGTGGATACCTCAATTCCGGGGTTGACCAGTATGAGGCCCCGTCCGGCCCACCCGGCGTATTCAGGGGGGGGCTCAGTCAGCTTTTCGCCGATGCCCCTAGCCCTGGCCAGGGGGCGGGGCTGGAGAAAAAAGGGAATATCAGCCCCCAGCCCGCTGGCCAGTTGCCGCAGATCCTCCGCCGACAGAGGGGCCGGAGCCTGGCTGTTCAGGGCGGCCAGAACCGCCGCGCAGTCAGTTGAGCCGCCGCCCAATCCCGAGCCCAGGGGGATGTTTTTTTCCATACTCACGGTGACCCCGGCTTGCGGCCAGCCGCCTAGGGCGCGGCGGAAAGCGCGGATACCGGTCAGGAGCAGGTTTCCAGGGCCGTCAAAGTCCGGGGGCAATCCCCCGGACAGTGTCGTGGTTGATATCAGGCGGTCTTCCAATTGGCCGGAGCCGTCGATTTCCAGGGTCAGGCGGTCAGACAGAGTCAGGCGGGCCATGACGGAATCAAGTTCATGATAGCCGTCGGCCCGTCGGCCCAGCACTTTCAGATAAAGATTTATCTTGGCCGGAGCTTCAAGGCTCAGCCGCCGCCCGCGCCCTGTCATCTCATAGAACCGTGACGGTGAAGAACATGGTATTCGCGCCGCGGCGGACCAGGAAACGGACAATGTCGTCCTTCTTCTTGCCGGAGAGGGCCTTGTTGTAATCGGCCATGGTTTTGATGACCACGTTGTCCACTTCAACGATCACGTCGCCGGCGGCCAGGCCTGATTCAGCGGCGGCCGAACCGGGTTCGATGTTGGAGATATACAAGCCCTCACGGTCGGTCAGTTTCAGGCGACCCGCCACGTCCGGGGTGATTTCCCGGAGGCTCAGGCCCAGCTGCGCCCCGGCTTCGGTTGAACTGGGGCTTGATTCGCCGGAACCGTCGTCCTTCAGTTCAGAAACGGTCAAATCGAGGGTGACTTCCTTTTTATTTCTGAAGACCACCACTTTCACTTTCTTGCCCACTTCGGTATCGGCCACGATAATGGGCAGTTCCTGCCAATCCTTAATGGGTTTGCCGTCGAAACTGACGACGATGTCGCCGCGTTCGAGTTTGGCCGCGACGCCCGGACCTTCGGGATCGATATCGCCAATGAGCGCGCCGTGGGGCTCATCCATGCCGTAGGATTTGGCTATGGCCGGAGTGACCGGCTGAATCAGAACGCCCATCCAGCCGCGCACCACCCGGCCGCCGCTTTTGAGCTGCTCCACCACGCCTTTGGCCAAGTTGGCGGGAATGGCGAAGCCTATGCCGGTGCCGCCGGCGATAATGGCCGTATTAATGCCGATGACGTCGCCTTCAAGGTTCAGAAGGGGACCGCCGGAGTTGCCGGGGTTGATGGAGGCGTCGGTCTGGAGGAAATCGTCATAGGGACCGGCCCCGATGGCCCGGCCGCGGGCCGAGAGGATGCCGGAGGTGACGGTGTGTTCAAGGCCGAAGGGGTTGCCGATGGCCACCACCCAGTCGCCGATTCTCATCCGGGCTGAATCGCCCAGGGCCAGAAAGGGATAGGGACCGGCTTTTTTCAGCTTTATCAGAGCCAGATCGGTTTTGGGATCGCGGCCGATGATGTCGGCGTGGATCTCTTCGCCGCTGGTCAGTTTGACGGTGATGTCCTCAGCGCCTTCGACCACATGATTGTTGGTGATGATGAAACCTTCGGGATCGAAGATGAAGCCGGAGCCCAGGGATTGTTCCTTGCGGTCGCCGCGCGGGACGGGGTTGCCGAAGAAATGATCGAAGAAATCGGAGCCGGGACCGCCGCCGAAGGGGTTGTTCTGGCGGTTGCCAAAGGGATTGATGGTCTGGCGGCCTTTAATCACTTTGACGGTTGAGATGTTCACCACCGCGCTTTCGGCTTTTTCAACCACCGGGGCGAAGGAGGGAATGACGGTCAGGGCGCGGGTGGCCTCCTGACCGGTGGGGGCGGTTTCGGGTGCGGCCCAGGCCGCGCTTATGGGAACCATTAAAATAAGCAATGCTGACGCAAAAATTTTTTTGACAGACATGTAAAAACCTCACAGTTGTCGCCGCACAGGCCCCGCCTGTGCGGGTTCGGGCTGAAAAAGCACGAAACGTCTGGTTGGAAACGTTTTTTCCAAAGCCTTGGGAATCAGGATTACATGCGAAGCGGTTTTTGTTGTGGCCGCAAGCACATGCTTGATTCCAAGGTCTTTCCAAAACTCCAATGACTAATGGTGGAGTGTAAATACTGGCGGCATAGCCCTTCCCGGGTCACACCGGCCAGGAAAATCACCTGTTTTTTTGACAGGCCTGGACGTATTTCATTCTCAGGTCGTATAAGAGCGCGGTTAAAAGTTCGTCTTCTTCCTGTTCCAGATTGCCTTCAGTTTTGGTCTGTAGAACAACCAGAAGATCAATGGCGTGTTTGGCCCCTTCCAGGTCAGGCGGATTGCCGCTGGCCTCCGGGCCTTCGCCCAGATGAATAAAGGCCGAGGTGGCCAGCCCCACCAAAAGGCTGGCGAAGTTGGCCGGCGGCAGGCTGCCGCCCGCCTTGAAGGTTTCCCCGCCGGGTTCATTCCGGGGGAATGATGGTTCAGATGCGCTGTCCGCAGGGGCTTCTTTAGCCGTCTCCGCGTCCTCATTGATTTGGCCGTCTTTATTAAATAGACGTTTATCATTCACGACGAATTCTTCACTCATTTTGACACCTCAAATGTTTAAGGCCCAAGGAATAATTGGCCTTGAGCCTTTTTATATTAATACAGAGACCTTTTCAAATCAACCAGCCTAAAAATGTTTTGTCTGAACAGCCGTTTTCGGAGGAAATATTAAGGGCAATCGCCCGCAAAGGGCAAAGGTAAAACCCGGAGGGCGGGGATTGTTTTGGCCCGGCTCCGTTCCGGGGGTCTTTAGTCACGGAGCCGGGCCAAAACAATCCCCGCCCTCCTGATCTTGGTCGCCTTACAAAAGAAGACCACAACCGGCACCCCACTCAAACGCCGACACTGACCAGACCGCAACCGATACCCCACTCAAACGCCGACACTGACCAGACCACAACCAACACCCCCCCAACGCCGACACTGACCAGACCGCAACCAATACCCCACTCAAATGCCGACACTGACCAGACCGCAACCGATACCCCACTCAAACGCCGACACTGACCAGGCCGGGCGGGCGAAAAATTTTCTGTAAGTCGCTCGTAATTTTGCTCCCCGGACGGGCACGTAAAAAACAGAATGCCCCTGAAGCAACCCGGCCGGGAATACGAGAAAATTACGAGCGACGTCAGAAATTTTTTCGCCCGCCCGGCCGGGTTTTACCTCAAGCCGACAGCCCGCTCCAAATCCATTTACAAACGCTATCTTTGAGCTATAACTTTATGCTATAATAATACTTTAAAAAATTAACCGCTATGCGGCTAAAAAGGATTTCGAAAAATGTCATTTGAGTTGTCACAACGCTTACAGGCTCTGCCTCCGTATCTGTTCAGAGAGCTGGATAGAATGCGCGATGAGGTAAAAGCCAAAGGGGTCGATATCATCGATCTCGGAGTGGGCGACCCCGATCGCCCCACCCCCACCCACATCATCGCCGCCCTGGATGAAGCGGCCCAAAACCCGGCCAATCACCAGTATCCGGCCTATTCCGGCCTCAACGCCTTCCGGGATACCGTGGCCGCCTGGTATGCCAAACGCCACGGCGTAAAACTTACTCCGGCCACTGAAGTGTGCTCACTCATCGGCTCTAAAGAGGGCATAGCCCACTTTCCGCTGGCCTTTGTCAATCCCGGCGACGTGGTTCTGGTGCCGGAACCGGCCTACCCCGTCTACCACAGCGGCACGCTTTTCTGCGGCGGCGTCAGTCACTTTATGCCGCTGTATGAGAAAAACGGCTTTCTGCCGGATTACAAATCAATCAGCGATGACGTCCTGGAAGAGGCTAAAATCATCTGGGTCAATTATCCCAACAACCCCACCGGCGCAACCGCCGCCAGGGATTTTTACGAAGAACTGGTGGAGTGGGCCAAAAAATGGGAAATAATCATCGCCTCTGACGCCGCCTATTCCGAGATGACTTTCGATGGCCAGCCCCACCCCAGCATATTGGAAGTGCCGGGAGCCAAAGACGTGGCTGTTGAATTCCACTCCCTGTCCAAAACCTACAACATGACCGGCTGGCGCATCGCCTGGGCGGCTGGCGGGGAACAATTCATCAAGGGGCTGGGGCTGGTTAAAAGCAATGTCGATTCCGGCATCTTTCAAGCCGTGCAGGTGGCCGGAATGGCCGCCCTGGAAGGCGACCAGGAACCGGTACGGGCCATGGGCCGTCTCTATGGCGAAAGGCGGGCCGCTCTCGTTAAAGGCCTGGAAGCGGCCGGGCTGAAGGTTTTTCCCTCAAAGGCCACTTTCTATGTCTGGGTGAAACTGCCGGAGGGCCTCAGCTCATCCGAATTCGCCTCACGCCTTTTACATGAGGCCGGAATCGTGGCCACTCCCGGCAACGGTTTCGGGCCTAGCGGCGAAGGGTACGCCCGTTTCGCCCTGGTGGAGGAAACCGGGCGGCTCAATGAAGCGGCCGCGCGGCTGGCTGAATTGAAGTTTTGAGCGGGCGCGATAATGGCAAAAACTTTCGATTTGAACCGGGCCGCCATAATCGGCCTGGGGGCCAATCTGGAAAACCCGCTGGAGATGATCCGTGAAGCCGTGAAAAGGCTGAATGAACTGCCGGGCATGCGGCTGGCGGCCATGAGCTCGATCTATCTGACCGAGCCGCAAGGCGGCCCGGAAGAGCAGAATTGGTATCATAACGCGGTGGCCTTTTTTGAAACCAGCCTGGCCCCGGTGCGTCTTCTGCGGTCCCTGATGATCACGGAAAAAGCCATGGGCCGCAAACGGCTGGTGCGCTGGGGGCCAAGGGTCATTGATATGGATTTTCTGGCCAAGGGCGATTTGGTGGTGGAGGCTCCGCCGGAGCTTTTTCTGCCGCACCCCAGAATGCACGAAAGGCTTTTCGTCATGGCCCCACTGGCTGAAGTGGCCCCCGGCTGGCGGCACCCGATACTGAACCAGACGGCCGCCGAACTTCTGGCCCGCATACCTTCTGAGGGGCAGGGGCTGAAAAAACTGGAAGAGGAAGTCAGCATTCCATGTTAAGACTTTTCATCATAGCTCTGTTGTTCTACCTCATTATCTGGCTGGTGCGCGGCTATGGGGGCAACGGCTCCAATGAGGAAGAAAACGAGACTCAGGAACTGGTGCGGGACGCGCAGACAGGGTTATATTTTCCCAAAAGCGAAAGCGTCAGCATCACCCGCGAGGGTGAAACGTTTTATTTTGCCAGCGTTGAAAACCGGGACAAATTCCTGACCACCAGACGCTGATCAAACCGCCGGGAGGTTTTAGGAAAACCCGCTCGCGGGCGAAACCTCCCCGCAACTTTTATTTCACAGTCAGAGGGTATAATGAAATTCTTTATCGACACGGCCAACATCGAAGAAATCAGGGAAGCCGCCTCCTATGGCTTTCTGGATGGAGTCACCACCAACCCCAGCCTTATGGCCAAGGAAGGCGTGAGCCATCAGGACGAGCATATCAAAACCATCTGCGGCATCACCCCCGGCCCTGTCAGTGCCGAGGTGCTGGCCACCGAATCCAAGGCCATGATCGAAGAAGGCCGCCATCTGGCCTCCCTGGCCGCTAACGTTGTGGTGAAACTGCCCCTGACCATGGACGGCCTGAAAGCCACCAGCGTTCTGGCCGCTGAGGGCATCAAGGTTAACCAGACCCTGGTTTTCTCGCCGCTTCAGGCCATTCTGGCGGCCAAGGCCGGGGCGGCCTACGTCAGCCCCTTCGTCGGGCGGCTGGACGACGTCGGCCACGACGGCATGGACCTGATTGAAGAGATTATGGCCATTTTCACCAATTACGGCTTTGAGACTGAAATCATTGTGGCCAGCATCCGTTCGCCCCAGCATGTGTTGAAATCCGCCCTGATCGGGGCCGACATCGCCACCATCCCCTTCAAGGTCATTCAGCAGCTGGCCAGCCACCCGCTCACTGACAAAGGCGTGGCCGCCTTTCTGGCCGACCATGCCAAAGTGACGGGGAAATAAGCCGCGCGAGTGAAAAAGGCGGGTCTTGCGATATTGACGGCCGGGGCGGTTCTGACGATGTTCTTAGGAACGGAGGCCAGAGCCGCTGAAAGCCCGGCGCTGTTTGCTCCGGCGGAGAGCGCCCCTCCGGCCCCCTTGGAAGAAGCGCCGGCGCCAGTGCCGCCGGAGCCTCCTTCCCCAGCCTCTGTATTGTCCGCAACGCCGCCGTTGGATGGAGGCTGGACGGTTGAAGTGGGGGTGGCCGGTCAACCCGTGCCGGAGACCCCGGCTGAAGTCGGGACCACTTTGCCCGCGCCGGATTCGCCTTACATTCAGTTGGATAAAAGCGGCGGCAAAACCCTGGTCATCAGGGGCGACGATGATCCCCAGGCCCCAAAGGGTTCCGCTGGCGGCACATCGTCGCCCGGCATATTCATCGACAGCCAGGGCCGCAAGACCCTTATTCTGCGGGACGACGACACGCCGGTGCGCCTGACTGAAAGCAAAGGCGCACAGAACAAAGCCGAACCGACGGCGGCAGAAGCCACGGCCGTCGGCCCGGCCTCGGCCCCGGAGCGGGAAAAACCATATTGGGTGGTGGAAAAAAAAGAGGCGGAACGGCCGTATTTCCTCAGGGAAAAATTGCCCGTGGCCGCCCCTTACTGGAAGGTTGAAAAGGGTGAGGCTATCGTGCCTTACTGGCGGGTGACGGAAAAACAGGATAACCGCCCTTACTGGCTGGCCTGGAAACCGGAGCCGGAGCCTGTCCCGGAACCGCCCGCCCCACCGGTTACTGAAGTAAAGGCCGCCGCCGCGGAGACAGCGGCGGACAGCGGACGCAGGGTCATTTCGTATTACATGTTTCAGGATGAGCGGGGAGTCAAACACCTGACCAACGCCCCGGCCGATCCCCGATACAGGCTTTTTACGGCGGAGGTGCGCGTTACGCGCGGCCTGGCCCCCAAAAACACCAGGTTCACCCACAAAACACTACAGGGCCACATTATGGATGCGGCCGCCATATACAATCTGGACCCGGCCCTCATCGCGGCCGTGATCAAATCGGAATCGGCTTTCGATTCCCAGGCCGTCTCCTGGGCCGGGGCACAGGGGCTGATGCAGCTTATGCCCGGCACGGCCCGCGATATGGGCTGCCGCGATCCCTTCGATCCCCGGCAGAACATCATGGGCGGCAGCCGCTATCTGCGCCTGATGCTCAATCGCTTCGGCGGCGATGTGACCCTGGCCCTGGCCGCCTACAACGCCGGGCCGGAGCGGGTGGCCCGCCGCTGGCGGGTGCCAGACATCCCGGAGACGAAAAATTACGTGGTGATAGTCATGAGAAATTATGACAAATACCGGGGCCAGTTTTAACATGGCAAAGGGGGAGATATGAGCGGCCGATACAGCCAGCCTCCAGCCAAATCGGGCGGAAAAACAGCTGCCTGCCTGATGTTGGCCACCGCGCTGTCATTCTTGTGGCTTTTTCGAGATGAGGCTTTGACAGGCCTTGACGACATTGTGGTTTATGTGGAAAATCTGATCATTGAAGAAATGGATTTCAACCACGAAAACATGATGGCCCACGTTATGGCCGCGTCAGTTAAATACGATCTGGAGCCGGCCCTGATAATGGCGGTGATAAAGGCTGAATCAGCTTTCAACCCCAAAGCCGTCTCTCACGCCGGGGCACAGGGTCTGATGCAGCTTATGCCGGGCACGGCCCGCGATATGGGCTGCCGGAACCCCTTCGATCCCCGGCAGAACATCATGGGCGGCAGCCGTTATCTGCGCCTGATGCTTGACCGCTTCGGCGGCGACGTGAGCCTGGCTCTGGCCGCCTACAATGCCGGGCCGGGGAGGGTGGCCCGCCACGGCGGCATACCCAATATAGCCGAGACGAAAAGTTATGTAAAAATCGTTATGAACAATTATAAAAAATACCAGCGTCAATTTCCCACATCAACCTGAAGCACGCACACGGCCCTTGCGGAGATATTTATGGACTGGAACAAGATCGTTCAAGAGCACCCTGCCTTGCCCAACATAATCACCATGACCCGTCTTCTGGCTGTGCCGGTCATAATAATTCTGTTTACGATTTACAACGATGGCGGCCCCTGCGTCTCGGCCATTTGCGCCACGGTCTATCTGATTGCCGCGTTAACCGACCTTCTCGACGGCCACCTGGCCCGCAAATACAATTTGGTCAGTACGCTTGGCAAGTTCCTTGACCCCCTGGCCGACAAGCTTCTGGTTTCGGCTGCCCTGATAATGCTCATCCCCCTCGGCCGGGTTGAAGCCTGGGTGGTTTTCCTGATTATCGCGCGGGAGACGGCCGTCACGGGACTGCGGGCCATTGCGGCGGAGCGCGGATTGGTGATAGACGCTTCGGCCGGAGGCAAGCGGAAGACCCTGGCCCAGAACATCGCCCTCTTTTGTCTCTTGTGGCACTTCCCTCTATTGTGGGCCGACACGGCGGCGGTGGGCACGGTGATACTCTATCTGGCGTTGGTCATTACCTATTGGTCCGGCGCGCAATATTTTATCGGCTTTATGAAAGCTTCCAAAGACTGAAGCAGAGTTCGAAGAAGGACGAATGAAAAACCCGCCGTCAAGGCGGGTTTTGTCATTTGACGGTTGCGGCGCAATGTTATGGCCTGGCTGGTGATAATTATATCACTGCTCAAACCGCCTATCCTATTTTTTTCAGCCTCTTTATTTTATTAAGATAAGAGACCAGCCGGTCAGTGGCTTCAACCGCGAAGCTGTTGTATTTCTTCAAAAACCATACAGGGTCCGTCAGCAGCTCTTTAAAGCTTAACTCGTCGGCGATATGAATAAGAATGTCCAACTGCCGATCCGTTGGCTGTGGATTTAATGGAGCATTTCCATCGTCAACAATTTGGAAAATTTTGAGGTAATTCTTGCGAAAGCGAAGATACGCTCTTTGGTAGGTTCGAAAAAAAAGTTCTAGCTCTTTGGAATCTCTTTGAAGCTGGGAAATCAGTCTGTTGGCTAACTTGTAATTGAAAATTACAGTTCCGGCTCGTCTGCGTGGGGGTGAATACATGTTCAGCGCCTCCTGAAATAGAATTGGAGGCCGGATATGAATATATCACGGCCGGGCGCTGGTAACGGCCCCCTAGGCGACCGCAAGTTTTATTCCCCCGGAGGGTCTTGTATTCAACTCACACCCGACCGTGTCGCAAATGACACAATCAAATGTGAGTCGTAGCTAGGGACTAGACCCACTATGTTCGGCGGGAATTACCAGTTCCCACAAAGAAGTAAATCACGGCCATTAATAAAAGTCAAGAAGATGTTTTGGCGGGCCAGGGCTATTGCTTGAAAAGGGCTTAGGGTAAAACCCGGAGGGCGAGGCGGTGAGATATCTCCATAGTGGAGCGATTTTAAGTATGGCTTTTTCCCTTAAACTGGGGGCCCGTCAGCTACGCAAAAAGCGTGGTTTTTGCTTCGCGAGCGGCTTTTATGGCCTCAAAACCAGTCGCTGGCGCTCCGTCTCCCCCACAGGGTCGACCTGCTATTTTTAAAATGTGGACTTTTCCTTAAACCGGTGGCCCGTCCGGGGAGCAAAAATCGTGGTCCCCTCTGGAGAAATCTCACCGCCCCGCCCTCCTGTACATGGTCGGCTCACAAAAGAAGACCGCAACAGCCACCCCACCAAACGCCGACACTGATTAGGCCGGGCGGGCGGAAAATTTTCTGTAAGTCGCTCGTAATTTTGCTCCCCGGACGGGCACGGACAAACAAACCTCTTATGAAGCCACTCGGCCGGGAATCAGAGAAAATTACGAGCGACGTCAGAAATTTTTCCGCCCGCCCGGCCGGGTTTTACCTTTGCCGCCCCCAAACGAAAAACCGCAATTCCTGGGAAGGAATTGCGGTGGGGGTCAAGGGCTGAATTTATGGCCACTGCTTGGAACAGTGTAAAACTCGCAGAATCGTAAGTGCTTCTGGGAGATCAGTGTAAATCACTATGAAGTTTTTTTCTGATGACCATTTCGCGGGTGCCGGTGAGTCTTCCTGTCCGGTAGAGGCGTGGATGGAGGGGCAGCAGGCGGGCCTTGGCGGTGATTTCTTCTTTCAAGGCCTGTGCCGCCTCAAAATTAAACTGCTCAATATAATCAACAATGCCCGCCAAGTCATCAAGGGCGGCCTCTTCCCACCTAAGAGCGGTCACGCCGCCGCCTTTCCAGCAAGCCCTCAAGGTGAATCATCGCCTCATCATGGGGTATGCTTGGGCGCGGGTCGTCCAGAGCTTCCTGAACCTTGGCATGAAACCACTCGTCATACTCTTCCGGCGTGCAGGGCGGAACCGGGGGAGTTGGCAGTTCATCACCCGCGGTTAAGGGAGAGACTGGCCTTCCAGGAGCTATTTTTTCAATCACCTTGCTCATAGTTTCACCTCTTAAAGATATCATATAACATGTAATGCGCTCTGGCAAGGCGGGCGACAGGCATAAAAATATCCGCTCCGCTTCCGGGTTTTACCTATATCGCCCCAAAACGAAAAAAAACCGAAATTCCTTCTCAGGAATTGCGGTGGGGGTCAAGGGGGCTTTGCCCCCTTGTGGGGTGGAGGGGTTTTCCAGGAAAGGCCCCCCTCTTCATCTTTTTTATTAACCCATCATTATGGAACGGCGAATGTTATCCACAAGCTTGGCCTGGGATGGCTTCTTCAGCTCCTCATTAATCTTTTTCAAGGCGTGAATCACCGTTGAGTGATCACGCCCGCCAAAGGCATCGCCAATATCGGTAGTGGTCAGGGTCGTCAATTCACGCGCCAGATACATGGCTACCCGGCGCGGCCAGGCCGCCTGCCGGATTTTGGAGTGACCCGTCAGGTCCGACACCTTCAGCCCAAAAGCCACCGCCACTCCGGCCATGACCGTCTCAATGGTAATCTGCTCCGCTATCGGGGCCGGTCCGGCCGTCTCAGGGCAGATCCTCCGGGCCGCTTCGTCCAGGCTCTGGCCGGTTTTCGACATGATAAAGGCGGCAGTCTCCAGAAGGCCGGACAACTGCCGGGGATCGTCACCGGCCTGCCGGACCAGAGCGGTCAGCGATTCCTCGGAAGCGGCCAGATTCAGCCGGGCGGCTTTGGCTTCGGCCAGCTCCATTAGAAGCTCAAACTCCGGCGGCTCAATCTTCAACACCAGGCCGCCGCCCAAACGTGAACGCAAGGGTTCACTCAGGCCGCTCAAATCGCGCGGCGAAGTAGTGGCACTGAAGATCAGCCGACCGGCCGGAGCTTCGTCGAAAATTTGGATGAGAAGATATTGGGCCTCCGGCCGGGTGGCCAGAAGATGAACATCATCAACCACCACAGCATCACATTCGCGCCAGGGCAGGCGATCGTTTACTTCAGCTTCAATGTCGCCGGCCCGAACCTCCATCAGCCTTGAGGCTGATATTTTGAGAATTTTCATTGCGCCCGAAGCAGACAGGGATGAAGACAGCGCTTCCAACAAATGGGTCTTTCCCCAAGGGCCGGTGGAGGACAAAAACAGACCGCGCACCCCGGCGATGGTGGAATCGGGCGTCCCGAACTCGCGAAAAGCCAGGTAGGCCAAGCGGTTGGAGCCTTTAACAATGAAATTTTCAAACGATTGCGAATATTCGTTGGAAGTGCTCAAATCTAATCCTTCCCAAATTTTCCCCGCCAGCGCGGCCGGCCGGTGTTAACTGCGGAGCAGTATGTAGCTGGCTCCGAGACCGCCGTCAACCGGGCGGGCGGTGGTGAAAGCCAATATAAATTTGCGGGCTGCGCCGCGCAGAAGAAAATCCTCCAGGAACCGTTTCAGCACGGGAACGCCGTCTTTGGAGCCCAGGCCCCGGCCATGAATGAGCAGGATGCAGCAGCGCCCCAGGGCCACGGAATCCAGGATAAAGCGGGTGACCGCGGCTTCGGCCTGGGTCAGGGTGTAGCCGTGCAGATCCAGGTGGTCCTGATAGGGAATCCGCCCGGCTCTGAGCTGTTCCATCAGGGTAGGGGGAAGCCCCCTGGTCTGGCCTTCGACGTATTCGGCTGTGTAAGTCAAATCGAATTCAGCTTTTCCAGTCACCAGATCGGACAGGCTTCGCAGCACTTCCAGATCTTCATTGGGCAGTTCCGGTGTTTTCCAGGCCACCGGCAGCGGCTCGGCTTTCTGGTGGCGTTTGTCTTTATGTTTTATCGGCTCAACGTCAGACATCTCGTTGATAAAGAGGATGTCGTCGCTGGGCGGCGGTGGAGGCGGAGGGGGCGTTGGGCGCGGGGGGGGCGCGCTTTTCTTTTTCAATTCAGCTGTAGCCAGCTTTGGTTTAATGTTGGCCAGAGCGCCAAAGGGCTGATTGAAAGCCGCCGGAGCGGGCGTATCGGTTTGCGGCGCGGCCTTGGCGCGTTTCTTTTTGGCCATGATAAATTCCTGATATTCCGTCGTGTTCAAAGGCCGGGCTTTGACCGGCAATCAGCCGACCACAGTGAACAGTTTTTTGCGAAGAACGCTTTCCAATTCACTGACCAGCCTGACCGGGCAGAGGTCGCGGCCGACAATCTGGCCGGGGTAGGCGTCATTTAGCACGCTGCCCAATTCCCTGGCGAATCCGGCCAGAACAACCATCTCCACCTGGGCTTCCCGCATCATTTCCAGGAGGCGGCGTTCATAGCCATCGATATTGGCGTGAAAAGCCCCTCTGGGGACGAAAGCGGCCTGTAGGCCGTTGGAGCGGGCCAAAGTTAATACATCACTATTTTGGCTGTCACATATGACCAGGCGAATAGTCGCGGGGAGGCGGCCGTCGTGAACGGCCTGAATCAGGGCATAAAGCTCCAGCCCCGGCCCTGAACATAAAACTCCAATACCGGTGCTCATCAGATCGCCCTCCTTAACTTTTAACAGCTATATAATCATACTAAGTTAGTTAAAAAAAAACAAGTCCTTCAAAGGGTTAGGCGGGGCAATGGCTTGAAACGGCAAAGGTAAAACCCGGCCGGGCGGGCGAAAAAATTTCTGACGTCGCTCGTAATTTTCTCGTATTCCCGGCCGGGTGGCTTCATAAGAGGATTGTGAGTGCCTGCCCGTCCGGGGAGCAAAATTACGAGCGACTTACAGAAAATTTTTCGCCCGCCCGGCCTGGTCAGTGTCGGCGTTTGGGCAGGGTGACGGTTGAGTCTTCTTGCATAAGCTGACCAGGATTAGGAGGGCGGGGCGGTGAGATTTCTCCAGAGGGGACCACGGTTTTTGCTCCCCGGACGGGCACGGACAAAACAGAATGACGAAGAAGCCACTCGGCCGGGATCAGAGAAAAATCGGGGGCCACTATGGAGATATCTCACCGCCCCGCCCTGAGGGGTTTTATCTTTGCCGTTTTCAAGCGATTGCCCTGAGGGTTAGGCGGGGGAGATGGCGTTACGCAGAGAGCAATGAGCGCGGAATGCGGCCATTGGCCGCATTCCTTTTGAGAGCTATTAAAAAATCGGGCAGGCTATTGGATAATCCGTCCGCCTACCACAGTGCAGACCGACCGGCCTTTCAGCGGACGGTTCCAGAAAGGCGAATTGCGGCTTAACGATTTGGAATCAGCCGGTTTCAGGGTATATTCAACCTCGGGATCAACAATCGTCACATCGGCCGTGCGTCCGGGGGCCAGAGTACCGGCCTCCACGTTCAGTAGACGGGCCGGGTTCAGCGACATAACCTCAACCAGCCGGGCCGGTGAGATTACTCCCGCGCGCACCAGTTCCAGAATCAGCGGCAGGGAGGTCTCCAGCCCGATGATTCCAAAAGCGGCGTCGATGAATTCCACTTCTTTCTCCAGCACGGAGTGAGGCGCATGGTCGGTGGCGACAGCGTCAATGGTGCCGTCGGCCAGCGCTTCACGGAGGGCGGCCTGGTCGTCGGCCGTCCTGAGGGGCGGATTCATCTTGGCGTTGGTGTCATAGTCGCCAAGGTCTTCATGGGTCAGGAACAAATAGTGGGGAGCGGTCTCGCAGCTCACGGGCAGGCCTTTCTTCTTGGCCGTCCGCACCGCTTCAATCGCACCCCTGGTGGACAGGTGGCAAAAGTGAAGGGGCTTCCCGGACAGCTCCACCATATTGATGTCACGCGTCACCGCGTTAATCTCCGCCTGAGCTGGAATGCCCGGCAGACCCATGCGAGTTGAAACCAGGCCTTCATGAATGGCCCCGCCCTTAGCCAGTTCATGATCCTCCGCATGGCACAGCGGAAGCAGGCCCGCCACGGCCGCATAATCCAGCACCCGGCGCAGCACCTTGGGGCTACTGACCCAGGAACCGTCGTCGGTCACAGCCACGGCCCCGGCGGCTTTCAGATCTTCATATTCGGTCAGCACCTCGCCCTTGCGCCCCTTGGTCATGGCCGCCGCCACCCAGACTCTGGCGAAGCCGGCTTCTTTGGCTTTATCCAGAATGGAACTGACCACTTCCGCGTTGTCGATAGCCGGGCTGGTGTTGGGCATGGCCAGCACTCCGGTGAACCCCCCCGCCGCCGCCGCGCGGGTGCCGGTGGCCACGGTTTCCTTATATTCGTGTCCCGGTTCACGCAGATGCACATGCATGTCAATCAGGCCGGGCAACACCCACTTGCCCTGAGCCTCAATAACCTTGTCCCCCCCGGAAATGGCCCCCGGAGCTTCGACCGCCTTAATGAGCCCGTCTTCCGTCAGAACGTCGAAAAAGCCGTCCACGTTCCGGGAGGGATCAATAACCCGTCCGCCTTTTATCAATATAGAAGTCATGAAATCCTCTCTTATTTTCCAATCCGGCCCAAACCCGGCTGAAGCCAGGGGGCAACATTCTTAATACGAAGACGGCCGCCAAAACCAGCGCCCAGGGAAAACGCCCCATTGACGAAGGATGCGTGAGCATCCGTGGGTCCAGGGCTCAGCCCTGGTCGGAGGGGGTGTCTATCAGGAGGTAGAGGAGGGCCATACGGACGGCCACACCGTTGGTTACCTGCGGCAGAATTACCGAGCGCTCGTCGTCATAGAGCGAAGGGTCAAGCTCAACACCCTGATTGACCGGGCCGGGATGGAGGATAACCGCGTCATCCTTGGCCAGCTTCATCCGCTCTTTGTTCAGGCCGTAAACCCTGGCGTATTCGCGCGCGCCGGGGAAGAGGGCGCCCGACTGGCGCTCCATCTGAATTCGCAGCATCATCACGCCGTCGGCCCCCTCAATGGCCGGTTCCGGGCGGGTGTAAACTTCCACCCCGTAGGCCTCGGCCAGACCGACCGCCAGCATGGAAGGGGGGCCGGCCACGGCCACTTTGGCCCCCATTTTCACCAGGCCGATCATATTCGAGCGGGCCACCCGGCTGTGGGCGATATCACCGATGATGGCGATTTTCAGGCCGTCCAGGCGGCCTTTGACTTCGCGGATGGTCAGCATGTCCAAAAGGGCCTGGGTCGGGTGGGCGTGGGCTCCGTCACCGGCATTAAGGACCGGGAAGGAGAGGTTGCGCCCCAGAAAACTGGGAACGCCGGACGCGCCATGGCGGATGACCAGGGCGTCGGGGTTCATGGCTTCGATATTTTTGGCTGTGTCCAGGAGGCTCTCGCCCTTGGAGAGCGAGGAGCCGGAAGCCGACAGGGCCACAGTGTCGGCGGAGAGGCGCTTGGCGGCCACTTCAAAGCTAAGCCGGGTGCGGGTGGAATTTTCGTGGAAGAAAATTACCACGAGCTTGCCGCGCAGGGTGGGCACTTTCTTAATCTCGCGCTCCGAGACTTCCTTGAAACTCTCAGCCGTATCCAGAATGTGGCTGATCTGTTCAGGGGTGTAGGCGTCCAGATCGATGAGGTCTTTGGGAAAATTTATCTTGTCTGTCATTTACTCCCGCCTTAGGTATTCTTTCCAAGGGTAGAGGCCATGAAGGCCTTTTATTTATAGCAGCATTTTATAACAGGCGGCACGGTGGTACCGGAGACCCGGCCAAAGCCACGGGGGCCGCACTCTTAATACGATGATGGCCGCCGTACCTGTGATTACGGGAAGAGGCCACCCAGACATAGCCCAGTGCGGGCCACGCACAAAAAAAAGCCACCTTGTTACGGGCGGCTGAAAAAAACTATTCTATCCTGGTTCCGATTCGGGAACCCCGGAAACGGTCAAAAAAGCTGAGATCGGGATCGTCGGAATCCCATGACCAGTAAAGCCTCCAGGCTTTGCCCTTGAGAAGGGAAACGTCCACCCCGCCCCAAACGCGGGAATCGCTGGAATTGTCGCGGTTGTCGCCCATCATGAAATATTCGTTTTCCTTGACCATAACCGGCCCGAAGGTGCGGCTGGACACAGGAACGGCCGTATTATAATAACGGGCGTGAGGATCTTCCATTTTTACGCCGTTGATGAACAGCTGCCCGCCCTCAATAGCAACCGTTTCGCCAGGCAGACCAATGACCCTTTTCACAAAATCCTTGTCCTTCTCCTTGGGCGCAATGAAAACCACCACGTCCCAGCGCTCAGGCTGCCCGGTTTCGATCAAGATGCCGTTAGTCAGGGGGTTGCGGATGCCATAGACGAATTTATTGACCAGAACCCTGTCGCCCTCAAGAAAGGTGGGAATCATGGAGCCGGAGGGTATGTGGAAAGCCTGCATGACAAAACTGCGGACAAAAAGCGCCAGAACCACAGCCAGTATGATAGCCTGTGCGTATTCCTTGAAAGTTTCCATTGCGGTCGGCTTTTCGCTCGCGTTTGTTTTATTTCGGCCGCTCATCAGTTTTTCAGTCGCAGATCCTTTTTAGACTGTTGAACACATCAAAATAGCGGGACAATCAAGATCGGCCCGCCATACGGTTCATTCATGTGAATATACACCATTTCCCTGTTCATGTCCACCTGTAAGAGCGGCCGGCGGGTCATGGGAAGAACCAAAGGTTTCAGCGTTACACCGTACTATTTACAGCGTGTGCTGATCATGCAATACAATATAAATGGTATAGTCAGATTGGGAAAAAGACCGGCATATAAGAGAAAGACCACAAAGCAGAAGTCAGACAGAAGAATACTTCGCGGCGCTTCCGGGCCGGCGCCCAGCCGGAGATTGCCCCTGTAGCATTGAATTATCAGAATCTCCGCAATGTGAAAAATGAAATATAGAGAAACCAGGCCCAGAATGTAAAGCCACAAACGGTAATCCTGATAAAGTATGAGGCTATGTTTGGAAATGTTTCCGAAGGCCTGAATTTTGACAATATAAAAGGCTAATATGGTGAGAGAAGCCAGAACTGACAGTTCCAGGACTTGCCGTCCGCTTAAATAAAGGGTGGCATTGAAATTATAGTGAGGGAAAAATCGCCTGTACCTGGAGTTGCCCGCCGGTGATTTGTTCAGCAAATGTGTCCAGCGCCAGGAGAAGCTGATACTTATAAGGGACACAATGAAAAAGGCGAAAACCAGAAAAATGAAAGACTCCATCATGAAGACTTTCTGGTTATAAAGGAAATCTTGTATTGTCTTTGGTTCTAAATAATTGTCCAGGCTCAATAGAAAGCTGAGCGGTCCACCTCTGACTATATCACTCAAAAAGCTTCCCGCTATGTCGCTTAAAAAATTGGCCTGATGAAAAGTGCCATCATAAAGAATTTTAAGGTAGACCAGCGGAATAAATAAGATTGCGAAACCGGCTATCCCCCAGTTTTTGTCGGTTAAGTCAGGAGAATTCGGGTCTTTTTTTATCGCCATAATGCTCTCAGCAATATCTGTCGGTATTTAAGATTGTAATTAATCATTGCTAACATAATGATAATTCAGTGAGTTTTAACTGTCTTTATTGAATTTCACCCACGGTCATGTGGCTCAAAAAAGCCGGAGGGCCGCTCCGGCTTTTTTGCTTTCAAGCCGCGGAGGAAGTGCGCATCTTATTTTGATCTGGCCTCCGCTCTCAATTCTCTGGAGAGCGCCTGGAGGGCTTTACCCTTGGTATTGGAGTCGTTCAGAAGGGTTTGCAACTCGGTCTGAATGGAGGGATCGAGAATTTCAAGCCTGTTCGCTCCCGTGACGGCAATTTTGTCTTTGTTGGCTTCCATAAATTCCAGGAGAGCAATCCGGGCGTCGAAAACATCATTCATCGGCTGGCCATAAATTTTTTTGATCGCCTCATAACTTGTAACGACAGCTTTATCGAAAGCCTGATCATAAAGCTCTTTCAGGTCGTCAGGCATTTTCAGGGCCTCTTTTTTAGCCAGCGCTTTCTCATAGATAGCTTCATTTTCAGCCAGAAACGCGGCCAGGTCTTCTTTGTTTTTCTTCATGAAGTCAATAGCTTCTGGAATATTGCCGTAATCGAGCGGTTTAATGGCCCCCACAATTTTCTCCAAGCCTGGTTCCAGAGTCTTCTTGGCTTCATAATTGTAAAAAGTTAAAGCCTGATGATGCTCCACATAGCGCCCGATATCCTTGGTGACCTGATCGTTTAATTCCGCCACTGAACCGGCTGGTTCTTTTATGTAGTGTGAATTAAGAAAATCAATAAATTTTTCCCTCTCCTGGGGCTCCTTATCAAAGCAGGCCACCGCCAGAAAAAGCCCCAGGATAAGGGGTACAATTTTGAACAAGCTGAATTTTTTCATAAAATCTCCTTGGTGGGCAGTAATATTTTAGTGTATGTAAACACTATTGCCAAACGTGAAACACTTTTATCCGCATCAATAATGCGAATATAAATCTTTTTTTAAGTTATTTTAGCAGAAAAAATGAAGCGTGTCACAAAATTCAGCCCGCCGGAGCCATAATAAATTCAAGACAGGCCTTGAATTTAAACGAACAGATTGTTATTATTAAAAATACATTCCCCCCAACAATTCATTTGCCTGGAACGCCGCGTAAATGAAGTGCCTCGATATATTTGCACTTGAATCTCTATATCGTATTGCGAAAAAACATGTTGACTGTATAGAAATAGGTCCAGAAATTTAGTTGCGTTTTTGGCTCTTAAAGGCTCTGAAGCGAATGTCTTCTAGAGGAGAAAGACCCTATAAAATCGCAATATTACTGTTGACAATAAGACCTTTTGCCGATATAATTCGTAACATTCTACATATATCTGGCATGAGTTTGAATCGGTTCGGTCCTGTCGGTCCGGGCATTGTCCCGTTTGGGCGCGACTGAATCATATCTCCCGTTACGCGAGCCAAGGTGGCCCGCGAATGTCGTATGTGCCTAAATCGACAAGAAAAGGTGAGCGCTATGGCCAATGATTCCAAGAAAAAAGGCGCGGTTATGGTAGTGGGGGCCGGCATCGCCGGGATGCAGGCTTCCCTCGACCTCGCTGAAATGGGCTTTTATGTCCATCTGGTGGAAAAAAATCCGGCGATTGGCGGACGCATGGCGCAGTTAGATAAGGTCTTCCCGACCAACGACTGCGCTATGTGTATTATTTCGCCCAAATTGAATGATGTGGGCGGCCACATCAATATTAACGTCATGACCTGTTCGGAGGTGATGGAAGTCACCGGCGAACCCGGCAATTTCAAAGCCAAGGTCCGCAAAAAACCCCGCTATATCGACAGCGCCAAGTGCACCGCCTGCGGCGACTGCGCCAAAGCCTGCCCCGTGGACCTGCCCGCCGAATTCAATATGGGCACCTCCACCCGCACCGTGACCTATAAATCCTATGCCCAGGCCTACCCCAACGCCTACTCCCTGACCAAAGAGGGCGTCAGCCCCTGCGTCATCACCTGCCCGGCCCACGTCAACGCCCACGGCTACGTTTCTCTGGCGGCCAAAGGCCGCTTCCAGGAAGCCCTGGAAGTCATTCTTGACGTTCTGCCCATGCCCGGCAGCCTTGGCCGCGTCTGCGCCCATCCCTGCGAGACGGAATGCCGCCGCCAGCAGATGGAAGAGCCGATGGCCATTCGGGATATCAAACGTTTGGTTTCTGATAACGCCGACCTCAAGACCGCCGGTGAAACTTTCGTCAAGGCTGAGCCGCGTGAAGAACGCGTAGCCATTATCGGCGCGGGTCCGGCCGGTTTGACCGCCGCTTATCACCTGGCCAGAAACGGCATTAAATCAACCATCTTCGACAAAGCCAAGGTGGCTGGCGGCGCTATGCGCATCGGCATTCCCGATTATCGCCTCTCCCCGAAAGTTATTCAGGAAGAAGTTGATTTCATTTTGGATTTCAGCGGAGCTGAACTGAAGCTCGGCCAGACCCTGGGCGTTGATTTCACCATCGACGACCTCTTCAAACAGGGCTACAAAGCCGTGTTCATCGCCACCGGCGCGGGCCGCGATTTCAGCCTGGGCCTGCCTGGCGAAGATTCCTCCAAGATCATCCCCTGCGGCAAGTTCCTGGCCGACGTCAACATCGGCGAAAAACCTGATTTCACCGGCAAACGCGTGCTGGTCTTAGGCGGCGGCAATGTGGCCATGGACGTGGCCCGCGCGGCCGTCCGCTGCGGCGCGAAGTCAGTCACCACCGCCTGCCGCGAAGGCCGCTCCATCATGCCCGCCTGGGCCTGGGAAGTTCATGAGGCCGAAGAAGAAGGCGTGCGCGTGGTCACCCTCCGCACCCCCAAGGGCTTTGAGGAAACCTCCACCGGCATCAAGGCTAAAATGGGCCTGATGGTCGATAATAAAGACCCCCGCAACTTCGTTGAAGATCCCTCCGGCGACCTGATGGTCGAAGAATTCGATATCATCATCCGCTCCCTCGGCCAGCTGCCCTCCACCGAAGCCTTCAAAGAAGGTTCCGGCCTGGAATTCGGCCGCGCCGACTCCATCGTCACCGACCCCATAACCTTTGAAACCTCCCGCAAGGGCGTGTTCGCGGGCGGCGACGTCAAAACCGGGGCCAACATCGCCATCAACGCCGTGGCCGCGGCCAAAGAAGCGGTCACTTCGATCATCCGCATGTTCAATGGTCAGGATCTGGCCGAAGGCCGCGTGCCGATGGTCTTCACCGGCAAGGAAACCTATCGCGATGTTCCTCTGCACGAACAGAAGAAAGCCCGGGCCAAAATGCCGGTGCGCGACGCTGAAGTGCGGGTGAAAGACTGGGATGAATTTGAGCTGGGTCTGAGCGTGGATGACGGCATCGCCGAAGCTTCCCGCTGCATTTCCTGCGGGGCCTGCTGCCAGTGCTACCGCTGCGTGAAAGCCTGCCTCCCGCAGGCGGTCACCATGGAAACCCACGCCGAAAAAGATGAAATCATTGAACTGGAAGTCGGCTCCGTGGTCATGGCCACCGGCTTCGACCCCTTCGACCCGGCCAACAGCGAAACCTATCGCTACAGCCAGTGGCCGAACGTGGTCACCTCCATGGAATTTGAGCGTATCCTTTCGGCTTCCGGCCCCTTCCAGGGCCACATGGTCCGCCCCGGCGACCACAAGGAACCGGAGAAAATCGCCTGGCTCCAGTGCGTGGGTTCGCGCGATATCAATCGCTGCGACAAACGTTACTGCTCAGCGGTCTGCTGTATGTATGCCATGAAAGAGGCGGTCATCGCCAAGGAGCATGCGGGCGGCAAGCTCGATTCCTCCATCTTCTATATGGACATCCGCACTTACGGCAAAGACTTTGAGAAATATTACAACCGGGCCCAGGAAGCCGGCGTCCGCTTCGTCAGAAGCCGCGTCCACACCCTTACCCCCCAGCTCAACGGCGATGTGGCCTTGGAATACATCGACGAACAGGGCAATCGCCAGAAGGAATACTTCGACATGGTGGTGCTCTCCGTGGGCTTGACCCCCAGCGCGACTCTGCCCCAGTTGGCTGCCGACATGGGCATCATCTTGAATGATGACGGCTTCGTGAAGACTGATTTCTTCACTCCGGTCACCACCAGCCGCCCCGGCATCCATGCCTGCGGCGCCAATAATGAGCCCAAGGACATCCCCTTCACGGTCATGGAAGCCTCGGCCGCGGCCGAAGCCGCCGGTAAGGAAATCGTCGACGTCCGCTTCACCGAGACTAAGACGGTTATCTACCCGGACGAAAGGGATGTGAGCGGCGAAACCCCGCGTATCGGCGTGTTCGTCTGCCATTGCGGCATCAATATCGCCTCTATCGTGGATGTGGAAGCCGTGGTCCAGTACGCCAAGACCCTCCCCTTTGTGGAGGTGGCCGAAAGAAACCTGTTCACCTGTTCGTCGGATACCCAGGCCAAGATCAAAAACGCCATCATTGAGAACAAGCTCAACCGGGTGGTGGTGGCCTCTTGCTCGCCGCGTACCCACGAACCGATGTTCCGCGAGACCCTGGCTCAGGCCGGTATCAACAAATACCTGTTTGAAATGGCCAACATCCGTGACCACAACTCCTGGGTCCACCAGAAGGAACCGGCCAAGGCCACCAAGAAAGCCAAGGATCTGGTTCGCGGCGCGGTAGCCAAGGCGGCCCTTCTCGAGCCCATGTATCAGACCCAGATGGGCCTGACCCGTGAGGCCCTGGTGGTGGGCGGCGGCGCGGCCGGTCTGAACGCGGCCTTATCCTTGGCCGAACAGGGCTTCCCGGTCCACCTGATCGAAAAGACGGGCGAACTCGGCGGCCAGGCCCGGAAGATCTATCCGCGCGGCAAGGACGTGAAGAAGTATCTGGACGAGCTGATTAAAAAGGTTCAGTCCAACGACAATATCAAAATCTATATGAACACCGTGCCCAAGTTCTCGGGCGGTTTCCTGGGCAACTTCGAAACCACTGTGGAAGGGCCGCAGGGCGAAACGCTCATCAAGCACGGCGCGACGGTTCTGTGCGCGGGCGGCCATGCCCATGAGCCGCACAGCTTCCTGTATGGCGAGAACTCCAAGGTCATCCTTTCGCTGGATATGGACGCGAAACTGGCCGCCAACGACGGCGACCTGATGGGCAAGAAGAACTTCGTCTTCACCCAGTGCGTCGAATCCCGCGACCCGGATCGGCCCTATTGCTCGAAGGTGTGCTGCACGCATTCCATTGAGAACGCCCTGATGATTCTCGACCGCAACCCGGACGCGACCATCTACATCCTCTATCGCGACGTGCGCACCTACGGTTTCCGTGAGGAGCTGTATCAGGAAGCCCGTTCGCGGGGCGTGCGCTTCATCCGCTATGACGTGGAAGATAAGCCCCAAGTGGAAAACGGCCCGGACGGCAAGGTGCGGATCACGGTCAAAGACCATGTTCTGGGCCGCCCGCTGATCATCGACGCCGACCTTCTGACCCTGGCTTCCGGCATCGACCCGACCCCCATGCGGGACATCGTGGAAATCTTCAAAGGCCAGCTCACGGCCGAAGGCTTCCTGTTGGAAGCCCACATGAAGCTGCGGCCGGTGGACCTGGCTACTGAAGGCCAGTATCTGGCCGGTCTGGCCCACTATCCGAAGCCCCTGGAAGAGAGCATCACCCAGGCCAAGGCTTCGGCCGCCCGCGCGGTGACCATCCTGGCCAAGCCCTACATCATGGTGGGCGGCATTGTGGCGGTGGTCGATCCGAAAAAGTGCGCGGTCTGCTGCACCTGCGTCCGGGCCTGCCCGGTGAGCGTGCCTAAGATCGTCACCAACAAGGACGACCCCTCCGCTCGCGGCAACGCCTTCATGGAACCGGCCATCTGCCAGGGCTGCGGCGTGTGCGTCTCGGAATGCCCGGGCAAAGCCATCCAGCTCCAGTTCTATAAGGACGACCAGATGCTGGCCAAGATTGGCGCTCTGGCTGAAGGGGCCAAGGAAGATTCGGGAATGGCGGCTCGGTGAGACCCCAAACGGGGAGACGGCCCGCCGTCTCCCCGGACCAAAGGCTGAGAAACACGCCCAGGCGGCGTAAAAATAAAGCCGGTGGTTTCGGCCACCGGCGGGGAAGGTCGATCATGAGTGATTTTGAACCGCGTATTATAGCGTTTTGCTGTCAATACTGCGCCTATAGCGCGGCCGACATGGCCGGGTCCATGAGGCTTCAGTATCCGACCAACGTGGAAATCGTGCTGATGCCCTGCACCGGGCGCTTTGATATGCTGTATGCCCTGAAAGCCTTTGAAGGCGGGGCCGACGGCGTTTATGTGGCCGGTTGCCTGGAAGGCACCTGCCACTTCCTGGAAGGCAACATCCGGGCGAAAAAAAGAGTCAATTGTCTGCGTGCAGAGCTTTCGAAGAATCTTGGGGTTGAGGAAGACAGGATCAGGATGTATAACCTGTCGGCCTCACAGGGCCCCCGCTTCGTTGAAATAGCGAAAGAATTTACCGACGTAATCAGAGAACTGGGCCCTAGCCCCTTTGGCAAAAAGGAACAGGCCGCGTAACCTTGGGGAGGTTAATTTAAATGATTGTTGCAGAACGCAAACCTTTTGATGAAATAAAAAGTTTCATCGCCGACAAGAAAAAAGTGTTGGTAGTCGGTTGCCGCGGCTGCGTTACGGTTTGTAACGCGGGCGGAACCAAGGAAGTGGGCCTGTTGGCTTCCGAACTGCGGCTTGACGCCCAGAAAGACGGCCGTGACCTGACCGTGGACGAGCATACCCTCGAACGTCAGTGCGACCCTGAATACATCGAAGAGCTTCTGGAGCTGGTGGAAAAGAAATATGACGCCATCCTCTCCATGGCTTGCAGCGTCGGCCCCCAGTTCATCGTGGCCCGCTATCCTGAGCAGGACGTCTATCCTTCGCTGAACACCCTGTTCATGGGCGGCGCGAAACAGCACGGCATCTGGGTGGAACGCTGCCAGGGCTGCGGCAACTGCGTCATCCATAACTTTGGCGGCATGTGCCCGATCAGCCGCTGCGCCAAGAGCCTCCAGAACGGCCCTTGTGGCGGTTCGGCCGACGGCGTGTGCGAAATCTCCAAGGATGTTGAATGTATCTGGCACCTCATCACCACCAAGATGATGGAAACCGGCAAGGCCGAAACCGAATTTGCTCCGGCCCAGCCCATAAAAGACTGGTCCACCAGCCGTGACGGCGGACCCAGAACTGTTGTGCGGGAGGAACTTGTAAAATGAGCCGCGAAGTAAGAACAAATAGTAATCTGGAAAAAGTTCTGGCTGCCGGCCATTTCGCCGTGACCGGCGAACTTGGGCCTCCCCGCAGCGCCGACCGGGCGGAGGTCATTGAAAAGGCCAAGCACCTCAAGGACAATGTTGACTCGGTCAACATCACCGACAACCAGACCGCCGTGGTGCGCATGTCGTCTCTGGCCGCGGGTCTCATCCTTCAGGAGCAGGGTACCGAAGCCAACATGCAGATGGTCTGCCGTGACCGTAACCGCATTGCCATGGAGTCCGACATTCTGGGCGCGGCCGCTTTGGGTATCAACAACCTGTTGGTCCTTTCCGGCGACCATCAGAAGTTTGGCGACCATCCCCAGGCCAAGAACGTCTTTGACCTTGATTCCGTGAACCTGATTGCCACGATCAAGATGATGCGCGATGAGCGCCGTCTTCTTTCCGGCCAGGAACTGCCTGAAGGAACCGAGCCGCGCCTGTTCATCGGCGGCGCGTTCAACCCCTTCGCCGATCCTGAGGATTACCGCGTTCTGCGCGCGGCCAAGAAGGTGGAAGCGGGCGTTGATTTCCTCCAGAGCCAGTGTATCTATGATATGCCGCGCTTCAGGAAATTCATGGCTCGCGCCGTTGACATGGGTTTGACTGAAAAGACCTATTTTATGGCCGGCATTACTCCGCTGAAATCTCTGGGTATGGCCAAATACATGAAGAACAACGTGCCCGGCATTTCCGTGCCGGACGAGATGATCAGCCGTATGGCCGGCGTCCCCAAAGAGAAACAGGTGGAAGAGGGCATTAAAATTGCCTGTGAACAGATTGACGAAATGAAGAACACCAAGGGCGTGGCCGGTGTTCACCTTATGCTGATTGAATGGGAGCACATGGTGCCCACCATCGTAAAGGAAGCCAAGCTGAACCCGCGTCCGAAAGTCTGACCGGGCGGGGCCCGGACCCCATGTCTGGGTGGCTTTTTCCCGTAATAGTTAATTACGGCGGCCATCATCGTATGAAGAGCGTTGCCCCCTCGGCTATGGAAACTCCAGGGCTGCGGGGGCGGCGACGTTTCATCCTTCCCGGCAGAAGGGTGGAGCGGGTTGGCCGAGAGGCCTCACCTAAAAAGAAAAACCTCAATCACTCCCGTGATTGAGGTTTTTCTTTTTGCCCGCTTTAGCTTGATTAAACCACCGGCTCTGCCGGTGGTAGGCGTTCTTAGCTTTAGCTTTAAGCAAAAGAAGCCCCCCAATGCTAAAATGATGTAGGTTTGCCGACCACATCAAATAGCATAAGGAGGCTGTCCAGTGGACAAAAACAGCTTAGCACATACCCGATGGGAATGTAAGTATCACATAGTGTTTGCGCCAAAGTATCGTCGGCAAGTGATATACGGCAAGATCAAAGTAGATGTTGGAAAGATATTGCGAGATTTGTGTGAGAGGAAAGGGGTTGAAATAATAGAGGCGGAATGTTGCCCAGATCACATCCACATGTTTGTGAGGATACCGCCGAAGTACAGCGTATCAGAGGTAATGGGGTATCTGAAAGGGAAAAGTTCATTGATGATATTCGACCGGCACGCCAACTTGAAGTACAAGTATGGCAATAGACACTTTTGGTGTCGTGGGTACTATGTGGATACAGTGGGCAAAAATGCGAAAAGGATAGTTGAGTATATAAGAAACCAACTGCAAGAGGACTTGACGGCAGATCAACTGACGATGAAGGAATACATCGACCCGTTTACGGGTGAGCCGGTAAACAAAGGCAAAAAGAAATAGCCCCTTTAGGGGCATGCCTGTGAACTGTATGCGGTTGGCAAACCATTCAATGCGCCCTCTGGCGCTGCCAGTAACATGCCCTTGTAGGGCTTGAGCAGACCACCCGCTGAGCGGGTGGTCCTGATTTTATTGAAGTGGCGTGGTGCCCGCTTGGCTTCGCAAGAAGCCGCCAGCTTTATTCCCAGGATGGTTTTTTCTTTGAACCCGCACCTGGCTGGTTAAACACGTCTTCATACTTTTTCATTTTGAGGCTTGATTCTTTTTCCAGCCTCTCAAAATGCTTGAGATATTCCCCCAGCATGGTGAAAAGAACTATCAGCCGGTCAGTGGTTTGCTCCAATTGCCACAGCGGCTTGGCCACCAGATCATCATCGCCCATTATCGCATACAGCCGCGTTATAGACGACAAGGGCCGTCCCGCCGACTGTTTGAGCTGAAGCGATAGATCTGGCCTGTGAGTTACGTCAACCTCATGAATGGTGTCATCAATGTTGGTTTTGCATCGGGAGTAAATTCTGCGGTAGGTTTCAACGATGGCTTCAAGTTCATAACAATCTTCCCAAAGTATGGGAAGAAACCTTTCAGCCTTTTGAAGATCAACGATGATTGGACGGTAATGTTCTTCCTGAAATATGTTCAGCGCCTCCTGAAATGGAATTGGAGGCCGGATATAGATATATCACGGTCGGGCGCTCGTAACGGCCCCAGAGAGCCGCAGACTTGATTCCCCGAAGGTCTTGTATTCAGTCTACACCCGGCCGTATCGCGAGCCTTGCGGCGAACAACACGGAGATGTGGTCTGGGACTCTGGATAGACTATGTGCGGGAATTACGAGTTCCCGCAAAGAAGTAAATCACGGCCGTTAATAAATGTCAAGAATATGTTTTGGCGGGGTAATCGTTTGAAACGGATGAAGGTAAAACCCGGAGGGCGGTGCGGTGAGATATCTCCATAGTGGCCCCCGATTTTTCTCTGATCCCGGCCGGGTGGCTTCATCGGCATTCTGTTTTATCCGTGCCCGTCCGGGGAGCAAAAATCGTGGTCCCCTCTGGAGAAATCTCACCGCCCCGCCCTCCTTGACATTGTCGGCTTATGTAAGAAAAACGCAACCGTCACCCTACCCAAACGCCGACACTGACCAGGCCGGGCGGGCGGAAAATTTTCTGTAAGTCGCTCGTAATTTTGCTCCCCGGACGGGCACGGAAAAAACAGAATGCCGCTAAAGCCACCCGGCCGGGAATACGAGAAAATTACGAGCGATGTCAGAAATTTTTCCGCCCGCCCGGCCGGGTTTTACCTTTGCCGCCCCGTTCGCGTTTACAAGCCTTTTTCTGTCCTATGCTGAGAAACGCTTAAAACTTCAGTAAACCATTTATCCCCGGCTTCCGGCTCCCGCTTGACTATATTCGCTTTCCAGTCCCCAAAGAGGCTGACAAGAATTTTAAATCCTCTTCACTTGACAATTGCTTATAATATTTAAAAACAAGTTGTGTTTTTTATCTAAAAATATTCACGAATGTAAGAAGTATTTGTTAATTAATAAACAACTAGAAATAATTGATCTATTTTTTTTGCTTTATTTCACATTAATATTGTCTTAAAATAATTTTTAGTAAAAATATGGCGCATCAACACTCACCTGCGTTTGCACGCAAGGAATGGGGCCGTTTTATCGGCCGGAAAGGGTCGTGTTATGAAAGCACCTCTTTATGTGATCAGTGATCTCCACATGGGGGCCGCCGAGAGAGCCTCAAAGAAGCGCCACAAAGGCGATCAGGCTATGTCCAGAGATAATTTCGAGGTTTGGAGTCATGGCCGGCATATGCTGGAATTTATTGATTACCTTGAAAAACAACCCTCTGCTTCGTTGCTGATTCTCGGCGACTTGTTCGAGTTCTGGCAGACGCCCATAGCTGAGGTTCTGGAAGTGCGCAAGCCTCTTTTGGACCGTTTGGCCAAATTTGGAAATGACAACCCCGACCGGTTGAAATTTGTTGTAGGTAACCACGACGCCGATTTCAGGGCTTTCGTGAACCACACTCAATGGCTGAACCATTCATTTTTTAAGCATCTTTCCCCCCCTTTTATGGACACTATCGGCGGCAAGCCCTATTACTTTCTACACGGCCATGAAGGCGACCCATTCAACAGCGGCACCTTTCCGGTAAGCGGCAGGGCGCTGGCTATTCTGGCGGCCATGGTGGAAGACTGGGCGGGGTCACCCTATCTTGATCCACCAAAATGCAAATATGGAGTTCAGGTCTGTTTAACGGAGATTGGAGAAGCGCTGCTGGAACTTTGGAACTGGATGACCAAAGAATTGGTTCTCCGCCATTCCGGCGGGGTGGAAGGCGGGCTGGAAGGCTCAGGCGCTTCCACGGTTTCAGGCAGGTCGCCGGAGGAGTTCTGGGGCAGCCCGGATATGATCAGCCTGGAACGGCAGTTATTGCAAAGATCCTGGCAGGCCAATCAAGTGGCCGTGCCCAATGACCGGGCATTGCCGGACGGGGCTTGCCGGCCGGGTGATGATCTGGCCATTCGTTACCTCACGGCCGCCTTGAACGAATTCGCCCGGCGGAAAGGCTGCGCCGACCAAGAGAGCGGTGAGCGGGGCAACGGCGGATCACCGGAAACTTGCGACGAGAATGACCAGGCGGATGGCTTCAAGCCCAACAAGCTTTTGAAAGACCATCTGGCACAGATTAGCAAGATTCGTGAGGAGCAGGGCGGTAAATGTAATATCGTGGCGGGCCATACCCACATAGCCTGCCGTTACCAGGACTGGTATTTCAACAGCGGAGCCTGGACGGAAAGAGAATTCGGCCAGATTGTGGTTATCGCGGAATCAGGCGCACCGGCTTTGTTTGAATGGAAAAACAAAGGCCTTTCTCCTGTGGCGTGGCCAGTTGTCAATGAAAAATAAAGAGAGGCATAAAAGCGTCCGGCTTGTTTTTGCCGGGCGCGGCAGGTTTTAAAAAGCAAAAGGCTTCAACCGGAAACGGCTGAAGCCTTTTGCTTCGGAGGTTAAGAGCCTGGTTCGTCAATTCCGCTTTGAGCATTTAGGACATCCTTACCGCACCCCGCCAAAAAGAGGCCATAGGCACGGGGCGCCGCTCCAAATACGATGATGGCCGCCATAGGCAACGCCCAGGGAAAATCTCACCCAGACCCAGTCCCGTGCGGACCACGCACTATTTACAAAAACAGTCTGTCGTGTTAATGTATTATAATATAATTGTTGTCAGACCCATAGGTTTCAGGATACCACGAAACCCATCGGCGGTTTGACAAATATGTGCCATAATAAAGAGGCGGTATGCGCGTTATCATTGTCGGACGGGACCGCGAACTGTTGGAGCCCTTGATCGATAAACTTACCGAACACGGTTTTGAAGTCATGGCCATGGAAAACAGCTCGGCTGTCCTGTCTTACATCAAGCAAAACAGTATTCAATTCCTTCTGGCCGACAGCACCCTGTTAATGGGTCACACCCTGGCCAGGGAAGTTTTAAACCGTTGCCCTTTGGCCAGAATGATCGTCATTTCCGCCAACCCGAGCCTCCTTGGCATGATAGAAGCCATCTCCAACGGACTCGCCGACTACTTTCCCCGACGGCCGGAATATTTCAACGATATAGTGAGAGCCGTCATGGCCGAACGGGAGCGCATTATCCGCTGGCAGCATATTCTGCTGGCCGATACCCCGCACTCCGGCGATGGTGATGAGGCCGAAAACGGCCCGTCGCCCAATGAGGCCGACGACGAATTTTCGCAGTATACCGGTGAGCAGCCCGATGAGGGACACCTCCATTAAATTCGGGCGTGAATCCGGCCGCCGGGCGGATGGTTTTTCCTGGCGGCTGAAAATATCATGTATATGTCAGGCCTGACCAAGAGGGTGCTCCGTCCGCCGGATCGGAGCATTCCGCGAAAGGCATAGTTTGTTTTATAGGCCCGTGTGCCGCCTGTTCGCGGCATACTGACCGTGTGACGTTAAAAGATAATTTTAAATGGAACATTCATAAATTGACACTCTGTAAAAAACCGGTCGGCCCCGCCGGAAATTTGCGGCCGACAGAACCCGTGAAAGGCAGCCATGGCTTTCGATCTTGAAAAATTAGAAGAACAGTTGAACGCGATCGGCCTGGATCTCATTATGATCTCCACGGACAACCTGGTCGAGATCAGCGATGTTCTGGGCAAGATTGAAGCCCTGCCGGAATCTTTCGCCCCCCTTGAATCAGAACTCCCCGGACAGGTGATCGACGGCCTCATCGAGGGCCTCAAAGCCGTCATCCGCGGCCAGATAGATGATGTGGATCAGGCCATAACCCTGGTCGGCGACGGCCTGACCATGCTTCAGGAACTGGCCAGGGCTCTGCCGGTCAAGGCTCCCTTTAAAGGCGATGTGGCCGGCTGGGCCGCTTCCTTCACCTCCCTGATAACTTCCGAAGGGCTCCTGGCCGAAGACGGCCAGGCCATGTCCTCCCCGGCGGTGGCCCAGCCGTCTTCCATCCCCCAGCATCTTGATGACGAGCCTGATTCAAGCGAGGCCTCACTCGGCTGGTCGCTGTCGGTGGAGCATTTCAAAAAGGAATTCGTGGCCGCGGTGGAGGAGCTGCAGGTTCTTCTGGTGGCCATAGAGCAGAAAAACGATCCCTTGAGCGCTCTGGGTTCGCTGACCAGCAACATGCGCACCATTTTGGGCGCGACCAGTCTTTTGCAACTGGAAGATCTGGCCACCCTGACTTCCTCTTCCAATGACCTGATTGAATATGTGGTGGCCGAGCATGTGCCTTATTCCACCGCGGTCACCGATATTCTGCTGAAAGCCGGCGATTATGTCCTGAAGGGGCTGCGGGGCCTGGAGCTGGGGCCGGACGGCCGAAGCTGGCTGATTGCCCCCGATTCCTATTCCAGCGAAGAGCTGAGCGGATTTCTGGAGCAATTGTGGATGGCCCGGCAGGGCATCATGCCGGTTGTCATGGACCAGCCGCCATCGGGCTCGGGCGCGGCCTCAGCGCCCAAGCCGAAGAAAATCGGCGAAATCCTGGTGGAAAAGGGGCTTATATCCGAAGGTGACTTAGGCGGGCTGATTGAAGCCCAGCAAAATGCCCGCAAAGTCACTTTGGGCGATATCCTGGTGGCGGAGAAATTCATCACCCAGGAGGATCTGGAAGAAGCCCTGGAAGAGCAGAAAAACAGCCCCGGCAAGAAGATCGGCGAAATCCTGGTGGCCAGCGGCAAGCTTGATTATGAGCAGATAGACATGGCCATGAAAAATCAGGAGGAAAAGCGCGAAACCAAGCTGGGAGAGTTTCTGGTCAAATCCAAAATCGGCGCGCCCGACAAAGTGGCCATTGCCCTGCGTGAACAGAAGCAGAGCGAGGGCGGCGGCATCGGGGGCCGGGGCGGCCAGATTATGGCCCAGACGGTCAAGGTGGAGACCAAAAAGCTCGATGGCCTGATAGATCTGGTGGGCGAGCTGGTTATCGCCCAGTCGCTGATTACCTCCAACGAAATGATCACCTCCCTCAAGGGGCAGCAAGTCAATAAGGATCTGGCCCTGGTCGGCCGCATCACCTCCGAGCTTCAGCGCAACGCCATGAGTCTCCGCATGGTCCAGATTCATCAGACTTTCCAGAAGATGAACCGTCTGGTGCGGGATCTGGCTCACAAATTTGAAAAAGACGTTAAATTCGAAACCGTCGGCAGCGATACCGAAGTGGATCGCAACATGGTGGAATCCATCTATGATCCACTGGTCCACATGGTCCGCAACTCTCTCGACCACGGAGTCGAGACTCCGGCCGAGCGGCGGGAGAACGGCAAACCCCCCCAGGGCACGGTGCGCCTGAAGGCCTACCACCAGGGCGGCAATGTCGTCATCGAACTGACCGATGACGGGCGCGGCCTCGATACTGATAAAGTGCTGAAAAAAGCCATTGACCAGGGTCTGGTCTCACCCGGCGAAATGCTGAGCGAAGCCGCCATTCACGCCCTGGTCTTTCAGCCCGGCTTTTCCACGGCCGATAAGATCAGCGACGTTTCCGGTCGGGGCGTGGGCATGGATGTGGTCAAGCAGTCCATTGAGAAACTGCGGGGCAAGGTGGATTTCACTTCCGTGCGCGGGCAAGGCTCAACCATGACCATACGTCTGCCCTTGACCCTGGCCATTATCGACGGCATGATCGTGCGGGTGGGCGAACATCGCTACATTCTGCCCACCATTTCCATTATTGAATCTTTCCGGCCGGAGCAGGCCGATTATTTCACGGTCAGGAATCAGGGGGAAATGATCAAGGTGCGCGACCGCCTGTTGCCGCTGATGCGCCTGGACCGCATCGTCGGGGCTCATGGGGCCCTGGCCGACCCCAATGAGGCTCTGGTGGTGGTGATTGAAAATGAAGGCCAGCCCCGCTGTCTGATGGTTGATGAAGTTCTTGGCAAGCAGGAAGTCGTCATCAAGTCGCTGGGCGAGAGGCTCAAGCATGTGCGGGCTCTGGCCGGCGGCACCATTCTGGGTGACGGCCGGGTGGGCCTGATTCTGGATGTGGCCGGGCTTTTTGAGGCCACCGGTACGGGCGGCCCGGTCAGTTTCGGCGGCGAAGGCGACGCCGGAGGTGATTGGGATATGGGCGAAGGCGGCGGCGACTCCTGGGACATGGGCATGTAGCGCGCCTCCTTGGCGGCCGCCGCTGCGTGAGCGGTGCGGATTAAATTGTATTTAGAATTGCTCATTGGCCCTTTGAGCTGTTTATGTTAAAATAAATTTGCTTTATTTCTAAACTGGTGCGCGGGTATTCCCGGCCTTAGCTGTATTTGCATCCGCGCCTTTTTATGATTATCTTATAACCGGTCTGTAAAAAGCCTTGTCAAAAAACCGGTTTTTGGAGTATTCATCGCCCCCTGGGCTTCCATCGGGCCTCACAGGAGATTTCACGAATGACCACCGGATCAGGTTTGAATAACGACACCGCCATTCACTCAGGGATGGAGCATGACAATAAATGCCTGCAATTTGAACTGGATGGCGAATATTACGGGGTCGACATTCTCAAGGTGAGGGAAATCAACGGCATGATGGATATCACGGCCGTCCCCCAGACGCCCATGTTCATGAAGGGCCTTATCAATCTGCGCGGGAAGGTGGTTCCGGTCATTGACCTTCGGCTTAAATTCGGCTTGGCCGAATCTGAATATGATGAGCGCACCTCCATTATCGTCATTGAATTCAAATCGATCCACGGCCAGGTTCAAATGGGCATAGTGGTTGATACTGTTTCTGAAGTTATTAATATTCCATTTGAAAATATTGAAGCAGCCCCTAATTTCGGGGCCCGCCTGAAGAGTGAATACATCAAGGGCATGGCTAAAACCAAAGACCGGGTCATAATCATTTTGGATATTGACCTCATTCTGACCGATGAAGAGCTTACTTTCGGCTGAGACTGAACCGGCAGCGGTTCCAAACGATGAATTTTTAACATAATATACAGTCATAGAACTTTTATTGGCGCACTGTTATAGCGAAGGGGCTCAGCCCGTACATCGGGGACGCAAGAATCCAAAGGGCGTTCCGGTGGTCTTTCAAATAATTTGGATAAGCATGTTATGAAAATATTGAGGTTTCAATATGTCCGCCTTTGCCGCCCCTGCTGATTTCAACATAGAGCTGTCTGACAAGGATTATAAGGAGATTGCCACCTTCGTTCACAAAACGGCGGGCATAAACCTTATGGACGGCAAGAAGGAGCTGATGCGCACCCGTCTGTCGAAACGTATGCGCTCGTTAAAGTTCAACAGTTTCAAGACCTATTTTCAATATGTCATGAACGACAAGAGCGGTGAGGAAATCGTCTTCCTCCTGGACGCCCTGGCCACCAATCTGACCAGTTTTTTTCGGGAGCCGCAGCATTTCCAGTTCATGGCCAAGGAGCTTCTGCCCAAGTGGGAGCAGCAGCGCAAAGCCAAGAACAGCCGCCGGCTGCGCATCTGGAGCGCGGCTTGTTCCTCCGGTGAGGAACCCTATACCATTGCCATGGTGGCTCTCGACAAGAGCCCCTATTTCGGCCAGGGCGGCGATTTCAAGATCCTGGCTACCGATATTTCCACCAAGGTGCTGAATATGGCCCAGAACGGCCTTTACGGCCCGGAGCGGACCAAGGATATTCCGGCCCAGTATCTTCAGAAATATTTCCGCAAGACTGATACGGCCAAAGGCGACAAGATGTATCATGTGAGCGACGAAATGAAAAAGATCATCGCTTTTCGCCGCTTCAACCTCATGGACCCTCTGCCCTTCAAGGGGCCGCTGGATCTGATTTTCTGCCGCAACGTTATGATTTATTTCGATAAGGAAACCATCGCCAAGCTGGTGGAAAAGTATTACAATGTTCTCGGCAAGGGCGGCTATCTGTTCATAGGGCACTCCGAGAGCCTTTCGGGCTTCAAACATCCTTTCAAGTATGTGGCGCCCTGTATCTATCTTAAAGAATAAACCGCGCCAGCGGAATTTCAGCCAATATCACAGCCGTCTGACACCAGGAGTGTCAGCCACCGCAGGCTCCGGGGTCGAGCCACAGGCGAACGGAGCGTCAGCCACCGGCAGGCTCCGGGGTCGAGCCACAGGCGAGACGGAGCGTCAGCCACCGCAGGCTCCGGGGTCGAGCCGCAGGCGAGACGGAACGTCAGCCACCGCAGGCTCCGGGGTCGAGCCACAGGCGAACGGAGCGTCAGCCACCGGCAGGCTCCGGGGTCGAGCCGCAGGCGAGACGGAGCGTCAGCCACCGGCAGGCTCCGGGGTCGAGCCACAGGCGAGACGGAGCGTCAGCCACCGGCAGGCTCCGGGGTCGAGCCGCAGGCGAGACGGAGCGTCAGCGACTGGCAGGCTCCGGGGTCGAGCCGCAGGCGAGACGGAGCGTCAGCGACTGGCAGGCTCCGGGGTCGAGCCGCAGGCGAGACGGAGCGTCAGCGACTGGCAGGCTCCGGGGTCGAGCCGCAGGCGAGACGGAGCGTCAGCGACTGGCAGGCTCCGGGGTCGAGCCGCAGGCGAGACGGAGCGTCAGCGACTGGCAGGCTCCGGGGTCGAGCCGCAGGCGAGACGGAGCGTCAGCCACCGCAGGCTCCGGGGTCGAGCCGCAGGCGAGACGGAGCGTCAGCGACTGGTGGAAGCGGACAAGCAGTTGCCCGCGAAGCAAAAACCACGCTTTTTGCGTAGCTGCGAAACGCAAGTTAAAGGTAAAAAGCCATTTTTAATAGAAACGAGGAAGATCGTGATCAAAGTTCTTGTTGTCGATGATTCCGCCATTGTTCGCAAGATATTTACCGAGGAATTATCCAAAGCTTCTGATATTCAAGTGGTGGGCTCCGCGCCCGATCCCTATGTGGCCAGAGATAAAATCCTGGAACTGAAACCCGATGTGATCACCCTGGATATCGAAATGCCCCGCATGGACGGCATCACCTTCCTGAAAAAAATCATGGCCCATCACCCCCTGCCGGTCATCGTGGTCAGTTCCCTGACCCAGAAGGGCAGCGCCATGGCCATGGAGGCCCTGGACAACGGGGCCATTGAAGTTTTGGCCAAGCCCGGCGGCTCGTTCTCGGTGGGCGAAATGGGGGCCCAACTGGCCGACAAGATCAGGGCCGCCTCCAAGGCCCGGTTCCTCAAGCGGGTGCCCCCGGCCAGAAGCGCCTCCACCGCCACCATGCGCAGCGGGGCCATCACCCAGACCACCAATAAAATCATTGCCATCGGCTCCTCCACCGGCGGCACCGAGGCCCTCACCCAGATCCTCACCCAGATGCCTCCGGGCAGCCCCGGCATCGTCATTGCCCAGCACATGCCGGCCAACTTCACCCGCACCTTTGCCGAGCGCCTCAACGGCCTCTGCCATATTAAAGTCAAAGAGGGCGAGAACAATGATTCCGTGGTGCCCGGCACCTGCCTGATTGCCCCGGGCAATTTCCACATGCTCCTCAAGCGCAGCGGGGCCCGTTATTTCGTGGAAATCAAGACCGGCCCAATGGTCCATCACCAGCGGCCGGCCGTGGACGTGCTCTTCAATTCCGTGGCCAAATACGCCGGCGGCAATGCCGTGGGCGTCATCCTCACCGGCATGGGGGCGGACGGCGCGGCGGGCATTAAGGCCATGAAAGAGGCCGGCGCCAAAACCATTGCCCAGGATGAGGAATCCTGCGTTGTTTTCGGCATGCCCAAGGAAGCCATTAAAACCGGCTGTGTCGACAAGGTCATCACCCTGAAAAAAATTCCTCAGGGTATTATGGACATGATTTAATCAGGTCTGGAAGTCCAGTTTTTTTAAATCAGAGGTCAGTTTGGAAGAGAATACCAAAAACGCCGCCGTGCCTGACGGAGCCTGTTGCCTGGAAGAGGAAAGCGGCCTGTATCACTCGGGACATTTCAAGTCCGTGCTGACGCAGGAACTGGCCCGTCTGGATCGCTGGGAGCGGCCCCTGAGTCTGGTGCTGATTGACGCTCCCGGCCTTGGGAGTTCTTCCTGGGCCGCTTTGGGACGGATACTGCGTTATTCTCTGCGCCGCATTGATCTGGCCGCGCGTTTGTCGGCCGACCGGGCCGCGGTGATCATGCCCGACGCCGACGAGCACCGGGCCAGGCGCTGGCTGGCGGAATTGACGGCTGAAGTGGAGAAGGACAGTCTTCTGGCCTCTCTGGAAGTGGCCTATGGGCTGGCTCTGGCCAGGCCTTGGGAGAGCCGGACGGTGGATGAGCTGATGAAGGCGGCGGCCGGGAAAATGGGCCGTGAGTCCCTGGAAAATATTGACCCGTATGAGAGTATCGCCTCCGATCCGGGCACAGCTATTGCGGCCGATGAGCGAAATCTTCTGTTTGCCGGTTTTCAGGCTCTGGACACCCGGCAGAAGCATTAATACTATGGACTGATAAAGTGAAATCTGGCCAGGCCACTGGAAAAAATCCCGGCCGGGCTTTTATGGCGCGACATACAGCAACGGCGGCCATTACCCCGGTGGGGTACTGAACCGGCGATTTTAATACATATATTGTGGCTTCGCCCATTCGGAAGCCGGATAAAGGACCTGATTTAATGCCTTTCCCAACTCTTACCATTGGTGACAAAACCATCCCGCTGCCCATTATTCAGGGTGGCATGGGCATTGGTGTTTCCCTTCACAGCCTTGCCGCCGCCGTGGCCAACGAGGGCGGTATCGGCGTCATTGCCGGTGCTCTGGCTGGTTTTCGGGAAAAAGACATAGCCAAAAATCCCATTGAAGCCGACAGTCGCGGCTTGGCCGCCGAAATCAGGCAGGCCCGCGAAAAAAGCCAGGACGCTTCCGGCCTCATTGGCGTTAATATAATGGTGGCCCTCTGTAACTTTGCCTCACTGGTGCGCACCGCCGTAACGGAGAAGGTGGACGTTATTTTTTCCGGGGCGGGTTTGCCTTTGGATTTGCCGTCCTATTTAAGGGAGGCGGCTGAAAAGGCACAAGAGGAGATTCACACCAAAATAGCCCCCATAGTTTCATCGGCCAGGGCCGCATCACTCATTGCGAAAAAATGGTGGTCCGGCTACAACAAGGCCCCTGACCTTGTGGTGGTGGAGGGGCCTTTGGCTGGCGGCCATCTGGGTTTCAAGCGAGCCGAGCTGGATTCGGCCGATCACCGGCTGGAGTTGATTGTGCCGCAGGTGATTGAAGCATTGAAGTCCTTTGAGGACAAATGCGGCCGAGCCATTCCCGTGGTGGTTGGCGGCGGAGTTTACACCGGGGCCGACATTTATAACATGATGCAGTTGGGCGCGGCTGGTGTTCAGATGGGCACCCGTTTTGTGGCCACCTGGGAGTGTGATGCTTCACTGACCTTTAAAAAAGCCTTTATGGAGGCCACTGAAAAGGATCAGATGATCATTCAGAGCCCGGTGGGCATGCCTGGCCGGGCCATTCGTTCCCAGTTCCTGGAGGATATGGAGAACGGCATGAAGAAGCCCCCCCACTGCATTTATCACTGCATCAAGACCTGCGATCCCGCGACTACGCCATACTGCATCAGCTTGGCCTTGGTCAACGCTCAAAAAGGCCACATGGATCGAGGGTTTGCCTTTGCCGGGGCCAATGTTGGACGGGTAAGCGATATAGTTTCGGTAAAAAAGCTGGTGGAATCTTTGCGTGAGGAATATGAGGCGGCCGAAGCGGCCGCCGCCCTCAGCCCGCCTCAGGCGGCGGAAGTTGCTCCTCTGACCGCCACCGAATAATCATCATCTATGTGTGGTTTGTTGCTCGCCGGGCGGGGAGATGTTTTAGGAGAGCGGCCCTTGGTCGCGCGATAAAGGACTTGGCCTTACAGGCCAACCAAAGGGTTCCACCCTCTGGACTCCGGCTGGGGGAGGGCCCACGCGGGCCCTACCCCAGACCCCACCCGCGCCAGGGGGGCGGAGCCCCCTGGACCCCCAAGAGGTCAGGGTCAGATTCAACTTACTTTTTCCCGCATCGCCGCAACTCGCTTCGGGTACGAAGCTCAGACAAGCGGCGACGCTTCACACCGCTTCCGCTTTAACCGCTGTCGGCCACTTCACATTGGGCTGTTACATTTTGCTATAGGCAGCTTCATAGGATGTTTGTGGCTTCACGTATGTTCGGCTGGTTACTTTTTCCCCTCTAATAGTTTTTCCAGTGCTGTAACGTTTAGACTTGGCCGTCTTTTTTCTAATGAGCAACTCATTGAAAAGCGATAGGCGGCAGAGAGACGGACTAACAGCACTGGAAAGGGCCTTTAAGGGGAAGCTGATTTAAGCCGAACATACGTGATCTAACACTCAGCCCATGAGGCCACCTATAGCAAACAGTAAGGACGCGACGTGAAGCGGGTGACAGCGGTTGAAGCTTATGCGGTAAGAAGCGTCGCCGCTTGTCTGAGCTTCGTACCCGAAGCGAGTTGCGGCGACGTGGGAAAAAGAAGGTTTAAGCCGACCCTGATATCTTGGGGGTCCAGGGGGCTCCGCCCCCTGGCGCGGGTGGGGTCTGGGGTAGGGCCCGCGTGGGCCCTCCCCCAGCCGGAGTCCAGAGGGTGGAACCCTTTGGTTGGCCTATCAGGCCAAGTCCTTTAATCGCGCGGCCCTTTGGGCCGCACACCATTTCTTAAATGCGTCAGCCCTGCCCCCACATGGATGCGGGGTTGACTATGTAGATTGGTTCGCCGTCTTTGGGGCCTGGGTGGCGTTCGACTATATTTCGGGATTTCAGTTCGTCCAGCGCCTCGTCCAGCGCTTCTGGCTCGGCGTTCCAACGTGCCCTTAAAGCGGACATCTCCGGTTTTACTCCGTCACCCATTAAGGCGGCAATCATAATATAGGCCGATGTGGCCATAACCGACAGTTCCTGATTAAATATTTGAGTGTCCATAGGGGAACAGCCACAGGGGCGTGGGTTTTCCAGGTTCATTAGAAGCTCTCCTTATATCAGATCATGTGACCCGGGGTAGTTAAATGTGTGAAAAATCATCGGCGGATATCGAATCTCGCCACATTCTGGCTCCGCATCCCTGGCCTTTCAGGCCCGCCGTTATCCCTTCGGGCAGCCAAGGTTCGTTATATTACCTTTCCTGGCCCGGCTGGGAACTCTATCTCCATCGCCGTCTGGGCCTCCAAACACAGCCGGATGGTCCCCAGCCACTTCTGTTGCCCGACTGGGCCGACACGGAAACCGACTTCAAAGCCATCGACCAGCTCAACTCCATGGCGTCCCAAATGGGGGCCGGTCTTCTGAACCTGGCTGGGGATTCACCCGAAAGCCTGCCCGCCCTCCTAACCAGTATCCGCGCTTATCAGGGTATGGAAGCCGGGAAACCCGGCGGACCGGCGCTGGATGACCGCTCTTATCTGGCCCTGTGGGCTATCTCTGAATATCAGACCCGCCAGAGTGAAGCCCTCCTGGCCGAAGCCAGGGCCAGCGAAAAAAAAATGTGGGCCGCCCTGAAAGGCGAAGAAGAGCCCCATGACCCATCAGAGACCCGGTTGGACCACCCCGCTTCAGAACCTGACCGCCGCACCCTTTACGCCTGGCAGGTCTGGCGTCGCCTGGCTGGGCCATTGCTCCGTCCGGCCGATGTCATCGTGCCCACGGCCGAAGAATAGAATATATCAGAGTTGCCATTTTTTAAACAATAAAAAACATGTTAGAATACTTGAAGGGTAAGGAAAGGTAAAAGTGTAGCCCGCTGAACGAAAATTATATTTTGCGAAGCTCCGATCGGCAGCTTGAAGGGAAAAAGCCATTTTAAATGCGACGAATCAGCGCGTTTCTTATTTGGGCCGCTCTTTGCGCGGCGGTTTACTGCCTGTTCATTCCGCCGGGCCGCTCCTTCGGCTGGCTGGAGATAAGCGTTTTCATGGGGGTGTTCGCTTTTCTGGTCTACCCCTCTCTCCTTGACCTTCACCTGACTTTCTGGCGGCTTTTCCTGGATTGTTATCTGGACCGCGATTCCTTCGCCTATCGCCTTTTTTACCGGGGAACCTTCATCCGGGTCATGACCCTTTTCTCGGCCATGATTTCATCCTATCTGGCCTTTTACACTTTTTTAATGGCCGGGGAAAGGCCGGAGATGCCGCTGACGCTGGCCGCCGGGGCCTTGGCGCTGATCCCGCTTTTTGACCGCGACAATTTCCGGGTACCCATATTGGCCAAGCCGCTGAAACGCTTTTTCGCCAAATATCTGGCCGCTTTCTATCTGGCTCTGGTCAGCGCGGCGCTTCTGACGATTATCGATTTTGCCCGGCCGGAAACTATCGCCATAGATGAAATTTTTATCCGCTCAGCCGAGGCTGTCAGCAGCGGCCGGGTCTCCTTCCACCCGATCCGCGTTCTGGCCAGGCACGAATACGCTTTTGAGATTCTACTCCGGCAACTGATAACGGTCGATTATGTGAAATATGCGGCCGGTCTGGCTTTATTTATTAGCGCCTTCGGGGCTTGTTTTGGGATTATGCTGGCCGTGCGGAGAGCTTACGGTCTTCCTTTGGAGGTTCTGGAGCAGACTCGGGAGCAATAAAAAAGGACCGGGCGGAGCCAGCAATTCTCAAAGTAGACGGCAATTTCAAAATAGCAGGTCGACCCACAGGGGCGACGGAGCGCCAGCGATTGGTTTTTGAAGCCAAAACGGTCACTCGCGAAGCAAAAACCACGCTTTTTGCGTAGCTGCGAGGTGTAAGTTCATGGGAAAAAGTTTACTTTGAGAATTGCTAATAACATATTTAAAAGCTGGTAAGAGAGGCTGAAGATGTGTAAAATAGCCATGGGCCTTTGGGTGGTATTGATTGCGGCTTTGGCCGGTCTGGCCTTTTATTATAAGGACGATCCGGCGGTAAGGGCCATTGGCAAAGGTATTGAAGCCACCGAAGAATATCGCACGCTTTCATTAAAATATATGAAAGAGGCGGCTGAATCAAAAAAATTCCAGGAACTGGCCGCTCTCGCGGAAGCGAGGGCGGCTGAACTGGAAGAATATATAAAAAAGCTGGATCTGGAAAACAGTGAACTGCGCACTCAATTGGACGCTTTGAGGCTCAGCCGCACTGAAACTGAAAAAATACGCGACGGCTATCTGAAAATGCTGCAATAGGCAATTCCGCGGCATTGGCCCTTTCTTTCGCTGATAAAAATTACTCACCTGTATATTTTTTATCCACCTTCGGCCCACCCTGTCTTTATGGCTAACATTTTGAATTAATTGCTATTGCTGTGACTTTAACCCTGCGCGGCCCGCGGCGCGTTTTTTGCACTTGATTTTGGCATTATTACAGTCTGTGAGAATAATATTATGACCAAGGATGATTCCGGGAAAAAGCATTCCGAAACGGACCGACTCCCGGCCAAAATAAAAAAAGCTGTCTGGGACCACAAGATCATCAGTCTGGTGATTCTGGCTTTCCTCCTTCTGGCCGGCTATCGACTGGCGGTGGGTTATGGAACCATGCTGGGGCCTGGCGCGATGCACGGCCGTCCGGGCGGTCAGCCGGTTTATGTGGAGCTGGGTCCGGCCACCTACGGGGTGATGCGCGAAGTCGGCTTATACTATGGATCACTCACGGCCGCCCAGAGTTTTACTGTCGCCCCAAGGGTGGGCGGCGAGTTGAAGAAACTCCTGGTCGACATCGGCGACCGCATTGAGAGCGGCCAGCTTCTGGCCCAGCTCGACGACGACGAATACCGCCTGGCCCGTGACCGGGCCGCCCACAACGTCAAGCTGGCCGATGCCCAGTATGCCGAGGCCCTGGCCAATCTCGATCTGGCCAAAAGCGACATGGCCCGCCAGACCAGCCTGACAGCCAAACGTATTGTCACCCAATCCGATTATGAAGCGGCCGAGAATAAGCTCCGGCAGGCCGAAGCCCGTCTCCTGGTGGCCTTGAGCCAGTTGAGCGGCAACAAAAGCCAGCTTGACGACGCGGAACTCCGCCTTTCCTACACCCAGGTTTCGGCCGCCTGGCCGGAAGGCGGCTATCGCTATGTGGCCGAACGTCTGGTGGACGAGGGCATGCTTCTGACGGCCAATACCCCGGTGGTCAGTATTGTGTCTCTCGATCCCCTTCTGGTGGTGGTGGAAGTCATAGAAAAAGACTATCCCAAAATACAGGTCGGGCAGGAGGCGGAACTGCGCACTGAAGCCTGGCCCGGCGAAGTGTTTCGCGGCCGGGTGGTGCGGGTGGCCCCGGTGCTGTCGGCTTCCTCCCGGCAGGCCCGTGTGGAACTTGAAGTTGATAATACCGATTTGAGGCTGAAACCGGGCATGTTCACGGAAGTGGTTTTCATCTTCAAGGAGACCGGCGAAGTCTGGTCCGTGCCCCAGGATGTGCCTTTCCGCCGGGCGGAAGGTTTTGTCATTTTTGTGGCCGACCCTGAAACGCACACGGTGAAAATGGTGCCTGTGACTCTGGGTCTGGTCGATCAGGGCCGGGTCGAGCTGGTGGACGCGCCGCCCATTGACAGACCGGTGGTCTATCTTGGCCAGCACCTTCTGGAAAACGGCCAGGGCTACAAGCTGCCGGATGAGGCCATTCGGCCGCGCCCTGAAATCAATTCGGCCGAAAGCGCCGCACCGGATCAGTCCGGTGCTGACAGCGCACAATCGGAGAAATGACTGTGAGCATCTCTTCAGCCTCAGTCAAGCGCCCGGTCTTTACGGTTATGGCCACTTTGATCGTGGTCACTCTGGGTATATTTTCCCTGGGCCGCATTCCCATGGACTTGATGCCGGAAATGACCTATCCGGTCATTTCCGTGTTCACGGAATATGAAAACGCCTCCCCCCGCGAAGTGGAGGAGCTGATTACCAAGCCGCTGGAGCAGGCCGTGGCCGCCATAACCGGGGTTGAGGAAATCAGTTCCACCTCCCAGGAGGGTTCCAGCCGCATTGCCATAAAATTCACCTGGGAACACAATCTCGACGAAGCCACCAACGACATCCGCGACCGGGTGGACCGCGTCATCGGCCGCCTGCCGGATGACGCTGAGCGTCCGCTTTTGCGCAAATTCGATACGGCCGCCATGCCCATCATGTTTCTGGGCGTGTCTTCCAACATGCACCCGGTGGACTTGAAGCAATATGTGGAAGATGAGGTTGCTTACCGCCTGGAACGCAATTCCGGCGTGGCTTCAGCCATGGTGGTCGGCGGCCTGACGCGTGAAATCCATGTGGAAGTCAACCCGGCCAAGGTCAAGGCCCTGAATCTGGATCTCAGCAATATCATTAACCTGATCCGGGCCGAGAACCTGACCGAGGCCGGCGGCGACATCGACCGCGGCCGTCTGTCTGTGGCTGTGCGCACCCTGGGTGAATTCACCAGCCTGGAAGAGCTGGGCTCCACTGTGGTGGCCTACGGGCCGGAGGGCGCGCTGGTGCGCCTGAGGGACATTTCCGACATCACCGACAGTTGGGCCAAAGTCACCCGCATTACCAGGGTTAATCGAGAAAGCGGTCAGTTCGTCAATATTTTCAAACAGTCCGGCGCGAATACCGTGCAGGTGGCCGGGAACGTCAATGAATCGGTCGACGAAATCAACGCGACCCTTCCCAATGTTCAGCTGAATCAGCTTTTTGACAGTTCCGTCTATATCAAGCAGTCACTGGATACCGTCACATCATCCGCCCTTCAGGGGGGCGTCTTGGCTCTCCTGGTGATTCTCCTGTTTCTTCAGAACATCCGCAGCACCCTGATTCTGGGCACAGCCATTCCCATTTCCATTATTGCCACTTTCATGGCTATGTTTTTCTGGGGTCTGACCCTGAACGTCCTGACCATGGGTGCGCTGGCCCTGGGCGTGGGCATGCTGGTGGATAACGCCATTGTGGTGCTGGAAAACATTTTCCGTCTGCGGGCGGGAGGCTTGGGAGCGGAAGAGGCCGCTTCCGAAGGGGCGGAGGAAGTGTCGGGGGCAATAGTGGCCAGCACCCTGACCACCCTGGCCGTGTTTCTCCCCATGGTTTTTCTGACCGGCATCGCCGGGGTCATGTTCCGGCCCTTTTCCTGGACCATAACTTTCGCTTTAGTTTCATCTCTGGCCGTGGCCCTCACTCTGGTGCCCATGCTGTCGGGCCGCCTTTTGAACAGCGGCAAATCCGCCATTGTGGACCCGGCCACCGGCAAACCCGTAGCGGATAAAAAGTTCGGCCAGCCCCGCTATGGCCGCCGCTATTTCAAGCGCACCGAGTTGGTTTACAGCCACTGGCTGGCCAGGGCCCTGGAGCGTCCCAAGCTGGTGATTGTGCTGGCCTTTACCGCGCTGGCCATTTCACTGGTTCTGGTTCCGGCCATTGGCACTGAATTTATGCCCAAGACCGATGAAGGTTCTTTCCGGGTCAACCTGACCATGGAGGTCGGGACGCGGGTGGAGAGAACTTCGGAAGTGATGAAGCTGATTGAGGCGGTTGTTTATGAACAGGTGCCGGAGATACGGGCCACCTCCACCAGCATTGGCGGCGGCGGTGGTTTTGGCTCCAGCGGCGGCAGCCACACCGGTGAGATGCGGGTGCGGATGGTGAACATTGCCGACCGTAAACGGTCGGTTTTTGAGATTATGGATACCCTGCGGCCGATGCTCACCAACATCCCCGGAGCGACGGTGCGTTTGAGGGCGGATCAGTCCTTCTTTTCCGGCGGCAGCGGCAGCGGGGGCGACAAGATTCAGATAGAGCTGCGCGGCAACGATCTGGATGAAGCCGACCGCCTCAGCCGCCTGATGCAGAAGGTGATAGAAGCGGTGCCGGGCATAACCGACGTTGAGTTGTCCAACGAGGACGCCACCCCGGAGGAACTGATAGTCATCGACCGCGACCGGGCGGCCGACGCCGGTTTGAGTGTGTCACGGGTGGCCGGTCTGATCAAGACCGCGCTCGGCGGCAGCACAGCCGGAAATTACCGCGACAACGGCAAGGAATACTCCATTGTCGTGCAGTTGAAGGATTATGATCAGCTTTCCATTGAAGAGCTGATGAATATGACCATCACCAACAGCCGGGGCGAACAGGTGGTGCTTGGGAATGTGGCCAGGGCTGTGCCTGGCGCGGGGCCGCTTAAGATCACGCGCAAGGATCAATCGCGGGTGGTCACCATCTCGGCCGATTTCACCGAACGTCCTCTGGGCGATGTGGTGAATGATATTAACGAGGCTTTGCGTACGGTGCCCATGCCTTTGGATTTCAGCTACAGCTATGCCGGTGAGGCCAAAGAGCAGGCCGAGACTTTTGAAGGTCTTTTAAGGGTGCTCATTCTGTCCATCTTCCTGGTATATATGGTCATGGCCTGTCAGTTTGAGCAGTTGAAGGGGCCTCTGGTGGTTATGTTTTCTGTGCCTTTCGCGGCCATTGGCGTTATTTTGAGCCATTTTTTGACCGGCACGGCTTTCAACATCAATTCTTTCATCGGCGTGATCATGCTGACGGGTATTGTGGTCAATAACGCCATTATCCTGATTGACCATGCCAACCTTCTACGGCGGCGCGATAATATGTCGATGGATATGGCCTTGAAAGAATCGGGACGGCGGCGTTTGCGGCCCATTCTGATGACCACCATGACTACTGTTCTGGGATTGGTGCCGCTGGCCTTAGGTTTCGGTGAAGGCGGCGAATCACAGGCTCCGTTGGCCAGAGCGGTTATCGGCGGACTGACCACGTCCACTTTTGTGACCCTGTTTATTGTCCCGGCGATTTATAAGCTCTTGAAACCTAAAACCTGATTTAAGAAATGGATTGCGGCCCAGAGGGCCGCGCGATTAAAGGACTTGGCCTAATAGGCCAACCAAAGGGTTCCACCCTCTGGACTCCGGCTGGGGGAGGGCCCACGCGGGCCCTACCCCAGACCCCACCCGCGCCAAGGGGCAAGCCCCTTGGAACCCCAAGATGTCAGAGTCAGATTCAACTTTCCCCTTCCCGCATCGCCGCAACTCGCTTCGGGTACGAAGCTCAGACAAGCGGCGACGCTTCAGACTTTGGAGGCTTTTGGCGCTATAGGCAGCTTCACGTCGAGCTGCTACAGCTTTCTATAGGCGGCTTCATTGGCTGAGTGGTAGTTCACGTATGTTCGGTTTAAATCAGCTTCCCCTTAAAGGCCCTTTCCAGTGCTGTTAGTCCGTCTCTCTGCCGCCTATCGCTTTTCAATGAGTTGCTCATTAGAAAAAAGACGGCCAAGTCTCAACGTTACAGCACTGGAAAAACTAGTGGAGGGGAAAAAGTAATCAGCCGAACATACGTAAAGCAGCAATCATTCAATGAAGCTGCCTATAGCAAAATGTAACAGCGCAAGGTGAAGTGGCCGACAGCGGTTGAAGCTTATGCTGTATGAAGCGTCGCCGCTTGTCTGAGCTTCGTACCCGAAGCGAGTTGCGGCGATGCGGGAAGGGGAAAGTTGAATCTGACCCTGACCTCTTGGGGGTCCAGGGGGCTCCGCCCCCCTGGCGCGGGTGGGGTCTGGGGTAGGGCCCGCGTGGGCCCTCCCCCAGCCGGAGTCCAGAGGGTGGAACCCTTTGGTTGGCCTATTAGGCCAAGTCCTTTAATCGCGCGGCCCTACGGGCCGCTCTCCTTAATATTCCTAAAAAGAATCCGGCCAGCCCCAAAGAAAAGGGCTGGCCGGATTCTTTTTCCTTATCTGACCAGAAAATAACTACCGTTGCAAATTTCTTTGACGCTGTTCGGCCAGCATGTAATGGTTGATGATTTTAGTGAAAGTCCGGTTGGTATCCATATCCATCTCCTGGAACTGAAGCCCCAGCCGGGTATCTTTATCACCCCTTTTGTAATCAACCCTCACCACTTCTGCTTTGCTTCTGATAGTGGTCTTGGAATCCTTGTCCGGCCAGGGAAAAGTCAGGTTGACATGCAACTTCACCCCGGACTGCACCTGAGGCGCACCCGGCATTGAAATCATCGCCCCACCGGCCGAAAAATTAACCAGCGTGACTTCCTGGCTGGAAGGATTTGTTTTAACAACAATTTTATCAACTTCCTTAACCACCAGACGATAATCCAGCCGCACATTGGTCGACCTTAAAGCACCCTTGCTGGGCAGAGCAAGGAACACGACCTGCACCGGAGGCAGCTCCGGGTTGTTAACATCAAGAATATACTCGTTGTTTATGCCAAGAATCTGGCTGTCCCACCCCCATCTGGTGCATTCAGACGTCACCAGATCGTGATTGACGAAGGTGGCCTCAATATCCTTGTTGATCATCGATTTTAAAATCGGCGGGCTGGTCTGCGCGACTACAACCATCTTAGTGGTAAGATCCAAAACCATTGTGCTGCGCACGTCAGCCTGGTCGCGAAACAGGTCGGCATTAAAAATAATGTCCAGTTTCGTCTGCACTCTCAACAGTCGGTCTATATTTATGGGTCTGGTCTGTTTTCTTTCCATTTGGATGCTCATATCGGAGATTCCCCGGTTTATCATATACGAGTACGGCAAAATAGGCGTGGAGATATTTATCGAAATTCAGAATGGTTCAAACTTAATTAATGTATCGTCATAATCAGACGATTTCACAAATATAATATAGCGAAATTCTGCCCAATAATCAACGAGATAAACCTGACAAAAAGCTTTATTTTCGCCCCATGCTCCAGCGTTTCACATCTGTTTTGTTACTTTTTTGTGTAAAGTTTGAATATGAAAGGAAATTTAGTATTAACATACAACTATTTTGTATTTTATTAGTGCATGATTATAGTCACTGCTGAATTAAAATCATTATAGTCCTTTAATTTTTCATAAGCAACAAAAGATTACCGGGTTAAGGATCTTTAGTTTAAAACCTTACGGTTATCTTTAGAATGATTAAGATAAAGATAATGTGCAACTATAGTGAATATAAGTGAATTCATTAATCTGAAAGCTCTTATTTAAGTTGTCGTCGCACCGGGTGGAATTGTCGTCAGAATAAAATTTCATCGTCCAGAACAGCGGGCTCCACAGTTTCTTTTTTTAGCCGCAATGCGTTGGCCGCACCAGCCTGATGACCTTGGGCGGCACTGCGCCCATACCAGATGGCCGCTTCAGCCAGGTCGGCCGTCACCCCTAGTCCCGCTTCATAAACATAACCCATTTCATTCTGATTTCTGGAGACAGGCGGCAACGACTGACAGCCCTGCCGCGCCCAGTGGGCGGCCCTGAGATCGTTTTTTTCAACACCAACGCCGCCGCGAAGCAGCCAGGCCATGTTGCCCATAGCCAAAAAGTCGCCCCGCTCGGCCGCGGTCAGGGAGGCGGCGTAGGCTTGGCTGGGCGATTGATAGGAGGGCTCAAGGTAGAGATAGGCCATAAAATTCATGGCCGGGGTGAAGTCGGAAAGGGCGGTGGACAGGTAACGAACGGCATTGGCCGCCGCGCGGTCCCGTTCGGTCTGGTCAGCCGGGGGCTGGGGAGGCCAGATGGACGGATCGCTCCCGAAATAGGCCAGTTGGGCCAGGGCGGTGCGATAGGCGTTTTTAGTGGCTGTCGACAGTGAACTGTCACGCAGACCCTGACGCATCATCTCGGACCTCAGTATCAGCACATCCCATAGCAGACGCAGCTCTTCCGGGTTGGCGGCCCGGCCGTCCAGTCCGTTTTTGCGAATGGTCAGGACATAAAAAACAGCCTCAGGCTCCCCCAGCCTTAAACCAGGCTGCAAGGCCTCCAGGGCGGCCGAATATTGGCCCCTGGCCACCAGGCCGGCCGGAGTGTGGTCTTCCGGTGAGGGCGGCTGATACGAATCTATCTCACTGCCGAACAGATCAAATCCGCCGCAGCCCGTAAGAGGCAGCAGCATGGCCGCAATCAACAGACATGTCCCCAGGAGTTTTCGCATTAATTATGGCTTTTCCCCTTTCTCTGGCCAGGTTCGGCCCGCTATTTTCCCCGGCCGGTAAAAGTTAACCCGGACCTGTTGCCGTTCATCGGCCTGGCACTGTTCTTTCTATACCGCCAGACCATGTTGCGGCCCTTTTCCTTGGCGGTGTAGAGGGCCGCGTCGGCTTCAGCCAGCGCGTCATTCAGAATCTGGTCGCCAGGGGTGAGAATGTCGATCTTTTCACTCTCCACTGAAGTCAGGCCAATGCTTATGGTAATGGGGGCGCATCCGGCCGCCGGGCTCGGGTGGCTGCCAACGGCCACCCGGATGCGCTCGGCAATTATGGCCCCTTTCTCAATTCCGGTGTTGGCCAGAAGAAGAACGAACTCCTCACCGCCGTATCTGGCAAAAATATCCGACCGCCGGAGCGTTGACTCAATAGCTGAAGCCACCATTCTAATGGCCTGGTCACCCACCAGATGCCCGTGGGTGTCGTTAAAATTCTTGAAATGATCAATGTCGATCATCATCAGACAACAGGCCGCCCTCTTCTGACGTTTGATGTTCTCCATCTCCCTGGCGGCCGATTCAAAAAAATAGCCCCGGTTGTAAAGGCCGGTCAGCGGATCGCGCAAAGCCCTCTGGCGATACGTTTCTTCGCTGGCCCGAAGCGCGGACTCAATGGATTCCTTTTTGCGGATTTCCGATTTCAGACGGCTGGCCACAGCCGACAGTTCCTTCTGCTGTTCCTTAAGTATGCTTTGCTGTCCCTGGAGGCTTTCGGTCATGCTGTTAAAGGTGTCGGAGAGGCTGCCCATAAAGTCGACCCGCTGATTGAGGTCGCCTTCGGCCACACTCTTGCACTGCCAGGCCAGATGCCGGATGTTGCTCTGAATGGTTTTAACGTAACCGGCGGTGGTGCCCTTGGGGGCTACCTTGAAATCGAATTCACCGATGGAAAAGTGAAAGAGAGCCTCTTTCAGGCAGGTGATGTATTCATGAACCTGGACGTAGCTTTCCAGCGCCTCCAGCTCCGGTTCCGGCCTATGGTTGTCATGCTTCATCAACAGTTCCAGAAGCGACCGCATGGCGGCTTCCAGCTGTTCATTGCCTCTTGACACTTTCAGCCTGCCCGCTGCGTTTCCGGGAAAGTTTCCAGCGAACTTTCAGACGGCCGGGCCTCAAAACGGCAGGTCCGCTCACTGGTGCACCAGCAGTCGACCTCCCGCACCTTGAAGGGACGGCCGGTAAATTCCTCTAAAATGCCAGACAGAAAACCCTCATCATAGACACAAACCTCATAACCCAGTTCCGGCAGACCGGAACAATCCAGATCCTCGGCCATGGTGAGGGTGAATTGAAGATTTTCCAGATCTGTTTCCTCAACTCTGAGAATGGCCATTCCCAGCTCTTTCAGTTTTTTTTGGAGCTCCAGAATCAGGGTGTTAAAGGTTTCAGGCTTTGATTCAAAGGCGTTTTTATAAAATTCCCGCCCGGCCAGGGTTCCGGCTTCATAAAAGAGACGATCGGTTTCAGCGGCGCCGTAGTGCTGTTCCAATACATCGCGGAAGCAGAACTGCATCAGGCGATAGACCTCCATCCGCAGGTTCGGGCCAAGGTTGGGCCGACCCGCCTCAATATCTCCGAGCAATGACCAGGTGAACGCGTATTTTCTGGTGCTGTCCATGTTTCTTCCTTATTGCCCCAGAGGGACCGCGCACAGCCGCGGACAGGGGGGCAACGCTCTTTATACGATGATGGCCGCCGGCCCAGTAATTCTAATTATGGCTTTCGCCGCCGCCTATAACGACAGTCGAGTCTTCGAGACGGAGCGTCAGCGACTGGTTTTGACGGTAAAATAGCCGCTCGCGAAACAAAAACCACGCTTTTTGTGTAGCTACGACTGCCAGTTCAAGGGAAAATGCCATAATTAGAATCGCTCCCGTCGGCCTGGAAGACTCGGGTGAAGATTTGGTCCACTGAGGCCGCGAAGCGGCCGGTGGAGAACACATTCTCAATGTCGGCCGGGGTCAGGACGGCAGCCACCTCTTGATCTTCCAATAAAAGTGTCTTGAAATCCAGCCCTTCACTGTGAGCATTCAGGGCATTGCGCTGAATCAGACGATAAGCCTCCACCCGGCTAAGGCCCTTGTCGCAGAGAGTCAAGAGCAGCTCCTGGGAATTGTACAGGCCGCCGGTCAGGGCCAGATTGCGGGCCATGCGGTCCGGGTGGACCACCAGTCCGTCAATGAGACCGGTCAGGCGCACCAGCATGTAATCGGTCAGTGAGGTGGAATCGGGGCCGATTATGCGCTCCACTGAAGAATGGCTGATGTCGCGCTCATGCCAAAGGGCCACATCTTCCTGGGCGGCCAGACTGTTGGCCCGCACCACCCGGGCCAGCCCGCTGATGTTCTCCGCGCCGATGGGGTTCTTTTTGTGCGGCATGGCCGAGGAGCCTTTCTGGCCCTTTCCGAAAGGCTCTTCCACCTCACCCACTTCGGTGCGGGCCAGATGGCGGATTTCCACCGCCATTTTTTCCATTGAAGAGGCCAGGAGCGACAGGGCGGTGAAATACTCGGCGTGGCGGTCGCGCTGGATGATCTGGCTGGAGACCGGGGCCGGCTTCAGGCCCAAAGAGGCCATGGCCCTGGCTTCCACGTCCGGGGAGATGCCCGGAGCGGAGAAATTGCCCACCGGGCCGGAGCACTGACCCACGGCGATGGTTTTTCTGGCCGCCAGAAGGCGAACCTTGTGGCGCTGGAACTCGTCGTAGAAAATGGCCAGTTTCAGGCCAAAAGTGGTCGGCTCGGCGTGGATGCCGTGGCTGCGGCCGATAGTGAGGGTGTTCTTAAACTCAAAAGCCCGACGCTTGATGGCCTCCAGGAGGGCCTCAAGGTCTTCAAGTATAATGTCAATGGCCCGCACCAGCCGGAGGGCCAGGGCGGTGTCCAGAACGTCGGATGAGGTCAGGCCATAATGAAAATAACGGGCCGGAGGACCAGCCAGCTCTTCAATGGAAGTGACGAAAGCGATGACGTCGTGACGGACTTCCTCTTCAATTGCGGCAATGCGCTCCACATTAATGGCCGCTTTTTCGGCCACGGCGCTGGGCGCGTCGGCCGGAATCAGGCCGAGTTCGGCCTGGGCTGAGGCCACGGCCAGTTCCACTTCCAGCCAAGTGGCATATTGATTTTCAAGAGACCATAACTGACGCATAACCTGACGCTGATACCTGGGGATCATTGGATTTATTTCCTTGAATATATTATAATAGTTATCGCCCGTTTTAGCTTGGACGCCAAAGACCGGATGCCATGTTTCGCGGAAAATTTTTTCTCTGTGGAACCGTTACAGGCCTTTCCGCGTCAGTCGTTTTGAAATTTGGCATTAAGTCTTTTATGAAGTATAATAACATAAAGATGTGTTGAAAAACAGTCTCTAATACTTCCTGAAGGCCTGGAAGGCCATATTGCTTCCATTCAGAGGAGTTTTGTGTTGTCTAAATTTATTTGGACAAATTTAATTGAGCCATGGCCACTGAAAAGGTGGATGGGTGGAAATTTGCGGCAAATCTACTGACCGCCGCTGGAAAAATAATGAAAATATCATCCTTAAAAAATTTGGGCATACTGTTTATAACTGTTTTTATAATTAACTTAATGACTCCTCCCCCAGCCCATCCGGCCGCGCTGATTGACTATGAGGCCATCGACGCGGCCATGCCCGCCCGCCTGACCGGTGAGGACCAATATAAGGCCCCGGAGGGAGCAGCCCGCCGGGGCCTATTGCGAATTTACGCGCCCTATGGCTATTTTGACTCGATGGTGCTGGAACGGTTCTCGGCCCTGACCGGCTGCCGGGTCAAGGTCGAGTCCTTTCAGACCAATCGGGAAATGCTCAATTTTTTCAATACCGGCCGGGCGGACGGGTTTGATATAATCATTTTCAGACACATGGTGCTGTCTCATCTGGTCCAGGGCAGTCACCTGTCCGCGCTGCCGCAGTGGCGGCTGGCCCACCTTAACGGAGTGGGGCCGAAATTTGCCTTTCTGGGTTATTATCACGGGGCCAGGTTCGCGGTGCCGCTGTCCTGGAGGGTTATGGGCATCTTAAATCACAGCGGCCACCACGAGCGGCATATGGAAGCGAGAGGCTGGGGCAACCTCCTGGCCCCGGAAATCCATCAGCGGGCCGTGGTCCTGCCGGACAATCCCCGGTTCGCCTTTGGCATTGCCCTACAGGAATTGGGCTATTCCTTTGACAGCGCCGACCACAATGAACTGGCCGAGGCGGCTGCCGTTATCCGCCGGGTTTCGGAAAGTCCGCTTTTTCTGGGTTTCGTGCCTTTCAACAAGGCGGCGGCCTTGTGTGAGGAAGGGCTGGTGACGATTGGGGTGACCAGCAACCGCGACGCCAGCCTGGCTATGCGGGGCAATCCCGAGCTGTCTTTTTACACGGCCGGGGCCAGGGTTCCGGCCACCGCCGACATGATCGCCATAGGCGCTGATTCAAGGAATGCGGAGACAGCCCTTTATTTTATAGATTATATGCTGAGGCCGGAAATTGCGGCCCAGAACGCTGATTATCTTCATATGTCGACAGCCAACAGCCTGGCCCTTGATTTGATCAGCCCCGACAACCGGGACGACCGCGCCCTTTACCCGGACCTGGAGCCTTTCGTTCAGATGGAATTTCTTCAGGATCCGGCGGCTTCACACTCTGTTTTTGATGATTATTACTGGCGGCTGGCCACAGGAGAACATAATGTTGCCATTTACTGACCCTGGAAGATCATACAGAGGCATCTGGCTGACTGACTTTGACGGCACCATCAAGCCTGAGGGAGCAAACACGGTCTGCGCGGCGGACAAGGCGGCGTTAAAGCGGCTGAAGCAACTGGGCTGGCTGCGGGTCGTGGCCACCGGACGCAGCCTTTTTAATTTTGCCAAAGCCTGGGAGCCGGATCTGGAGCTGGACGCGCTGATTTTTTCCTCCGGGGCCGGGCTGTGCGCCTGGACGCCAATGGGGCCGGGGCCGGCTTTAAACACCCGCCTCATTGAGCCGGCTCTGGCGAAGGCGGCCATTGCGGCCGCGCGCAGTCTGGGTTTTGGCTTCTTTGCCTATCATGAGCCGCCGGATAACCATCATTTCTATTATGAACGGCCGCGGAACGCTCCGGCCGGATTTGACCGGCGGCTGGAAATTTTTCCGGTGCAGTCTTTCCCCTGGCCGGATGATTATTTCCAATCGCGGGGTTACTCACGTCTGAGCCAGATAATGATAATGATTCCCGCCGCCCTCTTTGATCAAGCCGAGAGCGATTTCCGCCGCATGGCTCCGGGCCTGTCGGTCATCCGTTCCACTTCCCCCTTTGGTGACGGCTGTCTCTGGCTGGAAGTCTTCGGGCCGGGCACCTCCAAAGGGCAGGCCGCCTCGGATTTGGCGGGGCTGGTCTCCCTCACTGCCGGGGAAGCCGTGGCCTTGGGCAACGATTATAATGATATCGACCTTCTGGCCTGGGCTGATTGCTCCTTCGTCACGGAAGACGCCCCGGCCGAGATCAAATCCGGCCACACAGTTATGCCTTCAGCCGGGCAGGGCGGTTTGGCCTGGGCGCTGAACAGGGTTTTTGGCCATGACTGACAGCCGCCTGCGGCTTTACCGGCTGGTATCCGGTCTGGTGCTGGCCGCCGCCCTTTTAGGACTTGAAGCCGGAATCCCCGGCCCCCAGGCGGAGGGCCTGCCTGAGCTTCCGGCCGGGTTAGCCAGAGCCCGGCTGGACGGTGGGCAAATGATGGGTCTGGGGGAAGGTGTGCGGCCCAATGAACTGTCCCGCCTTAACCTTGGACACAGGGTTGATTTCAAATCAACCCGCATTGATTTATTGAAACGATTGCCTGGTCTTGGCCAGGCCACCATAGCCAAAGGCCGGGAGCGTGGCTATCTATTGGACTATCAACGCCGCAAGGTGCGCGGACTATTGAAAAACGACAGCAATTTTACTTTGGATAAAGACAATGACCCCAGATCAACCACTGACGATATATGAAGTGCGGGCCCTGGATTCGGCCGCATTCGATCTTTTTGAAACCTCCGATCCAATGACTCTGCTCGGCAAGCCCCTGGCCGGACTTCACTGGGAGGCTGACTTCGCCTTTCTTTTTTTCAAAGGCGAGCCAGGAGAGGCGGCGGATGATTTTCTCAAAAAGCATCCCAACTTGGAGTTAAGGCAGGTTCACAACCTGACTTATGCCCAATGGCAGGATGGCGCGGGTTTCGAGCCGTTCCAGGCGGGCGGACTCACGGTCACCGGTCCGCACGAAGCGGCGGCCGGGCCTCATGTGATTATTGATCCGGGTTTGGCTTTTGGCTTTGGCGGGCACCCCACCACCAGGGCCTGTCTGGATTTTCTCGGCCGGGTCTGCCGTTCGCCGGAGGGGCCGCCCAAAGAGGCTCTGGATCTGGGTTCCGGCACCGGCATTCTTTCGCTGGCGGCGGCAGTGTTGGGTGTGGAGAAGGCTTTTGGCGTAGACTACAGCCACATGGCTGTGGCTGCCTCGCTGGACAATCTGGCCTTGAACCATCTGGCGGACCGGGTAGAATTCGTCCGTGATTCGGCCCTGAACCATGCCTGCCGCCGGGCCGGTCTATTGATGGCCAACCTCAATCTGGCCCTTCAGCGGGAGTTGTTCGCGGCCGGGGCTTTTGAGGCGCGCCGCTGGATCATTGTTTCAGGGCTCCTGACCAGCGAAGGGGAAAAATTCCTGGAAATGGTCAGCCCCTTGCCGCTTAAACTGACTGATCAGATTCGAACGGACCGTTGGACCACTATATTGATGGAGCCAAAGTGAACAACCGGCTTTCAGGCGGTTGATTTCCGGTTGAATGGCGAGAATTATGATAATGCGTAGAATGCCGGCCTGTTTTATTCATGGCCGACCCGCTGGCCGCGCAGCCGGAGTTGCCCTCAAGGGTGGAGGATAAGGAGAGCGGCCCTTGGCCGCGCGATAAAGGACTTGGCCCGAAGGGCCAACCAAAGGGTTCCACCCTCTGGACTCCGGCTGGGGGAGGGCCCACGCGGGCCCTGCCCCAGACCCCACCCGCGCCAGGGGGGCGGAGCCCCCTGGACCCCCAAGAGGTCAGGGTCGGCTTCAACTTTCTTCTTCCCGCATCGCCGCAACTCGCTTCGGGTACGAAGCTCAGACAAGCGGCGACGCTTCATACCCTCTCCGCTTTAAACGCTGTCGGCGGCTTCACGTTGGGCTGTTACATTTTGCTATAGGCAACCTCATCCAATGATTGTTGCTTCACGTATGTTCGGCTGAATATTCCTTCCCACCAAAAGTTTTTTCCAGCGTTGCAACAGGTGAGACTTTTGCGTCATTTTTTTAATGAGCAAGTCTACAATAAAGCGATAGGCGGCGGAGAGACGCACAACCAGCACTGGAAAGGGCCTTTAAGGGGAAGCTGATTTAAGCCGAACATACGTGAACTAACACTAAGCCCATGAGGCCACCTATAGCAAACAGTAAGGACGCGACGTGAAGCGGGCGACAGCGGTTGAAGCTTATGCGGTAAGAAGCGTCGCCGCTTGTCTGAGCTTCGTACCCGAAGCGAGTTGCGGCGACGCGGGAAGAAGAAAGTTTAAGCTGACCCAGACCTCTTGGGGGTCCAGGGGGCTCCGCCCCCCTGGCGCGGGTGGGGTCTGGGGTAGGGCCCGCGTGGGCCCTCCCCCAGCCGGAGTCCAGAGGGTGGAACCCTTTGGTTGGCCCTTCGGGCCAAGTCCTTTAATCGCGCGGCCCTCTGGGCCGCACTCCTTTATGAAAAGACAGCCGCCAATACTACGGCATAAAACAGGGCTGGCAAAAGATTTGAGATTGAGATTGCCTTTACACCCATTAAATTGGTGCCGATTCCGACGATCAGAAGCCCGCCGGTGGAAACCAGGGCCACCTTGATCGGCTCGGTTAAATATGGGGCCAGCACTCCGGCCAGCAAAGTGAGTCCGCCCTGATAAATAAGAAGCGGCGCAGCCGACACCGCCACTCCTGAGCCATAAACGGAGCCAAGCATAACGGCTGTGCAAAAATCCAGAATGGATTTGCTGAACAGCGTGGCCGGACTGCCCCCCAGCCCCTCTTCAAAGGAGCCAACTATCCCCATGGCCCCGACACAGGTAATAATGGTGCAGGTGACCAATCCATCGGTGAATTTTTCATTATTGGATCTGATAACCGACTTAACCACATTGCCCAACCGATTAAAACGCTCCGCCAGATTGATGATCTCACCAGTCACCACACCCAGAACACAGCTGATAATAACGATCATCAAATCTGAGGCGGTGAGAGCCATTTTCAGGCCGATCAACACCGTGCACAAACCAAGGGTCTGAAACAGGGAATCCCGCAGCTTTTCGCCAATAATACTTCCAGCCGCCAGCCCCAAGAGCCCCCCCAGGGCCACAGCTCCGGCATTGACCAAAGCGCCCACCGGCACAATCATGGCAAGATCCTTTCAAATACAAAAAAGGCGGCCCTTGAAAAAATCAAGGGCCGCCTGAAAAAAATGGCGGGGACGACGGGACTTGAACCCGCGATCTCCTGCGTGACAGGCAGGCGTGTTAGACCACTTCACTACGTCCCCATTTTTGGGCGCGGGCACGAAAACTTCGCTCACCCGACTCAAGAATTTATACTCGGTATTGACTTTAAAGTCAATAGAAAAAAATCAAATAGTGGAAATTTTTCTCACCCCTCTTCAATTGAACCCTCCATAATATCCATATTGGGGATTAATGTGATGAATTAATTGTATAAATGTATAATTAAAGCAAAACAAGAATCCCGGCAACCAGAAGGGCGGCACCCACACCGGTTTTTATTGTTACAGTCTCACCCAAAAAGACCGCCGCCAGAATAATGGTCAGAACCACACTCAGCTTGTCAATGGGCGCGACTTTTGAAACCGGGCCATACTGCAGGGCCTTATAATAGCAGAGCCACGAAAAACCAGTGGCCAGACCGGATAAAACCAGAAACAGCATGTTCTGGCGGGTGAGAATGATAATATCCTTCTGCGATCCGGTAATGAAAACCATGCCCCAGGCCAGGAGCAAAACCACCACTGTACGAATGGCTGTGGCCAGGTGTGAGTCAATGCCCTGGAGTCCGACTTTGGCCAGAATAGCGGTGAGCGAAGCGAAAATCGCCGCCAGCACCGCATAAAGAATCCACATAAATGAATTTCTCCTCATTGTCATTTACAACTGGCTGGCACGCACTGTTAAACGCCTGTTGATTGTTTACCGGTAAAAGAACGGAAGTTAAATGCGAAAAACCCGCGCCCAGCGGGTTTTTCGCATTAGAAGTGAACCGTCATAATGCGGCCGGTCAGTCGGCTGTTGTGGCGGCCGCTTCAAAGATGAGGGTATTATCACCCTCTCTCAGGAATAGACTGGAGCCCTCCATTGAGATCCTGGCTCCGTTCTCAAGCATTTTCAGCATTGAATTTTCCAGGCGGGACAAGTCTTCATCCGGGCAGGCCATTCTGGTGGAAGCTGCTTCCCGCACGGTCAGCACTCCGTCTTTCAGTTCGCCGGGGCCTCTGAAGTTGTTGCAGACCTTGCCCAGCACCAGAAAATTTTCACCAAACTCTATGAAAGGAACCATTTCCTTGTCATAGGCTGCTCCGTTTACCTGTTTCAGGGTAAACTTCTGATGTGTCAGGAATTCAGGCGTCAGACCGGCGTCAGTTCCAGAAACCGCCGGGGCGGCTTCCGGTTCGGCCGGAGGAGGCACAGCTTCAGCCGGAACGGCCGGTTCAGCGGCTGGGGCCGCCGTTTCAGCCGGGGCCGGTTCAGAGGCGGTCTTGGTATCCTGGCAGCCCATAACAATCAATCCTGAAAACAATAGAGCAATGGCAATTAAAAACCTCATCATATTCATTTTCCTTAATTGGCCGATCCTGCGGCGGCCGCGTCAGCCTTGTCTTTATCCGGGTTGAGGGCTTCGCTGGCTTTGGCGGCCGCGTCGCTGGCTTTCCTGCGAGCCTCGTCAGCGGCTTCACTCATTGATGTGGAGGCATCGTCAGCCGCTTTGGAAACCGCGTCCTTTGCGTCTTCAAAACCCTGGGAGGCGGCGGCCGCCGCACTGTCCAGAGCTTCAGAGGCATGTTCTTTGGCCTTCTCCATTGATTCCGCCGCACTGTCGCCGGCCTTTTCCGTAGAGTCCTTTACCTCCTGGGCCGCTTTATCGGCCGAATCGGCAGCGCTCTTGGCCGCGGCGGAGGCTTCCTCTTGAGCTTTATCTATTGACTTGGCCGCCTCTTTGGCGGCGGCGTCAACTTCTTCCCTGGCCTTGTCGGCGGCTTTTTCCACATCGGCTGAAGTGGTGGCCGGAGCCTGGCTCTCCGTTGAGGCCTCATTTTTTTGGGCATCCTGACAGCCCAAGAACGTGAAAGCGGACATAACCAGAAGCAAAAACAATTTCTTCATGATCTTTTCCTTTCTCTCATGGCGCGGTCATTCCAATTTTCGCCTGGGCCGCTTTGAGAATTGCTGACATTGACCGCGCAAGTTTTTTAAGTTTAAAACAGTGGCATACGCCAAAAACCTTATTTTAGTTGTTTTGAATATAAAGTCCAGAGTTAATTGCAGGTATTTTATTTGATACAAAAGCGGGGGTTAATTTAGGGCTTCGCGGGAAATAATGAGCAGAGCTATATAAACCTTGGATTTCGATAATTTGTTGGCCCGCCGGAAGCCGAGGATTGTTTTTGAATTGGTTTTAATTATCGCATTTTTCCCTAAAAAAGCAAAACGCAGTCGAGCAAAAAACTACGCTTTTTGCTCGACTGCGGCGGATTTTGCGTCAAAATCAGTCTCTGTCGCTTCGTCGCCTCACGGTCAATCAACGCAGTTCAAGGCTGGACGGCCCCATATTCTGACGGGTGGACTCGATTAGTTCCCGGCATGGTTTCAGGGGTTTGTCCAGCTTGTAGACCGCCACGCCATCGCCGTCGGAGAGATAGATATAGGCCGGGGTGGAGCCGGGGTAGCTTTGAGTTATGTTCTTGAGGAAGGGCAATAGCTCCGGCACCTTGGTCCGGGGGAGCTTGAAGGAGATGGTCTGGGTTTTCTGCTCCACCGCTTCAGTGAGGGTCATTATCTCTTTGGCGATTATTTTGGCGTTGATCTGGCCGCCCTTTTCCCCGGCGTCCACGTGGCCCACCACCACAATGACCTGTTCCGGTTTCAGAAACTCAGAGCATTTGGAAAAGGTGTCGGACCAGACCAGCATTTCAATGGAACCGGTGAGATCCTCAATGGTGACATAGGCGAAGGTTTTGCCCTTTTTGTCCAGCTTGGTCTGAACCCTCTCCACCACCCCGCCGAGACGGACCTCAACCTTGTCGGATTTGGTTTTGGCGTCGGCGGCCGTGGTGCTGGAGACCACATTCAGTTCGGTGGCATACTGGGCCAAGGGGTGGCCGGTGATGAAAAAGCCGAGCGATTCCCGCTCAAAGGCCAGCCTGATATTCTCGCGCCAGGGTTCAGCCTTGGGCCAGCTTATTGCCGCCACGTCCGACGAAGACTGGGCCAGGAGGTCGAACATGTTGGTCTGCCCGTCCTTGCGGTCGCGCTGGGCTCTGGCCCCGGCTTCCAGGGCCTCTTCAATGGCCACCACCATCACCGCCCGGTCAGCGCCCCCGGATTTGTCAAATGCCCCGCATTTGATGAGCGATTCAATGACCCGGCGGTTGACCTTCTGGGTGTCGACCCGCTCACAGAAATCATAAAGGTTTTCGAACGGGCCTTCCCGGCGGGCCTCGATGATGGAATCAATGGCCGCTGCCCCCACGCCTTTGACCGCCCCCAGGCCGAAACGGACCGCCCCGCCCGCGACAGTGAATTTATAGCCGGAATCATTGACGTCCGGCGGCAGCACCTCAACCCCGCCGGCCCGGCATTCACTTATCAGGCGCACCACTTTTTCCTGGGAATCCTTTTCCGAGCTCATCAGGGCGGCCATGAATTCCACCGGGTAATGGGCTTTGAGATAGGCCGTCTGATAGGCCACAATGGCGTAGGCCGCGCTGTGGGACTTGTTGAAGCCGTATTCCGCGAACTTGGCCATGAGGTTGAAAATTTCTTCGGCTTTTTTGGGATCGACCTTGTTGGCCTCGGCCCCCTCCATGAAGCGGGCCCGCTGCTTGTCCATCTCCTCGGCGTTTTTTTTGCCCATGGCCCGCCGCAGAAGATCGGCCTCTCCCAGGCTGTAGCTGGCCAGAACCTGACTGACGCGCATAACCTGTTCCTGATAGAGGATGACGCCGTAAGTCTCTTCCAGAATGGGCCGGAGCTGGGGCGGATCGTATTTGGGGGTGATGCGGCCGTGCTTGCCGTCGATGAACTGATCGACCATGCCGCTGCCCAAGGGGCCGGGGCGGTAGAGAGCCACCATGGCCATCAGGTCGTCGATGCAGTTGGGGCGCAGTTTAACCAGAATTTCACGCATGCCCGAACTTTCAAGCTGGAATACGCCGGTGGTGTCCCCGCGTGATAAAAGCTCGTAAGTGGGCTGGTCATCCAGCGGCAGGTGCTGAAGATTCAGGGTAATGCCGCGCTGCTGCATCAGCTCCAGACACTGGTTGATGAGGGTCAGGGTTTTCAGGCCCAGGAAGTCAAATTTTATCAGGCCGATGGATTCCACGCCCTTCATGTCCAACTGGGTGACCACCTGGCATTTTTCGCCGTCAACTTCTTCAGTATTGGGGTCGCAGTAGAGAGGACAATGCTCCATCAGCGGCTTGTCGCCGATGACCACCCCCGCCGCGTGCACGGAGGCGTGGCGCGGCAGTCCCTCCAGGAGGAGGGCGTATTCCAGGAGCTTGGCCACCTTGGGGTCGGCCAAGGCGGCCTGTTTCATCTGCGGCTCCACCTTCAGGGCCTCATCGAGAGTGATGTTGAGCTTGTTGGGGACCAGTTTGGCGATTTTATCCACCTCGCCGTAGGTCAGGCCCAAGGCCCGGCCCACATCGCGGATGACGGCCTTGGCTTTCATCTGCCCGAAAGTGATGATCTGCGAGACCTGCTCTTTGCCGCCGTAGTTTTCAGTGACGTATCTGATGACTTCTTCCCGGCCGTCGGTGCAGAAGTCCACGTCGATATCGGGCATGGAGATACGTTCCGGGTTGAGGAAACGTTCGAAGAGGAGGTCGAAGCGGATAGGATCGACGTCGGTGATGCTCATGGCGTAGGCCACCAGGCTGCCGGCGGCCGAGCCGCGCCCCGGACCCACCGGGATACCGTGATCCTTGGCCCAGTTGATGAAGTCGGCCACAATGAGGAAATAGCCAGGGAAACCCATGCTGATGATCAAGCCGATTTCCTCTTCCAGCCGCTCGTTATAGGCGGCCTTTTCCTCGTCACTGAAGGGGTGCCCGGCCTCGGCCCGTTCGCGGAAGCGTTTTTCCAGGCCGTCACGGGAGAAGCGGGCCATGCGGTCGTCCGGGCTTTCGCCCTCATCGAGCTTAATGGCCGGGAAAGCATAGGTCGGTTTGGGAAACACCACGTTGCAGCGCTCGGCTATGGCCAGGGTGTTGGATATGGCCTCCGGGTATTCCTTGAACGCGGCCGCCATTTCCTGGGGGCTCTTGAAATAAAACTCGCGCGTGGTGAAGCGGAGGCGTTTCTCCTCATCCACGGTCTTGCCGGTCTGGATGCAGAGAAGAACGTCGTGGACGTCGTGGTGCTCCTTCAAAAGATAGTGGCAGTCATTGGTGGCCACCAGGGGGAGCCCCACCTTGCGGGACAGTTCCACCAGGCCCTTGTTGGCCTCCTCCTGTTCGGGGAGGCCATTCTGCTGAAGCTCTATATAAAACCTGTCCTTAAAGAGGGTGGCGTATTCCTCGGCTGCTTTGACGGCTTCGTTCATGCCCCGGTTCATTATGAGCCAGGGCAGTTCGCCCTGAATACAGCCTGACAGGGCTATGACGCCTTCGTTGTATTGATTAAGAAGCTCTTTATCCATCCGGGGACGATAGTAAAAGCCCTCAATGTTGGCCCGCGAGACCAGGCGACAGATATTGCGATAGCCCTCCATGTTCTCGGCCAGGAGAACCAGGTGGTTGCGGACCTCCCCGGCCTCACGTTTTTTGCGGCCGTTCTGGGCCACATAGGCCTCCACGCCCAATATAGGTTTCACCTCCGCCTCTTTGGCCGCCTTGTAAAAGGGCAGGATACCGAACATCTGGCCGTGATCGGTCAGGGCCACGGCGGGCATGTTCATGCTCTTGGCGGTTTTGACCAGATCTTTTATTTTTATGGCTCCGTCAAGCAGACTGAAGCAGGAGTGAACGTGAAGGTGGACAAAAGACATGAAAGCCTCGCAATATATTATAGTGCACAGTTAATCTCGTAAATTCGGAACCGCGCTGACCCGCCGGAAGCCGGGGATTGTTTTTGTCCCGGCTCTGGTTCCGGGGGTCTTTAGTCACCAGAGCCGGGACAAAAACAATCCCCGGCTTCCGGCTCCCACTCAGCTATGCATACTTTCCAGGCAGGGGGAAAGCCGACCAGGCAGCCGCCGGGAGAAATGTTTTTGCGGGGGTTCCGTGACTAAAGACCCCCGGAACGGAACCCCCGCAAAAACATTTCTCCCGGCGGCGGTCCCCCGCTTTTCCGTCATTATAACATTAACTGCGTAATAGTAGGCGCCTCAAGCGCCAGCAATTCTCAAAGTAGACGGCAATTTCAAAATAGCAGGTCGCCCCGCAAGGGGCGACGGAGCGCCAGCGACTGGTTTTTACGGTAAAATAGCAACTCGCGAAACAAAAACCACGCTTTTTGTGTAGCTGCACGCCACAAGTTCATGGGAAAAAGTTTACTTTGAGAATTGCTGGTTATTTTTTGGGAAAACGATAGTGGCCGGTGACGCCGCGCCCATACCAGTACATGAAATCGTCGCCTTCGCTGGCAAACGGCCCCTGATTGTGCAAAAGAAGGGGGACCCCCTCCCGGTTGCGTTTGTCGGAGAGTATGGCGATATGGTCAGGCCCGGTGAAAGTGACCAGGTCACCCGGCTGCCACTGGGCCAGACTGGCCGGATCGCCCGGAATTATGTCCGTGGTCAGGCTGTGGCCGTAGCGGCTGAAGAAAACTTTCTGGTTGGGCACCCGCCGGAAATCGATGTGCGGATCGGGCTTGCCGCCCACTCGGGGGTAGCTTTTGCCATTGGCCCGGATATCGGAATCAATCATTTTTTTCAGATCATAACCGGCGTGTTTGAAAGCCCGCCAGATTACATCGGTGCAGACGCCTTCTTCATCCGGGGGATAGCCCCCAACATAATAAACGCTGCGATAGAGCGGCCGCCTTTTGGCTTCCAGGCGGCCGCCTTCAATGACGTCCAGTGTATCGCTGAGGCCGTTTTGGTTTTCATCGGCCGCTGAGACGATTCGGGGCAGGCTAATTTCCCACCACAGGTTCATCAGGCCGTCCCAGCTTATGAAACAGGCCAGCACAGCGGCCGCCAGGTATAGCGGCCGCTTTCTCCGGCCGGCCGGTAGGTCCGGCCGGTAAAAATCAGTGAAAACTTCCCTTCGGCTTTTCGTCAAAAGATATCACCGCCCTCTGGGGAAAATGGTTGGAGGGAAACTGACCGCCAGGGGTGCGAATATAGTTGAAATCAAGGCTAACCGGGGCCAGCCCCTCACTGAGGAAAACAAAATCGCGTCTCACGCCGCCGTCAGGCTGATAGTCGCGCCAGTTGTTAACGGAGGCGGCCTTGTGTGAACCCGGATGCAGTATGGCCAAAGAATCCTGGAAAGCCATCTGGGGAGTGGCTGATTCCTGATCGGCAATGGCGGTGGTGTGGCCGGTGACATAATCATAAAGGCGCGAGGGCTCACCCATGCCCACATCCCCGGCCCAGATGACCGGAACTTCCGGCAGCGGCCGCTTGGAGAGGTAATGCCCCATCTGCATGGCTATGGCCTCACGCATGATATCCAGATCCTCATCATCGCGGGACTGGCTGGAGGCTACATAGATTTTTCGGCCGGTGCGTTTTTTGTCCTGATCAAGCTCATGGAAGAGAACACAGAACAGCACCCGGTCGGTGTTGGGCGGCCAGAGGCGGAAGCCCCCGTTTATCTCGGCCTCCCAGCGGCTGTGGCGATAACACATGACTATGCCTTCAGAGGTCTGAATATTGGGCAGATGGCGGGTATAGCAAAAACTGTAGTCCGGCATTAAGTTCAGGATATCTATCAGCATGCTGTAGCCTTGGCCGCTATGTTCCGGGGCGGAGACACCCTGCATGACGACGAAGTCATAGGCATCTGATTTCAGCACGCTGCCGATTGTGGGCAGACGCTGCTCCCAGGTTTCGCCTCCGCTGGCGTCGTATGGTCCGGCCAGATTCCAAAGCAGGAGTTTCATCTCATTATTCATTGGCCAGCTTCCTTTCAAATGGAGTCAAGGCGATAGTTGGGGGCTTCCTTGGTGATGATAACGTCGTGGACATGGCTTTCTTTGAGCCCGGCTGAAGTTATGCGCACGAAACGGGCCTTGGCCGCCAGTTCAGCCAGACTGGCCGCCCCCAGATAGCCCATGCCGGCCCTGATGCCGCCTACCAGCTGATAGACGCTCTCAGACAAAAGCCCGCGATAGGGAACCCGGCCCACGATACCCTCCGGCACCAGCTTGGTGCTGCCGCCGCTTTCGAAATCATTGGTGATGGATTGGCCGTAACGGTCGGCCGAACCTTCACGCATGGCCTCAATGGAGCCCATGCCGCGATAGGTTTTATAGGTGCGGCCCTGATAAAGGATTTTCTCGCCGGGACTTTCTTCAGTGCCAGCGAAGAGGGAGCCGACCATGATGGCGGCGGCGCCGCCGGCCAGGGCTTTGACTATATCGCCGCTGAATTTGATGCCGCCGTCGGCAATGATGGTAATGCCGTGTTTTTTGGCTTCGCGGGCGCATTCAAAAATAGCCGTCATCTGCGGCACGCCCACACCGGCCACAATACGGGTGGTGCAGATGGAGCCAGGCCCGACCCCGATCTTGACCGCGTCGGCCCCGGCCTCGGCCAGGGCGGCCACGCCTTCGGCCGTGGCCACATTGCCGGCGATGACGTTCAGCTCGGGATAAGTCCTCTTGACCAGTTTGACGGTTTCAATAACATTGCGGGAATGGCCGTGGGCGGAATCAAGGACCACCACATCGACTTTGGCCGCCACCAGGGCGGCCGTTCTTTCCAGGGCCTCGGCATTGGCCCCGATGGCCGCGCCGGCCCTCAAGCGGCCCTTGCTGTCTTTGGACGCGTGGGGGTATTTCCGAACTTTTTCAATGTCTTTAATGGTGATAAGGCCCACCAGTTTCCCGGCCTTGTTGGTCACCAGAAGCTTTTCGATCCGGTTTTCATGGAGCTTGGCCTTGGCCTGTTCCAGGGTTATGCCCTCTTCGGCGGTGATCAGATGTTCACTGGTCATAACTTCAGAGACGGGCCGCTGAAAATTGGTTTCAAAACGCAAGTCGCGGTTGGTGACGATGCCTTTCAGTTCGCCCGCGGCCACCACCGGAACGCCGGAGATGCGATACTGCTCCATAACCGTCAGAACATCCTGCACCAGGGCCGTGGGGGCCACCGTGACCGGGTCGACGATCATGCCGCTTTCGCTTTTTTTGACTTTTTCCACTTCAAAGGCCTGGGCCTCAATGCTCATATTTTTATGAATAATGCCCAAGCCGCCCTGGCGGGCCATGGTAATGGCCGCCTTGGCCTCGGTGACGGTATCCATGGCCGCGCTTATAAGCGGCGTTTTCAGCACAATGTCCTTGGTAATGCTGGTGGTGAGGTCCACCTCGCCCGGCAGAATTTCAGAATATGCGGGAATAAGTAAGAGGTCATCGAAGGTGAAGCCTTCTTTAAACTGTATGTCGGACATAAAGAAACACCTTTGGCGGTACCGGCCGCGAAGTTTTCCGCGATTTTAATAAAGCCGGGGCACATTCCCCGGCCGCGGCCTTTGGATTTAGTAAAGAGCGGGGGCGCTGCCCCAGTAATTCTCAAAGTAGACGGCATTTTCAAAATCGCAGGTCGACCCACAGGGGAGACGAAGCGCCAGCGACTGGTTTTGAAGCCCTCAAAGCTGCTCGCGGAGCAAAAACCACGCTTTTTGCGTAGCTACGAGTTGCTAGTTCAAAGGAAACAGTCTACTTTGAGAATTGCTGTCACTGCCCGCATTAAAATCCGGCCGGACTATAACAGCCCGGCCGCTTTCAGCCAGATTCCCTCCAGCAGGCCGTTGTCACTGACCAGTAACCACGGTTGGCCGAAAAAATCCATTATTTCCAGCACCAGCACCAACCCGGCCACAATGGCGTCGGCCCGGCGGGGGTGGAGCCCATATTTTTCCACCCTGGCGGCAATTGTCTCGGAAGCCAGACCGTGCAAAAGCGCTTCAATGGCGCTCCGTTCCAGGCGGGCGTTGTTGACCAGTTCCGGCTGATATTCCTTCAGCTTCAGAAGGAGTGCGGCCACTGTGGTCACCGTTCCGGCCGTGCCGACCAAAACCGGGGCGGCCGGGACGTCGCTGAAATCAGCCCCGCCCAGCACCCGCCGGACCTCCGCGGCCACCGCCTCAAGTTCTCCTGAACGAATGGGGTCGTTCAAAAATGCTTCGGTGAGTCTCACCACGCCAATGGCCAGACTGCGGCTTTTTCTGATACGGCCGCGGGCGGCTGATATGAATTCAGTTGAACGCCCGCCGATATCAAAAATCAGGGCTTCTTCCGGCATTGGTTCAAGGCCGGTGAGCACCCCGGTGGCGGTCAGGCGGGCTTCCTCTTCGCCAGGCAAAATTTCCGTCTCCCAGCCAAAGCGGCTTTTAATCCCGTCCATAAAGTCCGGCCCGTCGGCCGCCAGTCTGGCGGCCATAGTGGCTCCGGCCAGCACCCTGACGGCCCCGGCTTCTTCTATCTTTAAATGAAAATCCTCCAGGGCCGCCCAGGCCCTGGTTAAAGCGGCGGGGGCGAACCTGCCCCCGTCTGTCAAACTTTCTGATAATCTGGGTATGTGCTGAAAGACCCGCTTGCCCGCCCAATCACCGCCATTTACCCCGGCCAGCATGAGCCTGAAGGTATTGGAGCCGAGATCAAGGGCGGCAATGGTATGGGAAGACATGATATATAACCTTAGAGGAACGGCTATGCGATAAGCCGCCGGATATTTGACAATAACCGCTGCGGGTTTATTAATAGATAAGAATAACAGATTTTATCATTCATCGCAACAGGAGAGAACGCGTAAACACGGCAATCGCTTGAAAACGGCAAAGATAAAACCCCTCAGGGCGGTGCGGTGAGATATCTCCATAGTGGAGCGATTTTAAGTATGGCTTTTTCCCTTAAACAGGCGGCCCGTCCGCTACGCAAAAAGCGTGGTTTTTGCTTCGCGAGCAGCTTTTATGGCCTCAAAACCAGTCGCTGGCGCTCCGTCTCCCCCACAGGGTCGACCTGCTATTTTTAAAATGTGGACTTTTCCTTAAACCGGTGGCCCGTCCGGGGAGCAAAAATCGTGGTCCTCTCTGGAGAAATCTCACCGCCCCGCCCTCCTTGTATATTAAAAGTGCGAGAAAGAAGAAAAAGGCAAAAGGGTTGGCGGGGTTGTTGCGAGCAGGCCCCCAACAAGCCTGCGGCATGCAACAACCATGACAGCCCGCTGCCCCAATTGCCGACGATCTCTTTTACGGTTAAAATTAAAAGCCCGGTGGTGTGACCACCACCGGGCACGGGCTGGCAGGCCGTCCGCCCTCCCGAGCTTAAAGCTCGTGGATTAGACCTGGCCGCCGCCCAAGCGATGAAAAGAACTCGAACCGTTGCCAGGGACTTTGAGCCCGTATTACAAGGATGAGGTTTTTCATGTCTTTTCAGTCTGTTATCGGCATTGACGTTTCCAAGGACACCCTTGATTTCCACAAGCTGCCCACGGCTGCCAAGGGAACCATCAAAAACACCCCCCAGGCCATCAATGCTTTCATTGAGTCCCTGGCTCACGAGCAGCCTGAGATGGTCATCTTCGAGGCCACCGGCGGTTACCAGAACCAACTGGCTGAGGCCCTTTTCAAGGCCGGCATACCCCTTAAGGCGGCCAACCCAAAACAGATCAGAGATTTCGCCAGGTCCTTGGGCCGTCTGGGAAAAACTGACTCTATCGATGCTGAAATTATAGCACGTTTCGCACAATCACGCGAACTTAAGCCCGACCAGCCCAAAGCCCCGCATCTGCTTCAAATATCGGAACTCCTTCTTAGAAGGGAGCAGCTCATCACCATGATCACCATGGAAAAAGGGCATCGTGAAAATACTAGCCCGACAATGAAAAACAGCATAGACCAGAACATTAAAATGCTGCAATCGCAAATACTGGAGCTGGATAAGGGTATTCGGCAATTGGTTATTGCTTCCGAAGAGACCAGGCGGGCCGATGAAATACTGCGGAGCATTCCTGGAGTCGGCCCAATAACGGCAGCGGTAATAATAGCGGAAATGCCTGAACTGCCAACCCTTGGACGAAAGCAGGCCGCCGCGCTGGCCGGGGTGGCGCCGTTCAACCGCGACAGCGGGCAATATAGAGACCAGCGGCACATCAGCGGCGGCAGGAAGAAGGTGCGCAACATTTTGTATTGCATCATGCGCACCTGCCTCATTCATAACCCGGTGGTAAAAAAGTGGTATGAAGGTTTCCGGGCCAAGGGCAAGGCTTATAAGGTCGCCGTTATTGCCTGTGTCAGAAAGCTGTTATTGGTCATGAGGGCCATGCTCATTTCAAATTCGACATGGGACCTTCAAAAACATCAATTTGCTATATCATAAACCTTTTTTTACTTTTAGCTTGACTTCAGACACCGTTGCTAATCCTGGTCAGCTTATGCAAGAAAGACCCAACCGTCACCCCACCCAAGCACCGACACTGACCAGGCCGGGCGGGCGAAAAATTTTCTGTAAGTCGCTCGTAATTTTGCTCCCCGGACGGGCACGCACTCACAATCCTCTTATGAAGCCACCCGGCCGGGAATCAGAGAAAATTACGAGCGACGTCAGAAATTTTTTCGCCCGCCCGGCCGGGTTTTACCTTTGCCGTTTTAAGCGATTGCCCTGACGCGTAAATTCCATTGCGGCTTTTTTCTCATTCCGCTCACCGTTTTAAATATAAGCATTCGATGGTTATTTTCTAAAACTCCCTACCCAGTCGCCGAGTTGGTCGGCTATGGGGATCAGGGCTTTTCCGGCTTCTGTGACCCTATATTCAACCCGTGGCGGCACTTCCATATATTGCTCCCTTATCACCAGGCCGTCACTTTCAAGCTCCTGAAGTGAACTGGCCAAAACTGTATCGGATATTCCCTTGATTTTACGCTTCAAGTGATTGTACCTGGTCGTCCCGCAACTGTGGAGGGCGCAAATAATCTGGAACTTCCATTTCCCTCCGATTATCTTAAGGGCCTCGGCCAGAGGGCAACTGCCCAAGCAGGGGCATTCTTCACCAAAATCGGCCATGCTCAGTAACTCCTTAGTTAATCAATAAATTATGGGTACTTGTATAATCCTTCCGAATGTTTCATATTAAGTTTATTCAATAAGAAATGCATAGTAAATAAGAAAAACAAAGTGCCTTGCGGGTGATGGATGAAAGCGCAGTTAAAAGCCGACCTGATGCTCTTGATAGTAGTGTTCTGCTGGGGGTTTTCCTTTCTGATGGCCGATATCGGAGTTGGTGATCTGGGGCCGTTCAGCCTCAATGCCTGGCGGTTTCTGACAGCTTTTTTTGTCGCCGCCCTCATTTCCATCCGTCGCCTGAAAAAAATATCGCGCGCAACATTAAAGTATAGCCTCATTCTTGGCCTTATTCTATCACTGCTCTATACTTCAATGAATTACGGACTCAAAAATACGACCCTGGCCAACGCCAGCTTTCTTTGCGGGCTGACGGTTATTTTCACTCCGCTTCTGTCCAGCCTGATTTATCGAAAGGCGCCCGAGTCAAAGCTTGTTTTCGTAGCGCTGATGTGCGTGTGCGGCATCGCGCTTTTAACCCTGACCGAGAACCTGACCATAGATTTCGGCAACTTGATCGGCGACGCTCTCTGCATCATATGCGCCCTGGTTTATGCCGTGCATCTGCTGACAACTGAAAAAGCTGTGCGCACGGGCGATGTCGACGCCTATCAGCTGGGGGTGCTTCAATTGGGCGTAACCGGCCTGATCAGCCTTTTTATGGCGATAACCCTGGAGCGCTTCGCGCTGCCTTCCAGCCCGGCCATTTGGGGCTCGGTTCTGTTTCTGGCAGTAATCTGCACCGGGCTGGCCTATATTGTCCAGACTGTGGCCCAGCAATACACCACGGCTTCGCACGTTGGCGTGATTAACTCGTTTGAAACCGTTTTCGCCGGTCTGGTGGCTTACACCATCGGGAAAGATGCCCTGACCGCCCAATCGGCCGCCGGGGCGGCCCTGATTGTTCTTGGCCTGTTCATTCTGGAAATGGATTTTTCCGCTTTTCGCCGTAAAATCAAGGCCTGAATGCGATGGTTTCCCCGTACCCGCCGCCTGGCCGGAAAGTGAAAACGGATTTAACTTTAATGTTGACATTTTGCTTGACATATGATTAAATTCTAAATTTGCCTAGATTGAGTATTTGACCTTAGCAAAAATAATGGCCGCAACCTGTTGAAATTTTTGGATTAACAAAAAGCCACAGGTCGAGTCACCGCCGCGCAAGGCGGAAGTGACGGGGTTCTTGCTAGTCCCCGCACGAAACCAGGGGCGTACGCGTCCCGGATATCAGGAGAAAAACATGGCCAAAAAAGTAGCAGGCCTGGTAAAGCTGCAGATCACCGGCGGGCAGGCGACCCCTTCCCCCCCGGTCGGCCCGGCCCTGGGCCAGCACGGCGTTAATATCGCCGAATTCTGCAAGGCTTTCAATGCCCGCACCCAGAAGGATACCGGCACGATCATCCCGGTGGTTATCACCATCTATTCTGACCGTTCCTTCACCTTTATCACCAAGACTCCCCCGGCTTCGGTTCTTTTGAAACAGGCTCTGACCCTTCCCAAGGGCTCCGCCACCCCCGGCCGTACTCGCGTCGGCCAGGTGACCCAGGCCCAGCTGGAAGCCATTGCCAAGCAGAAGATGGAAGACCTCAACGCCCATGATCTTGATTCAGCCAAAAAGATCATCGCCGGCACTGCCCGCAGCATGGGCATTGAAATCGTTCAGTGAGCGGGGTAATCAGATATGTCCAAAACAGGTAAAAAAGTTATTGAGGCCAAGACCAAGATCGACCGCATGAATCGCTACACCTTTCAGGAGGCTACTCAGCTGGTTATTGATCTGGCTCATTCCAAATTTGACGAATCCGTGGATATCGCGGTGAAGCTGGGCGTCGATCCCCGCCATGCCGATCAGATGGTTCGCGGCGTCTGCGCCCTGCCCCACGGCACCGGCAATGTGGTTCGCGTGGCCGTTTTCGCCAAAGGCGAAAAGGAAAAGGAAGCTATGGACGCGGGGGCTGATGTGGCCGGCGGCGATGATCTGGTGGAAAGGGTTCAGGGCGGTTTCCTGGATTTCGACAAGGCCGTGGCCACCCCCGACATGATGGGCGGAGTGGGCAAACTTGGTAAAATCCTCGGCCCCCGCGGCCTTATGCCCAACGCCAAGCTCGGCACCGTCACCTTCGACGTGGCCACCGCTGTCAAGGAACTGAAAGCGGGCAAGATCGATTTCCGCGTTGAAAAAAGCGGTATCGTCCACGCCCCCTTGGGCAAGGTCTCTTTCGGCCCTGAAAAACTGCTCCAGAACGTGGCCGCTTTCTTCGACGTGATTCAGCGCCTGAAGCCGACCACCAGCAAGGGCGCCTATATCAAAGGCATCAGCCTTTCGTCCACTATGGGTCCCGGCGTCAAGATCGACCCGGCCCTGGTGAAAGAACTGAAAGAACTGGCCGCTTAATCTTAAGCGCCACTGCCAAATAAAAGTCATATCGTGCGCTGATATGACGGGATTAGCCAAGCTGATCCAGCCGCACTGCCACTAAAGCACCGACCCGGCCGAGCCGACCTCAACGTCGCCAAAGCCACATCGGAGAGGATGCGCAAGCATCCGGTGGCCGCGCGGCCTGAGCGCCGCCCGAAGACAGCCGGTCGCCTCATTTATAATGGGGCGCTAAAAGGCGGGAGCCGCCGGCCGAGGCCGTGGAGACAGCTTTATGCGTCCACCGATTCTTAGGGCAAAACATACGCTGGCCTTTGGCCGGTTATCAGCCTTAAGAAAGGAGGAAAAGTAATGGATCGCAACAAAAAAGAACAAGTCGTGGCCGATCTGTCCAAGCACCTCAAAGAGGCCGGGGCCGTTTTCGTCACCGACTTCAAGGGCATTCCCATGGAAACCATGAGCGGACTCCGCGTGAAACTGCGCGAAGCCGGAGCCGAATACCAGGTGGCCAAAAACACCCTGGTCAAGCTCGCCGCCAAAGGGACCCCGGCGGAACAGCTGTCCGACATGATGGTCGGCAACAACGCCCTTGGCTTCACCTACGGCGACGCGGCCGCTCTGGCCAAAGCCCTTCAGGAATTTGCCAAAACTAATGACAAATTCATCATCAAGGGCGGCACCCTGGGCGAAAAGGTTATCAACCCGGCGCAAATTAAGGCGCTGGCCAGCCTGCCGAGCCGCGAAGTTATGCTGTCCACCTTGCTTGGCACCATGAACGCCGTGCCCACCAATATGGTCCGCGTTCTGAACGCCATTCCGCAGAAGCTGGTCTATGCTCTGTCCGCTATTCGCGACCAGAAAGAAGCCGCTTAATTTTTTAACTGGGTACTAACTTTCAAGTGCTCCATATGTAAGGCAACGCTTTAAATATCTAAATTCGCTTGCCGACTAAAGCACAAGATAAGTTTCTGGCATTCTTTGCCTGACACCCTCTTTTTTTAAAACTAAAGCGGCCCGGCCGCAATTGAAAGGATATTTATCATGAGCATTTCCAAGGCTGACGTTATTGAATTTCTGAAGAATATGTCCGTTATCGAACTGAGCGAGCTCATCAAGGATCTGGAAGAGACCTTTGGTGTGTCCGCCGCCGCCCCCGTGGCCGCCATGGCCATGATGCCGGCCGGCGAAGCCGCTCCGGCCGCTGAAGAGCAGACCGAGTTCACGGTCGTCCTGGCCGACGCGGGCGCTCAGAAAATCAACGTCATCAAAGAAGTCCGCGCCATCACCGGCCTGGGCCTCAAAGAAGCTAAAGACCTGGTCGAAGGCGCCCCCCAGAACGTCAAAGAAGGCGTTTCCAAGGAAGATGCCGAGAAGATCAAAAAGCAGCTCGAAGGCGCCGGCGCCAAGGTGGAACTGAAATAATTCCCCCTGGCCGCAAGGCTTCGATTCTGGCCGCCCGGTCCCGCCGGGCGGCAAACCTTTCTTTTTCTCTAACCTGATACGTCTTTTGACGACCGCTCTCCTCAACTGGCCCGTGGCGGGTTGCTTGATTGACCGCGGAATCATCGTTAAAAGCTTCGCCAACTTGCCCCGGCCCGATTGGTGGTCTCTCTAACCGGGGTTTTTTTACCAGAAGTTGAAGATTCCGATAAATTGAATCATATGCCCTAATAGGGAATTTTAAAAAATTGCCTGGTGTGATCTCATGCCGGGCCCGTTCCGTTTTGGGTTGATGAACTCCCGGTTCCACGGGTGAATATCTGATGGAGAAGGTTTCGCGCTGAAAGCGCCTGGTTGTGTACGGAACACCAGCGCACACGCTTCCAATGCCTGTTCAGGTTATGTTGGTTGCGTGCCTGTTAAAAATTCAGAATGGCAAATTTGTCTCCGATTCATTCGTCGGCCGTTTGTATATATAAGGGGGATAACCCCCACTCGCATCAATTCCCTCGTGCCGCCGTATTTTAACCGGCGGCCCACCGGCAGGAGGAAGATTATATGCCCAGCAACCACAGTAACCTCCGTATCCGTAAAAACTTCGGCAAGACCGAACAAGTTACGGATATGCCCAACCTGATCGAAATGCAGCGCTGCTCTTATGAGCGTTTCCTGCAGAAAGACGTTCCGGCCGACCAGAGAGCCAATCAGGGCCTCCAGGCCGTCTTCAAGAGCGTTTTTCCGATCCGCGACTTTTCCGGCCTGGCCAATCTGGAATTCATTTCCTACAGCTTCGATGAAGTGAAGTATGAAGTGGATGAATGCCTGGCCAAAGGCATGACCTTTGAAGCCCCCCTGAAAATCCGGGTGGCTTTGGAAGTCTATGACCAGGATAAGGAAACCGGCGCGAAGACCATTCGCGGCGGCGTCAAGGAACAGGAAATCTATTTCGGGACGCTCCCCCTGATGACCAGCCAGGGCACTTTCATCATCAACGGCACCGAGCGCGTCATTGTTTCGCAGCTCCACCGTTCGCCGGGCATCTTTTTTGATCATGACAAGGGCAAGACCCATTCCTCCGGCAAGGTTTTGTATTCGGCCCGCATCATTCCCATGCGCGGCTCCTGGCTCGATTTGGAAATGGACCCCAAGGACATCATCTATGTCCGCATCGACCGCCGCCGTAAATTCCCGGTGACTTTGCTTTTGAAGGCTCTGGGCTACACCGCCCAGGATCTTCTGGATTATTTCTATGAAAAAGATGTTCTGCGCTTTGTGGACGGCAAGGTCATCCGCAATGTCGCGCCCACGCTCCTGATCGGCCAGAAGGTTCAGGCCGAGATCACCGACCCGGAAAGCGGCAAAGTGTTGGTCCGCAAGGGCAAAAAGATATCGAAGCTGGCGGCCAAACGTTTGTCTGATCTGGGCATCCGCGAGACCGAGGCCGACATTGACGATTTCTATGGCCGTTACGCGGCCCGCGACATCATCAACCCGGAAACCGGCGAAATCATCATCGGCCTGAACGAGCCCTTCACTGAAGAGGCTTATGAGGCCATCACCGCCGCCGGTATCTCGGAATTGCCGCTGTTGTTCATTGATAATGCCAACATCAGCTCCTCTTTCCGCGACACCCTGGCCCTGGATAAGGTTGAGACCACCCAGGAGGCGATTCTGGAGATTTATCGCAAGATTCGTCCCTCCACCCCGCCGACCCCGGAAGTGGCCCAGACCTTTTTCGACAATCTGTTTTTCAACGCCGAGCATTACGATCTTTCACCGGTCGGCCGCCTGAAACTGAACCTTCGCCTGTTCGGGCCGGACAGCAACAACGACGCGGCCGCCGACCTCTCGGTGCAGGTGCTGCGCCCCATAGACATAATCGCCGCCGTCAAGGAACTGGTGGCCCTGAAGGACGACCCCACCAGCGAAGTGGACGACATCGACCATCTGGGCAACCGCCGGGTGCGGGCCGTGGGCGAACTGTTGGAAAACCAGTATCGCGTCGGTCTGGTGCGCATGGAGCGGGCCATTAAGGAACGCATGAGCCTCCAGGAAGTGGACACCCTCATGCCCCACGACCTGATCAACTCCAAGCCGGTCTCGGCCGTGGTCAAGGAATTCTTTGGCACCTCCCAGCTCAGCCAGTTTATGGATCAGAACAACCCCTTGTCGGAAATCACCCACAAGCGCCGCCTCTCAGCTCTCGGCCCAGGCGGTCTGACCCGTGACCGGGCCGGTTTTGAAGTCCGCGACGTTCACCCGACCCACTATGGCCGTATCTGCCCCATTGAAACGCCGGAAGGCCCGAACATCGGTCTGATTGTATCACTCTCCACCTACGCCCGGGTCAATGACTATGGTTTCATTGAGACGCCCTACCGCAAGGTGGTGGACGGCGTGGCCACCGATGAGGTGCGTTACCTGACCGCTTTGGAGGAGAAGGGGCTGCCGGTGGCCCAGGCCAACGTTGAATTGGAGGCTAACGGCTTCATCGTGGCCGAGCAGGTGCCCTGCCATGTGGACGGCGAATTCATGCTGGTGCCCAAAGATGAAGTGCGCCTGATGGACGTCTCCCCGAACCAGCTGGTTTCGGTGGCCGCCTCCCTGGTCCCCTTCCTGGAACACGACGACGCCAACCGCGCCCTGATGGGTTCGAACATGCAGCGCCAGGCCGTGCCGCTTCTCCGCACCGACGCCCCCCTGGTCGGGACGGGCATTGAATCGGTGGTGGCCCGCGATTCCGGGGTTACCGTTGTGGCCAAATATGACGGCGTGGTTGAGGACGCGGACGCTTCGCGTATCGTGGTCCGCTATACCGACGCGGAAGCCGACGCCTCCGGCCAGTGGGTGAACATTTATAAACTGAATAAATTTCACCGCACCAACCAGAGCACCTGCTTCAATCAGCGCCCCATTGCCAAGCCCGGCGACCTGGTCAAAAAGGGCCAGATCATCGCCGACGGCCCGGCCACTGAAATGGGCGAACTGGCCTTGGGCCGTAACGTCATGGTCGCTTTCATGACCTGGGGCGGCTATAACTTCGAAGACTCCATCCTGGTCTCCGAGCGTCTGGTCAAAGAGGACGTCTTCACTTCGGTCCACATCGAAGAATTCGAAACCGTGGCCCGCGACACCAAATTGGGGCCGGAGGAAATCACCCGCGATATCCCCAACCTGGGCGAAGACTCCCTGGCCAACCTCGACGGCGCGGGCATTATCCGCATCGGCGCGGAAGTGAAGCCGGGCAACATCCTGGTCGGCAAGATCACCCCCAAGGGCGAAACCCAGCTTTCCCCGGAAGAAAAGCTCCTTCGGGCCATTTTTGGTGAAAAGGCTTCCGACGTTAAAGATACCTCGCTCCGCGTGCCGCCGGGCGTGGAGGGCACGGTCATCGACGCCCGCGTCTTCTATCGCAAAGGCGTGGACAAGGATGAGCGCAGCCAGCAGATTGAGAACGACGAAATCGCCCGCCTGATGAAGGATCAGGAGGACGAAATCCATATCATCACCAAGAACACCCAGAAGCGTCTGGCTGAGTACCTGGTCGGCAACTCCCTGAATTCCCAGGTCACCGACGGCCGCAAGAACACGCCCGTTCTGAAGAAGAAGGATGTGATCACGGCCGACGATGTCGAGCAGATTGCCCCCTCGGCCTGGGCCGGGGTCCAACTGGTCGAAGACAAGGCCGGGGCCATTCTGGAAGAGATCACCAAAGTGGTCAACTATTACGAAGAGCAGGTTGAGTTCATCCGCCTGGTTTTCGAAAAGAGGGTGGCCAAGCTCAAAAAGGGCGACGAGATGCCTCCGGGCGTCATCAAGATGGTCAAGGTCTATGTGGCCATGAAGAGGAAACTCTCCGTGGGCGACAAAATGGCCGGCCGCCACGGCAACAAGGGTGTCGTCTCCCGGATTCTGCCGGAAGAGGATATGCCCTTCTTTGAAGACGGCACTCCGGTCGATCTGGTCCTGAACCCCCTGGGCGTCCCCAGCCGTATGAACGTGGGCCAGATTATGGAAACCCACCTGGGCTGGGCCAGCCGCGAACTGGGCAAGCAGATTGCCCACCTGGTGGATACGGCCAACCGCGAGGGCGTGCGCCAGAAGCTGAAAAGCATTCTGGGCGAGCGCGATTACAATAAATGGTCCGAAGGACTGACCGACGAAGAACTGTTCGAACTGGCCAGCCTCTCGACTAAGGGCCTCCATGTGGCTACGCCCGTTTTTGACGGCGCGGAAGAATATGAAATCAAGGCCATTCTGGAAGAAGCGGGTCTGCCGGACATCGGCCAGACCAAGCTGCGTGACGGCCGCACCGGTGAATATTTCGAAAATGAAGTCACCGTGGGCATTATGTATATGCTCAAACTTCACCATTTGGTTGACGACAAAATCCATGCCCGTTCCATCGGCCCCTATTCACTGGTCACCCAGCAGCCCTTGGGCGGCAAGGCCCAGTTCGGCGGCCAGCGTTTGGGTGAAATGGAAGTGTGGGCCATGGAGGCCTACGGCGCGGCCTACAGCCTCCAGGAATTCCTCACCGTCAAGAGCGACGACGTGGCCGGGCGTACCCGCATGTATGAAAAGATCGTCAAGGGCGACAACATACTGGAAGCGGGTTTGCCGGAGAGCTTCAACGTTTTGGTCAAGGAACTCCAGTCCCTCGGGTTAGATGTGGACATGGAAGGCGACGAGCCGGAAGTGATGAGCATCGAAGAGGCCAACATCAAGGCTCTGCCGGAGCCTTTGGCCGAAATCATGAGCGTCCCCACGCCGCAGGCCGTCCAAACGCCCGAACCGGAAATGGTGGAAAACTGATGAAGAGAAGAGGGGGGCTCTGCCCCTCCACCCCGCAAGGGGGCACAGCCCCCTTGACCCCCATCGATATCATTCGGCCGAAGACGTCCGAATGATATCGACGATGATTCAAGCCGGGCTGTCCCCCCTTTGCGGGATGATGGGCAGTGTCCCGCTTCTTCATCAGGTTTCACCATTTCAGGTTGTGTGCATATATAATTCCACCCAAGTCGCTTACCGGTTCCGGCCGGTTGGAAGCGCCTCACCAGAGAGGAAAATATTGTGGAAGACATTTTGAGCTATTTTCAAAAACCCAAAGATCCATTGAGCTTCAACAGCGTTCGCATTGCGCTGGCCAGCCCGGAAAAAATCCGCGGCTGGAGCCACGGCGAAGTCAAGAAGCCGGAAACCATAAATTACCGCACCTTCAAGCCCGAACGCGACGGCCTCTTCTGTGCCAAAATCTTCGGGCCCACCAAGGATTACGAATGTAACTGCGGTAAATATAAACGCATGAAGCATCGCGGCGTCATCTGCGAAAAGTGCGGCGTCGAAGTCATCCAGTCCAAGGTGCGGCGCGAACGCATGGGCCACATCGAACTGGCCTCCCCGGTGGCCCACATCTGGTTCCTCAAGAGCCTCCCGTCCAAGGTCGGCAACCTTTTGGATATGGCTTTGAAGGATCTGGAAAAGGTTCTGTATTTCGAAGCCCATGTGGTCATCGATCCCAAAGAGACCCCATTGACCAAAGGGCAGATTCTGACTGACGAACGTCATCGTCAGGCCGAGGAAGAATACGGAGCCGAGGCTTTTGAAGCGGGCATCGGCGCGGAAGCCGTGCAGAAGATGGTTCGCCAGATCGATTGCACCCAGCTCGGCATCGAGCTGCGCCGCGAACTGGCCGAAACCACTTCCGAGGCCAAGCGCAAAAAGCTGGTCAAGCGTCTGCGCATCGTGGAAGCTTTCCGCGACAGCGGCAACGACCCGGCCTGGATGATCATGGAAGTCGTGCCGGTTCTGCCGCCGGATCTGCGCCCCCTGGTGCCCCTGGAGGGCGGCCGCTTCGCCACGTCCGACCTTAACGATCTGTACCGCCGCGTCATCAACCGCAACAATCGTCTGAAGAGGCTCATCGAGCTGGGCGCGCCGGAGATCATCATCCGCAATGAAAAGCGCATGCTCCAGGAAGCCGTGGACGTGCTGTTCGACAACGGCCGCCGGGGCAAGACCATCACCGGCCCCAACAAGCGCCCGCTGAAATCGCTCTCGGACATGCTGAAAGGCAAGCAGGGCCGTTTCCGCCAGAATCTTCTGGGCAAGCGCGTCGACTATTCCGGCCGTTCGGTTATCGTCATCGGCCCGGATCTGCGCCTCCACCAGTGCGGCCTGCCGAAAAAGATGGCCCTGGAACTGTTCAAACCCTTCATCTATCATCAGTTGGAAAAGAAGGGCTTCATCACCACCATTAAGGCGGCCAAGAAAATGGTCGAAAAGGAAACTTCAGAAGTCTGGGATACCCTCTCTGAAGTGGTGCGGGAGTACCCCATTCTCCTGAACCGCGCCCCGACCCTCCACCGCCTGGGCATTCAGGCTTTCGAGCCGATTCTCATTGAAGGCAAGGCCATTCAGCTTCACCCTCTCGTCTGCTCGGCTTTCAACGCCGACTTTGACGGCGACCAGATGGCCGTTCATGTGCCGCTCTCCATCGAGAGCCAGATTGAAGCCCGCGTTCTGATGATGAGCACCAACAACATCCTCTCCCCGGCCAACGGCGAGCCGGTCATCGTGCCCAGCCAGGACATCGTTCTGGGTCTGTATTATATGACCAAGGTCAAGCCCGGCGCGGTGGGCGAAGGCCGCAAGTTCTCCGGCCCGGACGAAGTGCGCATGGCCTATGACCATGAGCAGCTTGACCTTCAGGCTGAAATCGAAGTGCGTCTGACCATTCACGGCGAGACCAAACGGGTCAAGACCACCTGCGGCCGCGTTCTGCTTCTGGAGACGATCCCGGAGAAACTCGGCTTCGACATCATCAACCGGGTCATGAAAAAGAACGAACTGCGTAACCTTATTTCCCGCTGTTTCCGCGTCTGCGGCATCAAGGATACGGTTATGCTGGCCGACCGTCTCAAGGATTTCGGCTATAAATTCGCCACCAAGGCCGGTATCTCTCTGTGCATATCCAACATGATCATCCCCGACCGCAAAGAGGAAATCATCAATGTGGCCCAGGGCGAAATCAACGAGGTCGAAGAACAGTACCGCGACGGTCTGATCACCGAGGGCGAGAAGTACAACAAGGTGGTCGACATCTGGACCCGCGCTTCCGACGAAGTCGCGGCCGAGATGATGCGCGAAATCCAGATTACCAAGCTGGACGGCAAGCCCACTGAAATTCAGGGACCGGCCGGTTTTAATCCCATCTATATGATGGCCGACAGCGGCGCCCGCGGTTCCAAGGACCAGATGCGCCAGCTGGCCGGTATGCGCGGTCTGATGGCCAAGCCCACGGGCGAAATTATCGAACAGCCCATCACCGCCAACTTCCGTGAGGGCCTGACCGTTCTTCAGTACTTCGTCTCCACCCACGGCGCGCGCAAGGGTCTGGCCGATACCGCCTTGAAGACGGCCAACTCCGGTTACCTGACCCGCCGTTTGGTGGACGTGGCCCAGGACAGCATTATTCTGGAAAAGGACTGCGGCACCCACGACAGCATCGAAGTGGAAGCCCTGCGTGAAGCGGGCGAAATCATCCAGCCCCTGAATGAACGTATTCTCGGCCGCACGGCCATGGGCGACGTGGTCAACCCGGCCGACGGCACGGTTATCGTGCGCGACGGCGAGGAGATCGATGAAGAAGGGGCCATGGCCATTGAAGAATCGGGCATCGACCGCCTGAGGATTCGTTCGGTCCTGACCTGCCGGGCCAAGCGCGGCGTCTGCGCCAAGTGCTACGGACGCGACCTGGCCCACGGCAAACTGGTGGAAATCGGCGAGTCCATCGGCATCATCGCCGCCCAGTCCATCGGCGAGCCGGGCACCCAGCTCACCATGCGTACCTTCCACATCGGTGGTACGGCCTCCCGGCGGGCGGAACGGCACGTCATCGCCTCTGAACTCAAGGGCACCCTGGAATTCACCCCGGATGTGCGCCTGGTGCGTTCGGCCGGCGGCAACCTGGTGGTCATGAGCCGCAAGGGCGAACTCATCATCCGCGATGAGCACAACAGCCCCAAGGAAAAGCACGAATTGATCTACGGCGCGCACCTCAAGCTCGCGCCCCTGGCCGCCGCTTCGGCTATGGCCATTGAGGCCGTGCCCGCTGAGGACATCAAGGACGCCGACATTCCCCAGTATGCCAAGGAGCTGAAGAGCGGCGCGGCTAAAATAGCCAATCTTCTGTCCGACAAGGCCGAACTGACCCGGGCTCAGAACGATCTGCGGCCCCTGTTCACCCGCGTCCAGGCCTGGGCCTCCTCCAAGGGGCTCATGGACCCGAACGGCCTTCTTCTGGAGAGCGCCAACACCTCGCCGGAAATGTCGGCCCTGGCCACTGTCTGGCCCGGCGTTTTGGAAGCCATGAGCCAGGCCGGTCAGGTGCTGGACGAATATGACCTGAAGAACGCGGCCGACGTGGCCCGTCTGGGCATCGATTACCAATTGGCCATCGATAAACCCGGCGAGTTCGTCGACTGGGATCCCTTTACCGTGCCTATCCTCACCGAAGTTTCCGGCTATGTCGCCTTTGAAGACATGGAAGAGGGCAAGACCATGGTGGAGAGAGTTGACCCGGTCACCGGCAAATCCTCCAAGGTCATCATCGAATCCAAATTGGCCGACATCCGTCCGCGCATCAAGGTGCTGGACGCGGCGGGCAAACCTTTGATGACCTCCAAGGGCACCCCGGCGGTCTATCCTCTGCCGGTCAACGCCATTTTGATGATTGAAGAGAAGATGAGGGTTCACGCGGGCGAGGCTTTGGCCAAGATTCCGCGCGAAACCACCAAAACCAAGGACATCACCGGCGGTCTGCCCCGCGTGGCCGAGCTGTTCGAAGTACGCAAGCCCAAGGAAGTGGCTGTCATCAGCGAAATCGACGGCATCGTGGCCTTCGGCAAGCAGACCAAGGGCAAGCGCAAGGTCATCGTCACCCCGGAAATCGGTGAAGCCAAGGAATACCTCATCCCCAAAGGCAAGCACGTCACCGTTCATGAAGGCGACTTCATCCGGGCGGGCGAACCTTTGATGGACGGCGCGGCCAACCCCCACGACATCCTCTCCATCCGGGGCGTGAAGGATCTGGCCAAATATCTGGTGGACGAAGTGCAGCAGGTCTACCGCCTCCAGGGCGTTAAGATCAACGATAAGCACATTGAAGTCATCGTGCGCCAGATGCTCCGGAAAGTCCGGGTCAAGTCGCCGGGCGACAGCGAACTCTTGTCGGGCGAAACCACTGACCGCATGCGCTTTGAGGAACTGAACGAAGCCCTTCTGGCCGAAGGCAAGACCCCGGCCACGGGTGAGCCGGTCCTTCAGGGCATAACCAAGGCCTCCCTCTCGACCGAGAGCTTCATCTCGGCGGCCAGCTTCCAGGAAACCACCAAGGTTCTCACCGAAGCGGCCGTGGCCGGCAAGGTCGACCAACTGGCCGGTCTGAAGGAGAACGTCATCATGGGCCGCCTGATTCCGGCTGGAACGGGTCTGCCCAAGTATCTCTCGCAATTCAACAAAAAGCAGCGGACCAACGCTGTGAGCTGACACAACGAGATTGGCCGCCCCCAAGGCGGCCAATCTCGTTCACAGGTATCTGGTACATAGTCAGTGCTGTTATTTCGGAACAGCGTTAGCCCGCCGGAAGCCGGAAGTTTTGTCCCGGCGAGGTGAAGGGGGGCTTTAGTCACGGAGCCGGGACAAAACTTCCGGCTTCCGGCTGCCACTCGGCTATGTGTGCTTTCCAGGCCGCAAGAAAGCCGACTAGGCAGCCGCCGGGAGAAATGTTTTTGCGAGGGTGAGGTGACTAAAGACCCCCGGAACCTCACCCTCGCAAAAACATTTCTCCCGGCGGCGGTCAACCGCTTTTCCTTCATTTTATTACTGACTGCGTACCAGTTTTCAGGCGGGCCGAAGCTCTGGCCTGCCGGAGGCAATTTCATGACCGCCAAATGGAGCACGACGGCCAGACGGGCCATTTTACCCATCTTCGATAAAATTATCGCCCACCCCTTCATTACTGAATTGATGGACGGCACCCTGCCGAAGGAAAAATTCCTGTTCTATCTGCGTCAGGACGCCATATATCTGGCTGATTTCGGCCGCACCCTGGCCGGGATTGCCTCCAAGTGCCAGAAGCCGGAACATGTTTCCGCCTTTCTTTCTTTTGCCGGTGACACCATGGAAGTGGAAAAGGCCCTGCACAAGGCCTATCTCGGTTCGCTGGAGAATTTGCCGCCCATTTCGCCCACCTGCCTTTTGTATACCTCTTTCATGCTTCGTCAACTGGCGGTGGACTCACTGAAAGTGGCGGTGGCCACGGTGCTGCCCTGCTTCTGGATTTACAAGGCGGTGGGCGACCATATCCTGGCCGGAGAAATCGCGCCCGGCAACCCTTATCAAAGCTGGATAGACACCTATGGCGGCGTGGAATACGGGCAGGCCGTGACGCGCGCTCTGGCCATTGGCGACGAAATGGCCGCCCACACCAATGAAGCCGGCCGCCGGGAAATGACGGAGGCTTTCGTGGTCTGTTCGCGGATGGAGTGGATGTTCTGGGACAGCGCCTATAAGCTGGAAAAGTGGGATATTTAGGGGCGTTAATCAGGAACATATTGTTGCAGCCAGCGGAGTCGCCCCCATGAAAAAATTCTGGACTATCGCATCGATATCCTGCGGGGTTTTGATGGGCCTATTGTGGGGTGTCGTTTTTCTTTTTTTCCCGAAAGGATCTCCCGGTCACTCCACAATGGGTCTCACAGCCATTTTCCTTCCATGCGCCCTGTTCTATATCGCCTCAATGACACATATGTTCATGGTTTTCAGTCGCTTTGGGTTGATGGCTTTTACCGGAGAAGCCTGGGAGCGGGGAGTTTCGCGCACCGGGCCTTACTTGCCGGCTGTGGGCGGCACGACTTTTTTTTTAATATGGCTGGTATGGAGACTATCTGGCAGTCAAATGCTCTGCGCTTTTGTTGGCGGCACTTTTCCCGCCCTTTCAATTTTCATTGTACCTTCAGCTATTCGCTTGCGGCATCAATCGCTTTGTCACTGCCCGTCACCGACTTCCGATTGGATAGGTGTGATTCTTGGTTTGGTGATTATCATCGCTTCCATTGCTTTCGGTCTGTTTTACTTTTAGAGTTCGGTTAGTGTCCCTGAGTCCAGCCATTTGCGGATGTTCCTCTAAATGCTGGTTATGCCATTCCCATAGCCCAAGGGGGCACCGCTCTTAACACGATGATGGCCGCCAAAATCAACTATTACGGGAAGAAGCCACCCAGACGTGGGGTCCGGGCCCTGCCCGGCTTGACCATTGGGGGGGGAATGATTTATAACATAAATTGGTTTGGTGGACTCTCATTACAACAATAGGAATATAATTATGGCCCCAATATGGGATGCGGACCCTATCGCATTCACTCTACCTTTTGTCGGCCTGCCGATCAGATATTACGGCATTATTTTCGGCCTGGTCCTTATCGGCGGATTTTTCTTTTTCCGCTGGCAGATTGTTCGCGGACGCGGCACGGAGGACGAAGCTTTCGCTTTCATTCTGCCCGGCGCGCTGGGCGTGCTTCTGGGCGCAAGGCTGGGGCACGTCTTTTTTTATAATTTTGATAAATTTATGCACGACCCGGCTTGGCTTTTTCGGGTCTGGGAGGGAGGGCTGGCCAGCCACGGGGCCACCATCGGCCTCATTATCGCCCTCTATTATCATTCACATAAATGGAAACGGCCTTTCTGGGACACCTGCGACCGCTTCTCCTTTTCCGCCGCCCTGGGCGCGGCCCTGGTCCGGCTCGGCAATTTCCTCAATTCAGAAATCGTCGGCCGCGTGACCGACGGCCCCTTTGGCATTCGTTTTCCCAGATTCGACGGGTTGCCCCCGGAACTGACCCCGGCCAGATACCCCAGCCAACTGGCTGAATTCGGGCTGGGGCTGGCCGTCCTGGCCGCCCTGTTGTGGCTGGACAGACGGTTGGGCGGGGAAAAACGGCCCACCGGCGCTTTGTCCGCCGCTTTCCTCATTCTCTATTTCACCGGCCGCTTTCTGGTCGAATTCATCAAGGAAAGGCATGGTCTGGTGGACAGCTTCATTTTATCGCGCGGGCAGCTTTTGTCTCTGCCGGGCCTGGCCTTGGGGCTGGGGCTTCTGTTTTACGTCATGAAAATCAATCAGAGGCAGCCCGCTCCGGGAGCCCGGAGGTGAAGCATGGGCAAGGGTTTGCGAAAACAGAAAGGTCTCTCCTTTAAACGGCCGAAACCGTCTCTCTTACCATCCGTTATTCTGGCCGCGCTCGGCGGCGTTCTGCAAACCCTTTCCTGGCCCTGGCCGGGGTTGTGGCCGCTGTGTCTGGTGGCCCTGGTTCCCCTTATCCTGGCGGTTAATGAACAGAGCGGCAAACGCGGTTTTTTTCTGGGTTGGGTTTACGGCCTCAGCCTGGGAATGTGCACCCTCCCCTGGCTGGCGGACGTCATGAGCGGCTACGGCGGTCTGGGGCCGGTGGTCGGCTGGGGCGTTCTGTTCCTTTTGTGTGCCTTTCTGGGCCTGTTCCAGGGCTTTTTCGGCTGGATTATCACCATGCCCGCCATTGACCGGCTTAGTTTTTCCGTCTTGGGCTCCATCACCTGGTGCGGGCTGGACTGGCTGAAAAACTGGGTGCTGACCGGCTTCAACTGGACGCCGCTGGCCGGTCCCCTGGCCATTTTTCCTGAAATGGCCCAGGCGGCGGATCTGGTGGGCATTTACGGGCTGGGTTTCTTCGTGGCCATGGTCAATTTCTTTCTGGCCTCGGCCTGGCTGAACCGACGCGAGAGGAGCGGGGCGATTCTTCCATATCTGATAGGGGCGCTGGTCATAATCGGCGCGCTCTTTGCCTATGGGCGGATGCAGTATGGAAAATGGGAAGATATCGCCCTGTCGTCACCGGCCCGCACGGTGGCGGTGGTTCAGCCCTCAACCGAGCAGATGGATAAATGGGACGCTGAATATCGCGACCGCCTTTTCAGCAAATACGAGGGCCTCAATGAGGAGGCCGACCGTTTGAAGCCGTGGCTGATTTTATGGCCGGAAACGGCCATGCCCTTTGTGCTGGATTTTGATTACGCTGAAACTGAGTGGCTGAGGGAGCTGAGCGCCGATACCGACAGCCTGATTCTGACTGGCGTAGCCGGCCTGGGCGGAGCCTGGCCGAACATGGACAAGCTTCACAACCGCATGATCCTTCTGGACGGCGGCGACCTCTTGGCCTATTACGATAAAATGCATTTGGTGCCCTTTGGTGAATATCTGCCGCTGGACTGGCTGCCGTTTCTGAAATGGGCTTTCATGCAGGGGCTGATAGGGGCGGCCGGAAATTTCAGCGGCGGGGAGGCGCGTCCGCTGATAAGCGTGCCGGTTTCCGGTGACGGGCTGCCGCCGCAAGTGAAGCTGGGGGTGATGATCTGTTTTGAATCGACCTTTCCCTACATCGGGCGCGACCGGGTGCGGGAGGGGGCCGAGCTTCTGATAGTGCCCACTAACGATGGCTGGTTCGGCCGCAGCCGGGCCCCGGAACAGCATCTTCTGCAATCTTCCATGCGGGCCATTGAGACCAGGCGGCCGCTGGTGAGGGCCGGAAACACCGGCATAAGCGCTCTGGTCTATCCATCAGGCCGCATTGTTCAGGCCAGCCAACTTTATGATGTGGGGGCTTTCCCGATGGACGCGCCCATAATAAAAAGCGAAAATCTGATAACCACACCCTTTGTCCGCCAGGGAAATATGCTGGCCCCGATTCTGGCGGCCCTGACCGGCCTTCTGGCCATAGTCCGCTATTTCAGAAAGTGACGCCGTTATGAAAATTTCGCGAATTCCGCTGGTAATTTTATTGACGCTTTTTTTGTTCGCCTGCGGCGGCTCCAACCAGGATGAGCCGCCCGCCGAGCCTGAAACGGCCATGGAAGAAGTGGCCGAACACGTTCAGGCTGAAGTTCTGAACGCCGAAGCGGTGGAGCCGTTCAGGCCGACCGAGCTCGAAGCCAAATTTCTCGACGCGGCGGCGGCCGTCAATTCATCCGGCCACACCAACGGCTACTTCACCAATCCCGATGGCGTCACCGGCTATTTTACCAATTATGAGCTGCCCTTCAATTTCATCTGGGAGGGCGGGACCAAAACCGTCACCGCCATTGACGGGCAGACCTATCAGGTCATGGACGGCGAGGGCCGGCTGATGATAAAATATATGGGTGACGATTTGCTGCTCCAGCGTTATGAGGGGGGATTTTCTGAAGGCATGTGGCATGGCTACGGGCATTACCTCTCGCGCAATGGACAGGGCTTGTCCAACAGTTTCGTCTATACGGGAGAGTTTAATTATGACGAAATGGAAGGCCGGGGCGTTTTCAACGATTACGATTTTTATATGATAGGGGCCAGCCCGACAGAATATAAGGGTGAATTAAAAAAGACGGAGTTCCACGGGCAGGGCACGGAAACCGATCTGTCCACCGGGGAAGTCACCTACAAGGGGCTGTGGTTCCTGGGGCGGCCCTATGGCGGGACCAGGGAGCAATGGCTGGAAGATGACGCTGAATACGAACTGAGAGATCCGCACTGTCAGTATACGCGTCTGATCATTGTCGGAACCGTGGAAGTTGGCGGTTATGCCAATGACCGGCCGGCTGAAGGATTTTTGACGATCATTCCGCCGGAAGACGCGAAAAATGTGGAAATCAGTGAAGCGGGCGGCCGCTCGTTCACCATCGGTCTGATGCGCCACCCGGCCAGAAAAACACCGGACGGGAGCGATTTGTATCTGAACGGGAGCATTGAGGATATCCCGGCCACCGCCTATCCCCTGACCCTGACCGTCGCTTTTGAGCGGGAAGGAAAAAGAGAAGCGGTGCGCCTGACAATCAAAAGGCCTTTCATTCTGGAATTAAGCTAGCACCATGTAAAGCGTTTTCGAACATGCCAAACCCGCCGGGAGCCGGGGATTGTTTTTTGTCCCGGCTCCGTTCCGGGGGTCTTTAGTCACGGAGCCGGGACAAAAAACAATCCCCGGCTCCCGGCTCCCACTTCAGCTATGCATACTTTCCAGGCAGGGGGAAAGCCGACCAGGCAGCCGCCGTGAGAAATGTTTTTGCCCGGTGAGGTGACTAAAGACCCCCGGAACCTCACCGGGCAAAAACATTTCTCACGGCGGCGGTCGCCTGTTATAGCGAAACTTTAAACGATACACGCTTGCCTGTGGCAACTCGCCTCAAACTAACGTTTCCGACAGTCCGGGGGCGGTGATGGCCGCCAGGCCGCCAGGGAGGCGGGAGACTTTTATTTGCACGGGTATGCGGTCGTTCAGGGCCGGGACGTGCGATATCACTCCGATAAGCTTGCCGTGCTGCCGGAGGGCGGACAGGGCGTCCAAGGCCGTATCCAGAGAATCCTCGTCCAGCGTTCCGAAGCCCTCGTCCAGAAAGAGGGAATCCACCCGCACATTCTGGCTGGCCATTTTCGATAAACCCAGCGCCAGCGCCAGGCTGACAATGAACCGCTCACCGCCGGAAAGGTTTTTGGTGGTGCGGATTTCTCCGGCCTGATAGTTGTCGATAACATTTAATTCCAGCGGCTCGCGGGTATCGCGGATGAGCAGATAACGGTCGCTCATCTGGCTCAGCCAGAGATTGGCCTGGCTCATCATAACCTCAAATGTCAGACCTTGAGCGAAATGACGGTATTTCTTGCCGTCGGCCGAGCCGATCAACTCATGGAGACGATCCCAGCGGCCGCATTCTTTTTTTGAGCCTCACGCCGACTTAATAACTCCCGGTTCAGACGGGCCGCCTCGCGGTGCTCGATTATTTTCTGTTCAATAACTCCAAGGCGGGCCTGAAGTTTGTCCCGGCTTTCAGAGAGGGCCTGCATTTCGGCCCGAAGTTCCGGGAGCGGTTTGCCCTCATTGGTTCGATTGCTCTGTTCCAAGAGTATAGCCGCTTTGTTTTCGATTAGGCCGGCCTCATTTATGGCCAGCGCTTCCGCCAGCTCTTTCTCAATGGCCAGCGCGGAGGCTTTCTCCTCAGGGGAGAGAGCCGCGGACAGATATGAGGCTTCATCGGAAAAGCCAGCCGACGGGAGCATTTGATTAAAATCGTCTTCAGCGGCCTTAATCTCGACGTGCAGGAGCTCCAGATTTTGCGCGGCTGAGGTTTTGCGGGTTTTCAGCGACTCCAGGTTCTGCCGGGCCTTATGACAGCTCTGGTCAGTGCGCTTGACTTCTTCCTCGGCCCGATTGGTGTTCTCGGTGAGCTGCCGCTCACGGTCCTGTGGAGTATCGGTTCCCAGCAAACCCTGGCGGATAGTGCGGAGACGCATTTGCTCGCCAACCAGAACGGCGGCCTCCGCTTTCAGCCGGTCCGCCGTTGCCCTGTCTTTCTGGATTAGTTTACGGGCTGATTCGATTTCGTTAGTCAGGTCTTTTATGGATTGGGCCAACGCGGCGGATTGGGTTTCGTCGGCTTGCCGTTTGTTTTTCCTCTGTTCCAATTGCCGGAAAACCGTCTTGACATTTTCAGGTCCGAAATCAGCCAGTCCATATGGCGAGACGGAATTACGGGAATCTTCCAGCGCCTTTTCCAGATCCGCTCGAAGTGAATCGCGCTCTTTTATATCCCGCGCCAGTTCCAAATCGGCCCGGTTTAAGTCCAGTTCAGCCCTGGCCAGGAGGGCGGCCATTTCTTCCAGCGATTTAGCGCGTGCGCTCAGATCCTGCGCCATGCTCTTCAATATCTCTTCCGCCTTGGCCGCCGCGTTCAATCTTTTCTCAATCGCTTCCGCTTCGCGTTCGAGCTGGGCTTTATGCCCGGACATGGAATCAAGGGTGGTGAGATTCTCAAACTGCGGCCTGGAGCGGTCCAGCTCATTTTTAAGCGTGGAAATGCTCTGATTCAGCTTTTCAGAATCAGCGGCGGCCGCTAATATGGATTGATTGAGGGCGGCGCTTCTTTCTTTCAGCTTCACCACCTTGTCATTACTAATTTTTATGGCGGTCTGGTTTTCTTTCAGCTTCAGTTCCGCATCATCAAAAGCCGGAGCGCCCGAGGGGCCGCTCCAGGGGTGCTCCGGTGAGCCGCACAGCGGGCATGGTGCTCCTGGCTCAAGATCCGCCCGCCTCTTTTCCAGGCTTTTGACTTCTATCCGCAATCGACGAATCGTCTCCAGGGCTTCCGACTGCTCAGTCAGAGATTTCAAAAGCTTATTTTCAGCTTCAATTTTTTCCTTCAACTGTTCCAGCTCTTTGGAACCTTGTTCCCGATTGGCGGCAACATCGCTCAAGCTTTTTTGGGCCGTTTCCAAATCACGGGTCAGGCGAACCAGTTTATCCAGATCATTTATCCGGCGGCCCAGAAGGCGCAAATCATTGTGCCAGGCGGAAAGTTCCCGTCCGCTCAAAATGTTTTCATCAAATTTCTGGAGACAGTCATCCCTCTCTTTTTGTTTTTCATCAGTCTCTTTTTTTAATGACAAACTCTTGAGGCTGAGGCTGTTAAAACCAGCCCGAATCTCCAGAAGCTTCTTTTCAGAAATTTCGGACGCGGCGGCTTTTTCCATGAAACGCTTATGCAGTTGTTCGACGGCCTGAAGCTTTTCGCCGATGGCGGCTAAAGAGGCGGGCAGGGCGGCATCGGCCCGGGTTGAAGCCAGGGCGGCGGAGAGCAGCTCGTTTTCCTTGACTGACCGGGCCAGAGACTCTTCAGCGGCGGTGTTTTTTTTCTCTAATTCGCTGAGGCTGGCCACCAGGGTAAGCCGCTCATCCTCCAGGGGTTTGACTCGCCCGGCTATTTCGCCTATCTTCACATCCAGTTCACGGGCCTGATTAATCACCGGCCGCGCGGATTGATCGGCCAGACGGGCCGCCGCCAGGGCGGCCTCGGCCTTGGCCAGGAGTTCGGCCTGGGCCGCTAAAGCTGATTCGGCCGGGACAACGGCTTCTTCCAGTTTTTTCAATTCAACAGCCGTTTCCGCGCTCTTTTGGCGGAGGGTTTTCAGACGGCTGTAGGGGCCGTCAAGGGCGGCGGCGGCTCTGTCGGCGTTTAATCTGGCCCGCGTCGTTTGGAACGCCTCAGACTTCCCCGCCAGTTCCAGCCGTCTGGATTCCAGCTCGACGGCACGTTTTTCCAGGGCGGCCAGATTTTCCAGCCTGGCGGCGGCCTGATTTTTTACGCTCAAGAGATTCTCCAGGGCCGCCATTTCATTTTTGGCGGCCTCACGCTCCAGGTTCAGGGTTTCCTCACTGTCTTGCCCAAAAGACGGAGCTATGGACAGATCTTTCTCTATGGCCCGCAGCTTATCGTATTCCTCATTTTTACGCGCGTGAACTTTCATGGAGATGCGGCTGTAAATCTCGGTTCCGGTAATCTGCTCGAGAAGCCCGGCCCGCTCGTCGGCGGGAGCCTCCAAAAAGGCGGAAAACGCCCCCTGGGCCAAAAGTATCGAGCGAGTGAACTGGGTGAAGGTCATGCCGGTTGTTTTTATGACTTCAATTTCGGTTCTGGAGCGGGCCGATTCCAGAACTTGCCCGGTTTTGTCGTCGGCGATTTCATGGCGCGGCTCCTGAAGTTCCCCGCCCGGTTTGCGGCGGGATTTATGCTGGGCCCAGGAAGTGCGGAAACGGCCGGACGATGATTCAAAAATCAACTCGGCCGAACATTCGCCAGTGCGGCGGGACATGATTTCGTTGAGGCTTTTGGTTATTTTTCCCAGGCGCGGAGTGCGGCCGTAGAGCGCCAGGCAAATGGCGTCCAGGATGGTGGTTTTGCCCGCTCCGGTGGGGCCGGTGATAGCGAAGATGCCGTTTTCCTCATAGTCGGGATGGGTGAAATCTATAAACCATTCACCCTGAAGGGAATTGAGGTTCTTAAAGCGCAGGGACAGAATTTTCATGCCTCGGCCTCCGCTTCATCTTCACGCATGGCTTTGAGGATCTCGCCATAGGCTGTTAACAGCTCGGCCCGCTCTTCTTCAATGACGCTGTTTTGATCCAGGCAGCGCTGAAAGACTTCCGCCTCATTCAGGTCAGCCAGCGATTCACCCTCGCCCAGCCCCTCCAGAACCCGGCTGACCAGCCGCTGGTTACGAATGCGCAGGATCTCCAGGCGGCCGCCCTCGGTCAGTTCCCAAAGTCTCTCCCTAAGGTCGCCAATCAGTTCCGCGCCGGTGTATTCCACTTCCAGCCAGATTGCTTCGCCGGATTGATTAAGTTCGGTGATCTCCGCCTCAATCCGTTCCCAATCGCCGGATACCCGGTGGAGGCGCTGAAAAACCGGGACATTAAGGGTGGTGATTTCCATTTGATTGTCCGGGCCTTTAAAGTCGATCAGGCAGACGCTCTTGGGGCGGCTGGCTTCACCAAAGGTCATGGCCAGGGGCGAGCCGCTGTAGCGTCGGGACGGGTCGCCCGCGATGATCTGCGGCAGGTGGAGGTGGCCCAGGGCCACATAGTCAAAGCAGGCTGGGAAAGCCTCGCCCGGCACCCGCCCCAGTGAGCCGACATAAAGGTCTCGGACCATGTCGTCCGGCGCGGTTTCGCCGCCGGCCGCGAAAAGGTGCCCCATGGCCACCATAGGGGGCGGGCCGGGCAGTTCGGCCAAGAGACTTTCAGCCGCCTCCGCCGCTCCGGCATAGTGGGCGCTGATGGCCTCAATAAGTTTTTTATCCTTGTCGGCCGTGCTCTCCCCGGCGGTCGATTCCCGAATATCGCGGTCACGGGGATAGGGCACGGCGGCCACGATCAGGCGGGTCTGGCCGTCTCCGTCTTTTATCGGGATGATCTCTTCACTGACATCCGTGGCGGCCGTGGTAACGATATGGATGTCCAGGGCCTTGAGGATTTGTGATGGGGCGTTGAGGAAAAGCGGGGAATCATGGTTGCCCGCGATAATGACCACATGGCCGCAAACGCGGCTGGCGGCTATGCGGCCGAGAAAGTTGTAATACAGCGACTGGGCCCTGGCTGAAGGCGCGCCCACGTCAAAAATATCTCCGGCGATGAGCAGTATATCAACCTTTTCCTGTTCAATGGTGCTGGCGAGCCAATCCAGGAAGGCGGCGAACTCGTCATAGCGGCGGCGGCCGCAGAGGGCCCGGCCCAGGTGCCAGTCTGAAGTGTGCAGAATGCGAAGTCGTTCTTCCATCAATGCTCCTTATTAAAACCGGGGACATTTTACCAGATAGCGCTCATGAAGACGAGAGCCTTATAAGTAACAAACTCTTTGAAGGCCGCTTCCCGTCCGTTACTCTACACTCAGACGGGCCGCTCCCCGGCGTTGGCGGCGGGCCTTGCCCGCTCGTGAGGTTTTGAGGCGGCGCGTTAGGAATAAATTTAGGGCGAAGGCGGAAAAAAAGATTGACAAGAGACGGCCGATCAATTATTGTTATTAAGACTCAATTGCAAAAAGGAGTTTAAGCCATGAAAATTTCCATCATATATCCCGATCAGCAACCAGCTTCCGCCGCCCTGGCCCATAGCCTGGCCGCCGTTATGCCGCCTGATGTGCGCATAGCCCCGGTCAGTGAGGCCGACACCGCCGAGGCCGAGCTGGTTCTGGCTGTGTTCACCTTGAAACAGGGTTCTTTCGCGCCCACCGTGGGCCGTTTCCGTGAACTGCGGGACAAGAAGGTGGCCCTGGTGCCCATTCTGACCGGCGAAGTCGAACGCGGCCGGGTGATGAAAACGGTTTGGGGCAGCAAGAAGCAATTCTGCGGCAATTATATGATGGGCGCTTATCTCTGCCCGGCCGTGGGCGAACCCGGCCGCGAGCTGGTGGCGGAAGATGAAGCGAAAAAAGTTCAGGCGTTTGCCGGAAGAGTTTTAAATAACTGTTCTGAAACGGGCAAGGCCGCGCTGGCGGCGTAATTTTCCGGTCAAAGAACAGTGTGGTTCAAAAATACAGTGTACAATAAGGAGGCAGGCCTATAAGATCTTCTTAGATAAGTTTTGAAAGGAATCGAACTCACTCTCACTCGCCAGTCCAACCATTTGAGTTCAATCAATCGCCGGTGTACCGGCACCCAGTCCAACCGTGAAAATAAGCGTCCCCTCCTCTTGTACCCTCTCTCTGGCGACCGAACATGAAACCGCCGTCACTTTAAAAAGTGACGGCGGTTTTGTTTCAGCGGGTGACCGCCGCCGGGAGAAATGTTTTTGCCCGGTGAGGTTCCGGGGGTCTTTAGTCACCTCACCGGGCAAAAACATTTCTCCCGGCGGCTGCCTGGTCGGCTTTTCCCCTGCCTGGAAAGTATGCATAGCTGAAGTGGGAGCCGGAAGTTTTGTCCTGGCTCCGTGACTAGAAATCATTTCATAAATAAGATTTTTGTTTCCTGGCTAGGCGCGAAGGCTTTTTAAGCGCAGGAATATACGACATATTTTGAGCATTAAAAAGACTGAGCAACGACGCCAGGGAGCAAAAAGATATTTATGAAATGACTTCTAAAGACCCCCGGAACGGAGACGGGACAAAAACAATCCCCGGCTTCCGGCGGGTCTATGCGGTTACGAAATTACAACCTTGACTGTGTACTAGTCTACATATATAAAGCGCTCTTCAGGCAGAATAACGGCCGTCAGTGATCCGCCGTAAACAGCGCCGGTATCCAGTCCGATGCGGCCCGGTGAAACTACCGGCTCCCTGAATGGGGTGTGGCCGAAGACGATGGTTTTGCCAAAATCATGATCACTTTGCAGAAACTTTTCCCGGATCCAGAGCATATCATGGGGAGTCTGCTCTGCCAGGGGACGGCCAGGGGCCAATCCGGCATGAACAAAAATATGGTGCTCTGTTTCATGGTAAAGCTTGAGGTTGCGGAGGAACGTGAGGTGTGTTTCAGACATTTCATGGTCGCCAGAGCAGTAATCGCGCACGGTGGCCGCTATTCCATTCGCATAAAGGCTGGGAAGGGTCTGGCCGCTGATGAAATCGAGGAACATGCGTTCGTGGTTGCCCATGAGGCAGATCACCCGGGGAGAGGCCGATAGTTCGATAAGCGTCTCCACCACGTCATAGCTCTGTGGGCCGCGGTCAATATAATCGCCGAGGAAAATCAGCAAGTCGCCGCTGTCCGGCGACCATTGCAGCCGTCCGAGCATTTTTTTCAGCTTGGAGTAACAGCCATGAATATCCCCGACGGCAATTATCCTTTGTTGAGTCATGGCTTGTCCCCGCGATTAGATGCCGCTCTCAAATTGCGGCCTGAACGCCGGGCAAAATTGTATTTTTGCCCGGCCGTGACGTTAGCAGATGTTGGCGTTGGGATGGTCTTCCAGCTTGATTTCGCGGGCGGCCGCCTGGGTATAAAGGCGGTTGACCGCGTTGATATAGGCCTGAATGCTGGCTTTGACGATGTCGGTTTCCACGCCGCGGCCCTGGGCGGTGACTTCACCGTGCTTCAGCACCACCACTGTTTCACCCATAGCGTCGGAGCGGGGGCTGGTGGCCCGGATGCTGAAATTTTCCAACAGGGGCGAGAAGTTGATAGCCCGCTTGATAGCGCTGAAAGCGGCGTCCACCGGGCCGTTTCCGGTGGCGGCGTCGCGCATTTCCTGGCCGTCGCGGGAGATGACCACCGTGGCCGTGGCCAGCCCGGCGCCCACGCCTATGGCGTATTCCTTCAGCTCGAAGCTGTGTTCCGGGTGAACGTTCAGCACCTGGTCGGCAATGATGGCTTCGATATCGCCGTCGGTGACGTCTTTCTTTTCATCGCATAGTTTTTTGAAAATATCAAAAGCCTTGGCCACTTGTTCATTGTCAAGCTGATAGCCCAGGGTTTCCAGCCTGTCCCGGAAAGCGTGGCGGCCGGAATGCTTGCCCAGAACCATCACCGCCGGAACGCTGCCCACATCTTCGGCCCGCATGATTTCATAAGTCTCGCGGTGAGCCAGAACGCCATGCTGATGAATGCCGGATTCATGGGCAAAGGCGTTGGTTCCGACAATGGCTTTGTTGGGTGGCACGGTCACGCCGGAGAGGCGTGAAATAAGGCGGCTGACCGGATAGAGGCGGGTGGTGTCCATGCCCATGGTGACGTTATAGAGGTCGTTGCGGGTTTTCAGGCCCATGACCACTTCTTCCAGGGCGGCGTTGCCGCCGCGTTCACCCATGCCATTGATGGCGCCTTCAACCTGGCGCACACCGGCTTTGACCGCCGCCAGGGAGTTGGCCACGGCCAGACCAAGGTCATTATGGGCGTGGACGGAGAAAATAACGCCTTCGGGGGCTTGAACTCCGTCGATAATATTTTTGACGAACTGGCTGAACTGGTCGGGCATGGCGTAGCCGACGGTATCAGGGATATTGAGAATAGTGGCCCCGGATTCGATGGCCAGCTTGAAAATTTTGATGAGGAAATCAACATCGGAGCGGCTGGCGTCCTCGGCTGAAAATTCGACCTCGTCGGCCAGCGAGCGGGCCAGGGAGACGGAGGCCTTGGTTTCGGCCAGCACCTGTTCGGGGGTCATTTTCAGCTTGTGGGTCATATGGATTTCGCTGGTGGCGATGAAGGTGTGGATGCGGGAGCGCTCGGCTTCGTTCAGGGCCTGGGCGGCGGCGCGTATGTCGCCCTCTTTGGTTCTGGCCAGCCCGGCCACGGTCACGCCCTTAACTTCGCGGGCGATAGCCTTGACGCAATTAAAATCTCCGGGAGAGGCCGCCGGAAAGCCGCCTTCGATGACGTCCATTTTCATTTTGGCCAATTGTTTGGCGATTTGCAGTTTTTCAGTGGCGTTGAGGTTGACTCCGGCGGCTTGCTCGCCGTCGCGCAGAGTGGTGTCGAAGAAATGTACTCGGTTGGGATCAAACATTTGTGTTCTCCTGTTCAAAAGATCCGGCTACTGAAAAACCACCAGCCATATACTTTTTATTGGTACACTGCCACTCTGCCTCAACAAAGTGAGCATCGGTGTACTGGTCATATTTTAGTGAACCGGTCACAAAAAAAGCCAGGCGTTTCAGCCCGGCTCCCTTCGTTCAATCGGCACACAGCCTGAATTGGACGCTAAAAGCCGAGCCCCCGGTCAAGAAGGAGAAGCAGAAGCGACAACAGCAGAGCCAGACCGGCCTGGTCAGGCTGGTTTACGGCGGCAATGCTGAATGTGCGGCTGTCTGTCATAATCTCTTTTCTTTCCGATGAACACCGGCTGAAAACCTTTCATCACTCTACGAAATATATCACATATAAAAACCTTCCGTCAAGTGGGAGAGGGCAGGCCGCAGGGTAATCGCTTGAAAATGGCAAAGGTAAAACCCGGAGGGCGGTGCGGTGAGATATCTCCATAGTGGCCCCCGATTTTTCTCTGATCCCGGCCGGGTGGCTTCACATGCATTCTGTTTTGTCCGTGCCCGTCCGGGGAGCAAAAATCGTGGTCCCCTCTGGAGATATCTCACCGCCCCGCCCTCCTAGTCCTGGTTAGCTCATGCAAGAAGACCCCAACCGTCACCCCACTCAAACGCCGACACTGACCAGGCCGTGCGGGCGAAAAATTTTCTGTAAGTCGCTCGTAATTTTGCTCCCCGGGCGGGCAGGGACAGGCCAAATGCCACTGAAGCCACCCGACCGGGAATCAGAGAAAATTACGAGCGATGTCAGAAATTTTTTCGCCCGCACGGCCGGGTTTCACCTTTACCGTTTCCAAGCGATTGCCCTGGGCGGGCCGATAACATGCGGGTGTTAAATATGATACAATGAAAGCATACAAATGACCCGTCAACTCACCACAATTTTCAGGGGAATTACATGAGCAGATTACTGGCGAGCCTCTTGATTGCGGTCCTTTTACCGGCCGCCTCCGCTTTTTCAGCCGAACCAAAAGTCATACACGTTCTGGTGGCCTTATGCGACAACGAAATCCAGGGCATTGTGCCGGTGCCGCCCGCCATAGGCAATGGCGACGATCCGGCTAACAATCTCTATTGGGGGGCGCTCTATGGAGTCTCCACCCATTTGAAGAAACAGAAGGGCTGGCGGTTGGAAAAGAGAATCCCCAACCCCACCGGCGAAATACTGGAGCGGCTGATATTCCGTTCAGCGGCCGGGGAAAACTACCTGATAGCTGATGCCTATGCCGGGCGGCATATCAAGCGGACCAATGAAGACTTGTTCAACTTCGCCGCCGGTCAGGCAACTGTGGAAGTAGAGCTTGAGAATATGGCGCTGAAGGGCGGAGGCGAAGCCGATCTCCTGGTCTACATGGGGCACAACGGCTTGATGGATTTCGCTTTGGAAAAATATCCGGTGGCGGTGGAACGCGGAACCGACCTTGCGTCGCTGCCGGCGAACGTTCGGCCAGTCACTTATGACGGCAAAAAACGTGACGTAGTAGTTTTTTCCTGTCTAAGTGAACGTTTTTACAAGGAACTTATCAGCCTGACCGGGGCCAGCCCCCTCATTATGACCAAGGATTTAATGGCTCCTGAAGCCTATATTCTGGCCGCCCTGGCCGATGGCTGGCTGGCCGATGAAAACCCGGAGCAAATCCGTGAACGAGTGGCTGAGGCTTACAACAAATATCAAAAATGCGGTTTGAAAGCCGCGCGCAGAACTTTTGCGGCCAGGCAATAATTGAGGTTTGGGGGAAAATGAAAAACGGCCGCGCGGAGCGGCCGTTCACACTGACGGGCTTATTCGCCTATGCCCTCAAAGAGGACGGAGGACAGGTAACGCTCACCGGCGTCAGGCAGGATGACCACAATGGTCTTGCCCTCAAATTCGGGCAGTTCCGACAACCGGGCGGCCACGGCCGCCGCCGCGCCGGAAGATATCCCGGCCAGAATGCCCTCTTCGCGGGCCAGACGGCGGGCGTATTCGATGGATTCTTCGTTGCCGGCCGTCTCAACCCGATCCAGCACTGTAAGATCCAAAGTGGCCGGGATAAACCCCGCGCCAATGCCCTGAATTTTGTGAGGGCCGGGCCGCAGTTCACTCCCGGCCAAATGCTGGCTGATCACCGGGCTGGAGGACGGCTCCACCGCGACATTAATGACGGCGGAGTTTTTTGATTTCAGGAAACGGCCGGTGCCGCTGATGGTGCCGCCGGTACCGACTCCGGCCACCAGGGCGTCCACCCGGCCTTCGGTGTCGGCCCAGATTTCCGGGCCGGTGGTTTTCTCATGAATGGCCGGATTAGCCGGATTCTCGAACTGGGAAGGCATGAAACAGCCTTCTTCCTCAGCTATGGCTTTGGCTTTCTTAATGGAACCGGCCATGCCCTCCTTGCCGGGGGTGAGGATAATCCTGGCCCCGAACATGGCCATAACCCGCCGCCGTTCCATACTCATGGTTTCAGGCATGGTGATGATGGCCTGATAGCCGCGCGCGGCCGCCACTGAAGACAGGGCAATGCCGGTATTGCCGCTGGTGGGCTCCACCAGCTTTCCGCCGGGCTTTAAAAGGCCCTTGGCCTCAGCATCCCATATCAGGGCGGAACCAAGGCGGCATTTGACTGAATAAGCCGGATTTCTTCCCTCAACCTTGGCGTAGACCGTGGCCTTGGGGGAGACTATCCGATTAAGCTTTATGAGCGGAGTATTGCCGATGGACTGGGCATTATCCTGATAAAGAGCCATTCCATTCACCTCGCTTTAAATTACATAATCGCAAATCTGATCGTGGGCCTCATCCAGAAGATCCTGAAGCGTCCTTTTCTCATAAACCCTTTCCAGGGCATGGCGGGCTTCATCCCAAAGGGAACTAAAAACGCACCGCCCCTGAAAAGAACACTTGCGCACCGGGGTCTTGCCCGCGCACTCCACCGGATAAATCGGGCCGTCGATGAATTTGACGATATCGCCGATGGTTATCTGGGAAGGGGTCCTCAAGAGGACGAAACCGCCGTCCTTGCCCCGGCGGCTCTCCACAAACCCGCCCTGCCGGAGCTGGTTGAGGATATTTTCCAAAAATCGCTGGGGAATCTCCTGGGCTTCCGCCACATCCTGAAGCCTTACCAGCCCCTGGTCTTTCCTTTTGGCCAATTCAAACAACGCACGGAGACCATACTGGCATTTTACCGAAATCGACATGTCCAACTCTCAAAACATTCACTAATCGCGTTCGCGGCGACTGTGCAGCTCCGCCATACTTTGGCGGTCGAAAAAACGAACGTCGACAAAGCGCCTAGAGGGCCGGACTTCGCTCATACTTCAAATATCCGATCCCAAAAAAGCTGCTCAATACAGCTATTTCACAGAATAACTTTACTTAACTTATCAGCTTGGATGACAAGAGTCAAGAAGAAGCGAAGAATTATAGAGTTCTAAATGACTTACGGAATATAAAGACAGCCCCACCCCAAACGGGAAACCCGCCTTGGAATAAGGCGGGCTTCCAATTAACGCCCATTAGCTGGCCGACGGCCATTAGCAATTCTCAAAGCAGATGGCATTTTAAACAGCAGGTCGCCCCGCAAGGGGTGACGGAGCGCCAGCGACTGGTTTTGACGGCGAAACAGTTCTTCGCGAAGCAAAAATCGCACTTTTTGCGTAGCTGCACGGCACTTTTTGAAGGGAAAAAGTTTACTTTGAGAATTGCTGGCCATTAACAGCGTCAGGCGGCCGGTTCTGACGGCATTTCGCAGGTACCGCCCGGTGCGCCCTCCAGATCGTTCAGCACCAGATTGGCCAGGGTTTTGGCCACCTCTTCCTCTTCAAAGGCAATGGCGGAAACGCCCAGACTGCAAAGAAGGGATTTGTCGCTCAAAAATCTGGCCCGCACCAGAACCCGTAAATTCGGATTCATGCCCATAGCCGTAGCCACTGTGGCGGTAGTGGTGGAAACGTCCGGTATGGTGACGATCAGATAGCGGGCCTTCTCCACTCCGGCCGCACGGAGGACGTCGGTTTTGGAAGAATCGCCGAACACCGCGTGGCTGCCTTTGGAGGTTAGGTCGTTGACCGTATCGACATTCATATCAATAACCACCGGCACCAGCCCCTGGTCGCTGAGGGCCTGGGCCACCTGACGGCCGGACGGGCCATAGCCGACCACCAGGGCGCGGCCGGCGTCCTCCTCTTCCGCGCTCAGAATGGCTTCTTCCGCCTGGTTGCCTTTCATGGCCTTGTGGTCGGCCCGCCAGCTCAGGGCATGCCAGAGGCGGGGGTGTTTTTTGAGGTATCCTTCAATCACCGGGACTTTTTTCACCAGGCTGGGGTTCAGGACGATAGATCCCATACAGCAGATGACCAGTATGCTGTAAACCTCCGTGGGAATGAGTTCCAGTTTTTCAGCGGCCTGGGCCAGGATGAAGGAGAATTCGCCCACCTGGGCCAGGCCGGTGGCCACGGTCAGGGCGGTGTGGACGGAATAGCCCAGAAGGGAGACCACCAGCATGGCCACCAGGGGTTTGGCGATAATTACAATCAGGAAGCAGACGATAACCATGCCCGGATGCCGGGCGATAAAAGAGGGATCGAACAACATACCCACGGAGACAAAAAACAGAACGGAGAAAGCGTCCTTCAGGGGCAGGAGGTCGGCGCCGGCCTGGTGGCTGACCGAGCTTTTGCCCACCACCATGCCGCCCAGGAAAGCGCCCAGAGCCATGGAGGCCCCGAAGGCCGCGGCCGCGCCCACGGCCGTGGCAAAGGCTACCACCAGCACGGTGAGGGTGAAGAGCTCCTGTGAGCGGGTTTTGGCCACATGGGTCAGGAGCCAGGGCACGATTTTACCGCCCACCACCAGTATCAGCACCCACATGGCGGCCAACTTGACCAGGGCCAGACCAAGGGCGATAAGCATGTCAACCGCCCCCACTCCGGCCTGGGTATTGATGGCGGCGGCGATGCTCGGCAGGAGCACCAGGATAAGAACCGTAAAAATGTCCTCAACTATCAGCCAGCCCACGGCCACATGGCCGTGAATGGTGTCCAGCACATTGTTGTCGCTCAGAACCCTTAAGAGAACTACGGTACTGGCCACGGCCAGGCCCATGCCCAGAACCAGGCCGGCCCCGGTGGAAAAGCCGAAGGACCAGGCGGCCAGGGTGCCCAGAACTGTGGCTGTGGCGCTTTGGGCTATGGCTCCCGGCACGGCCACCCCTTTGACGGAGAGAAGGTCATTCATATTAAAATGAAGCCCCACGCCGAACATCAGGAGGATGACGCCCGCCTCGGACAGTTCGGCCGCGTAGTGGGCGTCGGCCACGAAGGGGAACCAGGGAAAATTCGGCCCGGCCAGAAACCCGGCCAGAAGATAGCCGACTATGGGTGAGAGACCGATTTTCTGGGCCAGAAACCCAAAAAAAAGAGCCAGGACAAAACCTACAGCCAGAAGCTCTAAAAGAGGATAAGAGTGCATGTAAAAATCCTTCTGTCTATCTAAATATTATGGCTTTTTCCCATCAAGTTGCTGCTCGCGGCTACGCAAAAAGCGTGGTTTTTGCTTCGCGGGCAGCGCCCTGGGCGTCAAAACCAGTCGCTGGCGCTCCGTCTCGCCCTCCATGGCTCGACCCATGTTATATGCAGCGGAGTTGGCTTGGAATCGCTGCCGGGCTCCCGCTCAGACGCAGTCCTCGGTTTGGGCCAACCAGGTAGCCGCCGGGAGAAATGTTTTTGCCCGGTTCCGTGACTAAAGACCCCCGGAACGGAACCCTCGCAAAAACATTTCTCCCGGCGGCGGTCAACCGCTTTTCCGTCATTTTAATATTGACGGCGTACTAGCGGCCCAGGCGTTGGATAGTGGTTCGATAGATCATCCGGCCGCGCTGAATGGCTATGTTCACCGACGGTTTGGCCCGTTCCGAAAGAACGGCCTTGGCCAGGTCGGACTTCACCGCCAGTTCAGCTGAACCAAAAGCCAGAAGAACGTCCCCGGCCCTGAGGCCCACACTCTCGGCCGATGAACCGGCGGCGGGCGACTCCAACACCAGATAGCCGCGTTCCTCCCGCACCTTCAGGCCATAGAGGCGGAAGGCCAGATCAAGCGCCTCCTGTTCAGAGAGGATTCGCGGGCTGATGTTCAGGGTCATGGCCCGGTTGTCACGGGTGATTTCCGCCGCGTAGCTCTGTCCGGGCGAGAGGCTGGAGAGGATCATATCATATTCGGCCACAGTGGAAGTGGGGGAGCCATCGAGTTTCATCAAGAGGTCGCCTTTTTTCAAGCCCGCCCGATCGGCCGGTCCGCCGCTTTTGGCCTCCACCACTAGAAGGCCGGTCTCGCCCTTGACCGGGCGGCCCGATTCAGCCAGTTCCAGGCCCATATCCATGCCCGCTCCGCCCCGGTCGCCGCGCAGGAGGCTGGCTGTGATGCGTTTAATCTGGCTGGAAGGAATGGCAAAGCCCAATCCCTCGCCCCTGGCCATGATGGCCGTGTTTATACCCACCACCTCGCCGTTGATGTCGACCAGGGGCCCCCCGGAATTGCCCGGGTTGATGGAGGCGTCGGTCTGGATGAGGTCACGCAGGGGTTCATTGCCGGCCTCACCGGGCATGGTGCGGCCGGTGGCGCTGACCACGCCTGTGGTGGCCGTGTGGGAAAGACCGAAGGGGTTGCCGATGGCGATGACCGTCTCACCGATCATCAGGTGGTCGCTGTCGCCCAGCTTCAGTTCCGGCAGAGGTGATTTGGATTCCACCGACAGGACGGCCAGATCAAAACGCGGATCGCTGCCCAGAACAGAAGCCGGAAGCTCCCGGCCGTCACCCAAGGTCACCGTGATGCTGACCGCCCCCCGGATGACGTGCTCATTGGTGGCGATTATGCCGCGCGCGCCATCGATAATAACGCCGCTGCCGAGAGTGACGTCGGTGCGGGAGCGGCGGCTCCAGTGATCCTGGAAAAAGCGGTTGAAGAACTCATCATGGAAGGGATCGCGGGAAAAGGGGCCGCCGCCCCGGCTCTGCTGGACCTGGGCGTAAATACTGACCACGGCCGGACGGGCCTTTTCAATGGCAACGACTATGGGCGTGCGCCGGCCGGCGGCCCCGGCCACGCCCGGCGTTACGGGTTCATAGGCGGAAATGTCCGCCAAAGCCGGAACGGCCGCCAGAAAGACGGCCATAATGACGGCGGGTATTAATTTCATAAAAACCTCACAAGTAACAAACTCTGTGAACGCCGCTTCCCGGCCGTGCCTTTTGGGCGCGCCGTCCCGTAGGTCAGGGCCGCAGACCGCGCAGGCGGGCCACGCGCTCCTCAATGGGCGGATGGGTGGCGAAGAGGCTGGCCATTGACCGGGCGCTGAGAGGGTTGACGATATAAAGGTGGGCCGTGTTGGCCTGGGCCTGGGTTGAGGGACGGCTGCCGCCCAGCTTTTCCAGGGCCGAAGCCAGCCCGTATGGCGTTCCGGCTATGTCGGCCCCGGTGTCGTCGGCCTGATATTCCCCGGCTCTGGAAATGGCGGCCTGAATCAGGCCCGCCGCCAAAGGGGCCAGAATGGCCATCAAGAGCACGGCCAGCGGGTTGCCGCCTTCGCCATCACGATTGCCGCCGCCGAAAATGGCCCCGAATTTGGCGATGCTGGCCAGAAACATGATCACCCCGGCCAGAACCGCCGCCACCGAGCCTATCAGGATATCGCGGTTTTTCACATGAGCCAGTTCATGGCCGAGAACCCCGGCCAGCTCTTCACGGTTCATGATGTTCAAAAGGCCGCTGGTGACAGCCACCACAGCGCGATTGGGGTTGCGGCCGGTGGCAAAGGCGTTGGGTGAGGGGTCGTTGACAATGGCCACGCGGGGCATGGGGAGGGAGGCCCGTTCGGCCAGATGGGCCACCAGATTATAAAGTTCGGGCGCGTCTTCCGGCTGCACGACTTTGGCCCTGGTCTGGGCCAGAACCATATCGGCGGAAAACCACCAGGAACCCAGATTCATGACCATCGCGATGACGAAGCCGATCATTAAACCGTGGGATCCGCCCAAAAACTGCCCGAAGCCCATTATGAACCCGGTGAGAACACCGAGTAATATCACTGTTCTCAATCTGTTATGCACTTGTGTAATCTCCTTAAACTGAATACAACTCAGCGCGCCATATAGCGTAAGCCGAGTCTTCGAGACGGAGCGTCAGCGACTGGCGGAGATGCTGAATTGGTTGCTCGCCGGGCAAAAACCACGTTTTTTGCCCGGCTGCGAGCCGATGGTTCAAGGCAAAAGGCCATATTCAAAAGTAGGCTTTGACCGCCTGGTAGTTGGCGGAAACCTTGGCCGCGCCTATCACCGCCGGGCCGTGGCCCGGCAGAATCATCTCCACATCGGGCAGCTGGGCCAATTTTTCAATGCTGGCCGCCAGATCCTGGTGGCTGCCGCCGGGAAAGTCGGTGCGGCCCACTGAATGGGCGAACAGGACATCGCCGGTGATCAGCACTTTGGCCTCCGGCCAGTGGAGGCACAGGCTGCCGGGGGTATGACCCGGAGCCAGATACAGGTTCACTGTTTTGTCCCCCAGCCCCAGCGGCCCCTCATTCAAGGTGCGGCTGATGCTTCCTTTGGGGTAATCCAGACCCATCCAGGGAAAAAATTCCCGGCCAGGGCCGTCCAGAAACTCGGCCTCTATGGTGCTCATGGCCTGGGTCGCTCCGTATTCCAGCTCCAGAATCTCACCGGCCTCAATATGGTCCGGGTGGCAATGGGTGTGGAGCGCCAGCGATATATCTTCCACCCTCAGGCTGTCCGCCTCAATGGCCTTCTTCAGATCCGGCCAGAGATGTTTGTGCCCCGGATCAATGATCACCTTTTCAGGGCCGTCGATAATGATGGTGTTGCAGTTGTTTTCCATCATGGAGGTGAAGGGGTAGAAATATACTGAAGGCGCGACTTGCATAATATTTATCTCCTGAAGTGCGTGGTCCGCACGGGACTGATCCGATGTGGCGCTTTCGGCCCGCTTATGGTTTCGGCCGGGAAGTATCCCGGATATTATTAGATCATATCCGCAAGTTTCACTTAATGAAACAGGCCGCCGCCAAATATAAGTCCATTAAAAAAATCCACCTTTATAGATATAATTATTCCGCCGCCATCCGTCAAGACGTGATTTTATCACAGCACGGCTTGCCAAGCGGGGCTGGCCGTCCTATATTATCCATATACCATACGCATAAAGGCTCAATGGGCCGGGAAGGGCTTGATTTATGGAGAAACCCGAAGTCGTCGTCTTCGTCCCCACGGAGGAGGAATATAAAGCTGTCAGAAATAATCTGTATGAAACTGATTTTGAAAACTTTAAGGCCAGGGCCGTCCTGACCGGGCCGGGCAAGATCAGCACGGCGGCTGCCGTGGCCGCTGAAGCGGGGCGGCTAATGGCCAAACGGCCCCGCCCGGCCCTGGTGATCGGGGCCGGTTTGTGCGGCTCGCTCCAGATGAAACTGGCCGCCGGGGAGGCCGTGGTTTCTGATTCGAGCGCCATAGGCGATTGGATCATGGAAGATGATTACGTTCGCACCTATGGCGTCTATGGCGACCATACTTACAAGGCGCTTAGTGATGAGCAGGCCGAGGCTCTGGCCATAAACGGCGGCAGCCGGATTGTGGAAGAGCTGTTGGTCCGGCTGACGGCCAAAGGGTTTAAGCGCGGCCGTATACTGACCATCGACACTTATGTAACGGGCCTCACCGGCAAGCTTGAGCGCGGCCGGCTGTTCAACTGTCTGGCCTCTGACCATGAATCAGGGGCGCTGGGCCTGGTGGCGCTGAAAAGCCTGGAAGAAGTGCCGTGGCTGAATCTCAGAGTGGTCTCGGACACTATCGGCGAGCAGATGGGCGGTGAGGGCCGGGCCGTGAGTCTGCCGGAGATTCTGGCTTTGAAGCTCTTGGTGCTTCTGTCTACTTTTGATGCTAATTTCCCCAAAGGCAGCTGCGCTAATTGCTCCAATCCTTGCTGCCCGGTGTGAGGGCGGGGCGGGATGCGCCTTTTAAAAATGCTGTAATGAAAAAGCCGGGTTAACCGATTACTGACAAACACTTTGAACAAGCTGGCCGGGCGAAGGGGGATATCTCTTCGCCCGGTTTTTTTAAAATTGTTGTTTTATACATGGGCGACAATAATCCGACGGCTGATAGTGGTGCGGTTTTTGCTTGTTCAAAACGCAAACCCCACAGCGGCGAAATACCTTGCCAGGGGGTGGATTATACTTTATAACTTTAAGTAAAATGTGAGGTCTCAGCAGCATGGCCGCCCGCTTTAAATTCAGGCTGGATTTCCTTATCAAAATGCGCCAGCGCAAAGAGGAGGAAGCCATGGCCCGTCTGGCCAAACGGCTGGCCAGCATCCGTGATATTGAAAATGAGATAGTCAGTCTCAATGAACGCAAGGACCGTTTGGCCGGAGAACTGGATGAAAAGATGAAATCCGGCGGAATAACCGTGCCCCTGATAATCCTTTATAAAGAATATGACGGCAAGCTGGCCAAGGATATTGCCAGGGCCAATGAATTCCTTCGCCTGAGCCGCCGGGAGGAAGCCAAGGAACGGGCTGCCCTGACCAAAGCATCCATTGACCGGAAAATCATGGAAAAGCTGAAAGAAAACAAGAAGGCTGAATTCGCTGAAGAACAGGCCTATCTGGAACAGAATAATTTGGAAGAAATGGCCTCTCTGGCCAAGGCCCGCCGCGACCGGGAAGCCGCCAGGGAAAGGGCAGAAGAATACCAAGCCGGGGTTGATTTATGACCAACAGCACTGATAAGACCGCCCGCCCCGCGGGCCGCCGTCCCGCCGCCCAAACTCAGGCCGCGCCCGCCGCCCGCCGTCAGGCCGCTGTTCCGGCTCGTCCCGGCCCTGGGGCGGTGACGGCCCCGCCGCAGGCGGCCAAGGCGGCCCCCAAATCTGCCGCCCCAAAAAAATCGACGCCGAAAAAGAAGAAGGGGCTGCCCCTGATTGAAATTATCGTGCTGGTTCTGCTGATTAAAATCGGTGCGGGAGCTTATTACATTCTTAAATCGCCGGACGAAGGCGCCGCGGAGGGGGCCCCGGCCGCCGTCTCCGCTCTGAAAGCCTTGCCGAATAAGGTTTTTGCCCTGATTGGCCTGAACTCGGGTGAAGGCGGAAGTGATCCGTCAGCCAAGAATCCAAGTATGGAAGATTATATCGCGGCCGCGGCCAGCGCCGTTTCTCCGTCCGTGGCTCAAGCCAGCACCCCAGCCGCCTCCCTGGCCGCCGCGGCTCCGGCCTCGGCTGTGGCCCAGAATGCCATTGCGGCCGGAGCCCTCATGGTGGTCGGGGCTCAGTCCGCTTCCGGCGATGTGGCTAGAACCGGTTCGCCGCCCACCCCGCCGACCTCCATTCCCCTGCCTCCGGGCGGCGACGACCTTTTAAGCCCGGCCGCCCAGTTGCCTCCCTCGCCGCTGCCGACGCTGAATGTACCGCAGACTGACGGCGGCACGGCCGCTTCCGGCCTGGCCGGTGAGAATGTGCCTGCCCCCGCGCAGCTGCGTTCCCGTGAGCAGGAACTGGCCCAGAAAGAGGCTATGCTGGCCAGCAAGGAAGAGGCCTTAAAGACATTGGAGCTGGAATTGAATCGCCGCTTGGAGGCCATGGAAACCACCCGGGCTGACATACAGACCATGACCCAGCGCAACGAGGCTATTCTGGCCGAGCAGAAAGCTCTGCGTGAGCAGCAGAAAAAGGATGACGAAATGCTCCGCGACGCCCGCATCGAGCATTTGGTCATTGCTTACAAGGGCATGAAGGCCGAACAGGCCGGCAACCTTATCAACAGTATGGAAGACGATGTGGCCGTGGCCATTCTTTCAGCCATGCCCGGCCGCAACGCGGGGCTGATTCTGGCCAATGTTATCCCGGAAAAGGCTGCCCGCCTGACCAAGGCCATATCTGAAAAGCGCATCGACCCCAACCTGCTTCTGGCTGACACGCCCACCGAGTAATGGATGAGGGTTCAGGGCAATCGCTTGAAAACGATAAAGGTAAAACCCGGAGAGCGGTGCGGTGAGATATCTCCATAGTGGCCCCCGATTTTTCTCTGATCCCGGCCGGGTGGCTCCATAAGAGGTTTGTTTGTCCGTACCCGTCCGGGGAGCAAAAATCGTGGTCCCCTCTGGAGAAATCTCACCGCCCCGCCCTCCTTGCCTTGGTCGGCTCATGACAAAGAACCCCCACCGTCACCCACCCAAACACTGACTGACCAGGCCGGGCGGGCGAAAAATTTTCTGTAAGTCGCTCGTAATTTTGCTCCCCGGACGGGCACGGAGAATCAAACCTCCGCCACTGTCACCCGGCCGGGAATACGAGAAAATTACGAGCGACGTCAGAAATTTTTTCGCCCGCACGGCCGGGTTTTACCTTTGCCGTTATCAAACGATTGCCTGGCGGAAGCTTTAAATGACCTTGCGCAGTGTGATATGATTTGCTAGAATTAACGTTTAATATTGTTGCATAGCAATTTCGACTACACTTTAAACAATAATCTTATAAACAAGAGGTGAGTGATGAAAATTCACAAACTTGCGGCTTTGGGCGTTCTGCCCGTGCTTTTCTTCGCCGGTTGCACCACGACCACCGGCTCCTCTTCCCTCCAGCGCGAAGTCGATACCCTTAAAATGGAAGTGGCCGACCTCAAAGACGGCGGCCGCCTGTCTGATATGCGGTCACGCAGTGGCTCCTCCACCGATATCTATGTGGAAGTCGGCCAGCTCAGAAGCGAGGTCCAGCGCCTGACCGAAAGCGTTGAAACCGCCAGCATGGGCGGCATGACCCTCCGTCAGCAGCTTGAATACATCAGCGCACGGCTCGACCGGCTGGAAAAAAGAGCCAACCTTAAACCGCTGGATACTAAAGTCGTGGCCGCCGTCGAACCTATCCCGGTCATCACCGGCGGCACTGTTGGCGGCACCGTTCCCCCACCGCCGCCGGTTGAAGACACCGCTTCAGCTCCAACTACCCAGGATGTGACGTCCACCGGCACTCCGCCTCTGCCTCCGGCGGCCTCCGGCCCCTATGAGGACGGCAAGGCCCTCTTTGAGCAGAGGAACTATCAGGCCGCCGCCAATCAGTTCCGCTCCTATCTCAGCACTGAACCTAAGGGCTCCAACGCATCGGCCGCCCAGTTTTACATCGGCGAATCACTCTACGCCCAGCAGCAATATGAAGAGGCCATTCTGGAATACCAGAAAGTTATCGCCGGTTTCCCTAAAAGCAGCCAGGTGCCGACTTCGCTTCTGAAACAGGGCCTGTCGTTCCAGTCAATGGGCGACCGCGACAGCGCCAAGCTGCTTTATCAGAAAGTGGTGCGTGATTATCCCAAAAGCTACGCGGCGGGCGTGGCCAAGGAAAGGCTCAATACCATCTAGGAACTGCCTGATTTCAAATTGTTGCGGCCGGCCGTTGACCCTGTCAACGGCCGGCTTTTGTGTGCAAAAAACAGAATTGTCCACATTTTCCTTGACAAAAAGGCTACGCGGCTATATTAATATTGAGAATCATTTACAATAAGTGGCCACTTATTGGAGCAGTACAAGGAGAACAAATATGACTATCATTTCCATGCGTCAAATGGCCGCCAACCAGTCCGGGACTATTTCCAGGATCAAGGGCGGAGGGGAGTTGGGCGTCCGCATCCGGGAAATGGGCATTGTCCCCGGAGCCGAGATACAGATCGTCGGCCGGGCCCCGCTCAATGATCCCGTCCACATTAAGCTTTACGGCAACAACCTCACCCTTCGCAACAACGAAGCCGATCACATTATGGTGGATGTGGCTGAAGAATCCGGGAAATAGTAAAATGAGCGAGAAAAAACAGATTGTAATAGCCCTGGCCGGCAATCCCAATGCGGGCAAAACCAGCCTTTTCAATAAACTTACGGGCCTCAGGGCCCATGTCGGGAACTATCCCGGCGTTACGGTGGAGCAGAAGTGGGGCGAGTTCACCCACAATGGGCGCACCGTCAAAGTGGTGGACCTGCCGGGCACCTACTCCCTTAATTCCTACTCTCTCGATGAGCGGGTGGCCCGTGATTTCGTTATCAACGAGCGGCCGGATCTGGTGGTCAACGTCGTGGACGCCACTAACCTGGAACGAAACCTCTACCTGACGCTCCAGTTCCTGGAACTGGGCCTACCGACGGTCATCGCCCTGAACATGATGGATCTGGCCGGGTCCAAGGGCATAAATATTGATACCGGAAAACTGGCCCAGGATCTCGGGGCCAGGGTTGTGCCGGTGGTGGCCACCTCCGGCAAAGGCATGGAGGACCTCCTCAATACTATCGTTGAAGCGGCCGAGGCGCCGTCCTCCGGCTGGAAACCCATTGAAATAAGCTATGGCCAGGATATCGATGAAGCCATCGGCCGGGTGGAAGAGCTGATGAGCACTTCCAGCCTCCCTCTGGACAAGATGCCCCTGCGCTGGCTGGCCGTTAAATATCTGGAAGGCGATCCGGCCGTTGACCAGCTGATCACCACCCAGGGACAGGCGCTCCTGCCGCGGTTGGAGCCTATTAAAGCCAAGCTGGCCGGGCACCTCCGCACCACAGTTGACGACGAGCTTGAAGGCGTGATGACCGACCGCCGTTACGGCTTCATCTCCGGCCTTCGCCGCATTGTGGTCAACCAGACCCGTCAGGACACCCGCGAAATCAGCGATACCATCGACAAAGTTCTGCTCAACCGCCTCTTTGCCCCCTTCTTTTTCCTGGCCGTCATTTACGGCCTCTATCAGTTCACCTTCTGGGCTTCAGAGCCGGTGGTGGGCTGGCTGGAAGCTTTCTTTGAGTTTTTGGGTGAAACCGTTGAAAGCGGCATGAGTGAAGGCCTCCTGAAAGACCTGCTTCTTGAAGGAATCATCGGCGGCGTCGGCGGCGTCGTGGGTTTTGCGCCCCTCATCGCCTTTATGTTCGTCGGCATATCCATTCTGGAAGACTCCGGCTACATGGCCCGCGTGGCTTTTATTGTCGATCGCGTTTTCCGGGCTTTCGGTCTTCACGGCAATTCCGTGGTGGCTATGATCGTAGGCGGCGGCATTGCCGGCGGCTGCGCCATTCCCGGCGTCATGGCCACCCGCACCCTGCGCGATCCCAAAGAGCGCATCGCCACCATCCTGGTCACGCCCTTCATGACCTGCGGCGCGAAACTGCCGGTCTTCCTGATGCTGGTGGCCGCTTTCTTTCAGGACAATCAGGCCCTGGTGATGGTGGGCCTGACCATCTTCGCCTGGCTCATTGCCCTTATCAGCGCCAAGATTCTGCGCGTTTTCGTTTTGCCGGGCGAGTCGGCCCCCTTCGTCCTGGAACTGCCGCCCTACCGCATGCCCACCCTGAGCGGTGTTCTCCTCCACGCCTGGGAAAGGACCTGGAGCTATATCAAAAAGGCCGGTACGGTCATTGTGGCCATCACCATCATCATCTGGCTGATGATGACCTTCCCGTCCCTCCCCGAAGAGCGGCAGGCCGTCTTTGACGGCCGCGTGGCCGCTGTTGAAGAAACGATGGCAAGCAACATCGAGACTTATGGCGAGGAAGAAGCCGCGCCTATGAATGAAGAGCTGGCCGGGCAGATTGAGGCCATTGAACTGGAAGCCGAATCCGCCACTCTGCGCAACAGCGCGGCCGGACGAATCGGCGGCGCTCTGGAGCCCCTGAGCCAGCTCATCGGCTTTGACTGGCGCACCAACATCGCCCTGGTCGGCGGCTTTGCGGCCAAGGAAGTCGTTCTTTCAACCCTTGGCACGGCCTATGCCATGGCCCCGGGCGCGGCTCCGGCTGCTGATGAAGCGGGCATTGAAGCGGGCGACGGCTCCGCCGCCTCTGACGTTGCGGCAACCGCAGTTGAGGAAGAGGAGGAAGATGAAGAGGAGGCCCTGATCCGCACCTTGGCGGAAAAACTTTCCGTCGACCCGGCCTGGTCGCCGCTGGCCGCCATCTCTCTGATGGTGTTCGTTCTGATCTACGCGCCCTGCTTTGTCACCATCGCGGTTATCGGCAAGGAAATCGGCTACAAGTGGGCGGCCTTCTCGCTGATTGCCAGCACCGCCTGGGCCTATGTGCTGTGCCTGGTCATTTTCCAGGGCGGAAGAATGATGGGGTGGGGCATTTAAGTTGGCAATTCTCAAAGTAGACAGTTATTTTCAAATAGCAGGTCGCCCCATAGGGGAGACGGAGCGCCAGCGACTGGTTTTGACGGAAAATAGCCGCTCGCGAAACAAAAACCACGCTTTTTGCGTAGCTACGAGCCGTAAGTTCATGGGAAAAAGTTTACTTTGAGAATCGCTGCATTTAGGTTGGCATGATTGCCAATTGACATTGCCTGTGCTATTTTGAATAAAGGGCGGCTTCTTAAACGGAGCCGCCCTTAATACGCTTAGGATACGGCGGATTTTGCCGGGGAGGATTTCAATGATAAGACCTTTTCAGGCTGAGGACAAAGACATTTTTCTGACCATGAGTGACGAATTCTATCACAGTGAGGCTGTTGACCATCCCGTATCATCCGAGAACTGGCTCCGAACCTTTGATGCGATTATCGAAGGGCAATCGTTGGCCAAAGGCTGGATGATTATTGCCGGTGACGGCCGTCCGGCCGGTTATCTTCTGGCTTCGCTGATGTGGTCCGGCGAGTTTGGCGGCCTGGTCTGCTGGTTGGAGGAATTGTATGTGCGGAGTGATTTCCGCGGCCAGGGGCTTGGCGGTCAGGCCATGAAAACAGCCATGGAAGAAGTGCGGAAGAAAAACAAGGTGCTGGGCTATCGCCTGGAGGTGGCCCCGGCCAACGCCGGAGTTGAGGAGATTTACCAGAAGGTCGGCTTCACCCGCGTGCCCTACAATCAATGGTGGAAGGCGGTTGAAGTTGCTTGAAAGCGGGCAGGCCCGCCGCCAACGCCGAGGGGCGGCCCGTCTGAGTGTGGAGTAACGGCCGGGAAGCGGCCTTCAAAGAACTTGTTACTTATAAAGAGGAATGAAGGCGTGCGGTTTGGGGACTGCCATGATAGCAAAAAACGGGGCTGGCCCCGTGTAGCCTTTAACGATGCGGGAAAGCGGGCGACCGCCGGCGGAAGAAATGTTTTGGCCCGGTTCCGTTCCGGGCGTCTTAGAACTTGTTCGTAAATAGTGATTTTGCCACTTGGCGTCGTTGCTCGCGTTTTTTAATGCTCGAAATATTAGTATATTACTCCGCTTAAAAAACACTCGCGCCTAGCCAGGGAACAAAATCCCTTATTTACGAACAAGTTCTTAGTCACGGAACCGGGCCAAAACATTTCTTCCGCCGGCTGCCTGGTCGGCTTTCTTGAAGGCTGAAAAGTATGCATAGAGGAGTGGGAGCAGGAAGCTGGGGATTGTTTTTGGTCCGGCTCCGTGACTAAGACCCCCGGAACGGAGCCGGACCAAAAACAATCCCCAGCTTCCTGCGGGTCAATGGGTTCCGAAATTATAACGTTGACCATATAAAAGACTTGAGTGTTTCTGGGCGGAGTAATATGCTTAATATTTCAAGCATTGAAAAACGCGGGTAATACGGCCAGGGCTTTACTATTTACGAACAGGTTTCAAATCACCCGGAACGGGGCCAAGTCAAAACAAGCCCAGACCCCAGACGTTCAAAAAGACTTTCAGACTTCTTTCGCGGCTGAAGGGCGACGGATAGTTTTGGTTTTTTTAGCCGGGGTATCAGTGAAAATATAGGTCTCCGCTTCCAGGATATGCTCGCGGAGCTGCCTCATCACGTCACTGAGACGGCCTTTTTTCAGACCATCCAGCAGTTCCAGATGCTGACTTATGGTATCCTCCACATCGTTCAAGGCCTTGACCGAGAGATACTGAACCTGCCTGAAGCGGTCGGAGACATTCTGAATCACTTCCACCAGATAAGAATTATTGCTGCTGGCCACAATAAAATCATGGGTCTGGTAATCAAGATTCATAACTTTATCCAGATCATCCAACTGGCCGCTCTGGAACTCTCTTTCCAGCTTCAGCCACCCCTCTTCAAGCTCTTCCAGGGCGTTGAGATTGACTCCGAAAGTGCTGGATTCCAGGGCGGCGCATTCCAGGGTTACTCGCACTTCGATCAGTTCCAGAATATCTTTCTTAGTGATTTCCTTTATATGAATGCCTACGCCGTTTTGAATTTCCACAAAGCCTTCATTGGCCAGAAGATTCAAAGCCTCCCGCACCGGAGTGCGGCTCATGTTGAGCTTTTTGGCCAGTTGGCATCCGCTCAGGCACTCGCCTGGCCTCATTCTATGCTGCATGATATCAGCTTTTATTCGGTCATATGCAACTTTTGTTAAGCTGCCGACCTCTGTTCTAGCAGTAGAAGTTGAAGCTCGCGCCATAAAAACCCCATTCCAATCAGTTTGGCTACAATATTTAAATATAACCTATATGTGCGGTTAAGTCAATGAATTCCCACGCTTTATTGGCCAGTTTTTTCACTTGACAATTTCCCGGAAATGCTATACCTTGTATTTGACCTGCATACAGGTTCACTTTTTTACACATGTATAAATGCATTAAGCTTCAATTTTTCAACTTGTTGGCTTAAGGGTGAACTATGCCCTTTTTTGAAGTGAATTAATTGTCAATGTCCGCCGAAACATCCGCGCATCACCGGACCGCCTCGAAGGGCCGCCCGATGCGGGTGGATTAGTGTGTTCACTTCAGCTGTTGTTGGCGATTGAGGTTGCCGGGTGTTTATTTTGTGTTGATCCGATGTTGCCAATCGCTGAGGGCCGGGCTTGTAAAATTATCCCGGCGGCTTGGGGCATATTAAAATAGTCTTGTGCCTTGCCTGCAAGGCTCTGTAAAACGGCAAGGCCGTGGAAAAGTTCCCGGCCGAGCCTTTAGCGCACCAGCGCCGCCCGCGCGGCGCATTGCCCCGGCCCGGGGCGCGGTTCAAACCTGAGGAGGTCTTTTTAATGAACAAAAAGTTCAATTTGGCAATCATCATGAGCTGTTTCATGGTCTGCGGTCTTTTCATGACCGGACTGGCCGGCGCGGCTGAAAAACCAATCATCATCCGGGTGGCCCACATTGAGGCGGAAGACCGCTCCACCCACAAATCGCTCTTGAAATTCAAAGAGTATGTGGAAAAAGAGTCAAACGGCCGTCTGGACGTTCAGATTTTCCCCAACGGCCTTCTGGGCGGCGATAAGGAATCCATTGAAGGCGTGGAACTGGGCACTGTCCAGATGTCACTGCCGGCCGTTTCCGTTCTGGCTTCCTATGATGAAAAATTCGGCCTCCTGGATATGCCCTTCCTCTTTAAGAGTGAAGAAGCCATCTTCAACGCTCTGGATAACGAGATCGGCCAGGATTATGATAAAACCCTGGACAAACTCGGTTTCCACAACCTGGGTTATAACTACAACGGCCCCCGTTGCCTCTCGAACAACACTCGCCCCATCAATGAGCCGGCCGACCTCAAGGGTCTGAAGATCCGCGTTATGCAGAGCCCGGTTTTCATCGATATGTTCAACGCCCTGGGCGCGAACCCCACGCCCATGAGCTTTGGCGAAATCTTCACCGGCCTTCAGCAGGGCACGGTCACCGGCCAGGAAAATGCTCCTTCCCTGACCTATGCCAGCCGTTTTTATGAAGTTCAGAAGTATTACAGCATCACCAACCACACCTTCAGCATCATGGCCATCCTGATGAACAAGGATTTCTTTAACGATCTGCCCGCCGACCTTCAGGAAATCATGACCCGCGGCGCGGACGAATATCTGATAAAATATCAGCGCGGCCTGGAATCCAGTGAAACCGCCGATTACATCAAGCTCCTGGCCGACGCCGGCATGGAAATCACCTACATCACGCCTGAAAACCACCAGAAGTTCGTGGAAGCGGTTCAGCCCGTCTATACCAAGAACAAGCCCAAAATCGGCGAAGAACTTTTCACCATCGTCGAGAAATACAACAAATAGGCCCAAATAACGGTTGACCGGCACGCTTTGCGTCAGTGTGCCGGGCTGCCAGCCGCCGGCCGGAAAATTTCCGGCCGGCGCGCCCCCGAAAGGCCATTGTTTATAACGGCCTTTGGATAACTGCGCTCAAATTCAGGCAGTTTGCCTCCAGCGCGGGATTTCTTAGGCCACAGGCTCCGGGTGGAGAAGATTTATGTTGAAAAAATTTGTTCGAATTTACGACGAAGTTGAAGCCAAGGTTCTGGTTGCGAGTCTCGTATTCACGGTCCTGATAATTTTCCTGCAAATCGTCATGCGCTCGATCTTCAACTCCTCACTGAGCTGGAGCGAGGAACTGGCCCGATATATATTTATCTGGCAGATCTGGCTGGGCATGAGCATCGGCGTCCGCGACAATAAACACATCAAGGTTGAAATACTTTTTCAATACGTTCACGGCCGCGGCGAAAAGATCATCAAGATCGTGGCCACTATTCTGGCCATTTTCATGTGCGGCTTCCTGGTTTGGTATGGGGCCAAGATGACCAATAATGCTATGACCAGAAACTCCCTCTCCGCAGCCATGCGCTTTCCGCTGTGGATAGTCTATCTTTCGCTGCCCTTCAGCAGCCTGGTCACCGGCCTGCGCTACATCTGCGTTCTGGGCGACCAGATTAAAAATTTCAACACGGACGCGGAAGCTCCGGTGGAGGGGTGATCTATGGAAGCGCTGGTTTTATTCGGTCTTTTTATGTTCATGCTGCTGATCGGCGTCCCCATTGGCCTGGCTATAGGTTTGTCGGTCGTGTTCACCATTCCCTTGTTCACCAACATCAACCTGATGCTGGTGGCCCAGCAGTCCATTGTCGGGGTTGATTCATTTCCCCTGATGGCCATACCCTTCTTCATTCTGGCCGGAAATATCATGAGCACCGGCGGGGTGGCCAAGCGTCTGGTCAATCTGGCCAATGCTCTTTTCAGCTTCGTCACCGGCGGCCTGGCCGTGGTGGCCACAGTCACTTCACTGTTTTTCGCCGCTATTTCCGGTTCAGCCGTGGCCACTACTTCGGCTGTGGGCAGCTTTCTCGTCCCGGAAATGAAGAAAAAAAATTATGATGTGCCCTTCGCCGCCTCTGTGGTCGCGGCGGCCGGAACGGTCGGCGTCATCATTCCTCCCAGTATCCCTCTGGTCATTTATGCCGTGGTGGTGGGGGCCTCGATCACCGATCTTTTCATCGCCGGTATCATCCCCGGCTTTCTGATGGGCCTGGCCCTGATTATCGCCAACATTTTGATGAGCAAAAAGCTGGGCATTGAAGCTTCAGGGAGCCTGCCTAAACTTATGGATGTTCTGGTCGCTTTCAGAGAAGCTTTCTGGGCTCTTCTGGCTCCGGTGATCGTGCTCGGCGGTATTTACTCCGGCATTTTTACGCCCACCGAGGCGGCTGTAGTTACGGTGGTCTATTCCGTTTTTGTCGGTGCGTTCATCTATAAAGAACTGACCTGGGCTTCGCTCTATAAGTCGCTTTACGACACCATCGTGGTCAACGGCGTCACCACTTTCATGGTGGGCCTTTCCTGCGCTTTCGCCGGTTTTCTGAGCCTTCAGCACATTCCCACCAGCCTGGCCAGCGCCATGCTGGAACTGACCTCAAACAAGATTGTCATCCTTCTGATGATCAACGTGTTCCTTTTGATCATCGGCACTTTTATTGACAATATACCGGCCACCATCATTCTTTCGCCCATCTTCCTGCCGGTTGTCTCGGAACTGGGCGTCAGTGCGACCCAGCTGGGTATCATCATCACCATGAACCTGGCCATCGGCTTCATCACCCCGCCCTACGGCATCAACCTGTTCGTAGCTTCGGCCGTGTCGGACGTGCCGATGGAGAAAATGGTCAAGCCGATTCTCTGGCTCATCTTCTCTCTGTTGATCGTCTTGATGCTGGTTACTTACGTCCCGGAAACGACCATGTTTCTGGTGGATCTGATGAAGAAATAATTCGGGCCGGCCCCTCCGGCCCGGCTGAAAAACACCAGGCGGCCCCCAAAAAGTCAGCGCGGGCCGTCTTAAGAGAGGTTTTACATGAAACTCAATCAGGAACAGCAGGAAATGCTGGATGGAAAGCATGGACCGGGGGCGGCCCTGGCCATGAAGGTCCAGTTCGCCATCGGCGAATGCTTCGACGCACCCCATATGGTGCCCATAACCAATTCCCATGTGGCCCTCAGCAATCAGGAATCCGATCTGTGGTTCGCTGAAAAAATGGTGGGCCTTGGAGCCAAAACCAGAATCCATCCCACGGTCAATCCCGGTTTTTGTCTGTCCTACTTCAAAGAGAAGAAGATGGTCACCGATGATTACGCCGACCACATGCGCCGCACCCATGAGGCCCACAAGGCTCTTGGCTGCCGCCTGACCTATAGCTGCACGCCCTACATGGGCACCAATATTCCCATGCCCGGCGAGGTTATCGCCTTTTCCGAATCCAGCGCCACGCCCTACGTCAACTCCGTCTGGGCGGCCAGGACCAATCGTGAATCAGCCCAGTCGGCTCTGTGCGCCTCCATCACCGGTTACGTGCCTTTGTACGGCCTGCTCTTGGATGAGAACAGAAAGGGCAATATCCTGGTTCAGGTCAAGGCCAAAATGACTTCGGACTTTTCCTATAACCTTCTGGGCTACATGGGTAAAAAAATCGGCCCCGGCATTCCGGTTTTTGTTGGTCTCGGTGATTACGTCTCCCCCGAGGCTCACCGAAATCTCGGGGCCGAGCTTAACACTTCCGGGGCCTACGGCATGTATCACATCGTCGGCGTGACCCCGGAAGCCCCCACGGAGAAAGAGGCTTTCGGCGGCAAGGATCCCCAAAGGGTGGTTACCATCACCGATGAGGATCTGGAAAAAGTGCTGGCCGAAGAGATCACCGATCCCGGGGGCCGCAAAATCGACTTCGCTCTTTTCGGCTGCCCGCACAGCTCGGCGGCCGAAGTTCAGTTCATCACTGAAATGGTGGCCGGCAAGAAACTGGCCGTGCCCCTGTGGATCATGACTTCCGACCAGACCAAAAAGACCTGTGAAAAAATGGGTCTTCTGGACGTCCTCCGGGCGGCCGGAGGAGACGTGGTGGAAGACACCTGTTCCGATCAGCCCTGCTGGCATCCGCTGGCCGGAAAAGTCGGTGTGACTGAATCGCCCAAGTGCGCCTATTATCCGAGAAAGCGCGGCCTGGAATTTGTCATCCGTGATATGAAAACCTGCGTGGAAGCCGCGCTGAAGGGAGAGGTTGAATAATGAGCGGGAAAATTTTCTCATGCCACAAAATTTCCGAAGGCGTCGGTGAAAGCGAAGTCATTATCTCCAAAGATGAGATCATGTTTTATCTGGTGCGGCCGGACACGGGAGTGGTGATTGAAAAAGCCCACGACCTGGAAGGCCAGAGCGTGGCCAAGAAAGTGATCATCTTTCCCGGCGGCAAAGGCAGCTCCGTGGTGCAGAGCGACGGCCTGTATCAATTGATGATGAAGGGCAACCAGCCGGCGGCCATGATCATTGAAAATGTGGAGACCGTCCTGGCGGCCGGGGCCATCATCATGGAAATACCGATGGTGGACCGGGTGGACCCGGAATTTTACAAGGTGATCAAGAACGGCGACCGGGTGCGGGTGGACGCTAATAAAGGCACCATCGAGATTCTGTCATAAGTTCTCGGCTCTGCCTGATTGTTGTGTGGCGACAGGCCGGGGGCGGTTGACTGTTCCCGGCCTTTTTTCGCCTGAAAAGCGGGCAGGGCCGCCGCCAACGCCGAGGCCCGTCTGAATATAGAGTAACGGCCGGGAAGCGGCCTTCAAAAAATTAGTTACTTATAAGCTGTGCTGATAAAGGAGTGCAAGATGACCCCCCTTATTTGGATTATTGATGAAGAGTGGCCGGACTATGATATGGAGCGGAAACTTCTGCGCGAAAGATACCCGGACTGCGACATAAGGTTTTCCAGCTATGACTATGCTGAGGATTTAGAAAATTTCGGAAAAGACGCGGACGCCATTCTCTGCCAGATTTACGCGACTTTGCCGCGTGAGGCGATTGAGCGACTGACCCGCTGTAAGGCCATTGCCGTCTATGGCGGCGGTTTCGACCGGGTGGATATTGTCGCGGCCCGCGAAAAAGGAATCAAAGTCACCAACATCTCCAATTATTGCAAGGAAGATCTGGCTGATTACACCATGGCCGCCGTTTATTTCTTTTACAAACAGGTGGCCCAACTGTCCGCTGAAGTCAAAACGCTGCCCTGGGGCGCGCAGGCCATTGAGCGGCCGCCCATGCGTTTGAGCGAATCGGTTATGCACATCATCGGCCTTGGCCGCATCGGCCGCGAAGTGGCCGCTAAAGCGAAAGGCAACGGTTTGAAAGTCACGGCTTACGATCCCTATGTCAGCGCGGAAGAGATGGCCGCCTCCGGCGTTGCCAAAACCGGCTGGGACGAAGGGCTGGCCGGGGCGGATTATATCAGCGTCAACTGCATCCTGAACGAAGAAACCACCGGTCTGATCAAGTATGAAGACTTTGAAAAAATGAAATCTTCAGCTTACCTTGTCAATACGGCCAGAGGCAAGGTCATAGATGAGGAGGCCATGGTTCGGGCGCTGGAGAAAGGGCTGATTAAAGGGGCTATGCTGGATGTTATTGCCACTGAGCCGCCGACTTACAGCGAGAAGATCTTTGGCTGCCAAAATGCCTATGTCACGCCGCACGTTTCTTATATTTCCGTGCAATCCTTTGAGGAGCTGAAACGGCGGGCGGTGGGCAACGCCGTGATGGGCATGGAAGGGAAAATCTCGCCGGATCTGGTCAACGGCTGATCGGCCGGCCTGGCTGAATCCCGGTCCGGGGGCCAACTCCCGGACCGATTCCAAAGGATGGTGCTCATGAAACCGCTGATCTGGATTATTGATGAGGAATGGCCTGATTATGAGGTGGAGCGGGAAATTCTGCGCGACACTTTTCCTGATTGCCGGATAGAGATTTCCGCTCACGATTATCAGGCCGACCTGGAAAAGTTCGGGGTTGAGGCTGAGGCGATAATCTGCCAGATTTACGTTAACCTGCCGCGTGAAGTCATTGAGCGCCTGACCGTCTGCCGCTGTATTTCCGTTTACGGGGGCGGCTATGAGCGGGTGGACATAGAAGCGGCCAGAGAGCGCGGCATTAAAGTGACCAATGTCGCCGGCTACTGCAATGAAGATGTGACGGATTACGTTATGGCCGCCATCTATCATTTTTATAAGAACCTGGCGGCTCTGGCCTCCACGGTCGCTTTTCGCCCCTGGGGAGCACGGGCTGTGCCGGTGCCGCCTCAGCGCCTGTCGCAATCCAATCTGCACATAATCGGCTTAGGCCGCATAGGCCAGGAGTTGGCGGCCAAGGCCGGGGCCAACGGTTTGAAGGTCACGGCCTATGATCCCTATGTACCCGCCGAGGTCATGGCTGGGCACGGCGTGCGTAAAACGGAGTGGGAGGAAGGGCTGGCCGGGGCGGACTACATCAGTGTGCATATGGCCCTGAATGAGCATACGACTGGTCTGCTCAAGTATGAGGATTTCAAAAAGATGAAACCCACGGCCGTTCTGATAAACGCGGCCAGGGGACGCATCATTGATGAGGAGGGCGTGGCCAGGGCGCTGGCGGAAAACCTGATTCGCGGCGTGATGCTGGATACACTGTCGATTGAACCGCCCACCGGCCGGGAGGCGATACTATCGTTGGAAAACGCCGTTGTGACTCCGCACATCTCTTACATTTCGGTGCAGTCGTTTGAAGAGCTGAAGCGCCGGGCGGCCCGGAACGTGGTCATTGGCCTTTTGGGCGGCAATTCGCCCGATCTGGTCAACGGCTGAAGCGTCTGCCGCCCGGTAGCCGCGGCAATTATCTCGTCCCGAAGATGCGGTCGCCTGCGTCACCCAGGCCGGGCAGGATATAGCCTTTGTTATCGAGGCGGTCATCGAGAGCGGCTGTATAAATATCAACATCCGGGTGGGCGTCGGTGACGGCTTTGACGCCTTCGGGTGCGGAGACCAGGGTCAGGGCGCATATTTCCTTGCACCCCTGTTTTTTCAAAAAATCAATGGCTGCCACCATGCTGCCGCCGGTGGCCAGCATGGGATCGAGTATAATGGCCACACGCTGGCTCATATTGCTGGCCAGCTTGACGTAGTATTCCACTGGCTGGAGAGTTTCTTCATCACGATAGAGGCCGACCACGCTGATTTTAGCGCCGGGGATCATGTCGAGCACTCCGTCCATGAGGCCGAGTCCGGCCCGCAGAATGGGGACGATGGTTACCATTTTGCCGGAGAGATAATCCACATCCACTGGTCCGGCCCAGCCTTGAACGGTTCTTTTGGCGGTGGAGAGATTTCTGGTGGCTTCATAGGTTAAGAGGCGGGCGATTTCTTTGGCCAGCATTCTGAATTCGCTGGTTGAGGTGTTTTCAGGGCGCATAAGTCCGAGTTTGTGTCGGACGAGGGGATGGTTGACGACATAGAGGGTCATTGGCGGCGTTCCTTTTCTGAGCGGGTGGTCAACTGAATAATAAAAAAATGTGGAATCGCAAATATTATATTCAAAAATCACATTTCAGCAAGTAGTGGCTTGCCCGGCAGCATTTGGATAAAGGAATGCGGCCCAAAGGGCCGCGCTATTTAAAGGACTTGGCCTAATAGGCCAACCAAAGGGTTCCACCCTCTGGACTCCGGCTGGGGGAGGGCCCACGCGGGCCCTACCCCAGACCCCACCCGCGCCAAGGGGCAAGCCCCTTGGAACCCCAAGAGGTCAGTGTCGGCTTCAACTTTCTTCTTCCCGCATCGCCGCAACTCGCTTCGGGTACGAAGCTCAGACAAGCGGCGACGCTTCATACCCTCTCCGCTTTAACCGCTGTCGGCCACTTCACATTGGATTGTTACATTTTGCTATAGGCAACCTCATCCAATGATTGTTGCTTCACGTATGTTCGGCTGAATATTCCTTCCCACCAAAAGTTTTTTCCAGCGTTGCAACCGGTGAGACTTTTGCGTCATTTTTTAAATGAGCAAGTCCACAATAAAGCGATAGGCGGCGGAGAGACGCACAACCAGCACTGGAAAGAGCCTTTAAGGGGAAGCTGATTGAAGCCGAACATACGTGAACTAACACTAAGCCAATGAGGCCACCTATAGCAAACAGTAAGGACGCGACGTGAAGCGGGCGACAGCGGTTGAAGCTGACAGGGTAAGAAGCGTCGCCGCTTGTCTGAGCTTCGTACCCGAAGCGAGTTGCGGCGACGCGGGAAGAAGAAAGTTGAATCTGACCCTGACCTCTTTGGGGGTCCAGGGGGCTCCGCCCCCCTGGCGCGGGTGGGGTCTGGGGCAGGGCCCGCGTGGGCCCTCCCCCAGCCGGAGTCCAGAGGGTGGAACCCTTTGGTTGGCCTATTAGGCCAAGTCCTTTATCGCGCGGCCAAGGGCCGCACTCCTTAAAACTCTTCATACCCAAACGCTGCGCCCTCTGACCAGTTCCCGGTTGTCGGCGAGACGGTAGAGGCCGTGCAAAAATGTCCCATCCGTATCCATTCCGCCGCGCACAACCACGGTATCACCATACAGACCTTCGGCCCTGTACATAATCTGAAGCAACTTGAGCCGCCGGGAAGATGAGATCGTCTCCGGCACGGACTCCATGATCCACTCGGTGAAACGCGCGTTATTCACATGATTGTTGCGGTCAATATCCGCCCGCCGCACACGGAACGAAACCAGCTCCGGCGAACCTTCCTGACCCGCCAGCCGCAATCGGCCAACTTCCATAATACGCTCTGGAGCTTCCGGCTGAAGGGCACAAATAAATTCCGGTATCCGTTCAGCCCTTCGGGATTCGAGATTGATCACCACCCAATCCGTCACCGCCCTGGCCACAATCAGGCCACGCCAGCTTATCAGAAAATCACGCCGGTATTGCAGACGCTCCACCGACACCGGCCAGGTGCGAACATGAATCCAGCTCGATTCCTCATTGCTGAACACCTCACCACCCAGATAAGGCAATTCCTCAAACTCAATCCAAATCCTGGTCAGTGCCCAGGCCAACCCCCGGCGGGCCAGCTCCTCCACTGAAAAACCGAGCTCCTCCGCATGGAGTGAGGCCGCTTCTTCCATGTAGCCGCATAAATTCTGAAGGGGCACCCGATGATCAGGACCAATCTCATAACCACGAATTTTAAAACTCTCTGTGCGTGTCCAGTTCATTTAAAACCTCGTTATCCAACTCACCGATGCGCCAGCTACGCGCCTGATCGCGCTCCAAAACGAAAAACCGCAATTCCTTCCCAGGAATTGCGGTGGGGTCAAGGGGACTGTGCCCCTTTGTGTGGTTGAGGGGTTTTCCAGGAAAGGCGGCCCCTCTCTTCATCTTTTACGAACGTGCCCTTGCCGGAGCTAAACCGCTGGGCAGCACCTGACGGCCAAGGGAACGCTCCAGGGTGGCCCAGGCCAGGTTGTAATTATACAGGGCCTGATAGTGGTCATACTGGGCGTTGGAGTAACGGGTTTGCGCGTCCAGAACTTCCGTGTTGGTGGCCACCTGCTCCATATAGCGCTCACGCACCATGCGGAGGTCTTCGGCCGCGGAGACGACAGCTTTGGCCGACACGTCTATGTTCTTGCCGGCCGAGATGAGGGTCTGGTAGTTGCTGGTCACTTCCAGTTTGGTTTCGTCTTCAAGGCTGGTCAGGCTGTTTATGGACCGGTTGAGCTCGACTTTGCTCTTTTCCACGTCCGCCTTGGTGCGGCCCCATTCCCAGAAGTTGAAGGTGGCCAGGGTGGCCACATTCCAGCTGGCGTCATTGGTGCTCCAGCCGCCGTGGGCGCTGGCCGAATTGCCGGTGGAATTATTGGTGAAGACCATGCCTACTTCGGGATAGTAACCGGCCCGGGCCACATCGATATTCTTGGCGCTGACCTCAACCTGATTGCGGCCCAGTTTCATTTCCGGGCTGTCGCTGAGGCTGACTTCCAGACACTGGGGCATGCCCAGCGGAAAGGGGGTGTATTTGAGGATATCCACCACCCTGATTGGGTTTTCAATGGGCTGACGCAACAAGATGTTCAATTTGGCTTTGGCCACTATCAAGTTGCGATTCAGAGATGTTTCTTCCTGCACAGCTTTGGCCAGTTCGACCTCGGCTTCCAACACCTGGTTTTTGGGGACCATGCCCACTTCATAGAAATTGGTGGCCACGTTCAGGTGGCTCTGAAGGTTGACCACGGAGGTCTTGGCCACTTCCAGGGCCTTTTCTGTGGCCAGTATGTCGTAATAGGCCTGCTTGACAGAAAGCAAGAGGTCTTCTCTGGCCTGGGTACGCTGAATTTCGGCCGCGCTCACGCCCAACTGGGACAGCAGGTAGTTAGCCGTGTTGCGTCCGCCGGTGAACAGGGGCTGATTGACCTGGGTCTGCCAGCTGTAAACAGTGGAGCCCTTGAAATCACGGCCCAGAGCATTGCTGCGGCCGGTAGCCGCCATGTCGTTATAGGTGGTGGCTCCGTAGCTGGTGGAAGCGGTCGGCAGAAACGCCGTTATCGCCTGCCAGCGGGTCCACATCGCGCCCACATGGCTTTGGTCGGCGCTGTCCAGCCTGGGACTGACTTTTTCAGCCAGAGCCAGACACTCCTCCAGAGTCAAAGGCCGGTTGGGGGCCTTTGGGATGTTCATGTCTACTTCTTCAGGTTTGCCCCCCGGCAAGAGGGTCGCCTCGCCGAAGACCGTCTCGGGGGTGGGGCTGGGGGCCAGTGGCGGCATGGCCACCTTGGTCCGGCTGGTGTCAGCGCAGCCCGGAAAAATAATCAGACCCAGGCCTAGAAGGCCTGCAAGCAGTCTGGATTTATACATACGCGAAAACTCCTTTCATTACTGGGAGCCAACCCGCCGGCCGGAGCGCGCCCGCTTCCCGCCGCCCATGCGGCATATCTATGGGGAAACAGCCGTCGCCGGGCCGTTCGCCCGTGCGGGTGTAATGCCGCCTTTCGGCATTACAAGGATCCATATGGATGATAATGATCCAACAGACATAATACCCATAATCGTTAAATAATTCAAGCTCCGCCTAATAAAAAAAGGGGGGCGGGAAGGATAAATTTTATCAGACCTCAAGATGACTGTGGCTGTTGTCGGATAACACTTTATAAAATGGTTAATAATCAAGTTGTGGTGAATTGTGGATTAAAAATTATATTGCTATTAAATATTATCTTTGCAGGTGTGTCAATATTTTATTGAGAAATTTGAATTTTCCAAATCATCCCAGCTATTTTATTTTTGCTTGAATAATGATATCATAAATTAAGTGATGTGTCGGTCGAAACAGCATATAAAGCGGATGCGGCAGTCATGAACATTCAAACTGAATGGATTAACCGGAACGAGCGTCTTTTTTTAACGTGACATGAAGCGGGCATAAACGTGCGGGAAACCGCAGGCTGGCGCTTTGCCTTAAGTCACCAATTATCGACAACTTGTAAACGGGCGATTAGTTAGATTAAGACACAGCCTGGCCCCCTTTTCGCTTGTCTTTTTCGAAGGATAAACATATGCAACCCTGCCCCCCAATTACCAATCTGGCGGAGGATCTGATAAAGAGCTTCCCCAGGCCGGTATTCCTGACCGATGGCCAGGCCGGGACGCTCCTTGGATGGAACAAACTTTTTGATGACACCCTGAAGGGCGCGCCGGAAAAAGGCGGCCCTCTGGCCGACTGCCTGGACTGTGCCCACGCCGCCGAGTGGCTGGCCCGGCAATTCAGCGTGGCCAAGGCTCAGGGGCATGTCAACCCGGAGCATTACTGGGCCGGCTGCTTCACCTCTCCGAACGGCAACCCGGTCGGGGCCAGGATCAGCATTATTCACATTGATACGCAAAACGATCTCATCGCCGCCACCCTCATGGTCAGTGAGGTCGATGCTCCGGTTGCCGCCGGGCCGCGCAACCTGCGCGGCCGCCTGGACGATCTGTCGCTGGCCGTCAGCCGGGCCGCCCAGATCCTTCTGGCCGACCGCGATGATTTCAAGGCCAATCTCAACAATGTGCTGTCGATTCTGGGCCGGGCCACGGCTGTGGACCGGGTCTATGTCTGGAGCATTCATCCCAGCCCCAATCACAATGACGACGCCCTTTATGCCAGCCAGCTCTATGAATGGTCACTGGGTGAAGAGTCCCAAGAGGGCCTGGAAATGCCGACGGACGTGCCCCTGACCGAAGCCGCGCCCATCTGGATGGAGTATTTTCTGGAAAGCCGCTGCGTCAACAGCCTGGTGAAGGACATGCCGCCTGAGCAGAGGAAGAATCTGGCCCGTCCGGACATTCTTTCCATTCTGGTGGCCCCCATTTTCATCAAGGGCCAAATCTGGGGTTTCATCGGTTTTGACGACTGCCGCGGCGAACGCACCTGGACGGAAGCGGAAGAGAGCATGCTGCGGGCGGCCGGGACGCTGGTGGGTACGGCCATTCACAATGCGGGCGTTAATGATGATCTGCGCAAGGCTCAGAGGGCGCTGGAGAGTTCCAACGCCTTTCTGGCCCAGGCGGTGGACCGGGCCACGGTGCTGGCCAGGGAGGCCAACAGCGCCAATAAGGCCAAGAGCGATTTTCTGGCCAACATGAGCCATGAGATCAGAACCCCCATGAACGCGGTCATCGGCATGACCCATGTGGTGCTCGGCACTGACTTGACGGATCATCAGCGCGACCTGCTGCGAAAGGTTGATTTCGCGGCCAAGGCTCTGTTGCGGATCATCAACGACATTCTGGATTTTTCCAAGGTGGAAGCGGGCATGCTGGAGATGGAACGGGTCCATTTTTCGCTGGCCGATGTCCTTCAGGGCGTGCGGGATCTCAATGAAGAGCGGGCCAGGGAAAAGGGGCTGGTTTTGGAAGTCACCTCCGCCCCGGAACTGCCGGAGGATTTTATCGGCGATCCTCTGCGCCTGAATCAGGTGCTGATAAATCTGGTTTCCAATGCCCTGAAATTCACGGAAAAGGGCATGGTTTCGGTGCGGGCGGAGCTTGGGCGGCAGGACAGCGGTGAAGTGGTGGTGTCATTCTCGGTCACTGATACCGGCATAGGCATGTCCGCGGTCGGGCAGTCCAAGCTGTTCCGGCCCTTCTCACAGGCCGACGGATCCATCTCCCGGCGCTTCGGCGGGACCGGCCTGGGGCTGGTGCTCTGCCGCCGTCTGGTTGAGCTTATGGGCGGTGAGATTAATTGCCACAGCCAGGAAGGCTGCGGCTCCACTTTCCGCTTCAGCGTGCGTCTCGGACGGGTTAGCGAAGCGGATATGCTGGCCCGGCAAAAGAGTGAAAAATCCCGATCCAAGGCGGTTTCCCATCAGGGCGTTGATCTGGTGCAAAAACTCAAGGGCATGCGTATTCTGCTGGTTGAGGACAATGATCTGAACCAGGTGGTGGTGCGCGAGTTTCTGAAGAAGGTTGAGCAGGTTGTCGTAATCGCCAACAATGGCCGCGAAGCCCTGGAACTTCTGGAAAGAAATGAATTCGACATTGTGCTGATGGATGTGCAGATGCCGGTTATGGACGGCATAACCGCCACGCGGCTGATCCGGCAATTGCCGCGCTTCAAGGATTTGCCCATTATCGCCATGACGGCCCACGCCATGAGCGGCGATGAGGCCAGAAGCCTGGAAGCGGGCATGAACGAGCATCTGACCAAGCCCATCAACCCCCGCGACCTGTTCAACTGTCTTTTGCGCTGGAAACGTGAACTGCCGGAAGTGGAGGCCAGCGAAGCCTTGCATCAGGAGAGGTTTGTGCTTCTGACCGAGTTGGAGAACATGATCCGCCACGGCCACCTGGTTTCCTGCCGCGAGTTGGTGCGCCAGAGTCAGGCCCTGGCCTGGCCGCGTTCCTGCCGCGATAACCTTGACGACCTCTACCGAAGCATCAACGCCAACAAATTCGACCACGCCCTGGCCGTGCTTCAGGAGCTCAAGTCTCCATCTTCAGAGTGCGGCGGCAGCCTGCTCCGCCAGAATTAGTCAAAGCTGCGCGGGTAGCGGGTCCGCCGCCGGGAGAAATGTGTTTCTGAAATTACAACCTTGACTATGTTCTAGAGCTTGACGGCCTGAAGGGTATAAGCCAGAGGCAGCCGGTGTCTGTCTGCGGCCAGACGCCATTGTTCGTTTTCCAGAACCATCTGCCCCGGCAGGGCTTCCCAGGGAACACAGTCATGCTCATGAAAAAAAGCGATCTCCATCCGATGGTTCAGAAGGGCCGTAAAAATCTCCCCCAGTCCATGATTCCATTCATGCGTGACGGTTGATTGAATCCTGCGGCCGTCCGTGTCCACATAGGTGGTTTCGTCATCCCAGATCATGGGCTCTTTTTGCTCGAAATATGGATATCTTACCACTAGCGCGTCCTGTCTGCTCTCATCCAGGCTCCAGAGGATCGGGTGCGCCTCGCGTATGAACAAGCGCCCGCCGGGCCGCAAAAGGCCGGATACTATCCGCGCCCACTGGTCAATGTCGGGAAGCCAGCACAGTGCGCCTATTCCGGTATAAACGAAATCAAATGAAGATGGCTCCGCCGCCTGTAGGGCCGAATAGACCTCACTTTCTATGAATTGGGCCTGGGTTCCGCATTTTTCGCTCAGCAGGCGGGCCTGGGCGATGGAGGCCGGTGAAAAATCCAGCCCGGTCATGGCCGCGCCCAGCCGGGCCAGGGATATGGTGTCCGTGCCGATATGGCACTGAAGGTGGATTCCGCGCCGCCCGGAAATATCTCCCAGCAGGGGCCGGTCGAAACGCACCACTTCGGAAATATGTTCCGGGTCGTTTATGAATGAACTCAGGTCATACTCTTTGGAGGCGGCGTGGAGCGGCGCCCTTTCATCCCAGTTGGCTTTGTTGAGCCTGATATAGCTGGTCATATGTTTCTCCTGAGAGCCAGAATGGTTTCCAGATGGCTGGTGCGCGGGAACATGTTCAGGGCGGCCAGATGACCGGGCCGATAGCCCAGCGAGACAAAGGCGGGTACGTCCCTGGCCAGCACGGCCGGGTGACAGGCCACATAGATGATCATGTCCGGGTTCATGGCCGCCAGGGCCGGGGCCAGATCCCGCGCCCCGGCTCTGGGCGGATCGAGCACGATCAGATCGAATTTTTCACCTTTGCGGCTCAACTGCTCCACAGCCTTTTCACTGCGGTCGTGGAGTATTTCCATCAAGCCGTTGCCATTGAGGCGGGCGGACCGCGCCCCTTCCGGCGAATCTTCCACGGCGGTGACCCTGAAGCCGGAGCGGGCCAGGGGCAGGGCGATATTACCGTGGCCTGAATAAAGGTCCAGAGCGCGTCCGGGGGCCAGCGGGGCGGCCAGTTCCAGGATGCGGCCGACCATGAGTTTGTTCACCGACGGATTGACCTGCGTGAATTCGCCGGGACCGGCGGTCAGGGTGAGGTTCAGTTCCGGCCAGACAGTCACCGGCAGTCTGGCCGGGTCTGATTTAGCCAAGGGCCTCAGAGGCCCGCGAAAGGCAGGGCGCGCAAAGCATCCCACCGGAAGCGGCGTTTCCTTTGCCAGAAAACCCGGCAGCCCTTCCAGCGATTTGAGCAGGGCGGGCGGCAGCTTGGGCGTTTCAGTGCGGCGGCCCCGGCCTCCAGCGGCCGGAGGCGGGGGGCTTACCGCGATAAAGGCTCCGCTCCTCTCACTGCCCAGCGTCAGGCTGAATTCCGCCCCGGTGGCCGCTTCTACCGGCAAAGTCAGCGCCCAGCGGCGCAGTAGCCCGGCCAGACTCACTAACTGCCGGTTTATGAGACGGCAGTCATCAAACTCGACCAGACCGCGTTTATCATCATAAAACCCCAGACCGGGTTTGCCGTCGCCCCCCAAACCCAAATGTAGCGTGGCCCGCGTGCGGTAATGAGCCTGCTCCGGCGAGTCCACCAAAGATATTTCCAGGCCCCAGGCCTCGGCCATATCGCTCAGGGCCGCTTCGCTTTTCAGCTTCAGCGCGGTTTCCGGCTGAACATGGATGAAATCACAGCCGCCGCAGCGTCCGGCCAGAGGGCAATCCGGCTGGATTCGGAAAGGGGAGGGCGCGGCTATTTCCAGAATCCGGCCGCGACGCACTCCCTTGGCGGGTGCGTGCAAAGAGGCCGCCAGCGTTTCACCCGGCAGAGCGCCCGGTATCAGGATGGCTTCGCCATTGAGCCTGGCCAGCCCCAGCCCGCCGGAAATCAATTTTTCCACATTCAGCTCAACCGGTTCAGGGGAAAAAGTTTTTCCTGATTTCGCTTTGGAGTTCATATATTGCCGCTTTCTGTGTATAATCGTTATTTTTAACAGCGGGGCCAGACCTCGCGGAACTTATGGAGGCTTTCATGGGCCGGGAACAATACCGCCAGATTATGCATGACCACTTCCCCAATGAGATATCGCTGAAAATCGGGGAAACCACTCTCATCTACCACAAACAGGTTTATAAAATCAAACCCGAAGATGGTGAAGCTGTTGAAAGCGGCCTGCGATATGGCGAAAATCCCGGCCAGGAAGCGGCCCTCTACCGGCTGGTCAACGGCAATCTGACCCAGGCCGGCGTTAAATACGTCGGCCCCAAAGACGCGCTGGTCTCGGCCCTGGCCGACGGCAACCCGGCCACCAACATGATGTTCGGCTGCGGCAAACACCCCTCCAAAACAAATCTCACCGATGTTGATTCCGCCCTTGGCATTCTGCGGTATCTGACGGAAAAACCGGCCGCTGTGATAATTAAGCACAACAATCCTTCCGGGGCGGCTTTGGGCCGAAGTGTGAAGGCCGCCTTTGAGAAAGCCTGGGAGGCGGACCGGGTTGCCGCCTTCGGCGGCGCGGCTGTGGTCAACCGCCCGGTGGACAAGGCCTGCGCTCGCCTGATGAACAGCCATTATCTGGAAGTTGTGGCCGCGCCGGACTTTGAAGAGGGTGCGCTGGAAATCCTGATGCGCAAAAAAGACCTGCGGATCTTTAAAATCAAAAATATCGACAAGCTGAAAAACCTGGCCGCCAAACGCTTTCTGGATATCAAGAGCCTGATGGACGGCGGATTGATTCTTCAGCAGTCATCAAAGAACGCGATTCTGTCGTCCAAGGATTTCATCCCGGCCAGGGCTGAACACCAGGGCCGGATTTACGTGCCGGAGCGCAAGCCCACTGCCCGCGAACTGAATGACATGGTTTTCGGCTGGGCCGTGGAACAGGGGGTGACTTCCAACTCGGTCCTGTTTGTGAAAGACGGAGTGACCGCCGCCATTGGCGCGGGCGGCCAGGATCGGGTCGGAATTGTGGAAGCGGCTATTTTCAAGGCGTATCGTAATTATGCCGATTCCATCTGCCAGGAACTTCACCACATGTCTTACAAAGAGCTGGAACTGGCGGTGGAGCAGAAGCGGGCTTCCAAAGACACCTTGCGTGATATCGATAAAGCCACCCAGGAGGCCAAAGCCGGACTGGCCGGGTCGATCATGATATCGGACGCTTTCTTCCCGTTCCGCGACGGGGTGGATGTGGCCTTGAGGCAGGGGATTTCGGCCATTGCCCATCCGGGCGGTTCCCTTAGGGATTGGGAGAGCATTGAGGCCGTCAATCAGGCCAAACCCAAAGTAGCCATGGTTTTTACAGGCCAACGGGCATTTAAGCATTAGTGTATAGATAAAGAATTGCGGCCTTCGGCCGCTTATAGCCTGCCCGCCAAAACATCTTCTTGATATTTATTGGCGGGCATGATTTACTTTCGGCGGGTACTCGAAATGCCCGTCGAAAACGGTCTAACCAAGAAAAGGACCACATCTCCGTGTTGTTCGCCGCAAGGCTCGCGACACGGCCGGGTGTAGACTGAATACAAGACCTTCGGGGAATCAAGTCTGCGGCTTCTTGGAGCCGTTTCGAGCGCCCGGCCGTGGTATAATATATTGTATCCGGCCTCCATCTACTATTCAGGAGGCGCTGAAAATGTTCCCGGACGAAAAAATCCATCCTATTCTCATCGATTTTGAAAAGGCCCATAGAAAGCTTCCAGCGCTTAGAAGAAATTGTGCCAGGCTTGAATCCGCTGTCGAAACCTACCGCAAAAATTATTCCAGTTGTATAGCCTCCATTGATGAATTTGTCCAAATAGTCGATATTGAAACCGACATGGCTGAACCGCGTCAACCGCCCAATTGGAACTCGGCCGAGAATCAACTATCGATTCTTTCTCGGCTTATTGATACAATAACAAGAACCAAGGAAAGCTTGGCTGGTCAGCCGCTTATGCGGCTGGAGCAAAACAATACCCGCTTGGAGGTTTTTGTTACCATACTGGAGGCATATACCAAATTCTTTCAGAAGCGGTAAGAAATAACCCTTAACACAGTAATTTAAAGCTGCGAGAGCGGCGGGTGACCGCCGGCGGGAGAAATGTTTTTGCCCGTCTCCGTTCCAGAAGTCTTAGAACTTGTTCGTAAATAAGGGCTTTTGTTCTCTGGCTAGGCGCGAACGTTTTTTAAGCGGAGGAATATATTAATATTTCGAGCATTAAAAAATGTGAGCAACAACGCCAGGGGGCACACTATTTACAAATAAGTTCTTAATGTGGCCAATATGAATATATCTCTTCGCCAAACAAGATAGCGCCTTCGCTGCCGGATAAATATTTTAAATTGCCGATTATGCCGGGGTTCGTGCCCTTGGAGCGGCTCATCCTGATGCCGCCTTTGTCAATATGAGCATTAAGAGCTGTGGCGCGGCTTATTTGAAAGTGTTCAGCCTTAGTAAAGCCCGCATTGATAATCCGTTGGTGCATATCCCTGGCCATGTGTAAATATTCCGCTCTTATCCTTTTCTGCTCAATACGCGACAAACGGTTAAAAGCGCTTTCCTGCATATAATGTTTATATAAGTGATAATCCACGTTGCTGTCTCTGCCATACCATAAGTCTGTCAATTCGCTGATTTCCCTATCAAGTTCGACCTCTTCCTGACTTTTCGGGCGCCGTTTTCTTTGGCCCTTTGCGATCCCCCATCCTTCCGCGGATTCCTGAGGCGTCAAGGCCAAACCCCTTGTGGGTTTACGTTTTTTTATGGCCCCAAGTCTCAACAGCATTTTGGTCTGCTCTTCTTCTTCTAGATCATCATCATTTCCCAAAGCATCACTGATTTCATCGGACACATGGATATCAGATTCGACCACCGACCCACTCACCTCTTTTTGAATTTTATCCACCTGTTCAGTTGGTAATGCCGACAACTCGCTTTCCACCTCATCTTTATCAATTTTCAGCTTTGGAGATGGGTTCGATTTTTTTGAACAAAGGCCGTATTTATGTAAAATCATGATTATTATGGTGCCAAAAATCAATAATAACGACAATATAACTGCAATCTTGCTGTTTTTGCCGCTTGAACCGCTCCTGGGCGCCAACGCCTCCATGGCTTCATTGGGCTGCCGCTGAACAGTGGCGGACTTTGCCTCTTGGGCAAGCGACGCCTTATAGCTTGTGAGGACACTTGATATATTGCCCGACCTGGAAACGGCGGGCCGGTTTTCCGCCGGATTGGCCTTTTTTACAAGATGTTCGTACATTCAGTCCTCCTCTAGAGAAGCGGTTGCCAACAAGCCTGACGAATTTTCGCTACCGCCTTCCGGGAAAATTTGGGGGTGATGAAGATACTATTATATCATGATCTGTCCCGAGTGGAACAGCTTATGCCCCAGCGGGGGACTCCGGCTTCCGACTAAGAACTTGTTCGTAAATAGTGAAGCTCCTGGCATTGCTCCGCTTAAAAAACGCTCGCGCCTGGCCAATGGGCAAAATTCCTTATTTACGAACAGATTTTTAGTCATGGAGCCGGGCAAAAACACTTCTCCGGTCGGCTGCCTGGTCGTCTTTCTTGAGGGCTGAAAAGTAGGCACAGTTGAGTGGGAGCCGGAATCCGGGAATTGTTTTTGACCTGTCTCAGTGACTAAAGACCCCCGGAACGGAGACAGGTCAAAAACAATTCCCGGATTCCGGCGGGCCGACGCATTTCTAAAAATTTAAACTTTGCACAATAATAGAGTGCATCAGCGATTCAAAAAATAGAAACCCCGCCGAAGCGGGGTTTGTATATGGCCGGGTGAACCCGGAACCTTGATTACTAAGATTATTTCTTCTTAGTGGTCTTCTTGGCCGCAGTGGCTTTGGCGGTGGTCTTCTTGGCCGGGGCCTTTTCCTTCTTGGCTGTAGTCGCGGCTTTTTTCACCGGAGCGGCTTTGGCTTTTGCGGCTTTGGCTGCCGGCTTCTTGGCAACCGCGGTCTTGGGCGCGGCTGCTTTCTTGGCGGCAGTCGCCGTCTTTTTAGCCGGAGCGGCCTTGGTCGTCGCCTTGGCGGCTTTGGCTTTAGGGGCGGCGGCTTTCTTGGCGGCAGTCGCCGTCTTCTTAGCCGGAGCGGCCTTAGCCTTCGTAACCTTGGCCGCTTTAGCCGGAGTGGCCTTGGCCGCTTTGGCTTTTGGGGCCGCCGCCTTTTTGGTGGCCGTGGCGGCTTTCTTGGCAGTTGCGGCCGTTTTTTTCACGGTCTCTTTGGCGGCGGCTTTTTTAGCCGGGGCGGCTTTAGGGGCGGCGGCTTTTCTGGTCGTCGCGGCCTTTTTCACCGTCGCGGTTTTTTTAGTCACGCCTCTTCTGCCGGCCGGTTTCGCGGCGGCTTCAGCGGCGGCTTTGCTCTCGGCAATGGCCTCTTGGGCGGCCGCCAAACGGGCCAGAGGCACCCGGAAAGGCGAACAGGAAACGTAATTCATGCCCACCTGGTGGCAGAACTTCACAGTGGTCGGGTCACCGCCGTGCTCACCGCAAATACCGATCTTCAGGTCAGACACAACCGAACGGCCCTTGGTGATGCCCACTTCCACCAAAACGCCCACACCGTCTTTGTCGATGGTGGCGAAGGGATCGGATTCCCATATGCCCTGTTCCAGATAATCGGGCAGGAATTTGCCGGAATCGTCGCGGCTCAGGCCATAAGTGGTCTGGGTCAGGTCGTTGGTGCCAAAGGAGAAGAACTCCGCCCCGGAAGTGGCGATTTTGTCCGCGATGAGGGCGGCGCGGGGCAGCTCGATCATGGTGCCGACCAGATATTTAATACGGCTCTTGGTCTCGGCCATAACCTCTTTGGCCACGCGATCCACCACTTCCTTCTGAAGGATGAATTCCTTTTCATGGCCCACCAGCGGAATCATGATTTCCGGCAGCACCTTGACTTTTTCAGAGGCCGCTTTCACCGCCGCCTCAAGAATAGCCCGCGCCTGCATGGCGGTGATTTCAGGATACACAATGCCCAGACGGCAGCCGCGATGGCCCAGCATGGGGTTCTGTTCCTTCAATTCCTCAATCTTGGCCTTGATGTCGGAGGCTTTGCGGCCAAGAGCTTCGGCCAATTCCGCAATTTCCTCATCCGTGTGCGGCAGGAACTCATGCAGCGGCGGATCAAGGGTGCGCACCGTCACCGGCAGACCGTTCATCACTTTGAAGATGTTGTAGAAATCATCTCTCTGCATCGGCAGAAGTTTGTCCAGGGCCTTCTGGCGTCCGGCAGTGTCATCGGCCAGAATCATCTCACGCATGGTGGTGATGCGGTCGCCTTCAAAGAACATGTGCTCGGTGCGGCACAGGCCGATACCCTCAGCACCCAGGTCACGCCCCATCTGCGAATCGCGCGGAGTGTCGGCGTTGGTACGGACCGCAATGGTCTTGCGGGTGTTGACCCATTTCATCAGGGTGGCGAATTCGGGGGTCATCTGGGCATCGATGGTCGGCAGTTGGCCGAGAATGACTTCGCCCCGGCTGCCGTCGAGGGAGATCCAGTCGCCTTCCTTGACGGTGTGGCCGCTCTTGGTGGTGAAGGATTTGGTCTCATAATTGACGCTGATGTCATTAGCCCCGGCCACGCAGGTCTTGCCCATGCCGCGCGCCACCACGGCCGCGTGGCTGGTCATGCCGCCGCGCGCGGTCAGGATTCCCTTGGCCTTGAACATGCCGTTAATGTCTTCAGGGCTGGTTTCCAGGCGCACCAGGATGACGTTTTTACCGGCTTCCGCCCAGGTCACCGCGTCGGAGGCGGTGAAGACCGCCTGGCCCACGGCCGCGCCCGGTGAGGCCGGGAGGCCCGTCGCCACGATGTTGCGTTTGGCTGAAGGATCGAAAGAGGGCAGGAGAAGCTGGGTCAGTTGTTCGGGATCAATGCGGCAAATGGCGTCCTCTTCGGTGAGGATTTTTTCCTTGACCAGATCAACCGCGATTTTCACGGCCGCCTGGGCCGTGCGCTTGCCGTTGCGGCACTGGAGCATCCAGAGCTTGCCTTCCTGGATGGTGAACTCAATGTCCTGCATGTCCTTATAATGTTTTTCCAGGAGCTTGCGGATACCGTCGAGTTCGTTGTAAACCTTGGGCATTTCATCAGCCAGGGTGGCGTTGACCCCGGCGGGCAGGGCTTTTTCGCGGTTGATGGGCGAGGGGGTGCGGATACCCGCCACCACGTCTTCACCCTGGGCGTTGATCAGATATTCGCCATAGAAATAATTCTCGCCGGTGGAGGGGTTGCGCGAGAAGGCCACGCCCGTGGCTGAATTGTCGCCCATGTTGCCAAAAACCATGGCCTGAACGTTAACGGCGGTGCCCCAATCATCGGGCAGACTGTGAATCTGGCGATAGGAGACGGCCCGGGGGATCATCCAGGAGGAGAAGACCGCACCAATCGCGCCCCAGATCTGGTCACGGGGATCTTCGGGGAATTCTTCGCCGAGAGTTTTTTTAATGAGCGCCTTGAATTCGCCCACCAGCCATTTGAGGTCTTCGGCCGTCATGTCGGTGTCGGACTTGTAGCCCTTTTTTTCCTTGAGGTGGCCGATGATTTCATCAAAGGGATCTTCGGCCAGTTCGGAGGCGGCTTTCACACCCATGACCACGTCGCCATACATGGCGACAAAGCGGCGATAGGAATCATAGGCGAAGCGCGGGTTTTTGGTTTTGGCTATCAGGCCTTCGACGGTGACGTCGTTCAGGCCGATGTTCAGAACCGTATCCATCATGCCGGGCATGGAAACCCTGGCCCCGGAGCGGCATGACAAAAGCAGAGGGTTTCTGGCATCGCCGAAGGTGGCGCCCATGTGTTTTTCCACATGTTTGAGGGCGGCTTCAACTTCTTTTTTCAGGCCCGTGGGATACTTCTTTTTGTTGGCGTAATAGGCCGTGCAGACCTCAGTGGTAATGGTGAAACCAGCCGGGACCGGCAGGCCTATCTTGGCCATCTCGGCCAGGTTGGCGCCTTTGCCGCCCAGAAGGTTTTTCATTCCGCTGTTTCCGTCGGCTTTTTTGCCGCCAAACAGATAGACGAGTTTATTTGCCATTCTTTCCCCCTGATTTTGCCCGAAGGCTTTTTTTTAGAACCGCCGGGATGCGGCTTGAGATGTAGTAAGGCCGTGCCGCGCGATTTTCCGCCCGCCCGAAAAACGGGCCGGTGGAATTCCGCGGTATTTTTATGACTTCATCAGTTTAAAAAACTTCATGCAGTCCTTGTCTTTTATCAGGTATTGACTTCAGTTGCAGGTATACAATCAGTCCAGCGAAAACCGTGTTTTGATTTTTGGTCGGAAATAAAACACACTAAATGTTCGTTTACTGTACATTGACACGCAATGTCTCCAGCCTGTTGGCGGCCTGTTGATCGTGCGCCGGTAAAAGGTTACTTTATATATATCACAATCCGTTGACGATTAACAATATCAATACGTCGTTTTTTCCGGCTTAATGAAAAAAATAATTTGGATTCGTGTGAAAAATTACAAGTTGTCAGTTGGTAAAAAAACAACTATGAAAGTAAACGACGGGAAGCTGAAACATCTCCCACCCTTGCGCCGCAGGCGGATAGGTGATATCCTTACACATAATGATTTCGCAAAAACATCGATGAAAACAACTACAAACAGGGGCCTCATTATGGATCAGATGGAGTTTATTATTGATGATGTGCGGGTTGAATATGACCTGGAAAGTTTAGGCCGGAAACTGCGCATTCGTTCATCAGCCAGGGCCGAAGCCCTGCTGAAAAAACTGGTGGAGGAAGCCGAGGCCATAGCCAGGCCCAGGGCTGGTTTCAAGCACTGCGCCATGTCGTTCGGTGAGGGTGATGAGGTGATTGTGGATGGGATGACCTTCAACAGTACGCTTCTGAGAGAGAACTTTGAGGGGTTGGGGCGTGTTTTTCCCTTTCTGGCCACGGAAGGTTCGGAGTTGGCTGAATGGGGGCGCGCTTATTCAGGAATGGATCGCATTTTCGCCAACACCATTCAGCAGGAAGCCATGCGCATGGCCCGCTCCAAAATGGAAAGTTTTATCATGGATAAATTCGGACTGCCGCAGGTTTCGGCCATGAACCCCGGCTCGCTCATCATCTGGCCCATTACCCAGCAGGTGCCGCTTTTCAAATTGCTGTCTCCTCTGGATGAAAAGCTGGGAGTGACTCTTCTGCCCACCTTCATGATGAAGCCGGAGCAGACCGTCTCCGGGTTTTTCTTCCAGACGGATTCCAAGTTTCACAATTGCCAGCTCTGCCCGCGTGAGGATTGCCCCAACCGGCAAGCCCCATACAGCGGCATGGATTGATTGGGGCAGGCATGTTTAGAGAAGGAGTGCGGCCCAGAGGGCCGCGCTATTTAAAGGACTTGGCCTTACAGGCCAACCAAAGGGTTCCACCCTCTGGACTCCGGCTGGGGGAGGGCCCACGCGGGCCCTACCCCAGACCCCACCCGCGCCAAGGGGCAAGCCCCTTGGAACCCCAAGAAATCAGCGTCAGCTTCAACTTACACCTTCCCGCATCGCCGCAACTCGCTTCGGGTACGAAGCTCAGACAAGCGGCGACGCTTCATACCGCTTCCGCTTTAACCGCTGTCGGCCACTTCACATTGGATTGTTACATTTTGCTATAGGCAGCTTCATCGAATGATTGTTGCTTCACGTATGTTCGGCTGAATATTCCTTCCCACCAAAAGTTTTTTCCAGCGTTGCAACCGGTGAGACTTTTGCGTCATTTTTTAAATGAGCAAGTCCACAATAAAGCGATAGGCGGCGGAGAGACACACAACCAGCACTGGAAAGAGCCTTTAAGGGGAAGCTGATTGAAGCCGAACATACGTGAACTAACACTAAGCCAATGAGGCCACCTATAGCAAACAGTAAGGGCGCGACGTGAAGCGGGCGACAGCGGTTGAAGCTGACAGGGTAAGAAGCGTCGCCGCTTGTCTGAGCTTCGTACCCGAAGCGAGTTGCGGCGATGCGGGAAGGTGAGTTTTAAAGCCGACCCTGATATCTTGGGGGTCCAGGGGGCTCCGCCCCCCTGGCGCGGGTGGGGTCTGGGGTAGGGCCCGCGTGGGCCCTCCCCCAGCCGGAGTCCAGAGGGTGGAACCCTTTGGTTGGCCTTTCAGGCCAAGTCCTTTAAATCGAGCGGCCAAAGGCCGCATTCCTTGCTGATAACAGTGACGGAATAATTTTATCATCCAAAACGAAAAGGCGCTGAAAGCGCCTTTTCGAATATCGCAGCATCAATGGGGTGGTGAAAGAGAGGGGTTCAGTAATTCACCGCCATCATCCGGCCGGTAGGGAATGAGCCAAAATTGGGGCTCCAGGCCGGGCAACGCGGAATTAAACCTCAGTGATGCTCTTGCGGAGCATGCTGTCCGCCACTGTCTGCCCGCTGATGTTGTAGGTTCCGGCATTGATGCGTGTTCTCAAATCCTCAACCTTGTCGGTGCGGACATCCGGGGCGGTGGTGGCCAGTTCAGTGGCCCTGGCGGCCATCCGCGAGCGGTCGGAAAGCTGCACCACGTCGTTTTTGGCTTCTTCCGCGCGGGGCGCTTCAGAATTGTTCTGGGCCGCCTTTTCACGGGGATCGCCCGTCACCTTGGTCTCTTTATTGATGTATGGGGTATTCAGATTGATTTTCATATGTCCACCTCTTCCGGGGGCCGGATGGGCTTGCGGGGCCCAACCATTGTGCTGTCAACTTTAATATAAATCAGTTCTTCAAGACGGCGCCATAATCTTAAATTCAGGCTTCGCTCAACATACGCGCCGCCGCTCTTTTCAACCTTATCGGTCTCCAGGTCCAAATCCAGAAATGTTATTTCACCTGTTTCGTATCTCAATCCAAGGGCCAGACCCGGACGGCCGCTTTCTTCCGTCAGTTCGGCCAGGGCCACATAGGCCGGATTGGCCGAATCCATCTCACCGCGCTGGGGGTGGCTTTTAGCCCTTCCCACCAGTTCAAACAGGGCATTTCTGGAAACTTTCTCCACCACCGACATTCTCGGTGACGGGCGGGGCGGTATCGGTATGTCGTAGCCCAGAGAATCCGCCAGCTTGCTTCTCAACTGACGTCCCAGAGTTCGCATCAAAGTGCTCAGGTCGCTCTTGGTCGCCACCGCGTCCCCCTTTCAATATTCCGCTCCGATTTCTTTCTCCCGGAGCCTACGCTTGCCAGGGGCCGCGTTCTTAATTTATTTATCGGCCGAGGCTCGGTCCGACTTTAACAAAAAATACATACCTCCTGACGTTTTAATTATAAGTCACTAAAGGGCAATCTGACAAGCCTCTTCATCCTTCCTATTTAGAAGTCGAAGCTTGTTCAAACCGCCCTTAATTTCCTTTCGGCCTATTGTGTAGTGCCGAGTCACTTTTTCACAAGATATGGTATTTTTTGACCGGTTCCAAAGTTTTCCGCCTTTCAGAACCATCTCCGGTCAGAACAAGCCCGACCGGCACGGATATTTAATGCAATATAAAGGCCATAGTAAAAGCGGAAGATTTCGCCGGATTCTTGACGGCCTGATACAGGTATATCCATAAGAAATAAAGCTGGTCACCAGCGGCCCGGATCTGTTATAATCTCGCCGCCGAGACACTGAGTGGAGCCGCTATTTCAGCCCTCAAATTCAGTAAAAAATGCTTGACATTGAATGTCGTGTTAAATATAGTTGAAGATTCGAAGCGTTTAGCGATTGTGGAGGTTTTACAATATGTACGCAGTAGTCAAAACCGGCGGCCGTCAGTATAAGGTTGAACCGGGTCAAATCGTGAGAGTTAATAAGCTGGATGCCGAGGTGGGCGCTACTGTTTCGCTGACCGAGGTTCTCCTGGTCAAAGACGGCGAAACCCTCAAGGCTGGCGCTCCCCTGGTGGAAGGCGCGAAGGTGGAAGCCACCGTGGTCGAACAGGACCGCGCCAAGAAGATCATTGTCTTCAAAAAGAAACGCCGCCAGGGCTATCAGAAAAAACAGGGCCACCGTCAGGATTACACCGCCCTGAAAATCGTAGCCATCAACCTTTAATATTAAAGGCCGCATGGCCAGGAGCCTAAATCCCCTGGCCTTTCGACCGGGTTCGCGCTTTCCGGCCAGGACGGCGGCGAAACTTTATTCTACAAGCGGTCTTTGATATATAGGCCGGTGTTATGGGAGTATAGATAATGGCCCACAAAAAAGCAGGCGGCTCCAGCCGCAACGGACGCGATACTATAGGTAAACGCCGGGGCGTCAAACGTTACGCCGGGCAGGTTGTCAAAGCCGGCAACATTCTGGTGCGTCAGCTCGGCACCAAAATCCACCCCGGCAACAATGTCGGCCTGGGGCGTGATTACACTCTGTTCGCCCTCATCGATGGCGTGGTTAAATTCGAACGGTATGGCGCGGATCGCAAAAAAGTCAGCGTCTACCCGGCCGAGGCCAGCGCCTGAGACCTTTCAGGGCCGGAGGTTTCGCACCATTTCAGCCCGGCGGCTGAAAGGTCGGAATCATTTCCAAGGCTTTGAGATGAATCTGAAAAAGCCGCTCCGGTGTTTACCGGTTGCGGCTTTTTCCGTCAAAAAATACCTGAATTTGGTGTATCATGTGTGGGGACAACAGATTTACCATGAATTTCATTGAGGCCGGATTCAAGCTCAGTGAACGTGACCGCCTGCGCGGCCGTTTCATCATGGGGACATCCGCGCCACCGGAGAATGCTCGCCGTTTGGCGGCGGCCGATAATTTCCTGGCCGAACTCCTGGCCGACCCGGAAAAAGCGGAATCAGCCGCTCCTTTCTTTAACGAAATTCTCGGCTTTTCACCCCCAGCCGCCACAATATCCGCCATGGAAGTTTTTTCGCCGCCTCTCCCGCCGTGGATGGATTGGCCAGCCAATCCGCTTCAAACGGCCGCTGATTTTTTTGCCGACGCGGGTTCAGTGGAGGATAGGGGATTTCTTCTGGATTACCAGGGCCGGATTGCCGCCCTGTTGAGCGGTGCGGCTGTCTCCGGCGTTGCTCCATTGACGGAGCCTTTTGTCTATTCCCACACTTGGGATGGCCGCCCAATTGAACTTTATGGCAATGGTCCGCCAAATAAAGATGCCATTGAACTGCCGGAGCAAGCCGACCGGGTGCTGGTATTGGGATTTGTGCGGTCACCGGCGATCATGGGCATGAATCCCGGCCTTTCAGCCCTGCGCCCTTCTAACGGCTGGCTGGACTGGTCCGGCCAAGTCGCGGCGACGCTGAACGTGGCCGAATTTTTGGCCTCACAAGGTTATGTGGCCCGGCCGTCGGCTGGCGGGATATTGATGGCCGATCATTATGGAGTCCTGGCCGGGCTGGGTGAACTGGGACGGCAGGGGCTGTTGATTACGCCTGAATATGGGCCCAATCTGCGCCTTTTTACCATCATTACCAATTATCCCTTCATTATTGACCGCCCGCTGACGTTCGGGGTGGCCGACTATTGTGAAACCTGCCAGCGCTGTATTAATGAATGCCCGGCCAAAGCCATTAGTGAGGGGCGCCGGAGGCCCGGCTTGTATCAATGGCCGGTCAACCGCCGGGCCTGTTTTGATAACTGGCTGGAAAAACGTGATCCCTGCCGTAAATGCATTGAAATCTGTCCCTATACCCGTGAACCGCTGGTCGGTTCGCCGGGCGGAGCGCGCAAACCTGAACCCGCCGCCTGACAGGCAATCTAACGCACAAAAACCCAGAGTGCGGGTCGGTGAGATATCTCCATAGCGAGGCGGTTTAAATTATGGTTTTTTCCCTTAAACTGGGGGACAGTCTGCTACGCAAAAAGCGTGGTTTTTGCTTCGCGAGCGGCTTTTATGGCCTCAAAACCAGTCGCTGGCGCTCCGTCTCCCCTATCGGGTCGACCTGCTATTTTTAAAATGTAGACCTTTTCCCTTAAACTGGCGGCCCCTCCGCTACGCAAAAATCGTAGTCCCCTCTGGAGAAATCTCACGCGCCGCCCTCCTTGACATGATCGGCTTATGCAAGAGACTCTCAACCATCACCCCACCCAAACGCCAACACTGACCAGGCCGGGCGGGCGAAAAATTTTCTGTAAGTCGCTCGTAATTTTGCTCCCCGGACGGGCACGCACTCACAATCCTCTTATGAAGCCACCCGGCCGGGAATACGAGAAAATTACGAGCGACGTCAGAAATTTTTTCGCCCGCCCGGCCGGGTTTTACCTTTGCCGTTTCCAAACGATTGTCCTGGAAAAATAAAACCCCGACCGCTTTTTCAGCGGTCGGGGGTAAATAGAGTCTACCAGCTTACGCTCTGGGGAGCTTCGTCAACCGGCTCCGGCAGTCAGCCTCAACAGAAGGTCGCGCGATTGGGCCATGCTCACCGGATCTTCAAAGGGCTGTTTCAGGAAATTGGTAAAATGCGGATACAGATCAATGGCCCGGTCAATTTCAGCGTTGGCCCCTTTCTGATAGGCTCCCAAGTTGATCATGTCCTCATTGCGCTGATAGGTGGCCAGGGCGTCCTTGAAACGCCCGGCCGCCACTTTCTGATCCTTGTCCACCAGATCGTTCATCAGACGGCTGATGCTGGACAGGATGTCAATAGCCGGATAATGGTTCTTGGCCGCCAGTTCACGGCGCAGAACTATGTGGCCGTCCAGAATGGATCGCATGGCGTCGGCCACTGGCTCGTTCATGTCGTCGCCGTCCACCAGCACGGTATAGAGGCCGGTGATGCTGCCGTGGGGCCACCGGCCGGCCCGTTCCAGAAGGCCGGGGAGCTGCGCGAAAACTGAAGGGGTATAGCCGCGAGTGGTGGCCGGTTCGCCAATGGACAGACCCACCTCGCGGGCCGCGAAAGCGTAGCGGGTGGCTGAATCCATCATCAGGATCACATTTTTGCCCTGATCACGGAAGTATTCCGCAATGGCCGTGCCCACATAGGCTCCGCGCATACGCACCAGGGCGGGCTGCTCGGAGGTCGCGGCCACCACCACACTGCGGGCCATGCCCTCCGGGCCGAGTTCCTTGTCGATAAACTCCATGACCTCACGGCCGCGCTCGCCAATCAGAGCGATGACGTTGACGTCGGCCCTCATGTGGCGGGCGATCATACCCAAGAGGGTGCTCTTGCCCACGCCTGAACCAGCAAAAATACCTACTCGCTGACCCTGTCCGATGGTCAGGAGGGCGTTAATGGCTTTCACGCCCACGTCCATGACTTCGGTGATGCGGCCGCGATCCAGAGGGTTGCCGGGACGGGCGTTGACTTTGTAACGGTCGGTGACTTCAAAGGGCCCCTTGCCGTCGATGACGTTGCCCAGGCCGTCCACCACCCGGCCCAAAAGTTCCGGGCCCACCGGGACGGTGGCCGGGCTCCCGGTGGCCAGGATGCGGCTGCCGGGGGTCAGGCCCCTCATTTCACCTACGGGCATCAATTGAATCACGCCTTCGCGGAAACCCACCACCTCCGCCTCAATGGGAGGGCTGCCGTCCACCGGGAAAATGCGGCAGACTTCACCCACGGACGCGGCCGGGCCATCGCCTTCGATGACCAGGCCGACCACCTTGGTGACCCGCCCTTCCAGCGACAGCGGCTTTATGCCTTTCAGCGCGCTTAAATATGGACTAAAGTTTTGAGGTTTGTTATCCAGCATTTTTTTACCGGCACACGATCAATATGCCCTGAACAGGCAATTGCCGGTGCGTGTTAATATTAAAGTCAGATCTTTTACCGGCTAACGGTCAACCTGCCGTCAACAGGCGCTGAGCGGGTCGTTTCGGTTTTCAGTAAACGATCTTATACATCCTGGGGCGGAGCTTCAGCCGGTGGGGCTGGCGGGGTTTCCGCCGCCGCCGCCTCTGGCGAGGCCGCCTCAGCGGCAGCTTCATCGGCGGCGGCCGGAGCAGCTTCCGTTTCCAGCGGCGGCTGGTCTTCCAACTGAGCCTCTCCGTCCGAATTTTCTAAAATTTCACCGTCCAGAATGTCTTTATCATCCGGCGGCTCTTCAGTCTGTGGTTCCATCACTCTGCCGTCCCGACCGGAGAAAGCTTCCCGCAAAACTTCCATGACCTGGGCCGTGCGGTGCTTGACAGTGGCGTCCAGACGGCCCACATCCGATTCCATTATCAGATCACCTGGCCCCAGCGTTTCCTCCGGCTTGAAAGTAACCGTAACCAGAGCGCCCAGCCTCTGCCGCTGTTCGGCTTTGGCTTCTTCCAGGGCGGCGATGTCCTGCGGCCGGGCCAGGAAAACCACCCGGTTGGCCTGCGAAAGATAATCGATGCAGGCCTCAAAGGCCCGCACCGTCAGATCTTCAGCCTCACGCAGTTCTTTGTTGAGAATCTGCTCGGCCGCCTCAATGGCCAGCTTGACCATCATGGGGCCGTTGGCCTGCCACAAATCGTTATAAAGGTTTTCCATCTTTTCCATTATGGGCAGAAAACCAGCCACCTTCTCCTGAAAGGCGGTGCTGGATTCACTATAGCCCCGGTTCCGTCCCTCAGTCAGTCCCTGGGTCAGTCCTTTGCTCTGCCCCTCTTCAGTGGCCTTGGCCAGGGCTTCATCCCAGATGGACTGCCGCTTGGCCTCAATCTCAGCCATAACCCTGGAATGCTCTTCTTCCATGGTTTTTTGGCGGGCGGCCAGATCGGCCTCCATAGTTTGTTTTTCAGTATCCAGATTGGCTATTCTGTCCGCCACTGCCGCCAGCTTTTCTTCAGCCTCTGTTTCCGCGATTTTGGCTTTGGCCAGGTATTCTTCAGCTTCAGCCCGGTCCGCGACCGTGGCGGAGGCCAGCCCTTCGGAATCCTGCCTGGCCTGATCCATAATGGCTTCAGCCCTGGCCCTGGCCTCGGTCTCAGCTTCGGCCACTATGCCTTTGGCTTCAGTTCGGGCCGTTTCCAGAATACGGGCGGCGTTTTCTTCGGCCTCTTTGGCTCTTTCCTGAAAAATTTCCTCCGCCCTGGCCAGGGTCTTGACTACGTCAGGATCACGGAGATCCATGTCTTCATAGACAAAATCAGTGGGACGGGAATATTCATACAAATCGTCAAAGTTATCGGAAACCGGATTTTCGCTGGTCAGATCGAAGGGCTTGAAGAGGCCGTCCAGTGAGGGCAGGTCCTCCATCAATTTTGAAATGGGTTTGCGGTCGACCTCAAATTCCTGAAAAGGGTCCGGGGCCGGCCCCTGGGGCGGGCGGTCCTTGTCAAAATCCTGATGGGGATCGGGAATGGGTTTGGCGTCTTCAAGCCGGGTGAATTCCTCCGTCTTGAATTCCTCCACCGGCACTCCCGCCGGGGCTTTGGCCGGACGCTGGTATAAATCGTCATAACTAGACAAACTGGTCGCCTCCATCCTTGCCCAGCGCTATCTTGCCTTCGGCTTCCAGCTTCTTGGCCACCCTCAGAATGGCCTGCTGGGCTTTTTCCACATCGGCCAGCTTGGTCGGCCCCATGGCCTCCAGGTCTTCCTTGATCATGCTGGAGGCACGCTCGGAAAGGTTGCCGAAAATCTTGTTGCGCATATCTTCTGAAGCCGCTTTCAGAGCCAGGGTCAACTCGTCGTTGTTGACCTCCTTCAAGATGGTGCGGATGGAGCGGTCGTCCACGTTCAACAGATCCTCGAACACGAACATGAGCTTGCGCACTTCGTTGGACAATTCCGGCCGGTCCTCTTCCAGCTTGGTCATAATGACGTTTTCCGTATTCTGATCGACCTGGTTGAGAATTTCGGCCACCGTGCCGGAGCCGCCGGCCGCGCGTCCGCCGATGGGGCCCTGGGCCTTGATTTCCTCACGGAGCACATCTTCCACCTCATCGAGGATACCGATGGGCACGTTCTCCAGATCGGCGATGCGAAGGATAACGTCCTGCTGGAGAGGCTCGGGAAATTCGGAAATAATCTGGGCGCTTTTGCCGGGATCGATATGGGCCAGCACCAGGGCGATGGTCTGGGGGTGTTCATTGCGGATGAAGTTGCCCAGAGCTTTGGGATCTATGTTTTTGATGTTGGAAAAAGGGACCGGCGAATTTACGTCCTGTAGGAGGCCTTCCGCCCGGTCACCGTCGATGGCCTTGCCCAGGGTGTTTTTGAAAAAGTCGTCGCCCTTGATTCTGATGTCGGCCGGCAGATCCATGGCTTCGACAAACTCCCAGAGAACATCCTGAACCTGGGTGGGGGTGACGTTTTGAATTTTGCTCATGGCCTTGCCGAGATCTTTTATCTCTATGTCTTCCAGTTCCTTGAAGACCTCGGTGGTGAACTCCTCGCCCAGCGTCAAAAGAAAGATGGCGGCCTTTTCCGGCCCGGTCAGTTCGGCTGGTGTTTCTTCTTTCGCTTTGGCCATATCGCTACCTATTGAGTGGTTTAGTGAATACTGTCAAGCACTGTCTGTTGCCGGTTCACGGCATATTGACCGTGCGCCGGCAAAAACTATTTGCATGGCGGAGCCGGGCAAAAACATGGTTCATGCCCGGCGAACACAGGGGCGGAGCCTTTCCGGCTCCGCCCGTTCCGTTACATTTTGGGCTCTTCGTTCTGGGCCGGTTTTTCGTCGATCCAGCTGCGGACCAGACCCACGGTGCGGTCAAGATTTTCACGGGCCAGGGGCAGAATATTCTCGCGGTTGAGGTTGCCGTAGGCCAGGGCCGGGACGCCTTCCGGCGGGGAATCGACCACCAGTTCCTCTTCTTCATCGTAATTGGGGGCCTCATCTTCCATTTCAGCGATATCGTAGGCCATATCGTTCATTTCATCTAAACTGTCGGCGTCGATGTCAACTGCTTGCACACTTTCAGCCTGGGGCTGGACCGGGAGGGGCAGGCCGTCGCCGAAAGCCGGGCCGCCGGTGGGGTATTCAGGCAGAACCGCGGATTCAGCGCCGGTTCCGGCCGGTTCCACTTCCTTCTTCAGCCAGTTGAGAATGGGGCGGATGACCAGGAAGAAGAAGAGTATTATCAAAATCATATTGAGGAAGGGCCGTGAGAATTCGCGCACGAGGTCCAGGACAAACAAGGCCCAGACGGAGACTTCTTCAGGTCTTGAGAACTGTACACTGGTAACGGACACCATATCACCTCTTGCGTCGTCAAAGCCGATGGTGCTTTTGACGGCTTCTTCAAGCTGAGTTAAAAGATCCTGGGACAGCGGCGAGAAAACCCAGTCGCCAGCTTCATTTTTATTATATACGCCATCAAGGATAACTGAAACACTTATCTTTTTCAAATCACCGGCCCGGGAAACGGTCTGGCGTTTAATGTTGGTGACTTCATAATTGTTGGTTTCTTCGGTGCGGGAATACTGTTCCTGATTAGCTCCCGTGCCGGAATTCTGACGGTTGGCCGTGCCCAGTTCATAGGTGGCGTTGGGCACGCCGGCCATGACGCGGCCGGGACCGATGCTTTTTTCCACGATTTTCTGTTCGCTGCGAATGGCGGTGCGTTCGGGGTCAAAGATATCTTCGTGGGTGACGACTTCCTTCAGATCCAGTTCCGCGTTGACGGTGGTGATGACGCGGTCGGGGCCGACCACGCGTTCCATCATGGCCTGGATGCGGCGTTTGACGCCGTCTTCATACAGGGCTTTCTGCTTCATCTGGTCGTCGTTGAGAAAGCCTGGTTTATTGCTGTCTTTGCTCCAGATAAGGCCGCCTTCGACATCGACGATGGAGACGTTTTCAGGGGTGAGGCCGCTGACGGAGGCCGTCACCAGATTGACGATACCCAGGATTTGGGGCTTTTCCAGGGTTGCGCCGCGCCGCACTTTCAAGACCACTGAAGCGGCCGGGTCTTTTTGTTCTTCGATGAAGAGGGTTTCTTTGGGCACGGACAGGTGGACTCTGGCGCTTTCCACTTCGGGAATGCTCATCAGGGTGCGCTCAAGTTCGCCGGTGACGGCCCGCATGAGGTTGGTTTTCTGGACCATATCAGTGACGCCGAGTTTCTGATTATCAAAAATTTCGAAACCGACGCCGCTTTGGGACGGCAAACCATTGACGGCCAGCTGGATACGGAGTTCCGGTATCTGGGATGCTTCAACTTCAATGGCGGTGCCGTCGCCGGTGAGTGTATAGGGGATTTTTCTGGCTTTAAGTTCAGCGGTAATGGCTCCGGCGTCCTGGGGAGAGAGCTGGGAGTACAAGAGGCCGGAAGGCGGCGCGCCCTTGTAGAACAAGGCCACCAGCAGAACGGCCGTTGCGGCGGCCAACAGGACTCCGCCAATGACTATTTTGGAGGGTCCGGCGCTCTGGATTATTTCGCGTCCGCGGGTGAGCCTATCGGAGATGTTTAAAGCCATGATCTTGCCCCTTTGGTTGGATGTTTCGGCCAAAGCCTGTTTCTAACGGCCAACTATAAAAGCAATAGTGGGGCCAATTTTTGAGAAATCTTAGAAAGCACTTCAGGTTTCAGCGGGGAATATCAGTGGAAACCGGCTGAATAATATCATTAAATGGCAATTTTTTAATTATAAGTCTAAAGTTGTTATCAATCAAGAGGCTATGAAGTGTTGGCCTGGGAAATCGTTTGGAACGGCAAAGGTAAAACCCGGCCGTGCGGGCGAAAAAATTTCTGACGTCGCTCGTAATTTTCTCTGATTCCCGGCCGGGTGGCTTCATTAGAGGTTTGTTTGTCCGTGCCCGTCCGGGGAGCAAAATTACGAGCGACTTTCAGAAAATTTTTCGCCCGCACGGCCTGGTCAGTGTCGGCGTTTGGTAAAAATGACGGTTGCGGTTTTCTTACATGAGCCGACCAAGACCAGGAGGGCGGGGCGGTGAGATTTCTCCAGAGGGGACCACGATTTTTGCTCCCCGGACGGGCACGGACAAAACAAAACGCCGTGAAAGCCACCCGGCCGGGATCAGAGAAAAATCGGGGGCCACTATGGAGATATCTCACCGACACGCCCTCCGGGTTTTACCCGCCGCCCGTTTCGAACGATTCGCTAACAAACCCCCGGCAAAGGAAAATCTGTTGTTTTTTTGCCGCGCATTTTTTACATGCGTTCATACATTAAAAAATCCCAGCCAAATGGCCAGGATTTTGTCAACAATCTGACCGGGCCAAGAGAATTTCTCCTGGCCCGGTGTTTCTAATGCTGTGCCGTATTCATATTACCAGCGGGTGGCTACCACCATGCTGTAGGCTTCGCCAGTGGCCTTGCTGCGATATCGGCCGATGCTCTTGATTGAAAGAATCGACGAATAGCGGTCGTGAATGTCGCGGCCTTCGGCCAGCCACAGTTTAGAGCCCTCTTTTTCAAACTTGGGGAGGGAAAAGACCACAGGCTTGCCTTCCGGCAGAGTGGCCAGAAAGGCCAGGTCGTCGTCAATCGTATCCAGCACATGCAGCATCAGGTACGCTCCATAACGCTCATATTCGGCCTTGACCCTGTCGTTATTGAAATCGCCGTAAATGAACTTCCAGCCGGGATAGGCGGCTTTGGCGGTGCTGATCTGTTGATGGTTGCTGTCAACGCCAACATAAACTTCCGGGCGCTGATTGCGCGAGGTCATCACTGAAACGAAATTTCCCGCCCCGCAGCCCAGGTCCGCGACATTTTCAATGGACAGCATGCCCAGTCGCCCAAAGGCGTCAATGTAAATTTCAGGATCGAATGGCGGCGGCGGAACCGGGGCCTTGTTGGTATCGGGGTCCTTAGGCTTGTTGGCCACCAAAGGGTTTAGCATACTCATGGGCGTATTGAGCAGTTGATTGGGATTGAAAGACATATTGTTCCTCCACCTTAGCTGAATGAACAGTTAAAAAACAGGATTACTGAAAAAATCGTATCCCGGCCAAAAACCCTGGCCGGTCTAAAGCGCCGCCACGGACCAGTTCCGCACGGACCGCGCACACACCGCTAAACCATCACAGCCCGCAGAACGTGGCAGTCACAGGGGCCGACATTGTCCTGGAAATATTGCAGTGTTGCGTTTAAATCATATTTGGCCAGACGCGTTTCCCGCTTCAGGACTTTTCTGGTCTGGGTGAAATCACCCAGGCAGCCGCCTTCGGCCCGCATTTCATTCCGCAAAACTTCGCGGAAGAAATCCCAATCATCGTTATCGCCGATGGTCAGGACCAGTTCGGTCCTTTCCCCTTCGGTCGTGATGGTCAGAGAGGGGGTCTCTTTATAGTAGAACGCATCGAAAAAGCCTTCCAGCACCGCGTCTTCGCCAGTGTCGGGATCGGTGCTCACCAGCCGCCAGCGGCGGCTGCGGCCCTCCTGGCCATCGAGAAATTTCAGAATGGCTCCCGTAAATTTTTCCAGCTTGTCGCGGGCCGTATATTCATCGGCCAGGGCATAATACTTAATGCCCAGCCACAAAGAATCAATGAATGATTTCATAGCCCCCATATTCAGGGAATCATCAAGGATTTCACGTGCTTTTTCCGGTTCACCCATGCTCACGTAAATCTGGGCCAGCCTTTTTATAGTCGCCAGGTCGCCCGGTTGCATTTCCAGCACCCGGCTCAGCTCCTTGGCCGCCCGGCTGTGTTGGCCGCGCATGCTGTAGATTTCAGCCAGATTATGTCTGGCTTCCAGGCAGTCACTTTTGACCTCCAGGGCCCGGCGCAGATAATTTTCCGCCTGCCTGGTGTCATTTTCAGTTATGGCCATAACCGCCAGATTGTTCCAGGCCTGAGCGTTGCCGGGACATTCTTCGGTCGCCGCTTTAAACATGGCTTTGGCTTCTTCGACCAACCCCTCGCTGAAGAGGCGTTCGCCTTCGGCCACATGATTGACCTCTGCCGGTCCCAGGGCGGTGACGCTTTCATTTTCAATGATTTGCGTTTCCAACATAAGTCACCTTCTCAAGGAGCTGCGGGGCGCTGAACGCTTGCCCGCATCGTAATTTTTCAGAGTGCAAGCCGGTCAAGGCTTTAGCGGCACTCTTATTTTATTAAAAATAACTTTGGAAAATTCTGCCGAAGCAGGTAAGATTTTCCTCTCGCCCTGGTAGAAGCAAGTTGTGAGCCAATCAGCCAGCAATTCTCAAATCAGATGGCAATTTTAAAATAGCAGGTCGCCCCGCAAGGGGTGACGGAGCGAGAGGCGACTGGTTTTGACGGCGAAACAGTTCTTCGCGAAGCAAAAATCGCCCTTTTTGCGTAGCTGCACGGCACTTTTTGAGGGAAAAAGTTTACTTTGAGAATTGCTGCCAATCAGCCATAGAAACAGTCGTTGACGTCCTGTCTCACTGGCGTTCGATATCAAAATAAATCAGCGCCTCAAGGGCGCGTTGAAATACTGTATCGAAATCTTTAAGGTTTGAGGCTGGATACGAGCCGACTCCCAACTCGTATCCGCCGGATATCTTATTATGTTACGGACCTTCCCTGGTTCCGTTTGTTTGCTTGGACCTTCCGTGGACCAACAATCCTGGGAGCCCCCATCCTTAGACAGCTCCGCCCCTTTTGCCCTGCCGTCGGCATTTGCTTTACGGACAGGCCTCGGGTGAAAAATGGCCTTCCCTGGCCGCAAGAAGACGCCTCCCTGCATCTTCATCGGGGAGCCGAAGTTTTCGACATCCCAAAATGTTTGTCTGATCAGGCCGACAGTCCGGCCGCATTTTCAAAAGGCTTATAAGTAACAAACTCTTTGATGGCCGCTTCCCGGCCGTTACTCTACACTCAGACGGGCCGCCCCTCGGCGTTGGCGGCGGGCCCCGCCCGCTCTGAACCGCCTTCAGCACACCTCTTTAAAATGCGGCCGTTGCTTTCGCATCGGCGATTACGGCGGGGGTACCAGCCTTCATCCGCTTTCACCGGCCGGGGCGAGAGTGAGGCCTGCCGTTTCAGTGGCGGCCGCGGCTGTCGTTGTTTCAGGGGCGGTTTTAGCCTTGGCGACGTTATCCAAACCCAGTTTGAGGCGAACGCCGGCAGACTTGTATTTTTCTTCCTCGATCAACTGCCTGAGGGTGTTGACTTTTTCAACTTCATCGAGAGAATACTGGCGCCGCTGGGTTTCGGTGCGGTCCGGTTTGAGGTAATCGGAGAATTCTTTCTCCCAGTATCTCAATGTGGTTTTTTTGACTCCGGTCAGTTGAGAGACCTGATCGATGCTCAAATTCACCTTGTCCCATACATTAATATTCGACATAATAATCCTCCAGTGGCGTCTGGCCGCCTGTTCGTCCGGGCTGTGGCCCGGGCGCCATACGCCTGAATAGTCTAAGCCAGGATAGTCCCGAGTTTCGCTGCAACGCTTTTAAAATGATAGCTGTTTAATCTGCCGCTGTTTTCGAGATGCTCCATTTACTAAATAACCTCCGTCAATATTTTTCGACCAATTTCTATACACACTTCAGAAAGCCTCCGACTCCGTGGAGTGTTGTTACCTTCTGTTGCTATACTCATCGGCGCAATTTTAGAAAAGTTTAATGGAAAATCATTTTTTAATAATTTTTTCTAACTTTCTTAGAAAAGCCCGCGGCCCGGTTGATTCTTCTGACTGGCACCATTTGTACTATTAATCCAAGTAATTGATTTTACATCTATAACCATTATGGGCACGATAGGCAGGGTCGGCCAACACGTTGTATGTCAGGCATAAATCCAAGGGGCAGCACCTTTAATATAATGATGGCCGCCAAAACCAGCCTCCCGGAAAACCGCCACACGGCCGGGTTTTACCTTTGCGCTTTCAAGCCATTGTCTTGGGGCCACGCATCAGCTATTCTAATTATGGTTTTTTCCCTTGAACTTACGACTCGTAGCTACACAAAAAGCGTGGTTTTTGTTTCGCGAGCGGCTATTTTTCCGTCAAAACCAATCGCTGGCGCTCCGTCTCGCGGCGCTCGACCCCGGCTTTATGTGGCGGAGTCGGCCATAATTAGAATTGCTGGCCACGCATATCGACACTTGTTGCGCAAAGTGAAATCGTATAGAATGGAACCTGCGGGACAGGATTAGATTTCAGGGTGGAGAAGGTGCGTCAGGATTGTTCCCGGCGGACTGATAATCTGCCTGAAATCCAGAGATTTGGCTGTTTGGATTGTTCTTCTCAGGCGGGATTTATAATTATGAGTGTGAAACCAAGGCTGCGTCCGACCATACTGTGTCCGGCCTGCGGCATCACTGTTCAGCTTCCGGCAATGGAATGTGAAAGCTGCGGTGTTGACCTGCGCACCGGCATGAAGTTAAGCGGCGGGAATATTTTTGATTTCAGCAAGTTCGGCGGCTGGCTGAAAAGCGCTGTGCAATGGGCGGTTTTCTGTTTCATTGTTGTTCAGATTTATGGCTATGTTACCGCCGGGGATGAGCCCGTCATGGTTCTATCCCCGAAGAATCAGATGAAGGTAACTGAAATAATGCCGCAGGAGATTAAGGATTCCGTGCCTGACAAGCTGCGGCAACTGGCCGAGGAGCATCCGATTCTTCTTCAGCCTTATATATTGATGTATGAGGCACAGGAGGTCATCCGCCTGATGAATGAGGGTTCCCTTCGCCGCGACAATGTTATGGGAAGCGCAAGTGAAGTATTTTCCGAAAGCGGCCAGGACTCCACGCACTATGTAAAAACTACCCCTGCCATGCGTTATCATATACTGGAAGAACTGGACCGGGAAGTGCAGAATGACAATTCCCGCTAAGCTACAGTCTTCATCTGGATGAAAAGCGGGTGTTGGTGAAGTATTGCGGCTTAAGGCCGGGCTGATAAAAAGAAACCGGGGCACCCCAGAGGGCCGGCCCCGGTTTCTTTTTATCTGCCGGCTTCCGGCGGCACTCCTTCGCCTCTTCCAATAAAAGGTCCAGTAGTGTATTATTTACAGAGAAGATGTCAGGATAATTCAACTATTGCATCTGCAAGGAATCGAGGCATTATGAACGGCTGGACCAAAGACCAGATTGGACACATGAAAACAGCCTTGCGTCTGGCCCGTCGCGGCTGGGGGCTGGTTTCTCCCAACCCGATGGTCGGAGCGGTGGTGGTGAAGGGGAAAAAAATAGTGGCCACCGGCTGGCACACCGGCCCCGGACAGCCCCACGCCGAAGCGGCCGCCCTTCAGGAAGCCGGCCGCAAAGCCAAGGGAGCCGATCTCTATGTCAATCTGGAGCCCTGCAACCACTACGGCCGCACCGGCCCCTGTACCGAGGCCATTATCAGGGCCGGCATTGACAGGGTTTTTTACGGTTCGCCCGATCCCAATACCGTCGCTTCCGGCGGAGCCAAAGCTCTTGAGGAGGCCGGGGTTGAAGTTCATGGGGGCCTTCTGGCCGAAGAATGCTTTGAACTTAACCAGTTTTTTTTCAAATGGGTCATCACCAAAGTGCCTTTTGTCATCGTCAAGACCGCGGCCAGTCTGGACGGCAAAACCGCTACTTCCACCGGGCAGTCGCAATGGATAAGCTCCAAGGCGGCCCGCAACTTCGGCCACCACATCCGGGCCGGAGTTGACGCGGTGCTCGTCGGCCGCAATACCGCCGCGAAAGATGACCCGGAATTGTCGGCCCGTCCCTGGGGGCGGCGCAAAATGCATCGACAGCCCTGGCGGGTGGTGCTCGATCCGGGCCTGAAACTCTCCACCAAGCTGAAAATATTTGATCCGGCCATGGGTGGCCCCACTGTGATCGTTTGCGCCAAGGAAAAAGCCCCTGAAAAAAAGATGAAGCAAATAGTTTCCATGGGGCATCAGGTGCTGGTGGCCCCCCTGACCCACACCGGCATTCTTTCAATCCGCTGGGTTGTCGAGGAACTGGGGCGGCAGGGGGTTCAGAGTGTTCTGATTGAGCCGGGCGCGACTTTGGCCGATTCGGCCCTGATTGAAGAGCCGGTGGTTGATTTGGCCCACATCTTCCTGGCCCCGAAATTCATCGGCGGCGTCAAGGCTCCGGGTATGGTCGGCGGTCTCGGGCAATCGGAGCTGGCCCTGGCCCCAGAGGCGGAAATCCTCAAACTTGGACGCAAGGGGCCGGATCTGCACATAACCCTTAGGCCAGCCTGCGGCTTTGGCGGCCAGGCTGATTTCGAGGCCTTATGTTCACTGGCCTGACCCTGGGAATGGGCGAAATAACCCGGCGCACCCCGCGCGGCGCGGAATTTGAATTGACCGTCACCCCGGATTTTGACTGGGGCACCCCCCTTCAGCTTGGCGAGAGCATCGCCGTTTCCGGGGCCTGCCTGACGGTCACCGGCATGGCCGGGCCGCGCGCCTTCACGGCCTACGCTTCCGGGGAAACCTTGCGGCTCACAACCTTGGGTTCCGCGCGCAAAGTCAACCTGGAGCGGGCCCTGGCCGTGGGCGACCGCTTGGGAGGCCATATCGTCAGCGGCCATGTAGACGGTTCCGGCACCGTTCATTCCATCACCCGGGCCGGTTCCAGCCTGATTTATAAATTTGGCGCGGCCGCTGAGCTGATGACTTTTATCGTACCCAAAGGTTCTATCACCATTGAGGGCGTCAGCCTGACGGTCAATGAGGTTACGGACGGCGCTTTCACGGTGAACCTGATTCCGCATACGGCTGAAGCAACCACCCTGGGCCTGTTGAAATCTGGTGACGCCGTGAATCTGGAGACGGACCTGATAGGCAAATATATTTACCGTTTCGTCCGCGTGACCGACCGCGATTGGAAGCCGGAGGGCATGACCCTGGAATTTCTGGCCAAACACGGCTTTGGCCGCTGATCAAAATTTAGTATATCGACTCGCACTGTCGGCAGCCTGTTTACGGCAGACCGTGCGCCGGTAAAAGGTTTCTGGTGACAGGTATGACCAACCGCCCTAAAGCCGCCGTGTTTGATCTGGACGGCACTCTTCTTTATACCCTCGAAGATATTGCCGACAGTCTCAATCATGTGCTGTCCGGGGAGGGGCTGCCCACCCATAGCCCGGATGCTTACCGCTTTATGGTCGGCAACGGCCTGGAAACCCTGGTGGTCCGCTCCCTGCCGGGAGGGCTGCGCATTCCGGCCCATGTGCGGCCCATTTTTCAGAAATTCGTGGAATATTACCGCCATAATCAATGCGTTAAAACCAGGCCGTATCCGGGCGTGCCGGAGATGCTGGCTGAACTTTCCGGCCGGGGCATTCCGCTGGCCGTGCTGTCGAACAAGGCCCACACCAATACACTCGGGGTGATTGAGCATTATTTCCCGGAAAATCCCTTTCAGATCGTTCTGGGTTTGCGGCCGGAAGCACCCGCCAAACCAGATCCCTTCAGCGCCCTGGAAATCGCTGAGGCCTTGAAGGTTAGGCCTGAAGAATGCGTTTACCTAGGTGACAGCAACGTCGATATGGAGACGGCCAAGGCGGCTGGAATGTACGCGGTCGGGGCGACCTGGGGTTATCGGCCGAAAGAGGAACTGGTTCAGGCCGGGGCCAGGAAAACGATCGATTCGCCGGGAGAGTTCCTGGAGTTTTTCAATGGATGACCAAAAACCTCAATGCCGTCGCCTGACAGGTTTTGAGCATGAACTGGAAGTCGGCCGCCTCCTCACGCCTCCGCCGGACTGGGCTTCTGAAAACAAGCCCGATGCGGAAATGCTTGAGTCCGGGCCGGGCCGGGTGCGCCTGGCCCTGACCGGCGGCATTGCTACCGGCAAGTCTACTGTGGCCCGCATGTTTGTTGAGCTTGGGGCCAGAGAGATCGATTTTGACCACCTGGCTCGTCTGGCCGTGGAGCCGGGCTCAAAGGGCTTTGAATCTGCGGCGGCCCTGTTCGGACCGGAAGCGGTGGGGGCGGATGGTCAGTTGAACCGGCCGTTCATAGGCAAGATTGTTTTCAGCGATCCTGAGAAAAAAAAGGCTCTGGAGAGCATCATTCATCCTGAGACCTGGCGATTGATGGGCGAACATTTGAAAGCCATGGCCGATGAAAAGGCGGTGGTCATCAGCGTGCCGCTATTGTTTGAGGCCGGGCTGGAGACTTTTTTTTCGCCCATAGCCCTGGTTTTCGCCTCCAGTGCCGCTCAACTGAAGCGACTGACGGCCCGCAGCCCGGAAATGGGTGAAGAGCAGGCGCTCCGAATGATGGCCGGACAATGGCCGACTTCGGCCAAACTTTGCGGTTCCACCCACGTTATCAATAATAATGGAAGCCTGGAGGAAACTTTCCGTCAGGTTCAGGATTTGTGGAAGTTTTATTTCAGTTGATTTCCGTCAGCCCCGGCGGCGGGAGAGAAAAGAAATAACAAAGATGCATATGGCGACCAGAACCACTGTGGCTCCGGTCGCCGTATTTATTTGAGGCAGGGTGGAAAGATAGAGGCCGGTCTGCCCGGAGAAGAGGGCGATAACCACGGCCACCCAGAACATGGAGGCGGCTGAAGCGGCCCAGTTGCGCCCGGCGGCGGCCGGGGCGACCAGAAGGGCCGTCACCAACAGGACTCCCACGGTCCAGACTGAAACCGTCACCACTATGGCCAGAAACATACCGAAAACATAGGGCGCAATGCGGCTTTTAAGCGGGTGGCGGCTGTGGGCCAGAACAGGCGAGAGGCATTCCAGGGTCAGATGATTGAAAAAAGCCAGCATGAAGCCGACGGTCAGGAGGGCCAGACCGGCCAGAAGAGCGATTTCAACGTCGCCCAGAGTCAGGACGTCGCCGAGGAAGAAACGCGATAAGCCTTTAGCTGTGCCGGGGTTGCGGCTGACAATGGCCAAACCCAGGGCAATGGCCCCGGAAAAGACCAGCCCGATGACTGTATCGGCGGCCAGACGGCTGTGGCGGGAGAGATAAACGACAATCAGGCCGATGATGACGCCGGTAATCATCACTACCGGGCGCTCCGGCAGAGTCAGGAGAAGGGCCAGGGCCACCCCGGCGAAGACGGAATGGCCCACGGCGTCGGCAAAGAAAGCCAGCCGCTGGTTGACCACCAGCACCCCGGCCGCCGCGCTCACCGGGGTCAGAAGCAAAAGGGCCAGGGCGGCCCGGCGGATGAACATCGGTTCATAGAACAGGCCTAGAAAACTATAGGCAGGCTCCAGGAGCGCCAGGGGTTCCATCAGCTGTCCCATTCCGGCGCGAACTCAAGCCCGGACTGATTAAATGATTCCGGCCGGTTCCAGTTGGCGTATGATGACTGATAGCAGTTGCGGCAGCAGTCGTTCATTTGATCGGTGTTGACCGTGCATCGATGGGCCCGGATTTCCGGCGAGTTCCAGATTTCTTCAAATGTTTTGTAATCGTCCACCTGGAAGAATTTCCTGGCTGTGGACATACATGGACGGAAAGCCCCGTCCGATCCAAGAAAAAGATCCCGCCAGGCCGTGTAGCAGGTTTTATGACAAGCCTCCCCCGCCGGATCGTCTCCCTGAAGGTGGGGCAGCTTCAAGGATACGCCCATTGAGGCGGCCAACTCGGCCGACAGACCAAAAATTTCACTTACCAGTTCACGGTGGCCATACAGGGTTTCTTTGTCCATCGCCGCGTCAAAGGCGGTAAAATAGACGGCTTTTACCTCATCAAGGCCCAGCTCTGCGGCCAGCTTCACCACTTCCGGCAGTTCTCGTATATTGCGGTTCATGGCGGTGAAAACGAAATTCAGATAAGGATAGGGGCGCCCTTCTCTGGCCCGGCGATTGGATATTTTTTCCAGCCCGCCGATAATCCTGGTGAAATCGGCTCCGCGCCTGATTTCTTCATTGGTGCGGCGATTGGCGCCGTCAAGACTGACGGCTATGATATCGGCCTGAAAGGCGAAGATATCGTCCTCCAGTTCTTTCAGGCGCATGCCGTTGGTGCAGAAGTATTTTCGCAGGCCCAGATGGTGGGCCCATTGAAGAAAATAAGGAAAGCGGGGATGGATAGTGGGTTCGCCCCAGCCCATCAAGGTTACTTCTTCAATGCGTGAAACCATCGGCTCCATTACTTTGAGCCATTCGGTGTCAAAAACTGTGGGACGAAAGGAGGCGGCATTGCGTCCGCACATGACGCAGCGGAGATTGCAGGCGCTGGTCAGTTCCAGCACCAGGCGGCGCGGGCAGGACAAAAGCTGTTCGGCCCCTTCCAGAGCTTCCCGCTCGTTCAGACGACTGTTTTCCTCCCGTTCCGGGGTCAGGGGCCCGGTTTGGCGCAGATCAATCGTTTTGGCCCGCAAGATTTCCACAGAGAGCTCTCCTTCCAAAGGGCTTTGCTTTCATCAAACACAACGCCGACAAGCCCGTATACGGAACCTGACGGCGAACAAAAATTATAGCATAATTTACGATCTCAAAGTAAACTTTTTCCCATGAACTTACGGCTCGTAGCTACACAAAAAGCGTGGTTTTTGTTTCGCGAGCGGCTATTTTTCCGTCAAAACCAGTCGCTGGCGCTCCGTCACCCCTTGCGGGGCGACCTGCTATTTTAAAATTGCCATCTACTTTGAGAATTGCTGTTGCCATCAAAGTTTTTCCACCGCGCCTCGCTTCTAAGACCGGGACTCAAACCGCCGGCGGCGCCTCATAACAAAAAAAGCGGCCGGGCCTTGAAGGTTGCAGCGCGGGAAAAGCTATTTGAGGGGAAAAAGGTTTCAGCCGAACATACGGAAAGCAACAATCATCCGATGTGGCCGCCTATCGCAAGACCTAACAGCCCAACGTAAATCCGCCGACAGCGCTTGAAGCTGACGCGGCTTGAGGCTTCGCCGCTTGTCTGAGCTTCGTACCCGAAGCGAGTTGCGGCGATGCGGGAAGAAGAAGGTTGAAGCCGACCCTGACCTCTTGGGGTTCCAAGGGGCTTGCCCCTTGGCGCGGGTGGGGTCTGGGGTAGGGCCCGCGTGGGCCCTCCCCCAGCCGGAGTCCAGAGGGTGGAACCCTTTGGTTGGCCTATTAGGCCAAGTCCTTTAATCGCGCGGCCCTCTGGGCCGCACTTCATCATCTGCCATAAAAGCTGATGGAACAGCGACTCAAAACATTGGCTGCCGGTGGTGAATGCTAAAAAACAATAGCCGGGCGGAAATTATGGTTTCCGTCCGGCTATGATCAACTGCTGAATCCACAAAACAGGCTCAGTAATAATCCTCGCTGGCCATGATTGCGTCGTTCTCAGAGAACTCAAACGGTTCAAAAGAAAGGAACAAATCACTAAGGTCGATGATACTGCTGGCCGAAGTTTTAAGTTCAGACGACAAAGTCTGAGGAACGGAGGCCACTTCCACCTTGATGCCTTCGCGGCGAATGGTGGTGGCCAGGTGGGCGAAGTCCGCGTCACCCGTCACCAGAACGACCGTATCGGGCTTAATACGCAGACTCAGGTCAATGGCGTCAATGGCCATGATGACATCCACGTTGGCTTTATACCAGCCATTGGCCCGGGGTTGGCCGCTTTTCTCATAAACCATGAAACCCTGGCTGCGCAGCCAGTGAATATAGTGACGCTTGGCCTCCCTTTTTTCCATCCATTCCGGGGTGGCTGGCGGCAAACCTACATAAATGACCATTTCCACCAATTGGCGGTCATCGCCGACTTGATTTTCGAGATAATCCCGAAATTTCAACCAGTCGAAGTTACGCTTGAAGTTTTTTGAGGCGGCACGGGTCACATTGGCCTCATCCACAAAAACCAGAAGACGGGTTTTGTTTTTCATTTTAACTCCATAAGTTGATTCACGATGTTCTTCATCTGAATAGTTGGATTTATTTATAATTTCGGTATTCCATGCCTCGGCGTGGGCTACCTGTTATTTTTGAAGGTTGTTGTTGGCCCCGGAAAAGCCGAGCCATTCCACAGGGCTTTCAGGGTGTCTTTTTTAAGCATTTAAACTGAGCCGTTCCGTCTTCAACAGGATATAAAACCAAGTTAAGCAGGGCTGGTTAACGCTTATGTGTCTCCCGCAAAGCGCGGGCCATTTCCCGCTTGGCATCAGCCTCTTTAAGGGATTGACGCTTGTCATGGCTTTTTTTGCCGCGGGCAATGGCCAATTCCGCCTTGGCCAGGCCGTCTTTAAAATAAAGTTTGAGGGGTATAAGGCTCTGCCCCTGCTCCTGAACACGCCCATACAGCCGCTTGAGTTCCTGCTTCTTCAGAAGAAGCTTCCGTTTCCTCAAGGGGTCGTGATTGCCAAAATAAGCCCACGGGTAAGGGCTGATATGGGCATTGATCAAAAATGCCTCGCCGCCGATAATGCGGGCATAGGCGTCCGTAAGGTTGGCCTTACCCATACGAAGGCTTTTAACCTCCGTCCCGGTCAAGACCAGCCCGGCTTCATAGCGGTCGCCCAGTTCATACTCGTGGCGCGCTTTTTTATTCTGGCAGATTATTTTTACTGCGTCGTTGTCTTTTTTGGCCATGGTTGTATTTACTTAATATCTGGTGAAATCTCAGTAATAAGATTATTTTTTAATTTTTATAAGCTTTGCCTATAATCCAGCGTCCAAGGCCGAAACCTTAAGCATTAGTATATCGCAGTAAATGGCCACAGGTCAAGCGACTTTTCGCATGCCGAACCACGAATTTTCGTCGGAAAAAGTCGCATATAGGGAAGAATTGAAAATAATGCTTTTGAGTGTCAATAAATTCCGTATAAACAAGGCCTTGCTGTGTGTCCGGCTTTACTTGACTTGCGCCCTTCAGTAATATAAACTATTAAGGATATTGTTTTTTCGTGAGGCCGGACGCTTAAGGGCGAAGGCAAAGGCTGAACGGGCTTCGTCAGGGCGCTCCGTCTCCCCTACGAGTCGACCTGCTGTTTTTTTTTACTGCCGTCTACTTTGAAAACTGCTGTTTGGCCAGGCTCCAGGCAGCCAGCTCACGGGAAAAGAACTATATATTATGGATCTGGGGGCCTTTTTACAGCCAGGCTGGGTTTATTCTGTTCTGATGGAGGAATCCGGCCCAAAAAGCCGCTTAATCAACGGGACTGTCCGGGCGCGCCGGGGGCGGCCGTTCTGGAGCGCATCCGAACCGCTGGCTCCTGGGCAATTTCTGTCGCTTCAGGTTGAGCTCGAAGGTTTTGGTCTGGACGAAGATGACTCCCTCTATCCGGGCGGGCCGGATGGCGGAGCCATAATTATCTTGGCCGGAAGGGTCATGAGTTGCCGTTATTTTACCCCTCTTAAGGTTTATGTGTTTCATTTTGATCTGATGGGACGCATTTTGCTGGACTGACCACGACGCAAGTTTGCGGCAAAGGCCCCGGCAATTCTCAAAGCAGGCGGCAATAAAGCGGTTGACCGCCGCCGGGAGAAATGTTTTTTCCCGGTTCCGTTCCGGGGGTCTTTAGTCACGGAACCGGGAAAAAACATTTCTCCCGGCGGCTGCCTGATCGGCTTACGAAGGGCTTGATCGCGGGCGATTCTAAGCCAACTCCGCCGATATAAGCGTGGGTCGAGCTAAGGATAGCGAGACGGAGCGCCAGCGATTGGTTTTGAAGATGAAGCGGTTTACTTAAGGGCTCGACCGCGGGCGATTTTAAGCCAACTCCGCCGCATATAAGCGTGGGTCGAGCCAAGGATGGCGAGACGGAGCGCCAGCGACTGGTTTTGACGATAAAACGGCTTACTTAAGGGCTTGACCGCAGGTGATTCTAAGCCAAATCTGCCGCATATAAGCGTGGGTCGAACCAAGGATGGCGAGACGGAGCGCCAGCGACTGGTTTTGACGATAAAACGGTTTAATTAAGGGCTTGACCGCAGGCGATTCTAAGCCAAATCCGCCGCAAATAGCGTGGGTCGAGCCATGGATGGCGAGACGGAGCGCCAGCGACTGGTTTTGGCGATGAAGCGGCTTATTTAAGGGCTTGACCGCAGGTGATTCTAAGCCAAATCCGCCGCAAATAGCGTGGGTCGAGCCATGGATGGCGAGACGGAGCGCCAGCGACTGGTTTTGACGATAAAACGGTAACTCGCGAAGCAAAAACCACGCTTTTTGCGTAGCGGAGGAGCCGCAAGTTCAAGGGAAAACGTCATATCTAAATAAAGTCAGGAAGCCATATGAGTTCTTCAACTCCTCCCATAATCGCCTTTGAGCTGGGGGTGGGCGAATTTCGCATCGTCACTCCAGAGGCGGTCTATCAGATAAAAGTCTGCCATGATCTGGTCGAGGCCGGTGCGGCTTCGGCGGCGGTGGCCGAGGAGCCGGTCGCGGTTCCGCCGCCGGACTCTGACAGCGGGCCTTTTTTTAAGGAAATATCTGAAGAACTGTTCGACAAAATCGGGCGGCTGGCCCGCAAGCTTTCCGTTTCAGTTGAGGAACTGCCCAACCACATGGCAGAGGCGGATCTTGATCAGACCGGCGAACAACTGGAAAACGCCAAAGGTCAGTTAGAGGAGATAGTCAAGATCACTGAAAGGGCCTCCATGTCCATCATGGACACGGCCGATCAGATTCAGACGGATATGGACCAACTGACCCAGCAACTCGACATCCTCAATGAGCTGGATTTGATCGCGGCCGGGGCGGGCCTGGAATGCAATGGGGAGGACGTGCCGCCAGGGGAAGCCCCCCAGGTGACCATTTGTGAGAGCGCGCCCCTTCGGCCGGAGTTTTTTGACAAGCTGGGCGAACTGAAATCTTTTGTGGAAAAATTTCTGCCCTCCGCCGCGCCCGAGGGCGAAACGGCCGGGCCTGTCGCGCCCCCGCCGGAACCGGCCCCGGAGACGGAGGCCGCCCCTGAACCTGAGCCGGAACCGGAAGCCGCGCCTGAACCCGCCACCGAAATGGTGACTGTCACCCGCTTTGACGTTGACGTCGTCTTTCAGACCCTTTATGAGCTTTGCACCAATGAATCCGTCAAAGACCACATCAAGAAGATGCGTGAGGAAAAAGCCGCTGAATTCCAGGAGGACATGATTGCCGGGAAACTCTCGGAAATGGCCCCGGACGTGGATGAGGAAGACGGCTTTTACAATTTTCCCATAATTTCCATACTTAAAACTTTGTACGCGGCTACGGCTAACGAGGACTTTCGCGCAACCTTAAAGAAAATGAATCAGACCGCCGCCAGCATTTTTCTGGACAGCGTCCTGCCCATTGAAGGTGAGAGCGTGGAAATGGAAGTGGCGGTTCCGGCTGCTGCTGCCGCCGCTCCCGAACCGGAACCAGAGCCGGCGCCTGAACCCGAACCGGTCCCGGCAGCGGAAGAGGCGGCTCCAGAGGCTGCGCCCGAGGCACCGGCCGCGAGCGGCCCGGTCTGCTCGACTGATGATGTCCGCACCATTCAGAGCCTGATTGCCGAGATAGAGGCCTTGAGCGCCACGGCTGGCGCGGACTCCGCCGCCGGAGGCGGACAAGTGGTGGCGGCCGGTGATTCTGAACTCTATACGTCCATCCTGACCCGTGACCGCGACACCATCGTCAACACTGTCAAAATGGCTCGTGACCTCATCCACAACACCGGCGGCAATCTGACCAGCATCCTTGAAAGTCTTTCCTTCCAGGATCTTTCCGGACAACGGATTATGAAGGTGGTGGGCCTGATCAATGATATCCAGAAACAGCTTCTGTCCATCCTTGTCTCGGTTGATACCAAACTGAAGGTCCACCAGGATAGCGGCGAGGCTGAAGTCAGGTCTGAAAAAACCGAGAAAATGGCTCAGGAAGAAGTGGACAAGGCCCTGGAAAAGCTATCCGGGCCAGCGGAACCATCGGAGCTTCAGGGCCCCGGAGCCGAAAACCGGCTGGACCAGGGGGCCGTCAACGATCTTCTGGCCCAACTGGGCTTTTAACTGAATGCTGGGCGCCGCCTTTACGTAAGGTCTGGCGCCCGGTGCACTTAAAAGGCTTGTTTGCTATATACGCTTGCGCACTGTCGGCCGCCGGTTCGCGGCGGGTTGACCGTGCGCCTGTAAAAAGGATAAATGCCTGTGACAATGAGAAAATTCACCCCTATTTTGATGATCGTCTTTTTAGCTGTTTTCTGCGTGGCCTGTATTCCGGTGAGAACCAGCACCACCTCCACCAAGCCCGGCACCGGGGCCACCAGTTCCCCGGAGGAAACCCTGGCGGCGGCGGAAACCGCGTATGGCCGGGGCCAGTATCAGGCGGCGGCTGATTATTATAAAAGGTATCTGGCCGTTGTGCCCAACCCGGCCAAGCTGGAAAGCATTCTGGCCAGCTATGGTCTGGCGGCTGAAAACAGTGGACTCTACGGCGACGCGGTTCTGGCTTTTGAACGCCTCCAGCGCGATTTTCCCGGCGGCAGTTTTGCCCGTGAGGCCGGTCCGCATCTGGCCGCTTCCTACATGGGGGCCGGGCAGCTGGCCAAGGCTGAATCATTCGGCCGGGAGCTTTTGGGTAAAGAAACCGATCCCGGGCTTCAGAACCAACTGCGCCTGACCGTGGGCCAGAGCCAGTGGCTCCAGGGCCGCTACCAGTTGGCGGCGGGCAGCTTTTTGGCGGCCTGGCAGAAGTCGGCCGGGCAGACCAAGGCGGCGGCTGAAGAAGGGCTCCTGGCCTCTCTGGCCCGCATGACGCCCACGGCCCTTGGTGATATCCAAAAGAGCTATGGCCAGAATTTCCCCGGCCCTGAAGCTACCTATGCCTTGATTCACAAAGCCCTGGAGGCTGGCGACACCACCGGCGCGGCCGCCCACGCGGAATATTTTTCCAGATATTTTTCCAGCCACTCCCTGATGCCCAAAGTCACTGAACTGGCCTCTTTGGCGGCCGGGGCCTCCCTCCCGCCGCTGGTCTTCGGCGGCAGTTATGATCCCCGCCCCAAGGCCATAGCAGGCACCTCCTCTTCCGGCGGCGGTCAGGCCGTGGTGGGCAGCCTCAGCGGCCTCAGCGGCCGCTATACCATCGCCGCCGTACTCCCGGTCAGCGATTCCGGCGCCTCCAGATATGCCCAGGAAGTCATCAACGGCCTGAAGCTGGCCCTCAGCCAGGCGGGCAATAAAGGCTCAGTGGGGCTCACCGTTCTGGATTCGCGCGGCTCGGGCGACGAGGCTTCCAATCTGGTCAATCAGGCCGCCGCCGATGGTAACGTCATGGTCGTGGTGGGGCCGCTGTTAAGCCGGGAAGTCCTCCCGGCCGCCCAGACGGCTGAAAAGGCGGGCCTGCCGATGATTACCATCAGCCAGCGCATGGACTTGACTGGAATAGGCCCCAACATCTTCCGCATTTTTCTCACCCCCAAACACCAGGCCGAATCCGTGGCCCGTTACGCCGTCAAAGTTCAGGGTCACCAGGCCCTGGGGGTTCTGGCCCCCAGCGACAGTCTGGGCCGCTCCATGCGCACTTATTTTGAAAACGAGGTCAGGCGGCAGGGCGGCGCCGTCACCGTGGCCGATACCTACGATCCCAAATCCGGCGATTGGGGCAAGGCCGTCGAAAGGCTGACCGGCGGCAAGGTGGCCCGTAAAGTCTCCGCCAGCTATCAGGCCAACACCGGCTTCACGGCTCTCTATATGCCAGATGCCGCCGCCTCCATAGCCCAGATCGTGCCCCTCATGGCTTTCCATGACGTCACTAAAATGCAGTATCTCGGTTCGCCTCTGTGGCTCAATTCCGAGCTTCTGACCGGCGGCTCGGCCCGCTATATTCAAGGCGCGGTCATCCCCGTGGCCCTCAGCGAACTCAGCCAGCGCCCGGAAACCAAAAATTTCATCAGCGCCTATCAGAGCGCCTACGGCCAGGTTCCCGATCAATTTGCCGCCTATGGCTATGATGCCGGTCTGGCCGTGGTCAACGCTTTGGGCAGCGGGGCTTCCAGCCGCGCGGAAGTGCGCCGCATTCTCGGCCAGAGCCTGGGCATTCCCGGAGCCACCGGCCCCTTCGGCTTTGATAACAACGGTGATTTCCTGGTGGAGCCGACCCTTCTGACCATTGAGAACCAGAGCTTCATCCTTCTGCGTGACGCGGCCAGCGCCGTCCGCTGAATTTTTATCAAAAGTTACTACGGCCGAGCTCTCGGCCCGAAATAAAAACAGCGCCAGGCTTCGCCCGGCTGATCGAAATCCCAAACCGGCCGCGCCTATCCAGGCTCATGGCCCATGATGGAGGAAGTTATGTATCCGATTATTGATGTCCATGCCCGCGAAATTCTGGATTCACGCGGAAACCCCACTGTTGAGGTTGATGTCTGGCTGGAGGATGGCTATTTCGGTCAGGCCGCCGTTCCCTCCGGGGCCTCCACCGGCCAGCACGAAGCCCTGGAACTGCGCGATAAGGACGCCAAACGCTATGGCGGCAAAGGCGTGAAAAAGGCGGTCAAGAACGTCAATGAAGTCATCGCCCCGGCCATTCTGGGCCTGGACGGCTTCAATCAGGCTTCGGTCGACAAGGCCATGATCGAACTCGACGGTACTGAAACCAAATCCAAACTCGGGGCCAACGCCATTCTCGGCGTTTCCATGGCCGTGGCCAGAGCCGCCGCCGAGGCCGCCGGTCTGCCCCTCTATCGCTACCTGGGCGGAGCCAACGCCAAAGAACTGCCCCGCCCCATGATGAATATCATCAATGGCGGCTCCCACGCCAACAACAGCGTGGATTTCCAGGAATTCATGGTCATGCCCCTCTTCGGCGACACCTTCTCCGAAGCCCTCAGGTGCGGCACTGAAGTCTTTCACTCCCTGAAAAAGCTCCTCAACGACGCCGGTCACACCACGGCCGTCGGTGACGAAGGCGGCTTTGCCCCCAACTTCAAGAGCAACGAAGAGGCCCTTGAATACATCATCAAGGCCATTAAGGCCGCCGGTTACAAGCCTGGCTCCGATGTGGTCATCTGCCTCGATTCCGCCTCCTCTGAGTTCTATGACGCCAAAAAGAAAAAATACGTCTTCACCAAGTCCGACAAATCCGCCCACAGTGTCGATGAAATGATTGCCATTTATGAAGCCTGGATGAAAAAATTCCCCATCCGTTCCATTGAAGACGGCCTCTCTGAAGACGACTGGGCGGGCTGGACCAAGCTGACAGCCGCTCTCGGCGACAAGCTCCAACTGGTAGGTGACGACCTCTTTGTCACCAACACCAAGCGCCTGGCCAAGGGTATTAAAGAAAAAGCCGGAAATTCCATCCTGATCAAGCTCAACCAGATCGGCACGGTCACCGAGACCCTTGAAGCCATTGAAATGGCCCACAAGGCCGGTTTTACCTCCGTAATCTCCCACCGCAGCGGCGAAACCGAAGATACGTTCATAGCCGATCTGGCCGTGGCCACCAACGCCGGCCAGATCAAAACCGGCAGCGCTTCCCGCAGCGAACGTATCGCCAAATACAATCGCCTCCTGCGCATCGAAGAAGACCTTGAAGGCGCTTCCGTAATCCGCAAGCCTTTCTAGTGCAAGGCAAAAGGCGTTGAAGAGGGGCTCCCCAGAAGGGGGCAGAGCCCCCTTGACCCCATCGATCTCGCCAGGGGCTTTCAGTTGCCTATGAGATTATAACAGCGCCATTCGCAACTCTTCGGACCGTGCGGCGACAATGTAGGAGGCGGGGGTTGAAAATTTTCTGTCGAGAGCCATTGTTTTTGCGCCACTTGTCTGAGCGGAGCCCGCGAAGCGAGTTGTGGCGCTAAAACAATGGTGAACGACAGAAATTTTTCAACCCCCGCCTACGGCCCACCGTGATCCTGTTTTTTTGAAAGCGAGCCTTGCATTGATTAAGCGTCTTTTCTTGATCTTTACTTTTCTCGCCCTTTCGTTGGCGCTCTTACCTCCGCCCCTGATGGCCGTCGGGCGGGAAGAGTCGGCCGCTGAAGCGGCCAAGCCCCGTCTTGACAAAAAACTCGGATCAGCCTTCAAACTTGGCAATCCTGTTTTCCTGCGTATTTTTAAAGACGAAGCCATTGTGGAAATCTGGATGCTTCCCGAAAATTCGCAAAAATTCAAGCTGTTTCATTCATATCCCATCTGCGCCTTCTCCGGCGGCCTCGGCCCCAAAACAAAAGAGGGTGACCGCAAAGCCCCCGAAGGTTTCTACGCGGTCGGGCTCAGGCACCTTAATCCCTTCAGCAATTACCACCTCTCATTCGATCTTGACTATCCCAACGCCTATGACCGCGCCCAGGGCTACACCGGCAGCCTCTTGATGGTTCACGGCAATTGCCTCTCTGATGGCTGCTATGCCATGACCGACCCGCAAATTGAAGAAATTTATACTCTGGCCAAGGCCGCTCTCGATAACGGACAGCCCTTTTTCCGGGTACACATATTCCCCTTTCGCCTGACCGCGAGCAATTTAGCCTTATATAAAAATTACCCCTGGCACGATTTCTGGACTATGCTGGAGCCGGTCTATGCCTATTTTGAAAAACACGGCCACCCGCCGGATGTGGCCGTGGAAAAGGGCCTCTATAAAATTTCAGGGCTTTGAGCCGCCCATTGGTGAGTTGACCGCATGACCCCGACCAATAACCGTGAATTAAGCTGGCTGGCCTTCAATGACAGGGTGCTTCAGGAGGCCTGCGATCCCACTGTGCCCCTGATGCAGAGGCTCCGTTTTCTAGGCATATTTTCCAGCAATCAGGACGAATTCATCAAAGTGCGGCTGGCCAATCTGGTCCGTATGAACAGATCAAAGGTCAAGAGCGGCCGCAAGCTTTCCGGCGGTTATTTCCCCGGCGACCTACTGCCGCTGGTCAATGCCAAGATTCATAAAAATCAGAAAATTTTTGCCCGTATCTTTGATGGCATACTGGGCGAAATGGAGGAAGAGGGCATAAGGGTCATCAATGAAACCATGCTGAGCGAGGAGCAAAAAAGTTTCATTCTTGATTACTTCGCTTCAGTGGTCAGTATGCGGCTGGTGCCGCTTATCGTCCATAAATCCCAGCCCCTGCCTTTCCTGGCCGACGATCAGATTTACCACGGAGTCAAAATGACCCGCGGCAAACATACCAGCTATGCCATTATCCGCATTCCGGTCTCCATTGATTCGCCGCGCTTCATTCAGCTTCCTTCGCCACCGCCGCGCCGCGACATCATTTTTTTGGACGACATCATCCGCTTCTGCCTTGATGACATCTTTTTCATGTTCAATTACGACCAAATCAGCGCCCACACCTTCAAAATGATGCGCGACGCGGAATTGACCCTTGACGATGACATTTCCATCAGCATTGTCGATAAAATGGAAAAAGGCATTGAAAACCGTATGCACGGCCGCCCGGTGCGGCTGGTTCATGATGAACAGATGCCGCCCGACTTTCTGCGCCTTCTGATCCGCAAGCTGAATTTGAGCAAAGAGCAACTGGCCTCCGGCGGGCGCTACCATATGATGAAGGACTTGATGAAGTTCCCCAAAGTCCGTCCAGAACTAGAGGAAAAAGCCACTCCGCCCCTGTCTCACCCGGATATCGTGCCATTTTCCAGCATCCTGAAGGTTATTCGCAAAAAAGACGTGCTGGTGAATTTTCCCTATCACACCTTCAATCATTTTGTGGATTTCCTGCGGGAGGCGGCCATTGACCCCAAGGTGAAAAACATCTTCATCACTCTCTATCGCACGGCCGAGCGCTCCAAGGTCATCAACACCCTGGTAAACGCGGCCCGCAACGGCAAAAACGTGGTCGCCCTGGTGGAGCTGATGGCCCGCTTTGATGAGGAAAAAAACATCCTGGCCGTCGATACCCTTCAGGAGGCCGGGGTCAAAGTCATCCACGGCATGCCCGATCTGAAAGTGCATTCCAAGCTGGTGCTCATCGAGCGTCAGGAATCAGGCGGCCGCACCCGTGGCTATGCCTATATCGGCACCGGCAATTTTAATGAGAACACCGCCGCCCTCTACGGTGACCTGGGCCTTTTCACCGCCGAACCTGATATAGTGTCCGACGCGCGGGCCGTCTTCGAGTTCCTCATGACCACCCATCGCCATTTTGAAGCTAAAAAGCTCCTGGTGGCGCCTTACTTCATGCGGAAAAAGCTGGTGCAGCACATTCACCGGGAAATCAAAAACGCCCGTCAGGGCAAAAAAGCTTATATCCACGCCAAATGCAACACCCTGACCGACGAGCGCATGGTACGCCTGTTATACAAGGCCGGCCAGGCCGGGGTGGAAGTGCGGCTGATAGTCAGGGGGGCCTGTTGCCTGATGCCGCAGGTTAAGAAGCTGAGCGAAAATATCAAGGCTATCAGCATAGTCGATAAATTTCTGGAGCATTGCCGCCTTTTCCTGTTCGCGGGTGACGGCGACGAAAAAGTTTTCATCTCCAGCGCCGACTGGATGACCCGCAATCTCGATAAACGGCTGGAGGTGGCCGCGCCCATTCTTTCGGAAAACGTGCGACGGACGTTGCGGGATTTTTTTGATATCCAGTGGTCCGACAACGTCAAGGCCAGAGACTTGGCCGAACTGGGGGTCAATACTTACGTGTCCGGCGGCGGCCGCCGCCAGGTGCGCTCCCAGGCGGCCCTTTATCAATATTATCAAAACGCTTCCCAGCGTAACACGGGTGAGGAATGAACAAACTTAGAAGAGTCGAGTCCATCGCGGCTATAGACATCGGTTCCAACGCCATACGTCTTCTCATTAATAATGTTGAGGATTTTGAAGAGAGCAAGGCCCTGAAGAAGAACGCCTATATCCGGGTGCCGGTGCGCCTGGGGGAGGACGTTTTCAGCTTCGGGATCATATCGGAAGATAAAATCAAACGTTTCGTTGAAACCATGAGAGCTTTCGTGCACCTGATGCACGTCTTTAACGTGCGCCTTTACCGGGCCTGCGCCACCAGCGCCATGCGTGAGGCCGAAAACGGCCTGGAAGTGGCCGACCGAATTTATCGTGAAACAGGCTTGCAGATAGATGTCATCTCCGGGGGCGAAGAAGCTGAAATTGTCTTTCAGGCTGGTTTTCTTGATGAATTCATGGACCCGGACAAACATTATCTGCATGTGGATGTGGGCGGCGGCAGCACCGAGATAATCGTCTATTTTAATCATCAGAAGCAGACCGCCTTTTCCTACCCTATAGGCACCCTCCGCATTCTGGCCGGGGCCGTCAGTGAAGAGGCGGACGATAAATTCAAAAAACGCCTGAAAAAGGTTGCCGAAGAATATGGCCCCTTCGAGGTGATCGCCTCTGGTGGGAACATCAATAAAACCCTGAAACTTCTAGGCAAAAAAGACGGTGATTCAGTCAGCTACGGCAGCCTGAAGGATTTTCACAAGGAACTGTCGTCCTTAAGCTTTGAAGAGCGCCTGGAAAAATACAAAATGAACTCATACCGGGCTGACGTTATTGTCCCGGCTCTTTATATTTTCCTGACAGTCGGCAAGGTTTGTAAGGTTAAAAACTACATCATCCCCAAGGTCGGCCTGGTCGACGGCATCATCAGGCAGCTTTACGGCGGTCATGTTGAACCGAAAGTGCTTGAAGTTTAATGGTTTTTTATAGCGATATTGTGCCGCTGACAGAGCTGTGCTAAATTGACTATATTATATGTTTCATGTGGCTAGGGCAGATATTTAAAGGCTGAGCGGCTTTTACTGGCGGTTGTCTCGGAAGTGTGAGCGTTTTATGAAGTTGGGCACGAAGATCATTTTAGGGTTTATGGCTACCTGTCTCATTTTTGTGGTTCTGTCTATCTACATCATTGTTTCGATGCTGCGGGTCGAACGGAGTTCCCTGGCCACGGAAAAAGAAGTCATGCCGACCTTGAACGCCGCCACATCCATGCAGTATGCTGTGGCCATTGAAGGGCTTTTCACCGTCGATTTCAGCTACAGCTCCAATCGGGACAGCTGGGATACGGCCCGTCGGTTTACGGCCAATAACAATGAATACCTAAGCTCTTTGAAGGACTTGGCGGCTACTGGTTCCATCCGGGCCGATCAGAAGGTCGTTGACTTTATAAAGGCTCTGGAAGTCAATTACGGCTCTTTTAATAAATTAAACGAATCCCTGCCGCCGGTGCTTGAGAGCATCAACCAGCTCCGAGCCCGGATCACGGCCAATGACGCCGCCTTTACCAAAGGCGCCCTGGAGTTCCTGTCTTCCCAGGAGCAGCTTCAGCTTGAGGAAATCAGGCAGGGCAGCGACATGGCCACGGCCCAGCGTCGCAGCAATCGCATTTCGGAGATTAATCAGATGGTCATACGGGCCGGGCATATGGTTTCCAACATGCAGAGGGGAGTTTTGGACCGCTCGCCAGATCACTTTGATCGGGCCTTGGCCGATGGAGCTTTTGTGGTAGAGACGCTGACCCGTTTCGAAGGTGATATCCGCAATCCACAGACCAAAGAATTCATAATCCAACTCAAGGGTATAGCGCAGGACTCCCTGAAAGCCATGGAATCACTAAAAAGCGCGACGGTTGTCAACATACGGCTAAGCCTTTCGCAATCTGAAGCCCGCGACCGTACCCTGGTCAACGCCCGCGAATTAGGCGACGCCATGCGTGAGTTAAACAGTCTGACGGTCAAACGGTCTTCCGCCGCGGTCAGGCTGGTGGTCTGGTCCCTGATTATCGGGCTGGTTGTGGCCTTGGCGGTCAGTGTCATTCTTGGCCTTTTGATTGCCCGCAGTATTACTGGTCCGATCAACAGTTTTATCCGGGCTTTGTCTGAAGGGGCCAAAGAGGTGGATCTGACGGCCGGGCATTTGACTGGCTCTTCAAACACTTTGGCTGACGGGGCCACAGAAAATGCCGCCTCACTGGAACAGACCCGGGCGGCTCTGGAGGAACTCAGCTCCATGACGGCCCGGAATGCCGATGGGGCGCTGACGGCCAATGAGCTGATGGGATTGACCAATGAGGCCATGCAGACGGCTGATGAATCGTTAAAAGAAGTTGTCCGGGCCATGGTGGAGATATCCGATTCCGGCGGTCAGATTGAAAAAATTATTAATACTATTGATGATATAGCTTTCCAGACTAACTTATTGTCACTGAACGCGTCAGTGGAGGCGGCCAGGGCGGGGGAGGCCGGGGCGGGTTTTGCGGTGGTGGCTGATGAAGTGCGCAACCTGGCCATACGTTCGGCTGAAGCGGCCAGAAGTACAGCCGAATTGGTGGCGTCTACTATTAATAATATCCGTTCCGGTTCTGAACTTGTCAGTTCCACTGCCGAGAATTTTAAAGAGGTGGAAGAGCAGTCCGCCAAAGTGACTGGGCTGTTGTCGGAGGTTTCCGATGTTTCTCGTCAGCAGGCTCAGGGAATTGCCCAGATAACCTCCGCCATGGTGCAGATAGATAATGTTACCCAGTCGAACGCGGCTTCAGCCGAGGAATCGGCCAGTGCGGCCGGGGAATTGTCACAGCAGGCCGCCAGTCTCCTGGAGGCGGTAGAAGCGCTTAATGGGCTTGTTCACGGGCAAAAAACTTTGCCCATAGGGTTTGACGGTAAATAAGAAGAGTGGTAGCGGCCCAGAGGGCCGCGCGATTAAAGGACTTGGCCCGAAGGGCCAACCAAAGGGCTCCGCCCTCTGGACTCCGGCTGGGGGAGGGCCCACGCGGGCCCTACCCCAGACCCCACCCGCGCCAAGGGGCAAGCCCCTTGGAACCCCAAGAGGTCAGGGTCGGCTTTAAAACTCCCCTTCCCGCATCGCCGCAACTCGCTTCGAGTACGAAGCTCAGACAAGCGGCGACGCTTCTTACCCTGTCAGCTTCAACCGCTGTCGCCCGCTTCACGTCGCGTCCTTACTGTTTGCTATAGGTGGCCTCATGGGCTTAGTGTTAGTTCACGTATGTTCGGCTTAAATCAGCTCCACCTTAAAGGCTCTTTCCAGTGCTGGTTGTGCGTCTCTCCGCCGCCTATCGCCTTATTGTGGACTTGCTCATTTAAAAAATGACGCAAAAGTCTCACCGGTTGCAACGCTGGAAAAAACTTTTGGTGGGAAGGAATAATCAGCCGAACATACGTGAAGCAACAATCATTGGATGAGGTTGCCTATAGCAAAATGTAACGGTCCAACGTGAAGCCGCCGACAGCGTTTAAAGCGGAGAGGGAATGAAGCGTCGCCGCTTGTCTGAGCTTCGTACCCGAAGCGAGTTGCGGCGATGCGGGAAAAAGAAAGTTTAAGCCGACACTGACCTCTTGGGGTTCCAAGGGGCTTGCCCCTTGGCGCGGGTGGGGTCTGGGGTAGGGCCCGCGTGGGCCCTCCCCCAGCCGGAGTCCAGAGGGTGGAACCCTTTGGTTGGCCTTTCAGGCCAAGTCCTTTAATCGCGCGGCCCTCTGGGCCGCTACTGCGCAATTTCTAAATTAAACGGACTTGTGTTTGGTGGATGTCTGCTTACTATATCCTGTGTCGGCTGATTTCTATATGTCACTTTAAGGACCGCGGGCTTTTGTTTTAGCAATTTTTTTGATAAATTTTTCCAAAAATGCTTGACATGAGGGCGTGGATCTGGTAAAAACCAGAAACCATGTCGATGTCCCAAGCAACCGAGTAGGTCTTGAAAGATAAATAAATCAATCGAAGACCGCAACTTGGGATGATCGTCGCCCCCAGGCCCTTCCCGGGTGTACCTCACGGGAAAATCGCCAAAAAGCCTTTGTGGCTTTTTGTTCTTTTTGAAAAAGCGCTTTTCCAACGGCAGAGGTCTTAAGGCTCGGAGAAGGCATTTGTTTTGCCTGAGCATTAAATTCAGGCCGGGGCGATAAAGCTTATGGCGTAAAAATGGTCTCGCGGTGGTTTTGAAAGTGCAATACTTCCGCTGGAAACGAAGAAATGGCGTAGAGTGCGCCCGAGAAGATAAGGTTATAAAAATGCCCACTATCAATCAGCTGATTCGCAAAGGCCGGAAGGCCCAGGTCAAAAAAAACACCGTGCCGGCTCTGAAAGCCTGTCCTCAGAAGCGCGGGGTTTGCATCAGGGTCTATACCGCCACTCCTAAAAAGCCCAACTCGGCTCTTCGTAAGGTGGCGCGCGTTCGCCTCTCCAACAGCATGGAAGTGACCGCCTATATCCCCGGCGAAGGCCACAATCTTCAGGAGCACTCCGTGGTCATGATTCGCGGCGGCCGCGTCAAAGACTTGCCTGGTGTGCGCTATCACATCATTCGCGGCACTCTCGACGCCATCGGTGTTCAGAAGCGCCGCAACGGCCGCTCCAAATATGGCGCCAAACGGCCTAAATAATTTCAGTTTCGTTTTTTAACGACATATATAAATAGCAGGTCTCCCCAAAAGGGGAGACGGAGCGAAGCGACAGGTTTTGAAGGCCAAAGGCCGCGCGCGAAGCAAAAATCGCACTTTTTTGCGAAGCTTCAGGGCGCTGATTGAAGCCAAAAAGCCATTTTCAAATAGCAGAGGTAAGTATGCCCAGGCGTAGAGAAGTTTCCAAACGGGAGATTACTCCCGATCCCAAATTCGGCAGCAAGCTCGTGGCCCGTTTTATCAACAATCTTTTGCGTCAAGGCAAAAAGAGCACCGCTGAACGCATCTTCTACGGCGCCATCGACATCATTGCCGACCGGACCAAGGACGATCCCCTCAAGGTGTTCGAAAAAGCTTTGGAAAATGCCAAGCCCCTGGTGGAAGTCAAAAGTCGCCGCGTGGGTGGCTCCACCTATCAGGTGCCGGTTGAAATCCGTCCTGACCGCCGCAACGCCCTGTCCATTCGCTGGCTGATAAATTATGCTCAGAGCCGTGGCGAAAAAGGCATGGAGGCCAAGCTGGCCGGTGAAATCATGGACGCCTCCCAGGGTCGCGGCTCTTCCGTGAAAAAACGTGAAGACACCCATCGTATGGCCGAAGCCAACAAGGCTTTCGCCCACTACCGCTGGTAATCTTCCCGAGTGAATCGTCGCTTCCGGTCAATCCCGGAGGCGGCTCAACTTTCTTCGCCGTGCTCTTTGAAAAATCGGCGCGAAAATAATAGCGGCCGCTGAGGTCGCTCATAAGAGGTTTTATCCCTTGGCTCGTCAAGTACCCATAGCGAATACTCGCAACATCGGCATCATTGCTCACATTGACGCCGGCAAAACCACCACGTCGGAACGCATCCTTTTTTATACCGGCGTTTCCCAGAAACTTGGTGAAACCCACGACGGCCAGGCGACCATGGACTGGATGGAGCAGGAACAGGAACGCGGCATTACCATCACCTCCGCCGCCACCACCTGCTTCTGGCGCAAGCATCGCATCAACCTCATCGATACTCCCGGCCATGTGGATTTCACCGTTGAGGTCGAGCGCAGCCTTCGCGTGCTGGACGGCGTTGTGGCCGTTTTCTGCGCGGTGGGCGGCTGCCAGCCGCAGTCCGAGACCGTTTGGCGTCAGGCCGACCGTTACGGTGTGCCCCGCGTGGCTTTCATCAATAAAATGGACCGCACCGGCGCTGACTATCGCCGCTGTATCCAGGAAATGCGTGACCGTCTTTCGGCTAACCCCGCTTTGACTCAGCTCCCTATCGGTGAGGAGGAGAAGTTTGAGGGGCTGATCGATCTGGTCGAAATGAAAGCTCTTTATTACTCAAGAAACCCCAAAGACCCAACGGCCTTTGAGATTGTAGATATTCCGGCAGAGATGATGGCTGAGGCCACGGAGGCCCGCAGTGCTCTGATTGAGGCTTTGGCCGATGTTGACGACACCCTCATCGAAGCTTTCCTGGAAGGTCAGGACGTTCCGGCCGCCAAGCTCCGCAAGGTTCTGCGCGAGGGCACCATCAGTCTGAAAATCGTGCCGGTTTTCCTTGGCTCCGCTTTCAAAAACAAAGGTGTGCAGCCGCTTCTGGATGCGGTCGTCGATCTGCTCCCTTCACCTGTGGATATTCCCCCTGTTAAGGGCACTAATCCCGATACCGGTGAACTGGTCGAGCGCAAGGCCGATGACGGCGAGCCCTTCTCGGCGTTGGCTTTCAAACTGATGACTGACCCCTATGTCGGGCACCTGACCTTTTTGAGAATTTACTCCGGCACTTTGAACTCCGGCGATCAGGTTTATAACTCCAGCCGTGAGACCCGCGAAAAGATTGGCCGCCTTTTGAAAATGCACGCCAACAAACGCGAGGAAATCAAGACGGCTGAAGCCGGCGACATCGTGGCTGCCGTGGGGCTTCGCAACTCCACCACCGGTGACACTTTGTGTGATGAAGCCAAGCCCGTTATTCTGGAAAAACTGCACATCCCCGAGCCGGTTATTCACATTGCTTTGAGCCCGGCCAGCAAGGATGAACAGGAAAAACTCGGTGCTGGCCTGGCGAAACTGGCCTCTGAAGATCCCTCTTTCCGCGTCCGTACGGATGAGGAAACCGGTGAGACCATCATCTCCGGCATGGGTGAACTTCATCTGGAAATTATCGTTGACCGTCTGGTCCGTGAATTCAAGGTCAAGGCCAACATGGGCGCGCCCCAGGTCGCCTATCGTGAAACCATCACCAAGACTGTTGAGGTCCAGGGCAAGCACGTCCGTCAGTCCGGTGGTCGTGGCCAGTACGGCGACGTCTGGTTGCGCCTTGAGCCCACCGAACCCGGCAGCGGCATGACCTATGAGACCGCTGTGGTCGGCGGCACTGTGCCCAAAGAGTATCACAACGCCGTTGGCGAAGGTGCTCTGGAAGCGGCCCAGAAGGGTGGCGTCAAGGCCGGTTTCCCGGTGACCGACGTGAAAGTGACCCTCTTCGACGGCTCCTATCACGATGTCGACTCTTCGGAAATGGCTTTCCACATTGCCGGTTCCATCGGCTTTAAAGAAGGTATGCGTCAGGCCAAGCCTATTCTCCTGGAGCCCATCATGGATATGGAAGTGGTCACTCCTGAAGAATATGTCGGCGATGTCATGGGCGACCTGTCCTCTCGTCGCGGCCGGGTTTCAGGTATGGAAAACAAAAATGGTTTCCAAGTAATTACCGCTGAAGTGCCCCTGTCCTCCATGTTTGGTTATTCCACCGAACTGAGGTCCCGCACCCAGGGACGGGCCACTTTCACCATGCAGTTCGGCCGCTATCAGCCCATGCCCGAAAGCGTGGCCGCTGAAGTGGTGGCCGCCCGTGAAGCCAAGAAGGCTGCTGAGGGCAAATAGCTGGAACAAATCAGCTTCGGCTGAAGAAAATATCGCGCGCCGATTTATTCCAAAGGGATCCGCACGCGGCAGATGATAAAAATTTTTAGGAATTAGCGGCTTGTCCGCATAATAAACGCGCCCGCAAGAGTAATCAGTCTGGGCAGTGGAGGCGAAAATGGCCAAGAAAAAGTTCGACCGTAACAAACCCCATGTGAACGTGGGCACCATCGGGCACATCGACCATGGTAAAACCACCACCACCGCGGCCATAACCCTGGTTCTCTCCAAGGCGGGCGGCGGGGATTACATCCCCTTCGACAAGATCGACAAGGCGCCTGAAGAAAAAGAGCGCGGCATCACTATCGCCGCCAGCCATGTTGAATATGAAACGGCCAACCGGCACTATGCCCACGTGGACTGCCCCGGTCACGCCGACTATATCAAGAACATGATCACCGGCGCGGCCCAGATGGACGGCGCGATCCTGGTAGTTGGCGCCGACGACGGCCCCATGCCCCAGACCCGTGAACACATCCTCCTGGCCCGTCAGGTGGGCGTGCCCTCAATCGTCGTGTTCCTCAACAAATGCGACATGGTTGACGACCCCGAACTCCTGGAGCTGGTTGACATGGAGCTCCGCGAGCTTCTGGATAAAAACGGCTTCCCCGGCGACGACACTCCGATCGTTCGCGGCAGCGCCCTTAAAGCCCTGGAATGCGGCTGCGGCAAGCGTGACTGCGAATGGTGCTCCCGCATTCTGGAGCTGATGGACGAAGTTGACCGCTTTGTGCCCGCTCCGGTCCGCGATACCGACAAGCCCCTCTTGATGCCCATCGAAGACGTGTTCTCGATCTCCGGCCGCGGCACCGTTGTTACGGGCCGTATCGAGCGCGGCATCATTCACGTTTCCGACGAAGTGGAAATAGTGGGTATCCGCCCGACTCAGAAGACCGTCTGCACCGGCGTGGAAATGTTCCGCAAACTGCTGGACGAAGGTCAGGCCGGCGACAACGTTGGTCTCCTGCTTCGCGGCACCAAGCGCGACGAAGTTGAACGCGGCCAGGTTGTGGCCAAACCGGGTTCAATCACCCCGCACACCAAGTTCCGGGCCGAAGTTTATATTCTGAACCGCGATGAGGGCGGCCGTCACACCCCGTTCTTCAACGGCTATCGTCCCCAGTTCTATTTCAGAACCACGGACGTGACCGGCGTGGTGACCCTGGATGAAGGCGTTGAAATGGTTATGCCCGGTGATAACGTGAGCTTCACGGTAACCATGATTATGCCGATAGCGATGGAGAAGGAACTGCGCTTCGCCATCCGCGAAGGCGGCCGCACCGTTGGCGCGGGCGTCATCTCCGAGATCATCGAGTAATTTCTGACGGGGCGCTGAAGATACTAAGCGCCCCCAAAGTTGAAGATCAGGGGCGTTTTTCTGAATTCCCCGAGAAAATATAGGATTTTTCCCAAGGGCCGTCACGGCGGTTCTGAAAGCGGATAAAGGGTTAGATGATGCTTAATAACCAAAAAATAAGGATACGGCTCAGGGCCTATGACCACAAACTTCTGGATCGTTCAGCCCAGGAGATTGTTGACACCGCCAAGAGAACCGGCGCCCGCGTGGCCGGTCCGGTGCCCCTGCCGACCACCATCAGCCGCACCTGCGTTCTCCGTTCACCCCATGTGGATAAAAAGTCCCGTGAACATTTTGAGATTCGCACCCATAAGCGGCTTCTGGATATTCTCGACCCCACCCAGCAGACAGTCGACGCGCTGATGAAGCTGGACCTTTCCGCCGGGGTAGATGTGGAGATCAAGCTGTGAGCAAGGGATTGATAGGAAAAAAACTGGGCATGACCCGTCTGTTCGTTCAGGAAGGCGTGTCAGTGCCGGTAACGGTTATCGAAGCCGGCCCCGCCAAGGTGGTTCAGGTCAAGACCAAAGAGACCGACGGCTATGAGGCCGTTCAGCTTGGTTTCATGCCCAAGAAGGAAAAACACGCCAGTAAGCCGGAGCAGGGTCACTGCCGCAAGGTTGACACCCCCGGTTTCAAAGTGATGAAAGAATTCGCCCTGGCCGAAGGTATGAACCTGGAAGTCGGCGGTGAAGTGACCCTGGATATTTTCACTCCGGGCGAAAAGATTGCCGTGACTGGCACCAGCAAAGGCAAAGGTTTTGCCGGCGTTATGAAGCGTCACGGTTTTCACGGCGGACGGGCCACCCACGGCTGTCTGACCCCTCGCGGTCCTGGCTCCATCGGTTGCGCCGCTGACCCCAGCCGCGTTTTTCCCGGCCGCAAAATGGCCGGTCACGCGGGTGCCGCCAGAACCACGGTGAAAAATCTCGTGGTTGTGGATGTCCGTCCCGAATACGGCGTCATCCTGGTGCGCGGCGCGGTGCCTGGCCCCAATGGCGGTCTGGTTCTGCTCAAGAAAAACTAGTCCCGTTGGGCATGGTCCTAAGTCGGGGAGCGGGATAATCAAAGGATATATCCCGGCCGCTTCCCGGCCGAAAGCCTTGGCAGGTCGAAATGTTACCTCGGACCTGTCCCGTGCGGACCACGCACAAGTAAAGAAGGGGCGCGATCGCTCCGCCTGGAGAGTTAAAATGCCAATTGTTGATGTTGTAAATCTCAAAAACGAGACGGTCGGACAGATTGAACTGCCTGACTTGATATATAATGTGGAGATGCGTCCCCACTTGGTGCACGAAGTCGTCACCGCCCAGCTCAATTCCCGCCGGGCCGGTACCGCCTGTACCAAAACTCGCGCCGAAGTGGCTTTCTCCAATCGCAAGCCTTATCGCCAGAAAGGCACTGGCCGCGCCCGCGCCGGTACCCGCCGCTCTCCGGTGTGGCGTCACGGCGGCATTATCTTCGGCCCCAAGCCCCGGGATTTTTCTTCACGTCCCCCGGCTCAGGTGCGCCGCGCCGCCCTGAAAGTGGTCCTGACTTCCAAGCTGGCCGAAAAGCAGCTGGTGATTCTGGATTCCTTTGATCTGGCTGAAGCCAAGACCAAACATTTTGCCCAGAGCCTGAAAGGGCTTGGCCTCCAGAAAGCCATTGTGGTGACTCCGGCTGAAAATGAAAAGCTGGAACGTTCATCCCGCAACATCCCGGACTGCAAGGTTCTGCGGGTGGCCGGCCTGAACTGCTACGATCTGCTGAAGCACACTCACCTGGTGATCCTCAAGGACAGCCTGGCCGGTATTGAAGAGAGGTTGATGAAATGAAATACGCTCACGAGATTCTTCTCCGGCCCATCGTCACCGAAAAGAGCATGATTGCCCGTGAGGCTGCCAATCAATTTGCTTTCAAGGTGAATCCCGATGCTTCCAAGCTGGACATCGCCAACGCGGTGGAAAAGGCTTTCGAGGTCAAGGTTGTTTCCGTCCGTACTGTCAATGTTATGGGCAAAAAGAAACGCCGGGGCCGGGTGATCGGTAAACGCGCCGATTGGAAAAAAGCCATTGTCCGTCTAGCCGAAGGGCAGACCATTAAATATTTTGAAGGCGCGTAATAGCTGATATTGAGCAAGCGCGCTGATTTATAGAAGACAACGAAGCGCACCCGAGAGTTTTTGAATTCATGGGTGCCTCCCGCTGGAAAGGTACTGAAGGCCATGGCCATAAAAGAAGTAAAACCAACCTCCCCCGGGCGCCGCACTCAGACGTACTCCACGTTTGAGGAAATAACCAGGACCACCCCGGAAAAAAGCCTTTTGGCGCCTCTGCCGAAGACCGGCGGCCGTAATAACCAGGGCCGTATCACCACTCGTTTTCGCGGCGGCGGCCACAAGCGGCAATATCGTTTGATCGATTTCAAGCGCAACAAGATTGATATTCCGGCCAAGGTGTTTTCCATCGAATATGATCCCAACCGTGGTGCCCGTATCGCTTTGCTGCACTATGTTGACGGCGAAAAACGCTATATCCTGGCCCCTCAGAATTTAAAGGTCGGAGATCAGGTCATTTGCAGCGAAAAAGCCGATATCAAGCCCGGCAATGCCATGAGCCTTAAATCCGTGCCTCTGGGCAGTCTGGTTCACAACGTGGAGATGAAGCCCGGCAAGGGCGGCCAGCTGGCGCGCGGCGCGGGTAACTACGCTCAGGTCATGGCCAAGGAAGGCAGCTACACCCTGTTGAAGCTGCCCTCAGGCGAAATGCGCCTGGTGCTTTCCGCTTGCAAGGCGACCATCGGCCAGCTCAGCAACTCCGACCACAACAGTATTTCTCTGGGCAAGGCCGGCCGTAAACGCTGGCTGGGCCGTCGCCCCCATGTACGCGGCGTGGCCATGAACCCGGTCGACCACCCCTTGGGCGGCGGCGAGGGCAGAAGCTCGGGCGGCCGTCATCCGGTTTCACCCTGGGGTATGCCCACTAAGGGTTTCAAGACCAGGAAAAAGAGCAAACCTTCCAATAAATTCATTGTGAAGCGCCGCAACAAGAAATAAGGTAAAAAGTGTGGCGGCTTTATCCAGTAAGCCGCCTGATAAAGCAACAGGTCGAACGCGAGTGAGACGGAGCGTAAGCGACTGGTGTAAACGGCCGAAAAGTTGGCCGGCTGGCAAAAATCACATTTTTTGCCAACCTCCGGGGTGCTCGTCGAGATCGAACCGTGTTCATTTTCAAATAGCAGGAGAGGCGCCATGCCCCGCAGTGTAAAAAAAGGTCCCTTTGTGGATGATCATGTCATGAGCAAGGTCGCGGCCGCGGTTGAGGCTAACGACCGCCGGGTTATCAAAACCTGGAGCCGTCGTTCCACTATCATTCCCGATATGGTGGGTCTGACCTTTGCTGTCCACAACGGCAAAAAATTCGTGCCGGTCTTCGTCACTGAAAACATGGTCGGGCACAAGCTGGGCGAATTCTCCCCCACGCGTACATTCTACAGCCATGCGGCCGATAAAAAAGCCAAAAAAGGCAAGAAATAAGGCAGGGTTCAGATTATGGCCAGAATTATGGAAAAGGGCGAAGGTCTGCCCAAATACAAAAAGCATGAAAGGCCCCGTGATGAGGCTATGGCTCAGGCCAAGTTCATTCGCGTGCCGCCTTCCAAGGTCAGAATCATGGCCCGCAACATCATTGGCTGCCCCATCGGGCAGGCCATCAACACCCTCACCTTCAGCCCCAACAAGACGGCTCAGGTGCTTCTGAAGGTGCTCAATTCGGCCGTGGCCAACGCCTCCAGCAGCAATCGCAGCCTGATTAATGATATTGACAAGCTGGTGGTCTATAGGGTATATGTTGACTCCGGTCCGACCTTGAAGCGCTGGCATCCCCGTTCCCAGGGACGCGCCAACGCCATTCTCAAGAGGACCAGCCACATCACTGTGGTGGTCAAAGAAGCATAACACGCTCCGGGGGCTTTCCGGTCCCCGGTGATATAAAGTTCAGGCCGCAGGTAGGCCGCCAAATTGTTTCGGACCCGGAAAGCTTCGGGTCTCAAACGCGGGAGGACAGGTTTTGGGTCAGAAAACACACCCCATCGGTTTCCGTTTAGGCGTAATCAAGACGTGGAGTTCACGCTGGTATGCGGGCCGCGATTATGGTCAGCAGGTTGTGGAAGATAAAAAAATCCGCGACTATGTCAAAAAGAAACTGGAAGCCGCCGGGGTCTCGCAGATTGAAATCGAGCGCGCGGCCAACAAGGTCAAGCTTCGCATTCACACCGCCCGTCCCGGTATTGTCATCGGCAAAAAGGGCGCGGATATCGAAGTGCTGCGCCGCGAAGTGGAAAAGCTGATCCGCCGCGACGTTGTGGTTCAGGGTGAAAACGGCCCTGAAAAGAAGCCGCTTCGCCGTGAAGTCCTGATCGACATCCAGGAAGTTCGCAAGCCCGAAATTTCGGCCCAGTTGGTGGCCGAGGCTGTGGCTCAGCAGCTTCAGCGCCGGGTGGCTTTCCGCCGCGCCATGAAGAAATCCATTTCCCTGGCTTTCAAGTTTGGGGCCCTGGGTGTGAAAATTCACTGCGCCGGCCGCTTGGGCGGGGCTGAAATGGCCCGCCGCGAGTGGTATCGCGAGGGCCGGGTGCCCCTGCATACCCTTAGGGCCGATGTGGATTACGGCTTTGCCGAGGCTAAGACCACTTATGGTATCATTGGGGTCAAGGCTTGGATCTTCAAGGGTGAAGTGCTGGACGCCGACGCGCCTGAGGCTTTCTAAATAAGCCGCGAATGGCAAAGTTGCTTGCCGCCCCATTTTTTTGGGGCGGTTTGATTGAGAATAGATTGACAATTAAGGGAGCAATCTGTTATATTCAGCGGATTGTTTCTTTAACTAATATGACTCGTAAGGCTGTAGTTAAAGTCGTGCCGAGCCGGTTTCCCACAGGGATAACCGGTCATTTATGCGAAAAGACGCGCCTCAGCCTCGCGGATGTTACCCGCTAAGGAGCCGGATAATGTTAGCCCCTAAGAGAACTAAATTCCGCAAGCAGCATAAAGGTCGTCGCGGCGGTCCCGCCAAAGGCGGCGCCAAGCTTGATTTCGGTCAGTTCGGGCTTCAGGCCCTGGGCCGCGGTTATATGACCGCCCAGCAGATTGAAGCCGCCCGTATTGCCATCAACCGTCACATCAAGAGGGGCGGGCAGGTTTGGATCAGGGTTTTCCCCGATAAGCCTGTTTGTAAGAAACCCGCTGAAACCCGCATGGGTAAAGGCAAGGGTTCACCCGAAGGATGGGTGGCCGTTATTAAGCCCGGCCGCATGATCTTTGAAATGGACGGCGTTCAGGAAGCCGTGGCCCGCGAAGCTATTCGCCTGGCGGCCAATAAGCTGCCCTTTGAGACTCGCTTCGTCCTGCGGGGAGAGATACTGTGAAAAAGAATGATATAAAAGAGCTCAGAGGGCTTTCAGTCGAAGAGCTGACCAAGAAGGAAGAGGAGCTCCGCGGAGAACTTTTCAACCTTCAGATGCAGCGCGGCACCAGCCAGTTGGAAAACCCCAAGCGCATGAAGAACGTGAAGAAGGACGTGGCCCGCATTCGGACCATCATCACCGAAATCAACACCAGGGAGGCAGTGTCCTCCCCCAGCAGTGAGGGTTGACCGTGGAAGAAGGAAGGCGCTTAAACAAGGTAATGACCGGTGTGGTCGTCTCCGACAAGATGGACAAAACAGTTGTCGTTCTGGTCAACAGACTCATCAAGCACCCTGTCTATAAGAAATATGTCCGCCGCCGCGCCAAGTTCATGGCTCATGATGAACAGAACAGCGCCCGCATGGGGGATACGGTGGAAATAATCCAGTCCCGTCCCCTGTCCCGCCTGAAAAGGTGGCGTCTGACTAAGATCGTCGAACGTCGCGCCTGATTGTGCGATTTATGTGTGGGACCCGCCGTTGAGGCCGGGTTGGTATTTGTGTGCCGAAAATCGGCGCATATCGAATAAGCAGTAGGCTGGCTCGTTCCCGGCCGACATTCTATATACGCCGATCGTCTTTGGCGAACGCCCCGGTGGGGCTTGGAGATAATCATGATTCAGCCAGAAACCAGATTGACTGTGGCGGACAATTCAGGCGCCAAGCAGGTTTACTGCATAAAAGTGCTTGGCGGTAGCCGTCGTCGTTACGCCTCCCTGGGCGATATCATTGTGGTCTCTGTGAAAGAGGCTCTGCCCGGTTCCAAAGTGAAAAAGGGCGATGTGATGAAAGCCGTTGTGGTCCGCACCGCCAAGGAAGTGGGCCGGGTTGACGGTTCCTTCATTAAGTTTGACGACAATTCCGCTGTTTTGATCAACAACTCCCGCGAACCCATAGGCACCCGTATCTTCGGGCCTGTTGCCCGCGAACTTCGCGCCAAACGGTTTATGAAGATTATTTCCCTGGCTCCCGAAGTTATCTGATAGCCCCAAAGGCATCAGAACGCTGCCGGGCGTGATGGATGATTTCTGAGGCCCTAGGCCTGAAGGTGGATAAAATGAGAGCAAAGTGCAATATCAAAAAAGATGACCGCGTGGAAGTCATCACCGGCAAGAACCGGGGCAAAGTGGGCAAGGTTCTGAAGCTGGTGGCTGAGAAGAATCGTCTGCGTGTCCTGGTGGAGGGCGTCAACAAAGTCACCCGCCACACCAAACCCAGCGCTCCTGGCGCTCCCAGCGGCAAGATTGAGAAAGAGGCCCCCGTCCACATTTCCAATGTGGCTCTTCTCTGCCCCAAATGCAACGAGACCACCCGTGTGGGTCATGCTTTCGTGCCCCAGGTGGGCAGCGACAAGCCCAAAAAGGTCCGCGTTTGCAAAAAATGCAACGAGCACATCGACGAGAACTAAAATCGCTCTTTTGCGATCTATTATAGAAAGGCGGCTGGTCCGCCCATAAACACGGCTTTAAAGCTCATCGGCCGACCCGAAGGAGCGCCTTTCACGGTAGCCAGCTTTAGGAGAGCATCATGCCCAGGATGAAGGATTTCTACGAACAAACCGTAGTGCCTAAATTGACCAAGGAATTCAATTACAAGAACATCAACCAGGTGCCCAGGATCGTCAAGGTCAGCCTTAATATGGGTCTGGGTGAAGCCATTCAGAACGCCAAGATTCTGGACAGCGCTTCCCAGGAGCTTTCGGCCATCAGCGGTCAGCACGCCGTCATCACCAAGGCCCGCCGCTCCATCGCCGCTTTTAAGCTGCGTGAGGGCATGCCCATCGGCGTTACCGTCACTTTGCGGCGGGATAAGATGTTCTATTTCCTTGATAAGCTCATCAACATCGTCCTGCCCCGCGTGCGTGACTTCCGCGGCGTTTCCGCGAAAGCTTTCGACGGGCGCGGCAATTATACTCTGGGCATTAAGGAACACATCATTTTTCCCGAGATCGACTACGATAAGATCGATAAGATCAAGGGTTTGAATATAAGTATCGTTACCACCGCCAAGACGGATGAGGAAGCCCGTTTCCTTTTGACTGAACTGGGTATGCCTTTCCGCAAAAGCGGACAGCAGCACTAACCGGGCAGGGCCCGGACCCGACTCCGGTGAGGCCCTTCAGACCCGCCGACGTTCTCGGCCGGGAAGTTAGAATTTACGCCTCAGCCAAATTGAGTTACTGTGCAAGGAGCCGAATAGCATGGCCAAAAAATCCATGATGATCAAAGCCGCCCGCCCGGCCAAGTTCGGAGTAAGGGAATATAATCGCTGCCCCATTTGCGGCCGTCCCCGGGCTTATCTTCGTAAATACAACCTTTGCCGTATCTGTTTCCGCAATATGGCCCTGGCCGGTGAGATTCCCGGCGTCATCAAGGCCAGCTGGTAAGAAAGGCCGGAGGTTACTACAATGAGCATGACTGATCCTATCGCCGATCTGTTGACCCGTGTCAGAAACGCCCTTATCGCCCGTCACGACCGGGTGGATGTCCCGGCTTCGAAGATTAAGGTGGCCATCGTCCGCATTTTGAAGGACGAAGGTTTCATTAAGAACTTCAAAGTCAGCAAAGACAACAAGCAGGGCATGATTCGGATTTTCCTGAAATACTCTGATCGGAATGCCCCGGTTATCAACGGCCTGGAAAGAATATCCAAGCCCGGCCGCCGCATCTATCAGGGCGCTTCCGACATTCAGCCGGTCCTTTCCGGCCTGGGAGTGGCCATTGTCTCCACTTCTTCAGGCGTTATGACCGACAAGGAAGCCCGTCGCCAGAACATCGGCGGCGAAATGATCTGCCAGATCTGGTAAGCCGCGGCTACACGGTCTGTTGGAGTTTGTTCCGCTAAATTTATATCGACAGAGCCAGGGCCACCTAAGGTGTTCCTGGTTACAGATGAAGAAATATTGATTTCAGGCGGACAATTAAAAAGACTTCCATTTATATTATTTTCGTGATATTGTTCATCCTTGTCCCTTTGGCCCGGGTATGAACAGATAGAAGGTAGATATGTCCAGAATAGGGAAAATGCCCATCTCCGTCCCCAAGGGCGTCAAGGTGGAATGGCAGGCTCCGGAAATCAAGGTGACCGGCGGCAAGACCACTCTGACCAGGAAGATCCACCCCATGATCAAGGTTGACGTGTCGGCTGACACCATCAGCGTCAGTCCGGTTGAAGAGACCAAAGAGGGCCAGGCCCTGTGGGGTCTGTCCCGCACCCTGATCAACAATATGGTGGTCGGCGTTTCAACTGGTTTCACCAAAGTGTTGGAAGTCAACGGCGTGGGCTGGCGTTCTGAAGTGGAAGGCAGTGTCCTGAAGCTTTCGCTGGGTTTTTCCCATCCGGTGAATTTCCAATTGCCTCAGGGTATCAGCGCTCAGGTTGACGGCAAGACCAACAAGATCACCCTCTCCGGGGCGGACAAGGAACTGCTTGGCGGCGTTGCGGCCAAGATTCGCGCCCTGCGTAAACCCGAGCCCTACAAAGGCAAGGGCATCCGCTATGAGGGCGAACGGATCATCCGTAAGGTTGGCAAGGCTGGCGGTAAATAATTTCTGCCATTTACTCCGGCTTGGCCGAAGGATTATGGCAAAAGAAACTTGTACCGCCAGTGGCGGTTGTTAAGATATTTGAGGTGGCAAATGGCTAAGGTCAATATCCGTATGGCAGCCCGTCAGAGAAGACAGGCGAGGGTGCGTAAAAAAGTGCTTGGCACCAGTGCTCGTCCCCGCTTGTGCGTATTCCGCTCGGTTGCTCAAATTTATGCCCAGGTTATCGATGACGAAAGAGGGGCCACTTTGGTTGCCGTCTCCACGATGACCCCGGCGCTCAAGGAATCCATCAAGGGCAAGAAAAAGTCTGAAGCTGCCAAGGAAGTCGGCAAAGCCATTGCCGAGGCCCTGAAAAGCAAGGGGCTGACGAAGGTCGTTTTCGACCGCAACGGCTTTTTGTATCATGGCCGCGTTAAGGCGTTGTCCGAAGGCGCCCGCGAAGGCGGATTGGATTTCTAATACGTCGTCCGTCGGGCCGCCCTGTTTGCGGCCTGTTTCCCGGCTGGTATCATAAACATCTGAATTGTTATTGATCAGCCGTACTTTAATGGAATGAAAATTACAAGCTTGGAGGGCTCGCGTGTACCGGCCGGAAGCAGAAGAACAAAATTTAATAGATAAGGTCGTCCATATTAACCGGGTGGCCAAGGTCGTCAAGGGCGGCCGCCGGTTTTCTTTCTCCGCCATCGTCGTTGTCGGCGACGGCAAAGGACAGGTCGGTTTCGGTCTGGGTAAAGCCAACGAAGTTCCCGAAGCTATTCGCAAGGGCTTTGAGCAGGCTAAAAAAACCATGATCAAAGTTGACCTGACCGGCACCACCGTGCCCCATGAGGCTCTTGGTCACACTGGCGCGGGCCGGGTTCTCTTGAAACCGGCCGCCAAGGGCACCGGCGTTATCGCCGGTGGTCCGGTGCGGGCCGTGGTTGAGGCCGCCGGCGTTCAGGACATCCTCAGTAAAGTCCTTGGTTCCAACAACCCCCACAATGTCGTCCGGGCCACCATCGATGCTTTGAAGCAGATGCGTCGGGCCAAGACTGTGGCCCAGGAACGGGGTATCCCGGCCGAACGCCTGCGCGTCTGACTTGGTCTTGGTTCACCTGTTCCCTCTCTGGAGGCCAAGGGTGACAGCTTGTCTCAACTGGTGTTTGGTTCTCGATCATAGTATTAATGAAGAAGCATTCTGTCTGCGTTAAATGCGATCGACGGATGTATTTCCCATAATAGAATGTGAGTGTTATGGAAAAGGAAATTAAAATCACCCTGGTGCGCAGCACTATCGGACGCATTCCCGCCCATCGTAAAACTGTACGGGCCCTGGGTTTACGCCGGATCGGCCACACCGTGGTTCAGAAGGACAGCCCCGCCATCAGGGGTATGATCAATCATGTGAACTACCTGTTGAAGGTTGAGGAATAATAATGGATCTGCATAGCTTGAGCCCTTTGCCGGGTTCCAAAAAAAAGGCCAAACGCATTGGCCGGGGCGAAGGTTCCGGCTGGGGTAAAACCTCTGGACGCGGCCACAAAGGCCAGAAGGCCAGAAGCGGCGGCGGCGTGAAACCCGGATTCGAAGGCGGCCAGATGCCTTTGCAGCGCCGGCTGCCCAAGCGCGGGTTCACCAACATTTTTAAGAAGACCTACGCTCTGGTTAATCTCGGCTCTCTGAACATGTTCGAAGCCGGCAGCACTATTGATTCCCAGGTGCTGGTGGCGGCTGGTCTCATCCGCAAGGAGACGTTGCCCGTCAAGCTTCTGGCTAAAGGAACCATTGACCGTGCGCTGACCATCAAGGTTCAGGCCGCCTCTGAGAAGGCCGCCGCCCTGGTCAAAGACGCCGGCGGTACCTTGGAGATCATGACCCTGTAATTCCGGAGATGGTTGAGTTGCCTCAACCATCTTTTTCGGCCTTGTGTCTTATCAATGGCCGTAAAATGGTCCCGGCGCCATGATATTGGTGTTCAGGTCAGTTGCTAGAGCTGAATTGAGCCATACCATTGAATCTTGGCGGCCGGATGAATATATCTCAAGCAAGGCGGAGCGCCTGTAACGGGCTCCCGCCTTGTGTTGTCAGGATAAAAGAGGTATTACTTTGGCTTTAGGCGGACTTGAAAACATTGGCCGGGCTCCGGAGCTGAGGAAACGCATATTTTTTGTGCTCATTATGTTGGCCGTCTATCGGGTCGGGGTTCATATACCCACGCCCGGAGTCAACGGCGCGGCTCTGGCCGAGCTGTTCCAGGGCTTCCAGGGCACCCTTTTGGGTCTTTTCGATATGTTCTCAGGCCGGGCTCTTTCCCAGTTCTCCGTCTTCGCCCTGGGAATCATGCCTTATATTTCAGCCTCAATTATCGTTGAGCTCCTGACTGTTGTCTGGCCGCACTTCACCCGGCTGAAAAAAGAGGGCGGGCGTGACGGCCGCCGCAAACTTACCCAATATGCCCGTTACGGCACGGTTCTTCTTTCCCTTTTCCAGGGCTACCTGATTGCCGTCGGCCTGGAGCAGACTCAGGTGGGCAGCGGCAGTGTGGTTATTGAACCCGGAGTGCAGTTCCGGCTGATGACCATGATTACCCTCACGGCCGGAACCGCCTTTATTATGTGGCTGGGTGAGCAGATAACCGAACGCGGTATCGGCAACGGTATTTCTCTGATAATCTTTGCCGGTATTGTTGAGGGCCTCCCAAGTGCCACCATCAGCACTATTAAGCAGGTTTCAGATGGTGAGATGTCACCTTTTACCGCCATTATCATGCTGGCGGGCATGCTTTTGATAATTGGGGCCGTTGTTTTCTGTGAGCGGGCCCAGCGCCGCATTACCGTACAGCACGCCCAGCGCATGGTCGGCCGTCGCCTGATGAAAGGCGGCTCGACTCACCTGCCGCTGAAGCTCAATCCGGCCGGCGTCATTCCTCCGATTTTCGCCAGTTCTCTGATAATGTTCCCGGCTACTCTGGCCACTTTCATCGACCATGATTACTTTAAGATGGCCGCTGATTATCTGCGTCCGGGCAGTTGGCTGTATAACCTGCTTTATGTAGCCCTGATTGTCTTCTTCTGCTATTTCTATACGGGCGTTACTTTTAACCCCACTGATGTGGCTGAAAACATGAAGAAGCAGGGCGGTTTTATTCCCGGCATTCGTCCAGGGGCCCGCACAGCGGAATATATCGACAAGATTTTGACCCGCCTGATTATGTGGGGCGCTCTGTATGTTTCATTGATTTGTCTCTTGCCGACTTTCGTCAGCCAGTATTTTCACGCCCAGTTTTATTTCGGCGGCACGGCGCTCTTGATCGTTGTCGGTGTGGCCATTGATACCATGGGCCAGATTCAGAGCCATTTGATGAATCAGCATTATGAGAGCTTTATGAAAAGCGGCGGAGGGGCCTCAACAGCACCGGGGATGGCGACTGGCCGTATTCGCCGTTAAGTTATCTCCATTGTCGGATGAATGAACTTTGTTTCCTGACGGCAGATTAAAGTTTGCTGTTGCTGTCGGGTGCCGGATTTTAGAGGCCTGATTTTTTTGATTATTAAAAAGGCTTGACAACTAAAGCCTTTTTGTATAATAATACGCGTTTAGCTCTCTTAATCGCTTGAGAATCGATGTGTTTCGGGGAGCTGATAGTTGACTCATTCGAAGTTTATCAGTAATTTTACATCCTTCTGATAAGCAATGACGGTATTGGGGTTGTTTCTGCTCTGTATCGGGCAGGTACTACTGGACTGGAGGGAAGGCGATGATTATTATTTTGCTGGGCCCCCCTGGCGCGGGCAAGGGAACACAGGCTGGAACTATAGCCGAAAAATATAGTATTCCCCATATCTCCACCGGAGATATTTTTCGCGCCAACCTCAAAGAGGGGACGCCTCTGGGACTGGAAGCCAAGAAATATATGGATTCCGGCGCTTTAGTACCTGATGAGCTTGTTGTTAGACTTGTGGGCAGCCGCCTTGATGAGCCTGATGCCACCTCCGGCGCTCTTTTGGATGGCTTTCCCAGAACTGTGGCCCAGGCTGAGGCTTTAGCCGAATATCTGGCCGCCAAGGGGCGCCAGGTTGATCACTGTGTCTGCCTGAACGTGCCCGATGAAGCCCTGATCAAGCGTCTTTCCGGGCGCCGGATGTGTCGTGAATGCGGCGCTGGCTTTCATGTTGATTATTCTCCCCCTCCAGCTGACGGACGCTGTTCCAAATGCGGCGGTGAAATTTATCAGCGAGATGATGATCGGGAAGCCACTATTCAGAATCGCCTGAAAGTTTATCATGAGCAGACTAGTCCCTTGGTGGAATGGTATGGTCAGCGTGGGCTTTTGCGGAATATAGACGGCCAGGGCTCTGTTGAGGATGTTCAGGTCAGGATTTTTTCCGCTCTCGGCGCCTGACTGGTCCGGCCGGCTTGAGAACAAATAACAGGTCATATGGCTTGTAGATAGGATTATTGAGATGAAAGTACGTTCTTCAGTTAAGAAAATGTGCATGAAGTGCAAAATTATTCGCCGCTTTGGCCAGGTGCGGGTTATCTGCGAAAATCCCAAGCACAAGCAGCGCCAGGGCTGATTAATTTTATGTAAAAAAACGGCCGTTGCGGCCGGGAAGTTATAAAAGTATCCAGTGAAGTGTTCCGACCCCAGGTGGTGTTGTTGACCAGGCTTCGTGGATTTTCTCGCGGGTGAAACCCGCAAGGAGGATTAGACAGGTGCCCAGGATTTCCGGCATAGATTTGCCCCGTCAAAAGCGCATTGAAATCGCCCTGACCTATATTTACGGAATTGGCCGGTCCAGCGCTCACACCATCCTGACCAAGGCCGGGGTTGATTTTGGAGTAAAGTCCGACAATCTCACTGATGATGAAGTGGCTCGCATTCGTCGTGTAATTGACACCGAATTCAAGGTGGAAGGCGATCTTCGCCGCGATATTACCATGAATATCAAGCGCTTGATGGATCTGGGCTGCTATCGCGGTCTGCGTCATCGCCGTGGTCTGCCCGCGCGCGGTCAGCGCACCCATACCAATGCCAGAACCCGGAAAGGCCCGCGCCGCTCCGTGGTCGGCAAGAAGAAAAAGTAAGGTCCATTAGGGCTTGACCTTACCGGGGCGAACCGGCACATTTTAAAATGAAATGCGCCGGGTTGTGAATAAAATCACGTTCCGTTCCCTTTGGCTGGAGCCGCCGCTGGAGATTGCCGGCTTTCTCTGTTGCTAAAAAATCCCCGAAATATCGGGAGAGGGTGTATATATGTCCGCCAATAAAGCGGTCCGCAGGACTCGCAAGAAAAAAGAGAAAAAGAGTGTTCCTGTTGGAGTGGCCCATATTCAGGCCACTTTCAACAATACCATCGTCACCATCACCGATCCGCGCGGCAACACCATTGCCTGGTCCAGCGCGGGCGTTCAGGGTTTCAAGGGCTCCCGCAAGTCCACCCCCTACGCCGCCCAGACCGCTGTTGAAGACGCCGCCAAAAAAGCCATGGAGCATGGCATGCGGACGGTCGAGGTTTACATCAAGGGGCCTGGCAGCGGTCGCGAGTCCGCTCTGCGTGGCCTTCAGTCCGCCGGTTTCAACGTAACTCTCATTCGTGACGTGACACCCGTTCCGCACAATGGTTGCCGTCCCCCCAAGCGCCGCCGCGTTTGATGCGCCGGGCTCCGGGTCGCTTTTCGGCCATTTGGCCGTCCTTTTGATCTGAAACGGTTTGTTTACTGTAGATGGGCATGTGATCTTTGCCAATTGTTTTCGGCGGGTTGATCGTGCTTCGGTAAAAAGATTTAATTTGGGTCTCAGGGGTGAATCAGGCGAATTTTTATGCCGGGCGTCAAAAGCCTTTGCGCATAAATTGACAACAGGTCAGTTGAAATGCGCAAAAACTTATGGCGCTCGGTATAGGTGTCCGGCGGTTATACCGCCGGATTATTTCAAGTCGCCTTCGGATGACAATATTGGAGTTGAAGATAAATTCTTCAGGCCGCCTGATAATACTTTATTTCTGTTAGCGCGGCCGCGTTTCCAACAACCCTCCATGTTTTTAAGCATGGAAACAACCTGGAGTGGTTCCTGGGAGAGGGTATGGATAAAAACTGGAAAGACTTGATAAAACCGAAGAAGGTCGAAGTCGAGGAATATGATCGCAATGCCAATTACGGCAAATTCGTCTGTGAGCCGCTGGAAAGGGGTTTCGGCCTGACTCTGGGCAATGCTCTGAGAAGAATTCTTTTGTCGTCCTTGCAGGGAGCTTCGATTACTACTGTTAAAATCGAAGGCGTCCTTCACGAGTTGACGACTATCCCCGGGGTTTTGGAAGATGTCAGTGATGTCATCCTTAATTTGAAGGAAGTGCGTCTGAAGCTGCATCAGCCCCAGACCCGTACCGTCCGTATTGATATTGAAGGCCCCCATAAGGTTACGGCCGCCGATATCATTACTGATGCCCAGGTGGATGTTCTGAACAAGGACAAGCACATTGCCACCCTGGCCCGCGGCGGTCACCTGAAGATGGAAATGAGTGTGGCTCTGGGCAAGGGGTATGTGCCGGCTGAAAAGAGCCCCACTGACGAGCAGATTATCGGCGAGATTCCCATTGACGCCCTTTTCTCGCCCATTCGTAAAGTCAATTTCGTGGTCACCAATGCCCGCGTCGGCCAGAAGACCGACTATGACAAGTTGACCCTGGAAGTCTGGACCGACGGCAGCCTGACCCCTCAGGACGCCGTGGCCTATGCCGCTAAAATCCTCAAAGACCAGTTGACCATATTCATCAACTTTGAGGAAGACGCGCCATCGCTCTCTTCGCCCGCCGAAGAACAGCAGTCCGCCGGGCAGAATGATAATTTCTCCCGCACGGTGGATGAACTGGAACTTTCCGTCCGTTCGGCCAATTGCCTGAAGAACGCCAACATTTTCTATATTGGCGAGCTTGTGCAGCGCAGTGAGGCTGAAATGCTGCGCACCAAGAATTTTGGGCGCAAATCATTAAACGAAATCAAGGAAGTGCTCACTGAAATGGGCCTTTCCCTGGGAATGAAAGTCGATGGCTTCGTGCCTCCGACCGCGACCAAGAAGGAATGACGTTATGAGGCACCGCAAAGCTAACGTGAAATTGGGCCGCACGGCCAGCCATCGCGACGCGATGTTGCGCAATATGGTCACCAGCCTGTTCGAATATAACCGGATTACCACCACCATCTCTAAAGCCAAGGCCTTGAGGCCTCTGGCTGACAAGATGATCGGCCTGGCAAAAAACGGCAAGAGCGATCTTCACTCCTTCCGTCAGGCGGCGGCGGTTATTCGTAAACGCGATGTGCTGGACAAGTTGTTTGAAGAAGCCGCCGGCCGCTACAGTGACCGTTCCAGCGGATACACCGTGATGGTCAAGGTTGGACTTCGCAAGGGGGATGCCGCGCCGATGGTTATTCTGGAGTTGGCCAAAGAGGGGCAGGCTAAAGCTAAAGTCGGCGGTGGCGCTGCTTCGGCCAAGAAAGCCAAGAGCTCTGGCGGCGATCGCTCCAAGCGTGTGGCCCAGTCGTCCAAGAAGAAAGAAGAAGCCGCCCCGGTGGAAACGGCCCCGGCAGTGGAGGAAGCTCCGGTGACTGAAGAGTCTGCCGCCGCTCCCGCTGAAGAGGCTGAAACGGCTGAAGAAACCAAGAAAGATGAATAATTCATACGGGTTATTTTTAAGGTTTTAAGCCCTTTTAATAATCCGCCTTATGAAGTGTTTTATTGATTTGGTATGATTTTGGAGGTATTACGCTATCTGCGTGATACCTCCATTTTTTATTTATATGTCTTTTGGCGTTTATGAGGCCGCCTGAAAGTTGGAGCGGCCTACGGCCGCGCAATTAAAGGACTTGGCCCTATAGGCCAACCAAAGGGTTCCACCCTCTGGACTCCGGCTGGGGGAGGGCCCACGCGGGCCCTGCCCCAAACCCCACCCGCGCCAGGGGGGCGGAGCCCCCTGGACCCCCAAGAGGTCAGGGTCGGCTTCAACTTTCTTCTTCCCGCATCGCCGCAACTCGCTTCGAGTACGAAGCTCAGACAAGCGGCGACGCTTCATACTGTGTCAGCTTCAGGTGCTATAGGCAGTTTTACGTTGTGCTGAAACATTCCGCGATAGGCAGCTTCATGGGCTGAATGGTAGTTCACGTATGTTCGGCTTAAATCAGCTTCCCCTTAAAGGTTCTTTCCAGTGCTGTTAGTCCGTCTCTCTGCCATCTATAGCTTTTCAATGAGTTGCTCATTAGAAAAAGACGGCCAAGTCTCACAGTTGGAGCACTGAAAAAACTATTTGAGGGGAAAAAGTAATCAGCCGAACATATGTGAAGCAACAATCATGCAATGAAGCTGCCTATAGCAAAATGTAACAGCCCAAGGTGAAGCTACTTATTGCGGTTAAAGCGGTAGCGGTATGAAGCGTCGCCGCTTGTTTGAGCTGAGCCTGCGAAGCGAGTTGCGGCGATGCGGGAAGAAGAAAGTTTAAGACGACACCGACTTCTTGGGGGTCAAGGGGGTTTACCCCCTTGCGCGGGTGGGGTCTGGGGCAGGGCCTGCGTGGGCCCTCCCCCAGCGGGAGTACGGGGGCGGCGCCCCCGCAGGGGCGACCGCCCCGGTCTTCTCCAGAACAGCCGGTCGCAATCCGCATCCTCCCTCTTATATATTATTGCCCTTATCACTTACATTCTATTGTTGCAAGTTCCTTCGGTTGAGGTTATAATAGGCCGTTATATTGACGGTTAGTCATTTTTTCAGGCGTTTTCATCTACTTATGGCTACAGCGGCCCCTCAGATGAAAAACCGCCCCGGCGGGTTTTGTTTGAAAACCCGCCGATTTGTCGTTTATTCCCGACCCTAATAACCCGATTATCGTCTTTGACGGATTGCTCATAATATGAAATTTCGCTCTCTCTTCAGCTTCCTTTCGAACGATCTGGCCATTGATCTTGGCACCGCCAACACCCTGGTGTACCTCAAAGGCCGCGGCGTGGTTCTCTCTGAACCATCCGTGGTGGCCGTCCGTAAGGACGGAAAAGCCGGAAAAGTTCTGGCTGTCGGCCATGAAGCCAAGGATATGCTTGGCAAAACCCCCGGCAACATCGTCGCCATACGGCCCATGAAAGATGGCGTTATCGCTGATTTCGAGATCACCCAGGCCATGCTCCGTCACTTTATTCGCAAGGCTCACCGCCGTCCCTTCCTCCGCCCGCGCATCATCGTGGCTGTGCCCTCCGGCATTACTCAGGTGGAGAAGAAGGCGGTGCGGGAAGCCGCCGAACAGGCCGGGGCCAGCGAAGTCTACCTCATTGAGGAACCCATGGCCGCCGCTATCGGGGCCGGGCTTCCGGTGACTGAACCGACCGCCAACATGGTGGTGGATATCGGCGGCGGCACCACTGAGGTGGCCGTCATTTCCCTGGCCGGCATTGTCTATTCCAAAAGCGTCCGGGTCGGCGGCGATAAGATGGATGAGGCGATTCTTCATTATATCCGCAAAAAATACAACCTCCTCATCGGTGAACGCACTGCCGAACTGATCAAGCAGGAAGTGGGCACCGCCTATCCCTCCGATCAGGTCGAGACCCTGGAAGTCAAAGGCCGTGATACGGTCACCGGCATTCCCAAGGTGGTGGCCATTGACTCAGAGGAAATCCGCAAGGCCATCATAGAGCAGGTCGACGCCATTGTCGAAACCGTGCGCATAGCTTTGGAGCAGACTCCCCCGGAACTGGCGGCCGATATTGTCGACCGGGGAATTGTTCTGACCGGCGGCGGGGCTAAGCTGCGCCGCCTGGACGTGCTGTTGCGTGAGGAAACGGGGCTTCCTATTGTCATTGCCGATGATCCGCTGATTACGGTGGCTGTCGGCAGCGGGCGGGCTATTGAGAGTCTGGACGTGCTGAAGCTGATCAGCATCCAGTGAGGACGAGGCCGATCGTTGAATGGAGCTTTTGGGCTTCGATTGAGCGCTTCGGCTTTGCGTGTCACGGCCGGAGCGCTTTTTTATTTGCCTGGCCGATACTTCACTGGCTCTCGTTTCGGCGGCTTCCCGGCAAGGCCCGGCGAAGCTTGAGGTTTCACGAAAAAACGCTTCCCTGCGGTGACAATGTGTGCCATTCCTTTCTTTATACACCTATACTCAATGTTGATCGCCTGTTCCGGGCGAGTTGGTGTTGCACCGGTAAAAAAATTCCTTTGCCAATAAGTTGCTGCGACTATGTTTAATCGCCTGAAGTGGCTTCTGCCAGTCATAACCCTGGTCTTGGCCATGGGCTTGTTATCCTCCCAAGGGCGGCAGGAACGCGGCCGTTCTCCCATGGCCTCGGCTGTCCTGGAAGTGGTGGGGCCGGTTGAAAATATTCTGACCTCCTCCGCGCGCGGGGTGGAAAACATCTGGCGACGATATTTCAGCCTGGTCGGCCTGACCAGGGAGAATGACATTTTACGCGAAATCATCGACCGCCAGGAACGCCAGATTGTTCAGCTCAATGAATATAAGGCCGCCAATGACCGTCTGACCGGACTTCTGAAGTTCCGTGATTCCACTCCCATGACCATCATGAAACCGGCCCACGTTCTGGCCTGGGATCCAGGGCCGTGGTTCCGCTCAGTCATCATCAGCGCCGGCTCCAATGAGGGCGTGGCGGTCGATCAATCGGTGCTTCACAACAAAGGAGTCGTCGGACGGGTTGTGGAAGTCACCCCCCATTACGCCAGGGTTCTTCTGGCTACCGATTTCAACAGTTCCATTGACGCGTTCATTCAGAGAACCCGCGCCGTCGGCATCCTCAGCGGCCAGGGCGGCAAACCCCTGAACCTTAAATATGTGCGCAAGGATGAGGATGTTCGGCCTGGCGACCTGGTGGTGACTTCCGGGCTGGACGGCTTTTTTCCCAAGGGCGTGGCCTTGGGCACGGTCAGTCGGGTCGACCGTCACAGCGCTGATCTTTTCGTCAGTGTCGAGGTTACGCCCACTGTTTCCTTTGACCGTCTGGAAGAGGTTCTGGTGGTCATCGACCAGAGGCCGCCCATTGACTGGCTGACCATGGCCCCCCGTCTGCGTCCGCTTCTGGAGGACGCCCTGGATGCCTCCGGCGGACAGCCCCTGGGGGTGGGGCGGTGAGTCTGTCCACTTTATATACCGCGGCTCCCATTGTTTTTAAGGGCTGGGATTTAGTCAAGGTCGTGCTGGCCGGGCTTCTTCTGGTCATAATTCAGAGCTCAATGGCCGCTTTTGCCGGGCTTTCCGGCTATGGGCCGGAATGGGTGCTGGCCCTGACTATCTATGTGGCCCTCCGGGCTGAACTTTGGCTGGCCATACTGGCCGCCTTTGCCCTGGGTTTCATTCGTGATGCTGTCGGCGGCGGTTTTTTAGGGATGCACCAGTTTACGCTGGTGCTCATAACCTGGTTTTTCTACCCTTTTCGCGCCCGTCTTAATTTCTTCTCCCCCTTGACTCTCATGCCCCTTATTTTTATATTGGGATTGGGCAGTCAGCTTTTTATCATGACCCCCATCATGGCCGTTCTGGGGTGGCCCAGCCATACTTTCAACCCCCTGCCGGCTTTCTTCGTTTCATCTTCACTGACGGCGCTCCTGGCCCCGATAGTGTTTATTGCTCTTGACCGTTTGACCAGAAATATGCGACAAAATGACTAAAACTCCACAACCGTTCTCCGAGAATAATGAGGCTCCTCCAGGCCGTTACCAGTTTCTGTTCTGGGGCATGGTTTTCTTTTTTTTAATATTGGGCACCAGGCTCTGGTATCTTCAGATTATCAAAGGCGAAGAGCTTCGCAATAAAAGTGAATCCAACCGCACTGAAGTGGTGGACCTGCCGCCGGTGCGCGGGCTGGTGCTCGACCGGGACGGCACCGTCCTGGTGGACAATCGGGCCAGCTTTGACCTGTGCGTCCAGAAATCGGAGATATCCGATTCTGAAGCGCTCCTTGAGGAGCTAGCCGCGATCACGGGTCGCTCTTATGAGGATTTGCACAAAAAGTATACGGAACTGCCCCGCACCAGATATGTGAGCCTGCCGCTGATCAACGGCCTGAGCCGTGAAGAGCTGGTGGCCATTGAAAGCCGCCGCTTCCGGCTCGACGGCGTGAGTATCAGGGTTAATTCGGCCCGCCTGGCTCTTTCGGATGTGTTTGCCTCCCACATTATTGGTTACCTGGGTGAAATCGGGGCGCGTCAGTTGGAAAATGAAAAGAAGCGTCTGGATGAAACTGTTGAAAAGCTGATTTCCGACGGCCTGACCGTGGAAGAGGCCAGATTGGAAGCCGATAGAGAGATCAATCCCCACCGCTCCGGTGATCTGGTCGGCCAGAGCGGCATTGAGCAGAGCATGGAAAAGCTTCTTCAGGGGCACCGGGGCTATAATGTTCGTGAGGTCGATTCGCGCGGCCGGGTGCTGCGGGAGATTCAGACTGTCAATCCTGAACCGGGCTACAACCTGCGCCTGACTCTTGACAGCCGCCTCCAGGCGCTAGGCCAGTCGCTTTTGGGGGAGAGGGCCGGGTCCATCGTGGTCATGGACCCGCGTAACTTTGAAATTCTGACCCTGGCCTCCAGCCCCACTTTCAGCCTCAACGACTTTGTGGGCGGCATCAGCGGCTCGCGCTGGAAAGCCCTTCAGGAAGATCCCTTCCATCCCATGGAAAACAGGGCCGTGGCCGGTCAGTATCCGCCCGGCTCCACCTTCAAGATCGTCACTGCTCTGGCCGCTCTGGCCGAGGGCGTGATCACCCCTGAAACCACTTTTCACTGCGGCGGCGGCCTGAGGCTGGGCAATCATACCTTTGGCTGTCACAACCGGCGCGGTCACGGGGCGGTCAATCTGAAAAGATCTCTGATGTATTCCTGCGACGTTTATTACTATGAAGTCGGCCGGCGTCTGGGCGTCGACCGTCTGGCCAAGCGGGCCAGGGAATTTTTCGGCCTGGGCCGCCGTATGGGCATTGATCTTCTCACCGAACAGCCCGGACTCATTCCTGATACAGCCTGGAAACTGCGGCGTTTTGAGCAGAAGTGGGCTCCGGGCGAGACGCTTCCGGTCTCCATCGGGCAGGGCTATGTTCTCTGCAGCCCCCTTCAGGTGGCCCAGTTTACGGCCGTCCTGGCCAACGGCGGCACACTTTACCGGCCCCATCTGGTCAAGGAAGTGGTGGACGTCGGCGGCAATGTGGTTAAAACTTTCGAGCCTGAATTCATATCCAAAATTGATATAAAGCCTGAATATATCACGGCCGTCCAAAAAGGGCTGGAAGCCGTGGTCAATGAGCCGGGCGGCACCGGGCGGCGCGGAAAGCTCCCGGACGTCCTGGTGTCCGGCAAGACCGGCACTTCCCAGGTGGTCAGTCTCAAGCGTTTTCAGGGTTATGCCAAAAGCAAGCTGCCTTATAAGTATCGCGACCACGCCTGGTTCACCAGCTATGCGCCCTCGGAAAACCCGGAAGTGGTGGTGACTGTGCTTCTGGAGCACACCGGCGGCGGCGGCGTGAACGCCGCCCCCATAGCCAGAGAAATGCTGGCCGCCTATTTTGATAAAAGAATCGTGGCCGCCAAGCTGCCGCCCGCCCAGGTGCAGCCGGACAAACCCACAGGATGGAGTGCCCAATGAAAGGTCTGAGCCTCGATCATCGCCTCTTGGAGAATTTTTCCTGGCCCCTTCTTTTTTCAATGCTGATTTTGTGCCTCTGCGGTTTGGTCAACCTTTACAGCGTGTCGCTGTCGTATCAGTTCAGTGACTGGTCCTGGTTCTTCCGGCAATCGGCTTTTTTCGGCGTGGCCCTGGTGGGTATGCTGGTGATCATATTGATTGACTATCAGTATCTCAAGCGCCTGATCTGGCCCATATACCTCATCGGCATAATCTCGCTGGTGGCCGTCCTGACCATGGGAACCCATATCAATGGCGCCACCCGCTGGCTGGATCTGGGCTTCATGCGTTTCCAGCCTTCGGAATCGGTCAAGGTTATCGTGGTGGTGGCCCTGGCGGCCTGGTTTGCCAAGCGTGACCTCTCCCAGGGGCTGGGTTTTAAGGAATTGGTGGTGCCCCTTATCATCATCGCCATACCTCTGGGGCTCATTCACAAGCAGCCGGATTTGGGCACAACCCTTCATATCCTGGCCACCTGCTTCCCCATGTTTCTCATCTTCCGTTTCCGTCCCCACCTGATTGTCAGTGTTCTCATGATCGGCCTGTTGACCATCGGCCTGGCCGCCAGCATCTTCGCCAGCGGCTCCTGGCAGATTCTTCTGGACAAAGGCATCATCAAGCCATATCAGGTAGAGCGCATCGAGACCATGTTCGATCCTGAAAAAGACCCGTCCAGAAATGGCTGGCAGACTCTCCAGTCCCGCAACGCGGTCGGCGGCGGACAACTTTTCGGACGGGGTTTCATGCAGGGTCCCCAGCATTTGAACGGCTTTCTGCCGGAAGCGGAAACAGATTTCGCTTTTGCCGCCCTGGCTGAGGAATGGGGCTTTGTGGGCAGTCTGGTTGTTCTGGCTATGTTTCTCTGCCTTATGACCTCCGGGCTTCTGGTGGCTCGCCGCAGCAAAGATCGCTTCGGCAGCATGATTGTGCTGGGGCTGACCTCGCTTCTTTTCTGGCAGGTGGTCATTAATATCGGCATGGTGATCGGGCTTCTGCCGGTGGTGGGCATACCGCTGCCGTTTATTAGTTATGGCGGCACCTCTCTGGTGGTGACCATTGCCGCTGTGGGACTGATGCTGAATGTGGGCATGCGGCGTTACATGTTCCAGGATGAGGCGGTGCGGGAAAATCCAAACGTCTGGCGGCAGGAACCGGAGGAGGAGCACCAGGGGCTGCCGACCGCCCCGGTGCGGCGTTTGTCGGAAGACACGCCATTCAACCCTGAGCTGCATCCCCGGCATCGTCTGCCCCATGTGCGGCCCTGGGCCAAATATCTGCATCGCAGCCGGATTCGTCACCTTGATTGAGGTTCGGGACAGTTGCTTTTTTTGCCGTGATTTTCAAAAAAGTAATTGACAATCAGGGCCGACCATGATACTAAAAGAGGTTCCTATCAGAGCCGTATAGTGGTTCCGAACCGAACACAGTTCAATATAAATGCTTTACAGGAAGGCTGCCATGATCACCAAAACTTATATGGCCAAAGAAAATGAAGTCGCCAAAAAATGGTATGTCGTTGACGCGGAAGGCCAGGTGCTCGGCCGCCTTGCTTCGGAGATAGCCCGGCGTCTTCGCGGCAAACATAAGGCCATCTTCACTCCCCACAATGACACCGGTGATTTCATCATCGTCATTAACGCTGAGAAGGTCCGCCTCACAGGCCGCAAGATGGATCAGAAAATGTATTACCGCCACACCGGTTATATCGGCGGTCTGAAGGAAGTTGTGGCCAAGACTTTGTTGGTCCGCAAGCCCACCGAGATGCTCACCCTGGCTGTGCGCGGCATGCTGCCCAAAAACACGCTGGGCCGCCGTCAGCTCAAGAAGCTCAAGATTTACGCCGGCAGCGAACATCCCCACAGTGCCCAGAAGCCTGAAAAACTGGAACTCTTGAAGTAATCATCACCTCATTTAGGTTTATATAGTTAAGGAGAGATTAAATGGCGGAAAAAAGATTCTACGCCACCGGGAAACGGAAGACCTCCATCGCCCGTGTTTGGATGGCTCCCGGCGCCGGCCAGATCAGCATCAACCAGCGTCCCATTGAAGAATATTTCGGCCGTGAAACGCTGAAAATGGTGGCTGAGCAGGCCTTGTCTATCACCGATACCAAGGGTCAGTTCAATTTCTACATCCTGGCCTGTGGCGGCGGCATTGCCGGTCAGGCCGGGGCTATCCGTCACGGCATTGCCAAGGCTTTGCAGGAATACGATCCCAGTCTGCGCGGCGCGTTGAAAAAAGCCGGGTTCCTCACCCGTGACGCCCGCAAGAAAGAGCGCAAGAAATACGGCCAGAAGGGCGCGCGCGCTCGTTATCAGTATTCAAAACGCTAATCACGAGTTACTGCCTTTTCCACAAGGAGCCTGGAGCCATGCTCCAGGCTTTTTTTATGCGGTGCTGGCCTTGCGGCGGGCTGGTCTGGAGAAGACTTGGCCCGATCGGCCAACCAGAGGGTTCCACCCTCTGGACTCCGGCTGGGGGAGGGCCCACGCGGGCCCTGCCCCAGACCCCACCCGCGCCAAGGGGCAAGCCCCTTGGAACCCCAAGAAGTCAGGGTCGGCTTCAAAATTCTTTATACCGCACCGCCGCAACTCGCTTCGGGTACGAAGCTCAGACAAGCGGCGTTGCTTCATACAGGAGCAGCTTTAAGCGCTGTTAGCCGTTTCACGTTGGGCCGTTACATTGTGCTATAGGCAACATCATCGAATGTTTGTTGCTTCACATATGTTCGGCTTAATTATTTTTCCCTTAAAAAACTTTTTCCAGCGTTGTAACCGGTGAGGCTTACCCGTCATTTTTTAAATGAGCAATTCCAAAATAAAGCGATAGACGGCAGAGAGACGCACAACCAGCACTGGAAAGGGCCTTTAAGGGGAAGCTGATTTAAGCCGAACATACGTGAATTTCCACTCCGCCAGTTAGGGCGCCTATCGCAAAATGTAACGACGCAACGTAAAACCAGCTAAAGCACCAGAAGCCAACGGAGTAAGAAGCGTCGCCGCTTGTCTGAGCTGAGCTTGCGAAGCGAGTTGCGGCGATGCGGGAAAAAGAAAGTTGAAGCCGACACTGACCTCTTGGGGGTCCAGGGGGCTTGCCCCCCTGGCGCGGGTGGGGTCTGGGGCAGGGCCCGCGTGGGCCCTCCCCCAGCCGGAGTCCAGAGGGTGGAACCCTTTGGTTGGCCTATCGGGCCAAGTCCTCAATCGCGCGGCCGCAGGCCACCCTCCCTTTATCGGGCAAACGCCAAAAAAATCATCTCGCGGATGCGTTTCTTGATCTGAAAGGTTATCATATGAATATCGGAATCATTGGAGCCACTGGATACACCGGCCTGGAACTTCTGCGGCTTTTGGCCCAGCACCCGGCCAAGCCCACAGTGACCGTTATCACCTCAAGGCAGGAGAACGGTCAGTCTCTGACTGATATCTTTCCAGCTCTCTATAATATGGCCAACTATAATGATTTGAAGTATGAAGCCCCCGAAGCTTCTGAACTGGCCGGTCGGGCCGATTTCTTTTTCATGGCCGCTCCTCACGGCGCGGCCATGGGGCTGGCTCCGGCCCTTTTGGCAGGCGGAGCCAAAGTGGTGGACCTCTCCGCTGATTTCCGCCTCCATGACGCTGAAACCTTCAACCAGTGGTATCAGCCCCACACGGCCGCGGGTCTGCTTTCCGAAGCGGTCTATGGACTGCCGGAACTTTACACGCCGGAAATCCGTAACGCCCGCCTGGTGGCCAATCCCGGTTGCTATCCCACCAGCATCATCCTGGGGCTGGCCCCTTTCCTACGGGCCGGGCTTCTGGCAGAAGATCGTCCGATTATCGCTGATTCAACTTCCGGTGTCACCGGAGCCGGACGCGGGGCCGCTCTGGGCACCTCTTTCTGTGAAGTTCAGGACAGCTTTAAGGCTTATAAGGTGACTGGCCACCGCCACACCCCGGAAATAGAGCAGGAACTCTCAAAACTTCAGGGCCATGCCGTAAATGTAGCTTTCACCCCCCATCTGGCCCCTTTGAACAGAGGCATACTCTCAACTCTTTACGCGTTCCCTAAAAAAGATCTGCCCTTGGAAGAACTTCATTCCCTCTATCTGGATTTTTATAAGGACAAACCTTTTGTGCGGGTGCGGCCGCTGGGCTTCGAACCCCAGACCTCTGAAGTACGCGGCACCAATTTCTGTGACCTGAGCCTCTTTTGGGATAAACGCACTTCCCTGGTAAAAATCGTGTCTGTTATTGATAATCTGTGCCGGGGCGCTTCAGGCCAGGCTGTGGCCAACTTCAACCTGATGTGCGGGCTGGCGGAGACGGACGGACTCCTGATGTCGGCAGTACGCCCTTAAAGCATTTGGAGAATATTCATGTCCGCTAAAAATAATGTCAAGGCTACTTCCGTAAGTCTGGCCGAAATGAGAACACTGGTGCGGCTGGTCATCTGGACTTCGCTCATCAGCCTCGGCGGCTGGCTATCCATTCCCATTCCGGGCGTGCCGCTGTCCCTTCAGACTTTTTTTGTTATCCTGGCCGGTCTGGTGGAAGGGCCGAAAGTTGGAGCCCTGGCCTCCGGCCTCTATCTGCTGGCGGGAATTTTAGGTCTGCCGGTTTTTACCGGCGGCCTGGCCGGGCCGGCTATTTTCCTAAAGCCAAGCGCCGGGTTCGCCCTGGCTTTTCCCCTGGGCGCGGCTCTGGCCGGGGTGGCTTCCCGCCGTTTGCGGAAGTCTTTCAGTTTTTTACGCGCCTTTCTGATGTGCTCTGTCGGCAGTATGACCATACTGCTCTTGGGTTTCGTGGGGATCTTGATAAACACTGGTATGGATATGGCCGCCGCCGCCGCTTTGACCGCCACTTTTATCCCAGGTGATCTGGCCAAGAGCGCTGCCGCCGCATCCATTGTCTCTTCAAAATTTTTCGGCCGTTGATCCGATCGTAAAATGCTTACAGGAACGCCGGAATCCAGAGCGGATTCCGGCGTTTTTTTTGTGGGTGGCAAGCTGGAAGGATTTATATATCAGGAAGAATCTAAACGGCTGCGCTGAAATAAATGTGGGGTAGCCAACCACAGCAATTATGACAGCGCAGCCGCGTATTGCAAGGGGGTGTTTTGCTGGGAACTCCCCCTTGCGAGGAGATCGGTGTTTTATTTAAAAACTTCCAGGGCGCGATTGAAAGCGGCGATAAGGTCGGCCGTTTCCTCCAGGCCCACGGAAACACGGAACATTCCCGGCGTTATACCCATTGAACGCCGGATGTCATCGGGCACATGGGGATGCGACGACGTCACCGGATGCTGAAGAGTGGTGCGGATACCGCCCAGCGTCGGGGCGTAGCTGGTGAATTTGAGCGATTCCAGAAATGAATCAATGCGGTCCTGTTTTTCAGGCACAATGAAGCTCAGCATGGCCACAATGCCCTTGTCCGTAAACTGGCGGGCGGCCAGCTCTTTCTGGGGATAATCAGCCAGAGCCGGATGGTTGACTTTTTCCACCAGAGGGTTCTCATTCAAAGCCTTGGCCAGCTCGGCCGCTGTCCGCATTTGTTTCGGGAGGCGCAGAGGCAGCGTCTGGATGCTGCGGTAAATCAGCCAGGAATCGAATGGATCACCCGGAGTCCCGCAGAGCATGGATATGGGCATGATGGTATCGATTATTTTTTCCGTCGCGGTAATCGAGCCGCCCATGGCGTCGCTGTGGCCGTTGATGAACTTGGTCAGGCTGTTCATGACGATGTCCGCGCCAAAATCCAGAGGCCGGACGGCAATCGGAGTGGTGAATGTATTGTCGACCATTAACAGGGCCTTGCCCGCGTGGGCAATGTCGGCCAGGGCCTTAATGTCGCACATCGACAGGGTGGGGTTACTGACCACTTCGGTATGGAGAAGCTTGGTGTTGGGCTTGACGGCCCTGGCCACCGCCTCCGGTGATTCGAAATTGACCAGATCCACCTCAACGCCGAATTTAGGCAGAAGAGTGGTCATCACCAGAAAAGTTTCCCCGTAAATATTTGAATTGCACAGAATATGGTCGCCGGCCTGAACCAACGTCATCAGGGTACTGGTGATGGCCCCCATGCCGGATGAGAATATCAGGGATTTTTCACCGTTCTCAAGATAGCTGATGGCCTCGGCCAGAGCCTGCCGGTTGGGGTTCCTGGTGCGGACATAGGTATAACCCTTGTTGGCATAGGTGTCCATGACTTCGGTGAGTGAGTTCATGGTGAAAGCGGTGGTCAGAAACAGGGGCATGCTTTCGGGTTTGAGGTCCATGCCCTTGACCTGCCCGCCAATGTGCAGGATCTCTGAGTCCCGCGAATATTTTATATCATCATAGCTCATATTGCTTCTCCGTGCCCTCCGGGCGAAGCCGCCCGGAGGTGTTGGTAAAGTTGGTCAGGCTGTGGCCGGGCCTTCAGCTCTTTGACCGGGGGAGGCGGCTGTCGCGGAGGACTGACCCTTGGCCTCATGGGCCAGTTTGTCTTCATAGAACACATGGAAATTCGGATCAACCTGACCGATGCCCATATAGCGGGCCTTGTAGTCATTCAGAAGTTTCACGAAGACCCCGCTCAACAGGGAGATGGCAATGACGTTGAAGAAGGTCGGCAGCACCGTCAGGATGTCGATGATGGCCCAGAAGAGGTTGGCGCTGTGGCCGGTGACCACGAACAAAGTCACGATGATGACGTTCGGCCAGGGGAAGATGAGCTTGAAGACGAACAGCGCCTTGTATTTAATGTCGGGATGCTTCTCAAAGGCATGGGCCACCAGGGCGGAATAGTAGGAGAACCAGCCGGTGGTGGTGGTGATGCCAAAGAGGAAGGTTATCAGGCCGATAAAGTAAACGCCGATGATGCCAAAGCCGCTTTCAAAGGCTGAGATGGTCAGGGTGGCCGCGGTCAGGCCGGAGTTCCAGGTGCCGGTGCACAGGACAGCCAGGGCTGTGATGGTGCAGACCAGCATGGTATCGATGAAAACTTCCACGCCGCCCCAGAGCCCCTGACGGATGGGGTGAACGGTGGAGGCGGAGGCGTGAATCATGGGCGATGAACCCTGGCCGGCCTCATTGGAGTTGATGGAGCGGGCCACGCCGGTTCTGATGATGGTCATCACGCCCGCGCCCACAAAACCGCCGGTGGCCGACATGGGGGTGAAAGCATGGACGAAGATGTTTTCAATAACCCAGGGCAGATTTTCATAGTTCATGATCATCAGGATTATGCCGCCGGTCAGGTACAAAAGGCACATGAAGGGCACGCACTTGCTGGCGAATTTGGCGATGCGGGGCACGCCGCGCCAAACCAGATAGAGGATGAAAGCCGTATAGGCGGCGGCTATGGGAATGCGGGGAATGCCAAAAGAGGTATTTAAGGCTTCCGAGATGGTGAAAACCTGAGAGGCGCTGAAAGCGTTGGCCAGGAAGGTGACGCCGAAACAGACGGCCAGAACGCCGCCGACTTTCCAGCCCTTGTCCCAGCCCAGACCTTTCTGCATATAGTAGGAGGGGCCGCCGTAGTAGTTGCCGCGCTCGTCTTTGGAGCGGTAATAAGAGGCCAGGGCCACTTCGACCATTTTAACCGACATGCCGAAAAAACCCCAGACCCACATCCAGAAAACCGCGCCGGGGCCGCCCACGGCAATGGCGGCGGCCACTCCGCCGATGGCCCCCACGCCCACCGCGCCGCCGACAGCGATGCAGATGGCCTCGAAAGGCGAGATGTTGCCGTGGCTTCGGTCATTGCTTTCCTTGCGGCCCTCTTTGCCCAGGGTGTAGCTGAAAGCGTGCCCGAAATGGCGGATGCTGAAAAATTTGGCTCGGATAGTCAGAAAAAGGCCGCAGAAAATAATCGTGACGACCATGGGCGGACCCCATAGATAGCCGCCGATGTTGCTGATGATGTCAACCACAGTTGTTCCTCCTTAATAATTGTAAACCAGATTCCTTCACAGGACAAAAGAACAATGTTGCCGCCGCCGGATACAAAACGGCTAAACGGCCCGCCCGGGCAATGGATTTATGTTAAAGAAGCGCGCTCTTCTGAAAGTAGTTTTAAAACCGGCTATATTTCAAATAGCAGGTCGAACGGCAGTGAGACGGAACGTAAGCGACTGGTTTTAATGCTTACCAAGCCGCTCGCTGAGCAAAAATAACATTTTTTGCTCGGCTACGAGCTGTGTGTTCATGGGAAAAAGCAATAAGAATCGTTGCTCTTCCGGTTTGGAACTTTAGGATTTATGATTGGAGTATAGCTTTGCAGTTAAGTATAGAGTCAAGGCTTTTCAGAGGCAAAGGAGTTAAAAAAAGTCGTGTGAATCAAAAAAATCAGCACGTCTGAAGGGTGCGAAGAGTAGGCTGGGGAGAATTTATTTTTTGAAACACCTTTTGGAATATTAAAACTCTATAGCGCGCCATAAAGCTGCCGCTTTCAGGCGCTAGGCGGAAATTTCTTGCAGAAGTATTTGTATTTCATACATATCATGAGAAAAATCACTCAAGTTGTCTTCATATTCGTCAGCCACCACCAACCGGGTGGTTTCCGCTGAATCCAGAAGATTGAACGCCAAATCCGGCTGCCAGTCGTCAATCAGGATACGGCCCCGGAAGCAAAGAAACTCCCCGGCCGGTATCGTGCTTATGGCCGGGTCATCCCAAACGCTGTTTTCTTTCAGGTAGACAAAGTAGTGGAACGGTTGAATCTTTCGCTGTATCAGGGCCTGATAATTTAAAATATAACCATGTTGTCGGAGAAAGGGGAGGTTGCGGAAACGGGGCTTGTTCTTCAACTCAGCCAGACGATAGCCGCCGGGGCCGAAGAGCGGTTCGCCCGGCGACATGGGCACCGAAAGAAAGTGGCGGGCAGGGAACGTTCTTTTAAAGGGCACACTCGGCAGTTTGTTTTCGCCCAGATATTTATAATAGTCAATATACCAGTCCAGAGTCTCCATGGTCCGTTTAAGGTCAATCAGTTCCTGGCGTTTCTTGGCCTGATGATTCTCCAGGCAGGCCAGAAGATCGGCCACTTTGCCGCTGCCCAGGGCTTCGCGGATTTCCGATAAACTCATGCCCAGGCCCTGAAGGTATTTGATTCGGTCTATTTTATGAAACTGGTCATAGGAATAATAGCGATACCCGGTCTGACCGTCAATTTTGCGCGGTTCGATCAGCCCCTGGTTACTGTAAAACCGGAGGGTCTGCGCTGATATGCCTAAAAGCGCGGCTACCTCACCTATTGAATAGAACTCTTTCATTCAGGATTCCGATCGACAACAGTTAAAGACGCATCCGGGTTGGTAAAGACCTTACAATTATATCATGGATTGTCAGGTATGAGAACGCTTAGTCTCTGAGCCTGAAAATATGCGTCAGGATTTTTTAACATAAATATCGGCTTGAAATCACATGTCTTTTAGGCCATAATAAGAAATAATAAATCTGATGGATCGTTTTATTTGACCTTTATGCTTTAAGGTGATGCTATGGTTGCGCTGGGTGGCAGAGGCGGGAAGGGCAACCTTTCCAGCAATCTCTTATACAAAGATGGTGAAGTTGTCGGCCGACGCTCGGCCGCCAGTGCGGTGGTGCTGAGTTTTTTGAGCTGGCCCGAGCCTGATTGCCCGGCCTCTCTGAAGCCTTTGATGGTGCTGACGGCCACGGGCTTTTGGCTGGCGGCCCTGGTGCTGGCTACGGAATTCACTCACCCGTTTGAAGGTCTGCCATTATTTCCCATTGGCGTGGCCGTTCTTTTGGCCGGCTTTGTGGGCGGCAGCGCCATTGCCGTTTTTACTACTCTGCTTTACCTTTTATGCCTCGGTCTAGGAGTGGTGACTATTCAATTGCCGGAGAAGATCCATGATCTGGTCATAACCGGCTATCGCCACAAAGATATTATCATGATTGTGGTTTTTTCCTGGCTCTATGGTGTGCCGCACTGGCGGCGGCGGTTTTCCTGGCTCTTTACCCTGGTTTGGGGTCTGGCGGTGGTGTTTGCTCCGTTGATTTTCATGATGGTCAACATTTACTTTTTTTACGGGCACCTGCCGGATGAGGTTGAGGCGCACCTGTTGGAGCGGAATTTTCTTCTAACCTGGGGTATAACCGTAATCACGGCCGCTGTAATTGCCAAGCTGCTTTATACGATTAAAGATTTTCTTAGGAGAACGCTGGCCTGAAACCCGGCCATATAATTGATAATGTTAAGAATTAAAAATCTTGGTTTTTCTTATGAGCCCGGCCTCCCGATACTGGCCGGGCTTGATTTTGCCGCCGAACCCGGCCGGATTGTCGGCTTGGCCGGGGCCAACGGCAGCGGCAAATCGACTCTGGTCAATGTTCTGGCTGGGATTCTGGAACCGGATGAGGGGTCCATCAGCTTTGAAGGTTTTGAAGGCGTGGACGCTTTGGAGAGATTGCGCACCACTTCCGCGCTTTTGCCGCAGAACATTGACCACTGGCTATTGGGTGAAACGGCTGAAGAGGATTTAAAGCTGGGCCTGGATCTGGCCGATGAATCAGTCGCCTCTCTTTTGGCTGAGTTGACGGAACGCTGGCAACTGACGGGATTGCTGGAAAAACCGGTGGAAGTTCTGTCGCTGGGGCAGAAGAAGCGATTAGCTCTGGCTTCCGCGTTGGCCCGCCGTCCGGCTCTGATTTTTATGGATGAACCCATGAGCGGGCTGGATTGGGACGGCACTAAAACCATGCTGGCTGATTTGGCCCGCTTGAAGGAAGCCGGGGTCATTACCATCTTGGTGACTCACGAGCCGGGATTGGTGGCTCCGTTGGTGGATGACTGGTTGCTCTTGAAAGCCGGAGGCGATTATGCCTTTGGTGCGGCGCCTGATATTTTTGCGCGCTTTGAAGAATTTCGGGTACGGCCAGTCTGAGTGGGTAGGATGAAACCCGGAGGGCGGGGCGGTGAGATATCTCCATAGTTGCCCCCGATTTTTCTCTTATTCCCGGCCGGGTGGCTTCATAAGAGGTTTGTGAGTCCGTGCCCGTCCGGGGAGCAAAAATCGTGGTCCCCTCTGGAGAAATCTCACCGCCCCGCCCTCCTTGTATATTAGAAGCACGAAAAAGAAGAAGGAAAAAGGGGTGGCGTGGTTGTTGCGAGCAGACCCCCAACAAGCCAGCGGGAAGCAACAACCGTGACAGCCCGCTGCCCCAATTGCTGACAATCTATTTTAAGGTTATAAATAAAAAGGCCCGGTGGTGTGAACACCACCGGGCACGGGCTGGCAGGCCGTCCGCCCTCCTGAGCTTAAAGCTCGATGTCTAGACGTGGCCGCCGCCCAAGCGATGAAAAGAACTCGAACCGTTGCCAGGGACTTTGAGCCCGTATTACAAGGATGAGGTTTTTCATGTCTTTTCAAACTGTTATCGGAATTGACGTTTCCAAGGACACCCTTGATTTCCACAAGCTGCCCACGGCAACCAAGGGAACCATCAAAAACACTCCCCGGGCCATCAATGCTTTCATTGAATCCCTGGCTCACGATCAGCCTGAGATGGTCATCTTCGAGGCCACCGGCGGTTACCAGAACCAACTGGCTGAGGCCCTTTTCAAGGCCGGCATACCCCTGAAGGCGGCCAACCCAAAACAGATCAGAGATTTCGCCAGATCGTTGGGCCGTCTGGGAAAAACTGATTCTATCGATGCTGAAATTATAGCACGTTTCGCACAATCACGCGAACTGAAGCCCGACCAGCCCAAAGCCCCGCAACTGCTGCAAATATCGGAACTCCTTCTTAGAAGGGAGCAGCTCATCACCATGATCACCATGGAAAAAGGGCACCGTGAAAATACTAGGCCGACAATGAAAAACAGCATAGACCAGCACATTAAAATGCTGCAATCGCAAATACTGGAACTGGATAAAGGTATTCGGCAATTGGTTGTTGCTTCCGAAGAGACCAGAGGGGCCGATGAAATACTGCGAAGCATTCCTGGAGTCGGCCCTATAACGGCAGCGGTAATAATAGCGGAAATGCCTGAATTGACCTCTCTGAGGCGGAAGCAGGCCGCCGCCCTGGCCGGGGTGGCGCCGTTCAACCGTGACAGCGGGCAATATAGAGGCCAGCGGCACATCAGTGGCGGCCGGAAGAAGGTGCGCAACATTTTGTATTGCATCATGCGCACCTGCCTAATTCATAACCCGGTGGTAAAAAAGTGGTATGAAGGTTTCCGGGCCAAGGGCAAGGCTTATAAGGTCGCCGTCATCGCCTGTGTCAGAAAACTGTTGATGGTCATGAGGGCTATGCTCATTTCAAATTCAACGTGGGATATTCAAAAACATCCTTTTTCTATCACGTAAAAACTTTTTTACTTTTTTGCTTGACTTCTGACACCGTTGCTGGACATAGTTGGCTCATGTAAGAAAACCGCAACCGTCACCCACCCAAACGCCGACACTGACCAGGCCGGGCGGGCGAAAAATTTTCTGTAAGTCGCTCGTAATTTTGCTCCCCGGACGGGCCCGGACAGGCAAAACGCCACTGAAGCCACCCGGCCGGGAATACGAGAAAATTACGAGCGACGTCAGAAATTTTTTCGCCCGCACGGCCGGGTTTTACCTTTGCCCTCTCAAGTGATTGCCCTGCCTAAATGCTTGACGTTTACCTGAAGTAAATATATAATTGTACTACCTCAATGGATGAGGTTATATATAATGCAAGGACAGCGTCTCGCGAAAAGATTCCGCCGGGCGCGTTTTTTTGTCCACAGCCAGGGATATGGCTCTTTGCACCTCATGTCGCATAAAAATGCGGCCGCTTTTGGAGGTCAGCCATGATTGATAAAACTTCCCAGGGGGCCAGCCCCGTCACTTCACCCCGCACCTCCGCGCCGGGCAATGTCTTCAGCACAGTGCGAACGGCCACCAATGACCGTCTGCAATACACTGTACAGAATCATAACAGCATCCAGAACAGCATCGCCATGGGCCGGGCCACCAAACCTCTGCCGTCCGTCAGCAACGAACAGGTGGCCACAGTGACCGATTTTGAACCCCGGGCCGGCCGCCATATGCGCCAAAGCATGCACCTTCAGGTGCAGAACGCTCCCGGCCCTCAGGTGGATACGGTTATTGACGCGATTCAGCGCTATCTAAATATAAGCCCCCGCCGTGAGCCCACTTCCGATCCCAAGGCCGAGGATTCCATTGTTCGCCATCCGCAGCAGATCCTTCAACGGGCTCAGCGGTGGGATGATGCTCTGCCGTATCAGTTTTCCATCAACGGGGCCAAAAGTTATCAGCTTCAGCCGGAATTTCACCGTTGGGGCGGCACCCTCTCGGCCGATGTGAACGAACCCGGCCTGACCGGTATTGAGGCCCCGGCCACCAGAGCGCCCCAGCCGGGCAGCAGAATCAATCTGGAGGAAGTGTTCGCCGCTCAGGCGACTATGAGAGATCTGGAGGCCAATAAATCTGAGCCTTTCAGCCCGATAGTCACCTCCGGCCCGCCTAACATTACCAGCGATCCCTATTTCAGCCCGGTCTCCGCCGCCCAGAATGCTATGGGCCGTATGCGCGAACTGATGGACCAGCCGCGGATTGAACGGGTCAGCGTCGGGGCCTCCGCTTTGACCGATCGTGATACCTATGATCCGGCCGTCGCCTGGCAGGCCACCCAGGAATCTATCCGTGAACGGCTGGCCGTGGATGAGCCGAGTATCGTTCAGGTCGGCGCGCCCGGCTACAGCGACCGGGCCTATAACGACCCGGCTTCGGCTTGGGAAAACGCGATTAACCGGAGCGCGCAAAATCTGGCTCAGTCGGATCTTCTGCCGATTGTCACAGTGGGGGCGGAAGTTTTCAGCGACAGGGCGGAAAATCACCCCTCCGTGGCCGGGCAGGCGACCGTCAGGAAACTGGCTGAAAATTTACAAACCCCCGACCTTCTGCCCATTGTCACGGTGGGAGCTGCCGGCTACAGCGAAAGGCCCACCAGCGATCCGGCCACAGCCTGGGAAGCGACTATCAATGTCATGAGCGAACGGCTGGAACGTTCCGGCCCGGAACTCCCGGCCATTTCGCCGGTCAACTGGAGTGAACGCCCCGACAATGATCCCGCAGTGGCTTGGAAAGCTTCTTTGCAAAGAAGCCACGACAATTTGGGTTCATCGGGTATTTCAATCTCAGATGATTATGAAGCCCCTACTTTCGCTTCTCAAAGAGTCATTGAAAATTTGTCTGCCGCGGAAAGCCCCGAATTTCTGGAAGTTGGGGCCGGCAACCTGCTCCACAGCATTCATAAAAAACCGGAACAAGCCTGGATAAGCGGCACCCAGGCGGCCATTAACCTTTTGGTTGAGCCGGGCACCAGCCTTGGAGAGGCCCGTTCAGGCGCACAGGAGCAGGCCTATGTCCGGGCCATGAAAATCATGCGGCATCAGCAGGATTTCATGCTGGCCACCCAGGCCATCGGCCGTATGGCCTGATTGAAACGCCGCCGCCAAAAAAACCGCCGTAACTTATGAAGTTGCGGCGGTTTTTTTTCACACTGAAACAGAGGCTCTATTTAAGCTCCTTGCCGATGGAAAAGGCTTTGCCGACTGGCGCTCCCACCTTGTGATAATCGCCGCCGGAATTAAAAAGGATGGGGTCGACTTTGGCCATATCCAGCGAAGATCCCTCACCTTCCAGCCCCTCTTCAGCCTTGACGTCGATAATTTTGCCCACCATCAGGGTATGTGCGCCCAAATCGAGCGTTTTATACAATTCACATTCCAGCACCACCGGGCATTCGCCCACATAAGGGGCATTGACCAGTTCGCTCTTAACCGGGGTCAGGCCGGCTTTGGCAAATTTATCAGTATTTTTGCCGGATACAATGCCCGCGAAATCTGTGGCCACCGCCAGAGATGAGTTGGGTATGCTGACGGTAAAGGCTTTATTTTTTAAGATAGCCTCATGAGTCAGGCGGGCCGGACGGATGGAAACGGAAATGCACGGCGGGTCGGAAGAGGCGATTCCGCCCCAGGCGGCGGTCATGATATTCGGCCGCCCTTCAGAATCATACGAACCGACCAGAAAAGCGGGCAGTGGAAAGGCCAGGGTTATGGCTCCCAAAGATTTTTTCATCTCAACCTCCATATAATATAAAGCTCTAAGCATCCGACATCGTCGGTGGATGTGGTAAGGATATCAGAAACAGTAACTTTTTGAAACTCTGTGGCTTGAATTTAAGGCTTTGGAAAATGAATAATTAGAATTGCTAGCTAAAAGTCTTTGTGTTAGCATTAAGAGCTTGTTCGTAAATAGTGATTTTGCCCTCTGGCGTTGTTGCTCGCGTTTTTTAATGCTCGAAATATTAATATATTCCTCCGCTTAAAAAACACTCGCGCCTAGCCAGAGAACAAAATCCCTTATTTACGAACAAGCTCTAATTTCTATCGGATGAAAGAAAGGGAGACCATCATGATCAGGGTTCGACGCTCCATATATATTAATGTCCTGGCAATATTGATCTTCTCGTTGTTTTCTCTCCCCGCCTTGGGCGCACCCTTTGTGGGCGGCACAGTCACCATCGACTTGCCGGAGGGCTGGACGGCCGGTTACGATCCTGAAATAGGCCAGATTCTGGCTGAATCAGCCGATAAAACCTGCCGGGTGGCCCTTCAGGTCGCTGATTCCGACGGCCTGAGCGACCTGGAAATGGCTGAGGTGCTTTCCAGTCAGTTGCAGGGCACCGCGCCCCAAAAAGTCCCCGGCTTCGACAACTATTATTTTACCACCAATGTAAATGACATGGAGATGACCATCACCCTGTTTGAGCTGGGGGGCAAGGTCCTGGTCTATATCGAAGGCGGCGACACCATTAAATATGAGAGAGATACGGCCCAGATCTGGAACAGCATGACCAGCAGCGATCCGCTCGAAAAAGCGCTGTTTGACTCACTGGCCAAAGCTTGATGAAAACGACTTTCCGTCTGGCCCAAACCTCCGACGCCGCCGCCATTGTGGACATTTACCGGCCTTATGTGGAGAATACAGGCATAAGCTTTGAGATTGAAACTCCCGGCCTGAATGAGTTCACCGGGAGGATGGAATCAATACAGTGTGAGTATCCATATATAGTCTGCCAACAGGGGGAGACCATTTCAGGCTACGCCTATGCCCACCGCCAGGGGGAGCGGGCCGCCTATGATTGGAACGCGGAGCTTTCCATCTACCTTTCGCCTGAAAGCCACGGGCGGGGGCTGGGTAGGAAGCTTTATTCCATTCTGTTTGAAATCCTTAAACTTCAAAATGTTCAAAACCTTTACAGCCTCATCACCCTGCCCAATGATAAAAGCGTGAACCTCCATGAATCCATGGGATTCAACTGTTTGGGCGTTCATGAGAAAACCGGCTACAAGATGGGTCTTTGGCGGTCGGTGGCCTGGTATGGGCTGTCTCTGGGCGACCATGCGGTAAATCCCCCCCCGTTCATACCCATAACGGGACTGGAGCCTCAAACCCTGGCCGCCCTGTTGGCTGGGTATTCCATTTAGCTTTGCATAGCCTCCCAAAAAAATCTGAAAAAATATTAAAGTTTATGATTTGAGCTTCCGATAGGAATGTTGAAGTGTATTGTCGTCTCAATGATGTACGCTTCAGCTCATTACGGATAATGAGCTTATTTCCGGCCAGGGAGGCCGACCATGAGCTTTTTAAATGCGTTGGCATCCGATGGTCTGTCGGTAGGTCTTCGATTTTATACTGCCAAGATGAGCCGGGCCAGTGAAATGGGTCCCGCGCCTGTCAGCCAGCAGGAAGAAGAGCAAGAACTTCAGACCACCAGATCGGCAGAAGCGGAAAGGCTGTCCAAACCGGCCCCGCCGCCTCCGCCAAAAGAGCAAACCCCAGAAGAAATCGCCGCCGGCCGTGCGGAAGCCAATGCCATGCTGTCAGCTGACGGTTCGCTGGGCCTCTTGCAAGCCGCTGCCAAAGAAAATCAGGCCGAACAGGATGCTGAAGCGGCCCAAACCTTCACCCCAGGCGAAGAATTCGCCAATGGCGCGTCGCTCAATGGAGAACTGGCCGCCGGTGAGCAGTTGGCCAGAAGTTCAGCCGCCGCGGAGCCAGAGGAATCAGAAGAATCTGATGAAGCCAAAGGCAATGGCGAAGACGGTGAAGAAAATACCGACAGTGCCGGCAACAAGGAACTGAGCGAGGAAGAGAAAAAGCAGGTTCAGGAGATGAAGCAGCGCGACCAGGAGGTCCGTACTCATGAACAGGCTCATATGTCCGCCGGGGGCGGCTTGGCCGGATCGGCCAGCTATGAATATGAAACCGGCCCGGACGGTAAAAAATACGCCGTTGGCGGTGAAGTTCCCATCAGCACCCGTGGCAGTTCCGATCCTGAGCAAGCCTTAAAGGATGCTGAAACCGTGAAGCGGGCGGCCATGGCCCCGGCCGAGCCTTCCAGCCAGGATCGCTCTGTGGCGGCTCAAGCCTCAGCCGACATTAACAAGCTGAGAAGCGAAGTGGCCGACAAGCGCCAGGAAGAAGCGACTGGCGGCGAAGGTGAAGGCGAACAGGGCGGCCAGGTAGAGGGTGCCCAGGGCGCTGAAATTCCGGGCCGGAAGAACGCTGGCGGCAATAATCAGGCTGAAGCCGACCAGGCCGCCATGGCTGGCGGAATGGCCCAGTCGATGATGAACCAGATGCCGACGGATCAGGCCGGAGCAGCTAAACCGGCTGACAAATCCTCCCAGGGCGTCAAGGTAGACACAGTGGGTGTTTCGACCCCGCAGCGTCTGGCGACCAATGGCGACAGCTTCGGCAGCCACGTTTTGAGCGCCTATTCGGCGGCCAAATTCGCGGGCAATATGTCCAGCTATCGTCCGGCTCTGGCCAGCGTGTAAGATTATTTCGAGAGGCGGCCCAGAGGTTTTTTGCTGTGGGTTGACAATGTAAGTGTGCCTAATATATCTTTGAGCTGTATTTGTTGCATTAAATACAATTGCAAATAATCAGCTGGAGAGGAGGGTATTTGGCATGCTTACAGAAAAATTTCTGGAAACATTAGGTAAAGAGGGCGTTGCGCCAATTGTTACCTGGAGTGGTGGTGAACCGCATCTGGCCGCCACCTGGAACAGCTATATTCACAAAACCGAAGATAATAAGCTGCTCATTCCTGTAATGGGAATGAAAACGACTCAGGACAACATTGCCGCCAATAATCGGGTAAAAATGGTTATCGGCAGTAAGGAAGTGTTGGGAAATTTTGGTCCTGGCGCGGGCTTTCTGCTGGAAGGAACGGCCAGGTTTATCCGGGATGGCGGAGAGCTTGCCATGATGCGGGAACGCTTTAGTTGGGCAAATTGTGTTATGGAAGTGTCAGTCACTGAGGTGACTCAGACGATTTAGAGCGCCATTCTGTTGTCTTCAAATTACTCCATGCCGCTAATGTGAAGATGATTTTCGCGCGGTAATTTCGAACCCTTCCAAATCAATGAGACGTTATGGTCATCATTCTGATTTGGAAGGGTTCATTTAGTTCAGGCCACAATCGCGCGGGCACTCACCGCTGACGACTCAATAATTATAACCCAACACCAACTATAGCAAACCTTCCGAAAGCACCATATTGTCACGGTGGATGACTTCGTCAGAATGGCTGTAGCCCAGTGCGGTTTCGATATACCGGCTGGAGCGGCCCATAATCTTTTCAATCTCACTTGAGGTGTAGTTGCTCAACCCGACAGCCAGGTTTCTTCCCCCCTCATCTACTATCGTCACCGCGTCGCCAGCAGCGAAGGTTCCTTCCAAGGCGGTTATGCCGCCCGGAAGCAAGCTCTTGCCCTTTTTGCCAATGGCCGTGGCGCATCCGCCATCCACAGTCACCTGGCCCTTGGGGCGGCTGGCAAAAGCCAGCCAGCTTTTTTTGCTGGCCAAACGTTTGCTTGGCGGTATGAAAAATGTCCCGACCTCTTCTCCGCCAACGACTTTAAGCAAAACATCGCGCTGACCGCCATTGGCAATAACGCTGGCCGTACCCAGATCGGCCAGCCGCTTGGCCGCCCGAACCTTGGTATACATACCGCCGGTACCCAGGGCTCCACCGCCTCCGGCCAGGGCCAGGATGGAGGGAGTGATGCGGTCGACGCTTTCAATCAGCTCCGCTTCCGGGTTCTGCCGGGGATCGGCGTTATAGAGACCATCGATATCGGTGAGGTTGATAAACAGGTCACCCTCCACCAGACCAGTCACCAAGGCCCCCATGGTATCATTGTCGCCCACTTTCAGCGTGTCAATGGCCACGGTGTCGTTTTCATTGATAACTGGGATAACCCCGTGCTCCAAAAGGGCCAGCAGAGTGTTTTTGGCATTGAGAAAACGGTGGCGGTCCGCCAGATCGAGGGCGCTGATGAGAATCTGGGCGGTCAGAGCCCCCTCCGCGCCCAGGGCTTTTTCCCAGGCGGCCATCAGATAAACCTGACCGACAGCCGCGCAGGCCTGCTTCATTTTGAGGCTTTTAGGCCTTTCAGCCAAGCCCAGCTTTTTAAATCCGGCCCCGATAGCGCCGGAGGAAACCACCAGCACCTCCCGCCCTTCCTTCTTCAGCGCGGCAATCTGGCGTGACAGCACTTTCAGGCGGTTGCGGGACAAACCGTCATTTTCAAACAGAGTATTGGTGCCGACCTTAATGACCAGACGGCGGGCTTTTCTTAAACTTTTGCGTGAATCAAGCATAATTAGTCCCATTCCAGGGATATGTCCACCGCTGGGGCGGAACTGGTTATGGCGCTTATGGGGATGTAATCCACCCCGGTGGCGGCAACGGCATTTATGGTGTCCAGCGTTGCGCCCAAAGCGCCCAAAAGCACCCGTCGGGTGCGAGGGGCGAAATAGTCGTCCACGGTTTTAACCGCCCCGGCCAGCGTTTCCGGGGGCATATCTTTTAAAAGTATTATGTCCGCCCCAGCCTCAAGCGCTTCATTGAGCTGGGTGAGGTCGCCCGCTTCCACCTCAATTTTGATGGTTCGCGGGGCGCGGACCCTGGCCCGCTCAATCGCCTCAGCAATGGAACCGGCGGCAACAACGTGATTATGCTTGATCATAATGCCGTCAAAAAGGGCCAGACGGCCATTGCGGCCCCCGCCGTGGCGAACGGCCGCTTTTTCCAGAATCCGCAGGCCGGGCGAGGTTTCACGGGTATCAAGCACCCGCACGGCCGGGTTGCCGGCGGCGGCCACATAGCGGGCGGTCATGGTGGCTATTCCTGAAAGCCGGGCCAGAAAATTTATGGTCAGCCGTTCAGCGGTGAGGATGCTGGCGGCCGGTCCTTCAATCTCGGCAATAACCTCATCCGCCGCCAGACGGTCGCCGTCACGCACTATGGGGGTAAAAATAATACGGGGATCAACCTGGCGAATGGTCTCGACCGCCGCCTCCAGGCCGGAGACGACGATGAAATCGCCGGTCACCAGCCGGGCCTGCCCGATCGTGGCCGGGGGGATGATCAGGGCGGAGGTCAGGTCGCCCGGCCCCAAATCTTCCAGAAGGGCCAGCCTGACTATGTCAGGGACAGAGAAGGGATTCATCTGGGCACCTCTCTTTTGGCTGACAAGCACGGGGAAGGATGTTGTTTCAGACCGGCATGACGGCGCTCTAAGCACCCGCGCCCCCGAACCGGCCACAAGTAGCCAGGCCAACGGGGGCGCATGGTGCTGAAGCCGCTTGTGACCTTCAGATTAAATGGACATGGTCTGAAGGGTCGCCAGCGACCGCGTGAGGGACTCGACGCGAAGCTCCATGGCCCGCAAACGCTCTCGCGTTTCTTCCACTATTTCCTCCGGCGCTTTGTTGATGTAATCAGGATTGGACAGCTTGGCTTTGGCCGCCTTGATGTCTTTTTCCACGGTGGTCAGTTCTTTGGCCAGGCGGCGGGATTCCTCTTCCAGGTCGATATGACCGGCCAGAGGAGTCCAGACTTCGCCCCAGGGATAGGCCGAAAGGGCGGCTTCACCCGGCTTGACCGCCTCGGCGGCGGCCGCTGAAAGGGTTTCGGCCCCCATCAGTTTCAGAAGCAGCGGGCTGTATTCACTGAGGACGGCGGCCAGGGCGCTATCAGCGGTTTTCACCACCGGGGCCAGTTTGCGGGCCGGGGGCACGCCAAAATCAGCCCGCACCTGCCGCACGGATTTGGTCACATCCATCAGGAAAGTGATGCGCTGTTCGGCTTCAGCGTCGGCCAGGGCCGGAATATTTTCCGGGAAGGGGGCTTTCATGATCGTGCCCTCCGCGCCGGGAATCTTGGACCAAAGCTCTTCCGTCACAAAAGGCATAACCGGATGCAGAAGCTTCAGGATGGTGGCCAGGGCATAGAGCATATTATGCTGGGCGTTCGCTTTGGCCTTTTCGTCCGCGCCATAGAGGACGGGTTTTATCAGCTCCAGATACCAATCGCAGAATTCATCCCAGATGAAATGATACATGGTGTCGGCCACCCGGTCATAATAGAATTCATCAAGGTGGCGGCGCATTTCCGTGACGGTCTGGTTCAGGCGGCTCAGGAGCCAGCGGTCCGGCAGGGTTTCCGGCTTGGGCGCTTCGCCCAGGCTGGCCGAACCGGCGTTGGTCAGCACCAGCTTGGAGGCGTTCCAGAGCTTGTTGACGAATTTTCCGTAACCGGCGATGCGGTCATCGCTGAGTTTAATGTCGCGGCCCTGCCCGGCCATGGAGCAGAGGGTGAAGCGGAAAGCGTCGGCCCCATATTGGTCCACGATGGTCAACGGGTCGATGACGTTGCCCTTGGATTTGCTCATCTTCTTGCCTTCGGCGTCGCGCACCAGGGCGTGGATGACCACGGTCTTAAAGGGCACCTCATCCATAAAGTAGAGGCCCATCATCATCATTCTGGCCACCCAGAAAAAGATGATGTCAAAGCCCGTCACCAGGACGGTTGTGGGATAATAGCGGGCCAGATCATCAGTCTTATCCGGCCAGCCGAGAGTGGAAAACGGCCAGAGGGCGGATGAGAACCAGGTATCCAGCACATCGGGATCGCGTTCTATGGGGCCGCCGCAGTAGGGGCAGCCGACCGGGTCTTCACGGCTGACCACGGTTTTGCCGCAGTCAAGGCAGTGCCAGGCCGGAATCTGGTGCCCCCACCAGAGCTGTCGGCTGATGCACCAGTCGCGGATGTTGTCCATCCATTCGAAATAGGTTTTTTCCCAGGTTTTGGGCACAAAGACGGTTTTATCATCGCGCACGGCGCGGGCGGCGCGGGCGGCCAGAGTTTCAGTTCGCACGAACCACTGTTTGGACAGATTGGGTTCCACCACGGTCTTGCAGCGGTAGCACACCCCCACCGCGTGGGTAATGGGTTCGGTTTTTTCCAACAATTCCTTTTCTTCCAGTTCGGTCAGCATTTTCTTGCGGCAGTCGAAGCGATCCAGCCCGGCATAGGCTCCGGCGTTTTCGTTCATGGCGCCGTCGTCATTGATGCATTTTATGGACGGAAGGTTGTGGGTCTGGCCCAGCTTGAAATCGTTGGGATCGTGGGCCGGAGTCACTTTGAGCGCGCCGGTCCCGAACTCCATATCCACATATTCATCGGCAATCACCGGCACAACCCGCCCGGTGAGGGGCACTTCCACCTGTTTGCCTATCAGCTTGTTAAAGCGCGGATCATTGGGATTGACGGCCACGGCCGTATCGCCAAAAATGGTTTCCGGCCGGGTGGTGGCCACGGTCAGCACGGTATCCTCGCCCACCACTTTATAGCGGACGTAATAGAGGTGATGCTTTTTATCCTCATGCTCCACCTCGAGATCGGCCAGGGCGGTCATGCAGCGGGGGCACCAGTTGATAATATAATAATCCTGATAGATGAGGCCCTGCTCATAGAGCGTGACGAACACTTCGCGCACGGCTTTGCTGAGGCCTTCGTCCATAGTGAAGCGTTCCCGGCTCCAATCGCAGGAGCAGCCCAGACGGCGAAGCTGGTTGACGATATTGCCGCCATATTCCTTTTTCCATTCCCAGACCCGCTCGATGAACTTTTCACGGCCCAGTTCTTCCCGGCTCTGGCCTTCGGCGGCCAGGGCTCTTTCCACCACGTTCTGGGTGGCAATGCCCGCGTGGTCTGTGCCGGGGAGCCAGAGGGTATTGTCGCCGCGCATACGATGATAGCGGGTCAGAATATCCTGAAGGGTTTCATCAAGGGCGTGACCCATATGAAGATTGCCGGTGACGTTCGGCGGCGGAATGACAATGACGAAAGGGTCCCCCGGGGCCTTGGGATCGGCCTTGAAGAAACCGCTTTCCTCCCACCATTTATAGAGCCGGGCTTCAGCGTCGCGGTGATTGAAATTTTTATCCAGACTGGCATTGCTTTTTGGTTTATTTTCAGTAGTCATTTCTCTGGCTGTTCCTTTCAATAAAGTATTACTAAACTTTTATTATCTCGTAGTTCTAATAAAAAAACAATAGCATTTGTAAGCAACTCAGGGCAGCCGCCTTCAATATTTACCCATTGACCCGCTTCCGGCTCCCACTCGGCCGCAGCCCCCAGTTGTGGTCAACCAGGCAGCCGCCGGGAGAAATGTTTTTGCCCGGTTCCGTGACTAAAGACTTTCGGAACGGAACCGGGCAAAAACATTTCTCCCGGCGGCGGTCCCCCGCTTTTCCATAACTGTAAGCGATGCACAGTATCAGCCTGAAACAGTCCGATTCTCAAAGTAAACTTTTTCCCTTGAACTTGTGGCGTGCAGCTGCACAAAAAGCGTGGTTTTTGTTCCGCGAGTGGCTTTTTTTGCCGTCAAAACCAGTCGCTGGCGCTCCGTCTCCCCTCTCGGGTCGACCTGCTGTTTTGAAATTGCCGTCTACTTTGAGAATTGCTGAAACAGTCACACACATCTTGTATTGTAATTCGGTTTCGTGGTACCATATAAAATGGTTTTGGTCTAATTATGACTGCCTGAAAGGTTTCAAATCATGCCTGTATCCACAATAGAAGCGGCCCTGGACGATATAAGGGCCGGAAAAATGGTCATCCTGGTGGATGACGAAAACCGCGAAAACGAAGGCGATCTGGTCCTGGCCTCGGAAAAGGTCACGCCGGAGGCTATAAATTTTATGATAACCCACGCCCGCGGGCTGGTCTGCCTAACCCTGACCCCGGAAATGGTCGACCGGCTGGGCCTGCCCCAAATGTCGTCGGACAACCAGTCGCCCTTTGAAACAGCCTTTACCGTCTCTATTGAAGCCAGAGAGGGCGTCACCACCGGCATCTCCGCCGCTGACAGGGCCACCACTATCCTGGCCGCCATCCGCGACGGGGCCGGTCCCCGCGATATCGTCGTGCCCGGACACATCTTTCCGCTTCGGGCCAAGCCCGGCGGCGTTCTGTGCCGCACCGGCCAGACCGAGGGTTCAGTCGACTTGGCCCGCCTGGCCGGGCTGAAGCCCACCGGCGTTATCTGCGAAATAATGAACGAAGACGGCACCATGAGCCGTATGCCTGATCTGGAGAAATTCGCGGCCAGGCATGATCTGAAAATCATCAGCGTGGCCGACCTTATCGCCTATCGCCTCAATCACGAAAAGCTGGTGGAATGCGTGGCTTCCACCACGCTGCCCACTGAATTCGGCGATTTTAAGATGGATGTCTATACCAATATGCTCGATGGTTCTGAATATGTGGCCATGAGCGTGGGCGACCTCCAAAGCGGCGGCCCGGCCCTGGTGCGGGTGCATTCCCAGTGCCTGACCGGCGACACTTTAGGCTCCCATCGCTGTGATTGCGGCGAGCAGCTCCATGAGGCCCTGCGCATGATTCAGGCCTCCGGTCACGGCGTTTTGCTCTATGTCCCCCAGGAGGGGCGCGGCATAGGCCTGGCCAACAAAATCAAGGCCTACGCCCTTCAGGACCAGGGCTATGACACAGTGGAGGCCAATCTGGCCCTTGGCTTTGCCGAAGATCTGCGCGATTACGGCATCGGCGCACAAGTGCTGCGCGATCTGGGCGTAACTGAAATGCGCCTGATTACCAATAACCCCACCAAGATAGTCGGTCTGGAGGGATACGGTCTGAAGGTGGTGGAGCGGGTCTCCATTGAAGTGCCCACCCGGCCTGAAAACTATCGTTATATGAAAACCAAGTGCATGAAAATGGGACATGTGCTTGACCTGAAAGAGTGTAAAAGCTGAATCGTGAACAAGCCTTCTTTGTGGGCACTAATATATAATGGTTGAAAGAGTGATATTATGAGTAAAAATTATGAAGGACAACTTGATGCCAAAGGGATCAAAGTTGCGTTGGTGCTGAGCCGTTTCAACAGCTTCATTACCGAGCGGCTCCTGGAAGGGGCAAAAGACGGCCTGCTCCGCCATGGCGCCAGTGAAGAGGACTTTGCCGTGGTGCGGGTGCCGGGCGCGTTTGAGCTGCCCCTGATTACCCAAAAGCTGGCCGAATCCAAAAAGTATGACGCGGTCATCGCCTTGGGGGCGGTCATTCGCGGCTCCACTCCCCACTTTGATTATGTGGCCGCTGAGGTCAGCAAGGGGCTGGCCCACGTCAGCCTGGCCAGCGGCGTACCGGTGGCCTTTGGCGTCCTGACCTGCGACACCATTGAGCAGGCCGTGGAAAGGGCCGGGACCAAGGCCGGCAACAAGGGTTTTGACGCGGCCATGACGGCCATGGAAATGGTCAGCCTCATCAAGGCCTTGGATGGCGGCAAGTGAGTGTGGTGGAGTCTGTGACAGAAGATCAATTCAAGGGCGGGGCCGGCGGCCATAAAAGGCCGGGCACCCGCCGCATAGCCCGCGAGCTGGCCCTCAGGCTGCTTTTTCAAAAAGACCTGGAAGGCGGGACGCCGGAAATGACGGCCCTGACCTTTGAAAACAGCTTCAGCCCGGAAGTGGATGAAGAAAACGGCCTGGAAGTGGCCGCGGACGATTTCCGGCGGGCCTGGCCCCTGGCCCGCGAACTCTTCTTCGGGGTGGCTGGAAATCTGGAGGAACTGGATGAGGCCATAAGCGCGGCCGCCTCCAACTGGAGCCTGGGCCGCATGTCGCCGGTCGACCGGGGGCTGATCCGTCTGGCCTATTACGAAATGCTTTACCGGGAAGACATTCCCCCGAAAGTCAGCCTTAATGAGGCCCTGGAAATCGCCAAATCATATGGCGACGACGATTCCAGCTCCTTTATCAACGGGGTGCTAGACCGGCTCATGCGGGCCGTGGAAGCCTCCCGCCCGGACAAATGCGGTGAGGGCACATGCGAATAATCAAAAAAATTCTGCCCGCGGCTCTTTTGACCGCCGCCCTGACTGTCGGCGGCTGCGGCTACAGCTTCTCTCCCACGCCCTACGGCCTGATGGAGGATCTGACCGTCAGTGTGCCGGTGGTCACTAATAAGAGCCGCTATGGCGAACTCGGCCCCATGATGACCAGTGATATCATAACCCGGCTGGACGCCTCTTCCAACATAAGGGTGGCCG